>CAVTTO010000001.1:0-139929 GCA_963737725.1 uncultured Actinomycetota bacterium
CGCTGCCCTCACTGCTGCCCTTCCGACCCAGGACTAGCCAGGTCGTCGACGTAGCCGACCACACGATTCAGTAGCGATGAGACACGGTCCAGCTCCGTCGGTGGGTCGTCGGGTGTCGTGGCCAGCTCGTAGAGCAAGGACGCGGCTTCGGGCGTACCCAGCTGGAGTGCCACCTGTGCGCATGTTCGGGCAGCGTCCCGAACGGCTCGCGGATGGACGGTCCAGATGGTCTCGAAGACGCGCTGCCGGTCGCTCACGCCCGTCTGTCCGGGCAGTTCCCAAGCAGTGACCACGGCCGGGAAGTCGACGGCGTCGCACACCACGACCCACTCGCGTCGCATCGGCGCGTCCTTCGGTAGGTGCACCAAGGTCGTCCGCTCCACTGGCTCCGGCGCGTCCTCGAAGGCAGCGAACGCCACGCTCGACCGGGCGATCCGTGCCAGCTCCGTCCAGCGGTCCTGAGCGGCGCGGAAATACCGCGCCTTCTGGAAGGAGCCGAAGATGATCGGTCGGGCGGCGCGGGCGCAGCACTCGTCCTCGATCGCCCACGACAGCGCCAGCAGCGTGGCCTTCTTCAGCCGGTGCGGCTGGAGGGTCGGATGCTGCTGCCGCAGGACGGCATACACAGACGGGAGCCCAGGGGCTTGGTCCATCAGGTCCCGTGCCCTCGTCACTTCAGCGATGGCGAGGTCCAGGCGCATGCCGGCCTCCTGACGTCGTAGCACCTGACCCACCAGCTCGACGTCGCGAGCCTCGTAGCGGCGGTGTCCGCTGTCGAGCCGAACCGGAGACGGGAAGCCGTGGCGGGACTCCCACATGCGCAGGGTCGCCGAGGCCAGGCCGGTTCGCTTCGCGAGCTCACCGATCGGCAGCAGGACTTGGGCGTCGTGGGACCGGCTTCGTGCATCGGAGGCTGAGTGATCCGTCGTCACCCTGGCATGTTAACCTAAACAAAGTGTTTAATAATTTGTTCAAATAAACAGGACGAGGAGACGCACCATGACGACAGATGCATCCACCGCCACGCCTGAGGCCGAGGGCTCCGAGCAGGTCGAGGACTGGACTGACCTGGGTCGCGAGATGTGGTCGTTCCTGACCGGTCGCGAGGCGGCGATCAACTACCGCTTCATCGACATGGCTGTCGAGGTCCCGCGCGACACCGGGGCCGAGGCACCCCGCGCGATCTGGAAGCTCAACGGCACCCTCCAGATCACGACGCACGACAACGAAGCACTGGCACCGGCGAGCGCCTGACCTGATGGCCAACGACGTGACGGTGGACGCCGACTTGACCTTCTCGGTCGAGAACCCAGGGCTGCCCACCTTCGCCGGGATCCTCACGGGGCAGGACAAGAGCCTGGAGTTGCGGATCAACCACCCGTTCGTGTTCACGGGACGGTCCGATGCCGCCGCGATCCGGGGAGTTGCCGACGTGCTGGCCGGTCACGGCCTCCGCGTCACCGTGGTGACCCCCGCCGGCGCGCTGGCCACCCTGGGCGCGACGAAGGCTTCCTGGTGGCAGCGCCGCGTCACCGGCTCGCGGCACGTCCGGATCGAAGGCTTCTCGGCACTGTGGACGCTCATCCGGACACGCCGTCACGCGCGTCAGGAGGGCGTGCTTCCCGCGTCGGAACTCGTTCCGCCGCCGACGATCTTCCCGATCGCGCCCACCTTGCGGCGGGCTCGACGGCGACGCGTGTCGACCACGCACGACCCCCTGCGTGGAGGCAAGCCACGGCTGATCATGTCGCTGGGCGAGCATCCCCGCGCCGGAGATACCAAGCGCGTGTTCGCGTTGCGCGACGACGTCACCATCATCGGCAGCGGCCCCGCGTCGCACATCAGACTGGCCGGTCTCGCTCCCGCGCACGCGGAGATCGTCCACGACACCAGGGACGAGTTCGTTCTCCGGCGCACCGGTGGAGAGAAGGATGAGACCCGCGTGAACGGAGCTCCTGTCGACGGAGCTCTCCTGCGCACCGGGACCGGAGTGAGCCTGGGGCGGTGGTCGATGTCGTTCTTCCGCGAGGAGTACGCCGATCACGGCAGACCGTATGGCGGACGGGTCGGCGGCGAGCTCGGGCACCAGCGCTCGCAGCCAAGCCGGGAAGCCATCCAGGGCCGACAGCGGGCGTCGGTCGTGACCGGCTCTGGCCCGGTCCTCGTCGCCGGCGCGTCAGGGTTCGTCGGACGTCGCCTCTGCGAGGCGCTGACGAGCGCCGGTCACAGTGTCCGGGCGCTCACCCGGCACCCCGAAAACCACACAGGCTCCGGCACAGCCGTCTACGGCGACGTGCAGGACGCTGCCTCGTTGCAGCCCGGGCTGGCCGGCTGTCGAGCCGCCTACTACCTCGTGCACTCACTCGGGTCGAAGGACTTCGAGCGGTTGGACGCCGACGCCGCTTGCAACTTCGCCCAGGCCGCGGCAGACGCTGGGATCGAGCAGATCATCTACCTCGGTGGACTGGGCGACGACACTGAGCAACTGTCTTCACACCTGCGGAGCCGACGCGAGGTGGAAGGGCTGCTCGGCAGCGGCGGCGTTCCCGTCACCGTGCTGCGTGCGGGGATCATCGTCGGCAGCGGCGGCATCTCGTGGGAGATGACCCGACAGCTCGTCGACCACTTGCCCGCCATGATCACGCCCCGATGGGTCGGCACAAACACGCAACCGATCGCAGTCGCCGACGTCGTCCGCTACCTCGTCGGAGTACTCGATGAACCCGCGGCACAGGACCGAGTCTTCGACATCGGCGGACCCGAGGTGCTGCAGTACGCCACCATGCTGCGGCGCGTGGCGGCGATCAAGCACCGTCCCCTTCTCATCGTCCCGGTTCCCCTTCTCACGCCAGGGCTCTCGTCGCTCTGGCTGTCCCTGGTGACCGACGTCGACACGCAGACCGGGAGGTCCCTCGTCGACTCCATGGCCAACGAAGTGGTTGTTGGCGAAGACAGCATCAGGACCCTTGTCCCCTTCGAGCCCATGGGTTTCGACGAGGCGGTGCGCACGGCATTGGCAGAGCACAGCGAGATGGCGTCTCGACAAGGATGAGGCCCTCTTCGGCCGTCCAGGCCTGGACGCGGGTGCGGCGAGCGCTCGCGTCGCGCCTCCCCATGCCCATCACTCATGTGGTGCCCGATCGAGCACGCCGAGCCGGCCGAGGTTCAGACCCGGCGCCGTCGGGTGGTGGCCGGGATCTCTGTGCTGGGCACCAGCCTGCTCGGGCTTTCCCTGTCCACCAGGCCGGACTCCCGTCAGTTCTACGGCCTGACGGCCGCCGTCGCGGCAACGTGGACGGGCGGCGGGCTGCTGTCGGGGCCGTTGCACCTCGGCTGGATCGAGGGTCGCGACCAGCGACTGCGTCGCCCGGTCATCACTCCGGTCGCCACCGGTGTCGCGGCGTTCGGCTTCTTCTACGGGTGCGCGTTGGTCGCGCGACGGATCCCCGTCCTCGAGCAGGCCATCGGCAGCGTGCTCACCTTCGCCGAGCAAGGCAACAGCCCGCTGGTCGTGGCGACGACGCTGGCAAACGGGTTCGGCGAGGAGGTGTTCTTCCGGGGCGCGATGTACGCCGCTTTGGAATCCGACAGCGCTGTCGTGGTGACGACCGCCGTCTACACCCTGGCCACCGCGTCGACGCGCAACCCAGCCCTCGTGCTGGCAGCTGGCGTGATGGGCACGGTCTTCAGCCTGCAACGCCGTGCCTCCGGAGGTCTGCAGGCGCCGGTGCTGACCCATCTCACCTGGTCGGCTCTGATGGTTCGTTACCTGCCTCCCCTGTTCCGGCGCGCCCAGGAGCGACTCGGCTGAGCCAGATCAGCCTCGGGGCCTTGCGGTGCCACAACGCCCCGACCGTGTCGGCGCGTCCCCACACTCCCGCAGGCGGGCAGGGTGCCGAACCGCGCGTTTCCGCGTGTCCCCGCCGAGCGCGGGAGTTCCTTTGCGATGCTGGCGCCTCGACTGCACCCGAGGAGCCCGCATGAGACGCCCCCGCCGCCTGGCCGCTGTCGTCCTGGCCCTGACCGTGGCCGGCACGCTGAGCTCCTGCGACAGCTCCGACGACTCCGGAGCGACCGATACGGCGGGACCCACGACCGAGGCCCAGGCGCCGACCGAGGCCGAGCAGACCACTCCGGCGACCGAGCCGAGCGACACCACGGAGCCGGCCGAGGACTCCCCGTCCGTCAGCCCCGCGCCCACGTCCCACGACAACTCCCCCGTACGCCGCGCGAAGCAGTCGCAGGTCGCCATGGCCGACCTCCCGGGCTTCAACGCCGACTGGACGTGGGACAAGGCGTCGGGCAAGGCCGGACCGCGGCCCCCGAGCCCTGGGCAGTCCCGGTGCATGCAGGCGAGCCTGACCGCGATCGGCGGCGTGGTCGAGTACTCCACGGCGTACACCGTCGCCGGGGACAGCGAGGACGAGGCGGTGCTGACGACCGCGGTGTTCCCCGACGAGCACACCGCGCAGCTGGCGGAGTCCGTGCTGGCGAGCTGGCAGAAGAAGTGCCGCGCCTACATGTCGCGGCAGCCCGACGTGGACCAGGTCGCGGTCACCGGCGACCGGGTGACCAAGACGGCCGTCGGCCCGGCCCACTCGCGGCTGGTCGGTTTCGGTCCGGTGAAGGGTGACCCGGACTCGGGCTACTTCAACGGCGAGGGCTACGTCCGCGACGGCGACGTGATCAGCTACCTCGTCATGCACAACGTCGGGCAGGACTACAACTACGAAGAGGGCCAGGAGCCGGTCCAGCTCGGGCTGCAGGCCGCAGCGGAGGCCCTCGAGCGGACACGCTGATCGGGCCTGCCGGACGAGGGTCTCGGCAAGCCCGACAGCGGAGGGGCCTACTGGTTCGGCAGTGCCTTCAGCGCCGGCGTGTGCCCGAGACGCTGGTTCTGGTCGTAGTTCCACCGATGGACGTAGTGCGCGTCCAGACGAGCGCGGTCGCGGGCCTGGGCGTCGCTGCTGGACAGCCCCAGGGCCGACGAACAGGCCGGCCAGGCGCCCCAGCCCTGGCTGCGCAGCACCCGTTCGGCGACGATGATCTGCTCCTCGCGGGTGGCGAGGTCGGCGCGCGAGGCATAACGGCCTCCGCCGTGGGCCGACCACGTGCCGGCGCTGAACTGCAGCCCGCCGTAGTAGCCGTTGCCGGTGTTGATGTGCCAGTTGCCGCCGGACTCGCACTGGGCCAACCGGTCCCAGGTGCGCCCGGTGGCGGCGTTGGCGCCGTTGAAGGTCGAGGACAAGGGTGCGGCAACCGCAGCCGTTGCCGTCAGGAGAATCGCGGCCTGGCGTACGGGACGCTTTTTGCGCGCGCGGTGGCGTGGCTCGTGAGCCATAGGTGTGCCTCTCCGCCGCCTGCGAAGTGAGCTGTCGGGTTCGGGCGGAAAGGTTCGCCCGGCTACGTGGTCACGGTGCGATGGCCACGCGGCTTCACCCCAAGGCATTGGCTCGCGCTCGTGGTGCACACGTGTCGAGCCGCCGCCGAATTCACGGGTCCCCCGCTCCTACCCCAACATGTGCGGCTGCCCGACCGCGGCGGGTAGGACTCGGCGTACCGCTGTCGGTGCCTCACCAGGCCGGTGAGACCCGAGTGACGCTAGTGCAGGTCGTGGCCCCCGGCAAGCGGTGCGGCTCGCGAAACGCGGGTGTGTCGCGAGGCTGCACAAGTTTGAACTCGGGCCCTTCGCCATGCTCAGGACAAGCGGTTCATTTCGTCGTCGCTCAAGGTGATGTCGACGGCCGCAGCCGAGGACTGGATCGACGCGGGGCGGCTCGCGCCGGGGATCGGGACCACGCACGGGGACAGCGCGAGCTCCCACGCGAGGCAGATCTGCTGGGGCGAGACACCCCGGTCGTCCGCGACCTCGTTGAACACGGCGTACGACGAGCCGAGGTCCTTGGCTTTCGCGATCCCACCGAGCGGGCTCCAGGGCAGGAAGGCCAGCCCGAGATCCTCGCAGACCCCGATCTCCGGCTCGCTGCTGCGGAACCGTGGCGAGAACTGGTTCTGCACGGACACCAGCGCGTCGCCGAGCACCTTCTGGGCGAGCCGGATCTGGTCGGGATCGGCGTTGGAGATGCCGGCGCGCTGGATCAGGCCCGCGTCGTAGAGGTCCTTGAGGCCGCCCATCGTCTCCTCGTACGGGACGTCGGGGTCGGGCCGGTGGTGCTGGTAGAGGCCGATCGCCTCGACACCCAGCCGACGCAGTGACGCCTCGCAGGCGCGGCGGAGGTACTCCGGTCGCCCGTCCAGGCCCCAGTCCGCCCCGTCGCGGGTGTGGCCGCCCTTGGTGGCCACCAGCACGTGGTCGGTCGAGCCGCCGTACGACGCCAGGGCCTTCGCCACGACCTCCTCGTTGGCACCCGGCCCTCGCTCTGCCCAGGTGTAGGCGTCGGCCGTGTCGATGAGCGTCACGCCGGCGTCGAGGGCCGCGTGCACGGTGGCGATCGCGTCCTCCTCGGTCGGGCGCTGGTCCATCGTCAGCGGCATGGCTCCGAGGCCGATCGCGCTGACGTCGTGGTCTCCGATGCGTCGTGTCTGCATCTGTCCTTCATACCCATCACGGCGTGACCGCTCACATCGCCGTCCGTGATGTGGAGCACGCGGGACTGCTGTGGCGGTGCGGTGAGGCGTTCACGAAGATGTGGGGATGGAGCTGCCGGTCGACCTGTCCGCGCTGAGCGACCAGGCGATCGAGCGCAGCCGGTTGTCGGTGGCCGCCCGCTTCCGCCGACTGCAGTCGAAGGCGTGGATGGTCGCCCAGTGCGCCATCGCGGCCGGGGTGGCGTGGGTGATCGCCACGGAGGTGTTCGGCCACCAGACGCCGTTCTTCGCCCCGGTGGCGGCCTTCCTCTGCCTCGGGACGTCGTACGGGCAGCGGCTCCGCCGCGTCGGCGAGGTCACGGTCGGCGTGGCGGTCGGCATCATGATCGCGGACGGGTTCACCCACCTGTTCGGCCGCGGGTCGTGGCAGATCGTCGTCGTGGTCGCGGTCGCGATGTCCGCCGCGATCCTGCTCGACGCGGGGCAGCTGTTCGTCAGCCAGGCGGCGGTCCAGGCGATCGTGGTGACGACGCTGCTCCCGCTGAACCAGAGCGCCAGTCGGATCGCCGATGCGTTCATCGGCGGCGGGGTCGCCCTCCTGGCGGCGACGATCGTGCCCGGAGCACCGCTGCGGCGGCCGCGGGAGGAGGCGGCGAAGGTGACCTTCGAGCTCGCCCGGCTGCTGCGGGCAGCGCGCCAGAGCGCCGAGGACATCTCGACCGAGCAGGCCGAGGTGACCTTGTCCCGGGCTCGCGAGACCGAGGGTCTGCTCGACGACCTGCGCGCGGCGGCCCAGGAGGGCATCGAGGTGGTCCGGTCCTCACCGTTCCGGCGCCACCACCGCGTGCACGTCCGCTCGATGGCCGAGCTGGTCGCCCCGCTGGACCGGGCCCTCCGCAACACCCGCGTCCTCGCCCGTCGCGTGCTGGTGAGCGCCCGGCTCGACGAGACCATGCCGCCTGACTACCTCGACCTGCTCAAGGGGCTGGCCGACGCGACCGACGAGATGGCGCGCGACCTGGCGGCCAACCAGCCGCCGTACAGCGCCCAGCCCACGCTGGTCGCGCTCGGCGAGACGACCGCGGACGCCAGTCCCCCGCTGACGCTCTCGGCGGCCGTCGTGCTCGGTCAGATCCGGTCGCTGGTGGTCGACCTGCTCGAGCTGTCCGGCATGACCTACAGCGACGCGATTGGCGCTGTGCCCAACCGGTAAGGACGTGAGCGCCACCGTGCACGCCAGGCCGCGAATAAAGGATTTGGTGTTGGGGGTTGGCGCGGGTAGTGGTTCGATGAAACGAAACGGTTTCGTTTCATAGTGTGGAACACGAGGAGGTGACCGGCACCATGATGACCCCCGCTACGGCGAGCAAGACCCGCCCCCGCATCGAGGGAGATCGGGAGGCCGAGATCCTCGAGGCCACGCTCCAGCTGCTCGCCTCGGCCGGCTACGACCGGCTCACCATGGACGGCGTGGCCGCGGCCGCCAAGGCCAGCAAGGCCACGCTCTACCGCCGCTGGAGCACCAAGGTCGAGCTCGTCATCGACGCGCTTCAGCGCGGACGCGAGGCGCCGCAGTTCGTCGAGGCCGACACCGGCTCGCTGCGCGGTGACCTGCTCGCCGCGGCGTGCGACAAGTCCGGCCTCAACGACGACCGCACACTGGCGGTGATGGCGAGCATCATCACCGCTTTGCACCACGACCAGGAGTTCGCTCAGGCGTTCCACGAGCGGTTCCTGGGACCGAAGATCGCCGCCACCCGACGGATGTACGAACGCGCTCAGCAGCGCGGCGAGATCCGGGCGGACGCCGACCTCGATCTGCTCTCCCACGTCCTCGCCTCGGTCATCCTGCACCGCTTCTTCGTGCTCAGGCTGCCCGTCGACGACGCTGCCGTCACCAAGATCATCGACGAGGTCGTGATCCCCGCCGCTGTCCACTCCTGTCCCTCCGACACGGCATGCACGCCCGACCAGGCCTGACCCACTGATCAGCGCCTGACCGCTCCGAAGCAAAGGCAGAGTCACTCCCCCGCAACACCGCTACGACGCCGTCCTCCGACGGTGCCGTGACGAAGGTCGCTCCCGAACAGCACTCAGTTCTCGCGCTGCCCGGAGTCGACGCCCGAACGACGTACCTGCACCACTCAGCACACGACGTAGACAAGACTCGATCAAGACAAGGAAAGCCATGTCGACCAGCCTGGATCAAGCACAGCCTGAGCAGACTCCGGAGGCCGCCGAGCCGGCCGCCGGGCACCGTCACCTCGGGATCGCCCTGGCGGTGATCACGATCGCTCAGCTGATGGTCGTTCTCGACGCGACCATCGCCAACATCGCCATCCCCTACATCGCCGAGGACCTCGACTTCAGCAAGAGCGGACAGTCGTGGATCATCACCGGCTACACGCTGGCCTTCGGTGGCCTGCTGCTGCTCGGTGGCCGGCTCGGTGACTACTTCGGACGCCGCCGGGTCTTCATCATCGGCGTCCTCCTCTTCGGTTTCGCCTCACTGCTGGGCGGTCTCGCCCAGAGCGAGGCCCTGCTGCTCTCGGCCCGTGCTCTGCAGGGCGTCGGCGCAGCCATCGCCTCGCCCACGGCGCTCGCCCTCATCACGACGACCTTCCCGGCGGGCAAGCAGCGCAACCGCGCGTTCGCCGTGTACGCCGCCATGTCGGGAGCGGGAGCCGCTGTCGGTCTCATCCTCGGTGGCTGGCTCACCGAGTACTCGTGGCGCTTGACCTTCCTGATCAACGTCCCGATCGGCATCGCCGCGGCACTGCTGGCTCCGATCTTCCTGGCCGAGAGCACGCCGCGTCGGGTCAAGCTCGACCTGCCGGGCGCGGTCACCGGCACGCTCGGCCTGCTGGGCATCGTCTACGGCCTGACCCGTGCCGGCGACCCGAGCCACGGCTGGAGCGACAACGTCACGATCGCTTCGCTGGTCGTGGGCGCCGTGCTCCTGCTCACGTTCATCGGGATCGAGCGCAGCGTGCCTGAGCCGCTGATGCCGTTCCGGATCCTCGCCGACCGCACCCGCGCCGTGAGCTTCGTGGTGATGATGCTCGTCCCCGCCGCCATGTTCGCGATGTTCTACTTCCTGAGCATCGTCGTGCAGAACGGCATGGGCTACAGCTCGCTCGAGACCGGCTTCGCGTTCCTGCCGTTCAGCGTCGGCATCGTCGTCTCGGCCGGCATCGCGTCCAACCTGATGAGTCGGGTCGACCCCAAGTGGCTCGCCGGCACCGGCACCCTGCTCGCCGGCATCGGGCTGTTCGGCTTCTCCCGGATCCCCTACGAGACCGGCGACCTGAGCAACATCGGCGTGCACGCGTCGTACCTCTCCGACCTGCTCCCGTTCATCCTGGTCATGTCGTTCGGCATGGGCTTCGTCTTCGTGCCGCTGACGTTGACCGCGGTGCACGGCGTCAGCGAGGAGGACTCCGGGATCGGCTCGGGCGTGCTCAACGCCATGCAGCAGATCGGTGGCGCGCTGGGCCTTGCCACGCTGAGCACGGTCGCCGTGAACGCGACCAGCGACAAGGTCGCGGACATCTTCGCCGCGGCCAAGGCGGCGTTCGGCACCGGGGTTCCGCAGACAGTGCGGTCGCCCAGGCGTTCCAGAACGACGCCACGCAGGCAGCGTTCGCGTACGGCTCGACGCACGCCTTCATCGTCGGAGCGGTGATGATCTGGATCGGCGCGCTGATCATCTTCTTGTTCATGAACGTGAGCCACGAGGAGATCAACGACACGGAGGAGGCGCCGGCCGGCGTCGTCGTCTGACCCGTTCGGCCGCACCGCTGACGACGAAGCGCCTCACCCCCGTCGGGGTGAGGCGCTTCGCTGTTGCTGTGCTTCGGTCGGTGCCGGTGCCGGGTCGAGCCCGGCGGCCTGGTTCGCCTGGAGGAACGCCACCAGGTTCGGCAGTCCTGGGGCCCCAGCCGGTGGTGCCGGCGCTGAACCCGGTGAACAGTCACCACCGTCGGCGAGGGTGCGCCTGACGCGACCGTGTTGTCAGGAGTTCGTGTCGGCGTACTTGGCCCAGGCGAAGCAGTAGAGACCGAACGCGATGATGCCGAGGGCGATCGCGGCGAGCAGCACGGGGCCGAACGGCTGGTCCAGGATCTTCCGGAGCGCCGTGTCGAGCCCGCCGGCCTTCTTCGGGTCGTGGTCCCAGGCGGCCCAGACGAAGAGGATGCCGACGACACCGATGGCGATCCCCTTGCTGATGTAGCCCACCTGCCCGAACTTCTCCACGGCGGTCCCGGAGGTGCCGGAGGTCGCGCCGCCCGTCAGGTCCTTGGTGAAGGACTTGGTCACGCCGCGCTTCACCTGCATGACGCCGACGACGATGATGACGATGCCGACCGCGGCCACCAGCCACTGTCCGGCCGTCTGCTTCATCAGGTCGGCTGTCATGGAGTCGGTCGAGCTCTTGCCGCCGGACTGCGCCTCCATCGCGAACTTGATCGAGCTGATGCCGACGACCGCGTAGATCACGACCTTGCCGGCGGAGCCGACTCGTTTGATCGTGCGTTTGGGCTCGTCGCGGCTGGTGTGGCCCCACAGCGCCTCGAAGACCTGCCACACGGCCATGAACAGCAGGCCGATCCCGATCATCCACAGCAGCACGTCGCCGTACGACTCCTGGGCGATCTGCTGGAGCGCACCCTGCTGGTCCGGGCTGCCGGAGCGGTCGCCGAACGCCAGCTGGAGGGCCAGCCAGCCGATCAGCAGGTGCACGATCCCGTAGCCGACGAGGCCGACGCGGACACCGCGTTCGAACCACGGGTTGTCGTTGACCTCCCGGGCCTTCTGCTCTGCCTGGTCGCTGGCGTTGCTCACTGCTCCACCGGCGCTCCCGGTCATGTTGGACATACGTCCTCCTCCACTCCGACGCCCGAGGCTACTGATGTTCCCCTCAGTCGGCATTTCGAATCATCTGGGCACCGTTGCTTGTTGAGCCGGACCCGGCGACTCCGTCGTCCGGGTCCGTCCATCTAGAGGTCTCGGAGTGCCTTCTCGATCCGGGTGACGGAGATCGGGTACGCCGTCGTCAGCTGCTGCGCCCAGAGGCTGACCCGCAGCTCCTCGACCATCCAGCGGACGGCGCGGAGGGCCTCCCCCTCGGGCAGGCCGTCGGGGATCGCCGCGACCCGGTCGAGGTACGCCTGCTGGAGCGGCGCGACCGTTCCCATCAGCACGGCGTCCCGGCGCGGGTCGCGCGCGAGCTTCTCGTGCCGCGTGGTCATCGCGGTGAGGTAGCGCGGGTAGTGGCGCAGCGCCGAGACTCCCGCGTCGGCGACGAACCCGTCCGGGAACAGCCGCTCCCACTGTCCCTTCAGGTCGGACAGGGCGGGCAGCAGAGCGAGCTCCGCGCGACCGGAGAGCAGGCGCATCACCTCGTGGGCCTGCGGCAGCACGGAGGTGAGCAGCGTGACCACGTCGCGTGTCCGGGACTCCCCGTCGCGTCGGACCGCTTCGACCAACCGGTCGAAGCCGGCTCGGTCCCAGACCTGGTCACCGTGCTGCGACATGATCGCGTCGACCGCGGCGGCATACGCGTCCTCGAGCAGGTCCTTGGTCGTGCGGTGGGGCGCCAGGCCGAGCGCCAGCTTCTCCCGGTTGTCGAGCTCGTCGACCAGGCGTGCCGCCGGCGAAGGGACCGCGCGGGTCAGCAGCCATCGGGTCCCCACGCCGCATCGCCGCCGCCTGCTCGGCCTCCGTCGCGAGCACCCGGACGGAGACCGAGGACGGGGCGTCGCCGCCCGGTTGGCGGTCGACGACCAGGGCCGGGAAGCCCCGCACCTCGTGCCCCGCGCGGGTCACGACGAACGTGCGGGGCAGCTCGTCGAAGTCCCACGTGGTCAGGCCCGACCGTTCGACGGACGCCCCGGCCCGGGCGATCGCCGTGTCGGAGGTCGAACGCAGCTCGGCCCGGAGCGCTGCCAGGTCCTTGCCCGCGCCGAGGACACTGCCGGCATCGTCGACGACGCGGAAGGACAGCCGCAGGTGCTGCGGGATCTTGTCGAGGTCCCAGTCCTCGCGCGCGACGACGACACCGGTCGTCCGGCGCAGATGCCGCTCGAGGGCGTCCAGCAGCGGCTCCTCGCCGGGCGTCGTCGCATCGAGGAACGCCTGCGCGTGGTTCGGCGCAGGGACGAAGTTGACGCGCAGCGCCTTGGGCAGCGACCGGATCAACGCCACCACGAGCTCGTGTCGTAGCCCGGGAACGGGCCAGGAGAAGTCCTCCGCCTCGACCTGGTTGAGCGCACTGACCGGGATGTCGACCGTGACGCCGTCCAGCTCGGTGCCGGGCTCGAAGTGGTAGTCGAGGGCGAGGTCTGCGTCGGCGTGCCGCCAGCTGTCGGGGAAGTCGGCGGTCGACACCTGTTCCGCGCTGTCGTGCGTGAGCAGGTCCGCCGGGAAGGTCAGGAGGTCGGGCCGGGTGTGCCGCTCCTTCTTCCACCACGAGTCGAAGTGCGCCTTCGAGACGACGTCGGCCGGCACCCGGGCGTCGTAGAAGTCGAAGATCGTCTCGTCGTCGACGACGATGTCACGCCGCCGGGCGCGATGTTCGAGCTCCTCGGCCTCCTCGAGCATCCGAAGGTTGGCCGCGTAGAACCGGTGGTGGGTCTCCCACTCCCCCTGCACCAGCGCGTGCCGCACGAAGATCTCACGCGCCGCCTCCTGGTCGATCCGGCCGTAGTTGACCCGCCGGTCGACGACGATCGGTACGCCGTACAGGGTCACCTTCTCGTACGCCATGACCGCGCCGCGACGCTTCGACCAGTGCGGCTCGCTGTAGCTGCGCTTGACCAGGTGGGCGCCGGCTGCCTCGGCCCACTCGGGCTCGATCCGCGCGTTCATCCGTCCCCAGAGCCGCGACGTCTCGACCAGCTCCGCCGCCATCACGAACGGCGGCTGCTTCTTGAACAACGCCGACCCGGGGAAGATCGAGAACCTGGTGCCGCGCGCGCCCTGGTAGTCGCGCTTCTCCTCGTCCTTCGACCCGATGTGTGAGAGCAGCCCGGCCAGCAGGGCCTGGTGGATCGCCTCCGCCGCGGCCGGCTGCTTGTTCAGGGGCAGCTCGAGCTGCTTGGCGACCTGGCGCAGCTGGCTGTCGAGGTCCTGCCACTCCCGGATCCGCAGGTAGTTGAGGAACTCGCTCCGGCACATCCGCCGGAACGCGCTGGACGACAACGCCTTCTGCTGATCCTTGACGTAGCGCCAGAGGTTGAGCAACCCGGCGAAGTCCGACGCAGGATCGGCGAACCTCCGGTGCTTCTGGTCGGCGAGCTCCTGCTGGTCGCTCGGGCGCTCACGCGGATCCTGCATGGACAGCGCAGCCACCACGGTGACGACCTCGCGCAGGCAGTCGTGCCGGGACGCCTCGACCATCATCCGGCCCAGCCGGGGGTCGATCGGCAGCCGAACGAGCTGGCGGCCCAGCTTGGTGAGCCGGTGGCCACCTCGGGGAGTCTCGTCGCGGCGGCGTCCCCGTCCGCGGGACCGTCTGCGGTCGGGCTCGGTCGTGATCGCGCCGATCTCGTCGAGCAGCTGCATGCCGGCTGCCACGCTGCGGGTGTCGGGCGGCTCGACGAACGGGAACCTGGCCACGTCGCCCAGCCCGAGGGCGGTCATCTGCAGGATCACGGAGGCCAGGTTGGTGCGGAGGATCTCCGGTTCGGTGAACTCCGGCCGCGCCGCGAAGTCCTCCTCGGCGTACAGCCGGATGCAGATGCCGGCGGCCACGCGGCCGCATCGGCCCGCGCGCTGGTTCGCGCTCGCCTGCGAGATCGGCTCGATGGGCAGCCGCTGCACCTTCGTGCGCGCACTGAAGCGCGAGATCCGGGCAAGCCCGGTGTCGACGACGTAGTGGATCCCTGGGACGGTCAGCGACGTCTCCGCGACGTTGGTGGCCAGCACGACGCGGCGCGTGCGGTGCGAGGCGAAGACCCGGTGCTGCTCGGCCGCGGACAGCCGGGCGTAGAGCGGCAGCACCTCGAGCTGGTCGGTCACGCGCGGCAGCTTGAGCTTCTTGAGTGCGTCGGCCGCGTCGCGGATCTCGCGCTCGCCCGAGCAGAAGACGAGGATGTCGCCGGGCCCCTCGGTCATCAGCTCGCGGACCGCGTCGGTGATGCCTTGCGTCTGGTCGTCGACGAGCTCGCGGTACCGAACCTCGACCGGGTAGGTGCGCCCCGACACCTCGACGATCGGAGCGTCGTCGAAGTGCGCGGCGAACCGCTCCGGGTCGATCGTGGCCGAGGTGATGAGGAGCTTGAGGTCGGGCCGGCGCGGCAGCAGCTGCTTGAGATAGCCGAGGATGAAGTCGATGTTGAGGCTGCGCTCGTGCGCCTCGTCGATGATGATCGTGTCGTAGCCGCGCAGCTCGCGGTCGCGTTGGATCTCGGCGAGCAGGATGCCGTCGGTCATCACCTTCACCGCGGTCCGGTCGCTCGACCGGTCGGTGAACCGGACCTTGTAGCCGACGTACGCCCCGAGGTCGACGCCGAGCTCCTCGGCGATCCGCTCGGCGACGGTCCGTGCGGCGATCCGGCGCGGCTGCGTGTGCCCGATGACCCGACCGTCCCGGCCGCGTCCGAGCTCGAGACAGATCTTGGGGAGCTGCGTGGTCTTGCCGCTGCCCGTCTCGCCGGCCACGATCACGACCTGGTGGTCACGGATGGCTGCGGCGATGTCCTCCCGCCGGGCCGAGACGGGTAGCTCGTCCGGGTAGCGGATCTCGAACGGCAGGGGCTCGAGCGTCACGGACATGGCGCACCCAGGATACGGAGGCCTGGCCCGACTTCCCACGCCATTTCCCGTCTGTGCCCCCGTGGTTTGCCTCGGTACCGAGGCGGCTTGCTCGGTACCGAGGCAAATCCCGGTAGGGAACGGTGCAGCTGCCTTGGTCGGGACGACACCTGCGGATGCTGACCCTCTCGTCGAGACGCGCCCTCCGGCGTTCAAACGCGCTTTCCCGGCGTTGAAACGCGCGCTTCGACGTCGGAAAGGCGCGGGTCAACGACGGCCGGTGCGTGGCTAAGGTGATCGGCATGGCCGGTCGTCTGGGTGACGCGCTGCGGCGACTGCTGTCCCCGTCGCGCCGCCGGACCGCCGGCCCGGTCACCTTCACCACGTCGTACGCCCCGCGTGCCGACGGCCGCCCCGACCCGGGTGAGGTCGTGTGGACCTGGGTGCCGTTCGAGGAGGACGCCAAGCAGGGCAAGGACCGTCCCGTCCTCATCATCGGTCGTCGCGGTCGCTCACGGCAGCGCCTGGTCGGGCTGATGCTGACCAGCAAGGACCACGACCGCGACGCCGCGAACCAGTCCCGCCACGGTCGCCACTGGATGGACGTCGGCACCGGAGCCTGGGACCGGCAACGGCGCCCGAGCGAGGTCCGGCTGGACAGGCTCCTCGACATCGACGCCCGCAAGGTACGCCGCGAGGGCGCCGCGCTGGACCGCGCCGTCTTCGAACGCGTCGTGGCCGCCGTCCGGCAGCGCCACGATCAGCCGAGCAGCTCGTCCACGTAGCACCAACGCCAGGCCTCACCGGGCTCGAAGCTCCGCATCACCGGATGGCCCGTCTCGGCGTAGTGCTCGTCCGCGTGCTCACCGACCGACGAGTCGCAGCAGCCGACATGACCACACGTCAGGCACAGCCGTAGGTGGACCCACTCGAGCCCGTCGCGCAGACACTCCTCACACCCCTCCGGCGTCCGAGGGGTCGGTGTCGGGCCGCACTGGTCCAGGTGCTCGCACTTGCCGGTGCCGATCGCCGGACGCAGCGCCTCCTCGCGGTCGGCGACGCTCCACGACGTGCCGAGGTCGAGCACGGTCTCCTCGACGTCGATCGAGCCGATGACCCGCCGCATCACGTCGTCAGGGACGAGTCCTTCGTTGCGCAACCGGATCAGCTCGGCGCGCTCGGCGTCGATCATCGCGATCCGCAGCCGGGCGTAGGCCTGGCTCGGTGTCTCGTCGTCGCCGCCGAGCCGTTCCCACATCGCCTGCGCGCGTTCGGAGCTACGGCGCCGGACGCGTTCGATCACGTAGTCGGAGTCATCGGACGACTGGATCTCGTCCAGCCGTCTCAGTCCCGCCGACGCCGCGCGCTGGGAGACGCTCGCCGCCTGCAGCGCGTCCTCCGCGGGGTCGGGCCCGGACAGCCCGAGGCGTCTGAGCACCCAGGGCAGCGTCAGGCCTTGCACCAAGCAGGGTCGCGCCGACCACGGACAGCGCGATGAGCACGAGGACCTCACGCAGCGGTGTGTCCTCGGGGATGATGAACGCCGCGGCCAGCGTGACGGCACCCCGCATTCCCGCCCAGGAGATCGCGGCCGGGACCGTCCAGGGCGGGTTCGGGTCGACGGCCCGGATGCTGCGGGATCAGCCGCGGGAGGTAGGTCGCCGGGAACACCCAGATCGGCCGGATGAGCATCACGGTCGCGGTCACCGCCAGGCAGGCCACGACGATCTTCTGCGTGCCCAGCGAGCTGTTGCCGGCGGCCTCGAGGATCGAACGCACCTGCAGGCCGATCAGCAGGAAGACGGCGTTCTCCAGCAGGAACTCGATCGAGGCCCAGTTCGTGCGCTCGAAGATGCGGGACGAGGCCGACTGCAAGAGGTGTGACTTGTGCCCGAGGATCAGCCCGGTCACGACGACGGCCAGCACGCCGGAGCTGTCGATCCGCTCCGCGATGAGGTACGCGATGAACGGGGTCACGAGCGAGACCGCGGTGTCGGTGATCTCGTCGTCGATCCTCCGCCGGAGCTTGCCCGTCACGAGGGCGACGCCCAGACCGACCGCGACGCCACCCGCGGCCGTGTACACGAAGTCCATCCCGACCTCGAAGGCCGAGACGGTGCCGGCGGCCGCCACCAGGGCGGTGCGCAAGGCCACCAGCGCCGTGGCGTCGTTGACCAGGCTCTCCCCCTGCAGGATCGTCACCATCCGTCGCGGCATGCCGACCCGGCGCGCGATGGCCGACGCCGCGACCGCGTCCGGTGGCGCAACCACGGCGCCGAGCGCGAACGCAATCGACGGCTCGATGGGAAGCAGCCACCAGGCGACGAGTCCGACGGCGAAGGTCGTCGCGATGACCAGCCCCACGGACAGCAGGGCGATCGGCCGACGGTTGCGCCGGAAGTCGACCAACGACGTGTTGAGCGCCGCGGCGTAGAGCAGGGGCGGCAGGAACCCCACCAGCACGACCTCGGGCGAGAGCTCGACCTCAGGGACGCCCGGGAGGTAGGACGCCACGAGTCCTACGACGGTCAGCAGCAACGGAGACGGCACCGGTCCGCGGCGCGCGAGGGCAGTGACCGCGGTGACCGTCGCCACCAGGACGACGATCCAGAGGGCGGCGTGCACCTGTTCAGTCTCCCAGAGCGCTCAAGTCGGCGGGCTCAGCGATCTCACAGGTCGTCCGTCGTACGTTGAGGACGTTCGCAGCACCGTCCAGCACTCGCAGGAGGAAGAGATGAAGAAGCGCACCCTGATCACGGGGATCGGCGCGGCCGTGCTGGTCGCAGGCTCGGCCACCGGCGTCGCGGTCGCGACCGGCGGAGGCGACGACGGTGACGAGACCGTCAGCGGCCCGCAGGCGGACAAGGCGACCGAGGCCGCCCTCGGGTACACGCACGGCGGGAAGGCCAACTCGGTGGAGCGCGACTCGGAGAACGGCGCCACCTGGGAGGTCGAGGTGACCAAGTCCGACGGCACGACCGTCGACGTGCGGCTCGACGAGAACTACAAGCTGGTCGTCATCGAAGGCGATTCCGAGAACGGCGGCGACCAGGGCGAGTCGGAGTAACCCTCCCCCACCTCTACTGGTCCAGGCCGCGGTTGCGCAGCTGCGTGACCACGCCGTGTGCGGCGTCCAGCGCCTTCTGGCGTTTGGACGCCGCGGCTTGTCTGGCCCGGAACTGCTCCGGCGTCATCTTCTTGTTCAGGTTGGCGTCCGCGATCAGCTCCTCGAGCGAACGCGGCGAAGCCGGATAGGTCGCGACCGGTTTGCCGGCACTGAACACGACCCAGTGGGTCTCGCCGGCGTCCATCACCATCAAGATCGCGCCCTCGTTGACCGTGTCGGCGTGCTTGAGCGCCGTACGCCGGTTGACCTGGGCTGCGAAGGCACGCTGCGCGGCGGCCGTCACGGGGACCGCGGCGTACTTCCAGAGGATGGCGGCCTGCGGTCCGTACTTGACCGCCCGGGTGCCGACATTCCTGATCCGACCCATCCGCTGCCTCTCCTCGGGACGGCCGACCCGTCCGACCGCAACCGCCGTCCATCGTAGGGCCGCGCGGCCGGCCGATGGCTCAGGTGAACTTGCTCACGAGGCTGGAGCAGAAGGCCGGGAGGTCGTCAGGCTTGCGGCTGGTCACCAGGTTGGCGTCCTCGACCACCTCTTCGTCCACCCAGGTGGCACCCGCGTTGCGGAGGTCGGTCTGCAGGCTCGGCCACGAGGTCACGGTGCGGTCGCGCACCACGTCGGCCTCGACCAGCAGCCACGGCGCGTGGCAGATCGCCGCGACGGGCTTGTCGGCCTCGAAGAAGCCGCGGACGAACGCGACGGCGCCCGCGTCGAGCCGGAGGGCGTCGGGGTTGGCCACGCCGCCGGGCAGCACCAGACCGTCGAACTGGCTCACGTCCGCCTGGTCGATCGTCACGTCGACGTCGAACGTGTCGGCCTTGTCCAGGTGGTTGAAGCCCTGGACCTTGCCGGAGTCGGTCGACACCAGCTTGGGCGTCCCGCCCGCCTGCTCGACCGCCTTCCACGGCTCGGTCAGCTCGACCTGCTCGACGCCCTCGGGCGCCACGACGAACGCGATGGTCTTGCCGGACAGCTGCTCAGTCATGCGGATCCTCTCTCGTGGATGTCACCTTCCAGTCCCCACGAGGAGGTCCTTCAAACCCGCGCTCTCACCGGTTGGAACCCGCGCAGTCGCAGACTGTTGGTGACCACGAACAGCGAGGACAGCGCCATCGCCGCGCCGGCGAACAACGGGTTGAGCAGACCGAGCGCCGCCAGCGGGATCGCCGCGACGTTGTAGGCGAACGCCCAGAACAGGTTCCCCTTGATCGTGGCGAGGGTCGCGCGTGAGAGCGCCACGGCATCCGCCGCTGCGCGCAGGTCACCACGCACCAGCGTCAGGTCACTCGCCTCCATCGCCACGTCGGTGCCGGTGCCGATCGCCAGTCCGAGGTCGGCCTGGGCCAGGGCCGCGGCGTCGTTGACGCCGTCCCCGACCATCGCGACGACGTGGCCCTCCGCCTGGAGACGGGCGACGACGGCAACCTTGTCGGCCGGCAGCACCTCGGCGATCACGTCGCCCCGGTCGATGCCGGTCTGAGCCGCCACCGAGCGCGCCACCCGGACGTCGTCTCCGGTGACCAACATCGGCCGCAGTCCGAGGTCACGCATCAGCTCGATCGCCTCTGCCGAGCTCGGCTTGACGGTGTCGGCGAGCGTGAGAAGTCCTCGAAGACGGCCGTCCCAACCCACCCAGACGCCGGTGAGTCCGGACGCTTCCGCAGCGCGCGCGGCGTCGTCGAGCGATCCGTCGTCGCGACACCCCTGCTCGTCGACGACCCAGGTACGACGTCCGACGACGACAGACGTGACCGTCCACCTCGCCCCGCACGCCGAGTCCCCCGGTGCTCACGAACGAGGCAGCCCGGGGCAGCCCCCCACGCGACGACCCCTCCTCGGCCACGGCGCGGGCGATCGGGTGCTCCGAGGCGACCTCGACCGCTGCGGCGAGACGTAGCACCTGTTCGCCATCCGCGGAGCCGGCGGAGACGACGTCGACCACCTGCATCCGGCCCTCGGTCACCGTGCCGGTCTTGTCGAGCAGGATCGTGTCGATGCGGCGGGTCGACTCCAGCACGGCCGGTCCCTTGATCACGATGCCCAGCTGCGCCCCGCGCCCGGTGCCGACCAGCAGCGCCGTCGGCGTGGCCAGCCCCAGCGCGCACGGGCAGGCGATGATCAGCACGGCAACCGCAGCGCTGAACGCCGCCTCGCTGCTGCCGCCGGCCACGAGCCACCCGACCAGCGTCGCGACGGCTACCAGGATCACGACCGGGACGAACACCGCCGAGACCCGGTCGGCGAGCCGTTGCACGTCGGCCTTGCCCGCCTGAGCCTGCTCGACCAGCCGGGTGAGCTGCGCGAGGGCGGTGTCCGATCCGACCCGCTCAGCGCGCACCACGAGTCGGCCCGAGGTGTTGAGCGTTCCGCCGGCCACCTGGTCGCCCGGCCCGACCTCGACGGGCACCGGCTCGCCGGTGAGCATGGACTGGTCGACGCCGCTGCGCCCCTCGACGACGACGCCGTCGGTGGCGACCTTCTCGCCAGGTCGGACCACGAAGCTGTCGTCGACGTGGAGTGCCTCGATCGGGACTCGCGTCTCGACAGTGCCACCGTCGGCATCAGCCGACTCGCGGAGCACCGCGACGTCCTTCGCGCCCAGCTCCAGCAACGCCCGGAGCGCCGACCCCGATCTCCGGCCCGCCACCGCCTCCAGGTGGCGACCGAGCAGGATCAGCGTCGTGACGCCGGTGGCGACCTCGAGATAGATCTCCGTCGACTCACCGGAGCGGCCAGGCACCCAGCTGACGTCCATCTGCATGCCGATCTCACCGGCATCGCCGAGGACCAGGGCGAACAGGGACCAGCCGTACGCCGCCAGCACGCCGAGGCTGATGAGAGTGTCCATCGTCGCGACGCCGTGCCGGGCGTTGACCGCGGCCGCGCGGTGGAACGGCCATGCCCCCCAGACCACGACCGGGGTCGCCAACGCCAGGCTCACCCACTGCCAGCCGTCGAACTGCCACGGGCGAACCATCGCCAGCAGCACGACGGGAATCGTCAGGAGCGCCGACACGACCAGCCGGACTGCGCCGTCGGACGCCGGCTCGGCACTCTCGCCTGCGCGTGCGTCCTCGGGCGGGAGGTCAGCGGAGTAGCCGGTGGCTTCCACGGTGCCGACGAGCGCGTCGGGCGCCAGGTCCTCCGGGTAGCGGACGTGGGCGGTCGCCGTCGCGTAGTTGACCGTGGCCTCGACACCGGGCATCCGGTTGAGATTGCGCTCGACCCGGGCGGCGCAGGAGGCGCACGTCATCCCGCCGACCGCGAGCATGACCTCGCGGGTCGGCACGGTCGACGTGGCCGGGTCGGTCATGAACGGACGAGCCTCGCGATCGCCGCCGACGCCTCGGTGATCTTGTCGTCGGCCTCGCTGCCACCTTCCTGCACCGCATGGGTCACGCAGTGCCGCAGGTGCTCGTCGAGCATCGACAGCGCGAATGCCTCGAGCGCCTTGGTCGCGGCGGACACCTGGGTCAGCACGTCGATGCAGTACTGGTCCTCCTCGACCATCCGCTGCAACCCACGGACCTGGCCTTCGATCCGGCGCAGGCGCTTGAGGTGGGCTTGCTTGTCGTCGACGTAGCCCGGGGGCTGGGTCATCGGAACTCCTGGGGTGGTCGGGAGATACCATCACGGGGTATCGGAAGGATGCCGATGACTATACCCCTCCCCCCTATGAGGTCAGTCGACGGGTCAGGTGTTCCGCCCACTTCTGCGGCTTTAGTCTGTGTATGTGGTATTTCTGACTACTCTCCGAGATCACACCATCGCACTCTGTGACTACAACGGGCTATCCCCGCCTGGCCCGCGGGTCACCCGTTCGGATGGTTGTCGACGAAACTCGGCCCATCACCGGACACCAGGTGGCCTATTGGCCTCCAATGGTGACTATGCAGACGAACCCGGACCGGGCCGCGGCCCGCGACGCCAAGGAACGCCGCTCCCATCGGCGCGACTCGGTGCGCGAGCACGCGATGTCGCGCTCGCCCCAGGGCGAGAAGCTGATCCGCGCCATGAGCGACGACCTGGCCAGTATCAACGAGTACGGCCACGGCGGTGAGCGAACCCGCGACCTGGCGACCCTGCTCAGCGATGCCGTCGACAACGGCATCTTCTTGTACCAGCGCCGGCTCGGTCTGCGCAGCACCTCCGACCCCGTCGACCTGATCGCGGTCATGCCCAGCGGCGTCTGGGTGGTCGACATCCAGTCCTGCTCCGGCGGGCGGGTCGAGGTGAGCGGCCGGCACGGCAAGATGCGAGGGCGCTACACGCACCTGCTCATCCGAGGGCGTGACCGCACCGCGTTCCTCGACCGGCTGACCAGCCAGGCGCTCGCCGTCGAAGAGGCCGTGGCCGAGCTCGGACGCCCCGACATCAACGTCCGCCCGGCGTTCTGCTTCTACGACGCCGACATCCGCTGGCGCCGTACGCCGGAGGTCGGGCAGGCGCTGCTCACGACCCCGCAGCGACTGAGCTCACTGCTGCGTCGAAGCCACCGGGTGATGAGCGACATCGAGGTCTCGGCCCTGGCCCAGGCGCTCGGGCAGCGACTCCCCCGCCAGCAGGTCCGCGACTAGCCACTCCCGCCCCGGGAGCAGTTTCGGCGAGTCCCGCGCCGACGACCCGGTCAGGCCCCACAATGAGCGAACTCGCTCGTCGGACCGGACCGGAGGCACGTCATGCCCGCATCTGTCAGGCAGGGTGTGCGGCTGACGGCGCTCGTCACGCTGACGCTCGGTCTTGCACTGCCGACGTCCGGCGCGGAGGCGCTCCGGTCCACACCGGCCATGACCACCGCGGGTGCCTCGTCAGGCTCGCCTCGGGCAGCCGATCCGGGAGACGGCCGGCCGGTCGGTGACTGGACCGTCGTGTCACACGGAGACGGCGACTACACCGTCCGCTGGACATCGCCGACCACGCTGCCGGTGACCGACGACCGTGCCGTGTTCACGCAGGAGGGCGCTGACGTCGCGGTGCCGACCCTGGGCGCCGACGGCCGCACCCTCAGCGTCGACGTGTCCTTGCCCGACAACGCGCCGCCTCCGGACACCGACGACCTCGACGTGATGCTCTCCGGCCAGGTCCTCGACGCGATCCGGAGGGCCGACCCCTCCTGGTCAGGCCGTCATCACCCCACTTCCCGGCACGACCACGCTGACACCCGACCCGGGCGTCAAGGGGCCACACCCGATCACCGCGAGCACGTACGAGCTGCCCGGTGTGAAGATGCCGGGGATGCCGGGTGACATCGAGATGCTCGGCCACGTCGTCCGCCCGAGTGACACGACGGCCGGTGCCCCGGTGGTGCTCTTCCTCCACGGTCGGCACGAAGCCTGTTACGTCAGTGACAACCCGACCGGGACCGGAGACCAGGAGTGGCCGTGCCCGTCCGGCACGAGCCCGGTGCCCAGCTATCTCGGCTACGTCTACGTGCAGAACCTGCTGGCCAGCCAGGGCTACGTCACGGTCTCGATCTCCGCGAACGGGATCAACGCCCAGGACTACCGGCTCATCGACGGTGGAGCGGCTGCCCGCGGACGGCTGATCGCCCGCCACCTGCGGGCGTGGGCCGACCCGGCGTACGCCGACGAGATCGGGCCGGCCGTCACCGCCGACCTCGACGACGTGGTGCTCGTCGGCCACAGTCGCGGGGGCGAGGGAGCCAACCGGGCGAGCGCCGCAGCCCCGTTGAGTGCGCCGTACCGGGTCAGGGGTCAGGTGCTCATCGGCCCCACCGACTTCGGACGACAGGCCGCGCCGTACGTGCCGACGGTGACCGTGCTCCCCTACTGCGACGGAGACGTCTCCGACCTGCAGGGCCAGACCTTCACCGACCTGCCGCGTGACTTCGCACCCGCTGACACAGCACTGCACAGCTCGCTGCTGGTCATGGGTGCCAACCACAACTTCTTCAACACCGAGTGGACGCCGGGCATCTCGGAGGCACCGTCGTTCGACGACTGGTGGTCCGACCCGGACGACACCTGCGGCAGGCGCAGTGACAGTCGACTGACCGCCAAGGAGCAGCGCAAGACCGGCCGGGCCTACATCTCCGGCGCGGTGCGCTACATGGTCGACGACGACGCCGACATGCTGCCGCTCTTCGACGGCAGCCGGGTCAGCCTCGCCAGCGCCGGCGACACGGACGTCCGTAGCCACGCGGTCGGCCTCGGCCGGCAGCTGCGGGCTCCGGGACCGGGCGCGACGCTGGCCGGCGGCAGCGCGACGACGCAGCTCTGCCTGGGCCGCAGCGAGCCGAGTGACCACCCGCGCTGGTGTGGACGTCGGACCGACTCGGCACGCACCCCGCACTGGCCGGGCAGCTATCCGCCCGGAGCCCCGATCAAGCGGGCCTTCGAGATGAGCTGGGACCAGGTCGGCGAGGACGGCGGTCTCACGTTCGCGCAGCCGATCGACCTCACCGGGGGACGGACCCTGCACCTGCGCACGATCGTCGACCCGGCCGGTGGCACCGCCCAGCTGACTGTCCGGATCCGCGACGCGGCAGGTCACACGGCCACGGTCGACGCACCTGACCTCCCCGCGCTGCCGACGGGTTCGTTCGTGCTCGGCAAGCGGTGGGCGCAGGACCTCGCCGTCGACGGCTCGGCCTTCGGTCCCGGCGTCGACCTGGACAACGTCACGGGGGTCGCCCTCGTGTCGCGCAACGCCAAGGGCCGCGTCTGGGTCCTCGACGTCGCCGCCGGCGAGACCACTCCGTCGCCGGTGCCCGACCAGCGTGCGGGTCGGCTGCGGCTGTCCAACCTGACCATCCCGGAAGGTGACGCGACCGGGACCCAGTTCGCCCAGCTGCCCTTCCACATCGACGGTGACGTCTCGGTCCCGACGGACTTCCGGGTCGCACCCGCCGGCTTCTTCGGCAGCGGGTCAGGCGGCGTCAGCAACGTCCACGTCCCGGCCGGGACCCGGTCCGGCACGATCGCGGTCCCGTACGAGGCCAACCGGCTCGACGACCTCGGTCGGATCGAGATCGACGTCGCGGCGTACGGGATCTCCGGCGCGATGCCGACCGACTACATCGGGCGGGTCAAGATCCTCGACGACGACCCGCCGCCGACGATCTCGGTCCACGCCCGCAGAGCGACCGTGCGCGAGGGCTGGGTCGCCCGGTGGACGGTCCGGCTCTCCCGGCCGGTCAACTTCTACGACGTGGCGATCGGTCAGGTCCTGCCCGGTCCGACCCGCACCGACGGGCTGCGGGCCACCGACGTCCCGCGTGGATGGCTGCGCGACCACCTGTTCCGCGACATCGATCCGGGACACCGTCGGCTCGACAACCTCCCGCTGCAGCTCATTGCCGAGGTTCGGCCAGGTCAGCGTTCGGTGACGTTCGCGATCCCGACCGTTCACGACCAACGGCTCGAGGGTCTCGAGCACGCGACTCTGCGGGTGCAGCTCGACCGTGGCAACCAGGCCGGACGGAGCTCGGTGCGGGTGCAGGACACCACGCCGCGTCGCTGACCCAGCCGACGATCACGGACCGAGCCGATAGACCCGACGGGCGTTCTCGTGGGTGACGAGCGCGATCACCCGGTCGGCGTCCGACGACGTGAGCGCACCCGCCCGGGCGAGCTCGTCGAGCACTGAGGTCAGTCCGTCGAGGAACAGGTGGGAGCCGAGCAGATAGAGCTCAGCCAGCCCGAACGCGTCACTCGAGTACAGCAGCTTCCCGAACGGCACGAGCTCCAACGCCTCCGCGATCAGGGTGCGCGACAACGCCCCGGTGTTGTGCACGGCCAGGCCGACGTCCATGTACACGTGGTCGAAGACCTGCGCCAGGTAGGCGGCATGCCGGTGGAACGGGTAGTTGTGCAACAGCAACACCGGGACGCCACGGTCCTCGGTCGCCCGGAGAAAGCCCGTCAGGTGCAGCGGGTCGCAGTCCAGCAGGTCGATGTCCGAGTCGCCGTAGCCGACGTGGAACTGCAGCGGCATACCCGCCTCGACGGCCGTCCAGGCGAGCCAGGCCGTGACGACCGGGTCCGCGACGCGGATCGTTCCGTCCGCCTCTCGCTCGATCCGGGCGAGCGCGGTCGCGAGACCGTCGTCGGTCGGCTTCGTCGCGGGCAGCGCCAGTCCGACGCGGTATGCCGCGATGCTCTTGGCGCCGACGGCAGCCGACTCCGCCAGTCGCGCACCGAAGCGAGCGACGAAGTCGGCCGTGCCCTCGGGCTCCGCGAGCAGCTGCTCGGTCAGCTGTTCGAGCCGGATGACCTCGTGCGCGTCCGCCCCTCCGGCCAGCTGGGCGAGCTGGTCGGGACCGGTGACCGGTTCGGGGACGAACCCGGTGTCGACGACGAACGTCGTGACGCCCGACGCGGCGAGCATGCGCCGGGCCACCTCCTCGTGGCCGAGCTCCCTTCGTCGCCGGACATAGCTGTCGACGTCGGCGAACGGATCGAGGTCCAGCACGGGCGCGCAGTGCCGCCGCAGCGCAAGCCCGAGCATCGAGTCGAAGACCGAGGTCCCGGACGGCGCCTGACCGGAGCCCTCGTTGAGCAGCGCCTCGAGCCCCACCCGGTCGAGATCGCGCAGCACCAGGCCGTGACAGTGATGGTCGACCAGCGGCTGCGGACCGCGAGCCGCTGTCGTCATCACGATCACCTCGATGTCTCCGCGTGATCCCGGAACGGATGCCGCAGCCGATGGTGCTGTCCGGGGTGACTCCCTACGATGCGAGTGTGGTGGCCGCCGCGCCGGTTTGTCCATCGACCCCGGCGCAGGCACCCAGCTCATGAGGGAAGGGGACGACGTGGACGTCGCCGAGCGTGAAGCCAGGGCTGCCGCCGCCAAAGAGGTTGCGGAGCGGCTGCGCGAGCAGGACGTCGTCGCGGTCGCGACCACCTTCGTCGACAACTCCGGCATCGCCCGGGTCAAGTGCGTCCCGCTCGATCGCCTCGCGCACCTCGCAGCCTGGGGCGTCGGGATCTCGACCTCGTTCGACCGGTTCCGGTTCGACGACTGGATCGCCGCCGACCCGGACGGTCGCGCGCCGGTCGGAGACCTGCGCATCATCCCCGACGTGCGTCGGGTGGTTCCGCTGGCCGCGCAGCCGGGGTGGGCCTGGGCACCGGCCGACCGGTACGACCAGGAAGGTCACGAGCACGACCAGTGCAGTCGACTGCTGTTGCAGCGCCTGGTCGACGAGCTCGCGGCCGACGGGATGACCGTCAAGGCCGCCCTCGAGATCGAGTGGGTGATCAGCCACGAGCCCACCGAGGGCTTCGACGCCGCCATCCGCGGTCCGGGCTACGGCATGAACCGCGTGATCGACGTCAGCGACTATGCGGTCGACGTGCTCCAGGCACTGTCCGACCAGGGCGTCGTCGTCGAGCAGTTCCATCCCGAGTACGCGCCCGGGCAGCTCGAGATCTCGGTCGCCGCGGAGTCCCCGGTCGACGCCGCGGACACCTCGGTCCTGGTCCGCGCGACGATCCGCGGCATCGGGGCGCGCCACGGCTTCCGGACGTCGTACTCCCCCAAGGTCGCGGTCCCCGGAGTCGGCAACGGCGGGCACGTGCACCTGAGCCTGTGGCGGGACGACACGAACCTGATGGCCGGTGGCGACGGGCCGTTCGGCCTCACGGCCGAGGCCGGTTCGTTCGCGGCCGGCGTCCTCGATCACCTGCCGGCGTTGATGGCGGTCGGGGCGCCTGGCCCGGTCAGCTACCTGCGTCACCTGCCGTCGCACTGGGCCGGCACCTTCGCCTGCTGGGGACTGGAGAACAGGGAGGCGGCGCTGCGGATGGTCACCGGCTCGACCGGCAGCCATGCGTGGGCGGCCAACCTCGAGGTCAAGTGCTTCGACCTGCACGCCAACCCGTACCTGTTGCTGGCCGGCCTGCTGGCCACCGGGCGCGCCGGTATGACGCAGGGGTCCACCCTCCCCGAGCCGGTCGACGTCGACCCTGCCGTCCTGGACGAGGCGGCCCTGGCCGAGCGGGGCATCGCCCGGTTGCCGCAGGACCTGCGCACGGCCACGGACGCCTTCGCGACAGACTCGGTGCTGGCCGACGCCTTCGGTCCGGCCCTGGCCGCGTCGGTCGTGGCGCTGCGGGAGAGCGAGCTCGAGCTCTTCGACGGCGTCAGCGACGAGGACCTCGCCGCAGCCACCCGCTGGCAGCACTGAGCAGATGGCAGCCCCGGCGAAGCCGGACCTGTCACGGATGTATCCCGGCGACCGGTGATCCCGGCTGTCCGGCCGACTCGCCGGTGTCCGTTGTGCCGACGGGGAAGGCATGTGATTCACTCGAAGCCCGGCCTGCGCCCCTGGGTGGGCGCCTCCCCTACCCCCGGAACGGTGATCGTTCGTGCCGCAACCCCGTCACAAGGGTCGTCACGTGCGCGCTCGCAAGAGCGGCGTCTGGTCCACCCGGCTGGCCGTCCCTGCGACTGTCGTGGCCGTGCTCGCGGCCGGCAGCGTGGGCTATGCCGTGCTCCCGGGTCATGGGCGGCCCACGGTCGACGCCGGTGCAGGACTTCCCGACTCACGCTCGCTCGGCACCGTGGACCTGTCGCAGCGCGGCACGGACAGCGACTCCGAGCAGGCGGTCAGCCGCTCGGCGACCCGCCCGGAGCCGCAGCCCGGCCGGTCCGGCGTCGAGACCGCTGAGGTCCCCGAGCCGAGCGACCATCTCTGGGCGACCGCCGAGCTCAACCTGTGGTCCGGACCCGGTGAGGACACCGACCTGGTCGGAGTGGTTCCCGACGGCACACGCGTCGCCGTGACCGGTGCGGAGGAGAACGGGTTCGCGGAGATCGTCCGCGACGGCTACGCACGGTGGGTCAACGCCACCTACCTCTCCGAGGACAACCCGACGACCAGCACGTCCACGGCGCCGGGCACGGTCTCCTACGCGCCCTGCCGGCTCGGCAGCTCGGTCGAGAGCGGGCTCACGCCCGATGCCGTGCGCGTCTACCGGGCTGTCTGCGCCGCCTTCCCGCAAGTCACGTCGTACGGCGGCCTGCGGCCCGGCGACTCCGGCGAGCACGGGACCGGCCAGGCCCTCGACATCATGACGTCCGACAAGGCGCTCGGCGACGAGATCGCCGCCTGGGTCGTCGACCACCGCACCGAGCTCGGCGTCAGCGAGGTGCTGTGGTGGCAGCAGATCTGGACGGTCGAGCGGATGAGCGAGGGTTGGCGGCCGTTCTCCGACCGCGGCTCCGCGACCGCCAACCACATGGACCACGTCCACGTCACCGTCTACGGCGAGTCGGGACGGGCTAGACCCTGCGCGAGCTGCGGGCGGGCCTAGTCGACGACGGGGCTGCGAGGCGCCTCGACGGAGCGGTTGGAGCGCGCGGCCGCCATGTTCTTGCGCATCATCGCCGCGAAGCGACGATCGGCCCAGCGCAGCCGCATGCCCTTGCTGACCGCGACCAGGAACACCACGGTCTGCAGCGCGGCGACGCCGTAGAAGACCATCGGGAAGTCGGGGCCGGACCCGAACAGCTCGGCGTTGTGCAGGTAGCGCTCACGGGCGTTGTCGACGATGGTGAACATCTGGCCGGACGTGAGCAGGAGGCCCAGCACGCCCAACGAAAGGCTGGCGCGACCGAGCCGGTAGAGCGGGATGGCTGCGAGGGTGCCGGCGACCAGCCACTCGAGCCGGAACATCTCGTGACCGGACATCGGCATCCCGAGCCACACCGACGCGTCAGGGAGGGCCAGGGCGTCCACGATGCCGCAGGCGGCGGCGACGACGAGCAGCCACCCCACGCCCGCCCACACGTCAGGCCGGCCTTGGAGTGTGTCTGCCTTCCCCAGAGGGGACGTGGCACTCATCGCAGAACATCGTGCTGCGCCGCACCGACAGTTCACCCGCTCCGGGGTGAATCGGAACCACGTCGTTACCAGTTCGCGACCTTCCGGCCGGGATTCTCAGGCGAGCCGGACCCGTGGGTCGATGAAGCTGTAGAGGATGTCGACGAACAGGTTCGCGATCACGATCAGGATGGCCGCGACGAGCACGCTGGCCGCGATCACGGGGAAGTCCACCGGCGAGAGCGCGTCGATCGACCAGTTGCCGAGGCCGTCCAGGTCGAAGATGTACTCGATGAAGATGGTGCCGGTGAGCAGCCCGGCGAAGTCGAGCCCGAAGATCGTCACGATCGGCACGATCGCCGCCCGCAACGCGTGCCCGAACACCACCCGGTTCGCCGAGATGCCCTTCGCCATGGCCGTGCGGATGTAGTCCTCCCCCAGCACCTCGGCCATCGCCCCGCGGGTGAACCTCGCGTAGTCGGTCGAGCTGGTGAGCCCGAGGATGAGCCACGGCAGCAGCAACGCACCGAACCACGCCTTGGGGTCCTGGGTCAGGGGTAGGTAGCTGTCCCCGTCCTTGAAGATCCCCCACTCGTTGACCAGGTAGATCCACGCAGTCAGGCAGATCACGTACTCAGGGACCGAGCTCATCATCAGGCTGCCGGTGACCAGTGACCGGTCGGTGATCGAGCCCCGCCATCGCGCGGCCAGCGCGCCCATCGTGACGCCGACGGTCAGGAAGATGATCGACCCGCCGACCGCCACCGCGATCGTCACCGGGAACTTGTCGATCATCTCCTTCCGCACCTCCTGACGCGAGATGTAGGAGATGCCGAGACAGGGCGCGTCGCAGTGGTACGTCGCGCCCATCTGGATCTCGCGGTCGACGAACAGCCCCTTGACGAACGCGCCGTACTGCGACACGACGCTCTGGTCGAGGCCGAGCTCGTGCTCGAGGGCGGCCTGTCGAGCGGCCGTGCACCGGCCGCTGCGCTGGCAGATCGCGTCTGCCGGATTGCTCGGGCCGAGGAAGAACAACGCGAAAACGCACATGGACGTGATCACCACGACGAGGAACGCCGCGATGATGCGGCGCACGATGTAGCCGAACATGAAGCCAGCTTTCGCTCTGCGGTCCCCGGTGCCCGAGCGCACCCTCCTCCTGGCTGGACCCTCAGGGTACGTCGGTCAGACGCGCCGGCTCACTCGGGGATCGCGCCGGGATCAGCGCGCCTCGGATCGCTCCTCGCGGAGCACCAGGTCGGCGAGCCGGCGCAGGTCGTCGGTCAGGTCCTGCTCCTGGACCGTGACCTCCTGCCCGCCGAGCACGAAGACGTAGCTGAAGCGGTCGGGCTGCGGGGCGGTGCGGGCGGCCGACGCGAAGTCGATCCGGCCGAGCAGAGCCAGCGCCTCGTCCCTGCGGGGATCGCCCTCGTCGATGAAGCCGCTGGAGGTGAGTCCGGCGAATCCACCACTGCGCCGCACCTCGAGCACCGGCCGTCCGGTCGGCTCTCCTCCCGTCGGGGCACCAGAGCTCTACCGGTCGTGACTCCCACCGCTGCCCACGCGTCGGCGACAGCCTGTTCCTGTCGGGAACCTGCACCATGCCGGTCGCGTGCCGCCGACACGGTCGCTGCGGCGAAGCCCGCGAAGCCCGTGTTCGTCGTCGACCGCACCACCGGTCAGTGCGGCGTACCAGATCGGTCCGGCCTCGTCCCAGCTGCTGCCGCCGAGCGCCACGGCCGCCAGGTAGAAGGCCCGGTTCGGGATGCCGGAGTTGATGTGCACGCCCACCGTTGTCGTCGGTCGTCTCGACGTAGTCGCTCATCGATCCGACCTGCGGGTCCTTGCCCAGCACGTCGTCGTCGTACGCCGTGCCCGGGTCCTTCATCGAGCGCAACGCGACACCTTGGACCTCGGCCGTGAAGATGCCCTCACCGATCAGCCAGTCCGCGTCAGCGGACGTCTCACCCGCCTCGCGCTGCTTGACCATGCTGCCGAAGACGTCGGACACCGACTCGTTGAGCGCTCCCGACTGTCCTTCGTAGGCGAGCGCCGCCGAGTACTGCGTCACCGCGTGGCCGAACTCGTGGCCGAGCACGTCGAGGGACCGGGTGAAGCGACCGAACACCTTGCCGTCGCCGTCGCCGAAGACCAGCTGGTCACCGTTCCAGAAGGCGTTGTCGTAGTCGCGGCCGTAGTGGACGGTCGCGACGACCGGGGCGCCCTCGTCGTCGTAGGAACGCCGCGACAGCACCGATGCGAAGAAGTCCAAGGTCGCGGTCAGACCGGCGGCGGCCTCGTCGACGGCGGCGTCGCCGGACTCGCGGTCTCCGGCCGAGCGCACGAGGGCGCCGGGCAGCGTCGTGCCGTGTTCGGCGTCGTGGACCGTCCACTCCGACTGATCGGCCTGACGCGGGACGCTGAGGAGATCGGTGCGGCCCGGATGGTCGCGTCGCTGGTTCCGCAGCTCGGCGTCGAGGACCAGGGTGGCGGCGCAGCAACCGGGACGCTTCGCGATCCGGGTGCGATGCGGCGATCCGCTCGAGGAGGAAGGTCGGGATGAAGGTGCAGTGCGTCACCGTCCACACCTAACTCGGTGGGCATCGGCCTGTCCACCGAAGTGCTAATCTGCGCACGTTCATCCCCCCTGTGTCCGCGCAGATTGCGGTGAACGACGCTCAATTCGCAGTAGGACGGACCGCCCCCGGTAGAGCGGGAACTCGTGGCTGCCGCCGACGAACGCCGTCTTCCAGGAGCTGTCGTCGTAGAAGTAGGCGCCGGGGTCTCGCGGCGTGAAGAGCGAGCGCTGCGTGCGATGCCGGCGCCGATCCGCGCGGCCTGGTCGAGGATGGAGCGCATCGGTGTCGTCGGGCGCGAACGGCTGCCCGTGCGACGATGCCGATCGGCGGCGAGCTGTCCGGCGCGTTCGGGGTCGAGCGCCGTCGGCGGGCTCCTCGTGGACGATGGAGGTGACCTCCTCGAAGAAGCGAGAAGTCGTTGGCGTGGATGCCGTTGAACGACGGCCTCGGCGAAGTTCGACGAACACCGGTCGCAGGCGGATCATCGGCCTCGGCGAGCGAGTAGATGCGCGTGGTCAGGCAGGCGTGAACGCCGTCGAGCGCGCGGATGACGAGCCAGTTCGAGTAGGTCGGCGACTGGAACGACGAAGTAGCCGTCGGGCACGTCGCCGTCGTGGTCGGGCGGCAGGAACAGGTACTTGCCGCCCTGGCCCTGTGCCGCCGTCGGATGACCCGGCCGCAGACAGGAGTAAGGCCCCTCAACGTATGAGGCTGAGGGGCCTTACGGGTGGTCGGAGGGCTGTGACGCCTCCGTCCGACCGGTCGTCCCGTCAGGTCCCGTCAGCCTCGTCACCGGCTGCCGCGGCGAGTTGCCCCGCCGGATGGACCCTCGATCTCGTCCGATCCCGCCTTCCCTCTCGGGAGGGCGTGAGAGATTTATACGGGGCCGGAGTCGGGTCGCACAAGGCTTTCCAGCGAAGATTTTCGGGGAATTTCTCGGCCCACCGAGTTACCCACAGACAACGCGTGTTCGTCCACCGAGAGACGTGATTTCTCCACAGCTCGTCCCCAGGTTCGAACGCCGACCTGTGGACGACGTCCGTGGGGTCAGCTCGGGCTCCAGACCCAGTCGACGCGTTCCTTCTGCTTCTCGTTCGCGACGTCGGCCCGGGCCTGTGACGGCAGCTGGACCGAGGTGTCCGGCAGCTTCTCCAGGACGTTGACGACGAGCTCGGTCAACGCGCGGACCGTCAGCGACGGGTTGCTCAGGTGCGGGTCGTGCGCCGCGTGCAGCTCGCGGTAGTGCCAGAACCCGTCCGCGGCGCGACGCGTCATCGCCTCGATCGGGTCGACGTCGCCCTCGTCGAGCAGCTCGGTCATCGTGCAGCGCAGGAACGCCCGCGGTACGTGGTGGATCGCCCCGGAGAGGTAGACCGGCTCGACGAACGTCATCGCCGGCTGGTCCCGCAGCCGCGCGGCGTGGGAGGCCCGCTCCTCCGGCGACTCGAAGCTCGCCGGCGGGAGGGGGTCGACCAACGTCGGCACGCGCCAGTCCTCGCCGGACTGCTCCACACTGCCGCGCACGAAGTCGCCGAACGCCGCCGGCAGCATGTCGAGGGCGCACTCGCCGTCCTCCGGGACGAGCGCGTCGAGGTAGGCCACGAGCCCCACCCGATGGGCCACCCGGTCTGCCGCACATGTCGCGGGGATGCCGCCGTACCCGCTGGCGACCAGGACGACGTGGTGCAGGTCCTCGAACTCCAGCACCCCGACGATGTCCTGGACATGCGTCGACAACCCCACGGGCTGACCACTCGCCAGGTGGCTGTGCTCCCCCATCCCGGACAGGGTCGGGGTGTACACCTCGTGCCCCAACCCGCGCAGCAGTCGCGCGACGGGCGTCCACTCCCAGCCGCCCCCGAATCCCCCGTGCACGATCACAAATGTGGCCATACCACGATGGAACCGCGTGGCGGCCGACTGGCGACAATAGCCCGCACGGGTGACGAGGGACGAGGCAGAAATCGGGCATTTTTCGCCATGCGATCGTACTGACGACCCCTTCAGGACAGACCGTGAGGGACCGATGACGAACCGTCGACGAACGGCTGATCGCCCTCCCCGATCGGGTCAGTCGCGAAGCCAGGTTCGGGCGGTCTCACGAAGCCGTTCACGCCGCTCGTCGGCGAGCTTGTCGAGCTGCCGGACCATCATCGACGAGCGTCGGTTGTCCAGGAAGACGTCACGGAAGTCGTCGACGAACTGCCAGTACAAGGCGTCCCAGACCTCGCACCAGTCCCCCTGCTCGAAGTCGCTCATCCGGCGCAGGTATGCCGACGCGCTGACGTACGGCTTCGTCGTGATCAGGTCGCCCGCCGCGAACTGGCTCATCGCGTAGACGTTGGGCACCATCACCCAGTCGTACGCGTCGACGAACATCGTCATGAACCAGGCGTAGACCTCGTCCGGGTCGAAGCGGAGCAGCAGCATCGCGTTGCCGAGGACCATCAGCCGCTCGATGTGATGGGCGTACGCCGTCTGCTCGATCCGTCCGATCACGGTGTCGACCGGGCCGAGTCCGGTCGTGCCGTCCCACCACGACGACGGGATCGCACGCGTCAGCTCCAGGGCGTTCTGCGTGCGCATCCGGCGCCCGAAGATCAGGTAGGTGGCGCGCATGTACTCCCGCCACCCGATCACCTGGCGGACGAAGCCCTCGACGCTGGCGATCGGGACGTCGTGCTCCTCGGCGTACGCCAGAGCTCGGTCGACGACGTCGCGTGGGTCGAGCAGGCCGATGTTCATCAGCGGCGACAGCACGGAGTGGAACAGGTACGACTCGTCCGCGACCATCGCATCCTCGTACGGGCCGAACAGCGCGAACCGCTGCTCGAGGAAGCGGGTCAGCCAACGCTCGGCCTGGCCGCGCGTGGTCGGCCAGCGGAACGCCTCGGCGTCCCCGGGGTTGTCCGGGAACGCCTCGACGACCCAGTCGATCGCGGCGACGGTGTGCTCGGTCGCCTGCGTGCGGGGCAGGGCCGGGACCTCCACGTCCTCGGGCAGCTTCTTGCGGTTCTCGGGGTCGAAGCTCCACTTCCCGCCGACCGGATGGTCGCCGTCCACCAAGATGTCGAGCCGCTTGCGCTGCCACTCGTAGAAGTGGTTCATCCGCCGTGGCCGGTTGGAGAAGTACTTGCGCAGCTCGGTGCGGGTGGTGAGGAAGCCGGGTGACTCCATCCGCTCGCGCTCGACACCGGCGTCCTTCAGCGTCGCGGAGACGTGCTGCTCGAGCCAGTCGTCGACGACGTCGAAGTACGACGCCGTGGTGACCTTGCGGCGCCGGAACAGCTCGACGAGCTGGTCGTGGGTGCTCGTGTCCGGGCTCGACTCGACGTACGCCGTCCGCAGCCCCTTCTCCTCGAGCTCGTCGACGAACGACCGCATGCTCGACCGGTGCAGCACGAGCTTCTGCCGGTGGAAGGGGTACTGCCGGAAGAACAGGTCGTCCTCGACCAGGACGAACAGGGTCGTGCGATCGGCGTCGAGGTGCTCCCGGAAGAGCTGGTGCGGGAAGACGAGCCGCGCGGCAGTCACGGCGACATCATCCCTCAGCTCATCCGCGCCCGCCGTGGCCCTCCGGGCCGCCCTCGAAGCGGGCCAGGGCCACCGCGCCGGCGCAGGTCAGCACGAATCCGACCACGGCGACCGCCGCCATCCCGTCCCGCACCGTGTCGTCCAGCAACGCGACGCCGACGACTGCCGGCGTGACGGTCTGCAGCACGATCATCGGACCCGTCGCCTCGGTGACCGAGCCGCGGCGCAGGGCGAGCGAGTAGAGCCCGTAGGCCAGCGCCCCGTAGATGGGGAGGGCGTACGTCGCAGGGGCGTCCCAGAGCTCGGCCGGGGTCAGTCCGGGCAGGACGCGCGCGGACAGGCCGCTTCCGGCGAAGCCGAGCCCGGCGAGCACACCCAGCGCGCTGGCGACGTACGCGGACTGGCTCCGGTAGACCGCGATCCCGAGCAGCAGCACGACCACGATGCCGACGTACAGCCCGAGCACGAAACCGTCCGGCGGGTCGCCCTCACCGATGTCGCCCGAGGCGATCGCCAGCACGGCCAGGCCGACGGTGATCGCGGCGACGGCCCACCAGTCCGCCGTGGTGAGTCGCTCGTGGATCAGGGCGACGGCCAGCAGCGCGGTGACGGCCAGGCTGCCGGCGATCCCGGCCTGGGCGAGGTACAGCGGAATCGTGCGCACGGCGACGAGATGAAGGCAGAACCCGGCGATGCTCAGCGCCACCGACGCCAGGAAGAGCGGCTCGCGCAGCAGCCGAAGGAGCAGCCGGCGCGCGTTCGGCGCGTCGACGTGACGGACCGCGCGGGCCTGGAGGACCGCGGCGAAGCCGAACACCACGGCGGCGGTCAGCGCCGCGGACAGTCCTAGTGCCTGGGCGCCCAAGGTTCACCCCGGCGAGCGGCGTCTGGCGGAGTGCACGGCCAGGCGGAGGAGAGATGGCGATGCGCAGCATCGTCGAACGACGACAACGCCGCCGGGTGCCCGCCAGGCGACGCGCAGCGGGTGAACGTTGGGTGGCGAGGCACGAAGAGCACGGCGCAAACCTACGGTGCGGTCTAGTCGTCCAGCTCCGCGGCGATCGCGTCCTTCGAGAGTCGCTTGGCCGGGAGCCGCGGGAGCACCCAGGAGAGGTAGATCGACAGGCCCACGTAGTACGCGAGGTAGGCGAACGACAGCGCCACCACGATCGCGTTGGTGTCCGGCATCTGCACCAGCAGGATCGCGTACGTGACGAGCCAGACCGTGGTGAGCGCGATGTTCACCCCGCGCAGGACCTTGGTCCGCGACGGGTAGACGTAGCGGATGGGCACGAAGACCAGGACGGTGCAGGCGAGCAGGATGACCGCCGTCGTCGCCGACCCGAGGTCGAGCACGAAGACGTAGAACGCCACGACGTTCCAGTAGCTCGGGAAGCCGAGGAAGAAGTGGTCGGCCGTCTTCGCGTCGGTGCGGCAGAACTGGTAGCAGGAGGCGATCAGCGGGAGCACCGCGACCAGCTTGCCGAGCCAGCCGTCCGGAAGCCGCCCGGTCGTCCAGAGCAGCACCATCGGGGCGAAGGCATAGGTCAGGTAGTCGACGATGTCGTCGAGCCGGGCACCGTCGAAGGAGGGGATCGTCTCGCTCACCCGCAGGTAGCGCGCGGTCATCCCGTCGGTGCCGTCGATGATCAGCGCGATCAAGGACAGCCACAGCGCCTGCTCGATGTCGCCCTGGAAGGCCGCGACCACGATCAGGAACCCGAAGACCACACCGACCGCGGTGTAGAGATGCAGCAGCCAACCCGCGAACTTCAGCCCGGTGGAGCCGATCGCCGCCTTGGGCGCAACCGGAGACTCGGAGTCGGGTGCGGGCTCTGGTGCAGACTCAGGCGCGGGATCGTGCGTCGCCTCGTGAGTCGTCAGGGTGATCCCCTCGGCTCTCTCGTCGAATCGGCGCATCCGCGCCTTGACCACTCTCTCACAGCAGGTGCGGTACAAAGAGTTCATGGCGCGGCGAGAGACCACCGAGGCAGTCGCGGACGTGCCGGGGCCGGCTCTGGCCACCTTGACCCAGGACCGGTTCTCCCGCCCGAACTGGATCTTCGAGCGCAAGCTCGACGGGATGCGCATCCTGGGCTCGCGCTCCGGGGCGACGGTGCGGATCCGGAGTCGTCGCGGGGCCGACGTGGGCGCCAGCTTCCCGGAGATCGTCGACGCCCTGGAGGCCGTCGACGCCCCGGACTTCGTCGTGGACGGTGAGGTGGTCGCCTTCGACAAGGGTCAGACCAGCTTCGGCAGGCTGCAGCCGCGCATCCACATCAGCGACCCGGACCGGGCCCGCCGGATCGGCGTCACGGTCTACTACTACCTGTTCGACGTGCTGCATCTCGACGGGCACAGCACGCGCGGCCTCCCGCTGCGGGAGCGCAAGGCGCTGCTCAAGGACCTCTTCGACTGGGACGACCCGCTGCGGTACACCCAGCACCGCAACACCGACGGCGTGGACTACTTCCGGGAGGCGTGCAAGGCCGGCTGGGAGGGGCTGATCGCCAAGCGCGCCGATGCGCCGTACACCTCCGGTCGGACGACGAACTGGCTGAAGTTCAAGTGCGAGCGCGGCCAGGAGTTCGTCGTCGGTGGGTGGACGGATCCGCAGGGCTCCCGCACGGGCTTCGGCGCACTGCTGCTCGGCTACTACACGCCGTCAGGCGAGCTCGTGTACGCCGGCAAGGTCGGGACCGGCTTCGACCAGAAGCTGCTGGGGTCGCTGCGCAAGGAGCTCGAGGCGATCACGGTCGAGCAGACGGCGTACGACGAGAAGACTCTGCCGACCGCACCGGCCTTCCGCCGCAGCGTGCACTGGGTGAAGCCGACGATGGTGGCCCAGGTCGGGTTCTCCGAGTGGACACGCGACGGCCAGCTCCGCCACCCGAAGTTCCTCGGCACCCGCACCGACAAGGACCCCCGCGAGGTCGTCCGCGAGTGACCACGGCGTAGGAGGCGGCTCACAGGCCACTCACAGGAGCGACCCAGGTCGCGGCCAAGCTGCGCGGATTGGCTCGTCACGTCAACAGACGCGAAGAGCATCGAGGAGCCGCCGTGACCGAGCACCCGTCCGACCCCACCACTCCCCTCCCGGACGAGCAGCCGCTCGACCTCGACCGCGAGCGGCGGCGCCGTCGCAGGCTCAAGGTGATCGTCGCGACCGCGATCACCGGCACCCTCGTGACGGGCGCGACCTCGTACGCCGTGGTGTCCAGCCGCGGTGCCGCCGAGGAGGTCGCCGGCGTCACCCCGATCACCGACGCCCCGTCGTACACCCCGTCGAACCCCTCGACCGGGGACTCCGGTGGGTCCGGGTCGGTGCCGCAGCTTCCGCAGCAACCGGGACTCGGACAGCAGGACCCGTTCGGCGGCTCGCTCGCCGAAAGCACGGACACGACTGCCGCGACCGACGAGCAGCAGGTCGGCGTCGTCGACATCTACACCGAGCTGGCGGACGGATCGGAGGCCGCGGGAACGGGCATGGTGCTCACCAGCAACGGCGAGATCCTGACCAACAACCACGTCATCGAGGACTCGACCGACATCAAGGTCGTCATCGTGTCGACGGGGACGACGTACGACGCCTCGGTCGTCGGGACCGACCCGGGTGACGACGTCGCAGTGCTCCAGCTGGCCCACGCGTCCGGCCTGGACACGGTCACCACCGACACCGCCGACCCGGTCGCCGCGGGCGACGACGTGACCGGTGTCGGCAATGCGGGTGGGGACGGTGGCGACCCGAGCGCGGCGAGCGGCACCGTCGTCGCGGTCGACCAGAAGATCACCGTGCGCAGCGAGTCCGGCTCCGGCAAGGAGCGGCTCACCGGCCTGATCGAGGTCGACGCCGACATCATCTCCGGCGACTCCGGTGGACCGCTGTACGACGCGGACACCGAGGTCGTCGGGATGAACACGGCCGCGTCGAGCGGTCCGGGCAACGTCACGGGCTACGCCATCCCCATCGCGACTGCGTTGGCGATCGCCGACGACATCGAGGCGGGTCGGACCACGGGCGGGATCCAGCTCGGATACCCGGGGTTCCTCGGCGTCGCGTTGGAGCGCGCGACCGGGGCTGCGGAGGGCGCGACCGTCGCCGGGGTGCAGACCCGGTCGGCGGCGGCCCGCGCCGGGATCTCGGCCGGTGACACGATCACGTCGTTCGACGGCGTCGCCGTCGCGTCGGGCAAGCAGCTGTCGCGACTCGTCGGTGCGCACGCGGCCGGACGACCAGGTCAGCGTCGGCTGGACCGACAGCGGGGGGACCTCCCACACCGCCACCGTCACCCTCGGCGAAGGCCCCGCCCTCTGACCACCCGCGGTTCGGGTTCGGTGGTTGAGCTTGTCGAAACCTGCCCACCCGGGTCTCGACAGGCTCGACCACCGGTCAGGCGTGGTCGATGCAGCGGGTGGCCCAGGGTCGGGCCTCCAGCCGCGCGGCTCCGATCGGTCGCCCGCAGACGTCGCACGCGCCGTAGGTCTCGTCGACCAGCTTCTCCTCGGCACGGGTCACCTCGGCCAGCAGCAGCTGCAGCTTGTCGTGCGCCGGCACCGCGGACAGCCGGTCGACCGCCTGGCTCGTCCCCTCGCCGACCCGCTTGCCGAACGAGATGTTGCCGAGCTCCTGAGGTGGCGCCGACATCTCGGCGAGCTGCTCCTCGAGCTGGTGCCGCTTGGCGGCCAGCTCGTCAGCCACCGCGGCGAGGTCGGTCATCTCGCCATCGTCCCATGCGCCTTCGGTGATCGAGCTTGTCGAGATCCGCTGGCATGGTCTCGACAAGCTCGACCGACCGATCTAGCGAGGCGGGACGCAGCCAGGCGCTCCAGCGGATCAGCGCGTGGTAGCCCATCCGCTCGTAGACCGGTCGGCCGTCGTCGCTGGCGAGCAGCATGGCCGGCGCGTCAGGCTGCGACAGGGTGGCCGCCCAGGTCACCGCCGAACCGGCCCCGCGTCCCCGCGCAGCAGGAAGGGCCGCGACGTACTCGACCAGGGTCGCGTTCGCCGCGTGGTGCGCCGCCGCGACCGACATCGGCTCTCCGTCGACATAGCCCAGCCACACCTGAGTCGTCCCGTCGAGCAGCCCCGGGCCGAACAGGTCACCCGGTGACAGCGGCTGCATCTCGGGCATCGGGTAGCCCTCGACGAGGATCCGTTCGGCAAGAGCCAGCGACGCGGCGTCGGAGACCTCGCGCACCTCGACCCCCTCGCGGCGTCGTGTCCGGTCCCGGCCCCGGGAACCGCACCATCAGCGGCGGGTGCCCGATCGACGTGAGGCCGTGTGCCGCCAGCTCCCCCGGCCACGGATCCACCAGCAGGAACGGCACGTGAGCCGGGATCACCTCGCCGATGCCGGCGATCACCGCGGCCGGGTCGGTCATCGGCCGGGTGACGAAGCCGATGTTCGTCAGCGCGCCGCGGTCGCCGATCCAGGCTGCCGACCAGTCGTCCGTACGCCGGGCAGGTCTGCCGGTGCTGGCTGCGACAGCGACCGGCCAGGACGCGTGCACCTCGACGGCCTGCCGGATCAAGGTGTCGTCGGCGGAGGTCTCCGGCTCCCAGCCGTCGGCCAGGTGTTCCTCGGGATCGGGCACCACGGAGTCCGTCATGCATCACGTATACCGAGATCGTCAACGCAGCGCTCAGCGCACCAGCAGCATCGAGGCACCGACGACGAGAGACCCCAGGGTGACCAGCAGGAAGAGGCCGACCCACGCGATCGCCGGCAGCGGCGTCAGCCGTCCCAGCTGGTCGGCGTCCGAGCCCCGCGCCCGGCCGCGGCGTCGTGCGGCCTGCAGCTCCCACACCGGACGCGGAGCCGCCAGCAGCAGGAACCAGGTGACGAGGTAGGCCACCGCGACCTGCTTCTGCACGTCCAGCCGCCACGACACCAGGAAGAGCGCGACTCCGACGGCCACCACGACGAAGAACCCGTAGATGTTGCGGATCTGCAGCAGCAGGGCGGCGAGCAGCACGAGCAGCAGCCAGAGCACAGCCACCGCGTGACCCTGGTCGAGCAGCCACGCACACAGCAACCCGAGCAGCGCCGGTCCGAGGTAGCCCGCCGCGGCGGTGGCGACCATGCCCGGGCCACGCGGCTTCCCTCGCGACACGGTCACACCCGAGCTGTCGGAGTGCAGGCGGATGCCGGCCAGCTTCCTCCCGGTGACGGCGGCGACCAGGCCGTGCGCGCCCTCGTGGACGATCGTCACCAGGTGCCGCGTCGGCTCCCACGTCGCGCGGACGAGCACCACGAGGCCGGCGATGACCGCCGCGCCCACGATCACGTCGTGCTGCGGGACCGGCTGGCTCGCCGTGATCCGGTGCCACACCACGCTGAACGCATCCACGCCGACACCCTCTCGCGAGGCGCACTCCGGACCCGACAGGTGGTACACACGTAGCCGTGACCAGCACCTCCAGCACGTCCGTCCGAACCGGCCTCTCGGCCCTGTGCGCGACCGTGGCGCTGACCGCGTCCACGCTCGCGGTCGCCGGAGGGCCGGCACTCGCGCAATCCTCGGCGACCCCGCCGTCGGCCAGCGCGGCTCCGGCGGCCGTTCGCGGGATGACTCCGCCGTACGCCGCCAACCGCAAGGCGACGATCACGGTCCGGTTCCGTGAGGCGGTCCGCCGGCTGCACCTCGCCCAGGAGACGCCGCGCGGCTACGACCGTGACAAGTTCGGCGACTGGCGGGACGCCGACGGGGACTGCCGGGACACCCGCGCCGAGGTCCTCGTCACCGAGTCACTGCGCGCGACGACCGGGGACTGCACGATCGAGACCGGGCGCTGGTTCTCGTCGTACGACCGGGTCTACTGGACCGACGCCGGCGACGTCGACATCGACCACCTCGTGCCCTTGTTCGAGGTATGGCGCTCCGGTGGCAAGGCGTGGGGCTCGGCCCGACGGGTCGCGTACGCGAACGACCTCGCCGACAGCCGTACGCTGCGCGCGGTCACCGACAACGTCAACCAGAGCAAGGGCGACCAGGACCCGTCGGACTGGATGCCGGAGTTCGGCCGCTGCGTCTACGCGCGGCAGTACACCGCGGTCAAGATCCGCTGGAACCTGCGGGTCAACGCCGACGAGAAGGACAAGCTCCGCCGGGTCGCGTCGCACTGCCCGAACGCCGTGATCCGGCTGCACAAGGCCCGCGTGGTCAGCTGACCTGCTCGCCGAGACGCGCCTGCGCCTCGAAGAGCAGGATGGCGGCCGACGCGGCCACGTTGAGCGAGTCGGCCTGACCGAGCATCGGGATCGACACCCGCGCCAGGTCAGGAGCCCGCCACGCGGCACAGACCCCGTTGCCCTCCGAACCGACCACGATCGCGGCCTTCTCGGCGTAGTCCGTGGCGCGGTAGCTGCGCTCGGCCGCCGGGTCCGCGACGTACGCCGTGAACCCGGCCGCCGCGAGGTCTCGCCGCGCCACGTCGATGTCGCCGTACTCCAGGACCGGCATCGTCACGACCGTGCCACGGCTGGCCACGAAGACCTTCGGGTGGCTCAGCCGGGCGTCGACGCTGGTGAGGACGACCCCGTCGGCACCGCAGGCGTCGGCGCTGCGGATCAGCGTGCCGAGGTTTCCGGCGTACTCGATGCCGTCGGCGACCAGCAGCAGCCGGGCGGACGGGCGCAGCACCTGCGTCGGAGACCAGCGCGGCAGCCGCACCACCGACAACAGCGCCGGTGCGGCGATGCCCGGGTGGAGCCGGGCCAGCGCGCGCTCGGAGATCGTGTACGCCGTCCCAGCTCGCGCGATGACCCGTGCCGCGAGGTCGTCGGCGTCGGTCTGGGGTTCCGGACCGGGACACCACAGCACGGTGGCGATGTCGGCGTCGGTCGACAGCAGAGCGCTCGTGGCCCCAGCGGCCGTGGACGGCGGTGACCCGCTCGGACTTCGCCAGCACGTGGCGGCGGGCCTGGGCGTATCGGCGCGCGTCGGGGTGGGTGGCCGCCACCGGGCGAAGGCGGGCGGAGAGGGAGGACAGCGTGGACATGGGTGGCTCCGAACAAGGAGTGCTCGCCTGACCGGCGCAGCACCCGGGTCGCTAGCCCGGTTCGGTCGCCGCGTCGGTCGTCAGGCCACCCTTCGTGGCCCGGCTGACGTCACTCCTGGATCCCCATGAGGTCGAGGGTAGAAGGAACGGTCCTGCGAACGCATCCGAATTTCCTCGGGCCGCACGCACCCGGGCGATGTCCTACGGTGGTGGCGAGGCCCAGCCATGAGCACAGGTTCTGCGGAAACGGTCGAGGGACGGGTGCAGGCCGCGTTCGACGCGGTACCCCGCGCACCCTTCCTGCCGAGGCGCAAACGACGGTACGCCGGCGACGACCGGCCCATCGAGATCGGCCACGGCCAGACCAACTCCCAGCCGCGCACCGTGCGGGCGATGCTCGAGCTGCTCGACGTGGCGCCGGGGAACCGCGTGCTCGACGTCGGCTGCGGCTCAGGATGGACCACCGCGCTGCTCGCCGCTCTCACCGGGCCGACGGGTTCCGTGGTCGGCCTCGAGATCGTGCCGGCACTCGTCGACCTGGCGCAGCGCAACCTCCGTGCGGTGGAGGTCGACGCGGCCGTCTCCGTGCGGCAGGCCGAGCCGTCGGTGCTCGGGACCCCGGACGAACCGGTGTACGACCGGATCCTCGTCTCGGCCCAGGCCAGGGCGTTGCCCGACCCGCTGGTCGACCAGCTCGCGATCGGTGGGCGGCTCGTCGCCCCCGTCCAGGGCGCGATGACCCTCGTCCGCCGGGTCGACCTCACCCACGCCGACATCTCGGAGCACGGCTACTACTCCTTCGTCCCCCTCATCTGGACCCCACCAACTCGTTGACCCGCGCCTTCCCGGCGTCGAGACGCGCTTCCCGCGTCGAAACCCCTGTGGTCTCGACCGAGCTCGACCGAAGCGAATTCGCGGTCAACGGTCAGAGGGTGGTGACGGAGACGCTGATGACGTGGTCGAGGGCGCGCAGCTCGTCGAGCAGGTCGGCGCCGACGTTGCCGCCGACGTCGATGGTCGCGACGGCCGCCTCTCCCCCTTCGAAGACCCGGTTCTGCATCTGCTCCACGTTGAGCTTCTGCCGGCTCAACAGGTCGAGCACGTGCGCGAGCACACCGACCCGGTCGAGGTGCCGCACACTCAACGTCACCGCGCCCAGCCGGGCCGGCGTGAGGTTGACGCAGTTCATCGCCTGACCTTCTGCGAACGCCGTGATCACCTCGACCACGCCGTCAGCGATCGCCCGCTGGGCCTGCTCGGTCGAGGCGCCGATGTGGTGCGTCCCGACCACGTTCGGGTGCTGGGCCAGCGTCGACGTCCACTCGCCGCGACCCGTCGCCGGCTCGTCGGCGTACACGTCGAGCCCGACCCGGAGCCCCTTCTCCTCGATCGCCGCGAGCAGCGCCGCCTCGTCGACGATGTCGCCGCGCGAGGTGTTGATCAGCACCGAACCCGGCCGCATCCAGCCGAGGAACGTCGCGTCCACCATCCCGCGGGTGTCGGCGTTGGACGGCACGTGGAGCGTCACCGCGTCCGATGACGACACGAGCTTCTCCAGCGAGTCCACCTCGACCACGCCGAGCTCGTCCAGCCGTTCGCGGACCTGCGCGTCGCGGCCGCGGCGCCCGACCACCTGCACCGTGATCCCGAAGCCTGCCGCGCGGTGGGCGACGGCCATGCCGATGTCACCCACGCCGACGATGCCCAGCGTCGACCCGTAGAGCCCTTCGGCCTTGCTGTAGGTCTTCTTGTCCCACCGGCCGCCGCGCAGGTCGGCGACGCTGTCCGGGATCCGCCGGTCGATCGCCAGCAGCAGCCCCATCGTCAGCTCGGCCACCGCGATCGAGTTGCGCCCGGGCACGTTCGCGACGAAGACGCCGCGCCGCGCCGCCGCCGACGTGTCGATCGTGTTCGTCCCGGCGCCGGCGCGCACCACCAGGGTCAGCCGGTCGGCCGCGTCGAACACGTCGGCCCCGACCTTCGTGCTCCGGACGACCAGCACGTCGTACCCGCGGATCCGACCGGCCAGGTCACCGGCCTTGAGGTCGGCCTCGACGTCGATGACGTGGCCGAGTGACGTCAGCTGCTCGATCGTCTCGTCGGCGGTGGCGTCGGCACACAGCACCCGCATGTGCCTACCCTCCCGCATGTCACGCCACCGCGCGACGAAACTGCTCGATCACTGCTGGACGGTGAGCTCGATGTCGCCGAGGTCGAGATCGGTGCCGGTCGTGACGGTGACCGGCTTCTGGTCGCTCGTCAGGAAGTACGGCGTCCCGTCCTGGAACGGGTACCGGACGAAGAACCACGGGTCGTTGATCTCGTCCAGGTCGGCCTCCTGCGCCAGGTGGCCCTCGACGTCGCCGGCAGGCAGTCCGCTGATCGTGAACTGCCCCGTCGCCTGCCGGGCCTGTGAACGCGCCGGGTGCTCGCCCGTCGGGTTGCGGTACGACCCGGGCGGGTAGGCGAGCTCGTAGGACAGCGGCAGGATCACCGGCGTCCCCGTCTCGGCGTAGACCAGCCGCCCGTGGACGGTGCCTCCCTGCTCGAGCGGCAGGTCGTAGGTCCGGTCGGCGGCGACGCGCACGTCGGGGACACAGACCGGTGCGAAGTCGTGCGGCCAGCCGTCCGAGCCGAGCATGTAGCGGCCCGGCACGAGCCCACGCAGGACGTAGTGGCCGGCGTCGTCAGCCTTCTTGATCCGGTGGAACGCGCCCGGCCGCCGCGGTCCGTCGGGCGGGCACTCGTTCCCGGAGTAGGCCTCCACGACGGCGCCCGGTGCCGTCGTGCCGGACAGCGTCAGCGTGGGGGTGTCGAGCCGCAGCACTCCGGCGTCATACCGCCGCACCGCGTCGACCGTGATCTTCTTCTTCCCGTACGCCGACCCGGTCCCGGCGACGACCGTGTAGGTGCCCGGCGCGAGACCGCGATACGTGGCCGTGCCGGTCTCGTTGAGCTGGCCGAGCACGGCGTGCCCGTCACTGTCACGCAGCTCGTCACGAGCCCTGATCGCGGGCGCCCCGTCCTTCCGGAAGGCGATCGTGATCGACGCGCCCTGGTGCACCGTCAGCGGAGCGTCGACCACCTCGTCCGCGTCGACGACCACAGCGCCGACCGTGCTCCGCCGGTAGGGCGTGCCCTCGGCGTAGTTGGCGAGCGTGTAGGAGCCGGTCTCCAGACCGTCGACGCGGTAGCGGCCCTGCCGGTCGGTCGTGGCCGCGGCGATCGTCTCGCCGTCGCGGCTGACCATCACGTCGAGACCGGGCACCGGGGTGCCGTGCGACGTGACGACGCCACGGATCCGGGCGCCCCGGTCGAGAGTGCCGTCGACGGTCGCGTGCTCTCGCGCCTCCAGCTCGACGATCGGCGACAGGAACGGCAGGAAGCCCGTGCCCGGACCGCCGGACGCGATCCGGTAGCGGCCAGGCGCCAGCCCGCGGAAGGCGTAGTCGCCGTCGGCATCGGTCTCGCCGTACCAGGCGGCGGTGCCGTTGAGCCGCTGGACCTGCACCGGCTGGAAGAACGCGCCGACGAGCCGGCCGGCCACGAAGGCCTGCGGCTTGACGGTCACCGTGCCGAGGTCGCGGTCGGACGCGGTGCTGGCGAACAACGCGGTCTGCGTGACCCAGCTGTCCGTCACGCCGGCCGGACCGACGTACGTCGGCATGAAGTCCACGCCTCGCGCGGCCTCCTTGCACACGTACTCCTGGCCGGGCTCGGGCGTGCAGATCTGGATGAGGAACGGACCGGCGGTCTGGCGGAGCCGGAACGTGCCGTCGTCGGCGGTCCGGTCCTGGCGCGTGTTCGGTGCGTCGAGCGGCCCGGCCTCGGGCACCTCGCCGGGCTTGAGCGCGTTCACGAGCGCACCCTCGATCGGGGTGCCGTGACGGTTCACGACGGTTCCGGTCACCCAGCCCTGCTGACCGGCGAGCAGCTCATGGGGAGCCCCGGCGGTCCGGACAGGCGCGGTCGTCACGGCGTCGGCGACGCCGGGTACGGCCACGGTGAGGGGGCCGAGCACGGCAACGGCTGCCAGGGTGGCGAGCGCGCCGCGCCGGGGGGCGGTGGGGGTCATGTCGGGTCTCCTTGGTTCGTCTGTCGAACCCCATGACGAGACGACCCCTGCAAATGGTTGGGTCCCGCGTCAGCGAGCTGTCATCCCGCGCCGGGCTCGGCCTGGTCCACCTGCGCGATCCGGCCGCTCATCTCGGTGTCCACGGCCGCCTGGTCCTCGTCGCGGCTGCTGAGCCCCGGTGTCTCCGGGTCGGGCTCGGGTCCGGGGTCGGGGTCGGGACCCGGCTCGAACGGCGGATCGGGCGTAGGTGCGGGTCCAGGGTCGATCGGGTCCGGATCGCGCTCACCTGGCCCGGGAGACGGGACGATCGGCCCGGGGTCCGGAGGAGGCTCGGGCGAGGTCGGTGGCTCATCGGGTGTCGGGGTCGGCGTGATGGTCATGCCCTGCCCGTACCCAAACGCGACGCGACCATCTGCCGGTCGGCTGAGGTTCCAGCACCAGAACGACGGTTGCCTCCGAGGGGAGGCAACCGTCGTTCCTTTCCAAGGTGGGTGGAGGAGTAGCTCAGGGGGCTCCGCGGGCGGAGGACAGCGACGAGGTGATCAGGTTGGCCGCGGCCAACAGGTCCTCGCCCAGGTAGGTGCCGGGCACGCCCTTGCGGGACTGCGGCGAGACGAAGGCGTTGCCGGCGTAGTACAGCTGGGCGTCGCTGTGCTGGATCGACCGCAGCGCCTCGATGGCGGAGCGGCGGCCGATCGACAGGTGCGACACCATGACGAGACCGGCGGCTCCGGTTCCCTGGACCGCCGCGGCGAGGGACTTGACCGGCGTACGAGCGCCGAGCACTCGGCAGCCGTAGCCACGGTTCGCGAGCAGCACGCCCATCGACTCGAGGCCGAGCGTGTGGAAGTCGCGCGGTCCGCACGTCAGGATCAACGTCTCGGACTGCCAGGGCGTGGGGCCGAGGTAGAGCAGTCGGTTGAGCCAGGCCCGGGCGGCCTCGGTCGCGAGGTGCTCGTGGGCGACGTCGCACCGGCCGGTCTCCCACCACACGCCGACCTGGCGCATGGCCGGGAGCAGCACGCCGGTGACCGCGGTCTCGACGCCGAGCGTCTCGCGGGCGTGCTCGAGCAGGGCATCGGCACCGCGCGGGTCGAGCCGGTACGCCGCATGGAGGAAGTCGTCGATCAGCTGCTCGTGGGGTGACTCGATCTGCTGCGCCCGGATGACGCGGGCGGCCGCCTCCGCCGCGCGGTGACCCTTCGCGATCTCGTCGCGCATCTGGCGCAGCATGACCAGGTCGTCGGGGAAGAAGCGCCGGTGGCCGCCTTGGCTGCGACTGGTCGGGGGCACGCCGTACCGGCGCTCCCAGGAACGGATCGTCGGGGCAGGGACGTCGAGCAGCTGGCTGACCGCCTGGATCGTCAGCCCGGTGCCGACCTCAGGCGGCTGCGGTACCGGACGGATCTCGGTCTCGCTCATGCCACCTCCTCCGAACCCATGCAGATGGTGACCCCATTCTGAACGAGTTTCTCCCGACGTCGTGGCCCTCAGACTCACAGGCGGTCGCACGAGGTGGCAAAGCTCTGCGCCATTTTGCATAAGTTCGAGCCTGGCGTGCATAACTTGGCCGCTGCTTTCATGGCAGGGAAGTCCTCCTCCCAGCCGACCACCGCCCGCTGCCCCCTCCCGCGGGCGGTGGTCTCGTTCTCCTCCCTCCCGACCCGGTGACGTGACAGGATCCTTGGCGAGAGCCGGCGCAGTCGCGTCGGCGGATGCGTGAGGGGATCCCGTGAGCGACCAGAACCACGAGCAGCAGCCGTCCGAAGGTGGGCAGCCTCCGCCGCCCGGGCAGCAGCCGGGATCCGAACAGCCCCCCGCCTATGAGCAGCCGGGACAGGGATACGGCCAGCAGCCGGGCTACGAGCAGCAGGCCTACGACCAGCCCCCGGGGTATGGCCAGCCGCCGCAGGGATACGCGCAGCCCCAGGGCTACGGGCAGATGCAGCCGTACGGCGGGCACGGCCCGATCGGCAAGGTGCGGTCGACCGGCATCACGATCCTGCTGTTCCTGGTGACCCTCGGGATCTACGGCTGGTACTACTTCTTCAAGACGCACGAGGAGATGAAGCAGCACTCCGGCGACGGCCTCGGTGGCCCGGTCGCGCTGATCCTCGCCATCTTCGTCGGCTTCGTGCTGCCGTACACGATGGGCAACGAGGTCGGGAATCTGTACAAGCGTGCCGGCCGTCAGGCACCGGTCAGTGCGGCGACCGGGCTCTGGTACTTCCCCGGCATGCTGATCATCGTCGGGCCGATCATCTGGTACGTCAAGACCAACGGTGCGCTGAACCACTACTGGGAGAGCCTCGGCGCGCGGCCGTGACCGACGCGGTCTAGTCGCTGAGCTCGGTCGGCTCGGTGACGGCGTCGACCAGGGCTCCGTTGCGCAACACGGTGATCTCCGTACGACGTCCGATCGCTTCCTCGAACATCAAGCCGCTGCAGCGACTGGGCATCGCCGAGCGGCGTACCGTCGACGGCCAGCACGAGGTCTCCGGGGCGAAGCCCGCTGAGGGCGGCCGGGCTGCCCGGCACGACCTCGACCACGCGCAGCGCCGAGCGCTGACCGGTGCGGTCGGCCCAGACCGGCGGCAACGGCGCCGGCGAGGTCGCGAGGCCGAGGTAGGCGCGACGGACGCGCCCGTCGTGCAGCAGCGCGTAGACGATGCGTTGGGTCGTGTCGTTGATCGGGACGGCCAGGCCGAGTCCGAAGCCGGCGACGGCGGTGTTGATGCCGACCACGCGGCCGTGTGAGTCGACGAGCGCTCCTCCGGAGTTGCCGGGGTTGAGGGCGGCGTCGGTCTGGATGACGTTCTCGATGATCCGCGAGGCGCGGCGGGTGCGGGCGGGGATCGCCCGGCCGAGGGCGCTGACCACGCCGGCGGTGACGCTGCCTGCGAGCCCGAGCGGGTTGCCGACCGCGACCACGAGAGACCCGACCCGCAGCTGGTCGGCGTCGCCGTACTCCGGTGGGTCCGGGACGGCTCGGTCGGCACGTACGACGGCCAGGTCGGAGAGCGGGTCGCGGCCGATGACGTCGAAGGCCGCGACGGTTCCGTCGGCGAAGGCCGCCTGGCCGGCGGGTGACCCGTCGGCTCCCTCGACGACGTGCGCGTTGGTGAGCAGGTGGCCGTCCCGGGTCAGGACGACGGCCGACCCGGCGGCCTCTCCTGCCCGCCCCGCGTCCGAGCGGCGTACCCGCAAGGCCGCCACCCGCGGCGTCAGCTGCTCAGCCACGCCGATGACGATCTCGGAGTAGGCGTCGCGTGCCTCGTTCCCGGTCTGGTCCATGACCGTCTCCCGCGATTACAGAATTACGTGATTACAGACTGCTGTCTGTCTCCAACGCCAAGGACCTGGACGGCATTCCGCCGGACGGCGGTCGTCGGGTCGGGTCAGGGGGAGGTCTGTTGCTGCGCCGGCTGGGGATCGTCGGCGCGCCGCGGCGCCCACCGTGAAATGGAGACCGACTGCCGCCAGGCTGACGACCATGCCGATCCCGAGCACGGCCTCGCCGATCCGCCCGGCTCGGGTACGTCGCCAGGGCGCGCGCGGCCGGGTCGTCGGAGCCGGAGCGTCAGCGACCATCGAGAGCGGCTGGTGGTCGGAGGACCGGTGCCACTCCGGACCCGCCGACTGGCTGGAGGGCAGCGCCTCGTCGAGCTCGCGCGAGATCCGGTCGACCTCGTCGGAGGTGAGCACGGCCGGCCGCGACTCGATCAGGTCGTTGATGGTGGTGGTCGAGCTGACGCGCACCGCCTTGACCCAGCCGGACACCGCCTCCTCGCGGCTGAGGCAGATCACGGGGAAGACGTGCTCGCGCACGTCCGGCGTGAGCAGGAGCGCGACCTCACGGGCGGAGTCCTGCGCGCCCTGCAGGGCGGTCAGTCGCGAACGGCCGTTGACCTCGAGCACGTCGGGGGTGCTGACGACCTCGCCGGACCAGCCGACGCTGTCGATGACGAAGATGCCGTTGGGTCCGATCGCCAGGTGGTCGATGACGTCGAAGGAGCGCCCCGGCCAGTGCCGCGCGTGCAGGACGGTCCACTCCGGCGGGAGGGAGTTGAGAACGGAACCGGTCCAGAAGTGACCGCTCAGCTGAGATGGAACCGACACCCCGTGCGTCGGAAGCGTTCGCACGTCGCGCTCGTCGCGCGTCTCCTCGCCGATCGACATCTGCCTGGTCCCTCCTTCTGGATTCCAGGCTAAGGAAAGAGGCGGGTTTGCGTCTCAGACCTCTCGTGACCATTCGTACGTAATTCGTCACCGTACGTAGGATCGGATGTCACTCGTTCGGCTGACTCATTTCCGCTCGTACACCGATAAGCCGGACAGCCCGCGGGCTCTCGAGCCGACCGAACAGCTCCAGCGCCGCGGCCGCGATGAGCTCGGCGTCGTCGGTCGGCTGTTCGAGCGTCAGACTGCGCGAGGTGGTGATGAACGGCTTGTAGCGCACCTTGATCCCGACCCGGATGGCCGGGCGACCCTCCTGGCGGATGTCCTCGGTGACGCGTTCGGCGAGCCGGCGTACCTCGGTCTCGATCTCGCCGCGGTCGGTGAGGTCGTGCTGGAACGTGACCTCCCGGCCGTGTCCGCGCGCGACGTACGGCGTGGCGTCGACCGGCGAGCTGTCGACGCCGCGACCGAGCCGCCGGTACCACGGGCCCATCGTCGGTCCGAGACGCGCCGCGAGCTCGGCCGGGTCGGCCAGCGCCAGCTCGGTGACCGTGGTGATGCCGAGCGCCTCGAGCTTCTTCGCGGTCTTGCGCCCGATCCCCCACAGCGCGTCGGTCGGCCGGTCACCCATCTCGGCGAACCAGGTCTCGCTCGTGATCGTGTAGGTGCCCTTCGGCTTGCCGAAGTCGGTGGCGATCTTGGCCTGCAGCTTGTTGTCGCCGATTCCGACCGAGCAGTGCAGCCGGGTGGCGTCCAGCACCGCCGCCCGGATCTCCTGGGCCAGGGTCTGAGGGTCGTCGGTCTCGACGCCCAGGAACGCCTCGTCCCAACCGAGCACCTCGACCACCGCGTCGAAGCTGCGCAGGGTGTCCATCACGACCGCGCTCGCGGCTTCGTAGGTCGGTGCGTCGACGGGGAGGAACACCGCGTCCGGGCACCGCTTCAACGCGGTCCGCAGCGGCATGCCCGAGCGGACGCCGAACTCCCGGGCTTCGTACGACGCCGTCGACACGACACCGCGCTCGGTCGGGTCGCCGCGGCCGCCGACGACGACGGGCTTGCCGGCCAGCTCGGGGTGGCGCAGCACCTCGACGGCGGCCAGGAACTCGTCGAGGTCCACGTGCAGCACCCACGCTCTCGGCATGCCCCCATCCTGCCGACTCGTCCGCGCTCCCGTGCCGAGGCGTGCCTTCGCACGACCCGGCGGGCTGACCTACTGGTCCTCGACCTCGCAGTCGGGGCCGGGGAAGATCACACTCTCGTGACCGTCCGGGTGCCTGACGAGGTACGGCGGCTGACCATCGTCACCGCGCACCTCGAGGATCTCGGCCAGCTCGTCGTGGGACCCGACGTTCCTGCCGTGGATGTGCAACCGCTGCCCTACCGCTGCCTGCATGGGTCCTCACCTCCCAGGTCGAAGGTACGCCGTTGCGCGGCGCGTGACGAGACACTCCGCGTGGCAGATCGTCGAAGCTGCCGAAAACCCGTTGGCGACGGGCCGCTGCACGGCCTACGGTCCCCGGTATGCCGATGTACGTGATGGTTCGTCGTGTCCGGGGGTCGGTCGAGGCCGGCCCGGAGCGACTGGGGTTGGCACGCGTTGCGCCCGGTCTGGGCGGAGCGCGTCGTCGCTGCCTCGCCGGTCCGTCCCGGTGACCTCGTCCTCGATCTCGGAGCCGGTGCCGGTGCACTGACCTGGCCGCTGCTGGCGACCGGTGCGCGCGTTCTTGCGGTCGAGCTGCACGAACGACGCCTGGAGTCGCTGCGGTCGGGGCTCGCGCTGCGCGCGCGTGACGATCCGCGCGTCGGCGAACGCCTCACGTTGCTGCCGCGCGACCTCAGGGACCTGTGGCTTCCCGGTCGGCCGTTTCGCGTCGTGGCCTCTCCGCCGTACGCCCTGACGGCCGCGACGGTCCGGCTGCTGATGACGAGCGACCGGATGCGCTCGGCCGACCTCGTGCTGCAGCGCGGGGCTGCCCTCGGCTGGATCGAGCGTGGTCTCAAGGGGCCGCACGCCCGGCGTTACCGCGTCGGCCTCGGGTTGTCGGTGCCGCGCACGGCGTTCACTCCCCCACCGCGCTTCGACACCGTCGTCCTCCAGATCCGCCGCCGCTAAGCCGCCGATGCGACCCCCGCTGATCAAGCCTGTCGAGATCAAGGAGGTCGAGGTGGCCTATTGAGCCAGTCCCGGCGACTCCGTCGCTCGGGACCGTCCATCAGCGGTAGGCGCGGTGGACGTTGGGCTTGTCGCTGGCGCCGGCCGACCACTCGCTGATCCAGGGACCGGTGCCCTCGGACTGGTCGAGCACGCCGGCCTCGAGCCAGGTGTAGTCGCCCTCGAGCAGCTTGCGTGCGACCACCCGGTCGTCGGCGTCGGTGTTGCTCCACAACCCGTCGAACAAGGTCTCGACCCGCAGCCGCGCCTGCTGGCAGAAGACGTCGGCGAGCTCGTACGCCGCAGCGCCCTGCTTCGGGTCCTGCTTGGTGATCATCGCGGCACGCGAGCAGGCCGCCGCCATCGCGAACAGCTCGGCCCCGATGTCGACGATGCGCCCGAGGAAGGCCTGGCGGTACTCGAGCTTCGCCTGCCAGCGCGACATGCCGTAGAAGGTCTGGCGCGCGAGCTTGCGCGACGACCGCTCGACGTAGCGCAGGTGCTTGGCGAGCCGACCGAACTCGTCGTACGACGTCGGCACCGTGCCCTTGCCGACCACGAGCTTCGGCAGCCAGCCGGCGTAGAAGCCGGAGGCCTTGACCGCCGCCTTCGCCTTGGCCTTCGTGTCGGCGTCGGGCGAGGCCAGGTCACCCGCGGCCTTGAGGTGCGCGTCGACCGCCTCGCGGGCGATCAGCAGCCGCATGATCTCCGACGAGCCCTCGAAGATCCGGTTGATCCGCAGGTCGCGCAGGATCTGCTCGGCCGGCACGGCGCGCTCGCCGCGGGCCGCCATCGAGTCGGCGGTCTCGAAGCCGCGGCCGCCGCGCACCTGGACGAGCTCGTCGGCGATCTTCCACGCCATCTCGCTGGCCCAGAGCTTCGCGAGCGCCGCCTCGATCCGGATGTCCTTGGCACCGGAGTCGGCGAGCTGCGCCGACATGTCCAGCACCGCCTCGAGCCCGAAGGTCGTGGCAGCCATGAACGACAGCTTGGTCGCGACCGCCTCGTGCTCGGCGACCGGCTTGCCCCACTGGACTCGCGCCGCCGACCACTCCCGGGCGATCTTGGTGCACCACTTGCCGGCGGCCGTGCACATCGCGGGAATGGAGAGCCGGCCGGTGTTGAGGGTCGTCAGGGCGATCTTGAGCCCCTCGCCCTCCTTGCCGAGCCGGTTGGCGGCCGGCACCCGGACCTGGTTGAAGCGGGTCACGCCGTTCTCGATGCCGGCCAGGCCCATGAAGGCGTTGCGGTTCTCGACCGTCACGCCGTCGGCGTTGCCCTCGACCACGAACGCCGTGATGCCGCCGCGACCACCGTCGTGCTTCGGGACCGCGGCCATCACGACGAGCAGCTCGGCGATGACGCCGTTGGTCGTCCACAGCTTCACGCCGTCGAGCAGGTAGGCCTCACCGTCCTCGGTGGGCGTCGCCGTCGTGCCGAGCCGGGCCGGGTCGGACCCGACATCGGGCTCGGTGAGCAGGAAGGCGCTGATCGCACCGCCGGCGCAGCGCGGCAGGTACTCACGCTTCTGCTCCTCGGTGCCGAACTTCTTCACCGGCTCCGGTACGCCGATCGACTGGTGCGCCGAGAGCAGCGCGCCGAGCGTCGGGTGCACCGAGCCGGCGAGCATCAGCGCCCGGCCGTAGTAGTACATCGACAGCCCGAGGCCGCCGTACTCCTCCGGGATCTTCATGCCGAACGCGCCGAGCTCGTTGAGCCCCTTGACGTACTCGTCGGGGACCAGCGACTCGCGCTCGATGCGTGCGCCGTCCATGCTGCGGCAGAACTCGTCGAGCCGGGCCAGGAACGCGTCTCCGCGCTCGGCGTCCTCGGGCGACGACACCGGGTGCGGGTGGATCAGGCTCAGGTCGAAGCGGCCGAGGTAGAGCTCCTTGGCGAAGCTCGGCCGGGTCCACTCGGTCTCGCGGGCTGCCTCGGCGACCTCACGGGCCTGCCGCTCGGTGACCTGGGTGGGCCCGGTGTCCGGGGTGGACGGATCGGCGGTCTTGGCGGTGACGTCGGTGCTCACGCGTGCTCCTCGGATCGACTTGCTCCATTGTTACTCGGAAGTAGCCTGATGGCTAGAGACGGGTCTGCCGAGTCGTGTGACTCAGGTCTCGTTGGCCGGGAGCCCGTGCGGCTCGACGACCGGCCGGGCATCGACGCGGGCCGCCAGCCCGGGCCGCGAGCCGCCCGTCGGCGGCCGAGGGCGGACTCGAGTGCGTCGAGCAGGGGCCTGGGACGGGTACGCCGAGCACGCGCGACGCCGGTCCTCGCCGGCCGAGCGCCCGTGCGGCTCCATTGCCGGTGGGCATCGGCACGATCCGGCGCAGGAGCCTGACGGCGTAAGGGTCAGTCCGCGGAGCGTCTCGTCCTGCCCCTAGGCTCGAGGGATGGCGGACCCCGGCCCACTACATCGGCGGTCACCGCAGTGAGCCACGACGGTCTGCTGCGCGACCACAACGAGGACAGCCTGCTCGTCGGCCCCTGGACGACGTGCGCGGTCAGCACGCAGTCGCCGCAGACGCTGGTCTTCCCACTCGCGACGAGCCCATGGCGGTGGCGGTCGCCGACGGTCTCGGTGGGCATCCGGCCGGGGAGCTCGCGAGCAGTGTCGTGGTCGAGTCGCTTGCCCGCGTCGCCGGACTGCTGCATGACGAGCAGACCGTGCGCGAGGCGATCCGTGGGTGCAACGCGGCGGTCTTCGAGCAGGCGTCTCTCGACTCTTCGCGCACCGCGATGGGCACGACGCTCGCCGGTGTGGTGGTCACGCGCGACACGGTCCGCGTGTTCAACGTCGGGGACAGCCGCGTGTACGCCGCCTCCGCCGCTGGTCTCGACCGGGTCAGCGAGGACGACAGCCCGCCGCTGGCCGAGGGGCAGACCCACACCTCGATCGTCACGCAGACCCTCGGCGGCAGCCCGAACCTGCGACCGGTCGACCCACACGTCGCCAGCTACGCGCTCGACCCGGGCCTGCGCTACCTCGCGTGCACGGACGGCCTGACGGACGTGGTCGACGACGCTGCCATCGCCGCCGTGCTGGCCGAGCACACCGGCGCCGAGGCGGTCTACGAGCTCTGGAAGGCCGCGATGGACAAGGGCGGCCCCGACAACATCACCCTCGCCCTCGTCGAGTTCGTCTCCCCGGCCTGACGTTGACCCGCGCCTTCCCGGCGTTCACCCGCGCCCTTCCGGCGTTGATCCGCGCGTTTCGACGTCGGGGAGGCGCGTTTCGTCGCGGAGAACCCGCGGAGTGTGCTCCGACCTCGGCATCGACCCCGAGCCGCTGCGGCGCAGCGCCACGGCAGGGAGCCTAGAGCCCGAAGGTTCACCCCCGGTGGTTGAGCTTGTCGAAACCATCCCTGGCTCCGACAAGCTCAACCTGCGGGATCCGCGGATCCCACCGCCGCGGATCCCGTGCCCGGATCAGTCGATCTGACCGAGCGGTCCGTGCTGGTCGGCGAACTGCGTCGTCTGGTCCGGCGCAGCCGAGCTCGACCCGGCGAGCACGAACGGAAGCCCCGCGGCCGCGAGTGCGACGGTGCCGGCAGCGGCAGCAAGCGTTCTGGTCCTCATACTGTCCCCTCCTTTGTGAGTGTCGATCCGCCGCCCGAGCGCGCGAACGTGCTCGGTGCAGCGAGATCTGCGGAGGGCATCAAGAACCAGTGCCGGTGCAGGCATCGCACGTAGGCGTGCTCCACGGGACCGTCCGTCGACTGCAGGACGTCCCGCCAGACGATCTCGGCGATCTCCCCGCACTGCGGGCACGTGGTGGCGTCCCATTCCTTGAATTCGGTCATGTCTCCCCCTCGAGTACGGCACGGTGCCGCGCATCCAATCTCGCCAGCGGCCGAGGCCTGGGAATCAGGGAAATCCCTGACAATCAAGGAGTCAGGGAGTGGGGCGCGAATACCGCCGGCTGCGCTCGACCGCGGACGCCACCGCTGCGCGCGACCCGACGCCGAGCTTGGTGAAGATGTGCGAGAGGTGGCTCTCGACGGTCTTCTCGCTGAGCACGAGATCGGCCGCGATCTGCCGGTTGGTCAGACCGGCACCCACCAGCGCCGCGACCTCCTGCTCGCGCCGGGAGAGAACGCCGAGGCTCTGCGGAACGCCCTCGCCGGCGATCGGTTCGCCGTCAGGAGACGATGCCGACGGCGACGAGCGCCGCCCCTGCGTCGGCAGTCGTACGCCGAGACGACGCATCAGTGCGCGGGTCTGTGCCTGCAGGTGCGCCGCCGAGCACTCGGCGAACGCGGCGTCGGCGAGCCGGAGGACGTCGAGGCCGTCGCGACGAGCACCGTCTGCGGCGTATGACGTCCCGGCCGCCAGCAGCGCCCGCCCCTGTTCGAGCCGGTTGCCGACGATCGCGAACCCGTCGGCCGCATCCATCGCCGCGGCCGAGGCCTTCGCCCAGTCGTCCTGCGCGGCTGCCACGTGCGCGCAGGCCAGGGCGGCCGCGGCCTGCGGCGACTGCAACGGGAGCTCGTCTGCGGTCTGCGTGGCGAGCTCGGCGTACCTCGTGGCCGTCGTGACGTCCGGGGCATCCTCGTCGGCGAGCGCCGCGCGGGTGAGCACCTCCCACCAGTCGCAACGGCTGGCCGGGTCGAAGCGTGGCAGCAGCTCACCTCCGCCGGCGATGACGAGGTCGTGCACGACCGTGGACGCGTCGCCGGCGACGAGATGAGCCTGGGCGAGCACGGCGCGCGCGACCGTGTCGAACCAGCTCCCGTGCTCGGACGTCTCCTGCACCGCGCGCTCACCGAGCCGGCGCGCGCGGTCGTGGTCCCCCAGCCAGGTGGCGACCCGGCACTGCATGGAAGCCGCCATGCCGATCAGCTCCGCGCTCTGGGTGCGGTGCGCGATCTCCGCCGCCTCGTCGAACGCCTCTGCTGCAGCGGGGAGGTCGCCCCGCAGCTTCAGCAGGCTGCCGTAGCCGACCAGCAGGTGCGTCATCAGGTGCTGGTGCGAGCCGCGCCGGGCGATGTCGAGACAGCGCGCCAGGTGGCGGAGCCCGTCGGCGTACTGCTCGTGGAACATCTCCACCCACCCGAGCCACAGTCCGGCCTCGAGATGCTCAGCCAGCTCGCTGTCGGTCAGCGCGTCGACCGACAGCGCCGCCGTCATCCGGTCGGCGACCGCACGCTCGTGATCACCATCGGCCATCGCGACGAGCGCGTGCAGGCTCCACGAACCGGCGAACAGGCCTGGCCGGGCGTGCCGGCGGCTGGAAGCGGCCGCGGACACGGCCTGCTCGGCGGGCACGCGCGCCCGCTCGAAGTCACCCCGCATCAGCCTCGTGGTGGCGAGGTCGATGAGCAGGGCGACGTCGCGGTCGATGTCGTCGACATGGCGGTCGGCGTCGGGGCGCGCCTGCCGCGAGCCGAGCTCGCGCGAGAGCATCGCGTCGGACTCTGCGTGCCGGCCGAGCAACTGGTCGAGGTGGGCGGCGAACCGGACGGCATCGACGCGGCGGTGGTCGGTCGCGTCGAACGTGCCGGCGACGTCGTGCGCCTCGGCGCGTGCCGCGAGCAGCTCGCCACGCGCGGTGTTGGCGCTGCAGCGGACCAGCCGCACGTCGCGGACGTCCTCGACGCCGGCGGTGGCATGCAGCGTCAGGGCGGTCGAGAGCCAGCGCTCGGCCGAGGTCGGTGACTGGTCGACGACGTCGCAGGCGGCCTCGACCAGCAAGCGGGCGCAGGCCGCATCGCCGGGACGGGCGGTGGCTGCGACGTGCCGAGCGCGCTCCGCGGCGGATGCACCGTTCGCTGCCAGCACCTGCGAGATGCGCCGGTGAGCGGAGACCCGGGTGGCAGCGGCCTGCTCCTGGTAGATGGCGAGCCGGAGCAGCGGGTGGCGGAACCGCCAGCCCGTCCCGACCTCGAGCGGAGCGCAGATCCCGTGCGCCCGGGCCTGGTCGAGCGCGTGCAGGGTGGACTCGAAGGTCTGGTCGCTCGCCTCCGCGACGAGGTGCGGGTCGAACATCGGCCCGAGCACCGCCGCGATCTCGACGACGGCGCGGACATCGCTCGGGAGTGGCTCGAGCTCGGCGGCCAGCGTGTGCCGGACGACGGGCGGCACGGCTTCCCGGTCGTCCGCGGAGCCAGGGCCTACCGAAGGGTGCCGGTGCAACGCATCGACGAAGAAGGGGTTGCCGCCGGTCGCGTCGAGCAGCGCCGTACGCCGAGCCGGACCCGAGTCGGGGAAGAGCGCAGCGATCTCGTCGCGCCCGAACCCGCCGAGCTCGAGGCGGCGCACGGAGAAACCGGGGGTGGACGCCACGTCGGGACCGGTGCCCGCCAGCAGCCGCGTCGTCTCCGGCCGCGCCCGGTAGCCGAGCAGCAGCACGAAACCCGCTGGCGGTGGACGCCGGGCTAGCGAGGCGATCACGTCGAGCGACTGGTCGTCGGCCCAGTGCACGTCGTCGAGAGCCAGGAGCACCGGCCCGCGCGCGGCGAGGTTGGTCATCGCCCGACGCATCACCTCACGCCACCGGCGCAGGCTCGCCGCCTCGCCGGCGGCGCCGAGCAGGACGTCGACGTCGTCGGCCGGCACCCCCAGGTAGCGGCCGAGGCTGCGGGTCGGCCGTGAGTCCTGGGCCCGTTCGATCACGCTGCGAACGAGCGCGAACGGCGTGAGACCGGCGGTGTCGCCCGCCGCCCCGGTCAGCACGTCTGCGCCCGCATCGGTGGCGAGTCGGCAGGCTTCGATCAGGAGACGGCTCTTGCCGAGGCCGGCGTCTCCGGTGACGTGCAGCACGGTGGTACGGCGGTGGCCGGCATCGGCGACCGCCGCGGACACGACGGCGAGCTCCGTGGCACGACCGACCAACGGGAGCTCACCGACCGGTGGAGTGTGCACGTTCCACGACCTTCAGCGGTGCGACTTCTCGGCGGCGATCTCACCCTACGCCTGACGCCCGTGAGGAGCGCCTGGTTTGTCGGCTGATACGTCAGCTGCGCTGCGGGAGCTGTTGGATCGTCCAGCCGTTGCCGTCGGGGTCCTCGAAGTAGACGAACCGGCCCCACACCTGGTCGTCGATCCCGCTGACCTGGACACCGCGGCCGGACAGCTCGGCATGCGCCTGCTCGATGTCGTCGACGACGAGCATGAGCGAGCCGATCGAGCCGGGCTCGGCATCGACCAGTCCTTCGCCGAACGCGATGGAGCAGGCAGAGCCTGGAGGCGTGAGCTGGATGAACCGCAGCTCGGGACTGACGCGCTGGTCGTGGTCGGCGTGGAAGCCGACCTGGTCGACGTAGAACGCCTTGGACTTGTCGGGGTCGGAGACAGGGACGAAGACGACTTGCAGCTCGTAGTTCATGGGTCAAACCTAGGTGCCGGCACCGACACTTCTCGCCGCCTCCCGGTCGCTCACGCGCGGCTGCTTGGATGGGTGGATGGTCGAAACGCCACGCCCTCTTGATGATGTCGACTGGCCGCTGCGCACCGAACGGCTGGTGATCCGCCGCGCCACCGCTGACGACCTGGACGCGACCTGGAGCTTCCGCCGCCTCCCGGAGATCAGCGAGTGGCTCACCGCGCGCGCCGGAGACCCGGGAGGAGTACGCCGAGAAGTTCCTCGACGCAGATCGGCTGGCGGTGACGCTCGTGATCGAGCTGCCCGGCGCCGACCCGGCCGTGATCGGTGACCTGATGGTCGCGGTCGAGGACGCCTGGGCACAGCGGGAGGTCGCCGAGCAGGCGGCCGGAGTGCAGGCCGAGCTCGGCTGGGTCATCCATCCCGAGCAGCAGGGCCACGGGTACGCCCGCGAGGCCGTCGAGGCCACGATCCGGATGTGCTTCGAGGACCTCGGCCTGCGCCGGCTGACCGCGGGCTGCTTCAGCGCCAACGAGGCCTCCTGGCGGATGGCGGAGAAGCTGGGCATGCGGCGCGAGACAGCGACCGTCCGGGACTCCCTGCACCGGTCAGGCACCTGGATGGACGGTTACAGCTACGCCCTCCTCGCCGACGAGTGGAACCCGCCCGCTGGTTGAGCGGGCTCTTGGAGCGCACGTGGGATGAACGGGCGGGCAACAGGTGCGGTCGCTCCCGGGAAATCTGATCGCGCGGGGATGCCCGCAGCGGCCACAGAGGTACCGTGCCCGGGTTACTCGGGACACACCTCACATCGGGAGACGCACACCCATGACATCCTTCGGACCCACGCGGCGCCGGCTGGCTACGGCTGCCGTCGGCACCCTCGCGCTGATCAGCGCATCCGCCGCGACGCCGGCCTTCTCCACCCACCCGGCGGACACCGCCCGCGCCACCCACGACGACACCGCCCGGCAGACCTACCAGCGGCTCGTCAGTGACGCGGACGCGTCGAAGCGCGCCGCCACCGACCCCGTCCGCCTCGACCTGCTGGCCATCAACGACTTCCACGGCAACCTCGACACGATCGATCCCAAGGTCAGCTCGTCCGGCCGGATCAACAACACGCCCGCCGGCGGGGTGGCGTTCCTCGCCCGACACCTGAAGAACCTGCGCAGCCAGGCCGCGGCCAACGGCGCGAGCACACTGACCGTCGCGGCCGGTGACCTGATCGGCGCCTCTCCGCTGCTGTCGGCAGCCTTCCACGACGAGCCGACGATCGAGGCGATGAACAAGATCGGCCTCCAGGTCGCGTCGGTCGGAAACCACGAGTTCGACGAGGGCTACCGGGAGCTGCTCCGCATGCAGCGCGGTGGCTGCATCGACGACGGTCCGGACGGCGAGAACAACCAGAACAGCTGCCCCGACCACGAGTTCGAGGGCGCCGACTTCAAGTACCTCGCCGCCAACGTGAAGTACGACGACGACAAGCCGCACGACGGCCAGTCGATCTTCCCCGGATACAAGATCGAGCGGGTCAACGGCATCAAGGTCGGCTTCATCGGGATGACGTTGAAGGACACGCCGACGATCGTGACGGCATCTGGCGTCGCCGGGCCTGAAGTTCACCGACGAGGTCGTCACCGCCAACCGGTTGGTGCCGAAGCTCGAGGCGAAGGGCGTGAAGGCGATCGTGGTGCTGCTGCACCAGGGCGTGACTCCCAGCGACCCGACCAACTACGACGGCTGCTCCGGCGTCACCGGCGACGCACTCGACATCGCGCAGCGGCTCGACCCGCAGATCGACGCGATCATCAGCGGCCACACGCACCAGGCCTACAACTGCACGGTGCCGCGACCCGGCCGGCCACCCGCGCCTGCTGACGAGTGCCTCGTCGTTCGGCCGGATGATCACCGACGTGCACCTGCTGCTCAACCCGAAGTCGCGGTGACGTGATCCGCCCTGCGGCGTACGCCGACAACAAGATCGTCACGAACAACCTGGACGGTCCGACACCGACACGACGCCGGACAACGACGTCAAGCCGGTTGCCGCGCTGACGAACCTGATCACGCTCTACAAGGATCTCGTCGAGCCGATCGCGAACGCGATCATCGGGCACATCGACCCCGCTGGCGACGCCCAACCAGAGCGTCAGCAGGACCGCCGACGCCGACGGTGAGTCGCCGCTCGGCAACCTGATCGCGGACGCGCAGAAGGCCGACCCGTCGGTCGTGCCCGACACGGGTCCGGCGGCGGGCGTCGAGCCGGTGATCGCCTTCATGAACCCGGGTGGCATCCGCGGTGACCTGGTGGAGAACGCCGCCGGTGACATCACCTACGGTGCCGCGTTCACGACCCAGCCGTTCAACAACTTCGACTCGTCGATCGACCTCACGGGTCAGCAGATCCTCGACGTCCTCGAGCAGCAGTGGAACGGCAAGAACGAGGGCACCACCAACAACAAGATCCTGCAGGTCAGCGGGATCACGTACACCTGGGACAAGTCCGACGCGGCGCTCGACGGTGGCGCCGACCCGAGCAACCCGACCGTGCGTGCGGTCGTTCCCGGTTCGGTGATGGTCGACGCCGACGGCGACCCGGGCACGCCAGCGGTCGCGCTCGACCCGACGGCGACGTACCGCGTGACGGCGAACAACTTCCTCGCCGACGGCGGTGACAACTTCACGTTGCTCGCCCAGGGGACGAACCGGTTCGTGGGTGGCCTCGACATCGACGCGCTGGCGAACTACCTGACGGCCAACGACCCGTACGTCGTCCAGCCGACCGACCGGATCACCAGCCAGCCGTAGCCCGGCCTTCGGTGGTTGACGGCCTTCGGTGGTTGAGCCTGTCGAAACCGGCAGGCTCAACCACCGGGCAGTTCTACGACCGCCAGAGCCGCACGATCGGCGTCGACGCTACCGGTCGACGTCGTCGTCGGTGGTGCTGTGGTTGGACACCGAGATCCGCATGTAGCGCTTGCCGCGCCAGGCCGTCGCGCCCATCCAGCAGGTCCCGTCCTGCTGGACGCGGTCGACGACCGAGTCCGTCGTCGCGTCGTCGTCGAAGCGGACCAGCACCTGGTTGAGCACGACCTCGTTGCCGATCTCGGCTCCGGCGTCCCCGAGGAGCCGCGCGAACCGCTGGGCCGACGCGCAGTTGCGCTCGACCAGGTCGGCGACGCCGGAGCGCCCGAGCTGCTTGAGCGCTGCCCAGACGGCGAAGCCCCGCGCCCGGCGGGACGAGCCGATCACCAGCTCGCCGCCGTTCGGGTCACCGACTCCGACGCCGGTCAGGTACGCCGCGGAGTACGACGCCGCCTTCACGTGCACGTCCGGACGCGACACGAAGACCAGCCCCGAGTCGTAGGGGACGTTGAGCCACTTGTGCGCGTCGCAGCCCCAGGAGTCGGCGAGCTCGATGCCCGTCGTCAGGTGCTCGTACGCCGGTGACGCGGCCGCCCAGAGCCCGAACGCGCCGTCGATGTGGACCCAGGCGTCGTACTCGTGAGCCATCGGGATCGCGGTGGCCAGGTCGTCGCAGGCACCGGTGTTCACGTTGCCCGACTGCAGGCAGACGATGGTCGGCGAGCCCGCGTCGGAGGCGAGCACCTCGGCCAGGTGCTGCGTGTCGATCGCGCCGTTGGCGTCGGCACGGACCGGGACGATCGCCTTGTTGCCGTGCCCGAGCAGCCGCAGCGACCGGTCGACGGTGGCGTGCCGCTCCTCGCTCGCGACGACGCGGATCCGGCGGTGCTCCGTGCAGCCCGTCCTGCGCCACGTCCCAGCCGCGGTCGGCGAGCACCTGGTGGCGGCCGGCGGCGATGCCGATCGTGTTGGTCTCCTGCGCGCCGGTCACGAACCCGACCGAGGCGGTCTGCGGGATGCCCAGCAGCTCCTTGGCCCAGCGACCGGCGACCTGCTCGGCCGCGATCGCGGCGGGTGACATGACGAGGGTGAAGGCGTTCTGGTCCCAGCCGGTGGCCATCAGGTCGGCTGCCATCGCGGAGTCCACCGAGCCTCCGGTCACGAAGCCGAAGTAGCGCGGCCCCGCGGAGGCGACCAGGCCCGGCTCGGCCACCTTGACGAGCTCGCGCAGCACCTCGTCGGCCGGCGTCGGGTCGTCCGGCACGTCCGCGCCGAACGCCTGCCGCAACGCCTCGAGGTCGACGGGCTGCGCGACGGTTCGCTCGGCCACGCCCGCCCGGTAGGCCTTGATCTCGGCAGCGGCGTGGTCGACCAGCGCCGTCTCTCCCCACTCATGCCAGTGAACCTACGCCCCCGGTCAACCCGCAACGTCCTGCATCGGAGGGGCTATGACCTCTCGGTTGCAGGACGTTGCGGCCTGTCCACAGATGGTGCGCCGCTCCTGGTCCGGTCCGTCTCCGAGCAGCCACGGTTTCTCGTATGACGACGACGCGGGCGCACCGGTTGCGGCGCCAGCATGTCGTGGCACATCTGGTGGCCACGCAGCGCGGCGTCGCGAGCCTTCCGCAGCTGTACGCCGCCGGGCTCTCGCGGGCCGACGTCCAGGCAGAAGTGCGCGGGCGCCGATGGCGGCGGGTCGGCCCCCAGTGCGTCGTCCTGCACAACGGGCCGATCTCTCCTGAGGCGATGCGCATCGTCGCCGTGCTCAACGCGGGCGCCGAGCCGCGCTCGACGGCGTGAGCGCGCTGATCGAGGCGGGACTCCGCAACTTCGAGGAGACGGTTGTGCATCTGTCAGTCAGCAAAGGCACGCGCTACCGGCGGCGTCGCGGTGTCCGTATCCACGAGACTCGGCGCCGCCGTCCGGAGGACGTGCTCGAAGGCTCGGTGCCGCGCGTTGCCACGCCGATCGCGGCAGTCCGAGCCGCCTTGTGGGCGCGGACGAACCGACAGGCGGCTCTCGTCCTCGCGATGACGGTGCAGCAGCGGCTGACCACGATCGACGCGATCGTCGACGCGTTCGCCACCGTCAAGCGTGATCGACGCCGCCGCTTCATCAAGGCTGTGCTGCGCGACATCGGCGCCGGCGCCGAGTCGATGGGCGAGCTCGACTTCCTGCGGATGTGCCGACGCCGCAGCCTTCCTGCGCCGAGTCGCCAGGTCCGCCGCGTCCTGCCCTCGGGTCGCGCCTTTCTGGACGTCTACTGGGACGAGTTCGGCGTCGTCCTCGAGATCGAAGGCGCGCACCACCTGATCGCGGGCATCGCCATCGACGACTCACTGCGGCAGAACGAGCTCACGATCGACAACGACCGGGTGCTCCGGATCCCGGTGCTGGGGCTGCACGTCGCCGCCGACGAGCTCTTCGACCAGCTCGAACGCCTGCTGCGTCGTCGGGGCTGGCGCTCCGCCGCCTGATCCGGCATACAACGTCCTGCAACGGAGAGGTCATAGCCTCTCGGTTGCAGGACGTTACGGGCTCGAGTGCGTGGACGGCCTCGACGACGAGGGGGTCGAGCTGGGACGGGTCGCGCTCGATCTCGGCGACCAGGTCTGCCCGCATCCGCGGGTCCCAGAACATCGCGATGTGGTTGCCGACAGCCTTGGCCGCCTCGCCCTCGGGCAGGTGCGCGAACTGCCGCGCGATGTCGTTTCCCATCCGCACGACCGGGTGAACGGCCGGGTGGTCGGGATCAGGTTCAGCCATGGCTGCCGATCGCCGCCGCCTCGGCCTCGACCGGCGCCACCTGCGACTCGACCGCCTCGGCGTCGCCCGATCGCGCCTTCGCGACCTGGACGGCCGTCACCTTGTACTCCGGACAGTTCGTCGCCCAGTCGGAGTTCTCGGTCGTCACGACGTTCGCCCCGGAGACCGGGTGGTGGAACGTCGTGTAGACCACGCCCACGGGCATCCGGTCGGTGATCTTCGCGCGCATCGTGGTCGCGCCGACGCGACTGCTCAACGTCACGAAGTCGCCGTGCGGTGATCCCGCGGACGTCTGCGTCGTGCGGGTGCACCTCGAGCACGTCCTCGGAGTGCCAGGTCACGTTCGCCGTACGACGGGTCTGCGCGCCGACGTTGTACTGCGACAGGATCCGGCCGGTCGTCAGGATCAGCGGGTAGCGCCGGGTGCTGCGCTCGGTCGTCGCGACGTACGGCGTCGGGATGAAGTGGCCGAGCCCGCGCGCGAAGGTCTCCGTGTGCATGATCTCGGTGCCGGTCGGGTTGTCGGCGTTGCAGGGCCACTGCACCGACTCCGACCTTGTCGAGCAGGTCGAACGACACACCGGCGAAGGTCGGCGTGGTCTGCGCGATCTCGTCCATGATCTGCGAGGCGTCGTCGTAGTGCATGTCGTAGCCCATCGCCTGGGCGATCTCGCAGGCGACCTCCCACTCGTGCTTGCCGACGCGCGGCGGCATCACCGGGCGGACCCGGTTGATCCGGCGCTCGGCGTTGGTGAACGTCCCGTCCTTCTCGAGGAACGACGTCCCCGGCAGCAGCACGTGAGCGAACTTGGCCGTCTCGTTCTCGAACAGGTCCTGTACGACGAGCAGGTCGAGCGACGCCAGCGCCGCGTGCACGTGCTGGGTGTTCGGGTCGGACTGCGCGACGTCCTCGCCCTGGATGAACAGCGCGCGGAACGTGCCGTCGAGCGCGGAGTCGAACATGTTCGGGATCCGCAGCCCCGGCTCCTCGAGGATCGTCGAGCCCCAGAGGTCGTCGTAGATCTTGCGCACCGCGGGGTCCGACACGTGCCGGTAGCCGGGCAGCTCGTGCGGGAACGAGCCCATGTCGCAGGAGCCCTGCACGTTGTTCTGTCCACGCAGCGGGTTGACGCCGACGCCCTCGCGGCCGATGTTGCCGGTGGCCATCGCGAGGTTGGCCATGCCCATCACCATGGTCGAGCCCTGGCTGTGCTCGGTGACGCCGAGGCCGTAGTAGATCGCGGAGTTCGGCCCGGCGGCGTACATCCGGGCGGCCGCACGCAGGTCCTCGGCCGGTACGCCGCTCACCGACTCCAGCGCCTCGGGCGAGTTCTCCGGCGAGCGCGATGAAGTCGGCCCACTCCTGGAAGCCCTCGCACCGCTCGGCGACGAAGTCCTCGGCGACCAGGCCCTCGGTCACGACGACGTGCGCCATCGCGTTGATCACCGCGACGTTGGTGCCGGGCGCGAGCTGCAGGTGGTACGACGCCTCGATGTGCGGGCGTGCGGACCAGGTCGATCCGGCGCGGGTCGACGACGATCAGCTTGGCGCCCTCGCGCAGCCGCTGCTTCATCCGCGACGCGAACACCGGGTGCCCGTCGGTCGGGTTGGCGCCGATCACGACCATCACGTCGGACTGGTCGACGGACTTGAAGTCCTGGGTGCCGGCCGAGGTGCCGAAGGTCTGCTTGAGGCCGTAGCCCGTCGGGGAGTGGCAGACCCGCGCGCACGTGTCGACGTTGTTGTTGCCGAAGGCGGCGCGCACCATCCGCTGGACGACGTACACCTCTTCGTTGGTCGTGCGCGACGACGTGATGCCGCCGATCGAGCCGGCGCCGTGCTCGGCCTGGATCTCGCGGAAGCGCCGGGCGACGAAGCCGATCGCCTCGTCCCACTCGACCTCGCGCCACGGGTCGGTGATCTTCTCCCGCATCATCGGCTTCATCACCCGGTCGGGGTGCGACGCGTAGCCGAACGCGAAGCGGCCCTTCACGCACGAGTGGCCCTCGTTGGCGCCGCCGTCCTTGTAGGGCACCATCCGGACCAGCTCGGTGCCGCGCAGCTCGGCCTTGAACGAGCAGCCGACACCGCAGTAGGCGCACGTGGTCAGCACCGACCGGGTCGGCATGCCGAGGTCGACGACCGTCTTCTCCTGCAGCGTCGACGTCGGGCAGGCCTGCACGCAGGCACCGCACGAGACGCACTCGGAGTCGAGGAAGCTCTCCCCCGCGCTCGCCGACACCATCGAGTCGAAGCCGCGGCCGCTGATCGTCAGCGCGAGCGTGCCCTGCACCTCGTCACAGGCGCGGACGCAGCGCGAGCAGACGATGCACTTGCTCGGGTCGAAGTCGAAGTACGGGTTGGACGTGTCCTTCTGCGCCTCGAGGTGGCTCTCGCCCTCGTAGCCGTAGCGGACCTCGCGCAGCCCGACCACGCCGGCCATGTCCTGCAGCTCGCAGTCGCCGTTGGCCGGGCAGGTGAGGCAGTCGAGCGGGTGGTCGGAGATGTAGAGCTCCATCACGTTGCGGCGGAGCCTGGCCAGCTTCTCGCTCTGCGTGGTGACCTTCATGCCCTCGGAGCACGGCAGCGTGCAGGACGCGGGCGTGCCCTTGCCGCCCTCGACCTCGACGAGACACAGCCGGCACGACCCGAACGCCTCGAGGCTGTCGGTCGCGCACAGCTTCGGGACGTCGACGCCGGCCAGCGCGGCCGCGCGCATGACCGAGGTGCCTTCGGGCACGCTGACGGCCTGGCCGTCGATCTCGAGCTCGACGGTGGCCGGACCGGGTCGCTTCGGCGTACCGAGGTCGGGTTCCTTGATCAGGGTCATGATGGTCCCTCCGTCGTGCTCGTTGCGGTGTCGCCGGCGTTGCTGGTGGTGCTCGTACTGCTGATACTGCTCGCTCCGGTGGTCGTCGGAGCGCCGGCGCGGCGTGCCGGTCGACCAGCTCCACCGTCGCACGCGGCGGCGGCGTCACGCCCGGCTTGTCGAAGTCCTCCGGGAAGTGCTGGATGGCGCTGCGCACCGGCATCGGTGTCAGCCCGCCCATCGCGCACAACGAGCCGTCGACCATCGTCTCGCACAGGTCGTCGAGAAGCACGAGGTTCTTGTCGCGTTCTTGGTCGGCGATGATCCGGTCGATGACCTCGACGCCGCGCACCGACCCGATCCGGCAGGGCGTGCACTTGCCGCAGGACTCCTCGGCGCAGAACTCCATCGCGAACCGGGCCTGCACTGCCATGTCGACGGTGTCGTCGAAGACCACCACGCCGCCGTGCCCGACCATCGCGCCGGCCGCGGCGAACGCCTCGTAGTCGAGCGGCAGGTCGAACTGCTCCTCCGGGAGATAGGCGCCGAGCGGGCCACCGACCTGCACGGCGCGCACCGGACGACCCGTGCGCGTGCCGCCGCCGTAGCCGTTGACGAGGTCGCCGAGGCTGATCCCGAACGCCGTCTCGACGATGCCGCCGCGCTTGATGTTTCCGGCGAGCTGGAAGACCTGGGTGCCGCGCGAGCGCTCGACGCCCAGATCGGCGTACGACGATCCACCCTCGGCGAGGATGCCGGGCACCGACGCGAGGGTGATCACGTTGTTGACGACGGTCGGCTTGCCGAACAGACCCGACAGCGCCGGGATCGGCGGCTTCGGGCGGATCACCCCGCGCTTGCCCTCGAGGCTCTCCAGCATCGAGGTCTCCTCGCCGCAGATGTAGGCACCCGCGCCGACCCGGACCTCGAGGTCGAACGCCAGGTCGGAGCCGAGCACCGACGACCCGAGCACACCGCGGCTGTAGGCGATCTCGATCGCGGTGCGCAACGTCTCGGCGGCGGCGGGGTACTCCGAGCGGAGGTAGATGTAGCCCATGGTGGCGCCCACGCGCACGAGCGGCGATCAGCATGCCCTCGATCAAGGTGAACGGGTCACCCTCCATGAGCATCCGGTCGGCGTACGTGCCGGAGTCGCCCTCGTCGGCGTTGCAGCAGATGTACTTCTGCTCGCCGCCGTCGGCGCCAGCCATCATGACGGTCTTCCACTTGATCCCGGCCGGGAAGCCGGCGCCGCCGCGTCCGCGCAGCCCGGACGTGGTGACCTCCTCGGTCACCTGCTCCGGCGTGAGGTCGAGGGCTCGGCGCAGTCCGGCGAGACCGCCGTGCTGCTGGTACTCGTCGAGCGAGAGCGGGTCGATCACGCCGACCCGCGCGAACGTGATGCGGTGCTGGTCGCGCAGCCACTCCATCTCGTCGGTGAGTCCGTGCGAGAGACCGTTGTCGGCCCCGTCGAAGAGGCCTTCGTCGACGAGCCGGTCGACGTCGGCGGGTGTCACCGGGCCGTAGGCGACGCGGCCGCGGTCGGTCGTGACCTCGACCATCGGCTCGAGCCAGAGCAGGCCGCGCGAGCCGTTGCGGACGACGGTGACGTCGCGTCCCTGCTCGGAGGCGGCGAGCGCGATCCGGTCGGCGACCTCGTCGGCACCGACCGAGCGGGCGGCTGAGTCGCGCGGGACGTAGACCGTGACCGGCGTACTCATGAGGTCTCTCCGTCGATCAGGCTGTCGAGCCGGTCGGCATCGACGCGGCCGTAGAGCATGCCGGCGACCTCGACCGCGGGGCCGAGCGCGCAGTTGCCGAAGCAGAACACCTGGTCGAGCGCGAACGAACCGTCGGAGGTCGTCTCGCCGTAGTCGATGCCGAGCCGCTGCCGCGCGTGGTCGGCGAGCTCGCGGGCACCGACCGACTGGCACGCCTCGGCGCGGCAGATGCGCACCTGCGTCGTGGCCGGCGGCGCGTCGCGGAAGTCGTGGTAGAAGGTCACGACGCCGTGCACCTCGGCGCGCGAGAGGTTGAGCTCGTTCGCCAGCTGCGGGATCGCGGCCGGCGGGATCCAGCCGAGGTTGGCCTGCAGGCTGTGCAGGATCTCGATCAGCGGTCCCGGCTCACCGTGGTGAGCAGCGACGGCACCGCTGACGGCATCGGCGAGCACGGCCGGGTCGACCTGGCTGCGCTGGTCGGGAGAGACGCTCACGGCACCAGCCTGCCCCAGACCGTGTCGGTCAGTCGATGCAGGCGCGCCAACGTCGTGTCCACGTCTCCCATTCTGCTCCGCAACCGAGATCGCACCACGGTGTCGTCGATGAGGGCCACGTTGGTCTCCACGGTGAGACGCGAGGCCGCGCACGCGGAGCGGATCGCCTCGACGCCGACGGCGAGGTCGGCCACCGCGTTGGGGTTCGCGATCGGGAGCAGCCGCTCGGAGAGATCGGTGAGCCGCTCGGCCTGCTCGATCACGTCGAGGGGCGGCTGGGTCGCGCGTTCCATCGCCTCCTGGACGGCAGCGGCCCGGTCGCGGCGCTGCTCCTCGTCGGTGCGTGGGAGCCGGTATGCCGACGCGACCTGCGCGAACGCCTTCTCGTCGGCCTCGGCGGCGTCCCGGCAGCGAGCGCGCGCCGTGTCGGCCAGCCGGGCGATCTCGCTGGCATGCGGGCTGGCTTCGGGGAAGCGCTCAGCCGGCGTACACCGAGCGACCATCGCGATCAACGCGGCGCCGAGGGCGGCCTGGAGCGCAGCGGCCGCACCACCCCCGGGCACGGGCGACCCGTCAGCCAGCCGGTCCAGAAAACCGTCGACGGTCTCGGTCGGCACCTACCACTCCTCCTTCGACACTCGAAGCTCTCCTGATCGAGGTTGCGCATGTCGCAACGCCGTGGCAACAGGCGAGACAACGAGGCCATGTCAAGGCTAACGTGACGTCGGCTCCGCGTCACGGGGTCGGACCAGTTCCGAGGAGCGTTGTCACAAGCTGCTGCAGGCCCGCTGAACGGGCATTCAGTCAGATGTGGTCCAATCTACTCGTCGGGAGTCACGCAGGAAGGGTCGTCCATGCTGTCGGACATCGAGATCGCCAACGCGGCGAAGCTCAAGCACATCTCCGAGGTCGCCCGCGACACGCTCGGTATCGACGAGGAGCACCTCGTCCCCTACGGACACTTCAAGGCCAAGGTCGACCTCGGCTACCTGTCCAGCCTCAGCGACCGATCCGAGGGGCGGCTGATCCTGGTCACGGCCATGTCGCCGACGCCGGCCGGTGAGGGCAAGACGACCACCACGGTCGGCCTCACCGACGCCCTGCACGGACTCGGCCACCGCACCATCGCGTGCCTGCGCGAGCCGTCGATGGGCCCGGTCTTCGGCATGAAGGGTGGTGCCGCCGGTGGTGGCTACGCCCAGGTCGTGCCGATGACCGACATCAACCTGCACTTCACCGGCGACTTCGCGGCGATCGCGGCGGCCAACAACCTGCTCGCCGCCCTGATCGACAACCACATCCACCAGGGCAACGCGCTCGGCATCGACGCCCGCACGGTGACCTGGAAGCGCGTGCTCGACCTCAACGACCGCGCCCTGCGCGACACCGTGATCGGGCTCGGCGGCACGGCCAACGGCTTCCCCCGCGAGGAAGGCTTCGACATCGTCGTGGCGTCCGAGCTGATGGCGATCTTCTGCCTGACCGAGTCGTGGGCCGACCTGAAGAAGCGGATCGGCGACATCGTCGTCGGCTACACACGCGACAAGAAGCCGGTGACGGCGCGCGACCTCGAGGCCCACGGCGCGATGACCGTGCTGCTCCGTGACGCGCTGGCCCCCAACCTGGTGCAGACGCTCGAGCACGCGCCGGCGTTCGTGCACGGTGGGCCGTTCGCGAACATCGCGCACGGCTGCTCGTCGGTGATGGCGACGCGCTCCGGCCTCCGACTGGCCGACTTCGTCGTCACGGAGGCCGGCTTCGGTGCCGACCTCGGCGCCGAGAAGTTCGTCGACATCAAGTGCCGCAAGTCAGGCCTGCGTCCCGACGCGGCCGTGGTCGTCGCGACCGTACGTGCGCTGAAGTACCACGGCGGTGTCGAGGTGGCCGACGTCAACGAGGAGAACCTCGAGGCGATCGAGAAGGGCATGGCGAACCTGACCCGCCACCTCCACAACATCCGCAACGTCTACGGCGTGCCGTGCGTGGTGGCCGTCAACCGCTTCCCGAGCGACACCGACGCCGAGGTCGCGAAGGTGGTCGAGCTGGTCGCCGCCGAGGGCGTGCAGGCGTTCCCCGCGACGCACTTCGCCGACGGGTCGGCCGGAGCGACGCCGCTCGCCGAGGGTCTGCTGCGCCTGCTGGACGAGCCGTCGCCGTACGAGTTCTCGTTCACGTACGACGACGAGCAGAACCTCACCGAGAAGGTCGAGACCATCGCGACTCGCCTGTACGGCGCGGCCGAGGTCACCTGGGACCCCAAGGCTCGGCGCCGGCTGCGTCAGATCGAGGGCGACGGCTACAGCCACCTCCCGGTCTGCGTGGCCAAGACGCAGTACTCCTTCTCGACCAGCGCCGCGTCACGCGGTGCGCCGCTCGGTCACGCGCTGCACGTCCGCGAGGTCAGGCTGTCGGCGGGCGCGGGCTTCGTGGTCCTCGTCTGCGGTGACGTGATGACGATGCCGGGTCTGCCGAAGCAGCCGGCGGCGTCGCACATCGACATCGACGAGAACGGCGCCATCTCCGGCCTCTAGCTAGCTCCTTGCCGCGAATTGCGGGAAAGGTCGCCGCCCGTACGGCGTGTCGGCCGGATCTTTCCCGCAATTCCGAGCATCACGCGGTGGAGGGGCCTTCCCAGAGGTTGATGCCGGAGTCGACGGCGTACTCGTCGATCTGCTTCAGCTCGTCGTCGGTGAAGTCGAGGTTGTCGAGCGCCTTGACGTTCTCCTCCAGCTGCTTGACGCTGCTCGCCCCGATCACGAGTGACGTCATCCGCTCGTCGCGCAGCGCCCACGCCAGTGCCATCTGCGCGAGCGACTGACCGCGCTTCTCGGCGATCTCGTTGAGGCCGCGGACGCGGGCGAGGTTCTCCTCGTTGAGGAAGTCCTTGTCGATGGTCGCGTTGGCACCGGCGGCTCGCGAGCCGTCCGGGATGCCGTCGAGGTACTTGCTGGTGAGCATCCCCTGCGCCAGCACGGTGAACGCGATGCAGCCCGCACCGACGTCGCCCACCGCGTCGAGCAGCTCGGGCTCGATCCAGCGGTTGAGCATCGAGTACGACGGCTGGTGGATCAGCAGCGGCGTCCCGAGGTCCTTCAGGATCGCCGCGGCCTCGCGGGTTCGCTCGTCGGAGTACGACGAGATGCCGACGTAGAGCGCCTTGCCCTGGCGCACGGCGGTGTCGAGGGCGCCCATCGTCTCCTCGAGCGGCGTGTCCGGGTCGAAGCGGTGGCTGTAGAAGATGTCGACGTAGTCCAGGCCCATCCGCTGCAGCGAGTCGTCGAGGCTGGACAGCAGGTACTTGCGCGAGCCGAGGTCGCCGTACGGACCCGGCCACATGTCCCAGCCGGCCTTGGTCGAGATGACCAGCTCGTTGCGGTACGGCTTGAGGTCCTCGGCCAGGATCCGGCCGAAGTTGACCTCCGCGGACCCGTACGGCGGGCCGTAGTTGTTGGCCAGGTCGAAGTGCGTGATGCCCAGGTCGAAGGCGCGGTGGATGGTCGCGCGCTGGGTGTCGAGCAGGCGGTCGTCGCCGAAGTTCTGCCAGAGGCCGAGCGAGAGCAGCGGCAGCTGGAGTCCGCTGCGACCGCAGCGGCGGTAGGTCATCGAGTCGTAGCGCGTGTCAGCGGCTTGATAGGTCACGCTCACCATCCTGCCGGAGACAACTCGGCGTTTCAGACGAGCCCTACGCCGTGGACACCGCGGGCGATCTGGCCTGAGTTGCGGGTGTTGGTGGTGGACGCGCACCAGATGCCGGGAGCGGCGCAGGTCGCTCGGAAGGGGAAACCTTCCCCCAGCGAGACCCCTGGACGGGGTACCCCTGACGCTGACCCATGGACGGCACGCATGCTCCAGTCACACCACACACCTCCCCTCGAACCCAACGTGCTCGCGGAGTCGGTCCTGGCCGCCGCCCATCGGCGCGACCACGCCCACACCGGCACCCACAATCCGTGCCGTCCCCATGTCGTCGAGGTCGTCCACCTCGGCAGCCAGGCGGTGATGGTCTGCCACGACTGCCTCGAGGACTCCGGCTTCGTCGCGCATCGCCACGCCGAGCACCTCGCCGCCGAGCACCAGCTGCTGACGACGATGGCCACCGTCACGCCGCTGGCCAGGTCCGACCTGCGCTGACCGCCGCGACGGGCGTCGATGCGACCGCCGGCCCGTTCGGTGGCGCTGCAGGGCAGGATGGTCGACGATGCCCGATCCTGCCGTCCCGCCGCTCGTCGGGCGCATGCCGTCCGACCCGACGCCCGACGCCGTCTACGACGCATTCGAGGAATGGGCGTCGGCGCAGGGGTTGAACCTCTACCCCGCCCAGACCGAGGCGCTCATCGAGCTGGTCGACGACGCGAACGTCATCCTGGCCACGCCGACCGGGTCCGGGAAGAGCCTGGTCGCCGCCGGCGCACATTTCGCCGCGCTGGCCCACGGCCGACGCAGCTACTACACCGCACCGATCAAGGCGCTGGTGTCGGAGAAGTTCTTCGCGCTCTGCGACATGTTCGGCGCCGACAACGTCGGGATGCTGACCGGTGACGCCGCGGTGAACCCGACGGCGCCGATCATCACCGCGACCGCCGAGGTGCTCGCCAACGTCGCGCTGCGCGAGGGCGCCGACGCCGACATCGGCCTGGTCGTGATGGACGAGTTCCACTTCTACGCCGACCCGGACCGCGGCTGGGCATGGCAGGTGCCGCTGCTGGAGCTGACCGGGGCGCAGTTCCTCCTGATGTCGGCGACGCTCGGCGACATGAGCCGCTTCCGGGACGACCTGGCCCGCAGGACCGGTCGGCGTACGACGGTGGTGGCGTCGGCCGAGCGACCGGTCCCGTTGCACTTCTCCTACGTCACCACGCCGATCCACGAGACGCTGGAGGAGCTGCTGACGACGCACCAGGCGCCGGTCTACGTCGTCCACTTCACCCAGGCCGAGGCGATCGAGCGGGCGCAGGCGCTGTCGAGCCTGAAGGTCGCGACCCGCGAGGAGCGCGACCAGATCGCGGCGCTGATCGGCGACTTCCGGTTCACCGCCGGGTTCGGCAAGACCTTGAGCAGGCTGATCCGGATGGGGATCGGCGTGCACCATGCCGGGATGCTGCCGCGCTACCGGCGCCTGGTCGAGACGCTCGCGCAGGCCGGTCTGCTCAAGGTGATCTGCGGCACCGACACCCTCGGCGTCGGCATCAACGTCCCGATCCGCACCGTGGTCCTCACCGGCCTCGCCAAGTACGACGGCGTCCGGGTGCGGCACCTGCGGGCGCGCGAGTTCCACCAGGTCGCCGGCCGGGCCGGACGCGCCGGGTTCGACACGCTCGGCAGCGTCGTCGTCCAGGCGCCGGAGCACGAGGTCGAGAACGCCCGGCTGGTCCGCAAGGCCGGCGACGACCCGAAGAAGCTCCGGCGCGTGCAGCGCAAGAAGCCACCCGAGGGGTTCGTGAACTGGGGTGACAAGACGTTCGAGCGGCTGGTCGCGGCGGAGCCGGAGCCGCTCACCTCGAGCTTCGCCGTCACGCACTCGATGCTGCTCAACGTGATCGCCCGGCCGGGTGACCCGTTCGCGGCCATGCGGCGGCTGCTGACCGACAACCACGAGGACGAGGCTGCGCAGCGCCGCCACATCCGGCATGCCGTCGCGATCGCGCGGTCCCTGCTGGCCGGTGACGTGGTCGAGCGGCTGGATCCTCCCGATGCGGACGGCCGTGGCGTCCGGCTCACCGTCGATCTGCAGCCGAGCTTCGCGCTCGACCAGCCTCTGTCGGCGTTCGCGATCGCCACCCTGGGTCTGCTCGACCAGGATTCGCCCACCTACGCGCTCGACGTCGTGTCCGTCATCGAGGCGACGCTGGAGGATCCGCGCCAGGTGATCGCGGCGCAGCTCAACAAGGCCCGCGGTGAAGCGGTGGCCGCGATGAAGTCCGAGGGCATCGAGTACGACGAGCGGATCGAGCTGCTCGACGAGGTGACCCATCCGCAGCCGCTGGCCGAGCTGCTCGAGGCGGCGTACGAGACCTATCGCACCGGCCATCCCTGGGTTGCCGACCACGCGCTGCGCCCGAAGTCGGTGGTCCGCGACATGTACGAGCGGGCGATGACGTTCGTGGAGTACGTCGGCTTCTACGGGCTGGCCCGGTCCGAGGGGCTGGTGCTGCGCTACCTCACCGACGCCTACCGGGCGCTGCGTCGCACCGTCCCGGAGTCGGCGCGCAACGAGGAGCTCGAGGACTTCATCGCGTGGCTCGGTGAGCTCACCCGGCAGGTCGACTCGTCACTGCTCGACGAGTGGGAGAAGCTCGCGGCCGGTGACGACCTGACCGCAGCGGACCTGGTGCGGCCGCCGCTGGACACCGAGATCCGCCCGGTGACGGGCAACCCGCGCGCGTTCCGGGTGCTGGTCCGCAACGCGATGTTCCGTCGGGTGGAGCTCGCCGCCCGGCGCGACTGGGCCGCGCTCGCCGAGCTGGACTCCGAGGCGGGCTGGTCCGCCGACGACTGGCAGGAAGGCTTGGCGGCGTACTGGGACGAGCACGACGTGCTGCTCACCGACGCGGACGCCCGAGGGCCGGGGCTGCTTGTCGTCGATGAGACCTCCGAGCCCGGCGCCTGGCGGGTGCGCCAGATCCTGCACGACCCGGAGGGGTTCCACGACTGGGCGCTGCTGGCGACCGTCGACCTCGCGGCGTCCGACGAGGCGGGCTACGCCGTCGTGCGCCTCGACGAGATCACCGGAGGCTGACCGGGTGCGCCTGGCCACCTTCAACGTCCTGCACGGTCGCTCCCTCGCGGACGACCGGGTGGACAGGGAGCGGTTCGCCGAGGCGATCGCGAGCCTGGACGCCGACGTGCTCGCACTCCAAGAGGTCGACCGCGGCCAGGAGCGCTCGCACCGCCTCGACCTGACGGCGGTGGCGGCGGAGGCGATGGGGGCGACCGACCTTCCGCTTCGCGGCCGCGATGACCGGGCGGCCGGACGGCTCCTGGCGGCCGGCCACGGGTGGTGAGCCCGATGACGCCGCGCTCTACGGCGTCGCGTTGCTGTCCCGCTATCCCGTACGCCGATGGGACGTGGTCCGGCTGCCCGCCCTGCCGGTCTCCGTGCCGTACCGGTTCACGGGTCAGCGTCGGCCGAGCCTGGTCCGCGACGAGGCCCGGGTCGCGGTGATCGCCCGGGTCGGAGCTCCGCTCGGTGAGCTGACCGTGGTGGCGACGCACCTGTCGTTCCTGCCCGGGTGGAACGACGTCCAGCTGCGCCTGCTGATGCGTCGGATCCGGCATACGTCAGGACCGGTCGTGCTGATGGGCGACCTCAACATGGGTCCGACCCACGCCCGCCGAGTGACCCGGCTCCAGTCCCTCGGAAGTGCGGACACGTTCCCGGCAGCCGCGCCCGAGCGGCAGATCGACCACGTGCTCGCCCGTGACGTCCCGGGACGACCGAGCAGCAGTGCGGTGACCTTGAATGTGTCAGACCATGCCGCCCTCGTCGTCGACCTGACATGATCGGCACATGGAGGTCGCCTCGATCCACGCCCTGGCCGATGAACAGCTCGCCACCGCCGGCGCATCCCCGAGCGGCCGCAGCGCCGTCCGGGTGTACGGCCGGCCCTCGGCCCGGCTCCGTCAGACCTTGCTGGCGCTCGACGCCGGTCAGACGATGGGCGAGCACAAGAGCCCCGGAGACGCGTCGCTGCTCTGCCTGCGCGGCAGGGTGATCCTGCGTGCCGGCGGCACCAGCGTCGAGCTCGGTCCGAACGACCTGCTCGCCCTGCCGCCCCAGCGCCACGACATCGAGGCGCTCGAGCCCTCCGCACTCCTCCTCACCGTCTCCCACTGACGCTCCGAACTGCGGGAAAGTGCAGGGTCGAGCACCGGTCGGATCCGGTGATCGCGACAAGCTTATCCCGCGAGTTCGCGGCGCGCGGTCAGTCGGAGAAGAGGGCCCGGACGTCGGCGGCGTCGATCGGGGTGGCGGACGAGCCGTCGCCGTCGATGACCTGGGAGAACAGCGCGGCCTTGCGCGCCTTGAGCTCCATCACCTTCTCCTCGATCGTGCCGGTCGACACCAGCCGGTAGACCATCACCGGCTTGGTCTGGCCGATCCGGTGCGCGCGGTCGACAGCCTGGGCCTCGACGGCAGGGTTCCACCACGGGTCGAGCACGAAGACGTAGTCGGCCTCGGTCAGCGTCAGCCCGACTCCGCCGGCCTTGAGGCTGATCAGGAAGACCGACGCCTCACCGTGCTTGAACGAGTCGATCACCTCACCGCGTCGCGTCGTGCTGCCGTCGAGGTAGGTCATCGTGATGCCCTCGCGGTCGAGCCGCTCCCGCACCCGCGCCAGGAACGACGTGAACTGGCTGAACACCAGCACCTTGTGTCCCTCTTCGACGATCTCGGTGAGGTGGTCGACCAGCACGTCGACCTTCGCCGAGCCCGCGCTCTCGTAGGCCTCGTCGATCAGGGCCGCGTCGAGGCTGAGCTGGCGCAGCTTGGTCAGCGAGCGGAAGATCGCGATCCGGTGCTTCTCGAAGTCCTCGTCGACCAGCCCGAGCACCGTCTGCCGCTCGCGCTGGAGGTGGGTGTCGTAGATGCGGCGGTGGCGCGGCGTCAGGTCGACCTCGAGCACCTGCTCCTGCTTGGGCGGCAGGTCGGCGGCGACCAGGTCCTTCGTGCGCCGGAGCAGGAACGGGCGGATCCTTCGTCGGAAGCGCTCGAGTGCCTGCTGGTCGCCTTCCTTCTCCACCGGATCGGCCACCAGCTCCTTGAACCGAGCCGGGTAGGCGTACAGCCCCGGCGCCACGATCGAGAGCAGCGACCACAGCTCCATCAGCCGGTTCTCCATCGGCGTGCCGGTCAGCGCGAGCCGGAAGTCGGTCTCGATGCGGCGTACGGACTGATAGGTCTTCGCGGTGTGGTTCTTGACGGTCTGCGCCTCGTCGAGGACCAGGCCGCCCCACGTCTGCTCGGCATACGCGTCGATCTCGAGCCGCAGCAGGGTGTACGACGTGATGACGATGTCAGCCCCCTCGACCAGCGAGGCGATGGACTCGCCCCGCCGCGACACCGACGAGGTCACCGTGCGGACGACCAGTCCGGGCGTGAACGCCTCGGCCTCGTGCGCCCAGGTCGAGACCACGCTGGTCGGCGCGACGACGAGGAACGGTCCGGCGCCGGCCTCGCGGGCGTGCGTCACCAGAGCGAGGGTCTGAACCGTCTTGCCGAGCCCCATGTCGTCGGCCAGGATGCCGCCGAGCCGGCTCTGCCAGAGGAAGGCGAGCCAGCGGAACCCGTCGAGCTGGTAGGGGCGTAGCTCCGCCTTGACCCCGACGAGCTCGACCTGCGGGAGCGCCTCGACGTTGCGGAGGGCTTCGGCCGCCCGGACCCACTGCGCCGCCTGCTCGTCGACGATGCCGACCTCGGCGAGCTCCTCCCAGAGGTTGAGGTCGCGGTGGCCGACCCGGACGCCGTCGCGTGGTTGCTCGTGCAGCTCACCGGCGGCGTCGACCAGCTCGGCCAGGTGGGCGAACTCCGGGCGGTCGACCTCGACGTGGAGCCCGTTGGGCATGATCACGCGGGGCTGTCCGAGCGTGAGGGCCTCGAGCAGGTGCGCCAGCGCGAGGTACTGCCCGTCGACCTGGATCGTCACCTCGAGGTCGAGCCAGTCGGGCTTGGCCGACGCGGCGTCGGTGTCGTCGCGCGAGGTGAACGAGATGACCGGCGCGCCCGACGCGGCGCGGTAGTCCGGTCGCCCGCCGGTCTCCTCCAGCTCGATCACGCCGCGCGCGGCCAGCGCTTCCAAGGTCGGCAGCACGTCGTCGACGAACCCGATCGCCTGGTCGTGCTCGAACGTCTTGCGCTCGACCAGGCCGCGGTCGAGACGGTGGCTGTCGCAGAGGGCGAAGACCTGGTGGTCGGTGAGCTCGCGGCCCATCGCCAGGACCGCCTCCACCTCGAGCTCGGGACGCCGCACGCCCCGCAGGCCGCGCGTCTCGGTCAGGGCGTAGACGCGGTCGGCGCCTCCGACGGCGTACCGCCACGACCAGGCCAGCTCGACCTCCTGCACGCTCACCCACGTGATCGAGAGAGCGAGCCGGGGCTCGGGCCGCTCCGGCAGCTCGATCGAGCTGTCGGACGAGACGACGGGGACGTGCCGCTGCAGCCGCGGGAGGTAGTCGGTGAGCAGCTCGTCGCGGGCACCGGACGGCACGACCAGGTCGTCGCTCTGCGAGAACAGCCGACGCAGCTGTGGCCCGAGCGGTCGGTCGAGCCCGGCGAGCGTGACCACCCAGGAGGCGCCGCCGGCACTCGGCGACCAGAGCGCCGCACCGTGGGCCGGGTCGCCGAGCAGGTCGACCGCGTCGGCGGCGTACCACTCGCCCTCGGCGGCCACCCCCAGCCGCAGGTGTGCGAGCTCCTCGGAGGCGTTGACGTCGAGCTCGACCCGCACCGGCTCGGTCAGCAGGTGGACGCCGGTCAGACCTGGCCCGGGCACGAGCGGGATGCCGGCCTCGCGCACCCGTCCGAGGGTCGCCCAGAGCGCCGGGCCGAAGGTCGCGAGGGTCAGATGCGGCTCGCTGCCGTGGTAGTAGCCGTAGCGCGAGGCGGCCTGGTGGATGGCGGCGAGCTCGTTGAGCACGGCGAGCTGGTCGGGGTCGAACGCCGCCTCGCCTCGCATCCGCGTGAGGTCCTGGAACGACACCCCGCTCTTGATCCAGTTGTCGCGAGCGCCGCGTTGGAGCGGCCGGATCTGCAGGGTGCCGCGGGTCGGGATGGCGGTGGGTGCGCGCCACGAGTTCTTGCTGAGCTGACGGCTCAGCGCCACCTGCAGCGCGAGCGGAGTCCGGCGGTTGGCGCGTCCGGCCCGGTCGGCGGCGTCGTCGAGCTCGTCGAGCACGGTGGTGAGCTGGTGCTCCCAGTGCGCGTTGGGGCCGCGACCGGCATCGGCGTGCTCGCGCGCCTGGATCGCCCGCACCTCCATGACGAGGGCGAGCACGTGCTTGCACTCGTGCTGGACGGGGCAGTCGCACCGGCTGGCGTACCAGACCCCGTCGGCGTCGAGTCCCGCGCTGACGTACGCCGTGTAGATGACGCCGCGCGAGCCCTGCACCTGGCCTTTGATGACGAGGTCGCCGTCGCTGTCGGTCTCGTGCTTGCTGGAGAGGACGCGGCCGGTGTGGAGGTAGGCCGAGGCGCGTTCGTACGTCGGCGTGCCGAACCTGCGGCGCAGGTCCTCCTCGGAGACGACGGTCAGGTCCATGTCAGGTCCGACTCTAGGCGGCTCCGCCGACGATTCGGGACGGCGCGCGTCCGGGCTGTGGACCGATTCGCGCGGTGGCCGGAATTGCCCTGTGGACAACGCGTTCGAGGCCTCTGCGGTGGTCCAGGCTTGGTCGGTATGACGATCGACGCACCCCGACCCGACCTCCCTCCGATCCGCACCCAGGCCGACCTCACCGAGGTCTGGACCATCCTGATGGGCGAGCTCGGCTTCGCCTACCGCCAGCTCTGGGTCCTCTTCGTGCTCGCCGACGGCGATGCCCATCCGGCCGTGATGAAGATCGAACAGCTCGACGAGTGGCCCGACGAGCAGTTCACCGCCGGGCTCGTCGACGTCTGCGCGAACTTCGTCGACGAAGACCCTGGCAACGGTCAGGTGGCGATGTTGCTCGCCCGTCCCGGCGGCGGAGCGTTGTCGGCGAGTGACCGTGCGTGGACGTCAGCGCTCTACCGCGCGACGCGGCTGGGCGGCGTGGCCTGCCATCCGATCCACCTGGCCAACGACGTCGAGCTGCGCCTGGTCGCCGCCGACGACCTCGACGGCCTCGACCTCGCCGGTTGACATCCGATCGTGACCCCGGACACGTATCAATAACAACTCGGCGGCGTCCTCGTTTGAAAGGCAACCAACACGACGTACGAAGCGTCGTAGTCAGCAAGAGTTTCCGACCAGGAGGTGCACGATGAACGCGTTGCACACGTTCGCATCCGCGAGCGCTGTCGCGTCGTGCACGCTGGCGGCCGCCCATCGCCGCGATCACGACCACGGCGTCGAGGTCGTCGCGTGCCACCCGCATGTGGTCGAGGTGGTCCACCTCGGCGAGCACGCGGCGATGATCTGCCACGACTGCCGTACCGACTCCGGCTTCCTGCCGCACCGCGAGGCCGAGCGGATGGCTTCCGCCCACCGTCACGAGACCGACGCCACCCCGCACTCCCCCGCCGCCTGACCGTTGTTCGCTGGTCGAGCCCTTCGACAGGCTCAGGATGAACTTGTCGAGACCACATCAGGGGCGGGTCGGCGCGTAGAAGTGCTGGTAGTCGGGCGAGCCGGGCCACGCGCCGCCCCACTTCCACCCGATCCGGTGAAACGCCCGGACCAGGACGTCGTCCTCGCGGATCACCCCACGCGGGACCCGCGCATCGCGAGAGCGATCGAGCTCGGTGAAGCGCCGTCCGGCCGGCGGCTGCACCGCGTTGCCCCTGACGTACGGGTTCTGCACCGGGTTGATGTCGATGGCGGTGCCGTAGGCGTGGGCCGACCAGTGGTCCGTCCCCGTCACACGCCGACAGTTGTACGCCGACGTGTTGTTCGCCGCCATCGACCGGTCGTCGTCGCCGCGATAGGCGTCGACCAGCCTCATCCGGCCGATCGGCCAGCGCGCGTCGTACGCCGTCGCGAAGACGTGCACGATCGCGCGGGCGTAGTCCTCGTGGACGACCAGCTCGCCGCGTCGTACCTGGCCGCCGAACCCGACATACGAGAGCCGCAGGTGGCGCAGATCGGCGAGCGGCACCGGGCAGCCGGCTCGATGGCTGAACCGGAGCCGGGCACGCAGCTGGTGACCGATCGGCCGGATCGATGCGCGGTACGCCGGGAGGACTCGACCCTCGCGACGCCAATGCGGTGACTCCGACTTCGCCGCAGCCGTGTCATCCACGGCCGCCGGACGGTTCGGTCCGCCGCCACCGTCATCGGACCCAGGCGCGTCCGACGCCGAGCAGGCAACGAGCAAGGGCAGCAGCATTGCGGTCAGACCGCCTGCCCACGCCACCTTGGCCACGAGACTCATGATGGCGGCTGTGCCGACAGCCCCGTGCACCGACGCAGGTCACGCCAGTCGGCGACCGCGTCGGCGCGGGCGGCGCCGTGCAACGGACGCAGGTGTCCGAACGTCTGGATCCGGGCCGGAGCGAACGAGTCCGCCACCACCGAGCCGTCGCGGATCTTCACCTGGAGCACGCCGGTCTCGGACTCGTGATTGTGGTACCAGAGGAAGTTGCCGAGCCCGTAGCTCACGTAGGTCTCCCCCAGCCAGCCGGCGCCGAGCAGCACGTGAGCGTGTGCCCCGACGATCACGTCGGCGCCGGCGCGAGCCACGGCGCGCGCGGTCCGCTGCTGCTTGACGGTGGGGCACCGCTCGCCCTCCCGGCCCCAGTGCAGGTAGACCACCACGACATCGTCGCGTTCGCTGGCCGCCCGCACCGCTCGGAGCAGGGCGGGGCTGTTCGGAGAACGGGCTGCTGCGGTGCCCGCCCAGTCCGGTCCCGCGCCCCAGATCCGGCTCGGTGTCTCTCGCGGAGTGCTGTCGGCACCCAGGAACGCCACGTCGGTGTCGCCCACCGACACCCGGTACGGACGGAACGCTGCATCGCGGTCGCGACCGATTCCGACCGCGGGGATCGGGCCGGTGCGGGTCGCGCGCAAGGTGTCGCTCAAACCGACCGGACCGTAGTCGGCCGCGTGGTTGTTGCCCATGGTGACCAGGTCTACGCCGGCCTGGTCCAGCACGTCGAGCGCAGCGGGCGTGGTCCGGAACCGGTACTCCTTCGGCTGCAGGGTGCCCCTGGTGGTGATCGCGGTCTCGAGGTTGACCATCGTGACGTCGGGCGCCGCCAGCGTGCGCGCGATCGGGCCGAGGGCTCCGCGTGGCTTGTCGAGCAGGGCGATCAGGTTGAGCTGGAAGTGCACGTCGCCCGCGAAGCCCAACGTCACCACGCCCGTGGGTCCCGGGTCCTGGTCACCGCTGCCGGGTCGGTCGCCGGTGGACGGTACCGAGGACGTGGAGCCCGTCCCAGCAGCCATGACGTCCGACGACGACTCGACGGCTGCTCCCCCGCTGCACGCCGTGACGAGGAGGCCGACGACCGCGAGCGCCACCAGGCTTCTCACGGCGTCCCCCTCCTGGTCTGGTCGTGTCGTCGGATCTGGTCGTGTCGCCGGGTGCGCGGACTGCTGTCGATGGTGCTCTCGTTGGAAAGTCTGAACAGACCGTCAGTCCGTCCACCTCACCCCGACGATGCGCGAGCGGGGGGTTGGGTTCGCCCGCGACCGGAACTGGTGGCACCCGGTGGTTCACTGGCCTCGTGCCAGCCCAGGTTCGCGAGGACGACGCCGAGGCGCGCGTGGGACACGCGCGGGCCCGACGGTGGTGGGTCGAGGGTCGCCGGATCCGGTCGGTGGCGCGGGCTGGTGCGTTCGTCGACGACGTCGGGTTCGCGCTGCTCTTCCCGTCCGAACGCCACGTCGTGCCGTCACTCTGGGAGGCGGTCGCGGCTGAGGACGCCGAGCCGTTCGCGACCGGGATGGACGACGACGAGCAGAGGGTGTGGACGTGGAAGGACGAGCTGCCGCTGCGTCGGCTCGCCTGGTACGGCAACTTCGTCGGCGGCCGCGGGTCGTTCGTGTCACCCGCGCTGCTGCGGCTGCTCTATCCGGCGTACGGCGACGAAGGTGACCACGAGTCGCTCGACCTGTCCCCGACGGCGCACCAGATCGCCGAGGCGCTGCGGCCCGGTCCGTTGCCGAGCGCGACCCTGCGCGGCCTCGTCGGCGATCGCAACCGCTACCAGCGCGCGGCGGCCGAGCTGCAGCGCGCGCTGCTGACGACGAACGCCGGCACCGAGGAGCAGGCGGCGGGCTGGCCTTCGGCGGTCATCGACCTGACCTGTCGGCGGTTCGACGTGGGTGGAGCGCAGGACCTGGCGGAGGCGGCCGCCGTGTTCGTCGACACCGTGCTGTCCTGTACGCCGGGCGAGCTGGCCCGCGCCTTCCGCTGGCCGGTCGCAGAGGCCCGCCGCCACCTCGACGCCCTGGCCAACGCCGGCCGCGGTGACCCACGACGGCTCGACCTACCGCTCCCTCACCCTCACCCGTTGACCCGCGCCCTCCCGGTGATCGAGCGCCCTCCCGGTGATCGAGCGAACCCCGGTGATCGAGCTTGTCGAGATCCCAGGGGTTTCGACAAGCCTGTCCTGAGCTTGTCGAAGGGCTCAACCACCGAAGGGTCAGAAGACGCGGATGGCGATCTCGGCGGGCTCCTTCAGCAGGGACTCGATCTCGTCGTCGAGCCGCACGAGGGTGATCGAGACACCCGCCATGTCGAGCGACGTGCAGTACTCGCCGACGTAGCTGCGCCCGATCGTCAGGCCGCGGTCGGCGGCCTGCTTGTGGGCGCGCCCGTAGCAGAGGTAGAGCTCGCTGATCGGCGTACCACCGAGCCCGTTGACCATGAGCGCGACCCGGTCGCCGGACTCGAACGGGAGGTCGGTGGCGACGGCCTCGAGCAGCTCGTCGACGATCTCGTTCGCCGAGGCGAGCTTCTCGCGCCGGCGACCCGGCTCGCCGTGGATGCCGACGCCCATCTCCATCTCGTCGTCGGGCAGGTCGAAGAGCGGCGAGCCCTTCGCCGGCGGCGTGCAGGCCGTCAGCGCCATGCCCATGGTCCGGGTGACGCTGTTGACCTTCTCGCCGATCCGGATCAGCTCGTCGAGGTCGGCACCCTTCTCGGACGCCGCGCCGACCGCCTTCATCACGAAGAAGTTGCCGGCCACGCCACGACGTCCGACGGTGTAGGTCGAGTCCTGTACGGCGACGTCGTCGTCGATGAACAGCGTCTTGGCATTGATGTCCTCGGCCTCGGCCAGCTCCTGCGCCATGTCGAACGCCATCCGGTCGCCGGTGTAGTTGTTCACCAGGAGCAGGACGCCCTTGGCCGACTTCATCAGCTTGATCGTCTCGTAGACGTAGTCGGTCGGAGGTGCGGCGAAGACGTCGCCGGGGCAGGCGGCGTCGAGCATGCCGGGACCGACCGTCATCACGTGGGCCGGCTCGTGCCCGGAGCCGGAGCCCTGGATGATCGACACCTTGTTGTCGCTCGGGCCGTCAGCCCGGCGGATCAGGTTGTACTCGGGGACGTACGCCAACGTGTCGGGGTTGGCGAGCGCCAGCCCCTCCAACATCTCGCTCACGAAGTTCTTCGGCTCGTTCACAAACTTCTTCATCCGTGCTCCTTCAGGTCACTACGGCTGGTCGGTGGTTGACGGGTTGGACGAGTCCTGGTGGTGCGACGTGGCGACGTTCATGACGAGGCCGGCCAGTCCTCGGCGACGCGCTCGGCCATCAACGCGACGGCCATGGCGCCGGCGTCGGGCGAGCCGATGCTGCGTTCGCCGGTGTAGCTCGCGCGGCCGCGCATCGCCTGCATGGAGGTGGTGGCCTCCGCCGATTCCCGGGCTCGGGCTGCGGCCAGCGTCGGCCACGGCCTTGCCCGACTGCGATCCGTCCGCCGCGAGGGCCTCGGCGATCGCGTCGGTCATCGGGATCAGCGCGTCGAGCAAGGTCTTGTCGCCGACATCGGAGTTGCCGCGCTTCTTGATCCCCTCGGCGGCCGCCTGGAGCATCGCCACCGCGTCGGACGGGCTCGAGCTCCTCCTTGTCCTTCACGGCGGCGGAGGCCCGCAGGAACGCGGTGCCCCACAGCGGACCCGACGTGCCACCGACCCGGCTGGAGATGACGAGGGCGATCTTCTTGAGGAGGTCGGCGGAGGTGCTCCGGTCGAACGAGTCCCAGTCGGCGACCACGATCTCGAAGCCGCGGGCGAGCGAGTAGCCGAAGTCTCCGTCGCCGACGACCGCGTCGAGGTCACCGAACTCCTTCTCGTTGGCCACGGCCGTCTCGGCGATCGTCTTGACGACGTACTCGAGGTTGCTGTCAGTGCTCATGGACGCGGTCCTTGCTGTGTGGTGAGCGAGGCGCGCGTTGCAGCAACGCCTCGAGGGTCCGCGAGGTCGACGAAGGGTTGGGACAGCACGTCGTACGGGTCGGCCAGCACCTCGGCCGGGACCTCGCCGCCCGACGACGTCTCGGGCTCGCCCAGGCTCGAGACGACGAGGGCGGCGCCGGTGAAGTCCTCGTCGCGGGTGTAGCTGCTCGTGGTGACCAGGCAGGTGAGCCCGGCCTCGAGTCGCCGCGACCATGCCGTTGCGACTGTCCTCGACGACGATGGTCTGGGCCGGGTCGGCGCCCAGCTCGTCGACGGCGAGCAGGTAGATGTCCGGCGCAGGCTTCTTGCGCGGCACCACGTCCCCGGCGTAGACGGCGAAGCGACTCGGCCAGCGTCTCGCCGACCGCGTGGACCAGGACCGACCGCACGGCCGGTTCGGCCGACGTCGAGGCGACCGCGAGCTGCCAGCCTGCCGCGGCAGCCTGCTCCGACAGCCGGCGTACGCCGGGACGCGGTGGCATGGCGCCCGACCGCACGCGTTCGGTGTAGATGTCGGTCTTGCGCCGGTGCCAGGTGGCGACCAGGACGGCTTGCTCCGCCTCGGACGTCGGCAGGCCCGTCCTCTCGACGAAGTCCGGAGTGAGGATCGAGGCCATCCGCTCCTTGCCGCCGCCGATCCGGAGCAGGTCGGCGTACTCGTCCTCCGACCACTGCACCGGCACTCCCATCTCGGCGAACATCTGGTTGAACGCCGGCAGGTGCCCGAAGCGCTCGGTGTCGGCGAGGACACCGTCGCAGTCGAAGATCAGGGCGGGCATCGGACTACGCGGCCTTTCCGGCGCTGCCGAACAGGGTCATCAGCTCGGTCGTCATCGCGACGATGTCGGACCGGACGGCGGTGAACAACGAGGGCGGGTCCCACTTGTCCTTGGCCGCGGTCTCCTCCAGGAAGCGCAGGTTCGACTTCATGTAGGTCTCCTTGAGCGCCGTGGAGATGTTGACCTTGGCGCAGCCCCTGCCCGATCAGGTCGTGGAACTGCTCGTCGCTCAGGCCGCTGCCGCCGTGCAGCGCGATCGGGATCGGTCGCGCGGCCACGATGTCCGAGACGCGCTGGAAGTCGAGGACCGGAGCCTGCTTGTACGACCCGTGCGCGTTGCCGATGGCCGGCGCGAACACGTCGACCTTCGTGCGATCGAGGAAGTCGAGGACGACGTCGAGCGACTGGCGTTCGGCCTCGGCGTCGGAGCCGACCCCGTCCTCGACGCCGGTGATCGACTCGATCTCGCCCTCCACGTGGGCGTCGTGACGGCGGGCCTCGGCGACGACCTCGATCGTCTGGCGCAGGTTCTCCTCGACGGGCAGGTGCGAGGCATCGAAGAGCACGGAGTTCCAACCCCGCTCGAGGCACTCGGTGATCACCGCGCGCTCGGGACAGTGGTCGAGGTGCAACGTGACGGGCACGCTCGACGTCAGCGGTCATGGCGTCCCACATCGCCTTGAGCACACCGCTGCCGATCGACCGGACCGTCTTGACCGACGTCTGCACGATCAACGGCGAGCGTGACTCGACCGCTGCGGCCAGCACGCCCTCGAGCGTGAGGTCGTTGACGATGTTGATCGCGGGCACGCCGTACCGGCGTTGGAAGGCGTCTGTCGTGAGCTCGCTGAGCGGCACGACAGGCACACGGCTCCACTTCGTCGGGGAGGGGTGTCGGCGGCCGGGCGCAGTCGGCCGGCCGACGCCGTCACGTTAGGCGCGCCCCGATCGAGAGCGCGAGCGTGATTCTCCCCATCTTCCGCTGGGGGATTCCCCTACCTACGGCTGTTCGGGGATCGAGCGGACCGCCGCGCGGTGAGCCAACGCGGTCCGGTTCGGCGACCGCGTCTTGCGCAGCACCGCCCCGACATGCTTCTCGACGGTCTTCGTGGAGATCCCCAGCTCGACGGCGATCTGCTTGTCCTGCAGCCCGCGCTCGACCAGCCGCCGGACCTGTTGCTCACGCTCGGTCAGCTGCTCGCCCGGCAACGGTCTCGTCGTGGGCGGCGAACCGGCGCAGGGCGTTCTCGCTGAGCTGGACCTCGCCTCGCGCGGACGCCAGCACGGCACGAGCCAGTCCCGGCCCGTCGACCTCGGGGGCGACCCAGCCGCGTGCGCCCGAGCTGATCGCGTCTCGGAGCAGCGCGTCGGAACCCTCCCCGGCCATCAGGAGCACCGCCGCGGTCGGGCTGCCGGCCCGGATGTACGACGTGAGGCGGGCGCCGTCGAGCCCGGGCATCTCCAGCTCGAGCAGGACGACGTCGGGCTCGAGGACTCGGACGGCGTCGACCACGTCGCGGGCGTCACCGATCTCGCCGACGACCTGGATCTGCGGATCGGCGCTTCCGAGGAGGCGGACCAGTCCTGCGCGGACGACGGCGTGGTGGTGCACGATGAGGAGCCGCCAGAGCGTGCCGCGCTGCGGCTCGGTTGGCCAGGAGCGAGCCGTCGTACGGCACCTTGGCCCGGACCCGGGTGCCCCACCCGGGGTTGGACTCGATCTCGAGGTCGCCGCCGAGCTGGTGGGCGCGCGCGACGATGCCGTTGAGCCCGAGGCCGGCCCGCCGGTTCGCCTTCAGCGCGTCGACGTCGAAGCCGGCACCGTCGTCCTCGACGACCACCACGACGTCGTCGGACCCGTAGAAGACGCCGACCCGCACCTGCTGCGCCTCGGCGTGGGCGACGACGTTGGTCAGTGCCTCCTGGACCATCTGCAGCGCCTGGGTGCTGACCTCGGGCGCGATCTCCGGCGCCTCGCCCGTGACGACCAGGTCGGTGTGCAGACCACTGATCGACCTCACCCAGGCCAGCTCCATGCCCAGCGCGTCGTGCAGGGCCCGGTGTTCGAGCAGGGTCGGGCACCAGTCCGAGCGCGGTGCGCCGGGTCTCGACGAGTGCCTGGCGCGCAGCCGTTCGTGCGGCTTCGAGCCGGTCCGCCTCGATCTCGGACTCGCTTCCCTCCAGGTGCACGAGGATCGAGCCGAGCGCTCGGGTGACGGTGTCGTGGACGTCGCGTACGACGCGTTCGCGCTCCTCGGCGACGGCCAGGCGACGCGCCCGGTCTGCGGCGTCGGCGTGCACGCGTGCGTTGGTGATCGCGATCGCGGCGTGCTTGGCGAACAGGCTCAGGACCGCGACGTCGGCCTCGGTGAACTTCTTGTCCGGCTGCGTGCTGAACACGACGCAGGCTCCGATGACCGAGCCCTCCCACTCGATCGGCACGGCGGCCGTGGCGTGCAGCCGGGCCCGGTCGGCCGCGACCACGTGGCCGCCGGGCACCTCGGAGTAGCTGTCGAACACCGCCGGCCCGCGCCGGGCCACGACTGCTCCGGTCGTTCCTTCGGTGAGCGGGAAGACGCGCCCCTCCTGGCACTCGACGCCGATGTCGACCTCTTTGTGATAGGTCCCGGCCTCCTCGTCGACCGTCGAGATCGAGCCGGCGTCACCGCCGAGCAGCGCGATCGCCCTCCGCAGGATCCGGTCGAGCAGCGGCTGGAGCGTGAACTGACCGGCCAGGTCCTCGACCGCCCCCGTCAACGCGTCGAGCTGATCTCGTGGACTTACCCCGTCCGCCATCGTCGCTCCGTCCCTCCCCGACGTCCCCGTGCTGTCGAGTATTGGCGGTGGAGCGCGTGCGAGTCCAGCGAAGCCCGGTGATCGAGCTTGTCGAGATCCCGCGGTGACGAGCTCGACCGAACTCTCGGTGATCGAGCTTGTCGAGATCCGTGAATGCTGTGGTGGACGTCACGGCCCCAGAGCCGACTCTTTATGTGGCTGACAGGTTGCGGACATGAACCCGAAACATCGCTCCCGCACGCTGATGCCATGAGCACACAACCCCTGCGCCGCCGGATCGCCCTGGTGGCCCACGACAACAAGAAGGTCGACCTGCTCCAGTGGGCCGACTTCAACCGCACGACCCTGCGTCAGCACGAGCTCTACGCGACCGGGACGACGGGCAGCCTGCTGCACCACGAGCTCGGGCTCGACGTACACCGGTTCCTGTCCGGCCCGGTCGGCGGCGACCAGCAGATCGGGGCGAAGATCGCCGAGGGCGAGATCGACATGCTGTTCTTCTTCTGGGACCCGCTCGAGCCGCAGCCGCACGACCCGGACGTCAAGGCGCTGCTGCGGATCGCCGCGGTCTGGAACATCCCGGTGGCCTGCAACGTCGCCAGCGCCGACCTGATCATCAGCTCGACCGCTGCTCGGCTCCGGCTACCGCCACGTCCGCCCGGAGATTCCCGTCGCCGTCTGACCGCGAATTGCGGAAGTTGGCTCCTCCGGTCACCGGAATCCAGCCAACTTCCCGCAATTCCGGGGGCCGGGACTGCGCCGTCAGCCGAGGGGGAGGACGGCGTGGACCCGGCCTCCTCGGCCGTTGCTGCCGGCGGTCAGGGTGCCGCCGAGCTGGGCGGCCCGCTCGCGCATCGAGGCGATCCCGACGCCCGTCGACCACGAGCCGTGCGCGGTGCCGTCGTCCGTGACGTCGATGACGAGCTCCGGACCTGCCGTCTGCAGCGCCACCTCGGCCCGGTCGGAGCCGCTGTGCCGCGCGACGTTGGTGAGGGCCTCCATCGACGATCCGGTATGCCGCGACCTCGACCGCCGCAGGGACGCTCCGCGGGACCTCGTCGGCCGTGATCGTCACCCGGAGCGGCATGCCCGTCGGTGGTTCGCAGTGACACCGCCTGCTGCCGACAGCGCCGGCACCAGACCGAGCTCGTCGAGCGCCGGCGGTCGCATCGCGTAGACGAGGCGCCGGATCTCGTCGATGGCGCTTCCGGTCTCGGCCCGCAGCGTCGCGAGCAGCTCGTCGGTCGCGTCCGGGTCGGAGCGAAGGCTGTTGCGTGCCGCGTCGGACGTGAAGGCGATCCCCGACAGCCGTGGCCCGAGCCCGTCGTGCAGGTCGCGCCGGAGCCGGCGGCGTTCCTCCTCCAGTGCAGTCACGGTCGCCTCGCGGGAGACCTGGAGGTCGGCGGCGAGCCGGTTGGCGCGCAGGGTCTGGGCGAGCAGCGGACCGACCAGCCGCAAGACGTGCTCGTCCCCCGCCGAGAGGCTGAGGTCCCCGGCGCGGAGGCCGACCTCGAGCTGAGCCCGCACTGTCGTTGTCGACCGCGAGCGCGATGGTCCGGGTGTGGGTCACTTCGGCGCCGGACTCGGCGACCACCTCGTCGTCGAGACGCAGGGCGGCGTACGGAAGGACCAGCGCCTCGCGGATCGCTCGCAGGGCCAGCACCGGGTCGTCGCCGATCGCAGCCGACGACGCCGGCGGCCGCGTCGAGCGGGTCGGGGCGGTGGCCGAACAGGAGCTCGTCGACCACGCCGCGCAGCACCACCTGCATGCGGGTGGAACGTCAGCCGCGACGAGCAGCCCCACGATCGCCAGACCACCGACGGACGGCACGTCGCCCCCGACGACCTCGATGAAGGACGCGACGGTCACGAACACGGCGACGTATGCCGTCGCCGGCGACCGCGAAGACGACCGCGTGCACGACCAGGCCCCGGACGTCGACGACCTCGGGGCGCGCCACGCCGACGTACATGCGCGGGTCCGATCGACCACGAGGAAGAGCGAAGGCGATCGCGATGCCGGTGTCGTTCGGCGCCGAGAACGATGATGAACCCGAACGCCAGCCCGGCTGACGCCACGCCGAGCGACATCCAGGTCAGCGACCAGCGCTCGTCGGCCGAACCCACGCTCGAGCCGCCACCAGACGAAGCGCGATGAGCACCAGGCCGCTGACCATTGCTATCAGCGCCGACGACGGCCCGGCTGGTCCCAGAGCACCAGCGACACGGCGCCCGACGCTGCCACGGCCGTCACCGCCAGGAGGTCGATCGGGATGGCGCCAGCCGAGGCGTCGGGTAGCATGAGCAGCGCGAGCGGGCGCGAGCACTGCACCGCCGGCACCAGGAGGACCGCCGCACGTGTCGTCGTGGCCGTCGGCCTCCAGCACGACAGCGCTGCCAGGACAAGGAGTCCGGCAAGCGCGAGCAGTGACGCCGGCCACGACGGCTCGCGCCGGGCGAGGATCAGCAGCCCGCTGACCGCGAGCGACGCCCCGACGGCGGCGAGGCTGACAGCAACCGCGTCCGAGATCACGGTCGCTCCCCGGACCCCGGCCGAGCCCGCCCTCGCGCGCTCGGAGGATGGCCTCGGTCCGGTCGGCGACCTCGAGCTTGGCGAAGACGCTGGTGAGGTGGTTGCTGACCGTCTTGGGCGAGCAGGAACAGCGTCTCGGCGATCGCGGCCGTACGCCGGCCGGAGGCGAGCAGGTCGAGGATGTCGCGCTCGCGGTCGGTCAGTTCCGGGAACGGGCTCGGCGGCGTCGGCGACCGGCGGCGCCGCGAAGTAGCCGAGCACGCGGCCGCGACGCCCGGCCCGAAGATCGCCTGCCCCGCGACGACCGCGCGGATGGCGCCGACGATCTCGTCCTGCTCGGCACCCTTGAGCAGGTAGCCCCGGGCACCGGCCTGCATCGCGGTGAACACGGTCGCGTCGTCGTCGTACATGGTCAGCATCAGAACCGCGGTGTCCGGCGCCGTCTGCGCGGATGCGTCGGGTGGCCTCGACGCCGCCGAGACCGGGCATCCGCACATCCATCAGGACGACGTCGGGCCGCAGCAGCTGGGTCTCGCGCACGGCCGCGTCGCCGTCGGCCGCCTCACCCACGACCTCGAAGCCGTCGAGCGTCGCGAGCAGGGCGCGGAGACCACCGCGGACGACCGGATGGTCGTCCGCGAGCACGATCCGCAGGCCGCCATGACCTCATCATGGCGGCGGCATAGCCCCCGACTGACCCGGGAAAATCTTCCCGAGATCTCGGGAGATCGGAGGAACATGGTCAGGGAGCGCGGACCTGTTCGCGAGGAACGCGCCGCGGACGGACAGTGGGAGCGTCCACTTCGATCAAAGGAGCCTCGATGACGTCCCATCTCGACGAGGCAGAAGGTCGGTCTCGTGCTGGCCGGCGTCTACTGAGCGTCGATCAACATCCCGAGCGTGTTCTTCCCGGCACCCGACGGCGACGAGGGCCCGCCGCTCGCGGTGCTCGCGGTCAACTCGGTGCTCGGCATCATCGGGCTGGTCGCCGTCGTCATCGCGTGGCGCACGGGCAACAGGGCCGCCATCCGGGTCGCGGCCGGCACGTTGATCCTCAACGCGATCACCGTCATTGCCGGCGTTCTTCGTCGACGTGCCGGCCGGGCATCAAGGCGGTCGTCGGGGTCGTCTGTGCTCGTGACGGTCGCCACGGTCGTGCTGATGTTCTCGCCCGCGCGCCGGCCCGCGCCGGTCCTGGACTGATCGGCGGTCTCGTCATGATCGCTGTCGTCACGCTGCTGTGCGCGTTCCCACTCGGGTGGTTCCTCCGCTCGCGGCTGGCCGCCAACACCGCCTACGCGATCGCCTACCTCTGGGCGTTCTGCTTCCAGACGCTGTACCTCGTGCTCGACTCGTTCGGGGGTACGTCGTCCAACCCGGCCTTCGAGCCGAGCGAGTTCCCCTGGCAGTACGGCGTCGTCACGCTGGCCATCTTCATCGTCGGCTTCGGGCTCGTCTCGGTCGGCCACTGGGCCCGGTCCCGGCGTACGGCCAAGACGTCCGCCTCCCGCATCACCCACCAGGTCGCCGCGACCTCGACGCGCTGACCTCGGTGCCGAAGGATCCGACCTTTGCGTCGCTCTGGGGACGTGAGCGTCGGATCCTTTCAGTCGCGTACTAGCTCGAGGAGGTGGCGGCGGTCGTGGTCGCGGCCATCACGCCGGCCATCACGGCTGCGTTGACCGCGGCGATACGCGTGACGTCCTGCAGCGGAGAGGCTATTGCCTCCCCGCTGCAGGACGTTGTGGACCTCAGACGGCGAAGCTCACGGGTTGGGACAGGACCCAGACCAGAGTGAGTACGAAGAAGGCGCTTCCGACGAGGACCGTCACCATGCGCAGCGAGGGTCGGGTCAGCCGGGTGCTCATCCCGGCGAAGAACAGCGTCACGGCGCACAACACGGCGCCGAGCACGTAGTTGGACGCGCGCTGGATGTCGGTGCGCACCTGAGCGCCGAGCACGTCGGCCTGCTTGTCGAGCTCCTTGGCCTGGGCGGCGGCTTCGACGTGGTACTCGTCCATCTGGAACGGGGTCAGCGGGGCGTCGGGGTTCTTCAGCGGATGGAGCGCGATCCAGGCGTCGACGGCCGGCTTGAACTCGTCCGGAACCGGTCGAGGTAGAAGTTCGCGAGCTGCTGGTCGTCGACGGCGTACGCGTTGACCCATTGCGTGAACGTCGCGACGTCGACCTGGGTCTGCGCGTTGGCGAGGTCAGCGGACTGGGCGGCCTGGAACCGGGTGGCGGCGACGGCCGACGCGGTCTTGGCCTGCTCGCCGTTCCACCGGGTGGCCTGGTAGCCGCACCAGGCGGTCAGCACGGCGGCGACGGCGAGGAGCACCGTCGCGACGACCTCGACCCAGGGACCGGGCGAGAGGCGGGCCTCATTGCGGCTGTCCGCCGGCGTCGCAGGGCAACGGGTTGCGTACGCCCACTCCGGCGAGCTCGTTCTCGAGGATGTTGAGGGTGCGTTCCATCGCGGTCGGCTGTACGCCGCCGACGCCCTCCTGGTACGGCCGGTCGAGGAAGCGCACGACCATCAGCAGCATCACCATGATCAGCACGATCGAGCCGACCTGGAGCCCTTGCACGACCGCCCGCTCGGCCGGGTCGGCGAAGAACATCACGAACACGAAGACCAGCACCGCGCTCAGGATCAGCACCACCCAGAGCGGCCACGGAATGATGCCCTCGGCACCGTGCACCCGGTCGAGTCGTGCCTGCTCGCGCTCGGAGGTCTGGTCGAGCCACTTGTCGTACGCCGAACCCTGCGCGTTCGTCGTCGGCTCGGTGGCGAGGATCGTCTTGTAGAGCTCGAGGCCCCACGGGTTGATCTGGTCGCCGAGGCCGCCGGACCTCATCTCCGGCCACTCCTCGTTGACGACGTACTTGCCGTAACAGATGAGCTGGCCGCCGAGCTGCCCAGCGGTGTCGTCGTCGAAGAACTGCGCGGTCTCGAACTGCTGCGCGACCGTGGTGGCCTCGGCCTCGGCGCCGGACCTGGACTCGTCGTACGACGCGAAGGACAGGAAGACGATGAAGCCGAGCAGGATCGAGAAGCCGGTCGACAGCACGCCGAAGAAGCCGGCCGCGCGGTCGCCGTCCGCGAAGTAGCCGCCCTCGGGAGCGCGCCGCCTGATGAACAGGATCGAGGCCACCGACACCGCTGCCGCGAGGAAGGCGACGACGATGCCCAGGAAGATGTTCACGGGCTCCACCGTCTCGGTCGCGACGCCGGCCGTCGTCACCCAGGTCGGGTGATTCGGCGCTCGTGCGTCGCGGTGGTCGAGCCTGCCGATAGCTCGGTGGTCGAGCTTGTCGAGACCCAGGTCGCGCTCGAGGCGGGTCAAAACCGGCCCGACGAATCAGCGCTCAGGCCGCAGAACGGGACATCCCACCTGACCCAAGCGTGCCATGTTGCACTCTCGCCACTCCCGCCACACTGGACGACGGGACTCACGCAGGAGGTTGGCATGACGCAGCAGCCCGCACATCTCGACGACATGAGTGACGACGCCCGACTCTCCAGCCTCGGCTACAAGCCGCAGCTGAACCGGGTGCTCGGCCAGTTCGCCAACTTCTCGGTGGCGTTCACCTATCTCTCGCCGATGGTCGGCATCTACTCGCTGTTCGTGCTCGGCGTCGGCGCGGGCGGACCGGCGTACGTCTGGCTGACCTGGATCCCGGTGGCCGGCATGCTGCTGGTCGCCCTGGTCTTCGGTGAGCTGGCGAGCCACTACCCGGTGGCGGGGGCGCTGTACCAGTACAGCAAGTTCTCCGTCGGCCCGAGGTACGGCTGGTTCGTCGGATGGTTCTACGGGATTGCGCTGCTGATCACGGTGGCCGCGGTCGACACCGGCGTGGTCAGCTACGTCACCGCGCTGACCCACAACTGGTTCAACTGGGACCTCGACCCGTCGGACCACGGGACGATCCTGCTGATCACGCTCACGCTCGTCGCCATCCAGACGACGCTGAACATCACCGGTGCTCGGGTGATGGGGCGGGTCGCGCAGTTCGGCGTGTACGTCGAGATCGTCGGCACGCTCGGCATCGCGCTGATCCTCGCGATCGACGGCTTCCACCACGGGCCGAGCTTCCTCTTCAGCACCGAGGGCGCAGAGAACCCGGCGACCAACGCCTTCGGCTTCGACTTCGGCGGCAACTGGCTGCTCGGTGCCGCGCTGATCGCGGTGCTCGCGCCGGTCTACATCTTCTACGGCTTCGAGTCGGCCGGAGACATCTCGGAGGAGACGAAGGACGCCGGCGTCAAGGTGCCGCGGTCGATGCGGCAGGCGCTGATCTGGGGCGGCATCTCGTCGTTCATCCTGATCGCGGCGCTGCTGCTGGCGATGCCGGACACGGAGGACCCGGTCGCCGACACGGTCAACGGTGGTGGCGTGCCGTTCATCCTCGGTGAGCTGCCGACTGGGCTGCAGGACTTCTTGCTGCTGTTGATCGTCTTCGCGTTCTTCTCGTGCGGGACGTCGGTGCAAGGGGCAGGCTCCCGGCTGGCCTTCGGGTTTGCGCGTGACGGTGCGCTGCCTGGCTCCGGATGGCTGTCGAAGGTGCACTCGCGGTTCCGTACGCCGGTCAACGCGCTGCTCGCCGGCGCCGTCGTGACGATGCTGTTCGTGCTCCTGGTCTTCTACTCCCCCTCGACGGACAAGGAGATCTGGTTCATCACCTACCCGGCCGACATCAACGCGCTCGTCTCGCTCGTGTCGTTCGGTGTCAGCGGGATCTATCTGTCCTTCCTGCTGACCGTGATCGGCGCGCTGATCGCGCGGAGGCGTGGCTGGGTGCCGGAGGGCCGCTTCCAGCTCGGACGCTGGGGTATGCCGGTGACCATCGCGGCCATCGTCTACCTCGGCCTGATGCTGGTGAACGTCGTCGCCCCGACCGGGCTGACCAGTCCACGCGGCTACTTCAACCTCGACTGGATCACGCTGCTGGTGATGTTCATCGTCGCCGTCGTCGGGGTCATCGTCTTCCTGATCGCCCGGCCCGAGAAGGAGATCGCGCACCACGTCCACGACGAGGCCGAGCCGACCGGAGCCGAACGCCACTAGTCCATCCCCCAGCTGGCCCCACCCCCGGGTCAGCAACCCCCGTACGCCGTCTGGGTTCCTGCAGTTCCCCTCTGTTGGCCCAGGCGGCGTACGGCTGCCCGGACTCGCCCGATCAGCCCGGTGGTTGAGCCCTTCGACAAGCTCAGGACAGGCTTGTCGAAACCCCGATTGGTCAGAGCACTGCCCAGCAACGCGTAGAGTGCAGACATGCCCCCTTTGGACTCGATACGGCGGGGGGACGTCATCCGCACCATCGCCGAGTACGACCGCCTCGGCCGGGACACGTTCCTCTCCACCCACGGCTTCGGAAACGCAACTGAGTACGTGCTCATGCACGAGGGCTACGGCTACGACTCCAAGGCGATCGTCGGGGTCGCGCACCGCTACGCCACGGGGCGAGAGCTGGCGCAGTCCGACTTCAACGGGGACCACGACGGCGCGGCCAAGGTGCTGCGCGACCTCGGGTTCGTCGTGCGCGGCGGTGAGACCTGGGAGACCGGTGAGTACACCGACGTCGCGGACGCAGGCGTCGAGGCGGCCCAGGCGGCGTGGGTGCAGGCGGCGCGCGAGGCCCTGGTCGACACGGCGAAGTCCTACCAGGCGCTCGTCACGACCAAAGAGCTCGGCGCCCTGGTCTTGTCGAGGACGCGGATCCGGACGAGCCAGCAGACGCACCACTGGGTCGCAGACATCCTTCGCCTGGTCGCGCGCGACTGCGCGGGACGCGACGAACCGATCCTCTCCTCGCTGACGGTGAACGCGAACGGCACGGTCGGCTCCTGGTACGCCGAGGCGATCCGCGAACTCCGGGGCGAGGCTCCTGCCGACGCCGACCAGCACGCCGCCCACGAACGCCTCGCCTGCTATCTCCACTTCGGCGCCAACGTCCCTTCCGACGGTGGCGAGGCCCTGCTCACCCCTCAGCTGCGGGCACGCCGCGAGCGGGCCACGTCGGCCGCCCGCGCCGCGGTTCGGCCGGCGTCCCTCTGCCCGGTCCACCACGTCGAGCTCCCGGCCACCGGCATCTGCGAGGACTGCGAGTAGCACCCGCTTCAGCGGCTGTTCGTTGATCGAGCCCTTCGACAAGCTCAGGACAGGCCTGCCGTAACTCGGTGATCGAGCCTGTCGAGATCCGGTGATCGAGCCCGTCGACAGACTCAGGACAGGCCCTTCGACAAGCTCAGGACAGGCTTGTCGAAACCCACCCTCCCCAAACCTTCCGCGCTCGGGAAGGTCGCGGGAAGGCCCCGGTCGCACTCTCATGTCATCACTTCGAGATGACCCGGAGGTCACCATGAACGACAACCTGACCGGGGACGTGGCCAGGGCACATGGTCGGCGATGGTTCCGATGAGCACCCTGGACATCACCTGCACCGACACAACAGTCACTCGGCGCGTCGCCCGACGCGCCATTCTGTGCGACCGCGACGCGCGCGACGGGGTTCGCGCGATGCTTCCCGTCCTCGCGGCATACGCGCCCCTCGCCCTGATGGTCGGAGCCGCGGTGGCCGCGAGTGGCAGCCCACTCGCGGCGTGGCTGTCGACCTGGACCATCTACGGAGGCGCCGCGCACCTCGTCACGCTGGACGTGGTGGCGCAGGGGTCGGGATGGTTCGCCGCGGCCACAGCCGGTCTGCTGGTCCAGACCAGGCTCTCGGCGTACTCCACGGCGATGGCCGCGGACTGGCGGACCGCCTCGCTCCCCCGGCGGCTGCTCGCCGGCCTCATCCTCGTCGACGCCCCGTGGGCGCTCGCCCGAGGTCGGGAGCACGGCAAGCGACGCTTCTACCTGGGCGCCGGGCTGACGCTCTTCGTCGCGTGGCCCGTCATGGTGACGGTCGGTGCTCTGACCGAGGACGTCGTCACGGGTGTCGCGGTCAGCGCGCTCGTGCCGGCGCTCGCGATCGGCTGCACCGTCGTCGGGCAGCTGCGCGAGCGGCCCGTGCTCGTGGCCGCCGCGGCGGCGTCCCTGTCTGCCCTCGTCACGGCACCGCTGTCCGCCGGCGTGGCGCTGATCAGCGCCGCGGTCGGCCGGCACCGTCGGCGGAATGCTCGCTGAGAGCGCGGCCAGGGTGCGTCGCGTCCGTGCAGAGGCGGTGGCGTCATGACTGTCCTGATCGCTGTGGCGCTCGTCGGACTGGGCAGCCTGCTGCTCCGCGTCCTCCCGCTGCTGGGCGCGGCCCGGATCCCCGACCGCCTCACCGTCCACGCGGCACGTGCAGGTATCGCCGTGCTCGCAGCCATGACGGTGCGCACCGTCGTGCAGCACCACGACGACTCGCTCATGGGTGCCTCTGTCACGGCGCCGGCCCTCGCCGCCCTGGCGGTCGGCTTCGGGCTGTGGCTGGCGTACCGAGGTCGCTCGCTGCTGTTCGCGACGTCCGCCGGGCTGGCCTCCTACGTCCTGGTCGCGATGGTCATCGCGACCCCGTACTGAGGGGACGTCATGACCACGGTCTGGAAACCACGTCGCCGAATCACTGCACCTCGGGAACAGCAGCACGTCACCGCCCGGCTCCCGGGCGGCGGCACGATCGAGCTGCGACCGCTGCGCCGCGGTGAGATCGACCCACTGATGGCGGTCTTCTCCGGCATGTCTCCCGCCTCTCGAGCCGAGCGCTATCTCACGCGGGATCACCCGGCTGACGCCCGGCATGACGAGGGCGCTCACGAACGTCGACGGGCACCGCCACGTGGCCTGGGTGGCCCTGCTTGGCGGACGTCCGGTGGGGATCGCGCGGTACCTGCTCGACGACGCCGGGGTGGCCGAGGTCGCCTTCGAGGTCGTCGACGTTTGCCACGATCTCGGCATCGGCACCGCGCTGGTGGACGCGGTGACGACCGTCGCGGCGACTCGCGGCGTACGCCGGGTGCGCGCGACCGTGCTGCCGTCGAACCGTCCGTCGCGCAGGTTGGTCACGCGCTTCGGCGTCCGGCTGGTTCCGTCGGACGGCCTGCTGGAGGGCGAGGGACCGTTGCGGCTTCTCGACCCTCCACGGGTCGACCGGCGGGCCGTGGTGGCGCTGGCGGGCCAGGTTGATGCGGCGGAGATGGTCACTGCCCCGCGCCGTGCGATGGAGGCCCGGGCCGAATGAGCTTGGCTGATCTGCACCTTCATGGTCCGATAGAAGCGGCCGGAGCTCCGCCCGGCTCGTGGTCGGGTGAGGGTGATGCGGGTCCAGGTTCGGCTGCTCGGTCGGTTCGAGGTCGTCGTCGACGGCCGGCCGGTGCCTGCCCGAGCGTGGCAGCGGCAGTCTGCGGCCAGGCTGGTGAAGCTGCTCGCGCTTCAGGACTCTCACCGGCTCCACCGGGAGCAGGTGATCGACACGCTCTGGCCCGACGTGTCCCTCGAGACCGGTGGGTCGCGGCTGCACACCGCAGCCCACTACGCCCGTGTCGCGCTCGGCGAACCCGACAGCGTCGTGCTGGCGCAGGGTGCTGTGGCCCTCTACCCGGACGCTGACGTCGAGGTCGACGTGACAGCGTTCGAGCGTTCGGTGGAGGCAGCGCGCGCCGCTGAGGATGTGCTGTCCGCTACCGCCGCGGTCGCGCTGTACGCCGGGACGCTGCTGCCTGACGACATCTACGAGCCGTGGACAGAGGAGGCGCGGTCTCGGCTCCACTTGGGCTACCGCGAGATGTTGCGCGCGGCCGGGCTGTACGACGCGCTCGTGGCCGACGACCCGCTCGACGAGGACGCGCAGGTCGCGCTGGCGCGGGACCTGTTGCGGCGGGGTCGGCGGCACGACGCCATCCAGGTGCTGGACCGGATGGCGGAAGTGTTCGAGCGCGAGCTGGGGGTCGAACCTCCCGAGGCGGCGCGTCAGCTCCGAGCGGAGGCGGAGGCGATGCCGGCGGTGGAGCTCGGCCAGCACCGTTCGGCGTACGCCTCCTCTGGAGCGACGGAGGTCTCGCTTTCGGCGCGAGCCCTTCCCGCTGCCCGCAACCGGCTGGTCGGTCGGGGGCGCGATCTCGACGCGGTGGCGAAGCTGCTGCGAGAGCACCGAGTGGTCACGATCACCGGGCCGGGTGGAGCCGGCAAGTCGACGCTGGCGCTGGCGCACGCGCGACGCGTGCAGTCCGACGGCGTCGATGTCAGCGGTGGCGTGGACGTGGTCTTCGCGGAGCTCGCGCCGGTCCGTGAGGGTGGCGAGGTCACCCGAGCGGTCGCCGAGGCGGTGGGGGTGGAGGGCGAAGCGGCCGAGCGGACCTCCGTGCTGGCAGCAACGCTGACCACACGGCCGGTGCTGCTCGTCCTCGACAACTGCGAGCACGTGCTGGACGCCAGTGCGGCTCTCGTCGACGCGATCCTCGATGCCGGCGACAGGGCGCAGGTGTTGGTCACCAGTCGCGAGCCGCTTCGGGTCGGTGGCGAGGCGGTGCACGCGCTCGGGTCGCTCGGCTCGAGCGCCGTGGAACTGTTCGTCGAGCGGGCGAACGCGGTGGCTGGGGCCGATGTCGCAGAGGCCGGAGACCCGCGGGTCGCACTGCTGTGCGAGCGGCTCGACGGCCTCCCGCTCGCCATCGAGCTGGCGGCCGCGCAGCTCCGACACCTGAGCCTGGCCGAGCTGGTCGACCGGCTCGACGACCGGCTCGTGCTGCTGGCGGGCGAACGTCCTCGCGCCGGTGCGCGGCACTCAGCGCTCGCGGCGACCATCGACTGGAGCTACCGGCTGCTCTCCGACCGGGCCCGGGACGTCTTCGACCGGCTCGGGGTCTTCCCGGCGTCGTTCGACCTGGACGCGGTCGTCGCCGTCAACGGCGGACTCGATGCCGCCGAGGTGACGAACGTCGTCGGCGACCTCGTCGCGAAGAGTCTCGTCGTGCATGAGCGATCGACCGGGCGCTACCGGCTGCTGGAGACGATCCGCCTGTTCGCCGTGCAGCGACTCGCCGAGTCCTGCGCGTACGACGACGTCGTCGAGCTCCTGCGGCGACACGTCGTACGCCGGGCGACGTCGGTCTCGCGGACGGGCGCTTGGCTGTCCACCACGCTTGCTGCGCAGAGCCGCGACGACCTCGCCAACGTGCGTCTCGCCTTCGAGGCGTCGCTCGCCGACGACCAGCTGTCCGACGCCGTCGACGTGGCGCTCGGGATCAGCACGTTGTGGCGCAACGCGGTCTCGTACGCCGAAGGCCGGGGCTGGGTCCGCGACCTTCTCTCGCGGGACCTCGACGATGCGGACCGCGTGTGGGCCCTGCAGCTGTCGGCCGACGTCGGCTTGGGGGCAGGCGATCCGCGGGCGATGCGCAAGGCCACGGCCGAAGCCCTGGCGTTGGATCGACGGGATCGACGATGCCGGCGCGGCGGTCCTGCTGGCCATCTACGAGGCCGTCGTGCACCTGGATGACCCTGCTGCCGCGACTCGCCGGCTGGAGGCGGCCGCTCAGCGGGCTGTCGAGATCGGCGAGCCAGGACTCGAACGCCTGGCCCGCGGATACCGCCTGCTCACGGTTCGGATGCAGGGACCGTCGGCCTCCTTGGGCGACGAGGCACGGCAGCTCGTGGACGGCAACGGAGACCGCGGTTACGACCGCTACATCTCCATCTGGGCGGCCAGCATGCTCGCGCTCGTCGACCGCGACGCCGTTCGGTTGCGTCAGCTGATGGATATCCAGCTGGCCGACCTCGCCGCGACCGGGCTGCGGGAGAACTGGCTGACGATGTACTGGGGCGCGCTCGCCCTCATCCTCGAGGGCGAGGACTACCTGGACCAGCTGCGCCGTTCCCGCGCCCGCGCCGACGCCGAGGGCCGGAATTCGGACGCCGACTCCGTCCTCGCTCTGGCGATCGCCGCCGCCTGCCGCGACGAGTGGGAGGAGGCTGCCGAGCTGATCGGCGCCGGTCCGGCACACTCCTCCACGACACCGCCGGCTTCATCCACCTCACCCTCGTCCGCGACCAGTTGGTGCGCCCCCACCTGAGCCAGCAGGCATTCGCAGCCAGCATGACTCCCGGCGTAGGACTCGACGTGCCGGCGATCCTCGCAGAGCACGGCGTATGACCGGCTCGACGATCGGGTGGCGCTAGAGGAGCACCTTCAGGGCCGCCAGCGAGCCGACGGCCGCACCGCCGTAGCAGAGGAAGGCGGTCGCCCGACGCGACTTGATCTGGAGGCCGTCGTAGAGCGTGTAGCGGAAACGGTGTGCGGCGTGCACCAGCATCATCACGAACAGGCCGAGCAGGACGAGGATCGTGAGCGGGTTGCTGACCACGGCGTCGAGATGGTCGTGGTCGGGCCAGTCCAGCCAGCCGAGCGGGTAGGCCACGCCGAAGAGGAAGGCCAGGCTCGGCAGGAACACCGCGGCCATCACGCCGCCGCCGCTGAAGGCCAGCCAGACGTAGGGTTCGACGCGTTGCTTGGCCATCACGTCACCAGCCACCAGATGAACGCCGAGACCACGACGAGCCCGGCGTACTGCGAGGCGACGACCATCCACGCCGGGCACCGGGCGGTCGCCGAGTCGGACGTCCATCGCCTTCGGCGTGAGGGCGAACCAGGTGACCGCGTGCAGCATGACGAAGGCGAACGCGATCACGTTGAAGGTGATCACCGCCGGGTTGGAGGCGAAGTCCTGGAAGTCGGCGTACGCCTCGTCCCCGCGGCCCACCGCAGCGATGAGGATCAGCAGGTAGACGACCCACCAGGCGACGAAGATGCTGCTCAGCTCGCGCATCACGAACACGAAGTACGACCACTTCCTGACCCACCAGAACGTCTTCATGGGCCACCGGTAGGTGCGCAGCTCGCTCACTTCTTCCGAGCCCCCTTCGGCAGCAGCATCATCGCCATCCCCATCGCCGTCTCCTTCGCCGCCTTCAGCTTGTAGCGCTGGATGGCGCCGGCGGGGTCGACGTGCTTCGGGCAGACCCGGGTGCACTCGCCGACGAACGTGCAGCCGTAGACGCCCTCGTGCTCGATGAGGACGTCGAGGCGTTCGCGCTCCCCGTGGTCGCGGGAGTCGAGGTCGTAGCGCTCGGCGAGGGCGATCGCCGCCGGACCCATGAACTCGGGGTCGAGACCGTAGACCGGGCAGGCGGCGTAACAGAGCATGCAGTTGATGCACATGCTGTACTGCTTGTAGGCGTCGAGCTCCTCCGGTGTCTGCAGGTACTCGCCTTCGTCGACCGACATCTCCTCGTCCCGGATGATCCACGGCTTGACCTGCGGCAGCTTGCGCATGAAGTCGCTCATGTCGATCACGAGGTCGCGGACGACCGGGAAGTTCGAGCCAGCGGCTCGACCCGGATCGGGCCGGGCGCGTAGTCGACGAGGAAGGTGCCGCAGGTGAGCCGTGGCTCGCCGTCGACGTTCATCCCGCAGCTGCCGCAGATGCCCATCCGGCACGACCAGCGGAAGGACAGGCTCGGGTCGGTCTCGTTCTTGATGTGGTTGAGCGCGTCGAGGACCGTCCACTCGTCGCGCAGGGGGACGTCGAACTCGTCGAACCGTGGCTCGGTGTCGCTCTCCGGCCGGTAGCGCGACACCCGGAGGCCGATGCGCCGTCCTGAGCCTGTCGAAGGGCTGTCCGCCATGCCTACCTCCCGTAGACCCGCTCGCCCGGCGGCCACCGGGTGATCGTCACCGGGAGCCGCTCGACACGCGACGTCCCGTCAGCGTTGCGGTGGTTCAACTGGTGGGTGAGGAAGTGCTCGTCGTCGCGCGCCGGGAAGTCGGTGCGTTGGTGGGCGCCGCGGGACTCCTCCCGCTGCATGCCGGACTGCAGGATGCACTCGGCGATGTCGAGCATGTTGGCCAGCTCCAGCGCCGCCGTGAGCTCGGTGTTGAACGACCGGCTGGTGTCCGCCACACCCACGTCGCCCATCCGCTGCTGCAGCTCGGCCAGCGCGTCCATGCCCTTGGCCATCGAGGGCCCGGTGCGGAAGATCCCGGCGCTGTCCTCCATCGTCGCCTGCATCTCGTCGCGGATCGCCGCGACACGTTCGCGGCCGGCCTCCTTGCCGAGCAGGTCGCGCTCGAGCCGGCGTACCTCGTCGGCGGCCTGGCTGGTGATCGCGGGTGGCGGGTTGGGCCGCTGGTGCTGGCGGCATACTCCGCGGCGGCCTGGCCGGCCCGGGCGCCGAACACCAGACAGCTCGGGCAGCGAGTTCGAGCCGAGCCGGTTCGCGCCGTTGATGCTCACGCAGGCCGTCTCGCCGGCGGCGTACAGGCCCGCGATCGGCGTCGCGCCGTCGATGTCGGTGTGGACGCCGCCCATCATGTAGTGCACGACCGGCCGGACCGGGATCAGCTCGTGCACGGGGTCGATGCGCTCGTACTGGCGGCACAGCTCGCGGACCATGGGGAGCTTGGTGTCGATGATCTTCTCGCCGAGGTGGCGCAGGTCGAGGTGGACGATCGGACCGTACGGCGAGTCGGTGGTGCGGCCCTTCTCGACCTCGTGCACGAAGGCCTGCGACAGCCGGTCGCGCGGACCGAGCTCCATGCTGCGCAGCTGCGGTTCCGGCGTGGGGGTGCCGAGGTCGTAGTCCTGCAGGTAGCGGTAGCCGTCCTTGTTGAGCAGCCAGCCGCCCTCGGCCCGGGTCGCCTCGGTGATGAGGATGCCGGTGAACGGCAGGCCGGTCGGGTGGTACTGGACGAACTCCATGTCCTTCAGCGGCGCACCGGCCCGGTAGGCCAGTGCCATGCCGTCGCCGGTGTTGATGTTGGCGTTCGTGGTGAACGGGAAGACCTTGCCGCAGCCGCCGGTGCACAGGATGACGGCCTTCGCGGCGATCGTGTGGATCTTGCCGGTGAGCAGCTCGATCGCGACCACGCCGTGCACGCGGCCGTCGTCGACGAGCAGCTTGGTGACGAAGCCCTCGTCGTACCGCGTCACGGCGCTGTGCTTCAGCGAGGTCTGGAACAGCGAGTGCAGCATGTGGAAGCCGGTCTTGTCGGCGGCGAACCACGTGCGCATCTTCTTCATGCCGCCGAACGCCCGCACGGCGATCCGGCCGTCCGGCTGCCGGCTCCACGGGCAGCCCCAGTGCTCGAGCTGGAGCAGCTCTCTCGGTGCTTGCTCGACGAAGTACTCGATGGCGTCCTGGTCGCCGAGCCAGTCGCTGCCGGAGATGGTGTCGTAGATGTGCTCCTCGATCGTGTCGCCCTCGGCGATCACGCCGGCCGCGCCGCCCTCGGCGGACACCGTGTGGCTGCGCATCGGGTAGACCTTGGAGATGACGGCCACGTCGAGGAGCGGGTTGGTCTCGGCGATGGCGATGGCGGCGCGCAGACCGGCACCGCCACCGCCGACCATGAGCACGTCGTGGGCGGCGGCGAACTCCCCGTCAGGCACCGCTCAGCAGCTGGTCGACCAGCACCTTGCCTTTGTGGTGGACGAGCATGAAGTGCACGCTGCCGTCGTGGTACTCCTCCTTCGAGCTCCGGCAGCCGCAGTCGTACGCCGTGTGCTCGGTGATCAGTCCATGCTGGTCCTCGGTGACGATGCGTTCACCGGTTGTCTGCCGACCGCACGGCGCGAGCGTCGCTTCGAGTCGAGTGGTGGTTGACGTCATTGGATGGCACCTCCCGTGGCGCAGGGCGCCGGCTGCCGCCCTTCCCCACCACAGCCTGCTCCGACTTCCCCGGCTTGTGAAGTCCGTTCTTCTTCGGTGGTCGATCAGCCCGTGGTCAGCGCCCGGCCGTGAGGTTCGGGGTGAGCACTCTCAGCTGAAGCATGACGGCGAACCGTTGCTCGGGGTCGGCGAGATTGATCTCACCGACCTCGGCCACGCGGCGCAGTCGGTAGCGGAAGGTGTTCGGGTGGAGGAAGAGCGCAGCGGATGCCGCGGTCACGTCACCGAACGCGTCCAGCCAGGCTTGCAGGGTCTCCACCAGCCTGCTCTGGTGCTGCATGTCGTACTCGATCAGCCTGGCGAGCGAGCCGGTCGGCCGGTCGCCGCGGGCGGCCACGAGGTCGCGCAGCTCGAGCATCAGCACCTCGACCTGGATGTCCTCGAGGCGGGCGACCCGCCGCTTTCCACGCCCTTCACGCAGCACCCGCAGCGCCCGGTCGGTGCTCGCGCGCGCGTGCGCCAGGCTGGGCAGGTCGCTGGCGACGGGGCCGACCCCGATGACCGGTCGCATGCGTTCGCCGACCCGGTCCAGGAAGTCGTGGGCGATGCGAACGGCGCGCTCCTCACCGTCACCACCGTGCGTGCCGAGTGGCACCAGTCCATAGGTGACGCCGCCGACCGGGGCGGCCGCTGAGCCCGGGTGGACCGCGCTCAGGTGGAGCGCGAACGCGTCGCTGAGCCGCTGGCCTTCGTGCGCGACCGCCGCGCCCATGGCCGTCGACTCGTCGCCGGTGCCCGACACCGTGAGGCCGAGGACCATCAAGCGTCTGGTCGGCCAGCCCGAGCCGGTCCAACGCGTCTCGCGCGCCGGCCCCACCTTCGAGGGCCGAGCTGAGCAGGTCGGCGCGCAGCCGGCGTTGGACGTCGGCGCCGGCCCGAACGCGCATCAGGTGAAGCGCCACCAGCTTCGCGGCCTCGCACAGCGCCTCGGTGCGCTCGTCGCTGAGCGGACCAGGCACGGCGGCCCAGATCGAGCCGAGCACCTCGTCGCCGGCTCGGACCGCGATCGCGACCCGCGGCATCGAGAAGGCGTCCTGGCCGTCCGGGATCGGGCTGATGAACACGGGACGGTCACTGCGGTGCAGCTCGCGGAACACTCCCCGCTCGTTCAGGAACCGCGCAGTAGCGCTCAGGCACCTGACGGCCGAGGATCGTCTCCACCCGCGACGGGTCGGCCTCGTCCTGGCGGCCGGAGAACGCGAGCACCCGCGAGCTGCGGTCCTCGATGGTGATCGGAGCGTCGAGCAGGGCGGCGATCGCGTTGGCGACCGCGAACAGGTCGCCCGAGGGCAGGCCGCCCAGCGAGTGCTCGTCCGCAGTCCCGACGTCGTCCTCGGCCAGCAGCGAGCGCAGCATCGCGGCGAGGTGCGCCCAGGGGGCGCCACGGCTGAGCCCGAGCAGCGCGACACCGGAAGTCTCGACCGCTTCCCGGACCTCCGGCGTCAGCGGCACCGGGTGCACGGACCACCAGGCCGGCGGCGTCGGCCCTGTCCGAGCTCGTCGAGCACGTCGACCAGCCGGTCCGGGTCGTCGAGCCCGACACCGAGCACGAGTGCGTTGCGTGGCAGCACCGGGGCGTCGACCGGGTCGTGGATCACCACGCCGCCGATGTCGTCCGCACCCTCCGCGTCGCCGAGGACCAGGTCGAGCAGCGTGGCGCCGAGGTCGTCGAGCACCCGGCCGAGACTGGCGCGCGGCCGCGGGTTCGTGCTCATGACGGACATGGGTCAGCCCTCCCGACCGGACGTGTCGAGACGACAGTCTACTTCGTGCGCACCAACGAGATCGGGGCTCGTCTTCGTCGATTCACACCATGTCAGAGCGGGAGCCACTCCACGTCGGTCGTGACCGCGGCCAGCTCGTTCTCGAGCGGCACGACCCCGAGGCCGGGGCCGGTCGGCACCGCGAGGTGACCGTCGTCCAGCACGAACGGCGCGGTGATGTCGGTGCGGTAGTAGCGGCCCGATGCCGACGTGTCCCCGGGCAGCGTGAAGCCCGGCAGCGCGGCGAGCGCGACGTTCGCCGCCCGGCCGAGCCCGGTCTCGAGCATGCCGCCGCACCACACCGGGACGCCGTGCGCGACGCACACGTCGTGGATGCGCCGGGCCTCGAGGTAGCCGCCGACCCGGCCGGGCTTGATGTTGACGACCTGGCAGGCGCCCAGCCGGATCGCCGCGGCCGCGGACGCCGCCGACACGATCGACTCGTCGAGGCAGACCGGCGTCTGCAGCTGGCGCGGCAGGTCGGCGTGGCCGAGCACGTCCTCCTCGTCGAGCGGCTGCTCGATCAGCAGCAGGTCGAACGGGTCGAGTCGGGCCAGGTGACGAGCGTCCGCGAGGGTGTACGCCGTGTTGGCGTCGACCTGCAGCAGCACGTCGTCGCCGAACCGCTCGCGCACCGCGCGCACCGGCTCGACGTCCCAGCCGGGCTCGATCTTCAGCTTGATCCGCAGGTACCCCTCGTCGAGGTAGCCGCCGACGGCGTCGAGCAGCTCGGGGATGCTGTCCATGATCCCGACGGAGACACCGCACGGCACCCGGTCGTCGGGTCGCCCCGAGCTCGCGCGCGAACGAGCGGCCCTGAGGCCCGCAGCTCGGCGTCGAGGACCGCCATCTCCAGCGCCGCCTTGGCCATCCGGTGCCCCTTGAACGGCGCCAAGGTCCCGGCCACCGAGTGCGCGTCGAGCGGCGCCGGCGGCCGCGAGAGCCGGCACGAGGAACCGGCGCAGGACGTCGGCGGCCGCGTCGACGTACTCCGAGGAGTAGAGCGGGTCGGACATCGCCACGCACTCGCCCCAGCCCTCGGCCTCGTCCGTGACCACGCGCAGCAGCAGGATGTCCCGGCTCGTCTGCGTCCCGAACGACGTCCGGAACGGCGCGACCAGCGGCATCGTGATCCGGCGCAGCTCCACTCCGGTCAGCTTCATCGGTCTCTCCTCGACGACGTACCAACCTGCCCGGTCGAAGCGGTCGATCCAGGCACCTCCGGCCACCAGGGACGACAGCGTCTCGCGCACCGCGACCCGCCACCGGGCGGCCAGCGCAGGGTCGCTGGACCGCAGCGCTCCGATGTCGCCGGGCACGGCGACCAGCGCGGTCGCTCCGTCGGTGTCGCCCGGCACCGGCGCGCCGTCACTGTCGACGCCGAGCGCGACGGCGGCGCCCGCAGCGAGCTCGTCGGCGACAGCCCGTGGCGTGCTCCGTCCGGCGCAGGCCGCGACCACAGCGGGATCGCGCAGCCTCCAGCGCACCAGCAGCCGGTCGGAGTCGTCGACGCCGTTGATGGTGTCGAGCATCGGGCCGTAGAAGTTCGGGCAGGTACTCGACCGGCTCGGCGCCCAGCTTGGCCAGGTTGAAGTACGCGTTGCGGCTCACCAGCGGGTCGAAGGTCCAGGCGATCTCCGAGACGCCGCGCAGGAGCGCCCAGCCACGCTGGTGCAGCTTGAGCGCGAACCCGACGTTGCGTCCGGTCATCCCCGGCGCAGACGCCGGCGATGTGGCTGTGCAGGGCGTCCTCGGCCGGGGCGTGGAAGAAGCCGACACACGCGCCGACCAGACGGTCGCCGTCGAACGCGCCGCCGACGTAGTTGCCCGCCTTCGTGAACGCCCGGAGCAGCTCGAGGGTCATCGGAGGGTTGGCGTCACGGCCCCAGATCGCGGCGAACAGGCTCACGACGTCCTCGAGCTCGGCGAGGTCCATGAGCTCGCGCACCGAGACGCCGGCCGCGAGCGCGGCCGCATCCGCCGCCTGGACCGCATGGTCGAGATCGACGTCGACAGCGGTCGGCCCCGTCGGGTGGTCCATGCGGCTGAGGTTCTCCGGGCTCGTCATCGTCGGGCCGCAGTCGTCGGCTCGAGCAGGCTCGTCGGATCGGTCAGCAGGTCCGCGACCAGGGCGCCGAGCAGCGCCGTACGGCCCGGGAGTGCATCGACCAGAACGTGCTCGTCGTCCGCGTGGGCTCCCCCGCCAACGGCACCGAGGCCGTCGAGCGTCGGCGTGCCGACCCCCGCCGTGAAGTTGCCGTCCGACGCGCCGCCGACGGCAGCGGCCACGAGGCCGGGCAGACCGAGCTCCGCGGCGAGCGCGTCGGCGCGGGCGAACAACCCGGCCGACGCCGCGGCCTCCAGGGGCGGACGGTTGGGGCCACCGGCGATCTCGAGCGATGCGCCGGGCACCACGCGAGCGCAGCGATCGCATGGCGACATCGACGCGGTCCTGCTCCGCGAGGGAGCGGACCCGGACGTCGACCGAGAACGAGCCCTCTGCGGGCACGGTGTTGGTGGTCGTGCCTGCCCGGGCCACGGTGGGCGTGACCGTGGTGCCGGTCTCCCTGTCACTGAGGGCGGCAACGACCAGCGCCTGGTGCGCGAGCTCGAGGGTCGCGTTGACGCCGCGCTCAGGTTCGAGGCCGGCGTGCGCGGCTCGGCCGAGCACGCGTACGTCGTACAACGAGACACCCTTGCGCTCGGTCTTGAGCGCTCCGCCGTCTGCCGACGCCTCGAGCACCAGTGCAGCGGACGCGGACCTTGCCTCCTCCTCGATCAGCTCGCGCGAGCTCGGCGAGCCGATCTCTTCGTCGCCGGTCACGAGCAGCGTGATCCCGGCACGTTCGTCCAGTTCCGCCAGGGCGTGGAACGCCATCGCCAGGCCGGCCTTCATGTCGAAGCAGCCGGGACCGCGTAGGACGTTGCCCTCGATGGACCAGGGGTGCGTCGCCAGCGAGCCCAGCGGCCAGACCGTGTCGTGGTGGCCGAGGACCAGCACCCGCGACGGCCCGTCACCCAGCCGCCAGCGCAGGTGCGTGCGGCCGTCGCTCACGACGTACTCCGGCGCGACGCCGAGCCTGGCCGTGCCGATCCGCGCGACCACGTCCGCCGAGCGCGCCACCGCGGCGAGGTCCGCCGAGGGCGACTCGCACTCGACGAGCTCGCGCAGGTCAGCGAGGAGCAGGGGAAGGTCCATCAGTCCACCCGTGGTGTGGCGCGCACGCCGAAGTGGACGTAGCGCTCACCGGTCGGCAGCTCGTAGAACGTCACCGGTGCCCAGGTCTCTGCCTCCGGAGGCTTGACCACGAACAGCGCGGGACCGACCGGCACCATCGGGTATTCCTCCACCGGCTCCGGCACCAGCTCGGCCAGCGGCCCCGTGATCGTCGTGCGCAGGGTGGGGCCGTCGGCGAGCACCTCCATGAGGACCGACGCCCGCTCGTACCTTCCGACGTACGGCGTGACGTCGACCTCGACCGGCTGCTCGGGCGGAGCCAGGGGGTGCGGCATGTCGACGTCGGCCAGCTCGGCAAAGATCTCGCGGTACAGGTCTTCGTACAGGTCGCGCGTGTGGCCGCCGTTGGTCAGCATCGTGACCGCGAGCCCCTGCTCCGGCAGGATCCGCAGGAACGCCGCCTGGCCGAGGGTGTTGCCGTCGTGGCCGATCAACCGCTGATCGTCCCAACCGAACCGGATCCAGCCCAGGCCCCAGGAGTCGCCGAGGATGTACTTGTCCGGCAGGTCTGCCTCGTGGGCGGTCATCGCGGCGGCCGACGCCTCGGAGAGCACGCGCGTGCCGTCGGCGGCCACGCCACCGGCCAGGTGCAGGCGGGCGAAGGCGAGGACGTCGGCGACAGTCGAGGTGACCAGGCCGGCGGGACCGAGCGATCGGGGAAGCCCCCATGCCGGCGTCAGCGACCTGCTCGCCCTCGTTGTCGACGTGGCCGACGGCGGCGGAGTGGAGGAGCGCCTCCTCCGGCAGCGTGACCGTGCGGGCGAGCCCGAGCGGCGTGAACAGCCGGTCGCGCATCGCCTGGTCCCAGGTCGTGCCGGTCAGCTTCTCGATCATCCGGCCGAGCAACGAGAATCCGGAGTTGCAGTAGGACCAGGTCGCACCGAGCGGGTGGTTCTGCCCGGCCTCGGCGAGCAGGTCGACGTACTTCTCCAGGCAGTCGTCCCCGCGGCCGGTGTCGGTGAAGATGTCGCCGTCGATGCCACTGGTGTGGGTCAGCAGGTGTCGCACGGTGACGGACTTCGTGACGTCGGGGTCCGACAGGCGGAGCTCGGGCAACACCTCCACGACCGGGGTGTCGAGCTCGACCAGCCCTTCGTCGACGAGCTGCATCACGACCGTGGCCGTCCAGACCTTGGTGATCGAGCCGATCTGGAACACCGCGTTCGTGGTCACCGGAGTGCCCGACTCCAGGTTGAGCACGCCGTACGACGCCTCGACCAGCTCGTCGTCGCGGTCGGGCGAGTAGCGCAGGATGCCGAGCTGGGCGCCGGGCACCTTGTGCCGTTCGGCCAGCTGAGCGAGGCGGTGCTCCCAGTGCGCGGCGTCGATCTGCGCCCGGCCGCCGCGCACGGCGTGCTGCTCGAGCCAGTCGACCACGCGGTGGTTGAAGTCGAGTCGCTGCGACGGGGTGCCGAGCAGGATGAACGCGTGCGACGCCTCCGGGTAGAGCACCAGCCGGGTCGGGACACCGAGCTCACGCAGCGCGGTGTGCCACTGCTGGGCCTGACCGACCGGACACCGCATGTCGGCGGCGCCGTGGACGACGAGGGTGGGAGTCCGGACCTGCGCGACCTTCGTCAGGGGTGACATCGCGGCGTACAGCTCGGGCTCCTGCCACGGCGTGCCGCCGAGCTCGTACGCCGACAGGAAGTGCCCGTCGTCGCAGGTGCCGCCCATGCTGACGAGATCACTGACCACGCCGCCGGCGACGGCGGCCGCGAACCGGCTGTCGTGAGCCGTGAGATAGCACGTCATGTAGCCGCCGTAGCTGTAGCCGGCGACGGCCAGCCGTTCCGGGTCGGCGAGACCTTCGGCGACGAGCTGGTCGATCGGCTCGAGGAAGTCGTTGGCGTCGGCGACGCCCCAGGCGCCGTGGACGGCGTCGTAGAACGCCTCGCCGTAGCCGTCGCTCCCCCGCGGGTTGACCATCAGCACGGCCCAGCCACGGGCCGCGAGCTCCTGGTGGTAGAGGTGCATCTCGTCGGCGCCGGCGTTCCACGCGTTGTGCGGGCCGCCGTGCACGTCGAGCAGCAGCGGCAGGGGGCCGTCACGCTCGGGATCGCGGACGAGCCACGCCTCGACCTCGGTGCCGTCGCTGATCGTGAACGTGCGCTCGACCCGCTCGAACAGCTCGACGTCGCTGAGGGCCGCGCCGTGCTCGGTGAGCACGGTCTCGTCGCCGGTGTTCAGGTCGACGACGGCGATCTCACCGTAGGAAGTCGCGGTGCCGAGCACGACCGCCGCACGGTCGCCGACGACCGAGAGGCCTGCGACGATGCGGCCGGCGCCATCGAGCACCGCGTGGGCATCGGTGCCGTCCTGGCGAACCGACCACAGGTGAGTGCAACCGCGCTCGCGCAGGCAGAACAGGATCCGACCGTCGGCGGCTTCCTGAGGAAGTCCACCCGGGTATGCCGGAGCGCCGGCCATCACGTTGCGGTCCAGGTCACCGGCGAGGTCGGTCGGCTCGCCTCCGTCGAGCGGCACCGAGAACAGGCGGGCGTGGCCGACCGGGTCACCGGGCCAGCCGACGACGAGCAGCTTCTCCCCGTCGGCCGCGTAGGTGACGGTGCCGGCCACACCGTCGGCGAACGCCACGACACGGGGCCGCGCCTTGGCGTCGTCGACGTCGAGCAGGTGGACCGCCGTGCGGAAGCGCAGGTCGCCGTCCTGCCCCACCCGGCGGGTGAACGCGACAGTGGTGCCGTCGGGGGACCAGGCCGGATCGCCGGCGTGCTCGGCGCCATCGGTGAGCTGGCGGCAGTCACGGCTCTCGAGGTCGAGCACGTGCACCTGGCTCCTGGCGGCGCCGTGCATGCCGGAGCCGTCTGCCTGGTAGTCGAGGTTGTCGGCGACGATCGGTCCGTCGGTCTTTGGGTTCACAGGTGCGGTGAACGCGAGCCGGGCACCGTCCGGACTCCACGCCGGCGCGCCCGCGCCGAGCGGCAGGTCGGTGACCTTCTCGGGCTCGCCGCCGTCGGCCTGGAGCACGTGGACCTGGCCCTCCCGGAGGAACGCGATCTGCGTGCCGTCGGGCGACCATGCCGGCGAGCTGTCGGCCTTCCCGCTGGTGAGCTGACGCGGGGAACCCCCCGATGTCGGCACGGTCCAGAGCTGGTCGACGTTGCGGTCCTCGGCGGCGTCGAGAGTCCGCACGACGTAGACGACCCGATCCCCGTCAGGCGACAGCGCGGGCTGCGACGGGACCGCGAGGTCGGTGAGATCGTCGATGCGCATCCGTCGGGTCATGGGTTGCTCCTTTGGTTTGCGGACTTCGTTCCGGGTACGGCGGCGAGCAGCTCGCGCGTGTAGGTGTGGGCGGGATGCGCGAGCACCTCGGAGGTGGGGCCCTGCTCGACGATCCGCCCGCTCTGCATCACGGCGACGTGGGTGGCGACGTAGCGGACCACCGCGAGGTTGTGGGAGATGAAGAGCAGCGACAGTCCGAGCTCGCGCTGGAGCTCACGCACCAGGTTGAGCACGGCGCCCTGGATCGAGACGTCGAGCGCGGACGTGATCTCGTCGGCGACCACGACCTTCGGGCGGCCGCCGAGGGCACGGGCCAGGGCAACCCGCTGACGCTGGCCACCGGAGAGCTGCGCCGGCCGGTGTTCGGCACACGCGGGGTCGAGGTGCACCAGCTCGAGGAGCCTGGCAACCTCGGGGCCGCGACCGCTGCGGGAGACCTCAGGGGGAAACGCCTCGGCGATGCTCTCACCGATCGTCATGCGTGGGTCGAGCGACGAGTACGGGTCCTGGAAGACCATCTGCAACGGGCGACGTCGACCACGGGTCGGAACCGGCTGCCCGTCGAGCAGGATCTGTCCGGAGTCCATCGGCGCCAGGCCGACCGCGGCCCGGGCCAGGGTGGACTTGCCGGACCCTGACTCCCCCACCAGGCCGACCACCTGTCCCGAGGGCACCGTCAGGCTGACTCCGTCGACGGCGGTCGTGCTGCCGTACCGGACGGATACGTCTTCAAACCTCAGCTCGCTCACGGCACCTCCAGCGGGAATGCCTCGTCGACCTGGAACGCCTCGATCTCGAGGTCCTTCGAGGCATCGGCGTGCCAGCACGCGACCCTGCGGCCGGCAGTATCGGTCTCCAGCTGCGGATCCTCGGAGCGGCACCGGTCGGAAGCGAGCGGGCAGCGGGCGGCGTACGCGCACCCCGACGGCACCTCGGCGGGGTCGACCGGGCGTCCGGGTATGACCGCGAGCGGGCGGTCGAGGTCGGTGTCCATGTCGGGGACTGCAGCCACGAGCGCCCGCGTGTAGGGGTGGCGCGCGCTCGTCGCGAGCTCGGCCGCGGGCAGGTCCTCGACGATCCGGCCGGCGTACATGACCAGGACCCGGTCGCACACCTCTCCGACCACGGTGACGTCGTGACTGATCATCACGAGCGCGACCTCGTCGGCCTCGCGGATCGACCGGATCAGGTCGAGCACCTGCTGCTGCACGGTGACGTCGAGGGCCGTCGTCGGCTCATCCGCGATGATCAGTGCGGGCGTGCCCATCAGGCCCATGCCGATCATCGCTCGCTGTCGCATCCCGCCGGAGAACTCGTGCGGGTACTGGTGGGCGCGCCGCTCAGGATCAGAGATCCGCACGGCGTCCAACCGGTCCACCGCCCGGCGCAAGGCCTGCCGACGCCCCATGCCCTGATGGTGGCGCGCGACCTCAGCGAGCTGACCGCCCATGCGACGGGTCGGGTTGAACGACGTCATCGGGTCCTGGAACACCATCGCCAACGACGTGCCGAGCACGTGCCGCTGCGCCTTGCTGTCGTGGGCGCGGAGATCGGTGCCGACCACGTCGAGCCGCGTCGCGTCGACCCGGCCCGGGTCGCCGACGAGGCGGGAGACGGCGAGCGCGGTGAGCGACTTGCCGGAGCCGGACTCCCCCACGATGCCGACCGCCTCGCCACGTCGTACGGAGAAGGTCAGACCGCGCACCGGACGGATCGGCCCGTCCGGGCCAGGAAAGGTCACCTCGAGGTCGCGCACGTCGAGCACGACGTCAGCCGACGTGTCCGACGGCTCCGGGACGACCGGCGCGGCAGGTGGGAGCGAGGTGGCCGCGGCTGACGGCAGCGCGGGCAGCCGCTCGATCGTCCCCACGCCGAGGCCCTTGGCGACGCACTCGCCGAGCAGGTTGAACGCCAGCCCGGCTATCAGGACGGCGCACCCGGGAGCGAGGGCCGCCGCAGGGTTGACGTAGATGGCGAGGATCCCGTCGTAGAGGAGGCGACCCCAGTCGTAGCGGGGCGGCTGGACGCCGAGCCCGAGGAACGAGAGGCCGGCGAAGGCCAGCAGGGCACCGCCCGCGCCGATGGTGGCGTTGACGACGAGCGGCTCGGCGATGTTGGGGAGCACGTGACGGAACAGCACGCGCAGCCGGCCGACGCCCGCGACCCGCGCCGCTGCCACGTAGTCACGCGCGGCGACGCTGGCCACGAGCGTCTGGGTGAGTCGCGCAAAGGTCGGAGCGCCGGCAAGGCCGATGGCCAGCACCGCCCCGGTCGCTCCGACACCGAAGATCACCGCGAAGAACAACGCCAGGAGCAGACCTGGGAACGCGACCGCGATGTTGACCGACGCCGTCACCACCCGTCCGGTACGCCGGCCGGTGAGCAAGGGCGCGGTCCCGAGCACGAGCCCGATCACGACGGCGATCGCCGTGGCGGCCAGCGCGAGCTCGACCGACAGCCGCGTCGCCACGAGCACCCGGTAGAAGATGTCCCGGCCGAGGTTGTCGGTGCCGGCCCAGTGCTCGGGCGACGGGCCGGCCAGGATGTCGTCGATGTGGACCGCGTCGGCCTTGTCGGTCCACAGGATCGGGGCGAAGATCGCGAGCGCCAGCACGAGGACGGTGAGCACCGCCGAGGTCAGGCCGAGTGGAGTGCGGAGCACGCCGAGCCACCGTCGGGACATGCGTCGAGCCACGTCAGTCCTCCCGGATCATCGAGCGTGGGTCGAGCAGAGCCAGGACGACGTCGACGACGGTGTTCACCAGCAGCACACCGACGCCGTACACGAGCACGATCGCCTGCGCCACCGGGTAGTCCTTGTTGAGGATCGACTGCACGATCGTGCTGCCGAGTCCGGGCCAGGCGAAGACGTTCTCGACGAGCACGGTGCCCGCGACCAGCGCGCTCAGCAGGAGGCCGCCGAGCGTGAGGGAGGCGGTGAGCGCGTTCGGGAGGGCGTGGCCGAGATAGACGGTGCGGGCCGGCAGTCGCTTCGCGCGCGCGGTGCGAACGAAGTCAGCCTCCAGCACCGTCACCATCTCGATCCGGATGATCCGGGACAGGATCGCCGCCGGACCGACGGCGAGCGCGAGGACGGGAAGGATGTAGGCGTCGGGGGTGTCGTTGCCGGCGACCGGCAGCCAGCCCAGGCTGACGCCGAACACGTAGACGAGCCCGACCCCGAGCAGGAAGTCCGGGACGATGCCGAGCACGACGCTCGAGGTGGTGAACGCGAGCTCGGTCCGCCGTCCGTGTCCACGCCGGGTGAGCACGCCCATCGCGACGCCGAGCGGCACCGCGATGGCGACCGCGGCCACGAACGCGAGCACGGCCAGGGCCAGCGTGGCCGGAAGTCGTTGCGCGATCACGTCGCTGACGGGGAGCTGCGAGATCAACGAGGTGCCGAGGTCACCGGTGAACAGGCCCTTCAGGTAGTGCAGGTACTGCTGCCAGAGCGGGTCGTCCAGCCCGAGCTCCGCGCGCTTGGAGGCGACCAGGTCGGCCGGTGCCGTCGGCCCCAGAGCCGCGCGCACCGGGTCGCCGGGGATGAGATGGATCATGAGGAACGCCGCCGTCACGAGCACCCAGAGCGACACGAGCAGGCGCCCGAGCCGGCGTACAGCGAACCGGACCCACACGTGGGAGCGGACCCCGGCGAGGGGTCCGTCCACGTGTGGAGTCGGCGCGGTGACCGAGCTCGCTGTCATGGATTACTCCGCGAGCATCCGGATGCTGGTCGGCACGAGCTGCCCGGGCGTCTCGAACTCCGCCTTGGACCCGAAGGTGTGCACCAGGTTGTTGGCGAACGGCACCATGTCGGCCGCGGTGAAGAGGTTCGACTCGGCCTCGAGCCACGTGTCGCAGCCCTCCTCGCCCGACATGGCCGAGGCCTTCTTGACCGCGGCGTCGTAGTCGGCGTTCTTGATGCTCGCGAAGTTCGTGCCGTTGGGGACAGCCGGGCCGGAGAGGAAGGGCACGAGCTGGTCCGGGCTGTTGACGTTGAGCGGGATCCAGGCGACGTCCCAGTCACCGGTGCCGAAGAGGGTCTGCTCGATCGCGGGGCCACTCTGGGCCTTCGCGTGCACCGTGATTCCCGCGTCCTTCCACTGCTGAACCGCGAGCTCCGCCGCTGCGGCGACGCCACTGCCGGTGGAGTTGTCGTAGAGGAACGTCAGCTCGGGTGATCCGGCCTTCTCGATCGCCGTCTTGGCAGCCTCGGGGTCACTGGCGGGGACCGAGCCCGACACCGAGTCGCCCGGGCAGGCCACCGGCTCGAGCGTGGCGAGCGTCGTCGCCGCCGTGCCCTTGCCGGAGGTCAGCACCTTCTGCAGCTCAGGGAGGTCGAGCGCCTGCGTGAGCGCCATCCGGACGTCGGGATCGCTGGTCGCATGGCCGTCGGCGTGGTTGTACCACTGCTCGCCCAGCAGGGCCGTCGTCTTGGCCGAGAACAGGCCCTGCTTCTCGAGGCGCTCGGCGTCGGGGCCGATGATCTGGGCGGCGTTGATCTCGCCGGACACCAGCAGGTTGGCCGAGGTGGTCTCGTTCTGCACGATCTTCATCACGATCGTGTCGGGCATGCCTTCGGTCGCGGTCGTGGCGCCGTCCGGGCCCCAGGTGTATCCGTCGCGGATCTGGTAGCTGTAGTGGTCGCCGGGGGCCGCCTCGGTGAGCTCGTAGGGGCCGGTGCCCGAGGTGCTGTCAGCCAGGGACTTGCGGTCGTCCATGCCGCCCGGGCAGACGATCGGCAGGCTCGCCAGGCCGTTGAGCACGAACGGCGCGGGTGAGGCCAGGGTGAGCGTGACGGTGCCGGCGGCGTCGTCGGCCTTCGCCTTGGCGCCGACCGGGAGGAACGTGCCGAGGAACGGGCTCTTGTTCTTCGGGTCAGCCACGTACGCGACGTTGTCCGCGACAACGCTCGCGGTGAGGTCGGTCCCGTCGGAGCAGGTGATGCCGTCGCCGAGGGTGAGCGTGACCGTCGTACCGTCGACCTTCCAGTCGGTCGCGAGCCCGGACTGGATCGCTCCCGTCTCGGCGTCGACGCTCACGAGTGGGTCATAGGCGAGCTGACTGACCGTGAACAGAGCGCTGGCGGCCGAGGACTGCGGGTCGAGGCTCCCGGGGTCCGCGCTGAGCGCCATCGTGAACGTGCCGCCGTCGACGACGTTCGCGTCGCTGGTCCCCCCGTCGCCGGAGGAGCCATCGTCGCCTCCGCTGCTGCCTCCGCACGCGGTGAGGAGTGCGGCGGTGACGCAGAGGCCGAGAACGGTCACGGGCAACTTCATGGGCGGGTCCTGTTCGCTGTGCTGGATCGCGGTGGTTGATGTGGAGGTGTCTTGCGGACTTGGTCGCTGGCTCGACCGGGTTCGGTGCCTGGTGGTCAGGCGCCGTCGCGGCGTACGGCGCGACCGACGTGAAGGTAGAGGGCGTGACCTTCACCGTCGTCGCCGACGAAGGCGTGCGGCATGTGCATGCCGCGATCGGGTTCGACGGGGATCAGGCTGTCGCCCTGGTAGTGGACGAGCTCCTTGCGCTCGGGCTTCTCGCCGAGCTCCTCGAAGATCCCCTTCGGCTTCATGTCCAGCCAGATGCGACCGTCGTCGTCCTGGCTGACCGTCAGGTCGAAGACCTCGGCGGCGTACGTGCCGACGTACTTGCTCGCGTCGATCCGCTGCGGGTCTGCCGGCGGGACCGGGAGCTGCGGGAGATGGGTGTCCGGTGAGCTCCTCGATCAGGTGACCGACGAGGTCTTGGTAGAGCGAGATGATGTCGCCGCCGTTGGTCAGCAGTGCGACCGCGAAGCCGGCCTCGGGGACGATCCGCAAGAACGCCGCCTGGCCGATCGTGTTGCCGTCGTGGCCGATGATCGCGCCCTCGGGGGTGTCGAATCGCTCGAAGCCGAGGCCCCACGACGTGCCCATGATGCCGAGGTCGGGGAGGTCGACCTGGCGGGCGTGCATCGTTGCGGCCGTGCCGGGGGCCAGCACCTGAGTGCCGTCGGCCGCCTTGCCGTCGTTCATGTGCATCTGGGCGAAGGCGAGCAGGTCGCGCGGCCGCATCGCGAGCATCGAGCCGGCCGGCGCGTTGGAGCGGGCGAGCGCCCACACCGGTGCGGGCTCGTAGCCGGCGCCCGGCTCGTTCTCGACGTGGCCGACGGCGGCGCGGAACAGGATCGCCTCGTACGGTCCGTTGGCGGCGTGGGTGAGTCCGAGGGGAGTGATGAGGTGGTCGCGCACGCACGTGTCGTACGGCTTCTCGCGCAGCACCTCGACCAGCCGGCCAAGCACGCAGTAGCCGGCGTTGTTGTAGGAAAACTGCTCCCCCGGCGGGAAGAGCTGCGGGACGTCGTGGAGGACGCCGACGTACTTCTCGACGCAGTCGTCGCCGAGGCCGGTGTCGGTGAAGATGTCACCCTCGAAGCCGGAGGTGTGGGTGAGCAGCTGGCGGACGGTGATCTGCGCGGCCGCGTCCTCGTCTCTGATCTTGAACTCGGGCAGGTAGGTGCGCACTGGTGCGTCGAGATCGACCTTGCCCTCGTCGACGAGTTGCATCACCAGCGTGCTCGTCCAGAGCTTGGTGATCGAGCCGATCTGGAAGACCGAGTCCGGCGTGGCCTCCACGCCCGTGGCCTTGCTCAGGACGCCTGCGGCAGCGTCGAAGACCTCATCGTCGCCGGCCAGCACCGCCACCGCGGCCGCCGGGACCTGATACTTCTCGATCAGGGATGGGGAGTTGCTCGTCGATCCAGGCCTTGACCTCGCGCAGAGTGCTCATGGCGGTGAGGTTAAGAAGGCGTCGACGGTCTGTGTTCATCGCATTCGACAAGATGGGCAGGGTGTGTTGGTCGGTTCACACAACAGACTCGGTGAGTTGACCGGTTCGTTGTGATCGGCGCCGGCGACGGTGCTGCGCGTCAGTCGGGAAATCCCGCCGTCAATCATGTCTTCTGGGCCACGCTTATCAAGCGACTCCCCTCGCCCCGACGCTGGCGACCGCCCTGCGCGACGGTCACCTCGACTGATTGCCCGCGAATTGCGGGAAAGTCGCGGACGACACGCCGCCCGACGGCCGGACTTCCAGCAATTGCATCTCGGTCCGCTGGCCTAGATTGGGCTGCCGCGTATGGGCGGTCGATCCCTGATTGACCGTTCAGCCGGGCTGGTCTAGCGTCGGCTCGGGAGGTCATGATGGCCAAGCTGATCCGGCACCTGTGCGTGGTACTGATGGCGGCCGCCCTCATCGCGGGGTGCATCAGTTCCTCTGACGACGACTCCTCCGCGAGTGACACGCAATCGACCTCGGACGCTGCCGACCAGCCGGCGGAAGATGACGGGGCTGAGGCAGCCGAGGAAGCGGAAGAGGAGGGTCGCGCGGCCGAGGACGAGGCGACCGAGGAGAAGGAGCTCACCGAGAAACGGCTCGAGGCGTTCGAGGCCGCTCGCGCCAGCGGCGACGTCGGTCCCGGGATCGCCGTAGTCAGCAGTCCCGCCCCTGGGTGGAACGGCGAGCGGCTGCTCAACCCGAGCACCGACGACTGGGAGCCTGCGCTCGCGGCCGACCCGCAGGCGCCATACGTCTATCTGCTCACCACGCGGTATGGCGAGCCGAAGACCTGCCCGAGCCACTGCCCGACCCCGTTCCTCGCGCTGACCGTCTCGCCCGACGGCGGCAAGACCTGGGGCCCGCAAGCCCCGATGTGCGTCTGTCGAGGGGCCGGTGCGCAGTACGACCCGACGATCGAGGTCGTCCCCCAGACCGGCGACGTGTACGCGGCGTTCCTGAACGCCGACCGAGCCGGCGCCTTCTCGACCGCGTTCATCCGGTCGCAGGACCACGGCAAGACCTGGACCGACCCCGTTCACGTCTACGGCAACGTCTCGTGGACCGACAAGCCCGAGATCACCAGCAGTGCTGACGGCCGGGACGTGTACGTGTCGTGGAACGGCCCCCAGGGCGGCGACCTGTACGTCGGGATCTCGCACGACTTCGGCCGGACCTGGTCGCAACAGAAGCTGTCGGACTCCAAGCGCTACTACTTCGCCTACGACGCGACGACGCTCCCGAACGGGACTGTCGTGTTCTCCGAGAGCAGCCTCCTGTACGGCGCTGGGCAGGACCTGGAAGGCCCGGTCCAGCACCACGCCGTCATCTCACGCGACAAGGGCGCGACCTGGCAGGACACCGTGGTGGACGCGCTCGCGAACGGGACGCCATGTGTGGCCGAGGGTTGCTCGAGCGATTACTACACCGGTCAGACGAGCGTGGCGAACGATCCGAGCGGTGCTCTCGCGTTCGCGTACGAAGGCGCCGACACGGCGGGCGGCGACCAGCGGATCTACGTCCGGACGTCAGGTGACCAAGGTCGTACCTGGAGTGGCCGTGTCCCGCTGTCGCCGGCAGGCGAGAACGCGACCGGGCCACGCATCGACTTCGCCGGCAACGGCCAGGCCCGGATCTGGTACATGCAGACGTCCGGCGGAGACCCGGACGCGTGGAACGTGTGGTTCCGCAGCTCGAGTGACGGCGGGACGACGTGGACTGCTCCGGTCAGGCTCAGCGACGCCACCTCCGGTCCGGAGTACATCGGTCCGAACGGCTTTGCCGAGATCTACGGTGACTACGGCGAGATCGCCGTGACCAACAGCGCGAAGACCATCGCCGCATGGGGTGAAGGCTTCAGCTACATCGGTCCCGGCGGCACCTGGTTCGCCCTCCAGAAGTAGATGACCAAAGCCCCATACCGTCGGTCGAGCTTGTCGAGACCACACCCCTGAGTTCCATCGGCGAGGTCGTGTCGGTCCCTCGGGTTACCGTGAGAGCGTGCGCGGAGATCGAGTCGAGATCGTCATCGATGCGGGCGGTGAGGTCCGCACGTATGACGTCGTCGCGACCCGCAACGGACGCCGGGTCGAGATCAACACCGGACGGGGCATCATCGAAGTCGTCGAGGTGACGCGCGGCGGCACACCCGTACGGACGGCACGCTTCATGGCCAACCGCGTTCTCGCCCTGGTCGAGCACCCGGCGCTCGGCCGCGAGCTGGGCCAACAAGTCATCGAGCCACCGCCCGACTCCGTCTTCCCCTAGCATCGAAACCTCCAGGACGCGAGGGGGTTGACCATGCCAGACCTGTCGCCACAGGCGCAGAACCTTGTCCAGACCGTTGAAGCCCTTCCGCCGGCTGAACAGCAGGCGGCCATGCAGTTTCTCAACGACCGTTACTTCCCGAAGCAGGACAAGTACAAGACGCAGATCTGGCTGGTCCTGCTCTCGGGGCTCTTCGTGCTCGGCCTGGCCGCCATCGTCGCCACGATCATCCTCGAGGTGAAGGACAAGGACGGGACGGCTTGGTGGCCTTGGCGAGTGCCGTGATCGCCGGGATCATCGGGCTCTTCGCCAACCCGCCAACCTCCTGACGCCCGCCGCGGTCCCGATCGACGGTCGCTATTTGATCTACTTCGGCGAGGGGTCGATACATGCGGCCTGTCCGACGACCTGCTTCATGGGACGCCCGCCTCGAGGGACGACGAGTCGCTGCTGCCGCCTCTCGGGCCGGGAACTTTTCGCGAGCACCTTGGTCGTCGCGACATACCGCCTCGGCGACCCCTACTCCGATCTGCGATCGTGACGTCCCATGGTTGAGCCCCGCAATTCGGTGGTTGAGCTTGTCGAAACCACATCTCTGATCGAGCCTGTCGACACCCACGCCGCCTGGCTCGAGGCCGAGGGCGACCGGCTGCTGTCCTTCGCCGCAGCCTCACGTCACCCCGATGGCGGTTTCGCCTGGCTCGACGATGCCGGTCGACCGGAGCTGGAGCGGCCGGTGGAGCTCTGGATCACCTGCCGGATGACACACGTCTTCTCGCTCGGACACATGATGGGCCGGGCGGGGTGTGACTCGTTGGCCGACCACGGCGTGGCCGCTCTGCGCGAGCGGTTCCGCGATGCCGTCAACGGCGGGTGGTACGCCTCCGTCGCCGCTGACGGGCCGACGACGCGCTCGAAGACTGCCTATCCCCATGCCTTCGTCGTGCTGGCAGCGACCAGCGCGATGTGCGCCGGACGTCCGGGTGCGGCGGAGCTGCTCGACGAGTCGTTGGAGGTGCTGCTCGGGCGCTTCTGGGACGACGAGTACGGGATGGTGGTCGAGGAGTTCGACGAGACGTTCACCTCTCTTGACTCCTATCGCGGCGTGAACGCCAACATGCACACCGTCGAGGCACTGCTCTCCGCCGCCGATGCCACCGGCGACTCCGATCTGCGCGACCGCGCGCTGCGCATCGTGACGCGGGTCGTGCGTGACCTCGCGCCGGCCCACGACTGGCGGATCCCGGAGCACTTCGACGAGTCGTGGAATCCGCTGCCGGACTACAACATCGACTCCCCCGCCGACCCGTTCCGCCCGTACGGCGCCACCATCGGCCACTGGCTCGAGTGGGCCCGGCTGTCCCTCCACCTGCGCGCCGCCCTCGGTCCGTCGGCTCCCGAGTGGCTCCTCGACAACGCCGTGTCCCTCTTCGACGCCGCCAGTCCGCGAAGGCTGGACTGGCCCTTCGGTCGGTCGAGCCTGTCGAGACCACACCCACCTCGGTGGTCGAGCCTGTCGAGACCCCCGGCTTCGTGTACACCGTCGACTGGTCAGGCAAGCCCGTCGTCCGCGAACGCATGCACTGGGTCCCCGCCGAGGCCACCGCGACGGCAGCTGCTCTGTACGCCGCGACCGGCGATGCGTCATACGCCGGTTGGTACGAGACCTGGTGGGACCACCTCGCGACGTTCTTCATCGACACCGAGCTCGGCTCCTGGCACCACGAGCTCGACCCCACCAACCACCCGAGCAGCACCGTCTGGTCCGGCAAACCCGACGTCTACCACGCCTTCCAGGCCACCCTCATCCCGCGACTCCCCCTCACCCCGACGCTGGCCACCGCCCTCCGCGACCGCCACCTCGGCTGAACTCGTCTACGATCGTTGAGTTTGTTTCGCCCGGGCACGTCCGCCAAAGACCCAAACAGGCTGGCGTCAAGAACCAACCGGGTTACTACACTACGGCGACCAGCGATGTTGCCCCAATGATGACCTCGAGCTGATCGGCGAGTTGTCGCCCGCACGAGTCCAAGTACGTCGTCCAGTCGCCGTGCCGTCGTAACTGTCCGGGCGCGGGGAAGGGCATCTGTGCCGTGAAGAGCCTGACCTGCTCGCCCGCGGTGCCACGGCCCCGTAGCCACGACCGCTCTCCTGGCATGCCCGGGTAGACGAGCACAGCTGCGACGACTCGTCTCGGGTCGTCTCGCACCAGATGGGTGTACGCAAACATTTGGTATTGATCACCGCGTTCGGGTGAGGACCCCGGTGGCCGCTTGTACTTGGCGTCGACGATCACTACCTGGTCCTTAAACCAAGCAATGTTGTCAGGCCACGTATGCGCCGGCTTAGGCGGTGTCGTGACCCAAGGGTCTTCGGTGGCCCTGCGGGTTGCTTGGTAGGTGTAAACACCGTGTGGAAACCGCTGCGTGCCAGTGCATGATGGACAATCCGCTCCCAGAGGGTGTTGGTCGCCACGGAAAGTTCGACTGCCTCCGCTGCTGTGTTTCCGTAACTTGTGGGCCGGTATTCCTGCTCCCGCAGCACGTGAAGCGCAAGAGTCAAGGCCGAGGACCAGGGCTGGTCGAGGCGGTTCAGCCGCAAGCGAGACCCTACTAACAGCGCCTGGGATGGCGGCAGCGCGTTCACTTCGGCGAGTGTTCTCCGTAGTGAGACGGCATCGTTTCGCAAGTTCTCGTTCGAGAACCGCCCTTCGAACGGCGATCTCACGCCGCGTCCCTCGGCGACCCATTCCAGGGCGGCGCAGATGACGCCAAGCAGCAGCGTCGATTCAGTGAGTTCGTCGTAGTGACACCGGAGGCGGGGGTCACCGGTTGCCTGGTGTCGGATGAGACTCACCGTGTCGACTCTGCCCCGGATGACTGCGCCGGTCCGAGATACGCCGCGGTAGCCGCGCCGTGCCGAGTGCATTCGCGCCAAGACTTCATCGAGCAGTTTGCGATAGAGCAGAGGTCGGTGCAGTGCGGATCGGCCGGTCGCACCAGTGAGGTCCTCAGCTTGAGGGATAAGGAGGTCGACGCGGTCGAGAAGCTCGAGCAGGTCAACGGTGGCTTCCCGTTCGTTCGGCAGATCGATTTCTACCTGGCCTGGCATTTCGATTCTGGACGGAAAGTCGGGGACTATCAGCGAGCGGTCCCACTCGAGTCGTCCATCCTGGCTTGCATCCCGAGAGACCCTCACATGCTCGTGATGATCGTGCGCATCTCTAGATCTTCGTCGTGCACATGCAGACGGTCGAGTTCGAACATTGTCAGAACTTGGTGTGAGGCGCTGCTCCACTGGTTGACTGTTCGATGGCGCGGGCTCCCAGCGTTCCATGCCTTTGGGGCCACGGCGAGCACGAGCTGACGGGAGGCGCCCCCGGCCACTGAGATTCCGATCCTGCTCCCGTTGGCGCAGCCGCCACGGTGAAGCTCATGGTGTGTCTCGCGAGGGAGCGGCGTTTGGTCCCGGCTCGGTCGGGCTTTCGGCAGCAGCCTTGATCCGTGCTCCGCGCGAAAGACCGGTTCCCTCGACGATGATCGAGAGGCCGACACCCTGAATCAGAATGTCTAATCCAGCGAGGGCCTTCTCGGCCCGAATGGTGCTGGTGCCGACCTCTGCGTGTTGAGCGAACCACTCTGCCGAGTTGTTGAAGCCAACAGGTCTTCAGCACCGAATGATCGGACCGCGTCGATCAGCTGCGGCAAGATGATGAAGCGCCAGTACCGCGCCACGACGGCCCGCACATCGACGTTGGGGTTGTTGGTCACGTCCTCGGCAGCTGCGTAGGACGTAGGAATGACCAAGCATGGCGCATCGGGACCTAGGCAGGGGCCCAACGCATCAAGATTGAGCTGCGTGAGCGTCGTGCTCGAGTAGACAACTGCCTCCAGGCGTTCCGCCTGCCAGCTCGAGGGCAAGCTCGTGCCGTGCGGGCATCACCGGTTCGAGGCGGTAGAAGGCGAACCTGCGGCGCAGCGCCGCATCGAGCGGTGCCACCGAGCGATCGGTGCTGTTGGCCGTCGCGATCACATACACGTTGTCTGGAACGTAAAAAGTTCGGCGGCTGTAGGGCAGGCGAACCGGTACGGGGGTTGTCCAGTCGTGAGCGGTGGCGTGCTCCGGGTCGGGGCGATCGGAAGATGGCGCGACGAGGTCCCTCCAGAACGAGAAGGAGGTCTCCGAGGAGCTGGGACGTTGCAGCGGTTGAGCTCATCGAGCAGGACCAGGACGTCCTGCTCAGGGGTTGCTACCGCCTGGACGCAGACCTCGAGGAAGAAGCCGTCCTGGATGCCGAACGAGCCGGTTGAAGCGACGGGTTGACTAAACAGCTTGTGACTCGGGCCCGGTTTGCTACCTCGGGTCGCAGTCCTTCGACAAAGTCCTCGTAGGAGGTGCCTGGGTACATCACGAGCGCCTTGTAGGGAGTGCCGTCGAACGACAACAGCGAGCGTCCGGTAGAGGCCTCCCACTCGCGAGCCAGGCGTTCGATCGCGAACGTCTTGCCGGTTCCGGGCACGCCCTCGAGAACGACGTTCTTATTGCTGCGTAGCAGATCGTGGAGCTCATCAACGCCGAGTTGCAACGTCTCCTCCAATCTTCGTGTCGCCAGTTCCGGCAGCGGCTCATCGACGGAATCAAAAAGCCACGGGCACGTGAGAGCAGGAACTCCAGGAGAGGCATCAACTCGGCGTCGGCGATCCGGTACAGGTAACCCTGATTCACGGCGCCGGCAACATTGAAAGGGCCAACTCCAGGGACACGATTTGGCACGTCGGCGAGCCGGATGTGGGGGCTCACCTCGCGGTAATGAACCCGGCAAATGTTGCCGTCGACCTCCCAAGCGTCCCCCTTCAGCTCGTCAGGCTTGGCAAAGCTGTGCGGGACTTCGGCGACCACACCGATCGCACGGATGCGGCCATTGGCGTAGTGAATGATGCGCTGCCCAGGACACGGAGGTCAGCGACGGCGGCGTGATGGCGAACCGCGAAGCCCGCCTTAGTGAGCTTCGGCGCCCACACGTAGCCGCCGTCCTTCTCCTGCTGGTAGGTGGCTCCTGGTTGACCCACCACAGGCCATTGAAGTCAACGACGGTGAAACCGAGTCGGCGCAGCCGACTGATCGCCTCCGTAGCGTCGAACTCCTGAGCCATCAGCAATGCCCCATCGGCGAATTGGTGCGCGACACCAACGACGGCCTTGGGGTCATAAAGGCGGCTGTCGTGAAGGAGCAGGTAGGTGGTGGCGAAGCCAAACCCGTAATGCTCAAGGAAGGGCGCGCGACCGCGGTCGTCGTATTCGGCAAGCGCTCGCTCAATGTGGTTTCGTTCGATCGCACCGAGGGTCACAGGTAGAGCTTCCCATACAGTCCGTCAGGCCCGGATCTGGTCTCCAAGGGGCCGGGCGCGTCGGGGGCCAGCACGCGGCCCGAGCCGCGATGCCACCAAGCTTGGCGGTTGAGGCTTCCGATGTGTGGGGATTCTGAGCATCCCGAGGATCGCTCCGCGGGCATGATTCGTGTGGCCTCTCCATGTAGATGGACGGCATCTGCAAAAGTCTCGAGAGTTTGTGCATCGATCCAGCGAGCTCGTTGGTGCCGTAGACATGCCCTGGTGTCTCGGCGAAGGCAAAGGTGCACGGCCCCAGTTGAGTGAGCTCGGCGTCGGTAAAGGTCCGTGAATCGGTCACACTCGTGTCGGCGGTGGGTGAAGTGCCACCCACTGGCGCCCGGTTGCCGGTAGATCTGGCCGATCGCTCCGCCGTACCGTCGAGCCTGCATCGACGCCGCCAGGAGGTCCGATTGAGGTTCCGTTGACCGCGTACTCGAGCTCACGCGGTCACGAGAGGTTGCTGACGCGGGGCAAGTTGAGACGCTCGAGGCCAGGTTGCGGGCCGCGGCCATCGGCAGCCGGGCGGGGAGTGGCTGCCTTTGTGATTCACGTCTGGCAGCTGAGGCGGTTGCAAGCCGTGTAACCGGATTACCTATCCGATTGCCGTGGCTGGACAGGGGGCACGGTGAGCCAGGTCGGCCAAGGCAGCGGCAGTCCGGCTGCTGATGATCTGCACATGTCGCGGACCGAATAGGTAACCGAACCCGTAAGTCGGCGGATGTCCTCGCACGCCGAATCGGAGACCCTGGATGACGGACGCCCCTAACCAGCATCACCCGGAGCCAAGGCCCACCGGTGTGGCGCATATCTCGATCCCACGGGCGTCATCTGTCACCACCAACTGCGTCACCCAGGTGAAAGCCCCGCCCACTACGAAGGAACACGCTCACACGATGACGAGAAGCCTCCAAGCTGGTCTTTCTGCGCTCAGGCCCCGGGCTGTGTTGCTCGCGGTCGCTCTAGGAATCAGTGCCTTGGCTTCCCCGCGGCATATAGCGCAGATGCCGCAGCCTCGATGTGCACGGTGATGGGTACGGAATACGACGACACACTGCCCGGAACACGGGGTCGGGACGTTATCTGCGGGCTCGGCGGTGATGATCGCATCCTCGGTTTGGGCGGCAGCGATCAGCTGAGGGGTGGCCCGGGCGCGGACACTCTTGTCGGCGGAGCGGGCAGCGACGACCTGCTCGGAGGGTCGGGCCATCACACCGCCTCCTACGCTGGGCGGTTAGAACCCATCCGAGCGTCTCTCGACGGGCGAGCCAACGACGGATCCCAGGACGAGCACGATCTGATTGCAGCCGATGTGGAGGATCTGGCCGGAGGACCCGCGCTGACGTGCTCAGTGGCAATGCTGGGTCCAACGAGATCTCGGGGGGAGACGGAGGCGATGAGATCCGCGGTGGGGGCGGTGAGCATCACCTCGCGGCGGGTCAGGGCCGGATGAGATGCAAGGCCAGGCCGGTGAGGATGACCTAGCCGGCGCCAGTGGAGATGACCTCTTGTTCGGCGGTCCGGGGACCGATGTTCTCTCCGGCGGCACCGGTCAGAACGTCTGTGATTGGAGCAAGGCCGAAGCCACGGATCCGTCGTGCAACTACGACAACGCTGGTCCAGATTCGCCAGCTTCTCACTCAACCAGGACGTCTACCGACCCGGCGACCGGTTCACCGCGACCGCACGCCTCATCGACGCAGCCGGCGTCACCCGTGTCGCCTTCTATTCGACCGTCGACAACAGCCAAATCGACATCTGTGGCATCGAGATGCACCTGGTACGGTCAGTAGAACACGACGGCATCTGGCGGCTGAGCTGCACGGTGCCGGAAAAGGTCCGCAACGGGCAATACCAGGTGCACCGCTACGCAGTCGACCGACTCGGCAACACCACCAACGAGGGCAATCCGAAAACCCGATGACGCCCGCGTCATACATACTCGCCGGCGGAGCCGACGACTCCTCCGGGCCAAACTTCGTCGACTTCTCCTTCAACTCAACCACCTATGGACCCGGTGACGCCCTCGAACATCACCGCCCAGGTCGCGGATCCATCCGGGATCACGAGGGTCGGCTCTTACTCGACCATCGAGGGTACGCAAATCGACTACTGCAAGAAGGACTTCACTCTCGTCGCCGGGAGCATCTACGACGGGACCTGGAAGCTTCACTGCACCGTCCCAAACAACGTACGCAACGGTCACTACGAGGCACACCCCTTCGCCTACGACATCTACAACAACGCCACCCACCTACGGGCTTCCACCCACAGGGCGGCACCGGCATCTACTTCGACATCGAAGGAGGCACGGACGACTCGACCGGTCCAGCCATCTCATCCTTCGGCTTCGACTCCGAGACCTACGCGCCCGGTGACACGATCGTCATCACCGCGCACGTCACCGACCCCGCCGGCGTCCAGAGAATGGGCTCCTACTCGACTATCGATGGAACCCAGATCGACCTGTGCGGCATCAACTTCGCCCTCATCAGCGGCACAATCTACGACGGGACCTGGCAATGGACCTGTGCTGTCCCCGCCTCAGCGAAGTACGGCCACTATGAAGCGCACCCATTCGCGTACGACATACTCGGCAATGACACGCAGCTGACCTCAGCCGATCCACTGCCCGGAATCGATTTCTTCTACGACATCGCCGCACGATAAAGACGGGCAAGAGAACGCGCCACCGTCGAGGGATGACCACTACTGGCGGCGCCGCACTGTCGCCAGCATTACCTCGTAATCGCCCAGCACAACTACTCGGTGATTGGCACCTGGGAACGGGACGGGGCGGCGCCGCGGAACCCGACCCGCCCATGCACTACCAGAGGTAGCGCTCCTTGAACCTGGCCGCGGTCTGGGTTCGTGCAGGACGTCCGCTCCGACGAGGTCCTCCAGTGTCAGGGCGGCAAAGGTGTTGTCGTTATCGACCAGCAGTGCGCGGTAGGCGGCTGCGGCGTGGGTGAAGCTGGCGGTCGTGATCGCGGACTCTGAGGCCGATGTGCGGGTACGCTTCGCGCCATGCTCACCGAACGTGGAGTACGGGTTTGGCTGCTGCTGGCTGTGGTGGCGGTTCTCGCTCAGCAGGCGCTGACCACCTATCCTGACTCGCAACCCTGGGCCGGGGTGTTCTGGACTGCGCTGTCGCTCGTGCTGCTTTGGTTCGTCCACCGTCGCAGCAACATCGCCCGGACTCTCTTCGCAGCGCTTGCCGCAATCGGCTTCGCCCTCTTCGTCGGGGCGACGATCTACGACGACTTCACGGCTACCAACGCGCTGCTGGCGCTCCTTGATGGCGTTCAGACCGGCACGATGCTCGTCAGGCCGGTCAGAGCCTGGACCCGGGCTGAGTCCAGGGTCGTCTCACCCGTCGCGTAGGGCAAGCGAACGTTGGTCGAGGCCGTCGTGGTGGCGAAGGCGCCGCACCGCGGGGCCAGGTGGACGCCGGACAGGCTGCAGATCGTCTGGCACTCGTGAGTACCGTCTGGGCCCCGCGTTGCTTCGGCCGTGGGCGTTCGTGAAGGAAGTAGCATGAGGCACCACCCGGCGCTGGTGTTCTCCGAGGAGCGGACGATGATGAGCCATGTCGACGACGACGAGGACGAGCGCAAGTTTGGCTGGCGCGAGGGGGTGGTCTGGGCTGTCGCGATCCTGATCGGCCTCCTGGTGGCCGACATCTGGACCGACGACGGCGACGGGTGGTGGCCGCGCGTCGTCATCTTTGGAGTGGTGGCTGGCGTCGTCGTCTCGATCGATCACTGGTTGCAGGTCTGGTGGGGTCGCAGGCGCACCGCTTCGAGGGGCTGAGAGGACGGGCTGCAGGTCGTCTGGCGTGTGTGACGTCAGTAAATCGGTCGTCGTCATGGAGGGCTCCTTTGGTTCGTTGCTGGGCGGAGTCCTCCTTGGACTGGTGAGCACTGTCGTCGCTTCTGGGTCGCGGCGCAGGATCTCCTTGCAGGCAAGGGGAAACGGCGTCTTAGCAGCGTGGCGAGGGCGCTCCAAGCAGCGAGGCCAGAACGCTCTTAGCGGCGTGGCCAGGAGGCAGGATCCTCTTGCTTGCAGCAGGCTGGTCGCCGTACATGTCATGTAACGGTGCCAACGTCCCCCGTCACGTTGCCAGCCGCGGAGTCAGCCGTCGCGTCTAGTGGCTCAACGCTGACGGCTGTTCCCAGCAGTAGAACTCCGACAGCGTCGCCGCCGACGATGTTGGTGATTCCACCGTGAGCGCCGAATGCCGTGGCGGCCAGTCCCACGACGGCGTTTGCGGAAAGTGCCGAGGCGCTAGCCCGGACATCGTCGATCGCACGGTTTAGCGCAGTGTTGCCCTTGGACGCCGCAGTCCATCCGGATGCTGAGGTGAGTTCAGAGACGATTCCATGCACTTTGGTCACTTGATATCCGGGAAGCGTGGGAAGCGTGGTCACCATCGCGGTAGGGATTCCGATGGGTACCGTCGTCGCTCGTTGAAAATAGTCGGCCGCTGCATCAGGGTCCCCTGCCGCGAACACTTGCCACGCCTGCGCCCAGCCCTTGCCTGTCACCGGAAATCGCAGCGCCGGCTTTTGTTCGTCGACTACGTAGTAGACAGGGTTGCGGACCGTAGTCACGCTGATCCCAATGGTCATCGACCTTCCGGACTGGATGGCGATGTCGCCGCGATGGCGACGCTCCGGCACGAATCGCGGAGGTACGGCAGCATCTCCAACCGGTTGGTCGGAGTCCGCGCTGGCGGTGGGTGTCGATGGCAGCGACTGATCTTCCGACATGACTGCATTCTCCCTGCTACCTCTGGCGTTGAAGAGTCTACGGCCGGAGACTCAGCAGTTCGGGTTGACGTCGGTGACCTCGCCAGGCGTGCCACCCTTGCCGGTCTTGGGGTCGGTGCCCGTCTGGACGACCCACAGGCGGTCCTCGTAGGTGGCGACCTGGCCGACGTACTTCGAGTCGGCGTCGTAGCACCCGCTTGTGACCGCGGCGACGACCGAGTCCGGCCCGTCCTGGCAGCCCTCGTAGGTGCTCAGGTCCAGCGTCTCGCCGACCTTCCAGACGTCCGAGCACTGCGGGAGATCAGCCAGCGCGTCTTCGAACGACTCACCCGAGTCGCCATCGGAGTCGCTGCTCCCGCCGCAGCCGCCGAGCCCGAGCAGTGCCAGCGTTGCCAGCAGCGTGAGAACGGTCCTCTTCATGGTGCGCTCCCTCCAGAGGGTCCAGACTTGATCGTCGCACGCGCGACAGAAACCAGGCCATGTCGAGTCGTCACGCTCCGCTGCAAACTGAGGCGCTCAACCCGCCTGGATTGCTACCACCTCGTTGCTCCGTAGGCGAGGTTCATGTCGGAAATGCGGACCCGGGTGAAGTCACGAGCTCGATTCGCGATGATCGGACTCGCTGTCCGATCGATGCGCCTTGCCTCGGCGACTCACACTGATGCTTTACTCCTGCTCCAGTTCTGTTCTTAGCCCGGCGAACCAGGTTGCGATGTCAGCGCGGGGCCGGCAGCGCGAAGTTCGTGTGCAACGCCGAGTTGAGATTCGCGAACAAGGTGCCGGTCTGCTTGCGCACCACCGCGTACCGCGCGGTGGCCCGCATCGGGTCGTCGAAGTACTCGTCAGCCGCCGCGGCGGCGAACTGCTCCAGCGTGGTCAACCGTGTCATGTACTTCGCAGGGTCGGCTTCGGGCGGCACGCCCGCATTGATCGTCCGTTCGTAGCTTGAGCTGAGCGTGGAGAGCGCCGTTGAGACCGCTATACCGTCCTGTATGTATAGGTCGACGTCGCCGATGTCCTCGATGATGTACGCAGCGACGGTCCGCGCGTAGTCAGCATCGAAGTCCGACTCTGGGAGCTCAGGGGATGGGTCGTGGGTCAGCGTCGGCCGTTGGTGCGACTGATCGCGGTGACGGCGCAGGTGCCTGCTCGGTCGGGGACGCCGTTGGCGATGCGGTGACGGTCGCCGTGACTGTGGTGGTGGCCGTGGAGGTCACCGTCGTAGACCCGCCGCGGCAGGGCTATCGGCACCATCGGTTGCCGAACACCCAATCATGCTGAGCAGTGGGACAATGCCGAAGCAGAGGCCAACGACCGAGCGACGTTGCATCTTTGACGACCTTCTTATCTCTGTGGTGAGGAAACGTCTTCGCCCGTCATGAGCCAAGTCGCACATCCTGGATTCAGACATGTGAGCGACGACCACTTCCTATGGCCGCAGTTCAGGTGCTGGGCTTCCGCCGGTGGACCACGGCGCACCCCGTGGGCAGCACGGGTTGCGCAGTTTGGTCTGGTGAATCCGTTCGCAAGAATCGCGGAAGAAGCGATGGCGGGCATCCGCCGATGTACGGGTTCGGTTACCCGATTCCGGTCAGTGGTGCAGCCGAGCAACAGGAGGTTCGGCCCAGGAGCACAAGGCTTACCAGTTGTCATTCGGGAGAATCGTCGTCCGGATCTTCGGGCGGGTCGTTGCGCCACCAGTGGGTCCCACAAGGACCATCTTTGACAGCCTTTGTCAGTGCACAGATTCCGCCGGTTCCCGGCTTAGTGGCCTGGCCCCAGTACTGATGCAGGTCCGGCGAGCCCCCGGGTCGAATGGTCGATTGGCTACATCGCCATCGTGGGGTGAGCGTCACTTGATCCTCAACCATCTGCTGTCACCACCAAGGCCGCTTAGTAGCGGGT
>CAVTTO010000002.1:0-696514 GCA_963737725.1 uncultured Actinomycetota bacterium
CGGCCTCGATGGGGCGGTTGAGGTGCACTAGAGGACGTGCTCGTCGGGAGCGAGAGGGTCGACCCGAAGCCTGCGCGTGCTAACACGTCGTCCGTCGTCTCCCAGTCGCGTCGTTGGCGCGCCAGAGCCAACCATCGCCCGCGGCACCGAACGCGCACACAGCCGCTCTGGCTCCACCGTCGACGGTTGCATGCAGGAACGGCAACGGGTCGGGCATCTTGTCGGTGTTCATGAAGACGCCGCAGCCTCGAGGAACGGTCTGTGGAACGCGCTGCTTCCGTCGTGGTCATGCAGCCCGGTCAAGGTGGGCACCCCGCTTGCTGCTGTCACCTCCACCAGCGAACGCGCCCTAGGAGCAAGGTCCGGAACGACCTGTGACCACGCGCCCCAGTGAGGCCGGCGCCAGAGTGCACCCGACATGGGATGTGACGGAGTACCACGGAGCGCCGGGCCGTGTTTGTGGCTGGTTTCTGGCCGGTGGGTTCAAATCCAAACCGGCCCCTGACTGCGTTTCGGCAGGTCAGGGGCCGGGTTTCGTAGCGGGGGCAGGATTTGAACCTGCGACCTCTGGGTTATGAGCCCAGCGAGCTACCGAACTGCTCCACCCCGCGTCGGGTGTCTGTTGCGAGGCACAACTTTAGTCAGCCGGGCGGGTCAGATCAAATCGAGCGCAGCAGGTGTCAGCCACCCGACGTCGTCGGAGCCGAGTCGGTCGGCGTGCTGCCCGAGGGCGTCGAGCCGTCGGGCTTGTCGCCCACCGCCCGAGGTGTCCGAGTTCAGCACCTGGTCACGCAGCTGCAGGGCGTCGTCGAGCTTGGCCAATCCCTTGCGGTTGAAGTCCTCGTAGTCGCCGAGGTCGCCGTTGCGGCGCGCCTCGTCGGCCTTGTCGAACCAGTTCTTGGCCTGGTCGAGCAGCTGGTTGACCCGTTGCTCGGGTGTCTGCTCGCCCCCGTTGTTGCCGCCGTTGTTCCCGTTGTTGCCGCCGTTGTTCCCGCTGGTCTCGGGATCGGTGTTCTCGTCCACGTTCAACGCCGAGGCGAGAGCGGACAGGAAGGAGTCACCCGTCCCGACCCGATCACCGATCGAGACCGCGACGAACTGCAGGATCGGATAGCTGCCGGTCCCGGTGCCACCGCGCACGGTGTAGACCGGCTGGGCGTACAACAGCTCGTCCCCGATGGGCAGCGTGAGCAGGTTGCCCATCTGCACGGTGGTGCCGTTCTGCTTGTACGCGAGCAGCTTGTTGGCCACCTGCGGGTCGTTCTGCAGGATGTTGGAGACCTGGCTCGGCCCACTGACGGCGCTCTCGGTGCCGAGCTCGAGCACGGTGAACTTGCCGTAGTCCGCACTCTGCGCGTCGGCGTTGACGGCCATGAAGCTGGCCAGGTTCTGCCGCGCGTTCGGCTCGTAGACACTCGTGAGCGAGAACTCCGGCTCGTCAGGCTGGTCAACGGCCTCCGCGACGTCCTTCGGCAGCTTGATCGTCAGGAAGTACGGCGGCTGCTTGGCGTCGGTGCTCTGACCCGTCGGATCCTCCGGCACCTTCCAGTTCTCGGAGCCGCCGTAGAAGGTCGTCGGGTTCGTGACGTGGTAGCGGGCCAGGATGTCGCGCTGCACCTTGAACATGTCCTCGGGGTAGCGCAGGTGCGCCAGCAGGTCGTCGGAGATGTCGTCGTACGGCTGGACGACGTCCGGGAAGGCGCTCCATCCAGGCGTGCAGGAGCGGATCCGGCTCTCCTCCCGGCCTGGTGTCCCACTCGTAGAGCGTCACCGTGCCGTCGTACGCGTCCACCGTCGCCTTGACGGAGTTGCGGATGTAGTTGATGTCGTCGGCCTTCTGCGCGGCGACGGCGTCCTCCGGTGTCAGCGAGTCACTCGTCGTCTCGCTGAGGTCGACGTGCTGCGCCATCGGATAGTCGGCTGTCGTCGTGTAGCCGTCGAGGATCCAGGTCAGCCGGCCGTCCACGATCGCCGGGTAGATGTCGGAGTCGACGGTGAGCCACGGCGCGACCTTCTCGACCATCGTGCGTGGGTCGCGGTCGTAGATGATCTTCGACTCCGAGTTCACCCGGCCCGACAGCACGATGGAGGAGTCCCAGAACTTGGCGCCGTACAGGATCTGGTTGAAGGTCGACCCGATCGGCACCCCACCGCCACCGGTGTATGTCGAGTACGAGTCCGACGCGTTGCCGGTGTCGCTGGTCGCCGGGACGTTCAGCTCGACCGGTTTGGACCCGTCGGGGGCTCCGACGATGGAGTAGTCCGGTTCGCTCTCACCGAAGTAGATCCGCGGCTCGAACTCGCCCAGGGCACCGTCCGAGCTGAGCCCCTGCTGCGCCCAGACCGGATCGCCGTTGGGCGCCCGCTGGTCCCCGTACGCCGCGACCCCGCCGTAGCCGTGGGTGTAGACGGTGTGGTCGTTGGTCCAGTTGCGCTGGTCGTCGCGCAGACCTCCGAGGTTGAGCTCGCGGGCCGCGATCACGACATCCTGCGGCGCCTCCTGCCCCGGCACGGTGTAGCGGTCGACGTCGAGGACGTCGGGCATCGTGTAGAAGCCGCGCTGCTGCTGGAGCTGCTCGAACGCCGGCGAGACGAGCTTCGGGTCGATCAGCCGGACGCCCGGAAGGTTCTCGCCGAGCTGCTGGATCTCCTCGTCGGAGTCCGTCGTCACCCCGGAGTACGGCGTCGGGTCGACCTTGTCGATGTCGTACGCCAGCCGGGTGGCTTCGATGTTGCACTCGATGTAGGGGCGCTCTTTGTCGGCCTCCGACGGCTTGACCTGGAACCGCTGCACGATGGCCGGCCAGATCCCGCCGATCAGGATCGCCGACAGGATCAGCAGGCCGAACCCGAGCACGGGCAGCATCCAGCCCGGCCGGATGACGTTGCCGAAGAAGAGCAGCGCGCAGATCAGCGCGATGATCATCAGGATGTTCTTGGCCGGCAGCACGGCGTTCGCGTCGGCGTACGACACTCCGGTGAAGAGGCTGCCGTCCGACGTCGCCAGGCCGTAGCGGTCCAGCCAGTAGGAGACCGCCTTGACGAGCATGAACAGGCCGAGCAGCACGGACAGCTGCACCTGCGCCGCGTGCGAGAAGCGGTCGCGCTTCGCGCCGAGCCGGATGCCGCCGTACAGGTAGTGCGTCGCCGCCGCGACGATCAGCGCGATCACGAGCGTCGTGAACGCGAAGCTCACCACGAACCGGTACCAGGGGTAGCTGAAGACGAAGAAGCCGATGTCGCGGTGGAAGTAGACGTCTTCCTGGTTGAACGGCACCCGGTTGCGCCACAGCAGGAAGGTCTTCCACTGGCCCGAGGCGCTGGCCCCGCCGAACAGGAACATGACGATGCCGAGGCCGATCAGCACCCAGTGCCGGATCGGGTCGACGGTGTCCTGGTAGCGCTCGACGGTCGGGTTGCGATAGCCGTCGGAGAACAGGATCGGCCGGGTGCGGAACGCCAGGTAGGTGCTGCCGACGGCGACGCCGGCGAGCACCAGCCCGAAGACGAAGAAGAGGAGCGTGCGGGTCCACAGCACCTTGGTGAAGACACTGCCGTAGCCGAGGGACGTGAACCACAGCCGGCCCGTCCAGATCTCGACGAAGACCGAGAAGATCACCACCAGCGCGACGACGATGCCGAGCGTGGGCAGCAGAGCACGCGGCCGCTGGGAAGGCTTGCGGCGAGGGGGCTGTTGCGGCCGCTCCTCCTCGTCGAACATGTCGCTCACGCTGCTCCTCCGGCACTTCTCATCGCGGATCCGCCCCGTGGCAGATCGCGGTCGTCGCTATGACGCAAGGGTCTCACGCAGGGCTGAGACGAGGCCCGGCACGACGTCGGGACCGTGCAGGAGCGCGTCGTCGCTGTCGTGCTCGCGCATCCGCAGGACGCAGTGCGCCTCGCCCGTGCGCAGCACACCGACGGCGATCCGGACGTCCTGCTTCTGCTCGTGCGCAGCCGCGAACTCCGCCGCCTCGGTGGGGTCATCCGGGACCGCCTCTTCCACGTCTGGGGGAAGCACCAGCCGCTCCACCACCGCCATCGCACCATCGACCGAGCCGGGCCACTCGATGCGACCCAACAACTCCTCCAACGTGTCGGGATGCGCTTCGAGTTCCTGCTCGACCGGGGTGAAAAGATCGGCCGTGCCGTCGCTGATCCCCAGCTCGGCCGCGAGCTCGGGCTCGGCCTTCGCCAGCTCCGTGGTCCGGACCAGCGCGAAGAGCCGGTGGGGCTGGTCCCATCCGCTCTCACTCGTATGACGCTCGACCTCGACGACCGCGAGCCGCAGGCCCAGCGCGACGTCGGACAGCTCGTCGTGCCCCGTCGTCTCCGGTCATCGCCGCGGCCATCTCGCGTCAGCTCTCGTCGCAGGACGGGACGGACGACGCGTCACCGGCGTCGATGGCCTCGAGCGCCTTGACCGCGTCGTCGAGCGTGCTGATCTTCACCAGCTGGACCTTGTCCGCCTCCGCGGACTGGGCGGCATCGGCGCAGTCACCTGCAGGCACGAGGAACACCTCGGCACCCTGCCCGACAGCCCCGGCGATCTTCTGCTGGATCCCGCCGATCTCGCCGACCGTGCCGTCGGAGGTGATCGTGCCGGTCCCGGCGATGAAGCGTCCCCCGGTCAGCTCACCGGGAGTGATCGTGTCGTAGATGGCGAGCGCGAACATCGTGCCCGCACTGGGGCCTCCGATCTCCTCCCCCAAGGTGATCTTCACGTCGAAGGGCGGGTCGAAGTCCTCGCCGAGCTCGACGCCGATGCGCGACTTCGACTCGTCGTCGGGGGACGGTTCGGTGGTCAACGTGACCGGGACCTGCTTGCCCTTGCGTTCGACGGTCAGCTCGGACCTGGTCACCCGGTGGCACCTTCGAGATGTTGGCCTGCGCGGCGTCGACCGTGTCGATCTCCACCCCGTCCACCTGCGCGGATGATGTCGCCCGTCTGCAGGTCTCCGTCGGCCGGGGCGTCCTTCTGCACTGCGGTGATCACGACCGCGGTGCCCGTCGGGATGCCGGCCTGCTTCAGGGCCGCCGCCACGGCAGCGTCCTGCGACGTGGTCATGTCGACCTGGTTCTCGCGCTCGACCTGCTGGTTGGACTTGGTCGGCGGGTAGGCGATGTCGCGCGGGATCACGATGTCGTCGTTGTCCCACCAGGCCTGCATCACCTCGGCGAGCTTCGGCGAGTAGTCCGGCGAGGTGACCGAGACGGTCGTGAGGTCGAGGTGCCCCGAGGTCGGGTAGGTCTTGTGGCCCTTCACCTGGATGACCTTGGTGCCGTTGTAGGACCCGAGCGTGTTCTCGGTCAGCCCGGGAGACATCACGACGTACGGCATCGGTGCGTAGAACGAGACGAGCACGAGCACGAACAGCACGGCCCCCGCTGTCACCAGCGAGACGGTGCGTCGGGTCATGCGGAAGATCGTCTCATCGGCGGCTCGTCGCTCCGGACGCCGGGGCGGCGCGCTGCGCCACGGATGGCGACGCCGTGGCTCGGCTCGGTCGGGACGGACGCGACCGGTCGACCTTTGCTCGGAGTCGGCTTGCGCAGCGCCTTCTCCATCCGCAGCAGCGCGGCCTCGGAGTCGTCGCGGCGCTCGACGTCGCGATCACGTCCGAGCCAGCCGGCCCACATCATGGCCAGACAGGTCGCCGCCAGCGGCGGCACAAGCCACCACAACACCGCCATCGTTCGCCTCCGCAGCCCGTGCCGGCTCGTCCGAGCCGTTGCACCATCCGGCGTCTCGGTTCGGACGCCGCATTCAGAGTACGTCGCTCGCGGGCAGGGTCCCCGGAGCCGTCACGGCGTGCCGACCCACTCCTCGGTGCCGTCGGTGAACCGCTGGTGCTTCCAGATCGGGACGGTCCCCTTGAGGTCGTCGATCAGCGCGCGGCAGGCGGCGAACGCCTCGTTGCGGTGTGGGCACGCGACGGCGACCACCACCGCGACGTCGCCGATGTCGAGCGCACCGACGCGGTGGACGGCCGCGACGGAGTCCACCGGGTAGGACGCGACGACCTTTTCGACCACTTCGCGCAACACCTGCTCGGCGCTCGGATGGGCGGAGTAGTCCAGGCCGACCACGGACTGCCCGTGGTCGTGGTCGCGGACGGTGCCGACGAAGACCGAGATCCCGCCGGCGTGCCGGTCGCCCAGGGCGGCGTACACCGCTCCGACGTCGATCGGGACGTCGGTGATCTCGAGCAGCCGGACGGGATCGGTCACGTGAGAACTGTACGAGAACAGCGATCGGCCTCTTCGCCCGACGTGACCGCGGCCAGTACGTTGGACGTATGGACGACGTCCCCCCTGAGCGCCGCGACGACGACGGCACGCCTGACGACGGCAAGCCCGGCCAGGATCCTGCTGCCCAGAACCCGTTCGCCGGCACGCCGTTCGAGCAGATGTTCGGCGGCCTCGCCGGCGGGGACATGAGTGGCCTGCAGGAGGTCTTCGGCCAGCTGCAGCGGATGTTCGCGCCGCACGAGGGCGCGGTCAACTGGGACTACTCCCGTGACCTGGCCCGTCAGGTCGTCGCACAGAAGCCGGACCGGTCGCCGGACGCCGGCGACAAGGCCCGTCTCGCCGACGTCGCGCGACTGGCGGAGCACTGGCTCGACGGCGTGACCGACCTGCCGGCGGCGAGCAGCACCGTCGCCGCGTGGAGCCGCGCCGAGTGGGTCGAGCAGAGCATGCCGGTCTGGAAGCGACTGGTCGAGCCGATCGCCGAGAGCGTGGCCGCCGCGATGGGCCAGGCGATGCCCGCCGAGGCAGCGGCGATGGCCGGACCGATGATCGGGATGCTCAACCAGATCGGCGGTGCCCTGTTCAGCCAGCAGGTCGGGCAGGCCGTCGGCGGGCTGTCCCAGGAGGTCATCTCCAGCAGCGACCTCGGGTTCCCGATCACCGAGGACAACCGGCCGGCGATCGTGCTGAGCAACGCCGCCGACTTCGCCGAGGGCCTCGGCGTCGACGAGTCCGACGTGCTGCTCTACCTGGTGCTGCGCGAGTGCGCGCACCAGCGGCTCTTCCTGCACGCGCCATGGCTGCGCGACCACATCATCGCCGCGATCGCCGACTACAGCCGAGGCATCACGATCGACACCTCCAAGATCGAGGAGTCCATGCGCGGGCTCGACCCGAGCAACATGGAGGCGATGCAGCAGGCGCTCGACGGCGGGTTGTTCGACCTCGAGCAGACGCCCGCGCAGCAGGCGGCGCTCGCCCGGCTCGAGACGACCCTCGCGCTGGTCGAGGGCTGGGTCGACGAGGTCGTCGGGCAGGCGACCGAGAAGGCGATGCCCGAGGCGAAGGCGCTGCGCGAGGCCGTACGCCGCCGTCGGGCCACCGGTGGACCGGCCGAGGCGACGTTCGCGACCCTGGTCGGGCTGGAGCTGCGGCCGCGGCGGCTGCGCGACGCGTCCGCGTTGTTCGGCGCGCTGCGTGCGAGCGAGGGTGCGGTGGCGCGCGACGCCGTCTGGACCCATCCCGACACGTTGCCGACGGCCGCGGACCTCGACGACCCGCTGGCCTACGCCGAACGCACCAAGGAGGCCGACAGCCTCGACGTCGAGTCCGAGGAGTTCGACGCGGCGCTCGCGAAGTTCCTCGACGAGAGCTCCGACGAGTCCGGCTCCGACGACTCCGGGGGCTCAGGCCCCGACGACTCCGGTGACTCGGGCGACTCGCCTCGCGCGTGAGCCTGTACGACGACGCGGTCGCGGCGCTGACCCGCTGGCCGGCTCCGAACGCTGAGCAGGACCACCTCCGCACGGCGTACCTGGCCCACCTCGCCGAGCACCGGGACGGCCTGACCCGCGACTGCAACCCCGACCACCTGACCGCCAGCGCACTCGTCGTCAGCGAGTCGCGTGACCGGGTGCTGCTCAACCTGCACGGCAAGTACGAGATCTGGGTGCAGTTCGGCGGCCACTGCGAGCCGGAGGACACCCGCATGCACGAGGCCGCGCTGCGCGAGGCGGTCGAGGAGTCCGGGGTCGACGGGCTGCGCCTGGTGAGCGACCTCCCGACCCAGCTGAGCACCCACGAGGTGCGCTGCGGGCCGGTCCGCCCCTCGCACCACCTCGACGTCCGGTATGTCGCGGTCGCACCCGATGACGCGGTCTCGCGGGTCAGCGAGGAGTCGCTCGACGTGGCCTGGTTCGCGCCTGACGCCCTGCCGGACGGGCTGGACGCCCCCTTGCGCGAGCTGATCGCCTGGGCCCTCGCCACCTGACCACTCGCGCGTCCCCTGGTGTTTGCCTGGTTGACCATCCGCCTGGCTGGCGAACCAGGCAGATCTCCCTGGCGCGGGGTGGTTCTGCCTGGCGAGGGACCCCGGACACGAGTAAGGCCCCCGGGGCGCGGATGACGCTCGCCTTCCCCTTGCGAACGCCTCCGTTATCCCGGGGGCCTCATCGATAGAGCAGACGCTAGGGGCGCCACGGGTCGCGGTCAACGCATCGCCGCACATCGCCATCCACGGCTGTGGATAACCCTGTGGAGAACCTGTGGGGCGCGCCGTCCACCGGTGTGGACAGCCCGTGGACAACCGACCCGAGACCTGTGTATCCACGCTCGGGCGGTCCCGCCAGGGCCCGTCTGAGCAGGGATTTCGTGCACCGGCTCCGTCCACGCGATGTGGACAAGAAAAACCCGACGGCCCGCGTCGGCACCTCGCGAACGACCAACAAGGCACGAACAGGGACGGAACGCGGCACGACCCGGCTCTGCCGAATATCCCCCGTCGGCGGCTGACCAGCGGTTACCTTGGACGGCATGAACGAGTCGTCCGGGGAGGCCGACGAGGCCGAAGCGGTGGAGCCGGCCGTCGAGGTACGACGCTCGGGCCGCCGCAAGCGGACGGTGTCGGCATACCGCGACGGCGAGAAGATCGTGGTGATGATCCCCGCCCGGATGACCCGCGCGGAGGAGAAGGAATGGGTCACCACGATGGTGGCCCGGGTGACCAAGGCCGAGCGGCGCCGACGCCCCAGTGACGACGACCTCCAGGTCCGCGCGGCCCGGCTCTCGCGCAAGTACCTCGACGGCCTCGCCGAACCGACCTCGGTGCGCTGGGTCGCCAACCAACGCGCCCGCTGGGGGTCGTGCACCCCCGCCGACGGCACCATCCGGCTCTCCGACCGGCTGCAGGGCATGCCGGGCTACGTCGTCGACTACGTCCTCCTCCACGAGCTCGTCCACCTGCTCGAGCCCGGCCACGACGAGGACTTCTGGGGTTGGCTCGAGCGCTACGACCTCACCGAGCGGGCCCGCGGGTTCCTCGAAGGGGTGTCCGCGGCCGGTCAGATCGAGGAGCCGCAGGGGTCGGACGACGGGGACGTCGCGCCGTACGACGGCGACCTGGACGACCTGGCAGAGCTGCCCGGCTGAGCCGCCGCGGGGCCGCCGCGGCGCAGCCTTCGCGTGGACAACCTCACAATCCTGTCCGATTCACCCCGGTATGCCGGGCACGCTGAGCGTGAATCTCGCCCGACGCGCTGTGGCGAATACCGAAGCCGTCCCGCCTGACGTAGTGTGCTGCGAGGTCAGCGGTGGAGCACCACCCCGGCCCGGCGGGACGCTCACATCGAGTTCTCCGTCGAGACGACACCCAACGAGAAAGAGGAGGCCGTCATGGCGGAAACCTGGAGCGGCGAGTTCTACTGCGTGAAGTGCAAGGCCAAGCGCGAGGCGAGCGGCGAGGTCCACGTCAACGACAAGGGCACCCGGATGGCCAAGGCCAAGTGCCCCGTCTGTGGCACCAACCTGAACCGCATCCTCGGCAAGGCCTGAGCGCAAGCCAACGAGCCACCATCCCGAGTCAGGCAGCGTTCGCGCTGACCTGAGCTGGATGTGAACAGAGGCAGGGTCCGTCGTCGGACCCTGCCTCTCGTGGTTCTCGTTGAGCCGCAGGTTGTGGCCCGTTGAGCCGCAGGTTGTGGCCCGTTGAGCCGCAGATTCCGGCCGCCGGCGTACCGCCTGTGGACGAGTGCCCCGCGCCGAGCGGCTCCGGTGGCATGCTGCGAGCCGACCGGCCCGACGGTATGACGCAGGAGGCCCCATGCGACCGCAGCTCCGCCCCGGCCTGCAGGTGCTCCGGCGCGACCTGCGCACCGTCCAGCTCGGCCTGGACTGGCCCGGCGTCGTCGTCCTGGCAGACACCCCCGCGCTGCGTGCCGTGCTGGCCGCTGTCGACGGCATCCGCGACACCACCGCCGTGATCCTGACGGCCGCCGCGGACGAGCACGTCGACGAGCCCTCGGCCGCCGAAGCCCTCGACATCCTGGTCGACTGCGGCGCGGTGGTCGATCTCCCCCACCACCAGCGCGGCCGGGCGAGCGAGCCCGCGTGGGCGTCCGACTGGCTCCTCGCCGGCCCGCGAGGCGCGGCGCCGGACCTCGCTGCGGCCCGCGCCGAGCACGCGGTCGAGGTCTGGGGCAACGGCCAGGTCGCCGACGGCGTACGAGCCCTGGCGAACCGGTTCGGACTCCGGAGGCCGCGCCGGGATGCCGACGTGCTGGTCGTCGCGAGCGACCACGAGCCGGATCGGTCCTGGTCCGACCAGGCGATGGCCGACGGCCGCCCGCACCTCTGGGTCTCCGTGCGCGACCTGGTCGGAGTCGTCGGACCGTTCGTCGAGCCGGGCAGCTCTGCATGCCTGCGGTGCGTCGACCGTTCGCGCGCCGACCTCGACCCGTGCTGGCCGACGCTCCTCGATTCCGCGTCCGTGCCGCGACGCCTCGTCCACGCGTGCGACCCACTGCTCGCGACGCTCGTGGCGACGTGGGCGGTCCAGGAAGTGTCGGTCTGGGCGTCCGGGCTGACGCCCCAGACGCGCGACCGCACGCTCGAGATCCCGCTCGGACAAGGGGTCACGGAGTGTGTGCGTCACCATCCACATCCCACATGCGGCTGTGGGTGGCCGATGTGGCACGACACAATGGGGGCATGAGCGACCTCCCGCGCAAGACGGTAGCCCGCACGGCGCGGCTTGCCTCCTTGCCGTTGGGGTACGCCGGTCGAGCCACTCTCGGCCTGGGCCGCCGGATCGGCGGCGCACCCGCGGAGGCGGTCGCGACCTCGGTCCAGCAGCGCACCGCCGAGCAGCTCTTCCGGGTGCTGGGCGAGCTCAAGGGCGGGGCGATGAAGTTCGGCCAGGCGATGTCGATCTTCGAGTCGGCCCTGCCCGAGAACATGGTCGCCCCGTACCGGGCCACGCTGACGCAGCTGCAGGACGCCGCGCCCCCGATGCCGGCGTCGGTCGTGCACCAGGTGCTGGCGCGCGAGCTCGGGCCGTCGTGGCGCAAGCGTTTCGCGTCGTTCGACGACAACCCGGCCGCGGCAGCCTCGATCGGCCAGGTGCACCGCGCGGTCTGGGCCGACGGCCAGGACGTGGCCGTCAAGATCCAGTACCCCGGCGCCGGCGAGGCCCTGCTCAGCGACCTGCGGCAGATCGGCCGCGCCGCCCGCCTCTTCGCCGGCTGGATCCCCGGCATCGACATCAAGCCGCTCGTCCAGGAGCTCCAGGACCGGGTCGCGGAGGAGCTCGACTACTCGCTCGAGGCGGACGCGCAGCGCCGCTTCGCCGAGGCGTTCCGCGACGACCCGGAGATCGTCGTACCCGACGTGGTCGAGCACACCGAGAAGCTCCTCGTCAGCGAGTGGCTCGAGTCCGACCGATCATTGGCCCGGCTGATTGCCGAGGGCAGCCAGGAAGACCGCAACCGCTACGGCGAGATCTACGTCCGCTTCCTGTTCTCCGGACCCGCCCGCGCCGGGCTCCTGCACGCCGACCCGCACCCGGGGAACTTCCGGCTGCTGCCGGACGGACGCGTCGGCGTGGTCGACTACGGCGCAGTGGCGCGGCTCCCCCAAGGCCAGCTGCCGCGCGACATCGGGGTGCTGCTCCGGTACGCCGCCGACAACGACTACGACGCCGTCCTGGCCGGTCTGCGTGACCTCGGCTTCGTCAAGCCGGCGGTGAAGATCGACGTGGACGACCTGCGCGACTACCTGACGCCGTTCGTCGAGCCGGCGACCACCGACACCTTCCACTTCAGTCGCGAGTGGATGCGTGGACAGTTCGCCCGCATCAACGACCCCCGCGCCCCGGGCTACACCACCGTGCTCAAGATCAACCTGCCCCCGGAGTACCTCCTCATCCACCGCGTCTGGCTCGGCGGCATCGGAGTGCTGTCCCAGCTGGGTGCCGAGGCGGCGTTCGCCTCGATCCTCGCCGAGTCCCTCCCCGGCTTCGCCGCCGACTGAGCTGCACACGGCGCGCGACCGGACCGTCACAGAGTCGTCATTGACGTCGGCACAGCGGCGCAGGACATTGAGACGGACAACAACACGAATGCGTGGGGAGTGCCTGATGTCGATGGGGACGGGCAGTTTGGGTCGATCGAGTCGTTCACGGATCGTGGCGGGAGGCTGGGCCTGCTCGTCTGTGTGGCTCTGGCCTTGGTCGCGCCCCCGACCACGAGTGTGGCGGCGACGGCCCCGACCACGGCCCGGGTGTCGATCACCTCGGCTGAGCAGGAGCGGTTCAAGGACAGCTACGCGCCACAAATCTCCAAGTCGGGACGCTACGTCGTGTTCGAGTCCGAGGCGAAGCTCGTGCCGTCCGACACCAACGGTTGGCGGGACATCTACCTCCGGGATCGGCAGACCGGTACGACGAAACTGATCTCAACCGCGACGGACGGCGGTCCTTCCGACAGCGGATCGGTCGACCCGTCGATGACACCGGACGGGCGCTACATCGCCTTCTCGGCCTTCTCCGACGACATCGCTCCCGGTGACGACAACCACAACCAGGACATCGTCGTCCGCGACACGGTGACAGGAACGACCAGGATCGCGTCCGTGGCGTCGGACGGCAGCCAGCAAGTGGGCGCAGGCAACCCGAGCGCTCAGCCTGCCATCTCGGCCGACGGTCGCTTCGTGGCGTTCATCTCCTGGTCCCCGTACTTCGTGCCAGGCGACTACGACGGCACGGCTGACATCTTTGTGCACGACATGCAGACCGGGTCGACAGAGATCGCCTCCGTCGCCACCGGAGGCGGCCCGACCGAGGGTGCCAACACCTACGGGCCACCGACCATCTCCGGGGATGGCCGGTTCGTGGCGTACACGGCCACCACCACCAACCTGGTGCCCAATGACACCAACGACGCTCCCGACATCTTCCTTCGCGACCGTCAGACGGGTACGACGACGCGCGTCTCCGTCGGACCAGGCGGCGTTCAGGCCGACGCGGGCAGCCAGACGCCAGCCCTCTCCGGGAACGGGAAGTTCCTCGCCTTCCAGTCGAACGCATCGAACCTGCTGGGTAGCCCCGTGGACAGCTCGTTGGGTGACATCTACGTGCGTGACCTGACCGCAGGTACGAACGAGCTCGCCTCGGTCGACGACGACCGGCTCGACCTCCGGCTCGAATGCCTTCCCGGCGATGTCGGGCAGCGGCCGCTTCGTCGTCTTCCGCTCTCTGGCACACACCCTGGTGTCCGGCGACAACAACCAGGCCTTCGATGTGTTCGTTCGGGACGTGGTCAACAACACCACACGCCGGGTCTCGGTCAACAACGCCGGTGTACGAGGGCAACGGCAGCAGCGGGCGGACGGAGCACGCCCGCGATCTCCTCGAACGGCGTCCACGTCGCCTTCGATTCCCGGGCCACCAACCTGGTGCCCAACGACAATAACGGAGTCCTCGACGTCTTCGTCCGCCTCAGCTGGGCGGCATGACGGCGCGGCCAGCGCTGAGTCAGCCGCGGTCGAGCACCTTCGTGGGTCCGGCGGTGCCGCCCGTCATCGTGCCGAAGTCGGCGCCCTCGACCTTCAGCTTGACCCGGTTCGGGCGTGGTCCAGGCAGCTGCGCGGCATCGTCACGGTGTACGCGCCCGACGTGCTGTTGCGTGTGATCTTGAAGTCGGGACAGTCGACCGGCACCGCGTCCTCGGGGACTCCCGTCGACGTGTAGTACAGGCCGATCCCCCACTGGCCGCTGATGCAGTCACCTTCCGCTTCGTAGAGCAGTCGGCTGTTCTTGTTCTTGACGAACACGTGCAGGTACTGCGCCCCACCGCACCGGGGCCCGAGGCCGGAGACCTTGGCCGTGAGGTTGTTCTGCCCGTTGTTGGCGACGAGCTTGGTGATGTCGCCGGACCCGTTGACGGCCTGCTTCTCGGCGTACGACGTCCCGGCGCCGAATGCGACCAGCAGGCCCAGCGGAACGAGGAACGTGATCAGGCGTCGCATCGGTACCTCCACAGGAGCAATTGGCTGGCCTCAGCATGAGGCCGGCCAGCCGCCCCGGCGTACGAGATAACCCGATTCGACGGGTGGGACTTCGGAGCGTCACCCCTCGGGCGCATCGGCCGGGCCGAAGCGTCGCCGAGCCGACGAGCCAAGGAAGGTTGCCGCTAGGCCACGAGTGTCGCCACGCGTGATGTGGCCGTTACCCGCGCTCCGTGGTGTCCAGTATCATGAGGATGATAAGAAGATTGGAAGCAGCAGCGATAATAATTCAGGGCCATGTCGGTCCCCCTCCGGACAACCCACATTGCGGTGCGCTGCCAGCCATCAGTGTCCACCTCGGGTCAACAGGTGACGTGCTGGACGAGGGTTGCGTCGCGGTGTAGACGTTGAATAACGGCTTGCTGCACAAGCCATTCGCTGCAAGTCGGTTCGCGCCTTGAGCACCCTGCGGCAAGCGCCCAGGTGGCAGCACCTCGTGGCCGGCGATCGACAGGTCCCGCCCGCGGAAGCGACATCAATGGGGGGACTACGGCCCCCCGGAGGGGCATCCTGATGAAGCATCACGATCTCAGAACCAACCGATTTCGATGGCTCGCGGCCGGACGGCCGGCCTCGTCGCTGCGGCGATGATTGCAGGCACTCCGCAAGGTGTCGCGGCATCGGGCAAGCCCGACTCTGCGACGCAGTCTCGGGTCTGTCATCCCGCAGCCGACCCCGTCGTCATCTCCGACTGGAACGCGACCGCCGTCTCCACGCTCGTCACCGACGCGTTGAGGAGTCCTGCGGAGTCCTACGTCTACTTCGGGTTCGTCCATGCCGCCATGCACAATGCAGTGAACGGGATCACGGGCGACTACCACCTCTACAAGTGGGGCGTGGAGGGCCGGCGCTGCTCGTCACCTGAGGCTGCCGCCGCGAGCGCCGCGTACCACCTGCTGCTGAACTACTTCCCCGCCTCGAAGCCGCGCCTCGACGCCGCGTACGCAGCCTCACTGGCTGGTGTGCCGGACGGTTGGGCCGAGAACGTCGGAGCCCGGTACGGCAAGCGGGCTGCTCAGCGCATCATCGACCTTCGGGCCGACGACGGCAGGTACGCCCCGTTGGAGTTCACGATGCCTCCGGCACCAGGTGTCTGGCGTCCGACCGCGGATCCGCCGGTGCCGTTCTCCACGCCGTGGCTGTCCCAGATGACGCCGCTCGTCCTGCATGCTTCGGACCAGTACCGACCGGGACCGCCTCCGGCGCTAACCTCAGAGAAGTACGCGCGCGAGTACCGCGAGGTCAAGCGCCTCGGTGGCGACGACATCACGACGCCCAGCGCGCGCACGGACAAGCAGACGCAGACCGCGAAGTTCTTCTCCGACATCGGAGTTGGCGGACTGCAGGCTGCCCTCCGCGACCTGGTGACCCGGCGCGGCATGAACATCAGCGACAGCGCGCGGCTCTTCGCCGTTGCCAATGTCGCGGCGTGCGATGCGTTCGTCGCCACCTGGGACGCCAAGTTCCACTACGGGTTCTGGCGGCCGGTTACTGCCATCCATCTGGCCAACACCGACGGCAACCCCGGCACCCTTCGCGACACGACGTGGACCTCGCTCATCGCAAGCCCTCCATACCCGGACTACACCAGTGGGCTCAACACCGCGGTCGGCGCGCTTTCGCGCGCTGTCGCGCGAGTGACGGGCACCAACCGGATCGACCTGTTCATCACGTCGGTGGCTGCGGGCGAGACGAGGCACTACCGCTTCGCCGGGGGGATCAACCATGACGCGATCGATGCGCGGGTCTGGAGTGGTCTGCATTTCCGTACGGCTGACGTCGTCGGCAACCACACCGCACAGGCCATCGCCACGCGTGTCTTCCGCAACGCATTCCGACCGGCCAACTGAGCTAGCACCAACCGAGGAGGCCCCCCATGCCCAGATCTGTCAGCAGATTCCGATGGACGCTGCTTGGATTTGCTGCTGCGGGGGGCCTTGCGGTGTCACTGTCAACCGTGTCCCCGGCGGTTGCCGCAGACACCGCTACCTTCGAGGCCGGCGTTGCGTGCTCATTCCCGCTGCAAATCGAAAGCACCGGCGATGGCCCACAGGTCAACAAGACGTTTGAAGCACCTGACGGCAGCGTGCGCGTTCTCACCGCGGGCAAGGGATCGGATCTCGTCTTCACCAACCTTGCCACCGGAGCCACGTACACGCTGTCCGGGAATGGCGCAGCGCAGTGGCTCAGGGTCGACGCCGAAGGGTCTGCTCGACTGACGTTGATGGGTCATAACGTCCTGATCTACTTCCCGACTGACGACCCAGCTGGCCCGTCGACGACGCTCGTCGTGGGGCGGGAGGACATCCTTGTCGACTTGGCAACGTCCCACTTCACTCGCCTGAGCCGCACTGGACACACGACCGACATCTGTGCCGCACTAACCTAGAGGTTTGCCGGGAACGGCGTCCCCGTGGCTCGGGAGCGCCTGTAGGGACGCCTAGCGGAAGCGGTGCGCACAGGCATAGCGTCTAGGCAGGACGGCCCCGCGGCGTTTTGGGAGGCGGGCCGCTGGGTCTTGGGCGCACGACCTCGGGGAGGGGCGGCGTGCTTCGTCATGTGGAAGGCCCCAGCAGCCGGTTTGCGAGGAGGGCGACTGCTGGGGCCTGGCCATGTGCGAAGCGAGCAGTGCGAGAGTCAGCGCGTAGGCACTGCGTCTTCGCATCGGGGTGCGGTAGGGGTCCGTTCGGGGAGGACAAGCCTGGCGGCACCCTGGGTGCGTGCGAGCAGCGCATCAATCTCGACCTGCGTCAACGGGCCCGAACGAGCCAGGGCCGCGAGCATCACGACAGTCAGGAGAGCGATCTCTTCGGCCGTTGCTCGTCCACGGCCCACGGTCGCCCATCATCTGTGAGCAGATCAGCCATCCGGTACCTTCCTCGGCGCAACGCCGAGGACCGGGGCATCACTCATGGGGGACTACTACGTAGTTGTCACCTCTCCTTGCACGGTACGCGGGTTGGTAGCAGGCGCGCATGACACAGGAGGGCCCCACCGTCGCGCACAGATGTGCGCCGACTACGCATGGTGGTCGGGCTTGGCGGGAGCCACGGCAACGAAGCGGGCACGCGTCAATAGTCCGGCACGCGCGAGCCCGCTCATCGCTGAGTGCGAGTACAGTCGTGGTGCCGAGGATTTCCAGCACGAAGAGTCTTAGCTCCGTCGTTTTCGGTGCACCCAACATCCGGCCGTTGTGCGGCCGGGGGCGGGCCGTCAACACATGACCGCAATCCAAGACACCGTTCTTGCTCCTCGCCAGGCCTCTCCGCAGCCGCCTCATCCGCGGCTGAAAGCTGTCGTCGCGCGCGTCGCGGCAAGCCTCGTGACAGCCGTGATCGTGCCAGCCGTGCTTTTGTGGGCCACGTTGGTGACCTTCAACATCGACACGGCTGTGATCGTCGCGCTTGCGTGGATGGCCGGCGCGACGTGCTGGCGATGGGCAACCAAGCGGCCAGTGTCCGGGCTGCTCGTCCTGACCCTGGGAATCATGACCATCAAGACCGGAGTCATGCTCGCCACCGGAAACACCTTCATCTACTTCGTGCAGCCCGTCGGCGGCGACGCCATCGTCGCAGCAATCTTCCTGGGGTCCCTGTGGACCGCTCGACCGATCGTGGCCCGACTCGCTCCTGACTTCTACCCGATCGACCCCGCCCTCGCCGCGAGACCGAGAGTCCGCCAACTCTTCCAAAGACTCACGCTGCTGTGGGGCCTGGTCATCGTCGTCAAGGGAAGCGTGACGCTATGGCTGCTGATGTCCCTGTCGACGGCCAACTTCGTCCTGATCAAGAGCAGCGCGATCATCACCCTGACTCTGCTCGCGGCCACCACCACCGTCGCGATGTCGGCCATCGTCGCTCGTCGTGAAGGGCTCCTCCACCCTCGACGGTCGCCTTAAACGGCGGGTTTGGACACGGCGACACGCCACGATGGTGGTCGGGAGTCCCGTAGAGCGCACACTGAGGCATGGACACCCGCAATTCGATCGACTGGACGCCAGCTGTCGCCAGACTCGTTGACCTACTGAAAGACGAGCCACGGCTTGCTGTGCTTCCAGGGATGGAGCAGAGGGTGGCCGTTCGTCTGCTCTTCGCCATGCTGCCAACCCTGACCCCGCTGGTCCGCGATGGGCTGCAGGAGGCGGCGATGAAGCGGAGGCCGAGCCCGGCCCACATCATCGGTGGGCGAATGCCGGCCCCGGTGATCGGGTAACCGTCGGAAGGTCGTGTCAGTCGAGGTAGTCGCGCAGGACCTGCGAGCGCGAGGGGTGGCGCAGCTTCGACATCGTCTTGGACTCGATCTGCCGGATCCGCTCGCGGGTCACGCCGTAGACCTTGCCGATCTCGTCGAGCGTCTTGGGCTGGCCGTCGGTGAGCCCGAAGCGCATCGACACCACGCCTGCCTCGCGCTCGGACAACGTGTCGAGCACGGCGTGCAGCTGCTCCTGCAGCAGGGTGAACGAGACCGCGTCCGCCGGGACGATCGCCTCGGAGTCCTCGATCAGGTCGCCGAACTCGGAGTCGCCGTCCTCACCGAGCGGGGTGTGCAGCGAGATCGGCTCGCGCCCGTACTTCTGGACCTCGACGACCTTCTCCGGGGTCATGTCGAGCTCCTTGGCGAGCTCCTCCGGGGTGGGCTCGCGGCCCAGGTCCTGGAGCATCTGCCGCTGGACACGGGCGAGCTTGTTGATGACCTCGACCATGTGGACCGGGATGCGGATGGTGCGCGCCTGGTCGGCCATCGCCCGGGTGATCGCCTGACGGATCCACCAGGTGGCGTACGTCGAGAACTTGTAGCCCTTGGTGTAGTCGAACTTCTCGACCGCGCGGATCAGGCCGAGGTTGCCCTCCTGGATCAGGTCGAGGAAGAGCATGCCGCGGCCGGTGTAGCGCTTGGCCAGGGAGACCACGAGACGCAGGTTGGCCTCGAGCAGGTGGTTCTTGGCGCGTCGTCCGTCCTCGGCGATCCAGGTCAGCTCGTCGAGCATCTTGGCCGAGATCTTGTTCTCCCGGGCGAGCTTCTCCTCCGAGAACAGGCCGGCCTCGATCCGCTTGGCGAGCTCGACCTCCATCTCGGCGTTCAGCAGCGGGACCTTGCCGATCTGCTTCAGGTAGTCCTTCACGGGGTCGGCCGTGGCCCCGGCGACGGTGACGGTCTGCTCCGGCTCGTCGGCCTCGTCGGCCTCGGAGATCGTGAAGCCTTCCTTCTCGTCCTCCTTGAGCGTCGGGTCGGTCGCCAGGTCCTTCTCGAAGACCGCGTCGTCGATGTCGGCCAGCGCCTTCTTGCCGTCCTCGGCCTCGACCAGCACGGCGGCTGCCGGGATCTCCACCGTCGGCTCCACGGACTCGGCCTGGTCGCCCTTCGCGGTCTTCTTGGCCGTTGACTTCTTCGCCGGCGCCTTGGTCGCCGTCTTGGCGGTCTTCGCGGTCTTGGCCTCGGCCTTCTTCGCGGTCGTCTTGGGCGCTGCCTTGGTGGACGGCTTCGCGGCGGTCGCTCGGCTGGACGTCTTGGTCACGGTCGCGGCCTTCTTGGCCGGTGCCTTCGTCGTGGACTTGCTCGTGGTCGTCTTGCTCGCGGCCTTCTTGGGCGACGTCTTCTTCGCAGCGGCCTTCTTGGCCGTCGACGACACGGCGGCGCGGGATGCGGTCGCGGCAGCCACCTTCTTGCGGCTGGTGCTCTCCTCGGCGCCGACGGCGACGGTCACGCCCTCCGCTGCCAGGTGCTTGAGCAGCGCCTTGCGATGCGCGGCGGACACCTCGGCCTCGTCGCAGGTCTCGCGGATGTGCTGAGGGGACACCTGGCCCTCGCGTCGTCCCTGCGCGATCAGGCGCTTCACCGACGGGTGCGAGAGCAGGGACTCAGGAAGGGTGCGGGACGTGCTCGGCGACACGAACGTCCTCTCGTTGCTGGGTTCACGGGCGCGGCAAAGCCCGGTCACGTCAAGATGCCGCGGGTCCATTGTGACACGGCTGGCCTCGCGCTCAAGCCAGGGCCGACCTCATCACGTCGAGACAACGCGCCAGCTCGTCGTCGGTCACGCCCCCGAAACCGAGCACGAGCCCGTGCCTGCGGTGGCTGCGTCCGTACGCCGCGAGCAGGGGCAGGTCGAACCCCGCAGACAGGGTTGCGGCACGGACGCGCTCCGCCTGGCGCGGCGGCATCGGGAAGGGTGACGTACATCCCGGCCCCGGCGCCTGTGACGGGGGTCAACGGCCCGAGCTGACGGCGGATCAGCTCGCCGCGGCGGGTGTACACCCTCCGGGCGGACCGCACGACCCGGTCGACGTACCCGTCCCGCAGCATGGCCACGAACGCACGCTGCGTCGGCCACGACGCATGGTCGTGCTGCTCCCCCGCGCGGTCGGCCAGCTGGGCAACCAGGTCGGTCGGGCCGACCAGCCACCCGAGGCGCAGCGACGGGTGGACCGACTTCGCGGCCGTGCCGAGGTAGACGACGTCGGACGACAGTGAGGCCAGAGCGGGCAGCGGTGCGACGTCGTAGCGGAACTCGGAGTCGTAGTCGTCCTCGACCAACCAGGCGCCACGCCTGCGTGCCTCGGCCACGAGGGCGAGCCGACGTGCCGCCGACAGCGTCGCCCCGGTCGGGTGCTGGTGGGCAGGTGTCACGTAGACGGCCGCGACGTCGTCGCGGGGGACGTTCCGCAAAGCGTCGACGTCGAGGCCGGCCTCGTCGACCGGGACGTCGACCACGTCGAAGCCGGCGGTCTGCGCCACGGCAACCGCGGCCCGGTAGCCGGGGTCCTCGATCGCGACCGCCCTCGCTCGCGCCGGTGCGGCGGCTGACGTCGCAGCGAGAAGCAGGGACAGACCGTGGGTCGTCCCCGCCGTGACGAGCACGTTGGCGGCCTCGCACGTGAGCCCGCGGGTCCGGGCGAGATGCGCGGCCAGCCGGTCGCGCAGCTCGGGCAGACCCGCCGGTTCCGGGTAGCCGCGGGGCGGCGTGATGGTGGACATCTCCCGCCAGGCGCGGCGCCATCCTGCCTGGAGACGCGGATCGACGTACGGCGTCCCGGTGTCGAAGCTGACGAGCCCTCGGCCGGAGTCCCCGCCGCCGGGCACCGACCGCCGCGCCCGGACCCGTTCACGATCCGGGCGCAGACCGACGTCGTCGACGAAGGTGCCGGCCCCGCGCCGGGTCGTGACCCAGCCCTCGGCGTGCAGCTGGTCGAAGGCTGCCTCGACGACTGCGCGCGCGACGGAGAGCTCGGCAGCCAGCGCGCGCGAGGACGGCAACCGCTGTCCCGGCGTGAGAGTCCTGGCCATCACCAGGTCGCGGACCTGCCCGGCGAGCTGGACCGGAAGGGTCTCGGCGGCGTCGCGGTCGAGACGCAGGGCGAGAGCGGCCGGCTCGGTCATCGGAGTCGCTCCCTTCGCGATTGCGAATTGGCTTGGTCAGATCGAGCGGAATTGGCCCGTGTGATCAGCCACTTTAGGCCGGACCATGGTGGGGTGACCAGCACGACGACCACTCCCCTGTCCCCGACGGCGCGTACCCAGGTGAACCGGCACCGAGACCGCGCCCTCACCGACCGCGCCGACCTGCTCGCGATCCTCGGCGAGGCGGTGATCTGTCACGTCGGCGTCGTGATGGACGGCCACCCGGTCGTGCTCCCGATCGTGTTCGGCGTCGACCCCGACGGCCCGGACGAGGGCGGCACGCTCTACCTGCACGGCTCGGTCGCGGCCGGGGCGCTGTCGCGCTCCCCCGATCAGGAGATCTGCGTGACCGTCACGCACGTCGACGCCCTGGTGCTCGCCAGGTCGGCGTTCCATCACTCGATGAACTACCGGTCGGCCGTCGTGATCGGTCGAGCGCGCTGCGTCGACGGCGAGGAGAAGGCTCGCGCCCTCGATGCGATCGTCGACCAGGTCGTCCCCGGCCGTTCGGAGACGCTGCGGGCTCACACGCGCAAGGAGCTCGCGGCGACGACGGTCATCGCCGTCCCGCTCCACGAGGCGTCGGTGAAGCAGCGGACCGGTGGGGTCTCGGACGACCAGTCCGACGTCGACGCCGGGGTGTGGGCGGGTGTGCTTCCGCTGCACACCGTCGCCGGCGAGGTCCAGGTCGACCCGGATGTCGACGGCCGAGCCGGTCCCCGACGACGTACGCCGTCTGGAGGACCGGTTCACCGGGACTTCGCGGCGGCCTTCTGCTCCTTCTTGAAGCTGCGGACCTTCTCGAGCGAGGCCTGGTCGGTGACGTCGGCGACCGAACGGTAGGACCCCTCCTCGGCGTACGCCCCCGCCACGGTGTCCCACCCGTCGGGCCGGACGCCGAGCTGCTTGCCGAGCAGTGCGGTGAAGATCTGCGCCTTCTGCTTGCCGAAGCCCGGTAGCGCGGTGAGCCGCTTGAAGATCTCGGCACCGGAGTCGGCGGTGTTCCACAGCGCGGCCGCGTCACCGTCGTAGCTGTCGACGACGATCTGGGCGAGCTCCTGCAGCCGCGCCGCCATCGAGCCCGGGAACCGGTGCACGGCCGGCGGCACCGCGCACATCGCGGCGAACTCCTCCGGCGGTGCTGCGGCGATGGAGGCCGGGTCGAGCGTTCCGAAGCGCTCCTTGATCTTCGCCGGACCCGCGAACGCGCGTTCCATCGGGAACTGCTGGTCCAGCATCATGCCCGCGAGCAGCGCGAAGGGGTCCTCGGACAGGATCTGGTCCGCGACCGGGTCACCGGTGATGTTCAACGCCATGACGCAAGCATCTATGTTCGACCCGTGGGTGTCCATCGACGCCGAGATCGACGACCTGGCCCGCTGGCTCGACGTCGAGCTGAGGTTCGCTGCCGCCTGAGGCTCGCCGGCCTCAGTGGGCTGTGTCGACGACGCCGCTGTTCGTGAGGATCTTCCAGACCTCCTGGCGACGGCTCACGGCGTACTGCGCGGCGTAGTGGTGGTCGTCGCGCCACACGATCTTGCCGTCGACGACCGCCTGGCAGATCGGTGCGCCCGGGCAGAACGCCGGGATTGAGGTCCACCGTGTCGATCTTCTTCGACTCGGCGGCCGCGGCCTCGTAGAAGCCGTCGCTGACGGCGTGCTCGAGCGGCACCGGCACCGCACACCGGTTGGCGTCGTCGGTGCTCGTCAGGCACTCGTTCGGCACGAAGGTGTTGGGCATGACGAGGTCGTCGACCACGACGACCTTGGGGACGTGCGCGGCGATCTTGTCGAGCGTGTCGTTGCTGGTGCTGTAGATCATCTGTTGCAGGGACTGCTGCTTGCCGTCCCGGCGGGAGATGACGTCGCCCCACTCGGCCTCGGTGTCGCGCGCCCGCTCGACGAGGACCACCACGTCCGGGTCCACGAGCGGCAGCACGTCGTCGTACCAGCCGACGCGGGCCTTGTCGCAGAGGGCGGCGCCCTCGGCCGACTGCTCGGCGTTGAGGAGGTCCTCCTGCCACATGCATCCGCCGTAGACGTTCAGCGACAGCTGGAAGTCGTGGTCCTTGGCCATCTGCTCGAACATCGGCACGAGCATCTGGGCCTGGCTGTCTCCGACGAGGAGGACGTTCGGCCCGTCGCCGTCGACCACCGTGCAGCGGTCCGGGTCGTCGGCCTGGCACGATCCCGTCTTGCCGATGTCGTCGGAGATCGCGTCCCAGTCGACGCCGGCCGGCACCTTCACCGGCTTCTGGGCCCCGAGGTCGGCTCCCGAGCTGGGTGCTGCCTGCAGGTCGACGAGCGCGGGCTTGCGCTCGGACTCGAGCACCCAGGGCACGAGGGTCATCGCGACCACTGCACTGGTCACGACGCCGATGACGGCCGGGGTCCAGCGCAGCCGGTCGATCAGCTGGCCCTTCCGGATCGGCATCTCGATCACTTCGTACGACACCGCGGCCAGGCCGGTGGCGACTGCCATCGTCATCACCGCGACCGCGATCGGGCTCGCGTCGAGGACCTCGCCGAGCACCAGGATGACCGGCCAGTGCCAGAGGTAGGTGCCGTAGGAGATCTTGCCGAGGAAGACCGGGGTCCGGCGGGAGAGCAGCCGGGCCGACCACGACCGCTCGGACAGGGTCAGCCCACCGATCGCCAGCACCGACACGACGGTGGCGAGCAGACCGCGCGCCGACGGCCCCACGTCGAGCAGGCCGCTGCCCACGACGAGGATGCCGACGAGACCGATGCCGGCCGCGGCACCGCCGACCCGGGGCGGGAGGGCGATGGGTCGGCTGCGCAGCAGCACGGCCAGCAGGGCGCCGGCGAGCAGCTGGTAGAGCCGCGCGTCGGTGCCGTAGTAGGCACGGGAGGTGTCGACCTGGGCCCAGTAGAGCTGTGCGGCCAACGAGGCGGTGAAGAGCACGCCGATGGTGATGGCGAGGGTGGCGGTGAGCGACAGCGTGAGCCGCTTCGCGACCTTGATCAGCACGAGCAGGAGGAGCGGGAAGAACAGGTAGTACTGCTCCTCGATCGACAGCGACCAGAAGTGCAGGAACGGGCTCTTGTCGACGTCGGCGGCGAAGTAGTCGCTCGATGCCGAGAGGAAGTGCCAGTTGGCGAAGTAGAGCAGCGAGCTCTGCGCGTCCTCGACCATCGGCAGCCGGCGGACGACCGGTGCCACCAGCACGAAGATCAGGCTCGTCGCGAGGATCACGACCACGGCCGCCGGGAGCAGCCGCCGCACCCGGCGCGCGTAGAAGTTGCCGACGCGCAGCGACCCGGTGCGGTCGATCTCGCTGAGGATGACGTTCGAGACGAGGAAGCCGGACAGCACGAAGAACAGGTCGACGCCGACGAACCCGCCCTCGACCCAGGACAGACCCGTGTGGAAGAGCAGCACGAGGTAGACCGCGATCGTCCGCAGTCCGTCGAGCTCGGGTCGGTATGTCCAGCGCATGACTCGAGAAACTCTAAGGTCGATCGTGGTCGGTCCGACGCCGCCGTGCCCGACAGACGTGGCGGAACTCACCGCTCCAGGGGCGGGAGATCAGCGCTCGACCAGGTTTTTCGCGGTGCGGCTACTCGGCAGCCTTGACCGCGAGGACGGGGCACGGCGCGTCGAGCAGGATGCGCTGCGCGTTGCTTCCGAGGATGAGCTTGCCCACCGGGCTGCGGCGGCGCAGTCCGATCACGATGAAGTCGGCCGAGACCTCGCCCGCGACGTTGATCAGGTCCTCGGCGGGGTCCAGGCCCCGGACGAGCTGGCGGACCTCGTGCTCGACGCCCGAGTCCTTGAGCTGGGCGCGCACCTCCTCGAGCTGCGCCTCCGACTCGACGGCGTCCCCGTTGTCGAACTCACGGCCACCGCGGTGGGAGTTGACGACCACCAGGCTGGAGCCGCGGCTCTTGGCCTCCTCGGCGGCCAGCCGAAGTGCGGCCTTGCCCTCCGGCTTCGGGACGTACCCGACGACGATGACGCCCATGGTTGCTCCTCATCTCTACCGGCTTCCCTGCCGGCTGCTCGCACGAACGGTACTCCCCTGGTCCGATCAGTCGACCGGCCACTCGTGCACCGGGATGTTCTGGTGCATGAGCGCGCTGTAGCGGCGTACGACCTCGCGCAGCGCGTCGAACCGGTCCTTCGCCCCGGAGTCGAACAGCTTGTGGAACATCTCCGTCTGCCAGGTCGCACCGTTGCGACCGGTCAGGCAGCGCTGCTCGACGATGCCGAGCAGCCGGTCCCGCTCCTCGGGGGCGATCCCCCATCGGTCGAGGCCGTCGCGGGCGCGCGGCAGCAGCCGGCGCAGCGCGAGCTCGGCCGCGCCGACCGAGCCGAGGCCCGGCCAGTAGACCTGGGCGGACATCCCGTCGCGAGCACCGGCGTGGAAGTTCTCCTCGGCGGCCGAGAACGACATCTGCGACCACAGCGGCCGCTCGTCCTCGGCGAGCGAGCGGACCAGGCCGAAGTAGAAGGCGGCGTTGGCCATCATGTCCACGACGGTCGGGCCGGCGGGGAGCACCCGGTTCTCCACTCGCAGGTGCGGGACGCCACGCGTGACGTCGTAGACCGGCCGGTTCCAGCGGTAGATGGTGCCGTTGTGCAGCCGCAGCTCGGGCAGTGAGGGCGTGTCGCCCTTCTCGAGCACCGCGACGGGGTCTTCCTCTTCGGTGATCGGGAGCAGGGCGGGAAAGTAGCGGACGTTCTCCTCGAAGAGGTCGAAGATCGAGTTGATCCATCGCTCGCCGAACCAGACCCGCGGCCGGACCCCCTGCGACTTCAGCTCCTCGCTGCGGGTGTCGGTCGCCTGCTCGAACAGCGCGATCCGGGTCTCGGCCCACAGCTCCTTGCCGAACAGGAACGGCGAGTTCGCGCACAACGCGAGCTGGATGCCGGCGATCGCCTGCGAGGCGTTCCAGTACGTCGCGAAGTCCTCGGGACTGGTCTGCAGGTGCAGCTGCATCGAGGTGCAGGCCGCCTCGGGCATGATCGAGTCGGCCGTGACCCGGAGCCGGTCGACGCCGCGGATCGAGATCTCGAGGTCCTCGCCCCGGGCCGCGAAGATCTGGTCGTTGAGCAGCCGGTAGCGCGGGTTCTCCGACAGCGTGTCGGTGCTCATGTGCTTGGTCTGCAGCGTCGGGAGGATGCCGACCATCACCATGTGCGCGCCGACGGACCTGGCCTTCTCCTCCGCGGCGTTGAGGCTGTCGCGCACGTTCTTCTCGAACGCCTCGACACCACCGCCGGCGAGCCGGCGCGGCGCGACGTTGATCTCGAGGTTGAACTGGCCGAGCTCGGTCACGAAGTCGGGGTCGGCGATCGCCTCCAGGACCTCGGCGTTCTTCATCGCCGGGTCGCAGGCGTCGTCGACCAGGTTGAGCTCGACCTCGATGCCGGTCATCGGCCGGTCGGAGTCGAAGCGCGACTCGCGCAGCATGCGGGCGAAGACGTCCAGGCAGGTGCGGACCTTCTCGCGGTAGCGTCGCCGGTCCTCACGCGTGAACTCCCGGCGCTCGACCTCCTGGCCCATCGTCGGTCCTCCTCACGGGACGCCCGTCGGTGCGGCGTCCCACCTCCCACCGGCCGACCAAGTCTGCGCACCCAGCCTGCCCTGGTTCAGCGCTCGACGCCACTCCCTGTCCGCGCCTGGGTGGGACCGGGCCCCAGACCGCCGGGTTGACGCTGGTCGCGCAGAGCTCGAGCACGCCCAGCGCCATCGGGTGGTCGGGATCGACCCGCAACACGCGTTCGGCGGCATGGGAGGCCAGCACACCGCGACCGGACAGCCAGCCGGCGAACGCCGCCAGACCTCCGACCGGTGCCAGCAGGTCGTCGGGCGTCGCCTGCATGGCCGCCGTCCAGAACTCGGCGTGGTCCGAGGCGTTCGCGCGCGTCATCAGCGACCACGCCGCGTCGTGCAGCTGCTTGCTCTGGACCGCGAGCACGAGCCGGACGAGGGACTCCTCGGTGATCGGATCCTCGCTCTCCACCGCACGGCTCACCTGACCACGGACGTCGTCCTCCGTCATCGGCTCGTACGCGGTCGGCGCGGCCAGCAGGCTCGTCAGCGCCTCCTCGAAGGCCGCGACCCGGGCCGGGACAGGCTCGAACTGGGCGCGCAGCGCATCGCGGCTCGGCGCCCGGGCCAGGCCGGCGACCACGGCTTCGGCCGCCACCCGCGAGGACCCTGCGTCGTACGGCGTGCCCTCCGCCGGGCAGCACCGGCGGTCGTCACAGGTGTAGGACCACCAACGCGAGCCGTCGGCGCGCAGCGCCTCGGCGACCTCCACGCCGTCGGCGCGCAAGCGGGCGACGAGATCGCGCATCAGCGAGTCGGTGAGGTCGCCGTCTCGGGTGCGGGCGGTGTAGGCGACCAGGATCAGCGGGTCGAACTTGTGCCGGTCGACGAGCTCGGCGACGAAGTCGACCTGGCGCGCCGCCGCGTCGGACGGGTCGTCGCCGTTGACGAGGTCGAGGCGCGCGCAGGGCCCGAACCGTTGCGGCGAGCCCTCGAGGGCGATCACGACCAGGCTCTCCCGCGGGTCGAAGCCGAGCAGGTAAGGGACCACGCTGATCACGTCGGCCGGGTCCTTGACCTTGGTCACGGACGGGCGGCGCTTGTCGGTGGCAGGACGGCGACGGTTGCTCATGTCCCCAGCGTCGGTGCCGCGCGGTGCGCCGAGGGCGTGGATCGGCGACCTGTGGACGGTGGCGTCGGACATGATGAACCTGTGCGTAACGTCGCGTCCGTCCTGCACCTGGACCTCGATGCGTTCTTCGCTGCGGTCGAGCAGCGCGACAAGCCCTCGTTGCGCGGCAAGCCGGTGATCGTCGGTGGCGTGGGCCAGCGTGGCGTGGTGGCGACCGCGTCGTACGAGGCGCGCACGTTCGGCGTCCGATCGGCGATGTCGACGGCCGAGGCGCGGTCGCGCTGCCCGCACGCGGCGTTCCTCGTCGGTCGCTTCGACGCGTACCGGGCCACCAGCCGGCTGGTCATGCGTGCGCTGCGCGAGCGGTCGCCGCTGGTGGAGCCGCTCTCCCTCGACGAGGCGTTCGTCGACCTGGCCGCGTCACCGCACGAGCTCGACCTGTCCACCAGCGGTCTCGACCGGATCGCCGCCGAGCTCAAGGCCGACGTGCACGAGGCGACCGGAGGACTCACCGCGTCGGTCGGTGTCGCCACCTCGAAGCTGATCGCCAAGATCGCCAGCGAGCTGGACAAGCCGGACGGCGCGGTCGTCGTCCCGCCCGGCTCGGAGCAGGACCTGCTCGCGCCGATGCAGGTCACCGTCATCCCCGGCGTCGGACCGGCCACGGCCGGACGGCTGCGCCAGGTCGGCGTCACCACCGTGGAGGAGCTGCGCAGGATCAGCCAGGAGGAGCTGGTGCGGGTGGTCGGCCAGGCCCACGGGTCGAGCCTCTACGCCATGGCGCGAGCCGACGACGACCGTCCCGTGGTCGCCGAGCGCGAGACGAAGTCGGTGTCGGTCGAGGACACGTTCGAGGTCGACCTCGTCGACCCGGTGCTGCTCGCGGCGATCATCGACCGGCACGCCCGCAACGTGTGCGAACGGCTGTCGAAGGCGCGCCTGTCCGGTCGCACGGTCACCGTCAAGGTGCGGCTGCACGACTTCACGACGTTGACCCGGTCGGCGACCATCGCCGGCCCGACCGACCGTCCCGCGGTGGTGAGCAGACTCGCGCGCGGACTGCTCGCCGACCTCGACACCTCCGGCGGCGTACGGCTGCTCGGCGTCGGGGTCTCGGGCCTGGCCGACTGGATCCAGGACGACCTGTTCGCCGAGGCGGAGGACGCCATGGACGAGCCGCTGGTCGTGTCCGACGCCGACGCCGAGGCCGCACGCAACCGGCCGCGTCACGGCTCGGGCTGGATGCCCGGCGTGGACGTCGAGCACCCCGAGTTCGGGCCGGGCTGGGTGTGGGGCTCAGGGCTCGGACGGGTGACCGTGCGGTTCGAGACGGCGGAGACCGGGCCGGGGCCGGTGCGGACGTTGGCGGCCGACGATCCGGATCTCGTACGCCGCGTCATCACGACCGACGACGCGGATGCGCTGGCGACGCCTGAAGCCTGACGGTCGATTCCACCGCTCCGTAGCCTCCGCCCCCAGGAGTCTCGATGACGAAGACGTCGCCTGCCGGCCACCGCGATCGAGTCACAGCCCCGCATCGGCGTCACCGTGCCGTCGGCGTGCTCGACCCAGTGCCTGCCGAGCGCGCCGGTACCGCCGCCCGCCATGCCGTACGGCGGTACCCGCCGGTGACTGCTCAAGCGTGCTGACTGTCATCGGCTCGAGGAAGCGGATCCGGCGTACGCCCGCCGTCACCGCCGCGTCCACCGGCCCGCGCCGCCGCTGCCTGGCCGGATCTCGTAGCTGTCCAGCGCACCGGGTAGCGCCACTCCAGCACCTCGGGGTCGGTGAGCCGCGAGTTGGTCATGTGCGTCTGCACGACGTCGGCGCCGTCGAAGCCGTCGCCCGCGCCGGAACCGCTCGGCGATCGTCTCGTAGTACTGGTAACGCGTCGTTGCCGAAGGTGAAGTTGTTCATCGTGCCCTGAGCCCTCGGCCATGCACGCCGAGCGCGGCGTAGAGCGCGCCGGTGACCGCCTGCGAGGTCTCGACGTTGCCCGCCGCGACCGCCGCCGGGTAGCGCGGCGCGAGCATCGAGCCCGGTCGGGATGATGACGTGAGCGGCTTCAGGCAGCCGGCGTTCAGCGGGATGTCGTCGTCGACCAGCGTGCGGAACACGTACAGGACGGCGGCCATGCACGACGGACGACGGCGCGTTGAAGTTGCTCGGCCAGCTGCGCGCGACGTGCCGGTGAAGTCGATCTCCGCGCGTCCGCGCCTCGCGATCGACACTGATGCGCCACCTGGATGACGCGCGCCGTTGTCCAGCTCGTAGGTGAAGCTGCCGTCGTGCAGCGCGGCGATGACGCGCCGCACCGCCTCCTCGGCGTTGTCCTGCACGTGGCCCATGTAGGCGCGCACCACGTCGAGGCCGAAGTGCTCGACCATCGCCGCAGCTCCTCGACGCCCTTCTCGTTGGCCGCGACCTGCGCGCGCAGGTCGGCGAGGTTGTGCTCGGGGTTGCGCGACGGGTACGGCGCCCGTGGCAGCAGGTCCAGTGTCTCCGCTTCGCGCAGCACGCCGTCCTGCGACCAGCAGCCAGTTGTCGATCAGCACGCCCTCCTCCTCGACCGCGTGCTGAACGGCCGGCATCGAGCCCGGCGTGATGCCCGCCGATGTCGGCGTGGTGGCCGCGCGAGGCGACGTAGAACGAGGATCTCGTGCCACTCGCGGTCGAACACCGGGCGTGACCACGGTGACGTCGGGCAGGTGCGTGCCGCCGTGGTACGGGTCGTTGAGCACGTAGACGTCGCCGGGCTGCATGCGCGCCGGCTGTTGCGCCGCGATGACCATCTTGATGCTCTCGCCCATCGAGCCGAGGTGCACCGGCATGTGCGGCGCGTTCGCGATCAGGTTGCCGTCGGCGTCGAAGAGCGCGCAGGAGAAGTCGAGCCGCTCCTTGATGTTGACCGAGTGGGCCGTGTTCTGCAGCCGCACGCCCATCTGCTCGGCGATCGACATGAACAGGTTGTTGAAGATCTCCAGCATCACCGGATCGACCTCGGTGCCGACAGACTGCGTCGCCGGTCGTGGGCGCCACCCGCGTCGAGCACGCAGGTGACCGAGCTCGTCGACCTCGGCGCGCCAGCCCGGCTCGACGACGGTCGTGGCGTTCGCCTCGGCGATGATCGCCGGCCCGTCGACCGCGTCGCCCGGCGCGCAGGTCCTCGCGCGCGGTACAGGCGCACGTCGCGTCCAGCGCCGCCGGACACGAACATCGCCACGTGCGTTGCGGCGGCGGGCTCGCCGCTGTCACGGGACCCGCTCGACCGTCGTGCGTTCGTCGACCGCGGCGGCACCGCCCACCAGCCTCGACCGCGACCGCCTCCGACGACGAGCGGCTTGTCGCGCATGAGGAACGCGAAGCGTCGACGGTACGCCGCCTCGAACTCGCGGACCATGTCATCGAGCGTGGCGAACGCGACAGGCAGCGCGGTGTCGGTGCCCTCGTAGCGCAGGTGCACGCGGCGTACGGACCTGATCCGCGTCGTCGCGCACGCCCTCGCGCGCGCAGCTCGGCCGCGGGCGTCGGCGTCCGAGGTCGTCGAGGTCTGCGCGCGCAGTCCTCGAGCCGATCTTCGTGCAGAGCGGCCTCGACCGCCTGCTCGCGCATCGCGGTGATGTCGGCCAGACCCATGCCGTACGCGGAGAGCACGCCGGCGAGCGGGTGGATGAAGACGTGCGTCATGCCGAGCGCGTCGGCGACCGCGCAGGCGTGCTGGCCGCCGGCGCCGCCGAAGCGGTCAAGCGCGTAGTCGGGTGACGTCGTGGCCGCGCTGGACCGAGATCTGCTTGATCGCGTTGGCCATGTTCGCGACGGCGATCTCGAGGAAGCCGGCGGCGACCTGCTTCCGGGCTGCGCGGCGTCGCCGGTGGCCTGCTGCGATCTCGCGCGCCAGCGCGGCGAAGTCGCTCGCGCACGACGTCGGCGTCGAGCGGCTGGTCGCCGTCCGGCGCCGAACACGTGCGGGAAGTAGTCCGGCTGGATCCTGCCGAGCATCACGTTGGCGTCGGTGACGGTCAGCGGGCCGCCGCGCCGGTAGCACGCCGGGCCCGGGTCGGCGCCGGCCGAGTCCGGGCCCGACCCGGTAGCGGCTGCCGTCGAAGTGCAGGATCGAGCCGCCGCCCGCGGCGACGGTGTGGATGCTCATCATCGGCGCGCGCATCCGCACGCCGGCGACCTGCGTCTCGAACGCGCGCTCGAACTCGCCCGCGAAGTGCGACACGTCGGTGGAGGTGCCGCCCATGTCGAAGCCGATGACCCGGTCGAAGCCGGCGGCTCGCGACGGTGCGCGCCATGCCGACGATGCCGCCCGCCGGGCCCGGACAGGATCGCGTCCTTGCCGCGGAAGCGATGCGGCGTCGCGTCGAGCCCGCCGTTGGACTGCATGAACATGCAGGCGGACGCCCGCGCAGCTCGGCCGCCACCTCGGTCGACGTAGCGCCGCAGGATCGGCGAGAGATAGGCGTCGACGACCGTGGTGTCGCCGCGCGAGACCAGCTTCATCAGCGGGCTGACCTCGTGCGACACCGAGACCTGCGTGAAGCCGATCCGCGCGGGCGACGTCGCCGACGGCCGCCTCGTGGTCGGGGTAGCGGTAGCCGTGCATGCAGACGATGGCGACCGCGCGGAGCCCGTCGTCGTACGCCTGCCGCAGGTCGCGCGGCGACGTGCGTCCTGGTCGAGCGGCACGATGACCTCGCCGTGCGCGCCGATGCGCTCGTCGACCTCGATCACCCGCGCGTAGAGCAGCTCGGGCAGCACGATGTGGCGGTCGAAGATGCGCGGCCGGTTCCTGGTAGGCGATGCGCAGCGCGTCGCGGAAGCCGCGCGTGATGACCAGCACGGTCGGCTCGCCCTTGCGCTCGAGCAGCGCGTTGGTCGCGACCGTCGTGCCCATCTTCACCGCGTCGATCTGTTCGGCCGGGATCGGGTCGTCCCGGCCGGACGCCGAGCAGCTGGCGGATGCCGGCGACCGCCGCGTCCGCGGTAGCGCCGGGATTCTCCGACAGCAGCTTGTGCGTGACGAGCGACCCGTCGGGCGTGCGTGCCGACGACGTCGGTGAACGTGCCGCCGCGGTCGATCCAGAACTCCCACGGCTGCGTCATTCGAGCTCCTCTGCATCTTGGCCGCCTACGAGACTACGATCTCGCGGCGCCACCCCGAAGAACCGCGTGCTTTGCTCATCCGGTGCGGCTTGCTGGCGATGATCCAGCCGAAGCCCTCGCCGACGTCCGCGTTCAGGTGGTAGCGCACCGTCATGCCGCCATTGTGACCCGCCTCCGCTCTTGCCGCGAATTGCGGGAAAGGTGGGGTCGACACGCCGGAATTCAGGCGACGTTTCCCGCAATTCGCGGCAGACTGCCAACCGGTCGGGGAAAGGGGTGGAGTCCAGGGATGAGACGGCCGCACCTCCCTGACTCGTTGAGCCCGCTCGCCGACGCCAGGTTCGCCTGGTACTTCACCGGACGCCTCATCTCCACGACCGGGTCGGTGATGGCGCCGATCGCCATCACGTTCGCGGTCCTCGACCTCACCGACTCCGCCAGCGCCCTCGGTGGCGTCATCGCCGCCCGCATCATCCCGCTGATCGCCTTCATGCTGATCGGCGGCGTCGTGGCCGACCGGTTCTCGCGATCGATCGTCATGCAGGTCTCGCACCTGCTGTCGGCCGCGACCCAAGGCATGGTGGCGGTCCTGCTGCTGACCGGGACTGCCGAGATCTGGATGATCGTCGTGCTCGAGGCCGTCAACGGCACGGTCTCGGCGTTCACGTTCCCGGCGATGTTCGGCGTCGTCCCCCAGGTGGTGCCGCGCAGCCACATCCAGCAGGCCAACGCACTGCTCGGCTTCACCCGCAACGGCCTGGCCATGATCGGCCCGAGCATCGGTGCCGTCCTCGTCGTCACGGTCGGGTCGGGCTGGGCGGTCGCGATCGACGCCTTGACCTGGCTGGTGGCCGCAGGCTGCATGGCCCAGGTCAAGCTGCCGGCCGCGGTGACCCGAGCGGCGGACGCCGCCAAGCCGACCATGTGGCGCGACCTCGTCGACGGCTGGTCGGCCTTCACGTCGTACACCTGGGTCTGGGTGGTCGTCGTCGCGTTCGGGCTGATGAACGCGATCCAGGCCGGTGCCTGGAACACTCTGGGCCCGGTCGTGGCGAAGGACACGATCGGGATCCCGGCCTGGGGCTGGGTGCTGAGTGCATCCGCGGCCGGCTACCTCGTGATGACCGTCGTGCTGATGCAGTGGCGGCTGACCTACCCGGTGCGCGCGGGCATGATCGGGGCGTCCCTGTTCGCCCTCCCGATCGTCATGCTGGGGTACGACGCCCAGGTGGTCCCGCTCGTGCTCGCGGCTTTCGTCGCCGGAGCCGGGATGGAGGTCTTCTCGATCGGGTGGCAGACGGCGTACCACGAGCACATCCCGAACGAGTACCTGTCCCGGGTCACGTCGTACGACGCGCTCGGCTCGTTCGTCGCCATCCCGGTCGGCGCGCTGGCGTTCGGACCGCTGGCAGACGCGTTCGGGATCCGCGACGTCGTCATCACGTCCGGCGTCGCGTTTGGCGCGATCAGCCTGCTGGCACTGCTCTCGCGCTCGGTGCGCGACCTCCCTCGCGCAGCGCCGGAGAGCGAGGAAGAATCCAGCGGAAACGGCGGCGCACGTCCGAGTAAAGTCGCGACGTGACCGACGAACAGATCTCTCCCACGCAGACCGCTCTCCCCCAGGCCGACAAGCGACCGATCGAGCGGACCCACCACGGCGACACCTTCGTCGACGACTTCGAGTGGCTGCGCGACAAGGAGGGCGAGGACACCCGCGCCTACCTGGAGTCCGAGAACGCCTACGCCGACGACCAGATGATCCACCTCAAGGACCTGCGCGAGGCGATCTTCGAGGAGATCAAGGCGCGGACCCTGGAGACGGACCTGTCCGTGCCGAGCCGCACCGGCAGCTACTGGTACTACCGGCGCACCCAGGAGGGCCAGCAGTACCCGATCGTCTGTCGCGCGGCCGCAGACGAGGACGACTGGACCCCGCCTCAGCTCGAGCCGGGTGTCGACGTCCCCGGTGAGGAGATCCTGGTCGACTGCAACGACCTCGCCGAGGGCAAGGACTTCTTCTCGCTCGGCGCGTTCACGGTCACCCTCGACGAGCACCTGCTCGCCTACTCCACCGACACCGTCGGCGACGAGCGCTACACGGTCGCGCGTCAAGGACCTCCGCACCGGCGACCTGCTCCCCGACGAGATCCCCAACACCCTGCACGGGGTCACCTGGTCGTCCACCGGGACCCACCTCTTCTACTCGACGGTCAACGACGCCTGGCGCCCCGACAAGATCTGGCGACACGAGCTCGGCACGGCCGCTGCGGACGACGTGCTGGTCTACGAGGAGACCGACGAGAAGTTCGGGGTGTCCGTCAACCGGACCACGAGCGACCGCTTCCTGATGATCGGTGCCGGCTCCAAGATCACCTCGGAGGTGCGGATCCTCGAGGCGGACGACCCGACCGGTGAGTTCCGGGTCGTGATCCCGCGCGTCGAGGGCATCGAGTACGACGTCGAGCACGCCGTCGTCGGCGGCCAGGACCGGCTGCTCGTCCTGCACAACCGCGACGCCCTCAACTTCACCCTCGGCATCGGCGCGGTGTCGCTCACGTCGATCGACGAGCTCGAGACCGTGATCCCGCACGACGACACGGTCCGCCTCAACGACGTGTCCGCCTCGGCCTCGACCGTCGTGGTCAACCTGCGCCAGGACAGCCTCCCGCAGGTGCGGGTGATCCCGCTCGAGGGCGACCGGCTCGGCGAAGGTGCCAACATCGCGTTCGAGGAGGAGCTGTTCGAGGCGATCGCGTCCGGGTTCAGCGACTGGCGCCAGCCGTTCGTCCGGCTCAGCTACGGGTCGTTCGTGACGCCGGCCTCGGTCTACGAGTACGACCCGGCCACCGGTGAGCTCCACCTGCGCAAGCAGCAGCCGGTGCTGGGCGGCTACGACCCCGCCGACTACGTGCAGACCCGGGAATGGGTGACCGCACGTGACGGCGCCAAGATCCCGGTCTCGATCGTCCGGCACAAGGACGTCGCCGAGCGCAGCGGCGCCCCGGTCCTGCTGTACGGCTACGGCTCCTACGAGATCAGCTACGACCCGTTCATGAGCATCCCGCGGCTGTCGATGCTCGACCGCGGCATGGTCTACGTCCTGGCGCACATCCGCGGCGGCGGCGAGATGGGTCGCACCTGGTACGAGCAGGGCAAGCTGCTGCGCAAGAAGAACACCTTCACCGACTACATCGACGTCGCCCAGCACCTCGTCGACACCGGCTGGACGACCACGCCGCAGCTGGTCGGTCTCGGAGGCAGCGCCGGTGGGCTGCTCATGGGCGCCGTCGCCAACATGGCGCCCGACCTGTTCGGCGGCCTGGTCGCCATGGTTCCCTTCGTCGACAACCTGACCACGATCCTCGACCCGTCGCTGCCGCTGACGGTGATCGAGTGGGACGAGTGGGGCGACCCGCTGCACGATCCCGAGGTCTACGCCTACATGAAGTCCTACGCGCCGTACGAGAACGTCGCCGCCCGGGACTACCCGGCGATGTACGTCCACACCTCGATCAACGACACCCGGGTCTTCTACGTCGAGCCGGCCAAGTGGGTGGCCCGGATGCGGGACACGCTGCCGGACTCGTCCCGGATCCTGTTCAAGTGCGAGATGTCCGCCGGGCACGGTGGGGCGAGCGGGCGGTACGACGCCTGGCGCGAGCAGGCCGAGTACTACGCCTGGATCATCGACACAGCCGGCGCATATTCGCCCGAAACGCGTTTAAGAACCACCTGAGACGGGCAACTCCTCCCTCCTGGCCGGCGTTCTCACAGGTACTCCACAGCACGGAGCGAAGAAACTCCTACGTGCCAGTAGGAATCTTGCGGGAACCAGACGCGTTGTCCCTGTACAGGCCGTTGTACCGCGGTCTGGTGGGACACCGAAGGAGAGGATGGCCGTGGCTACACGTACTTCACAGCTCGATCGCGACGGCGCGATCGAGGGCCGCGACAGCGTGGGGATGTATCTCGACGAGATCGCCCGCACGCCCCTGCTCGATGCCGCCACCGAAGTAGAGCTTTCCAAGGCGATCGAGGCCGGCTTGCTGGCCAAGCACCTGCTCGACACCGGACGGATCGCTCGTGCCAAGGGGGGCGCACCGAAGCGGGCGACGCGCGAAGAGCTCGAGTGGCTCGTCGACGAGGGCGAGCGCGCGACGCAGCGCTTCATCAAGGCCAACTTGCGGCTGGTCGTGTCGATCGCCCGCAAGTACGGGCGTTCGGCGATGCCGATGCTCGACCTGGTGCAGGAAGGCAACACCGGGCTCATCCGCGCGGTCGAGAAGTTCGACTACGCGAAGGGCTACAAGTTCTCGACGTACGCCACCTGGTGGGTGCGTCAGGCGATCACGCGCGGCATCGCGCAGCAGGCCCGTGTGGTCCGGCTGCCCGTGCACGTCGTCGAGGAGCTCAACCAGATCGGCTCCGCCCGTCGCACGCTGGAGCGTCAGCTCGGCCGTGAGCCGGAGCCCGAGGAGATCGCAGCCGAGCTCGACATGGACATCGAGCGCGTGCTCGACCTGATCAGCTGGGGCCGCGACCATGTGAGCCTCGACACACCGGTCGACGAGGACGGGGACACCTCGCTCGGCGACCTGGTGGCGAAGGAGACCACGCCGGGGCCGGACTCCGCGTTCCTCGACGTCGAGTCGCGGCAGCGCCTGGACGACCTGGTCGAGCTGCTCGACGCACGCTCGGCCGACGTGATCCGGTCGCGCTACGGCCTCACCGACGGTCGCCAGGAGAAGCTGGCCGACATCGGCTCCCGGCACGGCGTGTCCGCCGAGCGCGTACGTCAGCTGGAGCGGGAGGCACTGGCGCAGCTGCGCCGGCTGGCCGACCCCGATCTGGCGGCCTAGCTGCACGATAAACATCCGCGTCACCCACTCGAGCCGGGCGGCGTCGGGCGGAAAGGTCAGCCCAGACCTGATCGACAGCGGCTTGCAGCTGCGCCAACGACCCGTCATTGCTGAGGACGTGGTCGGCAGCTGCAAGCCGCTGCTCGCGTCCGGCCTGGGCCGCGATCCGCGAACGCGCCTCCTCCTCGCTCATCGCCCGGTGCTCGACCAGCCGCTGCACCTGCACCTCCGGCGGCGCGTCGACCACGAGGACGACGTCGAAGCTGCCGGCCTGACCTGTCTCGACCAGCAACGGGATGTCGTGCACCACGATCGCGTCATCGCCCGCGGCAGCCTCGATCTCGGCGGCTCGGGCCCGGACGCGCGGGTGGATGATCTGCTTCGAGGCGTGCGCGGGCCGCGTCGTCGCCGAACACCTGCCGTCCCATCTCTGCCCGGTCGAGCTCCCCGTCGGGGCCGACCACGTCCGGGCCGAAGACGGTGACGATCTCGGCCAGGCCCGGCGTACCGGCGGCCACGACCTCGCGGGCGAGCAGGTCGGCGTCGATCACGACCGCCCCGTGCTCGGCGAGCCGCGCGCTCACCGTCGACTTCCCCGATCCGATGCCCCCGGTCAGCCCGATCACCACTCAGCATTCAACACCGGCTGTGGCGCGGCGTGCGGAAGAGGCGCCGGTAGCGCTGCGGGCTGGTGCCCCGTAGCCGGGCGAAGTGATGACGGAACGCGGTGGCGTTGCTGAAGCCGACCCGGGTCGCGATCCGCTCGATGGTCTCGTCGGACTCCTCGAGCAGCCGCTCGGCGAGCAGCACGCGCTGGTTGGTGATCCAGTGGTACGGCGTGGTGCCGGTCTCGGCCTTGAAGCGCCGGGCGAACGTGCGCGGCGACATCATCGCCTTCGCGGCCAGGGCGTCGACGCTCAGGTCCGCGTGCAGGTTGAGACTGACCCACTCCAGCAGCGGTTGGAGCGTGTCCGCGGTCGTCACCGGCACCGGTGACTCGATGAACTGGGCCTGGCCGCCGTCACGGTGGGGTGCGACGACCATCCTGCGGGCGATCGTCGCCGCCACGCTCGCGCCGAACTCGCTCCGGATGATGTGCAGGCAGGCGTCGAGGCCCGCGGCGGAGCCGGCCGAGGTGATGATCGGCCCGTCGTCGAGGTACAGCACGTCGCAGCGGACCTTGGCTCTCGGGAAGCGCTCCTCGAGCTCGTCGACGTAGCGCCAGTGGGTCGTGCAGAGCCGGTCGTCGAGCAGCCCCGCCTCGCCCAGCACGAAGGCACCGGCGCACACGGACAGCAAACGAGCGCCGCGAGCCTCGGCCGCCCGCAGCGCGTCGATCACGCAGGCCGGTACCGGCGCGTCACGCGGCATCGCGGGCAGGCAGATCAGGTCGGCGTCCGCGAGGCGGTCGATCCCCTCCGACACCTCGAGGGCGAACCCCGGCAGGCTCGTCGGCACCCGACCGGGCTCGGGAGCGCAGACGGCGAAGTCGAAGTTGGGAATCCCCTGGTCGAGCCGGTCCAGCCCCCAGGCCTCGCAGAGCACACCGAGCTCGAACGGGGCCACTCCGTCGTAGACGAGGACGGCGACATTCTTCAGCACTCCCCGAGTCTGGCAGAAAGTTGGCAGAAAATCGAGGTACGGTGTCCCCTCTGCCACTAGTGGCCGGACTTGACGGGAGCCAGACTTACTGCCATGACCTTCTTCGCCGTGATCCTCACCCTGGCGGCCGCCGCAATCGCCTTCGCGTGGTTCGGCGTACGCCTCACCAGCCTGATCAAGTCCGACGGCTACGGTTTCCGCGCCGCGTCCGGTCTGCCCCGTGACTGGTCACCGTCCGCTGACCTGCCCAGCACGTCCTACACCGAGAAGGTGCACCACTAGGCCTTCAACAGCTCAATCGCTGCGTACCACCATGACCGGGTCTCCGTCGCGGAGGCCCGGTCCTGCTTGTGTGCACCGCGACGACGAGCGGACGGACTCGTCCAGCACGAGTCGCAGACAGGCTCGCTCGGCGGCAGCGCCCCAGTAGTCCGGGTGCAGCGACTCCTGGATCTGGTGCGGCGCCACCGTCGTGTAGACCTGGTTGACCCACTCGACCTGGTCGACGGCCCCGGGCGAGTCCCAGCGGTCGAGGTCGGACTCCGACAGGCGCACCGTCCCCGTCTCGCACAGTCGGTGTCCGTCGAAGGCCTGACCGAGGTCGAGCACCTCGAACGGGACCGCAGCCGTCCGGGCGGCCGCGGACACGGCGCCGTTGATGGCCGGGAGCACGACCCGGTCGGCCCAGGTGGCGTCGGCCGCGAAGAACGGGCACCCGCCGAGCTCGCCCCGGTCGCTGTCGGAGTAACGCAACAGGCTCCCCGGCGGGATCGGCGACGGGTAGGTCGTCAGCACCCGGCGATAGTCCTCGTCGGCGTACCCGGCCTGGCGCATGGCCGTGGTCACCCGGCCCAGCGCAGCGCGCACCGAGTCCTCGACCCGAGCCTGCCCACGCGCGTCGAACCGGGCGTCGAGGTCGGCGTCGTCGCTGCACAGCTCCGGCGCCCCACCGTCATACGACAGGTTGCCCTGGACGCAGCGTCCGGCCAGCGCGCCGAAGCCGAAGTCGTTGCCCCCGATCGACACCACCACGGCCACGACGCGGTGGCTCGCCGCGAACCTGCGTAGTGCCAGTGCCTGGCCGATCCCGTCCCCGTCGGTCTCGTGCGCGAAGTCCAGGCCGGGCTTGAACCGCACGCCGCTGCTGTCGGATCGCGTCGTGGCGCCCGAGCAGGCGAGGTTCGCGCCGTGCAGGTCACCGACCCGGGGCACGACCACCGTCCGGGACGCTCGGTGGCAGCCAGGCTCGCTCTCCTGGCCGGCGGCGTCGAAGTACGCGTCCGGACCGAGCGCGTCCGTACGCCGGATCGGTCCCGACGAGTTCGCGCCCCATCGAGCACCCTCGCCCGAGATGTAGCTGTCCCCCAACGTGACGACCCACGGCCGGCCGACGCGCTCGAGTCGCGAGGCTCGCCGCCCGCACCCGGTCGCACGGTCGACGAGGCTGCCGACCGCTCGAGCACGGTGCCGCACCAGCGCGCCAGGCTAACGAGGGGCCGAGCCAGGCGTCGCCGCGCCAGAACGCCGATGCAACAGACAGAACGGCCCCACATCCGAAGATGTGGGGCCGTCCGTGTCGATGGGTCGAGCGTCACTGACCGCCGGTCAGCTTCTCACGCAGCGCTTGCAGCGCCTCGTCGGACGCCAGCGATCCGTCGGCGTCCTCGCCGGGCGCCGGCGCCTCGCCGGTGCTCGTGCTGCTGGCGGCCGGCGGTGCTGGTGCTGTCCGAGGAGTAGCTGGACGCCTCGCCGGCCTCGACGTCGGCCTTGGCGGCGTCCTCGACCTGCTGCTTGTGCGCCTCCCAGCGGGCGTGCGCCTCGGCGTACTGCTGCTCCCAGACGGCCTTCTGCTCCTCGTAGCCCTCGAGCCACTCGCCGGTCTCCGGGTCGAAGCCCTCGGGGTACTGGTAGTTGCCCTGGTCGTCGTACGACGCGGCCATGCCGTAGAGCGTCGGGTCGAACTCGTCCGACGTGCTGTCGACACCCTCGTTGGCCTGCTTGAGCGACAGCGAGATGCGGCGACGCTCGAGGTCGATGTCGATGATCTTGACCATGACGTCGTCGTTGACCTGCACGACCTGCTCGGGGATCTCGACGTGGCGCTCGGCCAGCTCGGAGATGTGCACCAGGCCCTCGATGCCCTCGTCGACGCGAACGAACGCACCGAACGGGACGAGCTTGGTGACCTTGCCCGGCACGATCTGACCCATCTGGTGGGTCCGCGCGAACTGCTGCCACGGGTCTTCCTGGGTCGCCTTCAGCGACAGGGAGACGCGCTCGCGGTCCATGTCGACGTCGAGCACCTCGACGGTGACCTCCTGGCCCACCTCGACGACCTCGGACGGGTGGTCGATGTGCTTCCAGGACAGCTCGGAGACGTGCACCAGACCGTCGACGCCGCCGAGGTCGACGAACGCACCGAAGTTGACGATCGAGGACACGACGCCCGGCCGGACCTGACCCTTCTGCAGCTGGGTGAGGAAGTTCTGGCGAACCTCGGACTGGGTCTGCTCGAGCCACGCGCGGCGGGACAGCACGACGTTGTTGCGGTTCTTGTCGAGCTCGATGATCTTCGCCTCGAGCTCCTTGCCGACGTACGGCTGGAGGTCGCGGACCCGACGCATCTCGACGAGCGAGGCCGGAAGGAAGCCGCGCAGACCGATGTCGATGATGAGACCGCCCTTGACGACCTCGATGACCGAGCCGGTGACGACGCCGTCTTCTTCCTTGATCTTCTCGATCGTGCCCCAGGCGCGCTCGTACTGGGCGCGCTTCTTGGACAGGATCAGACGACCTTCCTTGTCCTCCTTCTGGAGAACGAGGGCCTCGACCTTGTCGCCGACGGCGACCACGTCGCCGGGGTCGACGTCGTGCTTGATCGACAGCTCACGCGAAGGGATGACGCCTTCGGTCTTGTAGCCGATGTCAAGGAGGACCTCGTCACGGTCCACCTTGACGATGGTGCCGTCGACGATGTCGCCGTCGTTGAAGTACTTGATGGTCGCGTCGATCGCCGCGAGGAAATCGTCCGCCGTGCCGACGTCGTTGACCGCGACCTGCGGGGTGTCGGTGCTGGCGGGAGGTGCTTCGATGCTGCTGGTCATGTAGGAGGGGCTCCGTCGGATGGATAGAAGTCGTGCGTGCGCGACTCTTGGCCCTTGGATCGTGGTCCCCACCGAGTGACCCAGGACCGGCCTGGCCGGCGCCGTGGAGTGAGATACGAGCACGGCCTGCTCTGTCTGAGGTCATGCAGGCCAAAAGCGCATCGTCTAGAGTACGCGTTTTGCCTGGTGGGGGTCAACGCGAGGGGTCTGCCACGGCCACGCGTGGAGATCGCCGCTGCGCGCCTGGGCTTGGAGCAGCTGCGTCGCCAGCTCGCAGACCGGGTTCGGCTCCACCCGTCCGGCGAGCTCGAGCAGTGCCCACAGGTCGGCGGCACGGCCCGCCAGGAGCGGGTCGGCGGCGAGCCTCGGGGCGCGCTGCGACCAGGGTCGCGACCGTGCTCTCCACCAGCGTCGGCTCGCGGTCGAAACGCGTCAGGTTGCCCAGGTCGGCGTACGGCGAGCCGGCGTGCGCGAACTCCCAGTCGAGCACCCCGCAGACCTGCGACGTCTCGAGGTCGACGAGCAGGTTCTTGGCGTTGAAGTCGCTGTGCACCAGCACCGAGCGGGCGAGCGACTCTGCCGCCGCGGCGTCGCTGACGTCGCCCGCCAGGTCGACGAGCCTCGTCAACGCGTCGAAGTCGTCGTCGCGCCAGGAGGCGATCCGGCCGTTGTCCCGCTGGTAGCGGGCGAACTCGGCCAGGTCCGAGGGGACCCCGTGGGTGGACACACCCAGATCCGCGCCGACGAACATGCCGAAGTCGCCGAACGGCACCCCTGACAAGCCGGGCCAGAGTCTCCCCCAACGAGACCCCTAGCGCGGTCAGGTCGAGCGTGTCGTGGTGGTCGCGCAGAGCCTGGTCGAGCGGCGTCCCGTCGAGCCGGCTCGTCACGAGAACGGCCGGCTCGTCGGCGGACGCGGGCCTGACCTCGAGCACCGACGCGACCGGCAGCACCCCTCGCAGCAGACGCAGCAGCCCGGCGTCGACGACGGCGCGTTCGGGCGCACGGCGGTAGATCCGCAGCACCACCTGGTCGGCAGGGTCCGACCCGACGAGGAACGTCTCACCGCTGTAGCCGCCCGAGAGCGGTGTCACCGGGGCCCCGTGCCAGTCCGTCGTCACCCGGCCACCCTCTCATCCGGGCGATCTCTACGATCGTGCCCATGACGGAGTACCAGCTCACCTCGTGGCGTGAGCTTCCCTCGCTCGTGGTCGCACGGACCTCGGCAGACCCCGCCGACTCCGGGAGCACGGTGAAGGCGCCGATGCCACCGCGCTTCCAGGAGGCGATCGACGAGGCCGCGATGCGGCTCGGTGAGACGTCGAGCGACGCCTACCTCGAGGGATGGGTGCGTTCGGACTGGACGACGTCCGACGGTACGCCGACCCAGGTGGCCGACCGCGTCGTCGCGGACCTCGACGCCGCCTGGTCTCCTGAGCGGCTCGCCGCGTACCTCGACGCCCTCTGACCGATCAGGTGGGGCGGACGTAGCGGCCGCGGCGATGCACGAGCGGCTGGTGCTCCTCGCCGACCTCGAGGTGCTCGATGACGGCGTCGACCAGCACCGACCAGCCGACCGCGGTCGGGTCGCCGTCGACGAGCCGGACGCCCGCCCAGCTCGACGCGTCGGCGAGGCGCGGACCCCAGTCCGTGTCGACCCACTCCCCCAAGGTGAAGAGGCCTCCGGGTGCCGGTGCGACCCCGGCGAAGGCGTCGGCAAGCCCGCGGTGACGCCACTCCAGGAGCTGCACGACGCCGGTGCGGGTCTCGAGCAGGCGCTCGGTGACCGTCGAGTCGGGATCGAGCAACCCGATCACGTGGCCCGGGTCGCCGGCCACGACCTGCACCGATGAGACGGTGAGCCCCGCACGCCCGGTCGGACCGGTGCCGACGCCGCTCGTCCACAGCGACACGGTGCCGCCGAGCCGACCACGCCACCGGCGTACCGGGTCGCGCAGCTCCGGCGGCTCCTGGAACGGGTGGTCGGGGTGGATCGTCACCACGTCAGGCTAGGGGGTCACGCGGCGGCCTACGCTGGAGCGGTGGACGACCAGGGATTCACCCGGTTCGTCACCGACGAGGCGTCGGTGGCCCGCGGCCTGGTCCTGCTCGTCACCGGCGATGCCGAGGCCACCGACCGGATCGCTGACGCTGCCTGGGTGGACGTGCACCGCCGCTGGCCCTCGATCGCCGCGTCGGCGCACCTGCGCGCCCGCGGACTGTCGCCTTTCGTGACCCGCGCGATCCAGGACGCCGACGAGCTGGCGCCGAACGAGTCGGGCTCCGGAACACAGACACTGGAGCTCCGCGACGACCTCATGCTCGGAGCGGCACCGCTCGGCGGGCGGTCGGCTCCGGCGCCGGGCCTGGACAGCGACGAGACCGACCCGCGCGACGTGGCAGTGCTGCAGGCGTTCCGGGACCTGTCAGCACGCGAGCGTGCCCTGGTCGCCCTCTCGGTGTACGCCGGCCTGCCCGACTCCGACCTCCCGTGGGCGGTGCGATGGCGTCCTCCGCGCGCTGCCCTCGTCGCCCGCCGCGCCGTCCGCGACCTGATGCTCACCGCGGCGCCGGTCGTCATCGGTCAGGCCGGCGACCCCGCAGCCTCCCGAGCGATGCGGGCCCGGGTCGAGCGCGTGCTCACCGAACAGGCCGCGGCGATCGACACCGATGCGGCAGGCACCGCGACACGTCTGGCCTCGTCGCTGGCCGGAGCCCGGCAGCGCCCGGCACTCCCCCGACCTCGTCGTGGCTGGCTGGTGGCGGCCGCGGCTGTCCTCCTGCTCGTCGTCGCGGGCTTCGTCGTGCAGACCCGAGGCAACGACGAGGCGCCGTCGGAGGCGGCCGTCCCGGCCGCGGCTCCTGTCGCGACTCCGGGAAGCCAGCTGGTCGGCTACCGCGGGGTGTACACCTCGGTGCCGTCGTCATGGACCCACAACGAGCTGGAGTGCGGCCAACCGGTTGCGAACACCGTGATCTACCCGGACGCGAGCAGCGGCTGCTTCGGCGACGAGTCGGTCCGGGCCGAGGTCGCGCCATCGAGCGTGACCTTCAGCGATCTCCCCACGAGCGCCGTGCCGCTCGGACGACTGCGGGTCGTCAACCAGGTCGGTGAGCTCCGGGTCTATGCGACGACACCCGTCCATCGGGAGGGTCTGTTCCACGAGATCGTGCTCGTTCCGCAGGCGAACGTGCAGATGATCGTGCGCGGCACGGACATCCACGTGATGGACGACATCGTCGACTCGATGCAGCCGGTGCCTGACGGGTACACCGTGGTCCCGCCGTGCCAGCGGCTCATGCTGCGTGCGGCGATCGAGCAGCTCAACGAGGCGGAGCTGGGCGTCAAGCTGATCCAGGCCTCGACGCTCTCGGGCCGGGACAGGGAACCTCCGGTGACTCGGCAGACCATCGCGTCCGGCGCGATCGTCGAGAAGGGCACCTTCGTCGGCCTCGGCTTCCCCTCGACGGACTGAGCTCGCACTTTCTGTTAGGTGCGGCGTGCCATTGGGTACGGCACAGGTTCAGGGAACCAGGGCGGCGAGCCCCCATCTTTTCGGCCGCCCCGGAATTGGAGGGAAACCCATGTCCAAGAAGTCATCCCGGCGCGGCGCCACCTCGGTGGTGGCAACGGGCGTCAAGGATCTGCCCCGGAACGCGTCCTGGTTGCTGGCGAAAGCCCTCAATCCTGGGGGCGATGGCGGTGGCGAGTCCACAGGGTCCAAGCGCAAGACCTCGGCGTCCAACGGCGTCGGACGGTCGCTGACCGACTCGGTGCGAAGTGCCGGCGCCAACATCAAGGACGCCTTGCCGACCTCTGGCGACTCGGTGGAGCTGCGGCTGCAGCGCGCTCGCTCGGCCACCGAGCAGGCGCGCGAGGCGGAGAGCCAGGCGATGGCGTCGGCCGAAGAGGCTCGCGAGAAGGTCGACAACGCCAAGCAGGTCGATCGTGAAGCGCGAACGCGCCTCGAGGCGATTCGCAAGGAACGTCAGCGCGAGGTCGAGAGTCGAGTCGCCGAGGCACAGCGTGCCGCTGAGGAGCAAGTCGCCGCCGAGCGTGCGGCGGCAGAGCAGGACGCCGAGAAGGCGGTCGCCGAGGAGCGCGAGGCTGCTGAGAAGCAGGTCTCAGAGGCACGTGCCGAGGCCGAGAGTGCCAAGGAACAGGCGCAGCGTGATCTCGCCGCGGCCACCGAACAGCTCGCCGAGGCGCGGCGCCTGGCAGACGAGGCGACATCGGCGGCCGAGGCTGCCGCGGAAGCCGCCCACCAGGAAGCGCGGCGGCTGGCCGCCCGCGCGGAGGACGGCGCGCAAGCAGCGCGACGAAGTGGTCGCGGAGGCGGAGCGGCTCCAGCGAGCAAACGCCGCTGCTGCTACGGCCGTCACACGCAAGGTCACCACGTCGAGAGACACGTCCCGGCGAACGGCGAAGCGGGGCTCGTCATCCTCGGCGCGGTCTCGTCAGCGCACCCAGAGAGACCTGACGAACCTCTCCAAGGAGGAACTGGTTCAGCTGGCACAGGCCAAGGACGTCAGCGGCCGTTCGCAGATGTCCAAGGCGGACCTGGTCAAGGCTCTTCGAGCAGCGAAGTAAGGCGGATGAGATGAAGAACCCCTTCCACAGGAAGTCGGCACTCGAGAGGATCGCGTCTCCGGTCGGGCACGCGATGACGCCCCTCGTCGGCGCCGCTCCACGCGTGGCGAAGTCTGGTCTGACCGCAGTGGGCACGTTCCTCGGTCTGTCACTGGCGAGCGCGGCGGTGTCGCGGGCGCGCCAGCGGCAGGACCAGGAGTGAGGCCGCCGGTGAAGATCACCACCGCCGCAGTCTTCGGGCTCGGCTACGTGCTCGGGTCGAAGGCAGGACGTGAACGGTATGCGCAGATCGTGGCTGCGGCGCGCACGGCGTCAAAGCGGCTGGAGACGTACGGCAACGGTGGCGGCGGATCGCTTGGTCGTCCCGGCTCCGGAGCGCCCGACCGCGCACCTGGTTCCGGCTGAGACCGGCTCCGACGGCTTCGCGGTCGAGACCCACGTCCTGGCCCGGCTGCTCGGCGTCAAGCTGCTCACCCTCGAAGGCGTCGTTCTGGTCTCGCCCGCCCAGGTGAGCCAGGACGGCATCCACGAGCCGGTTGCGCAGCCGATCCCTCTGCGTCCGATTGGCGATGCTCGACCCCGCACCCTGCCGAAGCGGGAGCCGGCGACGCCGCAACGACGCCCCAGGCGCGTCATCCCTCGGCGAGGCGGCTCGCCTGCTGGACGAGTGCACCGAGGAGCTGCGCGCGCTCGACGCCACCCGGATCGCTAGGCGTTGAGCTTCGGCAGCACGTCGCGCCCGAACACCTCGAGCCACTCGGACTGGTTGCGCCCGACGTTGTGCAGGTAGATCTGGGTGATCCCGAGGTCGAGGAAGCGCTGGATCTCGGCGCGGTGGTCGTCGGGGTCCGACGAGATGACCATCCGCCCCTCGAAGTCCTCCCGGCGTACGAGCTCGGCCATCGCCGCGAAGTCGTGCGGCGAGCGGATGTCCTGCTTGGCGAACTTCATGCCGCCGTTCGGCCACTGCGTGATCGCGTTGTCCATCGCCTCCTCGTCGGTGGGCGCCCAGGACAGGTGCAGCTGGAGCAGCTTCGGCATCCGGTCGCGGGTCCTTGCCCTCCGACGTCGCGCCCTCGGCGAACTTCGCGAGCACGCCCGCGACCTTCTCGGTGGTCGCGCCCGGCGTGATGATGCCGTCGCAGCGCGCGCCGGTCTTCTTCGCGGTGATCGGGCCGGCGGTCGCGACCAGGATCGGAGGTGGGCTCTCGGCGTGCGTCCACAGCCGGGTCGTGTGCAGGCGGAAGTAGTCGCCCTTGTGCTTGACGTCCTTGCCGGTGAACAGCTTCTTGATGACGTCGATCGCCTCGAACATCATGGTGATCCGCTCCGGCGCCTCCGGCCAGTAGCCGCCGAACACGTGCTCGTTGAGCGCCTCGCCCGAGCCCAGACCGAGCCAGGTCCGACCGGGGTACATCGCCTCGAGCGTCGACGCTGCCTGCGCCACGATCGCCGGGTGGTGGCGGAACGTCGGACAGGTGACACCGGGCCCGAGGTCACCCTGGGTGCGCTGGCCGAGCGCCGACAGCACGTTCCAGACGTACGACGCCTGACCCTGCTCCGGCACCCACGGCTGGAAGTGGTCGGCCGCCATCACGCCCGTGAAGCCGTGCTCCTCGGCGGCGACGGACAGGTCGATGATCTCGGTCGGGGTGAACTGCTCGAGCGCTGCGGCGTACCCGATCTTCACGTCAGCCATTCCCCCATTCAAGCCTCCGGTGGTTGAGCTTGTCGAAACCTCGGAACTGATCTCGACAAGCTCGATCGCCGAATTGGCCCAGTACGCTCGAAGAGTCATGAGCATCGTGCGCGATCCCGCCGGGCGGCGGCTGGCGGTCCCGGAGGTGGAGCCACCGGCTGCCGACGTCGCGGCGCTGCGCGCGTTCCTCGACCGGCACCAGCGCGTCTTCGTGCTCACCGGCGCCGGCTGCAGCACCGAGTCCGGGATCCCCGACTATCGCGGGCTCGACGGTGAGTGGAAGCGACAGCGACCGATCGAGTACCAGCCGTTCGTGCGTGACCCGGTGATGCGGGCCCGCTACTGGGCACGCAGCCTGATCGGCTGGCGCAGCTTCGGGAAGGCCGAGCCCAACGACGCGCACCGCGCCCTCGCCGAGGCCGAGCGCCGCGGCCTGGTCGGGCTGCTCGTCACGCAGAACGTCGACGGTCTGCACCAGGCCGCCGGCTCGCGCCGGGTCGTCGACCTGCACGGCCGTCTCGACCGAGTGGCCTGCCTGGCCTGCCGGCAGACAACCGGACGGGCCGGCTGGCAGCAGCACCTGTCCACGCTCAACCGGGACTGGGTCGGGCTCGACGCGCCGGTCGCTCCGGACGGCGATGCCGACCTCGACGGGCTGGACTTCTCCACGTTCGTCGTGCCGGCGTGCCCGCGCTGTGGAGGCGTGGTCAAGCCGGACGTGGTCTTCTTCGGGGAGAACGTGCCGCCCTGGCGTCACACCCAGGCGACGGCGGCGCTGTCGCAGTCCGACGCGATGCTCGTCGTCGGGTCGTCGCTGATGGTGCACTCCGGCTACCGCTACGCGCTGGCCGCGGCCCGGCTCGGTCTGCCGATCGCCGCCGTCAACCTCGGCCGCACCCGGGCCGACCACCTGCTCCCGCGCTCGGCCGGCAACCTGGCCGCACCCGCGCCGACCACCTGCTCGCGCTCAAGCTGGCGCGCCGGCGAGGCCCTGACCGCGGTCGCTCGCCGCCTGAGCCCGCAGCCGCTGCCCTACGGTGCCGCGTGGCGCCTGAGTTCCGGCATGTGACGACCGCGAGGCCGAGCGGGCGAACCGCGCCGACTGGGACACCGAGGCGGACAGCTATCAGCAGGAGCACGGGGAGTTCCTCGGCGACGCGCGGTTCGTGTGGAGCCCGGAAGGACTGGACGAGGAGCAGCTCCGGATCCTCGGTGACGTCCGCGGGCTGACGGGTCCTCGACCTCGGCTGCGGCGCGGCGCAGTGCGCCCGGTGGCTGCGGACGCAGGGTGCTATCGCCATCGGCATCGACCTGTCGTGGCGCCAGCTCCAGCACGCCCGCCGGATCGACGAGGAGACGTCGATCCCCGTGCCGACCGTGTGCGGGTCGGCACTCGGCTCTGCCGTTCGCCGACGCGCCTTCGACGTGGTCGCCTCGGCGTTCGGGGCACTGCCGTTCGTCGTCGACATCGCCGCGGCGCTGCGCGAGGTACGCCGCGTGCTCGTCCCGGGCGGCCGGGCCGCGTTCTCGGTCGTCCACCCGGTGCGCCGGATGTTCCTCGACGACCCGACCGAGACGGGGATGACGATCACCCGCTCGTACTTCGACCGGGCGGCTTACGTCGAGACAGCGGACGACGGCAGACCGGTCGTACGTCGAGCCTCACCACACGATGGGTGACTGGGTCGGCGGCGATCGGCGCCGCCGGTCTCGTCCTCGACCAGGTGCTCGAACCGGAGTGGCCCCAAGGGCACACTCGCGTGTGGGGTGGCTGGGGGCCGGTGCGTTCGGCGCTGCTGCCCGGGACCGCGATCTTCGTGACCCGGGCTCAGTGACCGGCCTCGTGCCAGGTGCGACCGACCCCGACCGAGACCTCGAGCGGCACCTCCAGCTCGGCCGCGGCGCCCATCTCGCGGCGGACCAGGGCCTCGAGCGACTCACGCTCGCCCGGTGCGCCACCTCGAAGACGAGCTCGTCGTGCACCTGCAGCAGCATCCGCGAGGCCAGACCCTCGCTCTCGAGCGCCGCGTCGACCTTGAGCATCGCGACCTTGATGATGTCGGCCGCGCTCCCCTGGATCGGGGCGTTGAGCGCCATCCGCTCGGCCATCTCGCGTCGCTGACGGTTGTCGCTGGTGAGGTCGGGCAGGTAGCGGCGCCGCCCGAGCAGGGTCTCGGTGAAGCCGGTCTGCCGGGCCTCGGCGACCACGCCCTGGAGGTAGTCGCGGACGCCGCCGAACCGCTCGAAGTACTCGTCCATCAGGCCGCGCGCCTCGCTGGTCTCGATCTTCAGCTGCTGGCTCAGGCCGTACGCCGACAAGCCGTAGGCCAGGCCGTAGTTCATCGCCTTGATCTTCGACCGCTGCGCGACGCTGACCTGGTCGGCCTCGACCTGGAACACCCGCGCCGCCATCACCGAGTGGAAGTCCTCGCCGGAGTGGAACGCCTCGATCAGGCCGGCGTCGTCGGAGACGTGCGCCATGATCCGCATCTCGATCTGGCTGTAGTCGGCGGTCAGCAGCGCGTCGAAGCCCTCGCCCACCACGAACGCCTCCCGGATCCGGCGGCCCTCCTCGGTGCGGATCGGGATGTTCTGCAGGTTGGGCTCGGTGGACGAGAGCCGGCCGGTCGCGGCGATCATCTGGTTGAACGTCGTGTGGATGCGGCTGTCGTCGGCGACGGTCTTGAGCAGGCCCTCGACGGTCTGGCGCAGCCGCGTGACGTCGCGGTGGACGAGCAGGTGCTGGAGGAACGGGTGCTCGGTCTTGTCGTAGAGAGCCCTGCAGCGCCTCGGCGTCGGTGGTGTAGCCGGTCTTGGTCCGCTTGGTCTTCGGCATGCCGAGCTCCTCGAACAGCACGACCTGGAGCTGTTTGGGAGAGCCGAGGTTGATCTGCTTGCCGATCACGTCGTAGGCGTCGTCGGCAGCCTGCTTGACCCGGGCGGCGAACTGCGCCTCGAGCGACGGTGAGGTGGTCGATGTCCATCGCGATGCCGACCTGCTCCATCTTCGCGAGCACGTCGACCAGCGGCAGCTCGACGTCAGCGAGCAGGCTGGAGCCGCCGCGCGTCGCGAGCTCGGTCTCGAGCGCCGCAGCGAGGTCGACGACGGCGTTCGCCTTCTGCATCGACTCCTGCGCGAGCGCGGAGTCGCCGTCGAGGTCGAAGGTCAGCTGGTCGGTCGACGCCGCCTCGCTCTTCAGCTCGCGGTGCAGGTAGCGCAACGTGAGGTCGGCCAGGTCGTAGGAGCGCTGGTCGGGGTGCGAGAGGTAGGCCGAGAGGGCGGTGTCGGCGGCGAGCCCACGCAGCGGCCAGCCCCGCGCGGCCAGCGCGAGCATCGGACCCTTCGCGTCGTGCAGCACCTTGGGCCGGTCGCGGGTCGGCGAGCCAGCCGGCCAGGACGGTCTCGTCGTCGGCACTGATCTCGGCGGCGTCGATCCACGCGGCTCCACCGGTCGCGTCGGCCAGCGCGACAGACGTGAGCTGGCCGGTGCCGCCGCCCCACTGTCCCTGCGCCTCGACGCCCGTGAGTGACTCGCCGGAGGCATGCTCAGCGAGCCAGCCGGGCAGCTCACCGGGCGCGAGGACGGAACCGTCGACGGCGGTGCCGGGGGCGATGTCGGGCTCGTCGCCCGACAGCGTCTCGAACAGGCGGTCGCGCAGCACCCGGAACTCGAGGCTGTCGAACACCTTGTGCACCTCGTCGCGGTCCCAGGGCTGCACCGCCAGGTCTGTCGGGTGCAGTGACAGCTCGAGGTCGCACACCAACGCGTTGAGCTGACGGTTGCGCAGCACGTCGCCGAGGTGCTCGCGCAGCGACTCGCCCTTCTTGCCGGTGATCTTCTCGGCGTTCGCGATCACGCCCTCGAGGCCGTCGTACTGGTTGAGCCACTTCGCCGCGAAGCCCTGGCCCACGCCGGGCACGCCGGGGAGGTTGTCGGAGGTCTCGCCGACGATCGCCGCGAGCTCCGGATAGCGACTGGGCGGTACGCCGTAGCGCTCCTCGACCGCCTCGGGGGTCATCCGCTTCATCTCGGAGACGCCGCGCATCGGGTAGATCACGGTCGTGTGGTCGTCGACCAGCTGGAACGAGTCGCGGTCGCCACTGCAGATCAGCACGTCGAACTCGGCGGCCTTGGCCTGGGTGGCCAGGGTGCCGATCACGTCGTCGGCCTCGAACCCCGGCTTCTCCAGGTAGGGAACCCGCAACGCGTCGAGGACCTCCTTGATGAGGGAGACCTGGCCGGCGAACTCCGAGGGCGACGTCGACCGGTTGGCCTTGTACTCGGCGTACTGCTCCGAACGGAACGTCTGCCGCGAGACGTCGAAGGCGACGGCCAGATGGGTGGGCGTCTCGTCGCGCAGCACGTTGATGAGCATCGACGTGAAGCCGTAGACGGCGTTGGTGTGCTGGCCGGTCGTCGTGGAGAAGTTCTCGACCGGCAGCGCGAAGAACGCGCGGTAGGCCAGCGAGTGACCGTCGAGGAGCAGCAGGACGGGTCGTTCGGTCGAAGCCACGCCCCGACTCTAGCCGCGGGCTCCGACAGCTCAGCGGGCCCGGTGAGGCTGCCGGATCGTCACGACGCGGGTCGGGACCGGCGCATCAGGCGGCGGGCGGCGATCACGTTCGTCATGACCGACTTCGGAGCCGACGTGCCCGCCAGCTTGCAGCGCAGGTTGGCGACGGTCGAGGCGCGTACGACGGCGACCTGGCCGAGACCGAGGCGGGCGAGGAAACGGTTGGAGTCACGCGCTGCGGCAGCGACCGAGGCCACGATGTGCTTCGAGTCCTTCTCGTCGGCCCAGTCCGCAGCCGTCTCCAGCAGCGCCTTGCCGACGCCGCGCCGCCGGTGGTCGGAGAGCACGTGGAGGTAGCCGAGGTGGACCGCGTCATCCTCGTGGATCGGCGAGATCGGCGCCCGGCGCAGGTGTGCCACGCCGACCGGCTCACCGTCGATGACGGCGACGAGAAGGCGTTCGGCGGGGTCGGTCTCGAGGCGCATCACGGCGCGCACGGTCTCGTCGGTGGAGTGGTCGACCCGGGCCGCCCGGTCGGCGTCGGCGTTGAAGTCGTCCCAGATCGCCTGCAGCGCGGCCGCGTCCTCCGGGACTGCGTCGCGTACCAGCACAGTGCCTCGGGACATGGACCCTCCTGCGTTTCTCGCTCCCCCGAGCCGCCACTGGTCTGCGTGCGTCCGCACCAGCCGGTTAGGCTCGGGCGGGCCGCCATGCGTGCCCCAGACTACGACCGGACAATCAGGTCCTGCCACCGGAGTGCCGAAACCTGATACCCCGGAGCAGCAGCCGACCGTCAGAAAGTGAGTCAGACGCTCGTGTTTCCCGGATTCGGCACCGTCGTCAACGTGATCGCGGTTCTCGTCGGATCCGGCATCGGCGTCCTGCTCGGCCATCGGCTGCCGCAGAGCACCCGTGACGTCGTCACCGATGCGCTCGGGCTGGTCACCTTGCTGGTCGCGGCACTGTCGGCGTTCGCGGTCACCGATCCGGTCCTCAGCGACGCCGTCGGCGACTCCGCACCGGTGCTGATCGTGCTCGGGTCCTTGTTGATCGGCGGGATCGCCGGGTCGTTGCTCCGGATCGAGTTCCGGCTCGAGTCAGTCGGTGGATGGATGCAGCGACGGTTCGTCCACGCGGACGACTCCGACGAGCGCCGCCGGTTCATCGAGGGATTCGTGGCCGCCTCGATGCTCTTCTGCATCGGGCCGCTCACGGTGCTCGGCTCTTTGTCGGACGGTCTCGGCAACGGCGCGGACCAGCTCGTGCTCAAGTCGACGCTGGACGGCTTCGCCGCGATCGCGTTCGCGGCGACCTTCGGATGGGGCGTCGCGGCGTCGGCGGTCGTCGTCGGCGTCGTGCAGGGCACGCTGACGTTGCTGGGAGCGGTGGCCGGCGACGTGCTCCCCGAAGCCCAGCTCGTGGCGGTCACCGCGACAGGAGGCCTTCTCCTGGCCGGGGTCGGGTTGCGGCTGCTCCAGCTCAAGGCGGTTCCCGTCGGCGACCTGCTTCCCGCGTTGCTCGTGGCACCGGTCCTGACCGCCACCGTCATCGCGATCCGATGAGCCGCAGGTCCGGTCTGCGCGAAATCTCCGGGTGCGCGATGGTCGATTGGTGAACCGCCGAGACGGCCGGACGACTATGCTCCGCCGAAAGCGATACAGTCCCGCCCACTTGGTCGTGAGACCCCGGCAGCGACGCGACAGGAGTCATCCGTGCGATTGCGCATGACCAGTTTGGTGGCGGCCCTCGTGACGGCCGTGATCGCCGCAGTTGTCATGGCCGGCTCTGCCCAGGCCGCCGCCCCCTCCGCCTGCGGGAAGACACCCGAACGCGACGACGGCACGATCCATCTCGTCGGATGTATGACGGACACGAGCGCGAAGCCTGCGACTCCCGTCGCCGGCGTCGACATCACCGTCGAGGACGACACCGGCAAGGTCATCGGGTCCGACACCAGCAACCAGTCGGGTCGTTTCGACATCGAGCTCGGACAGACGCTCGACGTGCTCGGCAAGGACTTCGTCGTCAAGGTCGACAAGGACACCCTCCCCGAGGGTGCTGAGCTCAGGGATCCTGACCAGCTCGAGCTGACGGTGACCACCAACCTCGAGGCCGACATCTCGATCACGTTCCCCATCGGCGAGGTCGCGGGGTCCACCGGCAAGGCGACTCAGGCGCTGCAGCTGCTCGTCGGCGCGCTGGTCTTCTCGCTCATCCTGGCCATGGCGGCGCTCGGCCTGTCGATGATCTTCGGCACGACCGGGCTGACGAACTTCGCGCACGGCGAGCTGATCACCTTCGGTGCGCTCGTCGCGTTCACCCTCGACCAGCTGCCCGGCACGATCCACGTCGGCGGCACCAACATCACCATCGTGGTCGGCGTCTTCATCGCGTTCGTGCTCTCGGGAGTCTTCGGGTGGTTCCAGGACTTCGTCCTGTGGGGACCGCTGCGCAAGCGCGGCACCGGCCTGATCGCCATGATGATCGTGAGCATCGGCCTGTCCATCTTCCTGCGCAACGTCTACCAGTACTTCGCAGGCGGAGACAGCAAGAACTACTCGCAGTTCTCCAGCCCCGAACCCTGGGAGATCGGCCCGATCCTGATCACGCCCAAGGACGTGATCGTCATCGCGCTGTGCACGATCGTCCTGGTGGCCACCTGCGTCGCCCTTCAAGTCACCCGGACGGGCAAGGCCATGCGCGCGGTGGCGGACAACCCGGCGCTGGCGGCGTCCTCGGGCATCAACGTCGAGAAGGTCATCTCGATCGTGTGGATCGGTGGAGCCGCGCTCGCCGGCCTCTCGGGTGTGCTCCTGGGACTCACCCAGGGGTTCGACTACCAGATCGGGTTCAAGATCCTGCTGCTCGTGTTCGCGGCCGTCACGCTGGGAGGGCTCGGCACGATCTGGGGAGCCATCCTGGGCAGCTTCATCATCGGGATCTTGATCGAGGAGTCCACGTTGTTCATCAATGCGGAGCTCAAGTTCGTTGGTGCCCTCGTGGTGCTGATCGTCGTCCTGCTCATCCGTCCGCAAGGCCTGCTCGGCCGAGCCGAGCGCGTGGGCTGAGGGAGGAACCGTCATGGATTGGCACAGCATCTTCACGCAGTCGCTGCAGCAGGGCCTCGGGCCCACAGCGATCGTCTACTGCCTGGCAGCGATCGGGCTGAACGTCCACTTCGGCTACACGGGTCTGCTCAACTTCGGACAGGCCGGCTTCATGGCCGTGGCCGGCTACGCGCTCGCCTCGAGCGTGGCGACGTGGGGCCTGTCGTTCTGGCTCGGCATCGTGATCGGTCTGCTCCTGACCGTCGTTCTCGCGCTGCTGCTCGGTGTCCCGACGCTCCGGCTGCGCGCCGACTACCTGGCGATCGTCACGATCGCGGCCGCCGAGATCATCCGGCAGGTCGTCGGTTCGGTCACGCTGCTCGAGTACTTCGGCGGCCTCGACGGCCTGCAGGACTTCAACGACTCCTTCGCGAGCCTGAACCCGTTCGACAAGACCATGGGGATCGACGGGGTCGTCACCTGGCGGCCCTACGACTTCTTCGTGGTCTGCGTGGGTTGGACGCTCGTCGCGCTGAGCTGCCTCGTCGTGTGGCTGCTGATGCGCAGCCCCTGGGGTCGCGTGCTGAAGTCCATCCGCGAGGACGAGGACGCCGTGCGCAGCCTCGGCAAGAACGTGTACGCCTACAAGATGCAGTCCCTCATCATCGGCGGTCTCTTCGGTGCGCTGGCAGGCTTCCTCACAGCGGTGAGAAGCGCAGCCATCTCACCGGCCGGGTTCGCGACCGACGTGACCTTCTTCGCCTACACCGTCCTGCTCGTCGGTGGTGCGGCCCGCGTCCTGGGTCCGGTCGCCGGCGCCATCATCTTCTGGTTCCTGCTCAGCTTCCTCGACCTGGTCTTCAGCGAGGCCACCAGCGGTTCCGACCCGATCATCCCCGAGTGGATCATGACGGCCGACCAGGCGAGCCTGATGCGTCTCATCTTCATGGGCCTGGCCTTGATGTTGTTGATGATCTTCAGACCACAAGGGATCTTCGGAGATCGAAGGGAGTTGGCTCTCGATGCCCGCTGAGCCCGACTTGATCCACGCCGGAGACTCCACCGTCGTGAGCCCTCCCCGGCACCGACCAGTCGGTCGATGCCCGGGCGGCGCTCCAAGGCGTCGAGCACCAGCCGGGAGCGGCCAAGCCAGACCCTCTCGTGGTGGCCGACGGCATCGTGCGCCGCTTCGGCGGTCTCACCGCCGTCGACGTGGAGCACGTCGAGATCCAGCGCGGCGTGATCACCGCGCTGATCGGCCCGAACGGCGCCGGGAAGACGACGTTCTTCAACCTGCTCACCGGCTTCGACAAGCCGGACGAGGGCTCCTGGTCGTTCAGCGGCCGCAGCCTCAAGGGCATCCCGGCGTACCGGGTCGCGCGGCTCGGCATGGTCCGCACCTTCCAGCTGACCAAGGTGCTCTCGCGGCTGACCGTGATGGAGAACATGCGGATCGGCGCCACCGGGCAGTCGGGCGAGAGCCTGTTCCAGGCGATGTTCGCGCCGCTGTGGCGGGCCCAGGAGAAGCGCAACACCGAGCGGGCGGCCGACCTGCTCCGGCGCTTCAAGCTGTTCGAGAAGAAGGACGACTTCGCCGGCTCGCTGTCCGGCGGGCAGCGCAAGCTGCTCGAGATGGCGCGTGCCCTGATGGTCGAGCCGGAGCTGGTCATGCTCGACGAGCCGATGGCTGGGGTCAACCCCGCGCTCAAGCAGTCGCTGCTCGGTCACGTGAAGTCGTTGCGCGAGGACGGCATGACCGTGCTCTTCGTCGAGCACGACATGGACATGGTCCGCGACATCTCCGACTGGGTGATCGTGATGGCGCAGGGCCGGATCATCTCCGAGGGCCCGCCTGACGCCGTGATGGGCGACCAACGGGTGATCGACGCCTACCTCGGCGCTCACCACGACACGGAGCTGAACTTCGAGGAGGAGGAGCGCATCTTGGCCGAGGCCGAGAAGGAGCTCGAGGCCGGAGGCGCAGTCGCCGTCGCCGACCTCCGACGAGGAGCCCACCCATGGCTGACGAGATCCGCGACGAGCGCTCCGACGACGACGAGGGGACCGTGCTGCGCGGGCGACCAGCCGGCCGCGGTCTCCGCCGAGCACGCCGAGGCACGCCAGGCCCATCTGGACCACGCCGACGGAGCCGTGCTGCGCGCCGACGACCTCATCGCCGGCTACCTCCCGGGCGTCAACATCCTCAACGGCGCCGACCTGTACTGCCAGCCGGGCGAGCTCGTCGGCATCATCGGTCCCAACGGCGCCGGCAAGTCGACGCTGCTGAAGGCTCTCTTCGGGCTCGTCAAGATCGGGTCGGGCACGGTCAAGCTCAACGACCGCGACGTGACCAACGAACGTGCCGACGTCCTGGTGTCGGCCGGGATCGGCTTCGTGCCGCAGAGCAACAACGTGTTCCCGTCGCTCACGATCGAAGAGAACCTCCAGATGGGCAGCTACCAGAAGCCCAAGCGTCTTCAAGGAGCGGTTCGACTTCGTGGCGGGACTGTTCCCCGCGCTGCGGGATCGGCGCAGCCAGCGGGCCGGATCGCTGTCCGGCGGCGAGCGACAGATGGTGGCCATGGGACGTGCGCTGATGATGGAGCCGTCGGTCCTGCTGCTCGACGAGCCGTCGGCGGGACTCTCGCCGGTCCTGCAGGACGAGGTCTTCGTCCAGACGCGGCGGATCAACCGGGCCGGCGTGTCCGTCGTGATGGTCGAGCAGAACGCCGCGCGCTGCCTGCAGATCTGCGACCGGGCGTACGTCCTCGACCAGGGCAGGAACGCCTACACCGGCACCGGCAGCGACCTGGCGAAGGACCCCAAGGTCATCGAGCTCTACCTCGGCACGCTCGCCAAGGCCTGACCGTGCCCGCGCGCCGCCTCCACCTACACCAAGGGCCCAACCACCGTGCGGTGGTCGGGCCCTTGACGCGTGTCAGGTGATCGGCTGCGGCTACTCGATGACGCCCGAGACCGAGTCGATCTGCTTGTACTTGTTGTCGGCACCGTACAGCTGGATACCGATGGTCGCCTTGCTGACGCTTCCGGTGTCGTTGAGGTCGACCGGGCCGGAGATGCCGTTGTAGTCGATGTCCTCACCCTGCTTGAGCAGGTCGAGGCACTCGGCGTACGCCGTGCAGGCCGTGCCGTCCTTCGGAGACGTCGATGATGTGCTTCGACAGTGCGAGGCCGTCGTCGTCCTTGGCTTCCTCGGCCGCCAGCGCGATCAGCATCACCGCGTCGTAGGACTGGGCACCGTAGGTGTAGTCCTTGAGCTTCTTCGGGGCCCAGATCGCGTCGAGCTTCTTGTTGAAGTCGACCGGGAACCTCAGCAGCCGCCGGGAACGTCGCCTTCACGCCCTCGAGGTCGAAGTCCTCGTCGGAGTAGTCGGCGGTGTTGCCGTCCACGAAGTACGTCGGGATGTCCTGCGGACCGACCTGCTTGGCGATCAGCTGCGGAACGATCTTGGTGGTCTCCTCGAAACCGATCACTGCGATGGAGTCAGGCTTCGACGCCGCGATCTTGTTGACCTCGGCGGTGTAGTTGGTGGCGTCGGCGGAGTACAGCTCGTAGGCCGCGACCGTGGCGCCCTTCTCCTCCAGCACCTCCTTCAACCGCTTGGACAGACCCTCACCGTAGGAGTCCTGGCGAGCCAGGATCGCGACGTTGTTGAGGTTGTCCTCGACCATCAGGTTGGCGAGCACTTCACCCTGGAACACGTCGGACGGGCGAGGTCCGGAAGTACAGGTCCTTGTCGTCGTAGGTGTCGAACGCCGGCGAGGTGTTGGCCGGCGAGAACATCACCTTGTTCGCGCCGATGATCTTGTCGATGACGCTCAGCGAGACGCTCGACGAGGCGGCGCCGAGGATGACGTCGGAGCCGGCGTTGAGCAGCTTGTCGACCTGCTCGCGCACCGATGTCCGGGGTCAGGTCGCCGGAGTCGCCCTTGGCCTGCTTGACCGGCTTGCCGAGCACTCCGCCGGCGTCGTTGATCTCCTGGACGGCCAGGTCGACACCGGCGAACTCCGGCGGGCCGAGGTAGGCCAGGTCGCCGGTCTGGGGCAGGAAGCTGCCGATCGTCAGCGTTCCGTCGCCGGTGGGAGCCGCGGACGTCTCCTCGGTGGGCGAAGTGTTTTCGCCGCCGGCGTTGTTGTCGTCGCTGCTGTCGTCGCTCCCTCCACAGGAACTGAGGACGAGCGCCGCCACTGCTGAAACTGCAAGCAGTTGCGCCGTGCGCTTGGGACGGATCATGAACCCTCCGATGATGAGGTTGTCGCTGCCGACACGCAGGATCGCCCTGGGTCAGCCTGGGGTTGGATGGAGAGAACCTACAGTTTTTGTCTGCCAGAGTCAGCGAATCGCCATCCGGCTACGGGGTGAAGTTGTCATTTCGTGACTTCGACTCCGTGGGTGATCACACCCTGTGCGACATCTCGCATCGAAAGTCGCAAATCCATCGCTGTCTTCTGAATCCACCGGAACGCGTCCGGCTCGCTCACGCCGAGCGTCTCCTGGATGATCGCCTTGGCCCGGTCGACCTGCTTGCGGGTCTCCAGCCGCTCGGTCAGGTCGGCCACCTCGGCCTCGAGCTGTTGCAGCTCGGCGAACCGGGACCTGGCCATCTCGACGGCGGGCACCAGGTCGCGCTTCTCGAACGGTTTGACCAGGTAGGCCATCGCTCCCGCCTCGCGCGCCCGCTCGACCAGGTCGCGCTGGCTGAACGCGGTGAGGATGACCACGGGCGCGATGCGCTGCGCCGCGATCCGCTCGGCCGCGGAGATGCCGTCGAGCTTCGGCATCTTGACGTCCAGCACGACCAGGTCGGGGCGGTGTTCCTCGACCAGCTCGACCGCCCGCTGACCGTCGCCGGCCTGGCCCACGACGTCATACCCCTCCTCGCCGAGCATCTCGGCGAGGTCGAGTCGGATCAGGGCCTCGTCCTCCGCGATCACCACGCGCGGGCGGGGTTGATCAGTGGTCGTCGGGGCGGTCGTTTCGTTCACGGGGCAGACGCTATCGCCGACTTGTCTAGGCTCGATCCGGCCGCTACGGTATGGACGCGCCCTGGTATTCCAACCGGCAGAGAAAGCGGATTCAAAACCCGTACAGTGTGGGTTCGACTCCCGCCCGGGCACTCAGCCACGTCAGCGACACTGCGGCAGGTGCTTGGCCGAGCGGAACAGCCCGAGCCGCTGCTTGAGCTCCAGGATGCGGCGTACGGAGGCGTTGATCCGGCCCTGCGGATCAGCCGTTCGCCCGCTGGGACCGGTAGGCGGGGGCGACCCCGTTGATCGCGTCACCCATCCGGTGGATGCGCAGCGCGTTGGTCGATCCGGGGATCCCGGGCGGGCTCCCGGCCACGATCACGACCTGCTCGCCCTCCTCGCAGCGGCCGGCCTCGAGCAGGGCCTTGTCGACCTGCATCACCATCTCGTCGGTGTGGTCGACCTTCTCCCCGAGGAAGGTCTCGATGCCCCAGGTCATGGACAGCTGCGACCGCACGACCGGCTCCGGCGTGAAGGCGAGCACCGGCACCTCGGACCGGTAGCGGGAAAGCCGTCGAGCGGTGTCGCCCGACTGGCTGAAGGCGACCAGGAACTTCGCGCCCACCCGCTCGGCCACCTCGGCCGCGGCCTTGGCGATGATGCCGCCGCGCGTGTGCGGCTCCCACTGGATGGCGGCCATCCGGGCGAGTCCGTGGTCCTCCGTCGACTCGATGATGCGGGCCATCGTCTCGACGGTCTCGATGGGGTAGTCCCCCACGCTGGTCTCACCCGACAGCATGACCGCGTCGGCCCCGTCGAGGACCGCGTTGGCGACGTCGGAGGCCTCGGCGCGGGTCGGGCGCGGCGACGAGATCATCGACTCGAGCATCTGGGTGGCCACGACGACCGGCTTGGCGTTGCGGCGGGCCGCCTCGACGACCCGCTTCTGCAGGAAGGGCACGTCCTCGAGCGGCATCTCGACCCCGAGATCGCCGCGCGCCACCATCACGCCGTCGAACGCCGCGATGATCTCGTCGATGTGGTCGATCGCCTGGGGCTTCTCGATCTTGGCGATGACCGGGATCCACTCCTTCTCCTCGTCCATCACCCGGCGTACGTCGTCGGCGTCCTCGGCGGATCGGACGAAGGAGAGGGCGATCATGTCCGCGCGCAGATGGAGGGCCCAGCGCAGGTCCTCGATGTCCTTCTCGGACAGGGCGGGGACGCTGACGGCCACTCCGGGCAGGTTGATGCCCTTGTTGTTGCTCAGCTTGCCGCCGACCTCGACCGTGGTCGTCACGTCGGTGCCGTCGACCTGGGTCGCGGTGAGCCGGACGTTGCCGTCGTCGATGAGGATCTGGTCACCCTTCTGGACGTCACCCGGCAGACCGTCGTACGTCGTCGAGCAACAGGACTGGTCGCCCCTGATGTCTCGCGTGGTGATGGTGAACTCGTCGCCCTTGTTCACCTGGACCGGACCGTCGGCGAAGGTCCCGAGGCGGATCTTCGGACCCTGGAGGTCGGCGAGGATCCCCACGGCCTTGCCGGTGGCGTCGGACGCCTCACGCACCATCCGGTAGACCTTCTCGTGGTCGGCATAGCTGCCATGGCTGAGGTTGAGCCGCGCCACGTTCATCCCGGCGTCCACGAGCTCGCGGATCCGCTCCGGTGTCGATGTCGCGGGTCCGAGGGTGCAGACGATCTTTGCTCTACGCACCCGACGAGCCTACAAGCCCTGAACGCATCCGCTCGCGGTCAGACGGAGAGCGGACGGGCGGTCGGTGGGATGGGCGACGGGAGGGTGGTCGATCCGGTGAGATAGGTGTCCACCGCGGCCGCGGCCGAGCGTCCCTCGGCTATCGCCCAGACGATGAGCGACTGCCCGCGACCGGCGTCGCCGGCGACGAAGACACCGGGTTCGGACGTCATGTAGGCGTCGTCGCGGGCGATGTTCCCGCGCTCGTCCAGGTCGAGGCCGAGCTGCGCGACCACGCTGTCCGGCTCGGGCCCGGTGAAGCCCATCGCCAGCAGCACGAGACCGGCTGGGATCCGCCGGTCCGAGCCCGGGCACCGGCGTGAAGCGGCCGTCCTGCATCTCCACCTCGGTCAGGGTCAGGTCGGTGACCCGGCCGGCGTCGTCGCCGTGGAACTCGCTCGTCGAGACGGCGTACACCCGGTCGCCGCCCTCCTCGTGCGCCGACGAGACGCGATAGATCATCGGGTACGTCGGCCAGGGCTGGCCGTCCACCCGCGCGTCGCCGGGACGCGGCATGATCTCCAGCTGCGTCACCGAGGCGGCACCCTGGCGGTGCGCCGTCCCGACGCAGTCGGCACCGGTGTCACCGCCGCCGATCACCACGACGTGCTTGCCCGCTGCGGTGATCTGCCCGTCGACCGTCTGGCCCAGCGCGGCCCGGTTGGCCTGCGGGAGGTACTCCATGGCCTGGTGCACGCCGTCGAGGTCGCGCCCCGGGATCGGCAGGTCGCGCCCGATCGTCGACCCGACCGCGAGCACCACCGCGTCGAACCGCTCGCGCAGCTCACTGCCCGTGATGTCGACGCCGACCTCGACGCCGGCGCGGAAGACCGTGCCCTCACGCCTCATCTGGTCGAGCCTGCGGTCGACCTGCCGCTTCTCCATCTTGAACTCGGGGATGCCGAAGCGCAGCAGCCCGCCGATCTCCTCCGAGCGCTCGTAGACCGCCACCGTGTGACCCGCGCGGGTCAGCTGCTGCGCGGTCGCGAGACCTGCCGGACCGGAGCCGACGACCGCCACGGTCTTGCCGGTGAGCCAGTCGACCTGCTGGGGCCGGATCAGGTTGGCGTCCCAGGCCTTGTCGACGATCGTGACCTCGACGTTCTTGATCGTCACCGGGTCCTGGTTGATGCCGAGGACGCAGGACGTCTCGCACGGGGCCGGGCAGAGCCGCCCGGTGAACTCCGGGAAGTTGTTGGTCGCGTGCAGCCGCTCGATCGCGCCTTCCCAGTCGTCGCGGTAGACGAGGTCGTTCCACTCCGGGATCAGGTTGCCGAGCGGGCAGCCCTGGTGGCAGAACGGGATGCCGCAGTCCATGCAGCGACCGGCCTGCTTGGTGATGATCGGCAGGAGGGTGCGTCCGACGTCGTCGGGGTAGACCTCCTGCCAGTCCTGCACCCGCTCCTCGACCGGACGCCGGGTGGCGACCTCACGGGCGGTCGTCAGGAATCCACGAGGGTCAGCCATCGAGAGCTCCCATCATCGCTGCGGTGGCGTCGGCCTCGGACAGCCCGTCGCGCTCGGCGGCGGCCCGGGCGTCGAGGACGCGGCGGTAGTCGCGTGGCATCACCTCGGTGACGCGGTGGCGCGCGGACGACCACTCGAGGGCGATCGCCTGCGCGACGGTCGAGCCCGTCTCCTCCGCGTGGCGGGTGACCAGGTGCAGCACCCGCGCCGCGGTCTCGTCGTCGAGCGTGCCGAGGTCGACCAGCTCGCGGTTGACGCGGTTCTCGTCGAGGTCGAGCACGTAGGCGACTCCCCCGCTCATGCCGGCGGCGAAGTTGCGCCCGGTCGCACCCAGGACCACGACCTCGCCCCCGGTCATGTACTCGCACCCGTGGTCGCCGACGCCTTCGACCACGAGGGAGGCACCGGAGTTGCGGACGGCGAAGCGCTCGCCGACCTGGCCACGGATGAAGACCTCGCCGCTCGTGGCGCCGTAGGCGATCACGTTCCCCGCGATGATCTGCTCCTCGGCGACGAACGTGCTGTCGAGGTCGGGACGGACCACGATCCGGCCACCGGAGAGCCCCTTGCCGAGATAGTCGTTCGCGTCGCCCTCGAGGCGCAGCGTGATCCCGCGTGGGACGAACGCGCCGAAGGACTGTCCGGCCGAGCCGGTGAACGTCAGGTCGATCAGCTCGTCCGCCAGGCCGTCCGGGTGCGCCTTGGTCACCTGGTGGCCGAGCATCGTGCCGACGGTCCGGTTGACGTTGCGGATCGCGATTCGAGCCCGCACCGGTTCGCCGGACTCGATGGCAGGCCGACAGAGCTCGATCAGCTCGTTGTCGAGCGCGCGGCCGAGGCCGTGGTCCTGCTCCAGCGTGCGGTGCCGGGCGGCGCCCTCGGGCAGGACCGGCACGTGCAGCACCGGCTGGAGGTCGAGACCGGCAGCCTTCCAGTGGTCGACGGCCGACCGGGTGTCGAGGACCTCGGCGTGGCCGATCGCCTCGTCGAGCGTCCGGAAGCCGAGCTCGGCCAGCAGCTCGCGCACCTCCTCGGCGATGAACTCGAAGAACGTGACGACGTGCTCCGCCTTGCCGGCATACCGCTCCCGCAGCACCGGGTTCTGGGTCGCGATGCCGACCGGACAGGTGTCGAGGTGGCAGACCCGCATCATCACGCAGCCGGACACCACCAGCGGCGCCGTGGCGAAGCCGAACTCCTCCGCGCCGAGCAGCGCCGCGATCATCACGTCACGGCCGGTCTTGAGCTGGCCGTCGCACTGGACGACGATGCGGTCGCGCAGGCCGTTGAGCAGCAGCGTCTGCTGCGTCTCGGCCAGCCCCAGCTCCCACGGCCCGCCCGCGTGCTTGAGCGAGGTCAGCGGTGCGGCACCCGTGCCGCCGTCGTGGCCGGAGATGAGCACGACGTCGGCGTGCGCCTTGGAGACGCCGGCCGCAACGGTGCCGACACCGACCTCGGCGACGAGCTTCACGTGGATGCGCGCGGACGGGTTGGCGTTCTTGAGGTCGTGGATCAGCTGCGCCAGGTCCTCGATGGAGTAGATGTCGTGGTGCGGGGGCGGTGAGATCAGCCCGACGCCCGGCGTCGAGTGCCGGGTCCTGGCCACCCACGGGTAGACCTTGTGGCCCGGGAGCTGACCACCCTCGCCGGGCTTGGCACCCTGCGCCATCTTGATCTGGATGTCGTCGGCGTTGGTGAGGTACTCACTCGTCACGCCGAACCGGCCGGACGCCACCTGCTTGATCGCACTGCGCCGCCGAGGGTCATGGAGCCGGTCGCGGTCCTCACCGCCCTCGCCGGTGTTGGACTTCCCGCCGAGGCGGTTCATCGCGATCGCCAGCGTCTCGTGCGCCTCCTTGCTGATCGAGCCGTACGACATCGCGCCGGTCGAGAACCGCTTGACGATCTCCGACACCGGCTCGACCTCGTCGAGCGGGATCGCAGGGCGGTCGTCCTTGAAGCGGAACAGCCCGCGCAGCGTCATCAGCCGCTCGCTCTGCTCGTCGACCAGCTTCGTGTACTGCTTGAAGACGTCGTAGCGCCCGGACCGCGTCGAGTGCTGCAGCCGGAAGACCGTGTCGGGGTCGAACAGGTGGGGCTCGCCCTCGCGGCGCCACTGGTACTCGCCACCGATGTCGAGTCGGCGGTGCGCCGGCGGGATGCCGTCGAGCGGATAGGCCCGGCGGTGCCGCGCCTCGACCTCGCGGGCGAGCACGTCCAGGCTGACGCCACCGAGCTTCGACGTCGTCCCGGTGAAGTACGGGTCGACGACGGAGGCGCTGAGTCCGACGGCCTCGAAGATCTGGGCGCCGGTGTACGACGCGACCGTGGAGACGCCCATCTTGCTCATCACCTTGAGCACGCCCTTGCCGAGCGCCTTCACCAGGTTGCGCACCGCCTGCTCGGGCTCGACGTCGGTCAGGTGAACCTGCTGGCGTGCCAGGTCCTCGACGCTCTCCATCGCGAGGTAGGGGTTGACCGCGGCGGCGCCGTAGCCGATCAGCAGGGCGACGTGGTGGACCTCGCGGACGTCGCCGGCCTCGATGACGAGCCCGACCTGCGTGCGGGTCTTCTCACGCACCAGGTGGTGGTGCACGGCGCCGGTGAGCAGCAGTGACGGGATCGGTGCCTGCTCGGCCGTCGCGTGGCGGTCCGACAGCACGATGATGCGAGCCCCGCTGCTGATCGCGTCCGACACCTCGGCGCAGATCTCGTCGATCCGGTGGGCGAGCGCGGGGCCACCACCTTCCACGTCGTACAGACCGTGCACGACGTGGGTGGCGTAGCCGGGCAGGTCGCCGTCACGGTTGACGTGGATGATCTTGGCCAGCTCGTCGTTGTCGATGACCGGGAAGGGCAGCACGACCTGCCGACAGGACGCCGGACCCGGGTCGAGCAGGTTGCCCTCGGGCCCGATCGTGCCGGCCAACGACGTGACGAGCTCCTCGCGGATCGCGTCGAGCGGCGGGTTGGTCACCTGCGCGAACAGCTGGCTGAAGTAGTCGAAGAGCAGCCGCGGCCGGCCGGACAGCGCGGCGATCGGGCTGTCGGTGCCCATCGACCCGATGGGCTCGACGCCGTTGCGCGCCATCGGCGTCAGGAGCACCCGCAGCTCCTCCTCCGTGTAGCCGAAGATCTGCTGGCGCCGGGTGACCGAACGGTGGGTGTGCACGATGTGCTCCCGGCTCGGCAGGTCCCGCAGCTGGATCAGTCCGGCGTGCAGCCACTCGTCGTACGGCGCCTCGGACGCGAGGGTCTGCTTGATCTCGTCGTCCTCGATGATCCGCTTCTCGTCGAGGTCGACCAGGAACATCCGACCGGGTTGCAGCCGGCCCTTGCGGACGACCGAGGCGGGCGGGATGTCGAGCACGCCGACCTCCGACGCCAACACGACCAGGCCGTCGTCGGTCACCCAGTAGCGCGAAGGGCGCAGGCCGTTGCGGTCGAGGACGGCGCCGATCTGGGTGCCGTCGGTGAACACCACGCAGGCGGGACCGTCCCAGGGCTCCATCAGGGCCGAGTGGAACTCGTAGAAGGCGCGGCGGCGGGGGTCCATCTCGGTGTGGTTCTCCCACGCCTCCGGGATCATCATGAGCACCGCGTGCGGGAGCGACCGGCCGCCGAGGTGCAGCAGCTCGAGGGCCTCGTCGAACGACGCCGAGTCGGACGCGTCGGGCGTCACGATCGGGAACAACCGGTCCAGGCCTGCGGCCTCTCCCTGCGCGCCCGCCTGGTTGAACAGGTCCGACTGCAGCATCGACTCCCGCGCACGCATCCAGTTGCGGTTGCCCATCACGGTGTTGATCTCGCCGTTGTGCGCGATGAACCGGTACGGGTGGGCCAGCGGCCACGACGGGAAGGTGTTGGTGGAGAAGCGCGAGTGGACGACCGCCATGGCCGACTCCACCCGCTCGTCGGTGAGCTCGGGGAAGAACCGGTCGAGCTGGTCGGTCGTCAGCATCCCCTTGTAGGCCAGGGTGCGCGAGGACAGCGACGGGAAGTAGACGTTGGTCTCGTGCTCGGCTCGCTTGCGCAGGCAGTACGCCATCCGCTCCAGAGCCATGCCCACGACCCGACCGTTCGCACCCGCGACGAACAGCTGGACGAAGGTCGGCATGCAGCCCCGGGCCGTGCTGCCGAGCAGCTCGGGCTCGGTCGGGACCTCACGCCAGCCGACGACGCGCAGCCCTTCCTCGGCCGCGAGGTCGGCGATGTGCTGCTTGGTCTTGGTGACCGCTTCGCTGTCGCCCGGGATGAACGCGGTGCCCACGGCGTACGTCGCGACCGGCGGAAGCTCGAACGCGCAGACGTCGCGGAGGAACGCGTCCGGAACCTGCATCAGGATGCCCGCGCCGTCGCCCGAGTCGGGCTCCGCGCCGGACGCTCCGCGGTGCTCGAGGTTGCGGAGCGCGGTCAGGGCCTTGGCGACGATGTCATGGGAGGCGACGCCGCTGAGCGTCGCGACGAAGGCGACGCCGCAGGCGTCGTGCTCGTGGCGTCCGTCGTACAACCCCTGGGGAGGCGGGACAGCTCGCATGGGCCTATCTCCCGTCGTCGTCGTGCGGCCAGACGCGAGAGAGATGCGGGGTCGCGCTGGCTGGTCTGCGCTGGTGCGGCGCTGGGACGACGTTGGCCCGGCAAATGTTTCGGCGAGACTACACGAGAGTAACAACGGCGGTCTGCGGCCACGCCACACCCTGAGACGGCGAATCGGGGCGGTCGGCGCTACCGTTCTCACAGCGATTTCGGGGTTGACGAGAGGGGCTTGATGACGTCGAAGTGGCGCGAACGGTTGTACTCACCGAGTTGGTCGACCGGCGAACGCGTCTACGTCATCGTGCTGTGGACGATCATTCTCGCCAGCATCGTGGTGCTGGGTGTGCTCGGCTTCGTGCTCTACGACTCGCTGCAGACCGGCGCGGCCGCCCCTACCGACGCCCCGTGACGACGGGTCACAGCAGCGGTCGCAGCGGGGCCAGGACGAGCTCGCTCGCCTTCGCCACGATCGGCCGCGCGAACCACTCGTCCGGCTCGAGCCGTCGCGCGTTCGAGCGGTCGTTCTCGAACACCCGCTCCATCTCGGCCGCGAACCCGTCGTCGATGATCTCCAGGTTGATCTCGTAGTTGCCGGTCAGGCTCAGCCGGTCGATGTTGGCCGTCCCGATCGTGCTCCAGTGGCCGTCGATGGTGGCCGTCTTGGCGTGCACCATCGCGTGCTGGAACAACCACAGCTGCACCCCGCTGCGCAGCAACGTGCCGTAGAAGCCGCGGGAGAGCCAGTCGGCGACCACGTGGTTGGAGACCTCCGGCACCAGGATGCAGACCTCGACACCGCGCGCGGCCGCCTTGAGCAGCCCCTCCAGGATGTCGCGGTCGGGGATGAAGTAGGCCTGGGTGACGTAGATGTGGTGCTGCGCCCGGTCGATCGCCTCCAGGTACATGCCCCGGATCGGGTAGGTCAGCTGCTCGGGGACGTTGCGCTGGGTGCGGATCCGTGGCTCCCACACCGAGGTGCCGGGGTCGTCGAGCAGCGGCTGCTCCGGAGCACGCAGCCGGTTCCAGAGGTCGACGAAGGCGTTCTCGAGCTCCCAGGTGGCCGCACCCCTCACCCGCAGGTGGGTGTCGCGCCACTGGGTGGCGTAGAGGGCCCCGACGTTGTAGCCGCCGACGAAGCCGACCTCGCCGTCGACGACCAGGATCTTGCGGTGGTCGCGGCCGGACTTGCGGACGTTGAGCAGGAGCAGGCCGACCCGAAGGGCGGGGTAGCGGATCACGTGCACCGACGGCGGGAAGTCGAAGAACTTCCGCGGGACGACCAGGTTGGCGAAGCCGTCGTACACGACATGGACCGCGACGCCACGCTCGGCCGCCTCGATGAGCGCCTGCTTGAACTCCTCGCCGAGGCTGTCGTTCTTGACGATGTACGACTCGAACAGCACCTTGCGCTTCGCGCCGCGGATCGCCGCCAGCATGTCGGCGTAGAGGTCCTCGCCGAACGTGTAGATCGTGGTCGTGGAGTCGCGGACGTCGACGTCGATCGGTTCGACGCGCGGGAACTTGTTGGACCGCGGCCGGACCCGTTTGCGCCAGGCGTCGATCCCCATCAGCGTCGCGATGACGCCGACCTGGGCCACGACCATCGTGACGAGAGCTCGTCTCAGAAGAGACGTGATCCCGCTCCGCTTGCGCGCCATGGAGGTCAGCCTAGGCTCGCGCCGACCAGGTCTCCGATGAAGTAGGTCAACGCGGCCGCCAGACCGCCGAGCAACATCTGCCGGATGCCGCCGTACCACCACGACCGCGTCGTGACGCGGGAGACGATGGCTCCGCAGGCGAACAGCGCCAGCAGGCTGATGATCAGCGCCGGCCAGAGCGTGTCGGCGCCGAGCAGGTAGGGAAGCACGGGCAGCGCGGCACCGACGGCGAAGGCGAAGAACGACGACACGGCCGCCAGCCGGGGCGAGGGCAGGTGGTCGGGGTCGACGCCGAGCTCCTCGCGCGCGTGCACCTCGACAGCGAGCTCGGGGTCGGCGTGCACCTGTTCGGCGATCTTCTCGGCGAGGTCGCGGTCGATGCCGCGGTCGACGTACATCTGCGCGAGCTCGGCCTGCTCCGCGCGCGGCTTGGCGATGATCTCGAGGCGCTCGACCTCGATCTCCTTCGCGGTGTACTCCGCCTGGCTGGCGACCGAGGTGTACTCCCCCGCCGCCATCGAGAACGCACCGGCGGCGAGCCCGGCGAGCCCGGCCAGCACGACCTGCTTCGAGTGGTCGCCCTGGGTGCCGCCGACGACACCGGCGATCAGCGCGAAGTTGGAGACGAGCCCGTCCATCGCCCCGAAGACCGCCGGCCGCAGCCAACCGCCGGTGACGTCCGGATGCTCGTGGTCGATCTCTTCCTGGTCGATGTCCGCCGGGTCGACCGGGCCGCTGTCGATCGCTTCCGCCATGCCCACATTGTCGACGAGTGCGGCCCACCGTGGCGACTCAGGTTGACCTAACCTCGCTGGTCGTCGCCTTCCTGCCGGCATCTCGGTCAGCGTCATCGCCGGCTCCCGATCGCGGCGTCCGACGAACCTCGTCGCCGGCTGGTCTCGCGTCGCGGACTCGGCCGCCCGCGGCCTCGTCCTCGTCCTCGTCGTCGTCCCAGATCTCGACGTACTCCTCGCGGCCCGGGTGGCGGCGGCCGACGATCACGAAGTACGCCGCGGCGAGCATGAACAGCACGACCGACGTCCAGACGTTGAGCCGGACGCCGAAGAAGTGGTTGGCGGTGTCGATGCGGAGGTACTCGATCCAGGCGCGGCCGGCGGTGTACGCCATCACGTACACCGCGAAGGCCCGGCCGTAGCCGAGGCGCAGCTTGCGATCGAGCCAGATGACGAGCACGGCGACGCCGACGTCCCAGAGCGACTCGTACAGGAAGGTCGGGTGGAACGTCGTGTACTGCTGGTAGTCGCCGCGGTGTGCCGGGTCGATCTCCAGCCCCCACGGCAGGTCGGTGGGCTTGCCGTAGAGCTCCTGGTTGAACCAGTTGCCCCACCGTCCGACCGCCTGGGCCAGCACGATGCCGGGCGCCAGCGCGTCGGCGAAGGCACCGAAGCGGCAGCCGTTGCGACGACACCCGATGTAGGCGCCGAGAGCACCGAGACCGATCGCCCCCCAGATGCCGAGCCCGCCGCGCCAGATGTAGAGCGCCGTGATCGCGCTCTTGCCCTCACCGAAGTAGAGCTCGGGGTCGGTCAGCACGTGGTAGATCCGGCCGCCGACCAGCCCGAACGGGACCGCCCAGACCGCGACGTCGCCGACCATCCCGGGTGAGCCGCCACGTTGGACCCAGCGCCGGTCGCCGACCCAGACCGCGACGACGACGCCGAGGATGATGCACAGCGCGTAGCCGCGGACCGGGAAGTCGCCGATGTGCCAGACGCCGTTGCCGGGGCTGGGGATCGAGGCCAGGGTGATCGCGTTCATCGCGACTGAACCGTACTCCGCACCGGTCCGGGGACGTCGACCGGCTGCGTCGCCGCGTCCGTCACGAGTCGGCGAGCTTCTCGATGTCGCTCACCATGTCGTCGACTGGGGTGCCCGGGGTCCAGATCACCGGTGCCTGGTCTCCCGCGAAGCCGATCACCTGTGCCCCGTGGCCGACGTCGTACCCGCCGCTCGGGAGCTTGTGCCGGCCCTCGATCGCCACCCCCATCGCGTCGGAGGCCTTGACCACGTCACCGAGGTCTCCGGTGAGCCCGACGAAGTCGGAGTCGTAGTGGTCGAGGTAGCTCGCGCAGCACGTCGGGGGTGTCCCGGGTCGGGTCGGTGGTCACGAACACCATCTGGGTCTCGGCGCGGACGTCGTCCGGGAGCTGCAGGATCGCCGCGGTGATGTCGCTGCATCACCAGGGGACAGACGTCCGGGCAGTGCGTGTAACCGTAGAAGAAGAGCGTCACCGGGGAGCCGGTGTCCCGCTTCAGGTTGAAGTCCGCGCCGTTGGTGTCGGTGAGGGTCACGTCGGGCATCTGGTACGGCTGGGCGGGTTCGGCGCCGGCATACGGTCCGTCGTCACCGCCCGAGACGATCACGCCTCCCGGGTTGCTCGCGCTGCTGTCGTCGACCTCGGAGTCTCCCCCGCACCCCGCCACGACCAGGCACAGGCCGAAGACGGCCAGCAGGATCAGGGGGCCGCGGGCGTAGGCCCGTCTGCTCATCGCGGCTCCCGTGTCACGTACGTGTCCAACTCCGACCCGCACCTCAAAGTTCCCTGCGTACGCCGCGAGACAGGTCCCGAGCCAGCGCCTCGACGGCCCGGGCCGCCGCGTCCATGCCGTCGGACTCCGCCCCGTCGACCGCCTTGACGAACGCGCTGCCCACGATCACGCCGTCGGCGAACGCCGCAACGCCGGCGGCCTGCGCCCCATGGGAGACCCCGAGCCCGACGCAGACCGGCTTGTCGGTGACCTCACGCGTGCGGGCCACCAACGTCGGGGCGAGGTCGCTCTGCTGCTCGCGCACACCCGTGACGCCCATGACGGCGGTCGCGTAGATGAACCCGCGGCAGGCGTCGGCCGTGCTGGCCAGCCGGGCCGGGGTCGACGACGGCGCGACCAGGAACACCTTGTCGAGGTCGTGCCGGTCTGCCGCAGCGATCCATTCGCCGCCCTCGTCCGGGGTCAGGTCGGGCGTGATGAGCCCGGCACCGCCGACCGAGGCCAGGTCTGCCGCGAAGCGCTCGACGCCGTACCGCTCGATCGGGTTCCAGTAGGTCATCACCAGGGTCGGGACCCGGGCGGCGCTGGCCTCGACGACCCGGAAGACGTCGCGGGTGCGCATGCCGGCCGAGAGCGCACGCTCGGCGGCGGCCTGGATCGTCGGACCGTCCATCACCGGGTCGGAGTAGGGCAGCCCGATCTCGATCACGTCGCAACCGCCGTCGATCATCGCCTGGATCAGCGCGATCGAGGTGTCGACGTCGGGGAAGCCCGCCGGGAGGTAGCCGATCAGGGCCGCGCGTCCTTCGTCGCGGGCGGCCTCGACCGCCGGACCGGCACTGCCAGTCACGTGGATTCGCTCGAGTCTGTTGAGCCTCTCCGGACGACTCCGTCGCCTCGGAGAGTCCATCAAGAATCAACGGCGGTGGTCATGTCCTTGTCACCGCGGCCGGACAGACAGACGGCGAGCACGGCGTCGCGGCCGAGCTCGCGGGCGACGTCGTACGCGCCGGCGAGCGCGTGGGCACTCTCGATCGCCGGGATGATGCCCTCGCTGCGGGCGAGGGTGGCCATCGCGTCCATCGCCTGCGCGTCGGTGATCGGCCGGTACGTCGCCCGACCGGTCTCGGCCAGCCAGGCGTGCTCGGGGCCGACCCCGGGGTAGTCCAACCCGGCCGAGATCGAGTGCGACTCGATCGTCTGACCGTCCTCGTCCTGGAGCAGGAACGAGCGGGTGCCGTGCAGCACCCCCACGTCTCCGGCGGTGATCGTGGCGGCGTGCCGACCCGTCTCGAAGCCCTCTCCACCGGGCTCGAGACCGTAGAGCCCGACGCCGTCGTCCTCGATGAACGCCGTGAACATGCCGATCGCGTTGGAGCCGCCGCCGACGCAGGCGAGCACGGCGTCGGGAAGCCGACCGGTGAGGTCGAGGCACTGCTGGCGCGCCTCGTCGCCGATGCCTCGGGTGAAGTCCCGCACCATCGCGGGGAACGGGTGCGCACCCGCCGCGGTGCCGAGCACGTAGTGCGTGGAGTCGACGTTCGCGACCCAGTCGCGCAGCGCCTCGTTGATCGCGTCCTTGAGCGTCCGGCTGCCGGTCTTGACGGTCACGACCTCGGCACCGAGCATCTTCATCCGGGCGACGTTGAGCGCCTGCCGCTGCGTGTCGACCTCACCCATGTAGACGACGCAGTCGAGGCCGAAGTAGGCGCACGCGGTTGCGGTCGCGACACCGTGCTGACCGGCACCGGTCTCGGCGATGACGCGCTTCTTGCCCATCTTCTGGGTGAGCAGCAGCTGCCCGAGCACGTTGCGGATCTTGTGGGCACCGGTGTGGTTGAGGTCCTCGCGCTTCAGCAGGACGCGAGCTCCGACGAGCTCGGAGAAACGCTCGGCGTCGTACAGCAGGGACGGCACACCGGCGTACTCGCGCAGCATCCGGTCGAACTCGGACGTGAACGCCGGGTCCGCCATCGCCTCCCGCCAGTGCTGCTCGAGCTCGTCGAGCGGGGCCATCAGCGCCTCGGGCATGAAGCGACCGCCGAACCGGCCGAAGTGGCCGGCGGCGTCCGGGCGTGCGGAGCCAGGGCGAGGGGCGCTGGGGTCGGGCACGGTCAGAGGTGCCTCTGCTTGAGCGACGGGTGGGTGCCGGCCGCGACCAGGTCGGAGACGGCGGTGCGCGGGTCCTTGCCGGTGACGAGCGTCTCGCCGACGAGGACGACGTCGGCGCCCTGACGGGCGTACTCGAGGACGTCATGGGGGCCGCGTACGCCGGACTCCGCGACCCGGACGATGCCGTCGGGGATCATCGGCGCGAGCTGCCGGAACGTGTCGCGGTCGACCTCGAGGGTCTTCAGGTTGCGGGCGTTGACACCGATCAGGTCGGCACCGGCGTCCACCGAGCGGTGTACCTCGTCCTCGGTGTGCACCTCGACCAGCGGGGTCAGGCCGATCGAGCGCGCCCGGTCGACGAGTCCGGCGAGCTCGTTGTCGTCGAGCGCCGCGGCGATGAGCAGGGCCAGGTCGGCGCCCGCCGCCCGGGCCTCCCAGAGCTGGTAGGAGGTGACGATGAAGTCCTTGCGCAGCACCGGGATCTCGACGGCGGCGCGAACCGCGCGCAGGTCGTCGAGCGTGCCGCCGAACCGTCGCTCCTCGGTGAGCACGCTGATGGTGGCTGCGCCTCCGGCGGCGTAGTCGACCGCCAGCGCGGCGGGATCGGCGATGGTCGCCAGCGAACCGCGGCTCGGGCTGGACCGCTTGACCTCCGCGATGACGGAGATGCCCGGCGCGCGGTAGCCCGGCATCGGGTCGAGCGCGGGGTCGCGGCGCGCGGCGAACTCCTTGAGCGCGTCGAGGCTCACCAGCTCCTGCCGGCGCGCGAGGTCTTCGCGGACGCCGACGATGATCTCGTCGAGGACAGACATCAGCAGCTCACGTCCATCGCGGGACGGCAGGTCATTGCGACCCGAGCCCCATCGCCTGCATCACCTTGCCGACGATCCCGGAGACGAGGATCAGGGCCATCCCGACCCAGAAGACGACCCAGTTGCCCATCATCAGGCCGGCGCCGCCGACGCAGAAGGCGATCAGGCAGAGCGAGACAGCGGTCCACGCCGCAGGTGTCGATCCGTGATGACCGTCGGCCATGTCGCTGCTCCTTGTCGTCGGGCTCCTGCTCCATTGTGACGCCTCAGGCTCCGGGACGGCGGCTCGGGTCGGTCGGGTCGCTGGTGGGGTCGCGTCCCTCGTCGATCTCGCGCCAGACGTCCGCCTCGGAGGACGCGACCGGATCACGCTGCCTCCGGGGCACCGCGTCCTGGGGTCTCCCCGGAGCGTCGTACGCCGCGCCCATCGTCGCCCATCGACCCCCGTAGAGCGAAATCGCGAGCCCCGCCAGGATCGAGGCGACCGAGCCCACGAGAGCCAGCCAACGCCAGGCCGCGGTGCCGGTGTCGTAGTCACCGCCGGTCCACCCCTTGGCCGTGAGCGCGTCCTCGAGGGCACCCGTCGCACCGGGTGGGTGCAGCGCCGAGACCAGGACGACGAGGGACGCCAGCACGATCAGCACGCCGAGGCCGCGGCGCACCCAGCCGCGCGTCGCGATGACCGCTCCGAAGGCGGCGAGCACGACCACGCCGAGTGCCCCGGCGAGCGGAGCCAGGTTTGCGCCACTCACGGACACCTCGATCTGCGGCAGCCCGGACTGTCGCGCGGTCGCGGTGACCCACGGCTTGGCGACCCCTACGGTCATGGCCAGAGCTCCGGCCAGCCCGACCACGAGCGTCGGGCCGTACTTCACCCGCGGTCGCTGCTCGCTCGTTCGCGTCGTGGCCACCCGTCCATTGTCGGGGTCGGCTGCTCAGCCGTGTCGCTGGCCCAGGGGTCCGGCCTCGATCCGTCGCCGAGCCTCGTCGTAGGGCAGCCGTGGCGGGACGTACTCCTGGAACCAGTCGGCGCCGGCTTCGGCCAGGGCGGTCACGTACGCGCGGTCGTCGGCCAGCTTGGCTGCTTCGGTGCTGCGCTCGCGGCCACCGACGACGATCACGAAGCCGTCCCCTCCGTCCGGCCGCTCCCGCGCGTCGGCCCGAAGTCGGCGTACGTCGTCGGGCGTGACGTCCTCCCAGCCCTCGGCGGGTGCGATCCGGTAGAGGCAGGCGCCGTCCCACCGCAGGGCCCGGCGGCGCGGACGTGGCTTGGTCATGGCGCCGCCCACCCAGATCGGGATCCGGGGGCGGGTCACCGGTGGGGGTCGCATCCGGGCGTCGTCGAGCCGGTGTCGGGTGCCGGCGTACGACACCGGGTCACCGGACCAGAGCCGGGTGATCACGTCCAGGCCTTCGTCGAGCAGGTCGGCGCGCTCGCGCAGGCTGTCGGTCTGACCGAGGGCGCCGAAGTTGGTGCGCTCCTCGTCGCCGAGGCCGACCGCCAGGACGAGCCGTCCACCGGAGAGGTGGTCGACGGTGAGCGCCTGCAACGCGATCGCCGCGGGCTTGCGGGCCGGCAGCGGCGTCACCATGGTGCCCATCGTGACCCGGCTGGTCGCCTGCGCGATCAGGGCAAGGGTGATCCACACGTCGTACGTGTCCGGCGGGGGCTCGCCGTCGGCGGCGTCGTCCGCCGCCGGGAAGCAGAGGTAGTCCTCGCAGAAGACGCCGTCCCAGCCGCACTGCTCGGCCAGCGCCGCGAGCTCGGCGATCCGGTCCGGTCGTCCCCCACGGACCCGCGGGTGTGATGTCCAGTCCGTACTTCATCCGGCGAGTCCACCACCGGGCACCGACAGCCTGTGCCAGGGTCGGACCATTGCTTTGCGGGGGTGGGGGTGCCATCCTCCCAAGACGGGACGCGGGAGGGAGAGCCACATGTTCAGCAAGCACGGGGTTCCACGGTCGAGGGTCGAGTTCCTCGGGACGGTGCCGTTCTTCGAGGGTCTGCCGAAGAAGGCGCTGGCACGGATCGACTCGCACATCGACGAGGTCCAGGTGTCGGCCGGCCGCAAGCTGACCGAGGAGGGTTCCGGCGCGTACGAGCTGTTCATCATCGCCGAGGGCACCGCTGAGGTCCGCGTGGGCGGCAAGGTCGTCGGCGAGACGTCGGTCGGAGAGCTGATCGGCGAGATCGGGGTGCTCCAGCGCACGACGCGGACCGCCACCGTCACGGCCAAGACTCCGATGCGGCTGCTGGTCCTCAGCCCGCAGGAGCTGAAGTGGCTCTTCGACGACCCGAAGCTGGCGGAGCGGGTCAAGCAGAACCTCGACCGGCACCTCGCCGGCCCGCAACCCTGATCGACCCGCCGCCCGACCTGTGCCGAAGCCACGAGCCGACCTGGCGACCACGTTTCATCACGACGGTGTCGCCGAGGCGTATCGCGGGCGTCCTCCCTATCCGGCTGAGGCTGTCGAGCTGCTCGCCTCACTCGCCGGCGGCCTCGCCGGCCGGGTCCTCGATCTCGGCGCCGGTGAAGGGTCCGTGGCTCGCCCGTTGGCACCACTGGTCGCGCACGTCGATGCCGTCGAGGCAGCGCAGGCGATGGTCGACATCGGCCAGACGTTGCCCGGCGGCGACGCCCGCAACATCAGCTGGCACGTGGAGCGTGCCGAACTCCTCTCGCCGCCTGGGCCGTTCGACCTGGTCGTCGCCGGCGCAGCCATGCACTGGTTCGACCTCGAAGTCGTCTGCCGGCGCCTGCGCCCGGTGACGGTCGACCAGGCACCGCTCGTGCTGTGCGACCGGACCGCGCGTCATCCTGGACTCGTCGACGCCGTCGACGTGATCCGGAGATACTCCCGGGCTCCCGAGTACGACCCGGCGTACGACGTCGCTGACGACCTGGACGAGCGGGGTCTGTGGACGCGGCGCGGTCTGCACCAGCACGCGGCCGGTCGACTTCAGGCAGTCGCCGAAGGACTACCTGTTGAGCCTGCGCTCGACCTCGACGCTTGCCCGCGAGCTCATGACCGAGTCCGGAGAACGCCGCGTTCGACCAGGAGGTCTTGGACCTTGCCGAACCGCTGGCTGAGGAAGACGGACTGATCACGTTCTCGCTCACCAGCACCCTCGTGTGGGGCTCACTCCGCTGACGAACCGCCCTTTCGTGGGCGATGCGCGAATGTCGGGCCGATCGGTGGTCGCAGGCTTGTCGAGACCCGGCGGTCGTGCCATCGGTGGTCGAGCTTGTCGAGACCCGTTGATCCACAGGTGGCCGACGCCGGAATCCGTTGTCCACAAGGGATTCCGGCTCTTCAGAGTGTCGGCGGTGAGGCATATGATCGAACACATGTTCGATATCAGGCAGGATCTGGACGGGATGGACGCCGACGCCACCCTGGCGTATGCGGCTGCCGCCGATGCTGCCCTGAACGCCGCCGAGGTGGCCAAGCTGCACGCCGCCGCGCACTGGGCCGACCTGCACGCGGTGGTCGTCTCGCCGACCGAGCCGGGCAGCCGGGCGCTGCCCGGCTGTGAACGGCTGCTCCGGCTCGGCGGTGCCGGGACGCCGGAGGTGGCGGAGTTCGCCACCGCCGAGCTCGGCGCCGTGCTCGGCATCTCCACCCAGGCCGCGGACCGGCTGGTCGCGGCCGCGCTGGACCTGCGGCACCGGCTGCCTGGTCTGTGGGCCCGGGTCCAGGCCGGGGACGTGAGGGCGTGGATCGGGCGCAAGGTCGCCGACGCCACCCGGCCCCTGACCGTCCCGGTCTGTGGGCAGGTGGACATCGAGATCGCCCCGTATGCGGACCGGATCTCCTGGACCCGGCTCGATCGCATCATCCAAGCGACCTGGATGCGGACCGACCCCGACGCTGCCGAACAAGCCGACCAGGCAGCCCGGGAGTCCTTCGGCGCCTGGGTGTCGGGATCGACCGAGCAGGGCACCAAGACGGTGTTCGTCCGGGCCGAAGCACCGGACGTGATCCGGTTCGACGGCACCGTGGACCGGGTCGCGGACAGCCTCGGCATCCTCGGCGACCCCCGCAGCAAGGACCAGCGCCGCGCCGCCGCGCTGGGCTGGTTGGCCAACCCACAAGCCACCCTGGACCTGTTCGACCAGGTCGCCACCACCACCGGCATCCCCCTCGAAACCCCACCAGCCGCCCCGACCGGCAACCACGGCCAGGACCCCGGCCGCCGGCCACCCTCTACGTCCACCTCACCGACCAAACCCTCGACACCGCTCGACGCCGGCATCGAGGCGGCGGCAAGTCAGGGTCGGGGTGGCGCGGGTGGAAGGGATCGGACCCGTCACCCTCAACCGGCTGCGGGACTGGCTGTCCAACAGTCGGGTCACCGTGAAGCCGGTGATCGACCTGACCAACCAGACCCCGGTCGACGGCTACGAGATCCCGAACCGGGTCCGCGAAGCCATCCACCTGATCTCCCCGGTCGACTGCTTCCCCTACGCCACCTCGACCAGCCGCACCGGCGACCTCGACCACACCACCCCCTACCGGCCACCCGACCAAGGTGGTCCACCCGGCCAAACCCGGATCGGGAACCTCGGACCGCTCACCCGCCGACATCACCGCACCAAAACCTTCGGCCGCTGGACCCTCAACCAGGTCTGGCCCGGCGTATTCGTATGGCGATCACCCCACGGCCACCACTATCTGGTCGACCACACCGGCACCAGCCGCGCCCAACCCTGGCCCACCGCCGCCTGAGCCGGGTCTCGACAGGCTCGATGGACGGACCCGGTCTCGACAAGCTGAGCAGGGTCGGCTCGACCAGCCGACCGGTGCGGGTGCTCAACGAGCGGTTATGCGAGAGGCCGTCGGTGAAGCAGGTCTCGGCGCCGGTGTGGCAGGCGGGGCCGGTCTGGTCGACCACGAGCAGCAACGTGTCGCCGTCGCAGTCGACGCGCAGCTCCCGCACCTGCTGGCGATGACCGGACGTCTCCCCCTTGACCCAGTACGCCTGCCGGCTTCGACTCCAGTAGGTCGCGCGCCCGGTCTCGCGGGTCCGGCGTACGGCCTCGGCGTCCATCCACGCCAGCATCAGCACACGATGCGTGGTGGCCTCCTGGACCACGACGGGCACCAGGCCCCGGTCGTCGTACGCGATCGCGTCGAGATTGCTCGGCATCTGTCCATTGTCCGCGATCGCTCAGCTCCCGCCTACGCTGGGCGTATGACGCCCGCACCCGACGATCTGCGCGCTGCGTACGCCAACCACGTCGTGGTCGGTCGCGGGCCGAACGTGTCGGAGGTCGAGCGGGTGATGCTGGTCGACACCCTGCTGGCCGTCGGGCCGGACGCGCCGACCCTCAGCGGAGACTGGACGACGCACCACCTCGTCGCACATCTCGTGCTGCGCGAGTCCAACCCGGTCGGCGCGATCAAGGCAGCCGTCCCCAAGATCGGCGACGACGTGGTCGACGAGCTCGTCGAGCAGACGGCGTACGACGACCTGGTCGAGCAGTTCCGTGCGGGACCTCCCCCGCTGTCGTTCTTCCGGCTCCCCGGCAACGACCGTCGACTCAACGCGCTCGAGCACTACATCCACCACGAGGACGTACGCCGTGCACAGCCCTCGTGGACGCGCCGCGACCTCCCCCGATGGGCGCAGACCCAGCTGTGGGCGCCGTTGCGGTGGTTCGCGAAGGGCATCGTCCGGCACGCGCCGGTGCCCGTGACGCTGCGGCGCAGCGACGCCCCGGACGAGTCCATCGCGCGCAAGGGCGACGACCCGGTGGTCGTCAGCGGTCTGCCCTCCGAGCTCTGTCTCTACGTGTACGGCCGGCAGCAGGTCGCCGACTACGAGCTCGAGGGCGACGCCGACGCGGTCGAGCGGCTCCGTCGCAAGCGGTTCCGGCTCTAACGCACCGGGTGGCCGGCCTCGGCCAACGCCTGCTTGACGTCTCCCACGGTGAGCAACCCGTCGTGGAACACGCTCGCCGCGAGCACGGCGTCGGCGCCGGCGTCGATCGCCGGAGGGAAGTGCTCGGCCACGCCCGCTCCCCCGCTCGCGATCACCGGGACGGAGACGACCGCGCGGATCGCCTGGATCAGCTCGAGGTCGAAGCCGCCCTGGGTGCCGTCGGCGTCCATCGCGTTGAGCAGGATCTCCCCGGCTCCGTGCTCGGCACCGCGCCGCGCCCAGTCGAGCGCGTCCAACCCGGTGCCCTTCGAGCCTCCGTGCGTGGTGACCTCGAAACCCGACTCGGTCCCGACGTCACGCCGCGCGTCGACGCTCAGCACGAGCACCTGCCGACCGAACCGCTGCGCGATCTCGGCGATCACGCCGGGGCGCTCGATCGCGGCGGTGTTCACCGCGACCTTGTCCGCGCCGGCCCGCAGGAGCACGTCGACGTCAGAGACGGTTCGCACTCCTCCCCCGACGGTGAGCGGGATGAACACCTGTTCGGCCGTACGACGGACGACGTCGAGCACCGTGTCGCGCCGGTCCTTCGAGGCGGTGATGTCGAGGAAGGTCAGCTCGTCGGCGCCCTGCTCGTCATACCGCTTCGCGAGCTCCACCGGGTCGCCGACGTCGCGGAGGTCCTGGAAGTTCACTCCCTTGACGACCCGGCCGTCGTCGACGTCGAGGCACGGGATCACCCGCACGGCCAGGCTCATCGGCGTACCGCCGCCAACGCGTCCTCCAGCGTGAACGCTCCGGTGTAGAGCGCGGTCCCGATGATCGCCCCCTCGACCCCGTCGTCGACCAAGGTCGCGATCGCGGTCAGGTCGTCGATCGTCGACACACCACCGGACGCCACCACCGGGGCGTCCGTGCGGGAGCAGACGTCGCGGAGCAGGTCGAGGTTCGGCCCCTGGAGCATGCCGTCCTTGTTGACGTCGGTGACGACGTAGCGGGCGCAGCCCTCACCGTCGAGACGGGCGAGCACCTCGTGCAGGTCGCCGCCGTCACGCGTCCACCCCCGCGCCGCGAGCGTGGTGCCACGGACGTCGAGTCCGATCGCGACCCGGTCACCGTGCTCGGCGATCACCTTCGCGCACCAGTCCGGGTCCTCCAGCGCGGCGGTCCCGATGTTCACCCGCCGGCATCCGGTGGCCAGCGCGGCGGTGAGCGACTCGTCGTCACGGATGCCACCGGACAGCTCGACGTCGATGTCGAGGCTGCCGACCACGCGGGCGAGCAGGTCGCGGTTGTGTCCTCGCCCGAAGGCCGCGTCGAGGTCGACCAGGTGCACCCACTGCGCGCCGGCTCGCTGCCACCGCTGGGCCGACTCGACCGGCTCGCCGAAGACACGTTCACTCCCGGCCACACCCTGCACGAGCTGGACGGCGCGCCCCTCGGACACGTCGACGGCCGGGAGCAGCTCGAGCGCGGTCATGGGACGCAAGCCTAGGGCGACGTCAGCCAGAGCTCAGGGCGGCGGCGAGCGGCAACGCGAAGATGCTGACGATGAGCACAGCAGCGCGCATCCCCCAGGACGGCGTCACGACCCAGGTCAGCGCCTGCAGCACGACGAAGCAGACGGCCACGAAGCCCCAGATGCGCCGGCGCTTGACTGCGAGCGGCCCCGTCGACCGGCTCCACCGGGTCGCCCCGACACCCGGAAGCCAGCTGAACCGGCGGGTCCAACGTGCCTTGCGCTCGCGCCGGCGGGCCGCAGCGGCATCACGTCTGGCGTGCTCGGCGACCCGTTGCTCGCGCTCTGCCTCGCGGGCGGCGCGACGGACCGCGCGTTCCTTGCTCACCGGCACATTGTCGCAGCCGGGTTCAGCCCAGCATGCCGAGCAGGTCCTCGAAGACGGCCGGCTGCTGGAGCCCGTCGAGAGTGCGGAACGTCTCGGACGTGCCATCGGCGTACGTGACCAGGACCGTGTACTCCTGGCGGTCGCAGCAGGTGTTCTTGGGGACCGGCTCGAGCTCGGCCTCCCGCAGGGCAGGGTCGGACGCCGCCGCGAGGACTTCGTCGACCTCCTTCGCGCTGACACCGTCGGGAGGCGGCCCGTCCTCGGAGTACGTCATCCGCACGTCGACCGGCTTCAGTCCGCCGGTCTTCCGGTACGAGACCGCCACCGCCTCGCTGTCCTCTCCCGGCTCCGATGGAGGGATCGGACGGGGCAGGCGAGGACTCGCTGACCGTGGGTGAGGCGTCTCCGGAGTCTCCGGAGTCCTCCGAGCCGCACCCGGTCATGCTGACCGCGAGGATGACGGCCGCGAGCGCCGCCAGGGCGCTGCCGGCTCGGCGTGTGGGGCGGGTACGACGGTGGCGGGTGCGAGTTCTCATAACTGTTGGACCCAGTTGGACAGCAGAACGGCTCCCGCATCGCCCGACTTTTCTGGATGGAACTGGGTCGCCCACAGCGGACCGTTCTCCACGGCCGCGACGAAGCGGTCGTCCTGGTACGCCGTCCAGGTGACCAGGGGCGGCCGGGTGTGACGGGTGACGACGAGCTCCCAGCGCCGTGCGGCGTACGAGTGCACGAAGTAGAACCGCTCCCGCTCGACGCCCGCGAACATCATGCTCTCGTCCGGGACCTCCACGGTGTTCCACCCGATGTGCGGGAGCACCGTGGCGTTGAGCCGCTCGACGCGCCCTGGCCACTCGCCGCAGCCGGCTGTCTCGTCGCCGTGCTCGATGCCCGACTCGAACAGCACCTGGTGACCCACGCAGATGCCGAGCACGGGACGCGCTCCGGCCAGCCGTCGCCCGATGATCTCAGGACCCCGGACCGCGAGCAGTCCCTCCATGCACGCCGCGAAGGCGCCGACGCCGGGGACGACGAGGCCGTCCGCCTCCATCGCGGCGTCATGGTCCGCCGTCACCTCGACGGAAGCGCCGGCGCGCGTCAGAGCACGTTCGGCCGAGCGCAGGTTGCCGGAGCCGTAGTCGAGCAGGACGACCCGAGGGTCACCTGTCACAGGCTCCCCTTCGTGCTGGGGACACCGCTCTCGCGAGGATCGTGGGCGACCGCGTCGCGCAGTGCCCGCGCCAGTGCCTTGAACTGCGCCTCGACGATGTGGTGCGGGTCGCGGCCGGAGAGCACGCGGACGTGGATCGCGATCGACGCGTGCGCACTGATCGACTCGAGCACGTGCCGGGTGAGCGACCCGACGTACGAGCCGCCGATCACGACGTACTCCTGGCCTTCCGGCTCGCCGGTGTGCACACAGTACGGCCGCCCGGACACGTCGACGGCGCACTGCACCAGCGCCTCGTCGAGGGGTACGAGCGCGTCGCCGAAGCGCCGGATGCCGACCTTGTCGCCCAGGGCCTCGCGCAGCGCCTCGCCGAGCACGATCGCGACGTCCTCGACGGTGTGGTGCGCGTCGACGTGCACGTCGCCGTCGGCCGAGACCGTCAGGTCCCACAGGGCGTGCCGGGCCAGCGAGGTCAACATGTGGTCGTAGAAGCCGACTCCGGTCGAGACGTCGGCGCGGCCGGTGCCGTCGAGGTCGAGCTCGACGACGACCTTGGACTCCTTGGTCTCCCGGTCGATCCGGGCGGTGCGAGCCGTCATGGCGTCTCCTCCGGTGTGGTTGAGGTGATCGGGTCGAGGGTCGAGGTCAGGGCGGTCCGGAAGGCAGCCATCTCCTCCGGCGTGCCGATGGAGACCCGGAGCCATCCGTCAGGGCCGACCTCACGGATCAGCACTCCATGGTCGAGGATGCCCTGCCAGACCGCGTGCCGGTCGGAGAACCGGCCGAAGAGCACGAAGTTCGCGTCCGACTCCGCGACGTCGAGGCCCTGGTCGCGCAGCCACGATGCGGTGGCGTCGCGCTCGGCACGCAGGTCGGCCACCCGGGCGAGCAGCTGGTCGGCGTACTGCAGCGCGACCGTCGCCACCGCCTGCGTGACGGCCGAGAGGTGGTACGGCAGGCGCACGACCCGCAGGGCGTCGACGAAGGCCTCGCCGGCCGCGAGGTAGCCGACCCGACCACCGGCGAGGGCGAAGGCCTTCGACATGGTCCGGGTGACGGCGAGCGTCGGGAAGTCGTCGAGCAGGGTGAGCGCCGACGGTGTGCCGTCGCGGCGGAACTCCGCGTAGGCCTCGTCGACCACGACGACCCCGGGCGCTGCCGAGCAGATCGCCTTGATCACGTCGAGTCCGAGCGCCGTGCCCGTCGGGTTGTTGGGTGAGGCCAGCAGGATGACGTCGGGCCGCTCCTCCTCGATCAGCGCGAGGGCGTGGTCGAGCTCGATGCCGAAGTCGTCGTCGCGTCGACCAGTGACCCAGCGAGTCGAGGTGTCGCGGGCGTACTCCGGATACATGGAGTACGTCGGGGCGAACGACAGCGCCGTGCGCTCCGGGCCGCCGAACGCCTGCAGCACGTGGAGCATGACCTCGTTGGAGCCGTTGGCGGCCCAGACCCGGCGTGCGCTGAGGCCGTGTCCGAGGTACGCCGCCAACGCCTCACGGAGCCGGGTGGCCTCGCGGTCGGGATAGCGGTTGAGCGACGTCGCGGCTTCGGCCACGGCGTCCGACATCGCGGCCACGACCTCGGGCGAGGGAGGGTACGGGTTCTCGTTGACGTTGAGGAGCACCGGCACGTCGAGCTGCGGTGCGCCGTACGGCTCGATGCCGGCGAGCTCCGGGCGGACCGGGAGCCCGGGACCGTCCGGAGCGGTCATGGTTCGAGCCGGATCCGCACGGCGTCCCCGTGGCCGGGGAGGTCCTCGGCATCGGCCAGCGTGATCACGCGCGGCGCGGCCTCGGCCAACGCGTGCGCGGTCGTAGTCGATCACCTGCACGGTCTTGAGGAAGCTGCGCACGGACAGTCCCGACGAGTGGCAGGCGCAGCCGGCGGTCGGCAGCACGTGGTTGGAACCGGCCGCGTAGTCGCCGAGCGACACCGGGGCGAACGCGCCGACGAAGACGGCGCCGGCGTTGCGGATGCGTGCCGCCCGGGTCGACGCGTCGGTCGTGATGATCTCGAGGTGCTCCGCGGCGTACGCGTTGACGACCTCCTCACCCTGGTCGAGGTCGTCGACCACGATGATGGCCGACTGTCGGCCGGACAGGGCCTGGCCGACCCGCTCGGTGTGCTTGGTCTGGGCCACCTGGCGCTCGAGCTCGGCCTCGACGGCTTCGACGAGCGCGCTCGAGGGAGTGACCAGGACTGCCGCCGCCATCGGGTCGTGCTCCGCCTGGGAGATCAGGTCGGCTGCGACGTATGCCGGTTCGGCGGTGTCGTCGGCCAGGATCGCGATCTCGGTCGGTCCGGCCTCGGAGTCGATGCCGACCACGCCACGAAGCAGTCGCTTGGCCGCCACGCCGTAGATGTTGGCCGGGCCGGTGACGAGGTCGACGGGCCGGCAGCCGGGCGTGCCGTCGTCGAGGTCGGGGTAGCCGTAGGCGAACATCGCGACCGCGCCGGCACCTCCGGCGGCGTACACCTCGTCGATGCCGAGCAGGGCGCAGGCGGCGAGGATCGAGGGGTGCGGGAGCCCGCCGTGCTCACGCTGCGCCGGACTGGCGAGGGCGAGTGAGCGGACGCCGGCGACCTGAGCGGGGACGACGTTCATCAGGACTGACGAGATGAGGGGTGCCTGGGCCGCGGGGACGTAGAGGCCGACCCGGTCGACGGCGACGTTGCGCTGGGTGACCTGTCCGCCTGGGCTGACCGTCGTCGTGACGTCGTCGGGGAGCTCGGCCTCCGAGGTGAGGCGCAGGCGGCGTACGGACTCCTCGAGGCTCGCCCGGAGGTCCGGGTCGAGGGCGTCCAGGGCGGCCGTGACTGCCGCCGGTGGGACGCGGACCGAGGTGATCTCGACACCGTCGAACCGGGCCGCCTGGCGGAGCAGCTCGGCGTGCCCGTGCAGGCGGACCGCCTCGCACAACGGGCGCACCTGTTCGACCGCGGCGTCCACGTCGAACTCGGCGCGCGGCACCAGGGACCGGTAGTCCAGCCGCTCCCCCGCAGAGGCGCGGCCGCGCACGTCGATGTGACGGATCATGCGATCCAGTCTAGAAGTGGCTCGTGCGACACCCCCTCCGACGTCTCACCAGGTCGGCTCGGGGGTTGCGGCGCGGTGTTAAGTTCAGGACGTGGGTGAGCCACTGCCTCTGTTCCCGTTGAACACGGTGCTGTTCCCCGGGATCGTGATGCCGCTCCACATCTTCGAGGACCGCTATCGGTCGCTCGTCCGTGACCTGATCGCGCTGCCGCCCGATGCCGCGCGGGAGTTCGGTGTGGTGGCGATCAAGGTGGGCTACGAGGTCGGGGCGCGCGGCGTACACACCATCCAGCGCACCGGCTGCGCGGCCCTGGTCACCGAGGTGACGGCGAATCCCGACGGGACGTTCGAGATCATGGTGGTCGGCCGGCGACGCTTCCACGTCGAGAGCCTCGACCCGTCGCAGGAGTACCTGTGCGCCGACGTCCAGTGGCTGCCCGACGCGTCCGGCGGCGACACCCCGGACGACGCCGACAAAGCGGCCGAGCGGGCGCGCGAGCTGTTCGAGGTGTACCGCGACACGGTGGCCGAGCTGCGCGGCGACGACATCCTCGAGGGCGAGACCCCGACCAACCCGATCGACCTCAGCTACACGCTTGGCGGCCGCCCTCGTGCTCAACCTCGCGGAGCGTCAGGCGCTCCTCGAGGCGCCCGACGTGGTGAGCCGGCTGCGCCTCGGCACGTCCCTGATGCGGGCCGAGCTCCAGGCCATGTCGGCCGTGCCGTCCCTGCCCGCCACCACCATGGCGCGCACCCAGTGGTGCCCCAACTGACCCACCCCGCGCCGCCCGCGCCGCATTGCGGGTCGCGTCAAGGACCGAAGATCGCGGCCTTCTCATCGTCGCTCAGCAGACCACTCGTCTCCTGCTCGGACCACCACCTCGGTGCGGCGACGGTCCAGGTGTCTCGACGCCTGTCGCGCGCCATGCCACGCCGATAACCTGACTCGATCCGTTCCCTGAGCCGGCGGCGGTGACCACACAGATCGAGACTGTCCGCTCGCACCACCGTCAGCCCCGCGCCCTCCAGCAGCTCCTCGCGCACGTTGTCGTCACGGTGCTGCCGTCGGTCGCGATGACCCGACCCGTCGTACTCCAGGACGAGGGCGGCGTCCGGCCAGAGCAGATCCGGTATGCCGAGTAGCCGTCCTCTCCGGTCGAACACCGGCAGGTTGACCTCGGGCGCCGGCAGCCCGACGACCTTCACAGCGAAGACGCGCAGCCGAGACTCCCAGACGCCACGCGCGGCCATCGTCTGCGAGCGCCAGCGCTTCGGCTGCTCGTCCGACACCGCGCCAACCACGATGCCCCGCGATGTAGGCCGACAACTCGGCTCGGGAGACGATCGCAATCCGGAGGCAAGCGTCGATGAACGCGACCGCCGCTTCCAGGTCGGCGCGACCAGCGGGCGCCGTCGAACGCGGCGCGGACACCCTGGTGATCGGGATCTCGTGCATCATCGCGACGTCATCGGAGTGGACCGGGTCGCGGTGGAAGGTCGCAACGGCGGCGTGCTCCGACGCCCGGCGTCCGCACGCAGGACCACGTCGACCGGGCAGCTCTGCCCCTGCCTGTCGGTTCCCGGCCGTCCAAAGCGTCGACACCGAGCACGTACGCGGCAGCCCACGCGGTGAGAACGGCGTGAGTCCCGAGCAGGGGTGTGAGATCCAGGATGCGCTGTGCTGGTGACGCGGGCGACGACTGCGACCGCGCGGGTACGTAGAACCCCCGTGTCGTACGCCGCCAGCGTGGACCACGGAGCACATCACGCGTCACCCCGGACGCGACGAGATCCGCAACCGACCGCGGTCGATGGCAGTGCGGAAGGTCCGCCGCGAATCGAGAACGAGCCATCGTGCGAGCGTGGCGTATGCACCGGGTCTCCCGCTGCCGTCGTCCACAGGCAAGCAAACTGGCGCGGTAGCGGGGTTTTGCGCGGGGTAGAACCCCGCTAGCGCGCCAGTCTGCGAGCGGAAGTCGCCTGCTCTAGTCGTTGACGGAGAGGACGAAGCTGCTGTTGGTGTAGTCGCCGTCGGTGTCGCTGGTGATCGCCACCGCCTGGAGCGGGCGGAGGTTGTCGAGGATCTCCGTCGGCGCACCGTCGTCGGCCGCCGCCTGGAGGACCTGCTCCTCGACCTGGTCGAAGTTGAAGAACAGCACGAACTCCTTGCTCGCGGCGTCGTCGACCACGGAGGTGAGCGCGTCACTGTCCCCGAGGTTGCCGTCGCTGCCGAGCTTGCCGGCGTAGTCGTCGTTGGTGGCGATGACGATCCCGTCGTCGGTGTCCTGCTTCACGAACGGGATGTCGCCGCCTGACTCCTGCTCGATCAGCGACTCGACCTTCTCGTAGATGCCGTTGATCGCGTCCTTGTCACCGGTGAACCGCACGCCGAGGTTGAGCAGCGACGGGTCGCCGGCGCTCAGCGCCTCGGAGGTGAGGCCGGCCTCGTCGACCGCGAACAGCACGTTGTCGCCCAGCACCGTCTCGATGTCCTCGGGGACGGCCAGGCCGGTCTGGTCCTCGAACTCCTGGATCTGCGACTCGATGTCGGCGCCCGACTCGCTCGCCGCCTGCATGATCGTGTCCCAGCTCTGCGCGAGCCGCTCGTCTCCCCCGGCCTCGGACGCCGCGAACACGGTCGTGTCCGGCAGGTTGACGATCTGGTTGTCCTCGTGGTCGATGTCCGGAGTGTCGCCGTACACCGTGCTGGCCAGCTCGGCGTGGTCGCTCTCGAAGCGGAACGTGACCGCCGCACGCTGGTACGACGACTTGAGGAAGTCCAGGTCCGACGGCGAGACCTCGTCGACCGGGATCTGCCCGGTGAACAGGTCGAGCGCACCGTCGATGTCCACCCAGGCGGTGGCGACACCGAGGTCGCCGAGCGAGTCCATGTCGCTCTGGAAGTCCGCGTCGTCGGCCAGCGAGCTCGAGCTCGCCGCGTCGGCGTACTGGTCGGCCTCTGCCTGGGTCTCCGCGACGATCGCGTAGCCGCCGGTGAACGCGAGACCGTAGTCGGCGACGCCACTGCTTCCGCAGCCCGCCAGCTTGTCGAGCCCGGTCTTGGCCCCGTCCTCGTCACTCACCTCGATCGCGCCGACGACGATCGGCGTCGGTCGCACCCTGGGCCGGCGGCATGCCGGCGACCGCGAACTTGCTGCCGATCCAGGGCTCGATGTCGTTGTCGTACGACAGCCCAGGACACATCGGACCGAGCACCTTGTCGAAGAACGTCTTGCGGATGTCCGTGTCGGCGTCGGTGACGCCCGACGCCTCCTTGAACGCCGGGAAGTGGTTGAGGAAGCGCAGCGCGTTGATCTTCTGCTCCGCCGACGGGTCGAGGTCGATGCCCACGTAGAAGACGGCGTCGGACGGGATCGCCTCGGCGGCCTGCGGGCCGGCCGCGCTGAACCTGTCCTTGAGCACCGTGAACGCGACGGCGCTTCCCGCGATCACCACCGCGACGACGACGGCGATGATCGCCACCGTGGCGCCACGGCCGAACCGACGCTTGCCCGAGGGACCCGGGCCGGGACCGTACTCACCCGGGCCGTAGCCAGCCCAGGGCCGTAACCGCCGGGGCCACCTGGTCCGTAGCCGCCGGGACCAGGCTGGCCCGGTTGCCCGTACGGGCCCTGCGGGCCGGGCTGGCCGTAACCAGGCTGGCCGTAGGGCTGGCCGGTGGCCGTAGGGGCCTTGGGGACCTTGCTGCCCGTACCCGGGACCTTGCTGCCCGGGCTGTCCCCAGCCGGGTCCACCCGAGCCGGGAGGTGGCGTGTTGCTCGACATCGGTCCCCTCGTCATTCCTGGCAGGACGGGCCGCGATGACGCCCGTCGTCGTTCAAGCAGGGTGTGAGGTTACTTCACGAAGAGGGCATCTGAGCCGACATTTGCGCGGGTTCGTCCGTTCGTCGGGGAGCCTTCTGGCTGCGCGGCCACAGGGAGGCGCCGGCCAGCGTCCCGAGCATCGCTCCCAGCGGCCAGGCGATCAGACCGATCGGCGAGGTGAGGCGCACCGAGCTGACCAACAGGTCACCCTGGGCGAAGTCCGCGAGCATCCGGGTCCGCTCCTTCGTCGAGGCGTTGAACAGCGCGACGAAGTCGATCGGGTGGTCGGGGCCGAACACGTGGACGCCGAACCAGGCGGTCATGGTCGCGGCCACCCAGCTCATCACCAGGATCGCCAGCACCGCCACCACGCCGTGGCGGCGGCCGAGGAGGGCGGCGACCAGACCCATCACCCCGCCCAGGACGAGCCCGATCACCACGAACCACAAGGTGATCGACGTGACCTGGTCGAACGACGTCTCGCCGAACCTCAGCCCGTTGGCGGTCAGCTTCGCGGAGGGAGGGTCCGCGAGCCAGGTCCAGACGCGGGCGGCCGGGAAGGCCACCACGAGCCCCGCCGCGATGCAGATGCCGGCGTACACCAGGCGCTCGGTGCCGCTGCTGGGCGGCTCCTCGACCGGGTACTGCGACTCGAAGGGTGACTGCGGCCCGTGCGGAACCGGCGCAGCTGCCGGTGGCGGGGGCGGCTGCCCTGGATCGGTCACCCGCAGATCCTACGTGCCGATCCCGTGCGGCCTACGCCGACAGGCACGCGGGACCCAGCAGCGCCTTGAGGTCGGCCATCAGTGCGGGAGACGGGGTCACCCGGTGTCCCTCGTCGAGCCGGAGCACCATCGTGCGGCCGGCTGACTGAAGCTTGAGATGCACCTCGGCGACGCCCGGGTGAGTCGACAGCACGTCCTTGAGCTGGTCGACGACCGGCGGCGTCACCCGGACCGCGGGCATCGAGATGACGATCGGACCGGTCGTCTGACCGCTGGTCAGGTCGGGGATGGTGATCTCGAGACAGGTCAGCTCGAGCGCGTCGTCGCGGCTGCGCTTGATCTTGCCCTTGACGAGCACGACCGTGTCCTCGACCAGGAGCGTCGACGAGAGCTGGTAGTCGCGCGGGAAGACCATCACGTTGATCGCACCCTCGAGGTCCTCCACCGTGATGACGGCGTAGAGGTCGCCCTTCTTCGTCGTCTTGCGGACGACCGAGGTGATCAGGCCGGCGACGGTGACGACCGCGCCCTCCTCGCGGGAGTCGTCGACGATCAGCTGGCCGACGGTCACGTCGCTCGCGGAGGCCAGCACGTGCTCGAGCCCGTTGAGCGGATGGTCGGAGACGTAGAGACCGAGCATGTCGCGCTCGTGCGCGAGCAGCAGCTTCTTGTCCCACTCCTCCTGGTCGGGCACCTCGATGGTGCCGGCCGAGAAGCTGTCGTCGTCGAGGCCGGCGAACAACGAGTCCTGGCCGAACTCCTCGTTCTTCTTCAGGTCGACGTAGTAGTCGGCGGCCTCCTCGTGGATGGCCACCAGCGCCCGACGGGTGTAGCCGAGCGAGTCGAACGCGCCCGCCTTGCACAGCGACTCGAGCACGCGCTTGTTGCAGACGACCGCAGGCACCTTGTCGAGGAAGTCGTTGAAGTCGGTGAACTTGCCGTCGGACTCACGCGCGCCGACCAGCCCTGCGACCACGTTGTTGCCGACGTTGCGGATCGCCGACAGCCCGAAGCGGATGTCGCGCCCGACCGGCGTGAAGTTGGCGTCGGACTCGTTGACGTCGGGCGGCAGCACCTTGATGCCCATCCGGCGGCACTCATTGAGGTAGACCGCCGACTTGTCCTTGTCGCCCCGCACGCTGGTGAGCAGAGCGGCCATGAACTCCGACGGGAAGTTGGCCTTGAGGTACGCCGTCCAGTAGGACACCAGCCCGTAGCCGGCCGTGTGGGACTTGTTGAACGCGTAGTCGGAGAACGGGACCAGGATGTCCCACAGCGTCTTGACCGCGCGCTCGGAGTAGCCGTTGGCGACCATGCCGTCGCGGAAGCCTTCGTACTCGGCTTCCAGCACCTCGCGCTTCTTCTTGCCCATGGCGCGGCGCAGCAGGTCGGCGCGAGCAAGGGAGTAGCCCGCGAGCTTCTGCGGGATCTCCATCACCTGCTCCTGATAGACGATCAGGCCGTACGTCGGCGCCAGGATCTCCTTGAGCGGCTCGGCCAGCTCCGGATGGATCGGCGTGATCTCCTGCTTGCCGTTCTTGCGCAGGGCGTAGTTGGTGTGGCTGTTGGCGCCCATCGGGCCCGGACGGTAGAGCGCGAGCACCGCCGCGACGTCCTCGAAGCTGTCCGGCTTCATCTGCCGCAGCAGCGCGCGCATCGGGCCACCGTCGAGCTGGAAGACGCCGAGGGTGTCACCGGTCGAGAGCAGCTCGTAGGTCCGCTTGTCCTCGAGCCCGAGGGTGTCGAGGTCGATCGTGACGTCGCGGTTGGCCGCGATGTTGGCGAGCGCGTCGTCGATCACGGTCAGGTTGCGCAGACCGAGGAAGTCCATCTTCAACAGGCCGAGCGTCTCGCACGCCGGGTAGTCGAACTGGGTGATCGTGGCGCCGTCCTGCTCGCGGCGCATGATCGGTACGACGTCGACGAGCGGCTCGCTCGACATGATGACGCCGGCCGCGTGCACGCCCCACTGGCGCTTGAGGTTCTCGAGCTGGCGGGCCGTGTCGACGATGCGCTTGACGTCCTGGTCGGCGTCGTACAACGACCGGAACTCCCCCGCCTCGGCGTGCCGGGCGTGGCTGGGGTCGAAGATCCCGCTGAGCGGGACGTCCTTGCCCATCACGGGCGGCGGCATCGCCTTGGTGATGCGCTCGCCCATCGCGAACGGGTAGCCGAGCACCCGCGAGGAGTCCTTGATCGCCTGCTTGGCCTTGATGGTGCCGTAGGTGACGATCTGGGCCACCCGGTCGTCGCCGTACTTGTCGGTGCAGTAGCGGATCACCTCGCCGCGGCGGCGCTCGTCGAAGTCGATGTCGATGTCGGGCATCGAGACGCGCTCGGGGTTGAGGAACCGCTCGAACAGCAGACCGTGGACCAGCGGGTCGAGCTCGGTGATGCCCATGGCGTACGCGACGATCGCGCCCGTCGCCGAGCCACGGCCCGGGCCGACCCGGATGCCCTGCTCCTTGGCCCAGGTGATGAAGTCGGCGACCACGAGGAAGTAGCCCGGGAAACCCATCTGCAGGATGCAGGCGGTCTCGCGGTCGGCGCGGTCGCGGACCTCGGCCGTGATGCCGTCGGGGTAGCGGTGCGCCAGACCGCGCTCGACCTCCTTGACGAACCAGGTCTCCTCGGTCTCACCCTCGGGAACGGGGAAGCGCGGCATCAGGTTGCGGCCCTCGTGGAACTCGACCTCGCAGCGCTCCGCGATGAGCAGCGTGTTGTCGCAGGCCTCCGGGAAGTCGCGCCACACCTCACGCATCTCGGCCGGCGACTTCAGGTAGTAGCCGTCGCCGTCGAGCTTGAACCGGGTGGCGTCGTTCATCGTCGAGCCGGACTGCACGCACAGCAGGGCCTCGTGGCCGACGGCGTCCTCACGCCTGGTGTAGTGCAGGTCGTTGGTGGCGACGAGCGGGAGGGACAGCTCTTTCGCGATCTGGAGCAGCTCGGACCTGACCCGCTGCTCGATCGTCAGCCCGTGGTCCATCAGCTCGACGAAGTAGTTGTCGGCGCCGAAGATGTCGCGGTAGTCGGAGGCCGCCTTGAGGGCGTCGGCGTACTTGCCGAGCCGGATCAGGGTCTGGACCTCACCCGACGGGCAGCCGGTGGTGGCCATGATGCCGGCGGCGTAGCGCTCGAGCAGCTCGCGGTCCATGCGCGGCTTGTAGTACTGCCCCTCGATCGAGGCGAGCGAGCTCAGCCGGAACAGGTTGTGCATGCCCGCGGTGTTCTCCGCGAGCAGCGTGATGTGCGTGTAGGCGCCGCCACCGGAGACGTCGTCGGAGCCGCCGTTGCCCCACTGGACCCGGCGCTTCTCGAACCGGCTGGTGCCGGGCGTGAGGTAGGCCTCGGTGCCGATGATCGGCTTGACCCCGCGAGCCTTGGCCGCCTTGTAGAACTCGAACGCGCCGAACACGTTGCCGTGGTCGGTCATCGCCAGCGCCGGCATCTCGTGCCGGACCGTCTCGTCGAACAGCTCACCGATCCTGGCCGCACCGTCGAGCATGGAGAACTCGGTGTGCACGTGCAGGTGGACGAAGCTGTCCGACATGATGCGGCGGAACTCCTCGCGGTCGGGTCCTCGGCGGGCCGGGACGGCGGACGGGCAGGCCAAACAGAACTGCTCTGGGGAAGGCCAGGGCAGCCGGGTACGGCTCGGGGAAGAAGATCAGCCTACGACCACGAAGCCTGTCATGTCCGACCGACACTCGAGGTCGTACTCCATGACGGCATACGCTGCCGGACATGACGAGTACCGAACGGTGGCAGGAGGTCGGCGAAGCGGGGTGGGCCTGGACGCTCGGCCACGTCCGGTACGACGACGAAGGTCACCCGTCGATCCCCGTGACCGTGGACGACGCGGGCGAGGGCGAGCCGGACAAGTGGCCCGACGGGTTGCACAGCGGGATCGCAGGACTGGCTCTGGCGCTGGCCGAGGTGCGGCTGACGCGGGAGTGGAACGACGCCGAGCAGCGCCTGGCCAGCGGGATCGTGGCGGCTCTGTCGGCCCATGCGGCGGAGCGGGTCGAGGCGTCGTACTTCGACGGGCTGGCCGGTGACGCGATCGCGCTGCGCGTGCTCGAACCGGGGGCCGAGGACGTCGCCCTGCGCCGGATGCTCGACATCGTCACGCCCGACGGGTGGCTCTCGACGGAGTACGAGGGCGACGGGAAGCACGTGACCGATCTCGTGCTGGGCAACGCCGGTGTCGCGCTGACCGCGATCTGGGCCGACCACGCGTGCTCCGACCAGATCGTGGCCGCCGCGAGTGACGTGCTGATGCGGGCCGCGGTGGCGGACGAGTCCGGACTGCGCTGGTACATGAACAGCCTGTTCGAGAAGGAGATGCCGAACTACTCGCACGGCACCGCAGGGGTGTCGGCCACCTTGGCCGCCGCCGGGGTCCGGCTGGGCCGACAGGACCTGGTCGAGGCGGCGACCCGTGGTGCGGAGCACGTCATCTCGGTGTCGGAGACGTCGCGGGGACTGCGTACTCCTTCCACCGTCCCGTTCAACAAACCGGGGTACGACGAGTTCGCCTACACGTGGTGTCACGGCCCGGCCGGGACGTCATACCTCTTCCTCGCCCTCGATGCGGCGGGCGTGGCGGAGGTGGCCGGGCGCGAGCCCATGGAGTGGCACGCGGAGTGCTTGCGCGCCATCGCGGGCTCGGGGGTGCCGGAACGGCTGTACCCGGGCTTCTGGGACAACGACGGGCGGTGTTGCGGCTCGGCCGGTGTTGGTGAGGTCTACCTCGACGACGCGCAGCGACAGGGCTCCGCCGGCGACGCGGCCGAGTCGTTGCGGATGGCCGGCGTGATGGCGGACGCGATCGTCGGCCGCGCCATCACCGACGAGACCGGGACGCGATGGCGCTTCACCGAGCATCGTGCCGAGGAACCGCTGCTGCCCGCGGGCACGGGCTGGATGCAGGGCGCAGCCGGGATCGCGACGTTCCTCCTGCGCGCGGCGCGGGTCCATCGCGACGGGCTCGACGCGCCGCGTGTCACCCGGCCCGACGCCCTGTGGACCACGGCGTGACGCTCGCTTGTCGAAGCTTCGGGTCGGGTCGACCGATCGTGCTGCTCCCCTGGTTCAGCCTGGACTCGCGCGTGATGGCGGCCGCGTTCGAGCCCGTGCTCGGCGGCGTCGACGGCTTCGCTCGCCACTACCTCGACCTCCCGGGCGTCGGCGCCTCGGCGCCGGTGGAGCCGTCCACCGACGCGGTCGTGGACGCGGTGATCGACGACCTGGCCGCGCGGAGCGGGCCGGTGCTGCTGGTCGGCTGCTCGTACGGCGGCTACGTCGCCTCAGCGGTGACCCGCCGCCGTCCGGACCTCGTCGCTGCGCTCGCGCTCGTGTGCAGCGGCGTCCGGATCGGGTTGGCCGACCGCACGCTGCCCGACGTCCCGCGCAGGACGCCGCTGGCCTGGCCGGACGACGTCTCACGCGGACACGCGCAGCCACCTGGACGTCGCCCTGGCCACCGACGACCCGGAGATCGCTGCCGCAGTGGCACGGCACGTCGAGGCCACGGTGCGCGACGACGGCTACCTCGAGGACCTCCGTGCCCGGTCGTACGCCGTCGCGGACGAGGGAGACGACACGGCATACGACGGTCCGGTGCTCATGCTCGCCGGTCGGCAGGACCGGATCGGTGGGTACGTCGACCAGTTCGAGGCGATGCGGCGCTACCCCAACGGGACGTACGCCGTCGTCGACGGCGCCGGCCACTACCTCCCGTTCGAGCGCGCCGACGTCTTCGCGGGGCTGTTGCGCAGCTGGCTCGTCAGGGCGTGAAGAGCAGGCGGACGTCGGGGGCCTGTTCCTCGTTGTCGCCGTCGGTCTGCTCGACCTCCACGAAGCCGTGGCGGGCGTAGAAGCGTCGCGCACCGGCGTTGCTCTGGAACGTCCAGAGCTGGATCGGGCCGTCCAGCTCTTGCTTGGCGAGCTCGATCATCCGGGTGCCGAGCCCGTGCCCGGTGTAGTCGGGGTGGAGGTAGATGTGCCCGATCCAGTCCGGACGACGCAGCGCGATGAATCCGACGACAGTGCCCCCGTCATCGCCCACCCACACCTCGTGGTCGGGGAACAACATGTTGGCGGCCCACCACCGGTTCTCCTCCGGCGTGTGCACCGCGGGCGGGATCGCCGGCTCGTTCGCCAGCCGGACCAGGGTGTAGAGGTCCGCGATCGCGTCGGCCTCGTCCTCACGGGCCCGGCGCAGCTCGACGCCGGTGCTCTCAGTGGGCGTCACGGATGACCTCCAGCGCGTGCTCGAGGTCTTCAGGGTATTCCGACTCGAACTCCACCCAGGTCTCGCGCTCGGGATGCTCGAAGCCGAGCCGGACCGCGTGCAGCCATTGCCGCTGCAGCCCGACCCGCTTGGCCAGCACCGGGTCGGCACCGTAGGTGAGGTCACCGACGCAGGGATGGTGGAGGGCGCTCAGGTGCACCCGGATCTGGTGCGTGCGCCCGGTCTCGAGCTTGATCTCGAGCAGCGACGCGAAGCGGTGCGCCTCGAGCGTGTCGTAGTGCGTCACACTGTGCCGACCGCCTGCTCCGACCATGAACTTGTAGTCGTGCTTGGGGTGGCGCGCGATCGGTGCGTCGATCGTGCCGACGTGCGGGTCGGGATGACCCTGCACCAGCGCGTGGTAGGTCTTGTCGACGGTGCGCTGCTTGAAGGCGCGCTTGAGTCGCGAGTAGGCGTACTCCGACTTCGCGACCACCATCAGGCCCGACGTGCCGACGTCGAGCCGTTGCACGATGCCCTGGCGCTCCGGCACCCCGGACGTCGCGATCGTGAACCCGGCGCCCGCCAGGTGACCGAGGACGGTCGGCCCGGTCCAGCCCACGCTGGGGTGGGCGGCGACGCCGACCGGCTTGTCGACCACCACGAACGCGTCGTCGTCGTACACGATCCGCAGGCCCTCGACGACCTCTGGTCTCACGGTCGCGGTGGCGTCGGGGCCGGGGATCACGACTTCGAGCAGCGCCCCTTCCTCGACACGGTCCGACTTCGCCGGTTGTACGCCGTCGAGGGTCACCTCGCCGGCACCGACCAGGTCGGCGGCCTTGGTGCGGGAGAGCCCGAACATCCGCGCGATGGCGGCGTCGACACGTTCGCCCGCGAGCCCACTGGGCACGCTGACCACCTTGCGGCCAGGCGACCCCGAGGTCGTGGTCGAGACGTCCGAGGTCACGACGGCGAGGCGCCGGTGGTGGACTCCTCGGCGGACGCCTCGACGTCGCCGTCCCGGCGGCCGTCGAGATGGATGCCGCGGGCGCTCAGCAGCACGAAGAGGGCGGCCGCGACGCAGATCGCGGTGTCGGCCAGGTTGAAGACGGGCCAGTGCGGCAGCTCGATGAAGTCCACCACGTGGCCGCGGAACGGGGCAGGGTCGCGGAAGATCCGGTCGGTGACGTTGCCGAGAGCTCCGCCGAGCAGCAGGCCGAGCGCGATCGCCCACCCCGTGCTGCCCAGGCGTCGGGCCAACCGGATGCAGACGACGATCACCGTCAGCGCGATGAGCGTGAGCACGACGGTGTAGCCGGTGCCCATGCTGAAGGCGGCGCCCGGGTTGTGGGTCAGGTGGAACTGCAGCAGGTCACCGATCACCTGCTGAGGGTCTCCCTCGTCCAGCGAGCGCTGGGCCCACACCTTGGTGCCCTGGTCGAGCAGGTAGGTGAGCGCAGCGACAGCCACCCACAACCAGATGCGTGGGCGGCTGCTCGATGACTGGTCGCTGGGGGTTCCGGGTGAGTCGGTCAGCGACGTTCCTGACGTTGCTTGCATTCCATGCACAGTGTCGCACGGGGGAACGCCTGGAGCCGCATCTTGCCGATCGGCTGACCGCACGACTCGCACACCCCGTAGGTGCCGTCCTCGATCCGGGCCAGCGCCGCCTCGATGATGTGCAGACTCTCGCGCGCGTTCTTGGCCATCGTCATCTCGTGGTCGCGCTCGAAGGTGTTCGAGCCGACGTCGGCCTGGTCGTTGCCGGCGCCTTCACCGCCCTCACGCAGCAGGTGGCCGATCTCCTCCTCGGTCGCGGCGATCTCTTCCTTGAGGCGCTGGGCGTCGCCCTCGAGGGTCGCGCGGACCTCCCTGATCTCACTTGCCGTCCAGGGCTTCTCGCCCTCGCGCACCGCCAGCTTGCCTCGCCGGACCCGCTTGGGCGGTGCCGCCGCGGCCCCTGCTGCTGCCGTCGTGGCCGCTGTCTCCATCTTCACAGGCGCTGCCTTCCTGGCCGGAGCCTTGGGGCCCGGCTTCGCTGCTTGCTTGGCGGCCGGCTGCTTGACCGTCTTCTTGGCTACCGTCTTCTTCGCGGGAGGGGCCTTCTTGGCTGCGGCCTTCTTCGCGGGGGCTTTCTTGGCGGCCGTCTTCTTGGCCGGTGCCTTCGTGGCCGGTGCGACCTTGGCTGCGGCCTTCTTGGCGGGCGACCTTCTTCGCTGCGGCCTTCTTCGCGGGCGCCTTCTTGGCCGCGGCCTTCTTGGCGGGCGGCCTTCTTGGCGCGGCCTTCTTCGCCGGTGCCTTCTTGGCGGCCGTCTTCTTCGCCGGCGCCTTCTTGGCGGCCGTCTTCTTGGCGGCCGTCTTCTTCGCGGCGGCCTTCTTGGCGGCCGTCTTCTTGGCGGCCTTCTTCGCGGTCTTCTTCGTGGCGGGGGCGCTCGCGCCAGACCCGGATCGGCCGGACGCGGACGAGCGTCGGGTCGCCTTGGAGACGGCCTTCTTGACCGCCTTGATCGCCGACGTCCTTCTCGCAGCCATCGTTGGCCTCTCGTGGCTCGGCGTGTTCTCCGCGAACACGGTGCCGAGAGGATAGGCGGTTATCGCCCCTGCTTCAAACACCCACGCGCACCTGGCCCCGAACCCTTTCTGAGCAGGGCTGATGCCGCCGATATCCAGATGAGAGCGACGAACCGCATCCCCTAGAATGTCCAGGCGTCGTACGGCACTGAAGAGGCCATCACCTCGGAGCTGTCGGAAGAACGGCGGACCGCCCGACCGCGAGGTCGCGCAGCCGCTCACTAGAACCGACGACGACGCGCGCCAGAGAGGGTCGGCATCCCGCACCGGGACGACGGCCAAGGAGGGTGGTACCGCGGATCCGCCGGCTGTCGGCGGGCTCGTCCCTTCGCCACAGCTGCGAACACGACGAGGCAAGCCGCGATGAGCACCGAGCCAGTCCACGACCCGACGTCCCCCGGACGTCCCGGATACCGTGCGGTCCCGCCGCAGGTCGACCTGCCCGCGATGGAGCGCGAGATCCTCGCGCACTGGCACGAACGGGACACCTTCCAGCGGTCGCTCGAACGGACAGCCGACGGCCCGCGCTGGACCTTCTACGAGGGCCCGCCGACCGCGAACGGCAAGCCCGGCACGCACCATGTCGAGGCCCGGGTCTTCAAGGACGTCTTCCCGCGCTTCAAGACCATGCAGGGCTACCGGGTCGACCGCAAGGCCGGCTGGGACTGCCAGGGACTCCCCGTCGAGGTGACGGTCGAGAAGGAGCTCGGCCTGTCGGGCAAGCGGCAGATCGAGGAGTACGGCATCGCGGAGTTCAACGCGAAGTGCCGTGAGTCGGCGCAGCGCTCGACCGGCGAGTTCGAGGAGATGACCGAGCGGATGGCGTACTGGGTCGACATGTCCCAGGCCTACCGCACGATGGACTCCTCCTACATCGAGAGCGTGTGGTGGTCGCTGAAGCAGATCTTCGACAAGGGCCTGCTCTACGAGGCGCACCGCATCACGCCGTACTGCCCCCGCTGCGAGACCGGCCTGTCCGACCACGAGCTCGGGCAGCCGGGCGGCTACGAGACGGTGGTCGACCCCTCCGTCTTCGTCCGCCTGCCCCTGACGTCGGGACCGTACGCCGGACAGGCCGACCTGCTGATCTGGACCACCACGCCGTGGACCCTCGTGTCGAACACCGCTGTCTCGGTCAATCCCGACGTGACGTACGTGCTGGCGACCGACGGAGGCAAGACCGTGGTGGTGGCCGAGCCGCTCTTCGAGAGCGTGCTCGGCGAGGGCTGGACGATCCAGGACCGGGTGGTCGGCCGGGACATGGAGCGCTGGGCCTACCAGCGACCGCTGGAGCTGGTCGACTTCCCTCCGGACGAGCCCGCTCACTTCGTCACGCTCGCCGACTACGTCACCACGGAGGACGGCACCGGGCTGGTGCACAACTCGCCGGCGTTCGGTGGCGAGGACATGGCCGTGGCCACGGAGTACGGCATGCCGGTGGTCAACCCGGTCCGCCGCGACGGCCACTTCGAGGACGACGTGCGGCTCGTCGGCGGCCAGTTCTTCAAGCACGCCGACGCCGACCTGGTGCGTGAGCTGGAGTCACGCGGAGTGCTGTTCCGGCACCAGGCGTACGAACACTCCTACCCGCACTGCTGGCGGTGCCACACGCCGCTCATGTACTACGCCCTCCCGGCCTGGTACATCCGCACCACGCAGATCAAGGACGCGCTGCTCCGGGAGAACGAGAAGACGAACTGGTACCCGGAGACGATCAAGTGGGGTCGCTACGGCGACTGGCTGCACAACAACGTCGACTGGTCGCTCTCGCGCAGCCGCTACTGGGGCACCCCCTTGCCGATCTGGCGATGCGGCGACGACCACCTCACCTGCGTCGGGTCGCTGGCCGAGCTCGGGGAGCTGGCCGGCGAGGACCTGAGCAGCCTCGACCCGCACCGGCCGTTCGTCGACGACGTCGTCATCTCCTGTCCGGCGTGCGGTGACGAGGCGCGACGGGTCACCGAGGTGATCGACGCGTGGTACGACTCCGGATCGATGCCGTTCGCCCAGTGGGGCTACCCGTACCTCGAGGGCTCGGACGAGAAGTTCGCCGAGGCCTACCCGGCGCAGTTCATCTGCGAGGCGATCGACCAGACCCGGGGCTGGTTCTACTCGCTGATGGCCGTGGGAACGCTGCTGTTCGACCGGTCGTCGTACGAGAACGTCGTCTGCCTCGGCCTGCTGCTCGCCGAGGACGGGCGCAAGATGTCGAAGCACCTCGGCAACATCCTCGAGCCGATGCCGTTGATGGACGAGCACGGTGCGGACGCGGTGCGCTGGTTCATGGCTGCGTCCGGGTCACCGTGGGCCGCCCGCCGGGTCGGACACGGGACGCTGCAGGAGATCGTCCGCAAGGTGCTGCTGACGTACTGGAACACCGTGGCGTTCCAGGCCCTGTACGCGCGGACGAACGGGTGGACGCCGGACCAGCCGGCTCCTGCTGCCGACCGCCGACCGGTGCTCGACCGGTGGCTGCTCTCGCAGCTGCACCGGCTGACGCGAGACGTCACCGAGGCCCTGGAGAACTTCGACACGCAGCGGGTCGGCTCCCGGCTCGCGGCGTTCGTCGACGACTTGTCGAACTGGTACGTGCGCCGCTCACGGCGCAGGTTCTGGGACGGTGACCCGGCGGCCCTCTCGACGCTGCACGAGACGCTGCACGTGCTCACCCGGCTGATGGCGCCGCTGACGCCGTTCGTGAGCGAGCGGGTCTGGCAGGACCTCTTCGTGCCGACGGACGACTCCGCCCCGGAGTCCGTGCACCTGGCCCGCTGGCCGGACGCACGACGCGGCGCTCATCGACGACGACCTCGACGCCGGGATGGCCCTGACGCGCCGCCTGGTCGAGCTCGGACGGTCGGCCCGTTCGGAGGCGAAGGTGAAGACCCGCCAGCCGCTGCAGCGGGCGCTGATCCCGTCCGCGGCGCACGAGCAGCTGTCCCCGGAGCTGCCGGGCCGAGGTGGCGGCCGAGCTCAACGTCGTCGACGTCGAGTCGTTCGCCTCCGCCGGCGACCTGGTCGACCACACGGCGAAGGGCAACTTCCGCAACCTGGGCAAGCGGTTCGGCAAGCAGACGCCGCAGGTGGCGGCTGCCATCGCGGCCGCCGACGCGACGGCGCTCGCCGGGTCGTTCGCGAGCAGCGGGACGGCGACGGTCGACTTCGAGGGCGGTGTCGAGGTGACCGCGGACGACGTGATCATCTCGGAGCGGCCGCGCGAGGGCTGGTCGGTCGTCAACGAGCACGGCGAGACCATCGCTCTCGACCTGCACCTGACGCCCGAGCTGGTCCGGGCCGGACTCGCCCGCGAGGTGATCCGACTCGTCCAGGAGGCACGCAAGGGCAACGGGTACGACGTCTCCGACCGGATCGTGCTCAGCTGGTCCGGCGACGGCGAGGCGGCGCAGGCCCTGACCGATCATGCCGACCTGGTGGCCCGTGAGGTGCTGGCGGTCCGCACGGTGCGCGCGGACGAGGCCGGCGAGGGCTGGCAACGCGACGACGAGCTCGGCGTGGCCTTCTCGCTGCAGAAGGCCTGACGCAGGAGCAAAGCCGAAGCCCCGGTCACCTCACAGGAGGCGGCCGGGGCTTCGCCGATCAGATGTGCAGTCCAAGCGCTAGTGCTGCTGCTGGTCCTCACCGAGCAGCTCGCGCAGACGACGCGGCGTCTCGCCGTCGGCGGACGGGGTGAGCGGCACCTCGTCGCCGTCGGCCTCGCCGTCGAGGGCACGCAGCTGGGACTGGAAGTAGCCCTTCAGCCGGCTGCGGTACTCGCGCTCGAAGGCCCGCAGGTCCTCGAGCTCGCGGGCCAGGTTGTCCTTGTCGCGCTCGAGCTGGCCGAACAGCTGCGCCCGGCGCTCGGAGGTCTCGGAGTCGAGCTTCTCGGCGCGCGTGCGCGCGTCGGACTCGAGTCGGTCGGCCTTCGCCTTCGAGTCGGCCTCGAGCCGCTCGGACTTGATCCGGGACTCGCCCAGGACCTTGTCGGCTTCGTTCTTGGCCTCGGCGACCAGCTGGTCGGCGTTGTGCGTGGCGATCTCGAGCAGCCGGGCGGCGGCGCTGGAGGCCTCCGGGACGGTGCTCACGGTCGGGAGAGCGGGCACCGCTGCGACGGGCTCGGGCTCCGGCTCCTTGACCGGCTCGGGCTCCGGCTCGGGCTGCGGCTGCGGGGGCGGCTCCTGGGCGACGACGGGTGCCGCAGTCGACGCGGACGCCAGCTTCTGGCGTAGGTCGTCGTTCTCCTGGTGCAGGCGCGTCAGCTCGACCTCGACCTCATCGAGGAACTGGTCGACCTCCCCCATGTCGTAACCCTCACGCAGGCGAACGGGCGTGAACGTCTTCTTGTGTACGTCCTCGGGCGTCAACGGCATGAGCTCACCTCGGTAGTCCAATCTGATCGGATCGTGCGGTGCTGCCACGCTACTCCCTGGGGAGCAGGTGGCTGCGGTGTGACACCGTTTTCGACACGAGTGCGACCCGAGAACCCGACCGGTGCGCGTGTGTTTCGACCACGCGGGCGATGCCCTCGAGGCGTCCCCCGTGTCCCGACGGTGAACGACCGGCTCAGCCTATCCGACCAGGATGTACTGCCGGTTCACGAACGATAAAACGTAGCAAATAAGCAAGACGAAGATGACCGAAAGGTCGAGCGAAGCACCGCCGAGACGGAGGGGCGGGATGAAGCGACGGAACAGCCGGATCGGCGGGTCGGTCGCGGTGTAGATGACCTCCATCAGCACCAGCACGGGGCCACGCGGTGCCCACGAGCGCGCGAACATCTGCACCCAGTCCGCGACGAGGCGCGCCAGCACGAACAGGATGTAGAACCAGAGGAACAGCTCGATGACGATGCCGACCGCGACCACGGGTCAACCCTAATGCCCGGTCGCCGGCGACGAAGCCGGGCGACCACGCGTTCCAGGTCAGGACTGGTTGAAGAATCCGCCTTCGGCGATCCGCTGCTTGTCCTCGGCCGCGACCGAGACGTTGGGCGGCGACAGCAGGAAGACCTTGCTCGTCACGCGCTCGATGGTGCCGCGGGTGGCGAACACCAGGCCGGCGGAGAAGTCGACCAGCCGCTTCGCGTCGTTGTCGTCCATCTCGGAGAGGTTCATGATCACCGGGATGCCCTCGCGGAAGTGCTCGCCGATGGTGCGCGCCTCGTTGTAGTTGCGCGGGTGCAAGGTGGTGATGCGCGACAGCTCGGCCATCTGGGTGGCCGGACGACGGCGCTCGGAGATCGACGCCACGGTCGCCTCACGGGCCGGGCGGTCGTCACGCACCGCATGGACGGGACGCGTCGCCGGCGAGCGGTCGACCGAGGTCTCCTCGTCGTCGGCGTAGTAGTCGTCCTCGTAACGGTCGGTGTCCTCCAGCAGGCCCAGGTAGACCCCGACCTTGCGCATTGCACCAGCCATGACTGCCGTTCCTCCACCTCATCGATGACGCAGCCCGGATGTTGCGTGGTGCCCGGACTGCCTGATCTGACACTACTCGTTGCGGCGGCGCTCACCGAGCACCGCGGAGCCGACACGCACGTGTGTCGCGCCGGCTTTTACCGCCTCCTCCAGGTCGCCGCTCATGCCTGCCGAGATCACCGTCGCCTCGGGATACGTGGCGACGAGAGCGCGGCTCGCCTCGGCCAGCCTGGCGTACGCCGCGACGGGGTCACCTCCCAACGGCGCGACCCCCATCACGCCGCCGAGACGCAGCCCTCCCGCGGTCTCGATCGTGTAGGCGAGGTCGTCGATCGAGACGGGTCGGACCCCTCCGCGATGCTCCGCCTCGGACTCCGGGTCGAGGCTCACCTGGATCAGGCAGTCGACCCGGCGGTCGCTCGCGTGCGCCCCGGAGTTGAGCCGCTGCGCCACCCGCACGGAGTCGACCGAGTGCACGACGTCGGCGTACGCCGCGATCTTGGTGGCCTTGTTGGACTGGATCTGCCCGACGAAGTGCCAGCGCGCGCCGCGACCGGCCAGCGCGGCGGCCTTCTCCTCGGCTTCCTGGTGCTTGTTCTCACCGAGGTCGTGCACCCCGAGGTCGAGGAGGATCTCGAGGTCGGCGACCGGCCAGGTCTTCGTGACCACGACGAGTGTGATGTCCGCCGGGTCGCGACCGGACTCCGTGGCTGCCGAGGAGATCCGGCTGCGCACCGTGTCGAGCCCGTGCGCGATCTCGTCGCGGCGATCGCGGCTACTCATGGCCGTGCCCCGGCGTACGACGATGCCGCCGAAGCGGCCGGCGCTCGCACCGTCGCGACGGTGCGAGTAGAGGTCGGCAGACTCCCGCGTGCAGACAGCGACGTCATGCACCGTGCAGCCGGCTGCGGTGAGCTGGCTGATGACCGCGGCGCCGATGTCGACCGACGGCGTGCCCCACGTCGTGCAGGCGTACGCCGCCGGTGCCACGGCGGCGACCTCGTCGCGCATCGAGGCAGGCACCTCGTAGCAGCCGCCGCACACACGCGGGCCGACCCAGGCGTGGATCGTCGTGGCGCCGCGCTCGCGCATCGCCGCGACCGTGCTGGGGACGACGCCGGCGACCACGCCAGGTCGACCGGCGTGCGCCACCGCGACCACTCCGCGTTCGGCGTCGGCGAGGACGAGCGGGACGCAGTCACCGACCCGGACGCACAGCGCGACGTCCGGGTCGGTGGTCAGGAGGGCGTCGCACGCCTCGTCGACCGGACCGGGCGCATGCACCTCGCGCACGTCCGCGCCGTGCACCTGGGTCATCGTCGCGAATCCGTCGACCTCGAAGGCGTCGGCGAGCCGCGACAGGTTGGTGCGGAGCTCGTCGTCCCGGCCCTCCCTCGACCGGCTCAGGTCGAGGGAGTCGAAGGGCGGCGTGCTGACGCCCCCGTGCCGGTCGGTGAAGGCGAGGTCGACGCGTCCTGCCTGGGCGGCGACGTGGTCACGATGGAGGAACACAGTGACTCTCCGGCTGGCTCTCCAACGGGCTCGGGGTCTCCTACTTGAGGAAGTCGGGGATGTCCAGGTCCTCGTTGTCGTCGAACGGGATCGCCCGCGGCTGGCGTGCCGGTGGCTTCGGCTGCGCTGCCGGCGGCTGGTCATCCTCCTTGGCGACCGGGACCGCTGGGCGCTCCGCCTCGATCGTCGCGGTGGCAGTGCCGCCACCCGACTCCGGCTGACGCTGGGTGGCCTGGCCGGTGAGCGGCGGCGGCGTCCCCTCGCGACGCAGGGCGGGCTGGGACTGGTCGCGCCGCTTCGGCATACCGCCGTCGAAGCCGGCCGCGATCACCGTCACCCGGACCTCGTCGCCGAGGGCGTCGTCGATCACGGCACCGAAGATGATGTTGGCCTCGGCGTGCGCGGCCTGCGACACCAGCGCGGCGGCCTCGTTGATCTCGAACAGTCCGAGGTCGGAGCCACCGGAGATCGAGAGCAGCACGCCGTGCGCGCCGTCGATGGACGCCTCGAGCAACGGGCTGGAGACGGCCATCTCGGCCGCCACGACCGCACGGTCGTCGCCGTTCGCGCGACCGATGCCCATCAGGGCCGAGCCGGCGTTCTGCATCACGGACTTGACGTCGGCGAAGTCGAGGTTGATCAGGCCCGGCGTCGTGATCAGGTCGGTGATGCCCGAGACACCTTGCAGCAGCACCTGGTCGGCCTGCTTGAACGCGTCGAGCACGCTGACGTTGCGGTCGGAGATCGACAGCAGCCGGTCGTTGGGGATCACGATGAGGGTGTCGACCTCTTCGCGCAGCGCGGCGATGCCCTCCTCGGCCTGGTTGGCACGGCGGCGACCCTCGAAGGCGAACGGCCGGGTGACGACACCGATGGTCAGCGCGCCGAGCGAGCGGGCGATGCGGGCCACGATGGGTGCGCCACCGGTGCCGGTGCCACCGCCCTCGCCGGCGGTCACGAACACCATGTCGGCGCCCTTGATGACTTCCTCGATCTCCTCGGCGTGGTCGTCGGCGGCCTTGCCGCCCACGTCGGGGTTGGCTCCGGCACCGAGACCGCGAGTCAGCTCCCGGCCGATGTCGAGCTTCACGTCGGCATCGCTCATGAGCAGTGCCTGCGCGTCGGTGTTGATGGCGATGAACTCCACGCCTCGGAGTCCCACCTCGATCATCCGGTTGACGGCGTTCACGCCACCGCCGCCGATCCCTACGACCTTGATGACCGCCAGGTAGTTCTGCGGTGCTGCCACGGCACGTGCCTCTCGCTTCAGTGGTCTTCCTCGGGTGAGGAACGGTCAGGGTGCTGCTCGGGTGGGGAAGTGCGCTCCGGTCTCGGACCCTTACCCTCAAGTAGAGGGTTATAGTTATGTCAACCTCGGCTTGGAGAAGAACGGTAGGTGCTGCGCCGCGTCGCATCGTGGAGACACGCCCGGCGTGTCGCCGATTCGTAGGATCACGTCATGCGTCATCTCGGGATCCTGGCCCACAGCACCGAGGGCGCCGCCCTCTGCTTCCTCACCTACTGCCGGCACGGGTTCGCCGACCTCGGCCCGCACGACCACCCCGACGTCACCCTCGACTGCATCGCGCTCGCGCGCTCCATGCCGTTCTGGGACAGCGGGGACCACGCCGCGATCCGCGGCATCCTCGCCGAGAGCGTCACGCGGCTGGCGGCGGCCGGCGCTGACTTCTTCGTGTGCCCGGACAACACGGCGCACATGGCGCTCGGCCTCGACGGCCCTCCCCTCCCCCTGCCCGGGCTGCACATCTGCGAGGTCGTCGCGGACGAGGCCGTCCGCCGCGGCTTCGCCAAGGTCGGCGTGCTCGGCACCCGCTACACGATGGACGGTCCGCTGTACGCCGACGCGCTCGGCAGCCGTGGCCTGGAGACGGCGGTGCCGCCGGAGGCCGATCGTGAGCTGGTCAACACCGTGATCTTCGACGAGCTCCTCGACGGTGAGCTGCGGCCGGAGTCGCGAGCGGCGTACGTGCGGATCATCGAGGACCTGGCCCGCGAGGGCTGCGACGCGGTCGCGCTGGTCTGCACCGAGATCCCGATGCTGGTCACGCCCGAGGACTCGCCGCTGCCGATCCTCGACTCGACCCGGTTGCTGGCCAAGGCGGCGTACGACGTCGCCGTCGACAGCGCACCGCTGCCGACGCTGGCGCGGCGGACCGATCACGCTCGTTAGTTGCGGGTGGTCGGCTGCTCGGGGACGGACACGTCGTAGACCGAGGCCTTCTGCTTGAGCAGGATCGCGAGCACCTGCACCTTGCGCTGCGACTCGTCGGCGCTCCCCCACCGCACCGAGCGACCGTCGGCGAGGGTGAGGGTGATCGAGTCCATCGACTGCGCCCGCACGCGCCGTGTCTGCGCCATCAGGTTGTCCGGCAGCGCGGCGACGACCGAGGCGACCTCATGCCGCGCGGACTCGTCAGCGCGGGGCGCGAGGGCGACGATCGGCAGCCCGGCATCGCGCATCGGTGTCGGTCGGAAGAGCACGCCCTCGTCGTCCATCGCGAACCACTCGCCGTGGCGCGGCACCGTGGCCAGCGGGACCCGCTCCGTGACGGTGATCTCGATCGTGTGCGGCCAGCTGCGGTGCACGGTGGCCGAGTCGACCGCAGGCAGCTCCTCGATCCGGTCGCGCGCAGCGTCGAGGTCGACGCGCACGAGCGGCGTGCCCATGTCGATGGCCGCGACCTTGCGGACCTCGTCCGACGAGACGATCTCGGTGCCGCCGACGTCGACCTGTTCCGTGGCGAGCCACGAGGAGAAGAAGACAGCCCACCCGGCCAGCGCGACGAGCCCGACCACGGCGACCGTCAGCAGCCAGGGGCGTGCAGACCGCAGCCGGCGAACCCACTGGCGGCGGGTGAAGCGGGAGGAGTCAGATCGCGGTTCCATCGTCGGACCCTCCTTCCCACTTCTCGAGCAGGCTCAGCACCCGTGGCCCGACCTCGGTCACGTCACCGGCGCCCATCGTCACCACGACCGCGGGTCGCCCTGCGGCGATGGCGAGGTCGGCGACGAGCGCCGGCGCGCCGTCCCAGTCCGGCACGTGGTGCACGCGGTCCGCGGCCAGCGTCGCGGCCTGCGTGATGAGCGCGCCGGACACGCCCGGCTCCGGCGTCTCGCGGGCCGCGTAGACGTCCATCACGACCATCTCGTCGGCGGCGGAGAGCGCTTCGCCCATCGCGGCGCCGAAGATCTTCGTCCGGCTGTACAGGTGCGGCTGGAAGCAGACGAGCAGCCAGTCGTCCCCGGCGACTGCCCGCGCCGCCTGAAGGTCTCCCGCGATCTCGGCCGGATGGTGGGCGTAGCTGTCGTAGACCCGCACGTCACCCACGGCACCCTTGAACTCCATCCGGCGGGCGCTGCCCGCGGAAACCGGCCAGCCCGACCGCCAGCTCGTCGAACCCGAACCCGAGCCGGAGCCCCGCGGCCAGCGCGGCCAGCGAGTCGACGACGTAGTTCGTGCCCGGCACCTGCAGCGTCACGGAGCCGAGCAGACGTTCTCCTTCGACCACCTCGTAGGTCGAGGTCTCACCGGCGAACGCGACCGCCCGGGCGCGGAGGTCACAGTCCTCGCCGAGCCCCACACGCACCACGTCGACGTCGATGCGGGCGGCGACGTCGGCCAGCCGAGCGGCACCCGGGTCGTCGGTGCAGCAGACGAGGAAGCCGCCGGGCTCGATCCGGGTCACGAACTCGTCGAAGACCGCGGTGTAGGCCTCGACCGTCCCGTAGTGGTCGAGGTGGTCGCTGTCGACGTTGGTGATGATCGCCGCGGCCGGGGTGTAGGCCAGGATCGCACCGTCGCTCTCGTCCCCCTCGGCGATGAACAGGCCACCCTCCCCGGCCGCCGCGTTGAGGCCCGACGCGTTGAGGGTCGACCCGATCGCGTACGACGGGTCGGCGTCGCAGGCGATCAGGGCGGTGGCCAGCATCGAGGTCGTCGTCGTCTTGCCGTGCGTGCCGGTCACGACCACGGCTGTCCGCCCGAGCATGACGGACTGCACCGCGGCCGAGCGCGGCCAGAGGCGCAGCCCGCGCTCGTCCGCGCGCACCACCTCCGGGTTGTCCTCCTTGACCGCCGTCGACACGATCACGGTGTCGGCGTCGTCGACGTGCGCGGCGTCGTGCCCGATCCAGCAGGTGACGCCCAACCCGCGCAGCCCGTCGAGCAGGACGGAGTCCTTCGCGTCGCTGCCGGTCACGGTGACGCCCCGCGCGACCATGATCCGGGCCAGGCCGGACAGGGCCGCGCCGCCGATCCCGACGAAGTGCACCCGCCCCAGCTCCTCGCAGGGGATCGACGGTGTCCGGGTCGGGCACCCTCATCGGGCACCAGCCTCGACCGCCCGGCCCTCGGCCACGGCGACGACCAGCTCGGCGAGCTGGTCGTCGGCGTCGCGATGGATGAGTCCGGCCGCAGCGGCCCCCATCCGGTCGAGCCGGTCCCGGTCGGACACCAGCGCCGGGACGTGCGCGCGCACCCAGTCGGGCGTGAACTCACCGTCGTCGACCAGCACACCCCCGCCGGCGTCGACGACCGCTCGCGCGTTGAGCGCCTGCTCGCCGTTGCCGATCGGGAGCGGCACGAACACGGTCGGCAGCCCGATGGCGGCTGCTTCGGTCACCGTGTTGGAGCCGGCCCGACCGACCATCGCGTCGGCGGCGGCGTACGCCAGGTCCATCCGGTCCACGTAGTCCACGACCACGTACGCCGGTTCGCCGTCGGACCGCTGCGGCGGATCGACCTCACCCTTGGGACCCTTCACGTGCAGCACCTGCACCCCGGCCGCGGCGAACTCGGCCGCGCAGGCCGACACCGACTGGTTGATCCGCCTCGCTCCCTGCGACCCACCCGTGACGAGCAACGTCGGGGTCTCCTGGTCCAGGCCGAAGTGCTCGCGCGCCAGCGGCCGCAGGTCGTCGCGGTCGAGGGTCGAGATGGCTCGGCGGATCGGCAGTCCGAGGTAGCGCGCGTGCGGCAGCTTCGTGTCCGGGAAGGAGGTCGCCACCCAGTGGGTGCACATGCGCGCGCCGAACCGGTTCGCGACGCCGGGCAGGGCGTTGCCCTCGTGGACCACGAGCGGTGTCTTGGTGCGTCGAGCAGCGACGTAGACCGGCATCGAGACGTAGCCCCCGAAGCCCACCACGACGTCGGCGCGGAAGTCCGTGATGATCCGGCGCGCGGCCGAGACGGCACCGCGCAGACGCGCCGGGACCTTCAGCAGGTCGACCGAGGGCTTGCGCGGCAGCGGCACGGGCGGGATCAGGGCCAGCTCGTAGCCGGCCTCCGGGATCACCCGGGTCTCGAGCCCGCGCTCCGTCCCGACGCACAAGATCTCGACACCCGGTCCCCCGGCAGCGGCGTCGAGCCGGCGGCGCAGCGCATCCGCGGTCGCGATCAGCGGAGACGTGTGGCCGGCCGAACCGCCACCCGCCAGCAGCACCCGCACTGATCTCGTCCCTCTCCACGTCCGGTTGGTCGACCGCTCTGCCGCTGATGCCTCGCTAGGTCCGCGACGAGACGGTTTCGCGCTGCGGTCTCGGCCGGGTGGTCGTCCGGCCCGACCGCCGCTTGCGTGCCCGCAGCGCCGCCTTGGCACCCGGCTCGGTGCGCGCGAACGACATCAGCAGTCCCAGCGCGACCAGGGTCGGCAGCAGAGCCGAGCCGCCGTACGAGATCAGCGGCAACGGGATCCCGATGACCGGCAGCAGTCCGAGCACCATACCGATGTTGATCAGGGCCTGGGAGAGCAGCCACACGACGATCCCGGCGGACGCGTACCGCACGAACGGGTCCTTCGTGCGCGCCGCGATCCGGACGCCGGCGTACGCCAGGGTCGCGAACAGCCCGAGCACGACGACCGTGCCGAACAGCCCGAACTCCTCGCCGATGATGGCGAAGATGTAGTCGGTGTGAGCCTCCGGCAGCCCGCCCCACTTCTGGTTGCTGGCACCGATGCCGCGGCCCCAGAGCCCGCCGGTCGCCAGCGCGAAGAAGCCGTGGCTGGCCTGCCAGCCGCTGCCGCCGTAGTCGGCCATCGGGTCGAGGAAGCCGGTGAGCCGCTCGACCCGTTCGCGCTCGGTGCTGACCAGCGCGAAGGCGGCCACGGCGACGACGAGGAACGTGCCCATGAACAGCCGGGTCGGGGCTCCGACCACCCAGAGCATGCCGAGCACGATCGCGAACAGCACCAGCGCCGTGCCGAGGTCGCCCTGCCCGATGACGAGCCCGACCACGACCAGGCAGGCCGGCACCATCGGCACGAGCAGGTGGCGCCACTGTCCGAGCAGCCGTCCCTTGCGGGCGTAGACGTCGGCGAGCCAGAGCACCAGCGCGAGCTTGCCGAGCTCCGACGGCTGGATCTGGAACGGCCCGCCGAACGAGATCCAGTTGCGGTTGCCGTGGATCGTCACGCCGACGTGCGGGATGTAGGTCGCCGCGATGAGCAGCACGGAGATGATCAGCGCCGGCCAGGACAGCCCGCGGATCAGGCCGCGAGGCAGCCGCGAGGTCAGGTAGGCGAGCGGGACACCGATGACGACCCACATCGCCTGGCGCATGAAGATCGCGTAGGAGTTGTCGTACTCGCGCAGCGACGAGACGCTGGAGGCGCTGAGCACCATGAGCAGGCCGAGCGTCATCAGGAGCCCGGAGACGCCGAGGACCAGGTGGTACGACGTCAGCGGCTTGTCGAGCGTCCGCTTCAGCGAGGCGGCGAGCCCGTCGCCTCCGGCATCGCGCCAGCGACCTTGCTGACCCTGATCGGCGGCAGAGCCAGAGGCAGAGCCGGAGGTGGTCGCCACGTCCGCCCTTCCTCGAGGCTGCTCCGGGATCAGCGTCCCGGCAGGTGCCGGACCGCCGCCGCGAAGGCGTCACCCCGTTGCGCGTAGTCCACGAACAGGTCCTGGGACGCACACGCCGGCGCCAGCAACACGGTGTCGCCCTCGCGGGCAACCCTGGTCGCTGCGTCGACGACGCGCTCCATGACCCCAGTGTCCGTCTCGGTCACCTCGATCACGGGGACATCGGGCGCGTGTCGCGCGAGCGCCTCCGCGATCACGTGCGCGATCGGCGCCGAGCAGCACGGCCGCGCGCAGCCGGCCGGCTGCCTGCTGCACGACCTCGTCGAACGTCGCGCCCTTGGCCAGACCACCGGCGACCCAGACGACGGCGTCGTACGAGCGGAGTGAGGCGAGCGCCGCCTGCGGGTTGGTCGCCTTCGAGTCGTCGACGTACCGGACCCCGTCGACGACGGCCACCTCCTCGATCCGGTGCCGGTCGAGGGTGAACGACTGCAGCGCCTGCCGCACCGACGACCCGTCGACCCCGAAGGATCGGGCGAGGGTGGCGGCGGCGAGGGCGTTCGCGACCATGTGCGGCGCGCCGGTCGGGACGTCGGACACCCGCGCGAGCTCGGCGGCGTTGCGCTCGCGGCCCTCGATGAACGCGCGGTCGGCGATCACGTCGTCGACGACGCCCACCATGCCCATCGCGGGGATGCCCATGGTGAAGCCGATGGCCCGGCAGCCCTCGACGACCTCGGCCTCCTCGACCATCGTGCGAGTCGCCGGGTCCTCGACGTTGTAGACGGCCGACTGCTGGGTGCGGTGGTAGATCTTGGCCTTGGCCGCGGTGTACGACGCCAAGTCGCCGTGCCACGAGATGTGGTCGGGTGCGACGTTGAGCACCGCCGCGGAGTGCGGTGACAGCGAGTCCGACCAGTAGAGCTGGTGAGACGACAGCTCGACCGCCACGACGTCGTACGGCTCGGGGTTCATCACGACCTCGCACAGCGGCAGGCCGACGTTGCCGGCGGCGACGCTGGTGAGCCCGTCGGCCCGCAGCATCGCGTCGAGCATCTGCACGGTCGTGGTCTTGCCGTTGGTGCCGGTGAGGCACAGCCACGGCGTGCGGTGCTCCGGGTCGCGCAGCCGCCACGCCAGCTCGGTCTCACCCCAGACCGGGAGTCCCGCGCTCCGCGGCCCGGGCGAAGATCGGTGCGGACGGCGGCAGCCCGGGCGAGGTGACGATCAGCTGGGTCGTGTCGGGGAGCTGCGTCGTCGCGCCCTCACCCAGGCGCACGGTGACCCCGAGGATCTCCAGCAGCGTCGCCTTCTCCTGGCTGTCGGCGTCGGCGCGGTCGGCCAGCACGGTGACCTGCGCACCGACGTGCTGCAGGGCGTCGGCGGCGGCGAAGCCGGACACGCCCAGACCCGGCGACGACCACGTGCAGCTCGCTCCCACGGCGAGGCGCGGTCGGCGCCGGCGAGCCAGTCCGGTACGCCGACGGAGCGTCATCGGGTCACGTCCCCGACACCCACTCGGCGTAGAAGATGCCGAGGCCGGTCGCCACGCAGATGCCGGAGATGATCCAGAACCGGATCACGATGGTCACCTCGGCCCAGCCCAACAGCTCGAAGTGGTGTTGGAGCGGCGCCATCCGGAAGATGCGTTTGCCCTTGGTGAGCTTGAAGTAGCCGACCTGGAGGATCACCGACATCGTGATGATCGCGAACAGGCCGCCGAGCACGACCAGCAGCAGCTCGGTGCGCGTCATGATCGCGAAGCCCGCCATCGCGCCGCCGAGCGACAACGACCCGGTGTCGCCCATGATGATCTGGGCCGGCGACGCGTTCCACCACAGGAAGCCGAAACACGCGCCGGTGAGCGCCGCCGCCACGACCGCCAGGTCGAGCGGATCTCGGACGTTGTCGTAGCACTGCGGTCCCTCGGTGATCGCGCAGAACTGGTTGTTCTGCCAGATGCCGACGAGCGTGTAGGCGCCGAACACCATCATCGACGCGCCCGTCGCCAGACCGTCGAGTCCGTCGGTGAGGTTCACCGCGTTGCTGGTGCCGGCGATCATGATGAGCACCCAGAGGACGACCAGCACGGCCGGGATCTTCCAGTCGATGACCCGGATGAACGAGATCGCCTGCGAGGCCGGGCCGTTGCCCCGGCCGTCGTGGAACTGCAGCGACAGATAGCGCGAAGACCAGCGCGACGGCCGTCTGGCCGATGAACTTCGCCTTGCTCCGCAGCCCGAGGCTGCGCTGCTTGACGACCTTGATGTAGTCGTCGACGAAGCCCACCAGCGCCGAGCCCGACGAAGAGGAACAGGAGCAGCATGGCCGACGCCGACGGTTTGTCGAGCAGCAGCAGCTTGGCGCCGAAGTAGGCGAACACGACGGCGAGGATGATCACCAGGCCGCCCATGGTCGGTGTGCCGCGCTTGGTGTGGTGCGACGTGGGCCCGTCGTCGCGGATCGGCTGGCCGTAGCCCTGCTTGGCCAGGATCGTGATGGCCCACCGGGTGCCGACGAGGGTGCCGATCAGGCCGAGTCCGCCCGCCAGGAGCAGCGCTCTCATCCGTCAGCCTCTCTCGTTCCCGGTCCCTCACGATCGGCGTCGCCGGCCGTCAGCGCGGCCGCGACCCGTTCCAGGCCTGCTGCCCGCGATGCTTTCACAAGCACGATGTCGCCCGGTCGCAACGCGCCACGGAGGAACGCGACCGCCGCGTCGACGTCGGGGACGTGCACCGACTCCTCGTTCCAGGAGCCTTCCAGGCTGGCGCCGAGGTGGATCGGCTTGGCCTCCTCGCCGACCACGACGAGCTGCGAGACGTCGAGGCGCACCGCCAGCCGGCCGACGGCGTCGTGCTCCTCCTGGCTCGACTCCCCCAGCTCGCGCATCTCGCCCAGGACGGCGACGGTTCGGCCCGTGCCGCGTCGGCGCCCGAAGTCGGCGAGCGTCTTCAGGGCCGCGCGCATGCTGTCGGGGTTGGCGTTGTAGGCGTCGTTGATGACCGTGATCCCGTCCGCGGTGCTCGACACCTCCATCCGCCAGTGCGACCGGGTGGTCAGGGACCGCAGGGTGTCCACCACCTCGACGAACGGCATGCCGAGTCCGAGGGCGACCGCGGCAGCTGCGGCAGCGTTGGAGGCCTGGTGCTCCCCGACCAGGGGAACGACGACGTCCGCGCTCTCGGCTCCTGCGCTCAGCACGAACACCGGATGGCCGTCCTCGTCGACATGCAGCTCCGAGACCCGCACGTCGGCGTCCGTCGCCTCGCCGAACGTGACGACGCGGGCCGCCGTGTGGTCGCGCATGCTCACGACGCGAGGGTCGTCGGCGTTGAGGACTGCGAGGCCGTTCTGCGGCAGCGCCTCGACGAGCTCCCGCTTCGCGACGGCGATGTCGTCCTGGCTTCCGAACTCCCCGATGTGGGCGACGCCCGACGTTGAGGACCAGGCCGACCGTCGGTCGGACCATGGCCGCGAGGTCGCGGATGTGGCCACGTCCACGGGCCCCCATCTCGGAGACGAGGTATGCCGTCGACTCCCGCACGCGGAGGGCGGTCAGGGGCGCGCCGATCTCGTTGTTGAACGAGCCGGCCGGTGCGATCGTCTCGCCGGTGCGTTCGAGCAGCTGGGCGACGATGTCCTTCGTGCTGGTCTTGCCCTGCGACCCCGTGATGCCGACGACCCGCAGGCGCGGGAGCCGCGACACCACGACCGCCGCGAGGTCGGACAAGGCCGCCACCGTGTTCTCGACGACGACGGCGGGAACGCCGACCGGCCGCTCCACGAGAGCTGCGGCCGCGCCCGCCTCGACACAAGCCGCTGCGAAGTCATGACCGTCCACGCGCTCGCCACGGATCGCGACGAAGAGCCCTCCCGCCACCACCTGGCGTGAGTCGTGGAAGACGTCGCCGACGACCTCGACCGTCCCGTCGCCGGCGTCCGCCAGCTCACCGCCGACGGCGTCGGCGATCTCCGCCAGGGTCATCGGGATCATCGGCTCGCCCCCATGAGCTCCGCGAGGATCTCCAGCGCGACACGCGCGGTCGTCGAAGGGCAGCACCGTGTCCCCGACCTCCTGTCCTGTCTCGTGTCCCTTGCCGGCGATGAGCACCGTGTCTCCGGGGGTCGCCTCGCGCAGCGCGTGCTCGATCGCCGTACGCCGGTCGCCGATCTCGACCACCTGGGCGTGGCCGCCCTCGGCACCGGCCACGATCTCGGCGCGGATCGCGGCCGGGTCCTCGGTGCGCGGGTTGTCGTCGGTGACGACGAGCACGTCGGCGAGGCGCGCCGCGATCTCGCCCATCAGCGGCCGCTTGCCCTGGTCCCGGTCTCCCCCGGCGCCGACGACGATCATCAGCCGTCCCGCCGTGACCGGACGCAGCGCGTCGAGCGTCGCGGTGACGGCGTCCGGCTTGTGGGCGTAGTCGACGATGACGGTGAAGCCCTGCCCGGCGACGACCGGCTCCATCCTGCCGGGCACCGAGGTCACGGCGCCGATCCCCTCGGCGGCAGCCTCGGCGTCCAGCCCCACTTCGGCGATCGCGGTGATCGCCGTGACGGCGTTGACGACGTTGAAAGCGCCCGCGAGACCGATGCTCCCGCTGCAGGTGCTGTCCTTCCGGGCCGTCCAGCGCGAACGTGGACCCGCCGGCGGTGGCCGTGACGTCGTGGCAGCGCCAGTCGGCCGCGGCGTCGACCGCGAACGTCCGCGTCGGGATCTGTGGGTGCTCGGCCAGCCGCGCCACCTCGGCGTCGTCGAGGTTCACGAGGGCGCGGCGGGCACGAGCCGGCGTGAAGAGCTCGGCCTTCGCGGCGAAGTACTCCTCGACGGTCGGGTGGAAGTCCAGGTGATCGCGCCCGAAGTTGGTGAACACCGCCAGGTCGAAGACGACCCCGTCCACCCGGCCCATCACGATCGCGTGGCTCGAGACCTCCATCGCGCACACCTCGACACCGAGCTCACGCATCACCGCGAAGAGCGCGTGGAGGTCGGGCGCCTCGGGCGTGGTGAGCGCCGACTTCACCGGGCGACCGTCGATCCAGGTGCCCATCGTGCCGATCACCGCGGTACGCCGACCGGCTGCCTGGACGCCGGCGTTGACGAGCTGCGTGACCGTGGTCTTGCCCTGCGTGCCGGTGACTCCGATCAAGGTGAGCGCCTTCGCGGGCTCGCCGTGGACGAGCGCGGCCAGCGAGCCCAGCACGACGCGGGGCGACGCGACGACGAGGACGGGCAGGCCCAACGGGGAGAGCAACGCCTCCCCTTCGGCGTCGGTGACGAACGCCACCGCTCCGCCGGCGACGGCCGCCGCCCCGAACCGCGCTCCGTGCGTGCGCGCTCCCGGCAGCGCGACGTAGACGTCGCCCGGGGCCACCGACCGGGAGGACTGGGAGACTCCGGTGACGCTGACGTCGGCCTGCTCCGCGCTCAGCGGCCCGACCCCCAGGTGAGCCGCCACGGCCGACAGGGGAACCGGTGTCGGGGACGTCGGTCGGGACGGTGCTGGCTGCTGCTCGTCCACCTCAACCCACCTCGTCCGTTGCCGACACAGGGTGAGGCTATCGACGGTCCGCGGTCACCACTCGACCGGGAGACGCGCCGGTCGCGTCCCGGTCGGGGGGACACCGAACTTCTGCAGGGTTGCCGCCATCAGGTCGTGGAACACCGGGCCACCGGTCATGCCACCACCGTTGCCGTCCTTGGGCTGCTGCACCACGACGTAGACGACGAAGCGCGGGTCGTCCGCGGGAGCGAAGCCCGCGAAGGACACGGTGAACGAGCCGTCGTAGCAGGCGCAGGACTCGTCGACGCGCTGGGCCGTGCCGGTCTTGCCGGCGACCCGGTACCCGTTGATGTTCGCGGTGGGCGCGGTGCCGTCAGGCCCGGTGACGGCCTCCATCATCCGGGAGACCTGGCGCGCTGTGGACGTCTTGATGACGCGGTGCTCGGCCGGTGGGTCGGCGGGAGTGACGTGCCCGTCGGCGTCGACGTACCCCTCGATCAGCGACGGCTGCACGTAGACGCCGCCGTTGGCGACCGCGGCGATGGCGCTCGACATCTGCAGGGCGTTGACGGACAGGCCCTGCCCGAAGGTGATCGTGTCGTGGTTGATCGGCAGCCAGTTCTGCGGCCGGGGCAGCAGGCCGGGTGACTCGCCGTCGAGTCCGACGTTCGGTCCGCTGGCCCAGGCCGAAGTCGTGCAGGTAGGAGTAGAGCTCGCTCGACGGGATCTTCCTCGACGCCAGCACGGTGCCGATGTTGGAGGACTTGGCGACCACGCCGGCCGCGGTGAGCCGCAGCGTCGGGTGGGCGAAGTAGTCGTGGATCGTCTCGCCGTAGCGCGGCAGGACCGGCGGGACCGACAGGTGCTCGCGCGGCGTCGCGTAGCCGCCGTCGATGAGGGCGGAGAAGGTCAGCACCTTCTCGACGCTGCCGGGCTCGTAGACGTCCTGCAGCGCCTCGGACCCGTACGTGTCCGGCGAGGACAGCTCGCGCTTGTTCGGGTCGAAGGTCGGGCTGTCGGCGAACGCCAGGACCTGGCCGGTCTTCACGTCCTGGATCACGGCGTATCCCGACGTGCCACCGGCCTGCCGGACGGCCTCGGTCAGCCGGTTCTGCGCGAGGAACTGGAGATCGCGGTCGATCGTCAGCCGGACGCCGGTCCCCTCCTTCGGGGCGACGATCGTGCTGTCGGCCAGAGGGAGCTGCTGTCCGTCAGCCACCTCGAAGGTCGCCGAACCGTTGACGCCGGAGAGCGTGCTGTCCAGAGCCGACTCGAACCCGGCTCCACCGTGGCCCTCGTCGTTGACGAAGCCGACCAGGTTGGCGGCGACGCTCCCGTTCGGGTAGATCCGGAGGGTGTCCTCGGCGGCGTACACCCCGGGGTAGCCGCGCTTCTGGATCTCCCGGACGACTGCGGCCGCGAGCTCCGGCTTCACGTGGCGGGCCAGCTCGACGTAGCGGGTCGAGGTCTTGCGCAGCTTGGAGACCGCGTCGATGTAGTCGACCCCGAGCCGGTTGTGCAGGATCACCGCGATCTTGGTCGCGTCCTGGTGTGCGTCGGTGGGGTCCGCGACGATCTTCGACGCGTCGACCGTGCGTGCCAGCGCCTCACCGTTGCGGTCGTAGATCGGCGCCCGCGGCGCCTCGAGGGTGATCGTCTTGGCACCCTTGGCGGCAGCGATCGCCGCGTAGTCGTTCTCGTCGATGCCCTGGAGCTGGATCAGCCGGGCGGCGAAGAGCGAGATGACGAACGCGACGACACAGAAGGCGCTCCACAGCCGGAAGGGTCCGGTCTTGAGCCGGAGGCCGCGAGTCCTGCGGACCCGGGGCCGGCTGCGGGGGGCGGGCACGCGCCGGGCCGGGGACCGGGGCTTGCGGGCCGTGGACCGGGACGAGCCGGCCGGGCGCTTGGCTCCGGATCCGCCGGTCGATCGCCCGCTCGGCGGCTTGCGCTGCGTCACTCGTCCCTCCCTCGGCCTGCCGTGTGACGCCTGTGTGACTCGTGTTAGTCAGTGTGGCTGTTGTTGCTGGAGTTCTTTGTATCCCGGGTGGCGCCCTGGTCGCGGGAGGTGTGTCGGGTGTCGCCGTGCTTTCCGTCGTGGCGGTCCGCCTTGGGCACCTTGACCGCGCCGTTCGTGAGGCTCGCCGCCTCCCCGGACACGAGCGGTGCGAGCTTGGCGTTGGTGCGCGGTGTCGTCGGTCCAGCCGTCGACGGCGGGGTGTGGGTGGGTGTCGTCCCGGTCGAGTCGGGCTGCCCGGTCCCCGCCATCGCGATGACCGGCTGCTTGGCCGCGGACCCCGGCGCGCGGCACGCCGACGACCTCGCCGGTCTTCAGCGAGAGGAAGGCCGGGCTGTCGCCGGCGACCATGCCGAGCCGGACGGCCCGCTCGCTGATCCGCTGGGGCGCCTCGAGCGCCGCGACCTCGGTCTCGAGGTTCTGCTGCTGCAGTGTCAGGTTGGCCGACCGGTCCTGCAGGTCGGTGACGGCGTACGCACCGCGCTGCAGCGAGGTGTTGAGCACCAGCAGCCCGATCAGACCGGCGGCCAGCACCGTGACGACCATCAGGGCGAACGGGATCCTCGGGGCGCGGACCGCGACCTTGGGGACGATCGTCAGGCGCGGCCGCGGCAGTCCACCCCCGGGTCGGAGGGTGCGCGGCGCGGGCGGTGTTCAGGAAGGTGCTCATGCCGCCACCGCCGGTCGGATCCGCTCGGCGGCCCGGACGCGCACCGACGCTGCCCGCGGGTTGTCTGCGACCTCAGCGGCGTCAGCCTGCTCGGCGCCGCGCGTGATCAGGCGGAGCTCGGGCTGCTGGTCCTCCGGCACCACAGGCATGTCCGGCGGTGCGGAGGATCGCGACCGGCTGGTCAGCAGGCGCTTGGCGAGCTTGTCCTCGAGGGAGTGGTAGGACATCACCACGATCCGGCCTCCGAGGGCGAGGGCGTCGACCGCGGCCGGCAACGCGCGCTCGAGGACACCGAGCTCGTCGTTGACCTCGATCCGCAGGGCCTGGAACGTGCGCTTGGCGGGGTTGCCGCCGGTGCGACGAGCGGGTGCCGGGATCGAAGCGCGGACGAGCTCGACCAGACGAGCACTGGTGTCGAACGGAGCCTTCTCACGCTCGCGGACGATGGTGCGGGCGATGGCGCGGGCGAACCGCTCCTCGCCGTACCGCGACAGGATGCGGGTGAGCTCCTGCACCGAGTAGGTGTTGAGCACCTCGGCGGCCGTCTGCCCCGTGGTCGGGTCCATCCGCATGTCCAGCGGCGCGTCCTGCGCGTAGGCGAAGCCCCGGTCCGCCTCGTCGAGCTGGAGCGACGAGACGCCGAGGTCGAACAGCACGCCCTGCACCTCGTCGATGCCGAGCCGGGTGAGCACGTCGCGGATCTCGTCGTAGACGGCGTGCACGAGGGTGGTGCGTCCGGTGTACGACGCCAGCCGGGCGCCGGCGAGCTCGAGCGCCTGCGGATCGCGGTCCAGTCCGACGACGTGGGCCTGCGGACAGGCGCGGAGGATCGCTTCGGAGTGACCACCCATGCCGAGGGTGGCGTCGACGACGACGGACTCGGGTTCCTGGAGCGCCGGGGAGACCAGCGCGACGATCCGGTCGAGCAGGACCGGGACGTGACGGTGTTCGGACATCAGCGGATCAGTCGCGCCGTCAGCCGGCCAGCTTCATCAGGAACAGGACCCCGATCGACACCGCCGTGGACATCAGCGCCGAACAGACCACGACCGCGACACCGTCGCGGACCTCTTCCCTGACCCGTCGTACCGGGGGCTCTTCAGGAGCCACCCATCCCCAACTCGCCATGCGCTCGACCCTTCGTGTGGTGCTGCTGTGCTGGATGTCTCGTTCGCGGGGTGCTGCTCGGTTGTTCGCGGATGGTGCCGACCTGGTGCTGCTGCTGCGGTGGAGCGAAGTGGTGCGGCTGGTGCGACGTGGTGCGACGTGGTGCGGGTGTGGGTGCTCTGCCGGTTCGTCCGGCCCAGGTCCCCGACCGCGCCCCGTCCCGTCTGGCACCGGGGAAGGTGTGCCAGCAAGGGCGAGGGGCGGTCCGAGACCTCGGTCTACGACCCGGTCAGAACTCTCCGGTCCCGGGCAGCACCTCCTCCGACCAGTCGGCGAAGGCAGGCTCCTGCTCGGCGCTGTAGGTGTTCCACGCCTCGGAGTCCCAGATCTCGACCCGGTTGAACGCTCCGATCACGACGCACTCGCGGTTCAGTCCGGCGTACTCCCGCAGCATCGGGGGCAGCGTGACCCGCCCCTGCTTGTCCGCGGTCTCGGCGGAGGCACCGGCGAAGAGCATCCGCATGAACGTGCGGGCGCTCTTGTTGGTGACCGGTGCCTTGCGCAGCTGCTCGGTGAACGAGCGGAACTCGGCACTGGGCCAGACGTAGAGGCAGCGCTCCTGCCCTCGTGTGACCACAAGCCCCTCCGACAGCTCGTCCCTGAACTTCGCGGGGAGGAAAAGCCGGCCCTTGTCGTCCAGGCGTGGGGTGTGGGTGCCCAAGAACATCGGGTCCCCTTCCCTCCACGAGTACCGTCATTTCCTCCACTGCGCTCCACCTTACCCCACCATCCCCCACTTGGCTGCACATTCGGTGAAGTCGGGGCTGCAATTTGCTCCCGGGTCGGACTCCTGGATTCGTTCGGGGTCGCGTCACCACATCGTTATCGTTAAGGCATCGCTTGCGCCTCGTCTGCTTGCCAAGATGCAGTCCTCCGGATCGCGGCGATCTGGAGATTTGCCTGTGCGCGTGGAGCACGAACCCAAGGGGAAGCCACTGATGAGCAGTTTCGACACCCTCGCCTCGGTGACGAGCCGCGTCGGCGACAACATCGAGAAGGTGATCGAGGGGAAGTCGGACGTCGTCCGCACCTCGATCACCGTGCTGCTGGCCGAGGGCCACCTGCTGATCGAGGACGTGCCCGGCGTCGGCAAGACGATGCTCGCCAAGGCCCTGGCCCGCTCCATCGACTGCACGGTCAAGCGCATCCAGTTCACCCCCGACCTGCTGCCGTCCGACGTCACCGGGGTGTCGGTCTACAACCGCGAGACCCGCGAGTTCGAGTTCCGACCCGGCGGCGTCTTCGCCAACATCGTGGTCGGTGACGAGATCAACCGCGCCTCGCCCAAGACCCAGTCGGCCCTGCTGGAGTGCATGGAGGAGCGGCAGGTCACGATCGACGGGACGACGTACGAGCTCACCGCCCCCTTCATGGTGATCGCGACGCAGAACCCGATCGAGATGGAGGGCACCTACCCGTTGCCCGAGGCGCAGCGCGACCGGTTCATGGCGCGGGTGTCGATGGGCTACCCCGTCCAGCGGGCCGAGCTCGACATGCTCGACGCCCACTCCGCTGCCAACCCGCTCGACGACCTCGAGCCCGTGACCGACGCCGCCGAGATCGCCAAGCTCGTCGACATCGTGCGCACCGTGCACGTGTCCGAAGCGGTCAAGCAGTACGCCGTCGACATCACCTCGGCCACCCGCCGCTCCCCCGACCTGCGGCTCGGTGCATCACCGCGTGCGACCCTGCACCTCGTCCGCGCCGCGCGTGCCCACGCGGCCCTGGAGGCTCGGGACTACGTCATCCCCGACGACCTGCAACAGCTGGCCGTGCCCGTGCTGGCACACCGGCTCATCACCGGGCTGGAAGCCCAGATGGGTGGCCGCGGCGCCGACGCCGTGGTGACCTCACTGCTCCGTCAGATCCCGGTCCCCGAGGGCGGAACGCCCGACGTCGCGTCCTAGTCGCCGACCCCGATGCGATCAGCTCTCTCCACCCTCACGACCCGCGGACGCGCATTCCTCTCCGCGGGGATCACCGCAGCGGTGTGCGCGATCGTGCTGGGCCAGAAGGACCTGCTGCGGGTGGGGATGCTGCTGATCGCGCTGCCGGTGATCACGGCGCTGGTGGCCAACCGGGTGCGCTACCTGCTGTCCTGCTCGCGCGAGGTCACCCCGACCCGCGTGCAAGCCGGCCAGAGCGCGACCGTGTCGCTCCACCTGCAGAACCCGGGCCGGGTCCCGACCGGTCTCATGCTGCTCGAGGACCAGGTGCCGTACGTGCTCGGCAGCCGGCCACGGTTCGTGCTCGACCAGCTGCGTCCGCGCTGGCAACGCTCGATGGCGTACACCGTCCGATCAGAGGTCCGCGGGCGCTACAGCATCGGTCCGCTGACGGTCCGGCTGAGCGACCCGTTCGGCTTCATCGAGCTCAACCGCGCGTTCACCGCACGCGCATCCCTCGTCGTCACGCCGGTCGTGACGGAGCTGCCGCCGGTCCAGCTGTCGGGTGACTGGTCCGGCACCGGCGACAACCGGCCCCGCGCGTTCGCCGCGGCCGGCACCGAGGACATCACGGTCCGCGAGTACCGGATGGGCGACGACCTGCGCCGGATCCACTGGCGCTCGACCGCCCGCGCCGACGAGCTGATGGTGCGCCGCGAGGAGCAGCCCTACCAGAGCCGTGCCACCGTCATGATCGACACGCGCGACAACGCGCACCGCGGCTCGGGGCCGGCGTCGTCGTTCGAGTTCGCGGTGTCGGCTGCCGCGTCGATCGGGGCACACCTGGCCGGTCAGGGCTTCACCCTGCGGCTGCTCACCGACGAGGCTCGTGGTGGAGACGCGACCTGGCACGACCGCGGCACGGGCTCAGGGGTCGAGGTGCAGCTGCTGCTCGACTCGCTCGCCGTGATCTCGACGTCCTCCCGCAACCACATCGCCGACGCGTCCGTCGAACGCAACGCGTCCGGCCTCGTCGTCGCGGTGCTCGGTGCAACCTCCCGCACCGACGTGGCCGCCCTCTCGACGCTGCGGGTCGGGGCGAGCCGGGCGCTCGCCATCGTCGTGGACGTCGCCGCCTGGGCTCGCTCAGGTCGGCCCGCCGACATCACCGCACCGTCCGCCGACGAACAGGCCAAGGCATTGCGCCAGAACGGCTGGGCCGTCGTCGTCGCGCGACCGGGTGACCGGCTGCCGGCGATCTGGAAGGAGCTCGGCACCACGACCGCGACCCGTCGCGACTTCGTCGCCGAGGCCCGTGAGGCAGAGGAGGGTCCAGCGGCATGACCGCGGCTTTCCACGACCGCTACCGGATGGCGTTCCTCGCCTGGCTCGCCACCGTCCTCATGTCCTTCGCCTTCTTCCCCGCGCTCAGCGAGAAGGGCTTCGTCTTCGCCGGTGCGTTCTTCAGCGCCCTGGTCGTGCTGGTCGGCGTCGGCCTGCGCGCGATCCGGACGCCATCCCTGTTGGTGCTCGCTCTCCAGCTGGTCGCCCTGGTCGAGCTGCTGCTCATCTTCTACGGCGAGTCGATGAAGTTCGTCGTCATCCCGACCGGCGCGACGTTCGACGCGCTCAACACCGAGCTGAGCTCGGCGATGGACGTGGCGCAGAAGTACGCCGCACCCGCTCCGCCGAGTCCCGGCCTCACCCTCATGGTCGTCTTCTTCATCGCGCTCATCGCGATCCTGGTCGACTTCCTGGCAGTGACGCTTCACCGCGTCCCGCTGGCCGGGCTGCCACTGCTCGCGCTGTACTCCGTCCCGGTGGCCTCGCTCCCCCACGGCGTCTCGTTCCTGGGCTTCCTCCCCGGAGCCATCGGCTACATCGCGATGCTCATGGTCGACGAGCGCGACCGGCTCGCGCACTGGGGACGGCTCGTGGCGCGCGACCTGTCTCCCGACCCCGACACCACGATCGACACCAGCGGGCTCAGCGCGACCGGGCGGCGGATCTCCAGCCTGGCGCTCGCCACCGCCGTGGTCATCCCGATCTTCATCCCGGTGTTCTCCAACACGCTGCTCGACGGCCCGGGCACCGGCACCGGCCCCGGTGGCGACTCGCTCAGCTTCAGCGACCCGATGGTGAGCCTGGCCAACAGCCTCCAGCGCAAGGACCCGGTCGACGTCCTGCGGGTGACCGGCGACCTGCGGCCGTCGTACCTGAGACTGGCCGTCCTTGACGAGCCGGGCCCGGACTCGTGGGGAGTCCGGCCGATCACGCTGTCCACCACGATCCCGGCCAGCTCGGTGCTCCCCCTGCCCGAGGGACTCGACAGCGACATCGACACGACCCCTCACTCGATGCGGATCGACCCGACCTCGGAGTTCCCGGCGGACAGTGCGTGGCTGCCCGTGCCCTTCGACCTGCGCACCGTCAACGTGAGCGGCGACTGGTCGTACGTTCCCCAGTCACAGGTCGTCACCGCCAACACACACCTGGCGGCGGTCGGCATGCAGAGCTACGACCTGTCGTACTCCTCCGTCAACCCGACCACCGAGCAGCTGCGGGCAGCCGGTCCCCCGCCCGCCGACATCGTCGATACGTACGCCCACGTGCCGAGCGGCGTGCCGGCGATCATCGCCCAGGAGGCAAGGGCGATCACGACCGGCGCCAGTACGCCGTACGACCAGGCGCTGGCCCTGCAGACGTTCTTCCGCGACCCGAGCCAGTTCGACTACGACCTCGACGCCGGGTACGGCTACGGCTACGAGGCGATGGTCAAGTTCCTCGACCAGCGCCGCGGCTTCTGCCAGCACTTCTCGGCGACGATGGCGATGATGGCCCGCGAGGTGGGCATCCCGTCCCGGGTCGTGGTCGGGTTCCTCCAGCCCGAGCGCGCCGACGGTGACTCCTGGGTCCTCACCTCGCACAACGTGCACTCGTGGCCGGAGCTCTACTTCGACGGGATCGGGTGGGTCCGCTTCGAGCCGACACCCGGTGTGGGTGCTCCCCTTCCGTCGTACGCACCGCGCCCCGACGGCACCAGCACCGGACCGACGTCGGTGGCCACCGCGCAGGAGCAGACCAGCACGACCAAGGGTGCGCAGGAGACCATCGACAAGACGACCGAGGCCGCGGCCAACGGCGGCAAGGGTGGCGGCGGCGGGTCCGCGCTCCCGTCGCGCTGGTGGCTGGCCGGGATCCTGGTCGCGATCGGACTCGTGACTCCCGCGATCACCCGGCAGGTGATCCGCCGGCGTCGGATGACACGTCCGGTCGAGGAGGGCGAGGCGGCCGAGGCGGCCTGGCTCGAGCTGCGCGACCACATCATCGACCTCCGCCTGCCCTGGACAGGGTCGATGACCCCGCGGGCGCGCGAGCGTGCGATCGAGCCGATGCTCGAGGGCGACGTGGCCGGCAAGGCGGCCCTGAAGAGGCTGATGGTGACGGTCGAGCGGGCCCGCTATGCGACGTCGGTGGAGCCCGGCTCGCAGCCGGCCGAGGACGCCCGCGAGGTGATGACGGTGATCACGAAGGCCAGCGAGCCCGGCCAGCGGCTGCTCGCGGTGGTGTGGCCGGCGTCGTTGCTGCCCGACCTGCGGGTCGGGTGGGCGCGGCTGCGGGCACGGATGCGCCGACCCCAGTCGATCGACGCCTGAGGGACGGGCCGTAGCGGCGAAGCCGCACGGTCCGGCTCAACAAGCCACGTGCACCAGAATTCTTTAGTAGTCGTCGCGGCGGCGACGCCAGCGATCTTCCATCCGATTCATGAAGCCGGACTGCTTCGTCGGGGTGGTGGATCGGCCCTTGGACTTGCCGATGGGGTGAACGTTGTCCGGAAGGTCGGGCTCGGCCATCTTGCGCCAGTGGGTCAGGGCGGCATACGCCGATCCGAGCATCACCAGGAACCCGCCGACCGCGACCAGGGTGATCATCTGGACCGCGCCGGTCATCAAGATGGCGACGCCGACGACGAAGCCGACGATCGACACGAACATGACGCGCTTGTGATGCTGGCGCGAGGCTGCTCCTCGCAGCGCCGAGGCAAACTTCGGGTCCTCAGCGGCGAGCGCTTCTTCCATCTGCTCCAGCAGACGCTGCTCTTCTTCAGAGAGCGGCACCATGTCCTCCAGCCGACGAGGGAGTGTGTCGGTCGTTCACCGTTCAGTTTAAGCACGGTTGACCGCTCATGAAACCCAGCCAACCAAATTGGTGTCTCGAACGTCTGAGGGGATGAGGGCCTTTCAGCCCAGCCGACCCCACCGTGGACCGGCCCCGAGCTGAATTGTCCACCGAACCGGATCGAAAGGAGCAATTCACGGTCCGGGGTAATACCCTGTACCGGCCCACCGGCCACCACGGTGAGGTCGCGCTCGAACTGGAGACGAAGGAAAACGCTTGTGAAGAAGCTCTTGGGGGTCCTCCTCGCCACGGTGATCGGGGCGAGTCTCGTCTCGGCCGCACCTGCCCAGGCCGGGTCCGCGCCGGCCACCACCGGCCCCGCGGCCACCACGTCGGCCGTGACGCGCCTGGCCGCGAAGGCACCGGACCCGTCCTTCTCGATGCGCGACCGGTTCGCCCGCGAGATCGTCCGACGCGGCCAGTCCGACCAGGGCACGTCGCACATCGCGCACGTCCGCGAGCTGCAGTACCGGCTGCGCTGGGCCGGCGTCTACCACGCGGGCATCACCGGCACGTTCGGCGACCTGACCCGGGCCGCGGTGGTCCGCTACCAGCGTCGCGAGGGTCTGAAGGCGTTCGGCGTGGCCAACCACATGACCTGGAAGCACCTGCTCTTCGACACCATCCGGCACCGCGGTCAGGTCCCGAAGATCTGCCGTCGCGGTGGCTGGCACGTCTGCTACGACCGGTCGATGCACCAGCTCGTGCTGCTGCGCGGCGGTGTCTACCGCAACACCTGGCTGGTCCGCGGCGGGTCCTACGGCCGCCAGACCCGCCTCGGCACGCACGCGGTCTACTACCGCGACATCGACCACACCTCGCAGACCTTCGGCGGCAGCCCGATGCCGTACTCGCAGTTCTTCGACGGTGGCGAGGCGCTGCACGGCTCGGCGTACATGATCGACCCGTTCGTCGAGCACAGCCATGGCTGCATCAACATGTACATCGAGGACGCCCGCCAGCTCTGGATGCTGACCAACAACAAGCGCCTCGTCGTCACGGTGTACGGGGCCTGGGACTGAGAGCACGCCACCTCGCCAGGGCTAGTGTCGGGGCATGACGACCGACGGCTATCTGCGCTACCCGCACGTCCGAGGTGACCAGCTCACCTTCGTCGCCGAGAACGACGTCTGGCTGGCCGACACCGGCGGCGGTCGGGCATACCGGCTGACGAGCGACCACGACCCGGTCCTGACGCCACGCATCTCCCCCGACGGCTCGAAGGTGGCCTGGGTGGCTCGGCGGCACGGTGCCGGTGAGGTGTACGTCGCCCCGACCGACGGTGGGGTCTCGCGGCGGCTCACCTACTGGGGCGCGGCGAACACCCAGGTCACCGGATGGGTGTCCGACGACGAGGTCCTCGTGCTGTCCAGCGCGGGCGAGTCGGACCTGGTCCGGATGTTCGCCCACGCGGTGCCCGTCGACGGCGGACCGAGCCGGCGGCTGCCGTACGGGTGGGCGGGTGAGCTGGCGTTCGGCCCGGACGGCGGGGTGCTCCTGTCGACGTACTTCTGGAGCGAGCCTGCGGCCTGGAAGCACTACCGCGGCGGGACGGCCAGCCAGCTCTGGCTCGACCTCGAGGGCTCCGGCGCCTTCCGCCGGATCTTCGCCGACCTCCCGTCCGGCCTGACGTTCCCGGTGTGGACCACCGGCGACGACGGCCGCCAACGGATCGCCTTCTGCTCCGACCACGAGGGTCGCGGCCAGCTCTACAGCGCAGTCATCGGCAAGCGGGCGCCGGCCACGTCGCGCCTCGCACGACGGACCGACGGCCATTTCTACGCCCGGCACGCGAGCAGCGACGGACGCCAGGTCGTCTACAGCGCCGGCGGCGAGCTGTTCCTGCTGGACTCCCTCGACGACGGCGTCGAGGCGCGACCGATCGACATCCGGATCGGCGGGGCGCGACCAGCGCTGGCGCCGACCCGCGTGAAGGCCTCGGCCCACCTGGCCACGATCAGCCCCGACACCACCGGCCGCGCGTCGGCGATCGAGGCCCGCGGCACGATCAACTGGGTCACCCACCGCGGCGGGCCGGTGCGGGCGCTGGCAGCGGGGTCCGACGTACGACGGCGACTTCCGGTCGTGCTCGACGACACCCGGGTCGCCTGGGTGAGCGACGCCGACGGCGACGATGCGCTCGACGTCCTCGACCTCGACTCCCCCACCGCAACGCCGCAGCGTCTGGTCGCACCCGGTCGGGTCGGACGCGTTCTGGAGATGGCCGCCTCGCCGGACGGGCGGCGGATCGCGCTCGCCACCCACGACGGCCGACTGCTGACCTGCAACGTCCCTTCAGGCGAGATCTCTCGAACGGTGTCGCCGAAGGAGATCGACACGACGGTCGGCGACATGTCGGGGCTGGCCTTCTCGCCGGACTCGCGATGGCTGGCCTGGTCCTCGTCGGGGCCGGGTCCCTGGGAGGACCCCGGGCCGCGGCCACTGCGCCAGATCAAGGTCGCCGACCTCGACCGCGGCCGGGTCATCCCGGTCACGTCGCTGCGCTTCACCGACACCAACCCGGTGTTCACCCGAGACGGCAAGCACCTTGCGTTCCTCTCGATCCGCAGCCTCGACCCGATGTACGACACGTTCTCGTTCGACCTCGCGTTCCCGGCCGCCTGCCGGCCGCACCTGGTCGCCCTGGCGACCACGACGCCCTCCCCCTTCGACCCCGTCGTCGGCGGACGACCCTGGGAGCCGTCCGAGCCGGAGCAGGCCGCTCAGGAAGCCGTGGCCGAGACCACGGCGGAGGAGACGGCCGGTCCGGCGGCGCCCGAGCCGCCGCGGACCACGATCGACACCGACGACCTGGAGCACCGCGTCGTCGCGGTTCCGGTCGAGGCGGGGCGCTACCGCCACCTGGCAGCCTCCAAGCACGGCCTGGTCTGGATCCGCGAGCCGCTGCGAGGCGAGCTCGGCGACAACCGGGCCGACGTCGAGGCGGAGCCCGAGGCGGCCCGCGTCGAGCACTTCGACCTGCGGACGTCGGCGCTGATCACCGTCGCCGACAAGGCTGACCGGCTCGAGGTCAGCGGCGACGGCAGCAGGGTGATCGTCGTGCACCAGGGCAAGCTCGCGATCCAACCGAGCGACAAGCCCGCACCCAAGGAGGAGACGCCCGGTTCGGACGACCGGGTCAGCGTCGACCTGGACCGGATCCGGGTCGAGGTCGACCCGCCGGCTGAGTGGCGGCAGATGCTCGACGAGTCCTGGCGGCTGATGCGTGACCACTACTGGCGCGAGGACATGGGCGGGCTCGACTGGGACGCGGCCCGCAAGACCTACGAGCCGCTGCTGCGTCGGCTCGGCTCCCGGGACGACCTGGTCGACCTGATCTGGGAGCTGCAGGGTGAGCTCGGCAGCTCGCACGCCTACGTCATCCCGCCGCGACCCGGACCCGACGCCGACCGCCGCCAAGGCGTCCTCGGCGCCGATCTCTCCTACCGCGCGGACGCGTGGCGGATCGAGCGGATCGTCCCCGGGGACGCCTCCGACCGCAAGGCCCGGTCGCCGCTGCTCGCACCCGGTGTCGGCGCCCGCTCGGGTGACGTGATCGTCGCGGTCGACGGTCAGCCCACCAGCCGGACGGTGAGCCCGCAGGCCCTGCTCGTCGGAACGGCCGGCAAACCGGTCGAGCTGACCCTGCAGCCTCGCGGCCGTGGTGACGTACGCCGGGTCGTCGTGGTCCCGCTCGCGGACGAGATACCGCTGCGCTACCAGGACTGGGTCCAGGGCCGGCGTACCTATGTGCACGAGCAGACCGAAGGTCGCGTCGGCTATCTGCACGTCCCCGACATGATGTCCGTGGGCTGGGCACAGCTGCACCGCGACCTGCGCACCGAGATGCCGCGCGACGCGCTCATCCTGGACGTCCGCAGCAACTCGGGCGGTCACACGTCGCAGCTGGTGCTGGAGAAGCTGGCTCGCCGGATCATCGGGTGGGACCTGGTGCGCGGGTACGGCCCGGACTCCTACCCGAGCGACGCGCGACGCGGTCCGATGGTGACGGTCACCGACATGTACGCCGGCTCGGACGGCGACATCATCACCGCCGCGATCCAGTCCCTCGAGCTCGGGCCCGTCGTCGGGCACCCGGACCTGGGGTGGCGTGATCGGCATCGACGGCCGGTACACCCTGGTCGACGGCACGATGGTCACGCAGCCGCGGTACTCGTTCTGGTTCGAGAAGTTCGGCTGGGGCGTCGAGAACTACGGTATCGACCCCGACATCGAGGTCCCGGTGCCGCCGCAGGACCGGGTGGCCGGCAACGACGTCCAGCTCGACCGCGCGCTGACCGAGGTGACCCGACTGCTGCGGCGCAACCCGCCGTTGCTGCCGCCGTCGATCCCCGACCTGGAGTGAGGTTCACGGACGGGAGGTCGCCAGCAGGGTGGCCGGCTGGACCGCCTCGGTGCCGAACTTGCCGGTGACCCGGTCGACGGCACGCTCGGCGTCCTCCCACCCGAACGGCCGCTCCCCCAGCATCAGCTGGCGGCTGGCGCGTGCGGCGTCGACCAGACCTTCGATCCGGACCCCGACCAGCCGCACCCGCGCACGCTCGAGACCGAGACCGGCGTAGACGTCGGCCGCGGTGGCGTAGATCTCCGGGGTCCGGTCGGTGTGGTCGCGCAGGGTGCGGGACCGGGTGATCGTGGTGAAGTCGGAGAACCGCACCGTCACGGTGATGGTGCGGCCGACGACCGACGCGGCACGCATCCGGGCGGCCGCCTTGGTCGACAGCCGGAGCAGCTCGCGGTAGATCACCTCGGGGTCGTCGGTGTCGCGGTGGAACGTCTCGCTGTGCCCGATGCTGCGGTCGGGTTCCTCCTCCGCCCCGCGGCGCGCGACGACCTCACGGTCGTCCTGTCCCCAGGCCAGCGCATGCAGCTTGCTGCCCGGACCGTGACCCAGCGCCCGGCGTAGCACCCCGAGCGGGGTGTGCGCGAGGTCGCCGACGGTGCGCAGCCCGAGCTGGTGCAGCTGCCCGGCGGTCTTCTCCCCCACCCCCCACAGATCCTCGACGGCGAGGGGATGGAGGAACGACACCACACCGTCCCGGGGTACGACGAACAGCCCGTCCGGCTTGGCACGACGCGAGGCGAGCTTGGCCAGCTGGGTGGTCTCGGCGATCCCCACCGAGCAGGTGACGCGTTGCTCGTCGAAGATCCGGACCCGCAGGTACTCCCCGATCGCGGTCGGTGACCCGAACCGGCGTAGTGACCCCGACACGTCGAGGAAGGCCTCGTCCATCGACAGCGTCTCGACCTTCGGCGTGATGCTGCGGAACGTCTCCATCACCGCCGACGAGATCTGCGCGACCTCGTCGTAGTCGGGCTGCACCACGATCGCGTGCGGGCAGAGGCGACGTGCGCGCGTCATCGGCATGGCGGAGCGAACGCCGTACTCGCGTGCCGGGTAGGTCGCCGACAGCACGACGCCGTGGCTGCCGCCGCCGGCGATCACGGCACGGTCCTGCAGGTCGGGGCGGTCCCGGATGGCGACGGCGACGTAGAAGGCGTCCATGTCGACGTGGATCACCGTGCACCCGGTGTCGTCCGGTCTCTGGGAGCCACTCATCGCCGCACCCCGCCGCTGCAGCGGCGGGTCAGGAGTGGGTGGCGTGCAGGTGGAGCTGGGTGGCGATGGCGATGAAGTCGGGATGCGTCGCCACCTCGGCCTCGAGCGCACGCACGGCGTCGGCGGCCCCGGGCTCGGACTCGACGGTGCTGCTGCTGAGGTGGTCGGCGAAGACCCGGACCCCCCGGATCTCGCCGACGGCGAACCCGGCCGCCCCGAGCAGGTCGACCAGCTGGTCGCGGGTGAAGCGTCGCGGCATCGGGTCGCTGCTCCCCCATCGGCCGTCGGGGTCGGCCAGCACGGCGCGGGCGTCGGCGACGTGCCCACCGATCGCCCGGGCGAAGACGGCCGCGGACCGCTGGGCGGCGAGCAGGCTGAGCGCCCCGCCGGGTGCCAGGGCTCGGGCCGCGGCGTCCAGCGCCTGGGCGGGGACGTCGACGACCTCGAGGACGCCGTGGCAGACCACGACGTCGGCGCTTCCTGCCGGGACCAGGTCGGGCAGCGTCGCGGCGTCACCCAGGATGCCGCGGACGGTCCCGCTGCCCTGCTCCTGCCTGCCGTCGACCATGCCGGCGTCGGCGGCGCGGCGTTCGAGCGAGGCGAGGGCGTCGGGGCTGGGATCGACCACGACGACGTGGTGGCCGAGCTCGGCGACCCGGACGGCGAGCCCACCGGTCCCGCCCCCGAGGTCGACGACCTCCAGCGGTCGGTCCGGGGCGTCCACGGACCGGGCTGCGAGCACCGCCTGCACGGCGTCCCAGACCAGGGCGGCCCGGATCGCGCTGCGACGTTCGACCACGCGAGCACTCCTCGGAAGAGTGCTCCCCTGCCTTGAGCGGTGCTCAGCGGGATGGATCGCAAGGCGGAGGAGGAGCCGATACTTGAGCGAAGCGTATCGGCGACGACGACAACGCCGCGAGGCGCCCGCTGGGCATCGCTGGTGCTCATGGGCCGGAGCTTCCGGGGGAGGAGTGCCACAGCTTGCGCGGCACGCCCTGCTTGGTGTCCTCGCCGGGCGGACGGATGTCGGCGTACGGCGACTGCTTGAACCCGCTGGCGTGCACCAGCACCCGGCGGCGCCCCATGCCGCCTGCCTTCGCGGCCGGCTCGGCCGCGGGATCCTGCTCGGCGTCCGGGTCGGCGAAGGACGGCGGCTGTGCCATCACCGGCCGGGTCGACCGCGACTCGGCCGCCCCCTGGACCGCCTGCTCGCCCGCGAAGCCGAGCGGCTCGGTATCCATCAGGTCGTGCACCGCGTCGACGCCGCCGTGCTTCCAGGCTTCGTACATCGCGGTCAGCTCCCAGCACCCGGTGGCCCGCAACGAGACGCCCTTGGGTCCGGTACGCCGCAGCTCGCCCCGGACCACGAGCAGCCACGAGTGGAACAAGGTGGCGGCGTACGGACCCTGCGCGTCCTCGAAGAACGTCGCGTCGACCGGGCCGCTGCCGTCGTCGAGGGTGAGGAACACGACCCGGCGCCCGGACCGGATCGGTGGCGTCTGGGTGGCGACCTTGACCCCGGCGACGAGCAGCTCGGAACGACTGCGGCGGGTCAGCAGGTCGCGCGACCAGGTGACGCCGAGGGCGCGCAGCATCGGTGCGTAGAACTCCACGACGTGGCTGCTGACGTCGAGGCCGAGGATCTCCAGCTCGGCGCGGACGCGTTCGGCACCGGACATCTCCGGGAGCCCGGACGCCTCGGTGATCGCCGGGGTGTCGCCGAGGTCGAGGGCGAGCTGGACGGCGTCGACCGGTCCGACCGGCAGCGCGGCCTGGGACTGCATCGCCGCGAGCACCCGTGGGTCGTCGAGGTTGCGGCGCGCCGGGTGCAGGTCGCGCTCCGGGTTCGGCGGAAGACCGTCTCTGCTCCCGCGAACCCCGGACTCGATGGAGCTTGTCGAGCCTGATCGGCGTGCTCGACCAGCTCGACCTCCGTCGCCATCCGGGCCGCTGGTCGCACGAGAGACGGCGATCCGGGCCCGGGACTTGGCCTGCGACGAGGACGCCGCGCGGATCGCCTTGTCGGTGGCCCGGCTCCAGCGGTCCAGCTCGGCCACCTGGAGCAGCAGGTCGCGACGGGTGACGGTGCTCCGGCGGCGGATGGACACCGGCGACCCGATCGCGTACAGCGTGTCGAGCGCACCGGCCATCACCAGCCGTTCGGCGACCGGGCGGGACGGCCGGGCGCGCTGCCACAGGTCGGTGAGCGAGTGGAAGGGACGGGCGGCCACGATCCGCGCGATCTCCGCGTCGCTGATCCCCTTGACGTCGGCCAGCGACAGCCGGATCCCGTAGCCACGCCCGAGCGTCGGTGATGTCGAGCTCCTCTGCGATCACCGGGTGAGCTTGTCGAGCCGGTCCGCGCGGCTCCGACCGCTGCGGACCGTCGCATCACCGGAATTCGACTTTTCGACGCGGTAGACGTCGTCGGAGGCGTTGACGTCGAGCGGGAGCACCTCGATCCCGAACTGGCGGGCGTCGTCGAGGATCAGCCGCTTCGGGTACATGCCCGGGTCGTGGGTGAGCACGCCGGCCAGGAACGCCGCCGGGTGGTGAGTCTTCAGCCACGCGGACTGGAACGTCGGGAGCGCGAACGCCGCCGCGTGCGCCTTGCAGAACCCGAACGACGCGAACGCCTCGAGCACCGCCCAGCAACGCTGCACGACGTACAGCGGGTAGCCCTTGCCGAGTGCGCGTGGGAAGAACCAGGTCTTCGTCTCGTGCTTGCCGACGTGGTCACCGAGCGCCCGCCGCGCCTCGTCGGCCTCGGCCAGCGTGCAGTCGGTGAGCACCGCGATCATCTCGATCACCTGCTCGTGGAAGACGACCACGCCGCCGGTCTGGCCGAGGATCGGCTCGAGGTCGGGATGGAGGTACTCCGGCATGCTCCAGCCCTGCCGCGCGCGCAGGAACGGCACCACCATGTCGCTCTTGACCGGGCCGGGCCGGAACAGCGAGATGTCGATGATGATGTCGTCGAACGTCTCGGGCGCGAACTTCCCGACCAGCTCACGCTGCCCCGGCGACTCGATCTGGAACATCCCGAGCGTCTTGGTGCTCTGGATCAGGGCGTACGTCGCCGGGTCGTCACGCGACGCCTGCTCCTCGTCGTCGATGTCGATGTCGAGGCCGTCGACACGACGCACCTCCTCGATCGCGTGCGCCATCGACGACTGCATCCGGATGCCGAGCACGTCGAGCTTGAGCAGCCCGAGGTCCTCGACGTCGTCCTTGTCGAACTGGCTCATCGGGAAGCCGAGGAAGCTCGCCTCCACCGGGGTGCGGTCGAGCAGGGTCGCGTCGGACAGCAGGACGCCGCACGGGTGGACGGCGATGTGGCGCGGCAGCCCGTCGAGCTTCTCGACCAGCCGGAACAGCACGTCGAGACGCTCCTCCCCCAGTCCGGACGCGCGCAGCTCGGGCAGCTCGCGCAGCGCCGCCCGGGCGTCCTTGGCGCGGATGTGCGGGAACGCCTTGGCGATCGCGTCGATCTCGGTCATCGGCATGCCGAGCGAGGCGCCGACGTCACGGATCGCGTGCCGGACCCGGTAGGTGTCCATCATCGAGACGCAGGCGCACCGGTTGCCGGTGTAGCGCTCGAGGATGCGTTCGTAGACCTCCGTGCGCCGTGCACTCTCGACGTCGACGTCGATGTCGGGCAGCGCCTGCCGCAACGGCGACAGGAACCGCTCCATCAGCAGGCCGTAGCGCAGCGGGTCGACGCCGGAGACGCCGAGCAGGTAGTTGACCAGGCTGCCCGCGCCGGACCCCCGTGCCGCCGCGCGCACCCCCATCTCGCCGATCAGGTCGACCACGTCGGCGACGGTGAGGAAGTACGACGCGTAGCCGAGCTGCGCGATCACGCCGAGCTCGTCGGCGAGCCGGGTCTGCACGACCGCGTGCTGGTCGGGGGCGTACCGGCGACCGATCCCCGCCTCGCACCGCTCCCGCAACGCCGCATCGCCCGGCGATCGATCCGACGGTGGCTTGTCGAGCCTGCTCGCGCGACTCCGACGCTGCGAGCAGTCGATCGGGAAGTGGACCTCGCCGAGGCCGAGGTCGGCACGGGGGTCGAGAGCCAGCCGGTCGGCCACGATGCGGGTGCGGGTCAGCATCCGCTCGGCCTCGCGCTGGTCGAAGCCGGCCAGCCGGCAGATCTCGTCGGCCACGTCGGCCATCTGCTTGCCGGACTTGAGGAAGCCCTCGGCGTTGGACCGGTCGACGTGCCGGACGTCGAGCGGGACCAGCCGGCGTACGGCAGTCGAGCACGTCGACCGCGGGAGCATCACTGCGTTCGGCGTAGCGGACGGCGTTGGTGAGCACCACGCTCTCGACGCCGAGACTGGTCGAGGCGGCCAGCGCGGCCATCCGTGCGGCGTGCGCGCTCGACCCCGGACCGGAGCCCGGGACCCGGTGCGACACCACCTCGACCAGCAGCTGGGTCGGCTCGGTGACCTGCTGCCAGGACCGCAGCACGCCGCGTGCCAGGTCGTCGCGGCGCAGCGTCGCCGCCCAACCCAGCTCGGAGGCCGGCCCGAGCATCACCAGCAGGTCGGGCTCCTGGTCGTCCGGCCCGAAGGATCCGGACAGGTGCTCGGCGACCAGCCGGCGGGTCGTCACCGGGACACCCCGCTCCCCCCGCAGGTGGGTGGCCGAGACCAGCCGGCACAGCGCCGCCCAGCCGGCCTTGTTGCCGGCCAGCACGGTGATCCGCGGCAGCGTCACCCCGGACCCGCCGCCCTCGCCGTCGCGGAAGCTGCCGCCTCGGGCCGGCGACATCCGGGACCGTCCGGCGCGGCGCGCGTCGACGCCGCCGGACCGGTTGGCCCTGGCCGGGAGCTCGACCGACGGGATCGGGGTACGCCGAGGACCGAGCGTCGGTGCGGTGTGGCCGACCATCCCGGACGGCTCGATCGCCAGGTCGACGCCGAGGATCGGCCGGACTCCGGCAGCCAGGCACGCCTTGGCGAACCGGACCGCGCCGTAGACCCCGTCGCGGTCGGTCAGCGCCAAGGTGTCCATCTCGGCGTCGACGGCCCGCGCCACCAGGTCACGCGGGTGCGAGGCGCCGTACTTCAGCGAGTAGCCGGAGGCCACGTGCAGGTGGACGAAAGGATCCATGGGCGCGCTAGTCGACGCAGCCGACGAGTCGCCAGCGCGCCTGTCCCCAGTCGAAGGCCAGGTCGAACACGCCATAGCCCAGATCATCAGCGTCGGCGATCGAGCGTTGTCCAGATCGAGAATCGCGTCGAGCTTGTCGAGACCGGATCGGCGCGGCTTCGCCGCTGACCGTCCGCGACTTGCTTCGACCCGCCAGAGGTCGGACTCGGCGAGCAGGTCGGCCCCGAGCGGGACGGCGGTCACTCCCGCGGACGCCCTCCCCGAGCCCGCGTTCTGCTCCGCCCCGCTCTGTTCGGCCCCCACGCCGAGCAGGGCGGCGATGCCTTCCTGGTCCCACCAGGCACCGGTCTCGACCCAGTGCGAGACCACGTCGCGCACCACCCACAACCGGTCGCGCCAGATGAACTGCTCCGGCGCCTCCTGACCGGCGACCAGTCCGCGCCGGACCTCGATGGGCTCGTCGTACCTGCGCATGCCGAGGCCTCCCCAGACCGAAGAAGTCGACGAGCCGGACGGCTCTCGACGCGACGTCCACGGGCGGCCGCTCGGCGGGAACGGGGGTCGAAGCCGTCCCCGCCGAAGCGATCGCCTCACTCGGACGGGCCGCGAAACTCCGTCCGGCGTGTGTATCGAACAGATGTTCGAATATGCTTCCAGTAAACCTCTCCGGCGACCCGGCGTCAAGCGGTTCCTCGGGATTGCCTGGATAGGGTCAGAGCATGTCCGACAGCACCGACAACCCCGGCATCGAGCTCCGCCGACCCAGCCATCCGTCCGAGCATCGCGGCCCGGATCGAGCCCGTGCTGGCCGAGCTCCGGGCCCGCGGGTGGGACGAGGGTCGCCATCCCCTCCACGTCTTCGACGACGGCGTGCGCACCGCCGCTGCTGCGGCGGCCAGCATCGGCTGCGAGGTCGGGGCGATCGCCAACTCCCTCGATCTTCGACGCCGCCGGCACCCCCGTGCTGATCCTCACCTCGGGCGCGCACCGCGTCGACACCGCCAAGACCGCCGCCACGATCGGCGTCAGCGAGCTCGGCCGCGCAGCGCCGGACTTCGTCCGCGAGCACACCGGCCAGACCATCGGCGGGGTGGCCCCGCTCGGGCACCCGGCGCCGATCCCCACCTACCTCGACACGGCCCTCGCCGCCTTCCCGGAGATCTGGGCGGCCGCGGGTCACTCCCACACCGTGTTCCGGACGACGTACGACGAGCTGCGCGACCTCACCGGCGCCACCGAGATCGCCGTCGAGTGAGGCTTGAGCAAGAATGGAGTCCACGAGCCCGGGTCGCCCAGTGACACCGAGTGGCTTGTTGAGCCAGCACGCAACCGTCTGACCGAAGACCAGCACCGAAGGACAGCGGATGGACGACGAGACCGACTGGCGCAAACAGCTGCTGGTCGGCCTCGGCGTGCTCGTGATCGTGGCCCTGCTGATCGGCGGCGTCGTCGGGGTCATCGCGATCAAGGCGGCCGACGTCGCAGGCATCGACGGCAGCACGTCCACCAAGAAGGACGACGAGCGGGTCACGTTCCCGACCTTCACGCCGACCAGCAGCGACGAGACGAGCTCGTCGTCGACTCCGTCCGGGCCGACCGGGTCGACTCCGCCGACGACCAGCGCCCAACCGCCGCAGTCCGGCATCAAGCTGACCGCGAGCCCGACCCAGGCCGGCACCTACCAGCGGGTCAACCTGACCGGGACGTACGCCGGCGCAGCGCCCGGGACCTCACTGCAGGTCCAGCGCCGCCAGGGCACGACGTGGACGAACTTCTCGACCGTCACCGCCTCGGTCAACGCCGGACAGTTCTCGACCTGGATCGAGACCGGGCAGCCAGGCCCGAACCGGTTCCGGATGTTCGACGCGGGCGCCGGCAAGGCGTCCAACATCGTCGTCGTCCAGATCGGCTGACGGCTCTCACGAGCCCGCCTGAGCCGGTCGAAGGGCTCAGCCCCGAACGCACCGGTGGTCGAGCTCGTCGGGTCTCGACGAGCTCGACCACCGGACACGGGCGTTCAGCTACCGAACAGGGTGGCTACCCGACCGAGATGTCGGCGGCGCGGACGTAGAACATCCGGTGGCCGAACCAGATCTCGTCGTACTTGTCCTGACCCGTGACCACGGTGTGGTCGCCGGGAAGGCTGCTGTCGAACGTCTTCGCGTAGTAGTAGTTGGTGTCGATCGTGTCGTCAGCAAGGACGTACTGCTGCCCTGCCTTGATCGTGTACTGCAGCGGCGTGACCGTCTGGTACGGCACCGGGGTTCCGGCATAGGCAGCCTGCTCCGGGTACGCCCGCCCGTAGACCGGCACCTCGCTGGCTCCGGCCTTTGCGGTCACGACCCGACCGCTGGACGGCACGACGTTCGGATCGCTCGCGGGCGAGTACAGCCAACCGATACGGCCGAGGTACCAGACACCGAGCCAGTCACCCTGACGCTCGGACACGACCAGCTTCTGGCCGGCAGCGACGCGGGCACCGTGGTCGGAGACGTTCGTCGTCGACGGAGACTCGTCGGGGTGGAGACCCTTGTCGGTGACGAGCGGCGAGCTCGCCGACGGCTGCTGGTGCAGGTAGACGAAGTTCGTCCCCTGAGTCGGACAGGTGTCGGTCGTGGCCGGGTCGGCGTCGCATCCGGTCACGGTCTGCTGGTTGTCGTCGAAACCGGGCTTGACCGTGACGATGTTCGAGCCCGCGGGACCATCGGCGACGATCGGCGCGTGGAGCAGACTCATGTAGTGCTCCCAGTCCCAGAACGGGCCCGGGTCCCAGTGCATGCCGGCGACGTTGCCCGGCAGGATGCCTGGCACCTGGTCGTGCCCGATGATGTGGGCCCGGTCGAGCTTGACCGAGTACTTGTTGGCGAGGTAGCGGACCAAGGTCGCCGAGTTCTGGTACAGCGACTCGGTGTACCACTGGGCACCCTGCGCAGCGAAGCCCTCGTGCTCGATGCCGATCGAGTGCATGTTGACGTACCAGTTGCCCGCCTGGAAGCCGATGTCCTTGGCGTCGAGGTGCTGGGCGACCTTGCCGTCGCGCGAGCGGATCGAGTAGTTCCAGGCGAGGTAGGTCGGATCCTGCACCAGACTCAGGGTGGTCTTCCAGGTCGCCTCCGTGTCGTGGATGACGATGTAGTCGATGGACAGATTCTGCTCGCGGTTCGCCAGGTCGTGGTTGCCGTACTGAGACGGCGAGCTGCCGGTCTGCTCGTAGGGGGCAGGAACCCACTGGCAGTCCAACGTGGCCGGGCAGTCGATGTGCCGGCCCGCCTGGGTTCCGCCCTTGGCCGCGGTGGTGGTCGCCGTCGGCACGACGAGCGACGTGCTCTGCGGTCAGCGTGACCTGCTGGCCGTCGGTCGTGCGCCGTGACTCACCAGCTTTGATCGTTTCGAACACGCGCGATGCGAAGGCGCGCGACTCGAAGCCGGTGTCACCGCTGTACGTCTTGACGGCGTCGTACCACGCCGAGGTCGGCGAGGACGTGCCGGTGCGCTTGCCGAGGTCGCGCTGGTACGACGCCAGCAGCGCCGCACCTCCGCAGATGTTGGCCGCGTCGTCCGACGTCAACCGACCTACGGACAGGCCGGTCAGGTCGGCGGCGACGTGAGCGGTGCGCAGCGAGTCCGGGCCGGTGGACCGGTTGGACGAGCCGTCTCCCTTGGCGTCACCGGCCTGCTCGACCGAGACGTTGGTGAGGTGGAGCGGACCGTAGCCACCGGACGTGCTCGGGGCGTGGCCGTGGTCGTCCCATCGCGACTCCATGTAGGAGACGCCGAGCAGGACACGGGCCGGGACACCGTAGGTCCGCGACGCCGCGTCGAACGCGCGCTGGCGGGCCTGGGCGTCCGGACCGGAACCGATCGCGGCCAGGCAGTCGCGGCCGGTCGGGTCGTGTCGGGCGGTGGACGCCGACGACGGGATCGTGGCGAGGGCGAGGCCGGCGGTGGTGAGCGCCAAGGCGCTCGCGCCGGCCACCGACGACATCAGCCATCGGCGTGATGCAGAGGTGCGGGAAGGCATGCAGTTATCTCCTGTGCAGACGGGTGCGGTCATGCAAACTCCGCTCACACAAGCACAGGAACCGATGGTTGGCAATGACCAATCCGTCTCCTGCCCCTTACGTGTCCCCGATTGCCTACAGTGAGCGCGTGGAACTGCTGCCGCTCGTGCTGACGTCCGGCTGGGCGAGCGGGATCAACGCGTACGCCGTGATCACGATGCTCGGCCTGCTCGGTCGCTACGGCGGTCTCGACCAGGTCCCCGACTCGCTGCAGAACCCAGCGGTCCTGATCATCGCCGGCGGCCTGTTCCTCGTCGAGTTCGTCACCGACAAGATCCCCTACGTCGACACGGCGTGGGACACGATCTCGACGTTCATCCGCCCGACGCTGGCCGCGATGCTCGGCTACCTGTTCGCCGGGCAGGCGGACACGCTGGGCGAGGCGGCCGACCAGTGGTGGTACGCCTTCCTGGGTGGGGGCGCCGCGCTCGCCTCGCACCTGGTCAAGATGGGCATCCGGCTCGGCGTCAACGCCTCGCCCGAACCGGTCACCAACGTCACCGTGTCGCTCGGCGAGGACATCACGGTCGTCGCGATCATCACGCTCGTCCTCTACCACCCCTGGCTCGCACTCGCGATCGCCGTGCTGCTCTTCGCGATCGGCATCACGTCGGTGTTCGTGCTCTTCCGGCTCGTCCGCCGCGGCTGGCGACGGTGGAGGAACCGCGGGACGTCGGCGCCACCGAGCTCCGAGGGCACGTATGTCTGAAGCGCCCGAGGACATGGTTCGCCTCGACCCCTGGGAGCGGCACCTGACCGAGCCGGTGCGCGGCCGGAAGGTGATCATCGCGTTCGAGGTGCTGGCGGGGATGACCGGACTGGTCCAGCAGCTCGCGCGTTGGGGCTCCCGTCCACCGCTGCTCATCCCAGACGGTCGCGGCACCGGCGCGATCCCGCCGGTCGAGGCGGGCGAGGTGGTGATGCTCGACGAGACGCGGGTCGAGTCGCTCACCGACCAGGTGCGCGCGCGGATGGCGCCCGACGAACAGCTCACTGCAGCAGGTCCGCGACGCGGTCGAGCGCTACGACCCGGACCGCACCGCCGCGTGGTGGGTCAGCCCGATCGGTCTGAACGAGCCGATGCTGGGGCGTGACGTGCTCGGCGGACGACCACGCCATCAGGCCGACCTCGAGGACAAGCTGCGGGTCGACGACCTGCTCGCGGCCGTCGACTGGCCGGCGGCGCCGAGCCAGGTCACCTCGACGGCGTACGACGACCTGATGCAGGCCACTCTCGCGGTGGTCGACCAGACCGGGGTCGAGCAGGTGGTCTGGGTCGGCGACAACCGGGACGGGCTCAACGGCGGCGCGGACTACGTCCGGTGGGTGCGGTCGATCGACCACGCACGCGACGCCGCTGAGTACTTCGCCGCACGCTGCGACCGGGTGCGAGTCACGGCCTTCCTCGACGGCGTGCCGTGCAGCATCCACGGGATCGTCCTTCCCGACGGCATCGCGGTCTTCTCCCCCATGGAGCTGATCATCCTGCGCGAGCCCGGGGACGGCCGGTTCGTCTACTCCGGTCTCGGCACGACCTGGCAGCCGGGTCCCGACGACGCGGCGGCCATGCGCGACCTCGCCCGGCGGATCGGTCACCATCTGCAGACGACGCACGACTACCGCGGAGCCTTCGGCCTCGACGGCGTGCTCACGGCCGACGGCTTCCGGCTCACCGAGCTGAATGCTCGCTTCAGCGGCGGGCTGAGCCGGCTCCAGCGGATCGCGCCCGACTCGCATCTCGAGCTGGTGCAGCTCAACGCGCTCATCGGTCGCGACGTCGGTCGTTCGGCAGCCGAGATCGAGACTCGGACCATGGCCGTGCTGGAGGAGAACCGTTTCGTCGACGTGATCGCGGTCGCCCCGATGCGACTCCCGGACAACGGCTCGGCCGAGGTGCTGGTGCGCGCCGGCGAGGGCCGGATCGAGGTGGCCGGCCCGGACGACCTGGTGCTCGGCACGGTGTTCGCCGGGCCACACCCGCTCGGCACGTTCTTCCGCTTCATGGCGCTCGACGGCGTCATCCAGGTCGGCGAACGCGGGGCGCCGCTGAGCGTGCTCCTGCACGAGTTCGCCAACCGCACCTGGGACGCCGGCATCACCCCTGCGCTCATCGCTCCCGACGTCCGAGCCCCGGCGCGCACCGAGACCGCCGATGGCTGACGTCGTGGTCGTCGGCGCCGGTCTGGGAGGTCTGGCCGTCGCCGCCCGGCTGGCCAAACGCGGCCACCGGGTCACCGTGCTCGAACGGACCGGTCGCGCGGGTGGTGCCATCCACCGGGTCGAGCAGGACGGGTTCGGCTGGGACGCCGGCCCGTCGTCGACGACGTTGCCCGCCGTGCTCCGCGACCTGTTCCGCAAGTCCGGCCGGCCGCTCGAGCGCTACGTCGAGCTCCAGCTCCGTCGGCCCGCGCGACGCCACGTCTTCGCCGACGGCTCGACCGTCGACCTCCCCACGGGGTCGCGAGCGGAGCAGATCAGCGCGGTCGACGCCGGGCTCGGGTCCGGGAGCGGTACGGCTTGGGCTGACTTCGTCGACGGGCAGGGCAAGACCTGGGACGTGCTCCGGCAGCAGGTGCTCGACCTGCCCGACGGAGGGTCACGGTGGGCCGACCGCGACCTGGCGCGTCAGCTCGACAGCCGGACGTCGCTGGCGAAGCGGGTGAGGAAGGCGTTCAAGGACGAGCGGCTACGGCTCATGGTGGAGTACGCCGTGCGGCTCGCCGGGTCCGAACCCAAGGACGCCCCGGCGTACGTCGCGGTCGAGCCGTACCTCGAGCGTTCGTTCGGGGTCTGGGACGTGCCCGCCGGAGGGCTGTCCTCCGTCGTCGACGCACTCGTGACGCGGCTCGACGAGCGCGGGGTCGACCTCGTGCTCGGCGCCGAGGTCACAGCGCTTCTGGTCGAGGGCGGACGGGTCGTCGGCGTCGGTCTGGATGACGGGAGCGAGCGCAGGGCCGACGTCGTGGTGACCGATGTCGACCCGAGGACGGTCTTCGGGCGATGGCTCCCCGCCGAGCTGGACCTGCCGGGGCGGAGAGTCTTCGAGACGGCGACGCCGGCGATCCCGGTCGCCGTGACGCACCTGGGTCTCGCCGGTGACGTCCCGGCGATGCCCGCGGAGGTGGTGCTGCACGGTGACCCGCTGCTGGTGCTGACCACGACGGGAACCGCTCCCGACGGACATCACGGCTGGACCGTGCAACGACGCGGCGCGACCCAGGAGGACGTGCTCGTCACGATGGTGCGACGTGGCATCGACGTGCGCGACCAGGTCGTCACGCGGGTCGATCGCACGTCGGTCGACCTGATCCAGGAGACCAGCGGGTCGTCGTACGGCCTGGCCTGGGCGGGCTGGCGCGCGCACGTGCAGCGCGCCGCCCAGACCCACCCGCTGCCGGGCCTGTACCTGTCGGGCGCGTCGATGCATCCGGGTGCGTCCGTGCCGTACGTCGCCTGGGGCGCCGCTCACGTCGCCGCCCGCATCGACCGTTGAGCCGCAGGTTTCGGCCCGTTGAGCCGCAGGTTTCGGCGCGTTGAGCCGCAGGTTTCGGTGATCGAGCTTGTCGAGATCCCTACGCCCGCGCCACGATGCGCTTCGCCTTGTTCCGCAGCGACGACGTCACCGTGATCCCGCAGTCGAGCAGACTCTGCATCGTGTCGGACCGAGGACCTCGGGCGAGCTCACCGATCGTGAGCCTGTGCTCGGGCCGGAGCTCGACCGTGATCGGGTCACCGGCGCGCAGCAACCCCGGCTCCAGCACCCGCGTCAGTGCCCCGACGCGGCCGCTGCGGTTGAAGCGGATGTGGAAGTCGTCGATCTCCATCCGCAGCGCGAGGTTCCGGCACGGCGTCCGCGGACCGCGTACCTCGAGGAGCACGTCACCGACCCGCCATCGCTCGCCGATCAACGCACCGGTGACGTCGAGGCCGGTCGTCCGCAGGTTCTCGCCGAACACGCCGGGCGGGATGTCGCGGTCGAGCTCGCCGGCCCAGTACGCAGCGTCCTCGTCGGCGTACAGATAGACGGCCTTGTCGGGTCCGCCGTGGGACTTGTCGATCTGCCGGTCTCCGACCAGGCCGTGCTCGTCCACCTCGACCGGGCCGTCCACCGGCCGCTTGTCGATCGCCGTGTCGTGGAAGTAGCCCGGCCGGACCGCGTGCACCACGTTGACGGTGAGAACGGAGGCTCTCATCCAGCCATGATCACGCGCGCTGCTGCGGCAGACTTGATCGTTCTTGCTGAGCTCCCTGGCTCCCTGCCCGACCCGGCGTCCATTGCCAACCACGCCGGCCAGGGCGCACGCTGTGACTTCCGACCCTGAGCGGCCCTGGAGGAGACGATGAGTTTTCGGCAGCAGTTCGACTCCGGCGAGTGGCGCGCCCTGCAGCTCGCCCCCTTCCTCGTCCTGAGCGGTGTCACCGGTCGGTATCGCGGCTTCACGCACCGAGGAGCTGCAGGTCTTCGAACGCTGGCTCTCCGAGGCCAGCCGCGCGCCCGGCAACCTCAACCGCGAGGTGCTCCAGCCCGTCAGCGCCGACGTGTCCGCGTTCGCCGAGGAGTACGACGGCTACGAGCGAGACGATCGTCGGAGGTCTGGCGGCGGTCGGCCGCATCCTGGTCGGCCAACCGCTCGTCGAGGTGGAGCTCTTCGGCAACTCCTTGATCAACATCCTCGGAGCGGGGATGACGCGCGCCCGTGGCCCCTACGGCAAGCAGGCCACCCCCGAAGGTGAGCAGATGCTCACGATGCTCGAGGAGTTCCTGCGCCCGAGGGTCGTCTTCCCGGCGGAACCGCGCTCAGGCTCGGCGGCATGACTGACGAGCTGGACGATCTGCGCGGCGCCCTGGACGGCATGCGCACCGGTGTCCTGAAGAAGCTGGCGGGGCTCTCGGCCGAGGAGGCACGCCGCAGCACGGTGCCGTCAGGGACGAATCTCGCCGGTCTCGTCCAGCACCTGACGTTCGTCGAGTCACGGTGGTTCGAGGAGATCGTGGCGGGCGGGTCGGTGGTCCGAGGTCAGCGATCGATGCTGGTGGATCCGACGGTCTCCCTGTCCACCCTTCGCGCGGACTACCGGGCAGCCGTCGAGGCGAGCAACGCGATCATGACCGGGATCGGGGACATGAACGCGGCCGTGGCGCACGGAGGTCGCGCCCACAACCTTCGCTCGGCGGTGTTGAGCGTCCTCGGGGAGACGGCTCGCCACGCCGGCCACGCCGACATCATCCGGGAGCAGATCGACGGGCGCACCGGCCGCTAGCTAGTTGCCGGTGATCCGCCCGGGCCGCGCCAGCCGTCGGTACATGAACAACTCATCGCGCAGCCGGTACGGCAGCGGCCATCCCGCCGTGTCGAGTGCGGCCGCGTAGGCCTCCAACGCCCTCAGCAGGGCGATGCGGGCGGTCACGGACTGGGGATGGAACGCGTGCACAGACTTCCGTTCCCTGACCAGCTGGGACCGCGCGGCGTTCACGTCCTGCAGCAGGACCGGCAACTCGTCGACTCGGCAATAACGGGCACTCGTCTTGTCTACGATCGGCTCACCTTCCGTGGCCGACACAAGGCGACTCCAACTGGAGGCACACCGGACGGATACCCCCACCTTACGCTGAATGCGAAGGGCGCGAGGTCGAGCGCGTGCGGCCAGGTCAGCCCGTGGGGGCAGGCGGAGCTGTCGTCGACGGGAGTCGTACCGACTCCTCGGACGGCATGAGGATCCACAGGACCGGGTAGATCAGGATCTGGCTGCCGGGTACGACCATGAGAAGCAGCACGAAGAGGAGTCGCGCGGGCCACGGGTCGATGCCGAAGCGTCGGCCGAGGCCGGCGCACACGCCACCGAGGACCCTGCGGTCGCGCGGTCGGACCAGACCCTGCCGGGCGAGGCTCTGGCGGATGTCGTCCATGGGGCTGTGCCTTTCTGTGGTGTGTGTCGGTGGCTGTCCACCGAACACCTCCACTCTGCGTCACGGCAACGCCGCGGCACATCAGGCACTGCCCTGAACCGACCCCGACCGCGCGTCCCTGACGGTCAGGGCACGAAGGCACCCAGGAACTCGTCCCAGTTCGTGTGCAGGGAGAGGTCCAGGGTCCGGTAGTACGCGTAGTCGATCTTCTGGTTCTTGCTCGCAGGGCCGTAGATCGTGATGCCGTGCGACCCGGCGTACTGACCCGTGTGCCGTTCGTGGAGGACCACGGTCGAGAACGCGTTCATCACCGCCGTGCCTTTGGCTCGGATGTTCGCGTCGGTGACCTTCGCGTTCACGTTCGACGCGAGGTCGTAGAGGTCCTTGTCCATCGGAGCCTGCCAGTACGACCGCGCCTGACCGAACGCGTTCGTGTACGCCTTCTTGTTCGCGGTCAGCCCGTTCTTCAGCGCGATCCCCCACTGGTCCACGGCAGTCACGAGTGTGTTCATCCGGGCGTCGACGGCCACCGCCGACCACGTCTTGTCACTCACCGTCGAGGCGCTGGAGTTGATCGCCAGCTGGTCGGCGCTCATCGTCGGTGCTGGCCTTCAGCTGCTTGAGGAAGACGTCGTACTCGAGGCCGTCCCAGCCGACATACTCCTGCGATCCCGTCATGGCGGTGGCATGTCCGTGCCAGAGGTCCATGATCTCGAGGGAGGCCATGTTGCAGCCGTCGTACCCGACGACGTCGATGAACCCGAGCGATGGAATCGCGGCCTTGATCTCGTCGTAGTCGAGGGTGTCGTTGCTGGTGTCGTCCTCCATCACCCAGCCCGGGTGCCAGCTCCAGCCGTGGCCCCAGAAGTACAGCGCGTAGTGGTCGGCCGGGTAGTTCGCCTTGCTCCAGCTGACGAAGTCGGTGAGCGTCTGCTTGTCGCCCATGTTCCGCTCGCCCCAGTCGGCCACCGCGCTCGCGGCATCCGCCGTCATGCCCGGGCGTCACATGGAAGAGCTTGGTGGTCTGCCAGTCGCCGCGGCTCGTGTCGTAGCCCGGCCCGCGGTCGGCCAGCGCGACGATCTGCACGTCGGCGTTCGAGCCGGCGGCGGCCAGCTCGAGCTCGAGGTCCTTGACGACGTAGTCCTCGAGGTTGTTGTCCCCGGAGATGTAGACCATCACGGTCCACTTGGCCTGGGGTGCTGCTGCAGAAGCAGCAGGAGTGGCGCCGGCGAAGCCGACGATCATCAAGCCGAGGGCAACGAGCACACACGCGATGCGGGAGGGACTCTTGAGGACAGGACGGCGGCCGATCTGGAGCATGACGATCCCTTCATGCCTAGCCCCCGTCGCGTTGGAGTTGCTCGGATCCTGACAGCAGGGCTGCCGGAAGCGCAAGGACTATCCTGGCGGGCACCATTCGTCTCTCGGCGACGCCCAGGAGCGGACCGATGCCACGCGATCCCAACATTCCCGACGCGTTCGACGTCTACACCGTCGTGGTCCTGCGGCGACCGGCCGATGCGCCGGAGATGCCCGACGACGAGCTCGACGCGCTCCAGGCACGCCACCTCGCCTACCGAGCCGGACTGGCGCAGCAGGGTCTGATCGTGGTCAACGGTCCCTTCGACGAGCAGAGCGACCCGTCGTACCGGGGGATGTCGATCTTCGCCTGCGACCCGGCCGAGGCCGCGCGGTTGTCGGACGGTGACCCGTCAGTCGTGGCCGGGCGCTGGCGTACGACGTGATGGAGTGGTGGACGCGATCCGGCTCGCTCGGCTTCCCCCGCGTCGACGGCCCGGTCGGCGACCGCCGCGCCATGCCCGACGACTGACGGCTGCTGGCATGACCGAGAGTGCGGCGCGCGCACCCGACCCCGGGTCGCCGACGGCCTCGCCGCGGGAGTCCCTGCCGTTGCGCGAGGCGACCCGGACCTGGTTTCTCATCTCGCTGCAGACCTTCGGCGGTCCGGCCGGCCAGATCGCCGTGATGCAGCGAACTCTCGTCGACGAGAAGCGGTGGATCGGCCAAGGGCGGTTCCTGCATGCCCTGAACTACTGCATGTTGCTCCCGGGGCCGGAGGCCCAGCAGCTGGCGATCTACGTCGGATGGCTGCTGAACGGACTCAGAGGCGGACTCATCGCCGGCACGCTGTTCGTGCTGCCCGGAGCGCTCGCCCTCCTGGTCCTGTCGGCCGTGTACGTCGGCTTCGGCGACACGACCGCGGTCGACGCGCTCTTTCTCGGGCTGGCGCCGGCCGTCATCGCGATCGTGATCCAGGCGGTGGCACGCGTGAGCCGCCGCGCACTGACCGCGCCGGCCCTCGTCGTGCTGGCAGTTGCTGCCTTCGTGGCACTCGCGCTCTTCGCGATCCCGTTCCCGTGGGTGATTCTGGCCGCCGGTGCGCTCGGGTGGCTCCTCGTCCGAGTCCGTCCCTCCCTGGCCGTCCCGAAGCCGCAGCCCCCGGACACCGGGCCTGCCCCGCTCATTGCCGACGACCACCTGCACGAGGCGATGCCGACCGCTCGACGGTGGATCAGCATCCTCGTCGTCGGACTCTTCCTGTGGGTGACACCGGTGCTGGTCGCGGCAGCGTTGTTCGGCCGGAACAGTGTCTTCGTCGAGCAGGGTGTGTTCTTCTCCGGCGCGGCACTGGTCACGTTCGGGGGCGCCTACGCCGTCCTGGCCTACGTCGCGCAACAGGCGGTCAACGTCTACGGGTGGTTGATGCCCAACGAGATGGTGCGCGGGCTCGCCCTGGCCGAGACCACACCGGGTCCGCTCATCATGGTCGTGCAGTTCGTCGCCTTCGTCGGCGCCTACCGCGACCCCGGCTCACTGAACCCGTGGGTCGCCGCCGTCATCGCGGCCGCGCTCACCACGTGGGTCACGTTCGTGCCCTGCTTCCTCTTCATCCTGCTCGGCGCCCCGTACGTCGAGCGGCTCCGTCACAACACGAACCTGACGGCCGCCTTGACCGGCATCACCGCCGCGGTCGTCGGGGTCATCGCGAGCCTGGCTGCGTTCTTCGCCGTCCACACCCTGTTCGGCCAGACACGGCACGTCACCGCGGGGCCCCTGGACTTCCAGGCACCGGTCTGGTCAAGCGTTCAGCTCGACGCGGTCGCCATCACCGTCCTCGGCGGCTACCTCATCTTCCGCCGCGGATGGTCCGTCCTCCGCACGCTGGGGGTGTGCGCGCTGGCCGGCGTCGCCATCACCGTGGCAGCGTCGATCGGATCCTGACGTCAAGCGGGGAGGTCGAGGGCGGCGTAGATGTCGCTCGTCGCGCGGGACCGGTTGAGCGTGTAGAAGTGCAGCCCCGGCGCACCCTGGCCGAGCAGCGCGTCGCACATCTCGGTGGCGATCTCGACCCCGACCTTGCGTACGTCGGCCGGCTCGGTGACGCCCTCGAACCGGGCCACCACCTCGGGCGGCACCTCCCGCCCCGAGAGCTCGGCGAAGCGCTTGATCTGGCCGAGGTTCGTGATCGGCATGATGCCGGGGATGATCGGCATCGTGCAGCCGACGGCAACACATCGCTCCACCAGCGCCAGGTAGTCAGCGGGTCGGAAGAAGAGCTCGGTGACGGCGAAGTCGGCACCGGCATCGGCCTTCGCCTTCATCACGTGCGCGTCGGCATCGAGGGACGCTGCCTCGCGATGCCCTTCCGGGAACGCCGCGACGCCCACCCCGAAGTCGCCGAGGCTCTTGATCAGGCTCACCAGCTCGGTGGCATAGGTCAGTCCGCCCGGCGTCGCGGTCCACGGGGTGCCCGGTCCGCCCGGCGGGTCGCCTCGCAGCGCGAGCATGGTGTGCACGCCCGCGTCGGCGTAGGCGCCGATCACGTGCCGCAGCTCGTCGACCGGGTGGCCGACGCAGGTGAGGTGGGCGACCGGGGTCAGGGTTGTCTCGCTGGCGATCCGCTCGGTCACCCGGACCGTGCGGTCCCGGGTCGACCCACCCGCGCCGTAGGTCACCGACACGAACGTCGGGTGCAGGGGTTCGAGCCGCCTGATCGCGTCCCACAGCCGGGTCTCGCCCTCGTCGTCCTTCGGCGGGAAGAACTCGAACGAGAACGACCGCTGCCCGGATGCGAGCAGCTCGCGGACCGTCGGTGCGCTGGACATGCCGGACACTGTACGGACCTCCGGAGGGCTGACCCTGCCGGCGTACGACGGTCGAGACCGGCGACGGTAGGGTCGCGAACGTGAGCGACTCCCCTGAGCTCGACCCGGTCTCCGCCGACTTCCGCGGCCTCGTCGCCGACGTGATCGAGGAGTTCATCACGGCCAAGCAGGCGGCGCTCGCCCCCATCGGCGCCGAGCTCACTCCGCTCGTCGACGCGGCTCGCCAGGCGGTCGGCGGCGGCAAGCGGCTGCGCCCCGCCTTCGTCTACTGGGGCTGGCGCGCGGCCGGCGGCTCGCGCGACGAGGACGCCATCATCGCGGCCGCGTCCGCCGTGGAGCTCGTGCATGCCAGCGCCCTCGTCCACGACGACGTGATGGACAACTCCGCGACCCGGCGTGGGGCTCCCTCGGCACATGCGGGCTTCACCCGGATGCGCCGTGAGGACCCGCGGTCGGTCGAGTCCGAGCGGTTCGGCACGAGCGCGGCGATCCTGCTCGGCGACCTGCTGCTGTCATGGTCCGACGAGCTGCTCACGCGCAGCGGGTTCAAGCCCAAGGCGGTGGCGCGCGGCCGCGTCTACTTCGACAAGCTGCGCACCGAGGTCGTCGCCGGCCAGTACCTCGACGTGCTGGCTCAGACCAGCCACTCGAGCAGCGCCTCCGACGCGATGCGGGTCCTGCGCTACAAGTCGGCGAAGTACACCGTCGAGCGACCGCTCCAGTTCGGTGCGGCGCTGGCGGACGCCGACCAGGGCCTGCTGACCGCCCTCTCGTCGTACGGCATCCCGCTGGGTGAGGCGTTCCAGCTCCGCGACGACGTGCTCGGCGTCTTCGGCGAGAGCGACGTCACCGGCAAGCCGAGCGGCGACGACCTGCGCGAGGGCAAGCGCACGCTGCTGGTGGCCCGGGCGTTCAGCAAGGCCGACCCGGGACAGCGGGAGGTGCTGGCCAAGAACTTCGGCCGGTCCGACGTCGACGCCACCGGCATCGCCGCCGTGCAGGACGTGCTCCGCGACACCGGTGCGCTCGCGGCCGTCGAGACCGTGATCGCGGAGCTCACCACGGCCGCACGCGGGGCCCTCAAGCACGCACCGATCGGGGACCGCGAGGCCCGCGAGGCCTTGCTCGCCCTCACCGACCGCGCCACCCAGCGCGCACACTGACCAAGGCGCTACCTGCTCACCTGGGACAGGTCCGCCCGGCAGGTGAGATCAGTGCTGGTGCGGATCCAGCTCGGGGAGGTCGGTGTCGGTCGGACCCGGACCCTGGAGCAGCACGGCGAACGGCCCACCGCGCTCGAAGTCCACCCGGTCGCCGAACACGCTCAGCGCGACGTCGAACACCCGTCGGTTGGCGCGCGCCAGGGGCGCCCAGCCCTCCCAGAGCACGACCACGCCGGCGCCGTCCGGCCCGCGGACGTCGGACAAGGCGTCCGCCAGGGCGTCGAAGTTGTGACCGACCCACTCGGGAAAGGCGAAGGCCTCCTCGCAGACGTCCAGGAAGGCGGACTTGTCCTCGACCTGCCAGCTGTCGAGCGCGACGAACCGCCATCCCGCATGCTCGGCGGCGTGCTCGACCGTGCGCGCGTCGGCCGCACTCGTCCAGTGGTAGACGCCGGGCTCGGTGTGTCCGGCCAGCAGCCGGGCCAGTCCGCTCATGGAGCAATCCTCACGAAGGACTCGTAGTGGTCGCCGGTGTAGTAGAGCTCGTCGCCGCTCGCCGGCGATGACGCGACGGGCGCCACGGTCGTCCGAGCCCGGAGTCTCGACCGTGAACTCGCGGTAGTACCCGGTCGGCTGGGCGGGCAGCAGGCCCTCCCGGTTCTCGAACGTCACGCCGTCCCGATCGTAGGGGTACGGCTCCCCTTGTTCGATCACCACGAGCGTGTCTGCGGCCTCCGGCGGCAGCTCGGCGAGGGGAACGAGCGGGAGGCCGCTCTCGTCGTCGATGCTGCCCGGCGTGACACCGCTGGTCGAGGCGGGGGGCGGCGTGTTCGTGACGGTGACCGTGGTGACCGAGTTGGTCTGGTTGGTCAGCCGCCCGTTGACCTGACCGTCCGGGTTCGGGTCGTAGAGCCACCAACCGAGCAGCACGAGGACGGCGGCGATGACGATCCCGACCGTTCGGCGTACTACCGGCGAGCTCACGATCCGTCCCTCAGGTCATCAGACGATCGCCTGGGCGCGGCGGCGGACCTCTTTGCCCCGGTCCTCGCGCAGTGCGTCGATGGGTCGACCCGGCAGCGACTCGTCGCTCGTGAAGAGCCACTCGATCGACTCCGCCTCGTCGAACCCGTGGTCGGCGAGCACGACGAGCGTGCCGCCCAGACCCTTGACGGGAGCCGTCCCCTGCAGGAAGTCGGCCGGGACCCGGGCCTCGCCGTCGAGGCGGATCAGCGCGAGCTGACGCTCGCGGGCCAGCTGACGAACCCGGTTGGGGCTCACGCCGAGCTGGTCCCCCGCCTCCTTGAGGGTCAGCCACGCCGGGACGAGCGTGGTGAGGTCGGTGGTCTCGATGTGCCTGGTCACGACTCCAGGGTGCCACGTCCGCGCGGGCGTTCCCCACGTGAGCGTGCTCACGGGGCCCGGCGAGGCTGACCGGAGCCTGACCGCTCGATCCGTAGACTCGGGCGCGTGGAGAGGTCGGCCACCACAGATCCCCTCGTCGGGCAGCTGCTCGACGGGCGCTACCGCGTGGGCGAACGCATCGCCCGGGGCGGGATGGCCACCGTCTACGAGGCCACCGACCTGCGTCTGGACCGGGTCGTCGCGATCAAGGTGATGCCTCCTGCGCTGGCCGACGACCAGAACTTCAGCCAGCGGTTCGTCCGCGAGGCCCGGGCAGCGGCGCGGCTGGCACACCCCAACGTCGTGGCCGTCTACGACCAGGGCGACGACGACGGGACCCTGTTCCTCGCGATGGAGTACGTCGCCGGACGTCATACCCTGCGCGACCTGATCCGCGACGAGGCGCCGTTGGCTCCGCGCCGCGCCCTCTCCCTGCTGGAGGAGATCCTCAAGGCGATCGCGGCGGCGCACGAGTCGGGCATCGTCCACCGCGACGTCAAGCCGGAGAACGTCCTGATCAACCCACGCGGCCAGATCAAGGTGGCCGACTTCGGCCTGGCTCGCGCGATCAGCTCGGCGACCACGGCGACGGCCACCGGCGGCGTCCTGATGGGCACCGTCTCCTACCTGCCGCCCGAGCTGGTGACGGAGGGCGTCGCCGACGCTCGCTCCGACGTCTACTCGCTCGGCGTGCTGCTGTTCGAGATGCTCACCGGCCGCAAGCCACACCTCGGCGAGAGCCCGATCCAGATCGCCTACAAGCACGTGCACGACGACGTGCCGCCCCCGTCTGCGTTCGTCCCCGACATCCCGCCGTACGTCGACGCGCTGGTGGCTCGGGCCACGGCCCGGCAGCGCGACCTGCGTCCGGCCGACGCCCACGTCATGCTCCAGCAGCTGCGGCGGGTCCGGCACGCCCTCGACAACAACGTCATCGACGACCCCGAGCTGACCGAGGACCTGACCCCGACCATCGCGATCGCCCTCGATCCGGAGCGCGAGTTCGACGTGCCGCCCGGCATCTTCGAGGACGTCGACCCGGACGAGGCGACCGATGTCGTGCCGACGGCTGCGGCGCGGCGGCGGCAGCAGCGGCGGCGGCCGGCCACGACCCTGCCGACGAGGTCTTCGACTTCTCCCGCTACGACGACTTCGAGCACCCCGGCCCCGACTTCCTGCCCGCCAACGGCTCGCCCGACCGCACGCTGGTCGTCGGGATGCCTCCGCAGCAGCCCCGCGAGCACGACACGGTCGAGTCCCCCGCCAGCGACCCCCGCCGCGTGGGCCTGCACCCGAACGAGCCGCAGGCGCCCGGCGCGTACGGCGGAAGCGGGAGGCCCACGGGAACGCCGCCTCGCCGCCCGAAACGCAAGAAGTCCGGCTGGATCGCCTTCTTCGTGGTGCTCCTGCTCGCAGCGGGGGCCGCGATGGCGGGCTGGTGGTACGGCGTCGGCCGGTTCACGTCCACGCCGGACGTGGTCTCGCTCAGCCAGGACGCCGCGAAGGCGCAGATCGAGGACGCCGGGCTGACGTTCAAGGTCGGCTCGTCGGCGTACTCGGAGAAGGTCCCGGCAGGCCGCGTCGTGTCGACCGACCCCGGTCCCGGCGACGACGTCGTCCGCGGCGGCACGGTGACCGCGACGATCTCGAAGGGACCCGAACGCCACGACGTCCCCAACCTCGAGGGGAAGTCCGAGTCGGAGGCCATCACGGCGATCCGTGCAGCCTCACTGACGGTGGCTCCGCCGCAGCGGCAGTGGAGCGAGTCCGTGAAGCGAGGCGACGTCATCAGCTTCACCCCGCCGGCCGGCAAGTCCGTGAAGGCCGACACCCCGGTGCACCTGGTGATCAGCAAGGGCCCCCAGCCGATCAAGATCGTCGACTGGACCGGCAAGGACGCCGACGACGCGAAGGCGTCACTGTCCGACGCCGGCTTCGAGGTCACCACCACCGACGAGTACAACGACGACGTGGCGCAGGGCGTCGTGATCTCGCAGACGCCGCGCAGCGGCTCCGGTCACGCCGACGACACGATCAAGCTCGTGGTGAGCAAGGGTCCTCACCTGGTCGAGGTCCCCGACGTCGACCTGTTCGGCGTCGACGCCGCGCAGCAGGCGCTCGAGGAGGCCGGCTTCGAGGTCGACGTCGTGCACAACCAGCCCTACTTCGGGCTCGGCTACGTCGTGCGAACAGAGCCCAGGCGCCAGCGACATGGCGCCGTACCAGTCCACGGTCACCCTCTATATCGCCTGAGACAGGTATTTCCGGCTAAACCCTTTGGTCCCCACGTCTATCCTCTCGTCGGGAGGTGGCTGTGGACGGCAGCGATGTGACTGAGGGGAGCGGCGCTTCGGCGCCGCGCGTGCCGGCATGAGCTCCGGCGACCGGGGGCGGGACCCCGCGACGAGCCCGGAGGAGCCCCACCTCCCCCGCTTCACGGCCTGGCTGCGGCCGGCCGTCGACGGCGTGGCCGGCGCCAGGATCGGCGTCCACAAGAAGCTGCTGTTCGGCTTCCTCGGCGGTGCCCTGCTGCTCGTCGCGATGGCGGCACTGAGCCTCGTCGTCATCGAGCGGATGGACAGTCGCGTCACCGAGCTCAACAGGGCCCAGCAGAAGGCCGACACGGCGCAACAGATGCTCTACCTGGTGACCGCGCAGAGCCACTTCCGCACGATGGCGCTGCTCACCAACGAGCCGGAGTGGCCGCCCAAGATCGACGACGCCAAGGCCAAGTTCATCGAGCTCGAACAGAAGATGCTGCGCCAGAACCCCGACGAGGCCGACTTCCTCGCGACGCTGCAGAGGCTGAACCAGGAGTATGCCGAGGCGAGCGTCGCCGTCACGGCGGAGTACAACCGCTTCGACCCGACCCAGCCCGACACCGGCGAGAACGCACGCCACCTCGAGCGTGCCACCGCGCTGCACCTGTCGGAGGAGCACCCCGCCTCGCACAAGATCGAGGACCCGCTCAAGGACGAGCTCATCCCCCGTGCCCACGACCAGATGGCGCAGGCGCAGGAGGACTTCGACTCCGACCGGACGCTGTTGATCTGGAGCGTCGTGGGATTCTCGGCCGTCGCCGTGCTTCTCGCACTCCTCGTCGGCTACGTCATGTCGTGGTCGTTCATCCTGCCCGTCAAGAAGCTGCAGACGGCACTCGCCGGGATGACCGCCGGAAACGTGCGCCAGCACGTCGAGGTGCCCAACCAGGACGAGTTCGGCTCGCTCACCCGCGACCTCAACGCCACGAGCGACCGGCTGGCGACGCTGATGGAAGGTCAGCGGGTGCTGGCGGACAAGCTGGTCGAGACCAACCGCTCGCTGGAGCAGGCCAGTGAGGCGAAGTCACGCTTCCTCGCCAGTGTGAGCCATGAGCTGCGTACGCCGATGAACGCGATCCTCGGCTTCACCGACGCCCTGCTCGCCGGCGTGGACGGCCCGCTCAACCCGGAGCAGCAGGCCTCGCTGCAGTGGGTCCAGCAGGGTGGCCGAGACCTGCTCGAGCTGATCAACGAGATCCTCGACCTGTCCAGGATCGAGGCCGGCAAGCTCGTCCTGGAGCCCGAGGCGTTCGACCCGCAGGAGCTCGTGGAGTCGGTGGTCGCCCAGCACCGCTCCCTGGCGGTCCAGTCAGGCATCCAGCTGACGCGGCGCGACGCCGACCCTCCGACCGAGGTCGTGCTCGACCGGCAGCGGGTGCGGCAGATCATCGTCAACCTCGTCGGCAACGCCATCAAGTTCACCGGTGACGGCGAGGTCGTGGTCGAGACCGGCAGCTCCGACGACGGATCGCTTCGCGTCACCGTCACGGACAGCGGTCCTGGCATCGCCGCCGAGGAGCAGGAGCGGATCTTCGAGGAGTTCGCCCAGGCCGGGACGACGTCGGCGGGGACCGGACTCGGCCTGGCGATCAGTCGCCGACTGGCCCGCGCCATGGGCGGCGACATCACGGTCCAGAGCGAGCCCGGTCACGGCAGCACCTTCCACGTCAGCCTTCCTCTCGACTGCCGGACGGTCGTGCCCGAGCCCACGAACGGTGAGGGGCGTCCCGTCAGTCGCGACGAGGTCCTCGTGATGAGCGTCGACGACGACCCCTCGGTTGCTCCTCTGCTGCAGAAGATGCTGCGGGGCGAGGGCTACCGCGTCGCCGTACCGAACAGCATCGAGTCGACCGTCGAAGACGCCAGACGGCTGCGACCGCGGGTCATCCTGCTCGACCTGCTGATGCCGGACCCCGACGGTCACGCCATCCTGCAAGCCCTGAAGCGCGACCCCGCCACCAGCCAGATCCCCGTCGTGGTCGTCTCCGTGGTCGACCCCGCCGAGATCCCCGAGCAGGCCGACGCACACCTGCGCAAGCCCATCCGCAAGGACGTCCTGCTCGAGGCGCTCGACGAGCACACGCCCGCACCGGAGGTCGGCACGTGATGGCCGCGATCCTCGTCGTCGAAGACACCCCCGCCAACCTGGCCCTCGCGGCCAAGCTGCTGCGGGCAGCCGGCCATGACGTCCTCGAGGCGACCAACGCCCTCGACGGCGTGGCCCTCACGAAGACCCGGCACCCGGACCTCGTGCTCATGGACCTCGGCCTTCCCGACATGGACGGAGCCGCCGCGTTGCGCGAGATCCGCGCCGACCAGGCGACTGCCGACGTCCGCGTCGTGGCCTTCACGGCTCACGCGATGCACGGCGACCGTGATCGGGCGCTCGCCGCGGGGTTCGACGACTACCTCACCAAGCCGATCGACTTCGCCACGTTCAGCACGACCGTCGGAGGGCTGCTGCCATGACACGCGACCGACCTCTCATCCTGGCCGTCGACGACGAGCCGGCCAACCTCGCGTTGCTGAAGAAGCTGCTCACCCACCAGGGCTACGACGTCGTGGAGGCGTCGAACGGCGAGGATGCGCTCCAGGCGATCGAGGAGCACGAACCGGACCTGGTGTGTCTCGACGTGATGATGCCGGGTCTCGACGGGATCGAGGTGTGCCAGCGACTGCGCGAACGACCTGAGTACTCCGGCCTTCCGATCCTGCTGCTCACCGCGCTCGACCGACCGGAGGACAAGGCGCGCGGACTGGTCGCCGGTGCCAACGACTTCCTGGCCAAGCCGTTCGACGAGGTGGAGCTGTCGGCCCGGTTGCTGTCCCTCCTGCGCACCAAGGCCCTGCAGGACCGGTTGACCGAGCTGCTGGGCCGCTACGTCAGCAACAGCATCGCCGCCGAAGTGCTGCGCAACCCGGCCTCGGACTCCCTCGGTGGAGACCGACGACATGTCTCGACCCTGTTCGCCGACATCCGGGGCTACACGTCACTGGCGGCGCAGCACCCGCCCGAGACGGCCCTCGACCTGCTCAACCAGTACCTGACGGTCACCAGTGACGCGGTCGACTCGCACGGCGGCACCGTCGCGGACCTGCTGGGTGACGGCGTCTTCGCGTTCTTCGGCGCGCCGGTGATGCACTCCGACGACCCGGAGCGGGCGGTCCGCGCGGCGATGGCGATGCAGCAGGCCGTGATGGGCCTGGAGATCCCCTCACTGCCCGGCGTACGGCTGCAGACGGGCATCGGGATCACGAGCGGTGAGGTGATCGCGGGCAACATCGGCTCACGCCGCCGGATGCACTACGCCGTGGTCGGTGACTCGGTCAACATCGCGGCGCGGTTGCAGGCGTCGGCGGGACCGGGGCAGGTGCTCGTCGACGAGCCGACGCATGCTGCGGTGCGCGACCTGGTGGCGTCCCAGGACCTCGGAAGCCTGCGGCTCAGCGGACGCGGCGACTGGGTCCGCGCGTACAACGTGCTCGCACTCAAGGACTCGTTGAGCTAGGCACGGCCGACAGGCCGAGTCCGACCGCGCAGCCTCCCCCTAGGGTTTGCCTGGTGAACAGCCGAGCCATGCGCGTCCTGCCGACGCTCGCACTGCTCGGTGTGACCGCCACGTGGGGCTCGACGTTCTTCATGATCAAGGACCTCCTCCACGAGGTCTCCGTGCTCGACTTCCTGGCCGTCCGGTTCGCCATCGCCGCCGTCGTGCTGTGGGCGATCGCGCCGCGCTCGGTGATGCGGCTGTCGCGTGACGAGCTGCGCCACGGCGTCGTCCTCGGACTGCTGTACGGCGTCGCCCAGGTGATGCAGACGACGGGTCTCGAGCGGACTCCGGCGACCGTGTCCGGCTTCGTGACCGGGATGTACGTCGTCGCCACGCCGATCTTCGCCGCGGTGCTGCTGCACGAGCGGATCACCCGCACGATCTGGGTGGCGGTCGTGATCGCGACGATCGGGCTCGGCTTCCTGTCGCTCTCCGGGTTCGCGGTCTCGTTCGGCGTGCTGATCATCTTCGCCTCGGCGATGCTCTACGCGTTGCACATCATCGGCCTCGGGCAGTGGTCGCGGGCAGACCAACACGTTCGGCCTGGCGATCGTGCAGATGGTGGTGATCGCGCTGATCTGCACGGTCATGACCGCACCCAACGGCATCGAGACCCCGCAGACCTTCGGTGGCTGGTCCGCACTCCTCTACATGGCGATCGTCTCCGGCGCGCTGGCCATGCTCGGGCAGACGTGGGCACAGGCGCACATGTCATCGGCTCGCGCCGCGATCATCATGACGATGGAGCCGGTCTGGGCGGCGTTCTTCGCGGTGCTCTTCGGTGGCGAGAGCCTGACCGGACGGATGCTGGTCGGCGGCGGACTCGTGCTGGCGGCGATGTACATCGTGGAGCTCGCGCCCAGACGCAGAGTCGAGGCGGAAGTCGCCCACCTGACGGGTTAGCCGGCCAGCGCCGAGCTGATCACGGCCGCGGCCGTCTTGGCGTCCGTGGCCGAGACGTCGAGGTGCGTCACGACGCGTACGACGTCGGAGCCCACGGCCCCGACCAGCACGCCCTCCGCCTTGCACCGCGCGACCAACCCGGCCGCGTCGTTGGTCGGGACGACGACGATGTTCGTGTCGACGTCCGCCGGATCCACACCGCACGCCTCGGCGATGACCCGGGCGTTCTCGTGGTCCTCGGCCAGCCGGTCGACGTGGTGGTCGACGGCGTACAGCCCGGCAGCAGCGAGCACGCCCGCCTGTCGCCAGCCTCCGCCGAGACGCTTGCGCCACACCCGCGCCTCGGCGACCGCGTCGGACGAACCCAGCATGAGCGACCCGACCGGTGCCCCCAGCCCCTTGGACAGGCAGACGCCCGCGGTGTCGGCGCACGAGGCCAGCTCGGCGAGACCGACGCCGGTGGCGACGTGCGCGTTCCAGATCCGTGCCCCGTCGAGATGGACGGTCAGGCCGCGGTCGTCAGCCAGCGTGCGCAGGCCACGGAGCACCTCGGGTGGCTGGACCCTTCCGCCGGCGAAGTTGTGGGTGTTCTCGACCGACACGGCCGCGGTCGCGACGAAGAACGGCCCGAGGTCGGGGGCGACGAGGCTGCCGATGGCCTCCAGGTCGGCGTAGCCCCGTGGGTCGGTCCAGGTGCGCATCGTCAGACCCGTGATCGCGCCGTGGGCACCGAGCTCCGCCCGCGCGATGTGCGCCGAGGCCTCGCACAGCACCTCCTGGCCGACACCGACCAGCGCCCGGACGGCCAGCAGGTTGGCGAGCGATCCGGTGACGGTGAACAGCGCCGCCTCGAAGCCGAACAGCTCCGCGACCCGCTCCTCGAGCCGGTGGACGCTCGGGTCCTCGCCGTAGACGTCGTCTCCGACCTCGGCCGCCGCCATCGCCGCCCGCATCGGATCGGTCGGGGTCGTGACGGTGTCGCTCCGGAGGTCGATCACGGCCGAGGTCACTGGCGGGAGGTGCGCAGCATCTCGGCGACCAGGAAGGCCAGCTCGAGGGACTGGGTGCGGTTGAGCCGCGGGTCGCACACCGACTCGTAGCGGTGCTGCAGGCCCGCCTCGTCGAGCGCTTCACCGCCACCGAGGCACTCGGTGACGTCTCCCCCGGTCAGCTCGACGTGCAGCCCACCCGGCCAGGTGCCGAGCGCGTGGTGCACCTCGAAGAAGCCCTGGACCTCGTCGATCACGTCGTCGAAGTTGCGGGTCTTGTAGCCGGTCGAGGTCTCGAACGTGTTGCCGTGCATCGGGTCGGAGACCCAGCCGACGCTGACGCCGGCGGCGGTGACCTTCTCGACCAGCTCGGGCAGCAGGTCGCGCACGCGTGGCGCCCCGAGCCGGGTCACGAACGTCAACCGGCCCGGCTCGTTGTCCGGGTTGAGCTTGGCCGCAAGGGCGACGGCCTCGTCAGGCGTGGTCGTCGGGCCGAGCTTGACGCCGATCGGGTTGCGCACGTGCGAGAGCAGCTCCACGTGGGCGCCGTCGAGCTGGCGGGTCCGCTCCCCGATCCAGAGGAAGTGACCGGAGACGTCGTACGGGTGCCCGGTCCGCGAGTCGATGCGGGTCAGTGCGTGCTCGTACTCGAGGATCAGCGCCTCGTGGCTGGAGTGGAAGGACACCCGGTGCAGCTCCTCCGACTCGGCGCCGATCGCGCGCATGAAGTCGAGGGCGCGGTCGATGTCGCCGGCGAGGTTCTCGTAGTCGGCGCCGACCGGGGACGTCTTCACGAAGTCGGTGTTCCAGGCGTGCATCTGGCGCAGGTCGGCGTACCCACCCTGCAGGAACGCGCGGCAGAGGTTGAGCGTCGCCGCCGAGGAGTTGTAGACCTGCACGAGCCGCTGCGGGTCGGGGATCCGGCTCTCGTCGGTGAAGGCGTAGCCGTTCACGGCGTCACCGCGGTAGGCCGGACGGGACACGCCCTCGCGCGTCTCGACGTCGGACGAGCGCGGCTTGGCGTACTGGCCGGCGATCCGGCCGACCTTCACGACCGGGACCGATGCGGCGTACGTGAGCACGACCGCCATCTGCAGCAGCACCTGGAGCTTGGCCCGGACGTTCTCGGCCGTCACGCCGTCGAACGTCTCGGCGCAGTCGCCTCCCTGGAGCAGGAACGCCTTGCCGGAGGCCACGTCGGCGAGCCGTGCCTTGAGGTCGTCGCACTCACCGGCGAAGACCAGCGGGGGCATCGCGCGCAGCGTGGCGACCGCGCGCTCGACCTCGGCGGGGTCCGGCCACGCAGGCTGCTGGGCGGCTCCGCGCAGGCGCAGGTCCTCGAGGCTGGGGATGCTCACGGGCAAAGCCTACGGGTGCGGTCGGGACGCGAGACCCGCTGTCCGGTTGCGGGAGTGCGATCCGGGTGGAAACGTCACGAACGACCACACTTCTCAGAGGAGTTCTGATGCGCTCTCGCACCAAAGTCGGGATCGCCGCCTCAGCCCTCGTCGCCGCGGCCGTCATCGCACCGACGAGTACTTCGGCAGCACCCTCCAGTGGCCCGACCACCCGGGCCGACACCAGCCTGATGACCGCAGCGCGGTCGGTGGACCGGACCGATCCCGCGACCTTCCAGGCCAAGGCCACCCAGCCGAAGCTGTTCGGCCAGTACAAGCACGTGGTGGTGATCTACCAGGAGAACCACAGCTTCGACAACCTGTACGGCGGTTGGGGCAAGGTCGGCGGCAAGCGGATCGTCGGGCTCCCGCAGGCCTCCCCCGCCACCTGGACGCAGCGTGGCGCAGGACGGGACGGCGTACAACTGCCTCCGGCAGAACGACGTGAACCTGACCTCGCCGCCGCTGTCGGTCGACCTGCCACGACGCCGATCACGGGACGCCGGACAGCCACTTCAGCAACCAGCCGTTCCTCATCGACGACTACATCAAGCCTGACGACACGACCTGCCCGCCGCCTGGCGGCGCGTTCCAGCCGAACGGCTGGGAGAAGGGCACCGGTGAGCCCGGTGGCTGCACCCGCGACCTGGTGCACCGCTTCTACCAGGAGAAGTACCAGATCGACGGCGGGAAGCAGGACCGCTACGTCACCGGGTCGGACGCGATCGGTCTGACCATGGGCAGCTACCGCACCCGTCAGCTGCCGATCTACGACTACCTGCACAGCGACGGCGCCCCGCACTACGTGATCGCCGACCACTTCTTCCAGGGCGCCAACGGCGGGTCGTTCCTGAACCACCAGTGGCTGATCGCCGGCCGTGCGCCGTACGTCAACCAGACCAAGCCGGTGCCGGACACCACCAAGCGGCCGGTGAACACGGTGCTCGACGACAACGGCATGCCGACGAGCTACCCGCAGTACACGCGCGACCGGACCTGTCGTCGACGGCCAGCTGACCCGGGCCTGCGCCAACCCGCAGAACCTGGAGAACTACAAGAAGGCCTGCGGCAACTTCGCGGTCAACACGGTGCAGCCGTCGAGCCAGCCGTACTCGGCCAACGGCCCGTTCATCCCGCTCGATCGACGACACGAACTACCCGAACATCGGTGACCGGCTGACCGGCAAGAAGATCAGCTGGGCCTGGTACTCCGGCGGCTGGGACGATGCGGACTCCGGGCACCCGGGTGCGCTCTTCCAGTACCACCACCAGCCGTTCAACTACTTCGCGGCGTACGCGCCCGGCCAGCCCGGCCGGCACCACCTGCAGGACGAGACCGACTTCTTCGACGCGGCCGAGCGATCGGGAACCTGCCGACGGTGAGCTTCGTGAAGCCGTACGGCGCCGAGAACGAGCACCCGGGCTACGCGAGCGCGAACAGCGGCAGCATGCACCTGGTCGACCTGATCAAGGCCGTCGAGAAGGGCCCGGCCGCCGATGACACGCTCATCGTCGTGACGTACGACGAGTTCGGCGGACAGTGGGACCACGTCTCACCGCCCGGCGCCGGCAGCTCCACGCCGGGTCCGTACGACGCGTTCGGTCCGGGCACCCGGATCCCGGCGCTGCTGCTGTCGACCCGGATGACGAAGTCGGGTGTCGACCACACGTCGTACGACACGACGTCGATCATCACCACGCTGGAGCGCGCCTACGGGCTCAAGCCGGTCGGGATCCGCGACACCCGGATGGCCGACCTGCGGCACGCCCTCTCCACCGGCGGCTACCGCTAGCCCGGGGCTGGTGTTTGCCTCGGTTACCGAGCATCTGGCTCGGTAACCAGGCAAATCCCGCCTGGCGTCGGGGGTGATTTGCCTCGCGGCTCGAGGCTGCGGACCTCAGCCGAAGAGGACCTCGGCCTCGGCGTACAGCTCGGGGGTGACCGCCTTGAGCTCGCCGGTGCCTTCGATCAGGTCGACCCGGACGATCTCGGTGCCGCGCAGCGCGACCATCTTGCCGAAGTCGCCGTCGTGCACCGCCTCGATGGCGTGCAGCCCGAACCGGGTGGCGAGCCAGCGGTCGAACGCCGTCGGCGTCCCGCCACGCTGGATGTGGCCGAGGACGACGGCCCGCGACTCCTTGCCGGTGCGCGACTCGATCTCACCGGCGAGCCGGTCGCCGATCCCGCGCAGCCGGACGTGGCCGAACGCGTCCTCCTCGCCCTCGACCGTCGACATCGTGCCCTCCTCGGGGATGGCGCCCTCGGCGACCACGATGATCGGCGCGTACTGGAGCTCGAACCGCTGCTCCACCAGCTTGCAGACCTTCTCGATGTCGAACGGCCGCTCGGGGATCAAGATGACGTTGGCTCCCCCGGCCAGACCGGAGTGCAGCGCGATCCACCCGGCGTGCCGGCCCATCACCTCGACCACGAGCACGCGGTGGTGCGACTCGGCCGTCGTGTGCAGCCGGTCGATGGCCTCGGTCGCGATGTTGACCGCGGTGTCGAAGCCGAACGTGAAGTCGGTGCCGGACAGGTCGTTGTCGATGGTCTTCGGTACGCCGACGACGTTGACGCCCAGGTCGGCCAGCTTGGTCGCGACGCCGAGCGTGTCCTCGCCGCCGATCGCGACCAGCGCGTCGACGCCGTTCGCCTCGAGGTTGGCCTTGATCTTCTCCACGCCGCCCTCGACCTTGAACGGGTTGGTCCGCGACGAGCCGAGCACGGTGCCGCCGCGGGGCAGGATGCCGCGCACCTGCGGGATGCCGAGCGGACTGGTCACGTTCTCGAGCGGCCCGCGCCAGCCGTCCCGGAATCCGACGAAGTCGAAGCCGTACTCGCCGACGCCCTTGCGCACCACGGCGCGGATGACCGCGTTCAGTCCGGGACAGTCGCCGCCTCCGGTCAGCACTCCGACGCGCATGCTCTCTCCTGGTCCACTCGAGGTTCTGGTCCCGTCCCGCGAACCCTAACGATCTCAGGTGAACGTCGCCCGACATCCGGACCCGTGGGTCCGCATCCTGGACGCCTCCGTCAGCGTAGGTGGGTCGCGAAGAACGCCTCGATCCGACTCCAGGCGTCGGCGGCCGACTCCGGCTCCGGCCCGATGTCGAGCACCTTCATGACCGGCTGCAGCCACCCCGGTCCCGCCTTGCCGTCGTTGAGGAAGGAGTGACCCGCGGGCGGCCATCAGCGCGAAGGCCCTGCCCGTGCAGAAGCTCGCTGATCAGCGCCGACCTTGCGCGGTGCAGTCCCGCTGCGCCGAGCACGCCACGAGCGGGCAGGTGCAGCCTCGATGCCATCGGTCGGTCTGACGACGCATCACCGGGTCGCAGGCCGAACGCCTCGTGGATCACGACGACCCCGGCCAGGGTCCCGGCAGTCAGGTCGCGCGACGTACGCCGAGAGGCCCTCCGACGCCGTCGACAGCGGTCGCTGCCTGCAGGTCGATCGTGGTCATCGGGCTCCTTCGCCGGCCGCGTGCACGCCCTCGACCGTAGGTACAACGGCATCGAACGGCACGTCGAACTCTGGCAGCATGACGAGCATGAGCGCACCTTTCGGCGGGATGCCAACCCGCTGGGACCCGGACGCCGGCCCGTCGACCCAGGTGGCCGTGATCGCGCCCGGAGCGGGCTACTCGCCCTCCCACCCGCTGCTCGAGTTCACTCGGCAGAGCCTGGTCAACCACGGCTGGTCGGTGCAGCAGATCTGGTGGGACCAGCCCGACGACCTGAGCGACGCCGATGCCAGTGCCGCCTGGGTCTGCGACCAGGTCCGCGCCACGCTCGGCCACGCTCGACGGCGCCCAACGGGTGCTCCTGGTCGGGAAGTCGCTGGGCTCGCTCAGCGCTCCGGTGGCCGCCCAGTACGGCCTCGACGCGATCTGGCTGACCCCGCTGTTCCGGTACGAGCCCGGCATCGCCGCGATCTTCGACAACGCTGCGGCCGGCGCTCGCCAGCTGCTGGTCGGCGGCCTCGCGGACCCCGACTGGGACCCGGTCCGCGCCCGCGCGCTCGAGGTGGACGTCGTCGACTTCGACGACGTCACCCACTTCTTCCACGTGCCCGGCGACGCCGTCCGGACGGCTCAGGTCCACGTCGAGGTCGCCGCCGCGATCGAGACGTTCCTCCACAGCCTGGACGCCGACACCGACCGCCTCCACAACTTCGGCTACGTGCTGGACGGGAAGCTCGCGGGCATGGCTCACCCCGGCTACGGGGGCGGCCTGGGCCTGGCCCTCGACGAGCTCCGGGCGCGCGGGTTCACCGCCGTCGTGTCGCTCGACGAGGCGGGGCTGTCGCCGGAGGTGGTGCGCGAGCACGGGCTGGTTCCCCGGCACATCCCGATTCCCGACTTCCACCCGCCGACCCCGGGTCAGGCGGACGCCTTCGTCGCGTTCGTCAGCGAGCAGCTCGACCAGGGCGGTCAGGTCGTCGTGCACTGCCAGGCGGGGATCGGGCGCACCGGCACGATGCTGGCGGCGTACCTCATCGCGACCGGGATGTCGGCCGAGGAGGCGATCGCGGCCGCTCGACGCCGCAACCCGCACTCGGTGGAGTCCGACGACCAGCGCGATGTTCCTCGAGCAGTACGCGAGACCGCTGGTGAGCGCGTCGAAACCCGGCTAGATTAGACAAGCTCGATCACCGAAGTCAGCCGTTCTTCTTGGCGTCCTTGGCTTCTTGCGCGGCCTGCTCCTTGGCCTTCGACGCGTAGACGTCGACGTACTCCTGGCCGGACAGCTCCATGATCTCGTACATGATCTCGTCGGTGATCGAGCGGAGCACGAACCGGTCGTCCTCCATCCCCTCGTAGCGGGAGAAGTCGAGCGGCTTGCCGAAGCGCACGCCCGGGCGGGCGTACCTGCCGTAGATCTTGCCCGGGGGCGCGACGATGTCGGTGCCGACGACCGCGATCGGGATCACCGGCACCTTCGCCTCGAGCGCCATCCGCGCCATGCCGGTCTTGCCCCGGTAGAGCCGACCGTCGCCGGAACGGGTGCCCTCGGGGTAGATCCCGAAGAGCTCGCCACTGTCGAGGATGCGCAGACCCGTCGCGATCGCCCCGGCCGCCGCCGAACCGCTCGACCGGTCGATCGGGACCTGCCCGGCACCGGAGAAGAACGTCTTCTGCAACCAGCCCTTGATCCCCGGCGTGGTGAAGTACTCGGCCTTGGCGACGAACGTCACCCGGCGCGGGATCGTGAGCGGCATGAAGAGCCAGTCGGAGTACGACAGGTGGTTGCTGGCCAGGATCGCGCCGCCCTCCTCGGGGACGTTCTCCGTCCCCTCGGCCCACGGCCGGAAGATCAGCTTGAGGAGTGGCCCCAGAAGGACCCACTTCAGCAGCCAGTAGAACACCGCATGAACTCCTCCGTCGCGGCCAGATTTCCCGCCTCACCCTAGGGCCGGGCCCGGGTGTGGGCAACGACCGACCCAACCCGCTCGTCAACGCTTGCGGCGCGTGACACGATTGGAGGCGACAGATCTCTCACGCGGCGCTGCTGCGTGCCGTCCTGCAGGAGTATGCCGGTGCCCGACCCGCTTCACGCCGAGCCGTTCCACGCCGACGGGGCCCCGGGTGGTCCCGGCGCGGGCGTGCTGCTCGTCCACGGGTTCACCTCGACCCCCGCGTCGATGACGCCGTGGGCGGAGCACCTCGCCGCCGACGGCTTCCGGGTCAGCGTGCCGTTGCTGCCCGGACACGGCTCGATCTGGCAGGACATGAACCAGACGGGGTGGCGCGACTGGTACGCCGAGGTCCTCCGCGCCTTCGTCGAGCTCCGAGGACACGGGGAGCCGGTGTTCGTCGCCGGGCTGTCCATGGGCGGTGGCCTCGCCTTGCGGCTGGCCGAGGAGCGACCGGACGACGTCGCCGGCCTGATGCTGGTCAACCCTTCGGTGCTCGATCCCGACAAGCGGCTGCTCGCGACGCCGTTGCTCAAGCGGTTGACCGGCTCGGTCGCCGGCATCAAGAGCGACATCAAGAAGCCCGGCGTCGGCGAGGAGGGCTACGACCGGGTCCCGCTCAAGGCGCTCGACTCGCTGCGCGAGCTGTGGCGGATGACCCGCGCCGACCTGCGCAAGGTCACCGCGCCGGTGCTCGTGTTCCGCTCCGCCGTCGACCACGTGGTGCCGGCGCTCTCGTCCCAGGTCGTCATCCAGGAGGTCGGGTCGGCCGACGTGTCCGAGCAGGTGCTGGCCGAGAGCTACCACGTCGCCGTGCTCGACAACGATGCCCCGCAGATCTTCGCGGAGTCGGCCGCGTTCGCCAGGCGGGTGCTGGGAGCCGGTGTCGGAGCAGGCGATGCGCTCTAACGGACTGACCGCTTCGGCGTACACCCCGGTTGCCGACCTCGACCCGCGCGTGGCCGAGGCGCTGCTCGCGGAGCTCAAGGAGCAAGGCGTCGCGGCGTACACCAAGCCGGTCGAGTCGACCTCGATGTCCGGCTTCGACCGCCCCGAGTTCGTCACCGGAGCCCAGGACCGGCTGTACGTCGACGCCGCCGAGTCCGAGCGGGTCAAGGCGCTCATCTCCACCGACAACCCGGACGCCGTCGTCAACAGCGAAGACCTGACCTGGGCGCAGATCGTGGCGGGCTTCGACCAGCCGCTGCGTGGTGACGTCCATCCGTGGCCGGTCACCGAGGATCTCGACGGCCCGTCCGACGCGAACGACGACAGCGACGTCCTGCTCGACGAGAGCGACACGCAGCCCGCCGAAGACCCACGGAGTGAGCTGCGGCAGTGGCTGTCCCATCGCGACGCCACCGCGGGCGACGACGAGCACGACCGTACGACGTCCGACGACACCGACGATCCCGAGGACCAGTTCGTCCCGGAGCCGCCTCCGCCGCTGCCCGTCCTCGAGCCGTGGCAGCAGCTGGCCTGGCTCGGGGTGGTCGGTGGCCCCCTGCTCCTGCTGGTCGCGGTGTTGTTCTCGATCTCGCTGCCGACCTGGGTCTCCCTCCTGGCGGTGGCCGGGTTCATCGGTGGCTTCGTGACGCTGGTCGCCCGGATGGACGGCGGCTCCGACGACGAACCCGGCAACGGCGCGGTCGTCTAAGAACCTGACCGAAGTGATCTCTGTCCTCCTCGTCCTCGTGGTCGTGCTTGCTGTCGCGACCGCGTTGCTCGCCCTGGTCGACGTGGCCCGCGACCGCGACCCCGGGTGGTGGACCACCGGCGCCCTCGCCGCGACCGAGCTGGTGCTGCTCGTCCAGCTGGTCGTCGGTCTCGTCAAGCTGGCCGGCACCGATCGCGACGTCAGCGGACTGCCGTTCACGGCCTACCTCGTGCTCGCCGTGGTGATCCCGCCGGTGTCCTTCGTCTGGGCGGCAACCGAGCGCACGCGATGGGGAACGGCGGTGATCGTCGTCGGCGCGGTGGCGACGATCGCGCTCGAGCTCCGTCTCGACCAGATCTGGGGTGGCTGAGATGTCCGACCGGCACCGACGCGACCCTGCGCAGCGGGCCGGGTCGCGTGCTCGTGGCGGTCTACGCCCTGTTCGCGCTCTCGGCGACCGGCCGGTCGGTCTACCAGCTCAGCGTGCAGGCCGACGAGGCGCCGGTCCCCTACACGTTGTCGCTGATCGCGGCCCTGATCTACATCGTCGCCACGGTCGCGCTGGTGCGCGGAGGTCCGGTCTGGCGGCGCGTCGCGTGGGTCGCCCTGAGCACCGAGCTGGTCGGCGTCATCGTCGTCGGCACGGTCAGCCTGGTCGTCGACTTCCCCGACCAGACCGTGTGGAGCGACTTCGGGAGCGGCTACGGGTTCGTCCCGTTGGTGCTGCCGATGTTCGGCATGTGGTGGCTGTGGCGCACTCGCCCGCGAGACACATCGTCACCTCCCTCCGGAACCGCGAAGACCCTCCCCTAGCCTGTCGCTCATGAGCACGCAGGCGAGCGAGACCGTCGAGATCAACGGCCACCTGATGGACAGCGGGATCCTGTCGATGGTCCTCAACGACATCCGCGACTACGGCGGCGACCACGTGGTCGAGAAGTTCGACCTGGGGCACGACGCCGCGGACACGTCGTACGCCCGGATCCTCGTCACCGCCGAGGACGAGGAGTCGCTGCAGCGGATGCTGATGCGTCTCCAGGGCCGCGGCGTCAACATGGTCGACCCCGGCGAGGTGACGGTCAGTGCCGCCGACACCGACGGCGTCTTCCCGGACGGCTTCTACTCGACCACCAACCTCGAGACGCGGGTGCGCTACCAGGGCCAGTGGCTCCAGGTCGGAAACCCCGAGATGGACTGCGGCCTCATCATCGACGACTCCGGCGACTCCCCGCGCGTCTACACGCTGCCCATGTCCGACGTGAAGGTCGGCATGAGCGTGGTCTGCGGGGCCTCTGGCATCAAGGTCGCGACGCCGGCGCCGATCGGTGGCAGCCAGGAGGAGGTGTTCGGGTTCATGGAGTCCGACGTCTCCAGCGAGAAACCCCAGGCGCTCCTCGTGCGCCAGGTCGCCGACGGCATGCGCGAGGCGAAGGCCGCCGGGAAGCGCGTGCTGTGGGTCGGTGGACCCGGGGTCGTGCACACCGGGGCGGCGCCGGCGATGGTGGCCATGGTCGATGCCGGGTACGTCGACGTCCTGTTCGCCGGCAACGCGCTGGCGACCCACGACATCGAGTCATCGCTCTACGGCACGTCGCTCGGCGTCGACCTGGCTCATGGCCGCGGCGTCGAGCACGGCCACGAGCACCACATCCGCGCGCTCAACACGATCCGCAAGGCGGGCTCGATCGCCGCCGCGGTCGACCAGGGCGTCCTGACCGGCGGCATCATGCACGCGCTCGTGACCCAGGGCAAGGACTTCGTCCTCGTCGGGTCGGTCCGTGACGACGGTCCGCTCCCCGATGTCTACACCGACGTGATCGAGGGCCAGCGTGCGATGCGCGCCGGGCTCGACAACGTCGGCTTCTGCCTGATGGTGGCGACGATGCTGCACTCCGTGGCGACCGGCAACATCCTTCCGGCGTCGATCCCGCTCGTCTGCGTCGACATCAACCCGGCCACCGTGACCAAGCTCGCCGACCGCGGCTCGTCGCAGGCGCGCGGCATCGTGACCGACGTCGGCCTGTTCCTCGAGCAGCTGGCGCAGGAGCTGGTGCCGGAGTACACCCGACCCCGCTGACGTTCGCCTCGGCAAACGGGACGAGGCTCCGCCCAGTTGTCGAACCTGGTGTGCGGTTCACTGCGGCAGCTGTGCGGGTTCAGTGCGGCAGCCCGACCGGGGAACCCAGGCCACGGGCGACAGCCTCGGTCCGGCTGCGCACCCCCAACCGGCTGTAGATGTTGGCCAGGTGGGTACGCACGGTCGCCTCGGAGAGGTTGGTGCGACGGGCGATCTGCGCGTTGGTCCAGCCCTCGCTCACCAGGTGCAGGAGCTGACGCTGACGCGGCGTAAGGGTGCTCGCTGTTCCCGAACGGGTCGCCTGCGAGCGTCGGTAGGACTCGACCACGTGCGGGCTGATCAAGGTCAGAAGAAACTTCTCACGCTCACCGAAGGCTCGACCTTGGCCTCGTTTACATAAGATTCTTAGCGTACGACCAGGCCCGTCCGACGTCACCGCCACCAGGTAACGGTCAATTCCGGCGGGATGGCCCGCCAGATCTGCGTACATCGGGAGCGAACGCCAGCCCAAACCGGCGTAGAAGTCCTTGGGACTCGTGGTGTCGGAGTCGTCCGTCCGCCCCCGGTACGCCACACACTCGGTCTCCCAGAAGTACCACCAGAAGGGACGGTCGTGCGTCTTGTCGGCCTCGAGTCCGAAGCCCTCTTCCTTGCCGCCGTCACCGATCTCCTGGCAGACGAACGCCGTCGTGGCGGTCGGGTCGAGCCCCGCAAATTCCACCCAGTCGGCGTGGAGCATCTCCCGGATCAGGTAGAGGGCCGACCACGGCACGGCCGCCTCGTGAGAATCGTGACGGCAGAATTCGATGACCGATCGTAGGGCGCGTACGTCGGCTTCGCTGAGAGTCAGACCGGCCATGGTGTACCTCTCTGCGAGAGTACGCGCGCGTCAAGCGGGGCTACGCAATTCGTCGTATGGATCACCCGAGGGCGGACCCCTACGGTCTCGGAGGGCCTGCTCACGGAGCGGCGGGCCATGTACACGGGAGACCCGATGAACAGATACCAACGCGTCCGCCGACTGACGCCACTGATCGGCGTCGCCGCCCTGACCGTGTCCCTGACCGTCGCCGCCACCGGCGCGAGCGAAGCCGGGAAGCCGACGGCTGCCTTGCGGCCGCATGTCGCTGCGCGCGCGCTCCCGCCGGGCAACGCGGTCGTGCGCTGGAACGCGTATGTCGCGGCGGCCACGCAGGCCGCCTGCATCGCGCCCGCTGACAACCCCATCAACGAGTCGCAGATCTATGCGGCGACCCAGCTCGCGATCCACGACGCCATCAACGCCATCGACCGCCGCAACCGGCCCTACGCGTTCCACGGCTCCCAGCCAGGCGCCAACCTACGCGCAGCGGCTGCCGCGGCAGCCAAGAACACGTTGGTCGCGTTCATCAATCGGATCGGTGCGCCCGTGCCACAGTCGTGCCGGGACGCCGGTGTGGACACCGCCGAGGCGGCGTACACCCACGAGCTCGGGCTGATCCCGGATTCGAACGCGAAGACCCTCGGGATCCAGGTCGGTGAGCAGGCCGCCGCTGCGATCATTGCCTCACGAGCGAACGATGGCAGCGACACGCCGCTCGTCGTCGACACCTACCCCCAGGGCGACGAACCCGGCGAGTACCGGTTCACCCCGGGTACGCCGTTCGCCTTCGCCCCCGGCTGGGGCCACGTCACTCCGTGGGGGCTGCAGTCTGCCGGTCAGTTCCACGTCCCGCCGCCGTTCGACCTGAAGTCGGGCGCATACCTCCACGACTTCCGCCAGGTGAAGCGGCTCGGTGGCGACGACGTCACCACCCCGAGCGCACGTTCGGCCGAGCAGACCCAGATCGCCCTGTTCTGGTTGGAGAACTCGCCCAGCGAGTGGAACCGGATCACCCGCGGCCTGGCGCTGCAGAGACACCTGGGGCTCTGGGCCAGCGCGAGGCTGTTCGGGCTGCTCGACATGGCGATGGCGGACGGCTACGTCTCGACGTTCTACGTCAAGTACGACGTCTACAACTTCTGGCGACCGGTCACGGCGATCCAGCTCGCGGCCACCGACGGCAACCCCAAGACGCACGCCGACCCCACGTGGACACCGTTGGTCACGACGCCACCCATCCCCGACCACGACTCCGGTCACAGCGTCGAGGGCGGTGCAGCCGAGGCAGTGCTCCGCGGCTTCTTCGGCACCGACTCGATGGCGTTCTCGACGTGCAGCTACACCCTGCCGGTCGACTGCAACGCCACGAACCCGACCACACGCTCGTTCACGAGCTTCAGCCAGGCTGCCCGTGAGAACGCCTGGGCACGGGTCCTGATCGGGTTCCACTTCCGGCACGCGACCACGACGGGGAGGGTGCACGGGATGAAGATCGGACGCTGGATGGTGGGTCACTACCTGCAGCCCGTCCACTGAGGCACGACCGCGACCGGGGTGCGCTCATGACGAGATCGTGAACGCGTCGCGGAAGCGCTGCAGGGCGAGGTCGGGGTCGCCCGACGCCCAGCCCTCAAGTCCGACCACGCCGCGGTAGCCGAGACCGTCGAGCGCGCTGGCCACGGCGCGGTAGTTGATCTCGCCGGTCCCCGGCTCGCACCGTCCCGGGACGTCCGCGACCTGGATCTCGCCGATCCAGGGCAGGCAGCGACCGAGCAGGTCGATCAGGTTCCCCTCGCCGATCTGCGCGTGGTAGAGGTCCAGGTTGAGCCGCAGGCCAGGGCTGTCGACCGCCATCACGAGTGCCAGCGTGTCCGCCGCCTTCGCGAACGGCACTCCGGGGTGGTCGACGGCCGTGTTGAGGTTCTCCAGCGTGAAGACGACACCGGCATCGACCGCCATCGCCGCGAGCTCGCCCAGGGTGTCCCGAGCGCGCAGCCACATCCGTCCGGTGACCTCCTCGACCGGATCGACGGGCTGGCCGAGGGCGTCCAGCCCGGTGCCGTGCAGGTTGAGGCGCGGGCAGCCGAGCCGGTGAGCCACCTCGATGGACTGACGCGCGGTCTCGAGCAGCCGGCCGACGCCGCGCGCCGGGTCGATCAGGCTTCCCTCGACGTAGCCCGTCATCGACGAGAACGCCGCTCCCGAGGCAGCCAGGGCGTCGAGGTCCTTGGTGGTCCAGTCCCAGATCTCGACCAGGAAGCCGCGCTCGTGGAGTCGGCGTACCCGCTCGGTGAACGGGAGGTCGAGGAACAACATCTCGGCGCTGGCCGCCAGCTGGAACGGCGTGCCCGTCGTGGCCGCGGTGGCTTCGGTCATGGCACGTCCACCACCTTCGCCGGCGCCTGGGTCTGGACCGACTCGATGCAGGCCAGCGCCACGGCCAGGGCGCGGCGCGCGTCGTGGCCGGTCACCGCCGGCTCGCGCCGGTCGCGGACGGCCGCCACGAACTCCACGAACTCGCCGGTGTAGGCGTCGAGGAAGAGCTCGACATCAGACCGCGAGGTCTCGATGGCCATGCCGGCGGCGGTGTAGGTACGCAGCGCGGTCCGGCGTTGGTCACCCGCCATGACCATGCCGGCCGAGCCGAAGATCTCGGCCCGGACGTCGTACCCGAAGGCGGCGGAGAAGCTGGCCTCGGCGGTCGCCATCGAGCCGTTCGCGAACCGGATCACGACGATCGCGGTGTCGAGCAGACCGGCGTCCTTGAAGTCCGGGGCGACCAGCGCGTCGGCGACCGCGTGGACCTCGACCGGACGGGTGCCGGGGTTCATCCAGAGCAGCAGGTCGAAGTCGTGGATGAGGGTGAGCAGGAAGATCGTCCACGGCGGCACGCCGGCGGGGTTCGCCAGACCGGGGTCGCGGGTGATGGAGCGCAGCTGGTGCGGCGTGCCGATCGTGCCGCCGACGACCGCATCGTGCGCCGCCACGAAGTCGGGTGCGAAGCGCCGGTTGAAGCCGACCTGGAGCGGGACGCCAGCCGTCTCGGCCGCGGCGACGGCACGGTCGGCCTCGGCGATGGTGAGCGCCATCGGCTTCTCGCAGAACACCGCCTTGCCCGCCTCGGCCGCGGCGACGACGAGGTCGACGTGCGCCGGTGTCGCGGCGGCGATCACGACCGCCTCGATCCGCGGGTCTGCGATGAGCGCGGCCGGGTCGGGGTGCGCCTCGACACCGAGCTCGTCGGCGAGGGCGCGTGCCGCCTCGGGCCGTGCGTCCGCGACGGCGACCAGCTCGGCGTCCGGGACCCGCCGGGCCAGGATCTTGGCGTGCGAGGACCCGATCCGGCCGGTCCCGATCAGGCCGACCGTGACAGGTTTCGCCATGCTCATCGCGTCGTACTCCTGCACTCTTCGTCATTCGGCGAATGGCGCCGCCGGGGCATCGCCAGGCAGATCACGCGCCCCGCCAGGGAGGTTTGCCTCGGTTGACCATGCGCCTGGATCGGTTAACCGAGGCAAACTCCCGTGGGAAGGGGGAGTTGCCGTGGTCAGGGGCGGTAGAGGTCGGGCGGGTCGGGGGTGGTGATGGTCTCGCGGGCGCCGCTGGTCAGGGATCGGCGGGCGGCCTCGGCGGCCAGGTCGGCGCGATGGGCGTCCCAGGCCGAGGCACCCGTCGCCGTGCCGGCCGCGACCGAGTCCACCCAGTCCGCGAGCTCGAACCGGTAGGCGTCGTCGAAGCGCACCACGAAGTCCGCGGCCACCGGGAAGCCGTCGCTGCCTCCTTGGCGGAAGCCGAGCCCGTACGGCGGCGTCAGCCGCGCCGTGCCCGCGTCGCCGACGACCTCGCACTGCACGTCGTAGCCGTAGCCGGCGTTGACGAAGACCTCGATCGGTCACGACCACACCGCCGACCGTCTCGAGCACGCCGACCTGCGGGTCGCGCAGCGCGCCCTCGGCCACGGTCGGCACGGTCATCGTGACCGCCGTCCAGCGTGTCGTCGAGCAGCCACGGCACGCTGTCGAGCTCGTGGATCATCGAGTTCGAGACGATGCCCTCCGACGTCGCGGACGGGTGCGCCTGCGGCGTTGCGGTGCACGCAGTGCGACGACCCGCACGGCACCGAGATCGCCGCTCGCGACGGTCGCGCGCAGGGCGACGTACGCCGGGTCGTAGCGACGCATGAAGCCCACCTGGACCAGCCGGCGCCCGAGCTGCCACCTCGGCGTCGACGATCTCGCTGCGAGCCTGCCGCCGACGTGGCCAACGGCTTCTCGCACAGCACGGGCTTGCCGGCAGCGATGCACGACAGCGCCAGGTCCTCGTGCAGCGGGTCGGGCGCGGCGATCAGGACGGCGTCGACGTCGTCGGCACCGATCAGCGCTCTCCGGCGCCGTCGGCGGTGCGGGCTCCGACCTCGCTGGCAGACCTGCTTCGACCCGGGCCACGTCGGCGTCGTACGCCGTCACGACCTGGGCCTGGGAGACCCAGCGCGACAGCGTGCGGACGTGTGACGTCCCCATCGCCCCCGTGCCGATGACGCCGACGCGAACCTTGCTCACCGCTCTCCTCCTGTCGCAGCGACCCAGCGTCGCTCGTCGCACGACGTCGTGATCGCCTCGATCAGGGCCGCCGTCGTCACCATGTCGTCGATCGTCGCGCCGATCGGACGCTTCCGTCGGCGATCGACCGGACGAAGTGCTCGGCCTCGACCACCTTGAGGTCGTCGTAGCCCATCGCGATCCCGGCGCCGGGCTGGAAGGCGCCGAGCGTCGCCGTCGCCGCGGCGTGACGAGCCGGGTCTGCCAGCTGGCGTCGTGGTAGTCCTGGTCCAGGCAGACCTCGAGCTCGCCCATCCGGCGGAAGTCCCAGGCCAGCGCTCCCTTGTCGCCGCGGACCTCGATGCCGTAGCGTGCACTGCTCACCGACCGCGACCCGCGAGCACTCCATCACGCCGCGGGCACCCGACGCGTAGCGGAAGCAGCGCGGAGACCTGGTCCTCGTTGCCGACCGGGCCGCGCTTGCCGCCGCGACGCGGTCGAGAAGTGCGACACGACTCCGCTCGGCTCGGGCCGCTCGCGTGATGAACGTCGCCTGGTCGGCCACCAGCTCGGTGACGTCGCCGGCGCTGTCGCCCCAGCACGTACGCCGCCAGGTCGAGGCCGTGGCTGACGCCAGGTCGCCGAGCACGCCGGTCCCGGCGTACTGCGGGTCGAACCGCCACGACAGCGCACCGTCGGGGTGCGCGGCGTAGTCGCTCGAGCAGGAACGTCGGACCGTCTCGACCCGTCCGATGCGCCCGGACGCCGACCAGCTCGCGCGCCCGCTGCGACCGCCGGCGCGTTGCCGGTAGTTGAAGCCGACGGCCGACTGCACCCCGGCGACGTGCACGGCCGCGGCGATCGTCGGCCGTGTCGGCGAGGTTGCGTCCGGCCGGCTTCTCGACCCAGACGTGCTTGCCCGCGCGCGGCCGCCGCGACCGCGATCTCGCGGTGCACGAAGTTCGGTCCGCACACGCTGACGACGTCGACGTCGTCGCGCGCGATCAGCTCGCTGCCAGTCGGCGAAGGCCTGCTCGAAGCCGTACGCCGACTGCGGCCTCGTCGCGGCGGCCGGCGTCGGTGTCGGCCACGGCGACCAGCCGCGGTCGCAGCGGGGCGTCCGGGAAGTGCTGCGGAGCCGGCGCAGTGCGCGCGAGCGTGCACCTGGCCCATCCAGCCGAACCCGACGACCCCGACGCCCAGCTCAGGAGCTGCTGTCACCTCAGGTGCTCGTTCCGCGAGGCTCTTCGGCCTTGTCGGACGACTCCGTCTCGAACGTGGCGATCTCCTCCTCCAGGGCCCGAGTCACCTCGGAGTCCGGCAGCTCACGCTGCCAGCTCGTGGCTGAGCGCCTCGAGCTCGGCGCCGCCGGCCATCATCTGGACCAGCTCGTCGAGCGTCATCTCGGCCTTGGGGAAGTCGCCCATGCTGCGCCCACGACGCAGCAGCATGAACCGGTCGCCCACCGGGTAGGCGTGGTGCGGGTTGTGGGTGATGAAGATGACGCCGAGACCGCGGTCGCGGGCCTTGGCGATGTACTTCAGCACGACACCGGACTGCCGGACGCCGAGCGCGGCGGTCGGCTCGTCGAGGATCAGCACGCGCGCACCGAAGTAGACCGCGCGGGCGATCGCCACACACTGCCGCTCGCCACCGGACAGGGTGCCGATCGGCTGCTCGACGTCGCGCAGGTCGATGCCCATCGCCGGCAGCTCGGTCTTGGTGATCTGCTTCATCGTGGCCGATGTCGAGCCGCCGCAGCGGACCCCAGCCCTTGGTGACCTCGGAGCCGAGGAAGAAGTTGCGCCAGACCGGCATCAGCGGCACGACGGCGAGGTCCTGGTAGACCGTCGCGATGCCGAGGGCCAGCGCCGCACGCGGCGACGAGAAGTGCCGCTTCACGCCGTCGACGACGAAGCTCGCCGGTCGGTGTGCTCGTGAGCGCCGGCCAGGATCTTGATGAACGTCGACTTGCCGGCGCCGTTGTCGCCGAGCACGCAGGTGACCTCGCCCGCGCGTTGACCGATCGTGGTGACGTCGCGCAGCGCGATCACGCTGCCGTAGGACTTGCCGATGTCGTTGACCTCGATGATCGCGCGTCGCCCGGCGGCGGGCAGCTCGGGCGCCGGCCGCCGGTGCCGTCGACGTCGGCGCCTGGCCGCCTCGGTCGGCCGTCGGCTGCCGCTGGCTCGGCGTGGCTCCGGTCGGCTGTCGTCATCGGACTGCTCTCCGCTCGTGACTTGACCCAGTTGTTGACGAGGACCGCGCCGAGCAGCATCACGCCGAGGAAGGCGTACAGCCAGTCGCTGTCCCAGCCCTCGTAGACGATGCCCTGGTCGACCATGCCGTAGATGAGCGCGCCGAGCGCGGCACCGACCGCCGAGCCGTAGCCGCCGGTCAGCAGGCAGCCACCGACGACCGCGCAGATGATGTAGATGAACTCCTGGCCGACGCCGGTGGTGCTCTGCACCGTCGTGGTCTTGAACAGCGACAGCATGCCGACCAGCCAGCCGGCGACGGCGGTGGTCATGAACAGGCCGACCTTGGTCCGGAACACCGGCACGCCGACCTGGCGGGCGCTGGTCTGCGCGCCGCCGACCGCGAAGATCCAGTTGCCGGCGCGGGTGCGCAGCAGCACCCAGGTGGCGACGACGACCACGCCGATCGCCCAGAACGTCGCGGCGTAGATCGTCAGCGTCTCCTTGCCCGGGTCGACCCACGGCAGCCAGCCGAGGTCGATCTTGACGTACGAGCCGAAGAGCTGCTGCCCGGCGTCGTAGCCGTCGGCGTCCTGGAAGCTCGGTGACCGAGACCTGGTCGATGAGCCGCTTGGTGACCGCCAGGTTGACGCCCTGGAGCACGAAGAACGTGCCGAGCGTGACGATGAAGCTCGGCAGCCCGGTCCGCATCACCAGGACGCCGTTGAGGAAGCCGATCGCCAGCGCCAGCGACGAGCGACGCGAGGATCGCGACCCAGACGTTGGTGCCGTACTCGGTCATCATGATGCCGGTCGATGAGGCCGGTCGTGCCGGTCATCGCGCCGGCGGAGAGGTCGAACTCGCCGCCGATCATCAGCAGCGCGACGGCGACGGCCATGATCGCGAACGACGAGGACGTCGAAGATCCAGGTGCTCGCGCCGGCCGGCTGCGCGAAGGCCGTCGGTGGTGACGGCGAAGAAGAGGAAGATGAGCGAGCGCCGCGACCGCGGCGCCGACCTCGGGGCGGCGCAGGATCGCGCGCGAGCCGGGCGTGCTCGCCGAGCCGCTCGTCGCGCTCGGCGGGCTCTGCTGGTGCGTCCGCCGGTGGCGGTGCTGCGGTCGTGCTCATGGTGCCCTCCTTCGGGCTGGACTGGTCGGCCGCGAGGCGGGTCGGGGCCCGGCCGGGTCCGGGACCCCCGACCCGACTGGGTCAGCGGGTGCCGTTCTCGGCGAACTTCAGGACGTCGTCGGCGTTGTCCTTGGTGATGATCGCCGGGCCGGAGTAGACCGGCTGGCCGCCACCGATGTCGTTGCCGTTGATCAGCTTCAGGTAGATGCCCGTGACACCCAGGTAGCCCTGGACGTAGGGCTGCTGGTCGATCGCGAACAGGAGCTTGCCGTCGATGATGTTCTGCACCACGTCGGCGTTCAGGTCGAACGTGCCGACTGTGATGTCGCTGCCGGTGGCCTCGACCGCCTTCGACGGCCTGACCGGACATGTCGCCGCCGAGGGTCAGGATGCCGTCGATGCTGCGTCGGCCTGCAGCTTCGACTCGATCGTCGCCTCGGAGCCCGACAGGTCGGTGTTGTCGGCCTGCAGGTTCTCCAGCGTCGCCGTCGAACGTCGACGGCGGCACCGGCACAGCGCTGCTCGAGGCCCACGTTGCCGGCCTCCTGGATGACGCAGATGCGCGTTCGTCACCCCGGCTTCGTTGAGCTGCTCGCCGGCGGCCTGGCCGGCGATGGTCTCGCTCTGGCCGACGTGGGTGATCGCGCCGAAGTCCTGCCACTGGTCGATGCCGGAGTTGATCGTGATGACCGGGACGCCGGCGGCGACGGCCGCCTTGATGCTGTTCTCGAGGCCGTCGGGGTTGGCCATCGAGACCACGAGGCCGTCGGTGCCGTCGGCGACCGCGTTGTCGATCAGGGTCGCTCTGCTTACCCGCGTCGGGGTCGCTGCTGGTAGTGCAGGTCGACGCCGAGGTCCTCGCCGGCCTGCTCGGCACCGGCCTTGACGACGTCCCAGAACGAGTCGCCCGGGTGCGCCGTGGGTGATCACGTCGATCCGCATGTCGCTGGCGTCGACGTCGAGCCGCCGCCGCCGTCGCCGCTGCGTGCTGTCGTCGCTCGCTGTCGCCGCTGTCGTCACTGGTGCTGCAGCCTGCCAGCACGAGCAGCCCGACGGCGACGACCCGCCAGTGAGTGCCCGTCGGATCTTCATGTGTTCCTCCTTGTCGGACCGCCTGCGCGGACTCCATCTGTACTCGCGTGCGACCAGCGAGCCCGGTCGGCGCTCATCACTGGGCCGTCGGGAAGTTGAGTGTGCGCGAGGGAGCTCCTCGCTCGACGTGCGGCCACGGGCTGGTGACGACCTTGGCCCGGGTGTAGAACGCGACCCCTTCGGGGCCGTGGATGTGGTGGTCGCCGAACAGCGAGTCCTTCCAGCCGCCGAAGGAGTAGAAGGCCATCGGCACCGGGATCGGCACGTTGATGCCGATCATGCCGACGTGTACGCCGCGCTGGAAGCGGCGCGCCGCCTCACCGCTCGAGGTGAAGATCGCCGTGCCGTTGCCGTAGGGGTTGGCGTTGATCACGGTCGATCGCCTCGTCGACGTCGTCGGCCCGGACCACGGACAGCACCGGACCGAAGATCTCCTCGCGTGTAGACGTCCATGTCGGTCGTGACCTGCGTCGATCACGGTCGGACCGACGAAGAAGCCGTCCTCGTGCTCGGGCACGACCAGCGACGCGGCCGTCGACGGTGATCGTCGCGCCCTGCTCCTCGCCCGTGCCGATCAGCCTCGACGATCCGGTCCCGGGCCTCGGGCGTGACGACGGGGCCCATCTCGCTCGTCGGCGTCGCGGCCCGGGCCGACCTTGAGCGCCGTCGCGCCTTCGCGCTCACCGCGTCGACCAGCGGTCGGCACGCCTGGCCGACGGCCACGGCGGCCGAGATCGCCATGCAGCGCTCGCCCGGCCGAGCCGAAGGCCGCAGCGACGAGGTGGTCGGCGGCGAAGTCGAGGTCGGCGTCGGGCAGGATGACGGCGTGGTTCTTGGCGCCGCCGAGCGCCTGGACGCGCTTGCCGTTGCGCCGTGGCCCGCTCGTGGATCGTACTGCGCGATCGGCGTCGAGCCGACGAACGAGACCGCTGCGACGTCGGGGTGGTCGAGCAGCGCGTCGACGGCCACCTTGTCGCCGTGGACGACGTTGAACACGCCGTCGGGCAGCCCGGCCTGCTGTCCACAGCTCGGCGATGAGCATGGACGCGGACGGGTCGCGCTCGCTCGGCTTGAGCACGAACGTGTTGCCGCAGGCGATCGCGACCGGGTGCATCCACATCGGCACCATGACCGGGAAGTTGAACGGCGTGATGCCGGCGACGACGCCGAGCGGCTCCCGGAAGGAGTACAGGTCGACGCCGGTCGAGACCTGGTCGGAGAACTCGCCCTTGAGCAGCTGCGGGATGCCGCAGGCGAACTCGACGACCTCGAGGCCGCGCTGCACCTCGCCCGCGCGCGTCGCGAAGCACCTTGCCGTGCTCGTCGGTGATGAGCCTCGGCCAGCTGCGTCGATGTTCGCGTTGACGCAGCTCGCGGAAGGCGAAGAGCACCTTGGCGCGCTTGCTCAGCGATGCCTGCGACCAGTCGGCGAATGCCTCCTTGGCCTGCTGCACCGCGGCGTCGACATCGCCGGTCGAGGCGAGCGCAACCTCTGCCTGCTGCTCACCGGTCGCGGGGTTCCACACCGGCGAGCGTCGATCGCCCGTTCCGCCGGTCGAGCTTGCCGCCGATCCAGTGCTCGATGGTCCTCATCGCTGCTGCCCTTCGTCGTCGTTTCCTGTCGGTGCCGAGTGTGGTGCCGACGGACGCAGGTGGCGGCGCTGTTCGCGCCTTGTGCTCGTCGTACGCCGTCCTGGCGGCCTGTGTCGAGTCCAGGGCCGACGACCTCGGCCACGGGAACGTCCCACCAGGCGGGGCTGTCGGGAGCCGGGACCAGCGGGTCGGTCTCGACGTGGACCACCGTGGTCCGTCGGCTGGCCTGCGCGTCGTGCGCAGCGCCTTCTCGAGCTCGTCGATCGTCGTGGCGCGGATGACGTCGGCGCCGAGGCTGGCGGCGTTGGCGGCCAGGTCGACCGGGAGCACGTCGCCGTCGAGGCCGGTGCCGGTGCGGTAGCGGTAGCGGGTGCCGAACCGCTGCGAGCCGAGCGACTCCGACAGCGCGCCGATCGAGGCGAAGCCGTGGTTCTGCACGAGCACGACGATCAGCTTCACGCCCTCCTGCGACCGCGGTGACGAGCTCCTGACGACATCATCAGGTAGGAGCCGTCGCCGACCATGACGAAGACGTCGCGGTCCTCGCCGGCATCGCATCGGCCGCCAGCTTCACGCCGAGACCGCCGGCGATCTCGTAGCCCATGCAGGAGAAGCCGTACTCGACGTGGTAGCCCTTGGGGTCACGGGTCCGCCAGAGCTTGTGCAGGTCGCCCGGCATCGAGCCGGCGGCGCAGACCACGACGTCCTGCGGCCGTCGAGAGCTCGTTGACCACGCCGATCACCTCGGACTGCGCCGGCAGCGGGCCGTGCTGCACGTCGTACGCGCGCTGCACGGTGGCGTCCCACTCCTGCGGCCAGCGCGGTCGCGCGCTCCGGTAGTGCGCCGTCGGGGCGGACCAGCCGGCGAGCGCGTCGCGTCAGCTGCTCCAGCCCGGCGCGCGCGTCGCCGAGCAGCGGCACCGCGGACAGCTTGTGCGCGTCGAACGACGCCACGTTGAGGTTGACGAACCGCACGTCCGGGTCGGCGAAGACGGTCTGGGACGCGGTGGTGAAGTCGCTGTAGCGGGTGCCGACGCCGATCACCACGTCGGCCTCGTCGGCGAGCAGGTTGTCGGCGGCGGTCGTGCCGGTCGCGCCGATGGCGCCGACGCGACGCGGGTGGTCGTACGCCAGCGATCCCTTGCCGGCCTGGGTCTCCGCGACCGGGATGCCGGTCGCGCTCGGCGAAGGCCCGCAGCGCGTCGGTCGCGCGGGAGTAGATGACTCCGCCGCCGGCGACGATCACCGGGCGCTCGGCCGCGCGGATGACGGCGGCGGCCCGGTCGAGGGCGGCTGGTCGACCGGCTGGCGGCGGATCGTGCCAGACCCGCCGGGCGAAGAGCTCCTCCGGCCAGTCGTACGCCTCGGCCTGGACGTCCTGCGGCAGCGCGAGGGTGACCGCGCCGGTCTCGGCCGGGTCGGTGAGCACCCGCATGGCGGCGAGCAGCGACAGCGGCAGCTGCTCGGGCCGGTTGATCCGGTCCCAGAAGCGCGAGACCGGGCTTGAAGGCAGTCGTTGACGCTGACGTCGAGGCTGGTCGGGTCCTCGAGCTCCTGCAGCACCGGGTTGGCGACCCGGGTCGCGAAGATGTCGCCGGGGAGCAGCAGCACCGGGATGCGGTTGATGGTCGCGAGCGCGGCGCCGGTGACCATGTTGGTCGAGCCGGGGCCGACGGAGGCGGTGCACGGCGTACGTCGCGAGCCGGTCGCGGTGCCGGGCGTAGCCGACGGCCGCGTGCACCATCGCCTGCTCGTTGCGGGCCTGGAGGTAGCGCAGACGTGCTCGCCGGTCTCGTCGGCGTGCTCGCGCTCGAGCAGCGCCTGGCCGACACCGGCGACGTTGCCGTGGCCGAAGATGCCCCAGCAGCCGGCGAAGAACGGCGTTCTCGCACGCCGTCGCGCTCGACGTACTGCTGCTCGAGGAAGCGCACGAGCGCCTGGGCGACGGTCAGCCGGACGCGTCATCGGACCTCCTCGCTCGCGGTCGGCTGCCGAACGGGCAGCCGCGGGTCGACGGCCTGGTCGGCCCAGGTGTCGCGGACCCAGCCGTGGGCCGGGTCGTCGCAGATCAGCCAGGCGCGCTCGTCGCCCGGGCCGGCCATCACGTTGAGGTAGTAGAGGTCGTAGCCGGGCACCGCCATCGACGGGCCGTGCCAGCCGTGCGGGATCAGCACGACGTCGCCGCTGCGGACCTCGGCGAGCACGTCGATCTCGGCGTTCTCGTGCCCGTAGACGCGCTGGTAGCCGATGCCCGGCCCGGCCGGTCCGTCGGCGACCTCGAAGTAGTAGATCTCCTCGAGCACGCTCTCGTCGTCGCGGTGCCTCGTCGTGCTTGTGCGGCGGGTACGACGACCAGTTGCCGCCCGGCGTCAGCACCTCGCAGGCGATCAGGATGCGTCGGCCTCGAACGCGTCGGGCGTGCAGAAGTTGTTGACCTGGCGGCTCGCCTGCCCGGCTCCGCGCAGCTCGACCGGGACGTCGGCCTCGGCGGCTGGTAGCGGAACGGCAGCCGCTCGTCGCACACGGCCGACGGGCAGCGCGAACCGGCCACCGCCGTGCGCTCGTGACGGTCGACGCGTGCGTCGCGCGGCACGTAGACGAAGTCGCTCGGCCCGCTGAAGACGCTGTCGCGTCCGTCGACCGTGTGCGTGCTCGCCCTCGCAGGTGACCTCGCACGAGCCCGACAGCGGCACGACCAGCGTCTCGGCCTCACCGGTCTGCCACGTCCACGTGCTCGCCGGGCGCCGAGCTCGAGGACGGCGAGCCCGGTGTAGCCCCAGCCCGCGGCCTTCGGCGTCAGGTCGACGGCATACGGCCCGTGCGCCGGTCGAGCCCGCGGCGACGTGGTACGAGGAGCGTGGTCATGTCAGATCATCCCCACCGTCGCGTCGACGGCCGCGGCGACGTCGCCGTCCGGCGGGTAGAGCAGCGAGCGGCCGACCACCATGCCGCGTGACGTGCGGGTTGGCGAGCGACCTTCTCCCAGAGCGCGAACTGGCGCGTCCTGGTCGTCGGCCACCTCGCCGCCGAGCAGCAGCACCGGCAGCGTCGTCGCCGCCAGCACGGCGTCCATGTCGTCGACGACCGGGAGCTTGAGCCAGGTGTACGCCGAGGTGCCGGCCGAGCCCGGCCGCCACGGTCGCCGAACGGATGACCGCCTCGGTCGATCAGGTCGTTGCGCACCCGCCCGTCGACGCGGTGGGAGATGAACGGCTCGACCATCGCCATCAGCCCGTGGTCGGCCAGGCGTCGACGGCCTCCGCGCAGGCGGTCGAGGGTGGGGGCCGTGGCGGCGTCCTCGGGGTCGATGCGGAGCAGCATCTTGCCGCCCTGGAAGCCCGGCCCGCGCGATCCGTCGGCGTCGTACGCCGTGAATCGGTCGTCGATCTCGAAGCCGGTGCCGGCGAGGCCGCCGCGGTTCATCGAGCCGATCACGACCTTGCCCTCGAGGGCGCCGAGCAGCAGCAGGTCCTCGAGGATGTCGGCGGTGCCGAGCACGCCGTCGACGCCGGGGCGCGCCAGCGCGATCATCAGCCGGCGCGAGCAGCTCGCCGCGGTCGGCCATCGCCAGCGCGTCGTCGCCGGCTCGCAGCGCACCGCGTGCCGGGTGGTCGGCGGCGACCAGCATCAGCCGGCCGGTCTCCCCCACCAGCGAGGTCGGGCGGGTCGCGCTGCTGCTCAGCTCGGCGACCCTGCCCGGCGCGTGGACACGCGTCGCGATCAGGTCGGTCACGATGTCGGTGCTCATGAGACCACCGTCGCCAGCAGCGCGTCGAGCTCGGCGGTCGTCGGCATGGCGTCGGCGCAGGCGAGCTGCCCGGCGACGTACGCTCCGGCGGCGTTGGCGAAGCGCAGGATCCGCTCCAGCGTCCCAGCCCGCGAGCAGCCCGTGGCAGAGCGCGCCGCCGAAGGCGTCCCCGGCGCCGAGGCCGTTGACGACGTCGACGGGGACGGGCGGCACGACGACCGACTCGTCGCCGCGAGCGCCCAGCACGCCCGCCGGGCCCTGCTTGACGATCGCCAGGCTCGACGCCGGCGGCGAGCAGCGCGTCGGCGGCCGCGCTCGGGGTCGCGCTCGCCGACAGCGACCTCGCACTCCTCGAGGTTGCCGACCGCCACGTCGACGTAGCGGCAGGGCGGCCGGACCTGCGGTGTGCGCCTCGGACGGCTCCGGCCAGAACATCGGGCGGTAGTCGAGGTCGAGGACCGTCAGTGCCGTGCGACGCCGCGCGGCCTCGAGCGCCGCCAGGGTGGCCGCGCGGCGACGGCTCCTGCGAGAGGCCGGTGCCGGTGACCCAGAAGATGTCGGCGGCGGCGATGGCGTCGAGGTCGAGCTCGTCGGCGCTGGATCTCCAGGTCCGGGCGCCTTGGGCTCGCGGTAGAAGTAGAGCGGGAAGTCGTCCGGCGGGAAGATCTCGCAGAACGTCACCGGGGTGCGGCAGGCCCGGCACGTCGGTGACGAAGCGGTCGTCGACGCCGAAGCCGCGCAGCGCCTGGTGGAGGAAGCGCCCGAACGGGTCGGCGCCGGTGCGGGTGATCACCGCGCTGCGGCGACCGTGCCGGGCCGCGGCGACGGCGACGTTGGTGGCGGCTGCCGCCGAGGTACTTGCCGAACGACGTCACGTCCTCGAGGCCGACGCCGATCTGCTCGGGTAGACGTCGACGCCGATGCGACCCATGGTGAGCACCTCGACGGTGCGCGCGGCGTCGGATGTCATCACTGACCTCGCCCGCCGTCGACCCGACCAGGTAGTCGAGGCTGGCGCGGACACTGTCCGGCGATGCCGGCGCCCTGTTCGCGCGTCGTCGAGCATCACGTCCTGCTCGAGGACGTACCAGCCGTCGTAGCCGGCGCGCCTCGAGCGTGCGTGACCATGGCGACGATGTCGACGTCGCCCTCGCCGAGCGGCCGGAACATGCCGTTCTTGACCGCGTGGCCGAACGCGACGTCGCCGGCGATGACCTGCTTGGCCTGGTCGAGCGTCGACGTCCTTGAGGTGCACGTGCCGGACCCGGTCGGCGTACGCCGCGGTGATCGCGACCGGGTCGGCACCGCCGACCAGCGAGGTGGCCGGTGTCGACGCAGAGACCGACGCGCGGAGCCGGCCATCGACCCGCTCGACCTCCTCGGCGGTCTCGACCATCGTGCCGATGTGCGGGTGCAGGCAGGCGATGACGCCGCGCTCCTCGGCGTGCGCCGACGATCCGGTCGAGGTTGTCGAGCATGCGTCGCCACTGGTCGTCGTCGAGGACCGGGCGCGCGTCGTAGCCGTCGGCTCCGGTGTACGCCGCCAGCACGACGACGCCGGCGCCGCTCGCGAGACACGCGTCGATGAACGCGTCCACCTCGGGCATCGGGTCGTGGCCGCTGTCGTGGAGCAGGACCGGGAGGAAGCCGCCGACCGCCGGCATGCCGTACGACGCCAGCTGGTCGGCCTTGGCCTGCGGGCTCGTCGGCGAGGAAGCCGTCCGGGCCGAACTCGGTCGCCGAGAAGCCGAGACTGCTCATCTCGGTGAGCACCTGGTCCGGCGCGAGCTGGTAGCCCCAGCCCGGGACCTCGCAGACACCCCACGAGATCGGGGCAGCCGCAATCCGTGCCTGGATGCTGCTGTTGCCCGGGACCTGTCCGTCCGACATGTGTCGCCCTCCTTCACTGCGCCCTGAGTCTTGTCCAGCCGGTTACGTCCTGTCAACCATTTGTTAAGACATATTGACGTAGTGACATGACAGGGCTCTCGTGCATACACTCATGCCACCGCGCATTCGACACGAAGGAGGACTTCTCGCATGGCCCTCCAGCTGTCAGTGGACCGTTCGAGTCCCGGTGCCGCTGTACTTCCAGGTCGCGGAGCAGCTGGAGCAGGCGATCAACGACGGCGTCCTCGCGCCGGGCGAGCGGATGCCCAACGAGATGGTGCTCGCCGACGAGCTCGGGGTCTCCCGGCCGACGATGCGCCAGGCGATGCAGACCCTGGTGGACAAGGGGATGCTCGTCCGCAAGCGCGGTGTCGGCACGCAGGTGGTCAAGGCGCAGATCCGGCGCCCGGTCGAGCTGACGAGCCTCAACGACGACCTGGTGCGGACGGGTCGTGACCCCAGCACGCAGGTGCTGTCGATCAAACGGGCGGCCGTCGACGCGGCTGAGGCCGCCGAGCTGCGGATCAAGCCCGGCGACGAGGTCTGGCGGGTGGAGCGACTCCGTCTCATCGGCGAGCAGCCGCTCGCCCTGATGGCCAACGTGATCCCGTGCTCGGTGCTCGACCTGAGCAAGGTCGACCTGACCGAACGTGGGCTGTACGAGACCTTGCGCGCCGCCGGCATCCATGTCCGGGTCGCTCACCAGGAGATCGGGTGCCGTCGCGCCGACGCCCGCGAGGCGCGCCTGCTGTCGGAGCGCCGCGGCTCACCGCTCCTCACGATGCGCCGCACGGCGTACGACGACGCCGGCAACGCGGTCGAGCTCGGGGAGCACGCCTACCGCCCGGCCCTCTACTCCTTCGAAGTCACCCTCGTCGACCGCTGACCCCGGATCGCCGCGGGCCCACGAAACTGGCGAGTCGACATGGCGACTCGCCAGCTACCTCCGCCGAGTCGCCAACTGCGTCGGCGCTAAGATCGTGCGTCCAACCGCCACTGATCGTGCACCTCCATCACCGCGGTCGAGGCAGCCCGCAAAACCTGGCGGGTCGGGGCGCGAAACCTGGCGCTCGGGCGCGAAACTTGGCTATTCGCGGGGGCGGGAGCCGGCGGCGGTGGTCCAGGTGGAGCCGAACAGCGGGCGGTACTCGCGCCGCTTGCGCGATCCCGAGCGCCGACGGCTGCGCCGGCGGTTGGTCCGTGCCAGGTCGGCCGCCCCGACCAGTCCGGCCTCGTTGCCGAGGTGGGCACGCACGATGCGCGCCTCCGGCCGGTAGCCGCGTCCGGTCAGGGTCCGCCGGTACGCCGTCACAGCAGGCTGGATGAGCAGGTCACCCGCATCGGAGACCCCTCCCCCGATCACGAACGTCCCGGGGTCGAGCGCAGCCGCCAGGTTGGCGATCCCGACCCCGAGCCAGTCCCCGATCTCGGCCAGCAGCTGGACGCAGATCTGGTCTCCTGAGCGCGCCAGCTCGTTGATCAGCAGACCCGTCACGCGGTCGGGGTCGCCACCGGTGCGTTCGACCAGCGCATCGGCCAGCGGCGAGCGCGAACGCACCAGCTCGGCGCCATCGCGCACCAACGCGTTGGCGCTGGAGTACTGCTCCCAGCATCCGCGGTTGCCGCACTCACACCGGTGTCCCTGCGGCACGACCTGCATGTGGCCGAACTCGCCACCGATGCCGGTCGCACCGCGGTGCAGGATCCCGTTGAAGACCATGGCGCCCCCGATGCCGGTGCCGAGGGTGATGCAGACGAGGTCGTCCTCGTTCTGACCCGCCCCGAACCGCCACTCGGCCCACGCCGCCGCGTTCGCGTCGTTCTCGACCAGCGTCGACAGGCCGGTCCGTCGGCGTACGGCGTCACGCAAGGGCTCGTTCCGCCACGCCAGGTGGGGCGCGAACAGCACGGTCGACCGGGTCGCGTCGACGAAGCCGGCCGCGCCGATCCCCACCGCCATCACCAGATGCCTCTTGCCCAGCTCCACGACGAGCTCGGCGATGGTGTCCTCGACCTGGGTCGGGTCGGTCGACGGGGTGTCGCGGGTCAGCCGTTCGAGCACGATCCCGTCCTCGTTGACCACCCCGGCCTTGACCATGGTGCCGCCGATGTCGATGCCGATCGCCAACCGCTGCACCATCAGGCCTCCTCTCCGCCGACCTCGGTGCGCGCGAGGGTCGCGGCCCCGATGATCGCCGCGGCGTTCCCGAGCGAGGCGACCCGGATCTGCGCGTGCGGTCGGTTGTCGGTCGCCGGGAGCGTCGTGTCGTACGCCGTCTTGAGCGGCACCATCACCAGGTCTCCGGCCTCGCCGACACCTCCGCCGAGCACCACCAGCTGCGGGTCGAGCACCGCGCAGAGACTGGCGATCCCCTCGCCGAGCCAGCGGCCCAGGTCGGCGAGCAGGTCGACGCACAACGGGTCGCCCGCCTTCGCGCAGCCGGGTCACCAGCTGGCCGTCGATGCCCTCGCGGTCACCGCCCGCCTCGGACAGCAACCGGTCGCCCTCGGCGACCCGCTCACGCGCGAACCGCACCAGGGCCGAGCCGCTGGCGTACTGCTCCCAGCAACCGTGCTGCCCACAACCGCACGGATGCCCGTTCGGTACGACGCGCAGGTGCCCGATCTCGCCGGCGGTGCCGAACCAGCCACGCACGAGCTTGCCGTCGACGACCACGCCGCCGCCGATGCCGGTGCCGACGGCGACCAGCAGCAGCTCGTGGGCGTCACTGGCGGAGCCGTAGCTGAACTCGCCCCACGCGGCCGCGTTGGCGTCGTTCTCGATCACGACCGGGACCTGGAGCTCCTTCTCGAGCAGGTCGCGGAGCGGCAGGTCGCGCCACGCCAGGTTGGGGGTGAAGAGCATGGTGGCGCGGTCGGAGCTGACGAAGCCCGCGGCTGACACGCCTACCGCGGCCACGTTCGGGTGCGCCTTGCGCAGTCGAGAGGCGACCTCGACGATGGCGCGGACAGCCGCGTCGGAGTCCTCGGCCGGAGTCTCGACCCGCTCGGTGTCGAGGATCAGACCGTCGTCGTCGACGACCCCGGCGGCGATCTTCGTGCCTCCGACGTCGACTCCCACCGTCACGGTCATGTCAGTCCTCCGGTGATTGGGGATCGATGTCGAGGTCGATCTTCTCGAACGGGTCGGACCGGTCGTCGGGGGTCTCGACCCCCTCCATCAAACCCTTGAACGCCAGCGCCAGCGACAGGGCGGCGTTGCTCAGGTGGTCTCGGACCTCGGGCGTCGCCGCCTTGGCGAGACGCACGGACTGGCACAGCGGACACCACCGGCACTCGGTCCCGCCGGTGCTCGTGGTCGTGGTCGTGCTCACTCGCCTGCTCGCGCCCGGCAGCGTCCGCCCCGGCGCCGGCACGACCCGCGTCTCCCACCGTGTGCCCGGGCTCGTTGCCGCCCGGCTCGCGGCCGGTGGAGCTGCCCCGGTCGTCGACGTCGGCGTCTGCGTGACCCGAGTGATCGGCGGCCCAGCCCTGCATCACCGCGACCAGCTTGGCGGCCTCCTCGGCGAGCGTGCCCACGGGATCGGTACTCATGTTGGTGCATTCTCGCCGATGGCCGCGTCGCGTGACCGACCGCGGTCGTCCTGCGAGCTCTCGACGTCCTCGCCGTGCTCCCCGTCGCCCACCTCAGGCAGCGGTTCGCCGTCGCCCGCCGTGTCGAAACGCACCACCAGCGCGCCCTCGCTCATCCCGGCACCGACGACGTTCGCACGACGCAGCGCGGCCGGCAGCGCGAGCAGCCGGCGGTACGACCCGACGGTCACCACGAGCTCGTCGCCGTGGCGCGCCAGGTCGACGTCGCCGCGGTCCGCGAACGGCAGAGCCACCCGCAGCTGGACCATCGACCCGGAGCGTCGTACGTCGACCGGGTCCGGACCGACGCGGCGCCGAGAACGGGTCGTGGTCGCCGTACAACGTCGTCGCGAACCCATCGAGCTCCTCCAGTCCCACCGGCTCGGACGCACGGTAGGGCGATCGCCAGATCTCCAGCGGCGCGAACGACGAGGTCACCTCGGACATGATCTCGGCCTGCGCGGCGACCCAACGCTGCCGCCAGGCGTCAGCGTCGGTCTCGGGGAAGATCCGGTTGGCGACGACGCCGTCGACCCGGTAGCCGTACAACGACAGCGTCGTCAGCGAACGACGCGCCTCCGCGACGACGACCGACTCCGGCGTGAGCACGAGTCGCACCGACGCCTCCGGCCCGGTGAGCAGGTCGCGCACCTCGGTCAGGTCGGCGTGCAGTCGCTCGACCGCGTCGAACACCGAGTCGTGCGGCATCGGCACCCCGGCGGCGCGCGTCAGCACCGGCTTCAGCACCTTCACCATCCGGCGCTCCATCGGCAGCACCCGGTCCATGTACCAGCCGAGCGCCTCCGGCAACGCGAGCAGCCGCAGCGTCTCGGCGGTCGGCGCGCAGTCGACGACGATCAGGTCCCAGCACCCGGAGCGGGCCTGGTCGCGCACCTCGAGCAGCGCCAGGATCTCCTCCGCACCGGGGAGCACGGTCAGCTCCTCGGCCGCGATCGGGTCGACGCCGACGGTGTCGAGCACGGTCAGCAGGTACGTCTGGATCTCGCCCCATGACCGCTCGAACCGCCGTTGCGCGTCGACCTGCTGCACGTACAGACGCTCCGCCACCTCGACCGGATCGGCCCCGGCGGTCACGGCGAACGCGTCACCGAGCGAGTGCGCGGCGTCGGTGCTCAGCACCAGGGTGCGCAGCCCTCGAGCCGCACCGAGCGTTGCCGTGCCGGCGGCCGCGGTCGTCTTGCCGACGCCGCCCTTGCCGGTGAAGAGGATGACCCGCATGGAGTCAGGCCTGCGACTCGACGCGCTTCTTCAAGCCCTTCAGCGCCGTGTCGATGATGACCTTCTCGCCCTTGCGCTTGAGCATGCCGATCATCGGGATCGTCAGGTCGACGGCGAGCTGGTAGGTGACCTCCGTCTCGTCGCCCTGACCGCTGAGGATGTAGGCGCCCTCCATCGACTTCAGCATCTTCGCCTTCACCAGCGACCAGGTGACCTGGGCGTCGTCGTCCCACTCGTAGGCGAGGGTGTACTCGTCCTTGATCGGCGCCGCGTCGAGCACGAAGGCGACCTGCTCCGCCCGGCCGTCGTCGTCCGTCGACAACACGGTCGCCGACTTCACGCCCTTGGCCCACTCCGGGTAGGCGTCGAAGTCGGCGATCACGGCCATGACGGCAGCCGGCTCTGCGGAGATCAGGATGCTCGAGGTGGTCTGGTCTGCCATCGGCGGCGTCTCCTTCGTCGGCCCGGCGAGCTGCTTCGGATGGCACCGGCGGCGTCGCGCTCAGGAACGCTGGCGAGACTACTCCCCAGGGTGCTGAGGCCCGCGCGATAACCTGCGGGTAACCGACCAGGCACCCCGGGAGGATGCGTTGCGCGAGTTCTCCACGCCGGCCACCTACGTGCTGCCGGAGCACGGCAACCTGACCGACGACATCATCACCAACGCTGGTGAGCAGCCGGACGACGTCGCCTTCAGCCGCCGGGTCGGCACCGACCTGGGAAGACGTCACCGCGGCCGACTTCCTGGCCGAGGTCCGCGAGCTCGCCAAGGGCCTGATCGCCACGGGCGTCTCCGAAGGCGACCGGGTCGCCCTGATCAGCAAGACCCGGTACGAGTGGACGCTGGTCGACTACGCCGTCTGGTACGCCGGCGCGGTGACGGTGCCGATCTACGAGACCTCGTCGCAGGAGCAGATCGGCTGGATCCTGTCCGACTCCGGCGCCGTCCTGGTCATCGCCGAGACCGCCGAGCACCGCGCCAGGATCGACGGCGTCAGCGCAGAGCTGACCGAGCTGAAGCAGGTCGTGGGCATCGACGACGGCGGGCTCGAAGGGCTGCGCGCTGCGGGCCGGTCGACGAGCGCCGTCAGCGACGACGACCTCGAGACCCGTCGCGCATCGGTGACCCCGGAGACGGTCGCGACGCTGATCTACACGTCCGGCACGACCGGCCGGCCCAAGGGCTGCATGCTGACCCACGGCAACTTCATGTTCGAGCTCGGCGTCGCCACCGGCGTGCTCGAGGAGCTGTTCGAGCTCGACGACGCGAGCACACTGCTGTTCCTCCCGCTGGCGCACGTCTTCGCGCGGATCATCCAGATCGGCAGCGTCAAGAGCCGGGTCCGGCTCGGTCACAGCGCCGACATCAAGAACCTGGTCGCGGACCTCGCCGCCTTCCAGCCGACCTTCATCCTCGCCGTGCCGCGCGTCTTCGAGAAGGTCTTCAACACGGCGAGCCAACGCGCCGTCGCCGACGGCCGCGGCAAGATCTTCGACGCGGCGGTCAGGACCGCCGTCGCCTACAGCCAGGCCAAGGACCGGAGTGGCCCCGGCCCGCTGCTCCGCACCCGTCATCGCCTGTTCGACCGGCTCGTCTACTCCAAGCTGCGCGCCGCGCTCGGTGGCCGCACGCAGTACGCCGTCTCGGGTGGTGCACCGCTCGGCGAGCGTCTCGCCCACTTCTTCCGCGGCATCGGTCTCCCGGTGCTGGAGGGCTACGGCCTCACCGAGACCACGGCCGCACTCACCGTCAACCTCCCCGACGAGCAACGGATCGGCACCGTCGGCAAGCCGATCCCCGGGACCAGCGTCCGCGTCGCCGACGACGGCGAGCTTCAGTTCCGGGGTGGACAGATCTTCATCGGCTACCTCGGCAACGACACCGCGACGGCCGAGGCGCTCGACGCCGAAGGATGGTTCAGCACCGGCGACGTCGGCGAGATCGACGACGACGGCTTCGTCCGGATCACCGGTCGCAAGAAGGAGATCCTGGTGACGGCCGGCGGCAAGAACGTCGCGCCCGCCGTGCTGGAGGACCGGATCCGGGCTCACCCGCTGATCAGCCAGTGCATGGTGGTCGGCGACGGGAAGCCGTTCGTCGCGGCGCTCGTCACGATCGATCCCGAGGCCCTGCCGGCGTGGCGCGACTCGCACGACAAGACCGGCGACCTGGCGACCCTGGTCCGCGACCCCGAGCTGCTCGCCGAGGTGCAGACCGCGATCGACGAGGCGAACGCCGCGGTGTCGCGCGCCGAGGCCATCCGCAAGTTCGCGATCCTGCCGGTGGACTGGACCGAGGAGACCGGCGAGCTGACCCCGACCCTCAAGCTGCGCCGCACCGTCGTGATGCGGGCGTTCCACGACGAGGTCGAGTCGCTCTACATGTAGCGCGCGGGCGATCTGCCACGATTGCGCCGAGAACTAGCACTCTGTAGTCGTCCAGATGCGATGAGTAATCTACAATCGCCGTATTCATCCGTTTTATCCATCATCCGAACGGACCATTCGGGCTGTGTCCACACGGTTCATTTGCGCTGACGGAACGGCCAAATCGCCCCCTGGGCCCCAGCCCGACAACTACTTTTCTAGCCGGACCTCTCTGTCGAGTGGTCGTTCATCCGTCCTGGGAGAAGGCACGACATGTTTCGTCGTCTGCGCGAAGGCCGCCGCGAGTCCGGCGCGTCTGCAGTCGAGCTCGCCCTCCTGCTGCCGTTCCTGACGGCGCTGCTCTTCGGCATGCTCCAGTACGGCTTCTACTTCTACGCCAAGCAGTCTGCCACCGCGGCTGTCCGCGAAGGTGCCCGCCGCAGCGCGGTCGGCGACCTCGCCACGTGCGGCAACAACCCCACGTCCACGCTCGCACCCGGCACCGGCACCTTCCGGCGCTACGTCTACGACCAGGTCGACAACGCGGCACCCAACCAGGCCTTCACGATCACAGCGCACCCTCACCAAGGGCACCGGCAACACCGGCACCGGCGCTGAGGTCGGCGACGTCTGGACCGTCCAGGTCTCCTTCCGAGCCCTCGACATCGGCCTGGTCCCGCTTCCCGGCAACCAGATCACGGCCACCACCCAGACCCGCGTCGAGAACGTCGGCGCGCCGGCTCCGGCGGTGTGCTCATGATCGGCTCGCGTTGGCACCACAGGGGCTCCGAGGCCGGAGTCATGGCCGTGATCGTCGCGCTCAGCGCGGTGCTGCTCTTCTCCGTCGCCGCCCTCTGCGTCGACCTCGGCAACGCCTACTCGCGCAAGCGCAGCCTGCAGACCCAGGCCGACTTCGCGGCCTTCGCCGCGGTCAAGGGCGGTGCCAACCTGCCGGCCGCGACGACCACACCGCTGGCGTCGCAGGACGCCGTCATCCAGGCCGCGGCGTACCTGAACCGCAACCTGCCGCAGGACGACGCGCAGGGTCCGCGCACCTGCGAGGCGGCCACCCCGCCCACGTGCATCACAGCCGCCCAGCTCGTCAACGGTCGCCTCGCCGACGGCGAGGTCAAGTACGGCCACTACGTCGGCGGCCTGTCCGGCACGTTCGTGCCCAGCAAGAACGAGATCACCGTCATCACGCCCAAGAGCCTGGTCGACTACGGCCTCGCGCAGGCGATGGGCCCGGGTCACGACAGCCTGAACCTGCAGACCAAGGCGACCGTCGCGATCAAGTCGGCCAAGGATCTCGACGCTGCCGTTCTACGCCTACACGGGCTGCGACTACGGCCCGCAGACGATCTCCGAGCCCAACAACGGCCATGCGGCGACGACGGTCAACCTGTTCGCCCCCACGCGAGACCAACGCGGCGACGATCACGACACTGAACCCCAGTCACGGCGCCTCCGAACAGCACGACGACCAACAGCCTGACCATCACGGGTACGAACCTGAGCATCGGTCTCGCTGGTCGGCTTCTTCGAGTCGGGCAACTCTCAGCCGGTCCGGACCCCGAGGGACCCGTACACGGTCGACGTGGTCACCGACGCCGCCGACCGCACGAGCACCATCGGTGAAGGTCGACGCACCGTGCCCGCCTCGGTGACGGGCGTGCAGAACGTCTGGTACGTGCGGGTGAAGATCGGCGCGAACTGGTCCGCGGTCACGAACGGCAACGGCGCGCAACGCCACGCTGATGGCCTTGCCGTTCACGATCGGCAACGCGCTGCTGACCTGCGGCCAGGGCTCGAACGACGGAAACTTCGGCACGCTGAAGTTCCAGACGACCGGCCAGTGGCAGGAGACGGCCAGGAACATCGCGGTCGGCCTCGACCACGGGCTCGACACGTTCCCGACCCCGGTCTCCAACTACCTGTGCTCGCGCGACCAGCCCGCTGCCGGTGCGCTCCGTGCTGTGGCCCAACGAGGGCACCAACTGCGTCGACACCGAGACCGGCATGGCGCAGAACGCCGCCACGGCCGGGTTCGTCACCGGCTTGATCAGCGGCGGCTGCAGCTTCTCCGGACTGCTGACCAGGACCACGGCCGGCATCGGGCTGTGCCTCCAACGGCGTTCCGGCGACGAAGTCGCTGCTGGGCAAGACCATCAACAACGACACGCTGTCCTGCTTCTTCACCGAACACGACGACCAACGTCGGCCAGATCACCGGCTCGACGTACACCCTCCCTGGACCGGTGCTGGACCAGAAGATCTGGTCGTCACCACGGATGGTCTTCGTGCCCGTCCTCGGCATCGAGCCCAGCAGCGGTGGCAGCAACAAGTACCAGATCATCGACTTCCGCCCCGGCTTCATCACCGACCAGACGGAGACGGCCGTGAAGAACACGGTCGACCTCGGCCAACAACGGACTGACGCTCAGCAGCAACGGCAGCGACGTGCAGTCCGTGCAGATCGTCTTCTTCAACCCGAACGCCCTGCCCGACACCGCCCGGCGGGATGGCCGTGTCCGACTACGTCGCAGGCCGCGGACCCAAGATCGTCCGCCTGATCGACTGACCGACGCACCACCCGACAACCGAGACAACCCCGCTCACCGCACCACCGAACAAAGGATTGACCCACCATGGGACGTCGCACCTTACTGATGATCGCAGCCATCGTGATCGCCGCTCTGGGCGCCGGCATGATCTTCCTGTACGTACAGGGGATCAACGACCGTGCCCAGGCAGACCAGGAGCCGCGTGAGGTTCTCGCTGCCACCAAGCAGATCGAGGCCGGTGAGTCGATCGATGACGCCGTCGCCGCCGGCAAGCTCGACCTGGTGGCCTTCGCCGAGAAGGACATCCTCGACGGAGCGGTGCAGAACACCGAGACGCTGTCGGGCCAGGTCGCGCTGCAGACGATCTACCCGAACGAGCAGATCATCCCGACGAAGTTCGGCGCCCCTGGCACCGAGCAGGCCATCACCATCCCCGACGGGATGATGGCGGTCTCCGTGCAGCTCACCGACCCCGCCCGCGTCGCCGGATTCATCAACCCCGGCGCCAAGGTCGCGGTGTTCGCGTCCGGCTCCATGCCGGCCAAGAACGGTGACCCGAACGCCGACCCGTCGGCCGCCAGCACGGACACGTTCACCCAGCTGCTGCTCCCGACGGTCGACGTGATCGGGGTCGGCACGACGAGCGTGCTGAGCACGACCACGACCGACGAGACCGGCGCAGCGACCACCGAGCAGCTGCCCAAGACACTGCTCACGCTGGCGCTGACCCAGGACCAGGCGCAGAAGGTCATCTTCGCGTCGAACAACGGTCAGCTGGCGCTCGGTCTGCTCAACGACAAGTCCAAGGTCCGTACGGCCGCGCCGGTCACGTTCGCAACCCTCTTCCAAGGCTGATAACCATGACCGTCATTGTCGAAGTCGACGCAGCGTCCGCCGAGGCGCTGCAGTCGGCCGTGGGCTCAGGAACGGCCATCGTGCCGGGCCTCGAGCAGCTGCGCCGGCACCTCGACGTGCACCCCGGGGAGTACGCAGTCGTGCTCGGCCCGTCGGTCGACCAGGCCGCGGGAGTCGCGCTGGCTGACACGCTGCGGGTGACCAAGCCCGCCCTGGGCGTGATCCTGGTCCGTCGCCGCGTCGACACCGCCGTGCTTGCCGACGCCCTGCGGGCCGGCATGCGCGAGGTCGTCGAGGAGCGTGACCTGACCGGCCTCAACGATGCGGTCTCACGGGTCTACGCCCTGCACGCAGCGCTCACCAACGCCGACGGCGAGAGCACCGAGGCGGGGGGTCCGAGCGGGACCCTCATCACGGTGTTCGCCGCCAAGGGTGGGGTGGGCAAGACCACGGTCTCGACCAACCTCGCGGCCGCGCTGGCCGACGGCGGGAAGCGGAACGTCTGCATCGTCGACCTCGATCTCGCCTTCGGCGACGTGTCGATCGTCATGCAGCTCTTCCCGGTGCACACGATTGCCGACGCCGTGGGCATCGACCGCAAGCTCGACCCCTCCGCGGTCGAGGCGCTGCTGACCGATCACTCCCCTGGCCTCAAGGTGCTGGCCGCCCCGGTGCAGCCGGAGGCCAAGGACCGCATCACCGGAGAGATGGTCGCGCAGATCCTGCGCGTGCTGAAGAGCGAGTTCGACTTCGTCGTGGTCGACACGCCGCCGGCGTTCGACGACGTGGTGCTGCAGGCGTTCGACGAGTCGGACCTGCTGCTGCTCATCGGCACGCTCGACGTGCCGGCACTGAAGAGCCTCAAGATCACCGCAGAGACCCTCGGGCTGCTCAACCACCCGAAGGACAAGTGGCGTCTCGTGCTCAACCGGGCCGACATGAAGGTCGGTCTGACCCCCAGCGAGGTCGAGAAGACCCTCGGTCTCGCCATCAACTGCGCGATCCCGCAGTCGAACGACGTCCCGGCCTCGATCAACCAGGGCCGGCCGATCGTCCTCGAAAGCCCGCGGCACCCGGTGTCGCAGGTGATCCGCAAGCTCGCGAGCGACTGCGCTGCGAGACCGGCACCGGTCGACCCCTCGACCGTCCAGACAGCAGCCGGAAATCACGCCCGAGGCCAAGCGCGGCGGGCTCCTTCGTAGGAGGGCATCCAAGTGAGTCTTGCCGACCGCCTTGCACAGGCGCAGCTCGACCGAGGCACGCCGCCTCCGCCGACTTCCGCCGCCGGCGCCAACGGCCAGCGCGACCGGGTCCACTCCGCCGAGGACCCGTTCGCCGAGGTCAAGCGCACCGTCCACCAGCGCCTGGTCAGCACCATCGGGCCGAAGCTGTACGACGCCAACAAGTCCCAGGCCGAGCTCGAGCAGCAGGTCCGCGCGACGCTGCAGGAAGTGATCGCCGGCGAGGACACGCCGCTCACGATGAGCGACCGGGTCCGGATCGCCCAGGAGATCGCTGACGACATCCTCGGCTACGGCCCGATCGAGCCGTTCCTGCGCGACACGGACTGCACCGAGGTCATGGTCAACGGCCCCTTCGACATCTGGATCGAGAAGAGCGGCAAGCTGCAGCGGGTCGACGGTCGCTTCAACGACGAGGCCCACCTGCGCCGCACGATCGAGAAGATCGTCGCCAAGGTCGGCCGTCGTATCGACGAGTCCAGCCCGATGTGTGACGCGCGTCTGCCTGACGGAAGCCGTGTCAACGCGGTCGTCCCGCCGCTGGCGCTCGACGGCTCGATGCTCACGATCCGTAAGTTCTCCGCCGACCCCTACACGGTGGACGACCTGGTCGTGTTCGGCACGTTCTCGCAGGCGGTCGCGGACATGCTCCGCGACTGTGTGAAGGGCCGGCTCAACATCCTGGTCTCCGGTGGTACCGGTGCCGGAAAGACCACGACCCTCAACGTGCTGTCGTCGTTCATCCCTCAGGACGAGCGCATCGTCACGATCGAGGACGCGGCCGAGCTCCGGCTGCACCAGGACCACGTGCTCCGGCTCGAGTCCCGCCCGCCGAACATCGAGGGCAAGGGTCAGGTCACGATCCGCGACCTGGTCCGCAACTCGCTGCGTATGCGCCCCGACCGCATCGTCGTCGGTGAGATCCGCGACGCCGCCGCCCTCGACATGCTGCAGGCCATGAACACCGGTCACGACGGCTCGATCTCGACCCTGCACGCGAACACCCCGCGTGACGCCCTGGCTCGTCTCGAGACCATGGTGCTGATGGCCGGTATGGACCTCCCGGTCCGCGCCATCCGTGAGCAGGTCGCGAGCGCCGTCGACCTGATCGTCCAGCAGACCCGTCTGAAGGACGGCTCGCGTCGGATCACGTACGTGACCGAGGTGGCCGGCATGGAAGGCGACATCATCACCCTGCAGGACCTGTTCGCCTACGACTACAGCATGGGCTACGACGAGAACGGCAAGTCCAAGGGCTCCCTGCGTTCCAAGGGCCTCCGCCCGAAGTTCAGCGAGAAGCTCACCCACCACGGCGTCAACATCGACCCCCGGCTCTTCATGTTGGACGGACCCTTGCGATGACCCTCCGCATCCTGCGCACCCTGGGAGCGCTCGCTGCTGTCCCCCTGCTCGTGGCTGCACCGTTGGCCGCGCACGCAGCGGACGACGGCGGGCGCATCGACCACGTCGAGACCGACGGCGACTCCGTCTCGGTCCTCTACTCCGTCCCGGGCCTCCCCTCGGGCGTCACCCCCGACCCCGACTCGGTCACCGTCACCATGGACGGCAAGCCGGTCGAGGCGACGGCCAAGACCGTCGCTGACTCCGGCGAGACCGTCCGTCGTACCGCCATCCTCGCGATCGACGTCAGCAAGAGCATGGAAGGCGACAAGTTCGCCGCGGCTCAGGACGCCGCGCGGGCCTACGTCGACGCTGCACCCGACGACGTCTACATCGGCCTGGTGACCTTCGCCAGCGACGTGACCACCGTCGAGGCGCCGACGCAGAACCACGACGACCTCGACGACGCGATCTCCTCGCTCGAGCTCAGCCCGGCGACTCATCTGTACGACGGCGTGCTCAAGGCGCTGGACGAGACCGGTGAAGAGGGCCAGCGCAGCGTCCTGCTGCTCTCGGACGGCATCGACACGACCGACACCGAGCTCTCCGCGGTCGTCACGCAGGCGAAGAACACCGGAGCCCGCGTCGACGTCGTGTCGCTCGACCAGAAGGTCACCGAGGACTCGCCGCTGGTCGAGATCTCGAAGGCCACCGGCGGCACCGTCGCCTCCACGTCGGACAGCGACGAGCTGGAGGCGCTCTTCACCGCCGAGGCCACGGACCTGGCCAAGCAGCTCGTCGTCACCTTCCCGGCTCCTTCGTCCTCGGAGCAGGGAACCTTGGCGGTCAGCGTGGACGCGGACGGGACGTCGTACGGCGACGACGCGTTCGTGACGCTCGACCCGGCCGAGGGTACGGCCGCCGGCCCGACGCTCGCTGCGCCCGACGACGGCTTCAGCCTTCCGAAGCCGGCGCTGTTCATCGGCATCGGCCTGCTGTTCCTCGGCATGGCCGTCCTGCTCGCCTTCGGCTCGACCAAGATGGTCCCCGCGGAGATCACCCCCATGCAGCAGCAGCTGTCGCTGTACACGGTGCACGGGATGAAGCGCTCCGAGAAGTCCAACAAGTCCGAGGGTTCTGCCCAGCTGAAGGACTCCGCGGTCGCGATCGCCCAGCAGCTGGTCGACAAGCGCGACTTCGAGACATCGCTGAACCACAAGCTCGACCGCGCCGGGCTCCGTCTGAAGGCTGCGGAGTGGATCCTGCTGCACGCCGGCTCTCACGATCGGCTCGGCCCTGGCCGGCTTCCTGCTGACGCAGAACATCTTCCTGGCCCTGATCTTCCTGGCCGTCGGAGCGGTGCTCCCCTGGTTCTACCTCTCCTTCAAGGAGTCGCGGCGGATCAAGGCGTTCAACGGTCAGCTCGCGCAGACCCTCCAGGTCATCGCCGGTGCGCTCCAGGCCGGTCTGTCGCTGCCCCAGGCGGTCGACACGGTCGTCCAGGAGGGTCAGGAGCCGATGGTGTCGGAGTTCCGCCGGGCGATCATCGAGCAGCGGCTCGGTGTCGAGATCGAGGACTCGCTGGACACCGTCGGCGAGCGGATGGGCAGCGTCGACTTCAAGTGGGTCGTGATGGCGATCCGCATCCAGCGCGAGGTCGGCGGCAACCTCGCCGAGCTGCTGCTCAACGTCGCGGCGACCCTGCGCGAGCGTGAGTACCTGCGCCGCCAGGTGGCCGTGCTCAGCGCCGAGGGTCGGCTCAGTGCCTTCATCCTCGGCGGCCTGCCGATCTTCTTCTTCGCGCTACCTGTACCTCATCCGGCCGACCTACCTGCATCCGATGTTGGTCAACCCGATCGGCTGGGGGATGCTCGGCGCTGCCTGCGTCATGATGCTGGTCGGCTTCGTGTGGCTCAAGAAGGTCGTCAAGGTGGAGGTCTGATCATGTCTGGAATGAGCTCCACCCTGCTCCTCGTCATCGGCATCGGCGGCATCTTCGTCGGCCTGGGTGTCGCGCTGACCGTGATCGGCGTCGCGACCTCCGAGAAGAAGGCCGTCGGCCGCTCCCTCGCCGCACTGGAGGCGATGCGCGGGCTGCCCGTCAGAGATGACCGACGAGCTCGACCGTCCGTTCAACGAGCGGGTCGTCGAGCCGATGCTCGAGCGGTTCACCAAGCTCGGTCGTCGCTTCACGGCCTCCGACAGCGCCGAACGGATCCAGCACCGGCTCGACATCGCCGGCAACCCCGTCGGCTGGACCGTCGACCGGATCGCCGGTCTCAAGGTGGCCGGCTTCGGCATCGCCCTGCTGCTCAGCATCATCGTGACGATGGTGCATGGGCCTCAGCGCCCTGCTGGACGCTGGTCATCTGCGTCGGGCTGCGCGATGCTCGGCTACTTCGCGCCGAACCTGTACATCTACCAGATGGGTTCCAACCGGTCGGAGCAGATGCAGCGTGACCTGCCCGACGCGCTCGACCTGCTGACGATCTCCGTCGAGGCCGGTCTGGCGTTCGACGCGGCGCTCTCCCGCGTGGCCAAGAGCACGGACGGCCCGCTGGCGCAGCGAGTTCGCCCGCGTGCTGCAGGAGATGAACATCGGCATGGGCCGCACGAACGCGCTGCGCGCCCTGGGCGAGCGGACGCACATCCCCGAGCTCCGGTCGTTCGTCACCGCGATGGTCCAGGCCGACGCGTTCGGTATCCCGATCGGCCAGGTGCTGCGCATCCAGTCGGTCGAGATGCGCACCAAGCGCCGCCAGCGTGCGGAGGAGAAGGCCCAGAAGGTCCCGGTCAAGATCCTCTTCCCGCTGATGTTCTGCATCCTGCCGACCCTGTTCCTCATCGTGATGGGGCCTGGCGTGATCAGCATGATGGACTCGTTCAAGGGCAACCTCTGATCGGGTCGATCCATGCGCGCCTAAGTAGGCCAAATCAGGGCAGGTCGACCCACCGAGTGGCTACACTGGGCCATGTTCTATAGCGCACAGTGACTATTTTTGGCCAAACCGAGCGTACTAGTCCTCCGACAATGGGACTCTGGGTGACGTGTTGGTTACAGAACGGCAGGGCTTCCTCTCCGAGGCGCGCATCGACCTGGTGACGCGCGTCTCGGCGCTCGCGCTCGGCGTCGCCCTGGCCTTCGCCACCGAGCGGATGGCCGACTCCACCGGCACCCTGCTCATGCTCTCCAGCCTCGCCCTGGCGATGGTCTGGCTGGTCACCTTCCGCGGCCCGACCGAGCGGGAGTACCAGTTCGCGCTCGTCGTCGAGGGCGTGATGGCCGGCGTCATCGTGCTGCTCGGCACCTCGGCCGCCGACGCGTTCATCGTCTACCTCGCCGCGCCGGCCTTCCTGGCAGGCCTGCGCTACGGCCTGCTGGCGATGTCGACCGTGGTCGCCGGCGAGGCGTTCGCGGCGCTCGTCCGCCCAGGCGCAGCTGCTCGACGACCGACCGAAGCTGTTCGCGCTCTTCGTGCCCTGGCTGTTCATGTCGCTTCGCCGTCGGCCTGCTCGGCGCGTGGATCCGCCAGCTCAGCCTGTTCCAGGGCGATACGCCGATCTCGCAGTACGCGAGCGCCCACCGGCTGCTCAGCCAGCTCCGCACGATCACCCGTGACCTGCCGGGCGGCCTCGACATCGAGGTCGTCGCCGAGAACGTGCTCTCGACTGCCGTCACCGCGCTCGCCGGCAACCGCGCCGCGCTTCTCATGCGGCACGAGTCGGACGAGCTCGACGTGGTCGCACACCGCGGCGACGACAGCTTCACCGCCACCCTCGTCTCCGACCCGCTGATCTCGATGGCGTGCAGCCTGCGCCGGGTGATGCAGCAGCCTGAGCCGCACGGCCGCGCCAGTCACCGCTTCCGGGTCTGCATCCCCCTCATCGTCGGCCACCGGGCCATCGGCGCCGTCGTCGTCGACGGTCCCACGGCGACGTCCGACGAGGTGCTGCGCTCCGTGCAGGAGTCACTGCACGACGAGGCGCTGCGGCTGGAGTCCGCCGCCTTGTTCAGCGACGTCAAGGCCCTCGCCACCGTCGAGGAGCGCCACCGCCTCGCGCGCGAGATCCACGACGGCATCGCCCAGGAGATCGCGTCGATGGGCTACCTCGTCGACGACCTGGCGAGGTACGAGTGCAACCAGCGTCACCAGGACGGGCTCATCCAGCTCCGCGACGAGCTCACCCGCGTGGTCACCGAGCTGCGGCTGTCGATCTTCGACCTCCGCAGCGGCGTGTCCAACAGCGTCGGGCTCGGCTCCGTGCTCGGTGACTACGTCCGCGAGGTCGGCAAGACCTCCGGCATGACTGTCCATCTGTCGCTCGAGGAAAGTCCTCGACGGCTGCGCCTCGATGTGGAGACCGAGCTCCTCCGCATCGGCCAAGAGGCGGTGACCAACGCTCGCAAGCACTCGCAAGGCGAGAACATGTGGGTCACGTGCCGGGTCGAACCGCCGTTTGCAGAGCTTCGTATCGAGGACGACGGCGTCGGAGCCGTCGGTCCCCGCCAAGACCACTACGGGCTGCACATCATGAAGGAACGCGCCGCCCGCATCAATGCAGTCCTCACCATCGGCGAACGCGTCGGTGGCGGAACCGTCGTCTCCGCAGTCCTGCTTCCCGCTGAGACGGCGGCCCCAACCCTCAATGGAGAAACTCATGGCATACACCGTTTTGTTGGTTGACGACCACGACCTGATTCGTCAAGGTCTGCGTCGCGCATTCGACAGGCACCCGGACTTCAGCGTCACGGCCGAGGCCTCGTCGGTCGGTCAGGCCATGAAGATGGCTGCCGACATGATCCCCGACGTCGTGGTCTGCGACATCAGGCTCCCGGACGGCAGCGGCCTCGACGCCGTGCGCCAGCTGCGTGAGCAGCGCCCGGACGTCGGCCTCGTCGTGCTCACCATGTACGCCGGCGACGAGCACCTGTTCGCGGCCCTGGAGGCGGGCGCATCCGCCTTCGTGCCGAAGGACGCCCCCAGCGACGACGTGGTGGCCGCAGCGCGGCACGCCGCGGTCTCCCCGCGGTCGTTCACGGCTCCGGACCTGGCCAGCGCCATGCGTCGCCGGATGACGCCTGCAGGCCCGCGACTCAGCCCGCGAGAGACCGAGGTCCTCGGGCTGCTCGCCGAGGGCTACGGCGTCGGTCCCATCGCGCGCCGGCTGTTCATCAGCGAGTCCACGACCAAGACGCACATCAGCAAGATCTACGACAAGCTGGGCGCCGCAAACCGGGCCCAAGCGATCATGAAGGCGATCCAGTCTGGCCTGATTACGCCCGAGACAAATGCCATGTCGGGCACCGAATGACCCACTCGGACGGATGGTGTCCCATCATCCGTTCGGCCACGCGGGTGTGACCGCTAGCCCGATACCGCCGAACCCTCCCATCGGGAACGATTACTGATAGCTGGAAATCCTTCCAGCCAAGAACAACTCTCTGGGAGGACCAGACAAAATGCTCGAGATGATTCGCTTCTACCTCACCCCGCTGCGTCGCAACGAAGAGGGCGCTTCCGCGGTTGAGTACGGCCTGCTGGTCGCCCTCATCGCCGCCGTCATCGTGGCCGCTGTCATCGTTCTCGGTGGCCTGGTCAACGGCGCGTTCGAGGACACCAGCTGCGGCATCAGCGCCGCCACCTGCTGATCGACCGCAACAGCAACGTCGAGAGCGGGGCAGCAGTCAAGCCTGCTGCCCCGCCACTCGCATCCGGAGGAGGAAAGATGAGCTCTCTGATTCGTCGCCATCGCAGCGAGGACGGCGCCTCGGCCGTCGAGTACGGCCTGCTCATCGCACTCATCGCAGCCGTGATCGTCGCAGCCGTCATCGTGCTCGGCGGGACCGTGATCGACCTGTTCGACGACACGTGTCAATCCGCGACTGCGCAGGGCGCGCTCCTTGACGACTGCTAGACCATGACGGTCGCAACCTGGCCGCCTTCATGCCGAGACCTCTCGAGGTCTCGGCATTTTCATGTCCGGAGCAGGTCGATCACTCCGGCAGCCACCGCCGGCACGTCGTGCGGGTCGACCACCCGTCCACCGACGAGGGCAGCCGCCTCACTCGCTCCCCCCGAGTCGCCGGCGAGCACGGGAAGCCCGCACGCCGCCGCCTCGAGGTAGACGATCCCGAACGCCTCGGGCTCCAGACCGCCCAGCCGGGTGCGGACAGGCAAGGCGAAGACGTCGGCCATCGCGTAGACCTCCGGCATCAGCTCCCACGCCACCCCGGGGACGAACGTGATGGTCTCCCCCACGCCGGAGGATCGCGCCAACCGGCCGAGCCGCCTGCGGGCCCGTCCGTCGCCGACGACGACGAGGCACGCACCAGGGACGGCGCGGACCACGTCCGGCCAGGCCCGGATCAGCGTGTCCTGGCCCTTGCGTCGTACCAGCCGGGACGCAGCGAGCACGACCGGCGCGTCGGCGCTCAGCCCGAGCTTGTCCCGCCAGGCCGAGCCGTCCAGCCCAGGACGGAAGCGCGTCGTGTCGACCGTCGGTGACAGCCGTGCCATCCGGGCCTGGGCGTCGGCGGTGAGCGCAGGAGCGATCCGGTCGCGACAGTAGGCACTGACGTAGGTGACGACGTCGGACTCGGCACCGATCCGCCGCAGCGCCTGGCGCGTCACGGGCAGCCGGGCCCACCACACCTCGTGGCCATGCGTCACCGCGGTGACGTGCGCGATGCCGCCACGACGTCGCAGTCCGCCGGCCAGGAGTCCCAACGGCGCAGCCGCGCCGAACAGCACCCGATCACACCCGTACCGGCGCGCCAGGGCCTCGGCCTCGCGGGCCACGCGACGGGTCGGCAGCAGCGTGCGCCGACGATCTCGCACGATCGGGTACGCCGCTGCCTCGTCCACCGCGTCCGACCCCGTCATCCGGGCGGTGTACACGACGACCTCGTCCGGGGGCATGGCGTCACAGAGCGACCGGACGAAGTTCTCGATCCCACCGCGCCGAGGCGGGAAGTCGTTGGTCACCACGAGGGTGCGCCCCTCGCTACGAGCCACCGGCGATCTCCTGGAGCTCACGCCGCCAGTCCCGGGTCAAGGCCTCTCGCGTGGTCCCGAGGGTCTCGCGCAGCGCGGGGCCGAGCGCGTTCGGATGCTCGACCACCGCCTCGTAGAACGCGACCAGCCGGCGCTCGCCGTACTCGCGCGCGATCAGTCTGATGGCCAGCCAGGACTCCTCGTAGACCGCCTCGACGCCGTCACGTGCCTGGAACGCCGAGTTGGCGGGCAGCTGATCCGGGAGGCCGAAGTTCCGGATGTCCCGGACTGCCGCGCGCGCCGACACCGACAGCGGGACGTCGACCGAGCCGACGCCCACGTAGTCAGCGAAGCCCTCCGCCACCCACAACGGCATCGACACCGTCGTGGCCGCGGTGGCCACGTGAGTTGCCTCGTGGCTGATGACGACGTGAGTGCCGACCGGCCCCAGGGTCTCGAAGACGTCCGGATTGACGACGATGGCCACCGGCGCGTCGGCCGAACGCGAGCCGTCGACCGTGGTCGTCACCGCCGCGATGCCTTCGTAGGCGTGGGGGGCGGCGGCAGAGACGACCTGGTCGAACTCCTCTGCGGTCGCTGGGCCGTAGCCGACGAGAGAACCTCGCCAGCTCGGCAGCACGCGCTGCACGTCGTCGACAGCGTGGCGCAGCGCGAGGTCGAGGCGACGAGCCAGGGCGGGCCGGGTGGCGGCCACCAGCGTCCGGTCGGAGCGGCGTACGTCGAGCGGCCCGAGCAGCCAGACCGGTTCGCGCTCCCCCGACGTGGATGCCATGCCGGCCACCGCGACGGTGCCGTCGGGCCGCTGGACGAAGGTGTAGGTGAGCGTCATCCGCGCATCGGCCCCGTCGATCCCCTGCAAGCGCCAGGCGACGTCGACGTCGGCGGTCCAGGCGGACGGTCCCAGCCGCTCCTGCTCCGACGCGGTCAGGCCGCCGAGGTTCGCTGCCACGTATCGCGGGTGAAGCGCCTTCACCCGGAGCGCGGCCAGGTTGTCGAAGACGGTCCTGGCCTCCCGCTGCGCCGCGGCATCGTCGTCCCAGCCCGAGCGGAAGCGCTCGTCCGCTCCCCGCCGCAAGGCTCTGTCCTGCGCCGCCAGGACTGCGATGGCTCCGGCATCGCGGGCCGCCACGTCGGTCGTTGGCGCGCCGGCGCGCGAGGGTTCTGGGTCGGCCGCGGTCGTGTCGTCGGAGTCGGATCGGGTGACCGCGACGACGACACCGGTGACGACGACGAGGGCGATCAACGCGACAGCCACCCACTGACGCGACCGACCGGGTCGGCCCGGCGGCTCCCCCTGGTCGTCGGATGGCTCCGTCACCGCCTCATCCTACGGGTCGGCCGGACGGTGACCTGCGCTCAACCGTTCGGCTGATCTTAGGACATAACTCCGCCTCCGTGGTGACCGTCCCCCTACCGTCAACGCTGGATTTGTGTCGTCCGAGGAGGCTTGGTGAATCGCACCGTTTGTCGGCTGCTTGTCGTGGCAATGATGGCTGCCCTTCTGTCTTTCGTGGCTCAGCCACCGCAGGCTCTGGCGGCCCTGGCCGCGCCCAGCAACCTGTCCCCGTCGGGGGTGTCCCAGTCGGGCTCTCCGGTGCTGCAGTGGAGCCGGGTCGGCAAGGCGGTGAAGTACGAGGTCCAGCTCGCCACGGACCCGGGCTTCACGACGCTGAAGTACTCGGCGACGACCACCAACCACCGGGCCACTCCGACCATGACGCTGCCCCAGCAGGAGCTGTTCTGGCGCGTGCGCTCGGTCAACGCCTCCAACGTGAAGAGCAACTGGGCCGAGACGTCGTACACCGCGTCGGAGATCGCCGGCCCCTCGCTCGTCGCGCCGGTTGACGACCCGAGCGGCTCCGAGCCGCTGCAGCAGCCGGACCAGCCCGCCTTGCTGACCTGGACGCCGGTGCCGAACGCCGTGAGCTACACGATCGAGGTCGACGACTCCGACGACTTCGTCGGCGCCAAGACCTACACGTCGAAGACGACGTCCTACCTCTTCCAGGCCGCCGACCCGACGGTCCCGCTGAACAGCTGGCGGGTGCGCGCCGTCTTCTCCGGCAGCTACAACAGCACCTGGTCGGACGTCGGTCACTTCACGATCGGCGCCCTCGTCGCGCCGACGCTGACCGCTCCGATCGACAGCCCGACCACCCAGGTCACCGACGCGGTGCTCGACTGGGAGCCGGTGCCGGGCGCCGTCAAGTACGAGGTGCAGGTCGACACCAACGACCAGTTCGTCGACCCGCTCGCCGACAAGGCGACGGTGTACTCGACCTGGTACGCGAAGCCGGCGACGCTGGACAACGACCAGTACTGGTGGCGCGTCCGGGCGATCGACGTGAACGGCAAGGCCTCCCCGTGGGCCTCCTCGCTGAACCAGTTCCAGCGCAGCTGGAACGACGTGCCGGAGCTGGTCTACCCGAACGACAGCACGCTGGTCGGACGACCCGTTCTACTACGAGTGGGACCCGATCCCGCACGCGAGCTCGTACGAGCTGGAGATCTCGGAGGACGCCAACTTCTCGCACCAAGGAGACCTGCCCCACGCTCAACACGACGTACACGCCTGGGTCTGCGGGCAACGGCTGCATGCCGACCGCGCGGCAACGTCACCTACTGGCGCGTGCGTGGCGATCGACAGCCCCACCGACGTGCTCGGGCTCTACTCGGACATCCGGCAGTTCACCTACTCGCCCTCGATCGTCACCCAGCTGTCCCCCGCCAACGGCGCCACCGTCGACGTGCCGACGCTGCGCTGGGAGGACTACCCGCAGGCCGTCAAGTACACGGTGACCATCCGCAAGGCGAACGGCTCCGACGGTCCAGTCGAAGACGACGTTCGCGACCTCCTACACGCCGACCAGTCAGGTGCGGCTCAACCCCGCCGACGGTCCCTTCCGCTGGACCGTGCAAGCCGTGCGTCAGGACGGTGGGAAGACCCAGATCCCGACCTTCGACAACAGCCCGCAGTTCAACGTCACCGGCGACGTCGTGGACACCCCTGCGGTCGCCCTGCAGCCGCAGTCACCGGCCAACGGCGCACAGTTCGCACCGCTTCCCGAACCTCACCTGGGAGCCGGCGTTCGACGGTGACAGCAACCCGGCGAAGTACTACACGGTGTCGATCAGTCAAGCAGGGCAGCACCGCCGTCGCCGACCTGGCCGACGACTTCCCCTACAGCGCTGGCACCGACGACCTCGGACGACTGGATCAGTCCCGGGGTCTACAACTGGTACGTCACCGCACACTTCATCGACGGCTCCACGGCATCCGGCGCGACGCGCTCGTTCGAGATCGTCGACGTCGCCAAGGTGACGCGGCCAGCGTGTCTCCCTCACGGGCACCGGGTTCAACATCGGCGCCACCACCTGCACGCGCGCAGCTCAGCGCCTCGCCCACGGCCGCCGAGATCTGCGCGAACCTCCAGCAGACGCCGGTGTTCCGCGTGGAACCCGGTCTCCGACGCCGGCTACTACATCGTCTACGTCTACAACGACCGATCCATGACCAACGAGGTCGCGTCGATCAACGAGACCGCCGTGTACGGCACGCATGTGGACGCCGCCGACGACGCAGCTGCGCGACAGCCAGGCCGGCACGGCGTACTACTGGTACGTCCGTCGCCGTGCAAGGCGCCCGGCAGGTGCTCGAAGGACCCGCGCGGTACGGCGAACTCGGCGACCCACGCCTTCGACAAGCGCTCGAACCCGATCTCGGGTCTCGAGGAGCGGATCCACGACACGTCCAGCGTCCTGACGGGAGACGTGCCGGAGTTCGACGACGAGGTCGTCTTCTCGTGGGACGACTACCTCGACACCAACCAGGCCGGCAACGACCTGGACGTGACGGCGATGCCGTCGACCGTCGAGGCGCACACCTACCGGGTCCAGATCAGCACGAGCGACAGCTTCCCGAGCACCTCGGCCACGACCACATCGCCGTCGCTCGACCAGACCAGCTACACGCGTGTCGTCCAAGACGCTGCCCGAGGGTCCGCTGTTCTGGCGGGTGCAGGCGATCGACGGCGACGGCAACGCGCTGGCCTGGAGCCTGAACAAGAACCTGACCGGCAACGCCCGCGCGATCAAGAAGGTCTCCCCCGCCCCGTCGCTGGTCGTCGCCGGCCAACAACGGCACCTCCTCGGGCAACCCGACCTTCAAGTGGAGCCCGCTCAACTACGCGGCGAAGTACAACCTCGAGGTCTACAAGAACAACGACACGACGCTGTCCTCGGCCAACCGCGTGGTCAGCGTGACCGTCAACCAGGCGTCGTACGCCGTGTACGACAAGGTGCTCCCGCAGTCCTCGTCGCCGTACCTGTGGCGCGTGCGGCGGGTGGACGGGTCGAACCTCTACGGCGCGTGGAGCCCGCTGCGGTCGTTCCGGATCGTCGGTGACCCGCCGACCCAGACCGGCCCGAACGCCGGCGTCTACGTCACGAGCAACGACGCGTTCTTCACCTGGCTGCCGGTCGACGGCGCGGCGAGCTACCGCTTCGAGCTTCGGCGCAAGGGCGACACCAGCGGTTCGGCGACCCTGACGCAGGGGCTTGCCTGGGCGCCGACCTCCTCGATCAGCAACGGCAACTGGGAGTGGCGAGTGTCCGGGCTGGATGCCGGCAACCAGTCGCTCGGCTTCTCGCCGTGGCGCGCGTTCAAGGTCGACACGGTCGCTCCGACGGTGGTCAGCAAGACGCCCACGGGCAAGGTCGCGCGGACGACGAACTTCGTGGCGAAGTTCAGCGAGCCGGTCAAGCACGTCGACACGACGTCGATGCAGATCTTCGTCAAGGGCGGGCAGCACAACCTGTCCGCGACGGTGACGATGTCCAACGGCAACAAGACGGCCACGCTCAACCCGACCGCCAACCTGCAGTCCGGCAAGGTCTACACGATCAAGCTCACCGGCCAGATCACCGACCGGGGCGACAACGCCCTCACGCCGACCAGCTGGAAGGCCACCGCCAAGTAGGTCTGGTCCGAAGATAGGGATCGGACCCGACGAAAGCCCCGCCACGTGAGTGGCGGGGCTTCGTCGTTGCTCCGACGGTCGAGTCGTGTCGATGAGCCGGTCTCGCGACTCGTCGCCGAGGACCGTCGCGTCAGCCGATGTGCATCGCGTGGTTGATCGGCATCGAGTAGAGCGAGGCGATCTGCACGGTGGTCCCGGTGTGCGGGGCGTGCACGATGTTGCCGCCGCCGATGTACATGCCGACGTGCGAGACCGGCGAGTAGTAGAACACCAGGTCGCCCGGCACCAGAGCCGAGATCGAGACCGGTGTGCCCTGGGTCGACTGAACGCTCGACGAGTGCGACAAGGCGACGCCCGGCGGCGTTCCAGGAGTACATCGTCAGGCCGGAGCAGTCGAACGCGTCCGGGCCGGCGGCGCCGTAGACGTAGGGGTCGCCGATCTGGGCGAGCGCGGTCTGCACGGCGACCTCGGCCCGACCGGAGGCAGGCACCGACGACGTCGGCGGCCGCGGCACGCTGCGCGAGGGCTGCTCGGTGTAGGTGGGCTCGGCGGCGGCCTGGAGACGCAGCAGCCGGGCGCGCTCGGCGGCCTCGAGGCTGTCGAGCAGGTCCTGCGCCTGCTGGGTGCGGTCGGTGAGCTCCTGCTTGTGAGCGGCGATCTCAGCGCGGTCCTTGTTGATCGCGGTGACCGCGCTCTGCGCCTGCTTCTCCTGGGCGCCGAGCTGTCGCTGCTGCTGGGTGAGCTTGCTGAGCAGCCCGGTCTGCTGGTGCTCGACCATCGCCTTGGACGCGACGCCGTTCATGAACGCGCCCGGGTCGTCGGCGACGAGGAACGACGTCGTGGTCGAGAGGCCGCCACCGTTCTGGTAGTCGGCGAGCGCGCTACCGACGACCTGCTCACGCAGAGCCTCGACGCGGGAGCGCTTGCGCTCCACGTCGGCCTGCAGCGCCGAGAGCCGCTGACGGGCCTCCTGCATCTGCACACGGACCGTGTTGAGGTTCTCCGAGGCGATCTCCGCCTGGTGGTTGAGCGTGTCGAGACGCTCCTTGACCTCACTGATCGACGGCTTGTCGCCGGAGGACGCTCCGTTGGACTTGTCGGGATCCGCAGCGCCAGGTGAGGCCGACAGCACGAGGGTGCCGAGCAAGGCAGCAGCGCTCACCAACGAGACGCGCTTGGCGGACAGGGGCAGGCGGTGTTCTCGGCCGTACGACACGGGTCGACGGTCTCCCTCTCGGTAGCCAACATGTAGCAGTCGCCCCCGCTCCTGCTCGTACGTTCACCGAACCACACAGGCTCCCGCGCCGGGCGGTGCGAGGTGCCAGACGGGCTCGGCGAATGGGCGACACCTTACCGACGCCGTGGAAACCCCACCAACTCTGGTCCCGCGTTTCTCAGGTTGACGCCTGTGAGTCTCGCCACGCTCGTCACACTCGTCACATCAACCCCACCAGTATCGCCAGGCGTCGGGTCTGCAGAGGTTTCTGACCGGCTCGCGCTCACTCCGCGGCGTGCTCGCGTGCCTCGACCATCCGCAAGGGAGGGACCAGACCGGCATCTGCGAGCACCTCGAGGGCCCGCTCCTCCACCTCGTCGAGCTCGACGCCGAAGGGAGGTCCGCCGAGCAACACGGTGACGACGCAGTCGCCGCAGCCGATGCCGCGCATCGTGCACCGGTCGCAGTCGATCACGGTGCTGTCGCCGGGGGTGTCCCAGTCGCCTCGCTGTGCCGCCTCTGCTGCCATCACGACCTCCCGGTCAGCTGTCGGCTCGTCGATGAGCCGGGTCTGTCTTCGTCGTCTTGGTGCAGACGCTACGGCCGGCCACCGACAGTTTCTGAGCGCTGCCTCGGCCGACCGTGGTCAGACGGGCTCGAGCGGGAGGTGCGGAGGCGGCGGGAGCTCGACCGTGACGGCGTCGCCGGCGCGAACCTCTCCGCCCACCACGACGACACCCATCACCCCGGCCTTGCGGACCAGGCGCCCGTCGGCGTCGCGGTCCAGGGTGGCGCGCATCAACCCGTCGGCGAACCCGTCGAGCTGGACGCAGGGGTTGCGCAGTCCGGTGACCTCGACGACCGCCTCGGGTCCGAGACGGAGAAGGGTGCCGCGCGGTGAACCGAGCAGGTCGACCCCTCGCGTGGTGATGTTCTCCCCCACGTCGCCGGTCGCGACCTCGAACCCGGCCTCGGCCAGCTCGTCGAGAAGCTCGGCGTGCACCAGGTGAACCTGGCGGAGGTTGGGCTGGGTCGGGTCACGGCGTACGCGCGAACGGTGCTGCACGGTCGCTCCGAAGTGCGCGTCCCCCTCCACACCGAGGCCTTCCACGAGCCGGATGACCCCGCGCGCCTGCTTGCTGAACTCATGCCGCGGCGACGCGTGGACCGCAATCACCTCGGGGCCGGTCACAAACCCATCGCCTTGATCAACGCGATCGACGCCACCGACCGCGCACCCATCTTGGTGATGCTCTCGGCGACCTCTCGGTCGGTCGAGACCACGATGACCGACCGCCCCGTGGGCTCTGCCTGGACGAGCTGACGGATCAGGTCGTCGGCGATCACGCCCGGTGGGCTGAACCGGACCCGGACGCCCCGCGGGGCGTTGACACCCGGCGGATGGGTGAGGTCGGCGCCGTCGAACACGACCGTCGTCTCGACTCCGCGGCCTCCGACGAGGGCAGCCAACCCGCTGGTCAGTCGGGAGCGTTGCTCGCTGAGCGGCTGAGTCGGCCACGCGGTCTTGGAGACGTTGTAGCCGTCGACGATCAGGTGCGAGCGCGGGATGTCGAGCAGCTGGCGGAGCAGCACGGGGTCGTCCTGGAGCAGAGCCCGCCCGGTGCCGAGCGCCGGCGAGGCGGCACCTGGGTCGATGGCCGGCACGGTGTCGGCCGGGAGCATGTCGACGGGCGGCAGCGCCAGCTCGCGTCGGAGGCCCGACGCGCTGTCCATGATCGTGTCGAGGAGCAGCCGCAACCGCATCACCTCGCTGTCGCGGTCACCCCGCGCCGCACGTCGACTGGCGGCGTTGTCCGACTCCAGCTGCTCGATCCGCTGGCGGAGACGCCGCTGCTCGGCCTCGGCGTCACGCGCGGCGGCATCGGCCTCACGGCGTACGACGGCCTGGGCCACCTCGACCTCGTGCGCGCGCTCCTCGGCCTCCTTCGCGTGTACGCGGGTCTGGCCCAGGGTGCGGCGCAGCTGGGCGTTCTCGGCCTTGAGCTGGTCGACCTGCGAGCGCAGCTTCTCGCGGACGGCCTTGGTCTCCCCTCGAGCCTGGTCGAGTGCCCCCTCCAGCCGTTCGACGACCTCGCTGTCGGCCGCGCCGGGTTTGCCTGCTGCACCGGCCGCCTCGATCCGCGCGACGGCCCGGGTCACGGCGTCGACCCAGCCGTCGGGCCGGACGAGGAAGGCGTAGGCCGCGAGGTCGTCCGCGCGTCCGGAGTCGGCACTGTCGTCGGGGACGTCGTCGCTGCCGTCTGCCTGGCCGGCCTCCAGCGCTGAGCCGAGGTCGGCGAAGGCGGCACGCACCTGGGTCGCCAGGTGGGCTCGGAAGTCGGCGTCGGTCTCGAGCGATGCCGCGAGCTGGTTGCCGACCAGGCGCGCGCGCTTCGCCGGCGCGAACGACGCCGACTTGCGCAACGGGGCCGGCAGCTGGGTCGTCGGCATCCGTCCCATGGCCTGTGCGGCGATGGCGATGATGCGCGGCCGCAGCAACGCGGGCAGCGGCACGTCCTCGTCGTACGGCGTGGTCGACTCCGACTCGCTCACGGGGACGCACCACCCGGGCGTTCGACGACCTCGATCGCGTCGGCGCGTCCGCACCACCGGCACACGACCGAGCCGACGGTCTCGTCGACCGTGTCGCTCTCCTCGACCCGAGCGTCACCGGACAGGTCGAGGTGCCAGAACTCGCGCACCGTGGCGGTTCGCACCACGTCGAAGCGGGTGAGGTTGCCGCACCCCGCGCACCGCCACCGCTCCCCCGGTCCGGGCCGCCGAAGACCGCCGCCACCTGCGGACGGCGTCCGCTGGTCGGCCACGGTGGGCTCGCTCGGGTCGGTCATCGACCTGCCTCGGGGTTCTCGCGCTGGGGACGGGTGTGTCCGGGTTTGGTTACCCGCTGGTTTCAGGGTAGTTGGCCGACACCTTCCAGTCGTCTTACTTTGTGCGCGTGGCCTGTTGAGCCGGTCCGCGCGGCTTCGCCGCTGCCGACCGTCCATCCTCGACGGCTGCCGACGTCCGAGAACGTCCGTCGAACGTGTCGACCTGCATCAGCCGTTCGGTCAAATCCCTGTTCGGAGCCCCATTTCGAGCGTGTCGCTCCCCTAGATTTGATCGGGCACACCCGGAGGAAATCGCATGCCGACAACCACGCGCGATCTTCTCGAGCCCCAGGACAGCAGCTCCCCGGATCGCTCGAGCGCGTCGGCGCGCTCGGATGTGTGCGTGATCATCCCCATGTACAACGAGGCCGGCGTGATCGCTGACGTCGTGCGCGAGGTGCGCGAGGTCTTCCCGAACGTCGTCTGTGTCGACGACGGCAGCCACGACACGTCCGCCTCTGAAGCCGCAGACGCCGGCGCCGTCGTCGTACGCCACCTGGTCAACCTCGGTCAGGGAGCGGCTCTCCAGACCGGCCTCGAGTTCGCCCTGGCTCGTTGGCCCGAGGTCGACTACGTCGTCACCTTCGACGCCGACGGCCAGCACCGGATCGAGGACGCGGCCGCGATGGTCTCGGAGGCCCGCCGCGGCGAGGTCGACGTGGTCCTCGGGTCGCGGTTCCTGTCCGAGACGCAGCGGATCCCACCCGTACGCCGGGTGGTGCTGCGCGGCGCCGTCGCGTTCACCCGGATGACCACGGGTCTTCCGCTGACCGACGCGCACAACGGTCTGCGCGTGCTCACGCGGAGTGCGGCCTCCACCATCAAGCTCCGGCTCAACGGCATGGCGCACGCCAGCGAGATCCTCGAGGTCATCGCCAAGCAGCGACTGCGCTGGACCGAGGTCCCGATCCAGATCGTCTACAACGACTACTCCCAGTCCAAGGGCCAGTCCTCGATCAACGCGGTCAACATCGTGTTCGAGCTGCTCGTGAACCGCGTGCGGGTGGCCCGATGATCAAGGTCCTGCTCGTCGTCGGCCTGGTGCTGTTCGCCGCCCTGGAGCTGCGCGGCCGAGGCTCCGCAGGTCACCTCGCGATGCGACGGATCGTGGCCGTCCTGATCCTGCTGCTCGGCGTCACCGGCGTCTTCTTCCCGGATCTCGTCACCCAGCTCGCCAACCTGGTGGGTGTCGGCCGCGGCACGGACCTGGTGCTCTACGCCCTCGTCATCGCCTTCCTGTTCAGCACGGTCGGGCTCTACCAGCGGCTGCGCAGGCTGGAGGACCGCTACGTCGAGCTGTCCCGCCAGGTCGCCATCGACGAGGCGCTCCGCAATGCCGTTCCGGAGACCCCCCGCTCCGTCGCTTCCGAGGCCCCGACGCCCCGGCTGACTCAGGCGGACCGACACCGAGCCGCTTCGTGACCCGAACGGCATGGAGGCTGCCGGCCCTGCTCGTGCTGGGCGCCCTCGTGATGCAGGCGGCCTGGATCCTCGCGCTGCCGCCCTTCCGCGGGGCTGACGAGTTCGACCACGCCTACCGGGCCGCGGCGGTGGCGCACGGCGGGCTCATCGCCGACGCCGGGCCGACCGAGAGCCGCGGTCGGCTGGTCGCGGCGCCCCGTGACCTGATCGACGCCGCCACGCCGGTCTGCGAGTCCTACCCGTACACCACCGACGAGCTCTGCACCCCCGGCCAGGCGGTCGGTGACGGCTACTACACGGTGGCCAGCGGCGCAGGACGCTACAACCCGCTGTTCTACGGCGCGATCGGGCTTCCCTCCCTGCTCTTCGACGGCGCTGCCTCGCTCTACGCCATGCGCGTGGCTGCGGCGGTGCTCTGCTCCGTCTTCCTCGGTCTCGCGGGATGGTCGCTCACGCGCTGGTCGCGCACACGGTGGCCGGCTGTCGGGCTGGTCGCCACGATCACGCCGGTCGCGGTCTACAGCACGGCTGTGGCAGCCCCCAACGGCATCGAGATGTGCGCGGCGCTCGCGGTGTGGTGCGCGCTGCTCGGACTCACCCGCGACCACCTCGACAGCGCCACGCAACGCGCCCTCATCTGGGCTGCTCTTCCCGGCGCGCTCGTGCTCACCACCGTGCGCCAGCTCGGACCCGTGTGGCTGCTGCTGATCACCGCCACGGTCGTGCTGCTCGCGCCGCGCCAGGTCTGGAGCGTCGTCAAGCAACACCGTCGAGCGGTCACCGCCGCCTTCCTCACCACGTGCCTCTTCACTGCCGGGTCGGTGGGCTGGATGTTCGTGGCCGGTCAGGACAGCGGTCCCCAGATCAAGGGAGACTTCCAGGATCCCGTCGGCAACGCGTTCATCCGGCTGCCGGTCTGGTTGATCCAGTCGATCGGCGTCTTCCCGGCGAAGGACGAGTTCGCGCCCCCGGTCGTCTACGCCGCCACGATCATCGCGCTCGGCGCGGCGTTCTGCCTCGGTGTGTTCCTGGTGCGCACGCGCGTCCGCCTGGCGATCGCGTTCGTGATCGCGGTCAGCATGGCGATCCCCTTGTTCGCGACCATCGCCACCTACACGCACAGTGGAGATCTCTGGCAAGGACGCTACGGGCTTCCGTACTCCTTCGGTGTGCTGCTGCTCCTCGGCTACGGGCTGGACCAGGTGCAGTTCCGCCACCGGCTGCGCGGTCCGATGGTTGCGGCCGGCTGGTTCGCCCTCGGCGCTGGCCCAGATCTCCGCGGTGACCCACGTGTTCGCCCACGAGCTCGACCACAGCCCCCTGGCCGGCACGAGCGAGTGGCTGCAGGCACCGCTCTGGGTCGTGCCCGCGCTGATGGCGGTCGGGTGGACGCTCTGGGCCTTTGCCGTGACCAGCCTGGCGCCGAGCAGTCCTTCCGCCCCGGAACCGGTCGCAGCAGTGGCGCCGCCGGTCGAGACCGAACAGCTGGCTACGCAGGGGGCGTGATCGTCACCTCGGCGGCGGCCTCGTCCGAGGTCTCCAGCGGCGCCGTTCGGCGTACGAGCTGGACGACGTGCAGCGCCACGCCGGTGATGGGACCGAGGCACAGCGCGAGCACGCAGCGCTGCGTGAGGGAGAGCGGCAGGAAGAGGACGGCCTGAGCCACCACGGTGGCCACCACCCAGCCGAACATCGACGAGATGTGACGTTGCAGAGCCAGCAGTGCGACCCCCGTGACGGTGAGCAGCACCAGCAGTGCGGCCGCGAAGGCCAGCAGGCCGAGGACGCGCCCCTCGATCACGAAGTCGTCGCCGAACAGCAGCTCGAGCAGGAAGGGGCCGATCGCCGTCGCGAGCAGTCCCGCGACGACGCCCAGCGCGAGCACGAGCGACACGATCTTGGGCAGGGCGCGGGTCAGGTGCGCCCGGTGCCGCACGAAGTACCCGATGATGACGAGCTGGAAGCCGGTCAGCGGCAACAACAGCGGTGCCCGCGTGGCGAGCACAGCCGCGAACAGGACGCCGGCCTCGGCGCCCAGCTGACCCTCCGACGTCGCCCGGACCATGAACGGGAACCCGGTGGCGAGCAGGGCAGCACAGGCGCTCGCGACCATCGTGCTGGCGGCCCGCGCCACGAACGGCACGGTGGCAGCGTCCCCTACGGCCCCGATCGCGTGGCGGATGCGCGTCGACGGCAGGAAGAGCAGCCAGATCGCCGAGCCGCTGGCGATGCCCCACATCAGGCCGGCCGTGCTCGCGGTGGTCTGGCAGACCACGACGATGACGAGCAGTCGGGCGACGGCGGCGACCGTGACCATCCCCGAGAAGAGGCCGAGCTGCCGGCGCGCGGCGGCGACGCCCATGATCGTCGCCTGCACGGCCAGGCTGGCGAGTCCGACCACCGTGGCGACGACGGTGGGCCAGGGGTCGTCACCGAACAGCTCGGACGCCCACCAGGGCGCGCTGACGATCAGCAGGACGACACCGGGGACGGTGACGAGGGCGACGCCGGAGATCACGGGAGATCCGGGCGGCGGGGGCGTCTCCTCGATGGGGTGCTCGTGGCTGCCGACCGTCCGGGTCACCTCCTGCTGCAACCCGAACAGCAGACCGCCCAGCGCGAAGTAGAAGCCCCACAGCACCGAGAACTCCGCGTACCGCTCCGCCCCGAGGATGCGCGCGACCGCGACGAGCGCGAGCCAGCCCAGGACCGCCGCGACCGCGGTGGCGGCCCCGACGCGCACCAGCGGTTGGAGCATCCGGACGATGCGCGGCAGACGGGTCACGACGGGTCGTCCCGGTCGTGGAAGAGCAGCCGGTAGGCGCGGCGCATCAGCGGCCGGGGCAGCGCCCGGAAGGCCGTCCGCGCCGCGAGGTTGGCGGCCATCCGCGGACGGCTGATCAACCCGTAGTCGTGCAGGTTGCGCTGCAGCGTGACCTCCGCGCGGAAGACACCTCGCTGGCGGCGGCGAGCCAGCATCGAGTCGCCGGAGCGGAACAGCAGCAACGGCTCGGGCAGGTTGTGGAAGGTCGCCCCGCCGACGAGCATCCGCGCCCACAGGTCGTAGTCCTCGAGGTGAGGCAGCGGCCGGTAGCCGCCCACCTCCAGGGCGAGGTCGCGCCGGAACACCACGGTCGGGTGGTTGACCGGGTTGGCGCGCTTGAGGAACGCGGCGATCGCGGCGTGCTCCTCCGGCATCCGTCGTACGCCGACGACGTTGGCGGGGTCGCCGTCGAACTCCGTCATCGCGGCGCCCACGACGTCGTACCCGCCGGTGGCGATCGCGTCCAGCTGGGCCTCGAGACGATGCGGCACCGCGATGTCGTCGGCATCCATCCGGGCGATCCACGGCGACGTCGCCGCCTCGACACCGGCCTGGACGGCCACGGCGACACCGGCGTTCTCGTCGAGTCGCACCCGCCGCATCGCAGGGGTCGCCGCCTCGAGGTCGTCGAGCACCGCCAGCTGCGTGCGGCGCAACGGGCCGTCCTCGACGACGACGATCTCGGCCGCGGGCACCGTCTGGTCGATGACGCTGGCCAGGGCGAGCAGGAGGTGCGCTTCGTCGGCACCGGCGTACACCGGCAGGACGACGGTCACCGGCGGCACGTCCCCGCCGGTCACGACCTCACCACCGGGTCACCGTGGGCCGCCTCGTCAACGACGGACGCACGCGAACAGGTGCCGCCCGTAGTTCTCCTCGTACGGCGGCACGGCGTCCTCGTCCGGCCCGAGATCGATGACCTCGTCGAAGCTCGTCTCGCGCTCCAGGAACGCCCGCACGTCGTCGGTGTCCCAGCCCGGCAGCCGGTTGCGCAGCCACTCCTCGTGAGTCTCGCCGGTGTCCAGGATCAGCACGTGCGCGGTCACCTTGTCGAGCAGCCGTGCGAACTCCTCCGCGCTGACCGAGCCGCGGCCGAGCGCGAAGTGGTGCAGCAGGCTCAGACAGGAGACGACGTCCCACTGCCGGTCGCTGCGGGACAACAGCTCGACCGCATCACCGATCATCACCTGGCTCGGGTCGACACCGAAGGCAGCGCGGCCCAGAGGTCGGGCGAGCGGGTCGCGCTCCAGCCCGTAGGCGTCGTAGCCCCGCTCCGACATCTGCGCGACGAACCAGCTGTAGCAGCTGGCGACGTCGAGGTAGGAGGCCGGACGCGGGAGCGAATCGAGCCCGTCGAGGAAGCCGACCATCTTGTCCAGCCGGTCGGTGCACTTGCGCACGGTGACCCAGGACTGCTCGAGCTCGGGGTAGTCCAGCGGCTGGTAGAGCTCGCGCTGGCCGCCGATCCAGGTCATGTCGTCGAGGGTGTCCTGCAACGGTGTCGTCAGCTGCAGCCAGGAGGGTCGTACGACGATCGAGGTCTCTCCCCGGACGACCGCCGCCGCGACCCGGTGATGGCCGTCGATCACCTGGTAGCAGTCGGAGTTCTTGATCGGCGTCGCGCGGATCTCCGTGCGCGGGAGGCTGCGCCCGGTGGTGTCACCCGTGCCGCCACCTGACTCGACGTCACCCGACCTGGCGATGTAGTCGCGCGCCACCGCGACGATGCCGGCGTCGTCGCGGGCCGAGAAGAAGTTGCCGGTCAGCCGGATCACCATGTGGGCGAACTGGCCGTACGGGCCCTCGAGGATCTCGTCGTCGGAGAGGTCGGGACTCGCGGCGGCCTGGCGCAGCAGCGCCGCGTGGGGTCCGTCCGAGACCCGGGTGGACGCCCAGAGGAGGTTGTCGGAGCGGGTCGCGAACTCGGCGGCCGAGAGACTGTTCTGCGCTCCGAGCAACAGCCGGTCGGCGGGCACCTGCACGGTCCAGGGACGCCAGGGCACGAACTGGTAGAGGCGCTGCCGGAGCTTGGCGGGGAGCGGCATCCGGCGTACGGCACCAGCGACCGCCCGACGCGGCGCCCGCGTCCGGGACGAGGCACGCCGACCGACCTTGGTCACCCGCCCCCAGACCCGGAGCCACAACCTCTTGAGCCCCTTCACGGGCACCTCACCTTCGCGCCGAACCGAGCCACGTGAGTCTATCGAGGCCGAGCCTGCCGACCCGTGCTTCGCCACGCTGGAGGGCGGCCTCGTCGTTGGGTAGTCGTTGGGTCGTCGTCGGTGTCGTGGTCGGGGCGGTCGCCGGGCCCGGGCGCGTCGTGGGCCGGTTTCGTCGGTGGCCGCCTCTACCGTTCGAGACATGAGCAGCCTGCTCGAGGCCGACAATGCCTCCGACACCCCGCCCGGGGCCGGAGCCCGTGTCGCGGTCCAGCAGACGTTCGACGAGCTCGGGAGGCCGCTGCGCGACACGACCTTCGTGGTGGTCGACCTCGAGACGACCGGAGGCTCGGCGGCCGGCGGCTCCTCGATCACCGAGATCGGTGCGGTCAAGGTCTGCGGCGGTGAGGTGCTCGGGGAGTTCCAGACGCTGGTGCGCCCCAGTGAGCCGATCCCGGCGTTCATCTCGGTGCTGACCGGCATCACCAACGCCATGGTCGCCGACGCGCCACGGATCGAGTCGGCGCTCCCCGCCTTCCTCGAGTTCGCCCGCGGCGGCGTGCTGGTGGCGCACAACGCCCCGTTCGACGTCGGCTTCCTCAAGCACTACGCCGACAAGCAAGGCTTGCCCTGGCCACGCTTCGAGATCCTCGACACGGCCAAGCTGGCCCGGCGTGTGGTGACCCGCGACGACGCCCCCAACTGCAAGCTGTCGTCGCTCGCGCGGTTGTTCAACGCCTCGACCACGCCCAACCACCGCGCCCTGTCCGACGCCCGAGCCACCGTCGACGTGCTGCACGGCATGATGGAGCGGCTCGGCAACCTCGGCGTGCACACGCTCGAGGAGCTCTCGACCTTCTCCTCCCGGGTGTCCACGGCGCAGCGCAAGAAGCGCCACCTCGCCGAGCAGCTCCCCCACGCTCCGGGCGTCTACCTGTTCCGCGACAGCCGCAACAAGGTGCTCTACGTCGGCACCTCGAAGGACCTGCGCGCCCGCGTCCGCACCTACTTCACCGCCAGCGAGACCCGGTCCCGGATGGGCGAGATGGTCGGGCTGGCCACGTCGGTCGAGGGCATCACGTGCGCCACCGCGCTGGAGGCCTCGGTGCGCGAGCTGCGGCTGATCGCGGAGCACAAGCCGCGCTACAACCGGCGCTCGAAGTTCCCCGAACGCGTCAACTGGGTCAAGCTCACCGTCGAGCCCTGGCCGCGCCTCTCCCTGGTCAAGCAGGTGCTCGACGACGGCGCCGACTACCTGGGCCCCTTCCGCTCCCGGTCGTCCGCCGAAGCGGCGATGGCGGCTCTGCACGAGAGCTTCCCGATCCGTCAGTGCAGCGGCCGGCTGCCACGCCACCCGAGCCGCAGCGCCTGCGTCCTGGCCGAGATGGGCCGTTGCCTGAGCCCGTGCGACGGCTCGGCCAACGAGGACGACTACACCGTCACCGTCGACGCCCTTCGGCGCAGCCTCGACTCCTCACCCGAGGTGGTCACGGCAGCGATCCGTCGCCGGATGGCTGCCCTGAGCGCCGCCGAGCGGTTCGAGGAGGCCACGTCGCACCGCAACCGGATGACGAGCTTCATCCGAGCGGCGGCACGGTCGCAGCGGCTGCGCGCCCTCACCCGGTGCGCCGAGATCGTGGCCGCCCGCCGCAACGACCAGGGCCGCTGGGAGGTCCACGTCGTCCGGCACGGACGCCTTGCCGCGGCCGGCGTGATCCCCTCCGGGGCGAGTGCTCGCGCCTGGACCGACCAGCTGCAGCTGAGCGCCGACACCGTGATCCCCGGCCCGGGGCCGGTGCCTGCCGCCACCGCCGAGGAGTCCGAGCGGGTGCTGGCGTGGCTCGAGCAGAGCGGGGTCCGCCTGGTCGACGTCGACGGCGAGTGGTCGTGTCCGGTCGGCGGAGCCGAGTCCCAACGGGGGCTGCTCGACGCGATCGAGACGTCGCGCGAGTCGCTGGTCCCCTTCGACACACCCCGCCTCACCAGCACGGTCGCCCAGCCCGTGCGATGAGGTCGAATGCACCGCTTCACACCGCGTATGCATGATTTGCCGGAATCACACCGGAAGATGCCCTGCGGCTGATCAGCCGGTTGGCGGATGCATCATCTCTTCGGTCAGATTGCACCGAACCGTCCGGCCATATCCGGGTCCACCGGGCATCCATACTCTGCCGGCACCCCTAGTGGCGTAGGCAAGGCGTCCCTAACTTCAAGGCATGACACTTCGGGGGAAGTTCCAGTCGTACCGCCATGCCCGTCGACGGCGCACGTGGGGGGCGGCGGCGCCGCGACGCACAGAGCGCGGCGCCGTTGCCGTCGAAGCTGCGATCATCACGCCGCTGCTCGTCGCACTGGCTTTCGGCATCATCGAGTTCGGCCTGCTGCTCAAGGACGACCTCGGCGTGACGTCGTCGGTCCGGGCCGGCGCGCGGATGGCGTCGGCCGAGCCGCGAGCGGCCACCTTCGCCCAGGACGCGGCCAACCAGGTGGCGCGCGAGGGCTCGGCGCTGGACATGACCAAGGTCCGCGCCCTCTGGGTCTACAAGGCCGATCCGGCATACATCTCGACGCGGGGCACCCCCCTGGGCGGCAGTGGCACGTTCAACGCCTGCAGCGCCTGCGTGAAGTTCGTCTGGAGCGCCGGGGCGAAGAAGTTCGTCGTCTCCGGCACCCCGAGCTGGACCCCCACCCAGCAGAACGCCTGCTCCGGTGACGTCAACCGTGACTCCGTCGGCGTCTACCTCAAGTACGACCACCCCGCCGTCACGAACTTGTTCTTCCGGCAGTTCACCCTGACCTCCCACACCGTGATGAGCCTGGAGCCCATCCCGAGCTCGAGTCCCTGCAAATGACCGGCGCAGGCTTGCGGTCCTGGCTCGAGGACCGGCGTTCGAACGCACGCCGTGAAGGCGGCGTCGTCGCCGTCATCGTGGCGTTCCTAGCTGTCGTGCTGCTGTCGATCGCGGCGTTCACCGTCGATGTCGGCAGCTGGTACGTCGAAGGGCATCGCGAACAACGCGCTGCCGACGCGGCCGCCTTGGCCGGGGTGGTTTACCTCCCAGGAAACCCGGCCAAGGCGACTGCGACAGCTCTCAAGTACGCCGCAGCCAACGGCTACGACGATGCCGACCCGACCATCGTCGTGTCGGTGAAGGTGGACAAGACCCCCACGCGGCTGCGGGTGTCGATCACCCACAAGATCAACAACTCGTTCGCCGGCCTGATCGGCTTCCCGACCGCCACGATCAGCCGGAGCTCGGTCGCCGACTGGGCGGAGCCCGTGCCGCTCGGCAGTCCGTGCAACGAGTTCGGCAACGACCCCGACAGCCCGAACACCAGCGGCGTGAAGAGCACCCGCTGCGCCGGCGCCGACCAGTTCTGGGCCAACATCGGAAGCCCCGCGGCAGCCAAGGGAAACGGCGACGCGTTCCAGAACGGCACGTGCTCCGGAGAGGACAGCTGCAGCGGGACGACGAACGCCGACTACGACGCGAACGGGTACTTCTACACGGTCAACGTCGAGCAGGCGACCACGAACCTTCGGATCGACGTGTTCGACCCGGCGTTGATCAGCGTCGGCGACCTGTGTGACAGCAGCCAGAGCGACAACTCCAGCATCCAGAACGCCGCGAAGCTGAAGCCGTCGACCGACAAGAACCCCGAGGCCGTGGTGCCCGATCCGGCCACGCGCTACGCCGCCGGGCCGGACAGTCCGTACTGCACCGGCGACATCTCCTACAACGCGAAGAACCAGCGGGACATCAACCAGGTCTCGACCAGCTACACGATCCGCAACCCACCGGCGAACCCGTGGGACCCGCTGTCGGGGACCGTGCGGACGGACTGCACCGGCGCGAAGACCTACCCGGGCTACGCGGGCGACCTGAGCAAGGCGCTCAACCAGAAGCACGCCGACTACAAGGTGGTCACGCCCGGCTTCGGCCAGGGGTACGTCGCCCAGGTGTTCCGCCGTTGGGTCCCGCTCTGCACGATCGCGAGCGCCCCGGCCGGGACGTACACGATCCAGGTCCACACCAACGGGGTCGGCCAGGACTACGCAGCCGGGCACAACCGGTTCGCGCTGCGTGCGTACTCCACGACCGACTCCACCGCCAAGGACAAGGTGTCGGTGTCGCGGCTTCAACAAGATGGCGATCTACGCCAACCTGCCGAACGCCACGACCTCGTTCTTCCTGACCAAGGTGCCGGCAGGTGCACGCGGCCAGACCTTGAACGTGCGGCTGTTCGACATCGGCGACTCCACCGGAAACGGAACCGTGAAGGTCGTGCCCCCACCCGACTCGGGCCTGACGAAGTTCACGGGTTGCAAGGGCTTCGGCGTGACGGGCGGGACCGCCGGCACCAACCTCACCGACTGTGCGATCACCGCGAACAGCACGTACAACGGCAAGTGGCAGACCGTCTCGGTCCCGATCCCGACGAACTACACCTGCAGCTCGAGCGTGCCGACAGGCTGCTGGGTGCGGTTGCAGTACGCCTACGGCAGCGGCAACCAGCCGAGTGACACGACGTCGTGGACGGCCGGAATCGAGGGAGACCCGGTGCGGCTCGTGGAGTAGCGTCAGGCTCCTTGCCAACCCGAGTCACCCGTGGAGGGTCGATGCGCACGCTTCCCTACGGTTCCTGGCCCTCCCCGATCACGGCGGACACGTTGCTGGCCGAGACCTCGGTCGACATCGGCTTGCCCCGGGTCGACGGCGAGGACCTCTACTGGCTGGAGGCGCGGGCCAGTGACGGTGGCCGGTCCGAGCTGGTCCGGCGTACTGCAGACGGCAGGATCGAGCGACTGACACCCGCGCCCTGGAACGTCCGCTCCCGTGTGCACGAGTACGGCGGTGGGTCGTACGGCGTCCGCGACGGCGTCGTCGTGTTCGCGCACGTCACCGACCTCCGGCTCTACCGCCTCTCCCCCGACGACGCAGGCGCCGGTCGCGATCACGCCGGAAGGCGTCCACCGGTACGCCGAGCCGACGATCGACCTCGGGCGTCGCCTGGTCTACGCGATTCGCGAGGACCACACCGACCCCGCGGCTCCGGTCAACACGCTGGTCGCCCTCGAGCTCGACGGCACGAACGACGACGGCGGCCGGGTGTTCTTCGAGGGCACCGACTTCGTGGCGGCCCTGAGCCTCTCCGGTGACGATGATCGCCTGACCTGGGTGACGTGGGACCTCCCGAAGATGTTCTGGGAGGGCAGCACGGTGCACGTGGCCGACCTGGGCGACGACGGCCGCGCTGCGTCGACCCGCGCGATGACCGATGGCACGACCTGGGTGCAGCAGCCGCGGTTCGGGCCGGACGGACGGTTGTACTGGATCGAGGAGTCCGGCGAGTGGGCCAGCCTCGTCGCGACGGACCTCGGGGACGCTGCCGAGCGTCAGGTGTTCGGGGCCGACGGACTCGAGTTCGGCCTTCCGGGTTGGTTCCTGGGCGGCCGCGTCTTCGACTTCCTGCCGGACGGCCGGGTCGTGACGGTGGCCGTCGATGCGGGAATCTGCCGGTTCGTCGTGGTGGATCCCGCAGCCGGGTCGGTGAAGGTCCTGGACAGCGACGCGGTCGCGCTCGACGGCCTGAACGTGGCCGCCGACGGACGCGTGCTCTGCCGGTTGTCGAGTCGGTCCGCACCAGGGGCGCTGGTTCTCGCGACCATCCCTGACGCGATGAGCGACGCGACCCACGTCGGCACCGAGGTCCTCGTGACGAGCAGCAGCACCACGGTCGATGCCGGGACCACGAGTCTCGCCGAGCAGGTGACGTGGACGAACGGTCGCGGCCAACAGGTCCACGGGCTCTACTTCCCGCCCGCCAACGCCGAGGCGACGGCGCCCGAGGGTGAGCTCCCACCGCTGCTCGTCGTCACGCACGGCGGCCCGACCGGGATGCACACCGCGTCGTTCAGCCTCGAGTTCCACTACTGGACCAGCCGGGGCTTCGCGATCCTCGACGTCAACTACGGCGGGAGCACGGGCTTCGGCCGCAGCTACCGCGAGCGCCTCGACGGCCAGTGGGGAGTCGTGGACGTCGAGGACAGCGTGTCCGGAGCGCTCGCGATGGTCGAGCAGGGCCGGGCGGACCGTGGCCGGCTGGCGATCCGCGGCGGCAGCGCGGGCGGCTACACGACGCTCGCGGCCCTGACCGGGTCGGACGTCTTCGGTGCCGGCGCCAGCTACTACGGGATCGGCGACCTCGAGACGCTGGCGAAGGAGACTCACAAGCTCGAGTCGCGCTACCTCGACTCACTGATCGGTCCCTACCCGGAGCGTCGCGACCTGTACGTCGAGCGGTCCCCGGTGCATCACCTCGACCGGCTGAGCAGCCCGATGATCCTGTTCCAGGGCACCGAGGACAAGGCGGTGCCGCCCAACCAGGCCACCGACATGGCCGACGCGCTGCGAGCCAAGGGGCTGCCGGTCGCGCTGATCATGTTCGAGGGCGAGGGTCACGGGTTCCGCCAGGCGGCCAACCTCAAGCGGTCCCTCGAGGCCGAGCTCTCCTTCTACGCCCAGGTCTTCGGCTTCGACCTCGCCGACCCCATCGACCCCGTCCCCATCGACAACCTTCCCCTTCGGTGATTGAGCTTGTCGAAATCCCGGTGGTTTCGACAAGCTCAACCAGCGGGGAGTCGGACGAGGCCGAGCAGGGCGGTGAGGCCCGCGGGCGTCCCCGGCCAGTGCCGCTCGAGCGCGTCCGGACCTGCCCGTCGTACGACGGAGCGCAGCACCAGCGCGACCACGACCGCGTCGTCGGCGTATCCGAGGATCGGGACGAAGTCCGGCACCAGGTCGATCGGGAAGGCCAGGTAGCCGAGCAGCAACCAGAGCCGCACCCGCACGCCGCGGGGCAGCGAACCGTCGCGCGCCAGCCGACCGGTCAACCGGAGCACGTCAGGCAGCAGCCGCAGCAGGTCCTTGAGCCGAGCCTCGTCGGGCTTGCTCAGCCAGAGCGCCACGACCAGACCGAGCCACAGCAGCACCAGGCCCGCCAGCACTCCCAGCACGGTCTGCCACACACCTGCATGTTCGCACGGACGGATCCGCCGGGTGAGTCGTCAGCTGGTCGTCGGCGCAGCGCCCCAGTCGGGCCGGAAGTCGAACAACGGACCCTGCACGATCCGCCGGCGGTCGGAGCCGTCCCAGCGACTGGTCTCCAGGTCGCCGTGCACGATCGGGTCGCCGTCGACGGACTTGAACCGGACGAAGACGAGATGCTGCCCGTCCGGGGACCACGCCGGGTTGAAGTGCCAGACCGGCTCCCGTGTGGGGGACGTGACGTACTGGATGCGGTGATCGCCACCGCATGTCGCCTTGACGGTCGCGACCGCGGACACCTTGCCGCGAGGCGGCTGGTTGTGGCCGTAGGTCTCGAACACCGCCAGGTCCTCCGTCGGTCCCGACGTCGCCGGAGACACGTCGTGGATGTCCGCGCTGAGCGCCCAGGGGGTGAGGCGGCAGGCGTGTGTCCCGTCGGGCCTCATCCGGAACAGTGCGGGCCGGTCGCGAGCCAGGTTCAGGCGAATCACGACCATGTAGCCGTCGGGGGCGAACTGAGCGTTGAAGTCCTCGACGACACCGTCGAGGCGCCGCGGAGTGATGCCGAACGACGTGGTCGCCAGTGAGGTCGGTCTTCGCCAGAGGAGCGCCGCCGCCGCGTTCCCGTCGCGTCGATCGGGACCGATCACCTTCTGGAAGATCAGGTGATGTCCGTCGGGCGTCCAGGTCGGACCGTTCGCCGAGAACACGGATCCACGCAGCCGACGTCGATCTCGTGCAGGCCCCCGCCGCTGACCCTGACGAGCATGAGGTGACCGTTGCCGTCCACGTCGTCCCGCTCGAAGGCGACCCAGCGTCCGTCGGGCGAGACCCGCGGGTCGATGTCGACAACACCTTCCGCAGGGTGCGTCAGCCGTTGCCGGGATTCGCCGTCGGGGTCGGCAACCATGATCCGGGCGGCGCTGAAGTCGAGGTCGACGAACTGCGACCACACGATGTGCTGTCCAGGTGACGAGGCCTGCCCTGGATCCCGGGCCGTGTCGACGGACCCGATCCCCTGCGCCGTCGCGCCACCCCACGCCGCCGTACCGATGGCCGCTGCAGCCGCGACCAGCGCAAGCCTCCGCACCGGGATCACCCGCCCATCGCGGCGCAGAGCTCGGCGTGCACCGCTGGGTCGTCGAAGTCCGTGACACCCGTGCCGTGGTGATCGCCGTCCGGGTCGTCGCGGCCGGCGATGTGCAGGATCACGCCGTAGCCGGGCGCACTGGCGGCGATGCCGTTGCCGTGGAAGGTGGTCGGCCACGTCTCCTCGGGCTGGTCGAACGGCACGTCGTCGTTGCGCCAGTTCGAGCTGCCGCGCAAGGTCACGAGCGGACCGGCACCGGTCGGTGACAGGGACCAGGTCCCGTGGAAGGAACTCGTGACGAACCGGGTCTGGAGGTTGCCTCCGACGTACCAACGAGTCCCGCGGCGATCGTCATGCGAGGTCTCGTAGAAGAGCCCACACGGCAGCTCGAAGACCGGCTCATTGACGAAGTCCTGGACGAAGACGGTGTGGCAGATGACCTGCTGACCGCTCTGCTGACAGGACGCGCCGGGTGGCGGCGGCGGGTTGAGCGTGTCGGGATCCACCGTCTTTCCCGCGGTCGCACTGGAGGTGCTCACCAAGGCCCAGCCGACCAACGCCGCCGCAACGACCGCTGAGGTCCAGATCCTGCGACACCGCGCTGCTCGGCGTGTTTCGTCACCCTGCGCCCTCATGACATCTCCCTGCGTACATATCCGGTACCCGGTCGCTCATTGCGAGTGTCAGGAGGATGGAGAGAGATCGGAAATCCCTAGTTCCAGGGATCTCCCCGTGTCACGATCGAACATGGCCGACTCCGCGAGGTCGGCGCGTGGCGACCTGCACACCCTCGCGCGTCGTGCCGTCACCGGCTCCGAGTTCAGGGAGACGGTGGCGGAGGCCGTGCACTCCGTCCTCCCGTATGACGGATGGTGCCTGTTCGGCCTCGATCCGAGCACGGGGCTCCGGACGTTCCAGTTCGGCGGAAGAGGCACCGAGCACACCGCCGAGATGGCCACCAACGAGGCGCTGCATCGCGACGTCAACCGGTACGTCGACCTGGCACGCGCCGACGTACCTGCCGGATGGCTGTCCGCCGCGCATCCGGCGGCACGTCGGAGTATCCGGTTCAACGAGATCCTCCGCCCACAGGGCTTCGCGTCGGAGCTGCGGGTCGCACTGCGCGAGGACGGCCACCTCTGGGGAGCGTTGTGTCTCTTCAGCGAGGATCCGCGGCACGTGTACGACGACGCGGACGCAGCCATCGCGGCGTCGCTGGCCGGAGCGCTGGCGCACGCGGTCCGGGTCTTTCCCACCCGATCCGTCGCGCATCGCGTGGATCCGTTCGCCCCCGGCGTCATCCTGGTCGGCCCCGGCAACACGATTCTGGCGATGTCGGGCGAGGCGAGCGCCTGGCTCGAGGACCTGGTGCCAGGCGCCGAGGACGAGACGCACCTCAGCGACGTGACGCGCGTGGTCTTCGACGCCGCCAACGCTGCTCGAGGCGGCCTGCCCGCGCAGGCGCCGGTCCGCACCTGCAGCGGCCGGTGGCTGTGGGTGCACGGCACCCAGGTGGTCCACGAGGGCAGCGACGTCGCGGTCGTGCTGCAGCCTGCGACGCCTGCGCAGCTGCTGCCTCATTTCGCCGAGATCCACGCCTTGACCCGCCGCGAACGCCACGTGCTCCCGCTCGTCATCGAGGGACTGGCGACGAAGCAGATCGCGCACCGGCTCGGCCTCTCGCCGTACACCGTCAACGACCATCTCAAGGCGGTCTACCGCAAGTGCGGGACAGCCGGTCGCGAGGAGCTCGTAGGACTCCTGGTCTGAGCAGCGCGGTGGCCACCGACCGAGGCGCTGCGGCTAGGCTCGGCGTCGTCCCCGCATGCGACAAACGAGGAGAAGCCGTGATCACCGCGATCGTCTTCATCAAGGCTGATGTGGCCCAGATCCCCGAGGTCGCGCAGGCCATCGCCTCCCTCGACGGGGTCAGTGAGGTCTACTCCGTCACGGGCGACATCGATCTGATCGCCTTGCTCAGGGTGCGCGACCACGATGACGTGGCGGCCCTCGTGCCGGAGGGCATCAACAAGGTCAGTGGTGTGCTCTCCACAGAGACCCACATCGCGTTCCGCACCTACTCCAGCCACGACCTGGAGGCCGCGTTCAGCCTGGGGGCCGAGGAGTAGGTCAGCCGAGACAGTCCCGATGGCCTGTTGAGCCGGGCTGCGCGGCTTCGCCGCTGCCGCCCGTCCATCAACGGAGGTGGCGGCGAGCCAGGTGTCGAGCTTGGCTCGGGCCGCGCCGGAGTCGATCGCCTCGGCCGCCCGTGACATCGCCGACCCGAGGCGGTCGGGCAGCGGTTGGTCGCCCTGGGAGTCCGTGTCGTAGGCCGCGATGCCGGCCGCCGCGTTGAGCAGGACGGCGTCACGCACAGCCCCCTGCTCGCCATCGAGAAGGCGGCGCACCACGTCGACGTTGAACGCCACGTCCCCGCCCTTGAGGTCGTCCGGCTGCGACGTCGCGATCCCGAGGTCGGCCGGGTCGAGCACCTGCTCCGTCGCCTCGCCACCGACGATGACCCAGACCTGCGACGTCGTCGTGGTGGTCAGCTCGTCGAGTCCGTCGTTGCCGCGGAAGACGAACCCGTCCACCCCACGCTTGGCCAGCACGCCGGCGATGATGCCCGCCATCCGCGGGTTGGCGACGCCGACGGCCTGAGCTGCCGGTCGGCCGGGGTTCGCGAGCGGGCCGAGCAGGTTGAACGACGTCGCCACGCCGAGCTCCCGCCGCGGCACGGCCGAGTGACGCAGCGCCGAGTGGAAGACCGGTGCGAAGCAGAACGTCAGCCCGACCTCACGCGCGATCTCGCCGACCCGCTCGGCCGGGAGGTCGAGCGGGATGCCGAGGCCTTCGAGGACGTCGGCCGAGCCACATGACGACGACGCGGCCCGGTTGCCGTGCTTGACCACCGGTATGCCGGCGCCGGCGGTGACGAGCGCGGCCATCGTCGAGATGTTGACGGTGTGCGAGCGGTCGCCACCCGTGCCGACGATGTCGACGGCGCGACGGTCGAGCTCGAGCGGCGCGGCGAAGTCGTACATCGTCGCGACGAGCCCTTCGACCTCCTCGACCGTCTCGCCCTTGGCGCGCAACAGCACGGCGAAACCCGCGATCTGCGACGGGGTCGCTTCGCCCGACAGGATCTGGCGCATCGCCCAGCCGGTCTGGGTCGACGTGAGGTCGTGCCCGGCGATCAGGCCGGACAGCACCTCGGGCCAGGTCGTCGTCGACTGGTCCGTCACCGGACTTCCCCCGCCCCTAGGACGAGCTGAGCTCGGCGCGCGGACGCAGCAGCCGGATCACGGTCTCGGCGAGCTCGACGGGGTCGATCGGGTGGGACACGGCGGCCTCGGCGCGAGACCAGGTGGCCAGCCAGCCGTCCTCGGGCCGACCGGTCAGGACCAGGACCGGTGGGCACTGGTAGATCTCGTCCTTGAGCTGGCGGCAGATGCCCATCCCGCCGGCCGGCACGGCTTCACCATCGAGGATCGCCAGGTCGACACCGCCCGCGTCCATGGTCGCGATCACGACCGGCTCGGTCGCGCACTCGGCGTACTCGACCTCGGGCAGGTCGGGGTGCGGACGCTTGCCGAGGGCGAGGATGACCTCGTTCCGCGTGTTCACGTCGTCGCTGTAGACCAGCACTCGCATGGAGAACCTGCCCTCAAGAATCGTCGCGGTGGCGCGCGTGCGTGCGCGTCGCCGATGTTACCGGGGCGACGCCGTACGCCGCTCGGCCGCCTCTTCCCGGTCCAGCCTGCGGTCCTCCCGCTCGGCCTCCCGCTGGCTGGAGCGCACCCACTGCACGAAGAGCACGGCGAAGATCACCAGTCCGACCAGGTCCCCGCTCCCCCACAGGATCGACCCGGCGATGTGCTGGTCGTCCAGCGGCGTCGGTGGCCAGTCGCGGTGCAGAGACGTGTACCAGTCCGAGGCGATCAGGTCGTTCTGCGACATGATCGTCACGCCGAGGAAGGCGTGGAACGGCAAGGTGGCGAAGACCATGAGCATCCGGAGCGGGTAGGCCACCTTCCCCGGCACGGGATCGACGCCGATCAGCGGCCAGAAGAAGAGACAGCCCACGACCACGAAGTGCAGGTGCATCAGGTCGTGCAGCAGCGGTGAGCGCAGCGTCGCCTCGTAGAGCCCCGAGAAGTAGAGCACCCACGGGCTGAAGACGAACAGGACGAACGTGACCGGAGGGAACGACAGGACGGCGGCCGCCCGGCTGTGCAGCACGGCGAGAAGCATGGATCGGCCGCGGGGCGGCAACGTGCGCAGGGCCAGCGTGACGGGAGCCCCCAACGCCATGAAGATCGGCGCCACCATCGAGAACAGCATGTGCTGCGCCATGTGCATCGAGAGCAGCGTCGTGTCGTACGTCGCGAGCGACGAACAGCTCGCGACGAGCAGCGTGCCGAGCCCGAGCCCGCAGAAGCTCAGGGTCCGGACGACCGGCCAGGAGTCGCCCCGGGCATGCAGGCGTCGTACGCCGAGAAGATAGAGCGCAGCGGTGAGCAGAATGAGGACGATCGCCACCCATTCCAACGTCCACGCCGAGAAGATCCGCCCCAGCGTGATCGCCGGAACGCTCTCGCCTTCCTCGGCATGGGCCAGCATGGTCACGGCTCCAGCGTAAATGCCTGCCGAGAGACCTATGCACGAGCGGGGGGTCGCTGTGTCCTATCGGGCCCCGTGAGGACATAATGACCGGGTGGCGACTTCATCGGCGATCTCCGCTTCACGGCTGCACGGTCAGCACGACCGTCCGAGCATGGTCAGCGTCGGGACCATCGTCTGGCTCTCCAGTGAGCTGATGTTCTTCGCGGCCCTGTTCGCGACCTACTTCACCCTCCGGTCCGCCACCCCGGCGACCGAGGCGCTGTGGGTCCAGGAGACCGCCAAGCTCAACGTCCCGTTCGCGGCGGTCAACACCACCGTGCTGGTGCTCTCGTCCGTCACCTGCCAGCTCGGCGTCTTCGCCGCGGAGCGCGGCCAGGTCGGTCGCGCCGGCAGCCTCTTCCAGGTCGGCAAGTGGGGACTGCGCGAGTGGTTCGTGCTCACCTACGTGATGGGTTCGTTCTTCATCGCCGGCCAGTGCTACGAGTACTTCGAGCTGATCAGCGAGAACGTCACGATCCCGTCGTCGGCGTACGGCTCGATCTTCTACCTGGCCACCGGCTTCCACGGCCTCCACGTGACCGGCGGTCTCATCGCCTTCCTGTTCGTCCTCGGCCGCACGTTCATGGCCAAGACGTTCACCCACGAGCAAGCCGTGACGGCGATCGTCGTGTCGTACTACTGGCACTTCGTCGACGTCGTCTGGATCGGCCTGTTCGCGACGATCTACCTGCTCCAGTAGGACTGCACCACTGCTTCACCCGCTGCTCCACCACTGCACCGTGAGACCCGACCACAGTCGAACGAACGGCACTGGCAAAGGCCGGAAAGAAGGGACGCGAATCTCGTGAAGTTCCTGTCGACACGACGGCGGCACCCGCTTGCGGGTCTGGTCGTCGTGCTGCTCGGGCTGGTGCTCACCGCCGGCCTGTACTCCGCGTTCCGTCCCGCGGTCGCCAGTGAGCACAGCAAGGCCGACGACGAGCTCATCTCGCAGGGCCGCAAGCTGTTCACGGTCGGCTGCTCGTCGTGTCACGGCCTCAACGGCGAGGGCGTCGTCACCAAGGACGGCGGCAACTACGGTCCTCCGTTGGTCGGCGTCGGAGCGGCGGCCGTCGACTTCCAGGTCCGCACCGGTCGGATGCCGGCGCAACAGCCCGGCACGCAGATCGCGGCCAAGGAGCCCAACTACACCGACGAGGAGATCGAGGCGCTCGGCGCGTTCGTCGCATCGCTCGGTCCCGGGCCGGCCATCCCTGACGAAGAGGCGCTCGACACGAGCGACGCCAATGTCAGCCGCGGCATGGAGATCTTCCTGGCCAACTGCTCGGCCTGCCACAACTTCGCCGGCCAGGGCGGCGCGCTGCGCAGTGGCCGCTACGCCCCGAGTCTGATGAACTCCAGCGCGCTCGACATCTACGAGGCCATGATCACGGGGCCGCAGCAGATGCCGAACTTCACCGACTCGACGCTGACGCCCGAGGACAAGCGGGACGTCATCGCGTTCATCGAGGCGCTGCAGAACCAGACGGCATACGGCGGATCCCCTCTGGGTAGCCGTGGACCGGTGACCGAGGGCCTGTTCGGGTGGCTGCTCGGCATCGGCGGCCTCGTGCTCGTCGCCGTCTGGATCGCCAACAACAGCGTGCGGGCTGGAAAGAAGAAGGCATGAGCGACAACGATCAGCTCGAACCGTACGGCGGACACCGCGCACCGGTCGCGCACGAGGGGCCGATCCCGGACCCCGGTCTGCCCGAGCACGAGCCGCGTCCGACCGACGTCGACCCGGCGATGGAGAAGCGCGCCGAGCGCCAGGTCGCGGGCATGTTCCTGCTGGCCTCGGTCCTGATCATCGCGAACGCCGTCGCGTACTTCGCGTTCGCGCCCGGTCCCGGCGGTGAGACGTTCCTCGGTTGGGGCGCCTCCAACCTGTTCCTCGGCCTGACCCTCGGCCTGGCCCTGCTCCTGATCGGCGCCGGCCTGATCCAGTGGGCGCGCAAGCTGATGGGCGACCACGAGATCGTGGAGTACCGGCACGGCGCGAGCTCCAGCGCGGAGGACCGCGAGGAGGTGCTGGCGCAGTTCTACCAGGGTGCCGAGGAGTCCGGCTTCGGGCGGCGCAAGCTGATCCGCAACAGCCTGCTCGGCAGCCTCGCCCTGCTCGGCATACCGGCCATCGTCTATCTGCGCGACCTGGGCCCGCTGCCGGGCAACGCGCCGGCGACCACGGTCTGGCGCAAGGGCATGCAGGTCCGCCTCGACGTGACAGGCGCGAAGATCCGGCCCAGCGACATGGAGGTCGGGACCCTGGTGAACGCCGAGCCCGAGGTGTTCTTCGAGCACGAGGACGAGAACGGCAACCTCGTCCCGGGTCTCGAGGGCGTCGAGCTGCAGAACGCCAAGGCCAAGGCTGCGGTGATCCTGGTCCGGATGCAGCCCGACGACATCACCCCCAGCCACCAGGCGAAGAACTGGGGCATCGACGGGATCCTCTGCTTCTCGAAGATCTGCACGCACGTCGGCTGCCCGATCAGCCTGTGGGAGCAGCAGACCCACTCGGTGCTGTGCCCGTGTCACCAGTCGACGTTCGACCTCGCGGACAACGGCAAGGTGATCTTCGGCCCGGCCGCGCGTGCGCTGCCACAGCTCCCGATCGAGGTCGACGACGAGGGCTACATCGTCGCCCAGTCCGACTTCACCGAACCCGTCGGCCCCAGCTACTGGGAACGAGGTTGATCCGATGAGCACCAATCAATCCACCGAAGCGTCGAGCACCTCGACCCAGGCGCGGACGAGCACCAAGCGCAACCCGATGGCCGGACCGGTGACCTGGCTCGACGACCGGGTCGGTCTTGCCGGACTGATGAAGAAGCAGCTGCGCAAGGTGTTCCCCGACCACTGGTCGTTCATGCTCGGCGAGATCGCGCTGTGGAGCTTCGTCGTCCTGCTGCTGACCGGTGTCTTCCTGTCGCTGTGGTTCAAGCCGAGCATGGAGGAAGTCGAGTACATGGGCTCCTACGCCCAGCTGCGCGGCATCCACATGTCCGAGGCCTACGCCTCCACGCTGGACATCTCCTTCGACGTCCGCGGTGGACTGCTCATGCGGCAGATGCACCACTGGTCGGCCAACCTGTTCCTCGCGGCGATGACGATCCACATGCTCCGGATCTTCTTCACCGGCGCGTTCCGCAAGCCTCGCGAGCTCAACTGGCTGATCGGCCTCGGCCTCCTCCAGTTCGGCATCGTCGAGGGCTTCGCCGGCTACTCACTCCCCGACGACCTGCTGTCCGGCACCGGCCTCCGCATCGCCGAGGGTCTGATCCGGTCGATCCCGGTCGTCGGCACCTACCTCTCGTTCTTCGTCTTCGGCGGCGAGTTCCCGGGTGACGACTTCATCTCCCGGCTCTACATCGTGCACGTGCTGCTCATCCCCGGCCTGCTCGTGGGGTTGATCTCTGCCCACATGCTGCTGCTCGTCTACCACAAGCACACCCAGTGGGCAGGCCCCGGACGGACCAACGACAACGTCGTCGGCTACCCGCTCATGCCCGTCTACATGGCCAAGGCCGGCGGCTTCTTCTTCATCGTCTTCGGCGTCACCGCCCTGATGGGGGCGCTGATGCAGATCAACCCGATCTGGATGTACGGGCCCTACGACCCATCGAAGGTGACGGCCGACTCTCAACCCGACTGGTACATGGGTTGGCTCGACGGCGGGCTGAGACTCATGCCCAACTGGGAGACCCATATCGCGGGCTTCACGATCTCGTGGAACGTGATGATCCCCGGTCTGGGTCTGATGGGCCTCTTGTTCCTGGTGCTGGGCGCCTACCCGTTCATCGAACGGTTCATCACCGGCGACAACCGCGAGCACCACATCCTCGACCGTCCGCGCAACCACCCGACCCGGACCGGTCTCGGTGCGGCAGGCATCACGGCGTACGGCGTCCTCTGGGCCGGTGCCGGCAACGACCTGATCGGCCCCGAGTTCCACCTGTCGATCTACCAGATCACCTGGTTCCTGCGGATCGCGTTCTTCGTGCTGCCCGTCATCGTGTTCATCATCGCTCGACGGTGGTGCCTGTCGCTCCAGCGTCACGATCGAGACCTGCTGCTGCACGGCTACGAGACCGGCGTCATCGTCCGCTCCCCCGACGGCGAGTACACCGAGATCCACCGCCCGATCGACCCGATCAGCGCCTACAACCTCACCACGCACGAGCAGTCGACACCGCTCGAGCTGCCCGCACGTGAGGACGCGAACGGCGTCACGGCGCCCAAGCAGGGCAAGGAGCGGGTGCGCGCCAAGCTGTCGCAGTTCTGGTACGGCGACGACGTGGTCAAGCCGACCCGGCACGAGCTGGACGAGGCGGCACACCACATGGAGCACGTCGACGATGACCAGCACCCCGACGAGCACAAGGGCATCGAGACCGGTGGCCAGGTCGGCGGCGACGAGTTCGAGCTCGAGGAGTCCGGCTCCTCCGGTCCCCACTGATCCCGCTGCCCTCCCCGACCACGTTGGGGTTTGCCTCGGTACCGAGCCAGCTGGCTCGGTACCGAGGCAAATCTTCGTTGGTGACGGGGCATCCGCCTCGGTCGAACGCGGCGGTCGGGCCAGACATCAGGCGAGGAGCTGACGGTCGTATGACGACGGAGCACCAGTGGACCGCACCAGCGGTGACCCGCATCGACGAGCCGTTCGTGGCCGACGAGCGGACCATGCTGCTCGGCTGGCTCGGCTGGCAACGCTCGACGCTGCTGCACAAGTGCGCGGGACTCACCGGCGAGCAGCTGGCGATGCGACCGCTTCCTGCGACGGAGATGAGCCTGCTCGGGCTGATCCGCCACCACACCGACGTCGAGCGGGTCTGGCTCCGACGCCGGCTCGAGGGCCGGGACGACATGTTCCCGACGTACCACGACGGCGAGCGGGAGACCGCCTGGTCCGACCTCGACCCGGCGCGCGCCGAGGAGAACTATGCCGCGCTCCTCGCCGAGTGGGAGATCTGCGACGAGGTGCTGGCGCGGCACGATCTCGACGACGTCTTCGAGACCCCGCGACACGGCACCATGTCCTGCCGGTGGGTCGTGGTGCACCTGATCGAGGAGTACGCCCGCCACAACGGCCACGCCGACCTGCTGCGCGAGCACATCGACGGCGTCACCGGCAGCTGAGGCCGTCGAGCTGCAAAACGTGCCGCTCGACGCCGTGCCGTTCCGGGCCATACCTGGCGTCATCGCCCATGCTGAACGGATGGATCCCGAGCCCAGGCAGTTGATCGTCGACGTCGGTATGCACCGCGGTGAGGACACGGAGTACTACCTCCGCAAGGGCTTCGACGTGGTCGCCATCGAGGCCAACCCGGATCTGGTCCGGCAGGTCTCCGACAGGTTGCGAGCCGAGTGCGAGACCGGGCGACTCGCGATCGTGCACATGGCCGTCGCCGACTACGCGGGCGAGGTCGAGTTCTACCTCGGCTCCGACGACCTGTGGGCAAGCACCGACCCCGACATGGCGGTTCGTGGACATCACGTCGACCGTCGCAAGATCGTGGTCCCCTGCGACACACTCGCTGCGATCCTGGCACCGTTCCGTACGCCGTACTACGTCAAGATCGACGTCGAGGGACGCGACTTCGACTGTGTCCGCTCCCTGCGCGACCTGCCTCACGAACAGCCGCGCTTCGTGTCCTTCGAAGCCAACCCCGCGGACACCGACGGCACGGTCGGGGCGGTCGACGTGCTCGCGGAGCTCGGCTACACGCGGTTCAAGCTCGTGAACCAGGCTCTGCACCCGACGTACCGGCCGCCGATGCCCGCGCGCGAGGGCGAGTACGTCGACGTGCAGTTCAGCAAGCACTCGTCCGGCGCGTTCGGTGAGGAGACACCTGGCGAATGGATGCCGCGTGACGAGCTCGTCGAGCGGTTCCTGGCAACGGTGCGTCGCCAGACCCTACGGGTCCAGTACACGGCACGCGGACGGGTCCTCGGCATCCCGGTCAGCTTCGTGCACAAGCCGTTGCGTGCGATCTACAACAACGGGCTCGTGACCCGCGTCCGGACCTGGTCCGCCCGGCGCCGTGGCGTCGAGGCCGGGGGCTGGTTCGACATCCACGCCGCACGCTGAGCGCTGCCGCACCAATCGTGGCGACTCGGCGCGCAAATCTTGGCGACTCGGGGCGCAATACTTGGCGAGTGGGGAATGAGACGACGCCCCGCGTCCTCACAGCAGGACGCGGGGCGCCGGGTCTCGTTCAGCGCGGCCTCAGCCGCGCCTCACAACGCCGAAGCCTGCTTGTACTGGGCGTACGACTCGTTCCAGTCGGTCCACCCGTTGTTGTCCTCCAGGCCGCGCTGCGTGCCCGTCACCTCGACCGGGTCGCCCCGGTGGGTGAGGTTGAACAGCCAAGCAGCGTTGTCGGTGCTCATGCCGACGCAGCCATGACTCACATTGTAGGAACCCTGGGCCGACACCGACCAGGGGGCAGCGTGCAGGAATTCTCCGGTGAAGGTCACGCGCTGGGCATACTGGACATCCGGGATGTCGTAGTACTCCGGGTCGTTCTGACCGATGCCGACCGTTGCGGCGTCCATCCGCTTCTCCGCGAACTTCTCGACGATCAGCTTGGTGCCGCTCCGGGTCTCGAAGCCCGGCTTGCCGCCGGTGATCGGGATGGTGCGGGCCAGCGAGCCGTTGACCATGACCGCCATCTGGTCGGTCTGCAGGTTGGCCTTCATCACGACCGAGTTGCCGATCTTGAAGTCGACGTGGCGGTCCATCTGGCCGTAGACGCCGTTGCCGGCGTCGACGCTGTTGACGTCGATGTCGACCGACACCTTGGTGCCGGGCTTCCAGTAGGTGCGCGGACGCCAGTGGACTTCCTGGTCGTTGATCCAGTGCCACGTGCCCACGGCCTTCGGCGACGACGAGACGGTCATCTGCTTCTCGAAGGCGGCGCGGTTGGTGACCGGGATGTCGAAGGTGACGATCACCGGCATGCCGACACCGACGGTCTCGTTCTGGAGCGGCGTGACGGACGGGTAGGTCTGCTGGTCGAGCGTGAGGTTCTCGGTGCGGAACATCGTCCGCGCGTTCTTGCCCAGGCCGTCCGCGTCGGAGGCGCTGCTCGTCACGACGTACTGCGTGCCGGGCTCCAGGAGCGCGTCGGCCGTCCACTCGGTCTTGTCGGCGTTGTAGCTGCCGGGGAGGCGCTTGCCCTTGAGGACGCGGAGAACGACGGCGTCGAAGGTGCCGTCGGCGACATCGACGGTGACCGACGTGTCGACGGTGACCGGCTTGCCCCGGCTGACGTTGGCGGAGATCACCGCGGCCGACGTGGCCGGCTCCTGCTGCTCGTCACTGCCCGGATCGGCGTTGTTGTTGGCCGCCTTGTCCCCCGGGCCGGTGCCCTGGTTGTCGTCGGCCGCGTCGTTCCCGCTGCACCCGGCGAGCCCAAGGCTCAGCGCCGTGACCGCGACAGCGACCACGCTCAGGCGGGAACGAATCCCCCGTGCGGACATAAAAAGGCTCCCTTGAAAAGGCAATTGATTGGTGCGGGCTCAAGGGTAACAAGACACGGGGACACCAAGAAATTACCTGTCCACCGTGCGCGTGTCCTCTTGCCCACCCACTCGGACACTGGATATGACGCGTCAGCGGGCCGATCGGTTGTGCCGTCCGTATAACGGTCAGGTCACCGCTGTGACCGCCGCGCGGCTACCCGTCAGTAGCGTCTCAGTGCGCGTGCTCGCCGCGGTAGTACTCGAACACCCAGCCGATCAGGGCGATGGAGCCGGCACCGATGCCGATGATGAACAGCCACCAACCGAAGACGATGCCGACCACGCACACCCCCAGGGCCATGGCACACCACAGCGGCCACCACGAGTACGGAGGGAAGAAGCCCAGCTCCCCTGCCCCCTCGACGACCTCCGCCTCCATCCGGTCCTCCGGGCGCGCGTCCATCTTGTTCGCGTGGAAGGCCGAGGTAGAACGTGACCAGCGTGGCCAGCAAGGTGGTCATGATGAGGGCCGCCGTCCCGGTCGGGTCGTAGGTCAGGAACCAGTACGTCGGGGCGATCAGGGCGAAGAAGACGGCGTTGCCCCCGAAGATCCAGGCCTCTGCCTTCACTGATCGTCCTTCCTCTCCTCGTCGTCGTCCTCACGGGACTTCGTGGCGACACCGCCGGCTTGGGCCTGGCCCTCGAGATGCTCCTGCCGGCCCGACATCTCGGCGGTGTCTCCCACCTCGCCCTGACGGTTGACCTGACCGTTGTGCTCGAGCTCCATCAGCGCCACGTCGGGGTGGTGCAGGTCGAAGGCCGGGCTCTCGGACCGGATCCGCGGCAGCGTGACGAAGTTGTGTCGGGGCGGCGGACAGGATGTGGCCCACTCCAGCGAACGGCCCCAGCCCCACGGGTCGTCGGTGTTGACCAGGGGTGCGTTGCGCGTCTTCCAGACGTTGTAGAGGAACGGCAGGGTGGAGGCGCCGAGGACGAAAGCGCCGACCGACGAGATCTCGTTCAGCCCGGTGAAGCCGTCGGAGGCCTTGTAGTCGGCGTACCGGCGCGGCATGCCCTCGACACCCAGCCAGTGCTGCACGAGGAACGTCGTGTGGAAGCCCACGAACAGCAGCCAGAAGTGGATCTTTCCGAGCCGCTCGTCGAGCATCCGACCCGTGATCTTCGGCCACCAGTAGTAGAAGCCTCCGAACATCGCGAACACCACGGTGCCGAACACGACGTAGTGGAAGTGCGCCACCACGAAGTAGGAGTCGGACAGCTGGAAGTCCAGCGGCGGCGAGGCCAGGATGACGCCGGTGAGGCCGCCGAAGAGGAAGGTGACCAGGAAGCCGATCGCCCAGAGCATGGGCGTGTCGAGCGAGACGGACCCGCCCCACATCGTGCCGATCCAGTTGAAGAACTTCACGCCCGTCGGGACGGCGATCAGGAACGTCATGAACGAGAAGAACGGCAGGTCGACCGCCCCGGTCACGAACATGTGGTGGGCCCACACCGCCACGGACAGCGCCGCGATCGTCAGGGTCGCGCCGACCAACCCGATGTAGCCGAAGATCGGCTTGCGGCTGAAGACAGGGAGGATCTCGGTGATGATGCCGAAGAACGGCAGCGCGATGATGTAGACCTCGGGGTGGCCGAAGAACCAGAACAGGTGCTGCCAGAGGATCGGGCCGCCGCTGGCCGGGTCGAAGATGTGCGCGCCGAGCAAGCGATCGGCCTCGAGGCAGAGCAGCGCGCCGGCGAAGATCGGGAACGCGATCAACACGAGCAACGACGTGATCAGGATGTTCCAGGTGAAGATCGGCATCCGGAACATCGTCATACCCGGCGCACGCATGCACATGATCGTGGTCACGAAGTTGACGCCACCCAGGATCGTGCCGAGACCCACCATCCACAGACCCATGACCCAGAGGTCACCGCCGACGCCCGGCGAGCGAACGGCGTCGGAGAGCGGCGTGTAGCCCGTCCAACCGAAGTCGGCGGCGCCACCCGGCACGATGAGCCCCGAAATGGTGATGAGGCCACCGAACAGGAACAGCCAGTAGCTGAACATGTTCAGCCGCGGGAACGCCACGTCGGGAGCACCGATCTGGAGCGGCATGATGCAGTTCGCGAACCCGACGAACAACGGCGTCGCGAACAGCAGCAGCATGATCGTGCCGTGCATCGTGAACAGCTGGTTGTAGACCTCGTCGTCGACGAACTGCAGGCCGGGTTGGGCGAGCTCGGCACGGATGACCATCGCCATCAGGCCGCCGACGAGGAAGAAGGCGAAGGACGTGGCGAGGTAGAGGTTGCCGATCACCTTGTGGTCAGTGGTGGTGATGTACCTGACGAGGATCTGGCCCTTGGTCAGGGGGCGTGTCCGGGCCGCCGTCACGCGTTCTGTGCGCCCTGCGTCGATCGCGGTCATTCGTCAGCCTCCCTGGTCTCTTCCAGCCCGGCGACGGTGTCGGAGTTGACGCCGCCGAGCAGGGTGCCTGTCTGGCCGCGGTCCACGAGGTCGGCCATGTGCTGGTCGAACTCCTCCTGCGACGTGACGTGGACGTTGAAGAGCATCCGCGAGTGCTGGAACCCGCAGAGCTCGGCGCAGCGGCCGACGAAGTCGCCCTGGACGTTCGGTGTCAGCGAGAACGACTGGTCGCGGCCCGGGATGACGTCGCGCTTGAAGTAGAAGGACGGCACCCAGAAGGAGTGGATGACGTCAGGCGAGTGCAGGGTGAACGTCACGCTCTGGTCCTCGACCAGCCACAACGTCGGCTCGACGGCGCTGGTCCCGGCGTCGTAGACGTCCTCGCCACCGGCCGACGGCTCGTCCTGGTAGTTGAAGGTCCAGGACCACTGCTGGGCGGTCACGATGACCTCGTGGTCGGGGTTGTCGACCGACTCGAGCACCTTGTTCTGCTTCTCGACCGTGAAGAAGAAGAGCACCGCGACGACGATCAGCGGCGCGATCGTGTAGAGCACCTCGATCGGGAGGTTGTAACGCACCTGGGTCGGCAGGTCCTCATGACTACGGCGCCGGTAGCGGATAGGGGCCCAGATGATGAGCGCGGCCGTGAAGCCTCCGATGATGCCCGCCGCGATCCAGGACCCGATCCACAGGTCGTGGATGTAGACCGTGCGGTTGCTGGCCGGGTCCGGGAGCCCGAGGCGCTTCCACTGCTCTTCGGTCGCCTCGGAACAGCCGCTGAGGAGCAGCATCGAGACGACGCCGATCGCGGTGGCGGTCGCGGTGCGCGCCAGCCGACGCGGCGCCGCGCGCTCGGTGAGATTGCGACTCACGTTGGCGCTTCTCCCCTTCGCTCGCAAGTGGACCTTGGGACTGGCAGAACCCTACTCCAGAGCCTGGCGCGGCGACGGTGCAGGTCGGGTGGATACGGTCGTGTTGTGCCAGGGACGGACGACGCCCGTAGTCGGGACCGCGAGCGGTGCCGATCGGGTCTTCCTCGACACCGCCTCGGGTCTGCCGCTGCATCCGGCTGCACGGGCTGTCCTCGAGGCGGCTCTCGACCGCGGCTGGGCCGACCCGTTGCGCCTGCACCGGGAGGGTCGCGAGGCACGGTTGCTGCTCGACAACGCCCGCGAGGTGACGGCATCGCTGATCGGTTGTCGCCCCGACGAGGTGTCGTTCGTGTCCTCGGGCACGACCGCGTGCCACCTGGGCGTGCTGGGTCTCCGGCGCGGCCGCTCGCGGACCGGCCGGGTCGTCGTACACAGCGCGGTCGAGCACTCTGCGGTCCTGCACGCCTGCCTCTCCTCCCCCGACGAGCCCGGCCGGCGTCGGGGACACCGTGTCCGTGGCGGTCGACCGGGTCGGTCGGGTCGACCTGGAGGCGTGGCGCACGGCCGTCGCGGCGCCGGGTGTCGCTGCCGCCTGCCTGCAGTCCGCCAACCACGAGGTCGGCACGACGCAGCCGTTGGCCGAGGCCCATGACGTATGCCGTTCGAGCGACGTCCCGCTCCTCGTCGACGCGGCGGCCTCGATCGGACACGCCCCCGTCCCCGACACGTGGGACCTGCTCACCGCCAGCGCCCACAAGTGGGGCGGGCCGGCAGGGCTCGGCGTGCTGGCCGTGCGCAAGGGCGTTCGCTGGCGTGCACCCTGGCCCGAGGACGAGCGGGAGCCGGGAATGGCCGGCTACGTCGACGTACCGCGTGCCCTCGCGGCGGCGGCCGCCCTCCAGGCGGTGCGCGAGACCGAGGCGGCCGACACGGAACGGATGCACGCCGCAACCGCACGCCTGCGTGAGGGCATCGTGGCGACGGTCCCGGACGTCGACGTGGCCGGCGACCCCGACGCGCGGCTCCCCCACATCGTCAACGTGTCCTGCCTCTACGTCGACGGCGAGGCTCTGGTGACGGCACTCGACCGAGCCGGCTTCGCGGTCTCGAGCGGGTCCGCCTGCACGGCGTCGGCGCTCGAGCCGAGTCACGTGCTGGCCGCGATGGGCGTGCTGACGCACGGCAACGTGCGGGTCTCGATCTCCGCGTCGACCACCGACGCAGAGCTCGACCGGTTCGTCGCGACCATGGGCGAGGTCGTGGCGGACATCCGCGCGACCGCGGCGATCGCCTCGGAGACGTCCGATGGCTGAACCGGTCCCGGCCGAGGCCGACCTCGTGCTCGACTGCCGCGGGATGGTCTGCCCCCTCCCGATCATCGAGCTCGGGCGCGCCTGGCCGTCGACCGTGCCGGGACAGCTCGTCGACGTGATCTCCGACGATCCCGCAGCGGCCACGGACGTGGCGGCCTGGTGCCGGATGCGGGGGCAGGAGCTGGTGAGCCAAGCGGCGTACGAACCCGGCCCGACGGGTCGCCCCGCCACCGCCTACCGGATCCGCCACACCGACCTGGTGACTGAGCCCTACGTCGGCCAGCGGATGTTGCGGCGTAGCAGAAGTCCCAGAGCTCGGCGCGGTCGGTCGAGGTCTCGCGCTGCCACGGGAGGAACGCGGTCGGCCGTGGTCGTCGATCGCACCAGAACTCCCCGCTGGTCTCTGTCGCGATCGGCGAGGCGGCGAGCCAGACGATCGTGTCCGCTCCCTCCGCCGCCGAGCGGAGCAGCGGTCGCATCACCCGGGCGAAGCGGGGCAGCGACTCGGTGACTCCGGGCGTCCTCGCCCAGCCCGGATGCATGCTGTGCACGGCGATGCCGTCGGCGGCGTAGCGGGTCGCCAGCTGCTCGGCCACGATCACCTGCATCCGCTTGGTGCGGGCGTACGCCGTGGTGCCGTCGTACTCCTCGGCGGTGTACTCCAGGTCGGCTGCGACGTCGTCGGTGAACGGGTGCGCGTACATGCCGCCGGACGACACCCACACCACTCGCCCCGACCCGGCCGCGGCGCGCAGGGCCGGTCTGAGCAGCTCGGTGAGGAGGAGCGGCCCGAGCAGGTGGGTCGCGAGGGCGAGCTCGTGCCCCTGCGCCGACTCGGTGCGCCGCGGCGGCATCACGCCGGCGTTGTGCACGACCGAGTGGATCGCGTCGACCTGGCTCAGCAGGCCGGCGGCGTACCCGCGTACGGCGTCGAGGTCACTGACGTCGCAGACCTCGCAGACCAGGTGGCCCTCCGGCCGGGTGGCCCGGATGCCGTCGGCGGACGCCTCGAGCCGGTCACGGTTGCGGCCGACCAGATGGACGGTTGCACCGAGCTGGGCCAGGCCTTCAGCGGTCGCGGCGCCCAGGCCGCCGCTGGCGCCGGTGACGACCACGTGCTCGCCCTCCAGCGATCCGGGCTCCGGGTCAGGCGGCCACCAGTGGCGGCGGAGGCGAGGTCCGATCCGCGTGTAGCCGGGTACGACTGTGCGGTCGAGGACGGTGTCGACGACGCCGGTCCAGTGCGGGACGCCCATGCGTCCACGGTAGAGCCCCGGCTCAGCGAGCGGGGCCGGCGAGCCAGCTGGCGACGTCGGACGATGCGTGTTCCCCGTACGCCTGGCCGAGTCGGGTCACGAAGGCCTGGTGGGTGAACGTGTACTCCTGGGTGCCGATGCCCTCGACGACGTACGCCGCCAGCACGCATCCGACCTGGGCCGCCGCGGTCCAGGACAGCCCCGCGTCGACGGCGCCGAGGAAGCCGGAGCGGAACGCGTCACCGACACCGGTCGGCTCCACCGCAGTCACACCCGGGACGGCCGGCACCACGATCGGATCGGCGTCGACGCTCTCGATCCGGACGCCCTGCCGCGCCGAGGGTCACGACGCGCGTGCCGACCCGCTTGAGGATCTCGTCGCTGCTCCAGCCGGTCTTCTGCTCCATCAGGGCGGCTTCGTACTCGTTCGACAGCAGGATCGTGGCGCCGTCGATCAGGTCGCGGATCAGCTCGCCGTCGGAGAACGCCAGCTGCTGGGACGGGTCGGCCGCGAACGGGATGCCGCGATCACGGCACTCGCGGGTGTGGCGCTGCATCGCCTCGGGATCGTTCGGCGCGATCACGACCATGTCGAGCCGGCCGACCCGGTCCGCGATCGGCTTGAGCTCGATGTCCCGGGCTTCGCTCATCGCGCCGGCGTAGAACGACGCGATCTGCGCGTGTGACGTGTCCGTCGTACAGATGAACCGCGCCGTGTGGCGGGTCTCGGAGTAGTGCAGCGAGTCGCAGTCGACACCGTGCCGCTCGAGCCAGGAGCGGTAGTCGGCGAAGTCCTCACCGACCGCGGCCACCAGGATCGGGCGTGCGCCGAGCGCGGCGAGACCGAAGGCGATGTTGGCCGCACACCCTCCGCGCCGCACCTCCAGGTCCTCGACGAGGAACGACAGCGCGATCTTGTCGAGCTGGTCCACGACGAGCGATTCGCGGAAGAGGCCGGGGAAGGACATCAGGTGGTCGGTCGCAACCGAGCCGGTGACAGCGATAGGCACGTCGGACAAGACTACCCAGCATCAGTCCTGGTTGGCGGACCGCCGCGAGACGACATGTCCGGATAGCGGTAACGCGCATACAACGCAGTGCGGCATGGATAGCGGTGCCTGCGAGACGCTGCTTCGGTACCGCGACCGGGAAGTGACCGACCGGTAACCCTGGTCGCCGCGGGCAGCCCCCTCTACGGTGACCCTCGTGAGGAGTTCGAACGTCCCCCGACCGCGGCAGCCGCGCCGCCGCGAGTCACCTGCGCTGCCGTACGCCGAGGCGACGCCCCCTGACGAGACGTACGACGACGCGTCAGAGGTGGCGCAGGCCTACCCGGTCCGCCGACTCCCCGACCAGGCGATCGCCGACCGGCTGCTGGCCGACACGCGGTGGCAGGAGGTCTGCGAAGGGATCTCCACCCACGGCGGCCTCGACCGCCACTACCTGGACTGATGGTCGGTCCCCAGCGGCGTAGCCGTGGCGACCGGCTCGACAAGCCACTTGAGGTTCAACGTCGACCGAGCAGCAGAAAGCCCCGATCCGTGCGGATCGGGGCTTTGCCGTGGCGGATGTGAACGTCAGTGGAACGAGTCGCCGCAGGCGCAGGACCCGGTGGCGTTCGGGTTGTCGATCGTGAAGCCCTGCTTCTCGATCGTGTCGACGAAGTCGATCGTGGCGCCGTGCAGGTAGGGCGTGCTCATCCGGTCGACCACCACGGCCACGCCGTTGAAGTCATGCACCGAGTCGCCGTCGAGGTTGCGCTCGTCGAAGAACAGCTGGTAGCGCAGCCCCGAGCAGCCGCCAGGCTGGACGGAGACACGCAGCTGGAGGTCGTCACGACCCTCCTGGTCGAGCAGCGCCTTGACCTTTTCGGCGGCGTGGTCGGTCAGCAGGACACCCTCGAGGGTGGACTCGGTCGTGCTGGACTGCTCCTGGACGGTCATCTGGCGTGCTCCCCAAAGATCGGAGTCGGTGTACGGACGGCGGTGATCCCGCCTCGCCCGGAGACAACTCGCCCGTCTCCTGGCGTATTCCATGGTGTCACACCGGGCGGCCGGATCGGTAACGCACCGCGGAACCGGTGAGACGGGTCCGTCAGCGTCCCGGTCAGCGCAACACTCAGCGCGACCAGGTGCGCGCCACCCGCTCGGCCAGCGCGGCCAGGCTGGTGTGCGGCTCCCCCAGGGCGGCTTCCTTGCCGACCAGGTCGACCATCGCGTACGCCGACTCGACGCCCAGCGCCCGCATCTCCCGCGAGCCGACCAGCACCTGCCCGGCGAGCGCGATGCAGGGGCGGATCGCGGCGGCCGCCACCGCCGCCACCCCGTAGGGGACCTTGCCGGAGCGGGACTGGAAGTCGAACGCGCCCTCGCCGGTGACGACCAGGTCGGCCGCCCGGCACAGGTCGGCCAGCCCGACCGCGTCGGCCACCACGTCGACACCGCCGACCCGGCTCGCGCCCGGCCAGGAGGAGCGCGAAGCCGAGCCCGCCGGCCGCACCCGCCCCCTTGCCGTCGGCGACCTTGCGATCCGTGAGATCGGCCAACCGCTCGAGCTGCGCGTCGAGATGCTGCTTGCGGTCCTCCGTGACGCCCTTCTGGGGGCCGTAGACATTGGTCGCGCCGCGTAGTCCCAGCAGCGGGTTGTCGACGTCGGTCGCGATCACGAGCTCGATCCCCTCACAGCGCTCGTGGACGCCGGCCAGGTCGACCCGCTCGACGAGCTCGAGGGCATGGGGACCACCGACCAGCGCCTCGTCGGGCGAGGCTGTGGCGCCGAGCGCCGCGAGCAGGCCGGCGCCGCCGTCGTTCGTGCCGGAGCCGCCGAGGCCGACGATGACCCGCCGAGCGCCGTCGTCGATGGCGGCGCCGATCATCTGGCCCACGCCGAACGACGTACCGCGCTCCGGGTCGCGACGATCCGACAGATGCAGCCCGCAGGCCTGGGCCGACTCGACGTACGCCGTGTCCTCCACCATGAGGACACCGGTCGGAGTCTCGTCGCCGTACTGGTCGAGCACCGTCACCGACAGCAGCTCGCCGCCCAGCGAGGCGTGCAGGACGTCGACGAAACCGGGACCGCCGTCGCTCATCGGAACGAGCACGAGCTCGTCGTCAGGAGCACGCCGACGCCACCCCTCCGCCATCGCGGTCGCGGCCTCGACCGCGGTGAGGGTGCCGCCGAACGAGTCGGGTGCGAACAGCACGCGCATGGCGTCATCGTGCCAACCGCGTCGGCCGGGCTCGTGCGCGGGCTGCCCGCGTTCCCGGATTCGCCTGCGGCGTCTGCCTATCCTGTTCGCACGCGAGACGTCGGGTGGCAGGCGCAGGTGGAGCCGATAGGACAGCGATGAGCGGCAGCGAGGGGACGTCGTGGTGGCCGGGATCCACCGCGCCGGGAGGCGGCGAGCCCGCACCGACCCGGCGGCGCCGGTGGCCGTGGGTCGCCCTGGGTGTGCTCGTGCTCGTGCTGGCCGGCGGCTACCTCGCGGCGTACGCGCTGATCGGTGACCGCGTGCCCCACGGCACCAGCGTCGCGGGCGTCGACATCGGCGGGCTCGATCCCGACGAGGCGCAGTCGACGCTCGAGCAGGAGCTGGCCGACCGGGCCGCCCGACCGGTGACCTTGGAGTACGACGGTCAGGAGTTCGAGGTCGAACCGGATGCTGCGGGTCTGTCGTTCGACGCGCGCCAGACCGTGGTCAACGCCGGTGGCGGGCGGTCGTGGAACCCGATCCGGATGGTCGACGTGCTCACCGGCCCGGAGTCCGACGTCGAGCCGGTGCTGCGGACCGACGACGAGGCGATCGAAGCTGAGGTGGAGACGATCGCGGACCGCGTGGACACGGCACCGACCGAGGGCGCGATCACGATGCGCGGCGCCCGGGCACACGTCACGCAGCCCGTCGTCGGGCTCCGGGTCGACCGGCCCGCGGCGGTCGAGGCGGTCAAGGCGGCGTACTTCCACGAGTCCGGGCAGGGCGTCGACCTGCCGGTCGAGGAGAAGCAACCGTCCGTCACAGCAGCCGAGCTGAAGGAGTTCGTCGACTCACAGGTCGCCGACGTCGTGGCGAGCCCGATCGAGCTCGCCTTGCCCGGCCAGACCCTGTCCTTGCCTCCGCGGCTCTTCGCGCCGGCTCTCAGCTGGTCTGTCGAAGGTGCAGACCTGCAGCTGAACGTCGACGAGGACGTGCTCGAGCGGACCACGCGCCCCGTGCTCGCCCGGATCGACGCCAAGCCGCACAACGCGTCCCTGGTGCTGCGCAACGGCCGTCCGGTCGTGATCCCCGCCCGTCCAGGCGTCACCGTGCAGCCCAAGGAGATCGCAGGCGCCGTGCGACAGGTGGCCGACGACCCGTCGAAGCGGCGCGTCTCCGTCGGCACGTCGGTCGCTCAGGCCGACGTCACGACGCGCGACCTCAAGCGCCTGGGGGTGAAGGAGAAGGTCAGCGACTTCGTCACCTACTTCCCGTACGCCGAGTACCGCAACATCAACCAGGGCCGGGCGGCCGAGCTGATCGACGGCACGTTGGTGCGTCCCGGCGAGACCTTCTCGTTCAACGGCACGGTCGGCGAGAGGACGGAGGAGAACGGCTTCACGGAGGGCTTCATCATCAGCAACGGCGTGTTCCGCGAGGAGCTCGGGGGCGGGGTGTCGCAGGTCGTCACGACGACCTACAACGCGGCGTTCTTCGCCGGGATGGACGACGTCACCCACACACCGCACAGCTTCTACATCGACCGCTACCCGCTCGGCCGCGAGGCGACCGTGGCGTGGCCGAGCGTCGACCTGAAGTTCCGCAACTCCACGCCCTACGGCCTGATGATCCATGCGTGGGTCGTTCCGTCGACGGTCTCGTCGTCGGGCGAGATGCACGTCCAGATGTTCTCGACGAAGTACTGGGACATCACCGCCGGCGTGTCCGACCGCTACAACTTCCGTTCCCCGTCCACGCGATACGACCCGACCGACGCCTGCGTCGCCAACACCGGATACAGCGGCTTCGACGTGGACGTCTACCGCTACTTCCGGCGGGCCGGCTCGAGCGACCTGGTCAAGAAGGAGACGACCCACGTCGCCTACACCCCGTCCGACACCGTCGTCTGCTCCGCGCCTCCCGGTCGCTGAGGTCTCGGCTGTGGTCTCGATGGCGTCGGCCACTCGCTAGGGTCGGCGACGTGCTCATCCGCCCGATGACGTTCGCGGACGTCCCCGACGTCGACCGGGTCACGGCCGACGCGTTCTACGACATCGACGTGCGGACTCGTCCCGCCGACTGGCCCGCTCCCGAGCGCCGCGATCCGGAGCGCGCTGCGCTGTGGCGCCGCCGGATGGAGCACCTGATCACCCATGACTCCCCCGGTTGCTGGGTCGCCGAGGACGACTCCGGAGAGCTCGTCGGCGCGGTCGCCGCGCTGCTCCGCGAACGGCTCTGGGGGCTCTCGACGTACGCCGTCCGGCCCGGGACCCAGGCGACGGGCATCGGCAAGCAGCTGCTGGACGCCGCCCTGACGTATGCCGACCCGGACGGCACCGGCTTCATCTGCTCGTCGCACGACCCCCGGGCCGTACGCCGCTATGCGTTGGCCGGGTTCGCCATGCACCCGACCGCGCTGATCTGGGGTTCGCCACGACGGGCTGCCCTCCCGGCCGTCTCCGGCGTGCGCGAGGGCAGCATCGACGACATCGAGCTGATGGACGCGGCCGACCGTGCCTCGCGAGGTGCCGGGCACGGCGTCGACCACACGCTGATGGCCGAGCAGTACCGGAGCCTCGTGATCGACGAGGGCGATCGGTTCGGCTACGCCTACGTCTACGCGAGCGGGCGGCCCTATCTGCTGGCGGCCACCGACGAGGAGACCGCCGGGCCGGCTGCTCTGGGAGTGTCTGGGCTCGACGACCGAGGGTGCGCCGATCGACCTCGGCTACCTGACCGGGCAGCACCAGTGGGCCATCCAGATCGGGCTGCAGTGCGGCATGGAGGTGCACAATCGAGGCTTCCTCGCGCTGCGCGGGATGCAGCCGGCTCCGGCGTACCTGCCGTCCGGTCATTTCCTCTGAGCCGCACCGCCTAGACTTTTGGTGATCCCTCCAGCGTTTCCCTGCGACGTACTCGAGGTTCGTGTGACCACATCCCCGTCCCTGCCGTTGCTGGTGCTCAGCCGGCCCGAGCACGCCGCCGACCCCGACGCCGAGCGCGGTGTCGAGTGCCCCGGCGGTCTGCCGGCGGCGTCCGACCCCGACCTGGTCGCTCGGGCGGAGGCAGCGAAGGCGGCGTTGGGCAGCCGGGTCTTCGTGCTCGGTCACCACTACCAGCGCGACGAGGTGATCCGCTTCGCGGACGTGACGGGTGACTCGTTCAAGCTCGCGCGCGAGGCAGCCGCGCGGCCCGAGGCGGACTACATCGTGTTCTGCGGTGTTCACTTCATGGCGGAGTCGGCCGACATCCTGACGGCGTCTCACCAGCAGGTGATCCTGCCCGACCTCGCGGCCGGCTGCTCGATGGCCGACATGGCGCGGCTGGCGCAGGTCGAGGACGCGTGGGACGCGTTGACGGACGCCGGGATCGCGGACGTGACCGTCCCCGTGACCTACATGAACTCCGCGGCGGACATCAAGGCGTTCTGCGGGCGCAACGGCGGGGCGGTCTGCACCTCGTCGAACGCCCGGACCGCGCTCACCTGGGCCTTCGAGCAGGGCGAGAAGGTGCTCTTCCTCCCCGACCAGCACCTGGGGCGCAACACCGCCGTCCTGGAGCTGGGGCTCTCGCTCGACGACTGCGTCGTCTACGACCCGCGACGGCCACTGGGAGGGCTCACGCCCGAGCAGCTGCGTGACGCCCGGATGATCCTGTGGCGCGGCCACTGCTCGGTGCACGGCCGCTTCACCGCCGAGTGCGTCGACCTGGTCCGCGAGACCGTGCCGGACGTGACCGTCCTCGTCCACCCGGAGTGCACGCACGAGGTCGTCACGAAGGCCGACCTGGTCGGGTCGACGGAGTACATCATCAAGACCGTCGAGGCGGCACCCGCCGGATCCGCCTTGGCCATCGGCACGGAGCTCAACCTCGTGCAACGGCTCGCGACCGAGCACCCGGACAAGCGGATCGCGTTCCTCGACAAGACCGTGTGCTTCTGCTCGACGATGAACCGGATCGACCTCCCCCACTTCGTCTGGGCGATGGAGAACCTGGTGGCCGGCAACCCGGTCAACGTGATCTCGGTCGACCTCGAGACGGAGAAGTGGGCCAAGGTCGCCCTCGACCGGATGCTCGCGCTCCCGTCGGCCGCCTCCGCCCGCGACTGACGTCAGCACGGTGGTCTCGCTCGACGGACTGCCGCGCCTACCCGCGTTGGTCGAGCCGGTGACCGAACGGCTCCGGATGCGGGCCTGGCGGCCGTCGGACCGTGACCCCTTCGCCGCCCTGAACGCGGACCCCGAGGTGATGCGCTACTTCCCCTCGGTCCAGGGCCGTGAGGAGAGCGACGCGTTCGCGGACCGGATCGAGGCACGGATCGCGGAGCTCGGCTACGGCCTGTGGGCGCTGGAGCCGGTCGCGACCGGGGAGTTCATCGGGTTCACCGGACTCAACCCGATGCCCGACGACGTGCCGGGTGCCGGCGGCGTCGAGGTGGGGTGGCGGTTGGCGGCGTCCGCGTGGGGACAGGGCTACGCGACCGAGGCCGGGCGGGCGGCCCTCGCGGTGGCCTTCGACCAGGCGGGGTACGACGAGGTCTGGTCCCTCACCGCCACCGTCAACGGTCCGTCCCGCGCGGTGATGGAGCGGCTCGGCCTCCGCCACGTCGCGACCCAGCCGCATCCCGCCCTGGACCCGGCGAGCCCGATCAGCGAGCACGTCTTCTACCGGATCACCCGAGCGGAGTACGCCGCTCGATCCGGCGGTCGAGCACGTCGACCCGGCTGCGCCGACCGGTGTGGACGGTCACGACAGGGCGGGTGACCGCCGCGGACCCGACGGGTAGCACGCTGTCTCGGCGCACGCCGCGCGCCTAACGTCGTTGCATGGACACCACGACCGCCGCCACGACGACGCCTACCGGAGACATCGGTGCGGAAACCCCCCGCCATCGCGTCGTCGGCCTCGCTCGTACCCGATCTTCCTGGTCGCCACCGGCGTCTGGCCCTTCACGTCATCGACGACAACTATCTCCAGCCGAACGCCGGTATGTCCGCTACCGACCACCTCGCCAGCGGCCTGGTGCCACTGGCGCTGCTGGCGCTCGGTGCCTGGGCGTACCCGCGCGTGCGTGCGGGAATCGCCGCGGTGATCTCGATCGCCACTCGGGCTCTTCGGCGTCATCGTCGGCGGCTTTCGAGTCGGTCTACTACACCTCGGCGGTCGGGCCCTCAGGTGACGACTTCACCGGTCTGCTGGCGATCCCCGCGGGTCTGGTGCTGGTGGCGTTGGGTGTGGTCGGTCTCTGGCGATCCCGGCGGCAGACCCCGAATCGCTGGTGGCGCTACCTCCGACGGCTGCTGCTGTCGCTGGCCGCGCTCATGGCGGTGTACCAGCTGTCCTCCCCGTGGCCGTGGCCTACATGTCGACCCATGTGGCTCGCGCCGAGGTGCCGCCGCCGAACCTCGGGGCGCCGTACGAGGACGTCACGCTGCACACCAGCGACGGTCTCGAGCTCCGAGGCTGGTACGTCCCGTCCGAGAACGGCGCCGCCGTCATCTCGTTCCCGGGCCGGAAGGGGACGCAGGAGCAGACCCGGATGCTGGTCGAGCACGGGTACGGCGTGTTGCTGTTCGACCGTCGCGGCGAGGGCGTGAGCGAGGGCGACGGGAACATGTTCGGCTGGGGTGGCGAGCGCGACATCTTCGCGGCGCTCGACTACCTCGAGCGAGCGACCCGACGTCGACCCTGGTCGGATCGGCGGCGTGGGCCTGTCGGTCGGCGGCGAGCTCATGCTCCAGGCCGCGGCCGAGGACGAGCGGCTGGCCGCCGTGGTCTCCGAAGGCGCCGGAACCCGGACACTTCGCGAGGAGAAAGAGGAACTGTCCTCGACGGAGTTCGCGGCCAACCTTCCGCTGCTCCTGCTCAAGACCGGAGCGGTTGCCACATTCTCCAACACCGCTCCGCCACCGTCGCTCACCGACCTGGCCCCACGGATCGCGCCGCGACCCAGCCTGCTGATCTGGGCGCCCAACGGCGGGAACGCGAGGAGATGAGCCAGGAGTACCACCGCCTCGCGGGCCGAACTCGTCGATCTGGGAGATCCCGGACGCCAGCACATCCGTGGCCTGGCGACGCATCCGGAGGAGTACGAGAAGCGGGTCGTCGGGTTCTTCGACGAGGCCCTGCTCTCACCCGCTGGTTGAGCTTGTCGAAACCAGGATGGATCTCGACAAGCTCGATCGCCGGGACCGGTCAGAGGCCGGGGGCGTCGAAGACGGCCATCCAGCGCGACAGCTCGGGCTCGATCGGGAGGTCCCCGTCGAGCACGCCGCGCACCTGCAGCTCGAGCGCGTTGTCACGCTTGCGGTCCCCTGTCGGGGCGAACGGATAGAACGTGCCCTGCTTGTACAGGTAGACCAGACGCGACCCGACGGCCTTCGGAGTCGGCGAACATCACCAGGGAGCAGAGCAGCGAGGGCCCGAAGCCGACGTTCTCGAGCGTCGAGTTCACCGCGTGCACGTCGTTGACGAGCGACGCGAGGTCGGTCGGCTCCGCCCGGCAGACCAGCCAGGTGTAGCCGAAGTCGTCGGTGCTGCGCTCGACCTTCGGGCCGGCATCGGCGTCGAGCAGGTCCTGGATGTCGCGCTGGGCATCGGCGAACGCGCCACCCTCGGCCTGCCGGTAGCAGACCGAGGCGACGCCGGTCGGCGTGAAGCCGGTCGCGACCTGCAACGTGATCGCCGCCGACGGCACCGCGAACAGGTTGTCGAGGTTGGCCGCCGGCGGCTCGCTGCGTCCGAATATCTCCCGAAGGCTCTTCACGTGCGAGGTCAGGCGGCCGGTCGCGACAGGTCGGCCGAGATCTTGGCCAGCTGGTCCAGTCGCTGCTCGAGCGGCGGGTGCGTCGAGAACAGCGAGCTGACGGACTCGCGGTTGAGCGCCGGCGCGAACATGAACGCGTTGAACGCCTGCGTCTCGCGCAGGTCGCGCGTGGGGATGCGCGACATGTCGCCCGAGATCTTCGTGAGCGCGGACGCCAGGGCCGACGGCTTGCCGGTCAGGTAGGCGCCGGCGCGGTCGGCGGACAGCTCGCGGTAGCGGCTGAGCACACGGGTCAGGAGGAACGAGACGAAGTAGACGACCATGCTGCCGAGCCAGATCACGATGAACGGCAGGTTGTTGCTGTCGCGGTTGTTGCCGCCGCCGAAGAAGAAGCCCCAGCGCATGATCAGGCCGGCTGCCACGCCGAGGAAGCCGGCGAACGTCATCACCAGCACGTCGCGGTGGGCGACGTGGGACAGCTCGTGGGAGACCACGCCTTCGAGCTCCTCGCGGTCGAGGCGACGCAGGATGCCGGTCGTCACGCAGACCACGGAGTGGTTCGGGCTGCGTCCGGTCGCGAACGCGTTCGGCACGTCGATGTCGGCGATGGCCACCCGTGGCTTGGGCATGTCGGCCATCGCGACCAGCCGGTCGACCATGGCGTGCAGCTCAGGCGCCTCCTCCGGGGAGACCTCGCGGGCTCGCATGGCCGCCATGGCCAGCTTGTCCGAGAAGTACCACTGGCCGAGTCCGAGCGCGACGGCGATGAACACCACGCTGATGAAGCTCGCACCGCCCGCGATGAGGACGGCCATGACCGTGACGTAGAGACCGCCGACCAGCAGCATCACGAGACCCATACGTGCGGTGAGTCCTGGGTCGCTGCGGAACCGGGTGCTAGCCATGACGGCTGATGCCTCGTTTCTGGAGTGTGGAGGGTCGCTCGACCTTCCGACGCCACTGTGGCGTCATCTAGTACGACGCTCGAAGCCTGGCAAAGATTCCTGTGCCGGGCCTCAGGGAACGCCCTGAAATTTCCCGAGCCGCTCGCAGCGGCGGAGTCGCGCGGCGGTCGACGACCGTCTGCGATCTCGACAGGCTCGATCACGAGTTACCCGGGGATGAGGCCGTCGCCGGAGAGCAGGTCGCGGACCTCGGCGAGGGTCGCGGACTCGTGCGGCAGCACCAGCTGCGAGGTCACGAGTGCGTCGAGGGCGACCGGCTCACCGAGGTGGCGCACGCGGTCGAGCAGGGCGCCGAGCGCGGATCCGAAGGTCGCCTCGTCACCGGCCTCGACCGCGGCCTCCAGCTTCTCGTCGTACTCGTTGAGCGCGTCGATCTGGTCGTCCGGGACCTCGAACTGCCCCTCGCTGAGAATCCGGATGATCATGCCTTCTCCTCCTCGGCCGGGGCCGCGTCGATCTGCGCGGGCGGCGTGCTGCCTCCGACCTGGGCCTTCATCTGCGCCAGCTGGGCCTCGACGTCAGCGCCTGCGGACAGCGACTCGAGCTCACGGGTGATGTCGTCCTTGCCACCGGACACCTGGTCCTCGAGGGCGCCGGACGCGATCAGCTCGTCGACGGCACCGGCTCGCGCCTGCATCTGCGCGGTCTTGTCCTCGGCCCGCTCGATCGCCATACCGACGTCGCCCATCTCCTCCGAGATGCCCGAGAACGCCTCATTGATCTTGGTCTGCGCCTCGGCCGCCGTGTAGGTCGCCTTGAGGCTCTCCTTGCGGGTGCGGAAGGCCTCGATCTTCGCCTGCAGCCGCTGGGATGCGTTGGTGAGCTTCTCCTCCTCGGCCTGCAGGTTGGCGTGCTGCTGCTGGAGGTCGGCACTCTGCTGCTGCAGACCGGAACGCCGGGTCAGCGCCTCGCGCGCCAGGTCCTCGCGGCCCTGCGCCAGTGCCTGCTGCGCCTGGCCCTGGAGCTTCTCCGACTGCTGGTCGAGCTGCTGCATCTGGAGCTCGAGGCGCTTGCGGCTGGTCGCGACGTCCGCGAGACCGCGGCGGACCTGCTGCAGGAGCTCCTGCTGCTTGGTGTAGCTGTAGTCGAGCGTCTCTCGCGGGTCCTCGGCCTTGTCGAGCGCCTTGTTGGCCTTCGAGCGGAAGATCAGCGAGATCCGCTGCATGATGCCGGCCATCGTCAGCCCCTCCCCTTCAGTCGTTGTTTCCCTCACCCTACGGCTGCGGTCCAAAGGGGCGTCGGCCGCCGGGAGATGTGCCTCGCCTGAGCAGGTAGGCTGCCGGAATCAGTCAGTGCAACAGGTCGAGGTAGACGTTTCCGTGTTTGGTCGGCGTACGACGAACGAAGAGCCCGCTCCGGAGCTGGACGAGGACAAGGTCGAAGGCAAGGGCCGCCCGACTCCCAGCCGCAAGGAGGCCGAGGCTGCCCGCAAGAAGCGGATGACGCCCCCGCGTACGCGCAAGGAGGCCAACGCCTTGCAGCGCGAGCGCACCAAGGAGGCCCGGCAGCGCCAGCGGGCGGCCATGGACGGCGCCGGCAGGGACGATGACCTCCCGACTCGCGACCGCGGGCCGGTGCGAGGCTTCGTGCGCGACTGGGTCGACTCGCACTTCACCGCCGGACAGTTCCTGCTGCCGCTGATGTTCGCGATGTTCTTCCTGACGCTGGTCAACGCCACCTGGGCGCGGGCGATCTCGTCGACCCTCTTCATGACGGTGATCCTGGTGCTCGCGCTGGACTCGTTCCGCGTCATCCGTGGGGTCAAGAAGGGGCTGTCGCAGCGGTTCGGAGCCGACGAGGCGAAGGGCATCACGATGTATGCCCTGCTCCGCTCCTGGCAGATGCGCCGGCTCCGTCTCCCCAAACCCCGCGTCTCCGTCGGCGACACCATCTAGCCCACCAGCGCTCGTAGTCCGCCGCTGTGATGGCGAGCTCAGCGGGCTGGTGCGAACGCCCATTGTTGCTCAACGTAATCGAACGACTACGGCGCCCGGCGGATCTGTCCAGATCCTGGTGTGCTGCCCGGCCCCTGAGCACGCCGGCGGACTACTCGGCGTCGAGTGACATCGGGCCGTAGACGACGTGGTCGTCGTCGAGCAGCGTGACCTGACCGGCACTCGCGTCGACCAGCTCGCGCCAGACCTCCCCGAGCCACGACTCCGCGTCGCTCTGCGAGGAGAACTCCGGCGCCTCGAACCCGAGCTCGACCGGTGTGCCGTCGCTCGTCTCGACCTTCCAGGTCCAGGACATCGTCGCTCTCCGTCTCGTGGTGGGCTCCTGCCGAGCCTAGTGTCACGGCGTCCTCTTTGACGGGTAGGCCCGCGGCGTGCGACCGTTCGGGGAACGCCTGCATGCAGGGGAAGCCGGTGGAAATCCGGCGCTGACCCGCAACCGTGAAGTGCACTCCGTCCGAGGGCGGAGGCACCAGCCGGGAGACCTGCGTCGGGCCCGGCTCCTCCATCCGTCGAGGTTTGCGGAACGGGGCCGGCACGCAAGCCGTCCGCCTCGACGTCCTGCGGCCGGGCTTCCGCGACCCATGTCGAAAGGGTCGTCATGACCGACCAGCAGCGCCCTCACGTGTCCCCTGTGCGATGGCTCGCTCCCCTCGTGCTCCTCCTCACCGTCGCGCTGACGGGCCTCGCTGCTCCGTCGTACGCCGCCTCCAGCCACGCTCCGACGCAGGCGAGCGGCTCGGTCGCGGCCGCGGTGAAGGGGTACGTCTACTGGGGCTACTACCTCTGGAACGACAAGAAGGGCACCTGGGACTACGCGACCGTGGGCGCGAACGACAAGACCGCCATCCCGGAGGACGGGGACGTGCTCGGCTTCCGCTGGGCCTTGGTCGTCAAGGAGCCGAGGCTCCCGCGGGCTGACGGCGACTTCGACGCGATCTGCGCCGACACCGAGCCGAGCGACGGCCAGAAGCGACTCGCGTTCGTGATCGACTACGGCACCGAGTCGGATGCCGTCGGGTCGGACGAGACCCCGCAGCCTGAGGGCGTGTGCGCCCAGGTCGACGAGAACTTCACGGCCCAGCAGGCCCTGCAGGCCGAGGTGCCGCTGCGCACCGGTGACGGCGGACTGATCTGCGGCATCAACGACTACCCGTCCACCGGCTGCGGCAGCACCGTGCCGGACGCCGAGGAGCCACCGAGCGACACCCCCGTCGAGCTCGCACTCCCCGGCGACGAGCCGCCGACGTCGGACACCGGCTCGAGCACGAGCGCCGACCAGGACGACGACGACTCCACGAGCAAGTGGCTCACCGTCGGGATCCCTGTGGCCGTGGTGGTCCTGCTGGGAGTGGGCGCACTCGTGATGCGCCGCCGCCAGTCGTGACCGCGACGACCGTGACCCGCTGACAGCTCACTGACCGATGCGCTCCGTCCAGTCCCCCACGTTCGCCCGGGCCTTGCACCCGGGCGCGTGGTGGCTGTGGGCGCTCGGACTGGCGGCCGCCGCCAGCCGTACGACGAACCCGCTGATCAACCTGATGATCCTGGCGGTGGCCGGTTTCGTCGTCGTGGCGCGCAGGTCGTCGGCGCCCTGGGCATACGCCTACGGCGCGTTCCTGCGGCTCGGGCTGATCATCATCGTCGTGCGCATCGTGCTGCAGGCCGTGCTGTCGACGGAGTCGCAGGGCATCCACGTGATCGTCGACCTGCCCGAGGTCCCGTTGCCGGACTGGGCGGCGGGTCTCAAGCTCGGCGGGCTGATCACCTGGGAGGCGGTGATCATCGCGTTCCGGCAGGGTCTGCAGCTGGCGACCATCATCTGCTGCGTCGGTGCGGCCAACGCACTCGCCAGCGCGCAGCGGCTGCTGCGGTGCGTCCCGGGCGCGCTGTACGAGGTCGGCGTCGCGGCCGTGGTGGCGCTGACGTTCGCACCGCAGCTGGTCTCCGACGCCGTGCGTGTCCGCGGCGCGCAACGGCTGCGGGGCCACGACGGCCACGGGCTGGCCTCGTTGCGGCGTACGGCGATGCCCGTCCTCGAAGGAGCCCTCAGCCGGTCGGTGGAGCTCGCCGCCGCCATGGACAGCCGCGGATACGGACGGACCACGGACGTCCCGGTCCGGGTGCGCCGGATCACCGCGACCCTCGTGTTCGGCGGTGTGCTCGGCGTGTGCGTCGGCATCTACGGACTTCTCGACGCGAGCTCGTCGACCTGGCTCGGCCTGCCGATGCTCGGACTCGGTGTCGCCCTGGCGGTGGCGGGGCTGGTCGTCGGCGGTCGTCGGACGCGTCGGACTCGCTATCGCCCGGATCCGTGGGCCTTCCCCGAGTGGTGCGTCTCCGGGTCAGGTGTCGTCTGCGCCGCCCTGATGGTGGTCGTGGCGCGGCAGGATCCCGCCGCCGCCAATCCGCCGTACCCCCTGGAGATGCCCACCGTGCCGCTGCTCGCGCTGGTCGGTGTCCTCATCGCGTTGCTGCCCGCGGTCCTGGCGCCGTTGCCGCCTGACCGCGTCAAGCCCGCACCCGCTGCGACGCCGGCCGAGCGTCCGAGCGAGGTGGCGGCATGATCCGGTTCGACGACGTGAGCCTGCAGTACGACGGGGCGGACCGGCCGGTCCTGGACCACGTCGACCTCGACATCCCCGAGGGCGAGCTGTGCCTGGTCGTGGGCTCGACCGGGTCCGGGAAGTCCACGCTGCTCAAGGCGATCAACGGGCTGGTGCCGCACTTCACCGGCGGGACGATGAGCGGCACCGTGACCGTCGACGGGCGGTCGACGCGCGAGCTGCGGCCGCGCGACCTGGTCGACGTCGTCGGCTACGTCGCGCAGGACCCGCTGGCGGGATTCGTGACCGAGTCGGTCGAGGACGAGCTGGCGTACGCCATGGAGTCGCTCAGCATCCCCGCCGGCACGATGCGCAAGCGGGTGGAGGAGACCCTCGACCTGCTCGGGCTCGCCGAGGTGCGCAGTCGTCCGCTCGCGACCTTGAGCGGCGGTCAGCAGCAACGGGTCGCGATCGGGTCGGTGCTCACGTCGCACCCGCGCGTCCTCGTGCTCGACGAACCGACGAGCGCGCTGGACCCGCAGGCCGCCGAAGAGGTGCTGGCCGCGCTGCAGCGGCTCGTGCACGACCTCGGGCTCACCGTCGTGCTCGCCGAGCACCGGCTCGAACGGGTCGTCCAGTACGCCGACCAGGTGGTGCTGATCCCCGGCCACGGCGAGGCACTGGTCGCGGGGCTACCGGCGGACGTGATGCGGACCGCCCCCGTCGCGCCGCCCGTCGTCGAGCTCGGCCGGCTGGGCGGATGGACGCCGCTGCCGCTGTCCGTACGCGACGCACGCCGGGCGGCGGCCGACATGCGCGACACGTTGTCCGGCGTACGGCCTCCGACGCACGGCGCCGTGGACTCCGGCGCACGACTGGCCCGGACCCGCCACCTGGTCGTGTCCTACGGCGCGATGCCCGCGGTGCGCGACGTGACGGTCGAGCTGGCTGCCGGCGAGATCGTGGCGGTGATGGGGCGCAACGGCGCCGGGAAGTCGTCACTGCTGAGGGCACTGGTCGGCCTGGCCAAGACGTCCGGAGCCATCGACGTCGGGGGCCTCGACCCGCGAGGGGCGAAGCCGTCGACCCTGATCGGCGCCGTCGGCCTGGTGCCGCAGAACCCGAGCGACATCCTGTACGCCGACTCGGTGGCCGACGAGTGCGCGTTCGCCGACCGCGACTCCGGCGCCGAACCGGGCACCGCCTCGCGACTGCTCGCCGAGCTCGCGCCCGACGTGCCACCCGAGCGCCACCCGACGGACCTGTCCGAGGGTCAGCGCCTGATCCTGGCGCTCTGCGTCGTGCTCGCCGCTGCGCCGCCGCTGCTCCTGCTCGACGAGCCGACCCGCGGGCTCGACTACGGCGCGAAGCGTCGCCTCGTCGGCATCCTGCGCAAGCTCGTGGCGGAGGGGCGCGGCGTCGTGCTCGCCACGCACGACGTGGAGCTGGTCGCAGAGGTGGCGACGCGCGTGCTGGTGATGGCCGAGGGCGAGGTGGTGGCCGACGGGCCGACGCCCGAGGTGGTCGTGGCGTCGCCGGCCTTCGCGCCGCAGGTGGCCAAGGTGCTCGCGCCGCAGGCGTGGCTGACGGTGGCCGACGTCGCGACGGCGCTGCCCGCTCCCTCGGGAGGTTCGGCATGACCACGGCGCCGGTTGCCTCCCGACCGCCTTCCCGACCGGAGGGCGAGCAGGGCACGAGCACGCTGATCCGGCTGCCGCTGCGATCGGTGGTCGTGCTCGGCGTCGTCTCGCTGGTGGGGGTGGTCGCGTACGCCTGGCCGTTCTTCGTCGACCCCGGCGCCGCCCTCGACAACTCGCACAGCGCGGACGCCCCGTGGATCTTCGTCGTGCTGCTGCCGCTGCTGGCAGCGGTGGTGATCGCCGACCTGTCCGCGGGAGGCATCGACGCGAAGGCGATCGCCCTGCTCGGGATGCTCGCGGCCATCGGGGCGGCACTGCGTGCGCTCGGTCCGGGTGCCGCGGGGCTGGAGCCGAGCTTCATCGTGATCGTGCTCGGGGGGCGGGTGTTCGGGCGCGGCTTCGGCTTCGTGCTCGGGGCGCTGACGTTGTTCGCGGGAGGGCTGATCACCGGTGGGGTCGGGCCGTGGCTGCCGTTCCAGATGTTCGCGGCCGGCTGGGTCGGGCTCTTCGCGGGGATGCTCCCGCAGGTCCGTGGCCGCGCCGAGGTCGCGATGCTGGCGGCGTACGGCATGGTGGCCGGGCTCTTCTACGGGATGCTGCTCAATCTCTGGTTCTGGCCGTTCGCGTCGTACGCGCCCGAGCTGTCGTACGTCCCCGGCGACCCGGTGGCCGAGAACCTGCACCGCTATCTCGTCTTCTGGGCCACCACGTCGCTCGGCTGGGACATCCCGCGCGGCATCCTGACCGCCGGCGCGATCCTGCTGGCCGGCCGTCCGGTGCTCGCCGCCCTCCGGCGTACCGCCCGCCGCGCCCACTTCACCTGACCGTTGGTGTTTGCCTCGGTACCGATGCAGGTGGCTCGGTACCGAGGCAAATCCTCCTTGGGACCGGGAGAACTGCCTTGGTCAGGGCCTCCTGCCAGGATGACGCCATGGACTCGGAGACGCGGAGCTATCGCACCGGCGACCGTGACGTCGTGCTCGACCTGACGTCGGACTGCGCCGATTTCGTACGCCGTCGCGGTGACGGGCTGCTGCACGTGTTCGTGCCGCACGCGACCGCCGGGATCGCCATCCTCGAGACCGGCGCGGGCAGCGACGACGACCTGCTGGCCGCGCTCGACGACCTGCTGCCAGGCGACGACCGCTGGCGGCATCGCCACGGGTCACCCGGACACGGCCGCTCGCACGTGATGCCCGCCCTGGTCCCGCCGTACGCCTCCGTGCCGGTCCTGGACGGCCGGCTCGCCCTCGGCACGTGGCAGAGCATCTGCCTGGTCGACCTCAACGTGGACAACCACGACCGCGACGTCCGCTTCAGCTTCCTCCCCGGCTGAACGCTCGCCCGCGCAAAACCTGGCGACTCGGCGCGCAAAACCTGGCGAGCTCGCACGGGATCGAGCTGTCGAGTCCAGTCCGACAGCCGAACCGGTCAGGAGGAGCTGAAGGCGGCGTCGAAGGCGGCGGTCGGGGGGTCGAACGCCAGCCGACGCACGAACTCCAGCGCCTCCGGAGCACCGACCAGCCGGTCCATCCCGGCGTCCTCCCACTCGACCGAGATCGGGCCGTCGTACCCGATCGTGTTCAGCATCCGGAAGCACGCCTCCCACGGCACGTCGCCGTGGCCGGTCGAGACGAAGTCCCAGCCGCGACGCGGATCGGCCCACGCCAGGTGCGAGCCCAGCCGGCCGTTGCGCCCGTTGCCGACCTGCCGCTTCGCGTCCTTGCAGTCGACGTGGTAGATCCGGTCCTTGAAGTCCCACAGGAAGCCGACCGGGTCGAGGTCCTGCCAGACGAAGTGGCTCGGGTCCCAGTTCAGCCCGAAGGCCTCGCGGTGCCCGATCGCCTCGAGCGCGGCCACGGTCGTCCAGTAGTCGTACGCGATCTCGCTCGGGTGCACCTCGTGGGCGAACCGCACCCCCTCGGCGTCGAACACGTCGAGGATCGGGTTCCACCGGTCGGCGAAGTCCTGGTAGCCGGCGTCGATCAGGTCCTGTGACGCCGGCGGGAACATCGCGACGTACTTCCAGATCGACGAGCCGGTGAAGCCGATGACCGTGTCGACACCGAGCCGCCGAGCGGCCCGCGCCGTCATCTTCATCTCCTCGGCCGCGCGCTGCCGGACTCCTTCGGCGTCGCCGTCACCCCAGATCTGGTCCGGGAGGATCCCGCGGTGCCGCTCGTCGATCGGGTCGTCGCAGACGGCCTGGCCCTTGAGATGGTTGCTGATCGCCCAGACCTTGAGGTTGTGCTTGTCGAGCAGGTCGAGCTTGGCCTGCACGTAGGCGTCGTCCTCGGCGGCCTGCCACGGGTCGAGGTGGTCGCCCCAGCAGGCGATCTCGAGCCCGTCGTAGCCCCACTCGGACGCCAGCCGGCACATCTCCTCGAAGGGCAGGTCGGCCCACTGCCCGGTGAACAACGTGATCGGTCGCGTCATGTGTCTCTCCTTCGTCGCGTACGCCGGTCAGACGGCGCCGAGCAGATGATCGGTGGCCAGCTGGTCGAGCACCTCGAAGCCGCATCCCCGTCGGCCCAGGGCCTCCACGTCGTACGACGCGGCACGCACCTCGGCCAGTGACTCGCCCGGCGCGAGCGTCGGTTGCCGCAGGTCGCCCACACCGGCCGCGGCCAGAGCCTCGACCACGCGCGGGTCCGACCGGAACGCGGCGGCGCGCTCCTTGAGGATCAGGTAGGTGCGCATGCACCCGGCCGCGGACGCCCAGACGCCGTCCTCGTCCTCGGTGCGCGGCGGCTTGAAGTCGAAGTGCCGGGGGCCGTCGTAGTCACTGGACTCGAGCAGGTCGACCAGGAAGAAGGCGCCCTTGAGGTTGCCGGCGCCGAAGCGCAGGTCCTGGTCGTAGCGCGGCCCGTTCTGGCCGTTCAGGTCGAGGTGGAAGAGCTTGCCCGCCCAGAGCGCCTGCGCCACGCCGTGGGCGTAGTTGAGCCCGGCCATCTCCTCGTGACCGACCTCGGGGTTGACGCCCACCATCTCGGGACGGTTCAGCCGCTCGATGAACGCGAGGGCGTGGCCGATGGTCGGCAGCAGGATGTCGCCGCGCGGCTCGTTGGGCTTGGGCTCGAGGGCGAACCGCAGGTCGTAGCCCTGCTCCACGACGTACTCGCAGAGCAGGTTCATCGCCTCGGCGTACCGGTCCAGAGCCGCCGCGATGTCCTTCGCGGCTCCCGACTCGGCGCCTTCGCGTCCGCCCCAGCAGACGTAGGTCTTCGCCCCGAGCTCGGCGGCCAGGTCGATGTTGCGCACCACCTTCGCCAGGGCGTAGCGGCGCACGTCGCGATCGTTGGCGGTGAAGCCGCCGTCCTTGAACACGGGATGCGTGAACAGGTTGGTGGTGGCCATCGGCACCGACAGTCCGGTCTCGTCCAGCGCCTGGCGGAAGCTCTTGATCTCCTGCTCCCGACGCTGCTCGTCGCTGCCGAACGGCACCAGGTCGTCGTCGTGGAAGGTCACCCCCGCCGCACCGAGCTCAGCCAGCTTGCGAACGGCGTGCGCGGGATCCATCCGCTCACGCGTGGCGACGCCGAAGGGATCGACCCCCTGCCATCCGACGGTCCAGAGTCCGAAGGTGAACTTGTCCGCCGGCGTGGGTGCGTAGTCGCTCATGCCTCGATGTCCTTCCAGGTCGATTCGCGCGCACTGGTCTCGAGCGCCTCCAGGACGCGCTGCACCTGGAGCCCGTCGCGGAACGACGGCGCCGGGTCCTCGCCCGCGGCGATGGCGCGCACGAGGTCGACAGCCTGGTGGGTGAAGGCGTGCTCGTAGCCGAGCAGGTGCCCCGGCGGCCACCACGCCTCCAGGTAGGGATGCGTCGGCTCGGTGACGAGGATCCGACGGAAGCCCGCTGTGTCGGCCTCGTCGGACCCGTCGAAGTAGGACAGCTCGTTCATCGACTCGAAGTCGAAGGCCAGGCTGCCTGCGCTTCCGTTGATCTCGATCCGGATGGCGTTCTTGCGGCCGGTCGCGAACCGGGTGGCCTCGAACGAGCCCAGCGCGCCGCCGTCCAACCGGGCCAGCCAGAGCGCGGCGTCGTCGACCGTCACCGCTCCCCGCTCCGGCGCGGCTGCCACCGTCACCCGAACCGTCGCCGGAGCTCGCGCTCAGGCCGCTCGAGGAGCCGGGGAGCGGCCGTTCGGTCACGAAGGTCTCGAGCATCGCGGTGACGCTGCTGATCCGCTGCCCGGTGATGTACTGCGTCAGGTCGATGATGTGCGCACCGATGTCGCCGAGCGCTCCGGAGCCGGCGTGCTCCTTCTGCAGCCGCCAGACCAGGGGGAAGTCGGGATCGACGATCCAGTCCTGGAGGTACTGCGCCCGCACGTGCCGGATCTCACCGAGGCGACCCTCGGCCACCAGCCGTCGGGCCAGCACGATCGCCGGGACCCGGCGGTAGGTGAACCCGACCATGCTGCGTACGCCGTCCGAGGCCGCTCGCTCGGCCGCCGCGACCATCTCCTCCGCCTCGGCGACGGTGTTGGCCAACGGCTTCTCGCAGAGGACGTGCTTGCCCGCCTCCAACGCCGCGACGGCGATCTCGGCATGGCTGTCCCCCGGCGTACAGATGTCGACGAGGGCGACGTCGTCGCGCTGGAGCAGCTGCTTCCAGTCGGTCTCGGTCGACTCCCACCCGAGCTGGGCGGCCGCGGCACCGACCTTGTCGGCACTGCGACCGCACAGCGCGGTCATCTCGGGGCGCAACGGCAGGTCGAAGGTCCGACCTGCCGTCCGCCAGGCCACCGAGTGGGCGGCGCCCATGAAGGCGTAGCCCACCATCCCGACGCCGAGCGTCGGCTGGTCTTGCTGATTCATGCTGACGACCTCCGTCGTTGGGAGTCGGTCAGGACGGGAAGCCGAGGTCGATGTAGTCGTCGACGTTGTCCTTGGTGATCGTGGCAGACGCGAGGGTGATCGACGCCGGGACCTCGTTCTCGACGAGGTCGGACATCCCCTTGCCCTGTGCCACGAGTCGCGCCAGCTGGATCGCCGAGGACGACATCGAGGGTGAGTAGGTGACGGTGGCCTTCACGACGCTGTCGTCGGCCTGGATCTTCTCCATCATGTCGAGCGAGCCGGCGCCGCCGACGAGGAAGAACTCGTCGCGGTCGGCGTTCTCGATCGCGGACAGCACGCCGAGGCCCTGGTCGTCGTCGTGGTTCCAGATCGCGTCGATCTGCGGCGCCGCCTGGAGCAGCTGCGACGTGACCTCTTCACCGGACTCGACCGTGAACTCGGCCGCGACGCGGTTGCTGACCTTGAGGCCGGCTGCGGACAGCGCGTCCTTGAAGCCCTGGCTGCGCTGCTGGGTCAGCGGGAGGCTGTCGATCCCGGCGATCTCGGCGATCACGGGGTTGGACGTCCCCTCGAGCCGGCTGGCGATGTAGTTGCCGGCCGCGACGCCCATGCCGTAGTTGTCGCCGCCGATCCAGGTGCGGTAGGCCAGCGGGCTGTCGAAGATGCGGTCCAGGTTGATGACCGGGATGCCAGCAGCCATCGCGTCGAGACCGGCCTGCGTGAGCTGCTTGCCGTCGAAGGGCAGGATCACGATCGCGTCGACTCCGTCGGAGACGAGCTGCTGCATCTGGGTGACCTGCGTGTTGACGTCGTTGCTGCCCTCGACGGCGTTCAGGGTGACGTCGTCGAACTGGTCGGCCTGGGCCTTGGCGTTGTTGGTGATGGCGGCGATCCACCCGTGGTCGGCCGCGGGTGCGGCGAACCCGATCGTGACCGCCTTGCCGGGAGCGGCGTTGTCACCGCCGCCGGTGCCGACGACGGCCTCGCTGGCGTCGTCGTCGGAGTTTCCGGTGCAGGCGGTCAGCAGTGCTCCGGCGCCGACAGCGGCACCACCGAGCAGGAAGCCGCGCCGTCCAAGTCCGGGGAGCTGGGTCTTCTTCATGGTCTCTCCTGAAAGTCCTCAGTTGGTGGTTGGGGTCGAGCTCTTCGGTGGTGCGGGATCAGGGGTCAGGTCGTGCTATGTCGGCTCGAGCGAGCGAGCTGCTGCTGGAGCAGGACTGCGGCGACGATGATCACGCCCTTGGCGATCGCCTGGGACGCGTTGCTGAAGTTGTTCTGGATGAAGAGGGTCTGGAGCACGGTGAAGATCAGGACGCCGAGAACCGTGCCCGTGATGGTGCCGCGCCCGCCGCTCAGCAGGGTGCCGCCGATCACGACGGCCGCGATGGCGTCCAGCTCGTAGAGGTTGCCGTTCGTGGACGTTCCCGCTCCCACCCGGCCGAGCAGCATCGCAGCGGCGATGCCACAGCAAGCGCCGACCAACACGTAGAGCAGGACGGTGTGCAGGTTGACGTTGATGCCGGCCAGACGCGCTGCCTCCGGGTTGCCGCCGACGGCGACCGTGCGTCGCCCGAACGTGGTGCGGTTGAAGAGGATCCAGCCGAGCACCGCGATCAGCGCGAAGATGAGCACGAGCATCGGTACGCCGAGGATCCGGTTGCGGAAGAAGTCGGTGTAGCCGTCGACCTTCAGCGACTGGGTCTGCCGATCAGACATCAGCTCGGCATAGCCGCGGACGGCGGCGAACATCGCCAGCGTCATCATGAACGGCGCGATCTTGCCGTAGGCGATGAACACCCCGTTGATCAAGCCGCATCCCATCCCGACCAAGATCGAGCAGCCGATGACCAGGCTCCAATGCACGCTCTCGGCCATGTCCTGGGTCGCGACCGTGGTCGACCAGACCGTGCACAGCGCGACGATCGCCCCCACGGACAGGTCGATCCCGCCGCCGGTGATCACGAACGTCATACCGATGCTGACGACACCGATCACGGAGGCGAGCCGGAGGATCTCGATGATGTTCTCGCTCGTCATGAACGTGTCCGGTGCCGAGATCCAGCCGAGCACGACGAGGATGGCCAGCGCGACGATCAACGCCAGGTTGCGCCACAGTCCGGTCAGCCGGGACCCTCCTCCGGTCTCGGCTGCGGCCCGCTCGATCCGCCGCGACTCGTCGGCCGGCGGGACCTCAGGGGTCGCGTTCGTCTCGCCGCTCACGGCTTCGGTGGGCTGGGTCATGCTGCCTCCCCTTCCATCACGAGGTTGAGCACGGCTGCTTCGTCGAGCTCGGTGGAGGGTCCTTGGTGTACGACGCGGCCTTCGCGCATCACGAGCACGCGGTCGGAGAGTCCGAGGACCTCTTCGATCTCGCTCGAGACGATGACGACGGCGACGCCCTTGTCGGCCAGCGCCCGGATCAGCTGGTAGAGCTCGGCTCGCGCGCCGATGTCGACACCGCGCGTCGGTTCGTCGAGCATGAGCACCCGGCAGTCGCGGAGCATCCACCGCGCGAGCACGACCTTCTGCTGGTTGCCGCCGGACAGGGTCCGGGTCGCGCGTCGTACGCCGGCGGGGCGGATGTCGAGGTCGGCCACCTGCTCGGTGGCGGCCTCGATCTCGGCGCCACGCCGGGTGAACCCGAGCTTGGCGAACCGCGACAGGGTCGAGAGCGTGATGTTGTGTGCGACCGGCTCGTCGAGCAGGAGCGCCTGGCTCTTGCGCTCCTCGGGGCACAGCCCGACTCCCGCCGCCACGGCGGCGACCACCGATCCGGTGCGCAGGTTCTTGCCGTTCACGGCCACCTGTCCGTCGGTCGCCCGCCGGGCGCCGTAGACGGTCTCGAGCACCTCGGAGCGTCCGGCGCCGACGAGACCGGCCAGACCGACGACCTCGCCGGCCCGCACGCTGAAGGAGACGTCGCTGAACTCGCCACGACGACCAAGGCCCTCGACCGTGAGGACCTCGGCCGCGTCGGACGGCACCGGACGTCGCTGCGGGAACACGTACTCGAGGGAGCGTCCGGTCATCAGCCGGATCACCTCGGTCGTCGGGGTCTCCTTCGCCGGCAGTCCGGTGGCAGCGGTGCGTCCGTCCTTCAGCACCGTCACCCGGTCACCGATGCGCCGGATCTCCTCGAGCCGGTGCGAGATGTAGACGACGGCGACGCCTTGGTCGGTGAGCTCGGTGATGACGCGGAAGAGGTTGTCGACCTCTTCGGAGTCGAGCACCGCGCTGGGCTCGTCCATCACGATCAGCTGGGTCTCGTGGGACAGCGCCCGGGCCATCGAGACGATCTGCTGCGCGGCCGCCGACAGGTCACCGACCTCGCGGCTGGGTGAGATCTCCGGGTGGCCGAGCCGGGTCAGCAGGGCGCGCGAGGCCGCCCGCGCCGACCGTCGCTGGCTGATGCCGCCGGTGGAGAGCTCGTGTCCGAGGAAGATGTTCTCGGCGACCGTGAGTCCTCCGACCAGGTCGAGCTCCTGGTAGATGGTGGCGATGCCGAGCTTCATCGCCGCGATCGGAGACGACAGCCGGACCTCTTCGCCGTGCCACTCGATCGTGCCGGCCTCGGGCTGGTGGGCGCCGGCGAGGACCTTGATCAGCGTGGACTTGCCGGCTCCGTTCTGACCGAGCAGGCAGTGCACTTCTCCCGGTACGACGTCGAGGTCGACCTCGGAGAGGGCCCGGATCCCGGGAAAGTCCTTCACGATGCCGCGCATCCGAAGCAGCGGCTCGACGGTCTCAGACATGAGCCACCTCCGGTGTTCCTGACGCGGGGACCCGCCGACGTGGAGCCAGGGTCGGGTCGTCGAAGACCGCCTCCAGGCTCATCTGCGCCGCGCCACGGACGGCCGCGCTGACGCCGAGCGCCGACACCTCGACCTCGGTCGGGGCTCCTTCGTGGCCGATCGTGCGGGCACGGAGCTCACGTCGCATCGGGTCGAGCAACCAGGGCCCGAGGGCGGAGAAGTAGCCGCCGAGGACGACCAGTCCGGGGTCGAGGACGCTGACCAACGTCGCGGTCCCGATGCCCAGCCAGGTGCCGACCTGCTCCAGGGCCGCGAGCGTGCGCGGCTCCCCCGCCTCGGCTCGGCGTACGACCTCGCGGAGCCGCTGCTCGACGTCCAGGGTGGGGTCCAGGACGTCGTCGTGCAGGTCCGCGAGGCCGTTGAGCAGCGCCGTCAGACCGACGCGAGTCTCCCAGCAACCGCGTCGACCGCAGCCGCACTGCGCGCCCTGGATCTCCAGCGGCATGTGTCCCACCTCGCCGCCGAACCCGAAGTGACCCCGGTGCAGCCGCCCGTCGATCACGAGCCCGGCGCCGACACCGACATCGCCGGTCAGCAGCACCAGGTCGGAGACGCGGCGGCGGCGGGCGTCGTACTCCGCGAGCGCCGCCAGGTTGGCTTCGTTGTCCGCCTGGACGGTCACCGCGGTCTCGGTCAGCGCGGTCCGGACGAGGTCGACGATCGGGACGCCGCGCCACCCGAGGTTCGGCGCGGTGACGACCTCACCGGCCTGCATGGTCACCAGGCCCGGGACACCGACGGTCAGGCCGAGGATGCCGCGTCCCTGGTCGCGCGAGGTCTCCACGACCTGCTCGACCAGGTCGACCACGCGGTCGACCACGGTCGCGATCGGCTCACGTGCGGTGTCGAGCCCGACCCGGCGCTCCGCGACGACCGCACCGCTCAGGTCGACCGAGCACACCGCCAGGTAGTCCACGTTGATCTCGGCGCCCAGCGCACTGATGGCGCCGCGGTCGAGAGCGACGTCCGAGCCGGGGCGACCGACGCGGCCGGCGCGGTCGGCGTTGCCTTCGTCGTCCTCGGTGACGAGCCGTCGCTCGACCAGCTCGGTGACCAGGCTCGAGACCGTGGTCTTGTTCAAGGCGGTCTCTTCGGCGATCCGGGCGCGAGACCGGGGCCCGAGGTCCCGGACCGTGCGCAGCACCCGGGCCAGGTTGTTCTGACGCATCGCCCCTTGGGGGGTGGTCAGCACCTGCTGGGCGCCCATCGCCTGCTCCTCCGGTCACCGAATGGCCTGTGAATCGGTGCCATTAGTTGGTCCCCCCAACCAACTAATGCCGTGATGGCCCAACGAACGGCAGACTGGGTGTGACGTGCTGCACACGAGCGCCGGGTTGCCGGTGAACTTATGCGAACCCGCGATGGCTTGTCAACGACCTACGCAGACTTTTGCAGATCATTGAGCAAAGTCGGGAGCCCACACCAGCTCGGACGCCAGTCGGGACGCGCCGACCACCCCCGCCGAGCCGCCCAGCTCGGAGTGCACGACCGGGAGCTTGCCGGTCGCGAGCGGGAGGGAGCGGCGATAGATCGCGCTGCGGATCTCCGCCAGCAGCTCGTGGCCGACCGACGCGACCTGGCCGCCGATCACCACCATGCCGGGATTGAAGAACGAGACCAGCGAGGCCAGCACCTCCCCGACCCGCTGCCCTCCGGCGCGCAGCAGGGCGGTCGACACGGCATCGCCCTCGGCGGCGGCAGCAGCGACCTCGACCGCAGTGATGGTGCCGCGCTGCTCGAGCATCGCGGCGAGCGACGGAGAGCGTCCGCCGGTGGCAGCGGCCAGACCGTCACGGGCGAGGGCGGCGCCGCCGAAGAACGCCTCCAGGCACGCGACGTTGCCGCACGCGCACACCGGGCCGGTGTCCTCGGCCTGGATGTGGCCGATGTCGCCGGCGCAGCCGTCCACGCCGCGGTAGAGCTCGCCGTGGACGATGATCCCGCAGCCGATGCCCGTGCCGATCTTCACGAAGAGGAAGGAGTCGACCCGGTCGGCCACGCCGGCGTGCATCTCCCCCAGGGCCATCAGGTTCACGTCGTTGTCGAGCACCACCGGCAGCCCGATCGCGCGGGCCAAGGTGTCCCGGACCGGGAAGCGGTCCCACCCGGGCATGATCGGCGGCGAGACCGGGACCCCGCGGTCGAAGTCCACCGGGCCGGGCACGCCGATGCCGGCTCCGAGCAACCGACGGTCCGGCTGCTCGGTGCGCAGCTTGGCCACCAAGGTCTCCACGAGCGCCAGCACGGTGTGCGGCCCGGCCTTGATGTCGCAGTCCTCGGAGATCTGCTCCACGACCTCCAGCCGCGCATCCGTCACCGCGACGTCGACCGACGTACTGCCGATGTCGATGCCCAGGAAGCCCAGGTCCGGGGCCAGCTCGACCGTCGCCGACGGGCGTCCGCCACGTGACCGGCCCTGCCCGACGGTGGTGATCAGCGCGAGCTCCTCGAGCTTTCCGATCTCGGCGGCGACCGTCGTCCGCGACATCTGCGTGCGCTCGGCGAGCTCGACGCGAGACATCGCACCCTCGTCGCGCAGCAGCGTGAGGATGCGGGCCTGCGTGCGGGACTCGACGGGTCCGGGCTCGACGGGAGTCACGCCGTCGATCATGCCACCGCAGGCCCTGCCGTCGGTCGGACTGTGCGTCGCAGCTCAGCCGTACGCCGCCCGGCGGACCTCCGCATAGCGCTCGCGAACCTCCCGGTAGGCGGCGACGTGCTCGGCCGCCGGTTCGTGCGCGTGGTCGAGCGAGACCGGCCACGTCGGCGGTTCGCTTCCGCCCTTCAGCGCCCACGCAGCCTGCCTGGCAGCACCCAGCGCGACGTACTGGGCAGGAGCGGGGCACGCGATCGGTCGTCCGAAGATTCCTGGCGCGGCGGCGCGCACGGCGCTCGAGGCGGCGCCGCCCCCGATCAGGATGATCCGCCGGGCCTCGACACCGTGTGCCACCAGCGCGTCGAGCCCGTCGGCCAACCCGCAGAGCATGCCCTCGACGGCCGCCCGGGCGAGATGGCTCGAGGACAGGTTGGACCGGGTGATGCCGTGCAGGCTCCCGGTCGCGGTCGGCAGCGGTGGGGTCCGCTCGCCGTCCAGGTAGGGCAGCATCGTGAGCCCGCCGGCGCCGATCGGGGCCTGCGCCGCCAATGCGTCGAAGCCCTGGTGGTCGACGCCGACGAGGTCGGCCGCGGCGGTCAGCACTCGCGCGGCGTTCAACGTGCAGACGAGCGGGAGGAACCGTCCCGTGGCGTCCGCGAACCCGGCGACGATCCCGGTCTCGTCCGCCGTCGGCTCACTGCTCGACGCGAAGACAGTTCCGCTGGTGCCCAGCGACACGACGACGTCGCCGGCACCCAGGCCGAGCCCCAACGCCGCGGCCATGTTGTCCCCCGTGCCTGCCGCGACGACCTGCCCAGCGGTGGTCTCGCCGACCTGCGCGGCCGGGCCGACCACGTCCGGCACCCTGATCGAGCGACCGAGCGCGAGCTCGATCAGGTCGTGCCGGTAGCGGTCGTCGGCGGGCGACCAGTACCCGGTGCCGGACGCGTCGCCTCGATCCGTCGTGAACGTGTCGGTCGTCGTCAACCGGGCGGTGAGCCAGTCGTGCGGGAGCGAGCAGGCCGCGACCCGATCCGCCGCCTCGGGCTCGTGGTCACGGAGCCAGCGGAGCTTGGTCACCGTGAAGCTGGCCAGCGGCACGGACCCGACGGCGGTCGCCCATGCGCCGGGCCCACCGAGCTCCTGGGTGAGGTCGACAGCGGCCTCGGCCGACCGGTTGTCGTTCCAGAGCAGCGCCGGGCGGACCACCTGACCGGCCTCGTCGGTCACGACCATCCCGTGCTGCTGGCCGGCCACCGCGATCGCGTCGACCTCGTCGAGCAGACCGTCCGACGCCTGGGTCAGCGCGTCCCACCAGACTGCAGGGTCGACCTCGGTGGCGTCGGGGTGCGGGGCAGACGCCTCGGCCAGGACGGTTCCGTCGTCGGCGTCGCAGACGACGACCTTGGTGGACTGCGTGGACGAGTCCACTCCGGCCACACGTGGCACGGCTGCCTCCCTCCCTCGGCGGATCCGACCCCGGCCGGTTCTACGCGCTGACCCCAGGTGTCACGAACGGCGGCTTCGTGACGGTGAACGTCTCGGAGCGACCGCGGACGTCCACGACGACCTCGTCACCCTCCTCGATGCCCGCCGTGAGCAGCGCGAGCGCCACCCCGACCTTGCGGGTCGGAGAGAACGTCCCCGAGGTCACCTCGCCGACCACCTCGCCGCCGGCGGCGGCCTGCACCTGCATGTGCGGGCGCGGGATGCCTCGACCGGCTGCGACCAGTCCGCGCAGCACCCTCGCCGGCCCCGCCTCCTTCTCCGTCCGCAGCGCCGCGTCGCCCCAGAACGACTCCTTCTTCCACCCGACGGCCCAGCCGAGCCGCGCCTGCACCGGCGTGATCGTCGGCGAGATGTCCTGTCCGTGCAGCGGGTAGCCCATCTCGGTCCGCAAGGTGTCCCGCGCACCGAGGCCGGCGGGCACGATGCCGTGCGGCTCACCGGCAGCCATCAGCGCGTCCCAGACCGAGACGGCCGCGGCGTTCGGGATCACGAGCTCGTAGCCACGCTCGCCGGTGTAGCCGGTCCGACAGACGATCACCGGGACACCGTCGTGCTCGACCTCGACGAACGACATGTAGCCGTGACCCGTCGGGTAGCCGATGGCCTCGAGCACCTCGTCGCTCTTCGGACCCTGCACGGCGAGGATCGCGAAGTCGCGGTGCAGGTTCTCCACGGCGATGCCGCCGGGGGCTGACTCGGCCAGCCGGCGTACGACCTCGGTGGTGTTGGCGGCGTTCGGGATCAGGAACACCTCGTCGTCGCCGCGCAGGTAGGCGATCAGGTCGTCGACGACGCCGCCGTCGTCCTGGCAGCACAAGCGTGTACTGCGCCTTGCCCGGCTCGATCTTGCCCAGGTCGTTGGTCAGACAGCTGTTGACGTACGCCGCTGCGCCGGGTCCGCGGACCACCGCCTTGCCCAGGTGGCTGACGTCGAAGACACCGACCGCGGACCGCACGGCGTTGTGCTCCTTGACCGCCCCGGTGTACTCCAACGGCATCGACCAACCGCCGAACTCGGCGAACTTCGCGCCGTGCTCAGCGTGACGGGTGTGCAACGGTGAGGTGAGGAGGTCGCTGGACGACCCGGAGGGGTTCTCGGCCATGGCTCGCGAACCTATCGCAGGGGGTAGAGTCGCGGGCGTCCACCGGCGACCGCGCCGACAACCGCGCCCCGAAGTGAGTGCCGTGAGCCCGTTGAGTCCGACCAGTCCCGCGACCACCGCCAGCCTCCGCAACTCGCGCCCGTCCGGTGTGCGGGCCGACGTCGTCGTGATCGGCGTGTACGGCGCCCCGGAGTCGAGCGCCGGGCGACGGGACAAGGGCCAGGACGAAGGGCGGCAAGGACCGCACGATCACTCCCGCTCCCGGAGCTGCCGACGTGGTGGACGCGTTCGGCAAGGGGTTCGTCGAGAGCCTGGGCGACATCGGCGCGTCCACGAAGGTCGGCGCGACCTGCAAGCTGCCGTCCGGCGGCAAGGTCAAGGCTCCGATGGTGCTGACCGTCGGACTCGGTCCGGAGCCGACCGGCGAGACCGACCTCGACGTGCTGCGACGTGCGGCGGGAGCCGCTGCTCGAGCCACGGCCGGCAAGGACACGGTCGCCCTCGCGCTACCGGCGAGCACCGACGAGCAGATCCGCGCGGTCGTCGAGGGGGCCCTGCTCGGCAGCTACGCCTTCGACCGCTACCTGGCCGCCAAGGCGGAGCACGTGGGTGAGTTCGTCGTGATCAGCGACGTGGCGCGCTCGCGCTCGGCCCGGAGTGCGCTCGCGGACGGCACGGCGGTCGCCTCCGCCGTCAACTTCGCCCGCGACCTGATCAACGTCCCGCCCAACGACCTCTACCCCGAGTCGTTCGCCCAGGAGCTGAAGTCCCGCGGCAAGGGCACCAAGGTCTCGGTGGCGGTCACGGACGAGAAGGCGCTCGAGGACAAGGGCTACGGCGGCATCATGGGCGTCGGCAAGGGGTCGGTCCGCCCGCCGCGCCTGGTCAAGCTCTCCTACAAGCCCTCCAAGCCGGTGGCTCACATCGCCCTGGTCGGCAAGGGCATCACGTTCGACTCCGGCGGTCTGTCGATCAAGCCGAGCAACGCGATGGCCACGATGAAGTGCGACATGTCCGGGGCGGCGGCCGTCAGCGCGGCCACGTTCGCGATCGCGGAGCTCGGGCTGCCGGTCCGCGTGACGACGTACGCCTGTCTGGCGGAGAACATGCCCTCCGGTCACGCGACCCGGCCCGGCGACGTGCTCACGATGTACGGCGGCAAGACGGTCGAGGTCCTCAACACCGACGCCGAAGGCAGGCTCGTCCTCGCCGACGGCATCACGACCGCGAACGACGACAAGCCCGACGTGCTGATCGACGTCGCCACGCTCACGGGTGCCTGCGTGGTCGCCCTCGGCGACAAGGTCTCCGGCGTCTTCTCCAACGACGAGGACCTGCATCGCGAGATCCCGGGGATCGCCGAGCGCGCCGGTGAGCAGATGTGGCCGCTCCCGATCCCGGACGAGATGAAGGACAAGGTCCGCACCACGAAGGTCGCCGACCTGAGCCAGCACAACCCGGAGGCGTGGGGTGGGGCGCTGTACGCCGCGGCCTTCCTGCGCGAGTTCGTCGGCGACGGCATCTCGTGGGCGCACCTCGACATCGCCGGGCCGGCGTTCAACGAAGGTGAGCCCGACGGCTACACCCCCAAGGGCGGCACCGGCGCGGCCGTGCGCACCCTCGTCCAGCTCGCCGCCGAAAAGGCCGGCTGAAGCGTTCAGCGGGAGCGGCGGGCGCGGGACTGCGCCGCGAGCCAGGCGTCCCGGGTCACGGCGTAGTGCACGTCGCCGAGGTCGCTGCCCTCGATCACGTCGGGCCACTCGGCGAAGAACGTGTGGGAGAACTTGAGCCCGGCCTTCTCCATCACCCGGCGCGACGCCTTGTTGGCGGTCATCGTCTCCGCGCTGACGCGCTCCGCGCCGATGTCGTTGAACGCGGCCCGAACGAGAGCGCGGCAGCCCTCGCTCGCCAGTCCCTGACCCCAGAACTCGCGGCGTAGCCGGTACCCGAGCGACAGGTCGGCCGGGTCGTCGTCGACCGGCGACAGCCCGAACCAACCCACGAACTCCCCGGTCGCGACCAGCTCGCCGGCCCAGTGGCCCACGTCGGTCCGGACGTCGTACCACCGCATCATCCGCGGCAGCACCTCGTGCTCGACCTCGTCGCGCGGCGTCTCGCGGCCACCGTTGATGTAGCGCATCACGAGCGGGTCGGCGTCGAGCTCGTAGAGGTGGTCGACGTCGTCGACGGTGAGCCGTCGCAGCCGCAGCCGCGCGGTCTCGAGCCGGACGGGCGCCGTCTGCTCGGCGGTCACGCGCCCGGGTCGGCCTGGTCGGGCTTCTCGCCCTTCTGCCGCTTGTTGTAGGCCCGCATCCGGTCGGGGTAGCCGACCACCGCCGCGTCGTAGCTCGGGATGCCGTTCTTGTTGGCGAAGTTGTGCGCCCACTGCACCGACGGGACCCGGCGCCGCGTCCACTCGCCGTCGATCGCGACGAGCAGCATCGTCGTGTCGGTCACCGCGGTGCGCGGCTCGATGAATCCCTCGATGCCGCTGCGGGAGGCGATCCAGTCCTTGAGGTACTTGGCGTCGTCCGACTCAGCGGCACGCAGCGTCCCGGCTTTGTTGCTTCGGCGCCGCAGCCATCCCATCGGACGTCCCTTTCGAGTCAAGCCAGCACCCCGTTGACAGCACGAGTCCGCGTGTGTGCGGTCAAGTATCGCTCACCGACCCAACCGGACCGGGCATTTCGCGCCAGTGCAAGGATGACTCGATCCCCTTGAGCTGACTCCGGGCGATCCTCGGAGTCGCCTGATTCTTCGGAGGCAGACCGTGGCGGACGCCGCAACGCGATTCGACATCCTCATCCTCGGCGGCGGGAGCGGCGGCTACGCCTGCGCCCTGCGCGCGTCCGAGCTCGGCATGAGCGTCGGCCTGGTCGAGGAGGACAAGGTCGGCGGGACCTGCCTGCACCGCGGCTGTATCCCGACCAAGGCGCTGCTGCACGCCGGCGAGGTGGCCGACTCGGTGCGGCACGCGGACACGTTCGGCATCTCCGCGACCCTGCAGGGCGTCGACCTCGCGGGCGTCAACGCGTACAAGGACGGCGTCGTGTCCCGGCTCTACAAGGGCCTGCAGGGACTGATCAAGAGCCGCAAGATCACCGTCATCGAAGGCCACGGCACCCTGGCTGCCCCGAACGCGATCGACGTCGACGGCACCCGCTACGAGGCCACCCACGTCGTCCTCGCCTCCGGCTCCTACACCAAGTCGCTGCCCGGTCTCGACCTCGACGGCGAGCGCGTGATCGGGTCGTGGGAGGCGCTTCAGCTCGAGACCGTCCCGAAGCACGCCATCGTGCTCGGCGGCGGCGTGATCGGCGTGGAGTTCGCCAGCGCGTGGCGCTCGCTCGGTGCCGAGGTCACGATCATCGAGGCTCTTCCCCGGCTGGTGCCGGCCGAGGACGCCGCGTGCTCGAAGGCCGTGGAGCGCGCGTTCCGCAAGCGCGGCATCACGTTCAAGACCGCGACCTCGTTCGCGAGCGTCGAGAAGACCGATGCCGGCGTCCGGGTCACGGTCGAGAGCGGCGACACCTACGACGCCGACCTGCTGCTCGTCGCGGTCGGCCGCGGCCCGCGGACGACCGACCTCGGCTACGAGGCGCAGGGCATCGCGATGGAGCGCGGCTTCGTCCTCACCGACGAGCGGCTGCGCACCAACGTCGAGGGCGTGTACGCCGTCGGCGACATCGTGCCCGGTCTCCAGCTCGCTCACCGCGGGTTCCAGCAGGGCATCTTCGTGGCCGAGCAGGTCGCCGGGCTCGAGCCCACCCCGATCGACGAGGCAGGCATCCCGCGGGTCACCTACTGCGACCCCGAGGTCGCGTCTGTCGGGCTCAGCGAGGAGGCCGCGCAGACGGCGTACGGCGAGGACGAGGTCGAGTCGTTGACCTACGACCTCGGCGGCAACGGCAAGAGCCAGATCCTCAAGACGCAGGGGTTCGTCAAGCTCGTACGCCGCAAGGCCGGGCCGGTCGTGGGCATCCACCTCGTCGGCGCTCGTGTGGGCGAGCTGATCGGCGAGGCCCAGCTGATCTACAACTGGGAGGCGTTCCCCGAGGATGTCGCGCCGCTCGTCCACATGCACCCGACCCAGAACGAAGCGCTCGGCGAGGCCCACCTGGCCCTGGCCGGCAAGCCGCTGCACAACCACGCCTGACCGCCCTGCTCGCCTCGGGCACCCTGGGCCGCTGCCGCACTGCGCTCAGGTGACTAGGGTGAGCGTTGACCCGTCTGCGAACGAAACGAGAGGCGCCCGACCGACATGGCGACTGACGTAACCCTCCCTGCACTCGGCGAAAGCGTCACCGAAGGCACCGTCACCCAGTGGTTGAAGTCCGTCGGCGACGACGTCGCAGTCGACGAGCCGCTGCTCGAGGTCTCCACCGACAAGGTCGACACCGAGATCCCCTCGCCCATCGCGGGCAAGCTGCTCGAGATCAAGGCGGAGGAAGACGAGACGGTCGAGGTCGGCGCCGTGCTCGCGGTGATCGGCGACGAGGGTGAGTCCAGTGGCGGCGGCGAGCAGGCCGCGGCGACCGACTCGGGTGACTCGGGTGAAGACTCCGGCGACTCCGGCGACGCCGCGGAAGCGCAGCCGGCCGAGGAAGAAGCCCAGCCGAGCCAGGAGGACCAGGAGACGCAGCCCACCGAGACGCCCTCCGACGAAGCCACGGACGAGGGCGCCACCGAGCAGGCCCCGTCGGAGCAGGCGCCCGCGGCCCAGGCCGACACCGGAGCATCGAGTGGCGACGCCACCGAGGTGACGTTGCCGGCCCTCGGCGAGAGCGTGACCGAAGGCACCGTGACCCAGTGGCTGAAGTCCGTCGGCGACGACGTCGCGGTCGACGAGGCGCTGCTCGAGGTCTCCACCGACAAGGTCGACACCGAGATCCCCTCTCCCGTCGCAGGCAAGCTGCTCGAGATCAAGGTCAACGAGGACGAGACGGTCGAGGTCGGCGCAGTCCTGGCCCTCGTCGGTGCCGAAGGTGCCTCCTCCGGTGCCTCGGACGACTCCGGCGGCGCCGAGTCCGCGCAGCCGGCTGAGGAGGCGGCCCCCGCTGAGGAGGCGGCGCCCGCGCAGGAGGCCGAGAAGGCCGAGCCGGCCGAAGAAGCACAGCCGGCCGCTGAGCCTGAGCCCGAGCCGGCGAAGCAGGAGCCGGCTGCGGCCGCTGCTCCCGAGCAGAAGGCCGCTCCCGCCCAGCCGGCTCCCACCCAGCGGTCGGCCTCGTCGGACTCCGACAGCCGCAGCTACGTCACGCCGCTGGTCCGCAAGCTCGCCGCCCAGCACGACGTCGACCTCTCGTCGCTGACGGGCACCGGCGTCGGTGGCCGGATCCGCAAGCAGGACGTGCTCGAGGCCGCCGCCAAGGCCGAAGAGGCAGCCAAGGCTGCCGAGGCGCCGTCGGCACCTGCCGCGGCTGCCGCACCGGCGGCTTCCGCTCCGTCGCCCGAGGTGAGCGCCCTCCGAGGCAAGACCGAGAAGCTCAGCCGGCTCCGCAAGGTGATCGCCTCGAGGATGGTCGAGTCGCTGCAGGTCTCCGCCCAGCTCACCACGGTGGTCGAGGTCGACGTCACCGGCATCTCGCGGCTCCGCGACCGGGTGAAGGCGCAGTTCGAGCAGCGCGAGGGCGTCAAGCTCTCGTTCCTGCCGTTCTTCGCCAAGGCGGCCATCGACGCGCTCAAGACCTACCCGCAGGTCAACGCCTCGATCGACACCGAGGCCGGTGAGGTCACCTACCACGACAGCGAGCACCTCGGCATCGCCGTCGACACCGAGCGCGGACTGCTCGTCCCGGTGATCAAGGACGCCGGCGACCTGTCGATCGCCGGGCTGTCCCGCAAGATCGCCGACCTGGCCACCCGCACGCGCGACAACAAGATCGGACCGGACGAGCTGTCCGGGGGCACGTTCACGCTGACCAACACCGGCAGCCGCGGCGCGCTCTTCGACACCCCGATCATCAACCAGCCGCAGGTGGCGATCCTCGGCACCGGCACGGTGGTGAAGCGGCCGGTCGTGATCAGTGACCCGAACCTCGGCGAGACGATCGCGATCCGGCAGATGGTCTACCTCGCGCTGACCTACGACCACCGGCTGGTCGACGGCGCGGACGCGGCCCGCTTCCTGTCCACGATCAAGCAGCGCCTCGAAGAGGCCAAGTTCGAAGCCGAGCTCGGCATCTAGCCCACTCGCCAGGTTTCGTGCGCCGACTCGCCAGGTTTCGGCGTCGCGCCCACTCGCCAGGTTTGGGTCAGGCGCAAACTTGGCGACTCGGGGCGCAAACTTGGCGACTCGGGGTTAGTCCTCGTCCCACAGGGCCCGGGACGACCAGTCGTAGACGACGATCGAGCCCACCAGGAAGTCGGCCAGCGAACGACGGTCTGCGATCGACCGCAGCGACGAGCAACCCGACGGGGAAGAGCACGCAGATGAAGGCTCGGAGCAGCGACCGGAGGATGTGCAGGCGCTCGCCGCCGCGCCCCTTCGACCCGGAGTCCGAGCAGCTGGTCGCCGACGGTCCGTCCGCTCGTCGACCAGGACGTGGCCAGGTAGATGATGGCCAGCACGCCGCCGGCCGTGACCGCGACCGACCGTGGGAAGGTCGGCAGCTCGGCGTGCTTCGGGTCCCACAGCAGCATGGCCCCGGCGATGGCGAAGTAGACCGCGGCCAACATGACGGCGACCACCCCGAAGTTGACCGCCGCGGCGAGACATCGGGTGACGACACCGGCCCGCTGCCCCTGGAAGTCCTTGGCCGCCGGCGGCAGCGCGGAGTGGACGGGCCGGTGCTGATCACCGAGGTCCTGGTCTGCCGCTGTCATGACGGGGCGTCGCCTTGCGGGTCAACCTTCACCTTGCGGCGCAGCAGTCGGTTGATGGCCTGGTTGACCCGGTCGTCGGCAGAGACCGAGCGGTACCGGACCGCTCGCACCGTCTCGGAGGCCAGTACGCCGCTCGACTCGCGCACGATCGCAGGCAGGTCCATGGACGTCGACCACGTCCTCGACGACCTTCGCCACGTCGACCTGCTCGAGGATCTTCTCGATGTCGATCGACGCTGCGATCTCGCCGATGTCTACGTGATCGCGGACGATCTGGGCGAAGTCCAGCTGATCGAGGACCGCGTCGACGACCCTGGGCACCAGCGACATGACCATGGTGGTGGTCGCCTGCCGCGCCGCGAGTCCCCGATCGGCGTACCGCTGCAGGAAGGCCGGTGTCGGCACGAGCGTGCCCGCGCGGCGCAGTCCGGGCGCGACGAAGAGCACCCCCCGATGGATCGTGCGTACCCCGCCGGCAGCCAGCCCGATGCTCGTGTCGAGCACCCAGACTGCCGGCGACGGAACCGGCTCCACACTGGACTCGACCCGATCCGGGAGCACCACGACCACGCCCATGGCGGCGTCGCCGTCGACCTCGGTCATGGCGGATCACCTCCCAGCGGGCCACGGTGGCCATCTCCCGATGGTCCTGCCCAGACCATAACGGCGCCTCACCCGCGCCGGGCTACAAATCAGCCGGTCAGCGCGTCGAGGAACTGTCCCTGACCGCCGGCCAGCTCGAAGCCGAGCGGCAACGGCGCCCATCGGCACAAAAACACCATGCCGCCGTCCTCGCCGTCGCCCCCGACCGTGTGGTCCCACGCATCCGGGCCGTCGAGCGGGGTCGTGACGTGGACATAGGTCGTCATGGACGGGCCGCCGGGATCGTCGAGACCGAGCTCGACGAAGCCGACCTGTCGGACGTATGTCGTGTCGGCGATCCCGGTCTCCTCCTCGACCTCGCGGGCTGCCGCGTCCACGATCGCCTCGAACCGCAGCATGCCGCCGGCGGGGATCTGCGTTCCCGACGGGTTGTCGGGCTCGTCGTCGCGGTGGTCGAAGACGAGCAGCTCCTCGCCGGCCTCGGTGGTGCGGGTCACGTAGCAGGCCACCCGCTGGCGTACGCCGTACGTCGTCACGGTCCGAAATCTACTCACCCGCCACCGCCGCTGTGTGCGAGCTCGACGTGCTGGGCAGGATGAGGACATGAAGTTCGTACTCGCCGGCGCGTCCGGCTTCCTCGGGACGGCCCTGGTCGAGCACCTCCGCGACGAGGGCCATGACGTCGTACGACTGGTGCGCTCCGACCCGACCGGTCCGGACCAGCGACGATGGGACCCGGCCGCCGGTGAGCTCGACCCGGCGCACCTCGACGGGGCCGACGCCGTCTTCAACCTCGGCGGCGTCCCGATCGCGCGGTGGCCGTGGACGCGGTCGTACCGCGAGCAGATCGTGTCCAGCCGGCTCGAGGCCACGGGCACCCTGGCCGAGACCATCGCCGACCTGGACGCCAAACCGGCCCTGGTCAGTACAAGCGGCGTCAACGTCTACGGCTTCGACCGCGGCGACGAGAAGATCGACGAGGCCTCCGAGACGGGTTCCGGCTTCCTCGCCGACGTATGCCGGCTGTGGGAGGACGCGACTGCTCCGGCCGCCGACGCGGGCGCCCGGGTCGCGATCATGCGCGCCGCCCCGGTGCTGCACGGCTCGGGCGGCGTGCTCAAGCTGGCGAAGCTGCCCTTCCAGCTAGGTCTCGGGGGTCGGCTCGGCGGAGGGCAGCAGTGGTTCCCGTCGATCTCCTTGCGCGACTACCTGGCCGCGGCCACGCTGCTGGCGACCGACACATCGCTGTCCGGCGTGTTCAACCTGGTGGCGCCGGTGCCCGCGACGAACGCCGACTTCACCGCGGCGATGGGGCACCGCCTCAAGCGGCCGACCGTGATCCCGGTGCCCGCGTTCGCGCTGAAGGCCGCGACGGGCGAGCAGGCCGGCATGCTGCTCGGCAGCCTGCACATCACTCCGGAACGGCTGCTCGTCGCCGGCTTCAGCTTCGCCGACCCGACCGTCCAGGACGAGGTCGACCACGCCTTCGCGGCCTAGCGGTCGTGGATGGTGGCGATGCGCCAACCCGAGCGGCCGGTGTGGACGAGCGTGACCACGTGCCGGGTCGGCCGGTCGGCGGGCAGCGCGTGACGACGTCCGTCGGGGCCGGTGACCTGCACCGGGAGCAGTCGGTCGACCATGGCGAGGCGCACCCGGTCGCGGCGGTCGGCAACGACGCGGACCCGCCAGTACGCCAACCGGGTCGGTCCGACGTCGTACCCCCGTCTCAGGTAGCCACGCAGAGCGGCCCGATCCGCGCGCAACGCCGCGCTGCCGGGCACGAAGACCGTGGCCAGCCGGTCAGGTCGGCCTTGCCGCCAGGCCCGGTCGCGGCGCGCGTCGATCCGGGCCAGCACGTCCGACCACCGCCCGTCGCCGACCGCCGGTGCGACGGACTCCGCGGCTCGGTGATCGGACGGCGGCGACCCCGGATGGGACGTCACCAGGGGCAATCCGACCAACGCGGCGGCGACGAATACGAGCAGGACCAGCACCGTCCACACCCACCGGCGTACCGGTCGTGGGCGGACGGTCCGCGACAGATGGCGAGGCGTGGCAAGGGTGCGAACCCGGCTGGGCATCAGCCCACTGTGCCCGAGCCCGGGTCGACGGTGCGGCCGTTGTCCACAGGGCTGTTCCGGGTTCGGTCGGACCGTCCGGCAGACCACCACTCGGACCCGTACCCTGGTGCCGCACGAACTGGACAGAAGGACTTCCGTTGACCCGACAGATCACCCGGCAGGGCCTGTACGACGCCACTGCCAGCCGGATCGCGAAGGCGATCGTCCGGACCGCATCCAAGCGCGTCCCCGTCCGCTTCACGTTCCCCGACGGCTCCGCGTGGGGTCCGACCGAAGCCGGCACCCCCGTGTTCGAGATCGTCGAGCCGGAGAAGTTCTACCGCCGGCTCGGTCGTGACCTCAAGATGGCCTTCGGCGAGGCGTACGTCGCCGGTGAGTGGCGACCGGGACCGGGCACCGACCTGGCCGACCTGCTCACCCCGTTCGCCGAGAAGCTCGCCGACCTCGTGCCGGCCCCGGTGCGCAAGCTGCGGATCTTCATCGACCGTCGCCTGCCCCACCACACCGCCAACACACGCACCGGCTCGAAGTCCAACATCGAGGCGCACTACGACATGTCGAACGAGCTGTTCAGCCAGTTCCTCGACGAGACCATGACCTACTCGTCGGCCTGGTTCCGCGACTTCGACGAGGACTTCGAAGCGGCCCAGCTCCGGAAGATCGACGGCATCCTCGACTATGCCGGGGTCGGTCCTGGCAGCCGCGTGCTCGAGATCGGCAGCGGCTGGGGCTCGCTCGCGATCCGGGCCGCCGAACGCGGCGCCACCGTCACGTCGATCACGCTGTCGCGCGAGCAGGCCGAGCTCGGCTCCCAGCGGATCAAGGAGCGTCGGCTCGACGACCTCGCCCAGATCCAGATCTGCGACTACCGCGACGTCGAGGGCGAGTACGACGCGATCGTCTCCATCGAGATGATCGAGGCGGTCGGCGAGGAGTTCTGGCCCAGCTACTTCACGACCATCGACCAGCACCTGGCGCCGGGCGGCAAGGTCGCGATCCAGGCGATCCTGATGAGCCACCAGCGGATGCTCGAGACCCGTCGGTCCTACGGCTGGATCCAGAAGTACATCTTCCCGGGCGGACTGATCCCGTCGATCCAGGCGATCGAGGACGTCTGCGCCGAGCACACGAGCCTCGAGATCACCGACCGGCGCGAGCTCGGTCTGCACTACGCCGAGACGCTGCACCGCTGGCGGATCCGGTTCCTCGAGCGCTGGGACGCGATCGAGCCGATCGGCTACGACGACGACTTCCGCCGGATCTGGGAGTTCTACCTGGCCTACTGCGAGGCCGGGTTCGCGTCGCGCTACCTCGGCGTCTCGCAGATCCGGCTGGCCCGCGCCGGGGACGGCCCGGCCGCCCGCTGAGCCGGTTTCGCGCGGCGGCTACCGTGGATGCCGTGCTGAGCTCGGAATTGCGGGAAACGTCAGGCGCCGACCAGCGTGTCGACCGGACCTTTCCCGCAACTGGCGGCGGGGGGCGGCTGCGGTTCGAGCACGTCGGCTTCGGCGACGACGCCATCCCGTACGACGAGGGCTGGGACCTGCAGCGCCGACTGCACGAGCAGCGGGTCGCGGACGAGATCGACGACGTCGTCCTCCTGCTCGAGCACCCGCCGGTCTACACCGCCGGCAAGCGCACCGAGCCCGGAGACCGGCCCGTCGACGGCACGCCCGTCGTCGAGGTCGACCGTGGCGGCAAGATCACCTGGCACGGACCCGGCCAGCTGGTCGGCTACCCGATCACGAAGCTGCCCTCCCACGTCTACGTCGTCGACTACGTACGCCGTCTCGAGGAGGCCCTGATCCGGGTCTGCGCAGACCTCGGTCTGCCGACCGGCCGGGTCAAGGGCCGCAGCGGCGTCTGGGTCGCGGCCACGGACGACGGTCGCCCCGAGCGCAAGATCGCAGCGCTCGGGGTCCGTGTCTCGCGCGGCGTGACGATGCACGGGCTCGCGCTGAACTGCGACAACGCCATGGACGGCTTCGACGCGATCGTCCCGTGCGGCATCGCCGACGCCGACGTCACGACACTGTCGGCCGAGCTCGGACGAGACGTGACGGTCGAGGAGGTGCTCCCGTTCGTCGAGCAGCACCTCGCGGACCTGCTCGCCTGGACGGCGTACGACCAGAGCCCCGACCTCGCCCGCCCGTCGGCCTGACGTCGCTCAGAGCCGCGATCGGTAGTAGTCCGCCATCGCCGGGTAGTAGTCACGCTCGAAGTCGATCGCCGCGACGTCGCCGCCGGTCTCGGCCGCGACCAGCCGGTCCAGGTAGTACTCCCAGCCCGGCCCGACGCTCTCGCCGTCGACCGGGTCGAGCTCCGGCTGCGAGAACGACAGCGTGGTCACGCCGTCCTCCTCGACCAGGTCGAGCTCGAGGAACCACCGCTGCTTCCCCACCTGGGATGTCACGGCCAGTCGCGTCGGCGGGACGCACTCGCGGATCTCCATCTCCTCCGCGGGTCCGCCGTCCTCGAACATCATCCGGAAGGCGACCTTGCCGTCGGCGGGGTCTCCGGTGAAGGTCCCGATCCAGCGCTCCAGCCGTTCCGGCTCCGTCACGGCCGCCCAGACGTCCTCGATCGGTGCTCGGAAGGTCCGGGTCAACCGGAGCGTGCGGCGGTCGCCGTCGTGGTCGACCTGGCCGGTCGGTGTGGGGCTCATGCGGTCTCCTGTCGGGGAGTGGCGGAAGGGTTGGGAGTACGCCGGTCGCGCACCGTGCGGCGTACCTCCGTCTCCAAGGCGTCGACCGCCTGAGAGGAGATGCGGCCGCCGGCGGGGGCGAGGCGATCGAGCAGGCCGGCGACCGGGCTCAACGCGGCCGGACCAGGCGTAGTGCCGCTCCCTCCCCCGGTCCTCAGCGGCGACCAGCCCGGCCTCCGACAGCAGACGGAGGTGCCTGCTGATGGCCGGGCGGGAGATCGGGTGCAACGCAGCCAGGTCCGTCACCCGAGCCGGTCCGGACACCAACCGCCGCGCCGACGGCTGCGTCGCCCGGATCCCCACCCCCTGCTGACCCGGAATTGCGGGAAGTTGGCTGTGACTGCGGCGCCTCGAACAGGCCAACTTCCCGCAATTCGCGGGTGGGGTCGTCGATTGGGGCGGGTCACCACGGACCCCGTAGGCTGGGAACCGTGACGATTGCCCCCGAAGGTCGGAAGATGCTGCGCCTGGAAGTGCGCAACGCGGAGACCCCCATCGAGAAGAAACCCGCCTGGATCAAGACCCGGGCGAAGATGGGTCCGGAGTACCAGGAGCTGCAGGCGCTGGTGAAGTCCGAGGGCCTCCACACGGTCTGCCAGGAAGCCGGCTGCCCCAACATCTTCGAGTGCTGGGAGGACCGCGAGGCGACGTTCCTCATCGGCGGCGACCAGTGCACCCGGCGCTGCGACTTCTGCCAGATCGACACCGGCAAGCCGGACCCCCTCGACCGCGACGAGCCACGCCGCGTGGCCGAGAGCGTCCAGACCATGGGCCTGCGCTACGCCACGATCACCGGCGTCGCCCGCGACGACCTGCCCGACGGCGGCGCCTGGTTGTACGCCGAGACGGTCCGGGCCATCCACGAGCTCAACCCCGACACCGGCGTCGAGAACCTCATCCCCGACTTCAACGGCAAGCCGGACCTGCTGCGCGAGGTGTTCGAGTCGCGTCCCGAGGTGCTCGCGCACAACGTCGAGACGGTGCCGCGGATCTTCAAGCGGATCCGTCCGGCGTTCCGCTACGACCGCTCCCTCGACGTCATCACCCAGGCGCGCGACTTCGGCCTGATCACCAAGTCCAACCTGATCCTCGGCATGGGTGAGACCCGTGACGAGGTCAGCCAGGCGCTGCGTGACCTGCACGAGGCGGGCTGCGACCTGGTCACGATCACGCAGTACCTCCGCCCGTCGGTCCGCCACCACCCGATCGAGCGCTGGGTGAGGCCCGAGGAGTTCGTCGAGCTCGAGCAGGAGGCGACCGAGATCGGGTTCGCCGGCGTGATGAGTGGCCCGCTCGTGCGCTCGTCGTACCGCGCCGGGCGGTCTGTACCGTCAGGCAGTAGAGTCTCGCGGTGGCGTGCAGGCAACCGCCTGACCGACGCAGCACCCACCCGGCGAGCACCGCCGCAACGCAACAGACGGAGTAATCCCAGCCATGGCACGCAAGGACAAGGAAACCGGCGAGAAGAAGCAGGGCTCGATCCGCAAGCTGATCGAGGCCTACAAGATGACCCGGGAGCGGGACAAGCGCGTCGGCCTGGTCTGCATGGCGTGGTTCCTCGGCGTCGGCCTCATCGTCGGCGGCCTCTTCTGGTACTTCCTGCACCCGCTGGCCGGCGTCATCACCGGCACCGCGTCCGGCATGTTGGCCTGGATGATCGTCTTCGGGCGGCGAGCCGAGCGAGCGGCGTACGCCCAGCTCGAGGGCCAGCCCGGTGCCGCGGCCGCCGCTCTCGGCGTGCTCCGTCGCGGGTGGAAGGTGCAGCCTGCGGTCGCCGTCACCAAGAACCAGGACCTCGTGCACCGGGTCGTCGGACGCCCCGGCGTCATCCTCATCGGCGAGGGCAACAACCAGCGCGTGCGCAACCTGCTCGGCGTGGAGAAGAAGAAGCACGCCCGGGTCGTCGGCGAGGTCCCGATCTACGACATCGTCGCCAGCACCGACAACGAGGAGTCCGAGGGCGTCGTCCCGGTCAAGAAGCTCTCGAAGTACATCATGAAGCTGCCGAAGAACATCGCTCCTGCTGACGTGACCGACGTGCTCCAGCGGCTCAAGGCGCTCGACGCGATGCGCCCGACGATGCCGATCCCGCGCGGCCCGATGCCGACCAGCGCCCGGGCGGCCCGACAGGCTGCTCGTCAGTCGATGCGCGGGCGGTAGACGCTGAGCCTTCGATCGAGTCGCAGTCACGGCTCGCTCGGGTTTCGACAAGCTCAACCACCTCCGCTTCGCTCCGGTCAATCCGGAGCTGCAGCGGTGACGAATCGTTTGCATGAGTTCTGCCCTGTGCGGGCGCGATTGCGCTCCTAGGCTCGACGTATGACGCATCGGCCACGGGTGGCCGTGGTCGGTGCCGGCGTGTCCGGGCTGACGTCCGCCTACCTGCTCGCGCGCACCCACGACGTCACGCGTCTTCGAACGCGAGGACCGTCTCGGCGGTCACGCGCACACGCACGAGGTGACGATCGGCGACGAGCACACCGCCGTCGACTCGGGCTTCATCGTGCTCAACGACCGCACCTACCCGCTGCTGCGGCGCCTCTTCGACGAGCTCGACGTGCCGATCCGGCCGACCGAGATGAGCATGAGCATCCGGTGCGACGGCTGCGGGCTGGCGTACGTCGGCGGCCGCGGTGTCCGGGGCATCTTCGCGCAGCGGCGCCGGGTCCTCGACCCGACGTTCTGGCGCCTCCTGCTGAGCGTCCGGCGATTCCAGAAGCTCGCCCTCGCGCTGCTCGACGAGGACTGCTCCTCCTCCCTGACCTACGGAGAGTTCCTCGAGCTGCACGGGTTCAGCGACCACTTCGTGCAGCACTACGCCCTGCCCGTCGTCGCGTGCGTGTGGTCGACCGGTCAGCGCGACGCGTTGGAGTACCCGGCCGGCCTACCTGTTCGCGTTCCTCTCCCACCACGGCTTCCTCGCCGCCGGCGACGCGCCGCAGTGGTATGTCGTCGAGGGTGGCTCGCGGACCTACGTCGACGCGATCCGGGCTCGGCTCGGAGCACCGCACCAGGTCTTCTCGGGGCGGCAGGCGGTGTCGGTCGAGCGTCATACGGACTCCGCCACGATCACCGACAGCCACGGCACGCGCCACGAGTTCGACAAGGTCGTGCTCGCGACCCACGCCGACGAGGCGCTCGGCCTGCTCGCCGACGCATCGGCCGACGAGAAGGAGGTGCTCGGCGCGTTCCGGTACTCCGAGAACGAAACCCAGCTGCACCGCGACGACACCGTCCTCGCCCCGCGACTTGCGGAGCGAGCGAGCTGGAACTTCCGGCTGTCCGGCTGCGCGGAGCACTCCGACCGCGTCCAGGTGTCGTACTGGATGAACCGGCTCCAGCACCAGCCGGTCGAGCACCCACTCGTCGTCACGCTCAACCGGGTCGAGCAGGTGGATCCCAGTAGCGTGATCGCCACGATGACCTACACGCACCCGATCTTCACCCCCGAGGCCGTCGCCGCCCAGAAGGACATCCCGGAGCTGCTCTCTCCGGTCACGGCGTACGCCGGTGCCTACCAGGGATGGGGCTTCCACGAGGACGGGTGCCGCAGCGGCGTCATCGCCGCGAAGCACTTCGGGGTCGACTGGTGACGGCCCCGCCCGACGCCGCCACGACGCGGACGCCGGCGCCTCATGCGGAGGCGTCAGTCGGCGGTGGTCGATCGCTGCCGCTGCCGGCGATCGTGCGCGGCGAGGTCCGGCACGCGCGCTTCCACCCGATCAAGCACAGCTTCCAGTACCGGGCGCACCAGTGGCTGGTCGACGTCGACGAGCCGGAGGTTGCGCCCCGTGGTCTGCGCGCGCTCGCGTCGTTCGAGCCGCGTGACCATGTCGGCCGGTCGGTCGGCGCGGGGTCTCTCGGCGAGAACGTCCGCGCCTTCATCGCCGCGCAGGGCGTCACGTGGAGCTGTCACCGGGTGATCATGCTCGCGAACGCGCGAGTCTTCGGCTATGTCTTCGACCCGCTCTCCGTCTTCTGGTGCTACGCCGCCGACGGGACGCTCGAGGGAGTGCTGGCCGAGGTGCACAACACCTACGGCGACCGCCACGGGTACCTCGTCGAGGTCGACTCCGACGGCACCGCCGACGTGGACAAGCAGTTCTACGTCTCCCCCTTCTTCGGGGTGTTCGGCGACTACCAGCTCAAGTTCGTGCTGGGGCGCGACGCGGAGGATCCGAGCCTGGCAGTGCCATGGCCACGTCAGACTCGGATCGTTCGGCGAAGGTCGGGGCGTTCGTCACGTTGAAGCAGGAAGGACGGGTGGTCTTCACCGGGTCCTTCACCGGGGTGGCCGAGCCCGTCACGCTGCGCCGGATGCTCGGGCGTCGCGCTGACCCAGCCGCTGATGCCCCAACGGGTGGCGGCGCTGATCCGACTCCACGGCGTCTGGCTCTGGCTGCGCCGCCTCCCCGTCGTACGCCGCCTCCCCCATCGCGAGCAGCCCCACGCCCGCTGACCCGGCGCCGTTGGTGTTTGCCTGGTTAACCATCCGCCTGCATGGCTGGTACCAGGCAAACCCGCCTGGCGTAGCGGGGTGCTTGCCTCGGTCGAGGCCGGGTCTCGCCACGCCACCGAGCCGACCGCGGTCAGCGGCGGAGGGCGATCGAGTCGACGGCGAGGTCGTGCAGGCCCTGCTGGTCGCTGTTGTTGAACATCGGTGGGATCACCAGACACAGCAGCACCGTCCGACCCAGGGCTCGCAACAGGTCCAACGGCGCTCCGGACGTACGACGGATGACCACGCCGGTGACCAGCTGACCGGCCGAGCCGCCGACGAGTGAGGTCAGAATCCAGACCTCGAGGCCGAAGACGGTCAACGGGGCCCATGCTGCGGCACCTTCTCCGGTCCAGATGTCTTGACCGAGGAACGCCCCGACCGCGAGCATGGACAGCGCCCAGTCGATGACCAGCGCAAGCACTCGTCTTCCCCATCCGGCGACCGCGCCAGGCCCACTTTCGGGAAGGCCTCGGCGTTGCCCTGGATAGGCCTGTTCTCCCGTCTCCGACGTCACGGGCGGCAACGTAACACGCGTGAAACACAAGAGACACGGCAGGGAAATGGCCGCCTCATACGGTGGCTCCACCGACCGGCGGCCAGACCGGTGCCGCCGGATGCAAGGAGGATCGATGTTCGCCGACCGCGACGAGTTGCTCAGCTACATCAAGGACGAGGACGTCGAAATGGTCGACGTCCGTTTTTGTGATCTGCCCGGCGTCATGCAGCACTTCACGGTGCCGGTGTCGTCGTTCGACGAGGCGGTGTTCGAGGACGGCCTGATGTTCGACGGGTCGTCGATCCGCGGGTTCCAGGCCATCCACGAGTCCGACATGGCGCTGTTCCCTGACCCCACGACGGCATACCTCGACACCTTCCGCACCGACAAGACGCTGGTCGTCAACTTCTTCATCCACGACCCGCTGACCGGCGAGGCCTACAGCCGCGACCCGCGCAACATCGCGCGCAAGGCGCAGGAGTACCTCAAGAGCACCGGCATCGGCGACACCGCGTTCTTCGCCCCGGAGGCGGAGTTCTACGTCTTCGACGACGTGCGGTTCGAGACCAAGCAGAACACCGGCTACTACTCGATCGACTCGATCGCCGGCGCCTGGAACTCCGGTCGCCAGGAGGACGGCGGCAACCGCGGCTACAAGGTCAAGTACAAGGGCGGCTACTTCCCGGTCCCGCCGTACGACCACTTCGCCGACCTGCGCGCCGAGATCTCCAAGGAGCTCGAGGTCTCCGGCCTCATCGTCGAGCGCCAGCACCACGAGGTGGGCACCGCCGGCCAGGCCGAGATCAACTTCAGGTTCGACGAGCTGCTGCGCTGCGCCGACAACCTGATGAAGTTCAAGTACATCGTCAAGAACGTCGCGTGGAAGAACGGCAAGACGGCGACCTTCATGCCGAAGCCGATCTTCGGTGACAACGGCTCCGGCATGCACTGCCACCAGTCGGTGTGGGCCGACGGCGAGCCGCTGTTCTACGACGAGAGCGGGTACGGCGGTCTGAGCGACACGGCCCGCTACTACATCGGCGGACTGCTCTCGCACGCCCCGTCGCTGCTGGCGTTCACCAACCCGACGGTGAACTCCTACCACCGGCTCGTCCCCGGCTTCGAGGCCCCGGTCAACCTCGTCTACAGCCAGCGCAACCGTTCGGCCTGCATCCGGATCCCGATCACCGGCGCCAACCCGAAGGCGAAGCGGATCGAGTTCCGTTGCCCCGACCCGTCGGCCAACCCGTACCTCGCGTTCTCGGCGATGCTGCTGGCCGGGCTCGACGGCATCAAGAACAAGATCGAGCCGCCGCAGCCGATCGACAAGGACCTCTACGAGCTGCCGCCGGACGAGCACGCCGACGTCGCGACCGTGCCGGCCAGCCTGACCGCCGTGCTCGACTCGCTCGAGTCCGACCACGACTTCCTGCTCGAGGGCGGGGTGTTCACGCCGGACCTGATCGACACCTGGATCGACTACAAGCGCACCAACGAGGTGCTCCCGATCGCCCAGCGCCCCCACCCGCACGAGTTCGAGCTCTACTACGACATCTAGGCCACAAGCAGGCCTCTGACCTGCAGGTTTACGAACTTCAAGGGCCTGCAGTCCGCAGATAGTCCGCAGGCTCCTCAGCACGGGCCGTCATCGCAGCGTCGATGGCGGCCCGAGTGCTGTCGTCAGAGTCGGGCCACAGGTGCCCGTAGGTGTCGAGGGTTGTCTTGGCACTGGCATGGCGCAGCCGGGTCTGCACGACCTTCACATCCGAGCCGCTGGCGATCAGCAGTGAAGCGAAGTAGTGGCGCAGGTCGTGGAAACGGAAGTCAGCCGGCAGTCCGTCGACTCGCTTGCGCGCCGACCTCATGGCTCGCTGCAGCGTCCACGGCGTGAGCTGGCGACCGTACTCGTTGACGAGCACGGTCCCGTCCCGAGATGGCCAGCGATCTACCTGGGTGGCGAGCCGCATCGCGAGCTGCTGGCCTACCGGGACCGGTGACATCAGGTTCTCAGTCTTCAGCGGGTCGGCTGGGTACTGCAGGGTCGGCGTCACCGTGCCTCGCATGAAGTCCACGTCGGCGAGCCGTAATCCGCAGACCTCCCCAGCCGCAGGCCTGCGAAGGCGCTCAACAACACGGCTGAACGCAGATGTTCGGGGAGTGCATCATGCAGTGCCCCAGATCTCTTCGGTGGTCGCCACGAAGGCACGCTGCTTTCCACACCGTGGTGAGGTTCTGCGTGAGCAGGGTGATCTGGCCACCAGGCCGTCATGCACGGCATCGGCATACACCTGTGCCAGTCGGGCGTGGATGGCGTAGACGTAGCTGTCCTGGAGCCCCTCGGCGTTCAGCCGGGAGCACCACGCCCGAACCTGAGACGGGCGAACATCCCCGAGTCGCATGCAACCGAACTCCTCGCGGATGCGGACCAAGTGCACCTCAGCTTGCCGCACCGTCGACTGTCGACGCCCTCGGTACCCGTCGAGCCAGATCGCGCACCACTCCCCCACCGTGGTGCGGGCCTGGCGGGGCGAGACATGAGTGCCGGTCACGAGCTTCGCCGTCTGCTCGTCCAGCCACCGTTGGGCCTCCAGCCTGCGGGAGAAGTGCCGGGCGTACTCCCGCCCGCTCTCGTCGCGGTACCGCGCCCTCCACCGGCCATCTGGGCATCGACTAGTCACGACCGTGGGGCGTTGGACGTTCAGCAGGTGGACTCCACATCGTCGACGAGCGTCTGCGTCGCTGTCGTGAACGCGGTCACCGCTGTCCCGACGGCGGCCAGGGAGTTGGCCGTCGGATCGGATCTCGCCGTGTCGACGCTGGTGTTCAAAGTCCCCAGGGCGGTGTCGACGGCGTCGATCTGGGACGAGAACTCCGCCTTCGCGTCGGTCTTGACCGTCGTCAGGTTGGTCTGGACCGTGTCGAGCCCGCTTTGCAGTTCATTGATGGTGGTCGACGAACTGACATCGATGTTCGTCAGGCCATCGATCGAAGACTTGAGGTCATCGACGGAGTTGCACACCTCAGGCTTATCGTCGCTGCAGGCAACCACTGTCGCGCTGAGTAGCATCGTCAAGACCGCGCCAGCTATTGAGCGTTTCACGTCGCACTGCTCCTCAAAGGTAGGTTGCCGAGTTCTCGGATCACCGTGTACCCATTGACCACCACACCGGTCGCAAAGATAGTCCAGGCGTCGTCGCGCCCTCATAGCGCAGTCGGCTGCGGTCAGCGAGGGCTACTCAGTGATGTCGCGACCGTGCATGGTCAGCGCCCAGATGATCACAACGTCAAGCCCGATGATGAGCATGGACCAGAACGGCTGGTTCCAGCCGAGAAGGAACGCGAAGTTCGCGACCGCGCTGAGCCCGGCCACGATCACCCCGACCGACCGGGCGAGCACGGAGCCGTAGAACACTCCGACACCTGACGCCACCAATACCAGGCCGATCAGCAGGTGGATCCAACCCCATGTCGTCACGTCGAAGCTGAACACGTAATCCTGTCCAACGGCGTAGACCTTGTCTTCGAGGATCGCTCCGAATCCGGCGATCATCTGGAAGAACCCGGCCACGCCCATGATCACGCCCGCGAAAGCCGTGAAACCGACGGCCACCCCGCTCCGCTGCTCACTCATGCGAACCCCTTTCATGTCAACGCCCAGCGGGCATCGCTCACACACGCTAGTGCCGAACCCGGGTCCTGACGGGATTCGGATGCGGTCAGCGTGTCCGTCGTCCGGTGGTCACCGGATCACGCCGGTCGTACTTTGCCCGGAAAAAGAACAGCGCCAGCCGACGTCCGCACCTGCCGCGATCCGCTCTCTCGAAGGGGTCGCAGACCCTGTCCGACCGAATGAAAGGCGAGACTTCCCCGCATGGCTGCCACGACCGGACGGTGTGGTGGTGCGCCCAGACGCCGACCTGACCAAGACCGGTCCGGCTGGATGTCGGGCCTTCTACTGGCCTTCGGCCGGGTGCTCTGCGATGGTGAGTCGCGGTGGCCGAATCGTGCCTTCATCGTGAACACTGCCATGAGTGGAGGCGCTAGACGACCCGGGGCTGTTCGACCCGTCAGGTAGCTGATCGAGACCGTCCAGTCTGTTGCTGGCGGCCATGGCGAGGTCGAAAGTCAGCTCGGTTGAGGCCCGCGTCGTGAGCATGTCATCCGGGTCGGCCGCGGCTTCGCCGATCACGCAGAACCGGGAGTTCTGGGTCCTGATGGGTTAAGCGGTGGCCCTGGGGGTGTTCGGCGGGGTCGCCGGTCTGGTGTTCATCGGGGTGATCGACTTCGGAGGACAGTGGTACACCGACTCCGATTCGGGCTGGTTCGGCGGGCCCTGGTGGTGGGTGGCTGTCGCCGCCGCGGCCGGTGCCGTCGTCGGGCTGCTGCGCCGTCTGACCCGCCTGCCGCAGGAGATCCCTGGCCTGTTCGAAGACCTCAAGACCGAGCACGTCGACCCGCGACCGGTGCCGGCGATTGTGGCCGTCTCGACGGTGTCGCTCATCGGTGGCGCCAGCCTCGGCCCAGAAAAGGCGCTGGGTGCCATGGGCGGCGGGGCGGGCAGCTGGCTCGCGCAGCGAAGGGCGCTGGGCAAGGAGGACTCCCAGGTCAGCACCCTGGCCGGGTTCGCCGGCGCCGTGTTCCTGGACCGCTACCAGGTGCCGTCCTATGCGTTCGAGGACTGGCAGCTCCTCGCCGGGATCCCGCTCGGACTGTTCGCAGCCCTGGTGGTGATGCTGCTGGCCGGGTTCATGATGGCGACGGCGCGACTGTTCGGCCGGCTCAAGGCCCCGGCGATCGCGAAATCAACGCTGGGCGGCGTGGTGTTCGGGGTCGTGGGCGTGGCGCTGCCGCTGGCTTCCGTTCCGGAATCGGACCGGCAGCGTCTCCTGTCCGACGATCGACTAGGAGCGGCGACCGTTCTCCGCGTGCTCGCGACGGATCGCCTCGCGGAACAAGTCGCGGTTGCGCCGGAGGTACTCCTGGTCGACGTCGACCGGGCCGGGCTTCGCCGGTTCAGGGTCCTCGTGAACGACGCTGAAGGACTGCGGTACGGGTCTCTTCTCAGGCATGGGGGCGCTCTCCCTGGGCCGGCACTCGCAGCCCGGGCGATGAGGCCCCGTCGCGTCAATCCGCGCATCTGCTACGTTCCGCTCATCGGACCCCAGGAGGACTGCATGTCAGAAACCCGGCTCGAACCCCCGCCTCACATCCGGCCCGTAGGACCGGTTGATGTCTTGGTCGTGGGCTTCCCTGACGCCCAGCTGGATGGCACCATCGCGGAAGCACTGGCCGAGCTGGTCGCCAACGGCACGATCCGGCTTCTCGACATGCTGATCGTCTACGTGGACGAGTCGGGCGAAACGACCGTGGCCGAGATCACCGACATCAACGGCGACGGAGTCCCTGACTTGATCGCGATGCAGATCGACACTCCCGGCCTGCTGACCGACGCTGACGCCGCGGCAGCAGTCGAGGGTCTTCCGCCGGCCTCCGCGATTCTCCTCATTGCCTGGGAAAACACCTGGGCTATCCGGGCGTCGATGGCATTGCGTGAGAAGGGCGGCGTTCTGCTCGGATTCCATCGCATCCCCGTCACCGAGATTGACGCCGCAATGGACGAGCTCGAAGCCGTGATTCTCGAAGAAGTAGAAGACTGAGGAGAGAAACATGCCCGGAATGATGAGGCGACGAGCACGACGCAGGGCAATCGTCGGTACGGCGGTCGTGGCCGGTGGTGTCGCACACCACATGGCCAACAAGAGCTCCCAGGCGCAGGCCGACGCGGAACAGCAGGCGCTGGACGCCCAAGCAGCCCAACAGCAGGCCGCGCCAGTCGCCGCAGCCGGTCCCACGGGGAGCAGCCAGATTGACCAGCTCACCGCGTTGGCGGGCCTACGCGATCAGGGCGTCCTGACCGACGCCGAGTTCGACGCGCAGAAGGCAAAGATCCTCGGGGGCTGACCTACCAGACGGCCCGTCCAGCACGGACGCCCGAACCATCGACGCTCCCGCTGACTGGTTCGGATGGCACTCCGGGACGGTTCCAGGCAGGGGTATCCAGCGTGTCGTGGTCTTCCCGATCGTCGATCGGGACTCGACACCGCATCTGTGGTGGTGCGCCGGTCGAGGTGGCGGCATCAAGGCAACTAGGACCTGCGTCGGTCCGCAGACAGTCCGCAAGACATCCGACAAGGGCCGTCAACTGTCATTCTATGCCAGCGGGCATAACGCCAGGTCATTGCGAAGATCCATCAACAGCCGTCATCAGTCACCCACGCGGGGGCTGTTCGAGCTCTACTACGACATCTGAGGGGTCAGGCCGCTGACCTTGGGTTACCTCTCAGCAGGGTGAAGCCAGCGTCGGAGTGACCCAGGTATGGCCCAGGCCCCTGCCCAGGGTCATTCCTCCTACCAGGCCTGAGAGCAGGGGTGCCCAAGGATCAGGGACGAACCCTCTGGCATCCGACACTCCGGATGCCCTTGCCAATTGCCTGGTCGGAGTAACGTCTTGGCAGTCTGCAAGGCCGGAGGCCCCGCCATGACACGCCACCTGAGACGCTCCATCGTTCCGGCACTCGCCGCCGTCGGACTGGCGGCACTCACCTTCTCTATCCCGAGTTCCGAAGCCGTCGATGCCTCGGCAGCCTCTGCAGGCTCCAGCGTCGAGACGACCACGCAGATCCCGCCATGCCTTCAGCAGGTACTAACCCCACGAAAGTCAGCAAACGATCGCGTTATCGTCACACGAGCCTCGGTCCACTGCCGGGGAGCAGACCCGGGACCAAAGGTCCGCGTCACTTTCTTGCTCCAAGAGAAGGTAGTTCGGACCGACGGCGCTCACTGGGTCACTCGGCGGAACGCTACCGCCAGCGCGGTCGACAGTGTCAGGCTACGCATCTGGATGCCCTGTCAACCGGGCAAGTACCGCGCCTTCGGGGATTTCGACTTTTTTTCGGTCGAGGCGGATGAGTGGCAATCCTTTGGTAGGCCACTGGCCACGGCTGAGCTATTCCGCCGCTGCGGCTAGCGCACGCGTGTCCCGCCAGAGCGCAGCAAACAACCGGGACGCCCGGCTCTACCCGCACTGCTCGGCGATCGTGTCGAGGACATCCTTCACCGGGTCCGGCAGTGGCTTCGTCACGTCTGCCGGGCCGGAGACGGGCCGCAGCGCTTCGGCCATGCTGCGCACGTCTCCGCCGGGACTGTTGTCGGCGCCCTTGTAGATGGAGACGTATGAGTCGCCCGTGAACAGATCGAGCTCCATGCCCTCCGATATGACCGCCGGGACACCACGGACGTAGAAATGGTGGCGGCAAAAGGATGGGGTGATCCACCTCAGGTTGCTCCCGATTCCCTCCACGCCGTCCAGCGGTTCGTTCACGACCTCTATCGGTGGGGAGCAACCGCTGTCGTCCACGTACTCGCAGGTGCCGTACTCGAAGTACGCACGTTCTCCAGCGGCCAAGGCCTTGGAACCTGCGGGCTCGACGGTGGTGAGGTCGATACCGGCGTAGGACCGGCCGAGGAAGTACGACGGTGGTCCTTTGGCGACCGCGACCGTTTCGAGCCTCCCGGCGATGTCCTCCTGAGGCTGGCTCCGATCGTGGAAACACGCGGTAGTGGCTAGGCACAGGCTGGCGGCCGTCGTCACAGCGAACCAACGCAGTGACCTTCACCTCCAGACGGTACTCCGACGCCGTCGCCCCGATCGCGGCTCGTGTGACACCACCCGATCCGGCTATGGCGAACACCAGCTGCCCTCCCTACCGTGGCGGTTGGGTCAGCGGTGGCAGCACCGCGGAAGGTAGGCATCGTGAATCGGACCAGCGCGAGGTGGTTCCTCGTCGCGTTCGCCGTGATCGGGATCCTCACCGTCATCGAGGGCATCAACGACGGCTTCACCCTGCTCAACTGGGTCGTCGTCGTGGTGAGCGTCGTGTTCGCCGGCCAGGCCGTGTGGACTCTCGCACATGACGAATCACCCTGAGCCTGGTTTCCGGAGCTCAGACCGAGCCGCCGCCCGCCGCGATGTCGCGGAGTGGTTACTCAGAGGGGCAGCTCGTCGCCGTTCTGTTCGGCAACCATGTAGGCGGCGTACCAGTCGGGCCACTTCTCGTCGTACTCGCCGGTGCGCTTCTCGTGCTCGCCGTGTGCAGCCGCCGCGCGCTGAAGTGCCTGCGACAGGTCGTTCACCGAGGCGAACTCCGTCTCAGCCGAGTCGATCCTGCCGGGCAGCCGGGCGGTGATCTCCTGCAGCAGCCAGGTGTTGCCATCCGGGTCGCTGAACGTGGCGAAGGAGCCGTAGCTCGCAGCCTCGCCCCGCCCGGAGACGCGACCGCTCAGGTCGCCTGGCTCGAACTGAGCGCCCGGGGACTCGGCGTGGAACGCCTCGCCGATCTCGACGCCGCGCGAAGCAAGCTCGTCCCGGGCAGCCTCGATGTCGGAGACCACCAGGTAGAGGCCCTGTGCCGAGCCAGGGGCAGCCGAGGTGATGTTCGTGCCGAACTGGACCGAGGCAGGTGAGCCCGGAGGCGTGAACTGGACGACGCGGAAGCCGTTGTCGAACGCGAAGTCGGCATCGAGCCTCCATCCGAGACTCTCGTAGAACTTCTTGGCCCGGTCGACGTCCGTGACGGGGATGACAGCGGCCTCGAACTTGAGATCGGTCATCAGGCGAGCGTGTTGCTGGTCGCGTTGCTGCGGACTTCTGTGATGTTCATCGAATCCTCCTCGAGTTGTTCGTGCTTTCAAGGAAGAGCATCGCGTTTTGATTTCGCCGTCACAACAGTGAGACACCCTGGTCCTCGGGACGAGACGACCCGGTCGCTCGGCAGCTGTTCCGACGGTCTGCCCAGGTCGAGGCGATGGGAGGACTTGCTCTTCGGGCGACAATCGGAGGTGCCCGGCCTGCATCCGGACGACGAAGTCTCCGGCCGCGGGCATCCCTACTGACGGCTCATCGGAGGGCAGACCATGGGGTCAGCGGACCAACCCACCGTCACCCAGCGCGCCCCGGAACTCTCGGGGCAGACGGTTGTAGTGATCGGAGGGAGCGCCGGGATCGGGTTGGAGACAGCCCGGCGAGCCCGGGCCGAGGGCGCAGAGGTGATCCTGACCGGTCGAAATGCCGATCGGTTGGAGGTCGCGGCGAATGACGTCCGTGCACGCAGTACGGCGACATTCGATGCCAACGACTCCGAGGAGTTGGCTGCCTTCTTCGCGGGCCTCGACGGGCCGATCGATCACGTGATGGTGACGGCCGGCGGCCCGTACTACGCCCCGCTTGCCGAGATGGACTTCGCCGAGGCACGTCGCGCGCTTCAGGAGCACCCGATGCTGATGCTCGGGGTGGCACGTCATGCGGTCGGCAAGGTCCGGCCCGGCGGCGCGCTGCTCTTCATGGGTGGGACCGGCGCACGTCATCCCAGCATGGGCGTGGGGATCAGCTCGGCGATGACCAACGCGCTCCCTGCGCTGACCGCGACGCTGGCCCGCGAGATCGCTCCCGTCCGGATCAACCTGATCGCGGCCGGCTTCGTCGACACTCCCTTGTCCGCATCGCTGCTCGGGGACGACCTCGAGGCCCGCCGACAACAGCTCCGGGAAACGCTCCCGATCGGACGCGTCGTCGGAGCCGAGGACGTCGCGGCACTGGCTGTCCACCTGATGGTCAACACGGCCCTCACCGGCGCGACATACGACATCGATGGGGGTCAGCAGTTCACGACCCCGATGTCTTCGGCCTGAAGCGCGGCGAAGGAGGCACGCCCCGAACCGGCTGGATCAGCTGGCTCGTGCCGGGCGCTCGATGTCGTCGTAGGCACGGGCCGCCGCCAGCAGCCCGTTGGGGCCACGCTCGTAGACCCCGAGTCCCGCCTGCGGGGGAAGCTCCCGCCCACCCCAGCCGACGCACGTGTACTCCACGGCGCACAGGACTCCGTCGTCCGTTACCGCGCAGACCTCGAGACCGAAGCCTCCGTCAGCGAGCAGATCGGTGAAGTACGAGCCAAGCGCTTCGATGCCGCGATGGGTTGCGTGGACGCCGATCGGCTCGCGCACGTACCCGTTCGCCTCGAAACAGGCAACCGCTGCATCGTGGTCGCCGGCCTCGAGCGCGGCGAAATACTGAGCGACGACGTCCGTGAGCTGATCCGTTCCCGGCGGGAGTATTGCGGGACGCACGGGGCGCTGCCCGAAGAGTGGCCACTGGCTGCAGTAGGTGCGGAAGGTCATCGATCGGTCGTCCGGAGACTCCGCAACGACGGCGACCGGCCACGCCAGCTCCTGCCCGCCCTTCACCAGGTGTGCCAGGATCTCGACCACGGCACGGCTTCCGTCACGAACGGAGGCCACCGGCTCGGTACGGGCCTGCAGCTCGGAAAGCCAGCGCTGGTTCTGGCTCACGAAAGTGAGCAGCTGCTCGTGACCCCGGACCTCACCCGCTCGGGGGTCGACAACAACCACGTCTCCGGGCCACACGGCCTCCAGGGTCTCCGTGTCCCCATCGCCGAGCGCTGCGAAGTACAGGCTTACCGGATCCGCGTGACCTGCCGCGCGGGTCTGGATGCGGGCGAGCTCGACTGCGCTCACGAAGTCCGGAAACCATGGCATCTCGACCTCCACGCCGCGCCGACCGGAACCGCCGGGGCGCAGCACCTGCCTCAAGGTACTCCCGGCCAGCCGGGACGATGGCGCGAGCTGGGTCGTGCTCAGGCGCGCCATCGAGCCCTGTTGGCTGACGCCAAGTAATTGATCGATCACATGCTTGCCTCCGACCGACGCGCGATGGAAGATGGCAGCGCAAGGTCGGCGACGGCGCTGGGGGGCCCGTCCATTGCGGAAGGGTCCAGCGATGCGTGTCGAGTCGAGCGGTCACAGTGCGGGTAACCCGCGTCTGTTCGAGCTGATCGAGAACGCGCCCAAGACCGGCAAGAGCCCGACCGTCTGGGCCTGGCCGCAGTTCGTCGAGTACCTCAAGGTCGCCGGCCAGCCGGTCCAAGGTCCGTGGCCGCCGCATCAGCAGCCCCGTCCGGACCCGACCGACGTCGAGTCCATGCCTGTCGCCGTACCCGACCCGCACTCCGGGGTGCACCTGCAGGACACCGAGCGCACCGAGTCCGAGCGCACCGAGTCCTGACAGGTCCTCGAGGAGGTCGGCATGTATCCGTCCAGGTTCCGCTACGAGGCACCGCGCTCGATCGACGAGGCCATCGACCTCCTGCGCGCCGGTGACGGCGAGGCCAAGGTGCTCGCGGGCGGACAGAGCCTCGTGCCTCTGCTCAAGCTGCGCTTCGCCGAGCCGGAGATGCTCGTCGACATCAACAACCTTCCCGGCCTCGACCACCAGGTCGAGGACGCCGACGGCACGTTGCGCATCGGCGCGCTGTGCCGGCACGCCACGCTCGAGCGGTCGACGCTCCTGGCGGACCGACAGCCGACCATGGCCGCCGCGGCGCCGCTGATCGCCGACCCGATCGTCCGCAACCGCGGCACGCTCGTGGGCTCGCTGTGCCACGCCGACCCGCAGGGTGACTGGGCCGCGGTCGTCACGGCACTGGGGGGACACGTCGTCGCGCAGGGGTCGCGCGGACGGCGGACGATCCCGGTCTCTGAGTTCGTCACCGGTCCGTTCCAGAACGTGCTGGCCTACGACGAGATCGCCGTGGAAGCGGTCGTCCCAGCAGCGCAGGCGGCTCGTGTCGGTGGCTATCTCAAGCTCGAGCGCCGCGTCGGCGACTTCGCCACAGCCGGGACAGCCGTCGCACTCGAGCTGTCCGGCGAGACGGTCTCCCGGGCGGGCATCGCGCTCACCGGCGTCGGACCGTCCACGATCAACGCCTCCGACGCGGCCCAGGCGCTGGTCGGCGGGACGTTGACGGCCGAGCGGATCAGCGAGGCGGCCGGGCTCGCTGCGGAGGCGGCCAAGCCACGGTCCGACCACCGCGGCACCGCCGACTACAAGCGTCACATCGTGCGCACGTTCGTCTCACGCATCCTCACTCGCGTCCTCGACGACGCCGAAAGGGCGGCCTGACATGTCGAGCCTCTTCGAGGAGGTCTCCGAGGAGCCGTCGGAGTCGGTTCCCGTCCGTCGGGTGACGGTCACGGTGAATGGCAAACGGCGTACCGCGGACATCGAGCCCCGACTGCTGCTGGCGCACCTGCTCCGGCAGGGACTGGGTCTCACCGGCACGCACACCGGCTGCGACACCACGAACTGCGGCGCCTGCACCGTGCTCTTCGACGGTACGCCGATCAAGAGCTGCACGATGCTCGCGGTCCAGGCCGACGGCCACGAGCTCACCACGGTCGAAGGGTTGGCCGGCGCGAGCGAGCTGCATCCCCTGCAGGAAGGCTTCTCCGACGAGCACGGCCTGCAGTGCGGATTCTGTACGCCGGGCATGATGCTGGCCGCCAAGGCCCTGCTCGAGGAGAACCCCGACCCGACCGAGGACGAGATCCGCTGGGCGCTGTCAGGCAACCTGTGCCGCTGCACCGGCTACCAGAACATCGTGAAGTCGGTGATGTGGGCCGCCCGGAAGATGCAGGGCGGCGCACCGGAAGAACCTGCTGCCGAGTCCGTAGCGGAGGGGAGCTGACGTCATGAGCCAGGCACTGGACGAGATCAAGATCGGTGGCATGGGGGCGAGCCGCAAACGCGTCGAGGACAGCCGGTTCATCCGCGGTCGCGGCACCTACATCGACGACATCGTGCTCCCCGGCATGCTGCACATGGAGATCCTCCGCAGTCCGCTGGCCCACGCGAGGATCAAGTCGATCGACACCAGCAAGGCGTGGAACATCCCTGGCGTCCGCCTCGTCATGACCGGCGAGATGATGGCGACCCGCAACCTCGCCTGGATGCCGACGCTGAGCTACGACACCCAGGCCGTGCTCGCCACCGACAAGGTGCGCTTCCAGGGTCAGGAGGTCGCCTGCGTCATCGCCGACGACCCCTACATCGCCAAGGACGCGTGCGACGCGATCGACGTCGACTACGAGCCGCTGCCTGCGATCGTCAACCCGGTTCAGGCGATGGCTCCCGACGCACCGCTGATCCGTGACGACAAGGAGAACCAGCACGACAACGTCGTCTACGACTGGGAGGTCGGCGACCGCGAGGGCACCGACCGCGCCTTCGAGCAGGCCGACCTCGTCTCGAAGCTCGAGCTCCACTACCCGCGGTCGCACCCGGCACCGATGGAGTGCTGCGGCTCGATCGCCGACTTCAACCGCGCGACCCAGAAGCTCACCGTCTACATGACCACGCAGGCGCCGCACATCGTGCGGGCCGCCGTCGCCCTGGTCGCCGAGCTGCCCGAGCACATGATCCGGATCATCTCCCCCGACCTCGGCGGCGGCTTCGGCAACAAGGTGCCGGTCTATCCCGGCTACGTGATGTCGATCCTGGCGTCGATCCTCACCGAGCGCCCGGTCAAGTGGATCGAGGACCGCAGCGGCAACCTCATCTCCACCGGCTTCGGACGCGACGTCTACCTCAAGGGTGAGCTCGCGCTGCGCCGGGACGGCAAGATCCTGGGTGTCCGGATGCACACCGACGCCGACCACGGGGCGTTCTTCTCCGACGCGCAGCCGAGCAAGTTCAAGATCGGCCTCATGCACTCGGCGTTCGCCTGTTACGACGTCCCCACAGCGCACCTGACCGCGCGCGGCATGTACACGAACAAGGCGCCCGGCGGCGTGGCCTACCGCTGCTCCTTCCGGGTCACCGAGGCGATGTTCTTCCAGGAACGCATGGTCCAGGAGGCCGTCAAAGACCTCGGCATGGACCCGGCAGAGTTCAGGCGGCTGAACTTCGTCCGCGACGACGACTTCCCGCACCGCACGCCGTTCGGCTTCCTGACCGACTCGGGGCAGTACACGAAGTGTCTCGACCTCGGCCTCGAGGCGATCGGGTACGAGAAGTTCCTCGAGGAGCAGGAGGCGGCGAAGAAGGACGGTCGGCTGCTGGGCATCGGCATCTCGACCATGACCGAGCCGCTGGGGGCAGGCAACAGCCGTGAGTACGACATCCTCGGCATCAAGATGTTCGACTCCGCGGAGCTGCGCGTGCACATGACGGGCAAGGCCATCCTGCGCACCGGTGCGAAGACGCAGGGCCAGGGACACGAGACCACGTGGGCCCAGATCGTGGCGCACGAGCTCGGCATCCCTGCCGACGACGTCGTCGTCGAGGAAGGCGACACCGACACCGCACCGTTCGGCATGGGCACCTATGCGTCCCGCAGTACGCCGGTCGCCGGCGCAGCCGTGGCCATGGTGTCGCGCAAGATTCGCGCCAAGGCCCGCAAGCTCGCGGCCCACCTGCTCGAGGTGTCCGAGGAGGACCTCGACTGGGAGCTCGGCCGTTTCTACGTGCGCTCCGCGCCCGACCGTGGTGTCACGATCCAGGAGTGCGCGATGGCGGCGTACAGCAACATGCCCGACGGCCTGGAGCCGGGCCTGGAAGGCAACGCCTACTACGACCCACCGAACCTCACCTGGCCGTTCGCCTGCTACATCGTCACGGTCGAGGTCGACCCCGAGACCGGGGTCTGGGACGTGCTGCGGACGGTGGCGGTCGACGACTGCGGCGTCCGGATCAACCCGATGGTCGTCGAGGGTCAGATCATGGGCGGTCTGACCGAGGCCTACGCGATGTCGAGCATGCAGTACATCACCTTCGACGCCGAGGGAAACTGCATCGGCGCGAACTTCATGGACTACATGCTGCCGACCGCGTGGGAGACGCCGGGGTACGAGCTGCACGAAGTGGTCACACCGTGTCCCCACCACCCGATCGGTGCCAAGGGCATCGGCGAGTGCGCGACGGTCGGTGGTCCCGCGGCGTTCGTCGGTGCGGTCCTCGACGCGATCAAGGACGCCGGTGTGCGCAACGTCGACATGCCGCTGCTGCCCGACCGCGTGCACGAAGCGCTCACCCTGCGACACGACGTCTCCGGGGCCCCGCCGGTGAGGACCGACTGATGAGTGGCCGTGCCCTCGACGGCTGGGAGGTGATCAGCCGCGCCGCCGAGCTCGCCCGACAGGGTGAGGAGGTGGCACTCGCCACGGTCGTGTGGCGACAGGGCCCCTCCTCGGGGAAGCAGGGATCGCGCGCCATCATCACGGCCGCCGGAGACGTGCAGGGCTGGATCGGTGGCGCCTGCGCCGAGCCGGCCGTGATCCGCGAGGCCCAGCGCGTCATCCGCGACCACGAGCCGCGCTTGCTGCTGCTCGGCACGACTGACCAGTTCGGTGAAGCGGTACCTGACGGCATGCGGGTGGTGCCGATCTCGTGTCAGAGCGAAGGAGCGTTGGAGGTGTACCTCGAACCGGTCGTACCGACCACCCAGCTGGTCGTCGTCGGACGCTCGCCCATGGCCCACACGTTGGCCGACCTGGCTGGAGCACTGGGATGGCAGTGCGACGTCCACGACGGGGCTGACTTCGACGACGTCGCCCTCAGTCCTCGCTCCATCGTGGTCGTCGCGACCCAGGGCCACGGTGACGAAGAAGCGGTCGAGCACGCGGTCTCCGCGCGGCCGGCATTCGTCGGGCTGGTCGCTTCCGCGCGTCGTGGCGAGGCCGTGCTCGGCTACCTGGCCGACCGCGGCGTCGACCAGTCCGCGCTGGATCGGGTGCGGGTGCCGGTCGGACTCGACCTGGGCCACACCTCTCACCGTGAGATCGCGGTGTCGATCCTGGCCGAGCTCGTCCAGCTGCGGGCATCCGGTGCGCTGTATGCCGACCAGCCCACTGCGGCAGACCATCACCATGGTCACGACGCAAGCAACGACACCGGGGACGACACAGCCGTTGCGCGGCCGGCAGCGCTGGAGACGATCGACCCGGTCTGCGGCATGACCGTGATGGCCGAACGCGCCAACCGTCCCGTCGAGCACGACGGTCGCACGTACTACTTCTGCGGCGTCGGCTGTCGCGACGCCTTCGTCGGGGACCCGGAGCGCTACGTCTCCGGCGTCGAGACCGGTTAGGACACGCTCATGCTGCTGACGAACGCCTTCGAGGTCGACCAGCCGGTCGACAAGGTCTGGAGCTTCTTCAACGACATCCCGCAGGTGGCCGCCTGCCTGCCCGGTGCGGAGCTGACCGAGGACCGAGGTGACGACAGCTACGAGGGTCGCGTCGCCGTGCGGATGGGTCCGGTCAAGCTGCAGTTCAACGGCACCGCCAAGATCGTCGAGCGCGACGAAGCCGCCCGTCGGGTCGTGGTGGACGCCGCCGGTGCGGACGAGAAGGGTCGCGGCCAGGCGAGTGTGCTCGTGACCGCCACGCTCGGGTCGACCGCTCGCGGCACGAAGGTCGACCTGCAGCAGGACCTGCAGCTGTCCGGCGCGGCCGCCCAGTACGGCCGGGGCATGATCTCCGACGTCACCACGGTCCTCATGGGGCAGTTCGCCTCGAACATGCAGCAACGCATCGAAGCCGTCGAGCGTGGTGTCTCGCCGGACCAGCTCGGCCCGGCGAAGGCTGCCGGCGGGTTCTCCATCGGCATGCGGGCGATGCGGCTGGCTCTGGCCCGCGTCTTCCGCCGGTTCTTCCTCCCCTACCAACCGACGCAGAGCTGAGGAGTCGACTCATGGTGCTGTGGTGGATCGCGAATGTGCTGCTGCTGATCGCAGTGGTCCCCGTGCTGGTCGCACTGCTGAACCGGGTGCTCGCCGCCCTCGAGCGGATCCGAGGGGCGTCCGACAACATCCTGGCCGGCGGCGTCGCCTTGACCAAGGAGCTCGACGGCGTACCCGAGGGTCTGGCGACGACCGACCGGACCGTGAACGAGATCGCCGTCGGAGCGACCCGGTACGCCGGTTCCGTGGCGAAGCTGCTCGGCTGAGAGAGGAGGAACCATGCCTGTGGTTGCGTGGGTGACAGTGGTGATCAGCGTGCTGATCATCGCGGCGGCGGCGCTGGGTCTGGTGCGGGTCCTCCTGCACCTCAAGGTGATCCGGCATACCCTCCGGAACGTCGTGGCGGGGGTGACCGTGGTGGCCCAACAGACCAGCACGGTCCCTGAGGTGCTGCCCTCCGTCAACGAGAACCTCAAGCCCGTCCGCGACTTCTGCGAAGGGGTGTGAGGGACCATGAGCTCTCCGACGATGACCACGGCGATCAGTGACTCGGCCGGCTGGGCGATCGGCTACACCGCGGCGATCGTCGTGGTCCTGGTCGTGGTCGCGCTGGTCGTGCCGATCCTCTGGCTGGCCCACTCGATCGGCCAGGAGGCGCAGCAGATCGACGATGCGCTGAAGGAATCGGTGCACAACACCGACGCGCTCAAGGAGCTCAACGCCACGATCGACCACGTGACCGTGATCGTGGCGGGGCTCAACCGCGGCCGCACCAGGCTGGGAGGCTGACATGCCGTCAACCGACGTCACCTACGTCGCACTGTCCGACTCGAACAGCAACCTGTGGTGGGGGGCCGTGATCGGGGGCTTCGTGGTGGTGCTCGCGGTGGCCGCGTTGCTCACCATCCTGGTGCTCGAGGTCAGGACGATCGACCGCCGCGTCGTCAAGGTTCGTGACACGTTGCAGGAGGCTGTCGACAACACCGCCGACACCGCGCTGATCGCGAAGACCGCAGACGGCGTCGAAGCCGTCCTGGCCGAAGGCCTCCAGCACCATCTGTTCCTCGGACGGGTGCTCGACAAGGTGAGGACGTGAACAGATGACCACCCTGGTCGTGCTGTCGGTCGTCGACATCGTGCTGCTCATCGCGGGCCTGGCGGGCTATCTGTACGTCGTCGGGACCCAGCTGGACCGGATCGCCACCAACCTCGAGGAGTGCCGGGCGCTCGTCGATCAGATCGTGCGCAACGCGGAGCCGATCATTCCCGGCGTGGATCACATCAACCGGACAGGCGGCGTGGTCGCCGGGGCGCTGCCCCTGCTCTACGACATGGCCGAGGGGATCGTCGTCGGCGTCACGCCGAAGCCGGAGCAACCGGTCGAACGCGGGCCGGCCGTGCCGGCCTCCGGACGTCGCCGGTCGCGGCTGCACGACGCGGTGGGGTACTCGCCGACGCGCTCGTCAGCTCCCTGACTCGTCCCCGGCAAGGGGCCGCGGCGACGGCTCCGACCCTGTGCTCGGGTCGCGGCCCGTGGTGAGCGGCCCGGTGGTCGGGGCGACGTACGCACCGATCCACTCGTCCTTCCACGACTGCTCGAACTGCTGCTCGTTGCAGCCCGGGCGGTAGATCGCGCCGAGCTCCTGGGCGATCTGCTCGCGGTGCGACCGGAGCCCGCCGGGTACCTCGTAGGTGCAGACGTACACCTGCCAGCGGGTGCCCGCGCGCCGCACCCAGCACGGCGCGGCGGGGTGGTTGAAGGGGAAGTGCTCCCGGGACAGGTCGTCGGAGTGGCCGACGTAGGTCACGGCGTACTGCTCGGGCTTGGACTCCGGCTCGGGCTTGTAGACGATCGCGAAGACCGCCGCCACGGCTGGTGGGGTCCAACCGGCCAGCAGCCGGGGCCCCTCGAAGGGATAGCCCGCGAGCGACCCGAGCCTGATCATTCGTCGTCCTCGAGTGGTGTTCCCCAGACGTCCTCGGTCTCGCTGATGGCGGCGACGGACACGATCGGCCAGTCGGGCAGGCCGGCTCGCTGTGCCGCGTGACCGAATTCCGCTGTCGCCAGCTCAGCGGCGGCATCACGTGAGTCCGCCTCGACGACGAGCTGCGCACCGTAGCGATTCGTGCCGATGCCGGAAGCGATCCCACCGGAGTCGGCAACGGCGTCAGCGAGCTCGACCACCTCTTCGCGGGTGACCGGGCGGTCGCCTTCAGCCTCCACGGCCACACTCCATCTCACCCGGTCCTCACCCCATCCTCCCTCGACGCTCTGTCGCGTGTCGATGCGCGCCAACCCGTGCCGCGGGCGGCGCCTAGCTAGCCCAGCTGCGGCAGTATGGCGGCGAACTCCTCCAGACTGCGCAGGTCATGGCCCGAGTGCAGCAGGTCGATGTGCGGCGCGGCCACCATCATGCCCAACGTGCTGGGGGCGAAGTCGGCGCGGTCACCCTTGTGGGGGTTCATCCAGACCACCCGGTGACTCAGTCGTGACAAGCGTTCCATCGCCGTTGCGAGCACGTGTGGGTCGCCGCGGTCGAGGCCGTCGGAGCAGATGACGACGATGCCGCCGCGGCAGATCCCGCGACGTCCCCAGTCACGCACGAACGCGTCCAACGACTCGCCGATCCGGGTGCCGCCCTCCCAGTCGAACACTGCCTTCGCGGCCCGGTCGAGCGCCTCGTCGGGTCGCCGGTGATCGAGCTCCCGGGTGATCCGCGTCAAGCGCGTACCGAAACAGAAGACCTCGACCCGGGTGTTGGCGCGGCTCGTCGAGTACGCGAACTGCACCAGGCTGCGCGAGTAGTCGGCCATCGATCCCGAGACGTCCAGGATCAGGATGAGCGGGCGCAAGCGCAGCCGACGGCGTCGCCAGGACAGCGTCGGCGGCTCACCGTGCAGGCGCATGGACTCCCGGATGGTGCGGCGGAGGTCCGGTGATCGCCCGGCCGGGGCCGACGTCGTACGCCGGGACCTGCGTCGCGGTGGTGTGAGACGCATCGTCCGCATGATGCGGTGCACGGCGGCGAGCTCGTCCGGCGTACACGCGGCGAACGACTTCGACCGCAGGCTGCTGACGTCGGAGGCGAGGAGACCGAGCTGGGTCTCACGCTCCTCCTCCTGGCCGGACTGTGACTCGGGGTCAGGGATCTCGAGCACTGCCTGCGCCTCGGCCCTGGCCTGCACGTTGAACGGTGTCGCGTCGTCCGGCTCGTCGGGGGCGTCGAGGAAGAAGCGCAGGAACACACGGTCGTAGACCGGGATGTCGTCGACGCGGGCCACGAGCGTCGTACGTCCGGCCCAGTAGACGTCGACCAGGTCGCCGGGATCAAGTGTCGCCACCGACGTCGTGTAGGCAACCACGTCACCGGATCCGACAGCGACACCCGCGTCCCGTAGCTCGCGGGCGAACGCCACGAGCGACGGGACGAACCCCTCGTCAGGCACCGGAGGCGATCTGCTCGAGGTTGTCCTGCACCACCTCGAGGTCGTCGCGTTCCTTCACGACGGCACCCAATGTGTCGGTGACCGTGTCGGCGTCGAGCTCGGTGCGGTCGAGCGCCCCCAGCGTGCGGACCCAGTCGATGGTCTCGGCAACACCGGGCGGCTTGGCGAGGTCCATCTCACGCAGTCGGTTGACGGCAGCGACCACCTTCGAAGCGAGCTGTTCGGTGACGCCCGGCGCGCGGACGAGGACGATCTCGACCTCGCGCTCGGCGGACGGGTAGCCGACCCAGTGGTAGAGGCAACGCCGCTTCAGCGCGTCGTGGAGCTCGCGTGTGCGGTTGGACGTGAGGATGACGACCGGTGGCTGGTCTGCGGCGATGGTGCCGATCTCCGGGATCGTGATCTGGAAGTCCGACAGCAGCTCGAGCAGGAACGCCTCGAACTCGTCGTCTGCGCGGTCGATCTCGTCGATCAGGAGCACGGCCCGGTCGCCGGCACGGACAGCGTCGAGCAGGGGCCGTTCGAGCAGGAACTTCGGGCCGAAGAGCTTGTCGACGTCGGCGTCGTCGAGGCTGCGCTCCGAGAGTGCCCTGATCTGGAGCATCTGCCGGGCGTAGTCCCACTCGTACAACGCCTGATTGGTGTCGATGCCCTCGTAGCACTGCAACCTGATCAGGCGGCGGCCGGTCACGGCCGACAGCACCTTGGCGACCTCGGTCTTGCCTACCCCGACCTCACCTTCGAGCAGCAGGGGGCGTTGCAGGGACAGCGCCACGAACAAGGCGGTGGAGAGCCCACGGTCGGCCAGGTAACCGCCACGCCGCAACGACTCGGTCAGGTCACCGACCGCTCCGGGGACGGTCACCGGCTGGACGTAGTCCCGAGGACCAAGTCGCGGATGGTCTCTCCGGACGAGTCGAGCTTGCCCTCACGGCGCAGCCGCTCGCGCCATGCGGCGGACAGGTCAGCACCCGGCTCGGCCAGCCCGTCGAAGCTCACGTCCTTCATGTTCTTGCAGGTCTTCTGTGGGCCGCAGGCGTCCTCGAGGCTGTCGCTGTCCTGGTCCTTGGCGGACCAGACGGCCCGAAGGACCTCCACCGCGTCGTCCGGCTGGGGTGACATGCTCAGCCTCCTTCGAGTCCGCATCGCGCGTCCACCTTCAGTGTAGGGCGCGGGTCATCCGGGTGCGATGATCTGCCCGGATTGGCGCGGATCGGGTTTCGGGAGCTCAGCAGGCCGACCGGCTGCCCGCTCGGATGTCGTGTCGAGCGCCTCGGCGAGGATCGAGACAGCGATCTCGGCAGGCGTGGTGGCGCCGATGTCGAGACCGGCCGGGCCGTGGATGCGTTCGAGGTCGACGGCGCCGCGGTCGGCCAGCCATGCGGCGCGTTCGCGCTGGAGGCCCCGACCGCCCAGTGCGCCGATGTACCCGACGTCCGCGGCCAGCGCGGCGAGCAGGGCCGGACCGACGAGGTCGAGGTCGTGGCCCATCACGACGAGCTTGTCCGTGGCAGTCAGCCGACCGATCTCGCCGGCCGCCTCGGCCTTGTCGGTGGTGGTGCGGATGTGCCATCCGAGCAGCTCGGCGGCCGCGGTGAGAGCACTGGCGACGGGGCCGCGTCCCACGATGACCAGCTTCGGCACCGGAACGAGGACGGTCGTCAGGCGCGTTGGCTCGACCAGTGCGCCGCTGGCGCCCGAGGCGAACAGCCGTCGAGCCTCGTCCGGTGCCTCGTCGATCGACTCCGAGGTGTACAGCGTGGTCGCGCCCAGGTCCGTGCCGTCGACGGCGGTCACGAGACAGACGGCTTCGCGGTCGACGAGCCGCTCCCAGAGGTCCGACGGGAGATCCCGGGCGGGCGCGAGCACGCACCGTGCCCTGCCGGTCGACGGCAGCCCGGCGATCGCCGCGTCGACCTCGCTGATCGCCACGTCGACGAGCCGGGGCGCTGCCAGGGCGTGGTTCAGCTCCTCCAGCTGGCTGTCGAGCGCGCCGTACAGCAGTGAGCCGACCTTGCCGCCGCCCGGAGTGAGCGCCAACGCTGCGCTGCGGTCGCCGGGGTCGACCCCCTCGGCGTCGACGATCCACGCGACACTGACCGCCGTATCCGCACGCAGACAGGCCTGCACGGTCCACGCGATCTCGTACATGTCCCCGAGCCTAGGCCGCGGTGCGGAGTACGAGTTCCTCAGCATCGATTCCGCCGGTGGTTCGTACCACTCATCACGGGCGCATCAGGTTGCCACGGCCGCGATGATGGTGCCGTGACGGGAGTGCGACGCACACCTCTGATCGGGCGCGCCGAGGAGTTGAGCCAGCTCGACGACGCTCTGTCGTCCGCGCGCCATCGACAGCCCGTCGCCGTGCTCATCTCCGGGGAAGCAGGCATCGGCAAGACTCGTTTGGTCTCGGAGGCGACGGCCCGACTCGAGGACGACGACGTCGTGATGACGGGTCAGGCCGTAGAGCTGGCCGGTGGGGCACTCCCGTTCGGACTCCTGCGGAGCACCCTGCGGGGGCTGGCCATGCGCTACCCGGCTGGCCAGATCGAGTCGTGGGCCGGTGCATCGTTCCCGGAGCTGTCAACGCTGCTGCCGGGTGCACCAGCAGCCGAGGTCGACCCGCTTCGGGTGATCGATGCGTTCGCGACACTGCTCACGGAGCTCGCCAAAGACCACCTGACCTGGTGGCAGGTCGAGGACCTGCACTGGGCGGATCCCGAGAGCCGGGACGCGCTCCGGTACGTCGTGCAGCTGATGCAGCCGCCGTCACGTCTCCTCGTCACGAGCACGCTACGCACCCACGACGTGCCTCCTCCGCCCGCGCTGACCCACCTGCTCACCGAGCTGGCGCGCGCTCCGGCAACCCTGCGCATCGTGCTCACGGGACTCAACTCTCGTGAGGTGTCCGAGCAGGTGTCTGCTCTTCGCGGCGATGCGGTGAACCAGCCGCTCGTGGAGAGAGTGATGGCGCTCTCCCAGGGTGTGCCGTTCCTGACCGAGGAACTCGTCGCGGGAGGGCTGACGGAGGAAGGACCTCTGCCCACCACGGCCACGGAGCTGATGCTCGGCCGCGTCCAGCGGTTGACGGAAGATACTCAGCGAGTTGTCCGGGCGTCCTCGCTCGCCGAGACGCCGATCGATGACAAGGTGCTCGAGATCGTCACCGAGCTGGAGACGCGCCGGCTCGAAGCCTGCCTGCGTGAGGCACTGGACGCGAGCGTGCTCGCGCTCGACGGGACTTCGGCGACGATCCGGTTCCATCACGCGCTCATGCAGGAGGCGGTAGGCTCGCGCGATGCTCCCGTCGGAACGCTCACGCTGGCACGGCCAATGGGCTCGCGCGCTGGCAGCCACGGCACCTGACCATGCTGACCTTGAACTCCAGGTTGCCGAGGTCCACCACTGGTCAGGGGCAGGCGACATCGAACGGGCTTTCGAGCGAGCGCTCGGCGCAGCCCGGGCTGCGGAGCAGGTTGGAGCGATGGCCGAACGCGCCGCCATGCTGTGCCGTGCACTCACCTGGTGGCCCGAGGTCGACGAGGAGGTGCGAAGCACGGCAGACCACGACGAACTCGTCGAGAACGCGATGTGGGCCTGTGCGCTGGGCGGAGCCATTGATCTGGGTCTAGAGATGTGCGCGCGCGAGCTTGCTCGGATGGAGTCCTCCGTCAGCGCTGCCGATCCGACTGGGATCAACGATCTCCGTTATTTGCGGCTGCGCCTTGCCCGGCGACGGTTCCAGCACTACAAGGATCCTGTCGAGGTCGGCGGACCTCGGGACACCTTCGAGCATGACGTCGAAATCCTGGAACGCTGCCCTCGCTCGCTCGGTTTCCTCCGGGTCCTCTCGGACCTGGTGGCAGAGGCTGACGATGTCGAGTCCAGCCTCCGCATCGAGCCTCTCCTCACGGAGGGAATGGCGCTCCTGTCCGACAACACCCCGATCTTCGATCGCTTCGACATGCTTGACACGTACACCCACCACCTCAAGGTGCTCGGGCATCCCGAAGAGGCCGCGGACCAGATGATGGCGCTGCTCGCCGAAGCGGACGGAAGAGTGCCGCTGACCGACATGGCGCGCTTCGAGTCGAACGCGGTGAGCCCATCTCCATGACGCGGGACGTTTCGTGGAGGCAGCGGCGATCGGGCGCCGCAGCTTGGAGCGGCTCTCCGACCCGAGGCTTGCGCCACGCCTCTGGGTGCATGTTGCGTCGAACCTGGCGACCGTCTTGATCGAGCTGGGCGACTGGGACGAGGCTGAGTCGTCTCCTCACCGAGATCGAGGACGTCGGCGATCACGGTATCGTGAGCACCTGGACGCATCTGGACCTTGCCGTGCTGCACACCCGCCGCGGCGACGAGACCTCCGCTCGGCGACGGCTCGATGCGATCGAGCGGGTTCGGCATACCGCCGACTCGCCCACGCTCGACCTCGGCGTCCGTCTGGTCGAGGCGGAGATCATGCTCACCACCGACGAGGCGAGACGAGCATGGTCGCTCCTCGACCCGATGGCGGCAGGGCTCTCGCCGCTCGATCCGAACCTGACACGTGAGGCCCTGCTGCTGGCGGCGTTCAGCATCTCCGGGGACGAACCGCGAGGTCGACGGGCCGGAGACCCGGAGATCGAGCGGCGTACGGCGTCAGTGCGGGCAGCCGTCGCCGAGCTCCCTTCGCCAAGTGCGTTCGACCGGGTGTGGCGCGCCCACGTCGAGGCCGAGCTCGCCCGAGCGGAAGGCCATGACACGGCCGACGGCTGGACGGCAGTGGCCGACGGACGACGCGACCTCGGGCAGCGCTACCTCCTCGGCTGGGCCCAGCTGCGGCTCGCCGAGTGCCAGCTCGCCGAGCGCCGCGGCGATGCGCAGACGACGTTGACCTCGGTGCTGGCCATCGCCGAGCGGCTCAGGTCGGAGCCCCTGGACTCAGCGGCCCGACGGCTGGCCCAGCGCGGGCGGATAGCCCTCGCTCCTGGAGCGCTCAGCAGCCCTGGGCGTCTGGATCACGCCCTCACCGCCCGCGAACGCGAGGTGCTGACGCTCCTCACAGAGGGATACAGCAACGACGAGCTCGCTCACGCTCTGTTCATCTCGCCCAAGACGGCGAGCGTCCATGTGTCCCGCATCCTGGCCAAGCTCGGCGTGAAGAGCCGGGGCGAGGCCGCCGCGCTCGCTCGCCGCGAAGGCATCACCGCCCACGATGGGTGAGCTGTCTCGCGAGGTCTCCTAGTCCGCGATGTCGCTCTGCTGGCCGACGGTGACGTCGAGGCTGTCGAGGCGGCGCAGTCCGGGCAGGAAGAAGCCCGCTGTCGCCGCGAGGATGACGAGGGTCGCGAAGACGATGGCGGCGGTCCGCACGCCTTGCCACTCCACGAGCGGACCGGCGAGGAGCAGACCGAACGGTCCGGCGGCGTACGCGCTGGCCGTGATCACGCCGACCACCCGGCCACGAAGCTGCTCCGGTGTCAGCGTCTGCATCGCGAGGTTGACGATCGGGTTCACCGGGCCGTACAGCGCGCCGACGCCGACCGACAGGACGACCATCACCCAGAACGGCGGGAACAAGGCGGTGAGGCCGAGCAGGAGACACGTGATGAAGATGCCCCACACGAAGACGGCGCGTCTGCCGACCAGGTCCACGACCCGTGCGTGGGCCAGCGCGCCGACGATGCCACCGGCGCTCATCGCGGTCACGATCAGCCCCAGTCGCTCCGGCTCGCCCTGGGCCTCGAAGTAGACGGGGAAGATCACCGACTCGAACGGCAGGTACGCCGCGACGATCGCACACGAGAGCACCGCCACCGATCGAAGCGCCGGATCACGCCAGACGAAGACGAACCCCTCGGTGGTCCCTCGCCAGCCCCCGGCCATCGCGTCGTGGGTCGAGGGCCTTCCAGCGCCCGGAAGCCCACTGATGCACGCGGTCAGGAGCGCGGCGACGACGAACCCCACGGCCGTGACCCACAGGGCGGTCAACGGACCGAACCAGGCGATCATCAGGCCCCCGAGCCCTGGGCCGATGATGAACGACACTCCGAAGATGGCCTCGTGGATGCCGTTGACGCGATCGAGTCGCCACCCTGCCCTGGCCGCGGCTTCCGGCAGCATCGTCTCGCGTGCTGTGAAGCCGGCCGGGTCGAAGACGGCGCCCAGCATGGCGAGGCCGAGGATCCAGGCAGCGGTGAGATCGCCGATCGCGGCGACGAGGGGGATGGCTGCCGCCGCCACGCCGGACAGCAGGTCCGAGCCCACGGACGTCCGCTTGCGGCCGATGCGGTCGACGACCGTCCCGGCGATCACGCTCGACGCGAGAAGGGGAAGCAGGACCGCGGCCGACACGAGACCGGCGACCGTCGCGCTGCCCGTCTGCTCGAGCACGAGCCACGGGAGCACGACGAGCGCAACGCCGTTGCCGATCCCGGAGATGAGGGTGCCGGTCTCCAGGAGCACGATCGGCCCGCGGTGCCTCCCGGCTGACATCGGCGTCTCCCTTCGGGACGCCACCCTACCCAGCGCCCCGTGAGGCTGCTCCTCGGAATGTTGTTGTCGTCGCTGGGGAGGTCGCACTTCCCTCTCACGCTCACGGGGAGCAGACTCGCTCCGTGACCGATACCCACACACCACCGTCGGGCCGTGAGCTCGAGAACCTCGAAGCGGCACGGCAGCAGATCCGCGACCAACACCTCCACCCGATCGGAGAGCGGCCGGCCTCGTCGGCCCGCGGCCTCCATCACACGGCGCTGATCAGCAGTGACGTGGAGCGGACGGTCCGGTTCTTCCAGGACGTGCTGGAGTTCCCGCTGACCGAGCTGATCGAGAACCGGGACTACCCCGGCTCCTCGCACTTCTTCTTCGACATCGGCAACGGCAACCTGCTCGCCTACTTCGACTTCCCCGGCCTCGATGTCGGTCCGTACGCCGAGGTCCTCGGCGGTCTGCACCACATGGCCATCTCCGTGGACCCGGACCGCTGGCAACACCTGGTCGACAAGCTGGAGCAGGCCGGCGTCGAGCACGAGGTGCACAGTGGCGTGTCCGTCTACTTCCGCGACCCCGACGGAGCCCGCATCGAGCTGATCGCCGACCCGCTCGGCGAGATGTACGGCAACCAGGTGCTGTGACCGGCGATCCAGTCGCAGCGACGAACGTGGCAGCGGGCTGAGGTCGACCGATGCGGACGTTCGTGCACGACGACAGTGGCCCGCGCATCGTGTTCGGGCCGGGTGCGCTCGCTCGGGTGGCCGACGAGGTGTCGCGGCTCGGTGGGTCGCGAGCGCTCGTGCTGTCCACGCCGGGACGCCGCGATCTCGCCGATCGGGTCGTCGAGGTCCTGGGTGACTCCGTGGCCGGCACCTTCGACGGCGCCACCATGCATACGCCGGTCGAGGTGACCGAGCGGGCCGTGAAGGAGGCGACGGCCCTCGACGCCGACGCGCTCGTCTCGATCGGTGGCGGGTCGACCACCGGGCTCGGCAAGGCCGTGGCCGTCCGGACCGGGCTCCCCCACCTGGTCCTGCCGACGACGTACGCCGGCTCCGAGGTCACGCCGGTGCTGGGTGAGACTGCGGACGGCGAGAAGACGACCCGCTCTGGTCCGGAGATCGTCCCCGACACCGTGGTGTACGACGTCGAGCTCACCACGACCCTGCCCTGGGGCGTCACGGTCACCAGCAGCGTCAACGCCATGGCCCACGCAGTCGAGGCTCTCTACGCACCCGAGCGAACTCCCACGTCCGACGACACGGCGACGGAGGCACTGTCCGAGCTGGCCACCGGGCTTCACCTCCTCCAGCAGGAGCCGGACAGCCTGGACGCCCGCGACCACCTGCTCTTCGGGGCCTGGCGGGCCGGCATCTGCCTGGCCACCGTCGGCATGGGGCTGCACCACAAGCTGTGCCACACGCTGGGCGGCACCTTCGGTCTCCCGCACGCACCGACGCACACCGTCGTCCTGCCGCACGTCATGAAGTTCAACCAGTCCGCCGCGCCGGACGCCATCGCAGCCGCCGGTGCGGCGCTCGGTCTCACGAACGCACCCGCCGGACTTCAGGTGCTCATCGACGGCTGGGGCGGACCGACCTCGTTGGCGGCGCTCGGCTTCAGCGAAGCGGACGCGCCGAGAGCCGCCGCGCTCACGACCGGCCGTCCCTACCCGAACCCGCGAGAGGTACGACCGGACGACGTCACCGAGCTGCTCGTCCGGGCCACCCACGGAACAAGGATCGGAGCCGACCGGTGACCACGACCGCGCCCGACGACAGACCGGATCCACCTGCGGAGACCGTTGCGGCGGCCGACGAGCTGACCGCCGAGGTGGTGGCCAGCTTCGGTCAGGCCCCACCGCGGTTGAGGACGCTCATGCAGGACCTGGTCAGCCACCTCCACACCTTCGTGGTGGAGAACGACGTCACCGAGGACGAGTGGCGAGCGGCGATCGACTTCCTGACCCGCGCCGGTCACATCACCAGCGACGTCCGGCAGGAGTTCATCCTGTTGTCCGACACCATGGGCGTGTCGAGCCTGGTGGACATCCTGACGAACTCCCGGACGCCGGACTCGACACCGTCGGCCGTCCTCGGACCGTTCTACGTCGAGGGACCGCCCGACATGGACCACGGCACGGACATCTCCGGGGGTGGGCTGGCGGGTGACCCGGTGTACGCCGACTTCACGGTCACCGACACCGAGGGCCGTCCCGTCGCGGACGCCGTCGTGGATGTCTGGCAGGCGAACCAGGACGGCTTCTACGACGTCCAGCTCCCCGAGCTCGAGGGCCCGGTCCTGCGGGGCCGCTTCCGCAGCGATGCCAACGGGCACCTCGACTTCTGGACGATCCTCCCCGCGCCGTACCCGATCCCGGACGACGGTCCGGTGGGACAGCTGCTCGGCGCCTCCGGCCGACACCCGATGCGGGCGCCCCACGTGCACGTGATGATCTCCGCACCCGGACGGCACCGGCTCATCACGCAGCTCTTCGTCGAAGGGGGTGACTACCTCGACGGGGACACGGTCTTCGGCGTCAAGGGCCCGCTCGTCGTGCCCTTCCCACCGCAGGAAGGTCCCCCGCCGACAGGCGCTCCCGCATCTGTCGTGGCGGGAGCCGGGTGGCGGCGCCTGACGTTCACGTTCGGTCTGGCCGAGGGCCGCTGACGCGCAAGGAGCACGGCCGGCGGCCGGTCACCAGGTCCGACCGGTCACCGCGCCGCCCGCTTGACGCAGTTGAACGGTGCTGCGGCCCTGGGAGGAGGGGGCCGCAACACCGTTCGGGGTGAGGGGTACGAGGGTTACGGGGCGGTAAGGGCCCGGTGACCCGTGGCTGAGGTCAGCGGCGTCGCAGCACCGCCAGGATGACGACGACCAGCAGCACGATGACCAGGATTGTTATCACGGTTCCCATGGCGCCCCCTGTGCCCTCAACCCGCCCGGGTCAAACCCTGTCGTTAGCCTGCTTTCTCGTGAGCGAGATGACGGACACCGGATATGTCCGAAGGCAGTACAGCACCGAGTCCAACCTCGAGACCCGTCGCTCGGTCTGGCGCGACTCACCCGACGGGCGCAACCCGACGACGGTGGCGGCCGACGCCGTCCGAGCCGAGCGTCCGAGTCGCATTCTCGAGGTCGGCTGCGGCACCGGGGTGTTCGCGGCCCGCCTCTGCTCCGAGAACCCGGACGCCGAGCTGCTCGCCATCGACCAGTCCAGCCGTTTCGTCGAGCTGACGGCCGAGCGCGGCGTCCCGGCGCGGCAGGCCGACATCCAGGACCTGCCCTTGGAGGATGCGTCGTACGACGTCGTCGTGGCGATGTGGATGCTCTACCACGTGCCCGACCTCGACCGGGGGCTCGCCGAGTGCCGCCGCGTGCTGCGCCCCGGTGGTCTGTTCGTCGCAGTGACCAACGGCGACGACCACCTCGCCGACCTGATGATCGAGGCCGGTGGCAGTCGCAACGTGACCCAGTTCAGCCGCGAGAACGGCGAGGCCGTGCTGCGCCGCCACTTCGACGAGGTCACGGTCGAGCCGATCGACACCCGCGCGGTGTTCGACGACCACGCGGCCGCCGTCGCCTACCTGAGCTCCTTCGACGCCACGATGGCCGAACGGCTCCCCCGGTTCGAGGGCGGGCGCGAGTACACCGGCACCCCGACCGTGTTCCTCGCCCGCTGACTCACCCCCCACGGGCGAGGTCGGGGGTCCGGCACGGGCCTACGGTGCCCGCGAGGGGTGGGTGATGGGCGACGCCGAGCTGAGTGCGACATTCCTGGGTCATTCGACGGTTTCCCTGCGGATGGACGGGACGACGGTGCTCACCGACCCCGTGCTGTCACGCTCCGTGGCCGCGATCGTACGTCGGGTGGGTCCCGAGATCGCGGCCGAGAGCCTCGACCACCCGGAGGTCGTCGTGGTCAGCCACGCCCACTACGACCACCTCGACGTCCCGACCCTGCGCCGGCTCCGTTCGGGGTACACCGTGGTCGTGCCACGTGGGGTCGGTCGCTACGTGCGCGCCGTCGGCGCCGGCACGGTCATCGAGCTCGCGGCCGGTGAAAGCACCACCTGCGACGGCGTCGAGATCGTCGCGGTGTACGCCGACCACGACGGTCGGCGGCACAAGCTCGCTCCGGAGGCGGACGCAGTCGGCTACCTGATCCGGTCCAACAGCACGACGGTCTACCACGCCGGGGACACCGCGCTCTTCGCCGCGATGGCGGACCTGTCCAGGGAACCGGTCGACCTCGCACTGATGCCCGTGTGGGGTTGGGGACCGCGCCTGGGACCTGGCCACCTCGACCCCGAGCAGGCGGCCGAGGCGACCGCCCTGATCGAGCCACGCTGGGCCATCCCGGTGCACTGGGGTGCGCTGTGGTCGAAGGTCGTCCCGCGCGACCACCACCGTCGCACGGCGCCGCCGGTCGAGTACGTCGACGCCGTCCGGCGTACGGCACCGAAGACACAGGTGGCCCTGCTCGCCGTCGGCGAGACGTGGACACTGCCTGACTCGTCGACGAGCTGACGTGAATCACCGTCAGCCGGCTATGGCTGTCCCTCGGCGCCGTTGGTCCCACGACTACGACGTCGAGCGATGAGTCGTGCTCGGCGTGCTGAAACTCGTGCCCAGACCGCCTGCTGGAACGCGAGCGTTGCCCAGCCGGCGATGGCCATCCCCGAGATGTTGAGGGCCAGCTGCAAGGCACTCCCCCGAATCTCGTGTCCGAGCCCGAACGCGAGGCCGAGTGCCACATTGCCGGCGGCCGGCACGGTCGTGACAGAGATGAAGACGCCGGACAGTCCACCGACCTTCGCCGAAGTGAGAGAGAGCACCCCTGCCGCAGCCGCGATGACCGCGACGACGAAGGACCACTTGTCCGGCGTGTAGATGAAGCCGGTGTCCGGCCGCGGGCCTGTGATGTCCGCCTGGTCGATCCAACCGAGTCCGCGGGCGACCAAGGCCGCTATGGCCGAGAGCGCGATCGCAATCAAGAAGCCGAGCGTGAGCGTCTTCGCAGCGACACCGAGCAGTGTGTACCGACGACGAACAAGCGCAAGGCCGAGCGCCGCGATCGCGACGAACTCAGGTCCCAACACCATGGCGCCGATAACGAGGATCTGGGAGTCCAGGACGATGGCGATGCTGGCGATGAGGGTGGCCATGGTCATGAACGACACATAGGTCCAGTTGAGCTCCGACTCCTCGTAGGCGCGCTGTGTCACGTCGGCCCAAACCACCGAGTCGGCACCGCTTCCGGGAGCGCTCCTCTCGGCCTCGAACGCCGCGTGCGACAACCAGGTCCGGACCGGTTCGATGTGCACCGTGCCGGTCTGATGGACCCTGAGGTCGCGAAGCGAGTCGATCACCTCGTTGGCAGACTCTCGCGCGACGTCGGCGAGAATCAGGTCACCCGGCGGCCTCAGGGCCGCTCCTCGTATCACCGACAGGCTGCTCACATCCGGGGCACTCTCGAGGACCTCGACCACGTCGTCGGCCAACTCAGCGGAGGCGGTGATGCGCAAGGAAAGCATGGTGCTCAGTCTGACCGACGCCGTGCGTCGGCGCGTGACCGACGACGGAGTTCGAACGACGAGCCGAGTCATCAGCCGGTGTCCGCGGGGACGTCCGCCACTTGGTCGGCGAGCAGAACGGCGACCCGGCGCTGCTCGAAATTGGGGTACACGACCCGGCTCGTGGCCGTCACGAGGAAGTGGCCGACGATCCGCGTCCCGCGACGCACCGGAACCGCCACGTACTCGTTGGAGGGCAACCCGGACCGGTCTACGTCGACGGCGTGACCGGAGCGGATGAGATTGCCGTCATGGTCGAGCACGGCGACCCGCGCGATCGCGGATGCCCCCTTCGACGAAGCGGCACTCATCGGCCTCGAGGACCTCCTCAATCTGGTGCGCGACCACGTCGACGACGGTGTCTCTCGGAGTATCGCGCTCCGCGACCGAGCGCGCGACGCGCAGCACACCGTCGAGGTAGCCGGACCGGCGTGAGGCCTGGGCCTGCTGGCGGTGCCCCCACAGCGCCACCTCGGTGACGATCAGGCTGATCACGACCAACAGGATCGCGGCCTCGATGTCGTCACGGTCAGCGATGGCGAACCGTTGGTAGGGCTCGGTGAGGAAGAAGTCGAACCAGGCACCGCCAGAGACTGCTGCGAGGATGCCGGCGATCCTGTCCCCGGTAGCGGCTGCCATGACGACCCACAGCACCATCACCAGGACCGCGGTCTCGCTGGTGACGGAGTCTCGCACCGTTGCCATCAGGGCGCACGACACCAGAGGGACCACCACTGCCGCGATGCGCACGGCGGGCATCCTCGCTGTCAGCCGTGATCTCGCGTCGACTGCGTCATCCATGGCCTCGCTCCCGTCGGACACACGTGCAACTGACGCCATTGTGGAGCGGCGAGCGGCCGAATCCCCGATTCCTCACAAGATCCTGACACCGAGTTCGAGTGCCTTGTTAGAGGAGCGTTAGGGGCACGGGCGGTGCCTGTTAGGGATCCGTCGAGCAGGGCAGAAACCGAGGATCTCGCGGGCTTGACTGGTCCGACCGATTCCCCTCGATCCAAGGACCTGTCATGGCCGATGTCATCTTCGTGGCCGCCATCGTGGCTTTCTTCGTCATCTCGTTGCTCGTGCTGCGCGGCCTGGAGCGGCTGTGAGCACCGGCGACGCCGTCGGGCTGGTCTGCAGCATCCTTCTCGCGGCGTACCTCCTGATCGCGCTGCTGTTCCCTGAAAGGTTCTGATGTCCGAGACAGCTGCCGGTCTCCTGCAAACCGGCCTGATCTGCCTGGCGCTCGCCGTCTGCTATCGCCCACTCGGCGGTTACATGGCGCGCGTCTTCGCAACCGAGCGACACCTTGGTGTCGAGCGAGTCCTCTACCGGACGATGGGAGTCGACCCGGACGCCGACCAGCGTTGGCCGGTGTACGCACGGTCGGTGCTCGCATTCTCCGCCGTGAGTGTGTTGGCCCTTTATCTCTTGCTGCGCGTGCAGAACCACCTGCCGCTGTCGCTCGGATTCGCCGACGTGGAGCAGGGCTTGGCGTTCAACACGGCTACCTCGTTCGTGACCAACACGAACTGGCAGGCATACTCCGGTGAGGCGACGATGGGCCACCTGGTCCAGATGCTCGGCCTTGCCGTTCAGAACTTCGTCTCCGCCGCAGTCGGGCTCGCCGTCGCCGTCGCACTGATCCGCGGGTTCGCTCGCTCGCAGACCGACCGGCTCGGCAACTTCTGGGTCGACCTGGTCCGCGGCGTGGTCCGCATCCTGCTTCCGCTCGCGGTGATCGGCGCGCTGGTCCTGGTCGCGCTCGGGGCGGTGCAGAACTTCTCGCACGGCATCGACGTCACGACCCTGACGGGAGGCAAGCAGGTCATCACTGGTGGCCCGGTCGCCTCGCAAGAGGTGATCAAGGAACTCGGCACGAACGGCGGTGGTTTCTACAACGCCAACTCATCACACCCGTTCGAGAACCCCAACGGCGTCAGCAACCTGTTCGAGATCTTCCTGCTTCTGCTCATCCCGGTCTGTCTCGACTCGCACGTTCGGTCTGATGGTCAAGGACACCCGTCAGGGCTGGGCGATCCTGGCTGCGATGGGCATCCTGTGGGCGCTCGTGCTGACTGGAGTCACCGTCGCGGAGCTGACCCACCACGGCGCGGCGCTCCAGGCGGCGGGAGGGTCCATGGAGGGAAAGGAGGTGCGGTTCGGACCGTTCACCTCCTCCGTGTTCGCGACCTCCACCACGGGCACCTCCACCGGCGCGGTCAACTCCTTCCACTCCTCGTTCTCGGCGCTCGGCGGCGGTCTGCTGATCCTCAACATGGGCTTCGGCGAGGTGGCGCCTGGCGGTGTCGGTTCGGGTCTCTACGGCATGCTCGTGCTTGCGATCGTGACCGTCTTCGTGGGCGGGCTCATGGTCGGACGTACGCCGGAGTACCTGCGCAAGAAGATCCGGGCGCGAGAGATCAAGCTCGTGTCGCTGTCGATCCTGACGATGCCCGTCGTCGTGCTCGTCGGCACGGGTATAGCGATGGCGCTCTCCGGGCCGCGCGCGTCCATCCTGAATCCTGGCGCGCACGGCTTGTCGGAGGTCCTCTATGCCTTCACGTCGGCCGGGAACAACAACGGCTCTGCGTTCGCCGGGCCTGTCGGCCAACACGACGTTCTTCAACACGATGCTGGGCTTCGCGATGCTGCTCGGTCGATTCCTCCCGATCCTGTTCGTCCTCGCTCTCGCGGGCTCACTCGCGGACCAGCGGCCGGTTCCGGCCACGGCAGGGACGCTCCCCACACACCGACCGTTGTTCGTCGGCATGCTCGTGGGCATCGTGGTCATCGTCGCCGGCCTGACGTTCTTCCCTGCCCTCGCGCTCGGCCCGCTCGCGGAAGGTCTCTGACATGACGGTGCTGCAACACGACGAGACCCCGCCTGTAGCGCAGGCCACCCCGCGCAAGACGAGAGTTGGCGGCGGTCTGCTCGACCCTCGGCTGCTGCTGACCTCCTTGCCAGATGCGCTGAAGAAGCTCGACCCACGCTCGATGATCCACTCCCCCGTGATGTTCGTCGTCGAGGTCGGGCGCCATCACCTCAACGGCTCTGGCATTCGACGAGTCGAGCGGCTTCGCCTGGACGGTCGTCGTCTGGCTGTGGCTCACGGTGTTGTTCGCGAACCTCGCCGAGGCTGTGGCCGAGGGCCGCGGCAAGGCCCAGGCCGAGACCTTGCGACGAGCCAGAAGGGAGACGATGGCCCGCCTCATCACGGCAGAGGGCGAACGTGTCGTCCCCGCTGCGGAGCTGTCCCTCGGCGACCGGGTCGTGGTCGAGGCCGGCGAGACGATCCCGGGCGACGGTGACGTCGTGGAAGGGATCGCGAGCGTCGACGAGTCCGCGATCACGGGTGAGTCCGCGCCAGTCATCCGCGAGTCCGGTGGTGATCGCAGCGCAGTCACCGGCGGGACCAAGGTGCTCTCCGACCGGATCGTCATCCAGATCACGGCGAAGCCTGGCGAGTCCTTCGTCGACAAGATGATCGCCCTGGTCGAGGGCGCTTCCCGCCAGAAGACACCGAACGAGATCGCGCTGAACATCCTGCTGGCAAGCCTGACCCTGGTCTTCCTCGCGGCGACCGTGACCCTGCAGCCATTTGCGATCTACTCGGGATCGCCGCAGTCCTTGATCGTGCTGGTGGCCCTGCTGGTGTGCCTGATCCCGACGACGATCGGGGCTCTCCTGTCGGCGATCGGCATCGCAGGCATGGACCGGTTGGTGCAGCACAACGTGCTGGCTACCTCAGGTCGGGCGGTGGAGGCGGCGGGCGACGTCAACACCTTGCTGCTCGACAAGACCGGGACCATCACTCTCGGAAACCGGGAGGCGACGGACTTCATCACGATGCCTGGTGTCACTGCTGAACAGCTGGCTGACGCCGCGCAGCTGTCGAGCCTGGCCGACGAGACTCCCGAAGGGCGCTCGGTCGTCGTGCTCGCCAAGCGGCGACACGGTCTGCGGGCCCGCTCGGAAGGTGAGCTCGCCGAGATCGCCGAGGTCCCCTTCACGGCTCAGACCCGCATGAGCGGCGTAGATCTCGCAACCGGCCGACAGATCCGCAAGGGCGCGACCTCGGCGGTCCTGCGCTGGGTCGAGGACGGTCACGGCGAGGTGCCTGCCGAGGCACGCGCCGTCGTCGAGGACATCTCTCGCTCTGGGGGTACGCCGTTGGTGGTGGCCGAACGCACTGTCGAGGGTCTCGTGAGCGTCCTCGGGGTCATCCACCTGAAGGACGTGGTGAAGGACGGCATGCGCGAGCGGTTCGACGAGATGCGTCGCATGGGTATCCGCACGGTGATGATCACCGGTGACAACGAGCTCACCGCCAAGGCCATCGCCGACGAAGCCGGCGTGGACGACTTCCTCGCGGAGGCGACGCCCGAGGACAAGATGGCGCTGATCCGCAAGGAACAGGAGGGCGGACGGTTGGTCGCGATGACCGGTGACGGCACGAACGATGCTCCCGCGTTGGCGCAGGCCGACGTCGGCGTCGCCATGAACACGGGGACGTCGGCCGCCAAGGAGGCCGGCAACATGGTCGACCTCGACTCGAACCCGACGAAGCTGATCGAGATCGTCGAGATCGGGAAACAGCTGCTGATCACGCGCGGGTCACTGACGACGTTTTCGATCGCCAACGACATCGCGAAGTACTTCGCCATCATCCCGGCGATGTTCGCCGCGGTGTACCCGGGCCTCGACAAGCTCAACATCATGCAGCTGGACACGCCGCAGTCGGCCATCGTGTCGGCTGTCGTGTTCAACGCGCTCGTGATCATCGCGCTGATCCCGCTCTCGCTGCGAGGCGTGCGCTACGTCCCGTCGTCAGCGGCGACGATGCTGCGCCGCAACTTGCTGGTGTACGGGATCGGCGGCGTGATCGCTCCATTCATCGGCATCAAGCTGCTCGACCTGCTGGTGTCCCGGTTTCCCGGCATGAGCTGACCGGTGGAACGCACCCATCGGCATACCCACAAAGTAGAAGGAGTCCCATGTCATCCCCGACCCTCTCCGCCCCCGTCGTGCGGCAGCTGCTTCCGGCAGTACGGGCAGTGGTCGTCCTCTCGGTGCTTCTCGGCATCGCCTATCCCCTGCTCGTGACGGGCATCGCGCAGCTCACGATGCAGGACCAGGCCGACGGTTCGATGATCGACCGAGGTTCAGCGCCGATCGGCTCCTCGCTGATCGGTCAGGCGTTCACCGAGCCGATTCTCGGCGCGAACGGGCAACCGAGGACGAACGCCGACGGCACCGTCATGACCAAACCCGATCCGGCGTACTTCCAGAGTCGTCCGTCAGCGGCAGGCGCCGGCTATGACCCCCTGTCCACGTCGGCGTCAAATCTGGCGCCCACCAGCACCGATCTGCTCGCGGAAGTCGAACAGCGTCGCGCTGAGGCGGCCAGGCTCGACGGCACTCCCGTCCACCAGGTGCCCCCGGACGCCCTGCTCGCGAGCGGCTCCGGGCTCGATCCGCACATCTCACCGGACTACGCCGATCAACAGGTGACCCGGGTTGCACGTGAGCGTGGCCTGGACGAGGCCGTCGTACGCAGGCTCGTCGACGACAACACCGAGGGCCGCACGCTCGGATTCATCGGAGAACCTCGGGTCAACGTGCTCGAGCTGAACCTTGCCCTCGACAGGGCCTATGGACAAGGTGACGGGGCAGACTAGAGACATGGCCACGGACTCACCGCGTCGCCGAGGGCGGCTGCGCGTCTACCTCGGTGCCGCCCCCGGCGTCGGCAAGACGTTCGCGATGCTCGGCGAAGGGCACCGTCGGGCGGACCGCGGCACGGACGTGGTGGTCGGATTCATCGAGACGCACGGCCGCCGGCACACCGCAGAGCTGCTGGCCGGCCTCGAGTCCGTGCCCTCGCCGACAGATCGAGTATCGCGGCGCCACGTTCACCGAGATGGACATCGCGGCGGTGCTCGCCGTCGACCTGGTGTCGCGCTCGTCGACGAGCTGGCGCACACCAACATGCCCGGGCTCGCGCCCACGAGAAGCGCTGGCAGGACATCGAGGACCTGCTCGACGCCGGCATCGACGTCATCTCGACGGTGAACATCCAGCACCTCGAGTCGCTCAACGACGTCGTCGAGAAGATCACCGGCGTACCGCAGCAAGAGACGCGTCCCGGACGCCGTGGTCCGCGGTGCCGACCAGGTGGAGCTCGTCGACATGGCTCCCGAGGCGCTGCGACGCCGGATGGCGCACGGCAACATCTACGCCGCCGAGAAGGTCGACGCCGCGCTCGGCAACTACTTCCGGGTCGGCAACCTGACCGCCCTGCGCGAGCTCGCCCTGCTCTGGACTGCCGACAAGGTCGACGAGGCGCTGCAGCGCTACCGCGCGCAGCAGGGCATCACCGGCACCTGGGAAGCACGCGAACGAGTCGTGGTCGCCGTGACCGGCGGGCCGGAGGGCGAGACCCTGATCCGACGCGGCGCGCAGGATCGCAGCGCGTTCGTCCGGCGGCGACCTGCTCGCCGTGCACGTCTCGCGATCCGACGGGCTGACCGGCGCCAGCCCGGCCACCTTGGCCTCCCAGCGACACCTCGTCGAGACCCTGGGCGGCACCTACCACCAGGTCGTCGGCGACGACGTGTCGGAGGCGTTGCTCACGTTCGCCCGCGCGGAGAACGCCACCCAGCTCGTGCTCGGCGCAAGTCGTCGCAACCGTTGGTCGCGATGCTCAGCGGCCGGGCATCGGCGCCGGCACGATCCGGGCCTCAGGTGACATCGACGTCCACATCGTGACGCACCGGAGGTCGGCTCCGGCCGTGGTCTGCCTCGGCTGCACGGCAGCCTGACGACCCGCCGCAAGGTCGAGGGACTGCTGCTCGCCCTGATCCTCCCGCCGCTGCTCACGGTGCTGCTGTCGTACAAGCGCGACGACCTCAACCTGGTCAGCGACGTGCTGCTGTTCATGCTCGCCGTGATCGTGGTCGCCTTGGTCGGCGGGATCTGGCCGGCGCTCCTCACCGCGGTCTTCGCCTACCTGCTGCTGAACTGGTACTTCACGCCTCCCTTGCACACGTTGACGATCGGCGAGACCAACAACAGCCTCGCCTTGGTCGTGTTCGTCGTCGTGGCGCGTGCTGGTCAGCTCGGTCGTCGACCTCGCCGCTCGGCGACGCGGCAGGCCGCCCGTTCGGCCGCGGAGTCGGCGACGCTCGGCACCCTGGCGGGCAGCATCCTGCGTGGCGAGACGGGATCCCGGCGCTGCTGGACCGGGTCCGCGAGGCGTTCGGCCAGTCGTCGGCCACCCTGCTCCGGCGTACCGACCCAGCTAGCGACGACCCAGCTCGGCACGATCGCGGTCCAGCGCCAGACCGACATTGGCAGGTCATCGCCTCGACGGGAGCCGACCCTGTCAGCGACCCGAAGAAGCGGAGACCGTCATCCCGGCGGGCGACACGTTGGTGCTCGCACTTCGTGGCCGGATGCTGCGCGCCGAGGACCAGCGGCTCGTCGGCGCGTTCGCTGCGCAAGCAGCCGTGATGCTCGAGCGGTCGCAGCTCAACGAGGCAGTAGCCGCGGCCGCACCGCTCGCCGCGGCTGACCGCACCCGGACGGCTCTGCTGGCCGCCGTCGGCCACGATCTGCGCACGCCGCTGGCATCCGCGAAGGCCGCGATAACCAGCCTGCGTGGCAAGGACGTGGCGTGGTCTCCCGAGGACCGCGACGAGCTGCTGGCAACCGCCGACGAGTCGATGGACCGGCTGACCCGCCTGGTCGAGAACCTGCTCGACATGAGCCGTTTGCAGGCCGGCGCGATGGCGGTCGAGCGGCGGCCGGTCGCACTCGATGAGGTGCTCCCGCTTGCCTTGGACGAACTCGGGACGGCAGCGCGGGCCATTCAAACCGACGTTCCGGATGACCTACCGGCTGTCGACTGTGACCCGGGCCTGCTCGAGCGGGTGGTGGCAAACCTGCTCGCCAACGCCCTGCGATACTCCCCGACCGGCGTGGCGCCCACGGTCACCGGAAGCAGCATCGCGGACCGGGTCGAGCTGCGCGTCATCGACAAAGGCCCGGGCATCTCCCAGGAGGATCTCGAGTACGTCTTCGCGCCGTTCCAGCGGCTGGGCGACACCGACAACACGACCGGCGTTGGCCTCGGCCTTGCGTTGTCACGCGGACTCACAGAGGCGATGGGCGGGACCTTGACGGCGGAGGAGACGCCCGGAGGCGGCCTCACCATGGTCGTGTCCCTCCCGGCCGTCGCAGTGCCGGCGCAACCGGTCGCGGAGCCGGGCCGACGCGAGCGTCGTCAGAACGCGGACGTGCCGAAGATCCCGACGGGCGGCGGCCTGTGAGCAATCGCGTCCTGGTCGTCGACGACGAGCCCCAGATCGTGCGCGCGCTGCGGATCAACCTGCGCGCCCGGTCCTACGAGGTGCACACGGCGGCGACCGGCACGCGACGCGCTGGCTGTCGCAGCGAGCCATCCACCGGACCTGGTGATCCTCGACCTCGGCTTGCCCGACATCGACGGCGTCGAGGTCATCCAGGGACTGCGCGGATGGTCGCTCGCGCCGATCATCGTGCTGTCCGGTCGCACCGACAGCGCCGACAAGGTCGAAGCCCTCGACGCGGGCGCCGACGACTACCTGACGAAGCCGTTCGGGATCGATGAGCTGCTGGCCCGGATGCGCGCCGTGACCCGGCGGTCCGGGCCGGCCGATGCAGCGCCCACGGTGTCCTTCGGCGACGTCACCGTCGACCTCGCGACGAAGCGGGTGACGACGTCGCATCCGGACGGCCCGGTCGAGGTCCGGCTGACTCCGACCGAGTGGCACCTGCTGGAGGTGCTCGTCCGGTCACCGGGCAAGCTGCTCAGCCAGCGGCACCTGCTGCACGAGGTGTGGGGCCCGGGGTACGAGAACGCCCAGGGCAACCTGCGCCTCTACATGGCGCAGCTGCGGCGCAAGCTCGAGAGCGACCCCGCCCGACCCCGCCACCTGCTCACCGAGCCTGGCATGGGGTACCGGTTCGAGCCGGACGGCTCGACGATCACCACCGCGTGAGCGTGGCACGGCGTGTCCGGGACGATTCGCCCACAGCGCCGCTGACCGTCCCTCGGTCCCCCGCACCGGCAACCGGGCGAACGGACCATATGCCGTGGACCGTACGTCCACAAAGAACCTGGGCTCCCGGCATCGGGGGTTTCGGCACGGCAGACTGATTCCATGGGCCCAGTCCCGGATCGACTCCGTACGCTCGCGCATGCGACGCGCTCGGCAACCGATCTCGACACACTGCTCTCGGTCTCGACGGCCTTCGTCGAGGCCGAGCTCCCTGTCGACGGCGGATACGTCGGCCGCGTCGACCACCGACACGGCCGCGTCGGCATCGTCACGTCGTGGGGTGCCTTCGTCACGGCTGACCCGTGGGAAGGGGAGCGTTCGTTCGCAGTCGCTGCCCAGAGTCGCGCCCAGGTGGTCTCCGAGGACGCACCCCTCTGGATCGGCACGATCAACGACGACCTCCCGTCATACGACCGGACCGTGCTCACAGTGACCGGCCAGGGGTCGGCCGGCAGCTTCCCGATCATCGTCGCCGACCGCCTGTGGGGCGTGCTCTACCTGACCCGCAAGTCCGACGAAGGCTTCGACGAGACCACCGTGACGATGGCCGCGCTCGTCTGCGAGCTGATGGCCGCAGGCATCTCCCGCGTCGACTACCACCGCCAGCTCCACGCGCTGGCCTACACCGACCCGCTGACCGAGATGGCCAACCGTCGTGCCGTCGACGAGCAGCTGCTCGCCTGGGCCAGCGACGACTCCGCCGCGGAGCGGCTGACCGTGGTGCTCTGCGACGTCAACAAGCTCAAGGCCGTCAACGACGAGTTCGGCCACCCGGCCGGCGACCGGCTGTTGCGCGAGATCGGCGTGCTGGTCTCGACCTCGGCGAGCCGGTTCCCCGGTGCGCTGGCCGGCCGGATCGGCGGCGACGAGTTCGTGCTGGCCATCCCCGACGCCGACCCGCGCGAGGTCGAGGAGGAGATGGGACGTCTGCTCCAGGCGGCTGCCCTCCTCGGACACGGATCCGGCCTGTCGTGCGGTGTCGCCAGTCGTGCCGAGCTCAACCGGCTCGAGCTCGAGCCCGCCGACCAGGTCAGAGCCCTGCTGCGGCTGGCCGACGCCGAGCAGTACCGGCAGAAGCTCGCCGGCAGCGACACCACGCTCCCGATCCGGGCCCGCAGGCCCGGGTCACGGCGTACAGCCGCCGACTTCCAGGAGCTGGCCGACGCCGTCGACTCCGTCACCGCAGGGCATCCTGGCCGAGCCGGGCGAGGTCGGTCAGCGGCTGTCCCGGGTCGCCGCCACCGTCTGCGAGACCTCCAACGGAGCGGCGTACTGGGTCAGCGAGATCGACGGCGAGAGGATCCTCGACCGCTTTTGCGGCACGCCCCGCGACGAGGAGACCCGCGACGGGCAGTGGCAGCCGACCACGCTCGACCCGCTCGGCTACCAGCTGAGCGACTTCCCCGAGACCGCCCGGATCATCCAAGGCGGATCCTTCGTGACCGACGCGCTGCACGGCGACGACGCCGAACGACGCTTCCTGGTGCAGACCGGCTTCCGGGTCGGGATTGCGGCCGGCGGGGTCGACACCAACGGCACTCCGTGGCTGGTCGAGGTGTTCGGCGACTCGCTGACGCCCGAGCTGCACCACGCGCAGGCGCTCCTCATGGCCCTCGTCCAGTTCGCCCTGCGAGTCAAATAACCCGACTCGCCAAGAATTGCGCCCCGAGCCGCCAAGAATTGCGCGCGGTACGCCGGACCTGGCGATGGGCGCAAGCTGGCGTCGGCGCACGAAAGCTGGCGACTCGGCGCACGAAAGCTGGCGAGTCGCGGGGTTAGAGGTGGGCGATCTGGTTGCCGCCGCGCTCCTGCGCCAGCGACAGGGCCTGCTCGGCCCGCTCCATGAGCACCGTCGGTGCCTCCTCGCCGTCCCAGACCGCCCAGCCGACCGAGCAGGGCTGGTCGTCGACCGAGGTGCGGATCCGCTCCAGGATCATGGTGGCCATCGGCGCCGGGCAGCGAGACAGCGCCACGACGAGGACGTCTCCGTCGAGACGGGCGAACAGGTCGCCGTTGCGCACCACCTTGCGGGCACGGCTGGCGAAGGAGACGACTGGTTGCTGGCGGGGTACGTCAGAACCCGCCGCAGACGTGGTGGAGTGCTTCGAGCTGTCGAGGTCGATCCGGGCGACGATGAGCGGTGCGCCGAAGCGGGAGGCCGCGAACATGGCCTCGTCGAGGGCCTCGTCCCAGCCCAGGCGATTGCGCAGCCCGGTGAGTCGGTCTGTGCGCAGCAGCTGAGCACGCTCGGCCCAGATCTCATGGCGTGCCTGGCCTGGCTCCTGCCGGCGCATCACGTCGCCGGCAACATCGCGCAGCGTCATCGGTTTCCCTCCGATCGATCCCTGTCTGCCCTCGAGGATGGCACCGCGCCGAGCCTCGCGGCCGGCGTTCGTGAGCCTTCGAACCGAACGTCAGGACGGGGATCGTCCGATCGGTCGATAGCCGGTCTATGGAACGCGAGATCGCGGTTTGCACCATCGGCTGAACGGTGGACTCCACCTCACTCGATCGGGACTGGATGCCGTGCCTTTGCCCGATTCGCAACCCCGTCGCAACCACCTACCTTGGGTTGCACAGACGGATGCCCGACCGTTCGCCACCCGCTCGGTGGTGGCGACCGACCGGGGCACCGAAAAGACGTGCGGCTCCGGAATCCGGCCCGCGACAGACCCCCAGAGGGAGTGGGGCCCGAGGCCGCGGGGGGTTGCGGCTTCGGGCCCTTTCTGGGGTCTGACCTCGGGGAACGCCGAAAACCTGTGCAGCGGAATCCGCTGGTTTAGGTGTCAATCCGGTGGGTACACCGCGCACATGGCAAACCTCACGCGCCTCCCCGTGCCGATCATGGAGAACTGGGAATGGCAGTACGACGGAGTCTGCCGCCAGGTGGACCCCGAGGTCTTCTTCCCGCCTGACTCCGAGCGCGGGCCCGTCCGGCAGCGCCGCGAGCTCCAGGCGAAGCAGTACTGCGAGCACTGCCCCGTGCTGGCCCGCTGCCGCGAGCACGCCTTGATGGTCCAGGAGCCGTACGGCGTTTGGGGTGGTTTGACACCCCGTGAGCGCGACCGGCTCATCCACACCCCGAAGAACGGAAGCCCCAGCACTCGCGTGATCAAGCGCGTCACGAAGAGCTGACTCCCGCGAGGGCCCACAGACTGCACCCACGAAACCCACCCCTGGCGGCCCGACCTGCATACGAGTCGCCGCGCACCGCGAACCGGCCGTCGCACACCTGCGGCGGCCGGTTCGCGTCGGGCGCCACCGACGCTCCTGACGAACCCGGTCAGCGCCAGAAGACCCGGTCCACGGCGGCGTTCGCCAGCCGGGTGACCCGCCGGTAGTCGTCGATCAGCCGGCTTCCGTCGGCCGGGCGGTAGCCGCAGAGGTAGGCGACGCCCACCCGGTCCCGCGCTTCTCGCGGCAGGCTGTCCGAGGGACGGCCACGCACCAGCATCGTCGCGTTGCGGATCTTGCTCGCCGAGCGCCAGGCGGCCGCGAGCTGGGTCGCGTCCTGCCGGGTCAGCAGGTCGGCGTCGAGGGCGGCCCGCAGCGCAGCGAGGGTCTGGGTCGTCCGGAGGGCCTCGTGCTTGCCGGCATACCGCATCTGGAGCAGCTGGACGGTCCATTCGATGTCGGCCAACCCGCCCGAACCGAGCTTGAGGTGGGTCGCGCGGTCGGCGCCGCGCGGGAGGCGCTCGGAATCGACCCGCGCCTTGATCCGGCGTACCTCACCGACGTCGGTGGCGCTGAGCCCGTCCGCCGGATAGCGCAGCGGGTCCACCAGCGCCACGAACCGTCGACCCAGGTCCTCGTCGCCCGCGACCGGTGCCGCACGCAGCAGCGCCTGTGCCTCCCAGACCTTCGACCAGCGCTCGTAGTAGGCGGCGTACGACGCCAGGGTCCGGACCAGCGGACCCTGGCGGCCCTCGGGACGCAGGTCGGCGTCGATGGGCAGCGGCGGGTCAACTCCCGGGATCGTGAGCAGCCTCCGCATCTCGTTGGCCACCGCGAATGCCGCCTCGGTGGCTTCCCGTTCGTCGGCGCCCGGCAGCGGGTCGTGCACGAACAGCACGTCGGCGTCGCTGCTGTAGGACATCTCCTCGCCCCCGAGCCGGCCCATCGCGATCACCGCGATCCGGGTCGGGAGCGGGCCGCGCCGCTCGGCCTCCACGAAGGACTCCGCGGCGGTCAGCGCGCCGCGCAGGGTCGCCCGGGTGATCGCCGACAGCGTGCGACATGCCGTCTCGACGTCGACGAGGCCGAAGATGTCGGACGCAGCCAGCCGGAAGAGCTCGCGCCGCCGCACGGCGCGGACCGCTGTGATCGCCTCGACGGGGTCGTCACGCCGGCGCGCCGCGCGCGTCGCCTCGGTGGCGAGCGCGTCCGCATCGCGAGCCACCAGGTCCTCGTCGTGGGCCAGCAGCGACGAGACGTCCGGGGCGCGCATCAGCAGGTCGGTGGCGTAGCGGCTGGTCGCCAGCAGGGTCGCAAGCCGTTCGGCGGAGGCGCCTTCGTCGCGCAGCATCCGCAGGTACCAGTGCGACGACCCGAGCTCGTCGCTGAGCCGGTGGAAGCCCAACAGCCCGCCGTCGGGATCGGGCGCGTCGGCGAACCAGCTGAGCATGGCCGGCAGCAGGGTGCGCTGGATCGCGGCCCGGCGCGAGACGCCTGAGGTCAGCGCCTCGAGGTGACGCAGCGCCGCCGCGGGGTCGAGGTAGCCCAGGGCCTCGAGCCGTTGCCTGGCCGCCTCGGTCGTGAGGCGTACGTCGGTCCCGGGGAGCGCCGCCACCGCCTCCAGCAGCGGGCGGTAGAAGAGCTTCTCGTGCAGCCGGCGTACCTCGCGCGCGTGCCCCCTCCACAACCGGGTCAACGACGCCACCGGCTCGCTCATCCGCCCGAGCGAGCGACCGAGCGCGCGCAGCGACGGCTCGTCGTCGGGCATCGTGTGCGTACGCCGCAGGTGGCTCAGCTGGAGCCGGTGCTCGAGCGTACGGAGGAAGCGGTACGCCTCGACCAGGGAGGCGCCGTCGTCGCGACCGACGTAGCCACCCGCGGTGAGGGCCCAGAGCGCCGTCAGCGTGTTGCCGTCGCGCAGCGACACGTCCGACCGGCCGTGCACGAGCTGGAGGAGCTGGACCGCGAACTCGATGTCGCGCAGTCCGCCCGGACCCAGCTTGATCTGCCGGTCGGCCTCGTCGGACGGGATGTGGTCGACCACCCGGCGGCGCATCGCCTGGACGTCGGTGACGAAGTCGGGCCGGTCGGCAGCGGACCACACCATGGGCGCGATCGTCTCCATGTAGCGGCGACCGAGGTCGGCGTCACCCGCGATCGGCCGGGCCTTGAGCAGGGCCTGGAACTCCCACGTCTTGGCCCACCGCTGGTAGTACGCCTCGTGGCTGGCGAGCGTGCGGACGAGCGGACCGGCCCTGCCCTCGGGCCGCAAGCGCCGCGTCGACCGGCCAGAGCGTCCCCTCCCGCGTGTGGTCGGAACAGACCCGCATCATGGCCGACGCCAACGCGGTGGCTCCGCGCAACGCGGCGTTCTCGTCGGCGCCGTCCGCCGGCTCGTAGACGAAGATGACGTCCACGTCGCTGACGTAGTTGAGCTCGCGTCCTCCGCACTTGCCCATGCCGATGACGCTGAGCGTGAAGGTGTCCGTCGGACGGTCCAGCTCGGACGCGGCGATCCGCAGGGCTCCCTCGATCGCACCCGCCGCGAGGTCGGCGAGCTCCGCCGCCGCGTCCTCGACCCGCAGGGTCATCGACAGGTCCCGGGCCGCCAGGCGCAGCAGCAGTCGGCGGTAGATCCGGCGCAGCTCGTCGCGGTCGGCGGCCTTCGCGAGTACCTCCGCGATCCCCGCGGCGGTCGGACGCACGGCGTCGAGCTCCGGGTCGGCGAGCTCGTGCCAGTCCTCCGGGTGGCGGACCAGGTGTTCCCCGAGGGCGGACGAGGCACCGAGCACCAGGCACAGCGAGCGGGCCAGCTCGCTGTCGCCGCGCAGGCCCTGAGCAAGGTCGGCCGCGTCCGGCGCGGCGGCCAGCAGGTCTGCGAGCAGGCGCAGCGCCTGGTCGGGGTCGGCGGCCTCGGAGATCTGGGTCAGCAGCTCCTCGTCCTCGGGACCACCGATCCGGGCCCAGCTCCGGGCTGCCGCCTCGACGTCGTCGAACCCGAGCCGCGCCAGCCTCCCGGTCTCGCTCCCCCTCACGTCGAGCCGTAGGTTCGTTCAGCCGCAGGTTGTGGCCCGTTGAGCCGCAGGTTGTGGCCCGTTGAGCCGTGGGTTGTGGCCATGACGATCTCGGCGAACCGCTCGGCGAGTGGCCGCCAGTCCGCCTGCAGCTGCTCGTCCGCGGCCCGGATCAGCTCGGCCGCCTTGCGCTGCTGCTCGCGCTGCTCCTCGTCGCCCTTGGCCGACCCGGTCCAGGAGTCGAAGACCTCCGCTCCCGCCTCCGGATGGAACTGCACGCCCCACGCACGCTCGCCGAACCGGGCCGCCTGCACCGTGCCGTCCGGCGCCGTGGCCAGCTCGACCGCTCCCTCGGGGAGTCGCCACACCACGTCGTCGTTCCACTGCACGGCCAACGCACCGGGCCGGATCGCCTTCGTCAGCGCGTCAGCCTCTCCGGCCGACGTGCGGCTGACGACGGTGAGCCCCTTGGCCTGCCCGTTCGGGTTGACGATCACCTCGCCGCCGAGCGCCGCCCCGGCGAGCTGGTGACCGAGGCAGATCCCGAGGAAGGCCCCGTCGTTCTCGACCGTATGACGGATGAGCGCCTTGGTCGGCGTGAGCCAGGGGCAGGACTCGTCGTCGTGCGCGCCCATCTCGCCGCCGAGGACCACGAGTGCGGCGTACGAGCCCAGCGTGGCCGGGACCTGCTCGCCCCGGTGGCCGAGCACCACGTCGTAGTCGAGTCCGGACGCACGGAACCACTCGGCCGAACCACGCAGGCGGACACTCGTCCTCGTGCTGGATCAGCAGCGCCTTCGTCACCTCAGCGGACACGAGCCGAGGCTACCGCTCGGCTACATGATGGGGAGCATCATCGAGCGCTCGAAGGGGGTGACCTGCTGGCGGTACTGCTCCCACTCGGCGCGCTTGTTGCGCAGGAAGAAGTCGTAGACGTGCTCGCCGAGCGTCTCGGCGACGAGCTCCGACCGCTCCATCACGCCGATCGCGTCGTGCAGGTTGGCCGGCAGCGGCGCGATCCCGAGGGAGCGCCGCTCGGCCTCGGTCAGGCTCCACACGTCGTCCTCGGCACCGGGCGGCAGCTCGTAGTTCTCCTCGATGCCCTTGAGCCCGGCGGCGAGCATGACCGCGAACGCGAGATAGGGGTTCGCCGCGGAGTCGATGCTGCGCAGCTCGACCCGGGTCGACTGGCCCTTGGTCGGCTTGTACATCGGGACGCGCACCAGCGCCGAGCGGTTGTTGTGCCCCCAGCAGACGTACGACGGCGCCTCTCCCCCGCCCGCGAGCCGCTTGTAGGAGTTGACCCACTGGTTGGTGACGGCCGTGATCTCGGCCGCGTGCTGGAGCAGCCCGGCGATGAACGCGCGGCCGGTCTTGCTCAGGTGGTACTCCGAGCCGACCTCGAAGAAGGCGTTGCGGTCGCCCTCGAACAGCGACAGGTGCGTGTGCATCGCCGAGCCCGGGAACTCGGTGAACGGCTTCGGCATGAACGACGCGTGGATGCCCTGGCTGAGCGCGACCTCCTTGATCACCACGCGGAAGGTCATGATGTTGTCGGCGGTCGAGAGGGCGTCGGCATACCGCAGGTCGATCTCCTGCTGGCCCGGTCCACCCTCGTGGTGGCTGAACTCGACGGAGATGCCCATCGACTCGAGCATCGTGATCGCCTCGCGCCGGAAGTCGTGCGCGACGCTCTGGCTGGTGTGGTCGAAGTAGCCGCTCCGGTCGACGGGCTCGGGCTCGCTGCCGTCGCGCGGCCGGTCCTTGAAGAGGTAGAACTCGATCTCGGGGTGGGTGTAGAAGGTGTAGCCCTGGTCGGCCGCCTTCGACAGGATCCGCTTCAGCACGAAACGCGGGTCGGCATACGACTGGTCGCCGCCGGGCATCACGATGTCGCAGAACATCCGGGCCGTGGACGGCCCCTCGCCGCGCCACGGCAGGATCTGGAACGTCGACGGGTCGGGCTTGGCCAGCATGTCGGCCTCGTAAACGCGCGCGAAGCCCTCGATCGCCGAGCCGTCGAAGCCGATGCCCTCGGTGAAGGCGCCTTCGAGCTCCGCCGGGGCCACCGCCACGGACTTCAGCGAGCCGAGCACGTCGGTGAACCACAGCCGGACGAAGCGGACGTCGCGCTCCTCGAGCGCGCGCAGCACGAAGTCTTCCTGCTTACCCATGCCCTCATCTTGCCGTCTGGATGTTTCCGCCGCGTTACACACGCCCGCGCTCGCCTGAGCTCGATCGAGCATGTCGAGCCCAACCCCGAGTGGGCTCGTACGCTTCCGGTGACCGTCTAGGATCCGTGCGTGTCCACCCGCGATGCGCTGGCTCGCCGCCGACCTGGCCGCTCGTGGCGGCAGCTCGTCCCCGCGTCGCCAGCCCGCGGTGGTCGAGATCGCGCTGCCGGAGCCAGGCGCGGCCTCGTGCCGCGACTGCTGGCCGAGGGCTACGACGCGGCGTCGGGGTCGACCCCGAGGCGCCGGACGGCCGGCTTATCACCGCGTACGAGCTCGAGCAAGAACGACGTCGGCGCGACACGGTCGCACGCTGTCGTGGCTCGATAGGGACCGCCGGCGCCTGGAGCAACACGCTGCGCCTCGACCCGGTCCGGCCGGCTCTTCTACAAGGTCGAGTCGATGCGCACGGACAGCAGGCCCGTGCGCTGGGTCGACGCTCGAAGCGGTGCGGTGATGAAGGCGTACAACGCCATCGCGCACGGCGACGGCACCGGTGTGCTCGGCGACGAGAAGGAGTTCGAGTCCGAGCTCGTCGACGGCACCTACCAGCTGCGTCGTTCGACGACAACGGCGTTGGCACACCGGGTGACGCAGCCCGGGTCACCCTCGACGCCCAGAACAAGAAGTCCGGCACCGGCCCGGTCATGACCGACAGCGACGACCACTGGGACCTCGCGGTCCGTGACTACCTCAGCCCCGACCAGCGCGTCGGCGGTGGACGCCCACACCTACGCCGGTGTCGTCGACGGCTACTACGCGAGCACGTTCGGCCGGAACTCCATCGACGACCAGGGACTCGAGATCAGGTCCGTCGTGCACTACTCGCGCCACTACTGCAACGCCTTCTGGAACGGCGTACAGATGACCTACGGCGACGGCGACAACAAGGGCTGCCTGCCCCTGTCGGGCGGGCTCGACGTGGTCGCGCACGAGCTGACGCACGGTGTCACCGAGTTCACGTCCGAGCCTGGTCTACCAGAACGAGCCCGGGGCGCTCAACGAGGCGTTCAGCGACATCATGGGCAACACGATCGAGCTGCAGAACGCCGGCCTGACGCCGTACACCGACAGCTGGCGACCTGGCCGAGGGCGTCTACGCCGGCGGAGGCTTCCGCAACATGGCCGACCCGCAGGAGTTCGGCGACCCCGACCACTACAGCGAGCTGTACACCGGCACGGCTGACAGCGGAGGCGTGCACTCGAACAGCGGCATCGCCAACCACGCCTACTACCTCCTGGTGAACGGCGGCAAGAACGCCGGCTGCGGTGGCTCGGCCTCCGGACACACGCACACACTCGACTGCGATGTCACGGTCCCCGGGATCGGTCTCGCGCAGGCTCAGCGCATCTTCTACGACGGCTTCACCGCGCTGAGCGAGAACTCCAACTTCTGCGACGCGCGCAACAGCACCGTCGCGGTGAGCGGTGAGTTCAGCGCCAACGTGGACGCTGCCTGGGATGCCGTCGGGGTCCACGAGGGATGCACGACGGCGCCGCCGCCGCCCGCACCATGCGCAACCGACACGGCGGTCTCGTCGACGCCCTTCGAGTCCACGCACCCCTACCGTGACGAGTCCGACTGCACCTGGACGTACACGAACGCCACTCCCGGGTTCCAGTTCCACTTCTCGCTGCTCGACACCGAGCGGAACTACGACTACGTCTACGTCGAGGACGCCGACGGCAACGTGCTGAAGGCCTACACCGGCACCTACAAGCGCGGCGCGACCTCACCGTGCATCACCGGCACCGTGGGCAAGGTCCACCTGGTGAGCGATCCGTTCGTGACCGGCCAGGGCTTCACAGTCGACTCCGTGACTCCCTGCTGACCCGCACCGTCGCAAGCTGGTTGGGCTTGTCGAGGCCTCGAGGTCTCGACAAGCCCGACCGGCGGGTCGCCCGAGTCGAGCCAAGTCGCTGGTCGAGCCGGACCCGGCGACTGCGTCGCCCGCGTCCGTCCATCTAGGCTGAAGACGTGCCCCAGCTGCGCGTCGCCCTCGCCCAGATCAACCCGACGGTCGGGGACCTCGACGGCAACGCCGACCTGATCGCGGACGCGGTCGCCGAGGCCGCCGAGGCCGGGGCCCACCTCGTCGTCACCCCCGAGATGTGCCTGACCGGCTACCCGATCGAGGACCTGGCGTTCCGGCCGTCGTTCGTGGACGCCTCCCGCGCCGCGATGGAAGCGGCTGGCCGAGCGGCTCGCCGAGGCGGGGCACGGCGAGATCGCCGTCGTCGCCGGCTTCCTCGACCGCGTGGACCCGCCGCTCGAGCGGCTCGGCAGCCCGAAGGGGTCGCCGCAGAACGCCGTGGCGGTGCTGTACGACGGCCGTGTCGTCGTACGACAGGCCAAGCACCACCTGTGGAACTACGGCGTCGGCGACGAGATCCGCAACTTCGTGCCCGGCGACACGATCAACATCGTGCAGGTCCGCGGCGTCGACGTCGCGATCGCGATCTGCGAGGACCTGTGGCAGGACGGTCCCTCCGAGGCGGCCGACGCTGCCGAGGCGGGCCTGCTCATCGTCCCGAACGGCTCGCCCTACGAGCGCAACAAGGACGACGTGCGGCTCGAGCTGTGCTCGCGACGAGCCCGCGAGGGCGTCTGCGCCCTGGCCTACGTCAACCTGCTCGGAGGTCAGGACGAGCTGGTCTTCGACGGCGACTCGATCGTGGTCGACGCGTCCGGGGAGCTGGTGGCCCGGGCGAAGCAGTTCGTGCCCGAGCTGCTCGTCGTCGACCTCGACCTGCCGGCCGCGACCGAGGCGATGCCCGACCCCGACCGGGACTTCTCCGGGCTCTCCGTACGCCGGACGGTGCTCTCGTCGGAGCCTGTCCCGTCGTACGACACCGTGGCGGCCCCGGTCGCGCCGCCGCTCGAGGACCTCGCCGAGATCTACCACGCCCTCGTCCTCGGCCTGCGGGACTACGTGCGCAAGAACGGGTTCCGGACCGTGCTGATGGGGTTGTCCGGCGGCATCGACTCGACGCTCGTCGGTGCCATCGCGTGCGACGCGCTGGGTGCGGAGAACGTCTTCGGCGTCTCCAACCCGAGCGAGTGGTCGACCGACCACTCCAAGACCGATGCGGCCGAGCTCGCCCGTCGGACCGGCCTCAACCTCGACACCGTGCCGATCGCTCCGATGGTGGACGCGTTCCGGGCGGCGGTGAAGGTGGACGGTCTCGCCGAGGAGAACCTGCAGGCCCGGATCCGCGCCGTCGTCTGGATGGCGCTGTCCAACCAGCACGGCCACCTCGTGCTCGCCTGCGGCAACAAGAGTGAGCTCTCCGTCGGGCTACTCGACGATCTACGGCGACGCCGTCGGTGGCTTCGCGCCGATCATGGACGTGCCGAAGACGATGGTCTGGGAGCTCGCGAGGTGGCGCAACGCCGATGCCGAGCGGCGCGGCGAGCAGCCACCGATCCCGGAGAACGCCATCGCCAAGCCGCCGTCGGCCGAGCTCCGGCCGGGTCAGCTCGACACCGACTCGCTGCCCGACTACCACCTGCTCGACGACATCCTCGACGACTACGTCGAGGCCGACCGCGAGCGCGCCCGACCTGGTCGCGCAGGGCTTCGACCGCGCCATGGTCGAGCGTGTCGCCTGGCTCGTCGACAAGGCGGAGTACAAGCGCCGTCAGTACCCGCCGGGCCCGAAGATCTCCGCGCGCAACTTCGGTCGCGACCGCCGCCTCCCCATCACCAACGCCTGGCGCGAACACCTCTGACCCGCGTGGTGTTTGCCTCGGTACCGAGCCAGGTGGCCCGGTACCGAGGCAAATCCCGGTAGGGATCGGTGCATCCGCCTTGGTCGAGCGTCAGCCGGTCAGCGAGGCGGCGTGGTCCGGGCACGGATCGGTAGAGGTCACGCGGGGGGCGCTCGTAGTCGGTCGCCGGTGGGCGTGGCGGCAGGTCGATCTCAGGCTGCGGCTGGCGCTCGTACGGGAGCGTGCTGATCAGGTGGTGGATCATGTTCAGCCGGGCGTTGCGCTTGATGTCGGCCTCGACGACGTACCACGGCGACAGCTCGGTGTCGCAGTGCACGAACATCTCGTCCTTGGCGCGCGAGAAGTCGACCCAGCGGTCCGCGTGGCCAGGTCGTTCGGCGAGAACTTCCACTGCCGCAGCGGGTCCTCGATGCGCGAGCGGAACCGCTTCTCCTGCTCCTCGTCGCTGACCGAGAACCAGTACTTGCGCAGCAGGATGCCGTCCTCGATCAGCATCTGCTCGAAGGCCGGGCACTGGACGAGGAACCGTTCGTACTCCGCGTCGGTGCAGTACCCCATCACGTGCTCGACCCCGGCGCGGTTGTACCAGGAGCGGTCGAAGAGCACGATCTCTCCGGCAGCCGGGAGATGCTCGACGTAACGCTGGAAGTACCACTGGCTGCGCTGCCGTTCGGTCGGAGTGGGCAGGGCCGAGATCCGGGCCACGCGCGGGCTGAGGTACTCCGTGATCCGCTTGATCGCGGACCCCTTGCCGGCGGCGTCACGTCCCTCGAAGACGACGACCACTCGTTGCCTGGTCGACCGGACCCACTCCTGCACCTCGACGAGCTCGCGTTGCAGGCGCAGCAGCTCCCGCTCGTACGCCTTCTTGGGCACCTTCACGAGTGCGGGTGTCGTCTGCGTGGTCATGGGGCCTCCCTCTGCTCGGAACGCTACTCCCGATCGGCTCGATGTGACGGACGAGACAGATCAGGTCGCTCGCGTGCACAAGATCGACGTGCCAGGGTTGAGAGGACAGACCAACGTCCGGGGACTCCACGTGAGCCTCGAGAGCAGAGAGGTCAGCATGAGCGAGACGACGGCGCCGTACGGCACCGGAGCGCAAAGCGCCACCGGCGGCGCGACCCCCGTGAAGCGGGTCAGGGTCCACCACCTGCGCGAGATGAAGCAACGCGGCGAGAAGTGGGCCATGCTCACCGCCTACGAGCAGTACGCCGCTCAGACGTTCGACGAAGCCGGCATCCCGGTGCTGCTCGTCGGCGACTCCGCGAGCAACAACGTCTACGGCAACGAGACCTCGCTGCCGGTCACGGTCGACGAGCTGATCCCGCTCGTACGCGCCGTGACCCGATCGGTCCACCGAGCGCTGGTCGTCGCCGACCTGCCGTTCGGGTCCTATCAGGCCAGCCCCCAGCAGGCCTTCCACACGTCGGTCCGCTTCATGAAGGAGGCGAACGCGCACGCGGTCAAGCTCGAAGGTGGCCTGCCGATGGTGCCGCAGGTGGAGAAGCTGACCGTCTCGGGCATCCCGGTGATGGCGCACATCGGGTTCACGCCGCAGAGCGAGCACGGCCTCGGCGGCTACCGCGTCCAGGGCCGAGGGGACGCCGGCGAGCAGCTGGTCGAGGAGGCGCTCGCGCTGCAGGACGCAGGTGCGTTCGCGCTCGTGATGGAGATGGTGCCGGGTGACGTCGCGGCCGAGGTCACCAAGCGGCTCGACATCCCGACCATCGGCATCGGCGCCGGCGTGAACTGCGACGCCCAGGTGCTCGTGTGGCAGGACATGGCCGGGCTGCGCACCGGGCGGATGGCGAAGTTCGTCAAGCAGTACGCCGACGTGCACGGCGTCCTGCTCAAGGCGGCGCAGGACTTCGCAGGCGACGTCGCCTCCGGCCAGTTCCCCGGCGACGAGCACACGTTCTGACGATGACGGACGCTCCGGAGATTCCTGACGAGAACTTCTCGCTCACCTGGGAGGACGACCGGCGCCGGCCGGTGCCACGGACCGGGAGCGAGCTGGAGATCCTCACCGGCTTCCTCGACAACCACCGCACCCTGTTCGAGCAGAAGTGCGCAGGTCTCTCCCAGACGCAGCTGTCGACGAAGGCGATCCCGCCGTCGGGACTGAGCCTGCACGGCCTGCTCCGTCACCTGTCGGGAGTCGAGCGATGGTGGTTCCAGATCCAGTTCGCCGGTGACGACGTGCCGATGCTCTACTACTCCGACGACGACCCCGACCAGGACTTCGAGTCGCTCGACGGCGACATCGACGAGGCCTTCGCCGTGTGGCGTCGTGAGTGCGACCGGTCGCGCGCGATCGTCGCGGCCGCCGACTCGCTCGACGCGCTCGGCCACGCCAAGCGTGACGACTCAGGCTTCAGCCTGCGGTGGCTGCTGGTCGACATGATCGCGGAGTACGCCCAGCACAACGGCCACACCGATCTGCTCCGCGAACGCCTCGACGGCAAGGTCGGCTACTAGTCCCTCAGGCGGTCCAGTCGAACCAGGCGCCCCCGGCCCAGACGATCGCGAACCACAGCGCCAGCGCCACGACCGGCATGGCGAGGGACACGGCCGGTCGGGTCGCGGCGTTCTGCCAGGCGACGACCGACAGGGCGACCCAGAGGGCGAGCATCAACGGCACGGCCCACCACGGCGCCACCAGCCCGACGAAGCCGTAGAACCACAGGGCGACGAGCATCCCGGCAGCACCGACCCAGGGACCCCAACGGCGCCAACCGGTCGGTCCAGCCGTGCTCATCGCGCGTCAGTCGTCGTTCCAGTTGGGATCGTTGTCCCACTCCTGGTTGCGTCGCTCCGCCGTCTCGAGGGCGTGCTCTGCCTCTTCGCGGGTGGGGTACGGGCCGAGCCGGTCGATCGCCGTACACCCCTCGGCGCCCTCGACGGCGTGGTGCTTCACGCAGTAGTAGTAGCGGTCTGCCATGTACTGAAACTACCCCGGCGCCGCACTAACTACACTCGGGCTTGTGAGTGTCCTGACCGCCGCACCCGTCTCGCCGCGCCGAGCCGTGCCCGAGGAGATCGAGCGCCCGGAGTACGTCGACAAGCCGCTGCCGGCGCCGCACCGGGGCAGCCATGTGCAGACGCCCGAGACGATCGAGAAGATGCGCATCGCCAGCAAGATCGCCGCGCAGGCGATGCGCGCCGCCGCCGACGTGATCGCGCCCGGTGTCACGACCGACGAGGTCGATCGGGTCGGGCACGAGTTCCTCTGCGACCACGGCGCCTACCCCTCGACCCTCGGCTACAAGTACTTCCCGAAGTCGCTGTGCACCTCGGTCAACGAGTGCATCTGCCACGGCATCCCTGACGCCCGTCGGCTCGAGGACGGCGACATCGTCAACATCGACCTCACGGCGTACATCGGTGGCGTGCACGGTGACACCAACGCGACCTACCTCGTCGGCGACGTCGACGAGGAGAGCCGACTGCTCGTCGAGCGGACCGAGGAGTCCCTGCGCCGTGCCATCAAGGCGGTGCGGCCAGGTCGGCAGGTCAACGTGATCGGTCGGGTCATCGAGTCCTACGCGAAGCGCTTCGGCTACGGCGTGGTCAGCGACTTCACCGGGCACGGGATCAACACGACGTTCCACTCCGGGCTGATCATCCCGCACTACGACGACCCGCGGTTCGACACCGTGATCGAGACCGGGATGACGTTCACGATCGAGCCGATGCTGACCCTCGGGACGACCGAGTGGGACATGTGGGACGACGGCTGGACCGTGGTCACGAAGGACCACAGCCGGAGCGCTCAGTTCGAGCACACCCTGGTCGTCACCGACAGCGGCGCCGAGATCCTGACCCTCCCCTAGCCACCTCGTGGCGGTCGGTTCAGCGGGACTTCTTCTTGGCTTTGCTCGCGCCGACGGCCTTCTTGGCCGCACCCTTCTCCGTCTTGGCGCCGCGGGTGTCGAGATCGCCGGCAGCGTTCTCGAGGTGCGCCCGGACGAACCAGTGGAACAGCTCGAGGTCGCGCGCCTGGCCGATCAGCATGTCCTCGGTGATCGGGTCGATGTCACCCGCCAGCTCGATCGCCTTGCGATGGTCGGCGATGACACCGTTGTAGACGACGTCGAGGGCGCCGAGGTGCTCCTCGCAGGTGGCCCGGCCGAGGTCGTAGTCGTCCCACGAGCGTTCCTTCACGATGGCGCCGGGTGTGCCCTTGGGCGAGACGCCCATGGTGGCCATCCGCTCTGCGATGTCGTCGACCTGCTCGCGGACCGCGTCGATCTGCGGGTCGAGCATCTCGTGCACGGCGATGAAGTCGCGACCGACGACGTTCCAGTGCACGTGCTTGAGCGTGAGCTGCAGGTCGTTCAGCGCGTTCAGCCGGTCCTGCAGGGCATGTGCGACCTTGTGGCCGTCCTCGAGGGACAGGCCTGGCACGGTGTAGTTTCCATCGGTCATGTCGGTCATCTCCACAGGCTAGGCGGCCCGAGCCGCTGATTCACGGGACGTCACACAGGTGCCCAGGTTCGTCAGACGGAAACGTGAGATGTCTCATCCAGACCCCTCAACAGACCCGCCAGACCGTCCGGCGCGCGACCGATCAGCCGACCACTCGTCGTGACGGCAACGTCCCGTGTACGCAGGACGCGTGCGCCGCTTTCGACCAGCGCCTGGACCAGCAGCCTGTCCTCCCCGTGCGGAACGTCTGGGAAGCCGCCGACTCGCATGTACGCGTCAGCCCGAACAGCAAGGTTCGCGCCGTACACGTGATCGTGCGCGTTCATGGGCGACCCGTCGCAGCGATAGCCCGCTCTCAGGATCGCTTCGTACGCCGCCTGGGCGGGCCGGCTTCCCCGGAACCGATCGAGCTCGGCCAGGCCGACGACGACATCGGCGTCGTGACGGGAGGCGGAACGCAACATGTCGACGATCCAGCGGCGCGGCACGATCGTGTCCGCATCGGTCGAGAAGATCCACGTGCTCGCCGGTGGCCGGGCAAGGGCGCCGAGCCCTCGCGCCACTGCCCTGCCTCGAACGCTTCCGATGGTCACCGCGCGGTCGTCCGCCGCCACGCCCTGCGCGAGATGGTCGGGCAGGGCATCTCGGGCGCATTCCAAGGTCCGGTCGGAGCAGCGGTGTGCGACCACCTGAATCGTTGCCTCAGCGATGACCCGGCGACGGCGAGCCCATCGCAGCGCCCTCACCAGGCTGTGAAGGCACTCCGCGATCGTCGACTCCTCGTCGTGCGCCGGAACAGCGACGACGACCCCCGGCCGCTCGTTCACGTAGGAAGGGGTTCGTGACGTGTGAGGGCCTGCTCGCCCAGCGCGGTCATGACGCCGTCGACGTGGTGCTGCCTGATGTAGACGGCCAGGTCGTTGAGGCCGCGAACCAGTCGGGCGTTTCGACTCAGTCCTCCCGGACCGACGACGACGGGTGTCTCGGCCAGCGCCGCCTCGCAGGCGTGCACGACCGCGGTTCGCGCAAGGTCGACCTCGCGCGCAACGTCATCGGGAGGCAGCTCAGGGATTCGACGGGCCGTGCTTCGGACCGCGACACGTGCCGTCCAGGCCGCCTCCTCGATCGCCCCCAGACGACGGAGCTGGTGCGGCGTCGACGGAAAGCGCCTCAGTCCCTCCACGACCACGTCCAGGATCTGCTGGGCACCGCCCGCCCAGACCGCGGCGACGCACAGCCCACCCACGACGAACCCAGGTCGGTCGAGGTAGAAGCCCGGCCGTCCCACCGGTTCGCCGGCGACGGGTTCGCCGTCCACGGTGATCGTGAAGGTCCGGGCGGCGTCCATCCCCGCCGTCTGCCACACACTGTGATCCGCCGCGCCGAAACCCACGGGCACGTCGAGCAGCTGAGAGTCTCCGCCTTCGAGCGTCACCGGGACCAGGGCCCGGTCGATCAGGTCGACACCCGACGCAAATCGGAGCTCACCCGAGAGCGCCCACCGGTGACCCTCGCGCACTGCCGTGAGGCCGGTGCCCACTGACCGCGAGGCCCAGACGCCGTACACACCGTCCAGGGGCCGCAGCCCGGCCTGCTCGATGATGCGGAGCGCGTCGCAATGACCTTCGACGAGTCTCGCCAGGCAGAGATCGATGCGGGCGACCTCGGCCAGGAGGTCGACCACGTCGTCGAGGGGACCCGTCCACGTCGTCGCGTGAGCCGTCGCGAGCTCGACCAGTCCCCGCCGCATCGCCTGCGGGTCGGACCTGATCGATTCGCTCGAGACGCCGGCTGTCTCCCCTGCCACCGTCAAGGTCACGAGGTCGCCTCGTAGATGTCGAGCGTGAAGTTGCGGTCGGAGTGCGTGACCACGCGCGTGGCATGGCGCTCGACGGCATCGATGGCGATCTCGGCGTGCATGTCAGGGCCACCACGGAAGGCGTCCTCGGGACGGTGCGCCCAGTGCAGGAAGACGACGTGCGAGCCACGGCGCGACCACCGACCAGAGTGCATCGAGGCCGGCCCGAAGGTCTTCGACGTAGTAGAGAAACTCAGCAGCGACCACGAGGTCGATCGGCGGCGACACCGGAACCCCCGGAAGCGTCGATCGTGCGACCCGCACGTGGGACAGGCCGCGACAGCGCTCACGCGCCAGAGCGACCGCCTCTTCCGAGCTGTCCGTGGCGATCAGGGCGCTCGTACGCTCGGCCAGCGCGGTCGTCGTGAGACCTGGTCCACAGCCCGGCTCCCACGCGACGGCGTAGTGCTGCCGAGGCAGCGACGCGAGCAGGACGCTCAGCTTGCGCTGCTCGTACCACGAAGAGCCAACCTCCCAGGGATCCGGATCTGCCCGGTACAGCGCGTCGAAGTCCGGAATCACAGCCCCTGCACTCGACGCGGGTGACCCCACGGACGTCACTGGGAGGCGACGATCTCGAGGCAGGCGGTCACCATGTCGCCTGGGAGAACTGCCTCCACGACGGGCAGCAGCGGCTCGGTCTGTGATCGGTAGCAGTGGACTGCGGCGCGACGGGCAGACAAGGCGTCCTCGTCATGGGACAGCACGACCATGCGGTTCTCTCCAGTCAGGATGTCGTCGGGATGCGACCAGTGGAGTGCCCACAACAGATATCCGGAAACGTCGACATCCGTGTGATCTGCGACGTGCTGACAGGCTCGCCCCACGGCCGCGTGGTCCGGGTGTGGGTCCTGCCACCAGGGGGTCAGCACGTGAGCGGGTCGATGCCGCCTGACAGCGGCCTCGACCACCTCCGTCACAGACTCCTCCCGTTCACTCAGCAGGCTGTCTCCAAGGTCGAGCACCTGGCAGGTCGAGACGCCCAGCCGTCGGCAGGCCGACGTGAACTCCGACCGCCGCCTTGCCCCCAGATCGGGCGACTCGTATCCGAGGTGGGCCAGCGCAGCCTCGCCCGCCGTCAAGGCGACCACGTGGACGTCGACACCCGCCATGACCAGAGCCGCCACCGTGGCCCCGGCACCAAGCGTCTCGTCGTCCGGGTGAGCAGCCAGCACGAGCACGTCGTCACCCGGACGGACGCCGAGCGCCTCGGTCGGCGTACGCGTAGGCAATGTGGCTGCGACGCGGACCCAGTCGTCGAGATACCGGCTCTTCGGGGTGACCTCGACGCGACCCTGGTCGATCATGACGCCCTCCGCAGCCGAGCGGCTCGATCCGCCGCGCTCGGGGCCCTGGAGAGCATCCGCAGCACCGCCTTCTCGAGGTGCTCCTGGCGGCGCTGGGGGTTGCGCGGCGCCTTCTTCAGCGCCGCCGCGATCGTGGTGCCGTCCTCGTAGAGGTCGAGCACCCGCGGGTCGACGTAGGAGTTGCGGGCGATCGCCGGGGTGTTGCCCAGGTACTCCGAGACCTCGACGACGGCCTGCCGGATCGCCTTGCGACGGGCGGTCTTGGTCTCACCCGGGTTGGGGTTCTCGGCCAGCACCGTCGCCGCGATCACCGTGGCGTGCCAGGTGCGGAAGTCCTTGGCCGTCACGTCACCGCCGAACAGCTCGAGCAGGTAGGCGTTGACCCCCTCGGCCGTCACGTCACGCCAGAGACGACCGTCCTTGAACGCCAGCAGCTCCTCTCCCCCACCGCGCCGGCGGCGCAAGAGGTCGATCACGGCGCTCACGTCGGGGTCGTCCACGACGATCTCGTGCTCGATCCCCGACTTGCCGACGAACGCGAAGACGAGCTGGTCCTGCTTCTTGCGCACGTGTGTCTTGAGCAGGGTGGTGAGGCCGTAGCTGCCGTGCTCCTCGGCGTACTCGTCGCTGCCGACCCGGAAGTAGCCGACGTCCATCAGCCGCACCGCGCACGCCATCACCCGCTCGCGCGTCACCAGGTCGGCGCCCTCGTCGCCGATCAGGTGTGCGGCGACGACCGCCCGCGCCTTCGGCAGCTTCTTCGCCATCTGCAGGATGCGGTCGAACTTCGCGGCATCGCGCTGGATCCGCCAGACGGGGTGGTAGATGTACTGCCGCCGCCCCGCGTCGTCCACCCCGACCGCCTGGATGTGCCCGTTCGGAAAAGGGCAGATCCAGACCTCCTTCCACGCCGGAGGGATGACGAGACCTTTGACCCGCTCCACGTCGCTGCCGTTCAGCCGGTCGCCGTGCTCGTCGGCATACGTGAAGCCCTTGCCGGCCCGGCGCCGCGTCCACCCTGGTTGGTTGGGCGACACAGTGCGGAGTCTCATGGGGTCCCTGTTACCCACGTGGCGCGCGTTGAGTCGATCCGGACGGCCGGGGCGTCACCCACCACAACGTCCTGCATCGGAGGGGGCTATTGCCTCCCGGATGCAGGACGTTGCGTCGATCGCGGCCGGCGTGTAGAAGTTCAGCTTCATCGAGAAGCCGTCCAGGTCGGTCTCGCGCCCTTCACCTGGCCGGAGACGAAAGCACCGTCCGCCCGTCGAACTGCCAGCAGGCATGCCTTTCGGCGTCGAACGGATGTCGACATCCACGTCGGCGACCAGGGTACGGCGCCCGTCCGCAGCGCAGGCATCCGTCCGATCACGTGCACGCTGCGGGCGTATATTCGCAGCCAGGGGCATGACCCGGGAGGCACGATGGCGGTTCTCCGCTGCAGGGCTTGTGAGGACGTGATGGTCGCCGCACTCTGGGTTGTCGAGAAGACAGGTGAGGCGGTCGCAGGTAGCGCACGCTGGATTCGGCTCCGCGTGATCGATGCCTCAGCGGAACCGGACCGTCCTGATCCCGAAGAGGGCGAAGAGGGTCAACCTTCGGCCGAGTAGCCCACAGGTGCTCGGATGTCGATGGGTGAGGGCGGGCGAGCCGACTCGTAGGCCGGATTCTGTTGGGGACCGGGTCTTGCGACCCGATCCTGAGCAGCCATCCATCTGGTGGCGTGTCGTCACCGACACGCTCGTGCGACCTACCCGCAGGCTCGGGCGGGCCGCCCTTCCCCGACCGTTGCCGGTCGGTGCGCCTGCGCGGGTCGCCGGAGAGAGTCCGGCGGCCCTTCTTGGTCTTGCTCCAGGTGGGGTTTACCCAGCCGCCCCGGTCACCCGGAGCGCTGGTGGTCTCTTACACCACCGTTTCACCCTTACCCGCACCTCGGCCGGTCTCCCGAGTCGAGGCCGCTGGCGGTCTGTCTCTGTGGCACTGTCCCGCGAGTCACCTCGGGTGGGCGTTACCCACCACCTTGCCCTGCGGAGTCCGGACCTTCCTCGACCTCCCGTCGGGTGCGACGTGAGTCCGCGGCTGCCCGGTCGGCTCGCCCGCCGTCCCAGCGTATCGGCTGGTCGGCGGGCGAGCTGCCCGCCGGGTGCCTCAGTCGTCCCCGCCGCCGTGGCCGGAGCTGTCGTCATCGCCGCCGCCGTGGCCGGAGCTGTCGTCATCGCCGCCGCCGTGGCCGGAGCTGTCGTCGTCGCCGCCGTGGTCATCTCCGGGCTCCACGTGGTCGCCGTGGTCGTCGCCCGGCTCCAGGTGGCGGCCGTCGGGAGAGGTCCGCTCGGCGCGGTCGTGCGGCGAGTCGAAGCCGCTGTCGTCCGTCTCGTTGACGTCGTTGGAGCGGTCGTCGCCGGGCTCGAGGTGCCGGCCGTTCGGAGTGGTGCGCTCGGCGCGGTCGTGCGGCGAGTCGAAGCCGCTGTCGTCCGTCTCGTTGACGTCGTTGGAGCGGTCGTCGCCGGGCTCACGGTGGTGCCGGCCCTGCTCCTTGCGTACCTGGTCGTCGGCGATGTCGACGACGGTGCGGCCGGTCGGCCGGTCGTCGGTCGCCGCGCTGACGATCGCGGGCGCCGCGATGCCGGCGCCGCTGAGGGCTGCCACCGCGGTGACGGCGATGACGGTCTTGCGGACGGGGGCGTTCACGGGTCGCATCTGATCCTCCTGGGTCGGTGCAGGCCATCGTTCGTGGCTCATGTCCCAGACTGCGCCGGAGGAGGTCGGGTTCGGTATCGAACCTTGGTCCTAGGACCGGACGACCCAGGTACGACGTACCCCGTCGTGGTGGACCAGGCGAGGCTCAGCGATCGTGCTCGCGGTCCTTCTCAGGCTTGCCGTGCCGGTCCCCGGGGTGGCCGGTCGTCGTGCTTCCACCAGCCCGGCGGCACGTCCTGACCGTGCCAGCCCTCCTTGTCGCCCCGGTCCCAGCCGGGCCGAGCGTGCTCGCCTGGCCCACCGGGTGACTGGCCGTGCCCTGGCGGCGGCCCCTCGCGGTGCCCCGGCGGCGGTCCTTGGTGGTTGCCCAGCAGCTTCGGTCCGCCGTCGCCCTCGTCGGTGAAGGGATGGGTCGTGACAGCGACACCGGCCGCGGCCCCGAGCAGGGCCGAGAGCACCACAGCAACGGCGGTCCGGCGACCGGAAACTGCGTCGTCCACGTCAGGAGCCCTTTCGATCGGTATCTCCTTTATCGCAGCCCGACGCGGACGCGGCCATAGTCCGTTCGGTTCGGTCCCCCACCGCAGCGGACTAGCCCCCGGATGCGGTCAGGCGAGCTCGAAGCGCGTCTTGCGGACAGCCGGATCGGCCTCGGCCAAGGTCGCCGTGACCTCCGCGCCGAGCGGCAGGGCACCGGACAGGCTCACGACCTTCGCCTCGACCGCAGGCTCCTGGATGACCAGGACACCCTCCGTCTTGTCCTTCTCGTCGATGTCGGTCACCACACCGGTGAAGGTCTCACCGACCCGACGGGAGAGCAGGCCCGCCTCGACCAGGTCGAGGACGGCGCGCTCGTACTGGTGGGCGCGCCGGTCGGACGCCTCCATCTCCTTCGGGAGGTCGCGCAGCCGCGACCGCACCCAGTCAGGGACGTCCCGGTCCGCGCACAGCGCGACGGCCACCTCGCCGGCATACCGGTCGACGAGACGACGCAGCGGTGCGGTGACGTGGGCGTACTCGTTGGCGAGCGCGGCGTGCTCGATGTGCTCGGGTACGCCGCCGTCGAACGCGACGTACCCCGCGCCGCGCAGCAGGGTCGTGCACGCGTTGAGCATGGCGGCGCCGGCGGGCGTGTTCGGGTCGAGCGAGCGGACGAAGTCCGGGTAGTCGACGTCGGGGTGCCACTCGAGGTGCAGTCCGGCCGCCGTACGCCGGAGCCGGTCGACCGCGAAGTCAGGCGGGTCGGGCAGGGTCCGGACCACGCCGACCTCGCCGTACAGCATGACCTCGGCGGCGCCCATCCCGGTGAGGAGCGAGATCTGCGCGTTCCAGTTCTCGACGGGCAGCACGTCGCGGTAGACGAGCGACCATCCCGCGTCGCTGACGTCGACCTCCTGCTCGGGCAGGGGCAGGCTCACGCCGCCGCGCTCCCGCTCACGCTCGAGCCGGAGCAGCCCGACTTCCTTGAGCAGCATGAAGACCTCGTCGGCCGAACCGTCGTCGATCGCCTTCTGCACGGCCGCGTAGTCCCAGCGTGCACGGCTCTTGACCAGGGCCCGCTCGACCTCGACCCGGATGCCCTCGCCGGTCTCGTCCAGGTCGATGCTCCACAGCAGGGCCGGACGGACCTGGTCGGGCAGCAGGCTGGCGGCGCCCTCGGAGAGGACCGGGGGGTGCAGCGGGACGCGGTGGTCGGGGGCATACATCGTCTGCCCGCGGCGGTGCGCCTCCTCGTCGATCGGGCCCCCCGGCTCGATGAAGGCGGCCAGGTCGGCGATCGCGTAGGACACCCGGAAGCGCGCGTCGGGGCCGTCGAGCCGTTCGATGTGCAGCGCCTGGTCGAGGTCCATCGAGCCCTCGGGGTCGATGGTCACGAACGGGATGTCGGTGCGGTCGAGCTCGGGGAGCTTGGGGTTGGCCGCGGCTTCCTCGGCGGCGGCCAGCACGTCTGCGGGGAACTCCTGCGGCACGTCCTGCTCGCGCTCGATCGCCGCCATGCCCGCGGTGAAGGTGGCACCGTCCTGGTCGTGCAGGTTGATGCTGCGTCGCGGCACGGTCGCGGCCTTCCTGTCGCGGGTGGGCACCTGACGGTCTCACCCTAGTGCTGGACCCTGGACGGCGTACGACCCCCGGTGCGAGGCTGAGGCATCCGTCCCGTCGGCCCGTGGAGGTCCCCTGATGAGCGCTCCCGCGCAGCACAAGATCCTGCTCGACGAGAGCGAGATGCCGACGCGTTGGTACAACGTCCTGCACGACATCCCGACGCCTCCGCCGCCGGTGCTGCACCCGGGAACCGGCCAGCCGGTCGGACCCGAGGACCTGGCGCCCGCTGTTCCCGATGGACCTGATCCTCCAGGAGGTGTCGACCGACCAGTACGTCGACATCCCCGAGGAGGTGCTCGACGTCTACCGGCTGTGGAGGCCGTCGCCGCTGTTCCGCGCACACCGGCTGGAGAAGGCGCTCGGGACGCCGGCCCGGATCTACTACAAGTACGAAGGCGTCTCCCCCGCCGGGTCGCACAAGCCCAACACCGCCGTGCCGCAGGCGTACTACAACGCGAAGGCGGGCATCAAGAAGCTCACGACGGAGACGGGCGCCGGGCAGTGGGGCACCGCGCTGGCGTTCGCCTGTGCCCAGTTCGACGTCGAGTGCGAGGTGTGGCAGGTCCGGGCGTCGTACGACCAGAAGCCCTATCGCAAGATGATGATCGAGACGTTCGGCGGCGTGGTCCACCCGAGCCCCTCGGACCTGACCGAGGCCGGGCGCACGATCCTCAAGCAGGACCCGGACTCGACCGGGTCACTCGGCATCGCGATCAGTGAGGCGGTCGAGGTCGCGGCGCAGGACCCGACGATCAACTACTCGCTCGGGTCGGTGCTCAACCACGTGCTGATGCACCAGACGATCATCGGCGAAGAGGCGCTGCTGCAGCTGGCCAAGGTGGGCGAGACACCGGACCTGTTGGTCGGGTGCACGGGTGGCGGCTCGAACTTCGGCGGGCTGATGTTCCCGTTCCTGCGTGAGAAGTGGGCCGGCCGGATGGCGCCGACGGTGCGCGCGGTCGAGCCGGCGGCGTGCCCGTCACTGACGCAGGGCACCTACGCGTACGACTTCGGCGACACGATCGGGATGACGCCGCTCATGAAGATGCACACGCTCGGCCACGACTTCGTGCCCGACCCGATCCACGCCGGTGGCCTCCGCTACCACGGCATGAGCCCGCTGATCAGCCACCTCTACGAGGAAGGACACCTCGAGGCGGTGGCGAAGCCGCAGTCGGAGTGCTTCGCGGCCGGCGTGCTCTTCGCCCGCAGCGAGGGCATCGTGCCGGCGCCCGAGCCGACGCACGCGTTGGCCGCGGCCGTCGAGGAGGCGGTCCGGTGCAAGGAGACCGGTGAGGAGAAGGTGATCCTGACGGCGCTGTGCGGGCACGGCCACCTCGACCTGCCGGCGTACGACGCCTACCTGTCGGGCTCGATCGTCGACCACGACTGGAACGACGCGGAGCTCCGCGACGCCGTCTCGGCAGCGCTGGAGAAGCTCCCCGCCGGCGTCGGCTGAGCCGGGTCCGCGGTCAGGCAGCGGCCGTGGGCGACCAGGCCGCAGTCCGCCGCGGGCGGAACCGCAGCGCCACGACCGTGAGCACGCTGAGCGCTGCGGCGATGATGGCGATCGCCCAGGTGAGCCGCCCGGTGCCGGCCACCGCCCCGGCCAGGACGATGGCGAGTCCCTGGGAGATCTGCATCACCGCGTTGGCCAGCCCGAACACCCGCCCCCGCATGCTGCTCTCGACCATCATGCTGATCTCGCTCTGGATCGTGCTGATGTAGGCGACGCATCCGCCACACACGAACAGCAGCGCCAGCACGAAGAGGTTCGCAGCCGGGAGGGAGACGGCCAGTCCGGCCAGCACGACGGCCAGACCCGTCCCGAGGGAGAGCGGCGCGATCAGCCGACGTTGAACATCCATCGGGAGTCGCCCGAGCGCGAACAGCCCGATCACCGTGCCCAGCGGCGGCGCCGCCATGATGAGACCGGCCAGCCGCAGCCCACCACCGAGGTCGGCCGCGAAGGGGACTGCGAGTCCCTCCGTGATGACCGCCATCGCCGGCCCGAGACCGAGCAGGGCGAACAGCTGAACCATCTTCGGGTTCCGGACCACGCTGCGCACACCCTCGACGGTCGAGACCCAGGTCCCGGGTCGCACGTCGGTCGCCCGGTCGGACGCCGTACCGGGCTGCTCGCCTTCCCTGGCCGGGGACGGGGCGCCGGCCGTGACGGCCACCCGCCGAGTCCGCCACGGCGCAGCGCGGCGTCGTACGGCGACAACCACGATGGCGGCGGAGAGCAGGAACGTGAAGGCGTCGAAGGCCAGCGTCGGGCGGATCCCGATCAGCGCGACCACGACGCCGCCGACAGCGAACCCGCCGACCTGCAGGGCCTGACGCACCGAGGCGATCAGCGCGTTGCCGGCCGGGAAGGCCTCGGGGCTCAGGATGTCGGTGAGCAGCGCCAGCCGGGCGGCGCCCCACGGGATGCGCCAGGTGGCCTCGAGGAACAGCAGCGCCATCACGAACGGGAGTGCCAGACCCGGCACCAGGATCAGCCCGATGCACACCGCACGAGCCAGGTCGCAGAGGATGAGCAGCATCCGCCGCGGGAACAGGTCCGCCAGCGAGGACAGCCAGGGGCTCAGCAGGTACGGCGCGTAGCTGACGGCGAAGGCCAGCGCGGTCAGCGTGGCCGAGCCGGTGCGGTGGAAGACGAGGCCCGCCACGGCCACGCGGGCCAGATAGCTGCCGGTGATCGACATGACGTCCGCGACGAACAATGCCCGGAACTCGCGGTCACCGAACAGCTCGCGGTAGCGCATCGCCCATCCCTCCGGGTCCACCATCGACCCGGTTCCTCGTGAGTGCAGCCACCTAGAAGTATCACGTTTTGACTACGCAGCGCGACTGTCCGAGCACAGTCGATCATCCGAGTCTGGCGACCGGCATCTAGGCTGCCTGCGTGCTGATCCTGCTGCCGCCGTCCGAGGGCAAGTACGCGCCGTCGCGCGGCAAGCCACTCGACCTGGCGACGTTGAGCTTTCCCGAGCTGACCAGCGCGCGCGAGAAGGTCCTCGACGCGCTCGTCGAGGTCTGTCGCGGTGACGCCGAGGACGCGCGGACGACCCTCGGGCTCCCGCCTGGCCTGGCCGGCGAGATCGCCCGCAACGCCGGCTTGCTCACCGCCCCCACCGCGGCTGCCGGTCGGCTCTACACCGGCGTGCTGTACGACGCCTTGGGACTCGGGAGCCTCTCGTCCTCGGGCAAGCGACGTGCCTCGTCCCGCCTGGCGGTGGCCAGCTCCCTCTTCGGGCTGCTCCGGCTGGGTGACCGGGTCCCGGCGTACCGGCTGTCCGGAGACGTCTCGCTGCCGCCCATCGGCACCGTGTCGTCGGTGTGGCGCGCGTCGATGGGTGAGGTGATGCGTCCGCTGGTCGCCAAGCAGCTCGTGGTGGACCTGCGGTCCGGCACGTACGCCGCGTTCTGGCGACCGGACGCCGACCAGGCGGCGCGGGTCCTCTCGCTCCGAGTCCTGCACGAGGTCGACGGCAGGCGCACCGTGGTCAGCCACTTCAACAAGGCGACCAAGGGCCGGATCGTGCGAGCGCTGCTCGAGGACGGCGGCGACCCGGGGTCGGCCAAGGGGTTCGTCGCGCTGCTGACGCGACTCGGGTGGCAGGTCGAGCCGACGCCGGGCAGGACCGCGAGCTACGACGTGGTCGTCTCCCAGATCTGACTCAACCCGATGGTCGAGCTTGTCGAGACCTCGTTCAGGCCTTGAGACCGTCGATGATGACGCGGAGCATCCGAGCGCGCTGCTCGGGCGTCGACCCCGGCATCATCGTGCAGCCACCGGCCAGTCGGAGGATGTCGCCGAACTCGATGTCGGTGCGGATCACGCCGGCTTCCTGCGCCACTCCGAGCACGCGCGACGCCGAGCTCTCGATCACGCCGCGCGAGTGGGTGAGCAGCTCGGAGTCGCGGCCGATCGCGTCCACCAGCTCGTGGAACAGGGCACGCTTGGTCGTGGCGTAGTCGACGAACAGGTCGAGCCACGTGTCGAGCACCTGGTCGGGCTCGGCCGACTCGAGCAGGGCCTCGGTCTTGCGGTCGAGCTCATCGACCTCGTCGCGGTAGACACCCTCGAGGAGGGCGAGCCGGGTCGGGAAGTGCCGGTAGAGCGTGCCGATCCCCACGCCCGCGCGCTTCGCGATCTCCTCCAGCGAGGTGTCGGCGTCGGCGTCGCGGAACGACGCGCGCGCAGCCTCGATCAGCGCGTCGTAGTTGCGCTGGGCGTCGGCGCGCAGCTTGCGCGGGGCGGTTGCGGTCTCCGCGGTGGTCATGCGTGTGTCACTCCCTGAGAAAAACGGAGTTGGCCTCCATTTCCACTTGATAAACGGAGGAAGCCTCCGTATTGTTTCCGGAGGGCCACTCCACTTATGGCTCCAGACTACCTCACTGATCTTGCAGAAGGAACTTCTTGTGACTCTCTCCCCCGCAGTCCTGGACCGCCCCGGCTCCGGCGACACGCCCCGCGCGCTTCGTCCGCGGCGCTTGCCGGAGCGCGGTCACCCGACGGCGATGCTCGCCGTCATCCTGGTGGCGCAGCTGATGGTGATGCTCGACCTGACCATCGTCAACGTCGCGCTCCCGCAGATCCAGACCGCCCTCGACTTCTCCCCCGCGAACCTCTCGTGGGTGCTCAACGCCTACAGCCTGGCCTTCGGCGGACTTCTCCTGCTCGGTGCCCGGATGGGTGACCTGATGGGTCGCCGGGCCGCCTTCCTGTCCGGCATGGCGTTGTTCACCCTCGCGTCGTTCGTCGGCGGGATGGCCGGCTCGGACGGCGTACTGCTCGCCGCCCGCGTCGCCCAAGGCGCCGGCGGCGCCCTGATCGCACCGGCGACCCTCGCCCTGCTCACCTCACAGTTCGCCGAGGGCCGTGAGCGCACCCGCGCGCTCGGTCTCTACACCGCTGTCTCCATCGGTGGCGCAGCCGTCGGCCTGGTCGCCGGCGGCATGCTCACCGAGTGGGCGTCGTGGCGCTGGGTGATGTTCGTCAACGTCCCGATCGGCATCGCCGTCTACATCGCCGGACGCATGTTCCTCGACGAGACGCCACGCCAGCGCGTTCGCTTCGACGTCGCCGGTGCCATCACCTCGACCCTCGGTATGACGTCGCTGGTCTACGGCTTCGTGCACGCCGCCGGGCACGGCTGGACCAATGGCGAGACGCTGGCGGCCTTCGGCCTCGGGGTCACGCTGCTGGTCAGCTTCGTGTTGATCGAGCGCCGTGCCGTCGCACCGATCACGCCGCTCGTCCTGTTCGCCGACCGCTCGCGCAGCGGTGCGTACCTGGGCCGGATGCTGCTCATCGCCGGTATGACGGGGATGTTCTTCTTCCTGACCCAGTTCATGCAGGACGTGCTCGGCTACTCGGCGCTCGCGACCGGGTTCGGCTTCCTGCCGATCACGATCAGCCTGTTCATCGCCTCCCAGGCCAGCGCCCGAGTGCTGGTCGAGCGGTTCGGTGAACGCCCGGTGATGATCGCCGGCGTCGCGCTGTCGACGCTCGGTCTGTACTGGCTCACTGGGCTGTCGGCCGACAGCGGCTACCTCAGCGTGCTCGGCCCGCTCATCCTGGTGGGTCTCGGCAACGGCAGCGCCTTCGTCCCGCTGACGAGCGCAGCCCTCAACGGTGTTCAGCCGCAGCACGCGGGTGCAGCCTCCGGGCTCGTCAACGTGATGCAGCAGGTCGGCGCCGCCCTGGGCCTGGCGGTCCTGGTGACGGTGTTCGGCTCGGCCAGCCGGGACGCGGCATCGAGCATGCCCGCGGGCTCGGCTCAGGAACAGGCGGACTACGTCTTCGTCCAGGGCGCGCACGACGCGTTCCTGGTGGCGACGCTGCTCCTGCTCGGCACCCTGGCGGTGGTCAGCCTGGTGATCCGGCGTCGCGCACTGCCGGTCGCCGCCGCCTGACCCGCCGGTCCCGCCCCAAGGATCCGAGCCTGGCAGTGCTCCAGCACTGCCAGGCTCGGATCCTTTCGCTGCTCTGGGAGGGTGTGGGACATGACCGTCACCGCCGACCACGTTCGCGAGGCCGCTCAGGCGCTTCGCTCCGCACTCGAACCGGCCGCCGAAGCGGACTGGCAGGTCCCCGCCGGCGACCTGGACTGGACGGTCTGGGAGACCGGCGTGCACGTCGCGGACGACCAGGTGTTCTATGCCACGCAGCTGATCGCACAGCCCGGAGACAGGTCGGGCTACACGCCGTTCGAGGTGGCGATGTGGGAAGAGGCGTCGCAGCCGGAGGCGCTGCTCCGCACGATCGGTGTCTGCGCCGAGATCCTGGCGCGCGTCGTCGAGTCCACGCCCCCGGATGCCCGCGGCTTCCACGACTACGGGATCTCGGACGCGGAGGGGTTCGCCGCGATGGGTGCCGTCGAGACGCTCGTCCACGCGTACGACATGGCCTCCGGACTCGGGATCGAGTGGTGGCCGCCGGGTGACCTGAGCGCGACGTTGCTGGCGCGGCTCTTCCCCGACGCGCCCGAGGGCGACCCGGCGGACGTGCTCATGTGGTGCTGCGGGCGCGCCACGCTGGGAGACCTCGAACGGCGTACGGACTGGCAATGGGACGGCCGCCCGCACGCCGAGCGTTGAGGCACCGGAGTTCGACGAGCTCAACCACCGAGATTCAGGGCAGGGCGGAGAACTGGCGGAGGGTGCACGCACCGGACTCGAAGAACGACACCGTCGTCAAGGAGGCCGGCGCGAGGAGCATCCGGTTGACCGAGGGCAGCGGCGCGTCGAGCACGTAGCGCACGGCCAGCTTGATCGGCGTGACGTGGCTGACCACGACGACGGTCTGACCGGCGTACGACGTCAGGGTCCGGCCCAGCGTCTCCTCGACCCGCTGCTGCACCGCCACGATCGGCTCGCCACCCGGCGGCGCCACCTCGAACGACGCCAGCCACGCGTCGAGCTCGGCCGGCCAGCGCTCGCGCACCTCGTTCAGGGTCAGCCCGTCCCACTCACCGAAGGCGCACTCGCGGAAGCCGTCCTCGACGACCGGCTCCAGGCCGAGCGCCTTCGACACGATCTCCGCCGTGTCGCGCGTGCGCTGGAGTGGCGAGGTCAGGACGGCGTCGATGCCGCCGTCCCGCCGGAGTGCGTCGGCGGCCCGCTCGGCCTGGGCGCGGCCTTCGTCGGTCAGGCCGGGGTCGTCGCCACCGGGACCGGAGAACTTCTTGTCCGCCGTGTGGATGGTGACGCCGTGGCGGACGAAGATCAGCGTGGTCGCCTCACCCTCGAGGCCCGTCCAGCCGAGCACCGGCGTGTGGACGGTGTCGGCTCGGTCCGCTGTCTGCCCGGGTGACGGAGGCTCCATCGCGTCGGGCGTCGGGTCGCCCGGCTGGTTCTCGCCGGACCCCGCCTCGACGTCGTACACCTCGCCGCGGGCCGCAGCGTCCATCGCCAGGTTGGCCAGTCGGTCGGCAGCCTTGTTCTGCTCCCGCGGGACCCAGGTCCACTGGGTCCCGAACGGCGCGAGCCGCTGCGCCCGGATCGCCAGCGGCTTCATGTCCGGGTGCTTGACCTTCCACCGTCCCGCCATCTGCTCGACGACGAGCTTGGAGTCCATCCGCACCTCGAGAGTGGCGTCCGGCGTGTGCTCGTTGAAGAGCTCGAGACCGGCGATCAGCCCGCGGTACTCCGCGACGTTGTTGGTCGCGCGCCCGATCGACTCGGCGGCTTCCGCGATGACATCGCCGGAGTCGGCGTCGCGGATCAGCGCGCCGAAACCCGCCGGCCCCGGGTTGCCCCGGGAGCCGCCGTCGGCCTCGAGGACCACGTTCTCGTGCGTCGACTCAGGCATGCCCGAGGTCAGAGTCCCGACTCGTCGGTGCGCACCAGGATGCGGTTGCACTCCTCGCACCGCAGCACCTCGTCGGTCGGCGCGGTCGCGAACCGAGCCAGCTCGGAGGCGCCGACGTTGAGCTGGCAGCCACCGCAGCGCTTCTGGTGCAGCGCCCCGACACCGACACCGCCGAGCTGGGCGCGGAGCCGTTCGTAGAGAGCGAGCAGGTCTGCCGGGATGTCGGCCGCGAGCTTGTCGCGCTCGGCACGTGACTGTTGCTGCTGCGCCGTGAGCTCGGCGGCCGCGGCGTCGCGGGCCACGAGCTGCTCCGAACCCGTCTGGTTGATCTCGGCGAGCTCGGTCGTGAGCTCGCCACGCTCGCGCTGGGCGGCTTCGAGCCGCTCCATCACCATCAGCTCCTCGTCCTCGAGGTCGGTGATCCGCTTGTCGAGCGCGACGATCTCGTGCTGCATCGCCTGGAGCTGCTTGGGGTCGCCCACCGTGCCGCCGTCGATGCGCTGCTGGTTGCGCTCGCGCCGGGTCTTCACCTGCTCGACGTCGGCGTCGGCCTTGCGCTGCTCACGCTCCAGGTCGGACACCTCGGTCTCCGCCTTGCCCAGCCGCGCGGACACGTCGGTCTTGCGCTCGGACAGCGCGACGAGGGCCGCGTGCTCGGGCATGTTCTTCAGCTGGTGGTCGAGGCGGTCCAGGCCGGAGTCGACGACCTGCAGGTCGAGCAGCTTGAGCTGGGCGAACGGATCGGCTTTCAGGGTGTTCTCCTCAGAGGTCCTCGTGAGCCCCGGGGCTGGGGGCTCGATGGTTCCACGGATCGGTGCAGATGCGCGACACGGACGATTCGATCACAAGACCGTCGGCCGCGAGGTCGTCGCCCAGCACGCGTTGGGCCACGGGCAGCCAGGTCCACTCCGCCGCCCAGTGGGGTACGTCGATCAGGGCCGGGCCGTCGTGCTCGCGGAACTCCGACGCGGGGTGGTGGCGCAGGTCGGAGGTGACGTAGACGTCGACGCCGGCGCGACGGGCTGCGTCGAGGCGCGAGTCCCCGGCGCCGCCGAGGACTCCCACGGTCGACACCTCGCGGTCGAGGTCACCGGAGACGCGCGCTCCGATCGCTGTTGCCGGAAGTGCTGCGGCGACCTCGTCGGCGAACGTGCGCAGCGACATCGGGGCCGGCAGCGAGCCGACGCGGCCTTCCCCGCGGTCGGCGTCCCAGGCGCCCAGCTCGACCACGTCGAAGGCCGGCTCCTCGTAGGGATGCGCGGCACGTAGAGCGGCGATGACCGACTCTCGGCGGTCACGGCGCAGCACCATCTCGACCCGGCTCTCGGCCACGACCTCGATCTCGCCGACGGAACCGATCGTCGGGTTGGCGCCCGGCCCGGGCCGGAACGTCCCCTCTCCCGCGGTGACGAACGCCGCTCGGTCGTAGACCCCGATCTCGCCGGCTCCGGCCTCGGCCAGGGCGTCGATCAGCTTCTGCGCGTCGTCGTGCGGCACGAACACGACGATCTTGTCCAGCGGGTCGACCGGGTCGGCCACGAGCGGACGCAGGTCGGTGAGACCCAGCGCGACAGCCATCGACTCCGAGACGCCGTACGCCGGGCTGTCGGCGTTGGTGTGCGCGACGTACAGGCCGATGCCGTGTCGGATCAGGTCGTGGATGACCCGGCCCTTGGGCTCGTCCGTGGCCACCCGGCTGACGGGACGGTAGAGCAGCGGGTGGTGCACGACGAGCGCCTGCGCGCCCGATCGGATGGCCTCGTCGACGACGGCGCGTACCGGGTCCACGGCGTACAGCACCCGCTCGACCGTGTCGTCGGGATCGCCGGTCACGAGGCCGATGGCGTCTCCGTCGACGGCCCAGCGGGGCGGGTAGCGACGCTCGACCGCGGCAACCAGCTCGGCCAGCGTCGGAGCTCTCGTCACGCCCCGACCTTATCCAGCCCGCCCAAGCAGGACTGACCGATCCGAGGCGGTACGTTGCGGAGCATGCCCTCCGCACCTGCGGACAGCGAGGGTCGGCCGCGCTCCACGGCTGCGTCGTACGCCGTAGATTGACCTCCATGCAGGTCATCCGCAGCCGAGTCGGCGCAGAGTTCCGCGAGTCCACCGATGCGTCCAGCGAGCGGCGGGTGCAGTCACGCAACCCCGCCCGGCTCGACGACGTGGTCGCCGAGGTCGTCCTCGCCGGACCGGAGACGTTCGTCGACGCCTGCCGCGCCGCCCGCGAGGCGCAGGACGCCTGGGCCGACGTGCCCGCCCCCGAGCGCGGTCAGGTGCTCGCCCGCTTCGGTCGACTCATCGAGGCGAACTTCGAGGCGCTGTCGCAGATCGTCACGCGCGAGATCGGCAAGCCGATCACCGAGGCTCGCGGCGAGGTCCAGGAGGTGCTCGACACCTGTGACTTCTTCGTCGGCGAGGGCCGCCGGCTCTACGGCCAGACCATCCCGAGCGAGCTCCCCGACAAGCAGCTCTTCACGTTCCGCGCGCCGGTCGGCGTCGTCGCCGTGATCACGGCCGGCAACTTCCCGGTCGCGGTCCCGTCCTGGTACATCGTCCCGGCCCTGCTCTGCGGCAACGCGGTGGTCTGGAAGCCGGCCGACTACTCCCCCACGTCCGCCTTCGCCTTTGCGGAGCTCGCTCGCCACGCCGGTGTCCCCGACGGCGTCCTCAACACGGTGTACGCCGACGGACCGGACACCTTCGAGGGCCTCGGCCAGGCGCTGGGCGAGCGGCTCGTCGACAAGGTCGGCTTCACCGGGTCCAGCGACGTCGGATCCGCGGTCGGTGAGCTGTGCGGTCGACACCACCAGGCGCCGTGCCTCGAGCTCGGCGGCAAGAACCCGATGGTCGTCGCCCCCGACGCCGACCTCGACCTGGCCGTCGAGGGCGCGCTCTTCGGCGGCTTCGGCACGGCCGGACAACGCTGCACGTCGCTGGGCACGGCCATCGTGCACTCCTCGCTCCACGACGCGTTCGTGGAGCGACTCGACGCTGCTGTGCGCGACGCCGTGATCGGCGACCCGACGCGCGAGGACGTGCTGTTCGGGCCGATGCTCGACCAGAAGTTCGCCGACCGGCTCGAGAAGTTCCTCGACATGATCGCGGCCCACCACACCGTCCACGGCTCCGACGGCACCGGTCGGATCACGGCCGACAACCCGCGCAGCGGCTTCGCCGGCGACGCCGAGTCGGGGCTGTACTACCACCCCGTCGTCGTCGACGGCGTACGCCCGGATGACGCGTTGTTCTCCACCGAGACCTTCGGCCCGATCATCGGTGTCGCGTCGTACGACGACCTCGAGGAGGCGATCGCCTGGTCGAACCTGCCGGGCTACGGCCTCTCGTCGTCGATCTACACGAACGACCCCAAGACGGTGTTCACCTACCGCAAGGGTGTGCGGTCAGGGATGCTCAGCGTCAACAACTCGACGTCGGGTGCCGAGGCGCATCTGCCCTTCGGCGGGAACGGGTTGTCGGGCAACGGCAGCCGCCAGGGCGGCGTCTGGGTGCTCGACCAGATGACGCGGTGGCAGGCGGTCAACTGGGACTACTCGGGGCGGCTGCAGAAGGCGCAGATCGACACCTCCGCCGGCACTGACGCCGTGGTCGACCTCGACTACCGGCTCGACATCTGACGAGCAGCTGCGCGGCGGTCCCGGTGAGCGCGATGGAGGCGGTCGAGGCTCATCTCCTCGCTTCTCTGCGCGGCCTGGAGAGCCCTGCCGGCGTACCGCACCACGCCGCGCCGGAGGCCCCGCTGCCGTCGGCTCCGTCGCTGACCGGAGCGCAGGCGCTCTCGCTCTTCGACGCGCAGCTCGCCAGCCGGCACCTGGACGTCGCGGCGCACTGGCTGCGCAGCAAGGACGCCGGCTACTACACGATCGGGTCGAGCGGGCACGAGGGCAACGCCGCGGTGGCCGCCGCCCTGCGCCCCACAGACCCTGCCCTCCTGCACTACCGCTCCGGCGCCTTCTACGTCAGCCGCGGCTGGCAGGTCCCTGGTCACGATCCGGTGCGCGACGTGCTGCTGGGGCTGTGCGCTGCGGCCGAGGACCCGATCAGCGGAGGCCGGCACAAGGTGTTCGGTCACCCGGACCTGGCGGTGCTGCCCCAGACGTCGACGATCGCGTCTCACCTGCCTCGCGCCGTCGGGATGGCCTTCGCGGTCGAACGCTCGCGGAAGCTCGGTCTGTCCTCACCCTGGCCGGACGACGCCGTGGTCGTGGCCGGCGCCGGTGACGCGTCGATCAACCACTCGACCTTCGTCGGGGCGCTCAACACCGCCGGCTGGGTCGTCCAGTCCGGGCTCGCGCTGCCGCTGCTCGTCGTGGTCGAGGACAACGGGATGGGGATCAGCGTCCCGAGCCCTCCGGGCTGGGTCGCGGCCGCGCTGAGCGGGCGGCCACACCTGCGCTACTTCGCGGCCGACGGCTGCGACGTCACAGCCGTGCACGAGGTGGCCACGCGAGGCGGTCGACCATGTACGCCGCACGCGTCGCCCCGCTCTGCTCCACCTCGACCTGGTGCGGCTGACGGGTCACGCGGGCAGCGACGTCGAGACGGCGTACCGCACGCCTCGACAGGTCGCCGCCGACCTCGAACGCGACCCGCTGCTGGTCACCGCGCGCCACCTCGTGGAGGCGGGCCTGCTGACGCCGGACGAGGTCGTCGAACGTTACGAGGCCGGACGCGCGTCGGTCCTGGGTCTGGCGGCCGAGCTCGCCGGTTCCGCTCGCCTGGACGACGCCGCGACGGTGATGCAGCCGTTGCGACTGCCCGATGCCTCGGCCGTCGCCGTGGAAGCGGTGCGGGCGGCGTCGGAGCCGGATCGGGATCGGGTGTTCGGGTCCTCGCTGCCCGAGTCGGCCGGCGGGCTGACTCTGGCGCAGGCGATCAACGCCACCCTGCTGGACGTCGCCGCGGCCCGGCCGGAGGTCGTGGTGTTCGGCGAGGACGTGAGCCGCAAGGGTGGCGTCTACGGCGTGACCCGCGGGCTGCGCCGCGCGCTGGGCGCCGGCCGGGTGTTCGACACGCTCCTCGACGAGCAGGCGATCCTCGGACTCGCGCTCGGGTGCGGGGTGAGCGGGATGATCCCGGTGCCGGAGATCCAGTACCTCGCCTACCTGCACAACGCCGAGGACCAGCTCCGGGGCGAGGCTGCGACGCTGCCGTTCTTCTCCGACGGGGCCTTCCGCAACCCGATGGTCGTGCGCATCGCGTCGTACGCCGACCCGGGCGGATTCGGCGGACACTTCCACAACGACTCGGGGCTCGGCGTGCTCCGCGACGTGCCCGGGCCTGGTGATCGCGTCACCCTCCCGGCCGGCCGATGCGGCAGCCATGCTGCGGACCTGCCTGGCCGCGGCCGCGTCGGCCGGCACCGTGTCCGTCTTCCTCGAGCCGATCGCGCTGTACCACCGCAAGGACCTCTTCGAGCCGGGCGACCAGGAGTGGCTCGACCGCTATCCGGCACCGTCGGCGTGGGCCGCCACGCACGTGCCGATCGGCTCGATCCGGGTGTACGGCGACCCGGCGCCGGTCACGCTGGTCACGTTCGGCAACGGCGTACCGATGAGTCTCCGGGTCGCACGGCGGCTGGCCGGTGAGGGCATCGGGGTCCGGGTGGTCGACCTGCGCTGGCTGGCTCCGCTGCCGGTCGCCGAGGTGCTGCGCGTCGTGACCACGAGCAGGAGCGTGCTGGTCGTCGACGAGACCCGGCGTACCGGCGGGGTCTCCGAGGGGCTCGTGACCGGGCTGGTCGAGGGTGGCTACCCCGGAACGGTGCGTCGCGTCACGGCAGAGGACTCACCCGTCCCGCTCGGGCCGGCGGCCGAGCACGTGGTGCTCACCGAGGCCAAGGTCGAGGCCGCCACCCGCAAGTTGCTGGCCGACTTTCGCATGAAGCGTTGATCAGCGACTGGTTGACCATCGTCGCCAAACGTCGCCCCACGCAAGCATGCCGGCGCTGTCCAGCGGGCCTGGATCCGTGGTCCGGGTGGAGTTCCAGTAGCACCATGTGCCCAGGTTGATCGACCCCAGCCGGTCACCGTTTCGGTGGAGCCATTCGACGGTCTCGCTCGACGACAGCACTGATTGTCTGACGCCGGACTCGGCGATGTGACAACGCGTGGGGTCGTTACCGCACATCTCCGCGACATAGCGCTGGAATCGCGGCATGTCCACGATGTCGTCGGCCGTCGGGCCGCCGTAGCAGTCGATCCCGTTGAAGTCGGTCGGGAGAGCTCGCCACTCTGCCGGCGTGGCACTGTACGTTCCGGAAACGCTCGTCTCCAGCTGCCCCGGCTTCCAGGCGAACCCGCCGTGGATGATCCCCAGCGACATGTTGGGAGGACAGTGCGGCTTCACGGTGTTGTAGAAGTGCGTCCATGCGGCCTTGAACTGCGCGAACGTGAATGTCTTGGCGACCAATTTCGGCTGGACCTCATGCCAGATCGTCCACCGGATCTCGGGCCACGACGGGTCGTACGACTTGGCGAGAGCGATCGCGTTCGCGTCGTAGCCCCCCTTCGCCCACTGTGTGATGTCTCCCTTGCACGACCACCACATCGGACGGTTGCCGACGTGCGCTCGCTGGTCGATGCGACTCCACGACGACGCCGGTGCGCCTTGGTCGTAGCAACGAAAGAAGTCGAGCTGGTCTCCCACCCGCATGTCCATGGCTGTCTCGAGCACAGTTGGGTCATGAACTCCGTCCACGAACATGGAGGCACCGACGCGCATCCCCGGAATACGAACAGGCAAGGAGGTTTGCAACGTTGTTGCGGTCTTGGGGGTTCCACCGGCAAAAGCGGCGGAGGGCGTGGCGGTGACCGCGACGGTACCGGCTGCTAGACCGGTCACCACGGTAAGAAAAGATCGACGATCCACGGATCGCTCCCATTCGGTAACTGGGCGACCTCGAAGAGGCCCCTGGCTTTGCGTCCTCGCCTCACGACGAGTTTGCCTTTGTCGGGTGCGGTCGCAGTCTGTCAGCGCTGACGGCTCTCGGGTGGTGATTGAGCGCGGTCTCAGGCGAATGGACAGGGGCGCCATCGGCCGATCGGACGGGTTCGCTCCACCGACATCTCCTGACATGGCGTAGTTCCGCGTGCGAGTGTCGGTGCGAAGCCGCGGACGTCGGGGCCTCACAGAGGCGTGCTCCGGGCTTGACTCTGGAGTGGTCGCAGCGCCTTTCCCTTGGCAGTGCGAAGGGCGGTCAAACGGTGGGTCATGGCGTTGGCCACGCGCGGCGCACGCCCGTCTGGACACCGCTGCTGCTCAAGGGACATCCTCGAACCAAGGAGGAATGCCTCATGGCAAGGAACTGGCATTGCCTGATGGGAAGGCACGACTGGCGCACGGAAGAGACGCCCGACCATGAGAAGTACGCTGAGTGCACCAGGTGCGGGAAGACCGATTGGCGCCGCCTCATCCCCAAGACATCGAGCAAGTGGACTGGGAGCCATCCCCCGCCTGGCGCTGGCGGAGAGTAGGACACTCAACCTCGTCAGCCGCCGGGGCGCAGCGGGCGCGTAGTCGCCGGACTCGATGCGACCAGATGCCGCTCGGAGATTTCTGCGGCGGACGCAAGCTCGGCCCTGACGCCGAGCCGCGTGCGGAAGCCGCCGCCGAGTGTCATCTATCTACAGGTCGGCCCGCTACTGGACGAGTCGAATGAGTTGGATGTTGGGGTGCGGTCGTTCGAAGTGGTAGCCATTCATCACCAGGAACTCGGCACGGCCTTGTTTTCCGGGATGCAGGGTGGTCACCTCATCGGCGGTCCCCCCAGCTCTGGGTGCGACGACCGGCGTAAAGGCCAGTCCGTCGTTGAGGTAAAGGCGGTCATTGGGATTGGGTTGGAAGCGTCGTACCACGACGCCGAAGACGTCCAGGTCTCCGTCGAGGTCGGCGTCTCCAACCGCAACCGCGCGCGCCCGTCCGATCGGCGGCACTTCGATCAGCACCGGGTCACCGAATCGGCCGTCGGTGTTGAGAGCGTAGGAGAAACCCTTCCATGACGCGAGGATCAGGTCGGGATCGTGGTCGCCATCCAGGTCGCCGACTGTTGCATCCATGGCGAGTACGGCGGGCAGTCGCCCGGAGACGTCGGCGAACCTGTGGCCTTGCCGGTTCCTGAACAGACGCAGTTCTTCCGGGCCACCCGACCCCGACCGTTTGAGACTTGCGCGGCCGTCGCTGCCGCAGGCGAGGAGGTCCGTCCAGCCGTCGCGGTCGTAGTCGACCCTGACGGCGCAGCGTGATCCCACTCCGGGTCCGAAGTCGAAGCGGAACTTGGCGTACCGAAAGCCGTTTCCGTGCTTGTTGACGAAGAGCTTGCTGTGTTCGTTCGGGTATCGGCGTGGGTGCCTGTTGCACGGGTCTGGCACGTTGCGCGGGACATCGTTACCGACGAAGAGATCCGGGAATCGGTCACCGTTGGCGTCGATGAACGTGACGTTGCGGCCTCTGCCGCAGACATCGCCGACCCCCCACTCGGTCCCCACGTCTCGAAAGCCGCCCTTGCGTCCTTGGAGCCAGAGTTCGTTGTCGCGACCGATCTTGACGCCGTTGGTGTTGAATCGCCCGGCCGAACAGTAGGAATCCGGTCGACCGTTGCGATCCACGTCGGCCCACGCGCAGTCGTGTCGGTCGACGGTCTTGCTTGTGTTCTCCAGGCTGTGTCGCGGCCACGCAGCAGTCTTGACCCGCACGTAGCCGCCTCGCCGGTTGTTCCGCCAGAGGTCTCCGCCGCGGTAGTGCTTTCCGATCCAGACGTCCATCCTGCCGTCGCGGTTGTAGTCGACCTCGGTCGCTGCCCAGGTCATGTGAAACCGTGACAGACCGGCTTGACGGGCTCGATCGATGAGGAACGGGGCAGCACTCGGCCGTTCATCGAGGCCGTTGTCGCTGGCCAGGCCGCGGACCGTGAGCCCTGAAAGAGCTTCTCCGGCGGTGTCGCTGGCGGAGGCGGGCCTGGATCGAGACTCGCTGAACAGGGGCACGCCGACGGTCAGTAGCCCGACGACGGCGATCACCTTGAGTTTCCTGAGCCCGGTCATGTGGCACTCGTCGCGTCCGTGAGCTGCCGGCGGCCACAAAGTGATCGAATATGCAATTTCTGCATAACCGAGGGTAATGGTGGACGCAAGGGTGCTGGCCGAATACGGCTCCTAGCGCTCCGCAGCGCACGGGGTCGGCAGATATGTCTCCGTTGCATGACGCTCCAGCACGTTGCGCGCGTAACGCACGTCGGTCGGCTGCAGTTCCGTGCCTACATGTCGCGTACCGAAAATGTGGGGCGCAGCAGGGATAGAACCTGCGACGCCAACAGAAAAGTGCCAGGTCAGAGGCCTAAACGCTACCGCTACCGGTAACCGTTGCCCATATCGCGCCCGATCTTCCGGGACAATGGGTCCAGCGTGCACAGGGCCGGGTGGACATCCATTTCCTCGACGTTCCGGCGGTGCCAGATCATGCCGTCCTTCAGTACAGCAACCGACTCAGGGCCGAACCCGGGCCAAAACCCGCCGGTGTTCAGGGGCGACGCTGGCCCGACCATGCCGCGTCGAGGGTCCCGCGCCGGGGAGGGGCGTGGATAGGTGCTCCCGACCGACTCACTGTGCTTGGAGGACGGCGGATCGGGTATAGACACCGCGACTTGCTGCTCGGGGACTCGAACCGAAAGGCTTCTCGACATGCGCAGAACCATTGCGGGGATCACCGTGGCGTTGGCCACGTTGGTCGGCACGATTGTGGCGGCCGCTCCACCGGCAGGCGCCATCACAGGCAACTTCACGCCGGACTACGAACACGATTACGTCGGACTGGTCGTGTTCTACGACGAGAACGGTGAGTTCTTGCACCGTTGCTCTGGATCCTTGTTGTCACCAACCGTCTTTCTGACGGCAGGGCACTGCACGGCCGACACGGACAGTGCGCGGATCTACTTCGCGCAGGACGCCGGCGCCGACTACGACCCGGCCACGGAGCTCGATCCGACGACGGGTTACCCGGACACGTGCCTGCCGCAGCCGGACCCATGCGTGACCGCACACACGCTCTACAACTTCGGCTACGACGGGTTCGTGAGCTATCCGAACACCCATGACGTGGGTGTGGTCATCCTCGACCAACCGGTGATGCTTGACGAGTATGCGTCGCTGGCAGCACCTGGCACCTTGGACGCGTACGGGACAGGCATCGACGCTGATGTGACCGTCAGCGGCTACGGGCTGAGTTCGACCAACCCGGCGATGACGGAGTCCTACCGAAGCCGTCTGCAGGCGAAGACGTTCATCATCAACCTCGGAAGTGCTCATGGCGCCGGGTACAACGTCCAGCTGGCGACCAACCCCGGTGGTGGTCGGGGTGGTACTTGCTACGGCGACTCCGGCGGCCCGGTGCTGCTGGATGACAGCGACGTCGTCGTGGCGGTCAACTCGTTCGTGCACGGATTCCGCGGCACGACGTGTCGAGGAACCGCCTACGCGTTCCGTACCGACACCCAGGCCGTGATCGACTGGATCCTCACTTGGACGGCGTCGACCCAGATCAAATCAACATCGTCGAGATCGACGCCTCCGGACGGATCGGCTCCCTCCAAGCGGGGGAGCCGATCGACCAGGCCGCCCTGAGCGGCGCGGCACTGCAGGTTGAGCTTGCATTGGCGGGGCCGGAGTTGAGGGCGAGCAGCAGGTCGAGGCACTCTTCGGCGCGGACCCCGCCGACGATGATGCGCGACGGCCGGCTCGGACCGGGTCTACGGGGGGACGGACGCGATGCAATCTCGGGTGGCGCCGCCGAAGATCACGTCATCACGGTTCGTACCTCTCAGCTGGTCCGGACCTCCCGAGCCGCGGATAGCTACAGGTTCACCTTGACACTCCAATACGGCTCATCAGCTCCTGTGCGGCGAGCAGCCTGGCCTACGCCTTGACCGCATCGGCCAGGTGCACGGACGCAAACCGTCTACCTTGGACCACGGTGTAGCGCTTGCCGTTGGGGCCGGTGTAGCGCGCCTGGTAGCGGCCGCCCGGGAACTGCCGCACGGAGCCGAATCCTCGCCGCTGATCTCGGGCTGTCATTGCCCACTTTGCCCTAGACCCCCCACGACAGCCATAGACACGGCCCGACATGGGCGCGACGGCTGTGGAAGGATGTCCAGTCCACAGTGGCATTTAGGCAGGTCAGAGCGCCTGGCGGTATTCCGTGGGCGCAGCAGGGATCGAACCTGCGACCACCTGCTTGTAAGGCAGGTGCTCTACCGCTGAGCTATACGCCCCTGAGCGCCGGGAATCCTAACGTCTCACCGAGGCCCCGCCAAACCCTCACTCCGACGGTTCGTCCTCCTCGAGACCCCACGAGATGACGCGGAGCGGATGGATCCGAATCGCCTGACGGGAGTACCCGGCGTACGGACCCTTCCAACCGTCCACCGTCTCGGCCCGTCCGCGGATCTCCACCCCGCGAACCCGCCACGGACGGATGCTGGCCAGGTCGTCGACGACGAGCGAGACCAGCGGATTGCCCTGGACGTTCCGGAACTTCTTCGTCGTCCCCATCGCGGCACCGCCGATGTCGATCACGCCGAGGTCGTCGTCGAGGAAGAACCCGACCGGGTTGTTCTGAGGCTGGCCGTCCGGTGCGACCGTGGCCAGCCGGCCCAGCCGCTGGCTGTCGAGATAAGCACGTTCGACCGGGCTGAGGTCCAGAGGCATCTGGCCATTGTCACGCAGCGACGTACGACGGGCAGCGCGGCCCGAAAAAGACAACGACCGCCAACGTCTCGGTTCGCTGGCGGTCGTGTCGATGTCTATCGAACACCGCCACCCGCCGCGATGCCAGCGCTTTCGCCAAACTTGAGGTCACGAATCTTGTTCACCGGACCTGTGCATGCACCAAACTTATGCACCGTCACACAGAGTGATTTCATCCTTGCAAGGGGTCGCCGCCGCTCCGGCCGCGATCGGTGTCACCCCAGGTCAGCAAGGATTTTGCGGTAGTCGTCGATGTCGCGCGCGTTCGGGATCTCGTTCTCGACCTGCCAGCGCAGCACCCCATCGCGGTCGACGATGAACGTCGCGCGACCCGAGCAGCCGACCTTCTCGTTGAAGATGCCATATGCGGTCGAAACCGCCCCATGCGGCCAGTAGTCCGAGAGCAGCGGGAAGCTGATCGCGTCGTGCTCGGCGAACGCCCGGAGGCTGAACATGTGGTCGCACGACACCGCCACGAGGGCGGTCTGGTCGTCGGAGAAGTCGGCGATGTTGTCGCGCAGCTCGCACAGCTCCCCCGTGCACACCCGGCTGAACGCGAACGGGTAGAAGACGATCACCAGGTTCTTCCGGCCGCGGAAGTCGGACGGGGACACGTCCTGGCCGTGTTGGTCCTTGAGGGTGAAGTCGGGTGCGGGCTTGCCGATCTCGAGGGTCATCACTTCTCATCGTAGGTCGCGAGGTCGCGCTTCAGGATCTTGCCGGTCGCGTTCCGCGGCAGCTCGGCGACATAGACGAAGTCGCGCGGCACCTTGTAGCGGGCCAGGTTGGCCCTCACATGCTCCTTGAGCACGTCCGTCAGCTCGTCCTCAGCCATGGCGTCATCAGTCTTGCTCGTCGGGGCCTTGCGTACGACGAAGGCACGCAGACGCTGCCCGAACTCCTCGTCCTCGACACCGATCGCTGCGACGTCGGCGACCGCGTCGTGCCGGCTCAGCAGGTCCTCGACCTCCTGCGGGAACACGTTCTCGCCCCCGGACACGATCATGTCGTCGTCGCGACCCTCGATGAAGAGCCGCCCCGCCTCGTCGAAGCGCCCGACGTCACCGGTCGCCATCAGCTCACCGATCCGGTCCTTCGAGCCACCGCCGCTGTAGCCCTCGAACAGCATCGAGTTGCGCACGAAGACCCGGCCCACAGCGCCCGCGGCCACCGGTTCGTCGGCGTCGTCGAACAACGCCACCTCGGTGCCCAGCGGCGGCATCCCGGCCGTCCCTGGCGCGGCGCGCAGGTCCTCCGGGGTCGCGATGGTCGCCCACGCGCACTCGGTCGAGCCGTAGATGTTGTAGAGCGTGTCGCCGTACGCGTCCATCCAGCGGTCGGACAGGTCACCGGGCAACGCCGACCCGCTGGCGGCGACCTCCGGCAGCACGGCTGCGCCCCTGGGGGTGCCCGTTGTGCCCGAAGTGAGGATCGTCGAGCGCGACTCGCGCTCGGGTGAACGCAAGTCGCTGTCGTCCTGTCCGGCGACGAAGGACTCGCATGTGTCGATCGGACGGCCATGGCGGGACCGGGTGGTGTCGTCCTCGGTCCACGCCAGCACCCGCGCCACGCCCGTTCCCGTCGGGTCGAACGCGTCGACGAGGTCGGCGAACTCCTCGTCGTACACCACGAGCCGGGGCTTCTCGCGCTCGAGGACGTCGACGAGCTGAGGACCGGCGAAGGAGGTGTTCAGGTACAGCAGGTCCGCGCCGAGGCGCGCCGCGGCGAAGCTGGCCTCGACGAAGTACCGGTGGTTGCGGCACATCACCGCCACCGAGTCGCCCTCGCCCACACCGAGCTCGGACAGACCGCGGGCCACGGCGTTGCTGCGCCGATGGATCTCGTCGAAGGTCAGCTCACCGAGGTCGTCGATCAGGCCGACCGCGTCGGGGAAACGCGCGGCCAACGAGATGGAGCCGGCGGCGGGACCTGTCCCCCACGACAGCAAAGTGCCGCCGAGGCGGAGCAAGCGGGAAGGCCGGTAGGGCCGGATCACGCCGGCGTCGGCAAGCACCTTGGCGGCCCGGACCGGGTTCAACGACATCGTGAGGTGCTGGCCGGGGCCCAGGTCGGCGGTCGTGTCGCTCAGCGGCGACCGGTGTGCGCGGACTTCGGTGACACGAGCTTGGTGGCCGACCAGTCCGGGCCGGCGGCGACGCTGGTCGTCGTGGACAGTCCTGCGGTCGGGGCGGCCTCGGAGATGTCGCTGGCGTCGACGTAGTTGGGGCGACCGACCTTCGGCGTCATGAGCCAGATCGCGCCGCCGTCGGCGAGGTCGGTCAACGAGTCGACCAGCCCGTCGACGAGGTCGCCGTCGTCCTCACGCCACCACAGGATCACGGCGTCCACGACGTCGCCGTAGCGGTCGTCGACCAGCTCGCCCTCGATCACGCCCTCGATCGCGGAGCGCAGGCCCTCGTCGATGTCCTCGTCCCAGCCGAGCTCCTGGACGACCATGCCGGGCTGGAAGCCGAACCGGCTCACCGGTCCGTTCGCCGCGTGGTCCGCGGTCGCGCTCACCCCGTCGCCTCCTATGGCTTGTCGGCACAGGTCCCGTGTGGACTGACACCGTCGACGCAGGGTAGTCCACCGTGAACAGGGCATTCGCGCAAGTCCTTCCCGAATACTGGGGGTCACGGGTCCCCGCCTAGGCTGGAACGTGAGATGAGACCCGTGGTCAAACCTGGGAGGATGCCAGGAGCGGGAGAACACCTCGCTGCATCCGCACCACCACAACGCGTGACGGAGGATGCGTGACGACGACCGAAGCACGTTGACGAGAACGACGAGGAACGCTGTGGCTGCCGCTGACGAACGCCGCCCCCCGGTGATCCACGAGGGGCTGCCGACCCAGCTCCCGGACATCGACCCCGAGGAGACCCAGGAGTGGCTCGACTCGCTGGACGCCCTGCTCGACGAGAAGGGCCGCACCCGCGCGCGCTACGTCATGCTCAAGCTCCTCGAGCGGGCTCGTGAGAACAACGTCGGCGTCCCCGCGCTGCGCAGCACCGACTACATCAACACGATCCCGCCCGAGCGTGAGCCGTGGTTCCCGGGCGACGAGGACATCGAACGCCGGATTCGCGCCTTCATCCGCTGGAACGCCGCCGTCATGGTCTCCCGCGCCAACCGCAAGGGCCTCGAGGTCGGCGGACACATCGCCACCTACCAGTCCGCGGCGAGCCTCTACGAGGTCGGCTTCAACCACTTCTTCCGCGGCAAGGACGCACCCGGACGGTGGCGACCAGGTCTTCATCCAGGGCCACGGGTCGCCGGGCATCTACGCCCGCGCGTTCCTCGAGGGCCGGCTGAGCGAGGACCAGCTCGACGGGTTCCGCCAGGAGGTCTCGAAGGGCAAGGGACAAGGCCTGTCGTCGTACCCCCACCCCCGGCTGATGCCGGACTTCTGGGAGTTCCCGACGGTGTCGATGGGTCTGACCGCGATCGACTCGATCTACCAGGCGCGGTTCAACCGCTACCTGCACAACCGCGGGATCAAGGACACCAGCCAGCAGCACGTCTGGGCGTTCCTCGGCGACGGCGAGATGGGCGAGCCCGAGTCGCTCGGCGCGATCGGGGTGGCGGCGCGCGAGGAGCTCGACAACCTGACGTTCGTCATCAACTGCAACCTGCAGCAGCTCGACGGACCGGTGCGCGGCAACGGCAAGATCATCCAGGAGCTCGAGTCGACGTTCCGCGGCGCCGGCTGGAACGTCATCAAGGTCGTGTGGGGCCGCGAGTGGGACGACCTGCTCGCCCGCGACGTCGACGGCGCGCTGGTCAACCAGATGAACGCGACACCCGACGGACAGTTCCAGACGTACTCCGTCGAGACCGGCGCCTACGTCCGCGAGAAGTTCTTCGGGACCGACCCGCGGCTGCGCAAGATGGTCGAGAACCTCAGCGACGAGGACATCCAGAAGCTGCCGCGCGGTGGCCACGACTACCGCAAGGTCTACTCCGCCTTCAAGGCCGCGACCGAGCACGTGGGCCAGCCGACCGTGATCCTCGCCAAGACCATCAAGGGCTGGACGATCGACGCCCTCGAAGGTCGCAACGCCACGCACCAGATGAAGAAGCTGACCAACGCCGACCTGAAGAAGTTCCGTGACCGGCTGCACCTGCCGATCAGCGACGAGGACATCGACAACAGCGAGGTCGCGCCGTTCTTCCACCCGGGTCAGGACTCCCCCGAGATCCAGTACATGCTCGAGCGCCGACGCCAGCTCGGCGGCCCGCTCCCCCAACGCCGGGTCGACCCGACGCCGATCAAGCTGCCCGGCGACGAGATGTACGCCGAGCTGAAGCAGGGCTCGGGCAAGCAGGCGATCGCCACGACGATGGCGTTCGTCCGGCTGCTGCGTGACCTGATGAAGGACCCGGAGATCGGCCACCGCATCGTGCCGATCGCGCCCGACGAGTACCGCACGTTCGGCATGGACTCGATGTTCCCGACGGCGAAGATCTACAGCCCGCACGGCCAGCAGTACGAGTCCGTCGACCGCGCGATGCTGCTGACCTACCGCGAGTCGCCGCAGGGCCAGATGCTGCACGAGGGCATCAGCGAGGCCGGGGCGATGGGCTCGACGATCGCGGCCGGTACGTCGTACGCCACGCACGGCGAGCCGATGATCCCGGTCTACATCTTCTACTCGATGTTCGGCTTCCAGCGGACCGCCGACTCGATCTGGGCGTTCGGCGACCAGCTCGGTCGCGGCTTCCTGATCGGCGCGACGGCTGGGCGCACCACGCTGACCGGCGAGGGGCTGCAGCACGCCGACGGTCACTCGCCCCTGATCGCGGCGACCAACCCGGCGGCGGTCCACTACGACCCGGCGTTCGCGTACGAGATCAGCCACATCGTGCAGGACGGGCTGCAGCGGATGTACGGCTCGACCGACGAGCACCCGCACGGCGAGGACGTCTTCTACTACATCACCGTCTACAACGAGCCGACCGTGCAGCTTCCCGAGCCGGAGGGCGTGGACGTCGACGGCATCCTGCGGGGTCTCCATCTCGCTCAGCCGGCCGACACAGGTCCGGGCGACGAGCGGCCGCACCTGCAGCTGATGGCGTCCGGTGTCGCGGTGCCGTGGGCGCTGAAGGCGCAGCAGATGCTGGCCGAGGAGTGGCAGGTCCGCGCCGACGTCTGGTCGGTGACCTCGTGGAACGAGCTCGCCCGCGACGCGCTGCGCGCCGACGAGTACAACCTGCTGCATCCCGACCGAGGAGCCCCAGACGCCGTACGTCACGTCGAAGCTGGCCGACACGGCCGGCCCGGTGCTCGCGGTGTCGCGACTACATGCGGGCGGTGCCGGACCAGATCTCGCAGTGGGTCGGGTCCGACTGGCACTCGCTCGGCGCCGACGGCTTCGGCTTCGCCGACACCCGGGCTGCGGCGCGGCGCTTCTTCCGGATCGACGCCGAGTCGATCGTGGTCGGCGCGCTCGAGGCGCTGGCCAAGCGCGGCGAGGTCGACCGGTCGCGTGCGGCCGAGGCGATCGCGAAGTACCGCATCGACGACCCGACCGCCGTCGCCCACGTCAAGCAAGAAGGCGCCGGCGCCTGAGCTCTCGCCGCGCAAAGATCCGACGTCTGCGTCGCTATGACGACGTGAGCGTCGGATCTTTGCGGTGAATAGGGTGGGCGCGTGGATGCGCTGGCCGGGCTGAGCGAGGAACGGCAGGAGCTGTTCCGGCTGCGTGTCGAGCGGCGGCGCGAGGACCTGGAGTCCGGTCTCGCCGGCGTCTACTCGCCCGAGCAGGTGGCCGCGCTGATGCCGCGGCTCCTCGATCTCGCCGCCCGGACGTACGCCGATCGACGTCCCGCCCTGCTGCGCCTGGACATGGAGCGCACGCTCCGTCCCGACTGGTTCCAGGACAGCCGGATGCTCGGCTATGCGGCGTACACCGACCGCTTCGCGAGCACCCTGAGCGGTGTCCGCGACAAGCTCGACTACCTCGACGACCTCGGCGTCACCTACCTGCACCTGATGCCGCTGCTCCAGCCGCGGCCGGGAGAGAACGACGGTGGCTACGCGGTCGCCGACTACCGCACGGTCGCGCCCGCTCTCGGGACGATGGACGACCTCCGCGAGCTGGCCGACGACCTGCACGGACGCGGCAGCTCGCTCGTGCTCGACCTCGTCCTCAACCACGTCGCGCGCGAGCACGCGTGGGCGGAGAAGGCGCGGGCGGGCGACGAGCGCTACCTCGGCTACTTCCTCACCTACCCCGACCGCACCATGCCGGACCGCTACGAAGCCACGCTGCCCGAGGTCTTCCCGGAGACCTCTCCAGGCTCGTTCACCTGGGACGACGACCTCGACGCGTGGGTCTGGACGACGTTCAACGCCTACCAGTGGGATCTCGACTGGTCCAACCCCGAGGTCTTCTACGAGTTCGCCGACATCGTGTCGCACCTCGGCAACGTCGGTGTGGACGTGCTGCGGCTCGACGCGATCGCGTTCATCTGGAAGCGGCTCGGCACCAACTGCCAGAACCAGCCCGAGGTGCACGACATCACCCAGGCGTTGCGAGCCTTCGCGCGGATCGCCTGCCCGGCGCTGCTGTTCAAGGCCGAGGCGATCCTGGCCCCGCACGACGTCGTGCGCTACCTCGGACAGGGCCGGCACTTCGCGAAGGTCAGCGACCTCGCGTACCACAACAGCCTGATGGTGCAGGTCTGGTCGATGCTCGCCAGCCAGGACGTCCGGATGGCGGCGGCCACCCTCGGCAGCACCCCACCGATCCCGGCGACCACCGCATGGATCAACTACGTGCGGTGCCACGACGACATCGGCTGGGCGGTCACCGACGAGGACGCCGCGCAGGTCGGGTTGTCGGGCCACGAGCACCGCCAGTTCCTGGCCGACTTCTTCAGCGAGGCGTTCCCCGGGACGTACGCCGAAGGACTCGTCTTCCAGGAGAACCCGCTCACGCGAGACCGCCGGATCAGCGGTATGACGGCGAGCCTGGCCGGCCTCACGCACGCGGTCGCGAGCGGCAGCCCGGACGCCCTCGACGCCGCCCTCGACCGGATCCGGCTGGCACACGCGATCGTCTTCGGCTGGGGCGGAGTGCCGGTGCTCTGGATGGGTGACGAGCTGGCCATGCCCAACGACGAGGACTGGGCGGCCGACCCGGCCCACGCCGACGACAACCGGTGGCTGCACCGGCCGCAGATGGACTGGAAGACGGCCGAGCTGCGCACGGACACCGCCACCGTCGCCGGTCGCGTCTTCGCCTCGATCACCACGCTCGCGCGCATCCGTGCCGTGACGCCGCACCTGCACGCATCGGTGGCGAGCGAGATTCTCCCGGTGGTGGACTCCGGTGTGCTCGGCGTCGTACGCCGCCACCCGCTCGGTCCCTGGGTCGGGCTCTACAACGTGACCGACCAGTGGCGGCCGTACCCGATGTGGGCGCTGCGCGAGGTCGGGCTCGACGACCCGCACGACACGCTCGGGCACACCGACGACGCGATGCGCCTGACGTTCGGCGAGGACGACCAGGTCTGGCTGCCGCCCTGGACGCCGGCCTGGCTCCTCAACCCGTGAGCAGCGCGCGCACGCGGGCGATGGTCGTCGGCGTCGACTCGTGCAGGACGGCGTGGATGCCGACCGCCGCGGCGCCGTCGACGCAGATCTGCGTGTCGTCGACGAAGACCAGCTCGTCCGGCTCCACGCCGAGGCGCTCGCAGGCGAGCTCGTAGATCTTCGGATCCGGCTTCACCAGCCCGACCTCGTGCGAGTAGACGATGTCGTCGACCAGCTGCTCGAACCGGTAGCGCGCCTGCTCCTCGCGTCGCGCGCCGTCGGCCGAGTTGCTGATGATGCCCGTCGTGTACGCCGGCCGCAGGGACTCGGCGAACGCGAACAGCTCGGTGTCGAGCTCTCCGCAGTACCAGTCCCACATGCGGGTCATGAAGTCGTCGGTCTCGGCCTCGCTGAAGCCGAACGCGTCGCGGTAGCCCGCCCGGAACTCCGCCTCCGACATCTCCCCGGTGCCGATCAGGTTGCGCGGGTCCACGGAGACGAGGCCTGCCTCGAGCGTGGCCTGATCGAGGCGGAGGCGCCGGCGCAGAGCCTCGAGCCACTCGTCGAGGTCGGCCACCGTCTCGAGCACGCCGCCGATGTCGAAGGACACCGCCTTGATCGTCATACGGCCGACACTCTCATGCAGCCGGGTCGCGTCAGAATCCGATCAACGCTTGCGATGTGTCCACTCGAGAAGCTTCTCGCGCGGCCAGGTGTTGACGATCCGCTCGACCGGTATGCCGTTGGCCTCGGCGCGTGCGCAGCCGTACTCCTGGAACGCGAGCTGTCCCGGCGCGTGGGCGTCGGTGTCGATCGAGAACAAGCAGCCCGTCTCCAGCGCCAGCTGGATCAGCCGGGACGGCGGGTCGCGCCGTTCGGGCCGTGAGTTGATCTCGACGGCGACGTCGAACTGCACACAGGCCGCGAACACCACCTCGGCGTCGAACTCCGACTCCGGCCGGGTGCCGCGTCCACCCATGACGAGGCGACCGGTGCAGTGGCCGAGCACGTTGGTGTACTTCTGCGAGATGCCGCCGACCATCCGCTGCGTCATGGTCTTGGAGTCGGCCCGGAGCTTCGAGTGGACACTGGCGACGACGACATCGAGCTGCTTGAGCATCGCGGGAGTCTGGTCGAGCCGGCCGTTCTCGAGGATGTCGACCTCGATGCCGGGCAGCAGGCGGAAGTCGTCACCCTCGGCCTCGATGGCGGCGTTGATGCCGGCGACGACCTCGAGCTGCTCGGCCAGCCGTTCGGCGGTGAGGCCGTTGGCGACCGTCAGCCGAGGCGAGTGGTCGGTGAGCGCCTGGTAGTCGTGGCCGAGGCCGCGGGCCGCCTTGACCATCTCCTCGATCGGCGAACCGCCGTCGGACCAGTTGGAGTGGGAGTGCAGGTCGCCCTTGATGGCGGCGCGGATCTTCTCGCCGCCCTCGGCCAGCGGCTTCTCGCCCTTCTTGCGCAGGTCGGCGAGCTTCTTCGGGACCTTGCCCGTCGCGGCCTCCATCACGACCGCCGACGTCGACGGGCCGACGCTCGCGACCTCCTGCAGGGACTTGTCCGCGATCCGGCGTTCGAGCTCGCCCTCGGGCAGGTCGGCCAACGCCCACGCTGCCTTGCGATACGCCTCGACCCGACGCGTGTCCTCGCGACCGCGCTCCTTCCAGTAGGCGATCTCCGAAAGCGCCTCGATCCCGTCCATGTCTCCCATCCTGCCGTACGCCGCAGACGCCGCCTCACGTAGAGCCACAACCTGACACTCGAATGCGCTCTTCCGGCGTCGAGTTTCCGGGAAAGCGCGGTCGACGCCGGGCAGTCACGGGTCAACACCGGACAGGCGCGGTCAACGACGGGATTGTCGAGGATTCACAAACGGGGATCGGTAGGCTCACCGGCATGGCGCAGGGCAGCGACGCAGCGATCCACCGGCTGGAGCAGTCGGTCGGCCCCCTGACCAACGCGGCCATCGCCAAGATGAACGACGACCTCCCCTGGTTTCGCGCCCTGACCGCGGAGGACCGGTCGTGGATCGGCCTGATCGCCGGCGCAGGCATCTCGTCGTTCGTCGAGTGGTTCCGCGAGGGAGCCGGCGAGCGCAAGGGAGCGGCCGTTCCCGCCGACGTCTTCGGCACCGCTCCGAGGGAGCTGACCGGGGCCGTCACGCTCCAGCAGACGGTCGAGATGGTGCGTACGACGATCGGGGTGGTCGAGGCCCACGTCGACGAGGTCGTGAGCGCCGGCGATGCCCCCGCGGTCCGCGAGGCGGTGATGCTCTACTCCCGCGAGATCGCCTTCGCCGCGGCCGACGTCTACGCCCGTGCCGCCGAGCAACGCGGCGCCTGGGACGCCCGGCTCGAGGCGCTCATCGTCGACTCGGTGCTGCGCGGCGAGGCCGACGAGGCGGTGCGATCACGCGCGACCGCGCTCGGCTGGGCCTCCACGAGCGGCGTGTGCGTCGTGCTCGGAATCACGCCTACCGGCGACTCCGCCACGGCGGTCGACTCGATCAAACGCTCCGCCCGCGCCCACCGGTTCGACGCTCTCTGCGCCGTCCAGGGCGACCGCCTCGTGGTCGTCCTCGGCGGCGTCGACGACCCCGACAAGGCCGCCAGCTCGATCGCCGACTACTTCGGCGCCGGACCGCTCGTGACCGGTCCCGTCGTGGGCGACCTGCTGGCGGCCAACCGCTCGGCCCGCGCCGCGATCGCCGGACTCCGAGCCGCCCCTGCGTGGCCCGAGGCGCCGCGCCCGGTGTCGAGCGACGACCTGCTCCCGGAGCGCGCGCTCGCCGGTGACGGCCACGCCCGGCGCCAGCTGGTCTCCGAGATCTACCAGCCCCTCGTCGAGGCCGGGTCGGGGTTGCTGGAGACCCTGACGGCATACCTCGACACGTCGGGGTCGATCGAGGCGACGAGCCGTGTGCTGTTCGTCCACGCCAACACGGTGCGCTACCGGCTCAAGCGGATTGCCGAAGTGACCGGTATGTCCCCGTCCGAGGCCCGTGACGCCTACACGCTGCGGCTCGCGCTCACGCTCGGACGGCTGATCGGCGTCTGAGGCGACACCCCGGCCGTCGTACGCCGTTTGTAGGAAACCTCCAACTTGGCCGGGTCAACTTTCGTACCGACACGACCCCGAACCGTCGCCCGCGACACGGCAGGATGGGCCTGTGCTCGTCATCGTCGCTCCCGGACAAGGTGCTCAGACCCCCGGCTACCTCACCCCCTGGCTCGAAGACCCCGGCTTCGCCGACCGGCTGAACTGGCTGTCTGCCGTCACCGGCCTCGATCTCGCGCACTACGGCACCGAGGCCGACGCGGAGACGATCCGCGACACCGCGGTCGCGCAGCCGCTGCTCGTCGCGTCCAGCCTGCTCGCGGCCCTGTCCATGTTCCCGCACCCGGCTGACGCGTTCGGCCGGATCGGCGCCGTCGCCGGCCACAGCGTCGGCGAGATCGCCGCGGCGACCGGTGCCGGCGTGATCACCGCCGAGCAGGCGATGGTGTTCGTGCGGGAGCGCGGCCGTTCGATGGCCGAGGCTTCCGCCAAGACGCCGACCGGCATGACCGCCATCCTCGGCGGCGACCGCGAAGAGGTGCTCGCCGCCCTCGAGCGCGAGGGTCTGACTCCGGCCAACGACAACGGCACCGGTCAGATCGTCGCCGCAGGCACCATGGACCAGCTGCAGAAGCTCGCCGACACCCCGCCGGAGAAGGCCCGCCTGATCCCGTTGAGCGTGGCCGGGGCCTTCCACACCGAGCACATGCAGCCCGCGGTCGAGGTGCTCGCCCGGCTGGCCCGCGCGATGTCCACCCACGACACGCGCACCCGGCTCATCTCCAACCGCGACGGCCAGGTCATCCACTCCGGACGCGAGGTGCTCGCCCGCCTGGTGAGCCAGGTCAGCAGCCCGGTCCGCTGGGACCTCTGCATGCAGTCGATGGCCGACCTCGGCGTCACCGGCATCCTCGAGATGCCGCCGGCGGGCACCCTCGTCGGGATCGCCAAGCGGCAGCTCAAGGGCGTCGAGACGTTCGCGCTCAAGACACCTGACCAGCTCGACGACGCCCGTGCCTTCGTCGACAAGCACGGCGACGCCTCCCCGATCGACTCGACACCGACCTGGCGGATGCTCGTCTCGCCCTCCAAGGGCACCTTCCGACTCGCCTCCGACATCCCGCTCGGCACCCACCTGGAGCCCGGTGTGCTGATCGGCGAGGTCGAGAACCTGCGCGGCAAGACCTCGGTCGAGGCCCCGCACGGCGGCACGATCGTCGAGTGGATCGTGGAGGACGGCGACCTGGTCTCCCCCGGCCAGCCGTTGGTCCGACTCCATCCCGAAAGTGAGTGACCAGCGATGACCCCTTCGAGCACGATCAGGACCGGCAGCGGCGCGCAGCACGCCGCCATCTCGGGGATCGGCGGCTACCGGCCCAGCCGGGTCGTCACCAACGAGGAGATCTGCCGGCCACATCGACTCCAGCGACGAGTGGATCCGGACCCGCTCCGGGATCATCGAGCGCAAGTGGGCGGAGCCGCACGAGACCGTGCAGATGATGAGCGTGGCGTCGTCGCGCAAGGCGCTGTCGCGCGCGGGGATCGACCCGGCACAGATCGACTGCGTGATCGTGGCGACGGTGTCCCACCTGCTGCAGACCCCTGCGGTGGCGACGCTGGTCTCCGAGGAGCTCGGGTGTACGCCGGCTGCGGCGTTCGACATCTCGGCGGCCTGCGCCGGCTTCTGCCACGGCGTGGCCCTGGCGTCCGACATGGTGCGCTCGCGGGAGTGCCAAGTACGTCCTCGCGATCGGGGTCGAGCGGCTCTCCGACATCACCGACCCGACCGACCGCGGGACGGCGTTCATCTTCGCCGACGGCGCGGGTGCCGCTGTGATCGGCCCGTCCGAGACCGAGGGCATCGGCCCCGTCGTCTGGGGCGCCGACGGCTCGAAGTTCGACCTGATCCGGCAGAACGAGACCTGGACCGACGTCATCGCCATGGACAAGCCGGAGATGCCGACGCTGCGCATGGACGGCAACCCGGTGTTCCGCTGGGCGTCGTTCGAGATGGCGAAGATCGCCGGCGAGGCGCTCGACCGCGCCGGTCTGACCATCGACGACCTCGACGTGTTCGTGCCGCACCAGGCCAACATGCGCATCGTCGACGCGATGGCGCGCGCGCTCAAGCTGCCCGAGCGCGTCGTGATCGCCCGCGACATCGCCTACCAGGGCAACACGTCTGCGGCGTCCATCCCGCTCGCCACCGAGGCGCTGCTGGAGTCCGGCGAGGCCAAGACCGGTGACGTCGCGCTCTTCATCGCGTTCGGCGCCGGCCTGGCGTACGCCGCCCAGGTGGTGACCCTCCCGTGAGCCACCACCTCACCCACAGTTTCCGCAGCGCCGCTGCGGGGAGATGCAACCCCACCCGATCCCTGATCGAAGGAGCCTGAAGCATGGCCAGCACAGAGGAGATCCGCGCCGGTCTCGCCGAGATCGTCAACGAGGTCGCGGGAATCCCGGCCGAGGACGTCCAGCTCGACAAGTCGTTCGTCGACGACCTCGACGTGGACTCGTTGTCGATGGTCGAGGTCGTCGTGGCAGCCGAGGAGCAGTTCGGCGTCAAGATCCCCGACGACGAGGTCAAGAACCTCAAGACCGTCGGTGACGCCGTCGCCTACATCGAGAACGCCCAGTCCTGAACCACCCGGCCGACTTGTCAGGGTGGCCTGAACGTCAACCCGTCCAGCGCACCCTGACGAGTCGGTGAGAAAGAGGAGCCACCAGATGACTTCCCAGCGCGTCGTCGTGACCGGACTCGGTACGACGTCCCCTGTCGGAGGTGACATGCCCACGACCTGGGCTGCACTCCTGGCAGGAACCTCCGGAGCCGTTGCCCTGACCGACGAGTGGGCAGAGGAGCTGCCGGTCCGCATCGCCGCGCGGGTTGCGGTCGAGCCCAGTGAGGTCCTCGAGCGCGTCAAGGCGCGACGGCTGGACCGCTCGGGCCAGTTCGCCCTGATCGCCGCCCTCGAGGCGTGGAAGGACTCCGGTCTGTCCGAGGCGTCGGAGGCCGGCGACGTCGACTCCGAGCGTCTCGGCGTCGCGATGGCGTCCGGCATCGGTGGTGTCACGACGCTGCTGAGCAACTACGACGCGCTCAAGGAGAAGGGCCCGCGCCGGGTCTCGCCGCTGTCGATCCCGATGCTGATGCCGAACAGCCCGGCCGCCAACGTCGGCCTCGCCATCGGCGCCAAGGCGGGCGTCCACACGCCGGTCTCGGCGTGCGCGTCCGGCAACGAGGCGATCGCTCACGGCGTCGACATGATCCGGCTCGGCCGGGCCGACGTCGTCGTGGTCGGCGGCACCGAGGCGGCGATCCACCCGCTGCCGATGGCCGCCTTCGCCAACATGATGGCGCTGTCCAAGCGCAACGACGACCCCGAGCGCGCCTCGCGCCCGTGGGACATCGACCGTGACGGGTTCCTGCTCGGTGAAGGTGCCGCTGCGCTCGTCATCGAGAGCGCGGAGTACGCCGAACGACGGGGTGCCCGCGTGTACGCCGAGGTCTCCGGCGCCGGCGTCACCGCCGACTCTCACGACATCGCTCAACCCGACCCCGAGGGGCTCGGCGCAACCCGGGCGATGAAGACGGCACTGTCCGAGTCCGGTCTCGCCGCCAAGGACGTCCACCACATCAACGCGCACGCCACGTCGACCCCGCAGGGCGACATCGCCGAGTGCCTGGCCATCACCAACGCGCTGGGCGGCGAGATCGACCACGTCGTCGTGACGTCGACCAAGTCGATGACCGGCCACCTGCTCGGTGGTGCCGGCGCCCTCGAGTCGCTGGCCACCGTGCTGGCGCTGCACCACCGCGTCGTACCCCCGACCATCAACCTCGACAACCTCGACCCGGCCGTCAAGCTCGACGTCGCCACCGAGCAGCGCTCGCTGCCCGACGGTGACATCGCGGCGCTCAACAACTCCTTCGGCTTCGGCGGACACAACGTCGCCATCGCCTTCCGCTCCGCCTGATTCCGTTACGGAACTAAGGGGTCACCATGACCACGACCGACGCACCCGCCAACGCGCAGTCTGCTCCCCCGCAGCAGCGCTCGGACCAGAAGCCGCCGAAGCTCCCGCGCGAGGAGGACCCGCGCAACCCGAACTACCGCCTCGCGGCGTTCTTCGACGAGGGCTCGCTCGAGCTGATCAGCCCTGACGACGACTCCGGCATGCTCGCCGCCGTCGGCACGGTCGAGGGCGTGCACACCGTCGCCTTCTGCTCCGACGCCACGATCATGGGCGGCGCGATGGGCAACGACGGCTGCAAGGTCGTCGTCGCGGCGTACGCACGGGCGATGGCCGACCAGGCCCCGATCGTGGGGCTGTGGCACTCCGGCGGCGCGCGTCTGGCCGAGGGCGTGCTGTCGCTGCACGCGGTCGGGCTGATCTTCCACGCGATGACGCAGGCGTCCGGCAAGATCCCGCAGGTCTCGATCGTGCTCGGCCCGGCCGCCGGTGGTGCGGCGTACGGTCCGGCTCTGACCGACGTGGTCATCCTGGGTCCGGAGGGGCGCATCTTCGTCACGGGTCCCGACGTCGTACGGTCCGTCACCGGCGAGGACGTCGACATGCTGAGGCTCGGCGGTCCCGAGCCGCACGGCCGCCGCTCCGGCGTCGTGCACGTGCTGGCCGACTCCGAGGCACACGCGCTCGGCGAGGGCCGGCGCCTCGTGTCGATCTTCGGCGACCAGCGGACGATCGCGCTCGACGAGGTCACCGATCGCGACATCTCCCAGCAGATGCCCGAGTCCAAGAAGCGGGCGTACGACGTCCACCCGGTCGTGCGTGACCTGCTCGACGAGGACTCGATGCTCGAGCTGCACAACAAGTGGGCTCCGAACATCGTCACCGCCCTCGGTCGCTTCGGCGGACGCTCGGTCGGCGTCATCGCGAACAACCCGCTCCGCCTCGGCGGCTGCCTCGACTCCCCCTCGGCGGAGAAGGCGGCGCGGTTCGTGCGGATGTGTGACGCCTTCGGGATCCCGCTGATCGTCCTGGTCGACGTGCCCGGCTACCTGCCTGGCGTCGGCCAGGAGTGGGACGGCGTCGTCCGGCGCGGGGCGAAGCTGCTGCACGCGTTCAGCGAGGCGCAGGTCCCGCGCGTCACGCTGGTGACCCGCAAGTCGTACGGCGGCGCCTACATCGCGATGAACTCGCGGGCGCTCGGCGCGACCCGGGTCTTCGCCTGGCCCGGTGCCGAGATCGCCGTGATGGGTGCCATCGCCGCCGTGCGGATCCTGCACCGGCGCAAGATCGCCGCCGTCGCCGCCGACCTGCGGCCGACCGTGGAGGCTGAGCTGGCGGCGGAGCACGAGAAGATCGCCGGCGGCGTCGACAAGGCGGTCGAGATCGGCGTGATCGACGAAGTGGTCGAGCCTGCCGGCACCCGGTCGCGCCTGGCCGCTGCCCTCGCTGACGCCGACACCGGTTCCAAGGGCGCCCACGGCAACATCCCCCTCTAACGTTGACCCGCAGGTTGTGGCCCGTTGAGCCGCAGTGTTGTGGCCGCGTTGAGCCGCAGATTGTGGCCGTGGAGTCAGGGCTTGTTGCCGGGGCTGCGCTGACCTAACGTCGGGGCGGTGAGCTTCGAGTTCTGGGTCACCTCGCTGGTCATCGCGGTGACGCCCGGCACCGGCGTGATCTTCACCCTGGCTGCCGGACTGACGCGTGGGGCTCGCGCGAGCCTGGTGGCGGCCTTCGGCTGCACGCTCGGGATCGTGCCGCACATGGCCGCTGCGATCACGGGCGCGGCGGCTCTGCTCTATGCCAGCGGCGTCGCGTTCGCGGTGCTCAAGTACGCCGGTGTCGCCTACCTGCTCTGGATGGCGTGGTCGACGTTGCGCGAGACGGGAACTCTGTCGGTGGACCGGTCGGATTCGCCGCCGAGCGCCTGGCGCACCATCACCTCCGCCGTGCTGGTCAACCTGCTCAACCCGAAGCTGACGATCTTCTTCTTCGCGTTCCTGCCGCAGTTCGTCCCGGCAGACACTGCGAACGGCATACCGATGATGTTGCAGCTGTCGGCGGCGTTCATGCTCGTCACGTTCGTGGTCTTCGCGGCGTACGGCATCTGCGCCTCGGCAGTCCGCGACCAGGTGATCAGCCGGCCGCGCGTCCTCACGTGGATGCGCCGGACCTTCGCTGTCTCGTTCGTCGGCCTCGGCGCCAAGCTCGCGTTCACGCGTCAGTAGCGCGCCACAACCTGCGGCTCAACGGGCCACAACCTGCGGCTCAACGGGCCACAACCTGCGGCTCAACGGGCCACAACCTGCGGGTCAACGACTAGACGACGTGGTGGAGCCAGCGGACGGGGGCGCCTTCGCCGGCGTGGCGGAAGGGCTCGAGCGACTCGTCCCAGGCCTTGCCGAGCAGCTTGTCGATCTCGGCCAGCAGCGGCAGGTCGCCGATCGCCGACTTCACCACCGCGGCCTTCAGCCGGTCCTCGGGGATCATGATGTCGCCGTGCAGCCCGGTGACCGCGTGGAAGAGCCCGAGCTCGGGCGTGAACGAGTAGCGCGCGCCCTCGCTGGTCGACGACGCGTCCTCCGTGACCTCGAACAGCAGGTGCTCCCAGCCACGTAGCGCCGAGGCGATCCGGGCGCCGGTTCCGACCGGCCCGCTCCAGGACAGCTCGGCCCGGTAGGCGCCGGCCTTGGCCGGCTGCGGCGTCCACGACAAGTCGACCGCCATGCTGAGCACGCCGCCGACCGCCCATTCGACATGCGGGCACAGCGCCGACGGCGAGGCATGCACGAAAAGGACTCCGCGGGCCTGGGTGGCCGCCGAGCCTGACTCGATGTTCATGCTCCGGTTCACCTGATCCTCCTCAAGGCTCGAGCGTCGCCTTCCCCAGCTAGCTCGTTCACAGGAGAACCACGGGTGAACTCAGGCACCATTGTGCCTCATCGGCATCACCCGCACCACATTTTCCGGACTTTCAGCCCGTCAGCGGGTCGGCCGCGGCTACGGCCAGCGGGCCGCGACCAGCAGTCCGGCTCCGGTCGACAGCAGCGCGAGCAGCACGAGGTAGCCCATGTACTCCGACGTCGCGTCGCCGCGTTCCTCGACGTACCGGATCTGGCTGTCGACCGAGGAGTACGCCTTGACCAGGTCGTTCGGGGTCTCGGCGACGTACGCCTTGCCGCCGCTGATCTTGGCGACCTCCTCGAGCTGCGGGATCTCCACCGGCACCGGGATCGTGCGGCCGCCGGAGGTGATCGTCGCGTCAGGCGTGCCGAGCGCAACGGTGTAGATCGGGATCCGCGCGTCCGCGGCCGCCTGCGCCGCCGCCACCTGCGACCGCCCGATCGTCCGCGCGCCGTCGCTGATGAGGACCATGAAGGCCGGCGGCTTGTCGGCGGTGTCCGCCCCCGACGCCGCCAGGTCCTGCTGGATGACGGCGAGCGAGGTGTAGATGCCCTCACCGGTCGCGGTGTACTCCGACAGCTTGAGGTCCTCGATCGACTGGATCGCCGCCTGGTGGTCCTTCGTCGGTGGCATGTCGACGTTGGCGACCTTCGAGAAGCTGACCACCCCGACCTTGAAGTTGGACGGCAGCTGGTCGATGAACTCCTTCGCCGTCTCCTTGGCCGCCGTGATGCGGTCCGGATCGACGTCGGTGGCCGACATCGACAACGACACGTCCAGGGTCAGGACGACCGTGACCTCGCTGTCGAGGTTGAGCGGCACCTTGACGTCCTGGGTCGGACGCGCGAAGAGCATGACTCCGAAGGCCAGGGTCATCAGGGCGAGCGCCACCGCGATGTGCTGCAGCCAGTTGACCTGCCGCTTGACCACGGTGTCGATCAGCGCGACGTTCGTGAACCGCACCGCCACGCGGCTCTTGCGCCGCTGCAGGACGACGTACAGCACGAGCAGGACCGGCACGAGCAGCAGGAACCACAGCCGCTCGGGCGCCAGGTAGTCGTTGCCGTCGAACCAGTTCATCGAGCCACCCCGGTACGACGCCTGCGCAGGTCCGCCGCCATCCGGCGGTGCGTCAGCGCGAACCGCGCGAACTCGGTCAGCCAGGGCCGGTCGGTGCGCAGCACCAGGTGGCCGACGCCGGAACGCCGCATCGCCCGGGCCGTCCGCTCCCGCTGCAGCCGCGCCGCGGCGGCATACGTCGCGCGCACCCGCCGACTGGACGTGTGCAGCTCGCGCACCTGGCCCGACTCGGCGTCACGCATCAAGATCGTGCCGACGTCGGGGATGTCGAGCTCGCGCGGGTCGATCACCTCGATCGCGATCACATGGTGCCGGGTGGCGAGCTGGCGCAGCGGCCGCTCCCAGCTCGGCGGCGTGTCGACATCGGTCCCCTCGCCGAGGCCCACCACGTCCTCGCGCTCGAGGAAGTCCGACACGACCACGCGAAGGCCGCGTCGTCGCGGCGAGCGCCCCATCCGGCTGATCGACTCGGCCAGCGTCTGGTCCGGCGTCCCCCCGTCCACGTTGGTCTCGCGCAGCAGCGACCGGAGCAGGCCGAACAGCGCCAGCCGTCCCGTCCGCGCCGGCCACCGTTTCAGCTGCCCGTCACGCAGCACGAGTGCGCCGAACCGGTCCCCCACGCGGAAGGTCAGCAGGCCCATGGTGGCTACCGCCGCGACCGCCAGGTCGCGCTTCTCCAACGCCGCGGTTCCGAAGTGCATCGAAGGCGACAGGTCGACCAGGCTCCACGTCTCGAGCTCACGGTCGGCGATGACGTCGCGCACGTGCGGGATCGTGGTCCGCGCGGTGACCGCCCAGTCCATCCGGCGTACGTCGTCCTCGCCCGGCACGTAGAAGCGGGCCTCTGCGAGGTCGGTGCCCGGTCCAGGCAGCAGGCCGAGGTGCTCGCCGTGCAGGAAGCCGTCGAGCCGTCGGACGATCTGGAGCTCCAGTCGTCGCAGCGCAGCCTCCGGGGCCAGCTCCGAGAGCGAGACCTCCGGCGCGGCGGCACGGGTGGGGCTGGGCACGGTCAGCGGAACTCCGGTCGGGCCGAGTTGTTCCAGACCGCCTGGGGCGGCGGGATGGAGTTGACGATCCGGTCGACGATCAGCCCCGGGTCGACCTCGTCGGCGACCGCGTCGAAGCTCAGCACCAGCCGGTGCGCCATCACGTCACGCGCCACGACAGCCGACGTCCTGCGGCAGCACGTAGTTGCGGCCGTGGATCAGCGCGATCGCCCGCGCGGCGGCTGCGAGCCCGAGCGTCGCACGCGACGACGCCCCGATCTCGATCACGCCCTCGAGGTCGTGCAGGTGGAACTCCGCCGGCGAGCGGGTCGCCAGCACGAGTCGGACGATGTACTCCGACACCAGGTTGTGCAGGAAGACCCGGTCGGCTGCGCTACGCAGCTCGAGGATGGTCTCGGGGTCGAGCACCCCGGACGCGCGCGGCGGGTCGACCGACATCCGGCGCAGGATCTCGAACTCCTCCTGCCCGCGCGGGTGCTTGATGTCGACCTTGAAGAGGAACCGGTCGCGCTGAGCCTCGGGGAGCGGGTAGACGCCCTCCGACTCGATCGGGTTCTGCGTCGCGATCACGATGAACGGGTCGGGCAGCCCGAAGGTCTGGCCGCCGATCGAGACCTGGTGCTCGGCCATCAGCTCGAGCATCGCCGACTGCACCTTGGCCGGTGCGCGGTTGATCTCGTCGGCGATCACGAAGTTGACGAACACCGGTCCGAGCTCGACGTCGAACGACTCCTTGCTCGGCCGGTAGATCCGGGTGCCGACGATGTCGGACGGCACCAGGTCGGGCGTGAACTGGATGCGGGTGAACGTCCCGCCGACCACGTCGGCGAACGTCCGCACCGCGAGCGTCTTCGCCGTGCCCGGCACGCCCTCGAGCAGAACGTGACCGCCCGCGATGAGGGCCACCATGAGCTGCTCGACCATGTGCTCCTGCCCGACGATGACCCGCTTGACCTCGGACATCGACCGCTGGGTCAGCTGGGAGAGCCGGGCGAGCTCGGCCTGGTCGTCGGCGCCGGACGACGACTCGGAGGCAGGCCCGGCGGTGCTCGGCGGACTGGTCGTCATCGCTTCCCCTCACAGGCTCATGGCTTGGTGGCGGATCACCGGAGTGACCCGTACGCATCGTTGTCTCTGTACGCTCGGCGGTGCAGGCGAGTGCGCACAAGTCTTACAGACCGATCCAAGGCGCCTCTGAGCAGTGCGGCGCCAGGGGGCGCTGCGACACGGGTCCGTCGAGCGGAGGGTCATGACCGAGGTCGCCGAGGGCAGCGACAGCGTGGAGCTGCGCCCGCTGCTGCGTCGCGACCCGCCCGCGGTCGGCGACATCCGGCTGATCGGCCGGATCGGCGACCACGACGCCGGTATGACGTACGTCGGCCGGCTCATGCTCGACGACACGCCGTCGGAGCCCGCGCCCGACGGTGACGACACCGACACCGACACCGACACCGGTGAAGCGGACGAGACCGACGCCTCCGCCCCGCCCGACATCACCGTGGTGATGCTGACGGCGGGAGCCGAGGCCGATTCGTACGCCCGTGCCCGGTTCCGCCAGGCGATCGACGACCTCGACCACGATCGCCCGACGCTCATCGTGGGCCGCGAGGAGGAGAACGACCTCGCCCCGTGGGTGGCGCTCACCGCCGCGTCGCGAGCTGAGGGCCTGGCGATCTCGGAGCGGCTGCTCAAGGCGGTCACCCTCGAGGACCAGGCACCGGTCGGCACCGTGCACGGTCCCGAGTTCCGCCCCCACTGGTGGGAGCGCGTCGGCGTCGGCCGCTGGCGTCTGTGGCCGCTGCCGTGGCCTTCGTCGCTGTCGTCGGCGAGCCGCTGGACGTTCCTCGCCAGCTTCGCCGTGATCTGTGTGCTGGCCGCGCTGGCGCTGTGGATCGCGGTCCTGGTGTTCCGTCACCAGCCGCCTCCGACGCCCGGTCCGGGCCCAGGTCCCGGCCCGAACCCGCCGTCGACCTCGCCGACCCCGTCCCCGTCGCCTCCGAACCCAGGACCGTCGCCGAACCCGAGCGGACCCACCGGACGGACCATCCCGCCGATCGTCTGACCGCGTGACGCGACATCAGATGTATGGAATTTAACATACACACATGTATTGGTAATGCCATGCATTCACGCTAGGGTCGGCCCATGCACCGCGCCTTCCCGTTCGAGAGCCCGATCGCGCCCGATGCCCTGATCGACCGCCGCGAGGAGCTGCATCAGCTCCACCTGGCCGCCACCGACGGCGCCCACGTCCGGGTCGCCGGGCCGCGTCGCTACGGCAAGACGTCCCTCCTGCTCGCCCACGCCGCGCACCTGCGCGAAACCGGCTGGCACACGGTGCACGTCGACTTCTACGGCGTCACGTCGCTGGCCGAGGTCTGCGCCCGGATCGCGACGGCGTACGGCCGACTCGACGACAGCAAGATCCGCAGCCATCTCGCGGCGATCGGATCCCGGTTGGGCTTCTCGCTCGGCACGAGCGGCCTTGCCCTCACGTTCGGGCCGCGTCAGCACCAGCAGCAGCCGTCGCACGACGTCACCCTGACCGCGGCCGCCGAGCTGCTCGACCTCCCGCTGCGGCTCTACGAGCGGGACAGGGCACACACGCTCGTCGTCTTCGACGAGTTCCAGGACCTGCTCAGCGCGGGCAGCTCACTCGACGGACTGCTGCGGTCGCACGTGCAGTACCACGGCGAGGCGGCCACCTACATCTACGCCGGGTCGCAGCCGTCGCTGATGCGCCGACTCTTCACCGACCGCGAGCGGCCGCTCTACGGCCAGGCCGAGCCGCTCGAGCTCACTCCCCTCCCCCTCGACGAGGTGCTCGATGAGCTGGTGGAGCGGTTCGGCAGCCTTGACGTGGACCCGGGCGAGGCACTGGCCCCGCTCGTGACCGCCGCGGCCGGGCACCCCCAGCGCACGATGCTGCTCGCCCACCTGCTGCACCGCGAGCTCGAGACCCGCTCGGCCGGCAGTACGACGCTCGCCCGCGACGACGCGGCCGATCTCGACGGGCTCGCGCTCGCCGACGCGATCTTCGAGCGCGCCCTCGACCAGACGCGCGAGGCCCACCAGGCGAACTGGGACGCGTTGAGCGGCGGCAAGAAGGCCGTGCTCGCGTCGCTCGCCGACGGCGTACGCCCGACCGGGTCGCGGGCGACCGAGCGGGCCGGGCTGAGCCGCGCGGCCCTGCAGTCAGCCCTGCGGGAGCTCGGGCGCGAGGGCCAGCACGTGGCGCGGGTCAAGACCGGGCCCGACTCGGGTCCGAACTGGCGGTTCGTCGACCCGTTGTTCGCCCGCTGGGTCTCCCAGCGCGGTCAGCGTCGCGGCTCTACCGACGAGGGCTGACCGCGGCCGGTCAGCTGCGCTGGACCTGCAGCTGCGCCTCGGTCGTCTCGAAGCCGACCGAGCGGTAGACCCGGATCGCGAGGTAGTCCGGGTCGGCGACCATCACCAACGTCGAAGCGCCGAGCTCCGCAAATCCGTACTCGCTGACGTGGTGCACCAACGTGCCGGCCAGGCCGCGGCCGCGGGCGTCCGGATGCGTCTCGACGTTCTGGAAGCGCGCGAGGCCGGTGTCGGCCCGCACCAGGCCCATCGTCGAGCGCAGCTCACCGTCGAGGAAGGCGCCGAACCACGCGCCGTGACCGTCCTCGGACAGCTGACGTGAAGTCTCGGCCTTGGCGACGACGAACTTCCGGTGGGACTCGAGGTCGTCGACCTCGCCCTCGTCCACCGCCATCCGGACCTCGATCTGGGCTTCCCAGTCGGCGTCGGACTCCAGCTTGCGGTAGGTCGCCTCGGTGTTGGGGCGAGGCGGCGGGTGGACCGACGTCGCCGTCATCACGGCGTTGACCTCGCGGGTCATTCCCAGGTCGACGAACGCTTGCAGGTCTTCCGGCGTACCGGTCGTGCCGTCGATCCCGATGGCGACGTGCTTCGAGGCCGGGAACTCCTGGGCGAAGCGGTCGAGCCACTGCTGCGTCGCCTCGGCGCCGTCCGGCACCCGGTCGAGCAGCAGGAAGTTGCCCCAGTAGAACGTGGGGTTGTACGGCGAGCGGACGACCAGGTGGTCGCCCCCGTCCTCGATGGTCGAGCCGCCGAGTCGGAGCAACGCCAGGTCGGTGCGGTATCCGAGCGACTCGACATCCATCGGTTCTCCTCCTTGCAGCTTCGTGCTCTTACCAGGCCACCGTGAACCGGGACCGGTGGTGGAGCGGGTGCTCGACCTCGTCGAGGACCGCGATCGCGAAGTCCTCGGCGCTGATCTGGTCGCCGAGCACCATGTCGACGCCGCGGCGGTAGGTGCCACGCCGCTCCCCCGGTGCGATGAACGGCGCCGGCGAGAGGTACACCCAGTCGAGCAGGGCGCCGGTGTCCCGGAGCAGCTCGAGGGTCGCGAGCTGGGTCTCGGCCTCGGCACGCGCCCCCGGTGGAAACCCCGCGGTGTCCATCAGCCGCAGGTCCGGGGCGACCAACAGGCTGCCGGCGTTGCCGACCACGATGAGCCGACGGGTGCCGACGTTCTCGCCGAGCACAGCCATCGTGTCGAGGTAGACCTTGTGACGTCCGCCGGTGCGGCTGGGCCCGATCGCCGACACCACGACGTCGTGCTCGGCAGCGATCCGGGCGACGTCGAGAGCATCGGCGGCGTCCCCTTGCCGCGGCGTACAACCCTCGGGGAGCTCCACCGACCCGGTCCGGGTGAGGCCGGTGACCTCGTGGTGGCGGAGGATCGCCTCTGCGGCGATGCGGGAGCCGATCATGCCCGAGGCGCCGTACAACGCGATCTTCACGGTTCCCCCTCTCGTCGCGTGCGGACATCCTAGGGTTCCGGTCGCCGTCGAGCGGTCAGGTCGCCGGCCGCACCACCATCTGCGCCATGTCGACCACGGCCTGGTAGCCGAGCTGCTGGTAGATCTTGTTCGACGTCGGGTTGGCCTGGTCGGTGAACAGGCAGGCCCGCGCGCCACTCGCGACGATGCGGCGCGAGACAGCCGCCACGGCCGCACTGCCGAAGCCGCGTCGGCGGTCCGCCGGCGAGGTGTACACCGGACCCACCCGGCTGACGCCGTACGCCGGCTCGCTCGCCCCGACCACGCAGACCGGTCGATCCGACCCGTCGGTCCAGAACCAGATCCGGCCCTCGCTGATGCTGCGGCGAATCATCTCGGGAGGCGGCGCATCGTGCGCACTGCTGCCGCGCGGACGCCCGGCCTGCTCGTCGGCGTCCGCCATGAACGCGGCGTACCAGCCGATGACGAGCGACTCCTCGTCACGGCGTGGCGCGCGCAGGTCGCCCTCGACCGGGCGTGCGTCGACGAGCTCGCCGAGCTCGAAGAGCCGGGTGTGGATCGCGACCTCAGCCGCCCCTCCCGTGCGCTTCGCGACCTCCTCGCAGAAGAGCTCAACAGCGGGCAGCGCGCCGTTGGCGGAAGAGACCTGCTCGCCGCGCCCGAGGACGACGCGCGCCAGCTCCTCGGCTGCCCCGTCCGGCATCGGAAGAAGGAAGAGCGGGTAGGCCCCGAAGGTCGCGGTCCGCATGGCCACGCCCGCGACCTCGCCGTTCTCGATGGCGGCGACGAACCAGCACGGGACACCTTCCGGCCACGGGATGCCGGCCGCGCGCTCGCGAGCGACCCGCTCGGCCACCGTGGTGACGACCGTGCTCAGGACCGGCTGCCTGGCGAGATGGTCGCCGGCGACATCGAGGAACTCGCTCGGGTCGTCGAAGAAACGCAGCTCCATGACCGAAGGCTAGGGAGCGGTCCCCGGACGGGAAACCGGTTTTCGCTGCAGACGTCGTACGCAGATGGTGGCACTGTCGATGTATCACCGGTGCGGCCCGTCGATCCTTGGCGGTGAGGCCCGTCGGCGACCGTGACCCTGACGCACCGGGTCCGACAGGAGGCGTGATGACGACTGGACGCGTGGAGGGCTTCCTTCCGAGCACCTCGGGCATGAAGTTCACCAACCACTTCCCCAGCGGCATCCCGATCGTGAGCATCCCGTTGCCCATCGGCCGGTCGATCCCGATCGGCGACGCGAGCAACGGCGTCTGCGGCGGCATGGTGTACGCCGCGATGGATCTCTTCCTCGCCAGACCGCGGCTCCGTGTGCCGGACACGACCACGTCGCCCGACGGCGAGAACCCGCTCACCCGCTACGTCACGCGACGGCTCGTCGACAGCTTTGCCCTCGAGCGCGGGGTCTCGTCCAACGTCGCGCGCTACCTGCGCCTGATGTCCACACCCGACCGAGACTCGTTCATCGTCGACGGCGTCGGCTCGGTGATGGCCCACCAGGAGTGGCCGAAGGTCAAGCGCGACATCGATGCCGGCCGCCCGTCGCCGCTCGGTCTCGTGGCCGGCCGGCACGTGTCACCGATGGACTTCTCCGCGAAGGTCTCGCTGCTCGGCCACTGCCACCAGGTGCTGGCCTACGCGTACGACGTCTCGGACGCCGAGCTGCTGACCCTCCACGTCTACGACCCGAACGACCCGCGCAACGACACCACGACCATCCGGCTCGACCTGAGCCATCCCGAGGACGACACGACCCTGGTGACCGAGCGGATCACCTCACGCATCTCCGGCCACGGCACGTTCCGGGCGTTCTTCCGCCACGAGTACTACAAGCAGGCCGCCGTACCGGACGGCGTATCTCCCGGCCCGCTCGTCACCTCGACCCGGTAACCACGACGATCGCGACGGCCGTGACATGATCTGACCGGTTCGGGGCGGTAGCTCAGCTGGTCAGAGCAGGGGACTCATAATCCCTGGGTCGCGGGTTCGAGCCCCGCCCGCCCCACCAGGCAGAGAGTGCGGTTCGCAGAGCCGAGGCAGTGGGAATGAGCGCTTGGGCAGGCCCGTCTCTGCGTCAACTGTCTGCCAGTACGATGACTCGATCACCAGGGTAAACGGTGAAGGTGGCGGATTTCGCGGGGTTGACCATCACAGCATCTGGGGCGTGATCGGTTTGGTTCAGATGCATCGAGCGATAGCCGATCGCCGTCTCGTTGCGCACTCCGGCGGCCGCGACGATGGTGGCGAACGAGACGGTCGATCCCGGCCGGACGTACCACTCGGCCGGGCGAAGGTAGATCTCGGCTCCCTCGGCGTCGAGCAGGTCGGCGAACACGCGCTCGAGGCGTCGGTCGTCGCTGAGCTGGGAGATCATCAGGCTGAGGATTTGGTCGCTGACGATGACGTCATCGACGTGAGCGACTTCGGCCAGGGCCCGGTTGCGGTCGTCGAGCAGTTCCGTGACCACCGCCGTTCCGCCTGGCTCTTCGCCGACGATGTCACGAACGTGCAGCAACGTCACCAGGGTGCGGGCGTCGGCCTGCTGCACCCCGAGGTCATCGGAATACGGGAGCACGATGACTTGGTCCAAGGCAGGCGTGACATGCATCTCCAGAACGTTCCTTGAGGTGGTGCTGCCACGCTGAATTGTCGCGGTGAGGTTTTGTAGCGCGGGAAGTTCCGGCTCACCCAACTCGGCCAAGACGGTCAAGATCGAGCCTGGCTCGGCGTAGTTGTCGAGCTCGCCGACGACGGTTTTCGCGCGTTCGTTCCAACCGATCAGCAGGACACGGCACGGACCTTCGGCAGCGTCCACCAAGGCTGTGATCGCCGTCTCGTCAACCACGGCGTTGCTGACCAAAAGCGTTGCGAGCGCTGAGTCATCCTCGGCCACCACAATCAGGGATCTCTCCCCGATCGGGGTGTCCTGCGGCGGATTAAGCAACGCGACGCCGGTGCAGTCCAAGAGGCCGATGACGCTTGCGTTCTCGTGGTGGCGCAGGACCGCGCCGTATGTCTGCTCGCCGAGTCCGTGGTCTCGGTGGAAGTAGATCTCGTCGCCGTCGAAGTCAAAGAGCTCGGTGTAGACAGCTGCAGCACCCGACTCCCGAGCGGTCTGAACGATGAGTCTGGCCACTGTGCTCCGCTTGTCGATGATCACAGCCCGACCCCTGCCGATCATCCGGGCTGTCGCCACGTTGTCCGGGTTGGCGATCTCGACAACGACTGGCGGGCCATCGTGAACAGTGTGAGTCAATGCCAGCAGTGTCTTGATCACGTCGCTGTCTGGATCGGCACCCCCCGAGGACAGCACGATGATCGACCCGGCCTGATCTGGGCTGCTCAGCGCCACATCCGCGATGTCGATCGGTGAGCCCGATCGGCACACCACCCGTGTTGTCCGCAGGTCGGGCACCTTCTCCCGGATCTCGTGCTCCATCTCGACCTTGTCCCGGTCTGCGAGGATAACCACCACTGCCCGCCGGAAACTCTCGTTGGCCACGGCAAACTCGGAAAGGATCGGAAAGACAGCGTCCGACCATCCGAGGATCACTGTGTGCCCTGTCTCGACGACCTGGGATCGGCCGCGCTGCAAGTCCGAGATCTTGGCGTCGATTCCGGCGGCAACGATCCCGATCAGGGCACTGACTATGAACAGACCAGCCACGGTCACCGCCATCATGGTGACAAGGAACCGCCAGTTTCCCGCGTCTCCGGCAACGGTCCCGGCGTCAAGGGCGTGCAGCATGGTCTGGAAGAGTTCAGCGACGAAGCCCTTGTGCCCGTCCGCGGCAGCCTCGCCGTTGCGCAGGTTGAAGACGGTGATCACCGCTGCGAACGCCAGGATCAGAACCAAGCTCGCAGCACCGAGCCACGCGACCAGGGCCGGGGTGCCGCGCGACATCGAGTTGTCGAAGGCGTATCGGATGCGTCCGGTGCGACCGACACGGGCGCGAGCCTTCCGAGGCGACGAGGGGCTTGTCGCGATCGTGTTCTTGGTGCGGTTGCGCAGCGATCGACTGGTCCGACCCAATGTTCCCTCCGTGGTGTTCCGATTTATCCGTAGTGCCCGAGACGCCCGGGTAAAGTCACCAGGCTCGCCGAGCCTAAGGGTTTCGTCCTTCACACGGGGCGGAAGAAGAGATCTGGGGGGGCGGATGCGCCATACCGTGGACGAAAATCAGCCGGTGGATCGGAGTCCAGATCCGATCAGCCCATGGGCGGCGCCCCGATCACAATAGGACCGCTCAAGGTGATGGCGAACGCCGATCGAAGCTGGCGGCAAGAAGCGTCCGACCAAGCGCCAAACGCGACACGACGCACGGAGAACCGGCGCAACTGTGGTTCCTGGAGGCCTTGTGCCCCGCATCACCCCGGATTCCGCTGCGCCAGGAGGGTGGGTCCGCGGATGGGGCCTCTTCGGGCTATTGCCTCCCGTCGGCGCGCGCCGAAACATGGCAGCGAGACCGCGGAGCAGGGACAGGAGCTTCAGATGGCTGACGTGCAGGCACCACCTCGGGGGATCGATGGTTTCGGGGGGCTCGCGCTGTATCCCGGAGATGACGGCTACGACGAAGCGCGCCGGGTGTTCAACGGGATGATCGACCGGAAGCCGGCGGTCATCGCGCGCTGCCTCACCACGAGCGACGTGGTGGCGGTCGTGGCCATGGCGCGGGGCGAAGATCTGCCCCTCTCGGTCTACGGAGGAGGGCACGGGGTCACCGGCTCAGCGGTTGTCGATGCCGGTGTCTGTCTGGACCTGCGGGGGATGAACGCGGTCGAGGTCGACCCCGGCGAGCGCATCGCCCGGGTCGGCGGCGGGTGCACGTGGGGCGAGGTCGACGCGGCCACCCAGGCGCATGGTCTGGCGATGACCGGAGGCCGCGTGACCACCACCGGTGTCGCCGGTCTCGCGCTCGGAAGCGGGAGCGGGTGGCTGGAGCGCAAGCTCGGCTACACGTGTGACAGCTTGCTCGAGGCCGAGGTGGTGACCGCTGACGGCCGCGTCGTCGTGGCGTCCGACGAGCAGAACCCCGACCTGTTCTGGGGGCTTCGCGGCGGTGGCGGGAACTTCGGTGTCGTCACCCGGTTCACCTTCCGGCTGCATCCGGTCGGCCCCATCGTCCTCGGTGGCATGTTGATGTACCCGGCGACGATGGCTGCCGAGGTCCTCAGGAACTTCCGCGACTACATGCTCACCGCTCCGGACGAGGTGGGTGCGGGCCTGGCGTTCGTCACGGCGCCACCCATCGACGTCGTACCGGAGCCGGTGCGCGGTCAACCGGTCGTCGGGGTCGTCGTCTGCTACTCCGGTGACCCTGACGAGGGCCGCGCGGTGATGGAGCCACTCCTGACCTACGGCCCTCCGGCAATCGACATGGTCCAGCCGATGCCGTACGTCGCGGTGCAGCAGCTCCTCGACGCCGGCAACCCCAAGGGACTCCAGAACTACTGGTCGGCAGACTTCCTCGAAGCGCTCCCGGACGAGGCGATCGACGCCCTGGTTGCGGGGGCCACGAAGCCGGTGTCGCCGCTGACGCAGATCATCGTCGTACCCGGAGGTGGCGCGCTGTCGCGCGTTCCCGACGACGCGACGGCCTTCGGCCAACGCTCGGCACCGTGGAACGTTCACTATCTGTCGATCTGGCCCGACCCCGACGCCACGGCCCAGAACATCGCGTACACCCGAGAGGTGGCCGCGTCCCTCAAGCCGTGGTCGACCGGACGTGCCTACCTGAACTTCATCGGGGACGAAGGCGCCGGCCGGGTGGAGGCGGCCTTCGGCAGCGAACGGTACGCGCGGTTGCGCCGACTCAAGGCGACGTGGGACCCCACGAACTTCTTCCGCCACAACCAGAACATCCCGCCGAGCGGTTGATGGATTCAGCCGGACTCTGACCAGCTGAGCAGCGCCGCCTGGGCGGCAACAGCGAGCCTCAAAGGATCCGGCCGCGGGGCAGCTCTCGGCGTTCGCCGTCGAAGGCGGCGTCCAGCTCACGGTTCCAGTTGAGCACCTGGCTGCGGCGACGAGTCGTCCACACGCCCAGGACGGTCAGCGCTGCGACACATACGAGCAGAAGAACAACGACAAACGTCACAACAGAACCCCTCGAACGACTCGTGCCTCCAGCGTCATCAGGAGGTTCCCCGGCCGTCAACGGTACGGCAGCGTTGTCGTGTCCGAAGCGGTTAGCTCGATATTGCTGCTTCCCTACGGCACGCCCCGTCACGATGCTTCCGCACCGTCCGACTCTCTGCATGAGCGAGCGGATCGCGGCCAGTCAGGCCTGCGGCGAGCCCACGGGCCGGTCACGACGGCTCGGCGAGTCGGTGACGTACCACCCTCCGGCGCAGGGTCGGAGAGGCCACCACCTCGTAACCGGAGTCGAGGAAAACGTGCAGCAACCCGACGGACGCCTCGTCCCAGATCACGGTCTTCCCAGGCGACGGCTCGGTGGGATAGCCCTCCAGGACGCGGGCGCCGACCTGCCTTCCGTACTCAACGGTGGCCGCGGCCAACTCATACATCAGCCCTTGCCGTCGGAAGCCCTTGCGTGTGACGAAGCAGGTGACCGACCAGACGCCCACGAGCTCAGGGTCCAGCCGCATCCACGACTTCCTCCGGCTCCACACTCGGGGGTAGTTTTCCCGCGGCTCGACCGCGACCCAACCGGCTGGCTCGCCGTCGAGGTACCCGATCAGGCCGGACGTGGGTCCGTCGGTGCCGCAACCGGTCTGCTCCAGCAGGGCGGCGTCTCGCTGCTCCTGGGTGGTGTCGCGCCAAATCCAGCCTGGGCATTTCAGCGCCTGGCAGCGGCACTTGCGTGCGCCACCGGTGTCGAACACTGCCTCGACGTCCTCAGTCGTTGCCTCATTCGCCGGTCGCCAGGTGAACGCGGGCACACCCCGCAGCCTAGCCGGATCCGTCAGGAGGTCTGGCGACTCCACGGGTAGGACCAAACACCCTCCGCCGCATACCGACAGAGGGCTGGGACGTCCACGTCCCGATGCTGTAGGTCGCGACTCGCCGGCGAAAGCGACGTCCTCGACCGGGTCAGAACGACTCCTTGCCGGTTCCCAGGGCCGCGTCTATCGTCGGATCATGGGCCTCGGCCCGGTTGGTGGATTCCTCGTCCTGGCGCTCGTCACCTGATGCTCGGCGCCGCGGTCGGTGGCGTGCTCTACCAGCGCGAGATCGGTCGGTTCTTCCATCGGCTGCACGACCGCATCTGGCCGCCGCCCGAGCCTCCGGCCAGCCTCACCATCGAACGCATCGCCCGCCAAGCCCGTCAGATTCGGGCAGAGCTGATGGCCACGCCACCGGGCACCCCGAACGCACGGCGCATCAGCGTGGTCAACGCGTACGACGACATTCTGGCTGAGGCATGTCGGGCACTCGACGTCCCGGACACCTTGACCTCCATGCCGCCGGGGATCGAGCGGGACGCCGAGAGGCTGCACGTCGAGCGCGTGCTCAGTGAGGCCGGGCTGCGCCTGAGCGCCTGAGCCCACGCCGAGTCCGGGCGCGGACGTTGCCGAGCGGCGCACCTGGGAGTACTCCTCGGAAGACGTCGACACGTGACAGGCAGGAGTGCGGAGATGCGGCTCGAGCCGTTGTACCGGGTTCGGTTCAGCTATCCCGAGGGCTGGTCCGTCGGGCTCGAGGGCGGCTGGGAACAGCACCTGTACTTCGCCGAGGGACGCTGCGAAGGGTCGATCACGGGGCGGTTCCGCGGCGCGAACTTCCCGCAGCGGCGGACCACGGAAGGGCCTTTCCAGCCGGACTTCCGGGCCGTGATCGAGACCGACGACGGCGCGACGGTCATGTTCGAGTGTCACGGGTACGGCCGGGCCTACCCACCCGGGAAGCGGGAGATCGTCGCGTCGGCGTTCCACCTCAGCGATGACGAGCGCTACCGGCGGCTCAACGACGTCGTGTGCGTGTGCGTCGGGGAGGTCCGTACGCCGGTCGATCCCGATCGCGAGAGTCCCGAGCTCGTGATGGACGTCGCCGAGCTGATCTGGGAGCCCATCGCCGACTGACGAGACCGAAGGAGGGTGGCAGGGTTGGACAGGCCTCGACCCCAGGAGGGATAGGGATCTCCTGGGGTCGAGGTGTCACAGGTCGCGTCGGGCGACCGTCCGGGGGAAGTGACGGAAGTTCAAGAGAGTCGACGAAGAGGGATCGGTCACCTTCTACGGTACGCGGCGCGTCGACACCCCCGAGCCTGTCCTGGGCGTGTCCGCCACCGCGTGTCTCACCGGCCTCCTTTACCCGGGAGTGAAGTCTCTGGTGCGTGACGACACGCCGACCTGGCCCGGCCTGGTCATCAGACGTGTCCGTCCGGCTGAGGGAAATCGGACGTTCGGCCAGAGTTGGCCGATAACGCCACGTCACCGTCACGCAGCGTCAGACGATGATCGCGGACAGGTTGCGCTTCGCTGGCCCCCCCGTCTTGGCCTCGCACCCGGCGGAGCGCACGACATGTGGAGGGAAACCACATGCGTACTCGGCATGCTCGCACTACGTGGAACCGGGCGCCTCGCGCCGCCGGTGCCTTCGTCACGGCCGTCACGGCACTGGCCCTCGTGGCCGGCGTCTCGGACTCCGCCCAGGCCAAGCCGCCGGTCAAGCCCGGCAACGTGACCGGGTTGTCGATCACGTCGATGACGCTGGAGGACGCGACCTACACCGTGGAGGCCGGGTGGAACACCGCCACCAACGCCACGTCGTACCTGGTCACGCTCACCAACATCAGCGGGACCGTGCTCGACCAGGAGCGGGTGACCGACCCGTCGTTCGTCGGCACCACCACGCAAGCCGCGGGCGCCAAGGTGACCGTCTCGGTGACCCCCTTCAACGTCAAGCGACGCGGTCGCACGACCGCCACGTCCGCCTTCCTTCCCGACCTCACCGCTCCGGTCGCGACCTACACCGTCAGCCCGGACAGCTCCCCGGACGGCAACGTCACGGTCACGCAGACCTCCGTCAGCGACAACCTGTCCTCTCCGGCGCAGCTGACCCAGTCCATCGACTGGGGTGACGGTTCCCCGGACTCGACCGGTCCTGGCACCCAGACCACGTTCCCGCACGCCTACCCGGCGACGCCGGCCGTTCATCACCCGGTGGTGACGCTCACCGACGGCGCCGGCAACGAGAGCACCTACACACTCGCGGCCGCGGTGAACGACCTGACTGCACCCACCGGCACCTTCGCCGTCTCGCCGGCGACCGGCTACGCCCGCTGGACGACGGTGACCCTGACCCAGCAGACGATCGGCGACAACCTGAGCGACGAGGCCGACATCGCGCGCAGCGTCGACTGGGGCGACGGCCCGGCGGAGCCCTGGACGAGCGGCACCACGCTGACCCACACGTACGACGCCGCCGACAGCTACGCCCCCACCGTCACCCTGACCGACGAGGCGAACAACGCGTCCGCTCCGCTCGCCACCTCCGCTGTCACGATCACGGCTGACACCGTGAAGCCCGTCGTGCGCCTCCGCCTCCCGACGACCAACAAGCAGTCGGTCTCGAAGTGGACCACGCTGCGGGGCCGCGCCACCGACGCCCAGACGGGCGTCCGCAACGTCCGCGTCAAGGTCGTCGAGAAGCGCCACGGCACCTGGTACGCCTACCGCGCCGACACGCGGCCGCTGGGCCACGGCCGCGAGCCAGCGAGGCGCCTGGAAGAAGGCGACGCTCTCGACGGTGACGCCGAGTGGACGCCGTTGGAGCGTCCCGGTCAAGCGTCTGAGGGTCGGGCTGCTCGTCTACCGCGCGGCCGCCCGCGACAACGTCGGCAACAGCTCGGCCTGGCGCACGCACCAGCAGCTGCTGACCCGTCCGTGACGACACCGCAGGAAGGGAACGGTCGGTGAGCTCCTGGCTGCCCGGACAGCGACTTCCGTTGCCGCGCGAGTTCGTGGCCTACGGAACCGCTCGAGCGAGCGTGCTCGCGCGCCTCGGGGGCTGGGTCAGGCGTACGGCGACGCGGGGCCGCGATAGTGCGGCACCGTCACGAGCCCGACGCCGACCAGGGCCAGCAGGACCTCACCGATCAGCACCTTGATGAGCAGGCTGCGGCTCCCGCTGGACTCGGCGCCGCACGGTGTCGCATCGAGGGCCGCCGCCGTGAAGGCGTCGTCGTCGGTGTAGGTGCCGTGATAGGACAGCGCGCCGCTGGTCGGCACCTTGTCCATCTCGACCTCCATGGTGTTCGGGTCCTTGAGCTGGTTGGTGGCGACGAGCAGCACCAGCTTCTCGTGGGACCCGACCGGGCTTGTCAGCGCGACCTTCTCCGTCATGCCGTCGGGAGTCTTGCCGAACTCGATCGGCTGGTCGGCCGGAGCCTCGCCGGCGGCGGACCAGATCACGGTGTTGAGCACGCCCTTGCCGCCGGCGCGGCTCAAGGCGATGTGGGTGATGCGCTCACCCGGGCAGGGTGCATAGACCACGCTGACGACCGGCGGGTCCTGACCGGCCTCTTGCACGACCCCGACGCGGGAGTCGAGCTTCTCGCCCTGCTGGATGAAGATGAAGCCGAAGACCGGGACCAGGACGAGCTGTGCGATCAGCACGAACGCGAGGTAGCGGCGCCAGCGGGGACGGAGCGGGTCCTTGACCTCTTCCTTGCCGTCGGCGGCCAGGTCGCTCCAGCCGGGTTGCCAGTAGCGCCACTCATGCCGCCTCGTGGGGTCGGCGTACCATCCTGCCGGTTGCACGATCGACACCGTAGGGGTTCGGGCTGAGCGTTGTCTGAGCACCCCCCTCCTCGGGGTGTCGCAGGCGGGTCGACCGACCGTGACGAGAGCGCACCTGCCTGTTCGGATGATTTTCCTGCAAAACCGGGACAAGCGGCTGCCAGGACGGGGCATACTCGTGCGTGCCGGGCTCTCACCCGACAAAGGCAAACCCGTCGCGAGGCGGGGACGCAAAACCAGGGGCCTCTCGTAGGTCGCCCAGTTACCGAAGAAAGAGACTCCGATGAGCTATCCACTCGCGGTGGCGCACCGCAGCGTCGGCATACCTGTCCGCCGAACGTCGCATCTTGCGCACCTTCTCTTTCCGTACGCCGATCGAGCTGTCCCCTCGGCTCCCTCGGACGTACTCGAAGACAGCGCCCCTCGCTGTCGGAACCACCCAGGTGCGGACGCATCTGTCGACGAGGCCGGTACAACCGAGAACGCCGGCTTCCTCAACTAGTCCCACCCCAGCCCGCTGACCACAGCGGGACGGCGAGCGCCTACGGTCCCTGTCCCAGGACCGAGGCGCTCGTCGCATGTCCGGGGAGAATCGTGCTCAGCCGGGCGCGTTCAGCGTCACGTCCACCTGAGGCGACTGCAACAGCGTCTGGAGCACGACGCAGTAGCGCTGGGTGAGCTTCAGCAGGGACGCCAGCTGGTCCTCGCTCGCGTCGGTGTCCAGGTCGAACCGCAGCCGGATGTCGCTGAAACCGACAGGAGCCTCCTTCGACACCGCCATCGTGCCGCGGAAGTCGAGGTCGCCCTCGGCGTGCACGCTCCCCGACCGGACGTCGACCTCGAGCGAGGTGGCCACTGCGCGCAGCGTCACGCCCGCGCAGGCCACCAGAGCCTGGAGGAGCAGGTCGCCGGAGCACGCGAGCATCCCGTTTCCGCCACTCGCCGGATGCAGCCCCGCGGCCACCATCGCCTGTCCGGTCGCGACCGAGCAGCTGATCCCCTCGCTGTCGATGTCGCCGTCGGCTCGGAGGGTCACCAGGGCCTTGCTCGCGTCGGCGCGGTAGGCGTCTTTGAGGGGTTGCTGGATGCTCTGCATCGTCTCGCGGTCCATGTCCCGAGGCTAGGGGAGACCGTCCGGCCGGACCGCCGAATGCCGGATGGGACACTGGCGCCATGAGCAGCTGTTGCGTCCCGTCCCGGCCCGACGAGAGCGATTCGTCGGCGACGGACGACACTCCCCGGCGCCTCACCACGGACGTGGCAGCACCGGCGGCGATCGAGCTCGTCGACATCCCCGGCGGCACCTTCGCGATGGGTACGGACGACCCGCAGGGCTACCCGGACGACGGCGAGGGTCCCGTGCACGAGGTCACGCTCAGCGCGTACCGGCTCGGCGTCCACACGGTGACCAACGACGCTTTCGCCGCGTTCGTGGACGCCACCGGCTACCGGACCACCGCCGAACAGCTCGGCAACTCGTTCGTGTTCGGCGGGCTGCTGCCGGACGACTTCCCACCGACGCGCGCAGTCGCTGCCGCGCCGTGGTGGCGCGAGGTGATCGGCGCCGACTGGAGGCACCCGGAGGGGCCGCAGAGCTCGGCCGACGGGCGGGGCGACCATCCGGTCGTGCACGTCAGCTGGTGGGACGCGACCCGCTACTGCGCGTGGGCCGGCGTCCGGCTCCCCACCGAGGCCGAGTGGGAGCGAGCCGCACGCGGCGGCCGCGCCGGCCACCACTTCCCGTGGGGCGACGAGCGCGAGCCCGCGGGCGCCCACCGGATGAACGTCTTCCAGGGCCAGTTCCCGGGACATGACACCGGAGACGACGGCTGGGTCGGACCCTGCCCGGTCGGCAGCTACGCCCCGAACGACTACGGCCTGTTCGAGATGACCGGCAACGTGTGGGAGTGGTGCGGTGACTGGTTCGCGACCAACACGTACGCCCGGTCACCGGATCACGACCCGCAAGGTCCTGAGCATGGCGACGCCCGCGTCATGCGTGGCGGCAGCTACCTCTGCCACGACAGCTACTGCTGGCGCTACCGCGTCGACGCGCGCAGCGCCAACACGCCCGACAGCAGCACCGGCAACCTAGGGTTCCGGGTTGCCGGCGACGTCTGAGGCCACGGCCACCGGTGGGAAGCGCGCCCGGGTCTCGAGCTCGCCGAGATCCATGTGGTTGCGGATGTACCTGCGCGCTGCGTCATACGGCGGCGCGTAGTCCCACGCGCCCTCCGGACCTTCGCCGAGGGCGCCGGCGACGAGGAGCCGCCGCTGCTGGCTGAGCCGGACCTCCTCGTCGAGACGGGCGAGGTCCCATCGCGACTGCGACGACGGCTCGCAGCTCGGCCAGCACGTCGGCGTACGCCGGATCGTCGACGAGGTTGACCCGTTCGAGCGGGTCGGCCTCGAGGTCGTAGAGCTGGTCGGGCTCGACCGGGACAGTGCACGAGCTTGATGGCGCCGCGGCGGAGCATCACGATCGGCGCGATCGCGCCCTCGGCCAGGTACTCGGCGACGAGCAGGTCGCGGCCGTCGTCCTCTCCGGCGCAGCAGCGGGAGCAGGCTGCTGCCGTCGAGGTCTCCGACGACCGGCGTCGCGTCGGGATCACACCCGAGACCGACCAGGGTCGGGAGCAGGTCCATCGTGCTGACCGGTGTCGAGACTCGACGCGGCGCGAAGCGGCTGGGTGCGGAGACCACGAGCGGCACCCGGACCGAGCCCTCGTAGAAGCTCATCTTGTACCAGAGGCCGCGCTCCCCCTGCATGTCGCCGTGGTCGCTGGTGACGATGACGACGGTGTTGTCCAGCTGCCCGGTCTGGCGGAGCACCTCGACCAGCCGGCCGATCTTGTCGTCGACGTACGAGATGGCGCCGTAGTAGGCCCGGCGCGCGGCGCGCACCTGGTCGTCGGTGATGTCGACGTCGTCCATCGCGCACATCTGGCGGAGTCGGAGATCGTGCGGCTGCGCGACCGCCGGGTCGTGACCGTGCTCGGGCAGCGGCACGTCGACGTCGGCGTACAGGTCCCACCACTCGTGGGGGATGGCGTACGGGTCGTGCGGGTGGGTGAAGGACACCGCGAAGCAGAACGGCCGCTCGTCGCCGGACCGGGCGTGCTCGAAGAGCGCACGCTCCGCGGCGAAGCCCACCTCGTCGTCGAAGTCGAGCTGGTTGGAGCGGATGCACGGTCCGGCCTCGGTCACCGACGACATGTCGTGGTACCAGTGCGGGCGGTGGTCGGGGCGGCTCCAGTCCGGCGTCCACCCGTAGTCGGCGGGATAGATGTCGGTGGTCAGCCGCTCCTCGAAGCCGTGCAGCTGGTCGGCGCCGCAGAAGTGCATCTTGCCGGCGAGCACCGTCCGGTAGCCGGCCGCGCGCAGGTAGTGCGCGCACGTCGGGATCTCGGACGAGAACTCCGCGGCGTTGTCGTAGGCGTGCGTGTTCGAGGGCAGCAGCCCGGTCATGAGCGAGGCACGCGCCGGCGCGCACAGCGGGCTGGCCGTGTAGGCGTTGTCGAACACGACCCCGTCCTCGGCCAGCGCGGTCAGGTGCGGCGCCTGGACGACGTCGTTGCCGTGGAACGGCAGGGCGGCCGGGACGAGCTGGTCGGCCATCACGATCAGGATGTTCGGCCGCTCGCCGTCGGTCACGCACTCACCTCGGGCTGGTCGAGCGGCTCGGCGCTCGGGGCCTCGCCGGTCGCCGTCTCGAGCGACGGGGTGTTCGCGATGAGCTGTCGGGTGTAGGGCTGCTGCGGGTCGCTGAGCAGCTGCGCCGTGTCGCCGTACTCCACGATGTTGCCGTCGGCGAGCACGGCGACCTTCTGGGCGATCGACCGCACCAGCGGCAGGTTGTGGGTCACGAAGACCATCGAGAGGCCCGAGCTCGCGCTGCAGCTCGGCCGAGCAGCTCGACGATCGCCGCCTGCACGCTGACGTCCAGCGCCGAGGTGACCTCGTCGCAGATCAGCACCGACGGCTCGGAGATCAGGGCACGGGCGATCGCGACGCGCTGGCGCTCGCCACCGGACAGCTGGTCGGGATAGCGACGTGCGTACGACGCCGACAGCGACACCTGCTCGAGCATCTCGCCGACGCGCTTGTCCGCGTCCCGGCCCTTGGCGAGGCCGAAGACCGACAGCGGCTGCCCGACGGTCTGCCCGATGGTCTTGCGCGGGTTCAGCGAGCCGTACGGGTTCTGGAAGATGTACTGGATCTGGCGGCGCGACTCGATGCTGCGCGCCCGGGCCGACGGTCTCGAGCTCGGTGCCGCCGAGCTTGATCGCGCCGGTCCATTGTGGTGCAGACCGGCGATGGCTCGCGCGGTCGTCGTCTTGCCCGACCCCGACTCACCGACCACGGCCAGGCACTCGTGGTGCTCCAGCGTCAGGTTGATCGAGTGCAGCACCTCGATCTTGCCGTAGCTCGCGACCACGTCACGGAGCGACAGGACCGCCGAGTCGTCGTCGGCCGGCACCAGCGCGACCGGGTCTCCGACCTTGCCCTGCTTCTGCGCCGCGACCTCGTCCGAACGGATGCAGCGCGGCGCTGTGCTCGGGGCGCACCAGGGCGAGCGGTGGGACTTCCTTGTCGCACTCGTCGATGCGCATCGTGCAGCGCGGCGCGAAGGCGCAGCCACTGCGGTCGCTTGCCGGGCGACGGGGCGTGGCCGGGGATGCCGACCAGGCTGCGGCCGCCGGCCAGCCGCGGGATCGCACCGACGAGCCGACGCGTGTAGGGGTGCGCCGACGAGTCGAAGAGCTCCTCGGCAGGCCCGAGCTCGACCACGCGGCCGGCGTACATGACCGCGACGCGACGGGCCAGCGCGGCCACGACGGCCAGGTCGTGGCTGACGTAGAGCGCCGCGACGTCGTGTGCCGCGGCGAGGTCGCGGACGGTCGACAGCACGGTCGCCTGCGTCGTGACGTCGAGGCCGGTGGTCGGCTCGTCGAGCACGATCAGGCGCGGCCGGTTGGCGAAGGCCATGGCCAGACCGATGCGCTGCTGCTGTCCGCCGGAGAGCTCGTGCGGGTAGCGCCGCAGGTACTTCGGGTCGTCGGGCAGCGCGACCTCGCGCATCATCTCGGCGATCCGCTCGGCGTGCGTCTTGCTTGTTCTCGGAGCCGTGCGCCTCGAGCACCTCGCGCATCTGGAGGCCGATCCGCAGCGCCGGGTTGAGCGAGGACGCCGGGTCCTGGGGACGTAGGAGACCAGCGAGCCGCGCAGCGACCGCAGCTCCGCGTCGTCCATGCGACAGGATGTCGTGGTCGCCGAGCAGGATCGATGCCGCCGGTGATCTCCAGGCCGCGACGCGCGTGGCCGAGCAGCGACAGCCCACGGTCGTCTTGCCGGAGCCGGACTCGCCCACGAGTCCGAGCACCTCACCGGGCGCGATCTCGAACGAGACCTCGGAGACGACCTTGGTGCCGTTGCTGGTGGAGATCTCGCAGGTCCTCGACGGTGACCGCGGCGCGGGTCGTGGCCTGCGGGACGGGCTGTCGGCGCTCACTCGTCTCCCCGTTCGCGGTCGATGCCGGCCGCGGTACGGGCGATGCCGTCGCCGATCAGGCCGGTCCCCATGGTCAGCAGGGCGATGGCGATGATCGGCAGCCAGCGCACCCCACGGCTGCGTGGCCAGGGCGATCTGGTTCTGCTGGATCATCGTGCCCCAGTTGGCGCCGTTCGGGTCCGGCGCCAGGCCGAGGAAGGCCAGCGCGGCGATCACCGCGATCGAGTAGGTGAGGCGCAGGCTCGCCTCGACCATCATCGGGCCGAGGATGTTGGGGAACAGCTCGCCGGACAGGATCCGGATCCGCGACACCCCCATCGACTCCGTGGCGGCGATGAAGTCACGCTCGACGACCGGTTGCGCGGCGCCGCGTGCGACCCGGGCCACGCGGGGCGCCGTCGTCAGCGCGATCGCCACGATGATGATCCAGAGCTTCGCGCCCGAGGAGGCTGACCGCGACCAGCGCCAGCATGATCTGCGGGAACGCCATGATCACGTCCATCGCCCGCATCAGCACGTCGTCGAGCGCGTTGCGGGCGTACGCCGCGACCAGCCCGATCGCGATCCCGAAGACCAGGCCGATCGCCGGTCGCGACGACGGCCATCACGAGGATGCTCCGCCCGCCGTACAGGAACCGGCTCCAGCACGTCCTGCCCGAGGTAGTCGGTGCCCAGCAGTCCGGCGTCGCCGCCGGGCTTCGAGTTGGGGATCGCGACGAACTCGTCGGCCGCGTGCGGGGCGATCCACGGGCCGATGATGGCGATCGCGACCAGGATCACGACGAAGACCAGCGCCGATCCGCGTCCGCCAGAGTCGAAGCGATCGCGCCAGCAGGGCGGTCGACTTGACCGGTGTCGGGCCGCCCTCGACCGCGACGAGGGTCGGGTCCGCGTCGAGGGCGCTCACAGCCGCGTCCTCAGTCGCGGTGTGACCAGGATGGTCGCGACGTCGGCCATCAGGTTCAGCACGACGTACACCGTCGCGATCAGCATCGCGAGCGCCTGCACGACGGGAAGGTCGTGGTTGATCACCGCTTCCTGCAGGGCAGCTTCCGATGCCGGGGTAGTTGAAGACGTACTCGACGACGACGACGCCCCCGGCGAGGTAGGCGAGGTTGATGGCGATGACCTGGAAGACCGGGCCGATCGCGTTCGGGCAGTGCGTGCCGGATCAGCACGGTGCGCTCCGACAGGCCCTTGAGCCGGGCCATCTCGACGTAGTCGCTCTCGAGCACCTCGACCATCGAGGCGCGCATGATGCGGGAGACGTACGGGGCGACCGCGAGCACCAGGGTGAGCGTCGGCAAGACGAGGATCGTCCGGGTTGTCCCAGGGTCTGGTGCCCGGTGGAACCGGACTGATCGCCGGGAAGATGTGGCAGACCGTGGTCGCGAACAGGATGACCAGCAGGACGGCGACCACGAACTCGGGCAGCGCGGCGAGCAGCAGCATCGCGTTCGAGGTGACGATGTCGAAGGACTTCTCGCGCCGCAGCGCGGCCCACGAGCCGATGGCGATCGACAGCGGGATCGCAGATCAGCGCGGCGAGCAGGACCAGGACGGTCGAGTTGACCAGCCGGTCGCCCGAGCACCTCGGTGACGGGCTGCTGCGCCGCCAGCGAGTTGCCGAACGACGCCGTGCAGGAGCCCGCTGAGCCAGCTCAAGTACTGGCTCGACCTTCGAGCTGTCGAGGTTGAGCTGCGTTCTGCAGCGCGGCCAGCCGCTCCGGCGTCGCGTCGCGACCGAGGATCGCCCGCGCGGGGTTGCCGAGCGCCTGGGTCGAGACGAAGACGAGGATCGAGACGAGCCACAGCACCAGCAGGCCGAGCAGCAACCTCCGGACGATGAAGGCGGGGATCCCTCCCGATCGCAACCAGGTCACGTGCGGGGCCCGGTCTCAGTCGTTGAACCAGATAGTGCGGAAGCCGTGGCCGAAGCTCGCCAGGTTGAGCGTGCCCTTGCTCGGCGTGAAGCCCGGAGACGTTCGCGCCGTAGCCGTCGATCAGGTTGTTGAAGAACGGGATGATGTAGCCGCCGATGTCGTACTCGAGCGTCTGCATCTCGTGCTGATGTCGATGCGCTTGCCTTCGTCCGTGGCGGCCAGGGCCTGCTTGTAGAGGTCCTCGAAGTTCGAGCCGTCGCCGGACTTCGGCGGCCAGTGGGTCTCGTTGTACGGCGAGTTCGGCAGCGAGCCCTGCTGCACCTGGTTGAGGTAGCCGCGGGTGCCCCAGAAGTCGACCGAGAACGCCAGCTTGAGGTAGTCGTCGCCGTAGTAGTTCGGGTCGTTCTTGACGTTGACGGTGACGCCGGCCTCCTTGGCCTGCGTGGCGAAGACGGTGGCGACTGGACCATGCTGGCCGCGCCGTTGGTGGTGTGCAGGTCGACCGTGAGGCCCTCGGCGCCCGCCGCCTTCAGCAGCGACTTGGCCTGGTCGATGTCCTGCTCGCGCTGCGGCAGGTCGCTGGCGTAGCCGGCGTCGAAGGGTGCGTAGAGGTCGTTGCCGATCGAAGCCGTAGCCGGACAGGATCTGGTCGATCATGCTCTGGCGGTCGACGATCAGCCGCATCGCCTGGCGCACGCGCACGTCGTCGAACGGCGGCATGTCGATCGCCATGCAGATCGGGATCCAACCGCCGGTCTTGGAGTTCAGGACCTTGACGCCCTTGCGCCTCCACGGTCGCCACCTGCGCGGCCGGGACGTCGGTCATCGCGTCGATCTGGCCACCGAGCAGGCGCGTTGACCTGCGCGGTCGCGTCGGAGAAGTCGGTGATCGTCACCGTGTCGAAGTACGGCTGCCCGGAGCGCCAGTAGTTCGGGTTGCGCTCGTGCACGCTCTCCTGGCCCGGGGTGAAGCTCTTGAGCTTGTAGGCGCCGGTGCCGATCTGCGTGGAGGCGTCACCGCTGAAGGCCTCGTAGTCGACCGGCACGATGCCGAAGGTGTAGCTGGCGAGCGTCTGCGGGATCGTCGAGTCCGGCGCTCAGGAGCGGGAGCTGGACGGTGTACTTGTCGACCTTCTTGAGGTTCTTGATGTCCATCGTGGCCGTGGCGGCGAACCCCGTCAGGCCGTTGGCCTGCGGTGCCGATCCGCTGCAGCGAGTAGATGACGTCGTCGGCCGTCAGCGCCTTGCCGTTCTGAGAACTCGATGCCCTTCTGGAGCACGATCGTGTACTGCGTGGGGCTGTCCTGCCTCGACGCTCTCGGCGAGGCCGTCGGTCGGTCAGCTGGTACTCGTCGTCGAAGGTCAGCAGCGTCTCCAAGGCGGTGAGCAGGCGAGCCTGGTCGGGCTTGGTGATGATGTTCTGGCCGTCCATGATGTCCTTGGCCCCACCACCGGTCACGCCGAGGCGGAAGTCGCCGCCGCGCTTGGGCGTCCCGCCCGCCGACCCGCCGCTGTCGGTCGAGGAGTCGCTGCCGCCGCACGCCGCGAGGGCTGCCGCCATCGCGGCGGTGCCGGCACCGAGGAACAACGTCCGTCTCGAGAAGGGCGACGCGAGCCAGAGTCCGTCTTGCTGCTGCGTCGGGCCTTGAAGGGTCCTGCGGGTATCCGGTCATGGCGAGCCCCTCTGCTGGTGATCGCCGGCAATCCAGCCCGTGTGCAGCCCCTCCGGCGATGTCCGGACGCGATTCATATCGCGAAACGAACGTTCACTATCCACACCGTCGTGTCAAGGGCATTCGCGGAATCCCGACCGAGTCGTGAGCGAACGGGCAACTGGTCAGGAGCGTCCACCCCGGACGGTGCTGCCGCCTGTCGCGTCATTCGCAACGCCGGGCAGGGCGGCTCCCGCGATGAGCACGCCGCGCGGCATGATCGCGCCATGGACCCGATCGACGCCTTCCGCGAGCCGCAACGGCACCTACCGTTCCTCGAGGTGCCGGCGTCGGACCCACGGCCGCGAACCGTCGAGCCGCGCACGCTCGACCCCGAGATCGTCGGCGCGGGCCAGGTCATGGACCTCGACACGTTCTGGTCTCTCACCTCCACGACAGCGATGGTCGTCGTGGTCGACGGCGTCGTCGTCTTCGAGCGGTACGCCGACGGGGTGGCCGCCGACCGACCGGCTGCTCGGGAACTCCGCCACGAAGTCCGTGCTCGCGCTGCTGACCGGGGTCGCCTGGGCCGACGGCTCGCTCGGCGATCTCGACACCCCGGTCGTCGAGCACGTCCCCGAGCTCTCCGGGTCCGGCTACGACCGCGTCACCGTCCGGCAGGTCCTCACCATGACCAGCGGGGTCGCGTGGCGCGAGGACTACCACGATCCCGACAGCGTCGCGTCACGCTTCGTGCGCCGCTGGCGGGACGGCACCGGGGGGACGCGCGACCACCTGGCCGCGATCGGGACCGAGGTGGCGCCGGGCTCGCGCTACATGTACTGCAGCCCGGACTCGATGGTTCTGGACTGGGTGCGCGAGCGAGCGACCGGACAGCCGTTCGCCGCGGCACTGACCGAACTCTGGCAGCGGATCGGGGCCGAGCACCCTGCCGTCGTCGGCCTGGACGCTCCCGCCGATGCCGGCGGAGTCGCGCTCGCGGCGGCCTACGTCGGCCTGACGGCGCGCGACTGGTCGCGCATCGGCACGGCGCAGATCGACGGGCGGATCGACGGCACCGACATCGTGCCGTCGGCGTGGGTCGATGCGAGCAGCCGGTGCGAGCAGGCCTTCCTGCGGCCGGGACGGCTGCCGAGCACCATCACGACGCACGCCGGCTTCGGCTACCACTGGTGGCCGTTGGATCCTGACGGCGAGTGCGTGATGGCCGACGGGATGCGCGGGCAGTTCGTCTACGTCGACCGACCGCGCCGGGTCGTCGTGGTCAAGACGTCGGCCTGGCCGTACGAGGACCCGTGGTGGGACCGGCAGTGTCGCGACCTCAGCTACCTCGCCCTGCCGGCAATAGCCAAGGCGGCCACAGACACGGCCCCGCGTGCCACGATGTCCCTGTGAGCGGCTCGAGCAGGGTCCAGTCCGTCGACCGGGCACTTTCCCTGCTCGACCGCGTGGCCGCGGCGGCACCCGAGGGCGAGACGGCAGCCCGGCTCGCGGCCCAGTGCGACATCAACCGCGCGACGGCCTGGCGGCTGCTCGGCGCGCTCGAGGACCATGGCCTGGTCGAGCGCGAGCCCGGCACCAACCGCTACAAGCTCGGCTTCGCCCTGCTGCGGATGGCTGCTGCGGCCGGCTATGACGGACTGGTCCGCAAGACGCGCCCGGTCCTCGATCGCGTCTGCGCCGAGACGGGCGAGACGGCCGACCTCGCGGTGGCCGGTCTGAACGGCGTGACCTACGTCGAGCGAGGCTGCCCCGCCCTCGGTGCTGCAGATCAGCTGGCTGGCCCGGGAGGTCCCGCTGCACGCGACCTCCACCGGCAAGGCGTTCCTCGCGTGGCTGCCTCCGGACGAGGCGCGCGGCCTGCTCGAGGATCCACTCCCCCGTTACACCGAGACGACGGTCACCGATCCGGACGACCTGATGGACGAGCTGGCGGCCACCCGGGAGCGCGGCTACGCCGAGTGCGCCGGTGAGCTCGAGGGCCGGCTGTTCGGCGTCTCCGCCCCGTGCTGAGCCGCGGCGACGGCCGGCCGCTCGCGCGTGTTCGGCATCTGGGGTTTCGTGGATCGGGTGCCGGTCAGCCGGTTCGCCGAGCTCGGTCCGATCGCGGTCGGGGCGGCCGCCGAGATCACCACCTTGATGAACACCTGACATCCGGAGCGGCGTTTCTCTTGACAACGCCGCCGTCAGGGAGAACCGTTTCACCTGATGCGACGACCGTTCGCATGGCGTGCCATACGACGGTCGCGCCGGGAGGGTGCACAGCCCCTCCCGAACCGTGGTCGAGACGGAGGACCAGTCATGGCAGCAGCCCGCAAGGTCATCATCACCTGCGCCGTCACGGGAGTCGGCGCACACGCCGACGATGTCGCCGGCCCTGCCCTACACGGTCGAGGACGTGGTCGGCCAGTCGGTCGCAGCCGTCGAGGCCGGCGCCGCGATCATCCACCTGCACGCCCGCGACCCGAAGGACGGACGACCGACAGCGGACCCGGCTGTCTTCCTCGAGTACCTCAAGGGCATCAAGGACTCGACCGACGCGGTCGTCTCGATCACCAGCGGCGGCGGCACCGGGATGTCGGTCGCCGAGCGGCTGCAGGTGATCTACGAGACCCGGCCGGAGCTGTGCACGCTCAACCTCGGGACGTTCAACTACGGCAGCTTCCCGATGATCCCCAAGTACGCCGGCTCCTGGAAGCATCGACTGGGAGGAGCCGTACCTCGAGAGCACGCGGACCGAGCCGTTCGTGAGCACGTTCGCCGACATCGAGCACATGCTCACCGACGTCCGCGCCCAGACCGGTTCTCGGTTCGAGTACGAGGCCTACGACATCGGCCACCTCTACACGCTCGCGTACTACCTCGACGCCGGTCTGGTCGAGCCGCCGATCTTCCTGCAGACGATCCTCGGCGTGATGGGCGGCATCGGCGCCGAGGTCGAGCACATCGCCCACATGAGGTCGACGGCGGACAAGCTGCTCGGTGACGCCTACGAGTGGTCGGTGCTCGGCGCCGGACGGCACCAGTTCAACATGATCACCGCCTCGGCGATGATGGGTTCGCACGTCCGCGTCGGCCTCGAGGACGGGCTGTTCATCGGCAAGGGCCAGCTGGCCGAGTCCAACGCCGAGCAGGTCGCGAAGATCCGCCGGATCCTCAACGAGCTGTCGCTCGACATCGCCACGCCGGACGAGGCACGCGCCATCCTCGGCCTCAAGGGTCTCGACCAGGTCGGCTGGTGACCGCCTCGGTCCGCCCGGCCGCTGACGCGGTCCGGACGGTCGCCGTCATCGGGACGGGGGTGATCGGGGGTGGCTGGGCTGCCCACTTCCTTCGCACCGGGTACGACGTGGTCGCCTGGGACCCCGGCCCCGGACGCCGCCGAGCGGCTGAACGAGCTCCTCGACAACGCCTGGCCCGCCCTCGTGGCGCTCGGCCTGCGCGACGGCGCCTCGCGCGAGCGCGCTGCGGTTCGTCGACACGCTCGAGGAGGCGGTCGGTGCGGCGGAGTTCGTCCAGGAGTCGTCGCCCGAGGTGCTCCCGAACAAGATCGCCGTGCTGTCCGCGATCGACAACGCGGCCCCTGCGGGAGTCGTGGTCGGCTCGAGCACGTCCGGGTTCGGCGATGACCGACATGGCCGTCGGAGTGCACGAACCCCGGACGCTTCGTCGTCGGGCACCCGTTCAACCCGCCGTACCTGATCCCGCTCGTCGAGGTCGTCGGCGGCGAGCTGACCGACCCGGCCGCGGTCGCGTGGGCCGAGGCGTTCTACACCAGCGCGGGCAAGGTCTGCCTGACCATGGACCAGGAGGTCGCGGGCTTCGTCGGCGAACCGGCTCCAGGAGGCGCTTGTGGCGCGAGGCGTTGCACATGGTCGACTCCGGGCAGGCGACCGTCCAGCAGATCGACGACTCGATCATCCACGGCCCCGGACTGCGCTGGGCCCTGATGGGGCCGATGCTGACCTTCCACCTCGCCGGTGGGCCGGGCGGCATGGCACACATGCTCGACCACTTCGCGCCCGCTCTGCTGGAGCCGTGGACGCGGCTCGACGCGCCGTCGCTGACTCCCGAGCTGCGCGACCGCGTGGTCGACGGCGCCACGAGCGGCTGCCGGGGGCCAGAGCGTCCTGAGCTCGAGCGCCGCCGCGACGCCTTCCTCGTCGACCTGCTGCTGCTGCTCGACAAGCACCGCTCGGTCGATGCCTGAAGGGGCGCCGTTCCGGCGTACCGTGCCGAGGTGCGCGCGGAGTGGCTGGACTACAACGGCCACATGCACGACGCGAGCTATGCCGAGGTGCTGAGCGACGCCAACGAGCTGCTCTTCGACGACCTCGGCCTGAGCGCGGACTACCGCGCCAGCATCGGGCACGGCCTACTTCACCGTCGAGACGCACATCCGGTTTCTCGCCGAGTGCACCGCAGGGCCAGACCCTGACCGCCTCGACGACTGCTGGTCTCCGCGGACGCCAAGCGGATGCGCCTGCACACCGAATGTCCGCAACGACGGGGCGCTGGCGGCGACGGGCGAGTCGCTTCTACGTCCACGTCGACACCGTCGATCGGGCGGGCAGCTCCGATGCTCCGACGAGCCGCGCCTCGGCTCGACTGCTGCCGCTCATGCGCGACGACGCACGACGCTCGCTCGCCCCGGCCCGACCACCTCGGTCGCGGGGTCGCCGAGCGTCGTACGAGGGACGTCGTCATGGGACCGCGCCGATCGAGGCTCCGCTGACGCTGTACCGCGACCGACGTCCTGCCCGAGTGGGTCGACTACAACGACCACATGAGCGAGTCGTGCTACCTGCTCGTCTTCGGGGACAGCCGCCGACGCGTTCTTCCGCTGCATCGGCATCGACGAGGACTACCGCGGCGCGGGCCACTCGCTCTACACGATCGAGACGCACATCCACCACCGCCTCGAGGTCAGAGCAGGGCGAGCCGCTGGTCGTCACCCTGCAGCTGCTCGACCACGAACGAACGCGTTCGTGCACATCTTCCACGAGATGCGGCACGGCGAGACCAACGACCTGGTCGCGTCGGCCGAGCAGCTGCTGGTCCACGTCGACATGGCGGCCGGCCGGTCGACGCCGATGCCGGCGTCCGTCCAGGAACGACTGGTCGCCATCCGCGATGCGCACCGCGACCTGCCCACCCCCGCCGAAGTCGGCCGCCCCATGGGCATCCGGCGCGGCTGAACCCGACCCCAGGAGCTGGTGATGGACTTCGGGCTCGACGACGAGCAGCGTGCGATCGTCGACACCGTGCGCGCCTTCGTGACGCGCGAGCTCTATCCGCACGAGGACGAGGTCGACCGGCTCGACGACGTGCCGCAGGAGCTGGTCGACGAGATCCGGGCGAAGGCGCTCAAGGCCGGGCTGTACGCCGCGAACATGCCGGAGGACCTCGGTGGCGGCGGGCTCGACTCGGTCGGGATGGCGCTGGTCGAGCGGGAGCTCGGCCGTGCCAGCTACGCCCTGCAGTGGCTGGTCGCCCGACCCAGCAACATCCTGCTCGGCGTGCACGGGCGACCAGCGCGAGCGCTACCTGCTGCCGGCGGTGCGCGGCGAGCGGCATCGACTGTCTGGCGATGACCGAGCCGGGCGCCGGGTTCGGACGTGCGGTCGATGACGACGCGCGCGGTGCGCGACGGCGACGACTACGTCATCGACGGCACCAAGCACTTCATCAGCAACGCCGACAAGGCCGACTTCGTGATCCTGTTCGCCGCGACCGGCACCGAGGAGACCGCCCGTGGGTCGCGCAAGCTGATCAGCGGGTTCCTGGTCGACATGGACACGCCGGGCCTGACCGTGCGGCCGCGGACCGTCGAGCGTCTCCCACCGCGGCTACCACCACAGCGAGCTCGCGTTCGAGGGCTGCCGCGTCCCGGCGGCGCAGCTGCTCGGCGACGAGGGCCGCGGCTTCGACCTGATGGGCGAGTGGCTCGGCGCCAGCCGGCTGACCGTGGCCGCCAGCAGCGTGGGCCGCGCCCAGCGGGTGCTCGAGATGGCGACGCAGTGGGCGGCGGAGCGGCAGCAGTTCGGTCAGCCGATCGGCAAGTTCCAGGGCGTGTCCTTCCCGCTCGCCGACATGGCGACCGAGCTCGAGGCCGCCGAGCTGCTCACGCTGCGCGCCGCCTGGAAGCTCGACCAGGGCACGATGACCGACCAGGACGCCGCGATGGCCAAGCTGTTCGCGTCCGAGGCGCTCGGGCGGATCACCGACCAGGCCGTGCAGATCTTCGGCGGCATGGGTCTGATGGACGAGCTGCCGATCGAGCGGTTCTGGCGCGACGCCCGGGTCGAGCGCATCTGGGACGGCACCAGCGAGATCCAGCGGCACATCATCAGTCGTTCGCTGCTGCGACGGCACGGCGCCTGAGATGACGGGGCCTGAGACGGAGGCGGAGATGGAAGCAGTGCGGAGCGAGGTCCGGGACGCGGTGCTGATCGTCACCCTGGACAGACCGAAGGCGAACGCGATCGACGTCCCGACCAGCCAGGCGATGTACGCCGCGTTCCGGCGGCTCGAGGACGACCCGGCCCTGCGCTGCGGGATCATCACCGGGGCGGGTGACCGGTTCTTCTCCGCCGGATGGGACCTGAAGGCGGCCGCGGCCGGTGAGTCCGTCCAGGCCGACCACGGACCTGGCGGCTTCGCCGGGCTCACGGAGTACGTCGGTCGGACCAAGCCCGTCATCGCCGCGGTCAACGGGATGGCCATGGGTGGCGGCTTCGAGCTCGCGCTCGCCGCGGACCTGATCGTGATGGCCGACCACGCCGAGGTGGCGCTGACCGAGGCGCTCGTCGGCGTGGTCGCTGACGCGGGCGGTGTGCTGCGGATCCCGCGACTCGTGCCACCGGCGATCGCGCGCGAGCTGCTGCTGACAGGTCGCCGGATGGGTGCCGAGGAGGCCGCTCGATGGGGTCTCGCCAACCGCGTCGTGCCGCTCGACCGGCTGCTCGACACGTGTCTCGAGCTGGCGGCGGCGATCGGCGCGGCGGCACCGCTGTCGGTCGCGGCGCTGCTGGAGCTGCTCGCTCGGACGGAGGGACTCGATCTCGAGGCCGGGTTCGAGCTGATGCGGTCGGGCGACCTTCCGGCGTACCGGACGATGCTGGGCTCGCAGGATGCGGTCGAGGGCCCGCGTGCGTTCGCGGAGAAGCGCCCGCCGGAGTGGCAGGGGCGCTGAGGCTCAGTCGCCCGGACCGCGCTCAGGAAGCGGGTCGGCCCTCGGCGTACGCCACGAACCTGTCGAGCAGGATCGGCCACTCGCTGAACCGAGCCCGGCCCGCGACGTTGCCTGCGGTCCACCCTCCGTGGCTGAACCGCATCCGGGTCCCCTCGTCGTTCGGGTCGAACCAGACGTCGATCCGACTCGGGTGGTCCGGGTCCTGAGCGAGGGTGAACTCCTGCGCGTAGTGAGCCGGCGAGTCCCAGACCACGACGGTCCCCCAGCCGTACGACGATCCGTCCGCCAGCCGCATCGTGCAGGTGCCGCCGACCCGCGGCTCGATGGTGACCTCCGTCAGACCCGGCATGGCGTACGCCGGATGCCACCACTCGGTGATCGCCCCGGTGAAGACGTCGAACGCGTGCTGCGGCGTGCACGCGACGTCGTACTCGTGCTCGATCGGCCCGGCCGCGTTGCCTCCACCGTCAGGCGCCACGTCGCCCGCGGGCTGGTGGAACACCAACCGGTTCGCGAACGGGTCGAGCACCGTCACCTCGAGTCCCCAGGGCTCGGTCTCCACGCCCGGCCGGGCGTAGGCGTAGTCGCGCTCGTGCAGCTCTCGGTGCAGGCGCATCACGTCGCGGACCAGGATTCTGACGGTCGCGCCCGGGCTGGCGTCGCCGTGGTGCTCGCTGAGGTGGACGACGGCGCCGTCGCGGCTGGCCTGGAGGTACACCGGTGCGTGGTCGTCGTACGTGTGCTCCCAGTCGATCGCGAATCCCAGGAACTCGCCGTAGAACTCGCGCGCCTTCGCCACGTCGAAGATGCGCAGGACAGGGATGACTGGCCCGAAGTCCGGCGCGGCCGGGTCGGACGTGTCCGCGGTGAAGGTGTTCCAGTCGCGTGCGCCGTGCTGGTGAGCGACCAGCTCGAGGGCCTCGCTGTGGCTCACCTCGACGCCGCGGTCCGCGAGCTCCTCGCGCAGCCGGCGGGCCATCGCCTTGGCCTCGCGGGATCCGGATGTTTCCGTGCGTGTCGACATGATGCTGCTTTCCGGCGGAGGAGCACAGGTGCCTGCGTTGCTGCGTGGTCCGCCCCGGGTGAGCGCATCACGGACAGTCGAGCGACGATGAAACGTCGGGCATTCACCGTGCCCGGATGTCCGGGTGCAGGCGGCAGGCTGCCCTGGCCTCTGGGGAGAAAGCGTACGCCGACGGGCTGGAGGTGTACACGGCCTGTCTGGAGACCCTGCCGCACCCCCGACTGCTTCGCGAAACAGGTAACCGAACCCGTAGGTCGGCGGATGTGCGACCACCCTGCTTCAGGCGACGCTAGGGACGGTCGAGGTCGACGGGTTCAGGTACGCCGCCCGTTGGACGAAGGCCAAGGAGTCCCTCGGCCTACGAGTGGGTCGAGAAGACCGCAGTAGACCACCAGCTACCTCACGGTGGCCGTCGCTCTCCCCGGGGTTGGAGTCGGGGAGGGCAGGCGGTCGGGTGAGGTTCATCCAGCTGCAGCCCTCACACCTAGTGACGAAAGGCCCGTTCCCCGATGCGATCTTGGAACACCTGCGCTGTCACCGTCGTGATCGGTGCAGCCGCCGTCAGGGGTGCGTGATGACCAACGACACCATGACACCAGGGCGCTTCATCGACATGGCTCACAAGGGCGGACAGTCGGTGAGCGTCCTGGTGCAAGGGCACTGGGTATCCGGAATGGTCACCGGCAGGGACGACTACGGGGTGATGCTCACGGGGGACGACGGTCAGGTGTCGGTTACCCGCGTGATCGACATTTCCTCGGTCAAGGTCCATCCGTCGATGACCACGGCGGAAGTGGAGGTACTCGATGCCATCAGCGCCTGAGTGGACCCCAGCGCATGTTGGCGGCGCTCGGCTGCACCGGCGACCACCGTTGCTGTGCCATCGACGAGCACCACACACTCGACTGTCCCTACTACAACGTCCGACGAAGCAACCGACATGTGCCGCGTGGCGACCCCGACCGGCGTCGCCACGCCCGTAGCTCTGTCGGGCCACCATGGGCCTTCCCGGACTTCAACACCATCTGCGCCGGACACGGCTACCTGGACTTCTCCACGTACAAGGTCGCGCAGAGCCCGCTCGGAGACGACCGCATCTGCCGATGTGAGGACTGGGCGGAAGAACCGGGCCTAGCGCCGCTCGGTGTCCTCCACGACTCTCTGAGCAACCCGTCGAAGCTTGACGTTCGTGGTCTGTGAGACGCGGACCAGGTGGCCAAAGGCGGCGTCTCGATCCATGGAGAACCTCTCCATGACGATGCCTGTTGCCTGCCCAATGACGGTGCGTGATCCCTGCGCGGTGTCCAGGTGCCGCAGCTGTTCGGCGTCCTCCAGGATCAACCCGGCGTGAAACGCGAACTGCTCGGCGTCATCGAGGTCATCGAACCCGTCCGCCCGGCTCGAGTAGAGGTTCAAGGCGGCGCGAGAGTCGCGGGTGATCAGGAGGACGGTCGACATGTGGGAGGCGATGCCCAGGTCGGCCGCCTTCGAGCTGTACCGCGGCCATCGCTCGTCCTCTTCCAGGTGCTTACTCAGCACGATGGGTTCGGTTTGTACGGCGTCGTAGCAGGGTCCTTCGTGCAGCTCGTACTGGAGTTCATCGGCCGCGACCGCGATCGGATGTGTGGGCGCCACTGTCTCGACCGGATCCTGGCCGCGACGCAAGGAGACCGAGCAGTAGTCGACGCCGTCGATCACGTCGACAGCAGTGTGGGTGATCGTCTCCAGGATGTCGTCGAGGTCCTGCTCTTCCCGTGCTCGTCTGGCCAGGTTGGCCACTGCCTCGCGAACGGGACGCGAAACGGTCACGGTGCTACTCACCTCCGGCGGGGTCCAGGCCGAACGCAGAACACACTGAGACTACGCCGATTGGAGCCCTCGTCGACATGCCCCACCGAAAATCAAGGAGCCACCCATGTACAGGACACCTTCCACCGCAACCAAGGGGACCGGTCTGCGGGTCTGGAGCGTCTTCTCCGTCCTCGCCGTGCTTGCAGCGGTCTCGGCCTGCTCGGCTACGCGGGGACACGGTCGAGCAGCATCAGCCAGAGCCAACGTCGCAAGTCGAGCCGCAGGTGGACGAACCGGGGAACAACGAGCCGAGACAGGACCAACGAGGCGGGGGCTGGACCCGGTCATGGCGGGGCGAGAACGAGAGCGAGCGCGACGAGAGCGAACCCCGGGAGAACGAGCATGAACCACGTGAGAGCGACGGCGAACCTGAGGAACACGAGCAGGACGACGAAGACGGCGGGAGCGAGGGCTAGGGAGTCGTCAGGGCCCTGACCGGGAACCACGTCCGGCGTCGCTTGCCCTTGGACTCCTGACGAGCTGAACGCAGCGTCGTGGATGCTCGCGAAGCCTGTCGTTACGGCATGTCGGTGACGGGTGTGATGGGTTGGCTGGATGACTTCCCACGCGCGTGGGCGGCTGACCTGATAGACCGTCACACCCGTCACTTCCCGTCATCGGCGGTGTCATCGGCGGCTAAGCCGAGGCCCTGCCAGACGGCGCCGACGTTGGTGTGTTTGTTGTCGTAGCCCTTGTTCTGCAGGCCGTCGCGAACGCGTTCGCGGTGCCGGGTGCGTCGCCTTCGTTGGCGCACAACTTCAACCAGGCCGGCCGCCAGATTCCCTCGTCCGTGGCCATCAGCAGAACGGGCCCTTTCCTGGACGGGGAAAGGGCCTGTGACCTGGGATAGCGCCATCTCGGTGTGCTCGTCGATGGCGTCCTCGTGGGACCGTGTTCCACGTCTTCGTCCGGTCAATGCCAAGTCTGCTTGATGACCGACACGTACGCGCACGTCCAGCAGGAGACCAAGGCGGCGGCGTTGAGCGTGATCGACGAGGCGATGCCGTGAAAACTCCCGTCAGAACTCCGTCTTACAACCGTGAAGGCCCCATCCGATGATCGGAAAGGGCCTGTGAACTGGGGGTTTGCTCCCGCGATTGGACTCGAACCAATAACCTGCCGGTTAACAGCCGGCTGCTCTGCCAATTGAGCTACGCGGGATTGGCGATCCCGGTCGGCTCACACCGCCGGGCAGCCCGGATAGGTTAGCAAGCCGTCCGGCGTACGTCGAAACGGCTTCGAGGGTGCTCGGGGCTGCGGTGACCGCCGTCACCGTCAGAGGCCGGCGAGCTCCTGCTCGGCCTCCTGGAGCGTGCGTTCGGCGACATCGACGACCTCCGGATCGGCCGGGTCGAGACCCTCCGCGAGCAGGTACGACCAGACGATCGGACCGTCGCCGACGGGAGACCTGCGGCCGACGACGGACAGGCCGGCGCGACCCCGGACCCGGGCGAAGATCGTGACCACGACGCTCTTGGTCACCCGCTCGCGCAGCAGCTCGAGCAGCTGCCCGGGATCGTCGACCTCGATGTCCGTGCGCGGCTCGGGCTCGCCCCACGGACTGACCTCGACGACGGACAGCGTGGACGTGTCACGTTGCCAGTCGGCGCGCTCGACCTGCTCCCAGCCGATCCGCCGGAACCCGTCGCCGTTCGCCAGGTGCAGCGCGCGGTCGGTGCCGACGTACCAGCGTCCGGACCGGTCGTTGGCCCAGGCCAGCGCCCGCTCGTGGTGATCGAGCGACAGCTGCGCCCGGACGTCGGACGGCAGGCGGAAACGCTTCTTCGGCGGCACGACCCCAGTCTGTCAGCCCGCAGAAATCCGCCGCCCGACCGACCGCGAGGACGGTTAGTGCAGGTAGTCGCGGAAGTTGTCGAGGCCGTGGGTCATCCGGATCCGGGTGAGCGCCTTCGCCTCGATCTGTCGGGCACGCTCGCGCGTGACGCCGAGCACCTTGCCGACCTCTTCCAGCGTGTGCGTCCGACCACCCTCGAGACCGAAGCGCAGCCGCAGCACCTTGCGCTCGCGCGGCGTCACCATGGTGAGCAGCCGCTCGACGTCGCTGTGCAGCATGAGCAGTCCGACCTCGTCGACCGGCATCGCCGAGCTGTCGTCGACGATCAGGTCGGACAGCTGGCCGCTCTCGCCCTCGCCGACGGGGATGTCGAGCGACATCGGCTCGTCCGCGAGCTTGAGCAGGTCACGGGTGCGCTCGGGCGACAGCTCGAGCGAGCCGGACAGCTCGTCGATCGTCGGGTTGCGGCCCAGGCGCTGGAACATCGCCCGCTGCACCCGCAGCGCGCGGTGCATCGCCTCGACCACGTGGACCGGGATCCGGATGGTCCGGCCCTGGTCGGCGATGCCACGTGAGATGGCCTGACGGATCCACCAGGTGGCGTACGTCGAGAACTTGTAGCCGCGCCGGTAGTCGAACTTCTCGACCGCCCGGATCAGACCGATGTTGCCTTCCTGGACCAGGTCGAGCAGCGAGATGCCCGGGGCGCCGTACTTCTTGGCGACCGCGACGACGAGTCGCAGGTTGGACTTGACCAGCGTCGCCTTGGCCTGGTGCCCCGCGTCGGCGAGGTGGGTCAGGTCGAAGCGGTCCTCCCAGTCGATCTCTTCGCCGGCTTCGAGGCGCTCCTCGGCGAGCACGCCGACCTCGATCGCGTGGGCCAGCCGCACCTCGTCCGCGGCCGTGAGCAGGGGGATCTTGCCGATTTCACGCAGGTAGAGCCGCACCGAGTCCGGAGATTCCGACTCTCGCTGTCGTGGAATTGACGCAGCGGCGACTGACTTTCCCCTCGTCGCCTCCGCAGCCATCTGCGGCGCAGCCATGTGGAGTAGTTTGCTGCGGCCCGCCTCACGATGTGGTGCCTTTGGCGAAACAGACCAGAAAGTTCCGTCATTCGGACTGTCTGGAGCTCAGATCCCTGTACCAATGGCCTGTTCTCGTAATGCGCGGCGATGGCTCTCCAGTGCCACGAGCTCTCCGAACATCCGGTTGTAGTCGGCTGTCTGGGTGACCGGGTTCATCCGCTGCAGCTTCGACTTCACCTGGTCGATGCGACGCAACGCGGTCAGCTCGCGCAGTCGTACGACGTACGCCGCGACAACCTTCGCGCCGACCTCGCCGGACACGGCCAACGGCTCGACGGCCAACGCTGACACCAGTCCGGCGATGGCGGGATCGACGACCTTGTCGGTGACCGAGTCCGGTCCCGCCGCGGCGGGTCCGCCGAGTGACCCGATCGCCTCGAAGATCGCTCGGTAGTAGGGGTGGACGAAGTCCACGCTCTCGACGTCGCTCCAGCCCGCGGTGGGATCGGCGGTGGCGGCCGGATGCTGGAGCGCCAGCTTGAGCAGGTCGCGCTCGATCGAGAAGCGTCGCTCGCGCGGGTCGGGCACGTCCTCGGCGCGTTCGCGCACCGGTGCCGTCGCGTCCTGGCCGGGCTGCTGGGCCGTCGTGGCCTTCTGGTCCGCACGCTTGCCGGCTCGACGGACCTCGGCGCGCACGTCGTCGACGTCCACGCCGACCATGCCGGCGAGCTCGCGGGCGAACGCCTCGACCTTGGACCGGTCCCGGATCGCCGCGACCAGGCGTGCGGCCTCGCGCGTCGCGTCCACCCGGGCGTCGGCGCGGTCGAGGTCGTAGCGCGACACGACGTTGCTGAGCACGAACCGGTAGAGCGGCACCCGGCGGGCGACCAGCTCGCGCACCCCCGCGTCGCCCTCGGCCAGCCGCAGCTCGCAGGGGTCGCGACCCTCCGGCTCGATGGCGACGTAGGTCTGGCCGACGAACTGCTGGTCGCCCTGGAAGGCCCGCAGCGCCGCCTTCTGCCCGGCCTCGTCACCGTCGAAGGTGTAGATGACCTCGCCGCGGAACTCGTCGTGGTCGAGCAGCAGGCGCCGCAGGATCCGCGCATGGTCGTCACCGAACGCCGTGCCACACGTCGCCACGGCGGTCGGTACGCCGGACAGGTGGCACGCCATCACGTCGGTGTAGCCCTCGACCACGACCGCCTGGCTGCGCAGCGCGATCTCCTTGCGGGCAAGGTCGACGCCGTACAGCAGCTGGCTCTTCTTGTACGCCGGCGTCTCCGGGGTGTTCAGGTACTTCGCCTCGACCCGGTCGTCGTCGAACAGCCGCCGCGCCCCGAAGCCGACGACCTCGCCGGACAGCTCGCGGATCGGCCAGAGCAGCCGCCCGCGGAACCGGTCGTAGGGGCCGCGCTGTCCTTGCGCGACCAGACCCGCGACGACGAGCTCCGGGTCGGAGAAGCCGCGGCCGCGCAGGTGGCGCAGCAGTCCTTCTCCTCCGCGCGGCGCGAACCCGATCGAGAACATGTCGGCTGCGTCCTTGTCGAAGCCACGCTCGGACAGGAACTGCCGCCCGGCCACGGCCTCCGGGGTCGCCAGCTGGTCGATGTAGAACTCGGTGGCCGCACGGTGCGCCTCGACGATGCGCTGGCGCTGCCCGCGATGACCCGCGTCGCGGCGGGGTCCGGTGCTGCCCTCGTCGACGTACCGCAGCTGGACGTTGTAGCGGTCGGCAAGCCGTTCGACCGCCTCCGAGAACCCGATGCCCTCGATCTTCTGCACGAAGGTCAGCACGTCGCCGCCCTCGCCGCAGCCGAAGCAGTGGAAGAAGCCGCGCACGGTGTTGACGTTGAACGACGGCGTCTTCTCGTCGTGGAACGGGCACAGCCCCTTCATCGAGCCGGTGCCGGCGTTGCGCAGCGTCACATGGGCCGAGACGACTTCTTCGATCCGGGCACGCTCGCGCACCTGCGCGATGTCCTCTTCTCGGATCCGGCCGGCCACGGGGCGAGTCTAGGCGCGTGGCCGGCAAGGCGCCGGTGCCTGTCCACAGCGCTCAGGTCGGTGAGCGACGCGACCTGGTCGACCACGACGCGACGACGGGCGGCGTCATCGTCTGCGGCGGCCCAGTCGTCGGCGAAGGCCGGTTCGAGCGTGCCGGGTGCCGCGGTCCCAGATCGCCTCGACGAGCTCGGCGATCAACGTGCGCTGGCGGGTCAGCGCGGTCACCCGGTCGTCGGCCTTCATCACCAGGTGCGCCGCGACCCCCTTGAGGATGGCGATCTCGGTGCCGACGTCGGCCGGGACCGGGATCCGGCCGGCGTACCGGACGATCGGCCGCGGCAGGTCGGTCAGCTCCACGGCCTCCTGGACGCCGCTGCAGAACCGGTTGATGAGCCGGCTGGTCAGGTTCTTCAACCCGGCGAGCTGGCGGCGGCTCCCGTCGTACGCCGTCCGAGGCCACGCGTCCAGCCCGCTGAGCCGCGCGAACCCGGCCTCGAGCTCGTCGGTCGAGGTGGCCGGGGCGTACCAGTCGCGGACCGTCGCCCAGACGTCGTGCCTCAGGCCTGCGTCCGGAGAGCCGGGTCAGCTCGATCCGTCCGGCGACGATGCCGTCCTCGACGTCGTGGACGGAGTAGGCGATGTCGTCGGCCAGGTCCATGATCTGCGCCTCGACGCAGGTCTCGCGGACCGGCGCGGCCGTGCGCATCCAGTCGAAGGTCGGACGGTCGTCGTCGTACACCCCGAACTTCCGGACCGCCCGTGGCAGGCCGTCGGCGTGGCGACCGGCGGGAACCGGCGCCTGGTCGATCGACCACGGGTACTTCGTGGCGGCGTCGAGCACGCCGCGGGTCAGGTTGAGGCCGAGGCTGCGGCCGTCGGCGTCGAACGTCTTGGGCTCCAGCCGGGTGAGCAGCCGGAACGTCTGCGCGTTGCCCTCGAAGCCGCCGACGTCCGCGGCCAGCTCGGCCAGCGCACGCTCGCCGTTGTGCCCGAACGGCGGGTGGCCGAGGTCGTGCGCGAGGCAGGCCGCCTCGACCAGGTCGGGGTCGCAGCCGACGGCCACGGCGACGTCGCGTCCGACCTGGGCGACCTCGAGGGTGTGGGTGAGGCGGTTGCGGGTGAAGTCGTCGGTCGACGGCCCGACCACCTGGGTCTTGGCGGCCAGGCGGCGCAGTGCCGAGGAGTGCACGATGCGGGCCCGGTCACGCTCGAACGGCGTACGTCGCGAGTCGCTCGGCTCGGCGAGGACACGCTCGACGTCGGCCTGGTCGTACGCCGCCGGTGAGGTGTCCACGGCCGCGACCCTACTCACTCCCCGACTCGCCAAGTTTTGTTCCCCGACTCGCCAAGTTTGGTGCCCCCACTCGCCAGGTTTGGTCGCCGAGCCCCATCCCTGGCGACTCGGCACGCAATCCTTGGCGAGCTCGGGCGACGCAATTGTTGGCGAGTCGGGGCGCGATTGTTGGCGAGTCGGCGGGGTCAGCCGCCGGAGATGCCGACTTCGGCGGCGGCGTCGACGGTCAGGCCGTCGCGATCCTGCAGCCAGCCCTCGGGGAGGACGACGCGTCGTGGGCTGCCCTGACGACCGCGCGGGCTGCCGAGCTCACCGACCGGGAACGGCTCGGTCGGGTCGAGCCGGTCGAGCAGTACGTCGAGGTTGGCCAACGTGTCGACGAGCCCGAGCGACTGGCGGACCTCGCCGCCGGCGGCGAAGCCCTTGAGGTACCACGCGATGTGCTTGCGGAACTCCTTGCAGCCCCGCTCCTCCCCCATGTACGAGACGAGCAGCTCGGCGTGGCGGCGCATCATCGTGGCCACCTCGCCCAGAGACGGCAGCGGTGGCGCGGTCCCCTGCCCGAAGGCGGCGGCCAGGTCGCGGAACAGCCACGGCCGGCCGAGGCACCCGCGACCCACGACCACGCCGGCGCATCCGGTCTGCTCCATCATGAGCAGCGCGTCGGACGCCTCCCAGATGTCGCCGTTGCCGAGCACCGGGATGTCGACGTGCGCGGCGAGCGCGCCGATCGCCTCCCAGTCGGCCTCGCCCGAGTAGTGCTGGTCGGCCGTGCGGCCGTGCAGCGCGATGGCGGCACACCCCGACTCCTGCGCGATCCGCCCGGCCTCGAGGTAGGTGAGGTGGTCCTCGTCGATCCCCTTGCGGGTCTTCATCGTGACGGGGACGTCGTACGGCGCCGCGGCCGCGACAGTCGCCTCGAGGATCGCGCCGAGCAGCCGGCGTTTCCACGGCAGCGCCGCGCCCCCGCCCTTGCGCGTCACCTTCGGGACCGGGCAGCCGAAGTTGAGGTCGATGTGCCGGACGTCGTACTCCTCGCACAGGATGGTCGCGGCCCGAGCCATGTACGCCGGGTCGACGCCGTACAGCTGCACGGACCGCACCGTCTCCAGCGGGTCGAAGACGAGCATCGCCAGGGTGATCTCGTCACGCTCGACCAGGCCGCGGCTGGTGATCATCTCGCAGACATAGAGCCCCGCGCCCTGCTCGCGGCACAGCGATCGGAACGCCGCGTTGGTGACGCCCGCCATCGGAGCCAGCACGACCGGCGGGTCGACCTCGAGCGAGCCGAGCCGAAGCGTGCGCGTCGTCGCTGTCGCTGTCGAGCCGGCGGCGAGGCCGACTACTTCTTGACGGTCCACGAGATCGGCTCGGAGTTGTCGACCGGACGCCACTGGACCTCGGAGATCTTGCCGTGCTTGGGCGCGAGCATCACCTGGCAGCCCTTGGCGACCTTGCCCTTGGTGAACTTCTTCGGCAGCGGCTCGTAGTCGCAGAGCGGGAACGTCGACCCGAAGATGACCGGCGGCACGACCTGGTCCTCGGAGACCTTGCCGTACAGGGTGACCTGCTTGCCCGACAACGGCTCCGGACCGAGGTTCTTCACCACGGTGTGGACGTAGTAGACCGTGGACTTCTTCGCCTTGTCGTCGAGGTCGAACCGCTCGAGGTCCGCGATCTTGCCCTTGTCGACCTTCGACACGACCAGCTTGATCTGCGACGAGTCCTCCTTGTCGGCGTCGAAGGGCACGACCGCCTTGTCCCCGATCTTCAGCTCGGTGCCGGCCACCGTCGTGCCGTCCGCGTTGGTCGTCGCAGCGGTCGTCGGCGCCGGCTCCGTGTCGTCGTCCCCGCCACCGCACCCGGCTGTCGTGGCGGCCACCAGGGTGGCGGCAGCGGTCAGCGTGACGAGCTTGGCGATGCGCATGAAATCACTCTCTCGTATCGACGGTCAGCAACCGACGAGACGCTCCGCGAAGTAGGAGCGGACCTGGTCGAGGGCGACCCGCTCCTGCTTCATCGTGTCGCGCTCGCGGATCGTGACCGCGTTGTCGTCGAGGGTGTCGAAGTCGACGGTGACGCAGTACGGCGTACCGATCTCGTCCTGCCGGCGGTAGCGACGTCCGATGGCGCCGGCGTCGTCGAAGTCGACGTTCCAGTTCTGGCGCAGCTCGGCGGCCAGGTCACGCGCCTTCGGCGAGAGGTCGGCGTTGCGCGACAGCGGAAGCACCGCCGCCTTGACCGGCGCCAGCCGCGGGTCGAGGCGGAGCACGGTGCGCTTGTCGATGCCGCCCTTGGCGTTCGGCGCCTCGTCCTCGGCGTACGCGTCGATCAGGAACGCCATCAGCGAGCGGGTCAGTCCGGCCGCCGGCTCGATGACGTACGGCGTCCAGCGCTCACCCGTGGCCTGGTCGAAGTACGACAGGTCCTGGCCGGACGCCTTGCTGTGCGCGGTGAGGTCGTAGTCGGTCCGGTTGGCGATGCCCTCGAGCTCGTCGAACTCGCGGCCCGGCAGGTTGAACCGGTACTCGATGTCGACGGTCCGGGTGGAGTAGTGCGACCGCTTCTCGGCCGGGTGCTCGAGGTGGCGCAGGTTGTCGCGGTCGATGCCCAGGTCGACGTACCAGTCGGTGCGCAGGTCGATCCAGGTCTGGTGCCACTCCTCGTCCGTGCCGGGCTCGACGAAGAACTCCATCTCCATCTGCTCGAACTCACGCGTGCGGAAGATGAAGTTCCCGGGCGTGATCTCGTTGCGGAAGGCCTTGCCGGTCTGGGCGATGCCGAACGGCGGCTTCTTGCGCGACGAGTTCATCACGTTGACGAAGTTGAGGAAGATGCCCTGCGCCGTCTCGGGCCGCAGGTAGTGGAGGCCGGACTCGTCCTCGATCACGCCGAGGTAGGTCTTGAGCATGCCGTTGAACGGCCGCGGCTCGGTCCACGCACCGCGCGTGCCGCAGTTCGGGCAGGCGATGTCGGACAGCGGGACGTCGTCGGGGTTGTCGATGCCCTTCTTCGACGCCTGCGCCTCCTGCAGGTGGTCGGCGCGGAACCGCTTGTGGCAGCTCTGGCACTCGGTCAGCGGGTCGGTGAACGTCGCGAGGTGGCCGCTCGCCTCCCACGTCTTGGTCGGCAGGATCACCGACGAGTCGAGGCCGACCACGTCGTCGCGCGACGTGACCATGTAGCGCCACCACTGACGCTTGATGTTCTCCTTGAGCTCGACGCCGAGCGGACCGTAGTCCCAGGCGGAGCGGGTGCCTCCGTAGATCTCGCCGCACGGGAAGACGAATCCCCGGCGCTTGCAGAGGCTGACGACGTTGTCGATGACAGAAGCCATGGCAGAAATCTCCATCCGGCTGGCGGTCGGTGGTCAACTCCCCGATGCAGGGAGCACGCCCAGCCTATCGACGCGGTCGAATGGTTTGTCGTGCACCCCTCATTCGCCGGGTGCCCGAAACTGGGCCTCGTTCGGCTCGGTCGCGCCCTCCCCGACGATCACTTCGTACGCCGAGGGCTCGTCGACGGCGTACGACAGGAGGGGCACGACGGTCGCCTTGATCTCGTACGACGACAGGGCGCGCCGGTACGAGCCCACGTCCTCCCACTGGGTCTCGAGCACCCACAGGGTCGGGTCGTCCATCGCGCGCCCGACGGTGCCGCGGACGAAGCCGGCGTGCTCGCCCAGCTTGGTCAGGCAGGTGTCGAGCTCGGTGCGAGCGCGGTCGGTCAGGTCGTCGTCGTAGCGGAATCGGGAGATGACCAGCACGGGTCGGATTCTGCCGCACCCTGCGAGGTAGGGTTCTGCCCGGGAGGGAGAGCCGTGGGGGACGCAATTCTGGACGCGACCGTCGACAGCCGGGTCGGCACGGAGACGGTCACATCGCGCTCGGCGCGCGTGGTCGCCATGTCGGCATACGTGCTCATCCTCGCGACCTACTCCAAGGTCGTCGGACTGCCCTCCGACACGATCCAGGTCTTCGCCTGGATGTGGGCGGGCACCGTGGCGTGGAACATCCAGGCGCCGGCACGCTCGCACCTGGTCTTCCTCCGCGACTGGTGGCCGGCGCTGGCCGTGCTCGAGATCTACCTCTACAGCCGCGGGCTCACCGACAACATCGGGCTGTCGGTGCACGTCACCGAGGCGATCCGCGTCGACGCCTGGCTCGGTGGGGGCGAGCTCCCGACGCAGCACCTCCAGGAGGCGCTGTGCGGCGATCCGTGCCGGCGCAGCAACCCGCCGCACTGGTACGACGGCGCGCTGACCGCCGTCTACTACACGCACTTCATCGCGGCGCCGCTCGTCGCGCTCACGCTCTACCTGCGCAACCGGGTCGTGTGGCTGTCGTTCATGCGCCGCTACGTGACGCTCTACATGGCCGGGCTGCTCGTCTACATCACCTACCCGATGGCGCCGCCGTGGATGGCGTCGCGCGACGGGTACGTCGACGGTCCGACCGTCGTACGGATCACCGGTCGTGGCTGGGACGAGCTGAACATCGAGCACTTCCACCAGTGGCTGTCGCGGATGGGCAACCAGGTCGCGGCGATGCCGTCCCTGCACGCCGGCACGGCCGCGCTCATCGCGTTCTACGGGATCGCCCGGCTGCGCAGTCGCTGGCGTGGCCTGCTGATGCTCTACCCGATCGCGATGTCGTTCATGCTCGTGTACTACGGCGAGCACTACGTCGTCGACATCATCGCCGGGTGGGCGCTCGCGCTGGTCGTGCTGGTGGCGTGCACCGACTGGGAGCGCGGGGGTGTGACGCACCGCGCGGTGGTGGCCGTGTCGTCCGCGTTGCTCGGAACGCCTCGCGCTGTGGCGGTTCCGGGCCAGCGCGAAGAGGTGGCTCGCGTCGAGGAGCCTGAGGTCGCTGCGGGGCCGGACTTGCTGACCCGGATGCGCGGCTGGCCGCCTCTGGTCGTACCGGGCGTGGTGCTGGTGCTGCTGATCATCGGCGTGATGGCGTCGCCGTACGTTGCGCTGCCCGCGCTGGCCCTGCTCGCCGCCTTCGCCGTGTGGGTCGGCCGGACCTGCTGGTCCCGCCTCGCCATCATCCTCACCCTGTTCGCCCTGGCCCTCCTCGCCCTCCCCCACCTCCTCTCGACTCGCCCGCGTGCGCCGAGCCTTTCGTGCGCCGACTCGCCAGGCTTCGTGCGCTGAGACGGCACGTCTCGGCGACCGTCGACAGGCTGCGGCCATCCGGCGGCTCGGCCGCAATACCTGGGACTCGACGAAGCTGGCGACTCGGCACGCAATACCTGGCGACTCGGCACGCAAAACCTGGCGAGTGGGCACGCGATTCTTGGCGAGTCGGGGGTGGACGTACGATGAGGTCCGTGGGAGCAGCGAATCCGAAACGGTCGGGCAACCCGGCGACACGAGCCTCGGCGACGCGGGTGCAGGTAGCCGAGCGCAGCCGCGGCCTGCTGGTCCGGCTCTCCCAGCTGCCGCCGCTCGTCGTGCCGGTGGCGACGCTCGTGCTGATGCTGGTCGGACTGCTGGCACCGCTGTACGCCGCGGTCCCCGCCCTGCTGCTCGTGGCGGCCTTCGTGACCTGGCTCGCCTACATCTCGTGGCCCGTGCTCGACTCGACCGGTCGCCTCCTGCGCGTGGTGATGATCGCTGCCATCACGGTGGCCCTCATCGGTCGGATCAGCGGCTGGCTCTGACCTCGCCCGGGTCTCACGACGGCAGGGTCAGGTCGCAGTTCTCGGCAGCGTCTTCGGTGATCTTGTCGAGCACAGCCGGCAGCTTGGCCGCGTCCACCTGCGACTCCGTCGCCGTCGGGTCGTCGTCCAGCGCCGCCGCCGACAGGCTGTCCCAGGCAGGCTCGACGTCGCGAGGCGCGAGCTCGGTGATGCGTTCGACCTCGGCCTTGCTCGCGCCCTTCAGGGCCTGATCGAGGCTGTCACTCCCCACCATGTCGGAGAGGGCACTGCAGTAGGCCGCGCGGTTCTCTTCACCGTCGTCGCGCGTCCCGACGAAGTACACGATGATCGCGAGCACGGCAACGGCGGCTCCGCCGATCCACAGGATGCGATGGCGCCGCGACTCGGCCTCGTAGTCGCGCGGATGCTCTATCCGCTCGTTCATGCCTGAGGGACTCCTTCGGCCTCGAACCGGCGTACCGGCGCCCGATGGGTGCGCGCCTGCTCGGTGAGCACTCGCAGCAAGGATGCCGCCTCGGCGACGTCGCGGTGCGGAGCCTGCCAGCGCGTCGCGCCGCTCGGCAGGTCGAGGTAGACCGTCGCGAGACCGAGTCGGCGCTGGAACCACCCTTGCCGGACCGACACGCTCTGCACCCGCGCGAAGGGAACGTAGGTCACGGTCCGCACCCAGATGCCGGTCCGCGTCACGATCCCGTGGTCCAGCAAGGCCACACCGAGCCACCGTGGCGGTCAGCGGATCGACCAGTCGCGCGCGCCGACCCGGCGGCACCAGGGCGGCGCCCCAGTCAGCGGCCATGCCGCCGGGCGGCTCGACCTGTTCGCCGGCCACGTCGCCGGCGAGACCGACGGCAATCGGATCGTCGGCGACCGGCATCAGGGAGGCGCCGATCTTCGCGTCCGCACCAGCGACGTCCACCTCGACCCGGGCCCAACGGAAGCGGCGCCACAGCATCGGCCGCTCGATCCGGATGCTCTGGACCCGGTCGAAGTCGATGGTCCGGTTGGTCTTCGACGTCAGCCCGGCGCGGGTCCGGATCCCGGTCCTGGTCCGCATCACCGTGAAGTCGGCCTCACGCAGGACCGTCGAGATCTGCTTGCGAGCCTCGGCCAGGATCGCGATCGCCAACGGCAGGATGCCGGTCAGTGCGGCGGCGAGCGCCTTCCAGCCCCACCCGACCCCGAGCACGACGACCACGACGAGCCACGCGACGAACATCAGCACCACGCCGACGCCGTCGAGCAGGCTCGCTCTGATCAGCTGCCCGGTGTCGACGTGGCCGATCACCGGCTCGGGAGGTGGAGTCGTGTCGGCCGGCCCGGCTGCCGGACGCACCGACGTATGCCGCAGGATCTCCTCGCGCAGCGCCCACGCCTCTGCGTGGCCGAGGAAGGCGAGGTTGACCGAGGCGCCCTCGCCGGCGGCCATGTCGAGCCGCACGACCGCCAACCCGAAGAGGCTCGGGACGAAGGGCTGGTTCACGTCGACGGACTGCACCCGCTTGAGGCGGACCTGGCTGCGCTGACGGTTGAACAGGCCGCGGTGGTAGAGCAGGGTGCCGGGCTCTCCAGGTTCGGCGACGATCGCGAAACCGGTCGTCCTCCACGACAGCCACCCGACGGCCACCGAGGCGAGTGCCAGCGCGATGAGCAGCAGGGCGGCGCGCACGGTGGCCCCGATCTCCGCGTCGCCGTGCAACGCGTCCCAGATCCAGACGAGCCGGTCCAGGTCGTCACCGAAGACGCCGTAGCCGACGATGCCGGCCAGGCCCAGCAGCCGCCACGAGCCGAACAACGGCGTGAGCGGGTGCAGTCGACGCAGCTCTCCGGGCGCGACCCCGGTGACCGGCGTACCGTCCGCGTCGACGGTCACAGCCCCGCCGACAGGGCCTCGCCCTTGGCTGAGAGCCGGTCCCGCAGCTCGTGCGCCTCCTCCACCGGGAGGCCCGGGATCGTCGCGTCGGTCGAGGCCGATGCCGTGACGAGCTTGACCGTGGCGATGCCCAGGCGTTGCGCGATCGGGTTCGCCGACACCTCGATCACCTGCATGCGTCCGTAAGGCACGACCGACAGCGAACGCCGCAGCCGCCCGTGCGTCACCAGCAGGTCCTGCTCCCGCTCGGCGTACCGCCACGACGAGACGACCCGCGGGACGAAGACGAACCAGTTCGCCAGCGCCACCACCAGCACGATCACGCCCGGGATCAGGAGACCGAGGTACGACGACCCGCGGGCTGCCATGATCCCGGCAGCGACGACAAGACCCAGGCCGACGAGTCCCAGCCCGGCCACCGGCACCCGACGTTCGGTGACGAGGCGTGGCGACACCGGCCTCCAGTCCAACCCGGGCTCGAGGAAGAGCCGGTCCCCCTGTACGTCCTTCACATCACCAAATCTATGCCGACGGCCCACCGGTGGTCGCGACGGCGCTCGGATCGAGGCACCGGAACGGCGTCGATCGTCCGCTGAGAGTCGCGGCTCGTCACGTCACCGCGCCCGACTAGGTTGCTCGCATGACGACCGACATCGCCGCCGTGATCGAGCGGCTCTACGACCTGCGCACCTGGCGCGCCTTCGACATCGACGACGACGGTCGCGTGTTGGCCGGCTGGGACGACCTCGGCAGTGTCCAGCTCGTCGAGATCGACACCGACGGGTCGCGGCACCCGCTCACGGCCCTGCCCGGCGCCTGCTCGGGCCGCTACATCCCGGGCCGCCGCGCCGTGGTCGTCCAGCACGACGCCGGCGGTGACGAGCGGATGCAGCTGTCCACGCTCGACCTGACGTCGTACCCCGAGAAGCCGGTCGACCTCGACGGGCTCGCCCCGCTGGTCCACGACCCGGCGTACATGCACACGCTCATGGACGTCACCCCCACGTCTGTCGTCTACAACACCAACCGGCGCAACGAGGTCGACTTCGACGTCGTCGTCCGCGACCTCGGCTCAGGCGAGGAGACCACGGTGTACGACGCCGGGGGCTACGTCACCGAGAGCGCCGTCTCGCACGACCTCGCCTCGGTGGCGGTGACCCAGCTCAGCCTGCTGCCCGCGTCCTCCTTCGTGACGGTGACGGGTCCGGCGGCTGGGAGTGGCGCGACGCGCGACGTCACCTCGCCCGACGAGCACGCCGAGCACCAGGGAGCCGCCTGGACCACCGACGACCGAGCTCTGGTCGTCGCGTCCAACCACGACCGCGAGTACATGGCGATCGGACGCATCGACGTCGACACCGCCGACTGGACCTGGCTCGTCGAGGACGACGCGCACGAGCTCTACGCCTGGGTGTCGCCGGACGCCTCCGCCATGGTGGTCGGACGGCACGTCGACGGCGTCTACGAGCTCGCCGTGCACGAGATCGGTGGCGCACTCCGCGCCTCCATCGATCTGCCGGCCAACGGCATGCCGACGGTCGCCTGGTCGCCGGACTCGAGCCGGGTCGCGGTGACGGTGATGGGCGCGGAGGTGCCGGGCAGCATCTACGCGGTCGACGCGCGGACCGGCGCCACCCGACTGGTCGCGGACTCGCGTGCCGACGCCGATCCGGCGACGCTGACGTTGCTCGGCGACGCGACGGTCCACCGCGTCCCCACCGACGACGGCGAGCAGATCCCGTGCTTCGTGTTCCCGCCCGCACCCGACGCGGCTCCTGGGGTGGAGGGCGCCTCGGTCGTCTTCGTGCACGGTGGCCCGGAGTCGGTCGCGATGCGCAACTTCAACCCGACGGTCGCCGCTCTGACCGCCGCCGGGTTCACCGTGCTGGTCCCGAACGTCCGCGGTTCCAGCCACTACGGCAAGCGCTGGGTCTCGCTCGACGACGTCGACCTCCGGCTCGACTCGGTGCGGGACCTGGCGGCGATCCACGCGTTCCTGCCCTCGCTCGGACTCGACCCGGCGCGATCTGCCCTGTGGGGCGGTTCGTACGGCGGCTACATGGTGCTGTCCGGCGTGTCGATGCAGCCGTCGCTGTGGGCGGCGGGCGTCGACATCGTCGGGATGAGCTCGCTCGTCACGTTCCTCGAGAACACGTCGGCCTACCGCCGTGCGTACCGCGAGCGTGAGTACGGCTCGCTCGAGCGCGACCGCGACTTCCTCGTCACGGCGAGCCCGATCACCTACCTGGAGCAGATCGAGGCGCCGCTGTTCGTCATCCACGGCGCCAACGACCCGCGTGTCCCGCTGTCCGAGGCCGAGCAGATCAAGGCGGCGCTCGACGGCAAGGGCGTGCCGTGCGAGCTCCGGGTGTACGCCGACGAGGGTCACGGTCTGGCCAAGCGGGTCAACCGGGTCGACGCCTACCCGGCCGCCATCACCTTCCTCCGCGAGCACCTGGCTCAGTAACTCCATCCACCGGAATGACTTGACAATGGTTTTCAGTTCAGTTGAAAATGGTTGTCATGTGGCGAGCCGTGGCGTTGGTGTCGGCGACGATGCTGATGCCTGCGCTGTCCGGGTGCGCCGCCCTCACCGGTGACGACTCCGGGAAGCCGTCCGTGGTCGCGGCGTTCTATCCGTACGCCTGGGTCGCCCAGCAGGTCGCGGGCACCCACGCCGACGTCATCAACCTGACCCAGCCAGGGCTCGAGCCGCACGACCTCGAGCTCACGCCGCGGCAGGTCGGTGACCTGAGCATCGCCGACCTGGTCATCTACGAACAGGGCTTCCAGCCGTCCGTCGACGAGGCGGTCGACCAGAACGCCGAGGGCAAGACGCTCGACGTCACCGACGTCGTACCGCTGGAGGACACCGGCGCCCCGGTCGAGAACGGCGAGGACCTCTCCGGCGACCCGCACCTCTGGCAGGACCCGACCCTGCTCGCCCACGTCGTCGCCCAGGTGGAGAAGGACCTCGTGGCGATCGACCCCACCCACGCAGCCGGCGTACCGGCGCAACGCCGCCCAGCTCACCGACGAGCTGAACCAGCTCGACCAGGACTTCACCGACGGGCTCGCGAACTGCGAGCGACGCGAGTTCGTCACCAGCCACGCGGCGTTCGGCTACCTCGCCCAGCGATACGACCTGACGATGATCCCGATCGCGGGCCTGTCCCCCGACGTCGAGCCGAGCCCTCAGCACATGTCGCAGATCTCGGACCTGATCGAGTCCGACGGCATCACGACGGTCTTCTCCGAGACTCTCGGCAGCAAGGAGTACGCCGAGACACTGGCGAACGACCTCGGCGTCGAGGCGGCCGTGCTCGACCCGATCGAAGGCCTCCCCGACGAGAGCTCCGACGAGGACTACCTTTCCCTCATGCGCGAGAACCTCGCGGCGCTCCAGAAGGCGAACGACTGCACATGAGCCCCAGCACCCCCGTCATCGAGGTCACCGGCGGCAACCTCGCCCTCGGTGGCCGGCCCATCCTGCGGACCATCGACCTCTCCGTGCGCAAGGGCGAGGTCGTCGCCGTGCTCGGCGCCAACGGGTCCGGCAAGTCGACGCTCGTGCGCGCCCTGATGGGCCTGTCGACCTGGACGTCCGGCGAGATGCGCCTGTTCGGCAAACCGCTCAACAAGTTCCGGGAGTGGCATCGCGTCGGCTACGTGCCGCAGCGCGTCACTGCCGCGTCCGGCGTGCCCGCGACGGTGGCCGAGGTCGTCGCGTCAGGACGTCTGTCACGACGCCGGCTGCTGCTCCCCATGCGCGCCGCCGACCGGGCTGCGGTCCGCGCCGCCATCGACGCCGTCGAGCTGACCGAGCGCACCGGCGACGCCGTCGGGCAGCTGTCGGGCGGACAACAGCAACGCGTGCTGATCGCGCGCGCCCTCGCCGGCGAGCCGGAGCTGTTCGTGCTCGACGAGCCGAACGCCGGTGTCGACCACCACAACCAGATCGGCCTCGCGGAGACGCTGCGGCCGATGGTCACCGACGGCGCCACCGTGGTGCTGGTGCTGCACGAGCTCGGCCCGCTCGCGCCGCTGATCGACCGGGCGATCGCCTTGCGCGACGGCCGGATCGTGTACGACGGACCGGTCCCGGACGACGACCTGCTCGACGACTTCCACGAGCACCACCACCAGCGGCACCAGACCGATCACGTACCGATGCGGTTGGGGTGGGACCTGTGACCTTGCTCGACTACCCGTTCATGGTGCGTGCGCTGCTGGCCGCGCTCTTCACCGGGCTGGCCGCCCCGGCGGTCGGCACCTACCTGGTGCAGCGCCGGCTCGCCCTGATGGGTGACGGCATCGGCCACATCGCGGTGACCGGCGTCGGACTCGGTCTGCTCACCGGTCGCTCGCCCGTGTGGACCGCGGTGATCGTCGCCGTGCTCGGCGCGGTGCTCATCGAGCTGGTCCGCGAACGCGGACACACCTCCGGCGACGTGGCCCTCGCGCTGATCTTCTACGGCGGCATCGCAGGTGGCGTCATGGTCACCGGGCTCGCCGGCGGCAGTGCGCAGACGCTGCAGAACTACCTGTTCGGCTCGATCACCACGGTGTCGGTCTCCGACGTGTGGACCGTCGTGGTGCTCGCGGCGATCGTGATCTTCATCGCGATCGGCTTCGCGCCGCAGCTCTTCGCCGTGTGTCAGGACGAGGAGTTCGCCCGAGTGACCGGGTTGCACGTCCGCTTCTACACGATGCTCACGTCCGTGATGGCTGCGGTCACGGTGACGGTGGCCATGCGCACGGTCGGGTTGCTGCTCGTCAGCGCGCTCATGGTGGTGCCGGTCGCGACGTCACAACAGATCGCCCGCGGCTTCAAGGTGACGATCTTCGTCGCGATGGGGCTCGGTGCGGCTGCGTCGCTCGGAGGCGTGGTGACCAGCTTCTACGTCGACGTCGCTCCGGGCGCGACGATCGTGCTGCTCGCCCTGGCCGGCTTCGTGGCCGCCTGGCCGGTCGGGGTCCTGATCCGTCGTCGCCGCCGGCTGGCCGAGCCCTTCCCGGTCGCTGACGCGGTGATGCCCCACGACGTCGTACCGGAGACACATCAGCACGTGCACGGCGACGAGTGCGGCCACCAGGCGGTCGAGCACGGCGACCACATCGACTACGTCCACGACGGGCACCGGCACGCGATGCACGGCGACCACTACGACGAGCACTGAGGGCGGAGGACGTGATGGCGAACGACACGACGGGGGCATCGGCCACGATCGGCTCGCGACCGACCCGGCAGCGCAAGGCCGTCGCGGCAGCGCTGGGCGACAGCGACGTGTTCCGCAGCGCCCAGGACATCCACGCCGCCCTGCGCGAGCGCGGTGACGACGTCGGGCTGACCACGGTCTACCGGACCCTGCAGGCGCTGGCCGACGCCGGCGAGGTCGACGTGCTGCGGACGCCGGACGGCGAGTCCGTCTATCGACAGTGCAGCACCGGCCACCATCACCACCTGGTCTGTCGTGGCTGCGGCCTCACCGTCGAGATCGAGGGCCCGGCCGTCGAGACCTGGGCCAACAAGACCGCTCGCGCGCACGGGTTCGCCGAGGTCGAGCACACCCTCGAGATCTTCGGCACCTGCCAGTCCTGCGCCCATCCGCGGTCGAGCTTCGAGGCCCAGGCAATGCTGTCGACACGGTTAGGCGGTGCCGTAGCGGCGGTCGCGGCGGGCGTAGATGTCGATCGCCTCGTAGAGCGTCCGGCGGTCGACGTCGGGCCACAGCACGTCCATGAACACCATCTCGGCGTACGCCGACTGCCACAGCATGAAGTTGCTGAACCGCTGCTCACCCGAGGTGCGCAGCACCATGTCGACGTCCGGCAGCTCGGGCACGTAGAGCGCCCGCGCGAGCCGCTCCGGGTCGATCTTGTCCGGCTTGATCTTCCCGGCCACGGCCTGCCGGGCGAGCTCTGCAGCGGCGTCGGCGATCTCGGCGCGGCCGCCGTAGTTGACGCACATCGTGAGAGTGAGCACGTCGTTGTCCCGGGTCAGCTCCTCGGCGATCTCGAGCTCCTTGATCACCGAGGTCCACAGCCGCGGCCGGCGGCCCGCCCAGCGGACCCGCACGCCCATCGCGTGCATCTCGTCGCGGCGCCGACGGATCACGTCGCGGTTGAAGCCCATGAGGAAGCGGACCTCCTCGGGCGACCGCCGCCAGTTCTCGGTCGAGAACGCGTAGGCCGAGACCGCCTTCACGCCCGCCTCGACGCCACCCTTGACCAGGTCGAGCAGCGCCGCCTCCCCCGCCTCGTGGCCGGCCGTCCGCGGGAGACCACGCGCCTTGGCCCACCGGCCGTTGCCGTCCATGATCACCGCGACGTGCTTCGGGACCAGCTCCGGCGGGACGTCCGGAGGCGAGTCGAAGGTGGGCTTGGTCACGCCGACACTCTCTCATCGTGAATTCGTTTGCCGCGGGACGGCCAAAGTCATATAGTCTTCCTATCTAGTTGCATGGGCCATCCAACCTTCGAGACCGACTTCGGGAAGAGAGTTCCTGCTCCGTGAGCGACCGCCCCACCTCTCCAGCCACCTCCCCTGCCACCGCGCCCGCGTCCTCGTCGACCGCCGGCTCCGGCACGTCCATCGGCGTCGAGGCGATGCCGGAGCTCACCCACCGGCAGGTGCTGACGGTGCTCACCGGGCTGATGCTCGGCATGCTCGTCGCCGCGCTGTCGCAGACCGTGGTGGCGACCGCACTCCCGACGATCGTCGGGGAGCTCGGTGGCCAGGACCAGCTCTCGTGGGTCGTCTCGGCCACCCTGCTGGCGAGCACCGCGTCGACGCCGATCTGGGGCAAGCTCTCCGACCTCTACGGCCGCAAGCTGATGTACCAGTCCGCGATCTGGATCTTCATCGCCGGCTCGTTCGCCGCGGGCTTCTCGCAGAACATGGCGATGCTCATCGGCGCCCGGACCATCCAGGGTCTCGGCATCGGTGGCCTGATGTCGCTCGGCCAGGCGATCATCGGCGACATCGTGTCGCCTCGTGAGCGTGGCCGCTATCAGGGCTACATGGGCTCGGCGTTCGGTCTCGCCACCGTGCTCGGCCCGCTCATCGGTGGCGTGATCGTCGAGCACCTGTCCTGGCGCTGGACCTTCTTCGTCGGTATCCCGATCGGCCTGGCCGCCCTGATCGTGACCGAGCGCGTGCTTCAGCTGCCGTTCCCGCGGCGCGAGCACAAGGTCGACTGGTGGGGTGCGACGTGGATCGTGGCCGGCGTCAGCAGCATCCTGCTGGTGCTGTCGCTCGGCGGTGACGCGTTCGCCTGGAAGTCCGGCTGGACGCTCGCCCTGGCCGTGCTGGCTGTCGTCTTCCTCGCGCTCGCGGTCTGGCAGGAGCGCCGCGCCGACGAGCCGATCATGCCGCCGCACCTGTTCCGCAACCACACCTTCGTGATCTGTGGAATCGCCGGACTGGCGGTGGGGATCGCGATGTTCGGCGCGATGATCTTCCTGCCGCAGTACCTGCAGATCGTCCGTGGCCGGTCGCCGATGGTCTCGGGTCTGCTCACGTTGCCGATGATGTTCGGCATGATCGGCGCGATGACGATCAGCGGACGGATCATCACCAAGACCGGTCGCTACAAGATCTTCCCCGTCGTCGGGCTCCTCGTGCTCGCGGTCGGCCTGGTGCTGATGTCGCAGCTGCACGCCGACACCTCCATGGTCGTGACCGGCGTCTACATGGCCATCACGGGCATCGGGATCGGGATGTCGATGCAGGTGCTCGTGCTGGCGACCCAGAACGCCGTCGACCGTGCCGATCTCGGCGTCGCCACCTCCGGAGCGACGTTCTTCCGGTCGATGGGCGGTGCGATCGGGGTGGCCATGTTCGGCGCCCTGCTCCGTCACGAGAACGCCAGCACGATCCCCGACCGGATCAAGGAGTTCAAGGTCCCGGCCGAGCAGCTCAGCGGCGACAACCTGTCGATCGGGAGTCCCGCCGACGTCGCGCAGCTGCCGGATGCCCTGCACAACGCGGTCGTCAACGGGTTCGCCGACTCGATGCAGGTGGTGTTCTTCTCGGCCGCGCCGTTCGCGATCCTGGGGTTCATCGTGGTGCTGTTCCTGCGCGAGCAGCGGCTCGACACCCGCAAGGCCGAGGTGGTCGAGCCGGCCGGCGTCGCGGACGCCTCGCTGGACCCGCTCGATGCTGCTGACTCCGACGGCGTACCGCAGACCGCCACCGCTCTCCGCTGATCGAGCTCGTGCGAGCGCCAGGGTCAGCGCTCGACGTGGACCAGTGAGCGCAGGCTGCGCTCGAGGTGCCACTGGAGGTAGGCGGCGACGATGCCGCTCGCGGCCTTGCGGAAGCGCGGGTCGATCGTCTCGGCGGTCGACCAGTCGCCGGTCAGCAGCGCGCTGAGCAGCTCCACCGTCTCGGGGGTGGGGCTGGCGGTCCCGGGGATCCGGCAGCTCGAGCAGAGCATGCCGCCGGCTCCTGCCGAGAAGCTGCGATGGGGTCCGGGCTCGCCGCAGCGGGCGCACGCGTCGAACGTCGGCGCGTACCCGGAGATCGCCAACGAACGAAGCAGGAACGAGTCGAGCACCAGACCGGGGTCGCGCTCCCCCGACGCCAGCACGCGCAGCCCACCGACGAGCAGCAGGTACTGCTGGACCGCGGGCTCCATCTCCTCGGCCACCAGCCGCTCCGCCGTCTCGAGCATCGCGGTCCCGGCGGTGTAGCGGGCGTAGTCCGTCGCGATCGCCTCGCCGTACGGTGCCAGCGTCTCCGCCTGGGTGACCACGTCGAGAGTCCGGCCGCGGGCGAACTGCACGTCCACCTGCATGAACGGCTCGAGCCGGGAGCCGAACTTCGACTTCGTCCGGCGTACTCCCTTGCCGACCGCCCTCACCCGCCCGGTGTGCCGGGTCAGGAACGTGACGATCCGGTCGGCCTCACCCAGCTTCTGGGTGCGCAGCACGACCGCTTCGTCGCGGTAGAGGTTCACACCCCCATTGTGCCGTGGCGGTCGCTCAACCCGGCTGCTTGGCGGCCTCGTCGGGGGTGCGTCGTGCGGCTGCCTTCGTCGTACGACGTCGAGACCGGGCCGTGCGCGGCCAGCACGACTCGAGGAACTCCAGGACCTCGCCCGTGATCCGCTCGGGGCGGCTGCGCCACTCGACGAACGACTGCGCCTCGATGAAGGTGGCGTTCGGGAGCTCCTCGGCGAGCATCGCAGCGTCGGCGGCCGGGTGGATCGGGTCGTGCGGGTGGCCGACCACGATGGCCGGCGTCTCGAAGAGCTTGCGGCGGCGCGACGAGGGCGCGATCCGGCCGAAGAAGATCCCGTGCACGGTGGCGGCCATCGGCGCGGGTTGCTGGTTGAGGGTGTCGAGGGCGATGCCGACCCAGAACGGCACGAGCCCGCGTGGCACGGCCTTCGTCACCGCCGTCACGAGGCTGACCGACCAGGGCAGCACCCGGCCGAAGAAGAGCAGCGGCCCGAAGACGACGATGCCGGCCTCGAGCGCGTTGTCGAGGACCGGCATCTCGAGCACCATGCCGCGCAGGCGTTCGGGCGCCAGGTCGGCGACCTCGAGACTGACGTTGGCGCCGAGCGACGTACCGCCGACGACCGCGCTCTCGACGCCCAGGTGGTCGAGCAGCCCGACGACCTGCCGGGCGAAAGCCGACATCGAGTAGCGCTGCGGATCGTTCGGCCGGTCGCTGCGGCCGTGCCCGAGCAGGTCGAGCGTGATCACCCGGTAGCCCGACGCAGCGATGCGGCGGGCCAGCGGCTCATGCATGCGCCGGGGCATCAGCTGCATGTGGAGCAGGACGAGAAGCCGCTCGCCGGAGCCGTACTCGGTGTACTCCAGCCGCGCGCCCTCGAAGAAGAACTGCCCGATGCGCTCGGACACCAGGACTGGTGCGGCCAGACCAGACGAAGCGGATGCGGCTCCCGACATGGGACAAGCCTCCCTCATGGACACGCGATCCGCCCGGAGGGACCGCTCCGGACGGATCGCGTGTCGGCCGGTGCCGGCGGCCCCCACCGAGCGGGAACCGCCGGCCGTTCGACTGCGCTGTCACGCGCAGGACATCTGTATCGGGAGCAACGACGGATAACCGGATGAGTTACGCCTGGGACTCGTGGGATGCTCGGCGGCGATGACCGACGAACCGACGACGACGCCCACCGCCGCCCTGCTGTCCACGTTGGAGCGCTACTACGACGCGGTGCCCCGTGGTCGTGCGCGCGCCGAGGAGGTCGGGCCGTTCACCCTGTTCGTGGCCGAGGAGGGGTGGCCGTACTACGGCAGGCCGCGGCTCGGGCTGACCGACCCGATCACGCTCGACGACGTACGCCGACTGCACGACCGGCAGCGCGAGCTCGAGGTGCCGCTCGCGATCGAGTGGGTGGACCAGACCACGCCGCGGCTGGCCGAGCTGGTCGAGGAGGCCGAGATCCCGCTCGAGCGGTGTCCGTTGCTGGTCCTCGACGGGGAGCCGCAGGGCCGGGCCGGCACTGCGCGCGTTCTGGACCCGGACCGTCCCGAGGACGTGGAGGACCTGCGCACGTCACGGGCCGCGGTCTCGGTGGGCTTCGCCAATCCGGGGACGGGAACGGGGGCTGCCGGGTTGGTCGAGCGCGACCAGGCGCTGACGTCGCGGTACGCCGACCTGCACGAGTCGTTGCTCGAGACGATGCGAGCGGGCCGACTGGCTCAGGCCGCGGTCTACGACGAGCAGGACCTGGCGGCCGGGCCGGTCGGCGGCGGCAGCTACTCGCCGGTCGAAGGGGTCGCCGAGATCGCCGGCGTGGGAGTCCTTCCGGCGTACCGGCGTCGTGGCCTGGCCGCGCAGCTGACCTACGTGATGGCCCGGGACGCCCGTGAGCGTGGCGTGACCACCGTGTTCTGCTCCGCGCAGACCGAGGACGTCGCCCGCGTCTACGCCGGTATCGGTTTCACCCGCATCGCCACCGCCTGCATCTCCGAACTCCCCTCCTGACCCCACGTCCTTCCCCGTTGAACCGCATCTTGTGGCCCGTTGAGCCGCACCTTGTGGCCCGTTGAGCCGTGGCTTGTGGCCCCTTGAGCCGCAGGTTGTGGCCTTGCGCGCGGCCGAAACCTGCGGCTCAACAGGCCGAAACCTGCGGCTCAACAGGCCGAAACCTGCGGCTCAACGATTAGGCGCGGTTGATGGCGGAGATGACGGCTTTGAGGGAGGCGGTCACGATGTTGGCGTCGAGGCCGACACCCCAGAGGATCTGCTCCCCGATCGCGCACTCGACGTACGCCGCCGCGATCGCGTCGCCACCGGACGACAACGCGTGCTCCGCGTAGTCGAGCACCCGGACGTCGTACCCACCCGGTCCTGAGCTCGTCGACGGCACGTCGTTGAGCGCCGCGACGAAGGCCGCGATCGGGCCGTTGCCCTCGCCCTGCAGGGTGTGGATCTGCCCGTCGACGTAGACGTTCACCGAGAGCGCGTCACGCTCGCCCGCCGCAGACGACGTGTGCACGGAGTTCAAGGCCAACGGCGTACGACGCTCGAGGTACTCCGCCCGGAACGCCGCCCAGATCTCCTCGCCCGAGATCTCGCCGCCCTCCTCGTCGGTCAGGCCCTGCACGATCCGGCTGAACTCGATCTGCAGCCGCCTCGGCAGCTCGAGCTTGTGCTCGGCGCGCAGGATGTACGCGACGCCGCCCTTGCCCGACTGCGAGTTGACCCGGATGACGGCCTCGTACGACCGCCCGACGTCCTTCGGGTCGATCGGCAGGTACGGCGCCTTCCAGTCGATCTCCTCGACCGGTCGACCCTCCTCGCGGGCCTGGATCTCCAGCGCCTCGAGGCCCTTCTTGATCGCGTCCTGGTGCGAGCCGGAGAACGCCGTGTAGACCAGGTCGCCGGCGTACGGGTGCCGCGGGTGGACCGGCAGCTGCGTGCAGTACTCGACCGTGCGGCGGATCTCGTCGATGTCGCTGAAGTCGATCTTCGGGTCGATGCCCTGGCTGAACAGGTTCATGCCGAGCGTGACCAGGTCGACGTTTCCGGTCCGTTCACCGTGTCCGAACAGGCATCCCTCGACGCGGTCGGCGCCGGCCATCATCGCCTGCTCGGTGGCCGCGACGGCGGTGCCGCGGTCGTTGTGCGGGTGCAGCGAGATGACGGAGTGCTCGCGCCGCGTCAGCTGGCGCCCGAACCACTCGATCTGGTCGGCGTAGACGTTGGGCGTCGACATCTCGACCGTGGCCGGCAGGTTGAGGATGATCTCGCGGCCGGGTCCGGGCTGCCAGACGTCGGACACCGCCTCGCACACCTCGACCGAGAACTCGAGCTCGGTGTCGGTGAAGATCTCCGGGCTGTACTGGTAGCCGAAGTCGGTGCCTTGCAGGAGCTCGTCGGCGTACTTCATCACGATCTCGGTGCCACGCGTCGCGATCGCTCGGCACTCGTCGCGGTCGACGCCGAAGACGACCCGGCGGAACAGCGGCGCCGTCGCGTTGTACAGGTGGACGTTCGCGTGATCGGCGCCGACCAGGCTCTGCACGGTGCGCTCGATCAGGTCCTCCCGCGCCTGCGTCAGCACCGAGATCGTCACGTCGTCGGGGATCTGGTCCTGCTCGATCAGCTGACGGACGAACTCGAAGTCGAAGAGGCTGGCCGACGGGAAGCCGACCTCGATCTCCTTGTAGCCCATCGACACCAGCAGCTCGAACATCCGCTGCTTGCGGGCCGGTGTCATCGGGTCGATCAGGGCCTGGTTGCCGTCACGGAGGTCCGTGGACAGCCAGCGCGGAGCCTGGGTCGTACGCCGGTCGGGCCACGTCCGGTCAGGCAGGTCGACGGGCGGGAAGGCGCGGTAGCGCTGGTACGGCATACCGCTGGGCTGTTGCGGGTGGATGGCCATGGGGCTGCTTTCTCAGAACGAGAGGGGCGCCGGCGGGACAGCAGCACGTCACCGCGGCGAGGGGTCCGGCTATCGAACCTCGCCGCGGCACGGAAGGAGCAGGCTCGAGGCTGCGTACGTGCACGTCATGGCGACTTCAGGCTAACAGGTCTCCTCGAGGGTGTGCGTCGCGGATCTCGACAAGCTCGATCACCGACGGATCCGACGCTCGATCACCGAAGGAGCTCGATCAGCGGGGATGGTTCGTGTTGCCGAGTCGACGGGTTGCCCGAAGGATGAGCACATGCACCTCGAACGCATCGACCCTCGGGGGTTGGACGATGCGACAGCCGACCATCTCGCCGCGCTGATGAACGCGAGCATGGAGGCGACCGGGCAGCGCCGCGTGCCGATGACGGGCGCGAGCGTCGCAGCCCAGGCGGCGTACTCGCACGACGACCGCCCGTTCGACGCGATGTGGCTGGCCTACGAGGACGGCGAGGTCGTCGGCACCGCGTCCCTCGAGCTCGACCGCTGGGACAACGACCACATGGGCATGGTCTTCTGCACGGTGCATCCGGCGCACTGGCGGCGCGGCATCGGCACCGCCCTGCTCGACGCACAGGCGGGTTTCGCGCGTGAGCAGGACCGCTCCCTGCTGCTGACGTTCGGCAACCAAGGAACCCCGGCCGAAGCGCTCAAGCTGGAGTACGGGTTCGAGGTCGCGCAGCAGATGGCGCAGCGTCGGCTCTACCCGCGGCAGATCGACGTCGACCGGATCGCCGGACTGGTCGCCGACGCGGAGAAGATGTCCGAGGACTACGAGCTGGTCCGCCTCGACGGCGCGGCGCCGGACGAGTGGCTGGGTGAGCTGGTCGACCTGTTCGAGGCGATCAACGACGCACCCACGGACGCGATGGAGGTGGAGCCCGACTCCTTCCCCGTCGAGCGGATCCGCCGCTACGAGTCCGCGATGGCACACCGCCGCCAGCACCTCTACCGGCTGATGGCCCGGCACAAGGAGACCGGGGCGTGGGCCGGCCACACGATCGTGTGCGTCGACGAGCACTGCCCCGGCTTCGCCATGCAGGAGGACACCTCCGTCGTCAGCGCGCACCGCGGCCACCGGCTCGGCATGCTGCTCAAGGCGACGATGCTGCTCTGGCTGCGCGACGCCCAGCCGATGCTCGAGACCATCGACACCTGGAACGCGCTGTCCAACCGGCACATGATCGCGGTCAACGACGAGCTCGGCTGCGTCGTCGAGGCGCACGGAGCCGCACTTCAGCTCCACCTCTGAGCGTCGTCGCGGAGCCCGCACCCTCGCTGGTTACAGTGGACCGACCATGCCCAGCCCGACCTCCCTGTCCCGAGCCGGCGCCACCCTCGCCTCACTCGCCGCGGTCGTCGCCGCCCTGCTCCTGCTCACGGCGTGCAGCACCGGAAGCGCCGACCCGGTGGCGAAGGACACCGCCGGCGGATCAGCCGGTACGACGGGATCGTCCGAGTCCCCCACGAAGTCGACTCCGACGCACGACCCGGCGCCTCCCCCGAAGGCCGGCACCTGTCGCCAGCTCAGCTTCGGCGCGATCGGTCGCTACTCCAACCAGACTGCGACCGTCGACTGCGGCAAGCCACACACGGCGCTGACGTTCGCGGTCGAGCAGCTCCCCGAGGACGTGGCGTTCGACGGCGTGGACGTCGGCAACGACGCGGTCCAGGAGAAGGCGTCGCTGCAGTGCCGCGCGGCCTTCGCCAAGTACATCGGCGGGTCAGCCGCCACGCGCGCCCTGTCGCGGCTGTCCGTGACCTACTTCGTGCCCACCCAGCAGGACTTCGACGCGGGGTCGCGCTGGGTGCGCTGCGACGTGATCGCGCTGCAGTCGGCGCGGATCCTGGCCTCGCTGCCAGAGACCGTGAAGGGCTTCAACGACACCGACGAAGCGCTCGACGACTTCGGCGTCTGCTCGCGCGGTGAGCCCGGGACGTCCGGCGCCCTGTTGGTGATGTGCAACCAGGACCACGACTACCGGGCGCTGACCGCGCTCCGACTCGGCGCGGACGACGCGGACTACCCCGGCCAGCAGGCGGTCGGCGCGGACGGCCAGCAGCGCTGCGACGACTACATCTCCGAGACGCTCGGACTCGGCGGCGGCTACACCTACGCGTGGACGTATCCCTCGCTCGACGACTGGGATGCCGGTCAACGCTTCGGCTTCTGCTGGAACAAGACCGGGAGCTAGCGGTGGGTCGGCTTCGGCGGCGGGCGGCAGGCGGCGGGCTGTCCGGTTTGGCCCGGCCGGCCTGCATAATGACGGGCGTGAAGAAACGGTTCGGCGGCTCCCACGTGATCGCGCTCGCGGCGGCCGCTGTCCTGCTCAGCGCCTGCGGATCTGCGGAGGACATCTCCAACGCCGCGTCCGAGTCGTCCGACACCACGAGCACGACCAGCGAGCCCAGCACCTCGGCCCCGACCGAGACCTCGGCCAGCGAGCCGACGGAGCCCACGACCAGCAGCGAACCCTCGACGTCGGAGCCGACCAAGACCAAGGAGCCGAAGCCACAGCTGGCGCCTCGACCGGTCGTCGGCAACTGCTACGCCACCGGCCGCAAGGGGTTCTCCAGTCAGCGCGACGGCTCGTTCCCGGTCGCGTGCACCAAGCGTCATACGGCCGAGACGTTCGCGGTCTTCAACGTCGGCACGACCCCGCTCCCCGGCGACATCGACCGGATCTGGCGGTCGTGCCAGCCCAAGTTCCGGGAGTACGTCGGCGGAGCCCCGACCATCAGCACGCTCGGGCTCACCGTCATCCTGCCCAGCCCCGCGCAGACCGACGCGGGTCAGGGCTGGATCCGCTGCGACGCCATCCAGCAACCGAGCTACAACGGCAACCGCGGCCTGGCCCGGAGCGGCAGCCTGCGCAACATGCTGGCCGGCGGCGTGCCGGGTCAGTTCCGGGGCTGCGCACTGCACTGGCCGAAGGTCGACCAGGTGGTGATCTTCACGTCGTGCCAGCGCAGCCACCAGGCCGAGCTGATCCCCGAGTCGATCAACCTCGGCGGCCCGAGTGCTCCGTTCCCGGGCGTCACGACGACCCAGTCGCGCAGCAAGTCGTTCTGCGAGTCGACCTTCCAGAACTACGTGAGCGAGACGCTGAACTATTACTACTACTACCCGACCGCGGCGTCGTGGAAGTCTGGCTCGCACGACACGACGTGCTGGGCCCTCGACCTCACCGGCGACGGACTCCCGCCCATCTGACGCTCACGACGCGCCTGCGAGAAGGAGGCACCATGCCCGGCTTCCCCGTGCTGATGCACACGGCCCTGGACTCGACCGACGTCCGCGGGCTCGCCGAGTTCTACCGAGAGCTCCTCGGCCTTCGCTACCGCCCGGGTGACGAGCCCCCCACGGACGGCAGCGTCGACGACGAGGACTGGCTCGTGCTCGTCGACGACGACGGCAACCGCAAGCTGGCGTTCAACCAGGTCGACCAGCTGGCGCGCTCGACCTGGCCGTCGGACGAAGTGCCCAAGCAGATGCACCTGGACTTCCGCGTGCCCACCGTGGACGAGCTGCAACGGCACCGGGAGCGAGCCGAGCAGCTCGGAGCCACCCTGGTGTACGACCGGACGGCTGACGCAGGCGAGCCGTTGTACGTCCTCGCCGACCCCGCGGGGCACCCGTTCTGCATCCTCGTCGGCTCGCAGTGAGCCGACGCGCCGTCAGAAACCGAGGCGGCGCAGCTGTTTGGGGTCGCGCTGCCAGTCCTTCGCGATCTTGACCCGCAGGTCGAGGTAGACCGGCGTCCCCAGCAGCGCCTCGATCTGCCGCCGCGCCCTCGAGCCGACGTCCTTGAGCCGCGCGCCCTGCTTGCCGATCACGATCGGCTTCTGGCTCGACCGCTCGATGAACAGGTTGGCGTGCACGTCGAGCAGCGGCCGGTCAGCCGGGCGTCCCTCGCGCAGACCCATCTCCTCGACGACGACCGCGATCGAGTGCGGGAGCTCGTCGCGGACGCCTTCGAGGGCGGCCTCGCGGATCAGCTCGGCGACCAGGGTCTCCTCCGGCTCGTCGGTGAGCTCGCCCTCGGGGTAGAGCGGTTCGCCCTCGGGGAGCCGAGCGACCAGCAGGTCGCGGAGCAGGTCGACCTGGTCGCCGGACACGGCCGAGACCGGGACGATCTCGGCCCACTCGACGCCTGTCTCCACGCCCAGCCGCGTGATCGACATCAGGTGCTCGGCGAGCCGGTCCGGCGTGACGAGGTCGGTCTTGGTCGCGACGGCCAGCTTCGGCGTTCGCTTGACCTTGGCCAGCTCCGACACCAGGAACCGGTCGCCGGGTCCGACCGGATCGCTGGCCGGCAGGCAGACGGCGGTGACGTCGACCTCGGCCCAGGTCGCCTTGACCAGGTCGTTGAGCCGCTCCCCCAGCAGCGTGCGCGGCTTGTGCAGACCCGGGGTGTCGACGATGACCACCTGGCCGTCGGCGCGGTGGATGATGCCGCGGACCGCGTGACGTGTGGTCTGCGGCCGGGACGACGTGATCGCGACCTTCTGGCCGACCAGCGCGTTGGTCAGGGTCGACTTGCCCGCGTTGGGCCGGCCGACCAGGCTGACGAACCCGCTGCGGTACGACGGTTCGCTCACGTGGTCACCATGTCGGCGACGACCCCGTCCCCGCCGGCACGGTAGACCGGGATGCCGGTGCCGCCGAACTCCCGGACCACCGTCACGTCCGCGTCGTCGACGGCCATCCCGTCGGTGACGAGCAACGCGGCCTCGAGTCCCTTCACACCGCTGCTCGCCGCCATGGCGACCGCGACCTGGACCGCTGACAGCTGGAGCGACGGCAGGTCGAGGTTGGTCGCGGCGTACGTGCGTCCGTCGGAGTCGCGGACGGCCGCACCCTGCGACGCCTGGCTTCTCGCACGGCTGGCGCGCGCCAGGGTCAACAGCTTCGCGTCCTCGGGATCGGTCAGCTCCAGGGCCATGCCCCGAGCCTAGATGGCCGCTCAGAGCGCGAAGCGTCGGAGCGCGAGCGCGCAGATCAGGACTTGCTGGCCGCGGCCGCGTCGGAGTCGGTGGCGCTCTCGTCCGACGAATCGTCCTCGGCGGCGGGTCGCTCGTGCTCGGCGTTCCAGCCCAGCGGGCTGACGACCACCGTGACGACCTTGTTGCGACGTCCCGCGGGCGACTCGGCCGTGAAGTGCAGGCCTTCGCAGATCACCTCGGCGCCGGGGATCGGCACCTTGCCGAGGTGCTTGGCCATCAGTCCGCCGACGGTGTCGACGTCCTCGTCGTCGAGCTCGACGCCGAACAGGTCGCCCAGCTCGTCGACCGGCATCCGCGAGCTGACCCGCACCGCACCGCCGGAGAGCCGCTCCACGGCATCGGGCTCGACGTCGTACTCGTCGGTGATCTCGCCGACGATCTCCTCGAGCAGGTCCTCGATCGTGACCAGTCCGGCGGTGCCGCCGTACTCGTCGACGACGATCGCGACGTGCGTGCGTTTGGCCTGCATCTCACGCATCAGCTCGTCGGCCGGCTTGGAGTCGGGGACGAAGATGCACGGGCGCATCACGGTCTCGATCCGCTCGGTCGTCTCGGCCTCGTGGCGGTCGAACACCCGCTTGGTGACGTCCTTGAGGTAGGCGATGCCGATCACGTCGTCGAGATCCTCGCCGATCACCGGGATGCGGGAGAAGCCCGATCGCAGCGCGAGCGACATCATCTGGCGCAGGGTCTTGTAGCGCTCGATGAACACCATGTCGGTGCGCGGCACCATCACCTCGCGCACCATCGTGTCGCCGAGCTCGAACACCGAGTGGATCATCCGGCTCTCGTCGGACTCGATCACCCGGGACTGCTCCGCCAGGTCGACCAGCTCGCGCAGCTCCGCCTCCGTGGCGAACGGACCCTCGCGGAAGCCGCGCCCGGGTGTGATCGCGTTGCCGATCACGATGAGCAGCTGCGGGATCGGGCCGAGCACGGCGGTGATCATGGCGAGCGGGCGCGCGGTCATCAGGGCCACCCGCTCGGCGTGCTGGCGCCCGATCGTGCGGGGCCCGACGCCGACGGCGATGTAGGACACGACGATCATCACGCCGGCGGCGGTGACGACCTGCAGCCACGTCGGCTCGATCAGGTCGACGACGACGAGCGTCACGAGAACGGTCGCCGTCGTCTCGCAGAGGATGCGGAGCAGCAGCGCGGTGTTGAGGTAGCGCGGGGCGTCGCTGAGGATGACGACGAGTCGACGGGCGCCTCCGCGGCCCTCGCGCTCGAGCTCCTCGGCGCGCACCTTGGAGGTGGAGGACAGCGCTGCGTCGGTGCTGGCGAGCACTCCCGCGACCACGACCAGCACGGCCGCGATCACCAGGAGCGTGATGTCAGAGCCGGTCATTCGACCGTGTCACCGCTCTTCACTCCGAGCCACTCGGCCAGCAGCCGGGCCTGGAGCGCGAACATCTCGCGTTCCTCCTCGGGCTCGGCATGGTCGTAGCCGAGCAGGTGCAGGATGCCGTGGATCGTCAGCAGCCTCATCTCGTCGTCGGGGCGTGCGGCTGAACGACGGCGCCTGCGCGGTGGCGTACTGCGGGCACAGCAGCATGTCGCCGAGGATGCCCTCCGGCTCGGGCTCGCCCTCACGTCCCGGGCGCAGCTCGTCCATCGGGAAGGACAGCACGTCGGTCGCGCCCTCCTTGCCCATCCAGCGCTGGTTGTACTCCGTGATGGTGGGCTCGTCGACGAGCCGGACGCACAGCTCGGCCTCGGGATGCACCCGCATCCGGCCCATCGTGAAGCGGGCCAGCTTGGCGAACTCGGCGACGTCGAGGTCGATCCCCGACTCGTTGAGCACCTCGACGCTCATCGGTGCTCCGGATGTCGAGGTTCCGCTGGTGCGCGGTCGGACACCTCAGCCGCCCTCGACCACGGACGTGGGACCGGTCGAGCTGGGGCGCCCCGTCGAGCTCGGGCGCGCTTCCTCGCGGGACTCGTAGTCGTCGTACGCACCGACGATCTTGCCGACCAGCCGGTGGCGTACGACGTCGTGAGCCGTGAGTCGGCAGAAGCTGATGTCCTTGATGCCCTCGAGGATCTCCTGCACGACGCGCAGGCCGCTGCGCATGCCGTTGGGCAGGTCGACCTGGGTGACGTCGCCGGTGACGACCATCTTGGAGCCGAAGCCGAGCCGGGTGAGGAACATCTTCATCTGCTCCGGCGAGGTGTTCTGGGCCTCGTCGAGGATGATGAACGCGTCGTTGAGGCTGCGGCCGCGCATGTACGCGAGCGGAGCGACCTCGATCGTCCCGGCCGTGAGCAGCTTCGGGATCGTCTCGGGGTCGAGCATGTCGTGCAGGGCGTCGTACAGCGGCCGCAGGTAGGGGTCGATCTTCTCGCTCAGCGTGCCCGGCAGGTAGCCGAGCCGCTCGCCCGCCTCGACGGCCGGACGGGTGAGGATGATCCGGTTGACCTGCTTGGCCTGGAGCGCCTGCACGGCCTTGGCCATGGCCAGGTAGGTCTTGCCGGTGCCGGCGGGGCCGATGCCGAAGACGACCGTGTGCTTGTCGATCGCGTCGACGTAGCGCTTCTGGTTGAGCGTCTTGGGGCGGATCGTGCGGCCGCGGTTGCTCAGGATGTTGAGCGTCAGCACGTCGGCCGGCCGCTCCTCGGTCTCGGTCCGGAGCATGCCGATGACGCGCTCCACGGTCTCGCCGGTCAGGCCCTGACCGGTGCGCACCATCGCGACCAGCTCGTCCACGAGGCGCTCGATCAGGGCGACCTCTCCGCGGTCGCCGGCCAGGCTGATCTCGTTGCCCCGGACGGCCACGTCGGCGTCGAACTCGCGCTCGATGATGGAGAGGAACTCATCACGGGGGCCGAGGACGGCGACGACGGGGACGCTGTTGGGGATCACGATCACGTGCCGTGGCCCGGTTCGGTCTGTCATGTGTTGCTCTGTCATCGTGCCCACCATGCTACGGGCAGCGTCGGGCCGCATTCATCCCGAATACGAATCAGACCAACGCGCCTCCGAGGCTGCGCCGCCGCGGATTGCGGTAAAGGTGCGGCCGACACGCCGTCGGCGACCGGACTTTTCCCGCAAATCGCTGCCGAGCGTCAGCCCGGGGGCCAGGTGAAGGGGCGGCCGCCGAGCACGTGCACGTGGGCGTGGAAGACCGTCTGCTGCGCCGGGGCGCCGTTGTTGCAGGCCAGTCGGTAGCCGTCGCCGACCCCGTCGTCGACCGCCACCTGCCGCGCCGTGGTCAGCACCGCGATCGCGTCGTCCGGGTGTGACTCGGCCAGCTCGGGCAGCGTCGGCACGTGCACCTTCGGGATCACCAGGATGTGCGTCGGCGCCTTCGGGTCGATGTCGCGGAAGGCCAGCACCTGGTCGGTCTCGACGACCTTGTCGCTCGGCACGTCCCCGCGCACGATCCCGCAGAACAGGCAGCTCTCCTCGTCGTCGGGCATGGGTGTCCTTTCGTCCGGTGTCCGTGTTGGTGCAGCCACCTCAGCCGGCGTACGACGACAATCGTCTCGATCGTGTCAACCGACCGGTGGGCCTGCGCGTGTACCAGGCATGACGACCGTATCGCCGGTGCCCGACGTCACCGGGAGCCGCGGCGCCCGCCGGTGGCCGAGAGGGACTGACGTGACGGAGCGCTGGGACGCCGACGAGGCCGTCACCCAGCTGTACGCCGCGCACTACACCGGGCTGGTCCGGCTGGCGGCGCTCCTCGTCCGGCACAGCGGTGAGGCCGAGGAGATCGTGCAGGACGCGTTCGTCGCCATGCACGGCAAGTGGCGCGGACTGAAGGACCCCGACCGCGCGCTCGGCTACCTCCGTCGATCTGTCGTCAACCGGGCTCGTTCGGCCCATCGCCGGCATCTCGTCGCCGCCAAGCACCAGCCCACCGCGATGGGCGACGAGGCGAGCGCCGAGTCGCACGTGATGAGCGCCCAGACCCGCGCGGCCGTGATGGACGCGCTGCACCAGCTGCCGACGCGGCAGCGCGAGGTCCTCGTCCTGCGCTACTACAGCGACCTCTCCGAAGCCCAGATCGCCGACGCCCTCGACATCAGTCGCGGCGCGGTGAAGAGCCACGCACACCGGGGCATGACCGCGCTCCGTTCGACCCTGGAGGAGCACGCATGAGCACCGACGACCCCTTCGACCCGGCACGCCGCGACGAGGAGCTGCTGAGTCGCGCCCTGCACGACGAGGCCGACCAGGTCGAGACCGACCCGGCGGCGCTGCAGAAGATCCAGCAGCGCACCGGCGGCGGGCACCGCCGCTCGTGGCTGTACGCCGGGATCGGTGCTGCCGCCGCGACCGCTGCCGTGATCGCCGGCGTCGCCATCGCCAGCGACAACTCCGACCCCTCGTCCGGCCCGGCGCCGGCCAACCAAGGCCCCCAGACCGACCAGGCGCCGACCAACGACGCCTCGACGCCGACTCCCGACGCGACGACGGCGGCGGACACGACGGCTGTCGCCGGTGCGCCCACCCCCCTGATCTACGTCGGGACCGAGACGCCTCGCTTGTTCGCCGAGGTCCACGCGGCACCGCAGGACGACAACTTCGCCGTGATGAACGCTGGCTCGCCTCGACTCCCGACGATCCCGACTACACGACGGGGTGGCCGGCAGGGGTGCAGGTCGACACCATCCAGGAGCAGAACAACGGCGCGCTTCTCGAGCTGAGCGGTCCCGCCGATGCAGCCGTCGCCGACGACCCGGGTCTCGGGTCCGGTGGTGGCGAGCGGGCGATCACCGCGCTGCTCTTCAACGGGAACTTCCAGACCGGCGAAGGCATCAGCGACGTGACCTACAACGACGAGCCGATCTCGACCCTGCTGGGAGTCTCGTTGCCGTTCGTGCTGCCGGCCGACGACGACGTGCGCGCCTTCATCGCGATCACGAGCCCCACCGAGGGTGAGACGGTCTCGTCGCCCGTCACGGCCACCGTGCTCGGCAACACCTTCGAGGGCACGGTCAACTGGCAGCTGCTCGACGACACCGGCGCCAAGATCGACGACGGCTTCGTGACGACGTCGATGGGCACGTGGACGAGCGCCGACATCAAGCTCGGCGACCTCGACCCTGGGACCTACACGCTCCGCTGCCTCGAGTACTCCCCCGCCAACGGCAAGCCGGGCAACGTCGACGACAAGACCTTCACCGTCGAGTGACCCGCTGATCGAGCTTGTCGAGATCACCGGGTCTCGACAAGCTCGACCGCCGGATCGGTCGGTCAGTCCCAGCGCGGGGTGCGGGAGAGGATCGCAGCCGCGGCGGCGAGCCCGGCTGACGACGACCGCAAGACCTCGCTGCCCAGACGCACCGCCACCGCGCCAGCCGAAGCCAGGAGAGTCAGCTCGTCGTCGGTGATCCCGCCCTCGGGGCCGACGATCAGGACCACGTCGCCCTCGACCGGCACCGGGCGACTGACGAGGGTGTCGACGGCGGTCTCGTGCAGCACGTATGCCGCAGCAGCGTCCGCCACCAGACCAGCGACATCCTGCGTGCTGTGCAGGTCGAGCACCTCGGGGTGCCAGACGCGGCGTGACTGCTTCGCCGCCGCCAGCGCGGTCGATCGCCAGCGGTTCAGCGCCTTGGCGCCTCGGTCGCCCTTCCAGGTCACGACGTTGCGCTCCGCCGCCCACGGCACGATCACGTCGGCGCCGATCTCGGTCAGCAGGTCGACCGCGCGCTCGGCGTGGTCGCCCTTCGGGATGGCCTGGACGACGACGAGTCGGGGTTGAGCAGGCGACGTCGAGCGGCGTACGACGACGTCGGCGACGAGGGAGCCCTTGGCCACCGACGTCACCTCGCACTCGGCTGACTCGCCGCGTCCGTCGGTCAGCACGAGGTGCTCCCCGACCCGGATCCGCTTCACGACCACCGCGTGCCGACCCTCGTCACCGTCGAGCGTGACGGAGTCGGCCGCCAGAGCTTCGGGAGGGACGACGAAGACCGGCAGGGTCACCGCAACCTCCTCCGCCTGTCAGGACGTGAGGTTGCCAGGCGACCACAGCGTCTGACAACTCAGTTCTTGAAGGCGTCGCGGAAGCGGCCGAAGACACCCTTGTGGCGGTTCTCCTCGACGGAGGCGACCGGGTTCTCCTCGTCGCGCAGGCCGGCCAGCTGCTTGAGCAGCTCGGTCTGCTCCTGGTCGAGCTTGGTCGGTGTCTCGACGACGACGTTGGTCACGACGTCACCGCGACCCGTGCCGCGCAGGCGCGGCACACCGCGGCCACGCAGGACCAGCTGCTCGCCGGACTGGATGCCAGGACGGATGTCGACGCGCATCGTGCGCTCGACGTCGGTGTCCTTGGACGCGACGTCGGCCTCGAGGGTGGGCAGCTCGATCTCCGTGCCGAGCGCCGCGGCGGTCATCGGCAGCGTGATCGTCACGATCAGGTCGTCGCCGTGCCGGGTGAAGACGGGGTGTCGGGCGACGTCGATCTCGACGTACAGGTCGCCGGCGGGGCCGCCGCCGGGGCCGACCTCGCCCTCACCGGCCAGCTGGACGCGGGTGCCGGTGTCGACGCCCGCGGGGATCTTGACGTTGATCGCGCGACGCGCCCGCACTCGGCCGTCGCCGGAGCACTCGGAGCACGGGTCGGGGATGACGGTGCCGAAGCCGCGGCAGGTGGGGCAGGGACGCATCGTGCGCACCTCGCCCAGGAACGACCGCTGGACGTGGCTGATCTCGCCACGCCCGGAGCACGTCGTGCAGGTCGCGGTGGACGTGCCCGGTGCCGTGCCGGCGCCGCTGCACAGGGTGCAGGTCACCGCGGTGTCGACCTTGATCTCCTTCGAGGCGCCGAACGCCGCCTCGCCGAGGTCGAGAGTCAGCCGGATCAGCGCGTCCTGGCCGCGGCGCGTGCGCGGACGCGGACCGCGCGCCCCGGCGCTCTGCCCGAAGAACGCGTCCATGATGTCGGTGAACGAGAAGCCCTGGCCGAAGCCGCCGGCTCCCGCGGCGGACAACGGGTCACCGCCGAGGTCGTACATCTCCCGCTTCTTGGGGTCGCTCAACACGTCGTACGCCCGGGTGACCTCCTTGAACCGCTCCTGGGTGGCCGCGTCCGGGTTGACGTCAGGGTGCAGCTTGCGGGCCAGCTGGCGGTAGGCCTTCTTGATCTCCTCGGGACTGGCGTCGCGCGAGACGCCGAGGACTTCGTACAGGTCTTGGGACATGCTCCGGGAATCTTGGTCGGTGTGTACGCCGTCAGGCGTCGGACAGGATCTGGCTGACGTAACGGGCGACCGCGTTGACCGCAGCCATCGAGCCCGGGTAGTCCATGCGGGTCGGGCCGAGCACGCCGAGGTTGGCGAGCGGCTGATCGGTCGGGCCGTAGCCGGTGGCGATCACGGACGTGGCGGCGAGCTGCGCGTGGGGCACCTCGTGGCCGATCCGGACGGTGACGGTGCTCGGGATGGTCGCCTCGCCGAGCAGGCGCAGCAGGATGACGTGCTCCTCGAGCGCCTCGAGCAGCGGCTTGATCGAGTTGTCGAAGTCCTCGCCGAAGCGGACCAGGTTGGCCGTGCCGCCGATGACGACCTTCTCGTCGGAGCGCTCGTCGGCGACGGCCTGGGCGAAGGCCGCCACGACCTGCGTCACGGTCGGCTTGTCGTCGCGGTGGAACGCCTCCGGGAGAGACACCACACGAGTCGCCGCATCCGTCAGCGGCTGGCCGACGACAGCGGTGTTGAGACGGGCGCGCAGCTCACCGACGGTCTCGTCGTCGAGGGCGGAGGCCAGCTCGATCACGCGCTGCTCGACGCGGCCGGTGCTGGTGATCAGCACGAGCAGGAGGCGGGCCGGCGTCAGGGTGACGACCTCGACGTGACGCACCGTCGACCGGGCGAGAGTCGGGTACTGGACGATCGCCACCTGCTGGGTCAGCTGGGCGAGCAGCCGGACACTGCGGTGGACCACGTCGTCGAGGTCGACCGCACCCTGGAGGAACGTCGCGATGGCGCGCTTCTCCGCGCCGGTGAGCGGCTTGATGCTGGTGAGCTTGTCGACGAAGAGGCGATAGCCCTTGTCGGTCGGGATCCGGCCGGCACTGGTGTGCGGCTGGGTGATGAAGCCCTCTTCCTCGAGCACGGCCATGTCGTTGCGGACCGTGGCGGGCGAGACTCCCAGGCCGTGCCGCTCGACCAGCGCCTTCGACCCGACCGGCTCCTGGGTCTGGACGTAGTCCTCGACGATCGCTCGGAGGACGTCGAGCTTGCGGTCGTCGAGCATCTCCACCTCGCTCCGTCCGGTCTGGCACTCACGTTTCCCGAGTGCCAATGCTACTCAGGTATCCGGTGATCGGCCGTCGTGCGGCGTGGCCGATCCGGCACGGCTCGTCGGGCTAGTCTGCGCAGATGAGCAGCGCAGCGGAGTCGTTCACGGGGTACCAGCCAGGAGGCGGCTTCACCGAGGTGGCCGATCGCGTCTGGATCGGGCGTTATCCCCACTGGGACACCACGATCGGACTTGTCCACGGATCTGACGGAGCCCTGGTGGTCGACACCCGAGGGGCGTACGCACACGGGGTCGAGCTCGCCGACGACGTACGCCGGTTGGCGCCGGACAAGCCGGTCCGGTGGGTCGTCAACACGCACGAGCACTTCGACCACGTGCTCGGCAACCTGGCCTTCGAGGACGCCCGCATCCACGCGCACGAGAACGCCGCCGCTCGGATGGTCGACGCCTGCGACCGGATCAAGGGCGCGATCCGGGCCGACCCGTCACTGGACGCGTCCGTGCCCTGGTACACGGCGGAGCTGCTCGAGGCGGTGCTCGCGACGGACTACCGCCTCCCGGACGCGACGTTCTCCTCCGCCGCGGCGATCGACCTCGGCGACCGGATCGTCGAGCTCGCCTACCCGGGACGCGGACACACCTCGGGCGACATCGCGATCCGGGTGCCGGACGCCGACGTGGTCTTCGCCGGTGACCTGATCGAGCAGTCCGCGCCCCCGTCGTTCGGCGGCGACTGCTTCCCGCTCGACTGGCCGGGGACGCTCGACCTGGTGATCGGGATGCTGACCGACGCCACGGTCGTCGTACCCGGGCACGGGACCGCGGTGGACAAGTCGTTCGTGCAGGACCAGCGCGCCGACGTCTCCGACATCGCCGAGACGATCCGCTCGCTCTACGGACAGGGTGTCCCGGAGGCGGAGGCTCTGGCCGCGGGATCGGACGGCTGGCCGTGGGAGGCGAGGCTGTTGACCGAGGCTGTCGCACGCGGCTACCTGCAGCTGCGGGAGGAGTCCGCGGCAGCGGTCGCCGCCGGCAAGCCCGACCCGCACCTCCAACCCGCCCAACCCCCCGCCGGCTCCACCTCCCTCCTCTGACCCGCTCCCCCGGTGGTTGAGCCGTCGACAGGCTCAGGACCCTCTCTCGACTAGCCGATCGAGGCAGCCGGGTCTCGACAAGCTCGATCAGCGGGCGCTCTGGCGTCGAAAATCCGTTGGCCGCGGACTGAGCCGGTCCTTAGCCTCGGGGCGTGGACGTCATCTTCGAACGCGTCGACGCGCGCCGCTACGCGATCGGCATCCTGCGCAACGGGCGGTACGACGTCGGAGCCGACGTCCTCCCTCGCCCGGGCCCCGGTCAGGGGCGAGCCCCGCACGACCTCGTGCACTTCGTGGTCGAAGAACAAGCCGGCCTCACGCTGGGCATCTACGGTCAGGTCGCTGCGGGAGGCGACGTCGGCGGCTTCTTCCGGCCACCGCCGTGGGACCGCTCGCACGCCCGCGACCAGCGCAGGTCGAGTCGGCTCGGCCGAGCCGGCCGCGACCAGGTGGCCCTGTCCGAGCGGCTCGCCGCCACCATCAGCCCCGACGGCGAGCTCGATCGCGAACGCCTCGCAGCCGTCGCCCCCGACCTGGTCGACGCGATCGCGGCCCGGCTCGAGGACGTCCTGAACCGCTGGGACCAGACCCAACCCGGTCGTCGCCTGGTGATGACGTGGCCCGAGAGGCTCACGATCCGGCACGGCAAGCTGCCTGCTCCCGCCCGCACCTGACGTCCTGGATCGCGCGCGGCGCAGTCCTCGGCGTTGCTCCCCCAGGTCGGGCAGCTGGCTCACTAGCCTCAGCGAGATGTCCTCCGACCGGTACGGCGCCGACGTCCTGCAGTCCGACTGGCGCGCGCCGCGACGCGGTCGCTCCACACCCATCGAGGCGGCGCTCGGGCTCGTGGTCGAGGAGGTGACGACGGACTGGTGTGGCGAGATCGTCCGCGTCGACCGTGACCTCGGCACCGTCGACCTCGAGGACCGGCGCGGCAAGCGGCGTACCTTCCCGCTCGGACCCGGCTTCCTCCTCGAAGGCCGCCCGGTGGTCCTGGAGCCGCCGGCGCGCAAGGCCCCCGACCGGCCCAGCCGCACCGCGTCGGGCTCGGTCGCCGTTGCCGGCACCAAGGCGCGTGTCGCCCGGGCCAGCCGGATCTACGTCGAGGGCCGCCACGACGCCGAGCTGGTCGAGAAGGTCTGGGGCGACGACCTGCGGATCGAGGGCGTCGTGGTCGAGTACCTCGAGGGTGTCGACGACCTGTCGGAGCACCTGCGGTCGTTCCAGCCAGGCCCGGAGCGCCGCGTCGGCGTGCTCGTCGACCACCTCGTGCCCGGGTCGAAGGAGAGCAAGATCGCCTCGGCCGTCGCCAACGGGGCCGCTCGGCAAGCACGTGCTCATCGTCGGCCACCCGTACGTCGACGTGTGGGCGGCCGTGAAGCCGGACCGACTCGGCCTCGAGGCGTGGCCCGAGGTCCCCCGCAACGTCTCCTGGAAGCACGGCGTGTGCCAGCAGCTCGGCTGGCCGCACCGGGACCAGGCCGACATCGCACGCGCGTGGAAGCACATCCTGTCCAAGGTCACGTCGTACGCCGACCTGGAGCCGGCTCTGCTCGGCCGGGTCGAGGAACTGATCGACTTCGTCACGACCTGAGCCGCGTGTCGTCGGAATGGGACGGCGCCCCGGGCGGTTGCCGCGTACAGCCGTGTCCGCAGGCGAGGAGGCCGACGTGAGGGACTACCCGGTGATGGCGGCCGAGGCGAACCGTGTCGAGCCTGCGCCCCGGCGGGTCCGCGGGTTCGTCGGCGGTCGCGCGTTGTTCGACACGACACGGGCCGTCTACGTGTGGGAGTTCCCGTTCTACCCGCAGTACGGCATCCCGTGGTCTGACGTCGACGCCTCACTGCTCCACGACGAGCAGCGCACCCAGTCGACCCGGCGCGGCACCGTCGCCGTCTACGGCATCCGCTCGGGCGACGTCGAACGGCCGGGCACGGTCCGTCGCTACGTCGAGCCGAGCGTGGACGGCCTCGATGACATCGTGCGCGTCGACTGGCAGGCGCTGGACGCGTGGTACGAGGAGGACGAGCAGGTGTTCGTGCACCCGCGCAACCCGTACGTCCGCGTGGACGCGCTCCGATCCACCCGTCACGTGCGGGTCGAGCTCGACGGTGTCGTGCTGGCGGACACCACGTCGCCGGTGCTGCTGTTCGAGACCGGGCTGCCGACGCGCTACTACGTCAACCGCACCGACGTGGACTTCAGCGCGCTGACGCCGACGGACTCGGTGACCGAGTGCCCCTACAAGGGCCGCACCTCGGGCTACTGGACCGCGACCATCAACGGTGAGCAGCACGACGACATCGCCTGGGCGTACGACTTCCCGACTCCCGCGGTCCACGCGATCGCCGGGATGATCGCGTTCTACAACGAGCGGGTCGACCTGATCGTGGACGGTCAGCTGCTCGAACGGCCGATCAACCCCCGAGCCGGCCACTGAATCGCCGCCACAACCTGCGGCTCAACGGGCCACAACCTGCGGCTCAACGATCAGGGGAGGAGGGTGCGGACGACGGCGTCGGCGAGGAGCCGACCACGACGGGTCAGCACCAACCGCTCCCCCGACCCGGACTTGTCAGCACGTGGTCGGGCTCCAGGCCGATGAGGTGCTGACAACTCGACGAGGTGATCGTCGACGAGGCCCGCCACGGCGTCGCGGCCTGGGGAGTCGAGGACATCGAGCGGGAGACCGGTGACGAGACGGGACTCGAGGAGGACCCGCTCGACCCGCCGCGTCTCGGGGTCGAGCACCTCCCGCGCAGCAGCCGGGCTGACCCCGGAGGCGATCCGCTCGGCGTACGGCGCCGGATGCTTGACGTTCCACCACCGCACCCCGCCGACGTGCGAGTGCGCACCCGGTCCCACACCCCACCAGTCGCCGCCGTCCCAGTAGCCGATGTTGTGCCGGCACCGCCCGGCCTCGGAGCGCGCCCAGTTCGACACCTCGTACCACCCGTAACCTGCCTCCGCGAACGCGTCATCGGCGAGCTCGTACTTGTCCGCCAGGTCGTCGTCGTCGGTCATCGCGATCTCGCCGCGGGCGACCTGCCGAGCCAACGCCGTCCCCTCCTCGACGATCAGCGCGTACGCCGACAGGTGGTCCGGGGCCAGCGCCAGCGCCGACTCGACGCTGGTCCGCCAGTCGTCGAGCGACTCCCCCGGCGTGCCGTAGATCAGGTCGAGGCTCAGCTGGTCGAATCCCGCCGCCCTCGCCCACTCGACCACCGCCGGCACGCGCTCCGGGTCGTGCGTCCGGTCGAGCACGGCGAGCACCGACGGCACGGCCGACTGCATGCCGAACGAGATCCGGTTGATCCCTCCCCCGCGCAGCTCCGCCAGGTCGGACGGCGAGACGCTGTCCGGGTTGGACTCGGTCGTCACCTCGGCGCCGTCCACGAGCCCGAACTCCGACCGGACCGCGTCCACCACCGCAACGAGGTCACGCGGCGGCAGCAGGGTCGGTGTCCCGCCGCCGAAGAAGATCGTGTCGACCGGCACGTCGACGTCCCCGATCACCTCGCGAGCGAACCGGATCTCGTCGATCGCCGCCTCGGCGTACGACGCCCGGGACGCGCCACGCACGTCACCGAGCTCGGACGCGGTGTAGGTGTTGAAGTCGCAGTAGCCGCAGCGCACCGTGCAGAACGGCACGTGCACGTAGAAGCCGAACGGCCGCGTCCCGACGCCCTCGAGCGCGGACTGCGGGAGCGCACCGTCGGTGGGTGCGGGTTCACCCTCAGGCAGCACGGACGGCACCTGTCCATCCTCCCAGCCGGTCCGCCCTTGCATTCGCCCCGGATCGGGACTAGTAGTGGTGAAAGGGATGACGCGCGAGGAGGGGCCATGCGCTACACGAGGGATATCCGTCGCAGCGACGATCGCAGCCTTGCTGGTGAGCCTGTGGCGACGCACCGGGAGCGGCCAGTCGGCCGCGGGCGCGGAACGTCGGTTCACACCGGGCAGCGCCGGGAGCGGGCGACCCGTACTTCCCGCTCGACGGCAACGGTGGGTACGACGTCAAGCACTACGACGTCGACGTGAGCTACGACCCCGCGACCGAGCGCCTCTCCGGGACAGCGACCATCGCGGCGCAGGCCACCCAGAACCTGTCCCGGTTCAACTTCGACTTCGACGGGCTTGCGCGTCACAGTCCATCAAGGTGGCCGGACAAACCAGCCACGTGGACGCGTCGACTCGGGCGAGCTCGTCGTCACGCCGAGCCACGGGATCCTCTCGGGCCACGAGCTTCACCACCGTCGTGACCTACCAGGGAACGCCGACGCGAGTTCGAGGACCCCGGGGTCGGAACCGTGGGCTTCGTGCGCACCGACGACGGCGCGGTCGTGGTCGGCGAGCCGCACGTGGCCTCGATCTGGTTCCCGGCCAACGACCACCCCACGGACAAGGCCTCCTTCTCCTTCCACATCACAGTGCCCGCGGGACTGCAGGCGATCGCGAACGGCCGACTGGCATCGAGCCGCACCCGAGCTGGTTGGACCACCTGGAACTGGATCGCGCCCGAGCCCATGACCACCTACCTCGCGACGACGGCGATCGGCCACTTCGACATCCACCGCTACCGGGCCAACGGCCTGGGCTTCTGGGATGCCGTCGACCCCCAGCTCGACGACCCCGGCGACAACCCGCGTCCGCGGACGGGATCGCGCTACGCCTGGTCCGACGAGGTCCTCGAACAGGCTCCGTCGTTCAAGCGACTGACGCACCGGATCGAGGTCCCGGCAGAGGGCGACCAAGCTGTCCTTCTGGGTCGACCGCGACACGGAGCGCAAGTTCGACTTCCTCACCGTGGAGGCGCACCCGGTCGGGACGAACGAATGGACCACGCTGCCCGACGAGAACGGCCACACGAACCGCAGCCTCGGCTTCGCCTGCCCGTTCAACCTCGAGCTGCACCCGTTCCTGAAGCACTACGTGACCGACAACGGCGACGGCACCTGTTCGCCGAGCGGAACCACCGGTGTCTGGCGGGCGATCAGCGGGCGTAGCCATGGGTTCGAGCGATGGACTGTCGACCTCTCTCGGTACGCCGGCGCGACGATCCAGCTGTCGATCAGCTATGTCAGCGACGATAGTCTTCCAGGCTCGCGGTGTGTTCGTGGACGACGTCGTCGGGCCGAGCGGCCAGGGCACCACGTCGTTCGAGACCGACGGCAACACGATGGACGGCTGGACCGTGCCAGGACCGCCTCCGGCGATGCTCCCAACCCGAACGACTGGAAGTCGGCCACCCGCGCTGACGTCACCACCCACGGCTGACTACGTCAACGCCACCTTGGCGCGACAGCCGGAGATCCTCAGGTTCGAGTCAGCGACCTTCGGCCACTACCCGTGGTCCACCTCGGGGGCGATCGTCGACGTCGCGCCCATCGGCTTCGCGCTGGAGAACCAGACTCGGCCGACGTACTCGTCCGATTTCTTCTTCAGCGGCCCGAACGACGGCGTCGTCGTGCACGAGCTCGCCCACCAGTGGTACGGCGACAGCGTCGCGGTGCGCCGGTGGTCCGAGGTCTGGCTCAACGAAGGCTTCGCGACCTACGCCCAGTGGCTCTGGAGCGAGCACGAAGGCTTCGACACACCGGCTGACATCTTCAACTTCTGGATGACCGAGGTGCCGGCCGACGACGACCTGTGGCGGCTGGAGATCGGAGATCCCGGACCGAGGCACCTGTTCGACTTCCCGGTCTATGTCCGCGGAGCGCTGACCCTGCAGGCGCTGCGGATGAAGATCGGTGACCAGGCCTTCTTCACCGTGCTCCGCCGATGGGCGGCGCAGAACGCCGGCGGCAACGGCGACACGCCGGTCTTCCGGCTGCTGGCCGAGCGGGTGTCGGGCAAGCAGCTCGGTGCGCTGTTCCACACCTGGCTGCACACCACGACGAAGCCGTCGCTGGGCCCGGCCGCCGCCCGGGACGCCAAGAACGCAGCTCCGCGTGGCGTGCCGATGGCGGTGAAGTGGCTGCTCGACTCGGACGCCGAAGTGAGGCGTCAGGAGTAGAGGGCGTCGAGCTCGGACTTGTAGTGGTCCTCGACGACCTTGCGCTTCACCTTCATGCTCGGGGTGATCTCGCCCTCCTCGACCGACAGGTCGCGGTCGAGGAGGATGAAGCGCTTGATCTGCTCCCAGCGGTTCAGCTTCGCGTTGAGCTGGTCGACGTAGCCCTGCACCATCTCGTGTGCCGCGTCCGACGACACGATCTCGGAGTACGACTTGCCCGCAAGACCGTTGTTCTTGGCCCAGCCCTCGATCGAGTCCGGGTCGAGCGTGACGATGGCGGAGACGAAGTTCCGCTCGTTGCCGTGCACGACGAACTGGCTGGCGTACGGGCAGACGGCCTTGAACTGACCCTCGATGATCTGCGGCGCGACGTACTTGCCTCCGGAGGTCTTGAACAGGTCCTTCTTGCGGTCGGTGATCCGGACGAAGCCCTCGTCGTCGATCTCACCGATGTCGCCGGTGTGGAACCAGCCGTCCTGCAGGGCCTCCTCGGTCGCGTCCTCCATGTGGTGGTAGCCGTCCATCACACCGGGCCCCTTGACCAGCAGCTCGCCGTCCTCGGCCACCTTGAGCTCGGTGCCTGCGAAGGGAATGCCGACGGTGCCGATCTTGTAGTTCGTCGGCCGGTTGACGCACGTGCCGGCGGAGGTCTCGGTGAGGCCGTAACCCTCGAGGATCAGCAGGCCGGCCGCGTGGAACCACTCCGCGATGTCGCGGTTGAGCGCAGCCGCCCCGGAGACGAAGAACCGGATCCGGCCGCCGAAGCGAGCGCGGATCTTGCTGAAGACGAGCTTGTCGAAGACGGCGTTCTGCGCTGCCAGGTGCGGCGGCACCCGCTCCCCGGCCAGCTTGCGGCGTGACACCTCGAGGCCGACCTTGAAGGCCTGGTCGAAGATCTTCTTCTTCACGCCACCCTCGTCGGCGGTCATGGTGTTGACGCGCGCGTGGGCCTTCTCGAAGATGCGCGGCGCCGCACCCATGAAGGTCGGGCGTACGACGGCCAGGTTGTCGATGATCTTCTCCACCGTGCCGTCGACGGCGGTCGGGAAACCCGATGGCCAGCTGCGTCGAGAGCAGCACCTTCCCGAAGGAGTGTGCGAGCGGCAGCCACAGGTACTGCACGTCGTCGAGCGAGAGGATGTCCAGCTCCTGGACGGCGTACCCCTCGTAGGTCCACGCCGAGTGACGCAGCCGCACCCCCTTGGGGCGCCCGGTCGTGCCCGAGGTGTAGATCAGCGTCGCGAGGCTGTCCGGCGCCGTCTTCTCGACCCGGTCCATCACGGCGCCGCCCTGGTCGGCGAGGAGATCGCTGCCGAGCTGCTCGAGGTCGGCGAACGAGATCACCCAGTCGCCGTCGGTCGTGCCCTCGAACGTGACGACCTTCGTGACGCTCGGCAGGTCGGCGCGGCGTTCACGCAGCTTGGTGATCTGGGTGTCGTCCTCGGCGAACACGATGTGCGACGCGGAGTCACCGATGATGTAGGCGACGTCCTCCGAGATCGTGGACGGGTAGACGGTGGTGGTCGCGGCGCCTGCCGACATGATCGCGAGATCGGCCAGGATCCACTCGTAGCGGGTGCCGGAGGCGATCGCCACGCGCTGCTCGGGCTCGACCCCGAGCGCGATCAGCCCGGCCGCCAGCTTGGTCACCCGGTCGCCGGTCTCGCCCCACGTCATCGAGGCCCAGCCGCCCTCGGCGCTGGAGGACGGATAGCGGTACGCCTCGCGGTCCGGGGTCGCGGCCACCCGGTCGAAGAACATCCGCCCCACGGAGGCCGGACGGTCGTCGAGGGCCGTGCGTGAGGTCGCCGAAGCCGCGGAGGAGTCCACCATGGGGAGAACCGTAGAGCACCGGTCTACCGATCGGTAGGGCTGACCGGCCACGCGGACCGAGCTGGTCACTCCGGTGCGGGTCCCGAACGCTGATGCACGCTCACGGCGTACCCCGCACCGGCGTCGAACGGCGCCCCGTCCCACGTCGAGAACCGGGCCACCGGCAACAGCCCGTGGCGGGCGCACGAGGCGTCGTAGTCGTCGATCGTCACGGGGACCTCGTCGAGCGGCAGGTGAGCGACGTCGAGGCCGAACCCGGCCACCAGGAGGCCCTCCGGGCGTAGGCAGGAGGCAAGCCGCTTCAGCGCAGCGGACTCGGTGCCGGCCTCGAGCAGCGGGACCACGTTTCCGGCGAGGAGCACGACGTCGAACGCCGCGCCGAGCTCAGCCGGGTCGAAGGTCGCCAGGTCGCGCTCGAGCCAGGTGAGATCAGGCGCCGCTCGTCGGGCAACGGCGAGCATCGAGGGGTCCAGGTCGACGCCCACGACGTCGAACGCGCGACGCGAGAGCTCGATGGCGACGCGACCGGTGCCGCAGCCGGCGTCCAGAACGCGTGCTCCTGGAGCGGCGGTGCGGGCGACGAAGTCCGCCTCACCGTGGACCGACGCCCGGTGGCCGCGAGGGCGTCGAAGCGTCGTTGGTAGTCCTCGCCGGAGTCGTCTCCGGCAACCGATCTCCACCGGGTCATGCGCAGACCGGCCGGCTCAGTCCTGCGCAGCGTACTTCTGGGCTGCTGCCCGCGCCTTGGGCGGCAGGTCGTCCTGGGCGTCGAGCAGCCGTGTCAGCAGCTCGCGCTCGGTGGTGAAGGCACGGAACATGGTGGAGACGGTGATCTCGTGGTCGGGCTTGCGGATGACCTCGATCTCGTCGCCTGCTGTGATCTCGCCGGGCTGGACCACCTGGAGGTACGGACCGGGCCGGGCCTCGATCGTGAACCGCTTGACCCAGGCGGTGTCGTCGTACCCCGACTGGCCCATCCAGTTCTTGAACACGTTGCACGGGATCCGGACGTCGGCGACCTGGAAGACGGTGGTCCCGATCCGCCACTGCTCGCCGATCAGCGCCTCGTTGACGTCGATACCGCTGGTGGTGAGGTTCTCGCCGAACTGCCCGTCGCGGATCTCGTGCCCGAGCCGCTCGACCCAGACGTCGATGTCCTCGCGCGCGAACGCGTAGACCGCCTGGTAGGTCCCGCCGTGGTGCTGCTTGTCGGCCACGTCGTCGCCCTCGATGCCGAGCGCGTGCACCTGGACGGGACCGTCGACCTGGTGCTTGTCGATGGAGGTCCGACCGAGGTCACCGGCCCACTCGGCCTGGACCGGGGTGCCGACGTTGATGGAAAGCAGACGCGCCGTCATGCGCCCATCGTAGGACCCCCGCGTGAGAAGACCGTGGCTTATTGAGCCGGGCCGCGCGGCTTCGCCGCCGCGCCCCGTCCATCAGCCCTTGTACGCCGCTTCGATGTCGGCCACGACGATCTTCTTCATCTGAAGCATCGCGGCCATCGCCCGCTGCCCGGCCTCCTGGTCCTCGCTGCCGATGAGCTCGGTGAGCCGGCTGGGCACGATCTGCCAGGAGAGGCCGTACTTGTCCTTGAGCCAGCCGCACGGGCCGTGCTCGCCGCCCTCGCCCAGCGCCTCCCAGAAGTGGTCGACCTCGTCCTGGTCCTCGCAGTCGACCTGGAAGCTGACCGACTCGTTGAAGTGGAAGTCCACGCCGCTGCCGCCGTTGAGGGCCACGAACTGCTGACCGTCGAGCTCGAAGTCGACCGTCATCGCGGTGCCCTCCGGCAGCGGGCCGGCCGAGCCGTAGTGGGTGACGGCGTTGATCGTCGAGTTCTTGAACACGGAGACGTAGAACTCGGCCGCCTCCTCGCCGTTCGTGTCGAACCACAAGCACGGGGTGACCTTGCTGCCAGTCGCCATGACCGTTCCTCTCGTCCGGGTCGGCGCCTCGTGCGCCTTCCTCACCACGTACGACGAGTGGCGCGCCGCAAACTCATCGGTGCAGACAGAAAACGGCCGGTCCTCCCTGCTCGAGGGAGGACCGGCCGCACGTTTGTGCCTGGGTCAGCGACCGCGGCGCCGACTCGAACCGGCCGAGAAGCCGGCGGCGCCACCGGAGTGGCTGCTGGCGGTGCCGCGTGAGTCGCCGGTGCGCCCACCGCTCCGGCGGGCGTTTCGGTCGTTGCTCCGGCCGCTGTTGCCGCGGCCGTTGCCGCTGCGACCGTTGCCGCCGCGGCCGTTGCCGCCGCGAGGGTTCCTCCGGCGACCGCCATGGCCGGAACCGCCGTCGGAGCTGTCGCGCTCGGAGACCGGTGACGGCTTCACGAGAACCCGGTCGCCCGGGGCGATCTCGGCGAGCAGCGGGTGGCCGCTGCCGAGCTTGGTGACGGTGGGCTTCACGCCCGCCTTCCGGGTCAGGGTCCGCACGTCGCGCACCTGGGCGTCGGTCATCAAGGTGACGACGGTGCCGCTGTTGCCCGCCCGAGCCGTACGGCCGGAGCGGTGAAGGTAAGCCTTGTGCTCGACCGGCGGGTCCGCGTGCACGACCAGGGCGACGTCGTCGACGTGGATGCCGCGCGCGGCGATGTCGGTGGCGACCAGGGTCGGCGCCTTCCCGTTCGCGAAGGCGGCCAGGTTCTTCGTCCGGGCTCCCTGCGACAGGTTGCCGTGCAGCTCGACGGCCGGCGCTCCGGCCGCGGTCAGCTTGCGCGCAAGCAACCGCGCGCCGTGCTTGGTCCGGGTGAAGACCAGGGTGCGGCCGGGTGCCGAGGCCAGGTCGACGAGCACCGGCAGACGCGCGGCGTGGTCGACGTGCAGCACGTGGTGCGCCATGGACGACACGGGAGACTGCGCGGAGTCGATGCTGTGGGTCACCGGGTTGCGCATGAACCGCTTGACGAGGACGTCGACGGCCCCGTCCAGCGTGGCCGAGAACAGCATGCGCTGTCCGTCGCGGGGAGTCTTGTCCAGCAGTCGGCGTACGACCGGGAGGAAGCCCAGGTCGGTCATGTGGTCGGCCTCGTCGATGACCGTGATCTGGATTCCGTCGAGCGAGACGTGTCCGCTCTGCAGGTGGTCGGCGAGCCGGCCGGGGCAGGCGATCACGATGTCGACGCCCTTGCGGAGCGCGGCGATCTGCGGGTTGGCGCGCACGCCGCCGTACACCGTGAGGGTGCGCAGGCCGAGCGCGCGGGCGAGCGGTGCCATCGTGGCGTCGATCTGCGAGGCGAGCTCACGGGTCGGAGCGAGCACGAGCGCACGGGGGCGGCCGGGCTTGCGGGCTCCTCCGTCGGCCACGAGGCGCTCGAGGACGGGGATGGCGAAGGCGTACGTCTTGCCGGAGCCGGTGCGGCCGCGGCCCAGCACGTCACGCCCGGCGAGGGCGTCGGGCAGGGTTGCACGCTGGATCGGGAACGGGTGGGTGATCCCGGCCTTGGCGAGCGCGTCGACCAGGCGGGGAGAGAGGCCGAGCGCGGCGAAGCCGTCGGACTCGGCGTCGGCGGGGCGCGCGGTGGCGCGCTCGATCGCCGGTGATTCGAGAGTTGAGGTCATAGCGAGATGGGCAGGCCGAGCCTGCCGGTGCTCCAAACGTGAGGATGGTCGTCCTGCCCGGCGCGGGCTCATTGGCCAGCGGCGCGTGGGTGGTGTGACGACTGAGTCTTGAAGACGTGGCGCCAACTGATGGTTGGGCGGCCCGAAGAAAGAACCAGGGTGGTCCGAGGCAGAACTGTGCGGACCAACGAGGACAACTCTAGCGGACCCGGGCCGGTTCTCCTGCATCGGCGACGAGTGGGCCGCGTCACGGCGCTCTAGTCCTGGACAGCCTTGGCGAGCGTGATGCACATCGTCAGGTAGGCCTGCTCCTCGGCGTCGAACCCGTGCGGGTTGTCCTCGACGCACCACATCGCGTTGTGAACCATCCGGACCACGATCCAGTCGCGAGCTCGGTCCTCGTCGAGGTCCGCGGTGTCGACCACCGCGTGGAACCGCCGTCGGATCGCCTCGCGCGGGTCTGCACGAGGCGAGGATCTCGTCGAAGCGGTTCCACAGCAGCGGCGCCACCTCGTAGTGCGGGTCGCCCGACATCGGCTTGGGGTCGATGACCAGCCACGGCTCGCGCTCGGCCGCGAGGACGTTCTCGAAGTGCAGGTCGCCGTGGATCATCGTGCCGTCGGTGCCGGGGTCGGCGACGAAGTCGCGCCCGAGCGAGACCGCCTGCTCGACCAGTCGTCGCGGGATCGGTGCGGCGTGGTCGAGCCGCTCGAGGTCGGTCGTCCAGCGTGTGATGTACGACGACAGGGTGCGCAGCTGCGGAAGCGCCGGGATGTGCAGACGCGGGTAGAAGGCGGCCGTGATCGTGCATGCCTCGACGGCCTCGACGGTCTCCAGCGTGGTGTTGCCGTCGAGGCGTTCGAGCAGCATCACGCCTCGAGCCGGGTCGGCACGGTAGAGGCGGACGATGCCGTCGCCGTGCCACGCCTGCAGGCCGAGGTGCTCGTGCTCCTGCTCCTCGTGCATCCACGAGAACTTCGCGCACCGCAGGTACGCCGTCGGCCTGCAGCACCGGCAGGACCAGGGCACAGAACCCGTGCCACGGCGGGCCGTCGACCGTCAGCTCCCACTCGTCGAGCACGTCGCCGACGACGCGCGGCAGATCCGTCCAGCCAGGTCGCCCACGCGGGACCTCGCTCGGCGTACGAAAGCAGCTCTGCCGGGAGCTCGACTGCGCTCGTCACCTGGCTACTTCTTGCCCTTCTCCACGGGCTCCGACGTGTTCAACGCTGCGATGAAGGCCTCCTGGGGGACCTCGACGCGACCCACCATCTTCATCCGCTTCTTGCCTTCCTTCTGCTTCTCGAGCAGCTTGCGCTTGCGGGTGATGTCACCGCCGTAGCACTTGGCGAGCACGTCCTTGCGAATGGCGCGGATCGTCTCGCGGGCGATGACGCGCGCACCGATCGCGGCCTGGATCGGGACCTCGAACTGCTGTCGCGGGATCAGCTTCCTGAGCTTCTCGGTCAAGGAGACGCCATAGGCGTATGCCGCATCGCGATGCACGATCGCCGAGAACGCGTCGACGGGTTCGCCGTGCAGGAGCACGTCGACCTTGACGAGGTCGGAGACCTGCTCGTCGATCGGCTCGTAGTCGAGCGAGGCGTAGCCCTTGGTGCGCGACTTCAGCGCGTCGAAGAAGTCGAAGACGATCTCGGCCAGCGGCAGCGTGTAACGCAGCTCGACCCGGTCCTCCGACAGGTAGTCCATCCCCTGGAGGGCGCCACGACGCGTCTGGCAGAGGTCCATGATCGCGCCGATGTAGTCGGCCGGGCTCAGGATCGTGGCGCGGACGACAGGCTCGTGGACCTCGGCGATCTTGCCGTCGTTCGGATACTCGCTCGGGTTGGTCACCACGATCTCCGAGCCGTCCTCCATGACGACGCGGTAGACGACGTTCGGCATGGTCGAGATCAGGTCGAGGTTGAACTCGCGCTCGAGCCGCTCGCGCACGATCTCCATGTGCAGCAGCCCGAGGAAGCCGCAGCGGAAGCCGAAGCCCAGGGCCCCGGACGTCTCCGGTTCGTACATCAGCGCCGCGTCGTTGAGCTGCAGCTTGTCGAGTGCGTCGCGAAGCGCCGGGTAGTCGTCGCCGTCGATCGGGTAGAGGCCGGAGTAGACCATCGGGTTGGGGTGCCGGTAGCCGCCGAGCGGCTCGGTGGCGCCCTTGACCGACGAGGTCACGGTGTCGCCGACCCGCGACTGCCGGACCTCCTTCACACCGGTGATCAGGTAGCCGACCTCGCCGACCCCGATCTCGGCTTCCTTCTTCGGCTCGGGTGAGATGACGCCGACCTCGAGCATCTCGTGCACGGCACCGGTCGACATCATCTTGATCCGGTCGCGGTGGCTGAGCTTGCCGTCGACGACGCGCACGTAGGTCACGACGCCTCGATAGGTGTCGTAGACCGAGTCGAAGATCAGGGCGCGGGGCGGTGCGTCCGCGTCGCCGGTCGGTGCCGGGACCGTGCCGACGATCTCGTCGAGGAGCTCGGTGACACCCTCACCGGTCTTGGCGGAGACCCGGAGCACGTCCTCGGCCTCGCAGCCGATGATGTGGGCCAGCTCGGCGGCGTACTTCTCCGGCTGCGCACTCGGCAGGTCGATCTTGTTGAGCACCGGGATGATGTCGAGGTCGGCGTCGAGGGCCAGGTAGAGGTTGGCGAGCGTCTGCGCCTCGATGCCTTGCGCGGCGTCGACGAGCAGGACCGCGCCCTCGCACGCCTCGAGCGACCGGCTCACCTCGTAGGTGAAGTCGACGTGGCCGGGGGTGTCGATCATGTTGAGCACGAACGTCGAGCCGGCGTCGGGTCCGTCGCTCGCCGTCCACGGCATCCTGACGGCCTGGCTCTTGATCGTGATGCCGCGCTCGCGCTCGATGTCCATCCGGTCGAGGTACTGCGCACGGGCGTTGCGCTCGTCGACCACACCGGTGAGCTGCAGCATCCGGTCGGCCAGCGTCGACTTGCCGTGGTCGATGTGGGCGATGATGCAGAAGTTGCGGATCACCGACGGGTCGGTCTGGCCGGGTTGCGGCACGGACACGAGCGTCTTGGACGGGTTGGCCACGGTTGAGTGTTCTCCGGGGTCGTTGAGCGGGACTCGAGGGCGAGCCTCCATCCTCCCACGCTCACGCGACGACCCGAGCCTCCCAGTGCCTCAGCACCGCGGGAGCCGGGTCGTGCGACTCGTGGTCAGGCCTGCTGCTGGCCCTGCTCGTCCTGCTCGTCCTGCTCGTCAGCCTCGTCGGCCGCCTCGTCCTCCGCGTCGTCGGCGGTGACGACCTCGGCGTCCTCGTCGGTCGGCTCCTCCCACTCCTCGAAGATGTCCTCGCCCTCGGACGACGCCTCTGCGGCCTCGTCCTCGTCACCCGCGACCGAGAACAGCAGACCCGACGGGGCTGCACCCGACAGGGTCGCGAGCATCTGGCGCACGTTGCTGAGCTGCGCGTTGATGCTGTCGCGGCGCTGGGTCGCTGCCGCCAGCTCGCGGTCGGACTCGGCGCGGATGCGGTCGGCGTGCGCACGGCTCTGGGCGACGGTCTCGCCGGCCTGCTGCTCGGCGTCCTCGATCAGGCGGCGGGCCTGGAGCTCGGCATCCGCGCGCATCTTGGCCGCTTCGTTCCTGACCTCCTCGACCTCCTTCTCCATCGCCGCGAGCTGCTCGTGCGACGAGGACAGCTGCCCGGTGAACTCCTTCTCGGCGTTCTCCCGGCGCTGGGCGAGCGTGGTCTCGAAGTCGGCCGCGGCGGCCGCGGCCTTGGCACGCTGCGTCTCGTAGACGGCCTCGGCCTCCTGCCGGCGCGCGGCCGCGTCGCGGTCCGCCCCGTCGAGCATCTCGTCGGCCTGGCGTCGCGCCTGCTTGAGGATGTTCTCGGCGTCGGCGTCGGCACCGCTGCGCCGCTTCTCGGCGTACGCGTCGGCCTCGCTCTTGAGCTGCTCGGCCGCCACGTGCGCCGAGTGGTGCAGCGCGTCCGCGTCATCCTTGGCCGACGTGCGCAGCTCGTTGGCCTCCTCGTCGGCGAGCGACAGCATCTGCGCGATCCGGCTCCCGAGGTCGTCGTACGACGGCGAGGAGCTGGCGCGCACCTCGTCGGCACTCTGGACGGCTTCGTCGCGGGCGGCCTCGAGCTGCTGGTTGCGACCCATCAGCTCCTGGATCTGCGCCTGCGCCGCCTGGTTGCTCTGCACGAGCTCGTCGATGCGCCGATCGACCTCGGACGGCTCGTAGCCGCGGAGGACCTGTCGGAACTGCTCATGTGCTGCGGTCATCGGTTTTCACCCATCGTGTTTGCGGAACAGATCGCGGATTGAAACATGCGTGTGGCCGCGGTGCGGCTGTTCGTGCTGGTCGGGCTCGTGCTGCTCGTCGTGCTGGTTTCGTGCTGCTCGGTGTCGTGCTGCTCGTCGTGCTGCTCGGTGTCGTGCTGCTCGAGGTCGTCGTCCGGGTGACGCCAGAACGCCGGTTGCTCGGGCTCGGGCTCCGGCTGGGGCTCGGCGGCGAGGTCGGCCGCTGGTTCGCCCATGGCCTCGGCGGGCTCGTGGTCTTCCATCGCCACGTCGACCGGCTGCTCGGCCACGTCGGCGTCGTCGTTGTCCGTCGTCGTGTCGTCAGCGTCGGCGGCGCTCTCGTCCTGCTCCTCGACCAGGTCGACCTCACCCGGCACCGGCTCGTCGTCGTACGCCTCCGGCTCGTCGGACGTGCGTCCTGCGCTGCGTCGACGGCTTCGTCGTCCGCCTCGAAGCTGTCGACCGGATTCGACAGGAGCGTCGGCAGCCGGGTCGTCCTGCGGCGGCGCGAACCGGGCTGCCGTCGGCACAGCGAGGGCGGCGATCACGCCGGACACCTCGCCGAGCTCGCGGACGATGTCGTCGCGCCGGTAGGTCAACGCCGTCACCTCGGACCGCGCCTCGTCGAGCATGGTGCGTGCACGTTCGCGCAGCCGGTCTGCCTCTGCGGCAGCCTCGTCGATCACCTGCTGCGCCTCGGCGCGCGCCTTCGACAGGACGTCCTGCGCCTCACGCTGTCCGCGAGCAACCTCGGCGGCGACCTGCTCGCGCAGCATCCGGGCGCCGGTCTCTGCCTCGCTGATACGTCGACCGGACTGCTCCTCGGCGTCAGCGTGGACCTGCTCGGCAGCCTGCCGTGTCGCGGCCGCTTCCTCATCGGCCTCGGCGCGGAGCCGCTCCGCATCGGTCTCGGCCTGGGACATCACGCCGAGGGCCTGGACCTTGAGCTCGTCGCTGCTGCGGCGGGACTCGTCGGCGCGCTCCTTGATCCGTTCCTGCGCTGCGTGCAGGATCTGCTGCAGCCGACGCCGGGTGGCGGCGAGCTGGCGGGCGCTGTCGCCGTGACCGGTGGCGATGACGTGCTGGCGCTCCTGATCGGCGGCGGCCAGCAGCGCATCGACGGTCCGCTTCGTCCACTCGGTCTGCTCGGCGGCGGACGCCAGCTGCCGCTCGACCTCGCTGCGGGTCTCGCTGAGCAACCGCTCGTTCTCGGCGGCCGCGAACGCCCGCTCACCTTCCTGCTCCTCACGCAGCCGCGCAACGTGTGCCTCGGCCTCGGCGCGCAGCTGCCCGGCGGACGCTTCGGCCTCGGCTCGCACCTGCTCGGCGTGACCGGTGGCCGCCTCGACGTGCTCACGAGCACGGCGCTCGGCCTCCGCCTGACGGGTCTCCTCCATCTCCTCGATGCGCGCATTGGCGTCGGCCAGCGCCCGCCGCGACTCGTTGAGGATCTGGTCGGCTTCGGCGCGGGCCTCGGCGCGCAGCAACGTGGCCTGCTCGCGGGTCTGGTCGGCTTCGGCCGCCGCTTCGCGCAGCCGCTGGGCGGACTGCTCGCGCGCATCGGCGAGGATCGAGTCGCGCTCCTCCCCCGCTGCCCGGATCAGCATCGAGGCCTGCTCACCGGCGTCGCGGACGAGCCGGGATGACTCAGACGCGGCATCGCGCTGCGCCGCCTCGGCTGCCTCGATCAGACGAGCGGCCTCGTCGCGCATGGCCAGCGCCTCGGATCGCAGCTGGGCAGCCTCGGCCTGCTGGCGCTGCGCGTCCTCGATCGCGATCTGGGAGTCGCGTTCGGCCTGCGCAGAGAGCTGTTCGGCCACTTGCTGGGCACGCTGAAGCACCTGGGCTGCCGAGGGGGCAGATCCAGTGAGTGCGCCAGGACCTGTGGCGAGGCGGTCACCCGCGTCCATCGCCGTATCATCGCAGACTGCGGCGAGGACGAGAACCCGGCCGAAGCTGCTTCCGCGGCGATGGGCCGGTGGCTAGGGTGTCTGTCCTCACCGGTGTCTGCTGGCGTGCCCGTCAGACAACCACCGCTGCCCGCCACGATCGCGGCCGGCAGAACCGCGAACCAGGAGCTGTCCCGATGACCTCGACCCCTCCAGACGAGTCGAGCAAGGCATCGATCCGCCCGGAACCTGGCGGTTTTCCCGCGAAAGCGCGGCTCTGGGACCGAGTGCCGTGGGGGCTCAAGTGGGGCATCGCGTTCGTCGTCATCGGGTTCTTCGTGTCCGTCTCGTACACCGTGCATGACAACGGCGAGTGCACCTACACCGACATCGGCAAGGGGGTCTTCGCGACCCTTGCGGTGATCGCGGTGGTCATGGGGTGCCGCCAGGAGTTCGTCAAGACGCGCGACCGCCTCCGGCTCGGCAAGGTGCCCACGCTCGTGATCGCGGGTCTCGTCGTCCTCCTCGCCTGCTACGAGATCATCGTCAGTCTGGGAATCTTCGGCGGTCCTTGCAGCTGACCACGGCTCGCGACCGCCGGGTCCGGCGGCCGCGAAGTCCGACACCGCGGACAAAACCCGTGGCCCCCGGATCACCGCGTCCACCACAATCGGTCCGCATGGACGCGCCGCGCGACGAAGAGGCCCCCGAGGACTGGGCGGCCGATGAGGTGCGACTGCGGTCCGGGGTCACCATCCCGGTCCGGGCCACCTCACCGCGTCGACGCAGGTGGTCGGAGCTCCCGGAGGCGGTCACCGCCGCCATCGTCACGGCGGCTGGAAGCACGGTCGAGCTGGCGACGTCGACCGGCAGCGGGTTCACGGCCGGCTTCGCGTCCCGCCTCGACCTGGCCGACGGCCGGCGGATCTTCGTCAAGGCCGCGAGCGGCGCAGACGACCGGCTGCACGGCTGGGAGATCAGTGCGGCGTACCGGCTGGAAGCCCGCAACCTGCAGCTGCTGCCTCCCGAGTCGGGCGCCGTGCCGCTGCTCTGGACGATCACGCCCCACGACGGGACCGACGAGTGGATCGTGCTGGGCTTCCCGTACGTCGCCGGACACCCGCCGCGCCGACCGTGGCGTCCGGAGGAGCTGCGGCTGACCACGGAACGGTTGGCGGACGCAGCCCCCGCGCTCGCGACCGCCCCGCCTGGCCTGGACCTCCACCCGTTCGACGCGGCCACCGAGGCTGACCTCACCGAGTGGACGACGCGCCTGCACGCGCGCGACGGGAGGACCCCGTGGGTGGAGGCGGTCCTGACGCTCGCGGCCGAGTCGTCCGAGCGGTGCAGCGGGACCGCAGTCGTCCACGGTGACCTCCGCGACGACAACGTGATCGTCGGAGACGACGGCACCGTGTGGATCTGCGACTGGAACTGGCCGGTCCTCGGCGCCCCGTGGCTCGACCTGGTGACGGTGGTGATCGCCGCCCACGGCGACGGTCTCGACACCGACGCCGTGCTCGCCGACCACGTCCTGACCCGCGACGTCGACCCTCGTTCGATCGACGCCTGGCTCGGCCGCCCTGTGGTGCTACTTCACCACTCAGATGGAGGCCGAGGTGCCGCACGGGTCGCCTCACCTGCGCGACCACCAGGCGTGGTACGCCGACGTGTGCGAGGACTGGCTGACCCGGCGTACCGGCGTCTCGAGGGGCGACCGTGCCTGACGACGTCGCCAAGCGGCTGACCGGGATCCGGACGCCGTACGCCGAGATGCCCGACGCCGCTGCGCGGCCTGGGTGGACGCCGCAGCTCGGCTCGCCCGTGGTCGTGGAGCGATCGCCCGCACCGGCGGCATGAGTCCAGCGGTCGCGAGCACGGTGGTCGGACCGCCTCCGGCAGCCGTGCCTTCGTCAAGGCGGTGAGCGCCGGACATCAACCCGGACACCCCGACCCATTTCCGGCACGAGATCACGGTCCTCCGACGATCGGCCCGGCGCCGTACCGTGCTGACCTGCTGGCGTCGTACGACGACGGGCACTGGGTCGCGATGCTGCTCGAGGACGTCGACGGCAATCACCCCGACTGGAACGATGCCGCGCGCGATCGACGCGGTGTTCGACGCGGTGATGCGGCCAGGCGGCCGAGCTGACGCCGCATCCCGCCCTCGCTTCTGACCGACGTCGGTCGCCGACGTCATGGCCAAGCATCAGGCCCTGCTGCTCGCGGACCCGCCCAGAGCTGCTCGGCCGGCTTCCCGGCTGGACGCGCGACGGCTACGCCGACCTGATGGTCCTTCGTCAGCGACGGAGGACACCGTCGACGGCGAGACGTTGTGCCACTTGGACGTCAGGCACGACAACCTGCTCGTGCGCGACCGCGACGGCCAGGTCGTCATGCTCGACTGGGGCATGTCTCGCGGCGCGGACCCTGGTGGGCGGACGTGTTCGTGATGGCATGGAGTGGGCGGAGCTCGACCTGTTCGACCAGCTGCTCGACCGCGCCGGACTGAACCGACGACGAGCAGCGCGACGCCACCCGGCTGCTCGCCTCGATGGGCTGCTACCTCTGATGACCGAGCGGACTGCCCGCTCCACCGGCACTCCCGCACCTGCCGCAGTTCCGGGCCGAGTCGGTGACCGCTGTCTGCGGGCGTCCGCCGCCGCCTCGACCTCGCGTGACCCGCGCGACCGAGCCTCAGACCGCTTCCGACGTCGTACGACGCCAGGGCTCCCGACCGAGCGCAGCGACCAGCCGGTCACCGGGGCTCGCCCACGGCGGCACGGCGACCGCGCGTTCGAAGCGTGACCCGCGGTCGGCCTCGCTGACCACGACCGGCACCAGAGGCAGCAGGGCAGCAGCCAGCGGCGACGGCATCGGGAGCTCGCTGCCGCAGGCCTGGGCGACGTCCCACCCGTGCACGGCGATCTCGAGCGCACCGGTGGCGACCAGCACCGACGCGGTCAGCGGACAGCCGGCGACCGAGACGAGGTCGGCGCCGCCGTGTGCCGTCCAGGCGCCGAGCAGCGCACACGCCCGGTCCTTCAACGAGGCAACCGGGTCGGTCGGGTCGTCCGGCTCCGACGGCACCACGACGACGCGGCCGGTGTCGGCCGCGTCCTGCAGCGCACGCAGCGAGTCGTCCATGTGGTGGAGCAGGGCCGCGAGGTCCCATTCACTGCACGGCGTCTCGGCGTGGATGACGTCGGCCGAGATCTGCTGGAGGCTCGACCGCGTGTAGGAGATGGCGCGCTCGAGCAGCTCCAGCGCCACGTGCAGCGGAGGAGGACGTCCGGCGACGATGTCGCCCGGTGTTGCGGCCATGGTCGAGCTCGGGTGGTCAGGCAGCAGACTCGTCGGGCAGCCGCGCGGGCAGCCCGAAGGTCTCGAAGAGATCGAGGTCGAAGAAGGCCGCCACATGGCTGACTCCCTCGGCTCCGATCGTGAGCACCTGGAGGTGGAAGGGCTCGAAGTCGCCCGCGTCGGTGCGCATGTAGAGACCGAACGCCGGCTGGCCGTTGGCCTGGGTCGCGACCATCCGCATGTCGTGCACGCCGCCCGGGCACTGCCGGTCGATGAGCGCGCCGATCTCCTCGGGACCCTGGTACCAACCGACGAACGGCGGCATCTCCCAGATCGCGTCCTGGCTGAACATCGCGACGATCGCGGTGACGTCCTTCTTCCAGAACGCCTCCACCCAGCGGTCGAGCAGCGCGCGCTGCTCGAGGTCGTCGGGCTCCACGATCGAGTCCTCGGTCAGCTGCGCCGCCTCGAGGGTGGCCCGGGCGCGCTGCAAGATGCTGTTGACGGCAGGCACGGAGGTGTCGAGCGCTTCCGCGACCTCGGCCGCCTTCCACCGCAGCACGTCGCGCAGCACGAGCACCGCACGCTGGCGCGGCGGCAGGTGCTGCAACGCAGCGATCAGGGCGAGCCGGATGCTCTCCCGCGACGTGACCACGGAGGCCGGGTCGTTCGGGTCGTTGCCGAGCATGGCGTCCGGCACCGGCTCCAGCCACGGGACCTCGCCCTGCTCGACCAGCGGCTCGTCGGGGCCGAGGCTCGGCGCGCCCAGCCCGGTCGGCAGCGGTCGCTTGGCCTTGCCGTCGAGCGCGGTCAGGCACGTGTTGGTGGCGATCCGGTAGAGCCAGGTGCGCAGCGAGGAGCGGTTCTCGAACGCGTGGTAGCTCCGCCACGCGCGCAGGTAGGTCTCCTGCAGCTGGTCCTCGGCGTCGTGGATCGAGCCCATCATCCGGTAGCAGTGCGCGAGCAGCTCGCGCCGGTACGGGTCGGTGAGGCGGGGGAAGTCATCCTCGGTCGGCGTACCGACCGGCGCCTCGATGGCCTCGCGCGTCATGGCACTCACTGTATGTCCTCTGACGAGAGGACCGACAGGATGTTTCCCGACGGATCGGTGAACCAGGCGATGTCGGGACCGTTGCCTCGCGCGATGCCCTTGTCGTCCTGGTCGAACCCGTCGTACCGGAGCATCTCCACGCCCTTCGCGGCGAGTGCGTCGACCGCGGCGTCGACGTCCGGGACCGGGAAGTTGAGGATCGTGTAGGTCGCGGGCGTGTGGTCCGGTTTGCCGTAGACGAGCACCGTGGTGTCGCCGGCGAGGTCGAGTCGCAGGAGGTGGTTGCCCTCGTCGACGACGCTGACCTGGAGGCCGAGCGTGTCGCCGTAGAACTGTCGGGCCTGCTCGGTGTCGGCCACGGCGAATCCGCTGAAGGCCTGGGAGCTGGCGAACATGCTGGTTCCTTCCGTCCGGGAGCACGGTTCACGGGGTAGACCAGGGCCGCAGCGAAAACTCATCGCTCCCCCGGCTGCTGGGCCCGGAATTGCGGGAAAGGTGGCCCGTCAGCGGGGTCGGAAGGCTGACATTTCCCGCAATTCGCGGCGCGGGTCGGGGTCAGGACGGATCGGCGTACGACGCGGCGAAGCGCTCCCGCAGGTCGGTGACCACGTCGGCCACCGAGCCGCCGCGCTCGACCACGGCACGTTGCCGGCTGGCGCCGGTGCCTCGCGCGACCATCCGCTCGAACCGGTCGGTGAGCGCGGTGTGCTCGCTCTCGCTCATCGACCCTCGGCAGGCATCGATGGCCGCCTCGGCGACCTCACGTGCCCGTGCCGGCTGCCCCGACTCCGGGTGGACGAGGTCGTGGGTCATCCCGTCGCGCGAAGCCTTCCAGTGCGCGGCCCGGACGAGGTCACTGCGCCACGTCGGCCCCTCGCGAAGCTGGTCTGTCGCGGCCGCGTCGACCAGGCCCCGGGTCAGGGCCGCCAGCAGGCCGATGTCGTCGACCTCGGTGACGACGTCGAAGACCCGGATCTCGACCGTCGGATAGGTGTCGGAGGGCCGGGCGTCGAGGTAGAGCATCCCGCGGTCGAGGGCGGCTCCCGTCGCCATCACCGCGTCGGTCGCGCGTCGGAAGCCGGCGAAGTCGCCGTACGGCTCACTGGCTCCCGCGCTCGGCCAGCGTCCCCAGACCTGCGATCGCCAGCTGGCGTATCCGGTGTCGTGTCCGTAGAAGAACGGCGAGTTGACGCTGAGCGCGCGCAGCACCGGGAGCCACGGGCGGAGCCGGTCCATCACGCGCACCGCCTCGTCGGCGTCGGCCACGTCGACGTGCACATGCATCCCGCAGACCGCGCCCTGGCGGCCGATCTCACCGAACTGCTCCACGATCCGGCGGTACCGGTCCTTCGGGGTGACCTCGCGGTCCTCGCCACCCAGCACCGGCGTACCGACGGCGACGAGCTCGGCCCCCACGGCCTCTGCGGATGCTGCTGCCGCAGCCCGACAGCGGCGCACGTCGCGCACCACGTCATCGACGTCGTCGAACGGAGCCGTCCCCGTCTCGATCTGCTGGAGGAACAGCTCCTGCTCGAGCCCGGCCTCCGCGCCGAACTCGCCGTCCGAGGCTTCTTGCGCGTCGTCGCTCTGCTCGCGGTGCGCGGCGAGGGCGCGGTCCGAGACAGCGCGCAACCGGCCGGTCTCGGGATCGACGAGCATGAGCTCTTCTTCGACTCCGACCTTGCGGGTCGAGCGGGGTGCGGCCACCCGAGCAGTCTGCCCGACCTCACCCCCGCCCGCTGCGACACAACATCTGGGACGAGCTGCGAGCACACCAAACCTGGCGAGGGATCCTCGGCGACACGAAAGCCACCGGGTGGGCGTGGGAGGGTGGAGGGCATGGCGTCTTCCACGGCCGTGCTCATCACCGGGTGCTCGACGGGGATCGGCAGGGCCACGGCGCTGCGGCTGGTGCGTCGGCCCGACCTCACGGTCTACGCGACCGCACGACGCCTCGAGTCCATCGGCGACCTCGCCGACCTCGGCTGCCGCACCCTCGCCCTCGACGTGACCGACGAGACGTCGATGGCGGCGGCGGTCGACCAGGTCGTCGGCGAGCACGGAGCCGTCGGTGTGCTGGTCAACAACGCGGGCTACAGCCAGAGCGGAGCACTCGAGACCGTCACGATGGACGACCTGCGCCGCCAGTTCGAGACCAATGTCTTCGGCCTGATCCGGATGTGCCAGCTCGTCCTGCCCGTCCATGCGCGCGGCTCGACGTGGCCGGATCATCAACCTCAGCTCGATGGGCGGGCGTCTCACGTTCCCCGGTGGCGGCGTCTACCACGCGACCAAGTACGCCGTGGAGGCGTTGTCGGACACGCTGCGGTTCGAGGTCAAGGGGTTCGGCATCGACGTCGCGATCATCGAGCCCGGTCTGATCCGCACGAGCTTCGCGGAGACCGCGGCCGCCTCGGTCAGCCAGGACGACGGTCCCTATGCCGACTTCAACGCAGCGGTCTCGAGCAGCACCGAAGAGCGTCTACCACGGCCGGCTGGGCAAGCTCGGCGGCGAGCCCGACGCGGTGGCCAAGGCGATCGAGAAGGCGATCACCGCGCGCCGACCGCGGACCCGCTACCCGGTCACGGCTTCCGCGCGGCTGTTCATGGGACAGCGCGCTCTCCTTCCCGACCGGGCCTGGGACGCGGTGGTCGGGTCGTCGTTCCCGCGGCCCTCCTGACCGGCGTACGAGATCGCGATGGCGACCACACACATCGGCATCTCCGGCTGGGTCTATCCGGCCTGGAGGTCGACGTTCTACCCGAAGGGTCTCGCGCAGGCGCGTGAGCTGGCGTACGCCGCCGAGAAGCTCACGTCGATCGAGATCAACGGCACGTTCTACTCGCTGCAGCGGCCGTCGAGCTTCGAGCGCTGGCGCGACTCGACCCCTGACGACTTCGTGTTCGCGGTCAAGGGGCCTCGCTTCATCACCCACATGAAGAAGCTGTCCGACCCGGACATCCTCCTCGCGAACTTCTTCGCGTCCGGCGTGCTGGCGCTCGAGGCCAAGCTCGGACCCGTGCTGTGGCAGCTCCCGCCGACGCTGGGCTTCGACGAGAAGCGCCTCGTGACCTTCTTCGAGGCGCTGCCGCGCACGACCCCGGCCGCCGCGCAGATCGCGACCCAGCACGACGAACGCCTGGAGGGACGAGCGCTCACGACCGTCTCCGTCGACCAGCCGGTCCGGCACGCGATGGAGGTCAGGCACTCGAGCTATCTGGAGCCGCGCTTCCTCGACGTACTCCGGGCGCACGACGTCGCGGTCGTCGTCGCCGACTCCGCCGGTCGCTATCCCGCCCTCGATGCGACGACGGCCGACTTCGCCTACGTGCGGCTCCACGGCGCGGACGAGCTCTACGTCAGTGGCTACACGCCGGAAGCGCTGGACAGCTGGGCCGCACGCATACGCCGGTGGACCGATCAGGGGCTCGACGTCTTCGCCTACTTCGACAACGACGCCAAGGTGCGCGCGCCGTACGACGCGATGGGTCTGATCGAACGGCTCGCGTCCACCACCTCGACGTAGGCTCCGCGCTATGCGGTTCTCGATCTCCATCCCGCAGCTCGACACCGACGGTCTCGACACGGACGGACTGAAGGACTACCTCGTTCGAGCCGAGGAGCTCGGGTTCGAGGGCGGCTGGGTGCTGGAGTTCGTGATCGGCGAGGCCCCGTTGATCGCGCCGCTGGAGATGCTCGCCTATGCGGCTGCGTGCACGGAGCGACTCCGGCTCGGCGTCGCCGTGCTGGTCAGCTCGCTGCACGACCCGATCCAGCTGGCGTCGGCGATCACGGCGGTCGACCGGCTCAGCCACGGTCGCCTCGACGTCGGCGTGGCTCCGGGCGGCGGCTTCCGTCAGTTCTCCGCCTTCGGGGTCGACCCGGAGACCTTCGTGACCCGCTTCACCGAAGGACTCCAGCTGATGAAGGCGATCTGGTCCGACGAGCCGCGGATCGACTTCGACGGGCGCTTCCGGCAGGTGAGCGACGCCGCCTTCCAGCCCAAGCCGGTGCAGCGTCCGCATCCTCCGATCTGGTTCGGCGGCAGTGCGCGCAAGGCGTTGGCCCGGGCGGTCCGGCACGGCGACGCGTTCCTCGGAGCCGGCTCGACCGCGACGGCCACGTTCGCGAAGCAGGTGACGAGAGTTCGAGAGGAGCTCGCCGAGCAAGGCAAGGACCCCGCCGGCTTCCCGATCGGCAAGCGGGTCTACCTGGCGGTCGACGACGACCGCGACCGGGCGCGGGAGCAGGTCATGAGCGGTCTGCGACGCATCTACGGCGGGCTGCCCGGGATCGAGGACGTCCCGGTGTTCGGCACGGTCGACGACGTCGTGGCCGGCTTGCGCGAGGTCGCCGAGGCCGGCGCCGAGCTCCTGGTGCTCAACCCGGTCGGGCCCGACGTCGCGTCCGACCGCGCGCAGATGGAGCGGCTGGCGGCCGACGTGATCCCGCGGCTGCGCTGACCCAGCGCGCTGATCGAGCCGGCGCGCTTCTAGATGAACGTCTCGAACGTCGGGTCCGGAAGCGGCGCCCGGGCCTGCTCGAACGCCAGTCCGATGTCCAGCAGCGCCGCCTCGCTGTGGGCGGTGCTCCAGAACGACACCGCGACCGGCAGCCCCTGTGACAGACCTGCCGGGACGGTCAGGATCGGGTAGCCGGACATCGCGGTGGGCTGGGTGCAGGCACCGTGGTGCATCTCGTCGTTCACGAGGTCGATCGGGATCGCCGGTGCGTACGACGGTGTCACGAACGCGTCGAGCTCGTGCTCGCGCAGCACGGCGTCGATCCCGTCGTCACGGCCCGCCCTGAGGCACTTGGCCCGCGCCTCGGCGTACTCCACCGAGTCCGGGCCGGGAGCGTCGACGGCCTGCTCGAGGAACGACTGGCCGAACCACTGGAGCTCGGTGTCGGCGTGCTCGCGGTTGAAGGCGACCACGTCTGCCATGGACCGCGGGCCGTCGCCATCGCGCGTGGCGAGATAGCGGCCGAGCTCGACCCTGAACTCGGCGAGCAGGACGACGAGCTCGTCGTCGAAGGAGTAGTCGACCATCGACTCCAGGTCGGTCTCGTCCACGATCACCGCACCTGCCGACGACAGCACGGAGAGCGCCTCCTCGGCGATCGCGTCGGCCTGGGGGCTGTAGCCCCAGAACACCTTGCGGGGGACGCCGATCCGCTTGCCCTGCAACCGCGTCGCGTCGGGCGCGTAGTGCTCGGCGCCGGCACCGGTGAGCACACCGAGCAGCGCCGCCGCCTCGGACACCGTCGCGGTCAACGGGCCCGGGGAGTCCTGTGACGACGAGATGGGAACGACTCCCACGGTGGGGACCTGTCCGACCGTCGGCTTGAGTCCTACGCACCCGTTGAAGGCCGCCGGACAGGTGATCGAGCCGTCTGTCTCGGTGCCGATCGCGAAGCGCGTCACCCCGGCCGCGACCGCGGCACCGCTGCCCGACGAGGAGCCGCCCGGGGATCGGTTGAGCGCGTACGGGTTGCGCGTCAGTCCGCCGTACGCGCTCCAGCCGGACGTCGAGCGTTCGTCGCGCAGGTTGGCCCACTCACTCAGGTTGGCCTTGCCGAGCACGACCATCCCGGCCTCGCGGAGCCGTGCGACCATCGGGGCGTCCTCGCGCGGGGGCGGGATGTCGGCCAACGCCAGCGATCCTGCGGTCGTCGCGAGGCCGGCGGTGTCGATGTTGTCCTTCACCAGCACGGGTATGCCGTGCAACGGGCTGCGTGATCGGCCGTCGGCGGCCTCGGCATCGAGCCGGGTGGCGTCGTCGAGGGCGTCGGGGTTGAGCGTGCAGACCGCGTTGATCAGCGGGTCCACGGTCTCGACCCGGTCGAGGGCGGCGGCGACGAGCTCGGCACTGGCGGTCTCGGGCGGCGTCATGGGCTCGATCCTCGCACTCGAGGACACCGGGCACGATTTGGTCGCCTCTGCGCGCCGCTGGTAACCTTGTGGGTCGCGTCTTCGGCGCGCTCACCAGGGCGTTTGGCCTGTTCACTCAGGCAGCCGATCAGCGTACCCACCGATCCACCCCCGAACCATCAAAGAGGCACTGCTCCGTGGCGAACATCAAGTCCCAGATCAAGCGCATCAAGCAGAACAACGCTGCTCACGAGCGCAACAAGTCCGTCAAGTCTGCCCTGAAGACGTCGATCCGACGCTTCCGCGAGGCGGCCGAGACGGGCAACAAGGACGAGGCCGTCGAGCTCGCCAACGCCGCCAGCCGCAAGCTGGACAAGGCCGCGTCCGCCGGCGTCATCCACAAGAACCAGGCCGCGAACAAGAAGTCGGCCATCGCCAAGAAGGCTGCTTCTCTCTGAACCACCCGGCGCGGCCGAGCCGCGTCGTCTCCATCGACGGGTTGACCAGGATCGGGTCAGCCCGTCTTTGTCATGGACGCTCTCGAGCGACGAAGTCGCCGGGAGCGGCTCAACAAGCCACTCGCGCGCTGTGACGTGACTCAGGCCAGCTGGCGGGCGCGGAGCACGGAGATCACCAGTCGCTCGCACGGCCACATCCGGTCGGCAGCCTCGCCCTTGACGTCGGAGTCGGCCCGGGCTGCTGCCTGGATGGCCAGCGCCAGCCCTCGCGGCGACCAGCCCTGGGACTGCCGGGCGATCACCTTGAGCTTCCACGGCGGTACGCCGACCTCGCGGGCCAGGTCGCCCTCGCGGAGCCCGCGCGGCGCCGCTTGGTAGCGCGCGATCGAGCGCAGCCCCGCGGCGACGGCGCTGGTGATCAGCACCGGATCGACCCGGCCACCGATCGCCCAGCGCAGCTGCTCCATCGCCTCGGTCGGCTTGCCGTCGATGGCGGCGTCGGCGACCGCGAACCCCTTCACGTCGGCGCGTCCGCCGAAGTAGGCACGAACCGTCTGGGCCGTGACCACGTCGTCGGGGCAGTCGGTGGCGAGCTGGCTCGTGGCGCCCGCGAGGCCGCGCAGGTCCTCACCCAGGGCGTCGATCAGGGCTGCCGCTGCGTCCTTGTCGATCTTCTTGCGGTGCCGCCTGAACTCCGTCTGCACCCATCCCGGCAGCTCCCATCGCTTGGGGGCGGCCGCCTTGACCTCGTCGGCGCCGGCCTTGCGCAGCTTGTCGAGGGTGGCCTTGCCCTTCATTCCGCCGGTGTGGTGGAGGACGAGCACGACATCGGGAGCCGGCGTGCCGACGTAGTCGACCAACCCGGTGACCGCGTCGTCGGGAAGCTCCTCGAGACGGCGTACGACGACGCACCGCATCGCCGCGAACAGCGACGGGCTGGAGATCTCGGCGAGCGCCCCGACGCCGAGCTCCGTGGCGTCGAGCTCGCTGAGGTCGGCGTCGGCGTCGGCAGCCTTGACGGCGTCGCGCATCTCGCCGATCGTGCGCTCGGCCAGGAACTCGTCGGAGCCGGTGATCAAGGTGGTGGTCCCGAGGATCGTGTCGACGTTCTGCTTGGCCATGATGCGGTCAGCATGCCATGCGTCGCCGACGGCGCGAATCCGGTCGCCCGCCCGCCGCGGTTTGCGGGAAAGGTCAGGCTCGGCGCGGCGTGTCGAGGCCACCTTTCCCGCAACTCGCGGCCGGGTCAGCGCTCGGTGACCACGGCGAGCTGGCCGGCTCGCTCGACGATCGCGATCGTGCCGTCCTGGTCCGTGCGGTAGGTGATCGCGCCGAGCCGGTCGAGCAGCGCGAGGGTCTCGGGCGCCGGGTGTCCGTAGTCGTTGTCGGCTCCGACCGAGATCACCGCCAGAGCCGCGCTGGTGTCGAGCACGAAGTCCGGGTCCTGGTTGGCCGACCCGTGGTGCGCGACCTTGAACACGTCCACGTCGAGGTCGGCATGCTCGGCGAGGATGTCGTCCTCCTCCTCGGGCTCGGCGTCTCCGCTCAGCAGGAACCGGTGTCCGTGGCTCTCGAGCAGCATCACCACGCTCGCGTTGTTGGGGCCGGAGCCGTCCGAGGTGTCGCCACTTGCCGCTGGCGTGGTCACCGGGCCGAGGACAGTCCAGCTGAGGTCTCCCACGTGACGCGTCTCCCCTGCCTCGGCCACCGTCACCGGCACACCTGCGTCGTGTGCCCAGGCGTCGACCGCAGCGGCCCGGTCGGGTGGGTCGCGTAGCGGTGAGGTCTCGATCTCGGTCACGGTCCGCCCGTCGAGGACGGCCGGCAGCCCGTTGACGTGGTCGGCGTGGAAGTGGGTGAGGACGACGAGGCTGATCCGGCGTACGCCGAGGTCGTCCAGGCACCGATCCATCGCGCGCGGATCGGGTCCGGTGTCGACGACGACGGCGCTGCCTCGCCCGGCGGCCAGCACCATGCCGTCGCCCTGGCCCACGTCGCACATCACCATCAGCCACCCCTTCGGTGGCCAGCCCCAGCGGCCCCACGGCTGTGCCACCACCGCGACCAGGAGCACGCAGACGGTCAGGGTCGCCGCCGGGCTCGTCAACAGCCGGGGCATCACGACCACCACGCCGGCGCAGAGCAGCGTGAGCGCCGTCAGCGCCAGCGGACCGACCGCCCAGCCGAGACTCGCCCCGGCGAATCCGGCGCCGTGCCGCGCCACGGTCACGATCCACCAGGCGGGAACGCCGGCGAGTCGCCCGACGAGCTGTGCCACCTGGTCGTTCAGCAGCGCCACCAGCCCGGCGATGAGGCCGAGCACGGTCGCCGGGCCGACGGCAGGTGCGGCGAGGACGTTGGCTGCGACGGCGACCAGCGACACCTGGCCGGAGACCGCGGCGATCGCCGGTGTGCAGGCGAGCTGAGCGGCCAGGGGCACGGCGACCGCCTCCGCCAGCAGGCGGGGCATCCACCGGGCGAGCCGGTCGCGCCAGCCGGGAGCCAGCAGCAGGATGCCCGCGGTCGCCGTGGTCGACAGCAGGAACCCGACCGAGCGTGCCAGCCCGGGGTCGAGCAGCACGAGCACGATCACGGCGACGCAGAGCGCGCGGGTCCCGCGGCGGCGGCCGCCCGCGGACAGCCCCGCGAGCGCGACCACACCCATCGCGGCAGCTCGAAGCACGCTCGGCTCCGGACGGGCCAGCAGGACGAAGAACACGACCGCCACCAGACCGAGCACCGCGGTGCCGCGGCCGCGCACGCCCAGCCATCGACCGACCACGAGCACGAACGCGAGCACGAGCGTCAGGTTCGACCCGCTGACCGCGAGCAGATGGGTCAGCCCGGTGGTCTGGAAGTCGAGCACCACGTCGTCCGGCATCGCCGCGTCGTCCCCGTCGACCAGCGCCGGGACCAGGGCCTGTTCGGCCGTCGGCAGCGGCGTCACCGCGTCGCGCAACCCGCTCCGCACCGCACCGACGCCGCGCTGCACCGGTGAGGCGGACTGGGTCACCTCAGGACGAGCGTTGGCCGTCAGGACGGCGGCGAGGTCGCGGCCCTGGGCCGGCTGCAACCTGCCGTTCGCCTCGACGTGCTCACCGAGCTTCAGCGCGAGCCAGGACGGGTCGGCGATGGCCAGCACCGGCGAGCGGACGTCCGTGACCCGTCCCCGGGCGGTGACCTGCTCGATCCGCAGCCGCACCAGGGTGTACGCCGAAAACGTCCCCTGCCGCGCGACCGGGTCGGACGTCACGACCGCCGCCACCGAGACGAAGGCACCGTCGCGAGCCAGCTCGTCGATCGGACCCGCCTCGACAGCCGACGTGCGCAAGCCGGCGACTCCGAAAGACGCAGCCGTGACGACCGTTGCGGCCGCAAGAGCCGGCGCGTGTCGCCGAAGCCCTCGGCTGCTGCCCTGTGTGCGGCGGCGACCGCGCCATCCGAGTGCCGCCGCGACGCCGAGCAGCAGCAGACCTCCGACGAGCGCTCGACCCGGAGGCCAGCCGAGGCTCAGGGCGGCGGCGCCCCAGGCCCCCAGCGCGGCCGGGGCGAGCCGCAGGTCGAGGCGCTCGGTCGTCATACATGGACGTAGGGCTCGATGTCGGCCAACGTCGCCTCGCCGATGCCGGAGACGTCGAGCAGCTGGTCCACGCTGGAGAACAGGCCGTTCTCGGTCCGCCAGGCCAGGATCGACTGGGCCGTGACGGGGCCGATGCCCGGCAGCGTCTCGAGCTCCACCTGGTCTGCCGTGTTGATGTCGACGCTGGCCGGCGCGGCCGCTGTCGACCCGACCGGAGGCGGTGCACCGCCGGCGGACCCGGGTGGGACGGATGGGACGTCGAGGCCGACCACGATCTGCTCGCCGTCGACCAGCGGGCGGGCGAGGTTGAGGTCGGCGGTGTCCACGCCGGGACGCGCGCCTCCGGCCGCCGCGAGGGCGTCGATCACCCGGGAACCGGCCGGCAGCTCGACGATGCCGGGGCGGCGCACCTTGCCGGCGACGTCGACCACCAGACCGGTCGACTGGGCGGATGCGGAGGCGGGCACGCCACCGGTGGGGGTCGAAGCCGGTGGCGTGCCCGGGTCTGGGGCGGTGGAGCCCGCCTGCGGATCTGTCGGCGTCGGCACGGATCGCGCGACGGCGAGCGGGACCGGGTCTGCCTGCGGGACGGACCGCAATGCCCACCAGGCCGCGAGCGTGACGAGGGCGGCGACGGCCAGTGCGACGACCGCGAGGTGCTGGGCGGACAGCCGCCGACGTCCCCCGTCCGATGCCGCGACCTCCCGCCGGTGCCGGCCGCCTTCCGAGCCGGTCGTGGGTAGGTCGGGCGATGGGTGCAGGGAGGGAGGGGACGCCGGCGTGCTGCCGCGTGCAGGGACGGGGACGCGATCGAACTCAGCAGCGATCGCCGCGAGACGGCGCCGCGCAGCAGCGGCGGCGTCTTCGCGAGAGGTCCGTCGTCTCCACATGCCGGCAACGCTAGGAAGACAGCGGGCCGTCCGGGAGGTGTGCGGTGGTGCCTGTGGACAGCCGCCGGACCTCGGCCGGGCTGTGGACGAAGGGTCAGCGCGGAGCGATGACGACCGCGAGCATCCCCGGGCCGACGTGGGCCCCGATCACGGCGCCCACCTGGTTGACGACGAGCTCACCGAGGTTCGGAACCCGCTCGCGCAGCCGCGCCGCGAGGTCGTCTGCCTTCTCGGGGCTGGCGAGGTGCGACACCGCGACGTCGACCTCCTGCTCACCGGCGGCCTCGACCGCGAGCTCCTCGAGCCGGCGTCAACGCCTTGGCAGCGGTGCGCACCTTCTCCAGCGGGACGATGGTGCCGTCCTTGATCTCCAGCAGCGGCTTCACAGCAAGGGCCGAGCCGACCAGAGCCGCGGCCGCGCCGACCCGGCCGCCACGGCGCAGGAACTCCAGGGTGTCGACGTAGAACAAGCGCCTTGGTCGCGGCGGCGCGCTCGCGAGCGGCGTCAGCGGCCTTCTCGGCCGACGCGCCGCCGTCCAGCACCGCGGCAGCCGCCTCGACCGCGAAGCCGGTCCCCATGCCGAGGTGCCGACTGTCGACGCAGTGCACCGGGATCGAGCAGTCGCGGGCCGCCATCTCCGACGACTCGAACGTCCCCGAGACCTCACCCGACAGGTGCACCGACACGATCGCCTCGGCGCCGGCCTTGGCGAGCTTCTCGTAGGTCCGGAGGAAGACGTCCGGCGCGGGTCGGCTGGTCGAGACCGACTGCCGGTTCTGCAGGGCTGCCGCGACGTCGTCCGGGCTGGCTGCGCCCCCCTCGTCGTACGACGTGGAGCCGATGATGACCTGCAGCGGGACGACCGTGACGTCGAGCTGCTTCGCCCGCGCGAAGTCGACCGACGTCGAGTCGGAGACCAGGGCGGCGGCGCGCGTCATGCCGCGAGATTACCGGTACGTAACCTGTCCCGCCGCCACCCGCCGCACGCCCGGCGAGCGCGTCTGATCAGGCCCCTCGAACCAACCAAGGCAGACCACCGCGACCTACGAGGATTTGCCTCGGTACCGAGCAATCCGCCTCGGTACCGAGGCAAACACCAACGCCCCCAGGCAGATGGGTCAGCCGGTGACGATGTTGACCAGCTTCGGCGCGCGCACGATCACCTTGCGGATCTCGGCGTCGCCGACCGCGCGCTGCACGTGCTCGTCGGCCAGCGCCGCGGCCTCCAGGTCGGCCTCGGAGATGTCGGGCGACACCTCCAGCCGGGCCCGGACCTTGCCCTGCACCTGGACGACGCAGGTCACCGACTCCTGGACCAGCAGCGCCTCGTCGGCGACCGGCCAGCCGGCCTTCGCCACCGATGGCTGGTGGCCCAGCCGCTCCCACATCTCCTCGGCGGTGTACGGCGCGACCAGGCTCAGCACGACCGCCACCGTCTCGGCAGCCTCGCGGACGGCCGGGTCGGCGGCACCGGCGCCGGAGTCGATCGCCTTGCGGGTGGCGTTGACCAGCTCCATCACCCGCGCGACGACGACGTTGAAGCGGTTGATGCCCAGCAACTGGGTCGCGTCATGGATCACCTTGTGGGTGACCTTGCGCAACCCTTCGTCACCTCCGCTCGGGTCCGTGCCGGGTTCGCTGGTGACGTCACCGGCCAGCCGCCAGGCGCGTTGCAGGAACCGCAGCGACCCGCCCGGGGACAGGTCGGCCCAGTCCTTGTCGTCCTCCGGCGGCCCGGCGAACACCATGGTCAGCCGCACCGCGTCGACGCCGAAGTTGCGGATCTGCTCGCCCAGGTCGACGCCGTTGCCCAGCGACTTGGACATGCCCTTGCCCTCGTTGATCACCTCGCCCTGGTTCATCAGGGCGGTGAAGGGCTCGACGAAGTCCAGGTAGCCCATGTCGTGCAGCGCCTTGGTGACGAAGCGCGCGTACAGCAGGTGCAGGATCGCGTGCTCGACGCCGCCGACGTACTGGTCGACCGGGCCCCACCGGCGTACGGCCTCGACGTCGAACGCCTGGGAGTCGTCGTACGGCGTCGGGTAGCGCAGGAAGTACCAGGACGAGTCGACGAAGGTGTCCATCGTGTCGGTGTCACGCTTCGCCGGTCCGCCGCACTTCGGGCACGTCACGTCGACCCAGTCGTTCGCTCCGGCCAGCGGCGAGACCCCGGTCGGACGCATCTGGTCACCGGCCAGCTCGGGCAGCATCACCGGCAGCTCGTCGACCGGCACCGGGACCTCGCCGTCCGTCGGGCAGTGGACGATCGGGATCGGCGCACCCCAGTAGCGCTGCCGGCTGATCAGCCAGTCGCGCAGCCGGTAGTTGATCGTGCCCTTGCCGGTCCCCTTCGACTCCAGCCACGCGATGATCGTGCGCTTGGCCTCGACGACGTCCAGCCCGTCCAGGCTGATCTCGTCGTTGGCGGAGTTGATCGCCGGCCCGTCGCCGGTGTAGGCCTCGCCCTCGAAGCCGTCGCTCGGCTGGACGGTACGGACGATCGGCAGGCCGAACTTGGTGGCGAAGTCCCAGTCGCGCTGGTCCTGTCCGGGCACCGCCATGATCGCGCCGGTGCCGTAGTCGGCCAGCACGTAGTCGGCGGCGTAGACCGGGATGCGCTCACCGGTGACCGGGTTGACCGCGTGCACGCCCAGGAACACGCCGGTCTTGTCGCGGCCCTCGGTCAGCCGCTCGATCTCGGTGCTGCGCCGGACCTCGGTCAGGTACTGCTCGAACGCCTCCCGCTGCTCCTCGGCCACCAGCTCGTCGGCCAGCGGTGCGTCGGCCGCGACCACGAAGAACGTCGCGCCGAACAGCGTGTCCGGTCGGGTCGTGAAGACGGTGACCGGCTGCGTCGCGACCCTCGATCGCGAAGTCGACGTGCGCGCCCTCGGACCGGCCGATCCAGTTGCGCTGCATCGCCAGGATGCGGTCGGGCCACTTGCCCTCCAGCGCGGCCATGTCGTCCAGCAGCCGCTGGTTGAACTGGGTGATCCGGAAGTACCACTGGTTCAGGTTGCGCTTGGTCACCTCGGCGCCGCAGCGCTCGCAGTGGCCGGCGATGACCTGCTCGTTGGCCAGCACCGTCTGGTCGTTCGGGCACCAGTTGACCGGGCTGTTCTTGCGGTACGCCAGGTCGTGCTCGTACAGCTTCAGGAACAGCCACTGCGTCCACTTGTAGTAGTCGGGGTCATGCGTCTCGACCCGCTTGGACCAGTCGAAGCTGATCGCGTAGTGGCGGAAGGACTCCGCCTGGGTCGCGATGTTGGCCTCGGTGTACAGCGCCGGGTTCTCGCCGCGCTTGATCGCGGCGTTCTCCGCAGGCAGGCCGAAGGAGTCCCAGCCGACGGGGTGCAGCACGTCATACCCCTGCTGGAACCACCAGCGCGCGATCACGTCGGCCAGCGCCCACGCCTCGGCATGGCCCATGTGCAGGTCGCCGGACGGGTACGGGTACATGTCCAGCAGGTAGCGGCGTTCTGCGCTGTCGTCGTCGCGGACCTTGAAGGGGTCCAGGTCGGTCCAGATCTTCTGCCACTTGTCCTGGATCGCGTCGATGTCGTACGACGACGTCGCGTCTTCGGCGGGATCGCCGCCGATGGTCTGCTCGGTCGGGTTCTGCTCGTTCATGTTCGTGTTCTCCTGTTGCGCCGGGTCGCGGCGGTCGGGGTGGCTCTGGACATGAAAAAGCCCCTCACGCATGAGGGGCAGCCGCGCTGTCGGTGATCGATCGTGATCGAGATCAGCGCGGCCATCTAAGGAGCTGGAACCTCTCCATGCCTCCAGGGTAGCGCAGGTGGCGCTCACCCGCGACGCCGATTCCTCCGCCCACCCCCGCCCGCAATTGCGGGATCAGCCGGCCGACGGGTCGGAGACGACGCCCTCGAACAACGGCACACCGGTCTCGTCGTGCACGATGGCGAACGCGAACGGGTGGTCCGCCGTGAAGTCGACTCCTTGCGGCGGCATGCGCGGACACCTCGCCGACGATCGCGGTCGCGGCGGCCGCCACCGTCCCCTTCTCGCCGACCGTGATGTTCGCCTGCTGGATGACGTCGCGAGACGACGAACCGCGGGTCCTTCGTGACGCCCGGGTACTGGCCCGTCCCGAAGGTCTGTCGCATCCCCAGGTCCTGCAGCACGGGCACCAGGTCGGCGTTGGTCTCGGTGTCCCAGCGCGGCAAGGAGAGCTCCACCATCGTGGGCCGAGCCGCGTCGGACAAGCCACCGAGCAGCTCCGGCCGCAGCAGCTGCTTCGGGTCGCCACCGCGGTCCGGGAGCAGCACCCACATCGAGAGCTTGCCGCCGGCGTACGGCAGGCGAACCGCCCGCCATCCCTCTCCCGCGCACGAGGTCGAGCTCGGTGTCGTTGTGCATCGTCTTGACGCTGACGCTGGTCGCCTGTGCCGGTCGTGAAGTCGTCCGAGCTCGTGTCGCTGGGGTCGAACGGCCGTTCCCACTTGGCGTTCAGGTAGATCGTGTTGACGAGGGCGAAGACGGCAGCCGGGTCGAGCTGGTCGAGCAGGCGCGGGATCCGGCCGTGGGTCTTGTCGTCGACCCAGCCGTTGATGTCGTCCAGGGCAGGGCTCGGGAAGGCGGTCTGGTGCAGCCCCGCGCCGTACCACCGCTGGATCGCGTCGAGATAGGGCTGTCGCACGTCGAAGCCCGGATCGAGGAAGATCGCGTCGTTGATCTCGAGCCGGTCGCCGTCGCCGACGTCGGTGAGCGCGGTGACGATCCGGTTGTATGCCGCCTGGCGGTTCTCCGGCAGGCCGATCACGTCGTCGATCTCGTCCCCGCTCGCGCGTCCTGCGCCCTCGCGCAGCATCGCGAACGCGATCGCCAGGCTGGCCGGGCTGAAGACCTGGTTGCCCCCACTGCCGGACTCGGCGGGGAGATGGGTGGTCAGGTCATGGCCGAGGCCACGGAGCCCCTCGACCGCGTCGGTCAGGTCTGTGGAGTCGTCGGGAGCCTGCTGCGCGACCTGGGACTGCAGCACCGCGCCACCGTCGGAGCGCGGGTCCGGTCCGTCGTCGGCCGTCTCAGCTGCCGCACGCCGTGAGGCTCAACGCGAGCAGGCTCAGCCCGAGCACGGCGGTGCCGGCTGACGTCAGCGGGCGCCGGGTGGATGGCAGGTGCAGCATGCAGGTCTCCTCGTCCGATTGACGGTGAGACGCGTGCCCGGCGCCGGTGGTTCCGTGCTCAGTCGGTCGGGGCGGGAGCAGTGGGAGTCGTGGCCGAGCCGTCCTCGCTGGGCGTGCTCGGGTCATCCGTCGGCGGCGTACCAGTGGAGTCGCTCGGTTCCGTCGGCTCCGTCGTCGGCGTGGAGCCGTGCGGGTCCGACGTCGACCCGCCGGTGGTCTGGCTGGGCTGCCCCTGCTGCGTCGCGCCGCTCGGGCTGCTGCTGGAGCCGCCTTCCGACGTCGTCGGGTCGGCGTCGGTGGGCGCGACCGGATCGCTCTGGTCCGAGCTGCTGGAGTCGTTGCCGACCAGCTGAGACACGGTCGTACCGCCACCGTCGCCGGCGCCGATGATCGACGAGGCCGGCTTGCCCACGAACGTCTCGAAGCCGGTGAGCACCGCAGCGGCCAGCGCGAGGCTGGCGAGCGCGCTCACGCCGACGGTGCGCCAGGAGACCGACCCGGCCGGGCGCGCGGCCGGCTCGCCGCTCGACTCCGGCGGGGCCTCGTCGTCGGCGGCCGGGGTCGCGACGACCGGCAGCACCGCGGTCGCGGCCTCGCCGCCCGCCGCGGCCCGGGCCGGGAGGATCGGGCTGACGGGCAGGGACTCGCGGATCACGCGCCGGCTGCGCTCGAGCGAGTGCGTGTACAGCGCGCTCCCGATGGAGGCGACCAGGCTGACGACGACAGCACCGAGAACGGTGCCTGCGACACCGAGCCACGACGCCGCCACCGCGGCGGAGGCGGCGGCGAGCGCTCCGCCGATGATCTGCGGTCCGCTCAGTCCCAGCTTGGGACGGTCGTTGGCCATGGTTCCTTCCGAGAGTCGTCGCAGCATCATGAGACGTCTTCAGAAGACGCTCGAGACGATGGATTGTGTGGTCCGAAATGGACTCCTCCAGGCTATCGAGCGGCCGCCGCGGCCCCCAAGCCGAAACGACCGCTGCGGACCGTGAGTCCGCCCACATCCGCCACATCCGTACGACGCCGAGGCTGCGCCGATGACTGCGACGAACGCGGTGCCGACCTACGCTGGAAACGGCCCCCGCCGCACCCGCGGAGGCGACTCGCACCCAGCAGATGAGGTTCGTCGATGAGCCAGCTCAGCACCCAGGGCAGCTACGTCAGCGCAGGCGCCGACTTCGAACGCGACACCAGCTACATCACCACGCGGGTGACGCGTGATGCCCGCGACGGCTTTCCGGTGGAGGCCGGGCGCTACCGGCTCGTGGTCGCGCGCGCCTGCCCCTGGGCGACCCGGGCGATCATCGTGCGCCGGCTCCTCGGGCTCGAGGACGCCATCTCGATGGGTGAGTGCGGACCCACGCACGACGAGCGGAGCTGGACGTTCGACCTCGACCCCGGCGGCCGTGACCCGGTGCTGGGCATCGAGAGGTTGCAGGACGCCTACCTCGCCCGCGAGCCCGGCTACGACAAGGGCATCACGGTGCCGGCCCTTGTCGACGTGACGACGGGTGAGGTCGTCACGAACGACTTCGCCCAGATCACGCTCGACTTCTCGACCGAGTGGGCAGAACACCACCGGGCCGGTGCGCCCGACCTCTACCCGGAGCCGCTGCGCGACGAGATCGACGAGGTGAACCAACGGGTCTACACCGACGTCAACGACGGCGTCTACCAGTGCGGCTTCGCCGGTTCCCAGGAGGCGTACGACCGCGCCTACGAGAAGCTGTTCGCTGCCCTGGACTGGCTGACCGACCGGCTCGCCGACCAGCGCTACCTCGTCGGCGACACGATCACCGAGGCGGACGTCCGGCTGTTCACGACGCTGGTCCGCTTCGACGCCGTCTACCACGGGCACTTCAAGTGCAACCGGCACAAGCTCAGTGAGCTGCCCGTGCTGTGGGCCTACGCTCGCGACCTCTTCCAGACCCCCGGCCTCGGCGACACCACCGACTTCGCGCAGATCAAGCGGCACTACTACGTCGTCCACGAGGAGATCAACCCGACGCGGATCGTGCCGCGCGGTCCCGACCTCCAGACCTGGCTCACGCCGCACTTCCGGGAAGAGCTCGGAGGTCGGCCCTTCGGTGACGGCACCGAGCCGGGGCCACCGCCCGAGGACGAACGAGTGCCGGTCGACCACGGCGTCGGCCTCGAGCGCTACGACGAGGACGAGGACGACATCCGGCAGTCCGCCTGAGCTAGGCGCGGTCGCGGCCGGCGCGGAAGAAGGCGAGCACTCCGGCCTGGTCCCCGAGCTCGCGGACGGTGCGGGAAGCCCCGAACGACGCGTTCCAGAAGTCGTCGTCGCGACCGCTGCGTTCGCCGAAGTGCCACGGCCCCACGTACGCGTACGGCTCCGGGCACGAACCGTCTCCCGGCGAGACGCCGTAGTTGACCTCGTCGGCGTCGATGCCGACGTCGAAGTGCTCGGGCCAGAGCACCCGCGGCCGGGTCGGGTCCAGCTCTGCGAGCGCCCCGTCACCGAAGGCGTAGGCCCGCGCGATCTCCTCCGCAGCCGCCGCGTCGATCGTCAGTTCGTCCTCCTCACCGAGATCCGGTCCGACGGCATACACGTCCCGGAGGCTCCGCGGAGGTATGCCGACCGCGGCCCCGACCTCCGCGACCGAGCGGCCGGACAGCGGCACCCGCTGCTCCCCCACCACCAGCTCGGCACCGTCGACCCGCAGGTCTGGGGTCTTCGTGGTCCCGAACCCACCGTTCGTCACCTGGAGCTCGATCGACCCGCTCTGCTCGAACTGTGGTCCGCCGAGCAGCAGCTCGGCCACGGCGTGCAGTGATCGCCGGGTCTGTTCGAGCCGGACGAGTCGGTCGGTGGTCGGGTCGGCCATGACGTTGCTCCTCGAAACGATCGGGTCGCGGACGGGTCGCTGTAACGCGGTGGACGGTGTGGGGACTGTTCTGCCACGCACCGTCATCCCGTTCAGTCGTGCCGCACGAGGAGGCGTTACACATGACGGACACCGTCGAGCAGGACGCCGAGCTGCTCTGAGGACAACTCCGATGACCCTGACCGTCGAAAAGGCTCCGCGCCATACCCGCTCACCGCTACGGTGGCGAGCAAGGCCTGTGCGGAGGTGTGCGGTGAACGGCTCCGAACCGGGTCGCCTTGCACCACGGCCCGACACCAGCGCGTCCGACCTACCAGACGACGCGCAGATCGTCGCTGGACTGCGCGCGGGTGACGAAGAGCTCTTCGCTCAGGTCATCGAGGCCTGGGCACCGACGATGCTGCGGCTCGCACGCAGCCACGTGCACACCCGCGAGTCCGCGGCCGACATCGTGCAGGAGACCTGGCTGGCCGTGCTGCGCGGTATCGACCGGTTCGAGGGGCGCTCGGCGCTGCGCACCTGGGTCTTCCGGATCTTGTCCAACATCGCGAAGACCACCGGCACCCGCGAACGACGTGTCGACGTCCGACCACTCACCGGCGAGGACGGGCTGCCGTCGGTGCCGAGCCACCGGTTCCGCGACGACCAGGACAAGTACCCGGGTCACTGGCGCCACCCACCGCAGCCGTGGCCGGACCTGCACAACCCGGAGGGCGAGGCCATCCGGGCCGAGCTGCGGATGACCGTCGCTGCGGCGATCCGGTCGTTGCCCGCACGTCAGCGGCTGGTCGTGACGCTGCGCGACCTCGAGGGCTTCAGCAGCGACGAGGTCTGCCACCTGCTCGAGCTGAGCCCCGGCAACCAACGCGTGCTCCTGCACCGGGGCAGGGCCGCCGTCCGCTCCCTGCTCGAGAACCACTTCGGTCGGACCGCGCGCTGGAGCGCCACGACATGACGACCCCATCGGACGACCCGTTCGACCCCACCGTCGGCAAGCGCTTCGACGCGGCCGACGACAACCTCGCCGACGACCTCTCCTGCGAGGAGCTCGTCGAGCTCGTCACCGACTACATCGACGGCGTCCTGGACCGCGACACCGAGGCGCGGTTCGTGCTGCACGCCACCTCCTGCCCGGGCTGCGAGATCTACCTGCAGCAGTTCCGCGACACGATCGCCGCGATCGGGACGCTGCGGCCCGAAGCGCTCGACCCGCAGGTGCGCGACGACCTCCTCGGGGCGTTCCGCGGCTGGCGCCCGTAGCTCCAGCCGACACCTCGGGTCAGCCGAGCATGCCGCGCACGTATGCCGCCTGACCCAGATGCTGCATGCAGTCACCGATCACGCTGACCAGCCGAACGCTGGCCGTGACGGGCGGGTCCCAGGCCTCGTCGACCACGCGCGCCAGCTCGTCGTCGTCGACCGTGGCGACGTAGGCGATGGTGCGATCGTGCACGGCCGCGTGGTAGCCGTCCAGCAGGGCGGTCTCGACCTGCACGGCGGCCACCTGCTCAGCGCTGTGGCCGTAGCCGTGCTCCTCGGGTGCGAACGGCAGGCCGAAGCGGTCGTACCAACCGTCCGCCGTCCAGACCTGTTCGTCGCCGGTGATCCCGCAGACGTGGTCGTCCTGGATCCGGGTCAGGTGCCAGAGCGTCCAGGCGATGGAGTTCGCATCCGGTGTCGGGCGGTGCGCCGCATCCTCGGCGCTCAGGCCGTCACAGACGTCGGCAAAGACCTCGCGAATCCGCCCGAAGGCATCGACGAGGACTTCCTGGACTGCGGTGCGGGACGAGCTGGGCGTCGAGGAGGCCGGAGTCATCTTCCCATCGTGACAGTCGGTGCCGACGCCTGCACCGACGCACCGGCTGACCAGCCCAGCGCCCGGCGTCAGAAGTCGAACAGCTCGCCGAGCATGTTTTCTTCTTCTTGGGCTTGCGGTCGGTGCGATCTCGCTCGCGGTAGTCGTCGCGGTAGTCGTCGCGGTAGTCGCCGCGGCGGACTTCGGTGCGGGCGCCGGCTGGCGGACGGAGTGCTGGCGGCCAGATCGGCTTCGATGATCTTGTCCAGCTCGCCACGGTCGAGCCACACGCCACGGCACTGCGGGCAGTAGTCGATCTCGACCCCGCGGCGCTCGGTCATCTGGAGGACGGTCTCGTCAACAGGGCACTTCATTGCGCCACGTTACCCGGCCTGTCCGGGTATGCCGGTGTCACTGCGTCGAGGACCGGCCGTCACGCGCCCGCGGAACGTCGGCGTCCAAGTGCGAGGAGGACGCCGCTCCCGGCCACGATCGACAGCAGCGCGAATCCGATCAGCGCTCGGCCCAGCCGGGCCACCAGTGCCGGGGAGCAGTCCTCCCGGCTGGTCCTCTTCGGGCAAGACCTGTCCGGTCGGCGCCACCAGCGAGACCTGGATTCGGGCCTGCGCTCGAACTGCGTTGGACGGGGTCTTGTCATTCTCGTCCGACCACGCCAGGGCCTGGTTCCAGGCCGTGTCCGTGTAGGTTCCGGGTTGTTGCTGCGCAGCAGCGGCGGGGATCGGCAGCGCGGCGCGGAACTCGACCGTCCGCGACCTGCCGGCGGCGAGATCACCGACCGCCCAGGTCAGCAGGCCCGCACGACGATTGATCGTGGTGTTGCACGGCCCGGCATCGACACAACGTTGGGAGCCCGGAACGTACGTCGCCTTCGTGGTCGACGTCGTGTCGTCGGGGTTGTAGCCCGGGATGTAGTCCGAGACGTGCACGTCATGGTTGGTGCCCGGGCCGGTCGACGTCACCGTCACCCGGTAGACGACCGGGACGCCGTAGTCGATGGTTCCCTGCACCGGCCGGAGCGGTCCGCTTCCGCCGTTGTACAGCTGCTCCTTGTGCACGATCAGCCCGCCGATCCTGGTGTCCCTGAACGTGACGCGTTGGGGTTCACCGGCGTTCTCGGGGGTGATCGATACGGACTTCGTGGGAGCGGGGTCGGGGAGGAAGTAGCCGGCTGGTGCCTCGGTCTCGACCCAGTAGTAGTCACCGAAGTCGAGGCCTCCGACGCTGCAGGTCCCGTCCGGCGTCGCCGTGGTGCAGCGGCCGGCGACGCTGTCTCCTGCATCGGGACCTGCCGGTGGACCGTCGAGGAACAACGTGAACTCGGCCCCAGCCAGTGGTGCGCCGTCCGCTGCATCGACCTTCCCGACCGCAAGCGCTGTCACCACACGGTCGTCGGCGAAAGGCGCTGTACGCCACGTCTCGTACGCCGCCGGGGCCAACCCTGATGGGAGCGGAGAACGGATCAGCTGCCAGCTCATAGCCCGGTGGTGGGGTCGTCTCCTCCCAGTAGTAGACCCCGAAGTCCAGACCGTCGATCTCGCAGCTGCCAGAGGGCAACGCGGTCGTGCAAGTCCCCATCTGCTCGTCGGCGGTGGTGGGTGGGCCGTCGTTGCCGTCTTGGTCCATCCACAAGGTGAACTCAGCATCTGCCAACGGCTCGTCGGTCCCGGCGTCCGTCTTCAGGACGACCAAGGTGCCCGGCGTGCGGGGGTCTATCCATCTGCGTCGTCGTGACGGTTCCGGCGTTGGTGGCGTCGATGGTGATCGGTCGGAGAACAGATCGGCCGGGAGGTCGTAGCCGGTCGGGGCTGCGGTCTCTTCCCAGTAGTACGTGCCGAAGTCCAGGTCCGCGATGGAGCAGCGACCGAGCAGGGGCACGGTCGTGCAGCTCCCCATCGAGGTGTCGCCGTCGGTGGGCGGACCGGCGTTGCCGTCCTCGTCCAGCCAGAGCGTGAACTCCGCGCCGCCAAGGAGCGCCTGGTTGGTCGCGTCGAGCTTCTCCACGACCAATCTGGAGGTCGCACGGGGGTCGCGGAAGGTCCGGACCGGCAGCGCGGTGCCCGCGTTGTCGGCGTCGATCGTGATCGTGCTGGAGAACGGATTCGCTGGGAGGTCGTAGCCCGTGGGCGGAACGGTCTCCTCCCAGTAGTACCGGCCGAAATCCAACCCCATCACCGTGCAAGTCCCATCCGGCAGGGTCGTCGTGCACGTGTCGACCAGAACGTCGCCGGCGTCTGGACCGACCGGATTGGTGTCGTGGAACAGCTGGAACTGCGCGCCGGCCAACGGTTCATCGTCGGTCGCATCGACCTTGTGCACCGTGAGCTCGGACAGGATCCGCGGGTCGTCGAAGCTGCGCACCGGCAGCGTGGTACCGGCATTGGTGGTGTCGACCGTGATCGGGGCGGAGAACACATCAACCGGCAGCTGATAACCGGTCGGCGCCGCGGTCTCCTCCCAGTAGTAGGTGCCGAAGTCCAGGTCCTCGACCGCGCAGCTGGCCGTTCGCGCCGGTGGTGCAGCTGCCGACCACGGTGTCCTCCGGACCGAGTCCCCGTCCGGCGCCACGTCGGTCCACAACGTGAACTCCGCGCCGTCCAACGGCGCCTGGTTGGTGGCGTCCAGCTTCTCCACCACCAGCCGCGACAGCGACCGCGGGTCGGTGAAGGTGCGGACCGGCAGCGTGGTGCCGGCGTTGCCGGCGTTGATCGTGACCGGGTCGGAGAACACGTCGGCCGGAAGGTCGTAGCCCGGCGGCGCCTGCGTCTCCTTCCAGTAGTACCGGCCGAAGTCCAGATCCGAGACCGCGCACGTCCCCGTCCGGCAACGACGTCGTACACGTACCGACCTGGTCATCACCGGCGTCCGGACCGACCGGGTTCAGGTCGTGGAACAACTGGAACTTCGCCCCCGCCAACGGTGCACCATCCGTTTCATCCAGCTTCTCCACCGACAACTCCGACAACACCCGCGGATCGTCGAAGGTGCTGACCTCGACGGTTCCGCCAGCGTTGGAGGCGTCGATGGTGATGGGGTCGGAGAAGACGTCGGCCGGGAGGTCGTAGCCGGTCGGAGGAATGGTCTCCTCCCAGTAGTACGTGCCGAAGTCCAGACCCGCACGGCCGCAACGTCCGCCGGGTCCTGTCGTGCAGCTACCGATCGCGGTGTCGGCAGTGGTGGGCGGGCCGGCGTTCCCGTCCTCGTCCAGCCAGAGCGCGAAGACGGCATCGTCGAGGTCGGTCGCCGCTTGTTGCGTCGACCTTGTGCACCGCCAATCGTGACAGCAGGCGAGGGTCGAGCGAAAGTGCGTGACGTGGACGGGTCGTCGCCGGCGTTGGTGGCGTCGATCGTGATCGGGTCGGAGGATGGCCGTCGGCCGGGAGATCGTAACCGGTGGGTGGCGCGGTCTCTTCCCAGTAGTAGGTGCCGAAGTCCAGGTCCTCGACGTAGCAGCGACCGAGGATGCCGGTGGTGCAGGTGCCGGCCACGGTGTCACCGCTGGTGGGCCGATCCGGCGTGCCGTGCCTCGTCCAGCCACAACGTGAAGTCTGCTCCGGCCAAGCTTGCCTGGTTGGTCGCGTCGAGCTTGTGCACGACCAGCCGGGAGGTCGCGCGGGGGTCGCGGAAGGTCCGCACCGGCAGCGTGGTGCCCGCGTTGTCGGCGTTGATCGTGATCGGTGCTGGAGAACGGATTCGCTGGCAGGTCGTAGCCCGGTGGTGCCTGACGGTCTCCTTCCAGTAGTACCGGCCGAAGTCCAACCCGCATGATCGTGCACGTCGCCGTCCGGCAGGGTCGTCGTGCACGTGTCGACCAGATCGTCGCCGGCGTCTGGACCGACCGGATTCGTGTCGTGGAACAGCTCGAAGACTGCCGCCGGCCAGCGGAGCGTTGTCGGTCGCATCGACCTTGTGCACCGTGAGCTCGGACAGGATCCGCGGGTCGTCGAAGCTGCGCACCGGCAGCGTGGTACCGGCATTGGTGGGGTCGACCGTGATCGGGGCGGAGAACACATCAACCGGCAGCTGATAACCGGTCGGCGCCGCGGTCTCCTCCCAGTAGTAGGTGCCGAAGTCCAGGTTCTCGACCGCGCAGTGGCCGTTCGCGCCAGTGGTGCAGCTGTCGATCGACGGTGTCGGCGGCGGTCGGAGGTCCCCGTTCCCGTCCGCGTCCAGCCACAACGTGAACTCCGCGCCGTCCAACGGCGCCTGGTTGGTGGCGTCCAGCTTCTCCACCACCAGCCGCGACAGCGACCGCGGGTCGGTGAAGGTGCGGACCGGCAGCGTGGTGCCGGCGTTGCCGGCGTTGATCGTGACCGGGTCGGAGAACACATCGGCCGGAAGGTCGTAGCCCGGCGGCGCCTGGGTCTCCTTCCAGTAGTACCGGCCGAAGTCCAGATCCGAGACCGCACACGTCCCCGTCGGCAACGACGTCGTACACGTACCGACCTGGTCATCACCGGCGTCCGGACCGACCGGGTTCAGGTCGTGGAACAACTGGAACTTCGCCCCCGCCAACGGCGCACCATCCGTTTCATCCAGCTTCTCCACCGACAACTCCGACAACACCCGCGGATCCGCCACGTCGACGGTCATGGTGCGATCCGCAGCACTTACCACGACCTGGAACGGCGAGTCGGGGTCGATCGTGTATCCCGTCGGCGCGAGCGTCTCCTCGACCCAGTACGTGCCCCAGTCCAGATCTGGGTAGACGAGTCGCCCACCCGTGGTCGACTGCGGCGGACCGATCGGGGTGTCCGACCCAGGAGGTGTGTTGAACGCGCCGTCGCCGTTGTCCCGCCAGAGCTGGAACGTGGCGTCGATCGGTGCGCCGCTCGTGGCATCGGTCTTGACGATGGTGATGCGTCCCGGCAGCCGCGGGTCCTGAATCGGCGCGACCACGACCTCGTTCGGATGGGCTGCACTGATCGTGAATGTGTGGGTCGGCACGGGGGTCGGAAGGGCGTAGTTGGTCGGCGGGGCGGTCTCGGTGAGCGTCCAGCTGCCGGTCTTGAGGCCTTCCACCTTCACGAAGCCGTCGCGAGGGTCTGTGTCGGACGGCCCGTTGTCGACGACGCCGCCCGGAAAGGACTGCGCGGGTGGATTGTTCTTGACCAACGAGAACGTGGCGCAACAGATGTGCGCGCCGCTGACACCATCCACCTTCTCCCAGCTCACCGTGCCGAGGCGGTTGACGTAGGTGAACGTCGTGATGTTGCCCGTCGTCACCGGCTTGGTCTGCGCCGCGGGATCGCCGATGTAGCCCGGCGGCGGGGCCGACTCCGTCACTGTGTAGCTGCCGGGACGGACCTTGCCGAAGTCGATCCGGCCGTCCGCCGTCCCGTCCGGGTCGTTGGGGCCACCGTCCAGGACGCCGAACGGATTGGGCCCGGACGGGCTGAGCGGGTTAGGGCTGACCGAGAAGCTGGCGCCGGGAACGAGTTCCCCGTTCTCGTCCCGCTTCCTGATGTGGAGCTCCCCGCACGAGGTGGGGGTTGTGATGGTTCCAGGATCAACCCAGTCCTTCAGGGTGCTCGTGATGGAGGAGCCGGACGACCTGGAGCGCAGGTTGGTGGCCTGAAGGCTGATGCCGGGACATGAACCGACTTCGGGGAAGAGGGCGGTCAGGTCGATGCTCAGCTCAGCGAAGCGTCCGGCAGGCACGGTGTTTCCGTCGACGTCGGTGATCGGTGCCGTGTTGACGGCGCCCACGATGCCCGTCGCCCCAGGCATCGGATCCCATTCCCGGCCGGTCCAGGTATGGACGTCTCCGAAGATGAGTGTGCTGCCGTTCGACGCCAGAATGTCGACGAGGATGTCGCCGACGCTGCGGTTGGGAGCGCTCACACCATTCTGGTTGGTGGTGTTCCTCTTCTGGTTCAGCTCGAGATTGAAGGCGATGCTGCCGCCGACGGCCGCCCGCTCGAATCCGATGAACGCGTACTGATGGTCCGTGGCTGCGTCGTACGCACCGAAGGAGTAGAGGTCACCGACATCGTTGGCGATCGGGTTGACCTCGGCCTGCTGGAGATCCCAGTTCCCTGGGTCAAGCTCCTTCGACGTGCTCCCAGCGACGAAGCTGTCGTCCAGGGGTGACTGAACCAGGTCTCGCGACCGTGGCTGAGGTGCCACCGCGGGCGACGCCCAGTCGAGTGCACCGCTCGAGACCATGTCGCCGTCGATCTCGAAGCCGCCGATCGTGACCGCAGCGGCCGGACCTGGCGTGACGAACGGGGCGGCAGCCACACACAGGATCACGGCAGTCGAAATTCGCAGGGCGCCCGCGTAGTGCGAGCGGTGATGCGACGACGGCTTCCGACCGATCACATTCATCTCCCCACGTCAGAAGCCAGTATGGGGGCAATGCTGGCTCATAGTCACCCCTCCCATACGACGTGTAGTGGTGAGACAAAGGCCCAGGCTCACCCGTTTCGGGCGACATGCGAGCAGACCTGTGACGCGAAAAGATCCGAGCGTGGCAGTGCTCGGGCACTGTCAGACTCGGATCTTTGTGGCTTCAGGAGTGGAGCTAAGGGGATTCGAACCCCTGACCTCCTCCATGCCATGGAGGCGCGCTACCAACTGCGCCATAGCCCCGCGGTGCGGAGCGAGTTTACCGTCGGCCCCGACGCAACGCGAAATCGCCCCCGGACGACCGGATCAGGCGGACTCGCCGGCATACGCGCGGGCGATGAACGAGACGAAGTGGTAGACCCCGTCCTCCTCGGGCGCGAGCGGCCCGGGGACGAAGCTGGGTGCCTTGATCCCGCGCTGCACGCCCTCACACGCCGCCCAGTCCTGCTTGTTGGTCAGGTCCCAGAAGTCAACGGCGTACGCCGGGTCGAAGCCGTCCTGCGCGATCGTCTCCTGCGGGAACGCCCAGGAGCAGGTGATCCGCGTGAGGTCCGGCGTGATGGGTGTGAGCAGGTGGGTCATCACGTAGTCGGGGTGCAGGCTGATGAGCAGGTTGGGCAGCACCGCGATGTACATCACGGAGTGCTGCTCCTCCTCGTCGAGGCGGGCGATGGTGGCGCCCTTGCTCTGGCCGTCGAGCGACATCGTGACGGCGCCTTCCTTCAGGTCCATCGTGCCGCCGACCCAGCTCCCCGGGCGCTCGATGTTCTCCCCGCTGGTCGGCGGGCTCACCCGGCACAGCTCGGGGTGGATCATCGCGCAGTGGTAGCACTCCTGGTAGTTCTCGACGATCACCTTCCAGTTCGCGGCGACGTCGTACGTGTGGGTCACGGGTGTGCGCAGGTGTGCACCGTCGTACCGCGTCACGATCTCCTCGAGCTCGCCCACGTGGTCGGCGAAAGCGCCCGCGTTGCGTGACGGGTCGACGAACAGCCAGCCGTGCCATTCCTCGACCGGCATCGCGAACAGCCCGAACTCCGACTTGTCGAAGTCGCCGTGGGACTGGAAGCCGGGCGCACCCTTGAGCGATCCGTCGAGGTCGTAGGTCCAGGCGTGGTACGGGCACATGATGACCCGAGGCGACGCGGTGCCGCCGCAGGGCAGCAGCTCGTGGCCGCGGTGCCGGCAGGCGTTCTCGAACGCACGCAGCTTGCCGTCGTCGCCGCGGACGACCAGCACGCCGGACTCGCCGATGTCGAACGCCTTCATGGTGCGGTTCTCCGGCACGTCCTCGGCGCGGCCGACGCAGATCCAGCCGGAGAAGATGTGCTGACGTTCCCAGGCCAGCACGTCGGGATCGACGTACGCCGCCTTCGGCAGCATCCGGCTGGACCCGAACGGCTTCAGTGCCAGGGCCAGCTCGTCCTGGTCGACGGGGGCGGGAACGGTCTGATTGAACATACAGTCAGGATATCGGGCAGACGGGTGCGCCGTCCATGCCCGAACCGCCTGCGGCGCGCCGGATCCCTTGTCCCCGATCGCGTCAGGCACTTAGACTGAACAATCAGTCAATGACTCTGAAGGAGCAAATCGTGACTGCGCCGACGACCGAACGAACCCTCAGCTCAGCCGTGGACGAGGTGATCGCGGCCCAGACCGAGATCTTCCTCGCACGCCAGCCCAAGAGCCGGGAGACCTCCGAGCGAGCCGGCGCCGTCCTGGCCGGTGGCTGCACCTCCAACTGGCAGATCGCCGATCCGCAGGCGGTCTGGATGAGTCATGGCAAGGGCCCGCGGATCTTCGACGTGGACGGCTGCGAGTACAGCGACTTCCACGGCGGGTACGGCGTCAGCCTGGTCGGTCACGCCCACCCCGCGATCGTCGACGCGGTCAGCACACGCGTGCAGCAGGGCACCCACTTCGCACAGCCCACCGAGGACGCGATCGTGGTGGCGCAGAACCTCGCCGAGCGGTTCGGGCTCCCCTTGTGGCGATTCGCGAACTCCGGCACCGAGGCCACGATGGACGCCGTCCACATGATGCGCGCGTTCACCGGCCGCGACCTGATCATCAAGGTCGAGGGCTGCTACCACGGCCACCACGACTCGGTGCAGGTCTCGATCCTCCCCGACGCCGACGAGGTCGGGCCGGTCGACGACCCGACGCGGGTCGCCGGCAACACCGGCATCCCCGAGGCCATCCGCGACCTCGTCTGCCTGGTCGGCTTCAACGACCTCGACGCCGTCGACCGCGTGCTCGAGGCCCACCCCGGCCAGATCGCCGGCATGATCGTCGAGCCGATCATGATGAACGCCGGCATCATCCACCCCGACCCCGGCTACCTCGCCGGGCTGCGCGAGCGACTGCACGCGCACGGCGCCCTGCTGACCTTCGACGAGGTCAAGACCGGTCTGACGGTCGGGCCTGGCGGAGTGACGCGGTTGCACGGCGTCACGCCTGACCTGATCTGCCTCGCGAAGGCGATCGGCGGTGGCATCTCGATCGCGGCGATCGGCGGCACCGCCGAGGTGATGGCGATGATCGGTGACGGCCGCTACGAGCAGGTCGGCACGTTCAACGGGAACCCCCTCGCCCTGGCATCCACCCGCGCCTGCGTCACCGAGATCATGGACGACGCGGCATACGCCCACATCACGCACCTGCGCGAGCGGATCACCACCGGGATCGACGGCATCATCGCCGAGCACGGGCTGCCGTGGCACGTGACGACGGCCGGAGCGAAAGGCTGCATCACGTTCCTTCCCGAACCGACACGCAACCTCCGCGACTTCCACCAGGTCGACGGCCGGTTCGGCGAGGCACACTGGCTCGTTCAGCACAATGGCGGCGTTTTCCTGCCTCCGTGGGGCAAGATCGAGCAATGGCTGATCTCGGTGCAGCACACCGACGAGGACATCGACCGCTTCGTGGCGAACGTGCGCACGCTGACCGATGCCCTCGTCGCCGGCGGCGCCACGCAGTGAAAGGACTGGCTGATCGCTCAACGACGCTCGACATCCGCCGCGACGCGAGTCACAATGGCCTCGTTGGCTGAACAGTCAGTTAGACCCACCTCGGGGACGTCACGTTGGCGCTGGGGCTCGACCGTGAAGAGGTGCACATGAACTTCGATCCGAACGACCCTGCCTTGCGTCACCGCCGACCCAGGCCACAGCTCGGGCGGCGCGACGTGCTCCGCGGGGGCCTGTGGCTGACGGCCGGGCTGACCGCAGCGCCGTGGCTCGCGGCCTGCAGTGACGACGCCTCCTCGACCCCGAGCGGCAAGGCGCCGTACCCCCTGGCGAGGCCGGACGACCCGGTGACACTGCCGATCAAGGACAGCAACCCGCCGATCGACGACGGCATGGAGCCGGAGACCGGCGGCGCCTTCAAGATCCTGAACTACGCGGACTACATGGCTCCCGGGGTGATCAAGGACTTCGGCGCGAAGCACGGCGTCGAGGTGCAGGTCACGCCGTACAACAACTACGACGAGATGCTCGCCAAGATCCGCGCGCCGGGCGAGTCGTTCGACCTCGTCTTCCCCGGGCCGAGCGTGCTCAGCAAGATGGTCTACACCGAGCTGCTGCAGCCGCTCAACCACACCTACGTCCCCAACCTCGACAACGTCTGGCCCGAGTACCAGGACCCCTGGTACGACCAGGAAGCGCGCTACACCGTGCCCTACACCGTCTACGGCACGGGAGTCATGTATCGCGCCGACCGGGTGTCCGAGGTGCCGGAGAACGGCTACGACCTCCTCTGGGACGAGCAGTACGCCGGGAAGACCTATCTCCTCGACGACTATGGCGAAGCCATCGGCATGTCGCTGCTCCGCAACGACATCACGACCGACATCAACACCAGCAACGCGGACTACGTCAAGCAGGCCACCGACTCGCTCATCGAGCTGATCGACCGGGTGCAGATCAAGTACAACGTCAACGCCTATTCGGAGGTGCCGGAGGGCACGGCCACGGTCCACCAGGCCTGGTCGGGCGACCCGATCGCCGGTCAGTACTACCTGCCCAAGGGCGAGACCCCGGAGGTCCTGGCGTACTGGCGTCCGGAGGACCCGGCCAAACGAGTCATCGGCAGCGACGTCATCGCGATCCCGAAGGGTGCCCAGAAGCCGGTGCTGTCGCACGCGATGATCAACGACCTCCTCGACAACGCGATCTCGCTGAGGAACTTCGGTTGGAACGGCTATCAGCCGCCGCTGACCAAGCTGTCCGCGCGCTACCTGATCGACCAGGGCTACATCCCCGAGAACCTGATGGACGCCGTCGTCGTGCCCGGCGACTTCGACAGCGGGCCTGACGTTCTACGAGGTGAGCCCCGAGACCGAGGCCCTCTGGCGCAACAACTGGTCCAGGTTCAAGGCCGGTGCCTGACAAGCCCACCGGTCACGACCGCGCGACGCGGCGGTTGTGGCCCGCCCTGGCACTGCCCGGCACGCTGTGGCTCATCGCGCTGTTCCTGGTGCCGTTCTACGCCGTCATGGCGGTCGCCTTCAGCGGGAACATCAACATCTTCGGCGAGCCCATCCCGGCGTGGAACCCGCTCGACTGGCAGTTCGCGACCTTCCGCTCGGTGGTGTCGGAGTCCGTGTCCGGCACCTACCAGGCGGTGTGGATCCGGACCGCGCTCTACTCGTTCTGGGCGCTGGTGATCTGCGTCGGTCTCGGGTACCCGGTGGCGTACTACACCGCTCGGCTGGCCGGGAAGCGGCGCGGCCTGATCCTCGCGCTGATCCTGGCGCCCTGGTGGATCAACTACATCACCCGGATGCTCGCCTGGGTCAACCTGCTGCAGGACGACGGCTACGTGAACAAGTTCCTCGGCATCTTCGGCGTCGCGCCGCACTCCTGGCTGAACGGCAGCTCGTTCACCGTGGTGATGGCGCTGGCCTACGGCTACCTGCCCTTCTTCATCATCCCGCTGTTCGCGTCGCTGGACCGGATCGACGGCCGCCTGCTCGAGGCCTCACGCGACCTCGGTGTCGGCTCGATCCGGACGTTCCTCCACGTGACGCTGCCGCTGTCGAGGCTGGGGCTGATCACGGCCGTCGTCATCACGGCCCTGCCCATGGCGGGTGACTACTACACGAACCAGCTCGTCTCGGGCTCTCCGAAGACCAGCATGGTGGGCAACCAGATCGAGCTGTTCCTGCTGCAAGGGCCGCAGAAGAACCTCGGCGCCTCCATCGTGCTGCTGCTCTCGTTCGTGCTGCTGTTCTTCATGCTCTACTACCTGATCCTGACCCAGCGTGCGGCCAAGGACGCCCGATGACAGCTGTCGAGACTCGTCGCCCCCAGAGCGCTCCGGACCCCGTGCCGACCAAGAAGTGGGTGCCGCCGTGGCGCAACCCGTGGCGGCGGCCCTACGTGCTGGCGACCATCACCTGGGCCTACATCCTGTGGTCGCTGCTGCCGGTGCTGATCGCCGTCCAGTTCTCGTTCAACGACGGTCGGTCGCGAAGCACCTGGCAGGGCTTCTCCACCCAGTGGTACTGCTGCAACGAGGGATCGGTGTTCGAGGACCCGAGCCTCCTGCTGTCACTCAAGAACAGCCTCATCCTCGGCGTCGCGACGGTGCTGGTGGCCACGCCGCTGGGCGTGATGCTGGCGATGGGGCTCACCCGTTGGCGCTCGCGCACCAGCAAGGTGGCGAACGGGATCGCACTGGTCCCGCTCGTGACGCCCGAGATCGTGGTCGGATCCGCCCTCTACCTCGTGATGATCAACCTCTACCAGTTCGTGCCGCTCGGCCGACCGGCGATGCTGCTCGGCCACGTCACGTTCTCGGTCTCCTACGTCCTCGTGATCGTCCGATCGCGGCTGCTGAGCATCGGCGGCGAGTACGAAGAGGCGGCCCGAGACCTCGGCGCCAGCTCCCTGCAGGCGATCCGGACGATCTTGGTTCCGCTGCTGATGCCGTCGATCTTCGCCTCGGCGATGATCGTGTTCGCCACCTCGCTCGACGACTTCGTGGTCAGCCAGTTCCTGTACGGCGACGCCTCGAACATCACCGTCCCGATCAAGCTGTACAGCGCCGTGCGCGCAGCTCCGACGCCGGCGCTCAACGCCCTGGCGACGCTCCTCCTGGTGGGCTCGTTCCTGGCCCTGATCCTGGCGTACCTCGGCTTGCGGGCGCGCAAGCGCGGACCCGGCTCGGCCCTGGACGACCTCGCCGACTACGGGTGACGCTCGCGTCAGGCGCCTTCGGCGACCGCCGTCGGCGACCGGCTCGCCGGCCTCGTCGTTCGGCTGCCGTCGACGCGGTGGTCGACGCGGCCAGCACCCGGAGCGAGTCCGACGGCAGGCAGACGGTCACCGGCTGGCCGGTGGTCAGCGTCGTCGCGGTCCGCCGTGTTCGTGATCAGCGACTGCAGGACCGCGCCCTGCGGGAGCCGGACCATCACCTGCGTGGTCGAGCCGAGGAAGACGGTGCGGTCGACCATGCCCGGGAGCCGGTTGGCGCCGGTGAGCCCGGCCTCCGCCAGCTCGACGCACTCGGGCCGGATGACAGCGCGGCCGGGGCCGGCGTCGTGGCCGGCGGGCGCCTGCGCCTCGAGGTCGAACTCGCCGAACCGCACGGTCCGGACGGCCCCGGTGCCGGAGACGCACTCGACGTCGAGCAGGTTGGCGACGCCCAGGAAGTCGGCGACGAACTCCGTCAGGGGCTCGCGGTAGACCTCCTCCGGCGTACCGAGCTGCATGATGCGCCCGCCGTCCATCACGGCGAGCCGGTCCGACATCTCGAGCGCTTCCTCCTGGTCGTGCGTGACGAACACGAACGTGATGCCGACCTCGCTCTGCAGCGAGGTGAGCTCGGCGCGCAGGGAGTGCCGGAGCTTGGCGTCGAGGGCGCCCAGCGGCTCGTCGAGGAGCAGCACCGACGGCTGGAGGACGAGCGCGCGGGCGAGGGCCACCCGTTGCTGCTGCCCGCCGGACAGCTGGTGCGGGCGGCGCTTGCCGTACTCCGAGAGCCGGACCATGGCCAGCGCGCCGGCGACCCGGCTCGCCCGGGTCTTCTTGTCCATGTCCTTGAGCCATCGCAGGCCGTAGGCGACGTTCTTCTCGACGTCGAGGTGCGGGAAGAGCGCGTAGCTCTGGAAGACGGTGTTGACCGGGCGCTTGTGCGCCGGCGTCTGCGCGACGTCGACGCCGTCGATGAGGATCTGGCCGTCCGTGGGCTGCTCGAAACCGGCGAGCATGCGCAGCGTGGTGGTCTTGCCGCACCCGGAGGGTCCGAGCAGGGTGAAGAACTCCCCCGCCTGCGATGTCGACGTCGATGCCGTCCACGGCGGTGACGCCGTCGAACTCCTTGCGCAGCCCGACGATCGAGATCGATCCACCGACGTGGTCAGCTGCAGGTTCGCCTCGCGACATGTGCGGAAGTCTAGACAGCGTGTCGGCCATTTGACAGGGGTGACTGAATATTCAGTTAGCGGCGCGTCGCTTTGGCGTTGGAAGAGCTGCGTGTCGTCTTCTTGGCGCGGCGGCGGGCCGGCGGAAGGGACAGCGCCTGCTCGGCCAGGGTCATCGCGATGTCGAACGCCCGGTCCGGGGTGACGATCGTGTCCTGGAGTGCGACCTGGATGGAGAGGCCGTCGAGCACCACGGCCCAGGTGATCGCGAAGTCCTGGGCATCGACCGACCCGATCTCTCCGGCGGCGATCCCGTCCTTGACGACGCCTTCGATGGTGGCGCGCCAGCGCTGCTCGAGCTCGACCCGGTCCTTCGCGACCTGCGGGTGTCGAAAGGCCTGGGCCCACAGGTCGAACCACAGTCCCCACGCGCCCTGGATCTCGTCGTCGCCCTGCGGCACGCAGGTGAGCCGGACGAGGTTCTCCAGCCGTTCGCGGACACCGGGAGTGGAGGCGAGCATCTCGTTGCAGTGGACGTAGAAGTTGTTCTCGGAGTAGCGCAGTGCCTCGGTCAGCAGGTTGTCCTTGGTGCCGAAGTAGTAGATGACCAACGCGGGCGACGCGCCGACGCGCTTGGCGACGTCGGCGATCCGGGTCTCGGAGAAGCCCCGCTCGGCGATCAGCTCAGCGGCGGCGACCAACATCTGGTCGCGACGTTGGTCGACGACCTCCGTCTGCTCGGTAGTCTTGCCTGCCATCGGCTCCCTCGTCGTTTCGCCTGGTTCCAGACCTTGTGAGAAACGCTATCACCTCTTTAGACTGAACAGTCAGTCAGGAACGAGTGCGAGTCCGCTCATGGGCGAGAGGCGAGGTTGTGCAGACGAACCCGTACGACGGCCACTGCCGGTCGAGCAGGCGCGGTGTCTGACGCGCCGCGCCCGCTGGATCGTCTGCTTCAGCCTCGCTCGATCGCGGTCGTGGGTGCCAGCGTCCGCGAGGGCTCGTTCGGCGACCGGATGGCGCGGCAGGTCCTGAGCAGCGCCTCGCGGCCACGCGTGCACCTCGTCAACCCGAAGTACACCCGGATCCTCGACCAACCCTGCGTGCCGAGCCTCGATGACCTCGACGAGCCGGTCGACCTGGTGATGCTCGGCGTACCGGACCCGACCCTTCCCGAGCACCTCCAGCGGGCGGCGGACCACGGCGCCGGCGGCGGCGGTGGTGTTCGGCACGGCTCACGGCATCGGTCCGGAGCTGGCCTCGATCGCGAACGCCGCCGGCATGCAGCTGTGCGGCGGCGGCTCGATGGGCTTCGTCAACCCGGCTCGGGGCATCCGAGCCCTCGGCTACGTCGAACGCGAACGACTCGCCCCCGGAGGCGTCGCGATCGTGACCCACTCCGGCAGCGCCTTCTCCTCGATGCTCCGCACCCACCGAGCGCTCGACTTCTCGGTGGTGGTCTCGGCCGGTCAGGAGCTGGTCACCTCGATGTCGCAGTACCTCGACTACGCGCTCTCCCTCGACGAGACCCGCGTCGTCGGGCTGTTCGCCGAGACCCTGCGGGACGCGGACGGCATGCGGCGCGCGCTGGCCCGCGCGGTCGAGCGCGACATCCCGGTCGTCGCGCTCACGGTGGGTGGATCGCCGACAGGTCGCTCGCTCGTCGAGGCCCACTCGGGCGCCATCGCCGGTGACGACGCGGTCTGGGAGGCCCTGTTCTCGGCGTACGGCGTGCACCGCGTCACCAGTCTGGACGAGCTCATGGACACGCTCGAGCTGTTCGCGATCGGTCGGCGGGTGCGGCCGGGCACGGCGCGCGAGCAGCTCGGCGTCGCCACGGTCCACGACTCCGGCGGCGAGCGTGCCCTGGTGGCTGACCGCGCCGATGCACTCGGCATCCCGTTCAGCGTGCTCGCTGACAAGACGCGCGAGGTGCTGGCCGAGCTGCTCGACCCCGGCCTCGTCCCGACGAACCCGCTGGACGTCTGGGGACGCGGCACGAACACGGAGACGCTGTTCGCCGCGTCGATGTCCGCGCTGGACGACGATCCCGGCGTCGCCGTGGTGGCTGCGGGACTCGACCTCGTCGAGGAGTACGACGGCGACAAGTCCTACCCGCGCGCCATCCAGACCGTCGCGGCCCGCACGGACAAGCCGGTGGTGGTGCTGAGCAACATCGCGAGCGCTGTCGACCAACGCCAGGCCGCGCTGCTGCGCTCGGGCGGCATCCCGGTCCTCGAGGGCACCGACTCCGGGCTCAAGGCGCTGGGTCACCTGCTCGCGCAGGCGATCCCCACGACGCTCCCGCCGCGTGCCGAGATCGACACCGAGCGCGCTGCACGGTGGCGCGACCGGATCCGGCACGGTCTGAGCGGTACCGAGTCGCTCGACCTGCTCGGCGACTACGGCATCGCGACCGTCTCGACGCGGTGCGCCGCGAGCCGGGAGGCAGCGACGGCGGCCGCCGAGGAGCTCGGGCTGCCGGTGGTGCTCAAGACGGCCGCGCCGGAGATCTCGCACAAGACCGACGCCGACGGAGTACGCCGCGGCCTGGCCGACCTGGATGCGGTCGCAGCGGCGTACGACGACCTGGCCGATCGGCTCGGCCCGGCCGTGCTGGTCCAGCAGCAGGTGCCGGCCGGCGTCGAGGTCGCTCTCGGCCTGGTGCACGACCCGCTGGTCGGGCCGATCGTGGTGGTCGCGACGGGTGGCACGCTGATCGAGGTGATGCCGCAGCGCGCGGTCACCCTGCCACCCGTCACGCCCGCTGCGGCCCGCGACCTGGTGGCCGGGTTGCAAGGGCTCTCGGCGATGTTGCACGGCGTACGGGGTGCGGCCGCATCAGACGTGGACTCCGTCGTGGCGGCGGTGGTGGGGATCGGTCAGCTGGCCGTCGAGCTGGGCGACGACATCGCCGCCCTCGACGTCAACCCGCTGATCTGCAGTGCCAGCGGCGCCATCGCCGTCGACGCCCTCCTCCTCTAACCCGACTCGCCAAGAATCGCGCCCCGAACCGCCAAGAATCGCGCGGCGCGCCGGGTCTCGACAAGCTCGACCACCGAACCACCCACCAAACCTGGCGACTCGGCGCACCAAACCTGGCGACTCGGCACCAACGGCAGTTAGGGGGTGATGGTTTCGGGGAAGGGGAGGGCGATGGGGTCGGCGGCGAGCTTGGAGCGGCCGTGCTCGTCGAAGCGGTCCAGCCCGAGGTCGGTCACGTCGATCACGTCGGTCTTGTCGTGCAGCACGAGGTCGGCGGCACAGCGGCTGACGCCCGGGCCCCACATCATCCCGTGGCCACCGGCGGCTGCGACCGTCGTACCCGCCACCGGCCCGTCCGCGGTGACGACGGGTCCCAGGATCGGGAGGTGGTCGGGCGTGAAGTCGATGGTCGCGGCCCAGACCTTGCGGATCCCGAGCTCAGCGGTGAGCGGGATGAGCGACGCCATCCGCGCGCGCATGGTCTCGTAGTAGTCCCAGTCGAAGGTGTGCGCCACGCCCGGCGCCTCCGAGGGGTTGCTCATCCCCCACAGGATGCCGCCCTCCTCCGGACGCCAGTAGATGCCGGAGTTGAGGTCGAAACCCATCGGCAACCGCTCGGCCGCGAGGTCGGGGTGGTCCTCGGTGACGACGACCTGGTGCCGCGCTCCGCCGGACGGGATCAGCGTTCCGACAGCCTTGCCGACGGCCGCGAGGGTCGGTCCGCCCGTCAGCACGACCCGCTCTGCCGCGATGTCGCCGGCGGTGGTCCGGACGCCGGTGACGGTCGACCCGGCGGTGATCAGCCCGGTGAACGACGTGTGCTCGACGATGCGTACGCCGGAGCTCACCAGAGCGGCGGTGTACGCGAGGACGTTGCTCGGCGGGTCGATGTAGCCGTCCTCAGCGGCGTACGACGCACCGAGGGTCGCGCCGGGCCGGAGCAGCGGGTTCATGGCGTCGACCTCGTCGGACTCGCACCAGCGCACGTCGAGGCCGACGTGCTGCTGCATCGCGATCCGAGCCTTCGCGTCCGCGACCTCCTGGTCGGTGAAGCACGGCATGAAGTAGCCCTGCTCCACGAAGCCCGAGTCGAACCCGAGCAGGTCACGCTGACCGCTGTAGAACTCGCGCGAGTAGATGCCCAGTCGAACCGCGATCTCGGTGCCTCCTTGGGCACGCACCATCCCGGCGGCGCGGGAGCTGGCGCCCTTGCCCAGGGTGTTCGCCTCGACGAGGACGACGTCGAGTCCCTCACGCCGGAGGAACCACGCGCACCAGGCGCCGATCGTGCCCCCGCCCACCACCACGACATCCGCAGTTCGCGGCAACGACTCACTGGTCACGCTCCTCACGCTGGCATAGACTGAACAGTCAGTCAAGGTGGTCCAACGGGGACCACGGACCGCACCGCGACACCATCGATCAGTGCCGAGGACCGGAGTGCCATGTACGGGTTGTCAGAAGCCGATCTCTCCCTTCAAAACACGGCGCGCGCCTTCGCCGACGAGCTGATTCCGTTCGAGGTCGAGGCCGAGCACAACCACGGAGAGCTCAGCGAGGGTCTCGCCGACAAGCACCGTCAGCGCGCGATCAGCCTCGGCCTGCACGCCACCAACATCCCGACCTCCGCGGGAGGCCAGGGGTGTACGACGCTCCAGCAGGTCCTGGTGCAGGAGCAGGCCGGCCGGGTGACCAATGCGCTCGGCTGGGTCATGGGCACTCCCCCGTCCTGGTGGGTCGACGTGGCCAACGACGTCCAACGCGAGCGCTGGTTGCTGCCGACCGTGCGCGGCGAGATGTCCGAGTGCTACGCCATCACCGAGGAGAACGCCGGCTCCGACGTCGCCGCGTTGGAGGCGACCGCACGCCGCGACGGCGACGAGTACGTGCTGAACGGCGAGAAGTGGCACGTGACGTCGTACAACGACGCGTCGTACGTCTTCTTCCAGGGCGTGCTGACCGAGGGCGAGCATGCCGGCGAGCACGCGATGTTCGTCGTCGACATCCCGAGCGACGGCCTTCGCGTGGTCCGCACGCCCGAGTACGCCCACACCATCTCGCACCACCACCCGATCGTGGCGTTCGAGGACGTCCGCGTCCCGGCCAGCTACCTCGTCGGTGAGGAGGGCGCCGGCATGTCGTTCTCCTACGAGTGGTTCCGCTTCGAGCGGATGATGATCGGCGCCCGCTGCCTCGGCGCGGCCGAGCGACTCGTCGACGAGGCGACCGCGTTCGCTCAGGAGCGCATCGTCGGCGGCGAGCCGTTGATCGACCGCCAGCTCGTCCAGGCCATGCTGGCCGACAGCCTCACCGAGCTGTACGCCGCCCGGTCGATGCTGTACGAGACGGCACGGGCCATCGACGGCGGCCTCGACCGCAAGGTGGCGCACGCGCGCTGCTCGATGGTCAAGCTGTACGCCTCGGAGATGGCGGGCCGGGTCGCCGACCGAGCCGTCCAGATCTTCGGCGGCCGCGGCTACATGCGCGAGAACGTCGCCGAGCGGTTCACCCGTGAGCTCCGTGTCGAACGCATCTGGGAGGGCGCGAGCGAGATCCAGCGGATCATCATCGCCGACCAGCTCGCGAAGCGCGGCCGCGCCGCCCTGGTCTAACCGCGGGTGGCTTGTTGAACCGGATCACGCGCGGCTGTCGACCGGCCGCGGGCTCGCCGCGGTCCGTCATCGTGGAAGCGGTGAGTCGTCGAGCGAGACGGGCTCGGGCAGGTTCTGGGCGTTGTAGTCGACGATCTGCCAGCCGTACGACGGGTGCTGCTCGAGCACGGTCCAGGCGCAGTTCGCCATCCCCGCCAACATCTCGGCGCGTCGTCCCGCCGGGGTCGGGGAGTCGTCCTCGGAGACACCGAAGAACGCCAGGATCCCGGTCCGCAGCGCAGCCCCGTGGCCGACCACGACGCCGGTCTGACCCTCGGCGACCGCCTGGGTCGCGTCCTCGAGCACGGCCAGCATCCGCGCCCGCACGTCGGCGGTGACCTCCTGGCCCGGCACGCTCACGTCCTCGCCGGCGAAGTAGCGCGCGAACACCTCCGGGAACGCCTCCCGGAACTCGTCGCGGGTCATGCCCTGACGGGCACCGACGTCGTACTCCCGCAGCCGCCGGTCGAGCACCGGCTCGTGTCCGATGAGCGCGGTGAGTGCCTCCGCCGTCTGCCGCGCCCGCTTCAGGTCGCTGGACCAGACGAAGGCAGGCTGGTACGTCGCCAGCAGCTCCGCCGCGCGCGCAGCCTGCGCCAGACCGACCTGGTCGAGCGGTACGTCGGCGTGGCCCTGCGCGCGGCCGACCAGGTTCCACTCGGTCCGCCCGTGGCGCCACAGCACGAGCCGACGTACACCCGAGGCGGGCGCGCCGATCCCGATCACGGGGTCGATGACCCGGGCCCGCTTCCCTGTCCGCTGCTCACGGACTCGGGCAACGCGATCGTCGGGCAGTCGCGCCAGATCCGCTCCAGCGCGTAGTAGGTCCGCTCCTCCTCGTGCTGGACGTGGACGACGATCTCGCCGTAGTCGATCAGCACCCAACGTCCGTCGCGCTCGCCCTCGCGACGGATCGGCTTGGCGCCGACCTCACGGAGCTTCTCCTCGATCTCGTCGACGATCGACTTGACCTGGCGGTCGTTCGGAGCCGAGCAGAGCACGAAGGCGTCGGTGATGACGAGCTGGTCGGACACGTCGAAGGCGATGATGTCGTTGGCGAGCTTGTCGCTGGCGGCCTGAGCGGCGATGGTGACGAGCTCGGTGGCGCGATCAGTGGCGGTCACGTGGTTCCTTGGTCGTGGGGTTCGTTCGGCTGTTCGGGTGCCACGGTGGCGTGGCGGGGTCCTGCGCTGGGCTCGCCGAGCGCGCTCGGCGGATCGGTGGCGGGTCGGTAGAGCGCGCGCTTGGCGATGTACTGCACGACGCCGTCGGGGACGAGGTACCAGACCGGCTCGCCCTTGTGCGCCCGTGCGCGGCACTCGGTCGACGAGATGGCCAGCGCCGGGATCTCCAGCAGGGTGACGCGGTCCGGCGGGAGTCCCTGCAGCGTGGTGGCGTCGATGGCGGTGCCGGGCCGGGTGCAGCCGACGAACTGGGCGAGCTCGAAGACCTGCTCGGCGTCGTGCCAGGTGAGGATCTGGGCGAGCGCGTCGGCACCGGTGATGAAGAAGAACTCGGCCGTCGGCCTCGACTCGTGAAGGTCGCGCAGGGTGTCGATCGTGTACGTCGGTCCGCCGCGGTCGATGTCGACGCGGGACACCGAGAAGCGCGGGTTGGACGCGGTCGCGATCACCGTCATCAGGTAGCGGTCCTCGGCGGCGGAGACCTGGCGGTCGGACTTCTGCCACGGCTCCCCGGTCGGGACGAAGATCACTTCGTCGAGGTCGAACCAGGCCTGCACCTCGGAGGCGGCGACGAGGTGGCCGTGGTGGATGGGATCGAAGGTGCCACCCATCACGCCCACGCGCCGCGGTCGTTGCTCCGTCACCCGGTCACCGGGCCTTCACGTGCGCACCATCAGGAGTGCGGACGGCCCTTGCCGAACATGAGCAGGGCTGCCATCAGGGCCAGCAGGGCGATGAACACCAGCAGACCGATCCAGATCGGGTCGACGGGCAGGTCGCGCGTGTGTTCCTCGGCGGCCAGCGAGATCAACGACATGGCCCCAGGCTATCGCCTCTCCGCCACCCGCGAGGCAGCGGAGGCCTGACAGGCGGCGGAGCCCGTACGGTGGCGGCATGACGGGGCGGCGAGGGGTCGGGACGGCGGCCACGATCGGCTGCCTGCTCCTGCTGGTCAGCGCCTGTACGACGTCCGAGACGAGCGACCCGGCACCGCAGAATCCGACCCCGGGCACTGCCGGCGGGGACAGCCGACCGACCAGTCCCACGACCGATCCGCCCGAGTCATCAGCACCGGCCGAGCCGGCAGGCGACCACCGCCAGCCGCTGGTGATCGCGACGTCGTGGCAGCGGCCTGTCCTGCACCTGCGGCCGGCGCAGGCGCGGGCGGTCGTCCGTGGCGACCTGGACGACTGGTCAGAGCTCGGCCAACCCGGGGCCACCCTCGAGATCAAGAGCGGAGACCAGCTCCCGACCGGCGGTCTGCGGCGCCGACCAGGTCGCGGTGGTGCCCGCCGAGGCCGTGACGCCGCTGGTCCGGGTCGCCGTCGTCGGGGGCGTCGACCCGCTGCTCGACCCGTCGGCGTACCCGATCACGACGAAGGCCGACACGGCGCAGCCGGAGGTCCACCGCGTCACCGTGGTCGGCGACATCATGCTGGGCCGTCGGGTCGGGAGCGGCCACGCCGCGGCGACCTGGCGCAGCCCTCGGTCCGATGAGCGAACGCCTGTCCGACGCCGACCTGACCGTCGGCAACCTGGAGAGCACGCTCTCGGACGCCGGACCGCCGCAGCAGGGCGACGACTCCTTCTACGCCGACCCGCGCGTGCTGGCCGCTCTGGAGCGCGCCGGTTTCGACGTGCTGTCGCTGGCGAACAACCACACCGGCGACTACGGCGAGCAGGCCCTGCGCCAGACCATTCGGCGGCTCGACGCGTCGCGCATCGGCCGTGTCGGCGCCGGCCTGACCTCGGCGTCGGCGTGGCAGCCGCGGGTGGTGGAGACCGGCGGCGTGAGCTTCGGCTTCGTGGCGTTCAACGCCATCGGGGAGACACCGCGTGCACTTCCCCGCCGACCCGGCGCGGCCGAGATCCGGATGCCGATCCGCACCGGACCACTCGACCGCGGTGACCTGCAGCGAGCGGAGTCGATCGTCCGGCGACTCGACCAGCGCGTCGACGTCGTCGTCGTCCTCCCCCACTGGGGCGACCAGTACGTGAACCAGGCTCTCCCGGTGCAACGCGTGGTCGGCTCGGCGTTGCTCGACGCCGGGGCAGACATCGTCGTCGGTGGGCACCCGCACTGGGTGCAGGGGATCGCCGTCCATGACGGCGGGCTCATCGTGAACTCGCTGGGCAACTTCGTCTTCGACATGGACTTCTCGGTGCCGACCCAGCAAGGGGTCACCGTCGACCTGATCAGCTGGGGCGACCAGATCAAGGCGGTGCGGTTCACGCCGTACGTGATCGGTCCTGACTTCGCGCCGCGGCCGGTGCGCGGCCCGGTCGCACAGACCATCCTCGACCGGATGTGGGAGACGAGCGATCCTCCCTTCCGGCGCTGACCGACGTGGCCGACCGCGGCGGCTCGGACCGTGTCACGGGCCGGTCAGCCACGTCCACATGAGGACGCCGACCCGCCGCAGCTGCGGTGGGTTGATCACCGCGGGCAGGTCGGCAGCGCTGTGATAGCCGGCGTACGACGTCCCGCCGACGCGCGCGGCAGGCATCCCGGCTTCGTCGAACGACTCGTGGTCGCTCGACGCGTTCACGCAGGCAAGCGTCGGGACGCCGGCCCGGACACCGGCGCGGACCAGCTGACCGCGGACCGTGGGCGGCCGCGTCCCGGCCGTGCAGACGGGGACCACGGTGCCGACGCCCACGCGGTCCATCGAGACCATCCCTGCCACGGCCGCGCGCTGGTCGGCGGGCATACGCGCCACCATCGCCCGCGACCCGAAGTGGTGCAGGGCATCGCCGTCGCCGCGCGGCTCCTCGCCGCCGAAGGCGACGAAGACGACGGGCAGACGGGTCTCGTCCTGCGCCGACATCCGGGCCAGCTCGAGCAGCACGCTGATGCCCGACGCGTCGTCCTCGGCTCCCGGTGCCTGCGGCACGGTGTCGAGGTGGGCGCTGACCACCAGATGTGGCTCGGTCGGGTCGAAGCCCGGGCGGGTGGCGACCACGTTGGTCGTCGTACCGGAGTCGACGTCGATGCCCCAGGAGTTTCCGGCCGGCACGTGCACGGGCTGACGCCGCACGTCGTAGCCGTACGCGTCGAAGCGCTGCTCGACCCAGTCGGCAGCCTCGGCGTACGCCGGTGACGCCGCCTCGCGCGGTCCGAACCGCAGCGCGAGGATCCGAACCGTGCGCAGCGCCGAGGCGAGCTGGAACGTCGCCGGACGCGGCGGTGCTGGGGTCGTCGACTCGGTCGGCGTCGTCGGCGTCGTCGGCGTCGGGTCGGGCAGCGAGGACTCCGTGGCCACCGATGGGGAGCTCGCCGACGGGCTGAGATCGCGTTCCGTGGCACCGTCCTCAGTCGGGTCGTCGGAGCCCGAGCACGCAGTGAGGCAGGCAGCGACGACCAGAACGGACGTGGCGAGCCGCACTGGCACGGAGAGTGCGGCGGCCGGTCTCACCCAGCCACCCTGCGGACGCGCGCCGACGATGTCAACGGCGACCGTCGACCGCTTCGGGCTGGGCAGGTAATTGTGTCGACACCTTCGCTCGCGCACAGCAGACTCATGGGCGATGACGCGAACCGACAGGCCCACCGAGTGGGACGAACGCAGCACGCTGCTCACCATGCTCGACTACACACGGCAGACCGCGCGCGCCAAGTGCGAAGGCATCGCCGCTGCCGACGTCGGCGCCGCTCCGCTGGCGACCTCACCGCTGACGACCATCGGCGGCGTCGTCAACCACATGCGCTGGGTCGAGCACTCCTGGATCGAGAACCGGTTCGTGGGTGGCCCCGACCTGGGCCCGTGGACCGACGAGGAGCCCGACAAGGAGTTCTCGATCGGCGCCGAGACGCCGATCGAGCAGACCCTGGCGGAGTACGACGAACAGATCGCCCGGACCGACGCGATCATCGCCGGGCTGGACCTCGACGACCAGTCGCAGTCGGCCGGACGTGACGGCCACCGACCGACCCTGCGCTGGGTGATCCTCCACCTGATCGAGGAGAACGCCCGCCACAACGGTCACATCGACGTCCTGCGCGAGCTCGCCGACGGCACCACCGGCGACTGACCCGTCTGTCAGTCGTCGGTCGGCAGGATCTCGGGCAGCCCGAACGACGCCAGCAGCCGCGCGTCGAACGTGGTGATCTCCCGGATCTTGCCGTCCGCGATCCGGATGACGTCGACCTTGAACGCACGGAACTCCGAGTCGCCGGGCCGGCGAAGGTAGCTGAGTGCGGCCGGCTGACGGTTCGCCCAGGCCGGCACGAGCCGCCACTCCCCCATCGACTCCTCGGCGCCGAACGCCGTGTCGAGCAGCGACGTCATCGCCACCCGACCGTCGTACACCATCGGCAGCGGCGGCATGGTGACGCGGATGTCCTCGTGCATCAAGGCGAGCGACGCCTCGAAGTCACCGCGTTGGTGGGCGTCGATGAAGCCCGCGAGCAGCCGTTGCTCCTCCTCGGTCGGCTCCCACTCCTCAGCAGCGACCTCGTCTCGCTCCAGCGCACGGTCGGCCAAGGTTGCGCGAGCCCGCTGCAGGGCGCTGTTCGCAGCCGGCACGGTGAGGTCGAGGGCGTCCGCGGTCTGCTTGGCCGACCAACCGACCACGTCCCGCAGGATCAGCACCGCGCGCTGCCGGGCCGGAAGCAGCTGGATCATCGCGACGTAGGCCAGCTCGATGGTCTCGCGGGCCACTGCCGCTGCCTCGGGCTCGTTGTCGGTCGCCAGCTCGTCGAGCAGCCGGTCGGGGTACGGCTGGAGCCACGGCACCTCGGCGTACGAGTCGAACGAGACCAGCCGGCGCGACGACGACCCGCGCAGGGTGTCGAGACAGGCGTTGGTGGCGATCCGGTAGAGCCAGGCGCGGACGTTGCCGCTCTTGCCCTCCGCGACGCCGCGCTCGAACGAGTCGCGGGCCCGCCAGGCGCGCAGCAGCGTCTCCTGGACCAGGTCCTCCGCCTCCTCGAAGTTGCCGACCATCCGATAGCAGTGCACGTGCAGCTCGCGGCGATGCTTCTCGACCGCCTCGTTGAAGGCGTGCTCGTCGGCGAAGGTGGCGGGCGGTGGGGCGGCGCTGTCGGTCACGCCTGGATTGTCGCTCACGGCGGTCATGGCGCGCACACCCCGCTGCTCGCGTCGAAGATCGAGTTCGTCGTCCCGGACGCGCGGTCCGACGACAGGAAGGCCGCGGCGTCGGCGAACTGCTGCACCGTCGGTCCCACGCCGAGGATCGAGTGTCCTGCCATCAGGTCGGGATAGATGACTCCGGCCGTCCAGATGCCGTTGACCCGCACACCGCGCGGGCCGACCTGGGTGGCGAGGTAGTGCAGCATCGACTCGGTCGCGGCGTCGGCGGGCCCCGTGCCACCCATCGAGTACGACGGGTCGGGCTTGGTCACGACACCCGAGCCGCTCGTCACGAACAGGATCACGCCGGAGCCGGCCTCGGCCATGTGCCGTCCGGCGGCGCACGCGGTGATGAAGTTGGATCGGACGCCGAGCATCGGCGCCATGAAGTCGTCGACGGCCATGTCCAGCAGCGGGATCGCCTGCACGTCGCCGCGGGTGATCAGGTTGAGGGACACGTCGATTCGACCGGCGTCGGCGACCACGTCAGCGGCGTGGGCGCGGACCGCTGCGTCGTCGGTGGCGTCGAGGACGGCGGTGTGCGCGGTTCCTCCCGCCTCCGCGACGGCGGCCGCCGTCTCGTCGAGCGTGGCCTGGGTCCGTCCGGCCAGGTAGAGGGTGGCGCCCTCACGGGCGAAGGTCTGGGCGGTCGCGCGGCCGATGGTGCCGCCGGCGCCGTAGATGATCGCGGTCTTGTCGGTGAGAAGTGCAGAAGTTGTCGTCATGCCTCGTACGACGAAGAGTCGCCGTCGGACTCATCGGTCGACCGCTCACTTTTCTTGCAGCGGCGCGAAGTGCCAGGTCAGTCGCGGGTTTGACCGTCGCCCGTGACGACGTACTTGGTGGAGGTCATCTCCTGAAGTCCCATCGGACCGCGCGCGTGCAGCTTCTGCGTCGAGATGCCGATCTCGGCCCCGAAGCCGAACTCGCCACCGTCGGTGAACCGGGTCGAGGCGTTCACGACGACTGCGGCGGCGTCGACGGCGGCGGTGAACCGGCGCGCTGCCTCCTGCGAACGAGTCACGATCGCCTCGGTGTGTCCCGTGCCGAAGCGGCGGATGTGGGCGACTGCCGCATCGAGGTCGGGCACGACCGCTGCCGACAGGTCGAGCGACAGGTACTCGGCGGCGAAGTCGTCGTCGTCGGCAGGTACGACGTCGGCGCTGATCCGTCGTACGGCCTCGTCGCCGTGCACGGTGACGCCTTCTCCCGCCAGCGCCTTGACGACGCGAGGGACGAACTCGTCGGCGACCGCGGCGTGCACGAGCAAGGACTCGGCGGCGTTGCAGACGCTCGGTCGTTGCACCTTGGCGTTGACCACGATCCGCTCGGCCATGTCGAGATCGGCTGCCTCGTCGACGTACACGTGGCAGTTGCCGACGCCGGTCTCGATCACCGGGACCGTCGACTCGGTGACGACGCGCTCGATCAGCCCGGCGCCGCCCCGCGGGATGATCACGTCGACCAGGCCGCGCGCGTTCATCAGGTGTCCGACGTCTTCACGTCCACCTGTCACGAGCTGAACGGAGTCCGGGGGCAGCCCCGCATCTCTGACCGCGTCACGCAGGGCGGCGACGATCGCCAGGTTGGAGTGCTTGGCCGACGACGATCCACGCAGCAGCACGGCGTTGCCACTCTTGAGGCAGATGCCGGCGGCGTCGGCCGTGACGTTGGGACGCCCTTCGTAGATCATCGCGACGACCCCGAACGGGACCCGGAGCTGGCGCAGCTCGAGGCCGTTCGCCAGGGTCGAGCCGCGGACGACCTCGCCGACGGGGTCCGGGAGCGCCGCCAGGGCGCGCAAGCCGTCGGCCATCGCCGTGACCCGGTCGGACGAGAGGCGGAGCCGGTCGATCATGGCCGCGGACAACCCGGCGGCCTGCTGCTCCTCGACGTCGCGCGCGTTGGCGTCGAGAACGGACTGGGAGTGCTCCTCCAGCGCCGAGCCCATGGCCTGCAGGGCGGCGTCCTTCGTCGCCCGGGTCGCCGTGCCCAGGGTGAACGACGCCTCGCGCGCCCGTTGGGCGGCGGCGTGCACGTCGGCTTGGCTCACGGTTCCAGCGTATGCCGCGCGGGAGGAACGAGTGGCGCGAGATCAGCGTGCAAGACCCCGCTGATCGAGCTTGTCGAGATCAACCGGGTTTCGACGAGCTCAACCGCCGGGGTGAGGTCAGAAGCGGCGGGGGGCGGAGTCGGCGCGGGCGAGCGGGGTGACGACGTGCCGGGACTGGTAGGTCTCCTGCTCGATGACCTCGAGCCCGACCACCTTCCACGGCGGGAGCTCGGCGGACTCGCGGTGCTCGTTCCACAGCCGCAGCGCGAGCGAGGCGGCATCCACCATCTCCTCGCCCTCCTCCCAGTAGGACAGCTCGGCGCGATCCTCGTCGTACCGGACGGTGAGAAGGAACGGGCGCTCGGTGTACAGGCGATCGAGCGCCTGGTGGACGTCGGACAACGGCTGCGGCTCACCGGCCACGGTCACGGTTACATGCCACAGTCGTACGGGGAGGGTCACGGAGGCTCCTGGCCACAAGAAGTCGGTGCGGACTCCAGTCTGCCCTGACCGACCCACCATGGCAGCAGATTTGCCGAACTCAGGGCGTGGCGGCAGCGCGAGACGCGTCACACGCGGCGATGCTCCGACGAACGCCCAGATCGGGCGAAATCACAGCAGCACGAGGTCGTCGCGATGGACGAGCTCCCGCTCGTACTCCGGCCCGAGCGCAGCAGCGAGCTCGCTCGTGGTGCGACCGAGCAGCGCCGGCACCTCGGCCGCGTCGTAGTTGACCAAGCCGCGAGCGATCGACCGCTGCCCGCCTCGTCGACGAGGTCCACCGGATCGCCGGCGACGAACGCCCCCGGACGTCGACGACCCCGGCCGGCAACAGCGAGGTCCCGCGGGTCATCACCGCGCGCACCGCCCCGCCGTCGAGCACGAGGGAGCCGTGCGCCTCGGTGGCGTGCCCGAGCCACAGCTGCCGGGTCGAACGACGCTTGCCGGTGGGGGCGAACCAGGTGCCCGCCTCCCCCGCCAGCACCGCACCGACCTGCTCGGCCCGGCCGACGACGGCCGGGATGCCCGCGCCGGTCGCGATGCGGGCGGCGTCCAGCTTGGTGGCCATGCCTCCGGTGCCCAAGCGCACCGCCGGAGCGGGCGTCCACGTCGCGCATCTCGTCGTCACCACGGATCACGTCGAGGCGCCGCGCCTGCGGGTCGCGGGGGTCGCGGTCGTAGACGCCGTCGACGTCAGACAGCAGGACCAGCGCGTCAGCATGGACCAGGTGTGACGCCAGCGCGGCCAGCCGGTCGTTGTCGCCGAACCGGATCTCGGTGGTCGCGACCGTGTCGTTCTCGTTGACGACCGGGAGCACACCGAGCTCGATCAGCTTGGCGAAGGTCCGGTAGGCGTTGCGGTAGTGGCCGCGACGTGTCACGTCGTCGACGGTGAGCAGCACCTGCCCGACGCGGATGCCGTGTTCGCCGAAGGCAGCGGTGTAGCGATGCATGAGCAGGCCCTGGCCGACGCTGGCGGCCGCCTGTTGCCGAGCGAGGTCACGCGGACGGCTGCGCAGCCCCAACGGCGCGAGCCCGGCGGCGATCGCGCCCGAGGAGACGAGCACGATCTCCAGACCGCGGCCGCGTGCCTCGGCGAGCGCGTCGACGAGGGACCGGAGCCGCTCGTCGTCGATGCCGCCGTCGGCCGTCGTGAGCGACGACGAGCCCACCTTGACCACGACCCGTTTCGCGGCCGCGAGGGCTTCGGCGCCGTACGCCGTCGGCGCCCCGGAGCTCATCGGCTCACCGGCCTTCGAGCCGCAGGTCCTGGCCTCGACGCCCGAGCAAGGTCTCGGCACCGGCCTGGACCTGCGGGTCGAACTCGAACACCACGGCGTTGTCGTCGTCACCGATCACGACGTCGTCACCGATCTGAGCACCGAGCTCGATCAGCTTCTGCTCGACACCGAGCCGGTTGAGCCGGTCGGCGAGATAACCGACGGCTTCGTCGTTGCCGAAGTCGGTCTGCTTGATCCAGCGTTGCGGCTTCTCGCCCCGCACGTGCCAGGCACCGTCGACCTGGCGGATCGTGAACTCGTCGTCGCGTCTCGCCGACGGGCCGCAGCACGATCCGGGTCGCTGCGACGTCCGACTTCTCCGTGCGCGACCCCGCCACCAGAGTGCCCATCGCGAACGTGAGCTCGCGCAGCCCCTCACGGGACGCCGCGGAGATCTCGAAGACCTGGAAGCCGCGCTCCTCGAGCTCGGGGCGCACCATCTCGGCCAGCTCCCGCGCCTCGGGGACGTCGATCTTGTTCAGCGCGACCAGACGCGGCCGGTCCTCGAGCCCGCCGTACTCACGCAGCTCGCGCTCCATCACGTCGAGGTCGGACAGCGGGTCGCGGCCGGGCTCGAGGGTGGCGCAGTCGATGACGTGGAGCAGCGCGGCGCAACGCTCGATGTGGCGCAGGAAGTCGTGTCCCAGACCGCGTCCCTCGCTGGCGCCCTCGATCAGGCCAGGCACGTCGGCCACCGTGTAGGTGACCTCGCCGGCCGTGACGACGCCGAGGTTGGGGACCAGGGTCGTGAAGGGGTAGTCGGCGATCTTCGGTCGGGCTCGAGAGATCGCCGCGATCAGGCTGGACTTGCCCGCCGAGGGGTAGCCGACCAGGCCGATGTCGGCGACGACCTTGAGCTCGAGGATGACGGTGCGTTCGTCGCCGATCTCACCGAGCAGGGCGAAGCCGGGCGCCTTGCGCGCCTTCGAGGCCAGGGCAGCGTTGCCGAGCCCTCCGCGTCCGCCGGCCGCGACGATCAGCTCGGTGCCCGCACCGACGAGATCGGCCAGCACCTCGCCCTTCTGAGTGCTGACGATGGTGCCGTCGGGGACGGGGAGCACGAGAGACTCGCCGTTGCCGCCGTTGCGGTTGTCGCCCATGCCCTGCTTGCCGTTGGCAGCCTTGCGGTGGGCCTCGTGGTGGTAGTCGACCAGGGTCGTGACGTCGGGGTCGACGCGGAGCACGACGTCACCGCCGTGGCCGCCGTTGCCGCCGTCCGGGCCGCCGAGCGGCTTGAACTTCTCGCGGTGCACGGAGGCGACCCCGTTGCCACCCTTGCCGGCCGACACGTGCAGGACGACGCGGTCGACGAACGTCGGGACGGCCACGTCCTGCCTCCTCGTCCTGCGCTGACTGATCCGAGTCTGACAGGACCGGTGAGCGTCGGATCCTCGCGCTCACGGGTCGGAAAATGCGACGAGGGGCGACCGCACACGCGGCACGCCCCTCATGCGTCGTACAGGCTGGAGCGGGCGTTACTCCGCGGCAGCCGGAACGATGTTGATGACCCGGCGCCCGCGACGGGTGCCGAACTCGACGTTGCCCGCAACCAGCGCGAACAGCGTGTCGTCACCGCCCCGACCGACTCCCGTGCCGGGGTGGAAGTGGGTGCCACGCTGGCGGACGATGATCTCGCCGGCGTTCACGAGCTGACCGCCGTAGCGCTTCACACCGAGACGCTGGGCGTTGCTGTCGCGGCCGTTCTTGGTGGACGCCGCGCCCTTCTTGTGTGCCATGACTGAACCCTGTCTGCCTGTGTCTCGGTCTACTCGGACTTGCTGGACTTGCTCGACTTCGAGCCGGTGTTGATCGCCGTGACCTTGACCTGCGTGTAGTGCTGGCGGTGTCCTTGGCGCTTGCGGTAGCCGGTCTTGTTCTTGTACTTCAGGATGTGGATCTTCGGGCCCTTGGTGGCGCCGAGGACCTCAGCCTGGACGTCGACCTTGGCCAGCGTGTCGGAGTCGGAGGTGACGGTCTCGCCGTCGACCAGGAGGACGGCCGGCAGCGACAGGCTCTCGCCCGGCGCGGTCGCCACCTTGTCGATCTCGATGACGTCGCCGACAGCGACCTTCTGCTGCTGGCCGCCACTGCGCACGATCGCGTACACGTCCGACTCACTCTCTTCGGTAGGTCTGCATCTCGGCGGAGTACGCCGAAGGGGTCGCGCCGGTGGGCGCCAGTCGTCTCAAAGACGGGCATGCCGAAGCACGCCGAGGATCAAGTTTACGGATCTGACCCCGTCCCGGTCAAAATGGCGCTCCTCTGGTCGTTGAGCTGCCGAAACGCCTGGTTTCGACAAGCTCACCACCGGACCTTCAGGACGAGCCCTTCGACAGGCTCAGGACGAGCTCGAGGGGGCGCCGGAGGGCCGGGAGGCACGTCGACGTCGACGTCCACGCGGCGTGACGGCGCTGGGGAGCTCGTCGGGCTCGCTCTGCAGCGACCGACCGCTCGACGCGTCCGTGACGGGCACCAGCGGCAGGCTCGGGCTTCGAGTCGGACTCCGAGGTCTGCGGCTGGCCCGTGGGCTCGGCCTTCTCGGAGTCCTTGGCCTCGTGGGCAGCCTGGTCGTCCTGCTTCTTGCTCGACCGCTTGCGGCTGCTCGTCCGCCTGCTCGTGTCCTGCGTGTCGTCGGCAGCGCCGGAGTCCGTGCTGTCGGCCGGCGCGTCGAGACGCTGAGTCGTCGGTCCCTGCGGCCTCGTCGGTCGTCTCCGCGCTCTCGGTGCTGTCGCCGCCGTCGCCGTCGCCGCCCCCGCGCCGACCGCGGCGCCGGCCGGACGAACGACGGGAGCCGCCACGAGACCCGTTCGAGCTCTGCTGGTGGTCCTCGTGCTTCCTCGGGTCGACCGGCTCGCCCTCGATGATCACGCCACGGCCCTGGCAGTGCTCGCAGGAGTGGCTGAACGCCTCCAGCAGACCGGTGCTGATCCGCTTGCGGGTCATCTGGACCAGGCCGAGAGAAGTGACCTCCGCGACCTGGTGACGGGTGCGGTCTCGACCGAGGCACTCGACCAGGCGGCGGAGCACCAGGTCGCGGTTGTTCTCGAGCACCATGTCGATGAAGTCGATGACGATGATGCCGCCGATGTCACGCAGCCGGAGCTGCCGGACGATCTCCTCTGCGGCCTCGAGGTTGTTCTTGGTGACGGTCTCTTCGAGGTTGCCGCCGGAGCCGGTGAACTTGCCGGTGTTGACGTCGACGACGGTCATCGCCTCGGTGCGGTCGATCACGAGCGATCCACCCGACGGGAGCCAGACCTTGCGCTCCATCGCCTTGGCGATCTGATCGTCGATCCGGAAGCTGGCGAAGACGTCCTTCGTCCCCGTCGTACCGCTCGAGCCGTTCGCTGAGGTCGGGTGCGACGTGCTGGACGTACCCGTCGACCATGTCCCACGCGTCGTCACCGGAGATGACGAGCTTGGCGAAGTCCTCGGTGAACAGGTCACGGACGACCTTGAGCGTCGTGTCCGGCTCGGCGTACAGGAGCTGCGGCGCCTGGCCGTTCTTGGACTTCTTCTCGATGTCCTCCCAGCGCGCGGTGAGGCGGGTGACGTCGCGCGTCAGCTCGTCCTCGCTCGCGCCCTCGGCGGCCGTGCGGATGATCACGCCGGCGTCGTCGGGGAGGATGTCCTTGAGCAGGTTCTTCAGCCGGTTGCGCTCGGTGTCGGGCAGCTTGCGGCTGATCCCGCTGGTGCCGCCACCCGGCACGTAGACGAGGTAGCGGCCGGGCAGGCTGATCTGGCTGGTCAGGCGCGCACCCTTGTGGCCGATCGGGTCCTTGCTGACCTGGACGAGGACGGACTGGCCGGGCTTGAGGGCGTTCTCGATCCGGCGCGGCTGGTTCTTGTCGTCGCGCAGGTCCCAGTTGACCTCGCCGGCGTACAGCACGGCGTTGCGGCCCTTGCCGATGTCGATGAACGCCGCCTCCATGCTCGGGAGCACGTTCTGCACCCGGCCGAGGTAGACGTTGCCGATGATCGAGCTCTGCGACTCGAGCGCGACGTAGTGCTCGACGAGGACGTTGTCCTCGAGCACGGCGATCTGGGTGGTCTCGCCGCGCTGACGGATCGCCATCACGCGCTCGACCGACTCGCGGCGGGCCAGGAACTCCGACTCGCTCAGGATCGGCGGACGGCGACGCCCTGCCTCGCGCCCCTCACGGCGGCGCTGCTTCTTGGCCTCGATCCGGGTCGACCCCTCGACGGAGGTGATGGCCTCCTTCTTGGCGCGCGGCTGGCGGACCTTCGTGGTGGTGGTGCCGGCCGAGTCGTCCTGGCCACCCCCGGAGTCATCGCCACTGCGACGGCGACGGCGCCGACGGCGCGACGACCCGGAGCCGGACTCGTCGTCCGCGGAGTCGTCCTGGGTGTCCTTCGACTCCTTGGTCTTCGAGCCTTCGCTTGGAACCCTTGGCTTCCTTGGACCGGGACTTGCCGTCGTCCTCCGCTGCGTCGCTGCTGTCGTCGGCTGTCGGCTCGGCGTCACCGCCTGACTTGCGGCGGTTCCGTCCGCCCCGCGAGCGGCGACGGCGGCCGGAGCCGCTCTCGTCGGCACCTTCGCTGTCGTCGGACGGCGCAGCCTCGTCGGCGGCAGGTTCGTCGGCGGCGTCGGCGGCTTTGGCCTTCTTCGCCGTACGCCGCGGCGTGGTCGGTTCGGGCGCCTGGAACAGGGGCATGGCCAGCGCGCCGGATGCCGATCCGCCGGAGCCGTCGCCGTCCGGGCGCTCCGCCTCGCCGTCGCGGTGTCGGACTTCTTCGCGGTCTTCTTGGTGGTCTTCTTGGTCGCCGACTTCTTGGCGGCCTTCTTGGCGGGCTTGGCCTCGCTCGCCTCAGCGGAGTCGGCGGAGTCCTCGCTCGCGGTGGCCTTCTTGGCCGTGGCCTTCTTGGCCGTCGCCTTCTTGGTGGCCTTCTTCGCCGTGGCCTTCTTGGCGGCGGCCTTCTTGGTGGCCTTCTTCGCCGGCGCAGCCGCGCTGTCGGCGGTGTCAGGCGACTCGGGCGCGGTCGACGTCGGAGATCGACTCGGACGCTGGTGCGGTGGTTTCGGTTGTCGGGTCCTGCTCGTCGAGCATGGTGCTCCTCAGTGCCCCCGGGCGCTCAGGCGCCGCGCGGAGGCGGTTCGGTCGTCGAGGCTCGATCGGCGGTGTTTCGCCGCCTGGCGTTCCTCGGCGCAAGCTTGCGGTGGTGCCTCACCAGCGCGGCTCGGGAGCCGCGTGCTGTCGAAGCGGCGACGACGCCCTCCGGCGTACGACACACGGGTGGAGTCCGATGCGGCCGTTCAGCGGTCGCTCTGCGCGGAGGCAGTGGCGTCGCGATCGTGACCGAGCGGATCACCCACGTGGCCGGTTTCCGCTTCGAGGGGGCCCTGCGCGATCCGGGTCTGGAGTGGCGGAACCGGTGCGATCAGGCCGGCAATCTCGCGAAGCCCGGCAAGGATGTCGTCGGGTCGCACAGCGGGTGTTCCGTGCCGTACAACCAGGTCCAGTATCGCACACTCCTGGTCATCGACCCGCCCGGCGCGCACCGCCAGGCTCACCACGGCGGCCCGGCAGTCGAACGTGCGGAGCCCCTTCTTGGTCATCCGCTCCACCTCGACGCTGGGGCGGGCCAGGAACTGGTCGACGGCCGATTCGGCGTCGGCGAGCGGCACCTGAGGCAGCGTGACCGTCCACGCACCCGCCTCGAGCCGGTCGGCCAGGGCTCCCGGCGCGGCCACGACGACGTCGACCACGTCGAGACCGTCCGGCAGCGCCTCGTCGAGCTGGCGGCGTACGACGTCGGGGTCGCACTCCTGGAGCACCCCGATCTCCAGGTACTCCGCCTCACTGGCCGCTCCGGTCGGCGACGCGTTGGCGTAGGAGATCCTCGGGTGCGGGTTGAAACCGGACGAGTAGGCGATCGGGATGCCCGCCCGGCTCACGGCCCGCTCGAACGCCCGCCCGAAGTCGCGGTGGCTGGTGAAGCGCAGCCGGCCGCGCTTGGCGTAGCGGATCCGCAGCTTCTGGACGGGAGGCGGCTGCTGGGCGGGTTGTTCACGCACGTCCTGACGATAGTGCCGCCCGCTCGCGCGACCTAACCGACCGAGGCGGGCTCGAGCTCGTCGACGTCGCGCACGGACGGGATCGGTGACCAGATCAGGAAGAGCACGCTCGCCACTCCTCCGATCGTGGCGATCAGGAAGGTCTCGCGGATGCCGATCGTCTCGCCCAGCAGGCCACCGAGCAGCGCACCGATCGGGCGGCAGCCGTAGTTCACCGTCGAGTACGCGCCGGACACCCGGCTCCGCATGCCGTCCGGGACGATGCTGGTCTGGATCGAGTTCAGGTTGATGTCGAAGATCATCACGCCGATCGCGGCGACGAACTCGAACGCCGCCACACAGGTCGCGGCAAGCCAGGTGTCTCCGCCGGCGACGACGAGGACCGCGAACGGAGCCGGGAAGAGAACCGCGCCGACCACGACCATCGGCCCGACCCCGAAGCGACGAGACAGCGTCGGTGCGATCGACGGCGCCGAGCAGTCCGCCGAGCGAGCCGATGCCGAAGGCGAGCCCGATCAGGCCGGCGGAGAGCCCGAGGTCGCGGCTGGCGAACAGCACGATGCAGGGCGAACATCATGAACGTGAAGAAGTTGATCGTGGTCGAGCACCCGAGCCCTGCGCGCAGGTAGCGGTTCGAGAGCACGAACCGGGCGCCCTTCCAGATCCGGCGCCGCAGCGGCTCGTCGGTCTTGGCCTCGACGGGACGGTCGGGCAGGTCGAGCCGCCCGATCACCAGGGCGGAGTAGAGGAAGGTCGCCGCGTCGACGAGCAAGGTGACGGCGCGGTCAGGACCTGGATCGAGGACACCGCCGATGGCGGGACCGGCGATGAAGGAGCCCGAGCGGCTGATGCTGAGCTTGGCGTTGGCGTCGACGTACTCCGGCTTGGTCACCAGGGTGACGAAGAAGGGCGGGTACGACGTGTTGAAGAACACCGAGCCCAGACCCGCCCCGACCGCCACGACGAGGAGCAGCGGGAACGAGATCGCGTCGAACGCGTAGGCCACCGGCACGGCCACGATGACCAGCGCCCGGGACAGGTCGGCGTACACCAGGATCTTGCGCTTGTGTGGCTGATGGTCGGCCCAGCTGCCGATCAGCAGGGAGAGCAGGTTGGGCAGCCAGGTGGCGGCCGTCAGGACGCCGAGCTGAGCCGGCGTGGCGTCGAGGGTGAGGACGGCGATCAGCGGGAGGGCGAGCTCGGTGATCCGGTCTCCGAACTGGGAGACGGAGTGGCCGTACCAGTAGCGCCGGAAGTTGCGGTTCTGCCAGACCCTGACCGGCGCGCGCTCGGCGGCGGTCGTGGACGACTCAGCCGTCATGACCGGGCACGACGTCGGGCGGCTCGACGGGCTCAGCGGGCGGCGGCGGCGTCGTCGTCGAGCTGGGGCATCACGTAGCGGAGGAAACGCACGGTGCCCGTGCCGGCGGGGAGCTCGTCGTCGGTCCGGTGCACGTAGGGCGCGAGCAGCTGCTCGACCCCGGCCATGATGGCCTCGGCTTCCTCGGGCGTGACGTCGACGCGGGTGTTCGAGGCTCCGGCGACCCGGTCCCACTCCGGCGTCAGCCGCGGTTGCTGCTCGGAGATCCACTGCTGGAGCTGCCGGAGGTTGGTGCTGTCCATGGCGGTGCGCAGGAGGTGGCCGGCGGCCCGGCCCTCGTCGTCGTCCGGCATCTCGAACCGGAAGCCGCGCGAGACCGCCTTCCAGTAGCGCTGGCGCCGGTCGGGGCTCTCGTCGTCGGCGATGAGCCCGAACTCCGCGAGGTGGCGCAGGTGCCAGCTGGTCACCGACGGCGTGGCGCCGACGTGCGGCGCCAGCTGCGTCGCGGTCGCCGGTCCGTTGCGCTGAAGATGACTGAGGATCGCCAGCCGGACCGGGTGGCTGAGCGCCCGCATCGCCTTCGGGTCGGTGATCTCGAAGTCACCCATCGCATTCTTGAGAGACATGTTTCGAGAGTAATCTCTCACATCTCGTTGTGGCAAGACGACGGCTGGTCGTGCCGCCGTCGGAACGCCTGCTGCCTTAGTCTTCACATCGCCCGGTTCGCACCAGTCGACCCTGGCGACTCCGAGACACTCGACAAGGGGAACCATGAGCGACCAGCAGCCTCCGCCGCCGTCGGACCAGCCGCAGCAGCCGTCCGGGCAGGAGCCCTACCCGCCGCAGCAGCCGCGCAGCAGCCGTACGGCCAGCAGGGGTATGGACAGCAGGGCTACGGACAGCAGCCGCAGTACGGCGAGCAGCAGCCCTACCAGCCGTATCCCGAGGACAGCGCGCGCCGCGAGTTCGAGGCCTACCAGGCCTCGATGACGATGGAGCGGCCTCCGTCGATCAACCACGCGGTGCTCGCGATGCGGATCGGCGCGCTGATCAGTGCGCTCTACCTGATCATCACCTTGGCGATGCTCGGCTCGCTCAAGGACGACATCCGCGACGAGCTCGACCGGCAGAACGAGACCTACACGCAGTCCGACATCGACACGACGTTCGGCATCATCATCACGTCGGTCGTGGTCTTCGGTGTGATCGGCGTGATCCTGTGGCTGTGGATGGCGGCCAAGAACCGGAAGGGCCGCAACTGGGCTCGCATCACGGCTACCGTCCTCGGCGCGCTGAACATCCTGCTGTCGCTGCTCAGCTTTGCCGGCGGCAGCTCGCAGGACAACCCGACCATCGTCGGCCGCTCTTCACGGTCGCCAACCTGGTGGTCGCGGTGGTAGCGCTGTTCTTCATGTATCGCAAGGACGCGAGCGCGTACTACGCCGCGATGTCTCGTCGCTGACCGCCGTCGTGGCGCGGGTCGGCCATGAGTTTCGGCCCGCGCCACAATGGCACCCGTGACTTCGCACCGCCGTCAGCAGATCGCCCTGCTCATCGGCCTGACGGCGCTGGCGTTCAACCTCCGTCCGACGGCTGTGAGCGTCGGGCCGGTCCTGGACGAGATCCGCAACGGCCTGGGCATGAGCCCGGCGACGGCCGGTGTCGTGACGACCCTGCCGGTGCTGACCTTCGCGTTCTTCGGGGCGACTGCGCCCTGGTTCGGTCGGCGCTTCGGCATGCACCGGGTCATGCTCGCGGCCCTGTTGCTCACGACCGTGATGCTGACGCTGCGCTCGTCGGTGTCCGACCCGGCGCTGTTCATCCTCACCACGATCCCGGCGCTGGCCGGCATGGCGGTGGCGAACGTGCTGCTGCCCTCGCTGGTCAAACGCCACTTCCCCCACCGGATCGGGCTCGTCACCGCGGCGTACACGACGGCGCTGTCGGTCGGTCTCACGTTCGCGTCGGTGCTGACCGTGCCGGTCGCCGACGGCCTCGGGTCCTGGCGTTGGGGCCTGGCGCTGTGGGGCGTCACCGCGCTGGTCGCGGCACTCCCCTGGCTCGGACTGCTGCGTCACGACGTGCGACCCGAGTCGGAGCGGGCGAGCACCATCACGGCCCGCCAGACCTCGCGGACCTCGCTGGCGTGGGCGATGGCGGTCTTCTTCGGGGCGCAGTCCTTGCAGGCGTACGCCGTGTTCGGGTGGCTTCCGCAGATCTTCCGCGACGCCGGCTTCTCGGCGCAGACGGCAGGGATCCTGCTCGGTGTCGCGACGGCGACCAGCATCCCGATCTCGTTCCTGCTGCCGTCGATGGCAGTGCGGCGTACCAACCAGGCGCCGCTGATCCTCACGCTCTGCGGCTTCTACGCGGTCGGCTACCTCGGGCTGCTCTGGTGGCCGTCGGCCGGCGCGGTGGCGTGGGCGCTGCTGATCGGGGTCGGCACAGGGATGTTCCCGCTCGTGCTGACCTTGATCGGGCTCCGGGCGCGCACGAGTGACGGGACGGCTGCCCTGTCGGGGTTCACGCAGAGCGTCGGCTACGGGTTGTCGGCGATCGGACCGTTCCTGATGGGTGCGTTGTACGGCGCCACGGGTGGCTGGACCGTGCCGCTGCTGGTGCTGATCGTGCTGCTGATTCCGCAGGCGGTCGCCGGCGTGCTCGTGTCACGCCCCCGCTTCCTCGAGGACGAGCTCGACCTCGAACCAACCCCCACCCCCGTCTAACCCCCGACTCGCCAACTTTCGCGTGCGGACTCGCCAGGTTTGCGGCCCGAGCTCGGCGAGCCGGCCTGGTCAGAGGGTCTTGATGAGGAGGCTGGTGGCGGGGACGAAGCCGGCGCGGGCGTAGAAGGGGACGGAGCGTTCGCTCGGGCTCAGCACGATCCGGGCGAACCCGTGCTCCTCGGCGTACGCCGTCGCGGTGTCGAGCAGCTGCCGCCCGATCCCTGAGTTGCGCGCCGTCTCCGCGACGAAGAAGTTCGCGATGTAGCCCCACTGGGACGGACGGGTCTCGTCGGGACGGCGCGGCCGTGGCATCCGGGTGAAGACGAGCATGTTGAGCATCCCGACGGCGTCCCCCTCGACCTCGGCCAGCCAGGTCACCCGCTGGTCGGACTCGCGGGCGAACCAATCCTCGAACCTGGACAGGAAGCCGTCGTCGTCGATCGTCTCGCCGGCGTACTCCTCCGTCCACGCGGCCCGCATCCGCGCGATCAGCGGCACGTCGGCGAGCGTGGACGTGCGGATGCTGACTGCGTTCACCAACGCTCCGTGAGGTGTTCGCGTCCGGGCGGCGGCTCGTACGGATCCGGCCAGAAGTCCGTCACCGTCGCGATCAAGCCGTCGCGAAAGCCGAAGACGACGATCGCCTCCTGCTCCTCCGCTCGTCGCTCCGACCCGCCAACGGAAGACGACCACCGCATGATCGTCGTCGGCAACCGTGACCGCGGGGCTCAGGTGCCAGTCGCCCGGGAACTCGCGGTTGAACTGCAGGTAGCGGTCACGGCCACGGATCCGCTCTCGCGTCTGCGGCACCTCGTAGACGACGTCGGGCTGCATCGTGGCGGCCCAGCCGTCCCAGTCCCGGGCTTCCAGAGAGGTGACGAACCGCTCGGCGAGGTCGCGGGTGCTCATGTCGTCAGACGACGGACAGCGGCAGGAGCTGCTGGCCGGTCGGGCCCATCTGGATCTCGGTGCCCATCTCCGGGCACACGCCGCAGTCGAAGCACGGCGTCCAGCGGCAGTCGTCGACCTCGACCGGGTCGGGGTTCAACGCGTCCTGCCAGTCCTCCCACAGCCAGTCGCGGTCGAGACCCGAGTCGAGGTGGTCCCAGGGCAGCACCTCGGAGTACTCGCGCTCGCGGAGCGTGTACCAGTCGAGGTCGACCGGCTCGGTCGCCAGCGCCCGCTCGGACGCCGCCACCCAGCGGTCGTACGAGAAGTGCTCGCTCCAGCCGTCGAAACGACCGCCGTCGCGCCACACCTCCTCGATGATCCGGCCGACGCGTCGGTCGCCGCGCGAGAGCAGTCCTTCGATGATGCCCGGCTTGCCGTCGTGGTAGCGGAAGCCGATCGCGCGGCCGTACTGCTTGTCGGCGCGGACGTTGTCGCGCAGCTTCTGCAGCCGGTCGTCGGTCGTCTCGTGGTCGAGCTGCGACGCCCACTGGAACGGCGTGTGCGGCTTCGGCACGAACCCGCCGATCGACACCGTGCACCGGATGTCGCGTCGCCCGGAGACCTCGCGTCCGGTCGCGATCACCTTCTTGGCGAGGTCGGCGATCTCGAGGACGTCCTCGTCGGTCTCGGTCGGGAGGCCGCACATGAAGTACAGCTTCACCTGACGCCAGCCGTGGGAGTACGCCGCAGAGACGGTCCGGATCAGGTCGTCCTCGGACACCATCTTGTTGATCACCCTGCGCAGCCGCTCCGACCCGCCCTCCGGCGCGAAGGTCAGACCCGAGCGTCGCCCGTTGCGCGAGAACTCGTTGGCGAGCGTGATGTTGAAGGCGTCGACCCGGGTGGACGGCAGCGAGAGCGACACGTTCGTGCCGTCGTACCGGTCGGCGAGTCCCTTGGCCACGTCGGCGATCTCGCTGTGGTCGGCGCTCGACAGCGACAGCAGCCCGACCTCCTCGAAGCCCGACTTCTTCACGCCGTTGTCGACCATCTCGCCGATCGTGGTGATCGACCGCTCGCGGACCGGCCGGGTGATCATGCCCGCCTGGCAGAACCGGCAGCCGCGCGTGCAGCCGCGGAAGATCTCGACGGAGTAGCGCTCGTGGACCGTCTCGGCGAGCGGCACGAGCGGGTTCTTCGGGTACGGCCACTGGTCGAGGTCCATCAGCGTGTGCTTGTGCACCCGCCACGGCACGCCGGCACGGTTGGGTACGACGCGCTTGATCCGACCGTCGGGGAGGTAGTCGACGTCGTAGAAGCGCGGGACGTAGACGCCGCCGGACTTCGCGAGCCGCATCAGCACCTCGTCGCGACCGCCGGGGCGCCCCTCGTCCTTCCACTCGCGGACCACGTCGCTGATCGCGAGCACGATCTCCTCGCCGTCACCGAGGACGGCGGCGTCGATGAAGTCGGCGACCGGCTCGGGGTTGAACGCCGAGTGTCCGCCGGCCAGCACGATCGGGTGCGAGTCGTCGCGGTCGGCGCTGTGCAGCGGTATGCCGGAGAGGTCGAGCGCCGTGAGCATGTTCGTGTAGCCGAGCTCGGTCGAGAAGGACAGCCCGAGCAGGTCGAAGGCGCCGACCGGGCGATGCCCGTCGACGGTGAACTGCGGGATGGCGTTGTCCCGCATCACCTGCTCCATGTCGGCGAACACGGCGTACGTGCGCTCGGCCAGGATCCAGTCGCGCTCGTTGAGGATCTCGTAGAGGATCTGGACGCCCTGGTTGGGCAGGCCGACCTCGTAGGCGTCGGGGTACATCAGCGCCCACCGGACCGACGCGGCGTCCCAGTCCTTCGTCGTCGAGTTGAGCTCGCCGCCGACGTACTGGATCGGCTTCTGCACCGACGGCAGCAGGGGCTCGAGCTTCGCGAAGACGGACTCGACGGGCATCAGGTGGTGGCTCCAAGGTTGACGGGTGGGACTGGGTTTGGGGCGATCCACAAGCGTACGCGCTCGCATTCGGACGTCCTAAAGGGACGGGCTCCTTCGCTCACAGGCCATCAACCGACAACATGAGCAAGCGGCAGCCGCACCGACTTCCTCGAGGAGAACGCCCTTGCACAACGCCATATGAGGCCTAATCTCACAACAGGATGTGAATTGTGCGCCGCATTTGGTTCATTGCTTGCGTACTCCTCGCGGCCATGGTGGTGTCAGCCGGAGACCATCACCCCGTGCCCTGGCGAGCCGTGTCGGCCCATTCCCTCCAGCTCGGCCGCCGCCCACGCCAGATCTCACGTCCTCGAGCCACCGCCAGTCGGCTCGACCGATCGACTCGCGAGGCCGGATCAACGGATTCACCACGCGGGTGAGCACGCAGTCGGGTGATCCTGTGGGCCTGAAGGTCTCCACCCGCGATCACCGTTTCCGCGTCGTCGCCTTGCGTTGGGGTTGGTACCACGGGCGAACCCTGCACCGGGTCTGGAGCTCGAGCTGGCGGCGCCAGGGACTGCAGCCTGCGCCCGTCTTCCGACCCTTCTCGACCCGGACCGTCGTGGCTCCGTGGCGGGTCTCGATGTTGATCCACACGAGAGGATGGCGACCCGGCCTCTACGTCCTCAAGCTGATCAGCGGTCGAGGGGCCGTCACCAACGTGCCCCTCGTCGTCAGATCACGTAGCGCTCGCGGAAAGGTCGCCTTGGTCGCGCCGGTCACCACCTGGCAGTCATACAACGACTGGGGTGGCTACAGCCTCTACCACGGTCCTCCAGGGGCGCGGCGCTCGTGGGCGGTGAGCTACGACCGGCCCTACCAGTCGACCGCCAAGGCCCGACAGCTCTTCGGCGCCAGCCAGATCGCTGTGCGTGCAGAGCGACTCGGGATCGACCTCGCCTATTTCACGAACGTCGATCTCGAGGCGAGCACCACGCAGCACTCCGGGGGGCACGCGCCTACGTGAGTCTCGGTCACGACGAGTACTGGTCCAGGTCCATGCGTCGAAGAGTCGCCGAGGCGCGAGCGCACGGGACGAACCTCGCCTTCTTCGGGGCCAACACGGAGTACTGGCGGATCCGCCTCCAGGACAAGGCCACAGGTCGTAACCGCTTGCAGGTCGGCTATCGATCGGATGCCGCCTTGGACCCCGTCGCACGCCGCCACCCTCGCCTCACGACGGCACGGTGGCGAGATCGCCCGTTCCCGTTGCCGGAGAACACGCTGACCGGGATGCAGTACGAGTGCTTCCCGGTCGACACCGCGTTCCGGGTGGCCTCCGCCTCCTGGTGGGGATTCCGTGGCACGGGCGTCCGCAACGGGACGGCGTTTCCTCACCTCGTCGGTGTGGAGGCCGACCGCGTCTATCCGATTCGGTCGACGCCGCGCCCTCTGCAGATCGTCGCGAACAGTCGCTACTCCTGCCGCGGTGTCGCCACCTCCAGCCAAGCCGTCTACGTGACCGTTCGCTCCGGAGCGGCGATCTTCAACGCCGGGACCCTGCGGTGGTCGTGCGCGATGTCGGGCCGGTGCGACTCCGTATGCCATGCCGGTCCGAGACGCGGCACTTCGTCAAGACGGTGACCGACAACGTGCTCCGACGCTTCGCGCACCCGCGGGTCGGCAGCTCGTCGCCCGGCCCGCGACAACGTTCGACGTTTCCATCTTCCGCGGCACAACCAGGTCTCCGCATCGAAGCAGCCCGAGTACTTCGGGTGAGCGAAGCGACGGCCGATCGTCACGTCGCGGGCCGTCAGCGTGATCCTGGAGTCGCCGGAGCAGGCACCGCGATGAGCCGCCTACCGCGACTCGCCAGGATTTGCGCGCCGACCCGCCAAGAAGCGTACCGAGCGGCGCCGACAGCCTCAGCCGGAGTTGACCGCCCAGTTGAACGGCGGGGCGTCCATGCCTCGCGCAACCCTGACCCGCATCCAGACGCTCATCATCATCTCCGTCGCGGCCGCCGAGTCGATGCCTCCGAGGTCGACCATCTGGACGTCGCGCCACCCGAGGCGCGCGAGGACCTGCCGGACCGTGTCCTTCGCGTCGGCATCGTCGCCCGACAGGAACACGACGTGGTCTCCCTCGACCAGGGACGGGTCGGCCATCACCTGACAGTTCATCGTGTTGAGCGCCTTCACCACGCGCGCGTCGGGGAAGGCGGCCTGGAGGCGCTGTCCCAGTGAGCTGTCCGCGCTGGCTCGGGGCTTCGGGTACCCACTCTCGACCGGCTCGAGGTCGTTGGCCAGGTCGATCACGGGCTTGCCCGCCAGGTTGCGCGCGCCGGCCAACGAGAGGGCTGCCTCCGAGTTCCCACCGTTGGTGGCGTTGACGACGACGTCGCCGAACGTCGCGGCGTCCTCGAAGGACCCCGTCTCGATGCCGTCGTCGTCGGCGAAGGCGTTCAGGCTGGCGGAGTCGCGGGATCTCGCACCCACCATCACGGCATACCCGACGGCGGCGAACCGTCGCGCCAGGGTCTGCCCGACCTGGCCGGTCCCGAGGACACCGATCCTGTTCACGTCGATCGCCACCGTTGCCTCCTGGGTGGCCGGGCGTGCTCCGTCGTACGCCGTCTGACGCCCAGGCTATCCGCCGCCCCAACCAAGGCAGTTACTCCTCGACCTACCGGGATTTGCCTCGGTACCGGGCCAGCTGGCTCGGTACCGAGGCAAACACCACGTCGCGGCAGGGTCAGATGCGGCGGGAGCGGGCGATCCGGCCGCGCAGCACCACGCCGAGACCGGGACCTCGCTCGGTGCGCAGGTGGATGTTGAGCAGGAGCCCGATCGCCATCAGCGAGGCGAACATCGACGTGCCGCCGTACGACACGAGCGGCAGCGGGACGCCGGTGACGGGCATGATGCCGAGGCACATCCCGATGTTCTGGAACGCCTGGAAGCCGAACCAGCAGACGATCCCGGCGCCGGCGAGGCGGCCGAACATGTCGTCGGCGTGCGCGGAGATGCGGACCGCCCGCCAGAGCAGCACGAGGAACAGGGCGATCAGCGCGCCCGCCCCGACCAGGCCGAGCTCCTCCCCCGCGACGGTGAACACGAAGTCCGTGTGCTGCTCCGGCACGAAGCCCGACTGCGTCTGCGACCCGTGGAAGAGGCCTTGCCCGAACAACCCGCCGTTGCCGATCGCGATCCGGGCCTGGGTGGTGTTGTAGCCGGCACCGCGGGGGTCGAGCGTCGGGTCGAGGAAGGCGCCGAAGCGGTCGAGCTGGTAGCCCTTCAGCACGCCGAGCTGGATGGCCGCGACAGCCGTCGTCACCGCACCGGCGACGAGCACGAACAGCCAGCGCTTCGGCGTACCCGCGACAGCCAACAGGCCGAAGACGGTGGCGCTGAGCACGAGCATCGTGCCGAGGTCGGGCTGCGCCATGATCAGCGCCGCCGGGATCGCCACGAACACCAGCGCCGCCACCACGTCACGGTCGCGCAGCTGGCGCAGCCCCTTGCGACGCTCGGTCTTCTCCGCGAGCAGCAGGGCGAGACCGGTGACGACTCCGAGCTTGGCGAACTCCGCCGGCTGGATCGACATGCCGCCGATCAGGATCCACGAGCGGGACCCGTTGATCACCGCTCCGAACGGCGACAGCACGAGAGCGAGACCGACGATGGCCGCGAGGTAGACGATCGGCGCCCAGATCCGCACCCAGCGATGGTCGGCCGAGGCGATCAGCGCGGCGAGCACGAGGCCGATGGCGACGTTGGTCAGGTGCTTGGCGACGTACATCGTGCGAGTCGCCACCCGTCAGCGCCTCGTTGCTGGCGGTCGCCGACCAGACCAGCAGCGTGCCGACCGCGAGCAGCGCCGCGCCGGACGTCACCACGACCCAGTCCATCCGCACCCAGACGGATCGACGATCGATGACGTTGACCCGGCGCGTGGTGCGGGTCGTCGCGACATTGGCAGTCAGGACCACAGCCGGTCACCCCCCGCCCGGCGAGGTGATCGTGCCGTTGTGGTGGAACCGCGGCAGCCCGATCGGCGGGTGCGCACCCGGCTCGGCGGCGTCCTGCCGTGACGACCTTCTCGCCGTGGACGCCGTACAGCGACTCCCAGATCCGCCGGACGGAGTCACCCGACGCGCCCGACCCGGTGCCGGCCTGGGCGATCTGCATGATCACGACGTACTGCTTGTCGTAGCTCGCGACCCACGAGGTCGTCTGCTTGCCGTAGACCTCCGCCGTGCCGGTCTTGGAGCGGATGAAGACCTTGTCGAGCGGGAAGCCGCCCATCTTCCACGCCATCGTGCCGACCTTCGCCGTGCCGAGCAGCGCCTGGTCGATGTAGTGCAGGTAGCGGTACGGGATCGGCACGTGGCCCTTGGCCGTCGGCGGGATCCGCTTGATCACGTGACCCTTGGCGTTGACGACGGCCTTGGCGACCCGCGGCTCCCAGAGGGTGCCGCCGTTGGAGATCGCGGCGTACGCGACCGCGAGCTGCAGCGGCGTGAGCACGCGTGTCGCCCTGGCCGATCGCGAAGTTGACCGCGTCGCCGGCGCGGTAGCGATAGCCGTCGGTGCAGAACTCGCGCGCGAAGACGTGCAGGAAGTCGGTGCCGGGCTTCTTGCCGAGCGTGCAGTAGTAGTCCTTGTTGGCCTTCCAGTACGCCAGCTTCCACTTCCGGTCGGCGATCCGGCCGCTGACCTCGCCGGGAAGGTCGATGCCGGTCTTGCTGCCGAAACCGAAGCGCCTTGGCGTTGTCGACCAGGTCGTCCTTGATGTGGACGTTGCTGTCGTCGGCACCGGCCGCGAGCCACTTCGCGTAGGCGATCCGGTAGAAGAACGTGTCGCACGACAGCTGCAGCGCCTGGGCGAAGGTGAGCGGTCCGTACGCCGCGGACTCGTAGTTCTTGAAGACCCGGCTGCCGACGGTGAGGCTCGACGAGCAGTCCAGCCGGTCGGTCGTCTTGTAGCCGTGCGTCAGCGCGCCGGCCGTGGTGATCGGCTTGAACGTCGAGCCCGGCGCGAACAGGCCCTGCATCGCCCGGCTCAGCAGCGGCGTACCGGCCTGGCTGCTGTAGAGGCGCTTCGAGGTCGCCCTCGCTGATGCCGCCGACCCACACGTCGGGGTCGTACGTCGGATAGCTGGCCATCGCGACGAGCCGCCCGGTCTTCGCGTCCATCACGACGACAGAGCCGGCGTCGGCGACGTACTTGCGATGCGTGACCGGGTCGGTCGTCCGGCGCGCGGCCATGATCGAGCGCTTGAGCTCGCGCTCGACGACGCTCTGCACCTTGGCGTCGAGGCTCGTGACCAAGCGTGTCGCCGGGCTTGGGCTGCGTCGTCCCGTCGTGCGCGAGGACGCGCCCCATCGAGTCGACCGAGACCTCGCGGACACCGCTGCGGCCGCGCAGCCATCGGTCGTACGACGCCTCGAGCCCGGACCGGCCGACGTACGACAGCGGGCTCACGTGCTTGTCGCCGTCCTTCTTCGCCCGGTCGAGCTCCTGCTCGGTGATCGGCGAGATGTAGCCGAGGACGTGGGCGGCGTTGATGCCGAACGGCGACGGGTAGGCCCGCACCTTGCGCGCCTCGGCCGTGATGCCGGGGTAGTCCTCGCTCTGCTCGAGGATGCTCGCGGCGAGGTTCTGGGTGACGTCCTCGGCGACCGGGACGGGCTCGTAGGGCGAGCCGTTCCAGCAGATCGGGGCCTTGGCGGCGCCCTTCTCCCCGCAGGTCTTCGTACGCCGTTCGAGCTCCTCCTTGGTCAGCCCGAGCGTGTTGGCGAGGCGCGCCATCACGGCGTTGCGCGTCGAGTCGCCGAGCTTGTCGAGCACGTCGCGGTCGACGGTCACGACCCAGGACGTGCGGTTGGCGACGAGCGGCCGACCCATCGCGTCGACGATCAGGCCGCGCGGCGCGGGCACGTCGATGTCGCGGACGGCGTTGTCCTGAGCGGCGGCCTGGTAGCCGTCTCCGCCGACGACCTGGATGTACCAGAGCCGGGCGAACAGGGTGATGAAGAGCGACAGCACCATCACCTGGACGACCATCAGGCGCAGCCGGGAACGGGTCTTGAGCATGCTCGCCTCGACTACCAGCGCTCGGCCGGCTCGAGCCGCCGGAACAGGATCAGCACGAGCGGGATGACGAGCGGCGTCAGCATCACGTCGTACAGCACGGCGACCGGAACGACCTCGAGGGCGGCTCCGACGCTGACGCCGGGGTCGCGCAGGACGAGCCCGGTGAGGGCGAAGATCGAGGTGCCGATGAACGCCCCGGCCGCCACGGTGACGACGGTGCCGACGGCATTGGTCTCGCCGTCGCCGCGGACGAGGCCGGTCAGGTAGCCGACCAGGCACAGCGAGAGCGCCCAGCGGCCCGCGGTGTGGTCGGCCGGGGGCGCGAGGTCGAGCACGAGGCCGGCGGCGAAGCCGACGAGGGCGGCGTAGTCCGGGCCGCGGACCAGCGCTGCGGCGATCACGACGAGGAGCGCGAGGTCGGGGACGACGCCGTCGATCGCGAAGTGGCTGAAGATGCTGACCTGCAGCGTGATCGTCACGATGATCAGCAGCGTCACCGAGGTGAGGCGCACGGCGGCCGTCATCGGGTCCCTCCGGCCTTGCTGGCGTTCGAGGTCGTGGACGGATCCTGCTTCGGGGCGGGCGGCGCGTCGGTGATCACGGCGACGAGGTCGAGGGACGAGAAGTCGACGTACGGGTCGATCGTGGCCGTCTCGGTGAGCTCGGCCGGGGACGAGTGGACGCTGACGACCTTGCCGATCGGGACTCCGGCGACGTACGGCGCCTCGTTGCGCGAGCCCCAGCTGACCACGTCGTCGCCGACCTTCGGCGACACCGTGTGGTCGACCAGGCTGAGCTCGAGCGCGCCGTCGCCGGACAGGCTGCCGTCTCCGTCGAGGAAGCCGAGCTCCATCGACTCGCCGAGGCGGCCACCGATCGTCGACTTGCGGTCGACGATGAGCAGCACCGTGGCGGAGTGGCGGGTGGCCTCGATGACGCGTCCGACCAGACCGTCGGCGTTGACCACGGTGAGGTCGGGGACGACGCCGTCGGCGGTGCCGCGGTCGATCGTGACGGTGCGGGAGAACGACTGCGCCGAACCCATGCCGACGACCTGGGCGTTGACGACGCCGTAGCGCGACGTGTCGGCGAGCTCGGCGATGCCCGCGGCCTCGTCGACCCGGTTGTTGTTCGCCGACGCCGACCGGAGCTGGGCCTCGCAGCTGCTTGTTGGTGGCCTCGAGAGCTGCGTTGTCCTTGCGCAGGCCGTCGACGGTGCGGAAGTGGTCGGGGATGTTGGTGATCGGGCGCAGCGCGTCGCTGGCGACGTTCTCGACCGGGCCGAGGACGCTGCCGGCCGCGGTGCGCAACGGGTCGACCGGCGAGACCGACGTCTCGTGCCGCGCGTCGAGGGTGATGATCGTGACCGAGGCCAGCAGGAGCAGGCCCAGGACGGTCCGTGATCGTCCGGGTTCGGGCGTCATCGTCAGCGCCTCGGCTCGGAGACGAGCACCTGCTGGAGGGCCTCGAACTCCTCGACGCACTTGCCCGCTCCGAGCGCGACCGAGTCGAGCGGGCCTTCGGCCACGTGCACGGGCATGCCGGTCTCGTGTCGCAGCCGCTCGTCGAGGCCGCGGAGCAGGGCGCCGCCACCGGTCAGGACCACGCCGCGGTCCATGATGTCGCCGGCGAGCTCGGGAGGCGTCTTGTCGAGCGTCGTACGGACCGAGTCGATGATCGCGTGCAGCGGCTCCTCGAGCGCCTGCCGGACCTCGGCGGAGGAGATGACGACGTTGCGCGGGAGACCGCTGACCATGTCGCGGCCGCGGATCTCGGCCTCGGGCTCGTCCGGCAGCGGGAAGGCCGAACCGAGGGCGATCTTGATCTCCTCGGCGGTGCGCTCCCCCAGCATGAGGGAGTACTCCTTCTTCATCCAGGCGATGATCGCCTGGTCGAGGTCGTCGCCGGCCGTACGGATCGACTTGCTGGTGACGATGCCGCCGAGGCTGATCACGGCCACCTCGGTCGTGCCGCCGCCGATGTCGACGACCATGTTGCCGGTGGCCTCGTGGACGGGGAGCCCGGCGCCGATCGCGGCGGCCATCGGCTCCTCGATGATGTAGACCCGGCGGGCGCCCGCCTGGTAGCCGGCCTCCTTGACCGCGCGCTGCTCGACCGGGGTGATGCCGGACGGGACGCAGACGACGAGGCGTGGCTTGGCGAAGTAGCGGCGGCGGTGCACGCGCTGGATGAAGAAGCGGAGCATCTGCTCGGTGGCCTCGAAGTCGGCGATGACGCCGTCCTTGAGCGGGCGGATCGCGGTGATGCTGTCCGGCGTACGGCCGATCATCCGCTTGGCCTCGGTGCCGACGGCGAGGATCTCGCGGGTCTGGGCGTTCATCGCGACGACGCTGGGCTCGTTGAGCATCACGCCGCGGCCGCGCACGTACACCAAAGTGTTGGCGGTGCCGAGGTCCACCGCCATGTCACGGCCGATGATGCTGCCTGCCATCCCGCCTTCGTCCTTCGCGCGCCGGTCACTGACGCGACGGGAGACCGAGGGCTGCCCGGGCAACGCTGCTCGATGCCCGGTCGGCCGAGCGGCCGTACGCCGCCGCGCGTTCAGGCTAAGTCGGGCACGCGGTCAGATCGTGGAGACACTTCGACAACGCACGCAACTTTGTCCCCACCCGCCCCACCGTCGAACCGCAGGTTGTGGCCCCTTCAGCCGCAGGTTTGGGCGCGTTGAGCCGCAGGTTGCGGCGGCTTCAGCCGCAGGTTGTGGCCGACGCCGGCCAGAACATGCGGCTCAACCGGCCAAAGCCTGCGGTTCAACAGGCCAAAACCTGCGGTTCAACGGGTCAGAGGGAGGGGAACCAGAGGGCGATCTCGCGGGAGGCGGACTCGGGTGAGTCGGAGCCGTGGACCAGGTTCTCGCGGTTCGACAGCGACCAATCGCCCCGAATCGTCCCGGGCGCCGCCTTGCGACCGTCGGTCGCGCCGTTCAGCGCGCGGACCACCTCGACCGCCTCGTCGCCCTCGAGCACGCACGCCACCAGCGGGCCGCTCGTCACGAAGTCGCGCAGCGGCGGGTAGAAGTCCTTCTCGACGTGCTCGGCGTAGTGCGCGTCGGCGTCCTCGGCCGTGATGTGCCGCTGGTCCATCGCCACGATCGTCAGTCCCTTGGCCTCGAACCGGCCGAGGACCTCGCCGACCAGTCCGCGTCGGACGGTGTCGGGCTTGAGCAGGACGAGCGTGCGCTGAGTCATGGCGTGCAGCCTAACGACGGCCGGCCCGCTCGGCGTACCCGACCTTGAACCCTCAGCCGTCCAGCTGGCCGGGCGTGCCGCCTGTTCGGCCTCGATCCTGCGGCCGAGCACGTACGCCGTGGTCCACAACGCACCGAAGATCAGGCCCAGCACGATCATCGCCGGGATCACGATCGTGAGCGCGATCGCAGCGGCCTGGATGGCGAATCCCAGGTAGTACGCCCACTCGTGCCGCAGCAGACCCGCGACCACGATCGCCGAGACGGCCAGGCCCAGGCCGATGAACAGCGCGAGGCCGGTCGACATGTCCTCGGTGTTGATCAGCACCGGAGTGACCAACCCCAGCACGACGCTCTCGAAGCCGAGCACGGACGCGCACATCATCCGACGTGGCGAGCGCATCAGCGCCTGCCCACGAGCAGGGTGCGCGCCTCTCCGGCGGTGATGACGGAGCCGGTGACGAGCACTCCCCCGCTCCCGAGCGCGAACCCGTCGCTGTCGCCGTCCTCCGCCATCGCGATCGCCGCCTCGATGGCGTCGTCGAGACGCGGGTGTACGTCGACGCGGTCCTGACCGAACACGCCGCGGGCCAGCTCACCGAGCGACTCGGCCGGCATCGCGCGCGCCGTCGAGTTCTGGGTGCAGATCACGCGCGACATCACCGGCTCGTAGGCGTCGAGCAGTCCGTCGACGTCCTTGTCGGACATCGCCCCGATGACACCGATCAACGGGCTGAACGCGAACGCCTCCTGCACCGCCTCTGCACTCGCCCGGGCTCCGTGCGGATTGTGCGCGGCGTCGAGCACCACGGTGGGAGAACGGCGCACGATCTCGAGCCGCCCCGGCGACGTGACCTCCGCGAACGCCTCGCGCACCGCCTCCAGGTCGAGGCCGCCGTCGAGTCCCGTGCCCCCGGCGAACGCCTCGACGGCCGCGATCGCGCACGCCGCGTTGTGTGCCTGGTGCGCGCCGTAGAGCGGGAGGAAGACCTCGTCGTACGTCGCTCCGAGTCCCTGGAACGTGACCATCTGGCCGCCCAGGCCCGGCGTCCGCTCGGCGACGCCGAACTCCAGACCCTCGCGGGCGACCGTCGCGCCGACCTCGGCCGCGTGACGCAGGAGCACCTCGGCCGCCTCGACCGGCTGCTGCGCGAGGATGCCGAACGAACCCGGCTTGAGGATCCCCGCCTTCTCGACCGCGATCAGCTCGGGGGTGTCACCGAGGTAGCGCTCGTGGTCGACGCCGATCGGCGTGATGACTCCGACGGTGGCGTCGGCGACGTTGGTCGCGTCCCAGGTGCCGCCCATGCCCACCTCGACCACCGCCGCGTCGACCGGGGCGTCGGCGAACGCCGCGAAGGACATCGCCGTGATGAACTCGAAGAAGGACAGCGGGTGCCCGCCGGACTTGTCGATGATCGCGGCGTACGGCTCGACCTCGACGTAGACCTCGACGAACCGCTCCTCGGACACGGGAGCACCGTCGATGCTGATCCGCTCGGTCATCGACTCCACGTGCGGGCTGGTGATCCGGCCGGTACGCAGCCCGAGCGAGCGGAGCAGCGCGTCGATCATCCGCGACGTCGAGGTCTTGCCGTTGGTGCCGGTGATCTGGATGACGGGGTAGGCGCGCTGCGGCGAGCCGAGCAGGTCGCAGAGCGCGGCGATCCGGTCGAGCGACGGGTCGAGCTTGGTCTCCGGCCAGCGCGCCAGCATGAGGCGCTCGACCTCGCGGTACGCCGCGTGGGCGTCTGCGTCAGGGGAAGGGGCCATCGTGCGCCCGAGTCTATTGATTCAGCCGGAACGATCCGAGGGCGAGGTCGCATCGACGACCTCAGACCCTGGATCCTCGCGCAAGTCGGTGCCGCACGATCAACGCATTGAGCACGTCCGCCGCCTGCGTCGGCGTCGATCCACGAGAAAGTCCGAGTACGTCGTGCCGTCGTGGAGCTCGCAGCTGGAGAGCCTCGCCCGCCCGGACGACCGGACGCCGGTGCCGCTCGGGATCGCGCCGCCATCGTGTCGATCGTCCGGAACTCACTGCCATGCCGTCTCGTGCACGCTGTGTGACTCGGCAGACGCAATCTGTTCGAGGTCGATCTGCGAGCGTGCGAATGGCTCCATCGGTGCTCCAGCGTCAGCCCATCGTGGACGCCGACGCCGTCGATCATGCAACGCGGACTGCCGAGGCGTTGGCAGACCGCCAGGCCTGCATGAGAGCGACACGAGCACAGAGTGGACACGGCCAATCGGCGAACAGTCGCCAAGGCCGCGGCCCCGATGACGATTACGCCAGAAGCCGACCTGGCGCCGGGATGCAGAGCCCGGTCCAGACTGCGCGTTCAGACGGACTCAGCGTCAAGGAGAGGACGGACGGGAGTGCACGGCTGCTCTACGTAACGCTGGGGACTCTGACCGATGGAAGCCGACTCGGCTGACGACACGCCAGGGCGAGAGCAGGGCACACGCAGCAGGAACGGCCAGTCCACCAGCGCAACTGTGCGTCCGCGTAGTTAGTCGGCGCCCGCATGGATCCGAGCAAGGTGCGCGACTCGGCATACCTGCGCCGACCCACACCAAACCGGCCGCGAAGTTGAGCCATCGGTCGCTGCGCAAAGGACGTTGGCAGCAGGAAGAGGAGCCAGCACGACGACGACCTCGATGCATGGCCGCTAGCAGCGGACTGGATCACGCGACCATCGCAACGCCGTGGATGACGAGCTGCGAGGGCGCGTAGTCGCTCGTAAGCCACGCTGGGAGTGAGTGAGGGATATCCGACCGGGAGGTGACCCCTGCCGATGCAGCCATGCCAACGTCGACCGCGAATGGGCGCCGCCACTGACGAACAGGATGGCCAGGCAGCAGCCGCCGCGATCTGTCTTCTGCTGGCGTTCGGGCCATCACGCCTCCTGGATCCGGGCGGCGAGCTGGTCGCGGGACATGCCGAGGCGCTGGGCGGACCTCAGCAGCTGGTCGATCTGTTGCTCGAGCTCGGTCAGCCCGAGGTCGACGTTCGCGCGCACCTGCGCACCTCGACCCCGCCGCAGGTCGATCAGCCCCTCGTCGCGCAGCGCGGAGTACGCCCGCAGCACGGTGTGCATGTTGACGTCGAGACCGGCGGCGAGCTCACGCGCCGGCGGCAGCTTCTCCCCCGCCGCGAGCTCACCGGACACCAGCGCTCCGCGCACCTGACCCGCGATCTGCTCGGCCAGCCCGATCGGGCTGTCGGGATCGACGCGGATCAACATAGTTTGCATGGTACTAGAACAATGCAAGGGCCGCCAGAGAACGATCCGACGTCTGCGTTGCCAGAGCCACGTCAGCGTCGGATCGTTCGTGCCGCCTTACTCGTTCGCGGCCCACACCGGGCCACCCGTAAGATTTCGGACCATGACTGACACGCTCCCCAGCCACGCTCACGAGACGCCGACCGCCGCCCGCCGCGCGGTCGTCGTACCCGAGCGTCCGGCGCTGGAGGGCCTCGAGGAGAAGTGGTCCGAGGTCTGGCAGGAGCGGCAGGTCTACGCGTTCGACCGGAGCAAGACGCGCGACGAGATCTTCTCGATCGACACGCCTCCCCCGACCGCGAGCGGCACCCTGCACGTCGGCCACGTCTTCTCCTACACGCACACCGACCTCATCGCCCGCTTCCAGCGGATGCGGGGCAAGGAGGTCTTCTACCCGATGGGGTGGGACGACAACGGCCTCCCGACGGAGCGGCGCGTGCAGAACTACTACGGCGTGCGGTGCGACCCGACGCTGCCGTACGACGCGAACTACACGCCGCCGGAGAAGCCCGACCCGAAGCGGCCGGAGCCGGTCAGCCGCCCCAACTTCGTCGAGCTGTGCGAGGAGCTCGTGCAGATCGACGAGAAGACCTTCGAGTCGCTGTGGCGCAAGCTCGGCCTCTCGGTGGACTGGAACCAGAGCTACACGACGATCGGCCCGCTCTCCCAGAAGGCCTCGCAGCGCGCCTTCCTGCGCAACCTGGCCCGCGGCGAGGCCTACAAGGCCGACGCGCCGACCCTGTGGGACGTGACCTTCCAGACCGCGGTCGCGCAGGCCGAGCTCGAGGCTCGCGACTACCCCGGCCACTACCACCGCGTGGCGTTCCACGGCTCGGACGGACCGGTCCACATCGAGACCACCCGTCCCGAGCTGATCGCCTCCTGCGTCGCCCTCATCGCCCACCCGGACGACGAGCGCTACAAGGCGATGTTCGGCACGACCGTGCGCTCGCCGATCTTCGGCGTCGAGCTGCCCGTGCTCGCCCATCACGCCGCCGAGCCCGACAAGGGCGCCGGCATCGCGATGTGCTGCACGTTCGGTGACCTGACCGACGTGGTGTGGTGGCGCGAGCTGCGGCTGCCGGTGCGCACGATCATCGGTCGCGACGGGCGCGCCTCCCGCGAGGTGCCCGAGTGGATCACGAGCGACGAGGCTCGGACGGCGTACGCCGAGATCGCCGGCAAGACGGTCTTCAGCGCGCGCGAGCAGATGGTGGCGATGCTCCGCGAGTCGGGCGACCTCGAGGGCGAGCCGACACCGACCACCCGGATGGCCAACTTCTACGAGCACGGCGAGAAGCCGCTCGAGATCGTGGCCAGCCGCCAGTGGTACATCAAGAACGGTGGCCGCGACGACGACCTCCAGGCGAAGTTCATCGAGCGCGGCGCCGAGATCACCTGGGTGCCGGAGTACATGCAGCACCGCTACACGAACTGGGTCGAGAACCTCAACGGCGACTGGCTGATCTCACGTCAGCGGTTCTCCGGCGTGACCTTCCCGGTCTGGTACCGCCTCGACGACGAGGGCGAGGTGCTCCACGACGAGATGCTGCTCGCCACCGAGGACCAGCTCCCGGTCGACCCGTCCACCGATGTCCCCGACGGGTTCGAGGAGTCGCAGCGCGGCAAGCCGGGCGGCTTCGTCGGCGACCCCGACATCATGGACACCTGGGCGACGTCGTCCCTCACCCCGCACATCGCCGGGCACTGGGAGGACGACGACGACCTGTTCGAGCGGGTCTTCCCGATGGACCTCAACACCCACGCACACGAGATCATCCGCACCTGGCTGTTCTCGCGCGTCGTGCGGGCGAACTTCGAGAACGACACGATCCCGTGGTCGCACTGCATGATCTCCGGCTGGGTCGTCGATCCCGACCGCAAGAAGATGTCGAAGTCCAAGGGCAACGCCGTCGTGCCGGTGGAGATCCTCGACAAGTTCGGCTCCGACGCCGTGCGCTGGCGCGCCGCGATGGCACGGCCCGGCGCCGACTCGCCGTTCGACGAGTCGCAGATGAAGGTGGGTCGCCGCCTCGCGATGAAGGTGCTGAACGCCTCGAAGTTCGTGCTCTCGATGGGCGAGCCCCACGGCTCGACGATGGACATCACCGACCCGGTCGACCTCGCGATGATCCGGCGGCTGCGCCAGGTGACCGAGGACGCGACCGAGGCCTTCGACCGCTACGACTACACGACGGCGCTCGAGCTGACCGAGCAGTTCTTCTGGACGTTCTGCGACGACTACCTCGAGCTCGTCAAGGAGCGGGCGTACGGCGCCCGGGGTGACGACGCGGCGAACTCCGCGCGGGTCGCGCTCAACGCGGCGCTCGACGTGCAGCTGCGCCTGCTCGCGCCCTTCCTCCCGTACGTCACGGAGGAGGTCTGGTCCTGGTCGCACGAGGGCTCGGTGCACAGCACGTCGTGGCCGGAGTCGGACACCGACCTGCCGAGCGTCCCGCAGAACCCGCGGCTGCTCACCGCCGTGGCGGAGGCGCTCGCCGGCGTACGCGGCGCGAAGTCGGTGGCCAAGGTGTCGATGCGCACCGAGGTCTCGGCCGCCACGATCACCGGCCCGCAGGCACGACTCGAGCTGGTGGAGCGCGGCCTCGCCGACCTCAAGGCGGCCGGCCGGATCGTCGGCGACGTGACGCTCACGTCGCGCGAGGACGGCGACGACCGACTGCACGTCACCGCAGAGCTGGTGCCGGCCGAGAGCGCCTGAGCGCGCCGTGCGGACGATCGGGCTGCTCGGCGGGATGAGCTGGGAGTCGACCGCGCTCTACTACCAGCTGCTCAACGAGGGAGCCGCCACCCGCCTCGGCGGGCTGCACTCCGCGCCGATCGTGCTGCACTCGGTCGACTTCGCGCCGATCGAGCAGATGCAGGTCGCGGGTCGATGGGACGAGGCGGGACGCATCCTCGCGGACGCCGCCCAGGGGCTGGTGAGTGCCGGTGCCGAGCTGGTTGCGCTGGCGACCAACACCATGCACAAGGTCTCGGCGCCGATCGAGGCCGCGATCGAGGTCCCGTTCGTGCACCTGATCGATGCCACGGCCACGGCCCTGACGCACGACGGTCTGAGCCGGGTCGGGCTCCTCGCAACCGGGTTCACGATGGAGGACGGGTTCTACGCCGAGCGGATGCGGCAACACGGGATCGACGTACTCGTGCCTGACCCCGACGACCGCGCCGAGGTGCACCGTGTCATCTACGAAGAGCTCTGTCTCGGCTCGATCAAGGACTCGTCTCGCGACCGTTATCTCGACGTGGCGCGGCGCCTCGAGGACTCCGGAGCGCAGGGCCTGGTCCTGGGCTGCACGGAGATCGAGCTGCTGCTGCGACCGGGCGACACCACGCTTCGGCAGTATCCGACGACGGCCATCCACGTCGAGGCCATCCTCGACGCAGCCGCGTAGGTCTCGCCACCATCCGTCCAGCACGTGCCGAACGGCGGTGGTGCGGGCGAACCGCACCACCGCCGTTTCTGGTCCCCCGTCAGACCGCGTCGAGCACCGGCTCCGGCTCCGGCTCGGTGACGTCGACCGGCGCCAGCTCGGAGTCACGCACCAGCACCAGCGTCGCAACGAAACCGATCGCGGCGATCGCGGCTCCGACCCAGAAGGCCGCCTGGAAGCCCGAAACCAAGGCGTCCGGGACCGCGATTCCTGAGCCGAGCTTGTCGTCGGTGGTCGACACCGCGATCGTCGACAGCAGCGCGATACCGACTGCGCCGCCGACCTGCTGCGAGGTGTTGAACAGCCCGGACGCGAGCCCGGCCTCCTCCTCCTGGACCCCGGCAAGCGCGGCGATCGAGATCGGCACGAAGCAGAACGCGATACCCATGGCGACGATCAGGAAGCCCGGGAGCAAGGCCGACACGTAGGAGTCGCCCACACCGATCTGGGTGAAGAGCAGCATGCCGACGGTCAGCAGCGCCATCCCCAGCGCGATGAGTGGCCGGACCCCGACCTTGCTCACCAGCGCAGCCGCCACGTTGGCCCAGATGATCGACGTGCCCGCCACGGCGAGGTAGGCGACGCCTGCCTTCATCGCGGAGTAGCCGAGGACGTTCTGCATGTACAGGGTCAGCATCAGGAACATCGAGAACAGCACGGTCCCGAGGATGAACGCGGACACGTTGGCTCCGAGGAGCGTCTTGGTGCGAAGGATGCCGAAGCGCATCAGCGGCTCGGCGGCCCTGTTCTCCCGCACCACGAAGCCGACCAGCATGACGGCTGCCACGGCGAACGTGCCGATGGTCCGACCGCTCGTCCAGCCCCATCCGTGCCCCTGCGTGATGGCGAGGACCAAGGTGCTGAGTCCGCCCGTGATGAGCACCGCCCCGAGGACGTCAAACGTCTTCACCCGAGCGTCGTGGCTCTCGCTGAGGAGGACCGGCACGAGTGTCAGCGCCACCAGTCCGACCGGGATGTTGACGAAGAAGACCCACTCCCAGGACAGCGCGTCCGTGAGGACTCCACCCAGCAGGACGCCGGCGGCGGCTCCGAAGCCGCCCACCGCACCCCAGACGCCGAGGGCGATGTTGCGGTCCCGACCCTCGCGGAAGGAGGTCATCACGATGGCCAGAGCGGCCGGTGAGATGGCGGCGGCACCGAGGCCCTGGACGGCGCGAGCGCCGATGAGTGACGCGTCGGACCAGGCCAGGCCGCACAACAGCGAACCCAGGGTGAAGAGCAGGATGCCCCCGACGAAGACCCGCCGGCGGCCGATCACGTCCGCCGTTCGCCCGCCGAGGAGCAGGAACCCGCCGAACGCCAAGGCATAGGCACTGACGACCCACTGCAGGTTTTCTTGCGAGAAGTGCAGGTCGGTCTGGATGGAGGGCAGCGCCACGTTCACGATGGCGATGTCGAGCACCACCATGAACTGCACCGCGGACAACAGGGCCAGCCCGAACCACTTGAGCTGTGGAGAGGTGATCATGTCCCAGAACTTTCAAATCAGAGAGTAAGTACTTGCGAAGTTACACACGACACTTTCAAACAACAAGTGAATACTTGAAAATGAGGTACCTCATAGTGCAGAATCAGAAGCGATGAAGAGCTACGAGCAGTACTGTCCGATCGCCCGGTCCCTCAGCCTCGTCGGGGAGCGGTGGTCGCTGCTCATCGTCCGCGAGCTGTTCTACGGGCCGAAGCGCTACACGGACCTCGTCGACAATCTCCCGGGAATCGGGACGAACATCCTGGCCACGCGCCTGAAGGAGCTCGAGTCGAACGGTCTGGTCAGCAAGCGCAAGCTGCCGCCGCCGGCCGCGTCGACGGTCTACACCCTGACCGCTCAGGGTCAGCTGTTGCGCCCGGTCCTGCACGAGCTCGCCCGGTTCGGCGCGAAGCTGCTCGGCCCTCCCCCGCCGGACGCGCTGGGTCCCGGGTGGCTCCAGCACGCGCTCGATCTCGGTATCGGGCCGGTGAGCGGCCGCGGCCGGATCGTGTTCCGGGTCGGCGACGAGGTCGCCTCGCTGGTCGACGGGACCGTGGTCACGGGAGAGGTCCCAGATCCCGATCTGCGTGGTCGAGACGGATCCCGAGCACTTCTACTACCTGATCGTCGAAGGATGCCGCGACGGAGTCAGCCTGGTCGGAAACGCCGAGCTGCTCGACGAGCTGGTCGAGGCGTTCTCGACCGGGACCGAGGCGTCGGACGAGACGGTCCTCGTCGACTGAGTCCCTGCCCGGCTGTCTAGGGTCGGAGCCATGAGCGAGGCGATCCGTCGACGCGCCGTCGTGCGCGGTCACGTGCAGGGGGTGTTCTTCCGGGACACCTGCCGCCGCCTGGCACAGCAGGCCGGAGTCGCCGGGTCGGTGCGCAACGAGCCGGACGGCACCGTGCTGGCGGTCTTCGAGGGTGACCCGGACGCCGTACGACGGATGGTGGACTGGTGTCGCACCGGGCCACCGTCCGCACACGTGGACGGAGTCGACGTGACCGACGAGCAACCGACGGGTGAGTCCGGCTTCTCGGTGCGCTGAGCAGGTTCGCGCCGCGTGCCGAACAGCCACGCCACGTAGGCTCGCTGCCATGACGCGCATCGCCGCGGTGCACCCGGTGCTTCCGCCCAACGTCTACGACCAGGCGGAGATCACCGACCGGTTCGCGGCGTACTGCCTCGGCGAGCCCGACGGCCGCGTCGACCGAGCGGCCAAGCACGCCCTCGTACGACGTCTGCACACCAGCGCATCCGTGAGCCGCCGCCACCTCGCGCTCCCCATCGACCGCTACCCCGAGCTCGACGGGTTCGGCGCGGCGAACGACGCCTTCATCGAGGTGGCCACCGAGCTCGGTGGCCAGGCGATCCTCGGTGCCCTCGACGAGGCCGGGCTGCGTCCGGACCAGGTGGACTACGTCGTCTCGACCACGGTCACCGGAGCGGCCGTGCCCTCCATCGAGGCGCGCATCGCCACCGAGATCGGGCTCCGGCCCGACGTGCGACGGGTGCCGCTCTTCGGTCTCGGCTGCGTCGCCGGCGCGTCCGGACTGGCCCGGTTGCACGACCTGCTCCGCGGCGACCCGAAGGCCGTCGGCGTGCTGCTCTCGGTCGAGCTCTGCTCGTTGACCGTGCAGCGCGACGACCCGTCGACCGCGAACCTCGTGGCCAGCGGGCTCTTCGGCGACGGCGCCGCTGCCGTCGTGGCCGTGGGCGACGAGCACCCTGGGTGGGGACCGACCATCGTCGACAGCCGTGCGCACCTCTACCCCGACACCCAGCGGGCGATGGGCTGGGACATCGGCGGGAGCGGGCTCAAGATCGTGCTCGGCGCGGAGGTGCCCGATCTGGTGACGGAGTTCCTCGGCGAGGACGTCCGGCAGTTCCTCAAGGCCCACGACCTCGACGTCGGCGACGTGACGGCCTGGGTCGCCCATCCCGGTGGACCGAAGGTGCTCGACGCGATGCAGGAGGCCCTCGACCTGACCGACGGCGAGCTCGACCTCACCTGGCGCTCGCTGGACCGGATCGGCAACCTCTCCTCGTCGTCCGTCCTGCACGTGCTGCGCGACACCCTCGACCAGCGCGACCCGGCCCCGGGGTCTCCCGGCTTGCTGCTCGCGATGGGTCCCGGCTTCTGCTCCGAGCTCGTGCTGCTGCGCTGGTGACCTGATGGCGGCGTACCTGGTCTTCCTCCTCGCGATCTGCGTCGAGCGGCTCGCCGAGCTGGTCGTGTCGGCGCGGCACGTCGCCGCGCTCAAGGCGCGTGGCGGGATCGAGTACGGCGCCGGCCACTACCCGGCGATGGTCGCGCTGCACGTGGCGATGCTCGTGGGGTGCTTCGTCGAGCCGGTCGTCGCCGACCGACCCTTCATCCCCGTCCTGGGCTGGTCGATGGTGGCCCTGGTGCTCGCGGCCATGGCGCTGCGCTGGTGGTGCATCCGGACGCTGGGCGTGCACTGGAGCACCCGCGTCGTCGTGGTGCCGTCCCTGCCGCTCGTGACCGGCGGGCCGTACCGCTGGATGCGTCACCCGAACTACGTCGCCGTGGTCGTCGAGGGCGTGGCGCTGCCGATGGTCCACACCGCGTGGGTGACCGCGCATCGGCTTCACCGTGCTCAACGCCGTCGTCCTGGCGGTGCGGATCCGGGTCGAGGACGCCGCACTGTCCACCGCCGCGGCACCCGAGGTCGCTCGTGCCTGACGTCGACGTGCTGGTGGTCGGGGGCGGTCCTGTCGGGTTGGCCACCGCGTTGTACGCCGACCGGGCGGGCCTGTCGGTCGCCGTGGTCGAACGGCGTACGGCCCCGATCGACAAGGCGTGCGGCGAGGGACTGATGCCGGGAGCCGTCGCCGCCCTGGCCGATCTGGGCGTGGACCCGGACGGCGTCGCCTTCGGAGGGATCCGCTACGTCCGCGGGAGCCGGCAGGCGGAGGCGCAGCTTCTCGGCCGGGCCGGGACGCGGCGTGCGACGAACCACGCTGCACGCCGCCCTGTCCGACGCAGTGGCCGACCGCGGGATCGACGTCGCACCACGCGACCGTCGACGCGCTCGAGCGGCGTGACAGCCGGGTGCACGCGGCCGGGCTGTCCGGGCGCTACCTGGTGGGCGCGGACGGGCTGCACTCGTCCGTACGACGCCTGGCCGGGCTCGACCTGCCGCCCGCCCCGGCCTCGACGGCGGCAGCACCGGGGCGGCAGCGGTTCGGGCTGAGGCGACACTTCACCATCGAGCCGTGGACCGGGTTGGTCGAGGTGCACTGGGCCGACGACCTCGAGGCGTACGTGACCCCCGTCGACGACGACCTGGTCGGGGTCGCCCTGCTGACCAGTCGGCGCGAGCCCTTCGACGTGCAGCTCAAGGAGTTCCCGGCGCTGGCCGAGCGGCTCGAGACCGCTCGCGCGGCCGGTGACGAGCCCGGAGCGACCATGGGAGCCGGGCCGCTCCGCCAGCGCAGTCGGGCCCGGGTGTCGGGGCGGGTGCTCCTGGTCGGGGACGCGGCCGGCTACGTCGACGCGCTGACCGGCGAGGGCATCGCGGTCGGACTCGCCTCGGCGCGCGCCGCGGTCGCGGCGATCGCAGCCGGGACCCCGACGGCGTACGAAGGCTCGTGGCGGGCCGCCACCCGCCGGTACCGCTGGCTCACCGAGGGGCTGCTGTGGAGTCGGCAGCACCGGGTGACCGCGCCGTTGATCGTGCCGGCTGCGCAGCGGGTCCCGCGGCTGATGGGGACGCTGGTCAACCAGCTCGCCCGTTGACTTGTCAGCACCTCAGCGGGCTGTAGCCCGATGAGGACCTGACAACTCGGGTCAGGCGGACTTCTTCTTCTTGGCCGGCTCCTCGCGCGGGACCAGCGTCGGGTTGACGTTGTCGCTCACGACCTCGCGGGTCACCACGACCTTGGCGATGTCCTCGCGGGACGGCACGTCGTACATCACGTGGAGCAGCACCTCTTCGAGGATGGCGCGCAGGCCACGGGCTCCGGTGCCGCGCAGCATCGCCTGCTCGGCGATCGCCTCGATCGCGTCCTCGGTGAACTCGAGGTCGACGTTGTCGAGCTCGAACAGCTTCTGGTACTGCTTCGTCAGCGCGTTGCGCGGCTCGGTGAGGATGCGGATCAGGTCGGTCTCTTGCAGCTTGTCGACGGTCGCGATGACCGGGAGCCGCCCGACGAACTCGGGGATCAGGCCGAACTTCAGCAGGTCCTCGGGCCGGACCTCGGCGTACAGCGAGTCGACGTCGTGATCGGTCTGGGTGACCAGCTCGGCGGTGAAGCCGAGCGTCTTCTTGCCCGCGCGCTGCTCGATGATGTGCTCGAGGCCGGCGAAGGCACCGCCGACGATGAACAGGATGTTCGTCGTGTCGATCTGGATGAACTCCTGGTGCGGGTGCTTGCGGCCACCCTGCGGAGGCACCGAGGCGGTGGTGCCCTCGAGGATCTTCAGCAGCGCCTGCTGCACACCCTCGCCGGAGACGTCACGGGTGATGGACGGGTTCTCCGACTTGCGGGCGACCTTGTCGACCTCGTCGATGTAGATGATGCCCGTCTCGGCCTTCTTGACGTCGTAGTCGGCGGCCTGGATCAGCTTGAGCAGGATGTTCTCGACGTCCTCACCGACGTAGCCGGCCTCGGTGAGCGCGGTGGCGTCGGCGATCGCGAACGGGACGTTGAGCATCCGCGCCAGGGTCTGGGCGAGGTAGGTCTTGCCGCAGCCGGTCGGCCCGATCATCAAGATGTTGGACTTGGCGAGCTCGACGGCTTCTTCCTTGCCCCGCGCGGCGATGCCCGACGCGACGCCGGCCTGGACGCGCTTGTAGTGGTTGTAGACGGCGACCGCGAGCGACTTCTTGGCGGTGTCCTGGCCGATGACGTAGCCGTTGAGGAACTCGTAGATCTCACGCGGCTTGGGGAGCTCCTCGAGGCCGAGCTCGCTGCCCTCGGACAGCTCCTCCTCGATGATCTCGTTGCACAGGTCGATGCACTCGTCGCAGATGTAGACGCCGGGGCCGGCGATGAGCTTCTTGACCTGCTTCTGACTCTTTCCGCAGAACGAGCACTTCAGCAGGTCGCCACCGTCACCAATCCGTGCCACGTGGGCCGTCTCCTTCGCTCGGGCCGGCGGGTCGGGATGCCCTCACATCAGGGATCCCGCACCCGGGTGCACACACACCCGGCCTGTTGTCCATGTTGACCGTACCCGTCGGGACCGTCAACAACCGGTAAAACGTGTCAGGCCGGAGCCGGTGTCGCCTTCTGCGACTCGAAAACCTGGTCGATCAGTCCGTAGCCACGGCCTGCTCCGCGGTGAGGATCTTGTCGCGCTCGATGTCGCGGCTGACCTCGTCGGCGGACTTGCCCGTGTTGTCGGAGATCATCTGCTCGAGCAGCGCGCGCATGCGCAGGATCTCGTTGGCCTGGATCTCGATGTCGCTGGCCTGGCCGTAGGTGCCCTCGGTGTAGGGCTGGTGGATCAGGATCCGGCTGTTCGGGAGGGCGAAGCGCTTGCCGGGCGTGCCGGCGGCCAGGAGGACCGCGGCGGCCGCTGGCAGCCTGCCCGAGGCACACGGTCTGGATGTCGGGCTTGAGGTAGCGCATCGTGTCGTAGATCGCGGTCAGCGCGGTGAACGAGCCACCGGGCGAGTTGATGTAGATGCTGATGTCACGCTCGGGGTCCATCTGCTGCAGGCACAGCAGCTGGGCCATCACGGCGTTGGCGATGTCGTCGCTGATCGGCGTGCCGAGGAAGATGATCCGGTCCTCGAACAGCTTGGCGAACGGGTCGATGCGTCGCACGCCGTACGACGTGCGCTCCTCCCACTGGGGGATGAAGTACTCCGCGCGGGGCGCGGTCTGCTGGTGCAGCGGCACCTGCGGGTCGAAAGTCATGTGCGGGGCTCCTCCGAGGGAAACGGCCGGGTGGGGGTGTCGCAGCTGGTCGCTCACTGGAATCCCTTCGGCCCGTCCTTCTTGCCGCCGGCGCCGACGTCGGCGGCCTGCTCGATCACGTGGTCGATGAAGCCGTACTCCTGCGCCTGCTCGGCGGTGAACCAGCGGTCGCGGTCGGCGTCCCGCTCGACCTGCTCGAGGTTCTGACCGGTGTGGCCGCTGATCAGCTCGAACAGCACCTTCTTGATGTAGAGCGACTGCTCCGCCTGGATCTTGATGTCGGAGGCCGAGCCGCCCATGCCGCCGGACGGCTGGTGCATCATGATCCGCGCGTGCGGCAGGGCGTAGCGCTTGCCCTTGGTGCCGGCGCAGAGCAGGAACTGGCCCATCGAGGCGGCCAGGCCCATCCCGAAGGTCGCCACGTCGTTGGGGACGAACTGCATCGTGTCGTAGATCGCCATCCCGGAGTCGACCGAGCCGCCGGGCGAGTTGATGTAGAGGAAGATGTCAGCTGTCGGGGTCCTCGGCGCTCAGCAGCAGCATCTGGGCGCAGATCGCGTTGGCGTTCTGGTCCTTGACCTCGGAGCCGAGGAAGACGATGCGCTCCTTGAGGAGCCGCTGGTAGATGTGGTCGTCGAGGCCGGTGGCGTTGCTGCCACCGTTCATCTGGATCGAGTCAGTGGGATTCGATGTGGGAGTCACGTCGTCGACACTAGCGGTCAGGCGAGGACGAAGCCACGGGTGTTCGAGCCGTGTTCGCTCTGGGCGCATTCGGTTGCCTTATTTAGACTTCCGGGGTGTCCGATTCGCCGGTACGACGTCCCCGTCCCGCCGCCGCCGGACCGCCGCCGGACGGGCTGCGGATCCGGCCCTCGGCGCGCGCCGTGGTGATGGACACCGACCGGCGCGTGCTCCTGGTCCACTTCGACTTCGCCGCGGACAACCTGCCGACCGGACTCTGGGCGTGCCCCGGTGGCGGCCTCGAGCCCGACGAGACGCTGGAGGAAGGCCTGCTGCGTGAGCTGCGGGAGGAGGTCGGGATCGACGTCTCCGACCCGGGGCCGCCGATCTGGTGGAAGGAGCACGTCTTCCCGATGTCGCGCTGGGACGGTCAGCAGGACACGTACTTCTGGGTGCGGGTCGAGCCGTTCGAGCCGCGGCCGCAGTTCACCGAGGCCGAGCTGCGGGCGGAGAAGCTCGACGGCATGCGCTGGTGGGACTACGACGAGATCCAGCACGTGCAGCGGCTGTTCGACGAGGACTGCCGAGACGATCCGGCGTACGCGACGTTCTCACCGCGCCGGCTCGGCCACCTGCTCGCCGACCTGCTGCGCGAGGGTCATCCGCCTGAGCCGCTCGTGCTTCCTCCCATGTGACCCCGGGGCGGGCCGAGCCAGCGGAGCAGGTCCGCGGTGATCTCCGGGTGGTTGAGCAGGTCGAAGTGGTGTGCGCCGGTGAGGTGGCGGAAGTCGGCCTGCACCTCGGCCGAGGTCCCGCGTGCGCTGTCGACGAGGACCAGCAGGTCGCCGAACATCCGGCCGGCCCACGCGCGCTCCGCCGTCCCGAGCGTGGCTCCGACGCAGTGGTACGCCGCCTCGGGCCAGAGCGCGGCGTCGACGCCGATCCCGTCGTGCAGGTCGCGGATCCCTACGCTGCGCTCGTCGAGGATGGCGGCGAACGGCTCGACCTCGGGGAGCCGCCTCAGCAGCGGCACGGACCGCTCGACGAAGCGTTCCAGCGGCGCTCCCGCGTGCGGTGAGCCGAGCAGCACGACATGGCTGACCCGTCCCGCCCACCAGCTCGGCGCGGCCGCTGCAGCCGCCGCCCGAACGACCAGCCCGCCCATCGAGTGACCGACGAACGCCACCTCGTCGACGCGCACCGGCCAGGCGTCGACGAGCCGGTCGACCAGCCGGACCACCTCGGTCGCGTTGTCGCGGATCGGGAGCCCGCTGTTGAACCGCACCGCCACCGGCGTCCATCGACCGGCGGCGTCGAGCACATCGAGGTACGACGGCCCGCGCGTCTCGGTCTGGTAGCTCCAGGCCTCGTCGTCCTCGCACAGCCCGTGCAGGAAGACCACGATCCGACCGGTGGCCGCCGGGTAGGCCGCCGCCAGGTCGCCGGGGGTCAGGGTGACGTCGGTGCCGCGCTCGCGGGGATGCCGGACGCTCGCCTTGATCGCCATCGGGCTGTCCTGGTCGCGGAGCACGTCGCCGATCAGGCCGTTGACGGCCGAACGCAGCCGCCGGCCGCGGCGCGAGCCCTCGACGTCGCGACGCAGACCGGTGAGCCGGGGCGCCAGGGTGCGCCCGGCCAGGGTGTGCGGCGAGGCCTCGATCCGGCCGAGACCGCCCGCCGTGCGTCCGACCGCGCGGGTGGCCAGCCCGATGCTGCCGTAGACGACGGACGTGATGCCGTCGTGGATTCGCCCGACCGGCGTCCGCGTCTGACGCGTCCAGGTCAGCATCCGGCGAGAGACTGCCTGGTGCACGTCGCGCGTGGTCCGGACCAGGAGCCGATCGGCGTACACCGAGGCGAGGGCCGCGGCCTCCGCGACCGTGCTCGAGGGGTGTGGTGGCGTCGGCGAGGGGCGGCTCACCCGACGAGCATACCGACAGTACGTCGCGGTCGTCGGGTTGGCGCGGTGTGGGGCGAGACGTCCGGAAGCGGAGGTGCGCGATGCGTTCGCGAGGACGCCAGAGGGCGCAAACCGGGCGGTTCCGGTTGCTCCTGGTGACGCTGGGATCACATACGAGGAACTCTCCCGGCGTGTTGTTGCCTGCGCCCGCTCAGCGCGTCACCATCGAATCACCATGATCAGCGGCTGGATGCTCCCGAGCCTGTTGATCGTCCTCATCGGGGCGATCGTCGGGCTGGTCGCGCTGCGCAAGTACCGGCGCCGGCTGGCCCTGGAGCGTGCCGCCGAGGGGCTGGGCCTGAAGTACGCCGAGGGCGACCCGCTCGGCCTCGGACGCGGCCTCGGGGCCGAGATCTCCGAGACCATCTGGGGCCGGTTCGAGGGCGCCGACGTCGCCGTGGCGACCGCGTCCCGGCCACCGAGTCCCGAGCACGACAGCCGCGAGACCGGTTCGGTCGGCGTCAGCCTGAAGATCAAGGTCGTGCGAGGTCTCGAGGTGGCGCAGCAGGCAGCCGGTCCGAGCGCCCGGGTGGCGTTGATGAGCGACGGTCGACTCGCCGTGCGGAGCCAGATCCCGCGCCAGCGCTCGGCGTCGCCGCTCGACCCGGACGAGCTGCCCGAGCTGCTGCACGCGACGGCGCGGGCCGTCCGCTCGCAGTACTGGTAACCCCGCGCTTGCCGCGGTTTGCGGGAAAGGTCGTCCCGACACGCCGCGCGAGCCCGCACCTTTCCCGCAATCGGCGGCGTCAGCTCTGCAGGTAGGCCAGCACGGCGAGGACCCGGCGGTGGTCGTCGGAGTCCTGCCCGAGGTCGAGCTTGGTGAAGATGCTGTTGGTGTGCTTGCTGACGGCCTTCTCGGTGACGAAGAGCCGGGCCGCGATGGCGGCGTTCGAGCGGCCCTCGGCCATCAGGGCCGAGCACCTCGCGCTCTCGCGCGGTGAGCCGCTCGATCGGGGCGTCCTTGCGCCGGGCGAGGAGCGTCGACACCACTTCGGGGTCGAGGACGGTGCCTCCGTCGGCGACCCGGCGTACGGCGTCGACGAACGCGCTGACGTCGGACACCCGGTCCTTGAGCAGGTAGCCGACCGCCCCCTCGCCGCTCTCGAGCAGCTCGCGCGCGTAGAGCTGTTCGACGTACTGCGACAGCACGAGGACGGGAAGGCCGGGCTTGGCCGCACGCGCCGCGATGGCGGACCGCAGCCCCTCGTCGGTGAACGTCGGAGGCAGCCGGACGTCGACCACCGCCACGTCGGTGTCGAGCTCGCGCAGCGCCTTGTCGAGCGAGACGGCGTTGTCGACGGCGGTGACGACCTCGAAGTCGTGCGCCTCGAGCAGCCGGGTCAGCCCGTCACGGAGCAGCGCGTGGTCTTCGGCCAGGATCACCCGCATCCCGCGACCCTATCCAGCCGCGCCGACGCCTCGGTCCGCCGTGTCGGGTCGCTCCCGCCCGAGGCAGATCCCCCGCGCCCTACCGGGATTTGCCTCGGTACCGAGCAATCCGGCTCGGTACCGAGGCAAACCCCAACGTCAGGGGTGGAAGGCGTGCGGGATGTCGACGGTGACCACGGTCGGCCCGCCCTCGGGGCTGGACAGCGCGAGCGTCCCGTCGAAGGCGGACAGCCGGCGTACGACGCCTCGCACTCCGGTCCCGGCCGCCGGGTCGGCCCCGCCGCGCCCGTCGTCGCCGACCTCCACGTGCAGAGCCTGCTCGCGTTGCTCGACGGTGATCCAGGCGCGGGTGGCCTGCGCGTGCTTGCCGATGTTGGCGAGACACTCCGCGACCGCGAAGTAGGCGGCCGACTCGACGGGGGCCGGCGGGCGCGAGGCGAGTGTCACCGTCGTCGTCACCGGGATCGGCATGTCCATGGCGAGCGCCTGGACCGCCCCGGCCAGTCCGCGGTCGGCCAGCACCGGCGGGTGGATGCCCCGGACCACGCTGCGCAGGTCGCCGAGTGCCGCCGTCGTCGTGAGCCGCGCCTCGGCCAGCATCTTGCGCGCCGCCTCGGGGTCGCGCGCCATCAGCTCGTCGGCCATGCCCAGGCTCATGCCGAGCGCCACCAACCTGGCTTGCGCGCCGTCGTGCAGGTCGCGCTCGATCCGGCGGATCTCCGCCGCCGACTGGTCGACGGTGTCGGCGCGTGAGGTCGACAGCTCGCTCACCCGCGCCTCGAGCCGCTCGGTTCGGCTCGACAGCAGGGCCCGGTCCATGAAGGCGATCGCCCTCACGATCGGCTTGATGCGTGAACCACCACAGACCGAAGAACACCAGCGCCCCGATCCACACCAGGAACGACTCGGCGACGGTGTCGATGGTCATGAACCCGAGCTGCATGTCGAAGACGCCGTCAGGGGTGATCGCGAACAGGAACGGGAAGAGCAGGTACCAGAAGATCGCCAGGAACAGCACCACGCCGATCAGCCCCAGCGTGAAGCCGACGGTCGCCGACAAGATCAGCCACAACAGGTCACGCCACCGAGCCGGGTCGCCGGCCCAGCGCTGCAAGCGGCCCAGCCAGCCGAGTCCCTCGGTGGACTTGTAGAACGGCAGCACCGGTTCACCGAGCACGCGCGAGGCCATCCGTCGGTGCAGCGTCGCCAGAGCGGCCACGACGGGGACCACCAACGGGAGCACGAGTGCACCCACGGTGATGATCACCAAGGGGATGAACGTCACCTCGATGATGAACAGTGCGAGCGCAGGGATCGCCAGGAGCATGTAGGCGAACGCCAGCCCGGTCGAGGCGAACCGCCCCAACGGGGCCTGCGCGTACGTCAGCGGCCGGGCCGCCGGATGGTCGGCCGGCGCGGGAGCGGCCGCCGGAGTAGCCGTGTTCATGGTCTCGATCCCCTCGAGGTCGCTGATGGTCATGCACCCATGGTGGGCGCCGGCGACGCCTCACACAGTAGGCCTAGCACCACTCCTGTTGTGGGTTTGGCACCCCTGATTCCGATGGCTCACCGCCGGAGGCTGGAAGACGTCGGCAGCAGCCGGCATCTCCGTCCAGCAAAGGGAAACGCCATGAACACCTCAAGCACCGACCGCGGGTCCGTTGCGCTGCGGACCGCGCGCTGGAGCGCCACCCACCCGTGGCGCGCGCTCCTGGTCTGGGTCACCTTCGTCGCCGCCGCGGTGGCGGCGGGCAGCTTCATCACGACCCAGGCCACCACCGACGCCGACTACCGGCTCGGCCAGTCCGGCCGCGCCGACCAGATCGTCGCCGACGCCGGCCTCGACGCTCCCGACACCGAGAACGTCCTCATCACACCGAAGGCCGGTCAGCTCGACGCCGCCGAGGCGCAGGCTGCGGCGATCGACGTACGCCGTGAGATGTCCGACGTCGCCGGCGTCACGTCGGTGGGCCGGCCGGTCTGGGCCAAGGACCGCGACGCGATGTTGATCTCGATCAGCCTCGCCCGCGACCAAGACCAGCAGCCCGACGCGGCGACCCTGGAAGGGATCACCGCGGACGTGCAGCGTGACCACCCGTCCCTGCACGTGGCCGAGGCGGGCGACCTGTCTCTCGACGACGCGATCAACGAGCGCGTCGGCGAGGACCTCGCCTCGGCCGAGGGGCTGAGCCTCCCGGTCACCCTCGTCATCATGCTGCTGGCGTTCGGCGCGCTCATCGCGGCCGGGATCCCCGTGCTGCTCGCGATCTCCGGTGTCCTCGTCACCATCGGCATCTACGCGCCGATCTCCTATCTCGTGCCGAGCGAGCCGACGGTGTCGAGCATGATCCTGCTGATCGGCATGGCCGTCGGCGTGGACTACTCGCTCTTCTACCTCAAGCGCGAGCGCGAGGAGCGGCAGCGCGGCCACGGCACCGTCGACGCCGTCGAGATCGCCGCGGCGACCTCGGGGCACTCGATCATCGTCTCGGGCTTCGCCGTCATCGTGTCGATGGCCGGCCTCTACGTCGTGAACGACGCGACGTTCTCGTCACTGGCCACCGGCGCCATCATCGTCGTGGCCGTCGCCGTCCTGGGCTCCCTCACGGTGCTCCCCGCGCTGCTGGCCAAGCTCGGTCGCTGGGTCGACCGGCCGCGCGTCCCGCTGCTGTGGCGGGTCAACCGCCGCATCGGTCGCGGCGGTATCAGCCGTCGACTGCTCGCCCCCGTGCTGCGCCACCCCAAGGCGTCGCTGCTCGTCTCAGGACTCATCGTCGCGGCCCTCGCCGTACCCGCTCTGGGGATGACCATGAAGGAAGGCACGCTGGAGACTCTGCCTCAGGACCTGCCCGAGGTCCGGACCGCGCAGGCCATCCAGGCGCAGTTCCCCTCGAGCGGTTCGACGCTCGAGGTCGCGGTCAAGACCACGGGCGACAGCTCCGAGGTCGCACCGGCCCTGCAGCAGCTCGCGGACGACGCAGCGAAGGCGGGGCTGGTCGCCGACGACGACGCGATCCGGACCTCCCGGGACGGCAGCGTCTCGGTGCTCACGCTCGCCTCGCCGTACGCCGACGGGAGCGAGCAGACGCAACAGGCCCTCGAGACCGTTCGCGAGGACCTCGCGCCGAACACGCTCGACCGGCTTCCCGGATCGGAGTGGGCGGTCGGCGGGGACACGGCGGAGTCGGCCGACTTCACCGACCACCAGCGCGCCGCGCTGCCGTGGGTGATCGGGTTCGTCCTGCTGCTGACGCTGGTGATGATGGGCGTGACGTTCCGCAGCGTGCCGATCGCGCTGATCACCACGGTGCTGAACCTCGCGTCGGTGGCAGCGGCCTTCGGGGTGCTGAGCCTGGTGTTCCAGCACAGCTGGGCCGAGGGGCTGTTGGACTTCCACTCCAGCGGCTACGTCATCAACTGGATCCCGCTGTTCCTGTTCGTCGTGCTGGTCGGGCTGTCGATGGACTACCACGTGTTCGTGCTCAGCCGGATCCGCGAAGGCGTCAGCCGTGGCCTGCCGTCGAAGGTGGCGATCGAGGCCGGGGTCACCGAGACGGCCGGTGTGGTGACGTCCGCCGCCGCCGTGATGGTGTCGGTCTTCGCGATCTTCGCGACGCTGAGCATGCTCGAGATGAAGCAGATGGGCGTGGGCCTGTCGGTGGCGATCCTGGTGGACGCGACCCTGGTGCGGGTCGTGATGCTGCCGTCGATCCTGGCGCTGCTCGGTGACAAGGCGTGGTGGCCACGCCGGATCAGCCGACCGCTGCCGGAACCGGTCGTGGTCGAGGAGCAGCGCGTGCCGGTGGCGGTGCGCTAGGCGGCCAGCACCCGGTGCATGTCGTCGCGGCTCCACTGCGGCGTGCAGCCCGGGCGGGCCAGCAGGTAGTCGACGGCCTCGTCGACGCTCAGTCCATGGGCGTCGACGAGGCCGCGCGCCATCGTGCTGACGTACGCCGGCCGCGGCGGGTTGAGTGGCATCTCGTCGTGCACGCTGGACGTGAACGTCACGACCGCGACCCCGTCGATCTCGCCGACCACGTGCAGCGTCTCGTAGCGACCCGGCCCCAGGACCAGCCGACCGGCCGCCACCAGCGCCACCAGGTCGAGCGGGTCGCCCGTCGGGTCGCGGTGCATCTCCTGGGTCGCCACGTCAGCGAACTGCGCCGCGGTGACCAGGTAGGCCACGCCGAGCGACGTACCGCCGGCATCCGGGTCGTAGAAGGCGATCCCGCCACCCCAGGTCGGTGACTCCCAGCCGAAGTAGACGGAGCCGTCGAGCTCGACCGGTCGTCGGTCGGCCGGGTCGGAGCGGTCCAGCGAGCCGGGCAGGGTGCGCGCGGCCCCGTCCGGGCGGCCACCTCGCAGGTAGTACCCGAAGCGGGTCGCGTCCATGTTCGAGCCGTAGGCGGCGTACCAGACCTGCTCCGTCACGCTCCCATCGTGGCCCGTGCCGGTCCGTCGTGCTGCAGGTAGGTTCGCGCTACGCCGTCCGCGACCCAGGAGAGCGATGACCGACGAGGACCGCACCGACCGGATCGGCGACCGCGACCTGACGGCGTGGCCGACGCGAGCCGGACAGGCGGTCGTGCGTACGACGATGCGTGGCGTCGATCGCTCGCGCGGGTGGCTCGACGACCGATCGGTCCCCGTCGCCGTGCTCCTCGTGACGGCGACGATCGGGGTACTCGTGTCGGCGGCCTTCGTCGTGCTGAGTGCCGAGATCTACGACCACGTCGCCGAGCGGGAAGGCGTCTCCGGATTCGACCGGCCGGTGCTCGACTGGGTCGCCGCCCGGCGGACCGACACTCTCGATGCTCTCGTCAGCCACTACACCGATCTCGGCGGCACCGTGCTGATGCCGGTCATCGCCACGGCGTCGGCGATCGTGCTGGCCGTCTGGTGGCGGCGCTGGACGCCGATCCTGCTGATGGCGGTCGCGGCAGGCGGCTCGCTCACGCTGACGATCGTCGGGAAGCAGGCCATCGGGCGGGCCCGGCCGCCGCACGAGCTGGCGGTGCCGCCCTACGAGACGTCACCGTCGTTCCCGAGCGGACACACCCTGAACTCGTGGGTGATCTTCCTGCTGACGGCGTACCTCGTCTGCTGCAAGGTCGAGGACCGTCGCTGGCGGGTGGCCGCGGTCGTCGTCGCGGTCGCGCTGGCCGTGGCGATGGGCCTGAGCCGGGTCTATCTCGGCCACCACTGGCTCACCGACGTGCTGGTCGGCTGGACCATCGGGTCGGCCTGGCTGATCATCGTGGTCACCGCGCACCGTCTGGCCCTCACCGTGACCCGCCGCAAGGCATCCGCTGCTGAACCTGTCGAACCCACGGGACCCGCTGGTTGAGCTCGTCGAACCGGACCCGCTGGTTGAGCTTGTCGAAACCACCGGGTCTCGACAAGCTCGACCACCGAACCTCGGGTCTCGACAAGCTCGACCACCGGATCTACTTGGAGTCGGTGTCCTCGTCGGCGTCGGCCTCGACCAGGTAGTCGCTGGAGGCGACGACTCCGGCCGCCGCGTCGGTCGACTCGGCCTGCTCGTTGGCCTGCGCGGTGGCGGCAGCCTCCGCGGCCGCGGCCTGAGCCTCGAGCTCAGCCGGGTCGGCGTAGGTGCCGTCGGGCTGCAGTGTCTTGAGCTCGACCAGGTTGCCGGACGCGTCCTTCACGGTCGCCGCCTCGACGATGTGGGCGAGCGCCTTGCCGCGGCGTACCTCGGCGACCATCTCGGGCACGTGGTTGTGCTCCATGATGTGCTGGATGTACTCCTCCGGGCTCTGACCGGACTGCTGCGCGCGGCGCATCAGGTGTTGGCTCAGCTCACCCTCGTCGACGCCGAGCGCCTCGGTGCTCGCCACCTCGTCGAGGATGAACTGCGCGGCCATCGCGTCCCGCACCCGCTTGTCGAGGTCGGCCTCGAACTCGTCGAGGGTCTGACCCTCGGACTCGAGGTAGTCGGCCTCGCTCATGCCGGCGTACGCGAGCTGCTGCTCGATCGAGTCACGACGCGACTTCAGCTCGTCGGCGACGGCGGACTCGGGCAGCGGGATCTCGACCAGGGAGAGCAGCTTCTCGAGCACGGCGTCGCGGGCGGCGGCGGCCTGCTCCATCCGGCTGCCCCGGGTGAGGCGGTCGCGGACGTCGTCCTTGAGCTCCTCGATCGTGTCGAACTCGGACGCCTGCTGGGCGAAGTCGTCGTCGAGGTCCGGGAGCTCCTGCTCCTTGACGGCGGTGACCTTGACGGTGACGTCGACGCTCTGGTCCTTGAACTCGCCACCGACGAGCGTGGACTCGAAGGTCTTCTCGTCGTCGACGTTCATGCCGACCAGCGCCTCGTCGAGGCCTTCGAGCATCGTGCCGCGGCCGACCTGGTAGCTCATGCCGGTGGCCTGGGCCTCCTCGATCGGCTCGCCGTCCTTGGCGGCCGAGAGGTCGATGGTCACGAAGTCGTCGTCCGCAGCGGCGCGCTCGACGGGGGTCAGGCTGCCGAACCGCTCGCGCAGGTGCTCCATCTGCTCGTCGATCGCGTCGTCGTCGACGGCGACGTCCTCCACCTCGACCTCGAGACCGTCGTAGTCGGGCAGCGTGATCTCGGGCTTGGTGTCGAGCTCGGCGACGAACGTGAAGTCCTCACCGTCCTTGACGTCGTCGACCTCGAGCTCGGGCGTGCTCATCGGGACGATGTCGTTCTCCTGCAGCGCCTGGAAGTAGAGCTGCGGCAGCGCCTCGTTGACGGCCTCGCCGATGACGGCGTCCCGGCCGATCCGCTGGTCGATGACCATCGCGGGGACCTTGCCCTTGCGGAACCCGGGCACGTTGATCTGCCCGGCGATCTTCTTGTACGCCGCGTCGAGGCTCGGCTTGAGCTCCTCGAAGGGCACCTCGACGGTGAGCTTGACCCGGGTCGGAGCCAAGGTCTCGACGGCGCTCTTCACTGGTGTTTCTCCTTGTTACCGGGGTTGACCGGGCGCTGAGGACCGGATGATCGGGGCGCCCGGTCCCGAGCCGTCCGGCCAAGCGGACGCGGCCGCGGCTGGTGCGGGCGAGCGTCCAGCCTATCGGGGGGCTTGCCGAGCGTGAAATCGCCGGAGAACCGTGTGACGCAGGTGACGGGCGGGATGAGACGACGGTCAACCACGTCGGACGAAGCCGGCGAGGTCCGGCGCGTCCTCGGACTCGAGGATCGTGGCGACGAGGCCGTCGCGCGTCGTGGTCTCGTGCTGCTCCCCCGGCTCCCAGACAGCGGCCTCGCCGACGGTGATCGGGACGCGAACCCCATCGGAACCGGCGACCTCACCAGCACCGGACATGACGACGAAGACCTGCCAGCCCACGGCCGGGTGCCGACCGATCCGCCCGCCCTGTGCCAGCTCGACCACGACGACGTGGCGCTGCGGATCGCCGGGCGGAGCGGGGAGGGGATGCAGCGTCATGCCCGAGCTCCCGTGCGCCTCGATGGGCCGGTCGGGCAGCACGACCACCTGCACGGCATACCTCTCTCGTGACAATTCGGCCGGCTACTGCGACCAACCTGGCGACAATCCTGCGTGTCGCAGGCCCGGGATTGTTACGTTCACGGCGTGGACATCGGTGACCGGGTGCGGATGCGCTTCACCAAGTGGGGTGGCGGCGCGCACTGGGAACACCTGGCAACCTACCTCGGCGAGGACGACGCCGGTGTCTGGCTGGGCCACGCCAAGGGCGAGCCGATGACCCGCCCTGGGCATCACGTGGTGCTCGCGTACGACCGGGTGGCCGTCATCTCCCGCGGTGACCTCGGCTTCGTCGCGTCCTTCAACGAGTGGATCGACAGTCCGGACGTGGCTCGGTGCTGCATGTACGTCGACATCACGTCCGCGCCGGTGTGGGGCGAGTCTGCCGGTACGCCGGAGGTGACGATGGTCGATCTCGACCTCGATGTCGTCCAGGCCTGGACCGGCGAGGTGAGCGTCTCCGACGAGGACGAGTTCGCCAGCCGCCAGGACGAGCTCGACTACCCGGACGAGGTGGTCAAGCACGCGCGGCACTGGCGCGACGAGGTGCAGCGGATGGTCGAGGCCGGGCTGCCGCCGTTCGACGGGCGGGAGACCCGCTGGTTGGACGAGCTCGAGGAGCTCGAGCGCGGCACCGGATGACCTCTCCTCGCGGACGGCTTGCACCGACCGTCTTGGGCCTCGTCCTGCTGGCCGGGTGCAGCGGCTCGTCCGGGGACGGTACGCCGACCACCACGCCAACGGGCAGCGCGCCGTCAGAGGCGCTCGAGACCCCTGGCGGGGCCGCGAGCACCACGCCGGACGACGGCCAGATCAGCCAGGCTCTGCAGCGCGACCTCGCCGCTCGCCTGGCCACCTCGACGGAGTTCCTCGGGATGACACCGTCCGGACCGAAGCGGTTCCTCACGCCGCAGGAGATGGCGATGAGCGATCCGGACCCCGACGCGCAGCAGACCTATCAGCAGCAGAAGCTGCACGGTGTCGTGTCCGAGCACCTCACCTCACCGCGCTCCTCCGATGCGATCTGCACGGTGCTCCGCTTCGAGCGGCCATCGGGCGCGCACCAGAACCTGGCGTCGGCGGCCGATGTGCCTGGCGCCGACCGGGTCGAGACCTTCGACGTGCCGGGCATCCCGTCGGCCGTCGGCACCGACGTCCTGCTCGGCGGCACCCTCGTCGGACGCAACGTGCTGTTCACTGCCGGGCCGTACGAGTACGTCATCGGCTTCCAGCCGGATCCCGCGGCGGACCAGACGTTCTCCCGGCAGCAGCTGGCCGGCGCGGCGAAGGCCTGGTACGCACGGGTCTCGACGCTCGAGCCGCCGACCTGAACCGCCCGTTCCCACGAAAGAGCCGTCGGCGGAGCCGGCCTGTTGTAACGTCGCGCCACCGGCAGCCGATAGGCGTCTCGGAGGAACCCATGCAGAAGAAGGGCGCACCGTCGAGATGCCGCCGGGAGTGACTGCCTCCCGACGCCGCTGGATGTCGCGGCCCCGGGCCTGGCGCGAGCGCACCGACTGGGTGCCGGTCGACACCCCGCGCGGTCGCATGCTGCGCTACCTGCGATGGACCGCGATCGTCGTCTTCCTCGTCGTACTCGTCCTCAACTGGCGCGCCTACGGCGTTCCGATCGGGCGCTCGGACCTGTTGTTCTGGATCGCGATCGGACTGGCCTGCGCGAGCATCGGCCGGCACCCGGTCTGGTTGCTCTGGGTGGTGATCGACTTCCTGCCGTTCGCGGCCGTGCTGATCGCCTACGACTACCTGCGCGGCGTCGCCGACACCGTCGGCATGCCGACGTGGTGGACGCCACCGATCCACGTCGACAAGTTCCTGTTCTTCGGCCACGTGCCGACGGTGTGGTTGCAGGAGCACCTCAAGCACCAGCGCTACGTCGGGGTGAGGTGGTACGACCTGGTCGTCTGCGTCACCTACTTCTCCTTCTTCTTCCTGCCGTACGTCACGGCCGGATGGCTGTGGCTGCGGAGCCGGAGCGGACTTCTACCGGTGGACGCTGCGCTTCGTGGCGCTGTCGTTCCTCAGCTTCACGCTCTTCGTGCTCATCCCGACCGCACCGCCCTGGGCCGCCGACCACTGCACGGCCGCCGAGGTTGCGGATCACCCCAACAACCCGTCGTGCATGTACGACGTCGGCGTCGCGGACGACGGCCTGCTCGGTCCGTTCACCGTGGTCCAGCCCGGCGCCGCCCCGTGGGTCGAGCGGATCGCCGCCGACAGCTTCTCGAAGCTGCACATCGACGTGGCACACACGATCTGGAGCGAGGGCGCCGTTTCCTCCAACAAGGTGGCAGCCGTGCCGTCCTTGCACCTCGGCGCCACGGTGCTGTTCGGCATCTTCATGTGGAACCGGGTGGCCAGGTGGTGGCGACCGGTGCTGATCGGCTATCCGCTGCTGATGATGTTCAGCCTGGCGTACGCCGGCGAGCACTACGTCGCCGACGGGATCGCCGGGGCGTTGTGCGCATGCCTGGTCTCGTGGCTGGCCACGCGGGTCGAGCGGTGGCGGGATCGCCGGCGCGACGAGAAGCAACCACCGAGCACCGGGCAGGATGCCGTCGAGGAGCCGGCACCGAGCCCAGCCGGGTGAGATCTTGTCGGGGCGACAGGACTCGAACCTGCGATCTCCTGCTCCCAAAGCAGGCGCGCTAGCCACTACGCTACGCCCCGGTCAGCCCGCCGATGATCGAGCGGGCCGAACGCCCGCCGAGTCTAGGCCATCCCGGTCACGACCCGAGGTCGCGGACGAGGCGCACCTCGTCGAGCGGCTCCCCCGCGCCGTCCCATCGGCTCGTCGCGCCGTCAGGGTGCCACCCCCGCGCCGCGTACCAGCGCTGGCTCGCGTCGTTGGCGGCGAGCACCCAGAGCGCCGCGGTCGTGCAACCGCGTTCGCGCAGCTCCGCCAAGGCGGCGTCGAGCAGGGCCCCGCCGGCGCCCTCGACCCTGCTGGTCGGGGTGGGTGTAGATCGCGTAGATCTCACCCCAGCCACGCGTGTCCTCGTCGTCGACGGCGTCTTCCTGGGTGCGGTAGTCGCCGATGATCGCGTAGCTGCTCAGCACGCCGCCGACTTCCGCGACGAGGTAGCTGACGCCGGTTCGTGGCTGGCTGAGGTTGCTCTGCCAGCGACGCGCGAGCAGGTCCGGCGTGAACCTCTCGAGGTAGTCCGCCGGGACGATGTCGGCATACGCGTGCCGCCAGGTCGCCGAGTTGATCGCACCGAGCCGCGCTGCGTCGCTCGAGCGTCGGTCGGCGTACTCGGATGTTTGCCTCGTCCGACCTCGTCACTCGGCCATGGTGCCAGCACACGGGACGGAGGCAGACGTGTGCGCGATGTGCGCGGCCGAATTGGCACCTCGTCACGTCGGCATGGCATCCTGTACGCCGCGTGCTGAGCGCGCGCGGGTGTAGCTCAATGGTAGAGCCCCAGCCTTCCAAGCTGGTCATGCGAGTTCGATTCTCGTCACCCGCTCCAGGCGTAAATGCAGGTCAGGAGCCATTTGGCAGTCCCAGCCACCCGCCGAGCCGGCGGCCGCCTGCTGATGAGTGATCGCATCGGTCGAACGCATGCCATGACGCTAGAGCCAGCGACCGAATGACACCACCGCTACACCTCGGGGATTCTTGGACACAGGACTGGCCCGAACAACAAGCGTTTGAAGGACAGGACTGCTCGGTTCGTGCAGTCTGGGTGTGAGTTGCACCTGCCCCCCCGTGAAGGTGCAGCAGCCCGGCGCCACCCCTATCCGGCGCCGCTCGGGGAAGCGTTGAGACCGACAGCGCACACCTCGACTTGCGCCCCGCCCCATCCCCCGTGGCGGGGCGTTTGTCGGTCACGTCTCCGTGCTGACACGTTGCCCTCCCCTGCGAGGCAACCGTTCAGTCTGTTCAACGAGGCGACCACCTGTCGGCTACGGTGCGCGTCGCGGGGTCAGCGGTTGTCCTCGACGACGCGGAGGTGGCGGCCCCCTTCGGCAGCGATGTCCTGGACGAGGGCCAGCACCACGAAGACGCCTTGATCGAGGATGTCGTCTGCGCTGATCTTGCCGCCGGCGTCTAACACAGCCAGGTACAGCTCGTGCTCCTCGTCCGAGGGGATGTCTCGTCTCTCGATCGCCGCCGCCAACGCCACCAGATCGCACCGGCGAATCAGTTCCTCAAGCTGCCTCAGATGTACCTCGGTACGTGGACCAGCCATGTGTCGGCCTCTCGCTGCGCGTTGCGGTCAGGCCAGTCGTACCCATGTGCACGTCGGTCACCCGAAGCCGGCCAGCCTGGGTGGTGTGCCCCGACGCGCTGCTCGAGCCACGTCGGGGCACCGGCCGGGCTAGGGCTGCCCTAGTTGCCTGCCCGGCACCCACTCGGAGCGAAACCGCCGCGTGCGTGCAAGCGGCGCTCCACGATGCAGCGCCAACGATGGGCGCGCATCGGCATGCCGGGAATTACCCGCTCGCTACAGCTTCATGCGCTGGCAATCGCTCGATGTGCGGCATGGTCGGGCGTTGGCGAGTGCCGGACGCGAATGCCGGGTGACTGAGGAAGATCGCTCCGTGAGCGACGTCAGCATCCAGCACACCCGCAGATCAGGGTCACGTATTCTGCTACGCCTCTTCGCTGTGTCCCTCGCGCTCCTCGTGCTGCTCGCGGCGACCGGCCTCTACTTCGCCTTGGCTGGTGGCGAATGGAGTCAGCATGTTCTGCCGATCCGCCCGGCGGACATGCGCGGCAGTCAGTGACCTACGGATGGTCCTGGAGTCCGCTTGTTTTCCAGTGCACCTACGACGACGGCCGCCAACGCACCTCTTTGTGGTTCCAATTAGAGCGGCACACGCTCCCCGCTCTTCGGCAGATCGCACGACCAGCGGCATGGTCGTGCGTTGAGCGAGCCTTCGAGTACTCGCCGGTACCTGCTTGGGCGATCTCGCAATCACCTTATTGAGGAGTGGCGTGACTAGCGGCTACTGGTCCTTGTCGTCGTAGTCGCCCGCGTCGTCGGTGCTTCGCCTTTTGCCGCTGTCATGCGTCCTGCTGTCCGAGTTTCCCGGACCGTCTTCGTTGTTCTCGCTGTCAGGTGGACACTCTGTGCGCTGGAATCGTTAGTTGTTGCGCAGCAGTGTGAGTCGATCGAGCAGGTTCTCGAGTGACTCTTCGAACTCGGCGGCGGAGTGATCCTGGGCGAGTTGTCCACTCATGCGATTCACGTGCGGGAAGTCCGCAACGGTCGCTCGCGGTGTCGAGGCGGCATGGTCGTCCAGGACGTCAAGCGGTCCGACGTCGGCGCCCATTGTGGAGACCTCGAGGAGCAGGTGGCCCAGCAGGAAGCTGGTGAATGCGCGGTATGCGGCGACCGCAGCCTCGTCGCTGAATCGCTCGCTGCGTCAGGCCGTTCAGGAACGACTCCACCCAGCGCAGACTGCGAAGTGGCGGGCGCAGCCAGGGTGCCTCGGGTGGGCGGGACGCGACGAGCGGAAACGCCCGTGGGTGGGACAAGGCGGTACGCCTTACTCCGTGCGCGAGGCGCTGGGAGGTAGTCCTGCCACCCGTGTGTGGGCTTTTGGAGCACGTCGTCGTCTAGGTACATCTCATCCATGATCGACTCGACGACGCCGTCCAGCAGGGCCTCTCGACCTGGGACGTACCGATACAGCGACATCCCCTCGACCCGAGCTCTGCGCCGAGTTTGCGCATCGACAGCTGAGGAAGGCCGTGTTCCTCTATGTAGCTGAGGGCGGCTGCGAGGATGCGTTCGCGATCCAGAGGGACGCGGCTAGACGGTCGGGGTTTGCCTTCGACGGCGCGGGCATCTGCGTCGATGTTCTCGTTGGCCATCCGGCGCCTCCCCGTCACAGCGTCTCTTGAACGGTCTCACGGTAGTCCGTCCAGACGCCGGTGCGGCCGTGGCTCTGCTGTGCGAGCCACGGCCGCACCACATCAGGCCCGTCAGCGGCGCGTGGAGATGTCGCCCTCGGCCTCGACCTGCTCCTTGCGGACCTCTTCTGAGACGGTCTCGTGGTCCGTCTGTTCCTCCGTGGTCAGCCGGACCCGCTCAACGGGCTGCGTGGTCTTCTCCACCACGGGGCGCTCCTCGTGGAGGGTTACCTCGTGCTCGTCTTCGGAGATGTCCGACCGCGAGGTCGCCGCGTCTAGTTCTCCGACGTGACGGGCTCGGTCTCCAGCACCGCCTTCTCCTTGCGGACTGGGACCGTCTCGGTGACGTTCTCGGTGACCACGTACTTGCGGAGCCGCGCCTGCCCAGACTCCGGTCTGGGTACCGACGCGGACCTGCTCCTCCGAGCGGGTCATGGCGTCGTCGGTGTTCGGCCCGGAGGTCTCATCACCGTCACTGGCTGAGTCGTAGCCGACCATGTCGAAGGCGTGATCGGTGTCCGCTCCTGTCCAGTCGGTGTCCCAGCGAGGCTGTAGTGCTGGAAGAGCCGACGCTCCTCCTCCGGCTCGAGGTGGCCGTCAGCGGTGATGTTCGGCGAATTTTTGATGGTTGACTTGTCATAAGGCACCTCGACGCGGTCTCCGGTGACGGACGCTTCTCGCAGCGTATGAAGCTTTCGTTCAGCCCGAACAGGCCTGTGTGCACGGTGAGTCACTCAGGCTGCCCCGTTGGGTCGTCCTGGTAGACCTGGGCCACGGAGCCGATCCTCGTCGTCATGGCCGTAGACGTCACGGCTGCGACGCTGCCGAGCTCTTGCTGTTCGATCATCGCGTTCCTTCCCGTTCGTTCGCCAACGGACGTCAGCGAAGCGGTCGGGGTACCCGGACGAGTTTGATGCGTAACCGCAATCAGAAAAGAAAAATTTACGATGTAAGTTTTCGGTGTAAGTGGGTACAGGGTGTGGAGACCACTTGCCGGCGGCATCAGCGTCCGCGGCGCCGTCTTACCCAGGAGACTCCATGCCCCGTGACAACGTCGCCATCCAGCTCGACGACAGCTTGCAGAAGTCGTTCGACACCTTCTTCAACTTCCTGCCCAACATTCTGGCCTTCCTGGTCATTCTGGCCATCGGCTACATCGTGGCAAAGGTCATCAAGGGCATCGTCACCAAGGGATTGCAGAAGGCCGGCCTCGACCGGCACCTGCACCAGTCCGACGCCAACCAGTACGTCCAACGGGTCATGCCCGGTGCCAGCCCGTCCAGCGGAATCGGCCGTGTCGTGTTCTACCTGGTCTTCGCCTTTTTCCTGTTCAGCGCGATCGGCACGCTGAAGATCCCGGCGCTGACGAGGTTCATGAACCAGGTGTTGGCCTACCTGCCGAACGTGATCGCCGCGATGATGATCTTCGTGGTGGCAGCCGCAATCGCAGGAGCCGCGGTGGCCGGGATCGACCGGGTCATGGGCGACACCCCGACCGGCAAGATGGCCGCCACGTGCGCCCGACGATGGTCATGGTGATTGCCTTTCATGATCCTCGAGCAAGCTGAGCATGCCGGTGATCGTCACGACACGTACATCGCGCTGATGGGCGCATCGCCTCGGCTCGCGCTGGCCTTCGGGCTGGGCGGTTCCCCCGACGCAAGCGACGAGCAGGAGACCGGCCCAGACCACAGACGGGGAGCCACGCTACGTCCCGGTCCAAGCCGGAACCGCACCGAGCTACACGTCCTCATTGACGTTGACCGGGCCGTCACTCGCGCAGTGGCGGCCCGGTCGTCGAACTCCTTGACTCGCTCCAGTGCGTCAGCCGACCCTGCCCTTTAGGCAACCAACTTTCTAGGTGGATCCATGAGCCCTCGCAACGACGACAAAGGCAACTACGACGACACGGAGTTCCCGCCCGACAGCGAGAACGCGGACAACACGCAGCAGCCTTCGGGCCGCCCCGGGACTGAGCACTCCAGGCGGGCCAAACACGCCGAAACGGACCATGAAGGCGACTACGACGACAAGGACCAATGAGGCCCGGCCACTAGCGATCGGCTTAGACGCCAAGCCTGGGGGGGGGGGGGGGGGGGGGGGGGGGGGGGGGGGGGGGGGGGGGGGGGGGGGGGGGGGGGGGGGGGGGGGGGGGGGGCTCACGTACAGCTGACCGTCGCCTGCGGTAGGCACCGGTTCCGCCGGTGATCGGCAGCACGCCGTCGTTCTCTATGGAGAAGGCGCCGGCGACGACGATCTTCCCTTTGCCGTTGATCCGTGCTGTCGCGTCGCAGACGAACGTGCGGATCGCGATCATGCACTGCCGGAGTCCACCCGACCAGGCCGCCGGTGCGCGGGTGCAGCAGTCGGTCTCGAAGAGGAAGAAGTCGCCGGGGCTCTCGCCCGGGTCTCCGGTGTCGACGTCGGCGGTGCGTACCTCGTGCTCGATCACCGTGAAGACAGCGTCCCTTCCTCGGCGCTGGCCCGGGCCGGTGATCTGGGTTGTCCGCATTCTGCGCAGCAACCGAACCAGTCGACCGATCCGCCGGCGCCAAGTGGCACGACCACCTCGAGCCCCAAACACCTCTGGTCCTCACCGCCTCCCCAACCGCCGCAGCCTGAACCGATCTGGCTGGCGCGCGAGCCAGGTCGCTATCCCCGACCCTCGGCTTGGTTTTGGACCACCGGCAGCTGGGTAAATATGGGGCGGCTCTCGGGGAGGCCCGCTCATCAAACTGCTGGCAGCCAACGATGCATTAGCGACCCGGAAGGCACAGGCAATGGCGAACACGCCGAACTTCTGCATCAACTGCGGGCGGGAGCGGTCATGAATGACGACGCGCCCCAATGTCCGCAGGGATGTCCCCCACAGGCCGGTTATCCGCCGCACCAGGGGAAGGCATCGGGCCGACCCTCGTCTCTGTGCATGAGGAATAACCGCCGGACAGGCCCCCGAAGGGCGGACGCAAGGTTTGGCGGCCGCGCGTGCGCACCGGAGATCGTCCACTCGTGCAACGGAGACAGCGGCCGGACGCCGTGGGTTGCACGTGGTAGTGGAGGTGATTGAGATCCCGTGAAGAAGCCCGCGAGAACGCATGCAGCGGGATGTGACGGGTACTCGGCAGACTTCTCGGGGACCGACTACCACGGAGGATCATTGATGACCCTCACACGAGGGGGCATCCGTGCGCGTCCCCGTGCGACGCTTGCCCTGACGGCCGCTGCCAGCGGATTGCTGCTCTGCGCCGGAATTGCCGCCGAGCCCGTGAGCGCCGCCGCGGTCCATCGTGGCGAGAGGTCTTCACTGTCGTTGGGCCGTGCCGGAAAGATCACCACCGAATTTCGGTTCACTTTCGACCGACGCGAGTCCCTGAGGCCTGGCACGACAGTCCGCGACGTGTCCGGTCACCGCAACCACGGGACGGTCAGGACCTCAAACGGTGGGCACCTCCGCAAGGTCAACGGAAACCCCGGAAAGGCAGCCAGGTTTCCGTGCATCGGCTGTGGTCGCGCCCTTGTCGGCATCCCGGACAGGCGCTCGCTCGACCCTCACCGCAACCCATTCTGGTTCGGTGCCGCCGGTTAAGGTGACCGATGCCCAGGCGCGTCGCGGCAAGGACCCGAACATCATGCAGAAGGGTCTCATCGACCAGCCCGGAGGCAGGTGGAAGCTCGAGCTGATCGGCTCCCATCCCCAGTGCACGATGTCGGGCCGCGCCGGCCAGTTGATCGTCAGATCGGCTCTCCACATCGACGACTCCACCTGGCACCGGCTGCAGTGCCGCCGACAAAACGGCGTGTTGAGCCTGTGGATCGACGGCGCACTCAACAGACAGAAAGCTGGCCCCACCGGCCGGATCGCCAATAACGCACCGATTCGGATCGGTGCTAAGGCGCTCGCTTCAGGGGTGGCAACGACCAGTACCACGGCAAACTCGACAGCGTCTTCTACAAGATCGACCGGCGCTGACATGCCCGCGACAGGAATTGACCGTCTTGCGTTTGCGTGACCTTTCAAGAGGTGCCGGCGTGGGCGGTCTCGGTTCGGCTACCCTCCGAGCTGCCGGACTTCGTGCGCTCGGGTGCGGCTTGTTCGTGGCGGTGGCTGTCGGTGCCCTCGGCTACTCACAAGCTGCAGCGAACAAGGAAGACTGCAAGAGTGAGCACCAGCTCGTCCAAGGCACGCAAGGCCTGCAAAGGCCAAGCGACAGAGCAACAGCGTGACGCGGTGTGGACCGCTGGTGCTGCCGGAGGGGCAGTTGTGTTGTTCCGTCTCGGCGGCGAGGGTCTCTACGACAAGCGCCGACAAGACCGCGGGTTCGGGCCCAAACTGGGTGATGTCCAATGGTGACCCGGCCGACAGCGCGATGGGGCGAGGGTGAGTTCCACTTCGACCGCCGGACGACTGGGACCGGGATCCAATGGCTCTTCGGAGAGCGCGACCCTAAAGACCGTGCAGCGCAGAGCCGTCAGGAAAGGGCGAGCCCACCACCAGACCGGGTGGCTTAGCGCGGCCCATCACGCGCTGGGCCACCCACCCCAACCTCGGGGATCATCCGAACCGAGAGGGTCCGCTGATGCCGCACGGCGATATTGAGCCGTTCCCCGACAGCTGACCTGCACCAGAAAAGTGGCTTTTAAAGATGTAAGGATGGGCACCCAACGACCTCAGATAACCAGAATACACGACCCACCCGGGTCAGGCGCCACCCGGCACGAGGACCTGGTGCCGCGACAGACGGCCGTCCTGCAGATAGTCGCCGTCGTTCACGGCGATCGAACGGTTCAGGTGAAGTCCAACGCTGGGGGGCCGGTTGTCCGGTGCCTCGCGACTCGACACCTTGCCGGCTCGAACTCGTAGTTAAGATGATGGCTCGGTCGCGAAAGGATGCAACGCAGACGATAGACGCAAGCGTTCGAGCCGCGGCGGGTTCCGCGCCCGAAGGATACTAGGCTCGGCACACGGCAGTCGGCGGCAACGAATGCGCAGAGGCCCCGCGCAGGGTTACGGGGCCTCTGCCGTTCGTGCGGAGTGTCAGTCCACGAGGACGAAGGTCAGCCGGGTGTCCCCGTTCGGGAGGTCCCTGACGAAGAGCTGGCCGGCCGCCTCGCGGTAGGCGCCCGTGCCGCCGGTGATCGGCAGCACGCCGTCGTTCTCGCTGAAGAAGGCGCCGGCGACGACGATCTTCCCCTTGCCGTTGATCCTTGCTGTCGCGTCACAGACGAACGTGCGGATCGCAATCATGCACTTTCCAGAGTCCACGCCGACGACATCGCCGGTGTGCGGGTGCAGCAGGCGGCTCTCGAAGAGGAAGAAGTCGCCGGGGCTCTCGCCCGGGTCTCCGGTGTCGACGTCGGCGGTGCGCACTTCGTGCTCGATCACCGTGAAGACATGCGTCCCATCCTTGGCGTTGGCCTGCTTGGAGATGTGGGCCGACGACATCTTCGTCGACGACGGCCATCCGTGGTGCTTGGCCGAGCTGGCATCCGCCGACCCGTGAGTGGCGACGGCGAGGCCGGCGGGTACGAGTAGAGCACAGGCGATCGCGGCGATCTTGATACGGCTGTTCATGGTTGGCTCCTGTCCCAGCACCCGAGTGGGTGCCCTCACTGCGGACCATAGGAGTGGCGACCCATCCCGCTATGACACGTCCTGCCCATGACAAACCCCCCGGCCAGAACCTGCCATGACATGTTCTGCCGGTTTTGTGGGCTAGCAGCGATGAAGCGGTGCCGACGTTAGCCAGCTCAGTCAGGCTTGCACGGGGACTTCATACACCTGGTCAACGGGATGTCCTGCACGCTCGTGAATCCGCTTCACCGCCTCTACAGAGGGGGCTTCAGACAGGCAGAAGACCATGCCTGAGTCCGGATCTGCCCAAGCCTGCTTGAAGTTGACGTTCTCATCGTCCTGAATCGCCAGGTCGGCCTGGTGCGCCTCGTGGAGACCCTCAGTAGTGATTCCGTGCATCCCAGTGTGTACGTCCATGAACTCCGGCATCGGAGGCTCCTTTCTGTGTCCCGTTTCAACCTGCTCGCCAACAGCCGACCCGGCAATGGCCCATTGTGGGGATTCGTCGTGGCCCCGGGTGCAAAGCGACATTTGCTCATCGTCATGACCGACCAGCGGCCTGTTCGCCTTTGGCGACTTGGGTCCCCGGCGTCCCCGGGGTGCGGAGGCCAGGCGTCGTCACGCTGTGTAGCGCGTTTGGTCACCGGTCACCTCGGGCAGTGAAAGGGCGAGAGGCGGTCAGGAGAGAGCGATGAAGCGGCTGTGTGCAGCGGTCATTGTCACCGTGAGCCTGTGTCTGTTCGTCCTCCTCGTCACACGCGAGCCCGCCAGCACAGCAACACGTTCACAAGTGCCCCGAGGTGAACAGGCCGCGCCAGTCAGCCCGATGCCGGACTCCGCAGGGCAGTCGAACCAGTCGACCGATCCGCCGACGTCAAGTGGCACGACCACCGCGAGCTCGACAATGGAGCCCACCAGCACGACGCGTACCGAGACGGAATCTACGTCGGAAACATCCACGCCGCCGACCAACACCACGACGACGTCTAGCACGATCGTGACAACGACATCCTTCACGGAGACGACGTCGGTTGTCTTGACCTATACAACGACGAGCGCATCCAGTGCACCCGTCACGATCACGACGCCTTCGGCTGAATCGTCGAACCTGCCTGAGCCGCCATCGTCGACAACACGGCCGTTCGGAACGACGAAGCCGCCGGTCCAGGTCCTTCTTTCAGCTCCGCCCACTCCGCCGTGGCTGGCACGGCAACAGCAGTCACCAGGTTCTCTCGTCGAACGAGACGCGGCTACGGATCTCACATGGCCACCGGTGGGGCCTGGTGACACGAGGGCGTCCTCGGCGCCGCAGGTTCGTCAAACCACGGCTCCGCCGCGATCAACGTTGGCGACAGTCAGCGTGAGACCCACCGAACCGCCGACCGCATTCGTGCCGGATGCGCTTGCGCCCACTCCCACCGCGGATGCCGGGCGAATGTCTATCGCCGTGCTCGCCATCATCGGCGGCAGCCTGGCGGCCGCCGCAGTCGCCATGGCCCTGATACGACGCCGACCAGGCAAGCATCGCGGTTAAAACCAGGTTTGACGGTCCTGCAGGGGATAAATAAAGCCGGCTGACGCGATTACGCCGCACTGCGTGGTCGCTGATGAGCGGTTCTGTGGAGACGCCGCCAACCCGAATTCCGAACGCAGTACCTGGCTCTGCGATGTTGACGAGTGGCCCTTTGTCGCGCTGTAAATGGTGCTCCCGACGCTTGTCTGCATTCCGGTCTTCGGCAGGCCGCCCGACGTGCGGTGGTCGCTCCGGTCGTCCTTTCGTTGGTTGGGGCCGTCATCCTCGTTTCGCGGATCGCACTTTGGTACGCGTACTTCGGCGGTCGTGCCGCACACGGATCTGAGCCCGGCACGTCAGGGAGATGGTGTGGACTCCATCGCCCTACGGTTCGCGTGGCATCCTGCCCCGGAGATAGGGAGTACTGTGGAGGCCTAGTCGGTTGCGATCAGTCGTCGGCCTAAGCCGAGAGACCGACATATGACCGTCGAATCATTGGACCTGGCGATCAGCCTCGCGCGGGTGGCCAGCGAATGGGACTCCGTTTCCGGACTGGACGAGACCCTGATCCGTGTCACGGAGGGTGTTCGTCAGACCATCCCCGAGGTCGCGTACGCCAGCATCACGACCCGGGGCCCCAAGCGCGAGTTGAAAACTCTGGCTCCCACCGATGTGATCGCCGATCGAGCTGATCAGTTGCAGTACGCAGCAACCGAGGGTCCCTGCTATGAGGTCGTGACCACTGCTGTCACGATCGCCGCCACCGAGGATCTCGTGGCCGAGCACCGTTGGCCGACCTACGCACCGTCCGCTGCTGCCTTGGGCATTCGGTCACAGCTCGCGGTGCGCGTCTATGAGAACGGGCAGTCCCGGGCTGGTCTCAACCTGTACTCGACGCAGCCCGGGATCTTCGTCAGTCGGCACCGACAGCTGGTCGAGCTGTACGCGGCTCACGCCGCCATTGCCATGGGGCACGCCACCGCGCTCGAGCAGCTCAATCAAGCGGTGTTCTCGCACAAGGTCATCGGCCCAGCCATCGGGATCTTGATGGAGCGTTACAAGATCAATGAGAACGCGGCCTTCGAGTTCCTGATCAGGACATCTCAGACCAGCAACACCAAACTGCGCATTGTCGCTGCTGGTGTCGTGTCCGGCGCCGAGCTGTCCGCGTGAGCACGAGAAGCGCGGCGTAGACGGCACGCCTTCTTGACCCTGCAGTCAAGAAGGCGTGCTCAGGTCTTGGCGTCGAGGCACCGCTCGGCTCGAGGGAGCGTTGACTCACTGCAAAAAGCGGTGTTACGGCGCGGGCAAGATGGGTATCGGTGCGCGCAACGGCTTTCGGGGAGCCCCGCCACAGACCTGTGGCGTTGGGCAGCCATCTCAGGTCAACCGAGAGGCACTCATCACGTGACGGACGAAGCGAAGTACTGCATCACCTGCGGGCGAGCGCTCGTGGAAGACGACGGCCGGCAATGCTGCCCGCAAGGCTGTCCGCGCGGGCCGAGCCGACAGCCCGCCGCAACGTCGGCGACAGCCAAGCCCTCACATCGCAGACCGCTCGGGGACGAAGAAATGAACCCATAGGAGGGATCATGCGAACACCGAAATCGACGACCGTCATCGTCACAGCTCTGCTGGCCGGTGCAGGGACGGCAGTCATGGCTGCCCCGTCCTCAGCCGCCGCCGCCCCAGTCATGTGCCGGGGTCACGCGGCCACCATCGTCGGAACGCCCGGCCCCGACGTCATCAACGGGACCAACGGACGCGACATCATCGCCGCCCGTGGAGGGGACGACATCGTTCGGGCCCGCGGCGGGCGTGACCTTGTCTGCGGCGGCCGGGGCGACGACGTGATTCGCGGTGGCAACCAACGCGACCGTCTGCACGGGAACACCGGGAGCGACACGCTTGCCGGAAATGACGCCCACGACTTCTTGAACGGCGGAGCCGCGTCTGACCTCTTGCTTGGCCAAGCAGGTGGCGACAGGATCGTCGGGCGCGCAGCAGCCGACGTCGTGCGCGGCGGATCCGGCTTCGACTGGCTTTTCGGCAACTCCGGCCGCGACCTCGTCGTGGGTAACACCGGCGCTGACCACTTGTTCGGCGGACTCAATGCGGACCGCCTGAACTCCCGCGACAACGCTCCCAACGACGTGAGCCGTGGCGGCGCCGGGGCTGACACGTGTCTGAGCGATCCCGGCGACAGCGAATTCTCCTGCAACTAGAACGCAGCTGTCGCCCATGAACTGGGTGGCCCAGTCGTGACCCCCGAGACGGCTGGGCCACCCTTCCAAAACCCTTTTCGGGGCCACACGAAAGACGAGGAGTCCGCCACATGCCGCACGGCGACATCGAGACGTTCCTCGAGGACGGCCAGTGGCACAACCGTGTGGAAGGCGAAGACGAAGTGTTGAGCTCCCACGACGACAAGGAGGAGGCTGCCGCCGCAGGCCGTCGAGAGGCGCATGAGCGCCACGTCGAGCACTTCATCAAGAAGGAAACCGGATCCATCGGTGAGGCGAACGGTCACGGCCAGGACCGTGGCGAGGTCCCTGGCTAAGAGTCTTGTTACCTGGGGTTGTCGAGGGGACGGCCCCAGGTAACAATGCAAGTCTCCCGTTGGTCTCAGGGAGTCAAGAGACCTGGAAGACCCCGGACAGGTTAGGTCCGGGGTCTTTCCATGTGCGGACGCTAGACCGGCGACCGCTACGAATGCCAACGCCACGCGCAGGATGCCCTTACCCGGTCAGCGTCGGCGTCGGCGTCGGAACAACGTCGAGGTCGGATTTCCCTTGCATCCGGTACTTGGGTACGGGTTTACCGTGGCATCATGGATGAGCTGATGGTCACTGACGCATGCACCCTGCCAACCACTGAGCGCCCGTTGAGACTGGCTGAGTTCGACGCACTTTTCAGCGAGGCCGTGCGCAGCGTGGAACGCGATGACCAACGGGTGCGCATGCATCTGACCGGAACCCTTGAGCTCCGTGAGCGAGTCCGGGATCTCGTGGAGCGTGAGAGTGCCTGCTGCTCCTTCTTCACGTTCGCCATTGACGGCACACCGGGCAATGTCACCCTGGAGATCTCGGTTCCTCCTGAGCGCCGCGACATCCTGGCCGCGCTCGCAGACCGCGCCATTGAGCTCTCGGCATGAGCCTGCGCGCCGGCGAGGTCGCCGAGGCTGCTGGGGTCAACCGCGAGACGCTGCGCTACTACGAGCGACGCGGCCTGCTCGGCGAGCCTGGACGTAGCCCTGGCGGGCACCGTCTCTACGACCAACAGGCCATCACGACTCTGCGGGTGATCAAGGCCGCTCAGCGACTGGGCTTCACGCTCGACGAGGTGGCTGACCTGGTCGAGGTCGGTCGTCGCCGCGGGCGAGACTCGGGACTGCAGACGCGAGCTCGCGAAAAGTTGGCCGAGGTCGAGCAACGCATCAGCGATCTGAACGTGATCCACGCGAACCTGGTAGCCGCCCTCGACGCGGGCTGCGAGGACTTGCACGAGTGCGCTGGCAGCGACTGCTGCCCGATCCCGTTCGTCGAGATCGCCGTACCCGTCGAGGTCGTCGTGACCAAGGAGGTCCAGTCGCTGACCCCAGACCCGATTCGTCAGGGGTGTAGTGGCGGGAGCGGGCCTTCGAGGTCCGGGGGCCGAAGCCGGAACACCTGAAGACGAAGGTCGTAGTACTTGTCGGTCTCTCCGACCCACTGAAAGCCCAGCCGTCGCGCGAGCTTCTCCGCACGCTGGTTGGCCGGCCGCATCACGGCGAAGAGTTCGTGTGCCGAGTCCTCGAACGCCCAGCCCGCGACCGCATGGGCCGCCTCCGTCGCGTAGCCCTTGCCCCAATGACCGGGGGCGAACTGCCAAGCGAGCTCGAGGTCCTCCCTGAACGGGGGCATCCGTCGGAGTGTCAACGACCCCAACAGCACGCCATCGTCGCGACGCCTGACTGCCCAGTGGCCGACCGGGGGGTCCGCCTGCGGCGTCCTCCTCGGCCCACCGGTCCAGGACGGCGCGCATCCCGTCCTCGTCCTTGACGGGCTCCATCGCGGGGGTCAGCCAGCGCGTGACCTCCTCCGTGCCGAAGATCGTCACGGCTGCTGACGCGTCCTCCGGACGCCATCGCTGCGAGGTCGAGGCGCTCGGTGCTGAGTGTGATCTGCGTGGACGCCATGTGGGGCTCCTCGTCTGTGCTTGGACCTGCCCACCGCGCTACAACAACGACGTCTCGCCAATGCTTCCGGCAGCCGCCCAGCCCCCACGCTCGCTCAGGCGACCTCGGCATCCATCGCGGCGACGAAGTCCCGCTTCACCTGGCGCCAGGCCTCGTCGGTCATCTCGCGGCGCCAGTAGGGCGAGCACGACATGTCGGCTCGGGTCAGGCCGCGGTCGCTGAGCAGGTGTCGGCGGATCTCACGGATCTCGTCGGCCTCGCCGTGGATGAAGGCGTGGACGCGACCACGAGGGAACGACAGCTCCCGGACAGCCGCCGGCAGGAGGTCAGCGTCATCCGCTGAGCCGGAACGGTGCTGCCACGCGACGTCGAGGACACCCGGGCTCTTGAGCGGCAGCTCGTGCTCGGGACCGTCGCAGACCAGTCGGACCACAGCCAGGGCGCCGGTCGGCAGTGCTTCCACGGAGGCTGCGATGGCGGGCAGCGCGGACTCGTCGCCGACCAGCAGGTGCCAGTCCGCCTGGGGGTCCGGGGTGTACCCGCCTCCTGGACCCTCGAAGACGAGGACCGAGCCTGGCTTCGCCGTCGCGGCCCAGGGTCCGGCGACGCCGTCGTCGCCGTGCACCACGAAGTCGATGGTCAGAGTCTGCGTGGCCGCGTCCCAGGAGCGCACGGTGTAGCGGCGTCGGACCGGCCAGCACTCCTTGGGGAACTGATCCCGAACCTCTGCCGGGGCGAAGACCTCGTCGTACGGCGCGTTGGGCGGAGCCAGTGCGACGTTGACGTAGGCATCGGTCGCCTCCGCCATCTCGAAGGCCGCGAGCTCGCCTCCGGTCAGCACGACCCGGACCAGGCTCGGCGTCAGCCATTCGGTCTCTTTGACCAGCGCGTGCATCGATCTCCTTCAAGCTCATGAGGACACGACAAGTAAGGTAAGCCTAACTTGTCGGAGACAGCAGGCTTCGGCCGGGCGTCCGGTCGCCGAAGGCCAGGCGACCGTCAGGAGGTGCCGAACCACTTGTCGTAGATGTCGTCGTAGCCGCCGTCGGACTTGAGGTCGGCCAGCACGTTGTTGATGAACCGGAGCAGGTCGACGCTGCCGTCCTTCTTGACCGCCATCCCGTACTGCTCGCCGGTGTCGAACTGCGTCGCCACCTCGAAGTCCGGGTTCCGGGAGATGACGTCGCCGACCACGGTGTTGTCATAGACACCCGCCACGACGGTGCCGGCCTGCAGGGCAGCGTCGACGTCGGAGGCGTCCGGCAACGGAACGACCTCCGCATCAGTCGGCGCATGGTCGGTGACGTAGATCTCGCCCGTGGTTCCTGCCTGGACGCCGATCTTCTGCCCACCGAGGTCCTCCAGCGAGTCGATACCCGACCCCTTCTTCACGACCATGGCCTGCGCCGCGTCGAAGTAAGGACTGGAGAAGTCCAGCACCCGAGCGCGCTCACCGTTGATGGTCAGACCCGCGACGGCGACGTCGCACGTGCCGTTGTTGAGCAGCTGGCCCGAGGCGATGTCGTCGAAGCTCGCGTTGACGATGTCGGCCTTCAGCTCGAGCTTCTTCGCCACCTCGTTGGCCAGGTCGATGTCGAAGCCAACCGGCTCCCCCTTCTGCCTGAACTCGAACGGCGGGTAGGGGATGCTCGTGCAGACGGTCAGGGTTCCGGGCTTGATGACCTGCGGATCGAGGGCGCGCGAGGTGGCGGTGCTCTCCTCGGAGCCGCAGCCGGCAGCCACCAGCGCGAGGACTCCTCCCGCCACCAGCAGCCGGAGGGTTCGACCGCGAGCGGCGTACGACGTCGGTCGCCGGCGGGTGTCTTGCTGTCGCATGTCAGTTCGCCTTCACGGAGTAGGACTCGGTGAGTCGCTGGAGGGCGTACTCGGTCACCCGGATCAGTGCCTGCTTGGCCGACTCCCGGTCGCGCGCGTCGACGCTGATGATGGGGACGTGTGGCGGGAGCGCCAGGGCGTCGGCCACCGCCTCCAACGCGTGCTGTTGTACGCCGTCGAACTGGTTGACGGCCACGATGAACGGCAGCCCCTTCGACTCGAAGTAGTCCAGCGGCGAGAACGACGCGTCGAGCCGGGCGGTGTCGACCAGGACGATGGCGCCGATCGCACCCAGGCAGAGGTCGTCCCACATGAACCAGAAGCGGCGCTGTCCGGGCGTGCCGAACAGATACAGGATCAGGTCTTCGGCCAGCGTGAGGCGACCGAAGTCCATCGCCACGGTGGTCGTCGACTTGTCGGGCACAGCCGCCAGGTCGTCGACCCCCTCCGACTCGTTGGTGACCAGCGCCTCGGTGCGCAGCGGGACGATCTCCGACACCGATCCGACGAAGGTCGTCTTGCCCACGCCGAAGCCGCCGGCGATGACGATCTTGGTCGACGCGGCCTTCCGTGCGGCGCTAGTAGCTGCGGAGTCCACGCAAGGTCCTTTCGATGAGCTCGATCCGCTCGTCCTTCGACGAGCGCTCGGTGATGGTGGCTTGCACCTGGACGAGGCCCTGCTCCATCAGGTCACTCAGGAGGACCCGGACGACTCCGATCGGCATGGAGACCAACGCGGAGACCTCTGCGACGGAGCGGGTGTCGCAGGCGTCGAGCACCTGCAGCTGACCCGAGCTCAACCCGGTTCCATCGGGATCATGGTCCTTCTTTCGACGCAACGTGGCCTCCAACGGAAGGTGAACCGTCCCCTCGGTACGGCCGGACGTGATCGTGTAGGGGCGGACGAAGCGAGCAGTCGGAGCGCGATGCTTCCCGCTGGAGCCGTCAACGTCCACGGCTGATCCTGCTCACGCTCACGCCCCAGGGGTCGGCGCGACCCGCGCCCCGGCCTGGACGGTACGACCGACGCGCTCGACGAGCAGCGCCATCTCGTAACCGACCTGCCCGATGTCAGCGGAGTCGTGGGTGAGCACGGCGAGGTTGGAGCCGTCGCCGACGCTCATCAGCATGAGGTAGCCCTGCTCCATCTCCACGATGGTCTGGAGCACGGCGCCGCCCTCGAAGAGCCGGGAGGCTCCGACGGAGAGGCTCGCCAGACCTGACGAGACCGCCGCCAGCTGCTCGCCGCGCTCCCCGGGGATGCTGTCGCTCGCCGCCATCAGCAGACCGTCGGCCGACACCAAGATGGCGTGGGCCGCGTCGCTGACCTCGGACACGAACCGGCTGACCAGCCAGTCGAGGTCGCGCTCGTCGGCCGGTTCGGGGGCGGCGGTGCCGTCGTAGTGGGTCATCCGGGGTTGTCTTCCGATTGCTGGTTGTCAGGGGCGGTGGCGGCGGTGGCCCGTCCCCGCGAGACGCCGGCGGCGTGAGCGCTGAGCCGCGCGCGAATCGCCTCGGGGTCGCGCGCGCCGGCTGTCGCCGGCTTCGCCACACCGCCGGGCACCAGGCTGGTCCCCGGGCGTCGTACCGGCAGTCCGACATCGTTGACCGGAGCCTCGGTCACCGACTCGGCGACCCGGTCGGCCTGTGCCCAACCGGCCTCCACCTCCGACGACCGCCAGCTGTCGTCCGTGGCGTGAGAGCTCAGCCAGGCCGACCGCAGCGCCCTGAAGATGGGGGTGTCGCTTCCGGGGTCGGAGTAGGCCAGCGGCGAAGGCTGCGCGCCACCGGCACCGAGGTCGTACGAGCTTGCCGTGCGCAGAGGCGTAGGCGCTTCCTCCGGCGGTGCCTCGGCCGGCGGCGGCGAAACCGCCTCGGCCGACGACGACGCAGCCTGGGCCGGGACGGGTGTCGGGCCGGGCTCGACGGCAGGCGTGCTCTCGGGCGGCGTCGGGACGACGGGCTCGACCGCCGGCGGGGCCTCGGCGGCTGGTTCCTGCGGAGTCGCGGGGGGCAGTCCGGTGTTCGGCGTCTGCGCACCGGGTTGGCGGCGAGGCAGCCCGGTCACGGCGTTGAGGCGCTGCTCCAGCGTCGGTGGACCTGCCGCTGCCGCGAGGCCTGGGATGTGCCCGGACGGGGGCGCGACCTGCTCCTCGCTCGGCTCGGGCGGCGGACCCGGTGCCGCCGGCGTCGGGATCTCGAGGATCGATGACGGGATCAGCACGACTGCCGTCGTGCCGTTGTGGGCGTTGCGCTCGAGGGAGACGGAGATCCCGTGCCGCTCGGCCAGCCGGCTCACCACGAACAGACCCATCCGGCGCGCCGTCTCGGGCGTGACGTCGCCGCCCGCGCGCAAGGTCTCGTTGTAGGTCGCGAGCTCGCGGCCGGGTATGCCGAGTCCGGAGTCCTCGATCTCCACCCGTACGCCGTTCGTGGTCGAGCTGGAGCTGAGCTGGACCACGGTCGTCGGGCCCGAGTAGGCCAGCGCGTTGTCGACGAGCTCCGTGAGCAGGTGGACGACGTCGGCCGATGCGACGTCGCGGATGAGGGCGCTGCTGGCCGATCCGACGCGCGTGCGCCGGTAGTCCTGGACACCGGCGGTCGCCGCGTGGAGGGCCGAGGCCACCGTCAGGTCGTCGTCCGCGCTCGTGTGCGTCGGTGCGTCGGCCAGGACGAGCAGGCTGTCGGCCGTACGACGCATCCGGGCGGCCAGGTGGTCGAGGCGGAACAGGCTCTCGAGCCGCTGCGGGTCCTCCTCGTCCTTCTCGAGCGTCTCGATGAAGCCGAGCTGCTGGTTGATCAGCGAGGTGTTGCGCCGCGACAAGGTGATGAACATCTCGCTCACCTGGGTCTTGAGGCGTGCCTCACCGGACGCCAGCGTGACGGCCTGTTCGTGGAGGTCGTCGACCGCGCGGGCCAGCTGGCCGACCTCTTCGTTCGTCGTCACGGGGATCGGGGTGATCGGTCCGGGGTCGTGACCGGCACGGATGCGGGCCACCGCCTCCGGGAGCTGTTCGTGGGCCACGTCGCGTGCGCCCTCGCGGACCCGGCGGATCGGGTTCAGCAGCAGCTTGGAGACCAGGAACGCCAGCAGGATGGTCGCGAGCAGGGCGGCCAGCAGGAGTGCACCGCTGATCACCGCGCTGCGGCGAGCGTCGTCGGCCGAGGTGGCCAGCTGCTCGTCGATGCCGTCCAGCAGGTCGCTCGTCAAGGCGTCGTACTGCGTGTAGGCCTGGGGTCCACCCAGGTCGGTGCCCTTGGTCCGGATCGTGTGCGACCGCTCGGCGTTGGCGGTCCGGAGGTCCGCGATCGTCTCGGACTCGGAGTCGCCCAGCCCGCTCGCGAGACGGTCGATCGCGGCGCCCTCGACGCCGACTTCGGCGAACAGGTCCTGCGAACCGGTGCTACCGCTGCGGTCGGTGGCCGCCAGTGCCTGCTGCATGGCGAGCGAGAACCGACCCGTCAGGGTCTGGGAGAGCAGCTCGAGGCGAGGCTCGGGGTCGATCTGCTCGTTGACGATGCTGGAGATCAGCTGGGTCACGCCGGACTGGAGCTGTCGCAGCTGCGCGATCCAGGTGTCTGCGCTGAGCGAGTCGGTGCCTGCCTGACGCATGGCACGGCTCAGGTCGAGCATGGCGTCGAGCTGGTAGCGCTGGTCCTCGGTGAGGTCGGCGGAGTCCCGGGCCTTCGTCAGCTCGTCGGCTGCAGCCTGGATGTCCTTGACCGCGGCGTCGAGGTCGTCGTCGCTCGCACCGGTCGGGTCCTGCGCGGCCACCATCGCCCGCTCGGCCGCGCTCAGGTAGTCCACGGTCGGCGGAAGGATCGTGACCTGCTTGGAGCTCGCCGAGGAGTTGGCCGACTCGTTGAGGTCGTTGCGCACCTGCAGTCCGCCCAGGGTCGCCGCAAGCAGCAGCGGGATGGCGATGGCGAGCGCGACCTTGAAGCGAAGTGGCCACCCGGTGATGGCAAAAGACCGCGTTCGACCACGCGGTGCAGGGCGCTCTTTGCTCATCGATCCCTCGGTACTGGCATGGGGAAGCCGATCGTCGTGACGAAACCGATCGGTGTACGGACCAAAGATAGGTGACACGCGGGGTGCCGCGTGAGTGTTTTCTGTGACATCTCGTGACGCAGAGCAACAATCCCCTGGAACGCCGCCTGCGGACTCGACCTCATCCGGCCCAGGAAATGTCACCGACCGCGACAACGTGATGCGTGACGAATCGGGCGACGCGGTCAAACGGTCGAAGGCCCGCCGTCAGGTCCGTGCGCTACCGTCCGACCGATGGGAGAGATCCACGTACACGAGTTCATCAGCGCCGACGGCGTGATCGACGCACCGACCTGGACCTTCGACTACGGGTTCGACCCGAAGATGGGCGAACGGCTCGCGGCCATGATGACCCGGTGCACCGGCATCCTGCTCGGACGCACGACGTACCAGATGTTCGAGCCGGCCTGGTCCACTCGGACCGTCGAGGACGACCCCGGTGCGCCGTTCTTCAACGACACCACCAAGTACGTCGTGTCCGCGACCTTGACCGACCCCACCTGGCGCAACTCGCAGGTGGTCGGCGCGTACGACGCCGCCAGGATCCGCGCCCTCAAGGACGAGGTGGACGGCGACATCTACGTCAGCGGCAGCGGGACCCTGGTCCGCGCGATGCTCGCGGACGGCCTCGTCGACGGCCTCCACCTCTGCGTCTTCCCGCTCACGCGGGGCGCCGGTCCGCGCCTGTTCGCCGAAGGCGCCGACCCGGTCACCATGTCGCTCGAGGTCGCCGAGTCCTACGACAACGGCGTCCTCTATCTCAGCTACCGGCCGCAGGTCTGAGTCAGCGCAGCCGCCAGCGATCGGGCGGGACGCCGGCCCCCGTCACGAGGTCACGCAGCAGCTCGCCGATCACCGGCACGAACTTGAAGCCCTCACCGCTGAAGCCGGTCGCCACCACGACGGGGCCGACCCGATCCACCACGAACATCTCGTCCGGGCTGTTGTCGTAGAGGCAGCTGATCGGCGTCGAACGGTCGGCGTCCAGACCTGGGAACCACCGTCGCACGTAGTCGACCACGGCCTCCTCGAGCCCGGGGTCCGGCGGCGGTCGACGGTCGGGATCGACGGCGGGTCCGGAGTGGTGCAGGCCGACCTTGACGCCGACCCCCGGCTCGACACAGCCGTATCCCGCCGCGCGTCCGTGGGGGCCGGGCTCGTCGCGCCAGTGGACGAAGACCGGCCACGTCGCGACGTCCACCTCGTCGCGCGCGGTGAAGAACCGCGGTTGCTCCTGGGTCACCGTGATCGTGGGCAAGGCGACGTGGCCGCCCAGGAGTGCCGGCGCCCACGAGCCGACGGCTGCGACGACGTGCCGCGCTCGCAGCGTGTGGTCGGAGGTCGTCACCTCGACCAGGCCGGGGCCGTGCCCGTCTCCGGCATCGAGGACGCGCAGTCCGGTCACGCGGGTCTCGGCCTCGAACCGGGCTCCACGCTCGGTGGCGAGCCGCCGCATCGCGGCGAGGCCACGATCCGGATTCAGCCGACCGGACCCGGGCTGGTGGACGACGGTCCCCTCGAAGGCCAGCTGCGGCCACCGCTCCCCCGCCGCCTCGGCGGAGATGATCTCGATGGGAACACCTGCCTGGTCGCAGACGGCTTTCGCGGCGTCCAGCCGGACCGGACCCGACGCCGTGCTCGAGTCCGCCGACGACGGTCAACAGGTCTTCCCCGGCCTCCTCCTCGATGCGGCGCCAGAGCCGTTCCGCGCGCAGGGCGGACGCCAGCGTCTCCCCATCGGCGTAGTCGAGGCGGAACAGCCGGCTCCCGCCGTGTGAACCACCCTGGTCATGGCCGAGGGCGTGTTGTTCGAGGACGACGACGTCCCGGTCGGCGGAGGCGAGCGCCCAGGCCGCAGCCGACCCCATCGCCCCGGCTCCGACCACCACGACGTCCACGGTCTCGTTCGTCACCCGCCCGATGCTGCCCCGAACCCGTCGCGGATGCACGCCCGCACGCCCGGATCTGCTGAGTTCGGTGGTCGAACGTGTCGCCATCCCCGGGCGACGGACGTAGCCTGCGAGCCGTGGCCAGGTTCCTGTACTCCGTGTCGATGTCCGCCGACGGCTTCATCGCCGGACCCGACGGCGACATGCAGTGGCTGACGCCGTACCTCGGACCGAACCCGATGGTCACCGACCTGATCGGAGACATCGGCGCGCTTCTCATCGGACGACGCACGTTCGGCGGTGACGACCCGCACAAGGGCGACGAGGGTGAGGGGAAGGCCTTCGGCGGTGGGTGGGAAGGCCCGCAGTTCGTCCTCACGCATCGCCCACCGGACGAGCCGATGGACGGGATCACCTTCGTGACAGACCTCGACGAGGCGGTCGCACTGTCGAGCGCAGCCGCCGGCGACAGCGTACGTCAACGTGATGGGAGCCGACGTCGCACGCCAGCTGCTCGCGGCCGGTCACCTGGACGAGGTGCTCACGATCGTCGTGCCGGTGCTGCTCGGCGACGGCACGCGACTGTTCGACTGGCCGGGCGGGCACGAGGTGCGCCTGGAGCGCACCCACCTGAGCGAGGTCCCGCACGCGACCAACCTCTGGTTCCGGGTCCTGCGCTGAGCGGAGTGCTGCCGTCGTCAGGACGCCTCGAGATCGCTGGAGGTCGACAGGTCACGCTCGACGGCACCGAGCTCGAGCGCAGACGAAAGAGAGTTCGACCTGCTCGCGTACCTGGCCGCGCGGCCGGGCGAGGTCGACACCAAACGGGAGCTGCTCAGATGACGTCTGGCAGCAGGCGTACGGCGGCTCGGACAAGACCATCGACGTGCACCTGTCGTGGCTGCGCCGCAAGCACGGGGAGACGGCTGATGCGCCGCGCTACCTCCACTCCGACCGCGGCGTGGGCGACCGGTTGGCCGAGCGCGAGCCGTGACCGCGCGGAGACAAGCGGCGCAGACTGATCACGACCGTGACGGCGACAACGGTGAATGGTGCTGCTGGCCATGCTGGTGCCGATGGCCGTGCTGGTGAAGCAGATACGCCGTGGAGGACCGGCTCGCCAGGCGCGCTGGAGGTCCAGGCCACCGAGACCGTCGACTCCGGCCAGGACAAGGGCTCGGTGGCGGTCTACCTGGAATCGATCAACTCCGACGACTGCGGCTCGGACGACAGTGCTCTACACGGACGGAAGTCGCGATCGGTCCGGACCGCGGTGAGGACGCCGCGGGCGAGCGGGCCCGGACGACGGGACAGGCGCGAGTCGACGACGTGCCGGTGGAGCTGAGATCCTGGTCCGGTCGCGCTCGGCGGCAACACCGCCTGCCAGAGGACACTCCCGTCAACCGGGTCCATGTCCTGGAGAGCGGCTACGACCGGTCCGTCTACCTCGCCTGGGCAGTCCTCGCTCTGCTAGGGCGTCGCGCTGCTCGCCGGCAGCCTTCTCATGGCAGATCGCCTCGGCCGGCGGTTCGTGCAGCCGATCCGCTCTAACTCGCATCGACCGCGACAGGCGATGGGCACCGACCGCGACACCCGGGTCGAGCTCGACGGTCCGCGCGAGGTGCAGGAGGTTGCCGCGGCGCTACAACCGGCTCGGCGACCGGATCACCACCTAGATCGCCCGCGAGCGTGAGGGCGTCGCAGAGCGCTGGCACAGGCACGCGCCGCAGCGTCCGCTCGGTCCCGCTCTGGCGCAGGACGAGGTCGCCGTCCGCGACGGTGATGGTCGTGTCGAGCACCTGGGACGCGAGCGTGGTCGCGTCCGTCGCGACGAACGATGCGGGACGCTGGCTCTCCGATCGTCACCTCGAGCAGGCTCCCGGAGCGGTCGATCTCGACCGCCAGCCCCGCGTCACTGGTGAAGCGACCGGCGAACACGTCGAGCTCGGCGCCACGCGGAGGCAACGCGTCGAGGGGTTCGGTGGTGTAGCCGGACCAGCCGCGCGCGGTCGCGATCGCGTCGAACGCGTCGATGACCAGCGGAACTCCGGCGTCACTGTTGGTCATCACGCAGGCGGCGTACCCCTCGTCGCGGTGCGCGAGCAGGTGGCAGCGGAAGCCTTCGTTCCCGCCGCTGTGCCCGAAGTACGTCGTGTGCCCGTCGACCGACCTCAGGAACGGCCCGATCCCGACAGCGTTGAGCCCGCCGATCCGCTCCGCGCTCGGTGACGGTGGCGTCTGCGGGCTCAGCATCGTCTCGGCGGTGGCCGCCGACACGACGGCGCCGTCAGCGCCGACGACAGCCCGCTGGATGCCGATCGCGAACCGGCAGAGGTCGCCGGGCGTGGTCCAGAGCCCGGCCGCGCACTGCTCGGGATAGACGTGCCAGCCACCTGGCACCGGCCGACCGTCTGGCGTCATGCGCCGTGGCCGCCTGGTCGTGGAGAGACTCGGGCAGCGGCTGCTCGTAGCTGCTGTGCGTCATCCCGAGCGGTTCGAGGACGAGCTCGCGCAACAGGTCGGCGATGGGTTGCCCCGTGACCTCCTCGAGCAGCAGCTGCATGACGGTCGTCCCACCGCCGGAGTACCGGAACTGCACGCCCGGGACGATGTCGACGCGGACGCCCTCGGTGTTGGCCGGGGACACTCCCGAGAGCACCTGCGGGAGCGTCGGCAACGTCGCCCCGCGCCGATAGCCGGGGAACCCATGGGCGGTCAGGCCCGCCGAGTGGCTGGCCAGGTGTCGCAGCGTGACGCGCGGCGCCCACGCACCGTTCGACGGGATGCGCCACGCGCGCAGGGTGTCGTTGACGTCGGCATCCAGGTCCAGCCGTCCCTGCTCCACCAGTCGCAGCATGCCCAGGGAGGTGACCGGCTTGCTGATCGAGCACGCCTGGAACCGGGTCGTCTCCTCGACGGGTGCGTCATCGCCCGCCGTCTTCGTGCCGTACGCCGCTTGCGCGACCACGTCGCCGTGCTCGACCAGCGCCGCGCTGACGCCGGGAACGTTGAGCTCGCGCATCCGGTCGAGGATCGGCAGCGAGCCGACGTGGGAAGGGGTCAGTGTTGCGGAGTCGTCGGGTGACATCACGGGCCTTCGCGGTGGTCGTGCGGACGGGTCGTCGGCGGGGCCGGGTGGCTCAGTCGAAGCCGTTGAGCCGGTCGACGACCTGCATCAGGTCACCTTGATCGTAGAAGTCGACCGCGATGTAGTTGGGCAGCTGGCCACGTTCTTCCTCGCACTCGTGCACACGCGGCCACAGCACGTCGTACGCGTTGACGCGCTGCGCGTCGGTGACCCTGCTCTGTGTGTTGTTCAGCCAGTGGTTGATGAGGAGGATCGGGTCGTCCGCGCTGCCGCGGTTGAGCTCGCAGCTGAACTGCGACTGCTTGGTCGCGTCGAACGGGGTGTCCTGGACGAAGTCGAAGCCCTGCATCAGCCACGGGTACTCCGAGCCGCCACCCTCGTTCTCCATCAGCACCACCAGCCGGCGACCGGACGAGATCATCTCGCCGAGCGTCGGCCACGGCTGCCCGACCTCCTGCGTGTGCACGTAGGGAAGCAGTCCCGCCTGCTCGATCCCCGCGGCGGTGTCGGCCGGAGAGACCTCGTCCTGGATGAACAGCGTGACGACCTCACGCGGATGGGCGTTCATCCACGCGTCGACGTCGTCGAGCTCGGGTTGGAGGAGCTTGGAGCCGAGCTCGCAGAATCCGTGGCACAGGTAGGGGCGCTCGGGTCCGGTCGGGGTCAGCGACGCCGAGTCACGGAGGCGAAGAGCAGCCTGGACGACGTCCGCGCCGTAGTCGGCCGTCAACTGCTCCAGCGCCTCGGGCGCCTGCCGCTCGGAGGTCGCGATGACGCCGGAGCGCTGCGTCTCCTGGCCGTACCAGGTGTCGATGAGCAGGACGCGGATGCCCGCGTCGAGCTGGCCGACCAGGCCGTCCGGCTGCTCCGGGAAGAACCAGCGGGGATTGTCGGCGGCGGACATCGAGTTGTGCGTCGCCGGGAACGCCACCTCGTCGTACGAGCGGTCGCAGAGCTCGACATGCCCGTTGCACGGGCCTCCTCCGCTGCTGACCACCTCCGCCGGAGGTACGTCCTGGTCGACTGGTCTCGCGAGGAGTCCGATGAGCACGATCAGCACGACCCCACCGGCGACGGTGACGCCGATCGAGCGCCAGCGCGCGCTCGCCAGCCGGGAACGCCCCTCGGCCCGCCAGGCCGGCAGTCGTTCGCGCACGATCCGCACCAGCTCCCGGAGCCCGAGGATCGCCAGCCCCGCTCCGGTGATGGCCGCCAGGAAGACGACCGCGGTGCTTCCGCGCAGGATCAACAAGGCACCGACCACGATCGCCAGGGCTGCCCGCGCGAGCCGGTGACCCGTCGAGAGGTCGGTGGCGGTCGCCCACGCCCACGCCACCTCCGCGAGCCGTAGCGGGTCGAGTGGTGCGCGCGTCTCGAGCGCGACAGCCACCAGTCCTCCGGCGACGAGCGTGCCTGCCGTCGTCCACCAGTACGGCGTCTTCAGCTCGTCCCACACCGCGACCGTGAGGGCACCACTGAGCGTGTCGGTGTCGACGAACGACGTCCAGACCGACAGCACCAGCCCGAGCACCACGAGGATTGCGCCGGAGGCGGCGACCGCCCAGCCGATCCGGGGCGCGACCTTGCGGCGGTCCGGCGCGAGGAGCACGCCGCCGATCACGCAGAGCAGCGACATCAACGGGAGCAACCAGGCGAGCACGTTGACGATGTGGGTGACGTGGAGGGAGTCGCGCCGCGAAGCTCTGCGAGCCGATGCTCGACAGACGTGACGTCCAGACCCGGCGGGAGGTAGCGTGGCGGCCTCGGGATCGAGCTGCTGGAGCAACGGCGGACAGCACGGCGCCGACGTCGGCCAGTCGCAGGATCGGCGGTTCGGTCTCGGTGAAGACGGAGTGCAGCTCGTCGGCCGCCCGCTGCACGACCGGGTCGAAGGCCGAGCTGCTCACGAGCGAGATCGAGGCGCCCTCGACGAGGGGCTTGACCGCGACGAGGTCAGGGTCTGCCTCGATCACCCGCTCGGACAGGCGAAGACCGAGCTGCTCGCCACGGCCGGGTCCTTGCGGATGTTGTCGACATGCGCGGCGAACCGCTGGCCGTCCATCACCTCGTGGTTGACCACGCCCGCGACCAGCCCGCAGGCGAGCAGCAGGGAGCCCAGCCCGAAGAGCACCCACGCCAGGCGCGCACGCATCGAGCAGCCTCCCCTTCCGGTCGATCGCCGTATCGACAGATGTCATCATGCACCGCCGCGCGCCGGAAGCGTGCGAACGAGCGGACCGGAGTGAGTCGGTGGCGACCGGGTCAGATGGAGCCGAGGCGGTCGGCGTCCGCGCGCAGCGCTGAGGCAGCGGCGCGGTGACCTTCGACGGACGCGGGGCTGGGTGCCCAGTACGGGACCTGTGCAGCCTCGGCGTCAGCGATGCGCTCCTGCTCCACGGCGAGGCGGAGCAGCTCGTGGCGCAGCAGGGACGCGACGTCGGCCTCGAGTCCGCCAGTCAGTGTGCTGGTCAGTGTCGCGGTCATGGTCGCCTCCTTCGGGTCGTTTGCTGCGTCGTTCATCACTACTACACAAGGAGACAGCATCCGCGAGAAAAATTCATCGGTCGGGTGACCAAAAAGCACAGGCCGTTCAGACCCTCCCGAGGGGCTATTGCCATCGTCCGTTCGGATGATGCGGTCTCAGGCGTCGACGGGGAGGGGACGCCGCGGCACCGGCGTGGAGACCACCATCGACGTCACCGTCTGCCCGTACAGCAGAAACTGGTCCAGCGTCTCCTCGAGCTCCTGGATCGTCGGCGCGTGCACGCGGATGAGGAAGCAGTCCTCGCCGGTGATCCGGTGGCACTCCGAGACCTGAGGGAGCGAGGCCGCGAGCTCGGCGACCTTGGACAGCTCGCGCGGGGCCGGGCGCACCCGGGTGAACGCGCTGACCGGCAGCCCGAGCGCGGCCGGGTCGACCTCGACCCGGTAGCCGGTGATGACTCCGTCGCGCTCCATCCGCTGGACCCGCTCGGTCACAGCGGGTGCGGACATCCCGACGATCCGCCCGAGTGCCGACATGGTGATCCTCGGGTTGGCATGCAGCTCGCGCAGCAGGCGGCGGTTGGTCTCGTCCAGCATGGCCACGAAGGTCTCCTTGTCCATTGGCCTGGGTTCTCCAGGGAGAAAGCCCGATGTGCCATCGATCTGCCCTGTTCTCTTTGCTTGTTGCTTTGCAGAGTAGGTCCTGTGTCTGTGACAGCCAAGGCCCCCGCACCGCGTCATACGACCGTTGCCGACGCGGTCTTCCGCGCGCCTCCGACGACGTACTTCCTGGTCAGCGCCGTCTTCCACTACCTCGGCCCGGCCTGTGCCGTGCTCCTCTTCGCCCACGTCGACGTGCTCGGGGTGGCGTGGCTGCGGATCGCCTCGGCCGCGGTCGTCTTCGCCCTCTGGCGGCGGCCGTGGCACATCTGGACCGAGGCGAGCCGGACCGACCGTCAGGTGCTGCTGGCCCTCGGGATCGTGCTCGCCGCCATGAACACGCTGTTCTACCTCGCGGTCGACCGGCTCCCGCTGGCCACGGTCGGTGCCATCGAGTTCCTCGGCACCGTCGCGCTCGCTGCCGCCGGGACCAGGACCCGACGGAACGCTCTCGCCCTCGTGCTCGCCACCGGCGGCGTCGCCGTCCTGACACAGGTCCGCATCACCGGTGAGCCCTGGGGGTTCGTGTTCGCGTTCGCCAACTGTCTCGGCTTCATGGCGTACGTCGTGCTGGGACACCGGATCGCCAACTCCCCCGCCACATCACCGCGCGAGCAGGCCATGGCCGGCGTCGACCGTCTCGGCCTGTCGATGGTGATCGCGGCCGTGGCGGCGACGCCGCTCGGTCTCGCGCCGGCGGTCCCGGCGTTCGCGCATCCCGAGTGGCTGCTGTGGGGCATCGGAGTCGGCCTCTGCTCGTCGGTGATCCCGTACGTGACCGATCAGCTGGCGATGGCACGCCTCCCCCGCGCGACCTTCGCGTTGATGCTGGCACTGCTGCCGGCGACCGCCACCGTCGTCGGGCTGGTCGTGCTGGGACAGGTCCCGGGAGTCCAGGAGGTCGTCGGCGTCGGGCTCGTGGTGCTCGGCGTCGCTCTCCACGAGTCGCGGTCAGTCGAGGGACATGGATCCGATGTCGCGGAGGATTCGCGCGGTGACCCCCGACAGCTCCCAGCGTGACGCGTCCTCCTGGTGCAGCTGGATCCCCTCGTAGCTGATCGCCTCGAAGATCCGGTCGGCGAGCCTGGCCAGCCGCATGGCCCCGTCGACGTCCGCCTCCGGGAACGCCTCCGCCCACGGCGCGGTGTACGCGGCGTGAACCGCCGCCCGGTCCTCCTCGCGGACGCGCGTGGCGAGATGGAACCCGTCGATGAAGGGGTGGCTGATGCTGGCGTCGCTCCAGTCGTAGGCGACCGGACCGTGTCGGTCGGCGGCCACGTTGTCGAGATGGAGGTCGCCGTGGGTGAGCGCCACCGGGATCCCGGCCGCGTAGAGCGACGTGAGCTGCTCGCGCAGCCACGGCTCACGCCTGCGCAGCCCGTCGAGCTCGGTGCCGTCGATTCGAGAACTACGACGAGCTGCACCGCTGGTCGGTCGACGACCTCGACGGGTTCTGGTCGGCGGTCTGGGAGCACTTCGGCGTCCGGTCGCACACCCCGTACGAGGCGGTGCTCGGCCGGCGCGAGATGCCGGGCGCGGCGTGGTTCCCGGGCGCGACGCTGAACTACGCCGAGCACGCCGTCGGGGGGCCCGAGCCGACGACGGTGGCGGTGCTGGGCTACTCCCAGACCCGCGACCGCGTCGAGCTGACCTGGGGCCAGCTGCGCGACCAGGTCGCGCGGGCCCGCGCCGGGCTGCAGCGGCTCGGCGTCGGCCGGGGCGACCGGGTGGTGGCCTACCTGCCGAACATCCCCGAGACGCTGGTCGCGTTCCTCGCCACCGCGAGCCTGGGCGCGGTGTGGGCGAGCTGCGCGCCGGAGTTCGGTGCGCACAGCGTGGTCGACCGGTTCGGCCAGATCGAGCCGAAGGTCCTGCTCGCGGTCGCCGGCTACGGCTACGGCAGCAAGGACGTCGACCGCCGCGAGCAGGTGGCCGAGATCCGCGCCGGGCTCCCGACCGTCGAGCACGTCGTGCACGTGCCCTACGGCGAGAACACCCTGCCCGACTCGACGCCGTGGAGCGATCTCCTCGCCGGAGCCGGCCGATCTCGCGTTCGACCCGGTCCCGTTCGCCCACCCGCTGTGCGTGCTGTTCTCCTCCGGCACCACCGGCAAGCCGAAGGCGATCGTGCACAGCCACGGCGGGATCCTGCTGGAGCACCTGAAGAACCACGCGCTGAGCTGGGACCTCGGGCCGGGCGACCGGATCCTGTGGTTCTCCACCACCGCCTGGATGATGTGGAACGCGCTGGTGTCGTCGCTGCTGGTGCGCGCGTCGATCGTGATGATCGACGGCAACCCGCTGCACCCGGACATCCGCTGGCAGTGGCGGCTGGCCGCCGAGACCGGCGCGACGCTGATGGGCGCGAGTCCCGGCTTCCTCATGGCGTGCCGCAAGGAGGGTGTGGAGCCGGCGAAGGAGTTCGACCTGTCGCGGCTGCGGCAGATCGGGGCGGCGGGCAGCCCGCTGCCGCCGGAGGGCTACCGGTGGGTGGCCGAGCAGTTCGGGCCGGGCGTGCTGCTCAACGTGGGCAGCGGCGGCACGGACGTCTGCTCCGGGATCGTGCAGGGCAGCCCGCTGCAGCCGGTGTGGTCGGGGGAGATCTCCGGGCCGTGCCTGGGGGTCGACGCGAAGGCGTTCGACGCCGACGGCAAGCCGGTCGTCGGCGACCTGGGCGAGCTGGTGATCACCGCGCCGATGCCGTCGATGCCGGTCGGGTTCTGGGGCGACGCCGACGGCACGCCGCTACCGCGACACCTACTTCGACACCTGGCCCGGCATCTGGCGCCACGGCGACTGGGTGCGGTTCTCCGAGGTGGGCAGCGCCGTCATCGCCGGCCGCTAGGACGCCACGCTGAACCGCGGCGGCGTGCGGCTGGGCACGGCGGAGTTCTACCGGGTGGTCGAGGAGCTGCCCGAGGTCGTCGACAGCCTCGTGGTGCACCTGGAGGACCCGGCGGGCGGCAACGGGCAGCTGCTGCTCTACGTGCGGCTGCGGCGACGGCGTTGCAGCTCGACGACGCGCTGCGCCGGCGGATCGCGACCGCGCTGCGGACGGACTCTGTCGCCCCGGCACGTCCCCGACCAGATCACCGCCGTGCCCGTCGTCCCGCACAACCGCACGGGCAAGAAACTGGAGCTCCCGGTGAAGAAGATCCTGCTCGGCGCCGCGCCCGACGACGTCGCCAGCCGCGACGTGCTGGCCGACCCGACCTCGCTGGACGTCTTCGTGACCCTGCGAGGTGTGCGATGACCGAGGTCCGGCGGGTCGCCGTGGTGTCCACCGGGGTGATCGGCGCGAGCTGGGCGGCGCACTTCCTCGCCCGCGGCCTGGACGTCGTCGCCACCGACCCCGCGCCCGATGCGGAGGAGCGGCTGCGCGCGGACGTCGCGGCGCACTGGCCGGTGCTGGAGCGGATCGGCCTGGCCGATGGGGCCTCGCTGAGCGGCTGACCTTCACCGCCGACCCGGCCGAGGCCGTCGCGGACGCCGACTTCGTCCAGGAGAACGGGCCGGAGCGCGAGGACGTCAAGCACGCACTGTTCGCCGTCCTGGACGCCGCCGCGCGGCCGGACGTCGTGCTGGCCTCCAGCTCGTCCGGGCTGCTGCCGTCGGTGATCGCCCGCGGCGCGCCGAAGCACCCCGAGCGGGTGCTGATCGGGCACCCGTTCAACCCGCCGCACCTGATCCCGCTGGTCGAGGTCGTGCCGGGGGAGCGGACGAGCGACGACGCCGTCGAGACGGCGATGGCCTTCTACGCCGCGGTGGGCAAGCGCCCGATCCGGGTCCGTCAGGAGGTGCCGGGGCACATCGCGAACCGGCTGCAGGCCGCCCTGTGGCAGGAGGCGTCCTCGCTGGTCGAGCGGGGCATCGCGACGGTCGCGGACATCGACACCGCCATCTCCCAGGGGCCCGGCCTGCGCTGGGCCATCCTCGGGCCGTTCGCGAACAAGCACCTGTCGGGCGGACCCGGCGGCCTGGAGCACGACCTGAAGCACCTCGGACCGCCCACCGAGAAGTGGTGGCGCGACCTGCGCTCGGTCACCCTGACCCCGGAGCTGATCGACACGCTGGTCGCCGGGATGGCGGACGAGCTCGCGGGCGTCGACCAGGCCACTCTCGTCGAGCGGCGCGACGCCGTGCTGCTGGCCCTGCTCGCCGCGAAGGCCGGCGTCGACCTGCCCTGACCGCACCATCAAGGACCTTGACACAGTAGTAAGGTTCTTGGTATCAATGTACTTGTTACAGTACCTCGAGGAAGAGGATCGGCCATGGCAGCACACGGGGACTCGACCTCGCAGCCCTGACCGCGATCGACGTCCACGTGCACGTCGAGTCCGACGGGCACGGTCACTGCGCGCTCGACGACGAGCTGATGGACGCCTCGGCCGCCTACTTCCGGTCGAGCGAGAACCGGACCCCCACCGTCGCCGACATCGCGGCGCACTACCGGGCCCGCAAGATCGCCGCCGTCGTCTTCACCGTCGACGCGGCCGGCGCGACCGGGCATCCGGCCTGTCCAGCGAGCAGATCGCGGACGAGGCCGCCGCCCACGCCGACGTCCTGATCCCGTTCGGCTCCGTCGACCCGACCGCGGCGACGGCGCCGTGCGGCGGGCGCGCAGCCTCGTCACGGAGCACGGCGTCCGGGGGTTCAAGTTCCACCCCAGCCTGCAGGGCTTCGAGCCGAACGACACCGCGTACTACCCGCTCTACGAGACGCTGCAGGAACTCGGCGTCCCCGCCCTGTTCCACACCGGCCAGACCGGCATCGGTGCCGGCCTGCCCGGCGGCCGCGGGATCAAGCTGCGCTACTCCGCGCCGATGCTGCTCGACGACGTCGCGGCCGACTTCCCGGGCCTGACGATCATCATGGCGCACCCCTCGGTGCCCTGGCAGGACGAGGCGATCTCCATCGCCACGCACAAGGCGAACGTCTACATCGACCTGTCGGGCTGGTCGCCGAAGTACTTCCCGCCGCAGCTGGTCCGCGCCGCCGGCGGCGCTGCTCAAGCGCAAGGTGCTGTTCGGCTCCGACTTCCCGCTCATCGCGCCCGACCGCTGGCTGCGCGACTTCGAGGCGCTCGACCTCAAGCCCGAGGTGCGCCCGCTGATCCTCAAGGACAACGCCGCCCGCGTGCTCGGGCTCGCCTGACGCGCACCGCTTTCCTCCCCGTCGACGGGCACGTGCCCGCCGGCGCGCCCCACCCTGCCCAGGAGTGTCGATGACGCCGTGTCCACATTCGCCGCCTTGCCGGCGGCGACCGACCTCTGGCCCTGCGACCAGTACCGGTTCGCCGACCTGCTCACCGACGCCGAGCGCGCGGTGCTGGCCCGGCTGCGCGCCGTCCTCGACGCCCAGGTCCGCCCGCTGCTCGACGAGTACTGGGAGCGCGGCGAGTTCCCGTCGCAGGTGCTGCCGCACCTGATCGCGCTCGACCTGATGGAGCCGGCCGGGGCGCTCTACGCCGGGTTCCGCAATTTCGAGCTGGCCCGCACCGACTGCTCGGTGGCGACGATGTACAACGCGCAGTCCGGGCTGTTCCGGGCGACCGTGCGCCACGGCGGCAGCCCCGCGCAGGCGGCCGAGCTGGACCCGCAGGTCCGGTCGTTCGCGCTCACCGGGGTGTTCGCGCTCACCGAGCCCGACCACGGCTCGGACATCGCCCGCGGCCTGGCCACGACCGCGCGCCGCGACCGGCGACACGTGGGTGATCGACGGGGCCAAGCGGTGGATCGGCGGTGCGGACGCCGTGGACGTGCTCGCGGTCTTCGCCCGCGACGTCGCCGACGGCGAGGTCAAGGCCTTCCTCGTGCCCCGCGAGGCCGACGGCGTGCAGCTGCGCAAGATCCACGGCAAGACCGCGCTGCGCATGATGCAGAACTTCGACATCGAGCTGCACGGCGTCCGGGTCGACGACGCCGCCCGCCTGGGCGGCATCAACTCCTTCCGGGACGTGGCCGGGTTGCTGCGCCGCATGCGCTCGGACGTCGCCTGGATCGCGTGCGGTGTGCAGGCCGGCGCCTACGAGGCCGCGCTGCGCTACACCGCCGAGCGCACGCAGTTCGGCCGCCGCATCGCCGGGTTCCAGCTCGTGCAGGAGAAGCTCGCCCGGATGCTGGCGAATCTGACGGCGTCGCTCGCCGTGGTCGTCCGGCTGACGCAACTGCAGGAGCGCGGGATCTACCGCGACGAGGACTCCGCGCTGGCCAAGATGACCACCAGCCTGCACATGCGCGAAACGGTCGCGCTCGCCCGCGAGGTCGTGGGCGGCAACGGCATCACGCTGGCCACGGACGTCGCGCGGTTCCACGCCGACGCCGAGGCCGTCTACTCCTACGAGGGCACCCACGAGATCAACGCCCTCGTCGTCGCCCGGGCCGCCACCGGCCTAGTGCCTTCACCCGATAACCGCGCTCTTCCCGATCAGGAGCACCTCATGCATGGTCGTCGCAGCACGTCCCCTCAGCCGAAGCCGTCGGTCGCACCGGCGAGCCAGCAGCGCGCCGAGTACCGGCGCGTGCTGTTCTCCAGCTACCTCGGCACCACGATCGAGTTCTACGACTTCCTGCTCTACGGCACGGCCGCCGCCATCGTCTTCCCGGCCGTGTTCTTCTCCGGCCTCGACGAGTTCACCGGCCTGCTGTTCTCCCTCGGCACCTTCGCCGCCGGCTACCTCGCCCGCCCCCTCGGCGGCGTGATCTTCGGGCACTTCGGCGACCGCATCGGCCGCAAGAAGATGCTGGTCGTCACCATGCTCGTGATGGGCGTCGCCTCGTTCCTCATCGGCCTGGTGCCGAGCGCGGCGACGATCGGCGGCTGGGCCGCGGTGATCCTCGTGCTGCTGCGCGTCGCGCAGGGCATCGCCGTCGGCGGCGAGTGGGGCGGCGCGGCGCTGATGGCGCTGGAGCACTCCGGCGGGGAGAAGCGCGGCTTCGCGGCGTCGTTCGTCAACGCCGGCGCCCCCTCGGGTGCGGTGCTGGGCAGCCTGATGCTCGGGCTGTTCTCCCTGCTGCCGCAGGAGCAGTTCCTGAGCTGGGGCTGGCGGATCCCGTTCCTGCTCTCGCCGTGCTGCTGGTGCTGGGGCTGTGGGTGCGCAGCCAGGTGTCGGAGAGCCCGGTCTTCCAGGCCGCGCTGGCCGAGGCCGAGGCACAGGAGCAGACGCGCGAGTCGCTGCCGCTGCTGTCGGTGCTGCGCCGCCCGAAGGCGCTGATCCTGACCACGCTGGGCGCCGGTGCCGCGTTCGCGTTCCAGGTCACGATGGCCACGTTCGCCCAGGCCTACGCCCTGCAGCACGGCGCCACCCGCCCCCAGGTGCTGCTCGGCTTCGCGGTCGCGTCGTTCCTCGCGATCTTCGGCGTGCTGCTGGCGGGCCGGCTGTCCGACCGGTTCGGGCGGCGGCCCGTCCTCGTGGTCGGCATCGTCGGCTGGGCCGCGCTTGCGTTCCCGATGTTCGCGCTGTGGGGGTCGGGCAACGCCCTGCTGATCACGCTCGGGTTCGTCATCGGCCTGCAGTTCCAGTCGCTGACCTACGGCCCGCTCGGGGCGTTCATCTCCGAGCAGTTCGGCACGAAGGCCCGCTACACCGGCGCTTCGCTGGGCTACCAGCTCGCCACCCTGCTCGGCGGCGGCTTCACCCCGGGCATCCTCGCGGCCCTGGCGCGCAACAGCGGCGGTGACATCGCACCGGTGGCGATCTTCCTGATCGCCATGGGCGTGATCAGCACCATCGCCGTCCTCACGATCCGCGAGGGACGCCACAACGACCTGCACACCGTCGAGCACTGAGCCCTGGCCTGGATCGGGGACCGGGGGCCACGCCACACGGCGTGGCCCCGGCTGTCATGTGCCGTGATCCGGTCGGCACCGCAGCGCCCCGCGGGATGTCGCGCTGGCGGACGCCGCGCTCGTGGTAGAGCCGCGAGGCCATGGTCATGAGCCGCAGCTGGTCGCGGCTCCGGTCGCTCAACCATCGACTCCCCCTGCCGGGAGCAGGTGGTCGATCCGGTCGAGGATCCAGGTGGGGGCACCGTCGTGCGGCAGCCGGGCGGCCATCTCCGGGGTCGTCTCCCCGGTCAGCACCAGCGCGGAGTCCATGCCGGCCGCGGCGGCCATGGCGATGTCGGTGGAGAGCCGGTCGCCGATCATCACGCAGCGGTCGGCGGACAGGCCGAGCATCCCGAGCACGGTCTCCAGCATCTCGGCGCCGGGCTTGCCGAGGTTCGCCTCGCACGTCACGCCGGTGCAGGCCTCGATGGCGGCGACGATCGCGGCGGCGTCGGGCTCGCCGCGCCCGCCGGGCATGGGGCAGAAGCGGTCCGGGTTGGACGTGATCAGCCGGGCCCGCCTGTGGTACCACAGCGCGTCGAAGGCGATCTGCAGCTTGCGGTAGTCGAAGGTGCGGTCGTAGCTGGCGACGACGACGTCGATCTCCTCGGGTCCTCGGTGAGCCGGATACCGGCCGCCGCGAGCGCCCGCTTGAGCGGCTCCTCGCCGATGACGAACACCCCGGCGCCGGGGTGGTGGGTCCTGCAGCCAGCGGGGCACGGTGACCACCGGGTTGACGATGTCGGTCGACCGGCGTCGGCGATGCCCAGCCCGCCCAGCTTGTCCGCGTACATCTGCGGGTCGCGGGTGGGGTTGTTGGACAGGAACACCGTCCGCCTGCCCAGGCGCGCGGAGCCGCGGCGATCACGTCGGCGGCCCCGGGCAGCAGCGCGTCGCCGAGGTAGACGGTGCCGTCGAGGTCGAAGACGTAGCCGTCGTAGAGGCGGTCGGGCCTGCGCAGGAGCGCGTGATCATCGGTGCGAGGCACGCTGGTCACGGTCGCCCGCCAGCTCGGCGAACACGTCGCGCAGGCGCGGGTAGAGCTGGCGGTAGACGCCGAAGAGCCGGTCGTAGGTGCGCGGCGCGGTCCGGGTCGGGCCGGTACACCGCGCCGGTGCCGGTCATCGCCGCGACGGCCGCCCGCAGGGCGGGTGCAGCCCGACGGCGGCCGCGGCGAGCATGCCCGAGCCGAGGCAGGTGCTCTCGGTCTCGCGGGCGACGTGCAGCGGACGGCGCAGGACGTCGGCGATGATCTGGCACCACACCGCGCTGCGGGAGCACGACGAGCTGCTCGAGCGGCTTGTCCAGCAACGCCTCGGCCCCGTCGCCGCCACCGGCTCGGGGCGACATGCGGAATGAGTACGGTTCTACCGGTACGCGTACGGCCCAAAGGGGGCGCGTCGCTACCAGTATGCCCGAGAAGTCGCGAAGCAAGCTCTTCGTGAGCTACAGCAGGTTCGACGTCGGATGGCGCGACCGGTTCCTGCTGCATCTGCGCGAGCGCTTCGCGCACGACCTCCTGTGGGTCGACCAGGAATCGATCGACGCCGGGGTGGATCCCTGGAAATCGATCGAGGAGGGTGTGCGCCGCGCGAAGTGCGCTCTGCTTCTCCTAACCCCTCACTACCTCGACTGCGACCACCCCCGCCCGGACCCACGAGCTGCAGATGCTCATCGACGAACAGCGAAAGGGCCTGCATCTCCTGCCCGTCCTCGTGGAGCCGTGCAGTTGGGAGCGCGTACCCGGCCTGACGGATCATCAGCTCGTCGGGTGGCCGGGTGACGAACTGCCCCCGGGCTTGGCCGGGCCGCGGGCGGTGAAGCGCGCGATCGTCGATGCCGTCCCGGAGAGCGACAGCCCGCAGGACCGAGATGCTGCTCGGAATCGGGCCGTGTTGGCGGTCTGTGACGTCGTGAGCAACACGTTCGGAATCCGCCGACAGCTGACCGAACCCCAGCGCAATGAGCTGCCGAAGCTGACGGAGGACGCGTTCATGAACCAGGGACACGGTCAGTTGACCATGAATGACGAGCCGTTCCACAGCGGTGAGTTCGCCCTGGTCTACCACGCGAGGCTGGACGGCGAGCCGGTCGCGCTGAAGGTCGTCCCCACGAACGCCTGGCGTCACCGGGTCGAGCAGGCGTTGAGCATTGCGACGACGGCGAAGAACCTCCGCGGCCCGACGTTCATCCGCATGGAACGGGTCGTCAGCGCCCCTGAAGTGCACGCCGTCGCGATGGAGTACGTCGACCGCGTCAATTGGCCGACCCTTCACGAACGGCTGGACGCCTACCCGGGGCGACGGCTTCGCCCCGTCGATCGTCGCGCCGCTGCTGCAGAAGCTTGCCGAGGCGCAGGGCGAAGCGCATGTCCGCGATGTGCAGATCGGCGCCCTGTCCACCAGGAGCGTCTACGTCGACGCCCACTGGGACGTCCGGCTGACTCCGTTCCGCATCGAGGCGCATCTGGCTCGTGGCCTGACGCTGGGCACGGACCAGCTCGTGAACTGGGACGTCCTCACGATGCTGACTCCCGAGGTCTACGAAGGCCACCAGCCCGTCTCGAAGCAGGACATGGACGCGCACGGGCAGTACTACCTGGGATTGCTCGGTCTGGAGCTCCTCCTCGGGCGCCGGCCCGTGGAGATCACCTGCTTCAAGGATCTGGCGGACAAGTCGGAGTTCTTCGACAACCCTCGGGCGTCCTTCGACGTGGCTGACGACGGCACTCGCCGGTGGACCGACGAGTGCCCCGCCCTGGCCTTTCTGCTGGCGAAGTTGCTGGCTCGAAGACCGGGCGACCGCCTGGGGTCGGCAGACGAGGCGTACCGGGAACTCCGCCGTGTACATGAGGGTCGGCCTGCCCGAGGTGCTGCGGCGGTGCCTTGAGGACGACACGCCGAAGGAGCCAGAGTTCAGTCGGCCCGCGGGCCAGGCGGCACACCTCGCGGGGGCCGCTGCGCCACCTCGTGGCGTTCGAGCCCGAACCGTCCCACAGACGCATTTCAGGATCACGTGGCAGACCACGCGGCGAATGGGGGTGATTCCGGACGACGCCGACGCCTTCCGGTACGCCTTCGTCGAGGAAGTCGGTTGCGTCGGGAAGCCGGCCCGCCAGGGGCATCTCGGCACGGACGCGCGGAGATGCCTGGAACGCAGTCATGAAGATGGGGATCGACGTCATGCTGAGTCGGTAATTGCCCATGATCGCCACCGGCGGTGCGAGAACCGCAGCCTTGCGGCTCTCGCACCGCCCTCGGCAATCTTCGGGTCACGACGTGTGGTGCACCTCCTGCAGCCCGTACACCGGGGTCGGGATGCCCTCGGCCCGGGCCTTGAGCTGCAGCGCGAGGTAGAGCGAGTAGTAGCGGCACTGGTGCAGGTTGCCGCCGTGGAACCACAGCGCCCTCCTGCTGGGTGGGCTTCCACATGTTGCGCTGCTCGCCCTCCCACGGGCCGGGGTCCTTGGTGGTGTCGGAGCCCAGCCCCCACACCTTCCCGACCGCGTCGGCGATCTCCTGGCCGACGATGTCGGCGGCCAGCCCGTTCATCGAGCCGTAGCCGGTGGCGTAGACGACGAGGTCGGCCGGCAGCTCCTCGCCGCTGTCGAGCTTCACGCCGGTCTCGGTCAGCTCGATGACCTGGCCGTGCTTGACCGGGACCTGGCCGTTGGCCACGAGGTCCGCGGCGCCGACGTCGATGTAGTAGCCCGACCCGCGCCGCAGGTACTTCATGAACAGGCCGGAGCCGTCGGCGCCCCAGTCGTGCCGGAAGCCCGACGCCTCCAGGCGCTCGGTAGAAGTCCTTGTCGCGCTCGGCCATCTGCTGGTAGAGCGGGATCTGGAACTCGTGCATGATCCGGTACGGCAGCGAGGCGAAGATCGTGTCCGCCTTGTACGTGGTCACCCCGGCCGTCGAGCGCCCGCTCGGAGTAGAGGTCGCCGAGGCCGATGTCCATCAGCGTGTCCGACTTGACGATGTGGGTGGAGCTGCGCTGCACCATCGTGACGTCGGCGCCGACCTCCCACAGCGCCCCGCAGATGTCGAACGCCGAGTTGTTCGAGCCGATGACGACGACCTTCTTGTCCTTGTAGGCGTCCGGGCCCGGGGTGCTGCGAGCTGTGGTGCTGCTCGCCGCGGAAGACGTCCTGGCCGGGGAGCGTCGGGATGTTCGGCTTGCCCGACACGCCGAGGGCGAAGACGAGCTGCTTGGGGTGCAGCACGACCTCCTCGCCGTCGCGGTCGACGGTGACCGTCCACTCCTTCTTCTCGTCGTCCCAGGTGGCGCTCTTGGCGGTCGTGGAGCCCCAGTAGTTGATCTCCATGACCCGCGTGTACATCTCGAGCCAGTCGCCGATCTTGTCCTTCGGCGCGAAGACCGGCCAGTTGCGCGGGAACGGCAGGTAGGGCAGGTGGTCGTACCAGACGGGGTCGTGCAGGCACAGCGACTTGTACCGGCTGCGCCACTGGTCGCCCGGGCGGGCGTGCCGGTCCACCACGAGATGGTCACGCCGAGCTGGCGCAGCCGCGCGCCGAGCGCGATGCCGCCCTGGCCGCCGCCGATCACCAGCGACGTAGGGCTCGCGGTCGCGGCCGAAGCCCGTCGACCTCGGCGGCCCGCCGCTCCTTCCAGGTCACCCGGTCCTTGCGGGCGCCGTGCTCGACGCCCTGCGGCCGGGTCGTGCCCTGGTTCTCCTCGTGGCCCTTGAGCTCGTCGAGCGTGGTCAGGAACGTCCAGGCGCCCTCGTCGTTCAGCCGCAGCAGGCCCGAGCCGCGTCCGACCGCGGTCTCGAACCGGAACCACGCCGTCGATGACGCCGTCGGCCTCGTCGGGCTCCTCGCCGTCGGTGATCCGGAAGTTCGTGGCGTCGGTCGTCTCCATCGTGTTCCGCAGCAGGTCCTCGACCCCGTCGCGGTTCTCGACGGTCGTGAGGTTCCAGGTGAACGCGATCAGGTCGCGCCAGAACGACGTGGTGGCGAACAGGCCGGCGGCGCGCTCGGCGTCGCGGGCGGCGAGCGCCGCCTCGAAGTCGGCCAGCCAGGTCTCGACGCGCCTGCGGGCCGCGGACGGCTCCGCGGTCGTGGTGGGCTCGAGGGTCTGCGTCATGTGGTGGTTCCTCCGCTCCGCGCCGCCGCAATGCGGCGCTGTGAGCGAAGGCAACATCAACCTCAGCGCGAAGGGAACCGTTGCGGCACTGTTGCAGCCCTGGCCGGCCCGAGGGCCTTGTGGCTTATCGGTCGCGCAGCGCTTCCGGGTTCGCGCAGTGCGCGAGCTCCTCGCCGCGCAGGTACCGGCCGACGTCCGCCGGCGACGATCGGCCGCCGCCTTCTGCGCCGTCTCCTTGCTGGCGCCCGGCCAGGTGCGGGGTCATGACGATGTTCGGGCGTGCGTCAGCAGCCGCGAGCCCGGCGGGATGGGCTCCTCGGGGAAGACGTCGAACGCGGCGCCGAACAGGTGGCCCGGAGTCCAGCGCGTCGCACACCGCGTCGTAGTCCAGCAGCGCCCCGCGCGCGCAGTTGACGATGACCGACCCGGCGGGCATGGCGGCGATCTGCGCCGCGCCGATCATGCCGGTGGTCTCCGGGGTGACCCGGGCGTGCAGGGTGACGAATCGCGAGCGGGACAGCAGCTCGTCGAGCTCGACCTGCTCCACGCCGCCGGCGAGGGCCTCGGGGGCGACGTAGGGGTCGAAGACGAGGACGTGCGCGCCGAAGCCCGGCGAGCATGCGGGCGACCCGGCTGCCGATCGCGCCGTAGCCGACCAGCCCGACGGTGCTGTCCTCGAGCTCGGGGCCGACCTTGTCGTAGCTGTAGTAGTCGCCGCGCCAGGTGCCGCCGGCGAGGTCGCGCGTGCGTCTGCGGGATGCGGCGGGTCGCGGCGAGCATCATCGCCAGCGTGTGTTCGGCGGTGGCCGTCGGCGTTGCGGCCGGGCGCGAAGGTGACGGCGACGCCGTGCCGCGGTCGCGGCGTCGAGGTTGGCGTTGACCGGGCCGCCGCGGCTGACGCAGAACAGCCGCAGGTCGGGTGAGGCGTCGAGGATCTTCTCGGTCAGCGGCGCCAGCTGGGTGACGCAGACCTCGACGCCGTCGCAGCGCCTCGATCATGCTGCGTCCTCGGTGCCGGACGCCTCGTCGACCTCGCGCGACCCGGCCGAACGGTTCGACCGGCCAGGGCAGGGTCAGCTCGGGCACCTCGAGCCCGTCGGGGATCTCGCGGTGCAGGGCGTCGACGAACAGGCGGTCGGACGAAGTGGTCGCCGGCGGCGAGCACACGGGTCATGAGGAACTCCTTGAGGATGAAGTGGTGCGTCCTGGCGGCGAGGCAGTGTCGGGTCACGGCGGTGATCGAGCATGAGCCTCCGATCGAGGGGGGTGTTGAACTGCAGGAGGCGGCCTGGCCGTCGCGCGAGGCGTAGCTCGGTGAGCCCGCAGTTGCGCACGAACGGGAACAGCCGCCGGTACTCCGCCAGCGGCACGCCGATGAGCCGGCAGAGCGCGAGCCGGATCGCGGTGGTGTGGGCGACGACCAGGACGCGGCCGTCGGGGTGCTGCTGCGGCGATGTCGTGCAGGCACGCGGTGAACCGGTCGGCGGCCTTGACCGGGTCCTCGCCGCCGGGCAGGTGGTGGGCCACCGGGTCGGCGCGGAAGGCCGCGCGGGCGTCGGGGAAGCGGCTCGGCCATCTCGGCCGAGGTCAGCCCCTCGCCCTCGCCGAAGTCGAGCTCGCGCAGCCGCTCGTCGATCTGCAGCGGCAGGTCGGCGACATCGGCGCAGGCCTGCGCGGTGATGCGGGCGCGGCTCAGCGGGGACGCCCACACGGCGGCCAGGCGGGCGGTCCGCGCCCACGCCGGCCAGCTGCGCGGCCTGCTCGCGGCCGCGGGGGGTGAGCGCGACGTCGCTGAAGCCGGCGTAGCGGTTCTCCGCGTGCCACACGGTCTCGCCGTGGCGGACGAGGACGAGGTAGGTCATCGGTTGGTCCTTTCTCGGGCGTGGTTCGCGGCGTCGGGCCGCAAGCCAGCCGCGGTCTGCCAGTTCGGCGACGAACCGCAGGTACGGCTCGTCGAACCGGCCGCGCGCATCGGGCCGCGGTTCGATGACCTCGCGGATGCGGACCATCTCGGCGGCGACGTCGGCGGCGTCGCGGCCCGGTGAGGCGGCCAGCACGGCCATGCCCGAGCGCGCGGCTTCGGCGGTGTCGGGCAGGGTGACCGGGCGGCCGAGGATGTCGGCGCGCAGCTGGCACCAGTAGGCGCTCTTCGTCGCGCCGCCGGTCAGGACGAGGTCGCCGTCCAGGGGGGCGCCGAGCAGGTCGAGGTAGTCGAAGCAGAGCCGCTCGACGAACGCGACGCCCTGCAGCACGCGCGGCGAAGTGGTCGCCGTCGTCGGCCGGGTGCGCCGAGGAGGAACCCTCGGGCCTGCGGTGCGACGAACGGGAACCGCTCGCCCGCCGACACCAGCGGGTAGGCCAGCGCACCGGCCGGCTCGTGCGCCGGCGGCCCGCCGGTTGAGCTCGTCGAGGTCGGCGCCGGGGAAGTCGCGGGAGATCGCGCCCGCGCCGGTGCTGGAGGCCCCGCCGGGCAGCCAGTCGCCGTTGGGCGCCTTGTGGGAGTACACGGCGCCCAGCGGGTCGCGGATCAGCTCGCGGGTGACGCCCTTGAGCACCAGGGTGGTGCCGAGCACGGAGTTCCAGCTGCCCGGCGCTCAGCGCCCCGGCGCCGAGCTGGGCGGCGCAGCCGTCGGTGGCCCCGGACGACCACCGGGGTGCCGGCCGGGATGCCGGTGGCTCGCCGCGGCCGCGGCGCACACCGTGCCGATCCGGGTGCCCGGGCCGGACCAGGGCCGGCAGCACGTGCGCCGGGCACGCCGAGCGCGTCGAACACGTCCGTCGGCCAGGTCTCGTCGATCAGGTGCGCGCCGGTCTTGAGGGCGTTGCTGAGGTCGGTGGGGACCTCGTGCCCGACGAGCCGGCTGTTGATGAAGTCGTTCTGGTGCGCCAGCCGGGCGCCCGGGATCAGGTCGGCGTGCTCCCGCAGCAGCCAGAGCAGCTTCGGCAGCGCCCACGCCGGCTGCATGCGCTGGTAGCCGAGGTCACTGCCAGACCGCCGCGCCGACCTCGTTGACCCGCTCGACCTCGTCGGCGGCGCGGGTGTCGTCGTACATCAGCCCGGCGGTCAGCGGGGTGCCGTCGGCGGTCGACGAGCAGGACGGTCCCGGAGGTGGCGTCGACCGCTACCCCGCGCACCGCTGCCGGGTCGACGTCGCGCAGCGCCTCCCGGGAGGCGGCGGCGACGGCCTGCCACCACTGCTCGGGGTCCTGCTCGTGGCGCGGCCCGTCGCGGTCGCTGGTGCAGCGGCCGCGTGCCGGCTGCCGACGCACCGTGCCGTTGCCGGTGACGGCCAGCGCCCGGACGCTCTGCGTGCCGAGGTCCAGCCCGACCCACACGTCGGCAGTCGGCATGGCGCCCTCCTCGTCGCGAGCTCTGAAACAGAGCAAACCCCGCGACGGCGCCCGGCGCAGCCCGGGAGCGCCGACGCCTGCGGCGAGCTTGCACAGCGTGACGAGCCAGGGCGTCGTTGCTCCGTTGGAGGTGACTTCGGCCCCGTCACGGAACCGAGGGGCCGCCCGGACGTCGTGCAGCGTGTCGATACCTGGTCGGGTGACCTGCGAGCACTACTCTCCGTGCCGCGCGCCACCCGCGTGGGTGACGACGTTAGCCTTCGCGCGTCGGTTCCGGTCCCCCGCCGGGTCCCGGCATCGCCCTCGCCCCAGGAGGTCGTGTGCCCGCTCGTCACCTCGTCCGTCCGGCTGCTCCCCGCCGGCGGGCCGCTGCGGCCGGCACCGGGGTCGTGGCGCTGTTGCTGCTCGTCCTCGGCCTGGCGCTCGCCCCCGCGCCCGTGGCCGACGCGGCGGACGCGACGAGCATGGTCGCGCCTCGCCCAGCTCAACCCGGACCAGGGCAACCTCGAGCTGACCGTGTCGTCGGTCGCCGACCCGAACAACATCGTCCTGATCGCCGCGCTCGGCTACGGCGAGATGTCGCGCTACCAGTCGGTCGAGGAGGGCGACTACGTCATCGCCACCCGGCCGGCGGGGTCGTCCGAGCCGCCGATGGTGGCCAAGACCATCTCGGTCCGGCCCGGCACGACGTCGACGGTCGCCATCGTCGGCGGGTCGGCCGAGGGCGGCATCACCAGCTACACCGACGACCTGACCGCCCCCGACCCGACCCGGGCCCGCCTCCGCGTGATCAACGCGGCGCCGCCGGCCGCGCAGCTCGACGTGCGCGGGCCCGCGGGGGAGCAGGTCGCGGTCGGCCTCGCGCTCGGTGCGGCCGGCTCGTACACGACCCTGCCCCCGGGGGAGACCCGCCTGTCGGTCGCCCCGGCCGGGGCCCCGGCCGTCGACGTGCCCGTGACCCTCGGCGCCAACGAGGTCAGCTCCATCGTGCTGACCAGCGGTGACGGCCGCCTGCAGGCACGCGTCGTCGTCGACGCCGCCGGCTCGCCGGTCGTGCCCCCGGGCCCCGTGCACGCCGGGTTCGGCGGCGCCGAGGTCGCTCAGAACCGGGCTGCCGGCAGCGCGGTGCTGATCGTGCTGGCCGTGTCGGCCGCGCTCGTGTCGGCCCGGCTCGCGCGGAGCCGCTGACATGCCCGGGCGGTTACGGTGAGCGAGCTCGCGAGCGAATCAGTGTCACAGCGCCCGCGCGAAGCGTCGAGCGAGCGCAGCGAGTGAGTGCGATAAGCGCGGTGTCGAGCCTGCTCGGCACACCGCCGCCGTGGCCGCTCGGCCTCGTCACCGCGGTGCTGGCCGGGGTTCTGCTCTGGTCGGTCACGGCGCGGCTGCGGCTGCGCCCGGAGAGCCGCGCCGCGTCCACCGCCGTGTACGCGTGCTGTGCGCTGCTGACCGAGCTGACCACCGTCGACGGCGTCGACGGGCGGGCCACGCTCCTGCTCGCGGCGGGCGGGATGTTCGCCGTGGCGGGGGCGCGGCGCAGCGCGCTCGCCGCGCTCGCCTGCGTCGGTGCCGTCGCGCTCGCCCCGGTGGTCGGGGTCGGGGTCCTCGTGCTCCTCGGCGCCATGGCGCTGCGGAAGGACCTGCTGACCCGGTTCCCCGCCGCCCTCCGCCGGCTCACCGGCGTCGCCGCCTTCGCGGCCGCCGCCGGGGTCGCGGCCCTGCTCGCCCGCCCGCAGGACGGGCCGGCGGTGCCGCTGGGCGTCCTGGTCGTGCTGGGCGCCTGCGCTCTGCTGATCGGCGGTGTGTCGTGGGTGCGGCTGCCGTGGCTGCGGCCGCCGGTGGCCGCGGTCGTCGCGCTGGTCGCCTGCCAGCTCGTCCCCGGTCCGGATCTCGACGCGGTGCTGCCGGCCGCTGCCGGCCTCGCCGTGCTGGCGGCGGTGCTGACCGAGGAGCACCACGTGCTGCTCGCGCGGCCCGTGCTCGTCGGCGCAGTGATGGCGGGCGTGGTGGCGACGGCGCTGCTGGTGCCCGCGATCCCGCTGCCGGCGGCGCCCAGAATCGTGGGGCCCGGACTCGGGGGACCCAGCCCGGTGGCGGAGGTCGTCCCGGCACTCGTGCCCACCGGACCCCGGACCACCGCGGTCTCGATCGCGATCCCTCGCCTGGAGCTGTCGGGCCCGCTGGACGAGCTCGGCGTCGCGGACGACGGCGAGCTGCTCGCGCCCGACGACCCCGCGCGGGCCGGCTGGTACGCCGGTGGCGTCGTCCCCGGCGACCTCGGCCCGGCGATCGTGGGCGGGCACGTCGACTCGCGGCGCGGGCCCGGGGTGTTCTTCGCGCTCCGCTCGCTGCGCCGCGACGACGTGGTCGAGATCACGCGATCGGACGGCCGGATCGCCCGGTTCTCCGTGACCCGCGTCCAGCAGGTCGCGAAGGAGCAGTTCCCGACGGCCGCCGTCTACGGCCCCACCGCCCGGTCCGAGCTGCGGCTCATCACCTGCGGCGGCCGGTTCGACCGGACGGCCCACAGCTATACCGACAACGTGGTCGTCGAGGCGGTGGCGCTGTCATGACAGTGCGTGAAATGGGGCCGAACGGTGCAGCAAGAAACCACCGATCGGCGGTGTACCACCGCTCGATCCGCCGAGACACTCCGCTCAACGCCACCAGCGCGGTCCGCGGCGTGCGCTCCCCCCTTTGTGCAATCAGCCCGGACCGAGTGCCTTCCTCATTGCCCGGCGTCCTGCTTTCCAATCCCCCGAGGAGCGTTCCGCACGATGACAGCCGACCTTGACGGCCCCTTTCCCGTCGTTCGGCGGGGTTTCGATCGCGCGCAGGTCGAGGAGCGGCTCGGCAAGCTCCTCGCCGAGCGCGACGCCGCCCACGCCGCACGCCAGTCGGCCCTGGCCGACCTGGAGCGTCTCTCCCGCGAGCTCGACGTCAGCCGCGGCGAGACCCGGTCCGCGCGCACCGAACTCATCGAGAGCCGCGCCACGGCGGAGCGCCTTGCCGCGCAGGTCTCGGAGCTGTCCACGATCCCCACCAGCGTGGACGGCATGAGCGACCGCCTGCAGCAGATGGTGCGCGTCGCCCAGGACGAGGTGAACGACATGCGCGCCCGCGCCACCCGCGGCGCCGCGCAGATCCTGAGCATGGCCCAGGCCGAGGCCGACGAGCTGCTGGAGAACTCCCGCCAGGAGCGGCGCGAGTTCGAGGCCGACCAGCACAAGTCGCAGGACGAGCTGCGGGTGCGGCTGGAGGAGAGCCGCACGCGCCTGGCGCAGATGCGCGAGGAGGCAGACGGCCAGCGGGCCCGCCTCGACGCCGAGCTGGCCGAGCGCCGGGCCCGCGAGGAGCAGGCGCTCGCCTCGGACATCGCCGAGCGGCGCGACGTGCTCATGGCCGAGCTGGGCACCCAGGAGAAGCGGCAGCGCGACGAGGCCCAACGCATCGTCGACGCCGCGTCCACCCAGGCCCGCGCGGTGGTGGCCGAGGCGGCCGCCGAGGCCGAGCGCTCGCGCACGTCGCTGCGCGACCAGGTCACCCGCGCCCAGGACGAGCTCGAGCAGCTGCGCGCCCTGCAGCACCAGGTCGCAGAGCAGCTCACCGGCGTGCGCAGCCTGCTCGACTGGACGCTGCCGCGGGTCACCTCGGCCGCGCCCGTCCAGGCCACGTCTCCCGGCCTGCCGCTCGGCTCGATGCCGCCCCAGGCGCCGGCCGCGGTCCCCGTACCGGTCGCCGCGATGCCGCCCGCTGCGGCCACCCTGCCTCCGCCCACCGCCACGCTGCCGGCGCGGACGGCCGACGACCTCCCCCCGGCCTACACCGACGCGTACGACGGCACCGGTCACACGGGGCTCGACGACTCCGACGATTCCCGCATCGACTCGGGCATCGACTCCGGCATCGACACCGGGATCGTCGACGACGACCTCGACGACCTTCACGACGACCTCGAGCCGGAGAACGAGCCGGCTGAGGTGGCGGCCTCCTCGGTGAGGTCGGGCCTGAGCTTCCCGTCGACGTCGGACGTCCCCGACCCGCGCATCGCGGACGACGACGACTCCGAGCGGCCGTCCCCGACCGCCCGCCCGGATCGCACGAGCCGGCTCGCCGCCCGGATCTCGGCCCGGCGCTGACCGGGACGTCGTCCCGCACTCCCCAGAAGCCGACCCCGCCGCAATTCGATCCAGAACAGGAAGTGACCCGTGGCAGGTTCCGCCACCCCCTGGCCGAGCACGCCAGCCCCGGCCGGCGCCGCGACGGCTACCGCCGACGGTGACCGCCCGCAGTTCGCGACCGCCCTGCGCGGCTACGAGCGCAATCAGGTCGACGACTATCTCGCGCAGCGCGACAAGGACCTGTCGAGCCTGCGTTCGGAGCTGGCCGACCTGCGGGCCGAGCGCGACCGTGCCGTCGCGGAGGCCGAGGGTGCGGGCAAGGAGCTTCGGGAGGCCCGGGCGAAGTCGGCCCACCTGGAGCCCGCGGCGAAGGAAGACAGCTTCGGGTTCCGGGCCGAGAAGCTGCTGCGCATCGCCGAGCAGGAGGCCTCGGAGATCCGCAGCTCGGCGAGCCGCGAATCGACGAACATCATCGAGAAGGCCCGCACCGAGGCCGAGGCGCACCGGCACGAGGTCGAGCAGACGCTGATCACCCGGGCCTCCCTGCTCGAGCAGCAGTCCGCCAAGCGGTCGGCCGCGCTGCAGGAGCGCGAGCAGCAGATCTCCGAGCAGCTCGCCGCCGCGCGGGAGCAGGCCGAGCAGTTGCAGGCCAACGCCAAGCGGGTCGCCGAGCGGCTGCGTGAGGAGTCCGAGGAGGCCGCCGAGCAGACCCGGCAGCGGGCCGAGGTCGACGCCCGCCGCCGGCTCGACGACGCCACCAAGGAGATCTCCCGGCTGTCGGGGCTGCAGTCCGACGTCCGCAGCGAGCTCGCGCAGCTCGCGCAGCTGATCAACACGGAGCTCGCCACCGCGCGTGGCGCCCAACCCGTGGCGAAGGAGGGCACCCAGAACGGTGCCCCCCACAACGGCGCCGCCAAGAACGGTTCGCAGAGCAACGGGGGGGCGCGCGACCGGAAGTGATGCGGTCGCGCGTGAGGTGGAGGCGTCATGTCGCTAGGGGGTCAGGTGCGAGACACAGCTGGCGAGGGAACGGACCGCGCGCGGTTCGTCACGGTGATGCGCGGATACGACCGGATCGAGGTCGACGAGTACGTCCGTGACACGCACCGATCCGTGCAGCGGCTGCAGACGGAGCTCGCCGAGAGCGAAGGGCGCCGCCGCCGGGCCGAGCAGCACGCCGAGGCGGTCGACAAGGAGGTCCGTGCGGCCCGGGCCCAGCTCGAAGCCCGGCCGGCCGCACCCGCCGAGGAGGGCTTCGGCGTCCGCGCGGAGCGGTTGCTGCGGATCGCCGAGCAGGAGGCGGCCGAGATCCGCTCCGGGGCGTCCCGCGAGGCCACGGCGACGCTGCAGCACAGCCGCGCCGAGGCCGAACGAGCCCGGCACGAGGCCGAGCAGGCACTGATCGAGCGTGAGAGCCGGTTCGACGAGCAGGTCGCCCAGCGGACGAACGACCTGCAGCAACGCGAGCAGCAGCTCGCCGAGCAGCTCGAGGCCGCCCGGAACGAGGCCGAGGCCGTCGAGGCGGCGGCCCGCCGTGCAGCCGACCAGTACCGCCAGCGCGTCCACGCCGACGCCGAGGAGATCGTCGCCCGGGCGCGCTCGGAGGCCGGGCAGATCCGCGACCAGGCCGCCCAGGAGCTGTCCCGGCTCACGGGCCTGCAGGACAGCGTGCGCGCCGAACTCGCCCGGCTGGCGACCCTGCTCACCCAGGAGTCCGCGCAGAACGGACGGGCACCAGAACGCACCGGCTCGGGCGACCGGCGGAGAGGAGAACCGCTGACCGCGAATCTCCTCTCCGGGAGAATCTGATGCGTCGGGGCCCCGGACATCTCGCACCGACCGTCGCGACGATCGCCGCCGCGACGGTCCACGTGCTGGCCGCTCTGCGTCTCGACGCGCACGCACCGACCGACGGTGAGGCACGCCTGGCCGCCGCCGTGTACGCGGTGGGTGGGGGCGACATCGGACCGGTGCCGCTGCCGTTGCCCGACCTGCTCGCGGCCCGCCAGCTCGCCGCCGTCGCCGCCGTGCTGCCGTCGGGCACCTGGTCGGTGTGGGCGACGGCGCAGGTCGGCGCGCTCGCGTTCGGGCTGCTCACGGCCGTTCTGCTGTGGCCGGTCCTGCGCCGGCTGGGCTGCGGCGGCACTCCGACCGCGCTCGGCGTCGCCCTCGTCGGCGTGACGCCGCCGGCCGTCGCGCTGCACTCGTCGGTGACCGCCGCCGCGGTCGGGGTGCCCTGGCTGCTGCTCGCCGCGGTGCTGGCCGGGCGCGGGTGGTTGCGGCGTGCTGCCGCGGCCCTCTCGGTGCTGGTGGCGGTGGTGATCGCACCCCTGGTGGGCGCCGCCGTGCTGGCGCTGGCCGCGCACGCGGTCGTCGACGGCACGGTGTCGCGCCGGCGCGGGCGGGTCGTGCGCATCGCCGGTGGGGTCGCCGTGGGTGCGGCGGCGGTCGTGCTCGCCGTCGCGGCCTCGGGCAGCGGGCCGCTGGCCGGAGTCGCCGCACCGCCGCTTCCCCGCGGCGTGGCCCTTGCCGTCGCGGTCGCCGGAATCGTGCTGGTCGTCGCCGGGTCGTGGGTCCGCTGGGTGCGGCCCCTGCTCAGCCCGGCCGTCCTGCTGCTCGTCGCCATGCTCGCCCCCGGCCCGGGACGTGCGGTCGCCGCCCTGGCCGTGCTGCCGTTCCTGGCGGTGGTGCTCGCCGCGATCGCCGAGGAGGTGGCCGCACGGGTGCCGGGACGGGTCCTGTGGCCGGTTCCGTTCCTCGCCACCGGTGGGGCGCTCGCCGCCACGGTGCTGCTGCTCCCCGTGCCCGGTCGCACCGCACAGCCGGGGCCGGCGACGCTGCTGGGCTGGATGGACGAGCAGATGCCGCCCGGCACCACCTTGCACGCGGATGCGCTGGACCGCGCCGAGCTGATCGAGGCGGGCTTCCCGGCGGCCCGGCTGCGGGATCTGGGTGCACCGGTCACCGCCAAGGACGCGGTGCTCCTCGGCGCCCGTCCCGGCGCCGTCGCGGCCGGGACCTGCTCGGCCGGCGAGCTGCGCGCGACGCTGCCCTGGTGGGGCGGAGCGCAGGCCGACCTCTGCGGCGCGGCGGACCCGGTGGCTGCTGACGAGACCGAGCAGGCCCGGCGCATCCGGATCGGCACGGCCCTGGCCGGCAACCGCGGCCTGCAGCTCGGCCCGGCAGCCGCGGACCTGCTCACCGCCGGCCAGGTCGACCCCCGGCTGATGATCGTGCTGAGCGTGCTGGCCAGCTCGCACACGCTGGCCGTCTCGGACTTCCCGACGGCCCCCTACGAGCCCGCGGGGGTGCTGCGGCGGCAGGTGCTCCTCGGGTCCGTCGACGGCCTGCCGGCGACGACCGGGCCGACGTTCCTGCGCGGCTGGCTCGACGGGCAGCACGCCCCGTTCGTTCCGGCGGTCGTACGGGTGGAGGACGGCGGCCTGCTGGTCGGCTACCGGGCGCCGACGCCGCCCGGCCTGCTGCCGGGCTGACGGTCACCGTCGGGGCGGATGCGCCGACCGGCGCGGCGCGGAGAACCTGAAAGATCGCCGTCGGCATTCGGATCAGCTCTGCGGCCGAACGGCGCAGTCAACGAGTCATTGGTCGCGTCCCTTCGGCCGCCGGTCGCACGCGGTTCTCAGACGCGCAACCCGCAGGTCCGCACGCTGACTAGCGTCGCGCTCCGTGCAACGCCTCATGTCCCGGACGGCCGTCGCGCGCCTGCTCGGCGCAGCGGCCTGCGTGGCCGCACTCGGCCTCTCCACCGCCTGCGGCTCGAGTACGGCTCCCGCAGCGCCCCCGGCCGCCCCGGCGGCCCCGGTCACCGTCGACGAAGCCGCAGGCCAGGCCGCCACCGGTCACGGCGGTCACTCCGGCCACTCCGGTTCCTCCGCGGCCGGCTCGACCGACCTCGAGCTCTACGCCGTGCAGACCGGCACCCTCGGCGTCGTCGTCACCGACGGCGAGGGCCGCGTGCTCTACGGGTCCGCCGGCGACCAGGCCGACCCGCCGCAGTCGCACTGCACGGACGCCTGTGCCCAGGCCTGGCAGCCGCTCACGGTGCCGGCCGGGCAGGAACCCCAGCTCCTGGGCGTCGAGGCCACGGTGGTCGGGCGGCTCGCCCGGCCGGACGGCAGCAGCCAGCTGACGCTGGGCGGGTGGCCGGTCTACGTCAACCGCAACGACGACGGCCAGCTGAAGGTGGCCGCGCCGGGCCTGCAGGCGGCCGGCTGGTTCGCGATGTCGCCGGCCGGGGAGAAGGTCGCACTGCCGGCGGGCTGACGGCCGATGCGCTGCGTGACGGGCCGGGTGTTCGCGCCGCCGCAACGGACCAGTCGGCGACGCGGCGATACCGCGCACCGCTACCCGCTGTCGCATCACCCGATCAGCGGTTGTCCGATCAGGTGACTCCCAGGATGGTTCGCGAGGCAATGGAGCTGTCATCCCCGCATCATCTGCGCCGAGCGAGTCACCCCCGTTTCTCCTCGGCCCGCGACCGCATCCGATCGGTGTCCCGCGCGAGGTTCCCCAGTGCGGACCCCGCGGGCGTGTCGCGTGGGATCCGACCGCCGCAGGTGCACGGCTCCGACCGTTGATCCCCCCGAAGGAAGTGTTCACGTGGCCACTCCCACGACCGCCACGCCGGCCGGCTCCCCGTCCCCTCCCGACCAGCCCTTCGACACCGTCCTGCGCGGCTACGAGCGCCGCCAGGTCGACGACGTACGTCGGCCGGCTCAAGGACGAGATCACCCAGCTGAAGGACGACCTCTCCGAGGCGCAGCGCAAGCGGCGGCTGGCCAACGAGCACGCCGAGGCGACCGAGCGCGAGCTGCGTGAGGTTCGGGCCAAGTCGGCGCACTCGGAGCCGCGGTCGGTGGAAGACAGCTTCGGGTACCGGGCGGAGAAGCTGCTGCGCATCGCGGAGCAGGAGGCCGCGGAGGTGCGCACGCACGCGTCGCGGGAGTCGGCCGCGATCATCGAGCAGGCGCGTACGGAGGCGGAGAAGCACCGCCACGAGGTCGAGCAGAGCCTCATCGCACGCGCGGCGGTGCTGGAGCAGCAGGCCGCACAGCGCAACGCGGAGCTGCAGGAGCGCGAGCAGCAGATCAGCGACCAGCTGTCGGCGGCCCGTGAGCAGGCCGACCAGCTGCACGCGGCCGCGGCGCGCACCGCGGACCGGCTGCGCCAGGAGTCCGAGGCCGCCGCCGAGGAGGCGAAGCTGCGCGCCGCGACGGACATCCAGCGCCAGCGCGACCAGGCCGCGCAGGAGATCGCCCGGCTCGACAAGGTCCAGGCCGACGTCCGGTCCGAGCTGGCCCGGCTCAACGACGTGCTGTCGAACGAGCTCGCCGCCGGTTCCCGCGGGGCGCCTGCCCAGCGCAACGGCCAGTCCGCTCCGGCCAACGGCGCGAACGGCGGGGGCAACCACCGGCGGCCAGGGACGAACCCCAAGGGACGCGAGGAGTCGGTCGGCGCGGGGCGCTGACCGTCGAGAAGAAGGTGGGCCGGGGATTCGTCCCCGGCCTTTCCTTCTTCTCCGCAGGGGTTGTCCGCCCATAGGGTGACGGCCCAGAGACGGTCTGCGCGCGGTGGTCGTGGCCAGCCGACGCCCGGTGCGCGTTGATCATCCGGCGGCTATTCGGCCCCGATCGGCGTCGATAGCGCCCGGATGATCACTCGGCGTCCGGTGGGAATGCGGGTGAGGTCGAGCTCGTAGGTCTGTCCGGTCACCGTCTCGCCGAAGCCGGTGTGCGGCTCCTCCCCGGTCAGCTCGAATCCCGCGGCACGGTAGATGGCGCGGGCCGCGACCTGACGGGTCGTCGTCCACAGCCGTAGCCGCCGGTAGCCGGCGTCGCGGGCGAACCGGATGCACTCCGCGGTCAGGCGGGCCCCGAGCCCGTGGCCGCGGGCAGCGGGGTGCACCAGCATGACCCGCAGCTGCGCCGTCTCCTCGTCGGCGCGGGTGCAGAACACGCAGCCGACCCGCCGGCCGTCGAGTTCCGCGATCCAGGCGGCCTGGCGGCGCGGATCGGGGTCGTCGGCGAGTCGGCGAAGTCGGCGACGATCCGCGCCACGAGCGCCTCGAACGGCGTTCCCCAGCCGATCTCTGCGGCGTAGATCTCGCCGTGCGCCTGGACCACCCAGCCGAGGTCGCCGGGCCGGCCCAGCCGCCGGATCGTCGTCTCACCCATCTCGGCCTCCTCGCACTGAAACAGTCGTTTCAGTGCCAGGGTAGCGTGGTGCGCGACCTCGATGCAGACGTGGAGCCCGGCGGATCGGCGCGGCGCCGCGAGCTGCTCGACGCGGCCTACCGCTACGTGCTCGAGCACGGCCTCGCGGACCTCTCGCTGCGCCCGCTCGCCGCCGCGATCGGCAGCAGCCCGCGCGTGCTGCTCTTCCTGTTCGGCAGCAAGGACGGCCTGGTCCAGGCGTTGCTGGCGCGTGCCCGGGCGGACGAGCGGGCCGTCCTCGACCAGGTGCGGCGCGCGAGCGCGGCGGGCGGGCCACCTGCGGCGGCCGAGGCGATCTGGGCGTGGCTGGCCGCACCCGGGCACCGCGCGCTGCTGATCCTGTGGCTCGAGGGCTACGCCCGGGCACTCGTCGAGCGCGACGGGGCCGTGGGCGGGCTTCGCCGCCCGGACCGTCCACGACTGGCTCGAGCTCCTCACGGACGTGGCCCCGGGCGACGACGTCGACCGCACACTGCTGCTGGCCGTACTGCGCGGGTGCCTGCTCGACCTGCTGGCCACCGGCGACGGCGACGCGCACCACTGCCGCGGTCCGCCGATACCTGCGCCTGATCGACCAGGGCTCCGGACCCGGAAGGTGAGCCGCGCTGCGCCGAGGGCGAACGGCAAACCGCGCGATCCTGTCGGTGCCCTTCCGTAGCCTGGATCCGGTGAGCACGACCCGGTCGTGTCTCCCCACCTGTCCCCGATCCGAAGGTGCCCCGTGACCGAACGCAGCGACGTCCGCAGCCCGGCCGTGCGGGGGCCGGGCGACCGGCCCGCCCCGACCGGCCCGGCGGGCACCGCCGACCGTCTCGACCCGCGCGACCGCACCGTCATCACGGTCCTGCTCGTGTCGGCCTTCGTCGTGATCCTCAACGAGACGATCATGAGCGTGGCCCTGCCGGTGCTGATGGCCGACCTTCAGGTCTCCGCGGCCGTGGGGCAGTGGCTCACGGCCGGCTTCCTGCTCACGATGTCGGTGGTCATCCCGGTCACCGGCTTCCTCATCCGCCGGTTCCGCACCCGGACGCTCTTCGGGGCGGCGATGGGCCTGTTCAGCACCGGCACCCTGCTCGCCGCGCTGGCGCCGGGGTTCGCGGTGCTCCTGGCCGCGCGGGTGGTCCAGGCCGGTGGCACCGCGATCATGATGCCGCTGCTGATGACCACGGTGATGACGCTCGTCCCGCCGGCTCGCCGCGGCGTGATGATGGGCAACATCTCGATCGTCATCTCGGTCGCGCCGGCGATCGGGCCCGCGGTGTCGGGCCTGGTGCTCAGCCTGCTGGGCTGGCGCTTCATGTTCTGGCTGGTCCTGCCGATCGCGCTCACGTCGCTGGTCGTCGGGCTGCGCCGGATCACGGACGTCGGGGAGCCCACGCAGATGCGCATCGACGTCGCGTCGGTCGTGCTCTCCGCGCTGGGCTTCGGCGGGCTGGTGTACGGGTTGAGCAGCTTCGGCCAGGAGACCGCGGGCCCGTCCACGTCGACGTGGGTCGCCTTCGCCGTGGGCGCGGTCGGGCTGGCGGCGTTCGTCGGCCGGCAGCTCGTGCTGCAGCGCGACGACCGCGCGCTGCTGGACCTGCGCACCTTCCGGTTCCGGATCTTCACCGCCGCCTCGCTGCTGATGATGGTGATGATGGCGGTGCTGCTCGGCGCGATCGTCCTCCTGCCCATCTACATGCAGACCGTGCAGGGGCTTGCGCCCCTGACCACCGGACTGCTCCTGCTGCCCGGTGGCCTGCTCATGGGTCTGTTGGGGCCGGTCGTGGGCCGGCTGTACGACCGGTACGGAGCGCGGGCGCTGCTGATCCCGGGAACCGTCGTCACCAGCCTGTCCCTGTGGTCGGCGACCCTGCTCGGCGTGCACAGCCCGGCCGCCCAGATCCTCGTGTTCCACCTGCTGCTGAGCGTGGGCCTGGCGTTCGTGTTCACCCCGCTGTTCACCGCGGGGCTCGGTGCGTTGCCGGCGCGCCTCTACTCGTACGGCAGTGCGGTGTTCGGCGCGACGCAGCAGCTCGCGGGCGCGGCGGGCGTGGCGCTGCTGGTGAGCGTGTTCAGCGTGCGTGCGGCAACGCTGGCCGAGTCCGGGTCGGTCGAGGTGGAGGCCGCCGCGGGCGGGGTGCACGCGGCGTTCGTCGTGGCGGCGTTCCTGTCGGTGGCGGCGGTCGTCGGAGCGCTGTTCGTCCGCACGCCGGAGCAGGAACCCGCGGCCGGTCCTCCGCGCACGCACTGAGCGGGCCCATACTCGGCGTCGTGCGCACCGCCTTCGCCCACGACGCCGTGCTCGACATGGAGCCCGACGCGGACCTCGCGGCGCCGGGTGGCTCCGTGACGCTGGCACTCTGCGGGGCGTTCGACCATCCGCCGCCATGCCCGGTCGCCCCGCACCACACCCGAGCGGAACGGCGGACCGACGGCGTGGCCGTCCGCGTGCTGTTCGCGACGGACGCAGCTCGTGAAGCCGAGGTGCGCGCCCGGATCGACCAGGCCCTGGCTGCCGGCTCCTGCGACGCCCCCGACGGCACCCGCACCTGCTGGACGTTGCGGAGCAGCGCGCCGGGCACCGTGACCGAACCCGAACGCGCCCACGCCGCCCGCCTGATCGCCTCCTGAGTCCGGCCGGAACCCGGCCGGCGTCACCGGCGTCACACCCCGAGCCGAGCTCTCACCCCCCGCCCAGCAGGTGCGACAGCACCACAACCTGTGCGACGGCACGGCCGGCGTGCGACGGCGCGGCCATGACGGGTGCGGATGCTCGGATCAGATCGACGGCCAGCGCTCCAACAGGCCGCGCGGGCCGTCGACGTGGTGGGCCAGCGGGTCGCGCCGTCGCCACAGGGCCAGGAACAGGTCCGACGCGGTGCCGCGCAGCGTCGTCACGGGTCCGGGGTCGGGCAGGTGCTGCACGCGGCGGCTGCCGGTGTCGGTGGCCTCCAGGACCAGGGTCGCCGCCGCCGGCGGCACCATGCCGAACGCGATCCCGGTGGTCACGAACACGTCGAAGAACTCGGCGATGCCGTCCTCCGCGACGTCGGGCGGGACGGGCGTCGGGTCGACGGTGCCGGCTGTACCGCCGGTCGGGCCGGAGCCGATGGTCCCCGCATCCCAGCGGTGCACGGCCAGCTCGTGGACCGCGCGGCGCTGCCAGAACGCCGCCGTCTGCGCCACGGCCGCCCAGTTCGGCACCGGTGTCTCCGCGTCGAGTGCGCCGAGGGTGGCGACGAACCGGCCGAGGTCGGCGTCGTAGGTCCGCGCGGCCTCCTCGGGCGGCACCTTCGGGAACTCCGTGTCGCGATCCGCCCGCCCCTCGCACAGGGCGACGACCAGCCGCGCGAAGCCGTCGACGTGCGCCAGCAGGTCGGCCCCCGACCAGTCCGGGCACGACGCCACCCGCCCGTTCGGATCGGCGCGGACCGCCTCGGCGATCCGGCGGGCGTCGACGTCGATGCTCTGCAGCTGCCGTGCGAGGTCCACCGCATCCACCCTAGGTATCGCCGGCGGCTACCGCGCCCGCCCGGTGGGCAGCCGCAGCGCCAGCTCGTGCGCGGCGGCCGTCAGGACCGGGACGAAACCGACGAGGTGCTCCATCGAGGCCCGGAACGCCGGTGCCGCCACGGACAACGCCGCGACGCCGGTGCCCGCGGCGTCGCGGATCGGCACGCCGACGGCGCGGATGCCGCCCTCGTGCTCCTCGTCCGCGGTCGCGTAGCCGTCGCGCCGGACGCGGGCGATCTCGGCGCGCAGCGCGTCGCGGTCGGTGATCGTGTTCGGGCCGGTGGCCGGCAGCTCGAGGGTGTCGAGCAGGTGCTCACGCACCTCCGGTGGCGCGAACGCGATCAGCACCTTGCCCATCGACGTGGAGTGGATCGGCCCGTGCTTGCCGGGCTCACCGATGACGCTGACCTGCTGGGGGCCGTCGACGTAGTGGACGTAGAGCTGGCGGTCGCCGTCCAGCACCGACATCAGCGAGGCCTCCCGCGTCTGCGCCGACAGGTTCTGCATGATCGGCAGCGCCACGCCGCCGAAGCCGTGGGCGCTGCGAGACCCGCTGGCCCAGATGCGAAGATCGTGAGGCCGAGGCGGTAGCGCTTGGTGACCTCGTCGAACTCCACGAAGCCGTCGCGGGCCAGGGTGCCGAGCAGCCGGAACGTGGTGCTCGTCGGGTAGCCGACACTGCCGCGACAGCTCGGAGAGCGTCGCCCCGTCCGGGTAGCTCGCCCAGCAGCCGTGAGCAGGCGGAGGGCCTTCCCGACCATGTCGGTGCGCCCCGCGGGCGGCGATTGTCATGATTTCCCACGATACAGCACGAAAGCTTGCCGTAATACGATGCAGAGCCCTTGACATCGAATCGCTGATCGCTCATGCTTTCCGTCATTACGAGGAAGTCGGTTCCCACGATGTAGCAAGCATGATCAGCGCACACGGAGGTCCCCATGTCAGTGCAGTCGCCGGGCGGATGCAGAGCCGCCCCCACCCCAGAGGTCCTCGGGACGCCAGCGCTGGAAGCCAGCCTGCTGCCCGATCGCGTTCGTCACCTACTAGCCTCGCCTACCTCGACCGGTCGAACTACTCGATCGCGCGTCGCCGGCGGGATGAAGGACGACCTCGCGATCACGGGCGGCGTCGTCGGCGCTGGTCGGCGCGCTGCTTCTTCCTCGGCTACTTCTTCTTCCAGATCCCCGGCGCGCATCTACGCCGAGCGCCGAAGCGTCAAGACGCTCATCTTCTGGTCGCCTGATCGCCTGGGGCGTGCTGGCCTCGGTGCAGGGCCTGCTCACCGTCGTCGACCGCCCTGATCGTGCGTCCGCTTCCTGGTCGGCGTCGTCGAGGCGGCCGTACTGCCGGCGATGGTGATCTTCCTCGGCGCACTGGTTCACCAGCAGGCCGAACGCGGCCGGGCCAACACCTTCCTCATCCTCGGCAACCCGATCACCGTGATGTGGCTGTCCGCGGTCTCCGGCTACCTGATCGAGCTGACCAGCTGGCGCGGCATGTTCATCATCGAGGGCCTGCCGGCCATCGTCTGGGCCTTCGTGTTCCGCAAGCATCGTGCGCCGACCAGCCCGCGCGACGCCGAAGTGGCTGAACCCGGCCGAGCGCGAGGCCGTCGAGGCCGCCCTGGCCGCCGAGCAGGCCGACATCAAGCCGGTCGAGCGGCTACCTGAGGGCGCCTGACGCGTCGCGCAACGTGCGTGCTGCTGTCGGTGCAGTACCTGCTGTGGAGCCTGGGCATCTACGGCTTCGTCTTCTGGCTGCCCTCGATCTGTCAAGGCCGGCTCCGGCCAGGGCATCGGGCTCACCGGCGCTGATCTCGGCCGTCGCCGTACGTGCCTCGCCGTCGTCCTGCATGCTGCTCAACTCCCGCTGCTCGGACCGCTCCGGCAACCGGGCCGACTCGTCTGGCCCTGGCTCGCTGCTCGGCGCCGCTCGCGTTCTACGGCTCCTACCTGATCGGCCCGGGCCACTTCTGGCTGGTCGTTCCTGCTGCTGGTCATCGCCGGCGGCCGCATGTACGCCCCGTACGGCCCCTACTTCGCCTACATCCCCGAGTTCCTGCCGTCGGCAACGCCGCCGGCCGCGTCCATCGCGCTGATCAACTCCTTCGGCGCGCTCGGCGGGTTCGCCGGCAGCTACCTGGTCGGCTGGCTCGATCGACGACCGGTTCGATCGTCGGCGTCGTTCCTCCTGATGGCGATCTCGCCTGGGCCTCGCGAGCGCGATCATGCTGCTGCTCCGCCCGCCGACCCCGGTCGCCGCCGACGCCACCTCGAAGGCGGCCTGACGTGCGCATCGCCCGGATCCACCACGGCGGGACGGCCGGTCCACGCGGCCGTCGAGGGCGACCGGCTCGCCCTGCTCGACGACCTGGCCGGCACCCGACGCGTGCGGACCCGTCACGGCACCACCCGTGCCGCTCGCCGGGGCCCGGCTCCTCGCCCCGGCCGACCCCCGGGTCGTGCTCGGGATGGCCCACAACACCGGCGCCGCGGACCGCCTGCTGCCGCCGCAGGCGTTCCTCAAGCCGCCCGGACTCGGTGATCGGGCCGGGTGAGCCGATCCCGGTGCCCGACGGCATCGGACCACGTCGACGCCGAGGCCGAGCTCGCCGTCGTCATCGGCACGACCGCCCGGCACCTCACCGCGGCCGACGCGCTCGACGCCGTGCTCGGCTACACCGTCGCCAACGACGTCACCGCCCGGACCTGCAGCAGGAGCGACCCTCTGTGGACCGACCGCGAAGGGCCAGGACGGCGTTCACCCCGCTCGGCCCGTGGATCGAGACCGACCTCGACCCGGTCGACGTCGAGATCCGTCGTCAGCCACGACGGCCGTGCCCTGCGCCGGCGCCTCGACCCGCGATCTCGCACGGGACGTCGTCGAGGTCCTCGTGTACGTGACCTCGTTCCTCACGCTGCGACCCCGGCGACGTGGTGCTGACCGGAGCGCCCGGGCGAGTGCGCCCGCATCCGGCCCGGCGACGACGTGCAGCGATCACCGTCGCCGGGCTCGGCACGCTCGACCAACCCGCGTCCGTCGCCGCCCCCGATCCCTGCGTCGCCGACCTGGAGGATCCGATGACCAGCTCCCGTCCGCACTCGACGTCGTCACGTTCGGCGAGGTCGATGGCCATGTTCGTGGCCGACCGAACCCGGCCCGCTGGAAGAGCGTCGCCGACCTTCACCGCGCGCTGGCCGGCGCCGAGACCAACGTCGCCACCGGGCTGGCCCGCCTCGGGCACCAGCGTCGGCTGGGTCGGCCGGGTCGGCGACGACCCGTTCGGCCGGTTCACCCTCACCGCGCTCGCCGCGGCCGGGATCGACACCCGCACGTCACGCATCGACGCCGACGCCCCGCACCGGCTTCCAGCTCAAGAGCCACGCCGACGGCGGCGACCCCGAGGTCGTCTACTTCCGCAAGCAACTCCGCCGGCAGCCCGGCTGCGCCTGGGACCCGTCGCCCGTGCGGAGGGCTACGTCGGCCGCGCCCGGCACCTGCACGTCACCGGGCATTCCGCTGGCGCTGTCGGCCAGCACCCGCGACTTCGCCTTCCGGCGGTCGACGTCGCCCGCGGCCGCGGGCGCCACCGTCTCGTTCGACCCGAACCTGCGGCCCGACGCTGTGGGCCTCGCCCGCAGGAGATGGTCGCGCGTGGTCAACCAGATGGCCGCGCGGGCCGACTGGGTGCTGCCCGGGCTCGAGCGAAGGGCACGTGCTGCACCGGCACGCACCGACGCCGAAGGCGTCGCCGCGTTCTACCTCGAGCGGGGCGCCTCGCGCGTCGTGATCAAGAACGGCGGCACGGGCGCGAGCGCTGCTCACCGCCGACGGGCGGTGTCGCACCGCCAGGTCTTCCCCGTGCGAGGTCGTCGACACGGTCGGGGCCGGCGACGGTTTCGCGGCCGGGCTGATCAGCGCGTCCCTCGACGGGCTGGACCGCCCGCGGCGGCTGCGCCGCGCCGCGGCCGTCGGCGCGCTGGCGACCACCAGCCCCGGCGACAAGGACGGCCTGCCCACCCGCGACGGAGCTGGAGCGCCTTCGTGCGCCGGTCCACGGCCGTGCCCGTCGGCTGCACGGCGATGGCCACGGCGATGCGAACTGCAGATCGCCCTCGACCGGATCCCGCTCGCCCAGCGCCCTCGACGTCACCACCGCCGTCGCGCCGCACGCCGACTGGATCGAGGTCGGGACGTCGCTGGTCAAGCGGTACGGCGTCGACGGGATCGCCGCGATCGTCGCGGCCGCGGCCGGCGACACCGGTGCTGGCCGACCTCAAGACCGCCGACGACGCCGCCTACCGAGTTCGCCCTCGCCTACGACGCGGGCGCCGCCTCGGCGACGGTGCTCGGCCTCGCCGCCGGCGCCACGCTGGACACCGCCGTCCGGGTCGCGGAGGAGCGCGGGCGCGAGGTCGTGGTGGACCTCATGGAGCTCGGCGCCCGCCCGGCGCGCCGACCTCGCCGCGCGGCTGCCCGGGCACGTCGTGCTCGCCGCGCACGTCGGCGAAGGACGCCCAGGCGTCCGGGCGGCGACCGGTCGACCTTCTCGGGCCGTGGGCGCAGGGCCGTCGGCTGGCGCTGGCCGGCGGGCTCGACCGCGGGCCGACGCTGCCCGCGCTCGCCGACTGTGCCCGACCTGCGGGTGATCGTCGGGTCGGCCGTGACGAAGGCCGACGACCCCGCCCTGGCCGCGGTGCAGGAGCCCTGCGCGCGGCCGCCCGTTCCACGCAACGACGGAGCACGATCATGACCAGCGACCTGACCGTCGACACGGTCCTGCAGGAGATGACCACGCGTCCTCGCCCGCGTGTCCCGCGGGACGAGGTCGGCGCGCTCGCCGACCGCGCTGAACGCCGCGCAGCGGGTGTTCGTCGCGGGGGAGGGGCGGTCCGGGTTCATGGCGAAGGCGTTCGCGATGCGGCTGATGCACCTGGGGCTGCCCGTGCACGTGGTCGGGGAGACGACCACGCCGTCGGTCGCCGACGGCGACGTCGTCGTCGGGGTGTCCGGGTCCGGGACGACGGCCGGGACGGTCCGCGTCGCCGAGCAGGCCGTGAAGGTCGGCGCCGCGGTGCATGGCCGTCACCACCGACCCGGACTCGCCGCTGGCCGCGGTACGCCGACGTGGTCCTGACCGTGCCCGCGGCGACCAAGTACCGCCGGGCGGGGGAGGCGGCGACGATCCAGCCGCTGTCGAGCCTGTTCGACCAGGCCACGCACGTCGTGCTGGACGTCGTGTGCCTGGAGCTGGCGACGGCGGCGGGGCGTGGACAACACCACGGCCCGCGCCGCCCACGCCAACACGGAGTGATCCACCCGACGGTGCCCGCCCACATGGAGCGAACGCCGCGTTGGGCAAGGTCAGACTTACCCAACGCCGCGTTCGCTGCGCGTTGGGGGCGTCGGGCGGCCGTTTCGGCAGCGGTCAGGCCTCGGCGCGGAACCGGCGCAGCCGCAGGCTGTTCGCGACGACGAACGCCGAGCTCGCCGCCATCGCCGCCCCCGCGATCATCGGGTTGAGCAGGCCGGCGGCCGCCAGCGGCAGCGCCGCGACGTTGTAGGCGAACGCCCAGAACAGGTTGCCCCGGATCGTGCGCAGCGTGCGCCGGGCCAGCCGCACCGCGTCCGCCGCGGTCCGCAGGTCGCCGCGGACCAGGGTGATGTCGGCGGCCTCGATCGCCACGTCCGTGCCGGTGCCCATCGCCAGGCCGAGGTCGGCCTGGGCGAGCGCGGCCGCGTCGTTCACGCCGTCGCCGACCATCGCGACGACCCGGCCCTCGTCCTGCAGGCGCTTGACGACGTCCACCTTGTCGGCCGGCAGCACGTCCGCGACGACGTCATCGATACCGACCTCCGCGGCCACGGCGTGGGCCGACCGCCGCGTTGTCGCCGGTCAGCAGCACCGGCCGCAGGCCGAGCGCGCGCAACCGGCGCACGGCCTCGGCCGAGGTGGGCTTGACGGTGTCCGCGACCACGAGCACCGCCCGCGCCGCGCCGTCCCACGCCACCGCCACCGCGGTACGCCCGCGGGACTGCGCGTCGGCCAGCGCCCCGGCCAGCGACGGCGGCAGCGCGATGCTCCACCGGTCGAGCAGTGCCGGGCGGCCGACCAGCACCGCGTGGCCGTCGACGACGCCCTGCACGCCGAGCCCCTCGACGTTCTCGAAGTCCTCGGCGGCGGGCAGCTGTGCGGGAGCACCGCCGACGATCGCCGCCGCCACCGGGTGCTCCGAGGCGGCCTCCACCGCTCCGGCCAGCCGCAGCGCCTCGTCCTCGTCGACGCCCTCGGCGACGTGCACCTCGACCAGCGCCATCCGCCCCGCCGTCACCGTGCCGGTCTTGTCGAGCACGACGGTGTCGACCCGCCGCGTCGCCTCCAGCACCTCCGGGCCCTTGATCAGGATGCCCAGCTTCGCGCCGCGCCCGGTGCCGACCAGCAGCGCCGTCGGCGTCGCCAGCCCCAGCGCGCACGGGCAGGCGATCACGAGCACCGCGACCGCGGCGGTGAAGGCCGCGGCCACGCCCGCCCCGGTGCCGAGCCAGAACGCGAAGGTGCCGGCCGCCAGCGCGATCACGATCGGGACGAACACCCCGGAGATCCGGTCGGCCAGCCGCTGCACCGGCGCCTTGCCGCTCTGCGCGGCGTCGACCAGCGCGCGCCATCTGCGCGAGCTGGGTGTCGGCACCGATCCGGGTCGCCCGCACGACCAGCCGGCCGCCCGCGTTCACGGTCGCGCCCACCACGGCGTCGCCCGGGCCGACGTCGACGGGCACCGACTCGCCGGTCAGCAGTGCCGCGTCGACGGCCGAGCGACCCTCCTCGACGACCCCGTCCGTCGCGATCTTCTCCCCGGGCCGCACGACGAACCGGTCGCCGACCGCGAGCCGCCCGATCGGGACGCGGACCTCCGAGCCGTCGCGGAGCACCGCGACGTCCTTGGCCCCCAGCTCCAGCAGCGCCCGCAGCGCCGCGCCGGCCTGCCGCTTGGACCGGGCCTCGAAGTACCGCCCGGCCAGCAGGAACGTCGTGACGCCCGCCGCGACCTCGAGGTAGATCTGCCCCGCCGCGTCGCCGCGGGTGATCGCGAACGTGAACGGGTGCACCATCCCCGGCTCGCCGGCCGTACCGAGGAGCAGCGCCCACACCGACCAGCCGAACGCGGCGAGCACGCCCATCGAGACGAGCGTGTCCATGGTCGTCGCGCCGTGGCGCAGGTTCCGCCACGCCGCGCGGTGGAACGGCCAGGCACCCCACACCGCGACCGGCGCCGCCAGCGTCAGCGAGATCCACTGCCAGTAGGTGAACTGCAGGGCGGGCACCATCGCGAGCGCGATCACGGGCACCGTGAGCAGCGCGCTGACGGCGAGCCGGTCGCGCAGTGCGCGGGTGGGGTCGGCTGCGGCGCCGGGTTCGCGGTGCCGGCTTCCGCGTCGTCGGCTTCCGGGCGAGCCGGGAGCGTCGCGGTGTAGCCCGCGGCCTCGACCTGCGCCACGAGCACGGCCGGGTCCAGGTCCGCCGGCGCCCGCACCCGCGCCTTCTCCGTGGCGTAGTTGACCGACGCCTGCACGCCGTCGAGCTTGTTCAGCTTGCGCTCGATGCGGTTCGCGCACGAGGCGCACGTCATGCCGCCGATCGACAGCTCGATCTCGGGAGTCGCAGGTCATGGCGTCGACCACCGTGAAGTCGGCCGTGCGCACCACGCCGTCGACCTGGAAGTCGAAGAACAGCCGGTAGGTGCCCGCGCTGGGCACCTCGGCGTCGAACCCGACCGCGGACCCGGGCGCGGCGTCGGCTGCGGGGGTGCACGTGCAGGTACGCGAGGTCGCCCTCGCGCAGGGCCACGAGGTGGCCGTACGCGCCGAGGTAGGGCTGCACGGCGACGGGCGCACCGTCGCGGCTGACGGTGAGCGTGAGCGGTGACACGGCGCCGGCCGTGAGGTCGCCGTCGAGGGTCGACGGTGTGGCCGTCGACGGTGGTGGAGCGCGTCGGCGGGTGCGCGACCGGCTGGAAGTCGCCGGGCGCGAACAGGTCGACGCCGAGCGTGGTCGCCGGGCCACCGGTCGGGCTGAAGTCGGCGAACGCCCGGTACACGCCCGCGGCCGGGACGGTCAGCGGCACCCGCCAGGTACCCGCGGCGTCGCGCTCGGGGTGCACGTGCTGGAAGCCCGTGGCGTCGCGGCGCACGACGACGAGGTGCAGCTGCCGGTCGTGGACCACGTCGAAGCCGGTGACCGGGGAGCCGTCGGGGCCGGTGATCCGGAAGGCGAAGGTGCCCGAGCCCAGCGTGGTGGACTCGGGGACGAGTGTGTAGCCGTCGCCCGTCGACGCGAGGCCGCCGGGGTCGTGCGCGACCGCGGCCGTCGCGTGTCCGTCGTCGGCGTGTTCGGCCGGGGCGCCGACGGCGGCGGGGGAGCTCTCGGACGTCGGGCCGACGGCCGTGCCGGCGAAGTAGGTGCCCGCGACGAGCACGGCCAGCGCCGCGCCGTAGGCGGAGATCTTGAGCGAGGTCTTCATGTGGCGTCCTGACGGGCTGGGAGGCCGGCGAGGTGCGTACGGACCGCACCGGCCTGGGGGTCGTACCGGGCTGGGGTTCAGCCCACGAGCTCGTACCCGGCCTCCTCGACGGCGGCGCGGACCTGCTCCTCGTCGAGCGGGCGGTCGCTGGTGACGGCGACGGCGCCGGTGGGCAGGTCGACCGCGACGTCGGTGACGCCGTCGATCGCGGTGATCTCCTCGGTCACCGACATGACGCAGTGCGCGCAGGTCATGCCGCTGACGGTGTAGGTGTTCCGGTCCACTGTCTTCTCCCTACGACTTCGACTACGACTTGACCAGCCGCGCGATCGCCGCGCTGGCCTCGGCGAGCTTCTCATCGGCCACGTCGCCGCCGTCCGCGGCAGCCTGCGCGACGCAGTGCCGCAGGTGCTCCTCGAGCAGGCCCAGCGCCACGGCCTCGAGCGCCTTCGTGGCGGCGGAGACCTGGGTGAGGACGTCGATGCAGTACTGATCGTTCTCGATCATCTTGGCGATGCCGCGGACCTGGCCCTCGATGCGGCGCATGCGCTTGAGGTAGGCGTCCTTGTCCTGGGTGTAGCCGTTCATCCCGCTCCTTCCGTGGCGGTACCCGCAGGGGGTACTTCCTTCTACACCCCCGGGGGGTATGCCCGCAAATGCCGAAGGGCCCGGCCGTCGTGGGACGACGGCCGGGCCCTCGGTGGGACTCCGCGTCAGCCCGCCAGGTTGACCTTGTCCGGGGCGATCTTCAGGATGACCCGGCCCTGCGGACCGATCTTGTTGGGGTAGCTGTCGGCACCCAGGTACTTCTTGGCGAGGGCGTCGATGTGGTCGCGCGCCTCCTGGCCGTCGACGGTGTCGGCGAGGTGGCCGCGCACCTCCGCCCAGTCCCACGGGTTGTCACCGAGGAGCAGCACGGTGATCTTCGGGTCGCGCTGCAGGTTCTTGAAGCGCTGGCGCTGGGGCTCGGTGTTGACCAGCAGGTGCTCGCCGTCCGTGTCGATCCAGGTGTACTGGGCCTGCGGCTGTCCGTCGGGCATGACAGTGACGACGGTCGCCAGGTTGGCGCCCCTGGCGAGGCGAACGACTGTGCTGTCGAGGGACAAGAGGATCCTCCTTGGTGGGACTTGTGTCACGACCGTAAACACGGTGGTGGTTCCCGCCCCCTGGATGGGGCACACTGCCGATTGCCGCCGTGTTAAGAGCAGATGACGGCGGCGAGCACGCTTGCAGCGAGGCGAGGTGTGGCGATGTCGCAGCACATCCCGGACCGTCCGGTCGACCAGCTTCCTCGGCGCCGAACCGAGCGGGTGCAGCGCGCGATCGGGTGGACGCTCCTCCTCGCCGGCGTGCTGACGCTCGTCGCCGCCTTCCTCGCCTCGTCGTCGGCCTACGAGGCGGGCCTGGAGCGGATCGAGCAGGACGCCGACGCCCGCACGACGGTGGTCGGGGTGCTGCTCGAGGACGCTCCGCCCATCGGCTCCGGCCCGGGCCGGCCCATCCGCGTGAGCTACGTCGACCAGGTCGGGCGGCCGCAGATCGGGCAGGTTCCGGTGACGGGCAACCTCGTCGCGGGAACGGCGGTGCGCGTCGAGGTCGACGGCAGCGGCCGGGTGGGCATCGAGCCGCCGACGCACGGCGACGCGGTGTTCTCGGCGGTGGCCGCCGCCATCGCCGTGACCCTGGGTGGCGGTCCTGCTGCTGGTGTTCGCCTGGATGGGCGTCCGAGCGATGGTCCTGTCCCGCAACTGCGCCGCGTGGGAGCGGGAGTGGCAGCTGGTCGAGCCGCAGTGGAGCGGCCGGGGGACCGCCGCTTTCTGACCTCGGTGCGCGTGTCACCGGTGGGCGGCGCGCAGGGCGTCGGCCAGGGTCGTGGCCGGTCGGCCGAGCAGGCGCTCGAGGTCGTCGCCGCGCACGTCGAGATCGCCGCGGGCGACGGACTCCTCGAGCGCCACGACGAACCCGGCCGTCGCGTCGTCCATCCCCGTCCCGCGCAGGACCGCCGTCAGCTCCTCCGGGGTGACGTCGCGGTAGGCGACCTCGGTGCCGGTGACGTCCGTGATCGCCTCGGCGAGGCCGGCGAGCGTGATCGGCGGGCCGGAGAGCTCCAGCGTCGCGTTCTCCGTGGCGGGGTCGAGCAGCGCCGCGGCGATCGCGGCCGCCATGTCCGCGCGGGTCGCGGCGCCGATGCGGGCCGTCCCGTCGATCCCGAGGACCTCTCCCGTCGCGAGGTACTGCGGCAGCTGCGCGCTGTAGTTCTCCAGGTACCAGTTGTCGCGCAGGATCGTGAACGGCAGGCCGGACGCACGCAGCACGTCCTCGGTGGCCTTGTGCTCGGGCTGCAGCGGGTTCGTGCTGTGGTCGGCGTTCGCGATGCTCGTGTAGGCGACGCGCCGCACGCCGGCGGCCTCGGCGGCCTTGACGACGTTCGTGTGCTGGGCGACCCGCTGCCCGACCTCGTTGCCCGAGACCAGCAGCAGGACGTCGACGCCGGCGAGCGCGTCGGGCAGCGTCGCGGGGTCGGAGTAGTCGGCCCGGCGGACCGGGACGCCGAGGTCGGTCGCCTTCTCGGGAGTGCGGGCGAGGGCGACGACGTCCGTGGCGGGCACGCCGCGGGCGAGCAGTTCCTGGACGACGAGCCGGCCGAGGTGTCCGGTGGCGCCGGTGATGGCGTAGGTGGTCATGGTTCCGAGCCTCTCGCGGTGGGAACGTATGGCACTAACTATTCCACAGTGCCACATCTTCGGGCAGGCGTATCCTGTGATCCGTGACCCCACCCGACCCCGACGCGGAGCTCATCGCGGACGTCTTCGCCCGCGACTGCACGTCGCGGGACGTGCTGGCGCACGTCGCGGGCAAGTGGTCGGTGCTCGCGCTGCTCGCCCTGGACGAGGGCGGCTACCGGTTCAACGCGTTGCGCCGCCGGGTGCAGGGCGTGAGCGAGAAGATGCTCGCCCAGACCCTGCAGACCCTGGAGCGCGACGGGCTGGTGACCCGCGAGGTGGTGACGGCCATCCCGCCTCGGGTCGAGTACGAGCTCACGCCGCTCGGCGCGCGGGTTGCGGCGCAGATGCGGGAGCTGGTGGAGCTGCTGGAGGGCGCGGTTCCCGACGTCGTCGCGGCCCGCGACGCCTACGACGCCGGCGGGCGCTGACGGCCGGCGGCACCCCCGACGCCGCCGGCCATCGCCCTGGACCGGCCGTCACGAAGTCGCGCCGGCCATCAGCGCCCTGTCGGGTCGACGGTCCACGGGGCGGGATCTCATCGGGATGCGCGGAAGAATCTCGGCGGCCGCGGCGTCGGGGTGGGAGAGGGCTTCACGGGGCATCCCCGGAAGCCACGCCGACCTGGAGGCACGTTCATGACCCAGTCAGCCAGCACCGTCGCGCAGTCGGGCACGTTCGCCATCGGCGGCGACCTGCCCGTCCACCGCCTCGGCTACGGCGTGATGCAACTGCCCGGCCCCGGCGTCTGGGGGCCGCCGCGCGACCACGACGAGGCCATCCGCGTGCTGCGCCGCGTCGTCGAGCTCGGCGTGAACCTGATCGACACCGCCGACTCCTACGGCCCGTTCGTCGCCGACCACCTGATCCGCGAGGCGCTGCACCCCTACCCCGACGGCCTGGTGATCGCCACCAAGGTCGGCTTCACGCGGCAGGGCCCGGGCCGGTGGGTGCCGGTCGGGCGCCCGGAGTACCTGCGCCAGCAGGTGGAGCTCAACCTGCGCCACCTCGGCGTCGAGCGCATCGACCTGCTGCAGCTGCACCGCATCGACGCGAAGGTGCCGCTCGAGGACCAGATCGGCGAGCTGGCCGCGCTGCAGGGCGAGGGCAAGATCCGCCACATCGGCCTGTCCGAGGTGCCGGTCGAGCACATCGAGGCCGCGCGGAAGATCGCGCCGATCGTCTCGGTGCAGAACCGCTACAACCTCGCCGACCGCGCCGCGAGCGACGTGCTCGAGCACTGCGAGCGCGAGAACATCGCGTTCATCCCGTGGTTCCCGCTGGCCACCGGCGAGCTGGCCGGGGAGGGCAGCCCGGTGGCGAAGCTCGCCGCGGAGAAGGGCGTGTCGCCGAGCCAGCTGGCGCTGGCCTGGCTGCTGCACCGCTCCCCGGTGATCCTGCCGATCCCGGGAACGTCGTCGGTGGCGCACCTGGAGGACAACGTCGCGGCCGCCGGAGTCTCGCTGACCGACGACGAGCTGGCGGCGCTGACCGAGGCCGCCGGCTGAAGAGGGTGCTGAGGAACCCTCGGGGCGCACGTGTGCGCGGGCCGGGTTTCTCAGGACCCTCTTCGCGATGAGTCCCCGGCTCCCCGGCGGTCGGTACGGCATGACTTTCGTACTGATCCCGGGGGCCGGTGGCGAGGCCTGGTTCTGGCACCGGCTCGTCGCCGAACTGGAGAGCCGCGGTCACGCCGCGGTGCCCGTCGACCTGCCCGCCGGCGACGACGCCGCCGGCTGGGCCGAGTACACCGACGCCGTGGTCGCGGCGGCCGGCGACGCCCGCGACGTCGTGCTGGTCGCGCAGTCGATGGCCGGCTTCACCGCGCCCCTGGTCTGCGACCGCCTGCCGGTCCGGCTGCTGGTGCTGCTCAACGCGATGATCCCGGACCCCGGCGAGACCGGCGGCGGCTGGTGGGAGAACACCGGCCAGCACAAGGCGTACGCCGAGCTCGCGGCGGCGCAGGGGCGGGTGCTGAGCGACGAGTTCGACGTCGTGGGCGTGTTCTTCCACGACGTGCCGGACGACGTCACCGCGGAGGCGATGGCGGGCGGCCCGGAGCAGTCGGACACGCCGTTCGAGCAGCCGTGGCCGGCCGACCGCTGGCCGGACGTGCCGACCCGGGTCCTCGTCGGCCGCGACGACCGCCTGTTCCCGCTGGAGTTCCAGCGCCGCGTGGCGCAGGAGCGGCTCGGCCTCCCGGTCGACGAGATCCCCGGCGGCCATCTCCTGGCGCTGAGCCGCCCCCGGGAGCTGGCCGACCGCCTCGAGTCGTACGCGGCCACCCTCGGCTGACCTCGGCGTCAGTCGAACGGGTGCTGGCACCCCGGCGCCCGTCGCGCGCGGCTGCGTATCGTGCAGATCGACGGGCAGTGTTCGTCCGGGTGGACGACGTTCGTCCGGGTGGACGACCGAGGCAGGGTGGTGCGCGGCATGGGTGGTGACGATCGGGGCGGTGGGCCCCGAGGCCCCGCCGGGCCGTGGCGCCGGCCCGGGACCTCGGGCCCTCAGCAGCAGCGCCCGCCCGCGCCGCCGCCCCCGGCCTGGTCGGCCGGCCCGACCCGGCCTCTGCGCCGCGGCCCCGCCGCCACCACCGCCGCGCCGACCGCAGCCCACCGCGGTGATGCCCGCCCCGGTCCCGCCGGCGGCCCGTGTCCCGGACCGCCCGCCCGCCGTACCGCCCCGCCGCCCGCCCGCCCCGCCGGCCGCGCGGCGGCCACGGCGTCCTCGCCGCTGGAGTCGCCGCTTGCGCACCGTGCTGCTCGTGCTGCTGCTGCTCGTCGTCGGGTTCGGCGTGTGGGTCGACACCTCGCTGAACCGCGTCGACGCCCTGCCCGCCGAGAGCGCGGGCGCCGGCTCGGGCACGAACTGGCTGATCGTCGGCTCCGACAGCCGGGCCGGCCTGACGCCGGAGCAGGAGAAGGAGCTGGCCACCGGCGGCGACGTCGGCCAGCGCACCGACACGATCATGCTCCTGCACAGCGGCAGCAGCGGCCCCGTGCTGGTCAGCATCCCGCGCGACTCCTACGTCAGCATCCCCGGGCACGGCCGCAACAAGCTCAACGCCGCCTACGCGATCGGCGGCGCGCCGCTGCTGGTCAGCAGCGTGGAGGCGGCCACCGGCCTGCGGATCGACCACTACGCCGAGATCGGGTTCGGCGGCTTCGTCGGGGCCGTGGACGCCGTCGGCGGCGTCGAGATGTGCGTCCCGCAGGCGATCAAGGACCCGAAGGCGGCGCTGAACATCAAGGAAGGGTGCCAGGAGCTCGACGGCGCCACGGCCCTGGGCTACGTCCGCACCCGCGCGACCGCCGGCTCCGACTTCGACCGGGTGGAGCGGCAGCGGGCGTTCCTGTCCGCGCTGGTCAAGAAGGCGACGTCGCCCGCGACGCTGGTGAACCCGTTCCGGGTCGTCCCGCTGACGTCCGCGGTGACGGCGGCGATCACCGTCGACGAGAGCGACCACGTGTGGAACCTCGCCGGTCTCGGGTTCGCCATGCGCGGGATCTCGTCGGGCGACGGCGTCACGACGACGGTGCCGGTCGGCGGCACCCCGACCGATCGGCGGCCAGTCGGTGGTGCAGTGGGACAAGAACCGGGCGGCGGCGCTGTTCACGGCGCTGGAGAACGACGAGAAGCCGACGGGCCGGGCGCTCGGCCCCTGACCGCGGCCGAGCGACGTTCGCGGACCGACCGCGAACGCCGCTTCGTCGGTCGTCAGGCGGGCTTGCGGGTGCGCTTGCGCGCCGCCGGCTTGTCGTCCTCGTCGGCCTTCTTCTTCGTCGACGCCCGCCGCGCCGGCGCCTTCTTCGGCTCCGGCGGGCTCGCGGCTCGGCGGGCTTGCCGGACGCCGCCTTCGCCGCCTCGACGCTGCGCTGCAGGGCGGTGAGCAGGTCGGTCATGCTGTCGCCCGCGTCGTCCACCGGCGCCGGCGCCACCGGCGCCGGCCGCGGCGTCGCCCGTGGTCTTCTTCCGCTCGATCAGCGCGACCGACGGCCTCGCGGTACTCGTCGTGGAAGTCGGTGGCGTCGAAGTCGGCGCCCAGGCTCTCCACCAGCGACGCCGCCATCTTCTGCTCCTGCGGGCGCAGGTCGACCGTCGGCGTCGAGGATCTCGAAGTCGGGCTCGCGCACCTCGTCGGGCCACAGCATCGTCTGCAGCACGATCGCCTTGTCGCGCACCCGCAGCAGCGCCATGCGTCTCGCGCTGCCGCAGCGCGACCTTGACCACGGCCATCCGGTCGGTCTGCACCAGCGCCTCGCGCAGCAGCGCGTACGGCTTGGCCGCCTTCGCGTCCGGCTCGAGGTAGTAGCTCTTGTCGAACAGCAGCGGGTCGATCTGGTCGGCCGGGCACGAACTCGACGACGTCGATCTCGTGGCCGGTCGCGATGGGCAGCGAGTCGAGGTCCTCCTCGGTGAGGGTGATCAGCTCGCCGTCCTCGGTCTCGTAGCCCTTGACGATGTCGGCGTACTCGACCTCCTGCGCCGTCGAGCGAGCACGTCCGCTTGTACTTGATCCGGCCACCGTCGGTCGCGTGCACCTGGTGGAAGCGGATGTCGTGGTTGGTCGTCGCCGAGTAGCGCCTTGACCGGCACGCTCACCAGCCCGAACGACACCGCGCCACTCCACATCGCGCGCATTCGGCTCGACCTCCACGATCGGGCTGTGCACGAAAAGTGCTGTTCAGTGCCAGCATGACCGGCGTGCAGCCCATGCTCGCCACCCCTGGGGACCTCCCGGTCGGTCCGGATTGGGTCTACGAGGTGGAGTGGGACGGGCATGCGGGTGCTCGCGGAGGTCGTCGACGGCGCGGCTGCGGCTGGTCACCCCGGAGGGTCAGGACGTCACGCCGTGCTTCCCCGAGCTGGCCGGGCTGACGCACCTCGTGCCCGACGTCGTGCTCGACGGCAGGTCGTGCTGCTCACCCGCGGCGCTGCCCGATGCCGACGCGCTCGCCGACCGCCTGCGCGGCGGTCGCCGCCCGGGCCGCACGCGACGCTGATGCTGTCCGACATCCTGCGGCTCTACGGCGTCGCGCTGCACGACCGGCCGCAGGACGAGCGCCGCGCCACCCTGGAGCGCCTCGACCTGGGCCGGGTGCCGGGCGTGGTGCTCTCGCCCGTCTACACCGACGGTCCGGCGCTGCGCGCGGCGACCGTGGCAGCGCGGCCTGCCGGGCGTGCTCGCCAAACGCCGCGACGCCCCGTACCGGGCGGGCCCGGCGACCGCCTGGGTGCGCGTCGGACGGGCCGACGGCGCTGACCCGGAAGGAGGTGGCCGAGGCGACCGCCGGGCGGGCAGGATTCGACCATGCACGGAGCAACGGGGCGCGAGGCCGCCCGAGCCGAAGGGGCGGGCGTGACGGGGCTGGTCACCTGGCGGGCGGACGACGGCCGCGGGATCGAGGGCACCCGCCTGCTGCTGCACGGCGGCGGGTTGCGGGCGCTCGGCCGGATGGTGCGCGCGGGCAACGGGCCCGCCGACCCGCCGTTCACCGCCTCGTACCGGCTCGACGCGGGCGACGGCGGGCGGGTGCGCCGGCTCGCGGTCACGAGCGCGACGGCCGGCCGGGAGCGGTACCTCACGCTGAACCGGACCGACGACGGGTTCTGGCTGCTCGACACCGGTCGGGCGGCGGCCGGCTCGACGTCGGCGGGCGCCGTGGACGTCGACCTCGCGTTCTCCCCGCTGTTCAACACCCTGCCGATCCGCCGGCTGGGGCTGCACCGCGACCCCGGCGACCACGTGCTGAGCATGGTGTTCGTCGCGCTGCCCGACCTGACGGTGGAGGTCGTCGAGCAGCGGTACCGGGCGCTGTCGCCGCTCGGGCAGGGCGAGCGGCCGGGCGAGGCGACGGTGGGGTTCGCCTGGGACGCGTTCACCGCGGAGCTCGTGGTGGACGCCGAGGGCGTGGTGCCCAGCTACCCGGGAGTCGCCTCGCGGATCCCGGACGTCCCGCCGCCCGCCTGACGGCCCCTGATCCGGCGCGCGGCCGCGCTCGTGCGGACGGAGCCGGCGCGGTCAGGCCCAGCCCGTGACGACCTCGCCGCGCCGGCCGATCTCGCGCAGCTCCGCCAACGCCGTCCGGACCCGCCAGCGACACCCGGTGCTCGAGCGGCTCGCGCGTCGCCGACCAGCGCATCCGGCCCGCGTACCCGGCCTTCACCGTCGCGGCGAGGCCGCCCGTCGACGCGAGCGCGCCCGCGCATGACGCCCAGCCGGCCCAGCGCGTCGTCGACGGCGGCCAGCAGCGCGTCGCGGTTGCCCTCGCACATCGCGAGCACCAGCTCCGGGCGGGTGCCGGCCACCCGGGTGCCGTCGGCGAACGACGACGCGGCCAGCGCGAGCGGCAGGTCGTCGTCCGGGCTCGCCCGCACCCACCGCGGCCAGCACGGCCGCGAGCAGGTGCGGCAGGTGCGAGACGCGGGCGACCGCCAGGTCGTGCTCGTCGGCCGCCGCCGGGACGACGCGCGCGCCGCACGCCCAGGCGAGCTCGGCGACGTCGCGCCAGACGTCGAGGTCGAGCCCGTCGTCCGCGGCCACCACCCACGCCGCGCCGGAGAACAGCTCCGCGTCGCCCGCCGCCCAGCCCGACTCGGCCGTGCCCGCCATCGGGTGCCCGCCGACGTACCGGGCCCGCGGGGCGTACCGGTCGACGGCGTCGGCCACCGCGACCTTGACGCTCACCGCGTCGGTCAGCCGGCAGGTCGGAGCCACGGCGTCGACGCGGCGCAGCACGTCCGGGACGGCCGGGAGCGGCACGGCGAGCACGACGAGCGCGTCGGCGTCGGCGGCGCGGCGCAGGGCGGCGTCGGTGTTGATCGTGACGTCGAACCCGTCGGCGCAGGCCTGGGCGGCCGTCGCCTCGGACGCGCTGGCGCCCCACACCGTCCGCCCGGCCTTCTCCGCGGCCCGCAGCAGCGACCCGCCGATCAACCCGGCCCCGACCACGCAGACCGCACGCTCCGCCACGACGGTGAGACTACGCCGTTCGGCGACGCCCGCGGTGCTCGCCGCGACCGGCACCTGCAGCGGCGTCCGTGCACCGGCCGTGAGCGTGCGCCGCGTCCCGCGATCATGACCCGCGCCGCGATCGACCCAACGCGGGCTACGGGTCGATCGCCGCCGCCACCCGCAGCACGCCGCGCTCCTCCAGCCGGACGCCCACGACCTGCACCCCGACCGGCAGTCGCCGTCCCGACCGGCCGCCGGCACCGACACCGCGGGCCAGCCCGTCAGGTTGAACGGCAGCGTCAGCGCCAGCAGCGACGGGCGCACCTGCACGCCGTCGACCTCGGCCTGCCCGATCGGGGTGGCGCGCAGCCGGGTCGTCCGGCAGCACCAGCACGTCGACGCCGTCGACCGCCGCCCGGAACTCCGGGACGAGCCGGCGGCGGGTGCGCTGGGCGTCGACGTAGTCCTTCGCGGGCCGGCCGGCGAAGGAGAGCAGCCGCTCGCGGATGAGCGGCTGGTAGTCGTCCGGGCCGCTCGGCGAGCCACGGCCGCGTGCGTCGCGTACGCCTCCGCGCCGACGATCAGCGGGTAGGTGGCGGCCAGCTCGTCGATCATCGGTGTGCGCACCTCGACGATCTCGCGCTCCCGCCTTCTCCAGCAGCGTCGACCGCCGCGGCGACGCCCTCGGCGATCGCCGGGTCGGCGGGCTGCCAGTAGTCGTCGACGAGCACCCCGACCCGCACCCCGGCGACCCCGGGCGCCTGGATGCCCGCCGCCGGTGCCCTCGGCGCGGTCGAGCACGTCCCAGGCGACCGCGGCGCTGTGCACGTCGGCGGTGAGCAGGCCCGACGTGGTCCAGCGACTCGGCCAGCGGGAACACGCCCGCCGTGCTGACGTGCCCGTACGCCGGCTTGAGCCCGACCACCCCGCAGTGCGCGGCGGGCGTGCGGACGCTGCAACCGGTGTCGGTGCCCAGCGCCAGCGGCACGTGCCCGGCCGCGACGGCCGCGGCCGAGCCCGACGACGAGCCGCCGGTGATCCGGGTGCGGGTCGTGCGGGTTGCGGGCGGGGCCGGTCGCGGAGACGTCGCCGGTGGGGCCGTGCGCGAACTCCTGGGTGTGCAGCTTCGCGACGACCACGGCCCCGGCCGCGCGCAGCCGCGCGACCGCGGGCGCGTCGGCGCCGGCGGGCGGCGCGTCGGCCAGCACGTTCGAGCCGCAGCGGGTGGGCAGCCCGGCGACGTCGATCAGGTCCTTCACGCCGAGCGCGACGCCGTGCAGCGGCCCCCGCCACCGCCCGGCGGCCAGCTCCTCGGTGAGCGCGGCGGCCGCGGCGAGCGCGCCGCTCGCGTCCAGGGTGACGACGGCGTTGTGCGGGTCGGCGGCGAGCCGGTCCAGGGCGTCCGTGACGTGCTCGGTGGGCGAGAGCTCGCCGCGAGCGGATGGCCATGCCGAGGGAGCGCAGGTCGTTCACGGGTGGTGTCTACCGGCGCAGGGCGTCGAGTGCCAGCGCCGCGTACACCGCCGACCCCGCCGCCATCGCCGACTCGTCGAACACCACCCGGTTGCTGTGGTTCGGCGGCGCCGTCGCCGGGTCCGCCGCCGGGCGGGCAGGCGCCGAGGAACGCCAGCGCTCCCGGCACCTTCTGCAGCACGTACGAGAAGTCCTCGGCCCCCATGATCGGGCTCGGCATCGTGTGCGACGCGGCGTGCGGCCCAGCACCTCGCCCGCGACCCCGACCATCCGGCGCACCGCGGTCTCGTCGTTGACCGTCACCGGGTAGCCCGGCTCGATCTCGACCGCGGCGCTGCACCCGTGCGCGAGCGCGATGTGCCGGCACACCCGGCGGATCTCCTCGTGCATCAGCGCGCGGACCGGCTCGGACAGCGTCCGCAGCGTGCCCTCCATGAACGCCGACTCCGGGATCACGTTGTTCGTCGTGCCCGCGACGATCCGGGCGATGGTCAGCACGGCCGGGTGGTGCGCGTCGACCCGCCGGGTCAGCGCCGTCTGCAGCGCCCCGACCATCGCCGCGGCCGCCGGTACCGGGTCGAGCGCGTCGTGCGGCGCCGACGCGTGGCCGCCGCGGCCGGTGACCCGCACCCGGATCGCGTCGGCCGCCGCCATCAGCGAGCCCGGGCCGGGTGTGCAGCTCGCCGGCCGGCAGGGTCGCGCTGACGTGCAGCGCGTACGCGGCGACCGGCCGCCCGCCCGGCCCGTGCCGGTCCAGCAGCCCCTCGTCGATCATGTACGCGGGCGCCGTGGAAGCCCTCCTCGCCGGGCTGGAACATCAGCACCACCCGCCCCGCGAGCTGCTCGCGGCGGCCGGCGAGCAGCCGGGCGGCGGTGGCGAGCATCGCGACGTGCGTGTCGTGCCCGCAGGCGTGCATCGCGCCGTCGACCTCGGAGCGGAACGGCAGGCCCGGCGTCCTCCTGCAGGGGCAGCGCGTCCATGTCGGCGCGCAGCAGCACCGTCGAGCCCGGCCGCGCGCCCTCGAGGACGGCGACGACCGACGTCGTCGCGCGGCCGTGGTGCACCTGCAGCGGGAGGTCGGCGAGCTCGGCGACGACCGCGTCGCGCGTCCGCGGCAGGGTCGAGCCCCAGCTCGGGATGGCGGTGCAGCGCCCGCCGCAGCGCCACGGTGCGCGGCTGCAGCCTGCGCGCCTGCTCGCCCAGCCCGGCGAGCAGGGGGTCGGCCGAGCGCATTGCGCGATCCTGGCACCTCGCTCGTTGCGGTGAACGAGCGACATCCTTCTGTGGCTTTGAGCACAGCGGCCGCGGAGGCTTACCGTAGGCGCATGGCCGTGCAGAGCGCGAAGGCGCCGCCCGGGGTGCGCGACGACGCCCTCCCCGGCTTCGCCGTCGCCGCGATCCGGGAAGACGGACGCTGGCGCTGCGCCCGCATGGACCCCGACTCGCTGGTCGACCTCGACGCCGCGATCACCGAGCTGCGCGGCCTGCGCTCCACCGGCGCCGTGCTCGGGCTGCTCGACGTGGACGACGAGTTCTTCGTGCTGCTGCGCCCCACGCCCGGCGGGGTGGCGCTGATGGTGTCCGACGCCGCGGCGGCGCTGGACTACGACGTCGCCGCGGACGTCCTGGACCTGCTGCGGGTCGACCTGCCCCCGGACGACGACGCGCTGGACGACGTCTGGCCCGAGGGCGACCTCGGCATCCTCGCCGACCTGGGCCTGCCCGCGGACGAGCTGGAGGTGCTCGCGTCGCAGGTCGAGCTCTACCCGGACGAGCAGCTGGCCGCGATCGGCCGCCGCTGCGGGTTCGCCGACGCGCTGGCCGAGGTCGTCGACGTCCGTGACGTGCACCTTGTCGCGACGTGCAGGCCGCCGACGAGGCGCTGGTCCGGCGTGCCCTGGAACTGGCGGTCGCGGCCCCGCGGACCGGCGACGTCCCGGTCGGCGCGGTCGTCGTGGACGCCGACGGCCGCGAGCTGGCCGCCGGCTGCAACGCCCGCGAGGCGCTCGGCGACCCGACCGCGCACGCCGAGGTGCTCGCGCTGCGGGCCGCCGCGGCGGCCCGCGGGGAGTGGCGGCTCGACGGCTGCACGCTGGCCGTGACCGTCGAGCCGTGCACGATGTGCGCCGGCGCGATCGGCCTGGCCCGGGTGTCACGGCGTCGTGTTCGGCGCGTGGGAGCCGCGGACCGGTGCGGTCGGCTCGCTGTGGGACGTGCTGCGCGACCGGCGGCTCAACCACCGGCCCGAGGTGGTCGGCGGCGTGCTGGAGGCCGAGTGCGCCGCGCTGATGGAGTCGTTCTTCGTGCTGCAGCGCGAGCCACCGTGAGCTCGCCGACCCCGACGCTGCGGGTCGGCGCGTACGCGGTGTGCCTGCGCGACGGCGCCGTCCTGCTCGCCCGCTTGATCGGCGCGGACCCGCCCCTCTGGACCCTCCCCGGCGGCGGCCTCGACCACGGCGAGGACCCGCGCGACGGCGCGATCCGCGAGGTCGAGGAGGAGACCGGCTACCGGGTGGAACTGCGGCAGCTGCTCACCGTCGAGTCGTTCCGGTGGATGCTCGACCGGCCCGGCGGCCCGGTCGACCACCAGGCGATCTGCGTGATCTACACGGCGGAGGTCGTCGGCGGCGAGCTGCGCAACGAGGTCGGGGGCAGCACGGACGTCGCCGCCTGGGTCCCGCTCGACGAGGTGCCGGACCTGGACCGCAACGGGCTGGTGGACATCGGACTCGCGGTGGCGGGGTACCTCCCGGCACGGGGCGACGGGGCGGTCGGCTAAGCTTCTCGGCGGTAGCGTGTCCGAGCGGCCGAAGGAGCACGCCTCGAAAGCGTGTGAGGTGCAAGCCTCCGTGGGTTCAAATCCCACCGCTACCGCCAGCCTGACCAGGCAAAACGCCGGGACGTCCCGATCACGGGGCGCCCGGCGTTCGCCGTCTAGTCTCACTTCTAGTCTCATTTGGTGTCTGCGGGACCGTCGCCGACCTGCCAGATCAGGCCGCCGACACGGCCGGCGACGTCGCGCTGGATGGCAGCGGTGACGTGCTGGTACCGCGCCGCCATGGCCGTGTTCGACCAGCCCATCACGCCCATGACTGCTCGCTCCGGAACGCCGAGCAGGAGCAGCACCGTCGCCGCGGTGTGCCGGGCGTCGTGGAGACGGCCGTCGCGGACACCAGCCCGGTTGAGGAGCTTCTTCCAGTCCGTCCAGTCCGTGCGCGGGTTCAGAGGGCGCGCCGGTCGGGCTCGCGAACACCCAGCCGCCGTCCGTCCAGAGCTGTGCCGCTTTGACCCGCTCGCCGGTCCTGTTCCGCGCGGTGCGTGCGGAGCAGCTCGACGAGCTGGTCCGGGAGCCCGATGCGACGCCGACCGGCGCGGGACTTGGTCTCCGCCGTCTCGTCGCGCAGCGCGACCCGGTCCGGGCAGTAACCGCCGAACTTGCGCCCACACGTCCCGTCGCAGCCGTGCTCCCAGCGGGGTCGTAGCCGGCCGCGGCGGACGAACAAGAGTTCCGGCGTCGAGGTCCACGTCGTCCCAACGGAGCCCGAGCGCTTCGCCCTGCCGAAGTCCGAGCGCGAGCGCGACGGCCCACCGGGCCCCGTTCCGTCCTTCCAACGCAGCCTGGTGAACCGCCCCGGCACCGGCCGACGACGCTGGTCGATCCGCTGGAAACCCGCCCTCAACGCCTTCGACATCGCCTTCGACGGCCGCCTGTCCGCTGGCCGCAAGTAGATCAACACAAACCAGTTACACCGTTAAGTTGAAGCCAGGCCCGAAGTCGATCGTCGCGGGTGGGGCGTCCCAGAAACCGAGGGCCCTCTTATGGGTGTCAGCTCGATGATTAGCGACGGCGATGCTCGCCGGTCCGCCCCCTCCTCATCGCCGTCCAGGGCGACATTCCACCCGCCGTCCAGCATCTCCGGCGGGCAGCGCAGCTAAATTGCCCTCGTTGGGCCGGATCCGTGACTATGGCACCGGCGACGAGCAGCAGCTCCAATGCGCTACAGGCACGACGATTCAGGTCAGCTGCCCGGCGCGTGCGTGACGACGATCATGTCGGAGAGATCTTCACGCTACCGGCGTTCGCGGTGACAACAGGGACTGGTGGGGTGCGCTCATCATGCGGGGTTGAGCAGCCGACGCAAGGACTCGACGAGGTCGTCGGGTAGGTCCGGTGTCTGCTCGCCGAGTTGCCTGAGCAGGACGCGGACGTTGCCTTCGTCGATGCCGAGCTCTGCGGCCAGGTCATCTGTGCTCGCCATCGGGTGCACGGCATACAGCCGATCCGATGAACGCGCTGGACTACAAGCAGCCGTGAAGGCGACCGAGCCGGATGCCTGACGCTGTGATCAGCTCTTTGACCAGTACGCTGTGGAAGTACTCGACAGATGCCGATGCGACTGAGACGTGCGCAGCGTAATGACGCTGGTCCGGCGACCCGCTGCGGCACACATGAGGCGCAGTGGATCGCCCTGCTCCTGACTCATAACCCAGCGACCGCAGGAGCCAAGGGACCGCCGCCCTGACGGCACCCCCGGTGTCGGCGACGGTCCGGGCTGAACCCCTACGGACGATCTGCCAGCCGGGGCAATGCACGTCGCGCGGGTCCCTCCCGTGGCCTGTGCCGTCGGTCGAGGGTCAACGGCTGCGCTGCGTCCGCCACCGGTCAGCCCGCGGTGATGTGCCTACAGTCCCGCGGTGCGCGACCCGCTGTGCCCGCCCCTGCCACCGACCGGGCTGCAGACCGTCACGCAGCTTCCGGCCGGGCCGGGGTGGTCCTTCGAGCCGAAATACGACGGGTTCGGTGCGCCACGAGGTGCACGTCATCGAGGGAGGTGGAAGACCTCTCCGCCGCATTGTCGCAGCGATGTGGTGAAGCTGGGGGCAGCCTGACCTGGGGCGCCGGGGAGGGCGGGAAGCAGCCCCGACAACGCCGGGACGGGCTGCTGAGCGCCCCGCTGATCCACATTTTCCGGCTCTACCGCGAGGGATCGCCCTCGCTAAGGTAAGTCTCCGGGATGGAAGGAGCGCGACACCCCGACGACCTTCCCCAGGGGCTACCCGCACGTCGTCCCGGGGGCTGAGCTGCACAGCGTACGAGGGCTCCGCATCGCCGGGCGTACCACCGCCCTGCGTGCTGCCACCAGCAGGGACACCGGGCAGCTGCTCGTGCCGGAGGACCGCACCTGGCCCGAGCAGCTCCCGGCCCACCGATGGGGGAGCGCCGCGCACCGCCTACATCCGCGTCCGGCCCGACCTCGTCGTCGTGCCCACCCGTTCGACACCTCGAGCGTCGTATCACTCGGCCAGCGTGGTGTGGGCCACGTCGAAAGGCTCGCCTAACTCTTCAAGTGCGCGGCTGCGATGATCGACCGGCTGCAGTTGGTGCGGGGCGGTGCCGTTTGAGCCCTTAGCTACTGGCGTGTCGCGCACCGCGACTGCCACCCTGATTCAGTGATAGCCCTGGGACCGACATGGGTCACCGCCACCGGTTGGGACACGGTCGAGGATTGGGTAGATGCGCGGCTGAGTTCGCGCTGGGGCGCAGCAGAGGGCGCAGATTTCGATCAAGAAGGTCTATGCGCCGAGGTGCGCGAGGTGATCAACGACAGCCTCCCAGCTGGATGGACTCTCGAAGAGAACCAGTTCGTCGGCCCGACTCCGATTCCCGAGGACGCACTGAACATCGTCCGCAACACCATTGACGAGATCGACTTCTGGGGGATGGCCCAGTATTACGACAACGGCGACTGACACCGGATAACCACCGGCTGCGCAGGGGCACCCCGACAACGTGGGACGGACGCCAATGACGCGGACTGGAGAAGTACAGCCCGGCCCCGTCGGCTATTGCAGCTCAGCCGGTGCACATGCGGAGGGGGCCGCGCCGTCTGCGCAGAGCTCCCGAGCGGTCGTGCTGTGCCAGGTCGACGGGACGGCGCTCAGCCGGAACGACTGGAGCGGATCGGGTTCGCAGGCGACGGGCACCGTGACGGCAACGCTGACGGCAACCCGCGTCGACGAGCGCGGTCGCGGCTGAACGGGCCTGTACGGCCAACCAGCGCGATAGCGATCCCGGCCGGGGACGCACTACACCTTGAAAGCGAGAGTCGGTCTGGTCGAGTACTAACCCGGCTCTTCATAAGCCGATCGGCGTGTCCGTGCCGAGATGGACGAAAGTGCCTCGCTACCAGGGGGAACTGAGCTTGCTGAGGGCCCAGATCAACCTGATGGAGGAGGCACTTTCGAGGTGCAGGCTACAACGACCCGACCGCGTATCACGGCAACCGCCGATGGCGAGGGCGTGGTGTCGCATGCCGGGTCGCGGCTGCTGGCCGATGTCGCGGACCGGACCACGCTGACCGCCCAGCTCGACGAGGCGCTGGCCGGGCTGCGCAAGCCGCGGGCCCGCCACGATCCGGGCCGGGTGCTGGTCGACATGGCGGTCGCTCGCCGACGGCGCGACGACGATCTCCGATGTCGCGGTGCTGGGCGATCAGGCCGCGTTGTTCGGGGCGGTGGCGTCGGACTCGACGTGCTGGCGGCTGCTCGACCCTCGACACCGCGCAGCTCGGTCGCGGTCGTGCGGGCCCGGGCCGCGGCGCGGGAGGTGGTGTGGGCTCAGCGCGCCGAGCTCACCGGCAGCCGTTCCCACCGGCGGCGGCGGCCGGCGTGTGCTGCCCGGGCTGGTCATCGACTGGACGCCTCGATCGTGGTCTGTCACAGCGAGAAGGAGCAGGCGGCGCCGACGTTCAAGAAGACGTTCGGCTACCACCCGATGCTGGCGTTCTGCGACAACACCGGCGAGTTCCTCGCCGGGGCTGCGGCGCGGGAACGCGGGCAGCAACACCGCCGCCGACCACATCACCGTCCTCGACGCGGCCCTGACGCAGGTCCCCGACGCGCACCGGCACGGCACCCCGATCCTGGTCCGGGCCGACACCGCCGGCTGCACCCGGGAGTTCCTCGCCCACCTCCGCGGCCTGCGTGACACGGCGGTGAACTGCGAGTTCTCGGTCGGCTGGGCGATCACCGGAGAAGGAACGGACCGCGATCGGCGCCATCCCGAAGCCCGTGTGGGCCGACGCGATCGACGCCGACGGCGGCCACCGTGACGGCGCCGGGCTGGCCGAGATCACCGGTGTCCTCCCTGCCGCGAGCTCTGGTCGGCTACCCGGCCGGGACCCGAGTCATCGTGCGCCGCGAGCGCCCGCACCCCGGCGCACAGCTCGACGCGTTCGAAGAGGCCGACGGCTGGCGCTACACCGCGTTCGCCACCGACACCCCCGTCGGGCAACTCGCCCACCTCGACGCCCGCCACCGCGCGCACGCCCGGGTCGAGGACCGCATCCGCTGCGCGAAGGACACCGGGCTGGACCACTTCCCCTCCGTTATCTTGAGCCGCGCACTTGATCGGGCTTTTGTGCTGCAGGAATGTCTCATGGACTGTTTAGACGAGGGGGCGGGGTAGCCCGTGATCAGCGGGTCCGATCATTTTCGGGGGGTGGGGATCTCGGGCGTGTCGTGACCGGGTCGTTGCCGAGGATGGCGGCCGTGCGGCGGTGCCCGAGAGCTGGGGCGAGGGCGTCGCGGAGTTGCCGGTTCTCGGCCTCCAGTCGCCGGATGCGTTCGGTCGCGGCTTCCAGGCGCCGCAGCAGCGAGGTGTCGGAGGCGCGTTGCCGGTCGGGAACCGGGTCGCGGCGCGCGGGCGGTGGCGGGCCCGGAGCCGTTCGATCTCGGCTCGCAGGTCCGGCTGGTTGTAGAGCCAGGACCGGGAGACGCCCGCTTCGCGGGCGACGGTCTCGAAGGTGATCGGGTCGCCGGTGGCGTCCATCCGCCGCAGGGCGGCGACGGCGCGTCGGCGGGTTGCCGCGGCCCGCCGACGGGCGGCGGCGATCAGGTGGGGAGTTGTCAGCCGGCATCGGCTGCCTCGCCGTGGTCTGGCCGGTGTCGAGCTCGTGGATCATGCGGTCGAGGTTGTCGGGGACCTGCTGGTTCATCTCGGCGACGCGGGTGTGGCCGCTAGCTGGTGGCGTTGTCGATCAGGGTGAGGGTGCGGCCGCGCTGGTCGCGAAGCTCGGGCAGGAACTCGGGGCCGGTGAGGAAGACCGGGCAGGTCAGGCAGGCGTTGGCATGCGGGCAGGACTTCTGCACGGGCAGTCCGCAGTAGCCGTTGGGCAGGGTCTGGGTGGCGATGCCGTAGCGGGTCTTGGCCCACTGGGCCTGGCCGAGCGGCCCGTCGGGATCAAGGGTGACACGCTCGCCTTTGATGTTGACCTTGGTGGCCGCCTCCCAGCGGCGCCGGACGGTCTGGTCGGTGATCCGCGCGTAGTGGGCGGTCATCCGTGGAGTCGTGGTCGAGAAGGACGCGTACGACTTCCTGGGGAACGTCGCGGTTGATCAGCCGGCAGGCGAAGGTGTGCCGCCATTGATGGGGTGTCAGGTGGACGGGGCGGCCGTGCTCATCGCGGATGTCGCAGGCGCTCAGCCACTGGTGAGCTTCTTCCGGTAGCTGTCGGAGGTCAGCGGGTCCCGGAGACGTTCGCGTGCGGCCGGGGAACAGGCGAGGGGTCCCTTCCGGCCAGCGGGCGAGGACGCGCTGCTGCTGGTCGCGGATGGCGGCCTCAAGGTCCTCGTCGATCGGGACGGCGGCCTCGCGCTTCATCTTGGTGTTGAAATACTGCAGGTAGGGGGCGTCTTGGGCGTCGTGGACGAGGCAGTCGAAGTCCAACGTGAGGCGCTGGAGATTCGCAGCCCGCAGCGCATCAAGATGAGGGTGATCAACCGGGCGGCCGGATCGGTCCAGCGGTCGAGGTTGTCCTGGGACTCGACCTGGGCCATGACGTGCTCGGCCAGGCGTCGGGAGACCTGAGCAGGGGCGGGCGGGGTGTCGCCGGGATAGTAGGCGGCGGTGCCGGGCAGGCGTGTCATCCCAGCGGTGCTGCCGGATGGCCTGGAAGAACAGGTTCAGGCCCTGGATGCGGGTCTTCTTCAGGCCCCATCCGCCGGGCTGGGAGGCGACCAGGCCAGGTGGCGTTCCAGCAGCGGCCGGTCGATCGTCGGCGAGCCGATCGACGCGGCGACGGCGCGAGGAAGCGGCTGAAGCAGGCCAGCGCCTCCAGGCTGTTGTGCGGTGGTGATGCTCAGTCCGGAGGTCAGCCGCAGTCGCAGCCACCGTTTGCCCAGCTCACGCAGCCAGGGCTGGGTGATCCGGTCGAACCGCAGCCGGGCCCGGGGGGCGGCGGCCGCGTGCGGGGCGGTGATGCCGGGAAGCTTGTCCAGACGCCACACATCCCGGTCGGATACTCGATCTCCCAGCCGGTGCCGTCCCGGAGCGTCTCGACGGCGTCGCGGACCTCGATCAGGAACGCCTGGAACTCGACCGCCGTTGGCCGATCCGGGCCCGCCACTGCGGCTCGGTCAACGCCAGCAGCGTGCCGACCCCGGCGTCGGTGGCCAGGGCGATCGCCCAGTCCACCACCGCCGTCGGCGCGGTGATGGTCTGGGGGTCGTAGCGGCACTGAAGAGCGTATTGAAATTCCAACCTCAACTGCGGTCTCAGCCCGCGAAAGTCGATGCGGGCCCGGCCGCGCATCTAGCAGTGGGTGATGAAATCCTCGATCTCGGGGCGGCCCAGCTGCCACCACCGGGTGGTGTGGCCTTGCAGAACAGATTGCGCTCGTTCACTCCACAACGTGCAAAACGGAACCGACACTCCCGCTGCCCCGCCACCGGGTCCGCTACGGGCGCGGCGGCCGCCCAGGCCGCCGGGTCCGGGTCGCCGGAGCGGGACCACCGGTCACGGTGCCGCATGCACAACCCGTAGCCGCTGATCCCGTAATGACACCCCGCGACAGTGCAGCCGCCAGTTCGATCCGCCCGGCAAGCGGCGGCCCCGGATCGGCCAGGAACACCGACAGGTCCGGGCGTCCGCGATCCGCCACCGTGGCTGTGCCCGCCGCACATGCCCTTCTCCCACGCCGAGCGGTCGCAGCCGGGCACCGCGCAGCCCCGTTTCCCCAGCACCGGGTCGGTCGGGTCAATAACCAGCACCTCGACCCGAAACTGCGGGCGGACCGCGGCCATCAGCTCTTCCAGCAGCCCGGCCCGGCGCGGCATCGGGTGCGCGGACCCAGCGGTGTCGTGGCTCACCGCCGGCAACCCGTCGGCTCGTCCTCGTCGCGGACGGCGGCGGTGAGGCTGATCTTGACCCCGCCGGTGTGGACGGTGGCCCGCAGGTGAGCGCCCGCGCTGGTCGGTGTCTCAGCGCGCTCACCGACCTGCAGGGCGGCGCACCACAGCTCGAACTCCGCCCGCACCTGCTGCGCGGTTCGCAGCCCGTCCACCCGGCCGACCAGGCTGGCCCCCGCGGTGCCGACCAGCCAGGCGATCAGCGGCAGGTCGGGGTGCTCGTTCAGGATCGTCGCGAGCATGGCGGCGGCGCGGCGCTGCCACCTGACCCGGTCGGCGTGGGTGATCTCGAACAGCGAGCTCACAGCTGGATCTCCCGGCCGGTGAACCAACCCGCAGCCGCCAAAGTCTCGCGGGCGTCCTCGACGGTCAGATGGCCGTAGGTGTCGATCGTGGTGGCGATCGAGGCGTGGCCGAGCAACGCCTTCACACTCTCCATCCCCGCGCCCCGGCGCAGCAGCCAGGTGGCGTAGGTATGGCGGAAATGGTGCGGCCCGAACACGACACCGGTGCGCCGACGCAGCCGCCCGACCAGGTCATAGACCGCCGGATAGGCCAGCGGATGCCCCCGCGGCTCGGCCCACAGGTTGACGAACACGAAGTCGGAGTCCAGCGCCCCGTACTCGCGGTGCAGATAGTCGGCATACAGCCGCATCAGCGGCGGGCTGGCCGGGATGGTCCGCGATCGCCCGCCCTTGACGCGGGCCCGGTTGTCGTTGTCTCGAGGTGCGACCGTGACGTGTCGGTCGGCGATCTCCACATCCTCGTGCCGCAGCCCGAGCGCCTCACCAATCGAACCCCGGTGTCGAGCAGCAGGGCGAAAAGCAGCCGGTCCCGCAGGTGCACGCACCCGTCCAGGAGGGCATGCACCTGACCCACCGACAGCACCGGTGGTCGCCTCGTCGGCGCTGTCAACGACGACCGCGCGTCGGTGCGGCCCGCCCTTGACCACGTGTTGCAGGAACGGTCGATACGACGTCGTCGACCCCCGCCGTCCGCCCGGTCCCACCGTCACCAGCAGGCCGCCGAGCCGCTCTCCGTGGCGGGCGTGGAACTCGCAGAACGACGTCAACGCCGCCAGCTTGCGGTTCACGCTCGACGCCGCGCAGTGATGCTCCACCGTGGGCAACACGCTCACCCGCCCGTCCCGGGCCACCGGCGGCAACCGCAGCCACGCCACATACCCGGCGACGTCCTCCACCGTGAC
>CAVTTO010000003.1:0-187203 GCA_963737725.1 uncultured Actinomycetota bacterium
GGCCGGCTCGAATGCCTCTCGCACCGCCTCGCCCCACGCCCGCTCGTCGCCGGCGTGGTGCACCTCGTCGAGGATCACGAACGCCCCGTCGGCCAGGTGGCGCAGGCGCGTGGCGGTGTCGCCGGTGGCGATGTGCTGGTAGGCGTGACCGACCCGTGCACGTCGGCGGCGAGGCCGTCGGCCGGCGACCAGCCGGGTCGAGCTCCAGCCCGAGGCGGTGGGCCGCCTGGGCCCACTGCAGCTTGAGGTGCTGGTCGGGGCGACGCACGGGACGCTGGTCGTGCATCCCGGCGCTCCGTCAGCCGGCCGGCGCAGGCGAGCGCGAACGTGGTCTTCCCCGCGCCCGGCGTGGCGACGGCGAGGAAGTCGCGTGGGGTTGGTCGCGAGGTAGCGCGACAGGGCCTCCTGCTGCCAGGCCCGCAGGCTGGGACCGTGCCCCAGGCCGCCCGATCCGGGTACGCCGGACTGATCGGGAGCTGGTGCGAGGCGGGCTGCGACCGGGGCGACGTGGCGGAGCGGCGACGACGGAGATCTGGCAGCTGTCGGCGAGGGGGCGGGGTGGGACAGCGTACGTCGTCGGCCGCGTTGACCAGGCGTCGACGCACCGACGCCCCGACCGGTCGCCTGGGTTGGCCGACTCCTGGCGTCCCCAGGAAAAGTGGCACAATGGGCGACCGAGCGCTCGAGCCAAGGGCCTCGTCCCGCTCGGGGACCACAGCAAGAGGAAGGGCCCGGTGCATTCCCTGCTCTCGGGGCCGGGCAGCACGTGACCTCATGTCCGAGAACATCTCCACCCCGCAAGACACCGCCGGGACAGTCCCGGCGCTCGCGGCCCTGACGTACGCCGGCGACGACTACGACGCGATCTACCGGGCCATCGTCGACACCGCGACCCGGCTGGTCGACGGCTGCGACCACGCCAGTCTCATGCTGGTGCGCAGCGGCGAGCCCTACACGGCGGCGGCCAGCGACGAGATCGCGGAGATGATCGACGGGATCGAGCGCGAGGTCGGCGACGGTCCGTGCCTGGACGCGATCACGGACGAGGCGGCATACGTCGATTCCGACCTCACCGACGGTTCACCCTGGCCTGCACTGCACACACGCGTCCTCGCGGAGACACCGGTCCGGGGGATGGCAGGCGTCCGGCTGCTCGACGAGAAGGAGAAGAACGGGGCGCTCAACATCTTCTCCGACACCCCGGGCGCCCTGACCTCCACCAGCGTCGACCAGGCGATCATGCTGGTCTCCTTCGTCTCGGTCGCCCTGCTCGCCGCCCGCGAGAAGCGCAGTGCCGAGACCCTGCGCGCCGGCCTGGCCAGCAACCGCGAGATCGGGAAGGCCATCGGCTTGATGATGGCCTTCCACCACGTCGACGACGAGAAGGCGTTCTCGATCCTTCGGCAGGCATCGCAGGACATGAACATCAAGATCACCGAGGTCGCACGCGAGATCATCGCTCACCAGAACGTCCGGCCCGTCGAGGGCGACTGAGGCCCGGACGACAACGGCCGGCAGCAGGCCCCGCCCCCGAGCTGGGTTCGGTGCCTGCCGCGACTGGGATGGGGGGGAGCGCGAGGCGCTGCCCCAGCCCGAGCCCGGCCGGCACGCTGTATCGCTCAACGAGCCACCGTGGCCACTCCAGCGTCCGCGGTCCAAAGGAGGGGCCTATCTCTTCGTTCCCCGTTTGCCGGATCTTGAACGTGCCAAATCGGAATTCGTCGGGCGACCCGGTACCCGACCACGATCGCCAACGCCATGACCAGCGCGCTCAGGGCAAAGACCAGGCCGTACAGCAGGCTCGGGATCGAGCGTGTCCCGCCAGACCGCGTAGACCACGCCAGCGGTCCCGATCACCAGCAGACCGCCGAGCGAATCGCTCATCTGGAGCGCGGCGGAGTTGGCCCCGCGGTCCTCGATCGGGAGTACTCGAACAGCAGCACCGAGTTGCTCGCCATCCCGAGACCCATGCCGAGGCCGGCGATGAGCAGGCCGACGCCGGAAAGCCATGCCGGGACCGTCACGTCGTCGGTGGCGATCGCGGCGAGCGCCGTCGTCAGCACCCCGACGGTCGTGAAGACGGCGCCCCGGCGTACGAGCGTCGTGCGTGCAGTGCGCAATCCGGGTCGGCCTTGGACCCAGGCGACCCGTAGCCCATCCGATGGCGGTCGTCGCGACGGACAGCCCGGCCATGGTGGGGCTGGCTCCACGATGCTCGACCAACATCAGCGGGACGAAAGCCTCGCAGCCGAAGAAGCCACCAGCCATCACGCCGCGGTACATCACCACCGATGGGAGACCGCGCGCCAACCGCAGCGTTCCCGGCGGGAAGAGCCGAAGCGCGGCCAGGATCACCAGTGCCAGCCCGACGACAGTAGCGGCCGCGGCCTCGACCCAGGACGAGTCCTCTGCCAGGAGCCCGCCCCACTGCAGCAGCCCAGCACCGACGGCCATCGCGGCCGCGAGGCGAACCCGGCCGGAGCGGCGTACGTCGGTCGGCGCACCGGTGCCGATCCGCGGCAGCACGGCCAGCAACGGGATCGGCACCAACGGGACGAGGGAGAGGAAGGCCCAGCGCCACGACACGTACTCGGTGAGGCCACCCGCGATGAACGGCCCGACGACCGACGGCACCACCCAGGCGGTCGAGATCAGCGTCATGACGCGCGGCCGGACCGACTCGGGATAGCACTGTGCGATGACGACGTACACCGCGACGATCGTGAAGCCTGCTCCGAGCCCTTGCACCACGCGGCCCGCGATGAGCATTGGCATCGACTGGCTCAGTCCCGAGATCACGAGGCCTGCGGCGAACGACAGTGCCCCGGCCGCAAGGGGTATCCGCGGCCCGACCCGGTCGCAGATCTCTCCCGCGATCCCGTTGGCGAACATCGCCGCCCCGAGGAAGCCGGTCAGCGCCCAGGGGTAGAGACCCAGCCCGTCGAGCTCGCGGGCAGCCACCGGCAGCGCAGTGGCCACGGCCATGAACTCGAACGCGATCCCCACGATGAGCGCGAAGATCCCGGCCGACAGCACGCGATACTCCGGCGCGGTCGGACCGGCGGTCGGCTGCGCGCCCTGCGTGACGGTCACCGGGGAGACGCTACTAGGGCGTGTCTCAGGTGCCGCCGGCCCGGAACGACCACCATTGCTGGCGCATCCGTGCGACCTGACCAGACGTGAACTGGTTCATACAACGGTCGTAGGAGTAGTCCATGAAGTTGCGCACCGGGTCGCGTCCAGGTGCGGTGCAGGTGTTGCGACGGAGCGGGCACGTGTACGACGGACGAGCCTCCCGGGGTGTGTCCGCGACGAGGTCGCCGCGCACGCTGCAGCCACCGGCGAACGTGTGGAGCAGCCCGAGCCAGTGTCCGGTCTCGTGCACCGCCACGTCGCCCCAGCTGTAATGCCCGGGCTTCCCGCCGGCCATCGTGGTGCGGCGGATCACCACTCCGTCGAGCTTCGGGCCGCGGTCATAGCCGCCGGGCTGGGTCGCCCAGCCCAGGCTGCCGGACTCGTTCATGCCGATGTAAAGGTTGAGGTCGTCGGCATTGCCGCGGTGCAACGCCTGCTTGGCGTGCGCCTCGGCGACGGTGCCCTGGTCCATCCGGTACCAGTTGGCGTTGGTGGTCCGGTCAATCTGGACCAGGCGGAACGAGAAAGGCGACCGCGCCGAGCCGCCACTCTGCTTGCCGGCGTACGCCTGGTTGAGGATCGAGACCTGCCGGCGGAGCCGGTGGTCGGAGATCCCGCCACCCTTTGCCGTGCGGAGCACGTGCGCATAGACGCGGACGGTCGTCGTCGACTCGGCCGCAGCCGCGGCCCGGAACGAGGTCGTCGTCGCTGCCGGACCGCCGCGCCCGAGGGTCTGCTCGCCGGCCTGCACGGCGGTCTGCACCGAGGTGCTCAGCTCGGTGCCGTGGCCGGAGTCGTCGCGCGGGTGCCCTGCCGGCGGCTGACCCGGCAGACAAGGCGCTGCTGGTTCGACCGGATGGGCGGCCTGGGCGGAGGGCGTGGAGAACAGGGACAGAGCAGTGACTGCGGCGAAAGCCGTGGCTGCGGGTGCGAGGAGCTTCACGGACCGCGCCGCTCAGCCGTCGTCGGGTTCGTCGTCACCCGCGTCCAGGGACTCCCAGATCTCTTTGCACTCGGGCAGACCGGATACTTCTTCGGGTCGCGCACGGCACCCAGACCTTGCCGCAGAGCGCGGCACAGGTGTCCCCATCACCATCGCTTCGGTGAGTTTGTCCTTGTCGGCATAGTGGCTGAACCGATCGTGGCCACCATCGTCCAGGGCTTCTTCGGTCCGTCGATCCTCGATGGTCTCGACTCCAGGACTCAGTTGCGGGCTCATTTTCCGGAGTCTAGTCCCGGTAGCGGAATGCATGCCCAGCGCACCGACAATGCTCGGGCATGAGAACGAAGCTCCTAGTGCTGCGCCGCGGTGGTCGCGATCGCGCTCCTGGCCCCGAGCGAGACGCCGCTGTGGAGCCCATTGCCGGCGCGGCGCCGGCGCCTCCGCCAGTGAATGCGAAGGCGGACTACCAGCTCGGTGGCTCCTACCGGTTGCCAGCCGGTGTGACGGTGGTGAGCCGCGACCGTACTGACCGCCCGGCGACTTCGGGCCTACAACATCTGCTACGTGAACGCCTACCAGTCCCAACCCGGCGAGCTTCGTTGGTGGCGGATCCACCATCCTCGCTTGCTGCTGCACGAGGCTGGCAGGCTGGTTCGAGACGAAGGTTGGATCGGCGAGGTCCTGCTCGACACCTCGACAGCCAGCCAAGCGGCGAGGCATCGCCACGATCATGGGTCGCTGGTTCGGACATTGCGCCAGGGACGGGTTCGACGCCGTGGAGCCGGACAACCTCGACTCGCACACTCGCTCCCACCACTTGTTGACACGCCGCGACAACCTCAGGTTGGCGGCGCTGCTCGCCCGGCATGCCCATCGCCATGGGCTCGCTATCGCGCAGAAGAACCTCGCTGACGTGATCCACGGCCAAGCGACGCCAGATCGGCTTCGACTTCGCTGTCGCCGAGGAATGCCGGGTCTGGCACGAGTGCGGGCGCTATCGCCGTGCCTACGGCCGGCACGTGATCGAGATCGAGTACACCGACAACGGCCGCAGCGCCTACCGGCAGGCCTGCCGCGACCACGGCGATCGCTGGTCGGTCATGCTCCGTGATCGGATGTTGCGCAGGCCCAGCCCGAGGACTACATCTACAGATCCTGCTGAGCCGGTTTGCCCTGCGACGCCGGGCCGGGTTTGCCCTGCGAGCGACGACAACGCCGCCATGTGCCGCGCATGGGCCCGCTCAGCTAGTTCATGGTGGGGTCGTCGGGGAAGGTGGCGACATAGGCGAGCTCCCCGGCCTGGCGGCGCAGCACGCCGCGCCACAGCGTTCCGGGTCGGGGTGGAGCAGGTCGTTGGGCAGCGCCGCGACGACGTACCAGGACCCCTCTTCGATCTCCGCCTCGAGCTGGCCGGCGCCCCAGCCGGCGTAGCCGGAGAACACCCGCATCCCGACGAGGTCGGCGAGCCACCTCGTCGGGTCGGCGTCGAGGTCGACCAGGCCGAAGTCACCGGCCATCGGCCTGAAGCCTGACGCCCGGCCCCGTCGCCCGGCGCGACCAGCCGACGGCGACTGCGGACTCGGCGCGACCGGTCCACCGCTGAAGAGCATCGAGCGGCGCGGTCACCAGCGTCCGACCAGTCCGGCAGCACCGTGGCCAGCGGCAGCTCGACGGCCGGTTGATCACGACGCCGAGCGCGCCGTCTTCGTCGTGGTCGAGCAGCAGGATCACGGTGCGGGCGAAGTTCGGGTCGACCAGCCGCGGCGTGGCGACGAGCAGCTGCCCGTGGAGACATGCAGCCATCCGCCTCAGAGCCTGCCGCCAGGGCGGCGTCCTTGACCGCTGCGGCGACCGCCTTGTGCACCTCTTCGTGGAAGACACTCGGGATGACGTAGTTGGCGTTGAGCTCGTCGTCGCTGACGGTCGCGGCGATCGCCTTGCGCGGCGGCCACGAGCAGCGGGTCCTCGATCGCAGTGGCCGACGCGTCGAGCAGTCCGCGGAAGACGCCGGGGAAGGCGAGCACGTTGTTGATCTGGTTCGGGATAGTCCGATCGTCCGGTCGCGACGACGGCCGCATGCCGCCGCGCCGCCGCCGGGTCGACCTCGGGGTCGGGGTTGGCCAGCGCGAAGACGATGGCGTCCTCGGCCATCGGCGGCGATGTCGTCGCTCGTCGAGCACGTCGGGCGCCGAGACGCCGATGAAGACGTCGGCACCGCGCACGGCCTCCTTCAGGGTGCCCATCGAAGCAGTCGGCGTTGGTGTTGTCAGCGATCCACACGCAGCGAGTGGTTCATGTCGGCGCGCACGGTCGGATGACGCCGTCGACGTCGGCGACGACGACGTCGCTTGGCGCCCGGCCTCGATCAGCAGCCGCACGATCGCCGACCCGGCCGCACCGGCGCCGGACATCACGATGCGTACGCCGCCGATGCTTCTTGCCGCACCACGCGCAGCGCGTTGGTCAGCGCCGCCAGCACGACGATCGCCGTCCCGTGCTGGTCGTCGTGGAAGACGGGGATGTCGAGCAGCTCACGCAGCCGAGCCTCGATCTCGAAGCAGCGCGGCGCCGAGATGTCCTCGAGGTTGATGCCGGCGAACACCGGCGCGATCAGCTGGACGGTGCGCACGATCTCGTCGACGTCCTGGGTGTCGAGGCAGAGCGGCCACGCGTCGATCCCGGCGAACCGCTTGAACAGCGCCGCCTTGCCCTCCATCACCGGCAAGCGCGGCCTCCGGGCCGAGGTTGCCGAGCCCGAGCACGGCCGAGCCGTCGGTGACGACGGCGACCGCGTTGCGCTTGACCGTGAGTCGTCGGGCGTCCTCGGGGTTCGCGCGCGATCGCCAGGCAGACCCGCGCGACACCCGGCGTGTAGACCATCGACAGGTCGTCACGGTTGCGGATCGGATGCTTGGACGCCATCTCGATCGTGCCGCCGAGGTGCATGAGGAACGTCCGGTCGGAGACCTTGTGGACGTCGACGCCCTCGACGCCGCGCAGCGGCCTCGACGATCTCGTCGGCGTGGTCGGTGTCGCGAGCGGCGCAGGTCACGTCGATGCGCAGCTGGTCGATGTCCGGAGGCGGTGACGTCGAGCGCAGTCACGATGCCGCCGGCGCCCTCGACGACGTTGGTCAGCTGGCTGACCGCCGTGCCGCCGGCCGGGACGCATCGAGCCGGACGGTGATCGAGTAGGACACGGACGGCGCGGAGGGCATGCTCCCATCATGGCAAACGCCTGGAGCACGTCCCTTCAGACGCGTGACCCCCGCCCGGCCGGGCCGGCTGGAGGGAGGGAGATGGCCGGGCCGGCCGAGCGGGGGTGGTTCGCGGGTGCGGCGCTCCAACCCGTCGCCGCGTGGGGTCAGGCTGCTCCTCGCACCGTGGTCTCGACCGTGATGCCGCGAGCGCGGTCCTCGACCTGCTGACCGATCCGGGCGATCCGGGGATCACCCAGCCAGCTCAGCCCGGCCGCGGTCGCGATCAGGGCCAGCTCCTTGCGTCGCCCGGCGGCGATCACCGGGTGGTCGAGGTTGGCGTCGAGGACGGCGCGCAGCCCGGGCAGGTCGGCAGCGGCGTACCGCCACGCGTGCACGACACCGGCGGCGGGGTCGCCGGGCTCCTCGGCCAGGACGGTGTCGATCGATCCGGACAGGCGGGTGTACCAGCGCATCTGCAGCGCGGCCAACAGGTCAGCAGGGGTGCCGAACACCTCGGGGGCGTCGGCGATCTCGTCCCAGGGCAGCAACCCGTCGCGGCGGCGGTCAGCCAGCTCGACGACGGCGCGCAGCGCCTGGTCGCGTCGGTGGTGCTCGACCCAGGTCATGGGCGGCTCCTCTCCGTGAACATACCGAAGGTACGTACTCTCAGTATGTTCATGCCGTTCACCCGATCGCAAGCCGTCGGCATACTCCGGGTATGTGGGCCTGGTCACAGCCGTGTCCCCAGCACCTGGACCCCTATGCTGAGCGCATGACCCGACCGGCATCCCGCGCAGCACCTCGGGCCGCGAAGGTGATGCGCAGTGCCACCCGGGCCCACACGCGCCGGCACGACTACTCCTCGTCGACGCGACGCACCCTGGTCGAGTGCGCCACCACGCTGTTCACGGAGCGGGGGTACGCCGGCACCTCCCTCGACGAGGTGGTCGCGGCGGCGCAGGTCACCAAGGGCGCGCTCTACCACCACTACTCCGGCAAGCAGGCACTCTTCGAGGCCGTCTTCGAGGCGACCGAGGACGAGGCGGTCCAGCACATCACCGAGGAGATCGGCAAGGTCGACGACCCATGGGAGCGCGCCACGGTCGGGGTCCGCTCCTTCATGGAGGTCTGCCAGCAACCACGTTTCCGCCGCATCGTCATGCAGGAAGGTCCGGTGGCGCTCGGCTTCGACCGGTTCCGCGAGGCCGACGAGCGCAACACCTATGGACTCGTCCGCGACATCGTGGACCAGGTGCTCCGCTCGTACGACGTCCCGCCGAGCATCGTCGAGACGTTCACCCGGGTCTTCTACGGCGCGATGACGTCGGCCGGCATGTCCGTGGCCTCGGCCGAGGACCCCGAGGCGGCCGGACGCGAGGTCGAGACGGTGATCGGTATCGTCCTGGCGGGCCTGCGGCAGCTGGCCGAGTCCGGGGTCGACCTGCTGGACCCCACCAGTCGGTGAGCACCGCGTGAGCACCCGTGTCTACGTCCACATCGGGCTGCCGAAGACGGGAACGACGTTCCTCCAGTCGGCGATGTGGGACGGGCGAGACGCCCTGGCGAAGGCCGGCTGCCTCATCCCCGGCGAACGCAAGCCCTCGGCCTGGTGGGCCGCCTCCGACCTGCTCGGGCGCCGCCCACGTGGCTCGCAGGGTCGGCGCATCCCTGGCGCCTGGGACGCGCTGTCCGCGCAGATCCGGGACTGGAAGGGCGACCGGGCGGTCTTCTCCGAGGAGCTGCTCTCGATCGCCAACCGCCGCCAGATCCGCAAGCTCGTCGAGGATCTCGGCGACGCCGAGGTGCACGTGGTCGTGACCGTTCGCGACCTCGCACGGGTGCTGCCCTCACTGTGGCAGCAGGAGATCCGCAAGGGCCGCACCTGGACCTGGCCGGAGTTCCTCTCCTCGGTGCGCGACCCCCAGCAGCGGTTCGGTCACCGCCGCCGCGGCGTTCTGGATGCGCTTCGACCTGGAGAAGATCCTCGGCGCCTGGGCCGCCGAGGTCGCACCCGAGCGGATCCACGTCGTCGTGCTCCCGGCCCACGGTGCGCCGTCCAGCACCCTGCTCGATCGCTTCGCCGGCGCCGTCGGCGTCGATGCGTCCCTGCTCGAGTCCGCGGCGCCGACCGGTCGCAGCAACCCGGCGCTGGGAGCCGACGAGGTCGAGGTGCTGCGTCGGCTCAACGAGCGGCTCGACGGGCGGCTCAACGAGCGTCAGTACGTCCGCGTCGTGGGCAAGGGGGTCATCCCCGCTCTGGAAGCGAGGACGGGTTCGACCCGGGTGCAGATCCCGCCGGAGCACCGCGACTGGCTCGACGCGACGTCGGCCACGCTCGTGGACAGTCTCCGCTCCGGCACGTACGACGTGATCGGCGACCTCGACGACCTGCTGCCGAAGGCATCGGGTCCGGCTGTCGGCGACGAGAAGCCGGTGGACCTGCGCGATCGCGACGACTCGGCACTGGCGGCGCCGATGCTCGACGCGCTGTCGGCGGTGTCGGCGGCGTACGCCGATCACTGGTGGCGCCGCCGGGTCCCCGAGAAGGACGACCCGGACGCCTACGACGGTGGTGTGGCCAGCCGTCTGCGCGCAGCGACGTACCAGGCGAAGACGCGGGTCCTCGACGCCGCCGAGCACAACCGGGCGCTGCGGTGGCTGACCGTCCGATACCTCGGGCGACGCCACCGCCGCTAGCCGGCGCTCAGTCGACCGGTCAGCGCGACAGCGTGACCTGGCCGCCGTCCTTCGGGACGAGCTCCAGGAACGTGTGGCCGGCCGGCACCTTCACGGGGTCGCCGGACTTCGTGGTCAGCTCCAGGTCGCTGCTGCGGTCCTTCTTGCTCCAGCGGATCGGCAGCGCCTTGTCGCCCACGATGAGCACGGCGTCGCCCTTGCCGAAGAAGAGCGTCTCCGGCACCGGGTTGCCCGCGGGGTCCTTGTAGCCGGCGTCGCCCTCACGGACCCGCAGGATGAGCACGTTGTCGACCTGGAAGTCGTGGCCGGACTCGGCGTTGCTGTTGGTCCGGACCCAGTGGCCGTTCTGGTAGACCCAGTCGGTGGTGTGCGCGCCGGAGAACTGTGCGCTGATCTTGCCGATCGTCGCGGCGTTCTTGAGGTCGGGGTCACCGAACTGGAAGTACGTGGTCGACGGCGGCTTCCAGCCGGAGGCCGGGTCCTTGGCGATGTCGGCCAGGTGAGCGAAGAGGTTGTAGGGCGCCGACCGGGAGTCGTCGCGCTGCATGTTCGGGTCCTCGAAACCGATCGTCTGAGATGTTCGCCGCTGCGATCCGCCGCTTGGTCGGGTTGGCACCGCCGGCGGCGACGAGCACGGCGTCGACGGGCGAGACGATCCCGATGTCGGTGGCCCGCATCGAGCGGACCGGGCCGACGATGTCCGGGGTGTTCTCGTAGAAGAACGCCGCGAGTCGGGTGAGACCGCCCTCGACCTGCTCCTCGACCACCATGTCGGCCTGGTCGAGACCGAGCTGCGGGGCCGAGCTGCTCGTGTTGTCGATCTTCACGACGTACACCGGGTGCTCCGGCAGGTCGCCCTCGAGCTTCTCGCCGGTCAGCGGCCACTGGCCGTTGAGGGTGAGCGCGTTCGCCGTGCTGACGGCCTCGGTCGGCTCAGAGCTGTCGGACTTCTCCGGCTCGTCGTCGCCACCACAGGCGGCGAGGACCAGGGAGAGCGCGGCCAGGGTGCTGGCGGCGGCGAACGTACGACGGCGTGCAGACATGCGAATTCCTCGGGTTGAACGGACAGTCTCAAAAGTCGAGTGGTTGAGTCGGGTATCGACCAGCAACGCACTCTAGTGTGACGGAAGGCCGCCCCCAAATCGGGGACGGCCTTCCGTCGGGGTGTCACAGATCACGCGCGTTTCACGCGTTTCCGGTGACCTGGGTCAGCGGTACCGCAAGGTTCCGGGGAACCACTGGTTGGTCCAGACGCGCTCGCGGTGGACACGCTCGCCGGAACGCGGGGCGTGCAACAGCAGCGGGCGGCCGTCGCGCGCACGGCCCAGGAAGATGCCCACGTGGTAGACGTGGCCACCACTGGTGAAGAACATCAGGTCGCCTCGGCGCATGTTCTTGCGCAGGATGTGCCGGGCGTAGCGGCCCTGGTCGTCGGACGACCGCGGCAGGTACAGGCCGGCTTGCTTGTAGGCGAACATGGTCAGGCCGGAGCAGTCGAACGCCTTCGGGCCGGCGGCGCCGTAGCGGTACGGGTCACCGACCTGGTTGATCGCGACGCGCAGGCCGTGGTGCACCTTCTGTGCGCGCTGGGAGCGAGTCAGGGCGTCGGCCTGGCCGGCGGTGGTCAGCAGCATCAGCAGGGTCGCTACGACGCTGGTGATGAGCATGATGGACACGGCGACGATCGATCGTCGCCGCACAGCAGTTGCGGGCATGGAAGAAACTCCTTCTCACGCCTGTGAGGTCAGCTGTCGGGTTCGGGCGAGAAGGTGCCCGGCCGCTGCCATTGATCGTGGTCAGCGACTTCACCCCGAGCACGGCGCCGGCCCGATGGGCCTGGCGGTGCGTGCGCGCATGTGCTGCGCGACGCCGTGCGGTGGGTTGGGTCCCCCACTCCTACCCCGGTGAGATACGGATATCGACAACAGGGGAATCACGAACGTCGCGGGGTAGGACTCGGCGTACAACGCTCGTGCTCTTCTTTTGTAGGACCCGGTGACACTAGCCAGCGGGCCCGACGCGACCAAACCAGAGAATCCGGACAAAACGCGGGCACAGGCGGGGCGTGGTGGGCGAGATCACCTACCGCTTAGACAGCGTGTGAGGGCATCTGACGCAGGGTGAGCAGAATCCACCCCGCGGTGCGGTTCAGTCGGCGACCGCGGTGAGCGGGATGGGCGCCGGCGGGCCGGTCTCGATCGGGACCCGGCAGCCTGTGGCGAGCACCTTCACCGTCTCGTCGATCGGCAGCGGGTGCCCGAACAGGTAGCCCTGCGCGATGGCGCCGCCGGCGTGCTCGACGACGTGGCGGAGCTGCTCCTCGCGCTCGACGCCCTCGATCACGACGTCGAGACCGAGCGCCTCGCCCATCACCACCATCGAGCGCACCAGCGAACAGGCCTTCGGGTCGTCCTCGATGTGTGCGATGAACGACCGGTCGACCTTGAGGATCTGGACCGGGAGCCGCTGCAGGTAGCCGATGGCGGAGAACCCGACACCGAAGTCGTCGATGGCGAAGTTGACGTTGCCGTCGGACAGCGCCGACATGCTGGCGAGGGTCTCCTCGTCGTTGCTCACGAAGTCGCGCTCGGTGAGCTCGAGGACGAGCTGCATGCTGCCCATGGCGGTCTGGGCGCGGCGTACCTGCTGCTCGAACGTCGGAGCGTGCAGCTGCTGCGGAGAGATGTTCACGCCGATCGAGATGCTCGAGCCGGCGGCCGCGCGCAGTCTCGGCGCGTGCTCGGACACGATCTCGAGCACCAGCTCGCCGAGACCGACGATGAGGCCGCTCTCCTCGGCCGTGGGGATGAACAGGTCCGGTGGCACGAGGACGCCGTCGCGCCGCCAGCGTACGAGCGCCTCGACGCCGACGATCGCCTCCGTCTGCAGGTCGACGACCGGCTGGTAGAAGACCTCGAGGGCCTTGGTCTCGATCGCGTGGCGCAGGGTCTCGACGAGCTCGATGCGCTGCAGCCGCTCGTCGCCGAAGGCCAGCCGGTAGGTCTCGTAACGGTCCTTGCCCTGGCCCTTCGCGTGGTACATCGCGAGGTCGGCCTGGCTGAGCAGCGTGTCGGCCGAGTCACCGGGCTTGGACAGTGCGATGCCGATCGTGGTGGTCACGGACACCGAGTCCCCGGCGACCTCGATCCGCCTGCGCAGCGCCTCGAGGATCCGCTCGCAGGAGGCGCCGATGTCCTCGGGGTCCTGCACCTCCTCGAGGAGCACGGCGAACTCGTCGCCGCCGAGCCGCGCCACGGTGTCGGTGTCGCGGACGGTCGCCTTGATCCGGTGACCTACCTCGACGAGCAGCTCGTCGCCGGCGGCGTGACCGAACAGGTCGTTGACCCGCTTGAAGCCGTCGAGGTCGCAGAAGAGCACGGCGAGCTGTCCGCCGCGGCGCGCCTGCATCGCCATCGCGTGCTCGACCCGGTCCATGAACAAGGACCGGTTCGGCAGGCCGGTCAGCGAGTCGTGCCAGGCCAGGTGGGTCATGTCCTCGCTCAACCGGAGTCGGGCGAACGCGTCCTCGGCCACGGCGACCAGGGCGGTCAGGCCCTGACGGTCGTCCTCGGCGGTGGAGCGAGCCCGGTTGAGCGCGGGTCCGACGACCCACAGCTCCTCGCCGCTGCCGTGGACGGCGACCCCGATCTCGGTGCTGGACGGTGGTTCGGTCCGGAGCCGGACCCGTTGGTCGCGCAGCAGGTCACTGGCACCCGAGGTGAGCGCGTCCATCACGGCCGACCGGTCGCTGACGGTCTGCACGCGGACAGCGGTGTCGAGCAGGATCTTGAGTCGTCGGGCGTGCTCACTCCCGCGGGACTGAGCTCGGGAGGCCACCATGATCGTCGAGATCGGCACGGCCAGCAGGAGTGCGGACCACTCCGGCAGCTCGCGCACGACGAGGGCGGCGAGGTAGCCGAGCGACGCGATACCGAGGAACGCGACGAGGGCTCCGAGCGCACCCGTCGGCCGCAGACCCGCGCTGATGCTCAGGCCCTCCTCGAGGCTGAGCGAGACGGCGGAGACCATGAAGTCGACGAGGAAGTAGACGGCGGCGCCGACACCTGCGGCCAGCAGCTCAGCGCGGTGTGTTCGGGGCGCCGCCCATCGAGTCGATGATGTACAGGGCGAACCCGCCGGCCATCCCGCCGAGGCCGATGTTGAAGAGCTTGGTCGACGTGCGCTTGTTCGAGAGCAGCTGGCAGGCGAAGGTGCCCAGCCACCAGATCGCGAGTGCCTGGATCGGCTCGGTGGAGACCGCCAGGAACACCAGGACACACGTGTCGAGCCCGATCTCGATCCCACCGCCGGTGCGCCCGATGAGCATCGGGAACCACCCCATGAGCATGATCAACGGGATGCCCAACAGGTAGATCGGGTCAGCGTCTCCGAAGAAGATCAGCTCGTGCGCGACCGCGACGATTCCCAGCAGGAATCCGACCGCCACCACAGCCCCGTCGAAGACGGGGCTCAAAGTATGGCGTGTCACGACGCACTGCAATCAGTGGGTACACGCTGTGTCACGTTACGAATATAGGTCAGTCGCGGGGGTCCATGCCGGTGATTGGACCCTCTCCGTGCAACGGATGAGGCGCTGATGGGCTGTTCAGCCGATGCCGGCCGCCTGCTGGGGCAATTCCGGGCAATTCCGCCACGTGCCCCTGGCTCACGTGGAGCGCCCGAACAGCAGATCCTCGAACGGGGTCGGATCGGTGTACGGATCGGGATCCGGCGTGGCCGACGTGCCGACCGCAAGGCGAACCAGCTGCATCGCGGCGCGCTCGATCCGGCTCGTGAGCCGGGTCGTGGCCGCGGAGGACCCCCAGTCGGCCGTGGCGGCGAACACCCCGGTCGGGACGACGACCGCGTGCAGGTACGAGAACAGTGGACGCAACGCGTGGTCGAGGGCCAGCGAGTGCCGTTCGGTCCCACCGGTCGCCGCGATCAGCACCGGCGTGCCGTCCAGGGCTTCGGGGTCGAGCACGTCGAAGAAGGACTTGAACAACCCGCTGTACGACGCACTGAAGATCGGGCTCACCACGACCAGACCGTCGGCGCCGGCCACCGCGTCCAGCGCGGTCTGCAGCGCCGGGCTCGGGACTCTCGTGAGCAGGGCGTCCGTGATGTCGCGGGCGATGTCGCGCAGCTCCAGCACCGAGACCTCGCTGGACGGGTCGTCGAGCGCGGTCCGGACTGCCGTCGTGAGCCGATCGGCCAGGAGTCGGGTCGTCGACGGCTCCCCCAGCCCACCGCTGACGACCACCACGCGGGTCTGACGGGAGGTCGCGTCGCTCATCGGGGAGTCACCTCGAGGTCGGTCGTGCTCTGCCGTGTCCGCCTGCTCCCGTGCCGCGGCCAGCAGGGATGCATGCGTCGGCGCGTCCGGCACGTGCGCCGGCCGGGCGGCGTCGAGCTCGCGACGCAGCACCGGGACCACTTCCTCACCGAGGAGGTCGAGCTGCTCCAGGACGGTCTTCAGCGGAAGACCGGCGTGGTCCATCAGGAAGAGCTGGCGCTGGTAGTCGCCGAAGTGCTCGCGGAACGTCAGGGTCTTCTCGATGACTTCCTGCGGCGAGCCGACGGTCAGGGGTGTCTGCTCGGTGAACTCCTCCAGCGACGGTCCGTGCCCGTAGACCGGTGCGTTGTCGAAGTAGGGACGGAACTCGCGCACGGCGTCCTGCGAGTTGTGGCGCATGAACACCTGCCCGCCCAGGCCGACGATCGCCTGGTCGGCGGAACCGTGGCCGTAGTGCTCGAAGCGCGCACGGTAGAGCCCGATCAGGCGGAGGTAGTGCTCCGTGGGCCAGAAGATGTGGTTGGCGAAGAAGCCGTCGCCGTAGTACGCCGCCTGCTCGGCGATCTCAGGACTGCGGATCGACCCGTGCCAGACGAACGGCGGGATGCCGTCCAGCGGACGCGGCGTCGACGTGAAGCTCTGCAGCGGCGTACGGAACTTGCCTTCCCAGTCCACGACGTCCTCGCGCCAGAGCCGGTGCAGCAGGTGGTAGTTCTCGATCGCGAGCGGGATGCCGTCCCGGATGTCCTGCCCGAACCACGGGTAGACCGGACCGGTGTTGCCGCGGCCCATCATCAGGTCGACCCGGCCGTCGGCCAGGTGCTGCAGCATCGCGAAGTCCTCGGCGATCTTGACCGGGTCGTTGGTCGTGATCAGGGTCGTCGAGGTGGAGAGGATGAGCCGTTCGGTCTGGGCGGCGACGTAGCCGAGCATCGTGGTCGGGCTCGACGGCACGAAGGGCGGGTTGTGGTGCTCGCCGGTGGCGAACACGTCGAGACCGACCTCCTCGGCCTTGCGGGCGATGGTCACCATCGCCTTGATGCGCTCCGCCTCGCTGGGCGCCTTCCCCGTCGTGGGGTCGGTCGTCACGTCGCCGACGGTGAAGATGCCGAACTGCATGTCTCTCCTTGGGAACTAGTTGATTCGTCAACCACTGTAACGAACGCGACCGGGCTCCCATTCCCTGGACCACCGGACTCCCCACCTGCAGGGTGGCACTCAGTCGACGATCTGGCCACCAGGCTGCTTGAGCCCGGCCGTCCACTTCTCCTCGATGCGCCCGAACCGCCAGACGGCCAGCGCCAGGATCCAGGTGACGACGAACAGGCCGACGATCGCGTACCCGACGTAGTTGAGGTCCAGACCGGACACCCAGCCGAAGACGCCCCCGGTGAGGCTGAAGCGGTCGGCGAAGACCGCCGTCAGCTCGATCATGCCGATGAGGAGGGCGACCGCGACGGACAGCGCCGTCACGGTGATGTTGTAGAAGACCTTGCGTACCGGCTGCGAGAACGCCCAGCCGTAGGCGAAGTTCATGAAGGCGCCGTCGATCGTGTCGAGCAGGGACATGCCCGCGGCGAAGATGATCGGAAGACAGAGGATCGCGTACCAGGGGAGGCCGCCGGCCGCGGCCGCACCGGCCGTCGCCAGCAAGGCGATCTCGGTCGCGGTGTCGAAGCCCGAGGCCGAAGAGGAGGCCGAGCGGGTACATCTGCCAGGGCTTCTTGATCGCGTTCGTGGCGCGCCCGAGGATCCGGTTCATCAGGCCGCGGTTGTTGAGCTGGTCCTCGAGCTCGGCCTCGTCGAACTCCCCGTGCCGCATCCGACGGAACACCCGGACGATCCCCATCAGGATGACGAGGTTGAGGATGCCGATCACGAGCAGGAAGACGCCGGACACACTCGGCCCGATCACGCCGGTCAGCTTGTGCAGCAGGGAAGCGTCGTCGGACACCTCGCCGGAGAGGCCCTTGATCCCCCACGCGAACAGCGCCGCCAGCACGAACACGATCGAGGAGTGGCCCAGGGAGAAGAAGAATCCGACGCTGAGCGGCCGTTGACCGTCGCTCATCAGCTTGCGGGTCGTGTTGTCGATCGCGGCGATGTGGTCGGCGTCGAAGGCGTGCCGCATGCCGAGCGTGTACGCCGTGATCCCGATCCCGAGCCCGAACACGGCGCCGTCGCCGAGGGTGAACTTCGCCGGCATGACGAGTCCGAGCAGCAGCCCGAAGCCGATGATGTGGAGCGCGGCGATGGCGGCGAACAGGCCCGCGGCCCGCCGCCACTCGGCGGGCGTCAGCGAGTGCTTGATCCGCTGCCAGCGTGACCCCGGGATGCGGGGTTCCTGCTTGACCGGCGTCGCGATAGCCACGACGTCGACCTTATTTGCGACCGGCCGCTATTGCAAGAGATGTGCAACAGCAAGGTGTAAGCAAAGTCTTACGGATTCACGTGACCGCGGGCTCAGCTGCGGGTCGTACGACGCAGCGCGTCCCGATGTGGCTCATGCCGGTGTCGACCATCTGTGGCCGACGGGCGGCCGGCCGGTAGCGCCGGCAATAGCTGTCGGCGCACAGGAACGACCCGCCCTTGATCACCTTGCGCGGGACCTGGAACTGGGGCTGGTGCGGGTCGAAGCTCGCCTCGACCTCCGGACCACGAGGATTGCGCGGGACGCAGCACGGCGAGACGTTCGGATCACCCTGGTGGCGGGTGGCGTACCAGTCGGTCGTCCACTCCCAGACGTTGCCGGCCATGTCGAAAGGCCGTAGGGGTTGGCCGGGAACGACCCGACCGGCGGCCGTTGCGCCGTAGCCCTGGTCGGCCCGCCAGGGGAAGTCGCCGTGCCAGTAGTTGGCCAGCCGCTCTCCGGCTGCCTCCGGCTCCGGTCCCCAGACGTACGCCGCCTGGTCCAGACCTCCGCGCGCGGCTGCCTCCCACTCCGCCTCGGTCGGCAGCGCCTGACCCGCCCAGGCGGCGTACGCCTCGGCGTCCTCGTAGGCGAGGTGCACGGCCGGATGCTCCCCGAGGTCGTCGACGTGGCTGCGAGGACCGAACGGATGCCGCCACGACGCACCGGGCGTCCAGGTCCACCACAGGTTGATGTGGCGAAGGTCGACCGGCCCGCGGGTGCGGGTGAAGACCATGGAGCCCGGCTGCAGGTTCTCCGCCGGAGCGCCCGGGAAGTCGGCGGGGTCCAGCGGACGCTCGGCGACGGTCTCGTAGCCCGTCGCGTCGACGAACGCCGCGAACTGGGCGTTCGTCACCTGCCGGCGCGAGATCCAGAACCCGTCGACGCTGACCGGGTGCGCCGGCGCCTCCTCGGCGTAGTGCGCGTCGGAACCCATCGTGTAGGTCTGTGCCGGGATCCAGCAGAGGTCGTCGTCGCTCATGGTCGACAGCAGCGTAGACGCGGCGGACCGCGGCGTCGCCGTGGCCACCGCCAGCCTAGTCCGCTGCGATGAACTGGTTCAGCTTCTCCACCGCCTGGTCGATGCTGAACGAGGCCGGCCTCTGCCGCGGCGGGAACTCGCGGAACGACTCGAGGAACTTGGTCGTGATGACGCTCGCGTAGAAGATCAGGAAGCCGCGGCGGAGCATCCAGTCGTAGTACGTGTTCGAGGTGATGTCGGCGTGCTCGAACGGGTCCGTCCGCAGGTTGAAGAGCTTGGGAACGCGCAGCGGCACGAACGGCTCGGCCCAGATCTGCAGCGTGCCCGTCGCCCGCTGCTCCATGAACACGACCTTCCAGTTGCCCGCGCGGATGGCCAGGCAGTCGCCGTCGTCGCTGAAGTAGACGAGTCCCTTGCGCGGGCTCTCGTCCACCTCGCCCGTCAGGTAGGGCAGCAGGTTGTAGCCGTCGATGTGCACCTTGAAGGTGACGTCACCGACCTGGTGGCCCTGCTTGAGCTTGTCGACGATCTCGGTGTCGCCCGCGGCGGCCAGGAACGTGGGGAGCCAGTCGTGGTGCTGGATGATGTCGTTCGACACCGCGCCCGCCGCGATCTTGCCCGGCCAGCGGACGATCTCGGGGATGCGGAACGCCCCTTCCCAGTTGGTGTTCTTCTCGCTGCGGAAGGGCGTGGTGCCGGCGTCCGGCCAGGTGTTCTCGTGCGGGCCGTTGTCGGTGGAGTAGACCACGATCGTGTCGTCGGCGATGCCCAGCTCGTCCAGCAGGTCGAGCAGCTGGCCGACGTGCTTGTCGTGGTCGATCATCGTGTCGTGGTACGGCGACTGCCAGCGGCCGGCCTGACCTTTGCTCTCCTCCTTCGTGTGCGTGTAGACGTGCATGTGCGTCATGTTCATCCACGCGAAGAACGGGCTTGTCGCTGTCGTGCTGGCGCCGGATGAAGTCGACACAGGCATCGGTCGTCTCGTCGTCGATGGTCTCCATCCGCTTCTGCGTGAGCGGGCCGGTGTCCTCGATCCGCTGCTTGCCGAGCGGCCCGTAGCGCGGGTCCGTCTCGCCGGCGTCCTCCTCGGTCGCCCAGCAGTGCAGGACTCCGCGCGGGTGGGCCAGCGCGTACAGCCGCGGGAACTCCTCGGCTCGGGGTAGTCCGGGTTCTCCGGCTCCTCCTCGGCGTTGAGGTGGTAGAGGTTGCCGAAGAACTCGTCGAAGCCGTGCACGGTCGGCAGGTACTTGTTCAGGTCACCGAGGTGGTTCTTGCCGAACTGGCCTGTGGCGTACCCCATCGGCTTGAGCAGCTCCGCGATCGTCGCGTCCTCGGCCTGAAGTCCGACGTCCGCGCCCGGAACACCGACCTTGCTCATGCCGGTGCGGTAGACGCTCTGCCCGGTGATGAAGGACGACCGGCCGGCGGTGCAGCTCTGCTCGCCGTAGGAGTCGGTGAACATCATGCCCTCGTCGGCGATCCGGTCGATGTTCGGCGTCCGGTAGCCCATCAACCCGTGGCTGTAGCAGCTCAGGTTGCTGATTCCGATGTCGTCTCCCCAGATGACCAGGATGTTCGGCTTCGAGTCGGGCATGCGTCACTCCTCCGATGCGATGGACTACGCAGCAACGTAGGTCGGCTGCGAGAACGATGGCCTCACCCAAGCAAGGTGAGGCAGGTCCGACGCCGCGAGACCGTCATTCCGGAGCCCGGCGGATCGGCAGCCTGACACGAAGGACCGTCTCGCCGGGTCGTGACTCGATCGCGATGTCTCCGCCGTGCCGCTCGACGACGATGCGCCGGGAGATGTCGAGCCCGAGTCCGGTGCCCTTGCCGACGTCCTTGGTCGTGTAGAAGGGGTCGAACGCGTGCGCCTGAACATCGCCGGACATGCCCGGGCCGCTGTCGCTGATCTCGACCTCGACGCAGTCCTCGACAGCTACGCGCTGTGACGCGCAGGGTCCCGGCACCGTCCATCGCGTCGATCGCGTTGTCGATGAGGTTCGTCCAGACCTGGTTGAGCTCCCCCGCCATGGCCTCGATCGCCGGAAGGTCAGCCTCGTAGTCCCGGACGACGGTCACGCCGCTGGAGAGCTTGTGACCCATGATGGCCAGGGTGCTCTCGAGACCCTCGCGGACATCGGTGCGTTGCACTGACGCGCGGTCCATCTGGGAGTAGGACTTGATCGCGGACACCAGGCCCGAGATGCGACCGGTCGACTCCTTGACCTCGGCGAGCAGCATGCCCGTGGTCAGCGAGCTCGCGACCCACTCCAGGCCCGGACCGAGGGCCGGACCGTCGCCGAGCAGGGCATGGATGCGCTCGCACCACGCCACGTCGAGGCCCGCTGCTGCCAGCGGAGGCGCCAGCAACCAGCCCTGCGCGACGTCATGGTCGTCGAACCAGTCGGTCAGCTCGTCCTCCAGATCGGAGACGTCGAGCCCACCTCCCGCGGTCGCACCGTCAGCCGGTCGAGCCTCCAGACGCAGCGTGTCGAGCTCGATGAACTGGTCCGGAGTGATCCCGGCCGCCGCCAGGCGTCGCAGCGACGTCAGCAGGTCGTCACCCGTCGTACGCAGGGCTTCGACGGAGCGCACCGCCGCCGACGCCGGGTTGTTGAGCTCGTGCGCCAAACCCGCCGACAACGTGCCGAGCGCGATCAACGCCTCCCGCTGGCGAGCCGTCGCCTCGATCCGTCGTGCGGTGGCGACCAGGCCGGTGATGATGTGCACGACGAAGTCCGACCAGTCGCGCGCCAGCCGCCCGAGCTCGTCGGCAGGAACGCGCAGCAGTCGACCGTCCGACACGGCGCGCCCCGTCGCCATGTAGACCCCGTGCTCGTCCCAGGCCCGGAAACCGCCGGCCCACTGCCCGGGCGTCGCCATGTGGCCGAGCGTCGTCTCCTCCTGACCGACCCGCCGGACCAGCGCGATGTCGCCTTCGAGCAGCAGCCACCAGTCGTTCGCGGCCTGCGACTCCTGGAACAGCACGTCGCCCGCTGCGAAGCTCTCCTCGACGCCGGCAGCCTGCAGGTCGCGCAGCTGCGGCTCGCTCAAACCGTCGAACAGCGCCATCGCGCGCAGCTCGTCGTGCATGACCTCGCGCTGCGTCGTCATCAGCTCGTGGCCAGGTAGCGGTGGACGAGGTAGACCGACATCGCACCCTCACCGACGGCTGACGCCACCCGCTTCATCGAGTCGAGTCGGACGTCGCCGGCGGCGAACACCCCGGGAACGCTCGTCTCCAGCGCGAACGGCGAGCGAGCCAGCGGCCACCGAGCTGCTTCCGGCGAGCTCAGCAGGTCCTGCCCGGTGATGATGAATCCCTTGTCGTCGCGGACGATGGCGTCGCCGAGCCAGTCCGTGCGCGGCAGCGCACCGATGAAGACGAACAGCCAGCTGGTGGCCGCGTCTTCCTCTGCGCCGGTATGGCTGTCGCGCATGGTGATCTGCTCGAGGTGGCCGTCGCCCCGCGCCGCCACGACCTGAGTGTGCTCGCGAACCTCGATGTTGGTGGCGGCCCGGATCCGTCCGACCAGGTACTCCGACATGCTCCTGGCGAGGTCGTCTCCGCGGACGACCAGGACGACACGCTTCGCATGACGTGCGAGGTTGAGCGCCGCCTGCCCGGCGGAGTTGGCGGCTCCGACGATGTAGACCTCCTCGCCTGCGCACTGAGTTGCCTCACTGGCCGTCGCGCCGTAGTAGATGCCCCGGGACCCGAGCTCGTCGACGCCGGCCGCGTCGAGTCGTCGGTACGAGACACCGGTCGCGATCAGGACCGCCCTCGCCTCGATGTCGGTGATGCCGTCGATCCGGACGGCGCGGACCGGGCCACGGGTCTCGAACGCCACGACGTCGCGCGCCGAGACCATCTCCGCGCCGAACCGTGCCGCCTGGGCGACTGCCCGGCGCGTCAGGTCAGCCCCGGACAGTCCCTTGGGGAAGCCGAGGTAGTTCTCGATCGACGCACTCTGACCGGCCTGTCCGCCCGGCGCGTCACGTTCGACCACGACGGTGCGAAGCCCTTCGGAGGCGGCGTACACGGCGGCCGCGAGCCCGGCTGGTCCGCCTCCGACGATGCAGAGGTCGTACAGCGGCTGCTCGGCGCGGGTGCGCAGGCCCAGAGCCTCGGCCAGCGCGAGCGTCGTCGGGTTGCGCACCGTGTCACCCTCGGGCACGAGCACGAGCGGAAGGTGCTCCGGTTCGGCCCCCGCGAGCTCGAAGAGCCGACCGGCCTCGTCGTCGCGCTCGATGTCGAGCCAGCGGTAGGGGACGTGGTTGCGCGCGAGGAACGCCTTGATCTCGAAGGACCGGTCCGCCCACCGATGGCCCACCACGGTGAGCTGCGACTCGTCTTCGGGGTGCTCGCCACGCCAGTCGCCGAGCAGGTCGTCGATGACCGGGTAGAGCCGCTCCTCCGGCGGGTCCCAGGGCTTGAGCATGTAGTAGTCCAGACCGATGTCGTTGATCGCCTTGATCGCGACGTCGGTGTCGGCGTACGCCGTGAGGAGCAGCAGCTTCGCGTCGGGAACCTGACCGCGCACCTGCTCGAGAAGCTCGACGCCGGTCATCTGCGGCATCCGCTGGTCGGAGACGATCAAGGCGACCTTTCGGCCACGCAGGATCAGCTCGGCCAGCGCCTCCAGCGCCTCCGCGCCCGACTCCGCCCGGACGATGCGGTAGTCCGCGCCGTACCGTGCGCGCAGGTCACGAGCGATCGCACGCAGCACCGCCGGGTCGTCATCGACCGCAACGATGGTGGGCTTGCTCATCAGGCAGGGTCCTCACGTCCACGCGTCCGAGGCTGGAGTCTAGGCGTCAGGAGGCTGCTCAGACCAGGACGGAGGTGTCGTCGACGAGGTTGGTGACAGCCGCGACGAAGATCAGCGCCAGGACCGCCCTGGCCGACCACCGCACCACCTGGCTGCGGATGGCGGAGCCGATCACCGTGTCGGCGACCACCTGCCAGATCGCCCAGATCGCGACCACGACCAGCAGCAGGATCAGGGTCACTGCGCCGATCGCCCACAGCACGAGGGCCGTCAGTGCCAACCACCGCGCGTCGGTCGACTGCGCCCACGCCGAACCGACCAGGCGTTCCGCGACCACGGCCAGACAGGCGACGTAGACGATGGGAATGGCGAGGAAGAGCACGATCGGCAGAAGGGGTGGGTCGAATGCGGTGAAGTCGATCCCCTCGGGGTCGATCAGCAGCGCACCCACGACCGTTCCGGCGCCTACGGCCATCGACGTCACCTGGAACCACCGCGGGCCGATGACCAGGTGTCGGGCCACCAGGTAGCAGGCCGTGGCGACGAGCCCGATCTGCAGGGAGAAGGCGAGCAGCTGGACGGTTCCGCCCAGGTCGAACCGGCCGATCACGAAGCCGTCGTCACTGATCCGACCGTCGTTGTCCGGGTTCGTCACGGACAAGAGCGACATCGCCAGTCGACCGCCGACTCCGCCGACGAGCACGGACAACCCGACCGCAGCCACCGTGATCGGGGCCAGCGTCCGTAGGCCTCGCTCGGCCGCGGCCGCCCACTGGACCCGGCCTCCTGCCGTCGCCTCCGTGCTCGACACCCTTCAGCCCTCCCGTGTCGTCTGGGACGGGCTGAGTATGTCAGCGACGGAGGCGGCGTCGGCAGGAAACGACCAGGATCAGTCGCCGGGGTTCTCGACGCGAACGACCTCGCAGTTGACGAGCCGGTCGCGCGTGTCCCGCGAGACCAGGTAGGTGACGAGGTCGCGACCGGGTCCACAGTCGATGAACGCCGACACACCGTCGTTGTGAAGCAGCGTCATGTAGTCGCGCCCGGCACCGAGGAAGACGTGGTCGTGTCCGCGCACGTCGCCGCTGTCGCGTCCGGGTCCTCCGACGAACGTGTCAGCGCCCGGACCGCCGTACATCCCGTCGCGTCCCTTGCCGCCGTACGCCTGGTCGCGCCCGATGCCCCCGAACATCAGGTCCTCGCCGAGATCTCCCCCGCCCTGCATGATGTCGTTGCCTGGTCCGCCCAGGAGCACGTCGTCGCCGCCGAAGCCCTTGATGATGTCGTTGCCGCCGCGTCCGTCGATCTGGTCCGCCGCACCTGTCCCGCGCAGGGTGTCGCTGCCCTGGGTGCCGTTGATGTCGCTGGCCACGGCCACGCCCGTGGCCACGAGTGCGAGTGTCCCGGCGGCCACTCCACCGGTGACCAGTCGCCTGGCATTCGTCGTGAACTGCATCATGTCCCCCTTGTCCCTGGCGGACGCGTCTTCGCCCGCCTGCCGTAGATGAGGGACAGACGCATGAGCCGGATACGAGGTTGTCCGATCTCGGCGAAAAGATCCGACGAGGGTGACCTGACCGCCGGCCACCCTGGTCTCGGATGCTCGAATGTTGTTGGAGCCGGTGCGTCATTGCTCCTACGATCACGGTGTGGCCGACCCTGCAACGACTCGGCCGGCTGAGAAGAACGCACCCCTCTTGATGGCCGTCGACGACGACCCTGCGCTCCTGCGCGAGCTCGAGCGCGTTCTCCGCGACCGCTACGAGCCCGACTACCGCGTCCGCAGCGTGACCTCGAGCGCAGACGCCCTCCAGGCGCTGGACGAGCACGCCGCGGCCGGGGACGAGGTCGCACTCGTGCTCGCGGCCGACGTGCTGGACGGTCGACCCGGCACCACCGTGCTGGCCGAGGTGCATCGCACGTTCCCGCACGCACAGCGAGTCCTGCTCGTGGAGTGGGGCCGGCTCGGCGACGCGGCCAACGGCAACGCCATCTTCGAGGCGATCTCGCACGGCCTCACCGACCACTACGTGATCCGGCCGTCCCAGTCTCCGGATGAGCAGTTCCACCTCGCCATCTCCGGCTCGCTGCTGGCGTGGGCCGAGGCTCACCGGCGCGCTCCGCACACCATCGACGTCGTCGGGTACAACTGGTCCGGCCGGGCCTACGAGCTCCGCGAGGTGCTGGAGCGCTGTGCCCTTCCGCACCGGTTCCACCTGGTCGACTCGGAGGAAGGCCGCGCCATCGTGAACCGGGTCCGCGCGGCGAGATTCCCGATCCTCGTCATGCCCGACGGCACGGTCCTGGAGGACCCCAGCGACATCGAGATCGCCGCCGCCTCGGGCACCGCGGTCGCCCCGGACCGGGAGCACTACGACCTCGTGATCATCGGCGGCGGACCGTCCGGCCTGTCGGCCGCCGTCTACGGTGCGTCCGAAGGGCTCAACCCGCTGCTCATCGACGCGGGCGGCCTCGGTGGTCAGGCGACGTCGAGCTCCTCGATCCGCAACTACCTCGGGTTCCCGCGTGGCCTCAGCGGTGGCGAGCTCGCCCGCCGCGCCTACGAGCAGGCCTGGGTCTTCGGCGCCCGATTCGCCTTCATGCAGCGCGTCACTCACCTGACGCGCGAGCGCGACGGCATCGTCGTCTCCCTCAACACGGGCGGCATGGTGGCCGCGCGCACCGTCGTCCTGGCCATGGGTGCCCACTACCGGCAGCTCGGGGTGGAGTCGCTCGAGCGGTTCTACGGCGCGGGGGTGTTCTACGGCTCCACCGCGTCGGAGGCCTCGTTCGTGACGGGAGAGGAGGTGTACGTCGTCGGGGGTGCGAACTCGGCCGGGCAGGCCGTGCTGCACCTGGCGCGCTACGCGAAGCGCGTCACCCTCGTCGTACGGGCTGACTCGCTCGACGTCGCGATGTCGCACTACCTGGTTCGCCAGATCAAGGCCACGCCGAACGTCGACGTACGCACCGGTACCGAGGTCGTCGACGGCGGCGGCCGCGGCTGGCTGGAGCACCTGGTGCTGCGCGATACGGCCAGCAACGAGCTCACGACCGTCAACGCGCAGGCACTCTTCCTCATGATCGGAGCGCGGCCACACACCGAGTGGCTGCCCCCGACCATCGAGCGTGACTCTGCCGGGTTCGTCTTCACCGGGCGGGACCTGAGCGACCGTGCCCGTCGGGCTCTCGATCGACCTCCCTTCGATCTGGAGACAAGCCTCCCCGGCGTGCTGGCGGTGGGGGACGTCCGGCACGGCTCGGTGAAGCGGGTCGCCTCCGCGGTCGGTGAGGGCTCGATCGCGATCCAGCTCGCGCACCGCCTCCTCGCCGACCCGCCCGACTGATCCGACTGCAGGGAGAGCCGTACAGACCCGCTGGGTTGCGGCACACGCCTACCATCGCGACACACACGACGACGGCCGGGTGCGGCGTCATCGAGGAGATGAGAGCCCCGGCGCGGGAGGCGGCATGAGCACCGAGCTGCAGATCGAGATCATCGACCCGGAGGCCGACGACGAACGGTTGGCCACCATGACCGAGACGTTGCGCCAGGACCTGCTGGCGCTCGACGTGGACTCGGTGAAGCGCGTGTCCGGCGGCACGGCACCGGACGGCAGCAAAGGCATCGACCCGGCTGCGATCGGCGCCATCCTGGTTGCCTTGAAGGGCTCGGTCGAGCTCGCCACGCAGGTCGTGTCGGCGGTGAAGTCCTGGATGCGGCGCGGCGGCTCCAAGAACGCGACCCAGGTGCTGAAGCTCACCATGAACGGGCAGTCGATCGAGCTGTCCGCGGCCACCATCGATCAGCAGCAACAGCTCGTCGACGCGTTCGTGTCAGCGGCCGCGAAGCCTGAGCCTGCGTCCTGATCGGCGACTAGCGGCTCCCCCAGGCCAGCGAGTCGACACCGTCGCCGAAGTCCGGCACCTGCGCTGAAGGTCGAGCCTCCGGGTCACCGTCGACCCGCATGAGCGTGCGGTCCTCGGTCCGGGGTAGGGCGACCTCTCGACCCGTCCGGCGACCACGAGCCGATCCGTAGCCGCTCCGGCAACCAGCAACGGCGTCGGGCTGCTGTCGTCGAGCGAGTCGATCGTCATCGGCGACCCACCCACCGACTGCGTTCCGTTGATGTTGCGCTGGAAGAGCAGCCTGCCTGTCTCGGCGACCAGTCCGGGTCGTAGTCTGCGCCCGTCGAGTAGGTGACCTGATGCCGTCGGACGGATCCCGGGGACGACCCAGACGAGGTCGATGGATCTCGTCCGCCGCCGAGCGCACCCCCAGCACGATTCCCGACTGGTCGCCGTAGGCGCCCAGGTAGGTGACCGCGAGCCGGCCGTACACGCCTCGCGAGCTCGTGTCGACGCTGACCAGCTGGCAGATCCGTCCGCTGACGCCGAGATAGAGCGTCGTTCTCGGCCGCCCGCCGATGCAGATCACGGCGAGCTGCTCTCCATCGGGCGCTCCAGGCCGGGCGAGTCGAGCGCGCGCAGCTCGAGTCGGAAGGAAAGAAGGCGTTGTCGTCGCTGCCGTCCAGGCCGATGATCCGGGCCTCGCGGTCCTTGCCACCGACCGACTTCAAGTAGATGACCGATGTCCGGTCCGGTGTCACCGTCGCACGTGACGCATCGGTCGCGACGAGGTCTTGCTCCTCGCCGGTCCGCATATCCACGATCTTGAGCGCCCCTCCTGCGGGGTTCCCGATCGTGACAACAGCCTGGTCCTCGGAGAGAACCGTGTCGTCCGACGTCGAGCGTCACCGGGCGATCCCTGCACCACGGCGTAGACGATCAGCAGCGGCCACGACGACGAGAGCGACCGCGGCGGCGATGATCACGGTCTGCCGGGACACCGGAGGTCGGCGCGGCTCCGGCGGAACAGGGACGGCGTCCTCGGTAGGTGTCCGGGGCCGGGGAGGGGAGGGTCCCCCGGTCCTCCGCTCCGCCGGCTCGGGTGCGCGCGAGGGCTCCGTCCGCGGCTCGGTCCGTGGTTCCGTCCGTGGTTCCGTCCTTGGTTCCGCCGCGTCGCGTCCGGCGGCTTCGCCTCGGCTTCGGTGTGGGGGCGGTGCCGGGCGCGTCGACGGTCTTGGTCGCTGAGGCGTCCTGCTGCCGGCTGGGCGGGGCCGTGGCCGCGAACTCGTCGGGCAGCTCAGGGGCGCGTTGGGTCGGGAACGCCGCAAGGGTGGCCGAGGCGGCCGCTGCCACCGAACGACTGTCGTCGGCGGTGAGCCGCTCCAGACCACGCCGCGCCGCCAACGACAGTCCGGCATGCCGGCCACGAAGCAGCCGGCCGAGCTCGCTGACGGCGCTGGAGCGAACCGAGGGGAACGAGCTGTCCATCGCCTCCTTGAGATCGTCAGGCAGCGTCGAGGGGGTGGTGATCGGCTTGCTGCGCCGGGCGACGTACAGCTCTCCCTGCATACCCAGCGACCACTTGCTCGGGGTCTGGTTCGGCGTCACCCGGCGTACGGCGTCGTAGACGTACTCGTACAGCTCGTCGAGCCCGATCATCCCGTCCTGGTCCTGGTCGGCGTCGCCCGTGGAGAGTCCCTGGACGAGGGCGGAGGTGAACACCGACGGCGACCCCTCCTGCGTCGCGTCGAGGTCGAGTGCCCTCGAACGCGTACTCCATCGCCGTCGAGGCCGTGATGACCGCGCGACCACGACCGCCCAGGCGTTCCTCGAGGTGCAGGCTGCTGTCGCCGCGGGTTCCGAGCCCCCGCTCGAACGCGCCGGCGTAACAGCAGTCCAGCAGCAACACGACGCGTCGAGCCCTCGTGCGACTCATCAACCGGTTCACGAAGTCGGACGACACACCCGTCGCGGACAGGTACTCGAGCTCGGTGTTCGCGGCCGCGAAGTACAGGTCGCCGCTCTCGTCCTTCACGCCGTGCCCGGAGTAGTGGAGGAGCAGCAGGTCGTCCACGCCGCGGTCGGCGAAGAAGCGCTCCATCGTCCGGGTGATCGTGTGGGCCGGCGCGTTGAGCACGGTCTGGATCTCGAACGCGCCCACCTCGGGGTCGCCCAGGACAGCCGCGAGGGCCTCGGCGTCCTGGGCAGGGGCACGCAGCCGGGTGAGGCCGGGATCCTCGTACTCGTAGCTCGCGACGATCAGCGCGCTACGGACGCCGGACATGCCCGCCACCGTTGCGGTGGTGAGCAGGCCGCGCGGCGCAGGGCGGTTCCGAGGTTGTCATCGGTGTCACGGCGGGCTCACTTCGGTACGAAGGGGTCAAGCACGACGCCCTTCATCACCCAAAGTGCTCGCGGCAGAACAGGCTGTCAATGCTCGACATCCGCGGCCGCCGCTCTCTCAGCGGCGTCCTGGGGCCTTGGCGGACGGCGATGCAGGGGCCGGGTTGCCGGGGAACGACTCGGAGCCGGTCGGCTCGACATGCTCGACCTGGTTCATCTGCTGCCTCAGCGCCGCCAGCTCGGCGTACATCCGGCGACGGGCCCGGTTGGAGTTCCCGAGCGGCTTGTGCGCCGGCAGGCTGTGCCACGGGTTGTAGCGCAGCACGTCGGCGAACCGGAGCTGCTCGTCGGAGTCGAAACGCTGCCGGAGCAGGCGCAGCCGGGCGACGGCCACGTACGGCGACAGCCGCTCCGGCCACTTCACCGTGGCGTCCTCCAGCGGCATCAGGTGCGGGTCGGTCTGCACCTGGACCATGAAGTCCATCGACCAGTCGCCGGACGCGAGCGTTCGCACCATCGCGTCGCGCAGATAGTTCTCGGCGGGGCGCACGGGAATCCTGCTCCGCCCGCGCTCGACGGGCTTGAGCGAGTACTCGACCGCCTGGCCCTCGCCGAGCAGGAACGGGACGTTGCTGTAGTACTGCACCTCGAGCGGGTTGGAGTGCATCGGCGAGTAGAGCAGCTGCATGAAGAGGTGCAGCAGGTGGCTGTCGCCCGGCTTGATGGCGTAGACGAGTGGGGCCTTGGCGCGAACCCAGCGCTGCATCTTCGCGTTCTCCCGGATGTTCGGGGTCACGAAGCTCGCCGGGGTCACCAGGATCAGGTCCTGCGAGTGCTGCTCGTCGTCGAGCAGCTTGTCCCCCGGCACACCCATCACCTTGATGCCGACCGAGCACTGTCCGAAGTCCTCGAGGTCGGGAGGCGCATAGGGCCCGGGCCCGGAGAACCGCACCCACGCCGGATAGGTGCCGGGCTCGGCGAACAGCCCATGACGCAGCCCGTCGGGCAGGTCCGGCAGCACCTGGAACTCGGCCCGCAGCACGCCGAACGTCTTGGTGTTGCCGAAGCGTTGGGCGGAGCCCGGCAGCCAGTTCTCCCGGGTGAACGCCTTGCAGCTCGTCGATGATCGACTGGGTCAGCTCGTCCTCGTCGTCGAGCTGCTTCTCCTCGACGAGACCGAGCCCCTCGTCGGGTCGGCGCCTGTTCTGCAGCCACTGCGCCAACGAGAACAGGGGCGGTCGCAGCCACCGGTCGAAGTGCGGGCGGTAGAGGAACTCCGCTGCGCCGCTCGAGCCGCCACAACCACAGGAACAGGTCGCTGAGCGGCCGGAACACCCAGAACGTCGATCGGTCCTTGCGGATCCATGGGCTCGCCTTTCTAGCCGAGGTCGGTGGTCGACGGCCAGGAACCGCAGCGCTCGGATGCCCGGCAGGAAGAAGTAGGCTCCGCCGCGGACCGTGACGAACTGCGGCAGGCCCTCGATAGCGGCGACGTACGGGTCGGGCCGGGACGTCGAAGCGGCCCGGTCCGCGTGATCCGGGGACCGACGAGCGGGTCCTCGACGCCGGCCAGCCCGTCGAAGCCCGGGTCGTTCAGCCAGCTGTGCTGCACGAACTCGAACTGGCGGGCCAGGTTGGTGTTGAGGCACTGGAAGTGCAGGCCGTGCTCGCCGTCGGAGCGATGTTCGTCGTCTGCCGGGTCTTCCTCCGGCCCGTAGCGCGCGGCCACGCCGCAGCAGCCGGTGCCGCCGGTTCACCTCGCGCGACGCCGGCGTACCGGGGTCGGGCGGCAACGAGTCTCGCGGGTTGGCACGTCGGATGTGGGCACCGACCGGGCACCGCAGGCCCTCCTGCGTCGAGCGCGTGGAATCCGAAGTCGTTGGCCGCTTCGTAGGTCGGGTCGTCGTGCTCGGGCGCCAGGGTGAGCGGTGCACCGACTCCCCGCCAGCGTCCGACCAGCTTGGCCGCCAGCTAGTCCCGTGCCTGCGGGTCAACCCGATCGCCCACGGTCGCGGCTCGGTCGAGGTACGCCTCGAAGCCCGTCAGGTCCTGCCGCAGCTGCCGGAACACGAGGTAGCTGCCGTTGCGGCCGAGGTCGGCCATGCCGGAACCGTCCGGGTCGCGCGGGAGGATGCCGTGCGGGTCCGCGCCGGCCGTGAGCAGCGGCCGCTCGGTCCGCTGGCCGTACTCGTTGACGTAGCCGAGCACGAACTCGCCGTCCTTGACGCACGTCGCCCTCCCGGCCCTTCCCGCCGCAGGCCCGGCCAGGATCGGCTGCGAGATGCCGTCCCGGAACCCGAACGGCTCGCGGTTCGAGAGCTTCGCGGTCGTCAACGACCTCACGACGTGGAACCCGTGCGCCTCCACGTCCGCGACCAGGCTGTCGTGCCACGCGCCGAGCGCTCCCTGGTCCGGGGCGAACAGGAGGAGCAGCGACGTGGACCGCGTCAGTGGTCGGCCCGCCCCACTCCCACGCGGTCGGGATCGTTGGCGCCGACGTCGCCGAGGAGCCGGCTGCGGTAGTCGGTCACCATGCCCGGTCAGATAGGGCTCGCGAAGCCCTCCGGCAGCGCCGCTGGACTCGGTGAGCCGCCTGATCCCGGCCGCGGTGAACGCCACGTTCATGGCCCGGTGCGGTGCCGGACTGCGACGCCGTCGTGACACTGCCGACGTCGAGGAGTCCGTCGATCAGGTTGCGCGCCGGCCCGGGCTCGTCGATCCGCAGCAGGACGTACGCCGCATGCGGGCAGCCGGCCGTAGCCGCGGGCCACCAGACCCTGGATGTCGTCGAGGTCGAGCTGGTCGTTCACCGGGCCACCCGTTCCGCATACCGGGTCACAGCTGCGCCAGCCACGGTCTGCGCACTCGCCTCGTCGCGCGCGTTGATGCCGCTGCGGACGGCCCGGATCCGGTCGAGCGCCGGCGCGGTGAGCTGCGGGGTAGGCGGAGTAGAAGACCGTGGTCGGCACCTGGTGGCGGCGCAGGTAGTGCTTGTAGCGAGATCTCGTCCCGCGCTCCGCCGAGCACCAGCCACCGCGCCCTCGGGAAGCCGACCCCGTTGCTGAAGACGAGGTTGATCCCCCAGGACAGCCGGGAGATGAAGTCGTCCATGTAGCTCTCGAGGCTGCCGTCGTAGCTGCTGGCGAAGATCAACCGTTCGCCGTCGTCGAGCGGCACCCAGCGGGCGAAGTGGATCGAGGTGACCCCGGCGAGGTTGTCGCGGGCGAACGAGTGCCGGCAGGCGAAGCCGAGTCCCGCGAGCGCGACCCGCATCGTGACCCTGCGGACCAGGCCGGCCTTGACCTCGCCGACCGCTGTGAACGGGTTCTGCACGCACCAGTCCTCGAAGCGTCGTACCTCGTCGACGTGCTCCTGGTCGGGGACGCCGTCCTCCTGCGGGTCGGTCAGCTCGGCCGAGCCGCACCAGCACCAGCCACACCGCCAGCGGTATGACGACGAACGGCGCCAGCAGGAACAGCACGGCCAGACGTCGCGTACAGGTGGATGGTGTCGCGCAGCCGGTGCAGGACGCCGGGGCCGGCAGGTGGTCGCTTCACCCAGTCGAAGCCCGACCGGCGGAGCACTCCCTCGCGCAGGCGCCGCCGCAGCTGGGCCGGCGCAGCGCCCGAGGTCGGCGACCTCGCCGGAGTCGACGATGTCACCGAGCGTCTCGAAGAGCCTCGCCTCGTCCCGGATCTGCTGCACGGTCCGACCGACCGTGTGCACGTAGTACGCCGCCGGGCGTGAGGCGGTGGCTGTGCAGCCAGGTCAGCCGCGCCACGTCGCCGCGGCCCGGCCCGGGATAGCCCTCGCAGTCACCGAACAGCTCGTCGACGCCAGCCGCAGCGCGGTCCACCAGCGCCCGCAGGTGCTCGTCGACCGACCCGTCCACGTCGGCCATGTAGACCAGCGACGCCGGCACCTGACGGCCGGACGACAGGGTGGCCGCCTCGAGCACGAAGATCCGGGCGAAGTGCACTTCCGGGAACCGCCGGAGCGGCAGGCTCGTCGGGGTCGCACCCGGCTGACCGGCGTGACCGGCCGCCTCGAGCACCGCACGCACGGCATCGAGGCGACCCTCGACCACCGGTGCTCGCAGCGTCACCGGCTGCTGGCCAGGCATGTCAGGTCGCGTTCACCAGGCGCCGGACACGGGCTCGTCGCCTGGCGAGCGCAACGTGAACCAGGCGATCCGTCGACGCCAGAGCCACACGACCCCGAGGTACAGCGACGGACTCACCAGGCGGATCTCGTCGCGGACGAACTTCGCCACGAGCGACGTCTGCGAGTAGTCGAGCAGCACGCACTCACGGCCGTCGACCCAGCTCTCGTCGTGCGACACCTCGGCCTTCACCAGGCGCAGCCGCAGCGGCGTGATCTTGTTGAGCAGGAAGCCGCGGCGGCGGTCCACGACCTTGCCCTGCCACCCGACCAGGTAGACCAGGGCAGCCAACGGCTTGGCGATCCGGGTACCGGGGAACGCGAGCAGGGTGCCGCGCATGTTCCCGTCCGGGATCTCGCCCGCCTCTGACTTGCGGAAGACCCAGTCCAAGGTCTTGTTGTTCATCTCGAGCAGAACGCTGCTCGGTGACCGCTCCGGTGTCCTCGGCGGCATGTGTCGACGCTGCGCTCATCGGTGCCCTCCCCGCAGTGCGCCCTGGTGCGCTGTCCAGGGGTTCTCCTCAGATTGCTCGCAGGTTGGGGACCTGTAAAGGGTTGTGAGCACGAAGATGTCACGCAGGGTCAGCACGTTGACACACCGACGAAACGGGTCAATCCTCAGGAAGCACAGAGGGTTGGGGGCCGAGCCATGCTGAGCCGCAGCACCGCACGCAAGACGCTGGGAGCGATCCGCTTCGTCAACGGCGCCGCCGGACTGTTCGCGCCCGAGCTGTTGCTCAACCGGCTCGGCGTCGACGCGACCAAGCCGCAGGCTGCCAACTACCCGTTCCGCATGTTCGGCATCCGCACCATGATCATCGGCGCCGACCTCTGGCTGCTGCGCGGCGAGGATCTTCGTCGCGCCACCAAGTTCGCCGTGCTGATCCACGCGACCGACACCCTGTCCGCGGCCGCCACCGCGGTCCGCGGAGACCTGCCCCGCAAGCAGGCGGTCGTCGCGACCGGCATCTCCGCGGTCAACACCGTGCTCGCCCTGGCCGCAGCCAGACCCTGACCAGCAGCTCGACCTCTGCCCGCCCGCGTCCCAGCGCCAGAAGGAGCCCGCCGTGGCCGACGACTCAGCCCGAAAGGCGTTCATCCGCATCACCGATGCCATCGACGAGAAGCGCGGCTGGGACTCGCTCCCGGTCCCGCTCGGCCTGGCGACCCTGATCGGCATCCGCGACGAGCTGCGCGAGAAGAACCTCTACGACGCATACGAAGGCAAGCCCCCCGGCGGCACCGCCGGCGACGGCGAACCACCTGACCGCGCGCACCATCGACGGCTCCTACAACGACCTGTCGTTCCCGTCGATGGGGATGGCGGGCACCCGCTTCGGCCGCAACGTGCCGCTGGAGCTGGGCCGGGCAGAGGTGCCGCCCGCCCTGTTCGACCCGAACCCGCGCACGGTCAGCAACGAGCTGCTCCTGCGTACGACGTTCAAACCGGCCTCGACGCTCAACGTGCTCGCCGCGGCCTGGCTGCAGTTCCAGATCCGGGACTGGTTCAGCCACAGCAGCGACCCGAACCGGATGATCGACGTGCCGCTGCCCGCGGGCGACGACTGGGACGCCGATCCGATGCGGGTTCCCTCGACTCCCGCCGACACGACGGCGACGCCCGGACCAGCCGCTGACCACGTTCCTCAACACCGAGACCCACTGGTGGGACGCGCTCCCAGATCTACGGCAGCACGCCGGAGTTCCAGCAGGCGGTCCGGACCGACGGCGGCAAGCTGCGGATCGGCGCGAACGGCCTCATCGACATCGACCCGTCGCTGCTCGGCAAGTCCGGCGGCGAGGACGGCTGGTGGCTCGGGCTCGAGCTGATGACGACCCTGTTCATGCGCGAGCACAACGCGATCGTCGACCGGCTCCACGCGGCGTACCCGAGCTGGAGTGACGACCAGCTGTTCGACAAGGCACGTCTCGTCAACGGCCGCGCTGATCGCCAAGATCCACACGATCGAGTGGACACCGGCGATCCTGGGCCATCCGACGATGCAGGTCGGGATGCGGGCGAACTGGTTCGGCATCGCCGGTGAGCGGGTGCACGGACTGTTCGGCCGGCTGGGCGACAGCGAGATCCTGAGCGGCATCCCGGGCTCGGCGACCGACCACCACGCCGCGCCCTACTCGATCACCGAGGACTTCGTCACGGTCTACCGGATGCACCCGCTGATCCCCGACGACTACCAGATCCGCGACATCGGCGGCGCGGTCCAGGAGGAGCACGAGTTCCTCGAGCTCCACGGGCTGCACTCCCGCGAGCTCCTCGAACGGGTGCCGGCCGCTGCCGCGATGTACTCCCTGGGCGCTGCGAACCCGGGCGCGATCACGCTGCACAACCACCCGCGGTTCATGCACCGGCTGATGCGCACCGACGGCATACCGATCGACCTCGGCACCATCGACATCCTGCGGTCCCGCGAGCGCGGGGTGCCGCGGTACAACGACTTCCGCCGGCTGCTCCGGCTGCATCCAGCCACGTCGTTCGACCAGATCTCGGCCGGCGACCCGGCGACCGCGGAACAGCTGCGCGGAGATCTACGGCGACGACCTCGAGAAGGTCGACTGCACGGTGGGGATGTTCGGCGAGCGGCTCCCGAAGGGCTTCGGTTTCAGCGACACCGCGTTCCGCATCTTCGTGCTGATGGCCTCACGACGGCTCAAGAGCGACCGGTTCTACACCGTCGACTTCACGCCGCGGATGTACACGCCGGAGGGGATGGCCTGGCTGGACGAGAACGACATGCTCTCCGTGCTCATCCGTCACTACCCCGAGCTCGCGCCGGTGCTGCTCCACCAGCAGAACGCCTTCGCCCCCTGGCCGGTGCTGACGTAGCCGCGGCAGATCCACGGGCCCGGCCTCCCACCTCACCCGCCACCAACGGACTCGTCCATCACTTCTCCGAGCCACGCGAGGTCAACAATCGCTTGACGCGGCCGGCAACCGGTCGGGCCTTCATCTCCACGAGGAAGGCCACTCGCGAGCGCACGCGCTGCTCGGGCACCGTTCCCGTCGAGAACTCGCGCTCCAGCCGCTCGTACTTGAGCGCTGAGGTCGGCGAGCTCGGCCGACAGTCCGGCCAGAGCGAACGAGTGCGACGTCCAGGAGCTCGTCGTCGCCGGCGTCTTCTGTCGCGCCGACCTCTGATCTCAACGGGACAAGGTCATCGACCGTGCCGATGACCGCGCAGTCGATCGACTGCAACTGGCTCACCATCTCCTCTGCTCGCGCGAACGCATGCTCGAACTGCTCCGGCGTCAGCCTGAGCTTGGGCTCGACGCCGGCGTGGCGTCTCGAGCACGTTCGAACTCAGTGCCTTCTTCACCGCGCGCCGATACCGGGGCCACTCCCATTCGTGCAGGACCTCGTTCAGCCGGCGCACGAGTTCGGTCGAGTAGACGCCGAGGGACGTGTTCGACTGCCGAGGAGGCTCGAGCACACCGACCTCGCGATCGAGTGCTTCGAAGAACCTCCGGCTGAGAACGTCGAAGCTCGAACCTTCCGGCGGCACCGTGACGAGCGTGACACCTCCGGCAGGCGCAACGTCGATCCACGCGCTCAGAGCTTTGGGAAGGTCATGACGACGCCAGAAGCTCGAGGCGGATCTGGTCGATGACTCGGCGTCGAAGACATCTGAAGCGAATTCGCTCCACGTGCTGGTGCCGCCGGCTCGGACCAACGTCTGCCAGTACGACCGCATCACGCGAGCCAGGTCACGTGCCGTCACGACGACGTGTACCTCGGCCGGAGCAAACGCCCGCACGACCTTGGCCGCCGTCGAGCGGGACCCGCCCAGCAGTGTCTCGTTGGATATCAACGCGTCGCCGTCGAATGCCTTGACTTCCGCCAGGAGGTTGCGCCATGCGTCGATCGACGTCTCCTCACGACGGCCGAATCGGACCGCGTCCTGGGTGGCGAGGAAGTTGCGACGGGTTCCCGGATACCAGAGCGCGTGCTCTCGGAGGAGGACGTCGGAGTTCTTCTGGCACAGCGACTGGAGGTAGGTCGTCCCGGACTTCATCGCCCCGACATGCAGGAAGACGCGCTGCGCCATCTTCAGCACGTTAGCGCAACGATCCGAGCGGGACAGTGCCATAACACGGTCACGCTCGGATCTTTCGGACTGGTGGTGTGGTGGAGCTGCCGGGAATCGAACCCGGGTCCTCTGACGCCGAACCAAGTCTTCTCCGAGCGCAGTCTGCGTCACGCTTTTCTCAGCCCCGGCACTTGTGCAGACCCATTGCCGACGGGCTCAGTCGCTGTTGATGTCCCGCAGCCACCCCGCGACCGGGCGACTGCAGCGAAGCCTCCTTGGTGAGGCCGGTTACTGGACCGGAGGCACTTCCAGACCGACCCTTCGGTTACTGCTTAGGCAGCAAGAGCGAAGTGTGCACGCTTAGCGTTGGCACTTATTGGGTTTCCAGGGAGTCGTTAACGAGATGACCCTGGCTCCTCGGCTCGCTTCTCTTGGCTCAAACGACCAAAGTCGAAGCCAATCAGCCCCTCTTGAGTTGTGTATGCCGGTCAAGGCTACCTGGTACAACCACCATCAGGCCTGTCAGATTCCGCTTCAGCCGTGGGCGAGCAGCCAGTCGTGCACCTCGCCGAACTTCTCGGCGAGGCTGATGTGGCCGTCGTCGGGTGACAGCACGGGCTCGACGCCGGGGATCTGGTCGACGAGCCAGGTGCCATGGGCGTAGGGAACCATCAGGTCCTGCTCACCCTGCATCACGCGCAGCGGGACCCGGATGTCAGCGACGTCGAAGCCCCAGGGCTTCACGAACGCGAGGTCGTCGTCCAGCCACCCGTCGACTCCGTGGGTCAGCCCGTACGACGACGCGGCGTGGACGAACTGCGCGCGCGCCCCGGTCAACGCCGCCTTGTCGACCGGCGGCAGCAGGCTCTCCAGCACGTCGAGCAGACCCTCGGGTGTCGAGTCGCGCATCGCCTCGCGCTCCTTGTCGAGGAACGGCCGCAGCTCGCTCCTCCCCCGCGATCGCGGCGCCGAACTCGTCGATGTTGCCCTGTCCCATGCCGCCGAGGAAGTCGAGGCCCTCGGCGTCGTACGGCGCGGCCGAGGCGATCGTCGCGGCCGAGATCACCCGGTCGGGCAGCAGCGCGGCGCAGGCGAGCGTGTGCGGCCCGCCGCCGGACACGCCCCAGGTGTGGAAGCGGTCGATGCCGAGGTGGTCCAGCAGCCCGGCGATGTCGGCAGCCACGTCGGCGACACTGCGGCCGGCGTGGCGGGACGACTCGCCGTAGCCCGCGCGGTCGTAGGACAGCAGCCGGATGCCCTTCGCCGCAGCGTCGTCGGCCCAGGTTCGCGCCTGGAGCCCGGACGTCGGCGTGCCGTGGTGGTAGACCACGGCGACACCGTCCGGGTCGCCGGTCTCGAACGCGTGCAGGGTGCGTCCGTCCGCGAGGGGAACGTCGAAGGCTCGGGCGTCAGCGACAGCAGCAGTCATGGGCTCGGGTCAGCCTGTCTGTTCGGGGAGGCGGCAGGGGCGGGGCGGGCCGGCCGAGACCGTGCGGCCCTTCAACCGGAACGACTTGGCCGCCCGGTTGTCGGTGTTGTCGGTCTCGTGCAGCTCGTTCTGCGGGTCCGAGGTCACCCGCAGGCAGTAGACGCCGTCGCGCAGTCGGCGCGGCAGCGGCACGGCCTGGCCGGGCAGGTAGTACCCGTAGCGGTCGGACCACCCGATCGAGATGCCCTGCGGCGTGTCACGGTCGCAGGCGCCGTAGAACTGCGGGTAGCGCTTGGTCACGTGCCAGGCGTCGGGGACGCGCAGGATGTCACGCAGGCAGAAGCTGGTCTTCGGCCGGGACACGACCGGTGTGTCGGTGCGCGGGTTCCACAACGTGTAGCGAGCAGCGGCCTCGAAGTGCCAGTGGTGGTGGGACGGGTGGAACACCATGCACCCGACCGAGCGGCGAGCGATCCGGGTGTCGTGGTCGCGCTCGAACTTCCCGCTGCGGTTGACGTCGCGGTACAGGATCTGGGTGGCGTGCCGCTTGCCCTTGCCACAGTTGACGGCGTCATTCGGCCGGACCTCGACCGGGCCTTTGCCGGTGTTCGCGAGCTGCGAGGTGAAACGCAGCCAGCGAACGCCGTTCATCATCTGGATCCGCAGCTCGCTCGGCTGCACGCTGCGCATGTTCGGCTTGAGCACGGGGGCCGCGGCCGCCTTCGCCGCGCTGTCGGGTGCCAGAGCGGCGGTGCCGAGGTGGTCGGTCACGGTCGAGGCGACGACCGGGGGTCCGCCTACCGTGCTGGCCGCGAGCGCGGCGGCGCACGTGACGCCGGCCAGCGCGAGATGTCGACCCGTTCCTCTCCGCGAACCGCTTCCTCGGGTGCGTGACGGTCGTGGCATGACGGAGGGCCCCTATCCATCGGCGGTGGCGACGCGGGTCAACATAACACTGCGCACAATGTCCGCAACGTCACGTGAGGTCGGATCTGAGACTCGTCCGGAAACGGACCGTCGAGATCAGGTGCGAACCCCCGGTGCGGCCCGGGCCCCATCGAGCCCGAGTACGTCGAAGGCACGCACCGGTTTGCTGAAGCCGCGCAGCTGGAGATCGCCGACCAGGTCACTCCGAACACCGTCGCCGGCCTCGGAGAGCACCCGCTGCGTGGCGAGGATCTGCCACGGGCCGGCCTCTCCGCAGAGCCGGGCCGACATGTTGGTCACGCTGCCGATGGCCGCGTAGTCGAACCGGCCCTCGAAGCCGATCCGACCGAGGGTCGCGTAGCCCTGGGCGATGCCGATTCCGAATCCCAGGTCGTGGCCGCGCAGGCTCCAGCGCTCCGACAGCGCGCGGACCCGGTCGCGCATCGCCACGGCCATCCGGACGCTCCGGGCCGCCGGGTCGTCGCACGGCACGGGATCGTTGAAGAACACCATCAGCCCGTCCCCGGTGAACCGCTCCAGCGTCCCCTCGTAGCGGAAGATCTCCTCGCCCAGGACGGCGTGGAACTCGCCGAGGACGGCCATCACCTCCTCGGGCTCCGACGACTCGGCGAAGGGGGTGAAGCTGCGCTAGGTCGCAGAAGACGACGACGATCTCGCGTCGGTGACTGGCCAGGAGCGCTCTCGTCACCCGAGCTCACGACGATCTCGGCGAGCTGGGGTGGGAGGAAGCGGCGCAGCCTGCCGATCCGCTCGAGCTCGGCCACACCGTCGCTGCACCCGCGCCTCGAGCTCGTGGTTCCAGGCCGCGAGCTCCTCGGCCTGCCGCAGGATCGTGTCCTGGTAGCGCTTGAGCCTGGCCAGCGACGCCACCCGCGCCAGCAGCTCGCTCGGTCGAACGGCTTGGAGACGAAGTCGTCCGCACCCGCCTCCAGCGCCTTCAGCCGCTCCTGACCATCGCTGGCGGTGATCATCACGACCGGGAGGAACGCCGTCGTCGGGGTCTTCCCGGATGGCCCGGCAGACGGCGTACCCGTCCATCTCCGGCATCACGATGTCGAGCAGGACCAGGTCGGGATCCGACTGCGGCGAGCAGCTCGAGGGCCTCCTGCTCCGGAGCCGGCGGGCACGCACGTCGGTAGCCGCGCGGCGAGAGCACCGCATCGAGCAGCCGGATGTTCTGCGGTCTGGTCGTCGACGACGAGGACGGTGACCGGTGGGTCCGATGACCTGTGCTTGCTCGTCACGCTCGACTCCTCTCCCGCGAGGAAGCGGCGTACCTGCTCCGGCAGCGCCTCGCACGCTGATCGGCTTCTCGACGAAGCCGTCGAAGCCGTTCTCGAACGCCCGCTCTCGGTCGGCCTGCATCGCGAACGCCGTCACCGCCACGATCGGCACGTCCTGGGTCTGCGGGAGGCCCGGAGCCGCCGCAGCGCCTCGGTGCCGTCGATGCCCGGCAGCTGCAGGTCCATCAGGACGAGGTCAGGCGCCTCTCGGCGGCCAGCTCGACACCACGCTCCCCCGCTCGGCCGCGATCACCTCGTAGCCGGCGAACTCCAGCACGTCCCTGACCAGCTTCAGGTTCTTGGCGTTGTCCTCGACCACGAGGACCCGCTGCGCCGCTCATCCGACGGCTCCGTCGCTGCGGGGGCCGGCTGGCGCCACGACCGCATGCCGGCGGAGCTGCGCGAGCAGCTCCTCGCGGTCGACCGGCTTGATCAGGTACGCCGCGGCGCCGAGTGCGAGGCCGCGCTGTCGCTCGTCGACGACCGACACGACGATCACGGGGATGTCCGCCGTCGCCGGGTCGGCCTTGAGGGCGGCCAGCACGTCCCAGCCGTTCATCCTCGGGAGCCGGATGTCGAGGATGACCGCGCGACGGCTTCACCCGGCGGACCGCCTCGACGCCTTCGACGCCGTCGCGGGCCACCGTGACCTGGAGGTTGGCCGCTGACAGATAGACCGTGAGGAGGTCGAGCGACGGCCGGTCGTCCTCGATCAGCGACGACGTCGGCGCGTCGCCTCGTCGGCCAGCTCCTCCGACGGTCTTCGCCGGGTACCGTGTGCGCCGCGTCGAGCGGCACCGAGAACGAGAACGTGCTCCCCTCCCCGACCACGCTCTCGAGCCACAGCCGGCCACCGAACAGCTCGACGATCCGCCGCGACAAGGTGAGCCCGAGCCGGTGCCTTCCTCGCTCGAGGCGCCGCGTCCGCCCTGCTGGAACGACTCGAAGATCCGCTCCCGATCGGCGGCCGGGATGCCGATGCCCGAGTCGGCGACGGAGACCACGAGCTGGTCGACCGACGATCCGTGGCCCGCGCCAGCACGGTCCCGCCGTCCGGCGTGAACTTCACGGCGTTCGACAGCAGGTTGAGCACGACCTGCTTGAACCGCAGCTCGTCGGTCTCGATCGATGCCGACATCGTCGCTCGCACTTCAGGATCGACAGTCTGATGCCGTGCAGCGATCGCGCGCTCACGGACGAGCGAGATCGCCGTACTCGAGCGCGCGCTCGCACGTCGACCTCGGCGATCTCGAGCTCCATCCGCCGGCCTCGACCTTGGACAGGTCGAGGATCTCGTTGAGCAGCTCGAACAGATGCTTGCCCGAGCTCCAGATGTCGCGCAGGTACTCCTCCTGGCGCTCGTTGATGTCGCCGAACATCCGCTCGAGCAACACCTCGGAGAAGCCCAGCACGGCGTTCAGCGGCGTTCGCAGCTCGTGCGACATGCTGGCCAGGAACTCCGACTTGTGCCGGCTGGCCACCTCCAGCTCGGCCGACTTGCGCTCGAGCTCGCGGTAGAGCCTCGCGTTCGACGAGCGCCAGCGCCGACTGGCTCGCGAACGTCTCGAGCAGGTCGGCGATCTCGTCAGTCGAAGGCTCCGGTCTGCCGGCGCCGCACGACCAGGGCCCCGACGATCCGCCCCTCGCGCAGCATCGGGACCGCCAGCAGCGAGCGCCAGCCGTCCGCGGCCAGGATCTGCGATGTGCGGGTCGCCGACGACCTGCGTCAGGTCCTCGGCCTGCAGCGGCCGTCCTTCGCGAGCGGCTCGTCCGACCAGGGTGTCGTCGAGTCCGAAGGGCGTGTCGCCGCAGCGGCTGTGAGCACGGCGTCGCTGGTGGCGAGCGCAAAGCGGACCCGGAAGCAGCTGCGTCGTCCTCGTCGTACTCCATCATCGAGCCGCCGTCGGTCCCGGAGAGCTCGACCGCGTGGCTGACGATCGTCGACAACACCTCCTCGAGCTCGAGGCTCGAGCTGACGACCTGACTCACCTCGCCCAGGGCCTCGAGCTGCTCGACCTGGCGGGCGAACTGCTCGGTCCGCTCCTCCAAGCGCGCCGACGAGCTGCACCTGTTTGATCGCGACGGCCGCCTGGATGGCGAACGATGGTGAGCAGGTCGCATCCTTTGCTCGTCGAAGGGATCGACCGCCTCGCGCCACAGCAGGAGCACACCGACGACCTCGTCGTCGAGCAGCATGGGTGCCCCGACGATCGTCCGGAAGCCACCCATCGCGCTGACTGTCGGGTCGCCCGTAGAGCGGGTCGGCGAGGACATCGGGAATCTGCTGGGTCATCCCGGTCGAGCGCGACCCGGCCGAGCAAGGTCCCGCGATCGAGCGATGCATCGGGTGTGCGGCGACCCACTCCTTGTAGGCGCTCGGGCGAACCGGATGCGCTGGCGAGCTCGAAGCTGATCCCCGTGCAAGAGGTAGATCTGCGACGCGTCCGCGCGGCACAGGTCCCGGACGCTCGTCACGATCGTGCCGAGCACGGCATCCGGGTCGGCGGCCGACCGCCCGAGAGCGCTCAGCACCTCGCTGGTGGCCCGTGTCTGTTCGCGGCTGTCGGCGAGGTCGCGTTGCACCGCGCGCCAAGGTGGCCGTAGCCGCGGACGGCAAGGTCAGGCTCATCGTCCACGGTGCCTCCTCCCCGCAAGCGCAGAACAGACGGCAGTCGTCGCGAGTGTGCTCCCGGACCGGGTGCCTGGCAACGTGCCGTGCGCCACGTTCGTGGGTCGAAGCGACCGCTCAAGCCGCGGCGTCGACCCCGAGAAGCGCCGCGGGGTTGTGCCAGCACACGTCCCGCAGCCAGTCCTCGCCGAGGTCGAGCCGCGCCAGGCTGGCGAGCTGTTCGGCGTACGGGTAGGGAAGGTTCGGGAAGTCGCTGCCGAGCAGCACCTTCCCCGCGAGTCCGAGCTCGCGCAGTCGCGGCAGCAGGTCGCGCGGGTACGCGGCCATCTCCTCGAAGAACGGCGTGAACACCATCGTCGTGTCGAGGTGGACGCGCTCGAAGCGCTCGGCCAGCTCGAGGAACTCGACGTACTCCGGGGCGCCGGCGTGCGCGATCACCGCCGTCAGCCGCGGGTGCCGGCGCAGCAGCTCGGCCACCGGACCCGGTCCGGTATGACGGTTGGGCACCGGTCCCGAGCCCGCGTGGATGACGACCGGTCGCGCCGACTCCTCGACCATCGCCCAGGCCTCGGCGAGCTGCGGGTCGGCGCAGGTCGAAGTCGCCGACCTGCACGTGGATCTTGAAGACGTCGACGCCGCGCTCGAGAGCCGTGCGCACGTCGTCGGACGCCGACGGCTCGGGGTAGAACGTCGCGCTCGCCAGGCAGTCGGCGTGCTGGGCGGCGAAGTCGGCGGCCCAGTCGTTGAGGAACCCTGCGACCCCAGGCTTGTGCGCGTAGGGCAGGGCGCTCCATCGTCGGACGCCCATCGACCGCAGGTGGTCGACACGGCGCTCGTCGGGCCAGGTGTACACGATCGGCCAGTCGCGCCCGATCAGTGGCCCGCTCGCGGCGAAGTGCTCCCAGACCCGGTCCATGATCGGCTTGGGCAGGAAGTGCACGTGCACGTCGAGCAGGCCCGGCAGGTCGAGCGACTGCCAGAACGCCGGCACGTCGGCGTCGTGCTCCGGCAGGAGGGCAGGGTCGGTCACGGGTGCGTGGGTGTCGAGCTCGGGTCAGAAGCCCTTGGCCTGGCGGCCGAGCTCGCGGGTGGCCTCCCGCTGGGCGTCGCGCTTGGCGATCGCGTGGCGCTTGTCGTAGGACTTCTTGCCCTTGGCGAGCGCGATCTCGACCTTGGCCCGGCCGTCCTTGAAGTACATCCGCAACGGCACGATGGTCAGGCCGCGCTCGTTGACCCGGCGCTCCATCTTGTCGATCTCGTGCCGGTTGAGCAGCAGCTTGCGCTTGCGGGTGGGAGCGTGGTTGTTCCAGGTGCCCTGGAGGTACTCGGGGATGTGGGCGCCGTGCAGCCAGACCTCGCCGCCGGTGATCTCGGCGTACCCGTCGACCAGGGACGCGCGACCGGCACGCAACGACTTCACCTCGGTGCCCGTGAGGACCAGGCCGGCCTCGAAGGTGTCCTCGATGTGGTAGTTGTAGCGCGCCTTCTTGTTCTGGGCGATCAGCTTCTGCCCGCGCTCCTTGACCATCCGGCCATTCTCCCAGACCCATCGGGCCAAGCGGTTATAGCCGGGTCGCGATCCCGCCGGATCTACAACCAGTTCATCGGGTCGACGGTGTTGCCGTTGACGTAGACCATGAAGTGCAGGTGGCAGCCGGTCGAGTACCCGGTCGTGCCGGAGTACGCGATCAGCTGGCCCTTGTGCACGAAGTGGCCGGGACGCGCCACGAACGACGTCAGGTGGTTGTACGACGTCTGCAGGCTGACGCCCCTGACGAACCCGTGGTCGAGGATGATCCGGTTGCCGTAGCCCGCGTTGTAGTACTCCGAGAGGACCCGGCCGTTGGCCGCGGCGTACACCGGCGTCCCGCAGTCGGCGTGGAAGTCCGTGCCGTCGTGCAGCTTGTAGACGTGCAGGATCGGGTGCATCCGCATGCCGTACGGCGAGGTGATGTAGGTGTTGGTCACCGGCCAGCTGAGGTAGCCGCCGCCGCTCTTGAGGGTGGGCGGTGACGGGCGGTGCGTCGCGAGCCAGTGCCGGTGCTTGGCGGCCCGGCGCTCGGCGATCTTCTGCAGCTTGTTCTCGATCCGCTCGCGCTCGTTCTGCATCTTGTTCAGCCGATGCTTCTCACGCTGCTTGGCGGCCGCGATCTCCTGCTTGGCGTCCTGGAAGTTCCCGAGCTGGTTCCGCACCTGCTCCTTGGCGTCGCGCGCCGCCTGCTTGAGCTCGATCTTCGTCTGCAGGATCTCGGCGGCCTGCTCCCGCTTGACCGCGACATCCTCCTTGGTGTCCTCGACCCGCTGCTCGGTGAGCCGGAGCAGCACCTTGGTCGCCTGGAACTGCTGCAGGTTCACCGTCTGCTTGTCGAGCACGGTGGCCGACGCCTGCATGCTGTCGAGTGCTTCCTGCGGGGTCTGCGCGTCGAAGGCGACGCCGATGTTCAGCACGCTGGGTCCGCCGGTCTGATAGCTCGACACGGCGTACGACGCGAGGGCGGCCCGCTGGACCTTGACGTCCTGGGCGCCCTGGTAGAGGTCGGTGCGCGCGTCCTGCAGCTTGATGATCGCCTGCTGCAGCAGGTCCTGCATCTGGCGGTCCCGCACGGCCGCCTCGTGCACCTGCTCCTTCACGTCGCGCAGGTGTGTGCTTGGCCGAGCGCAGGTCCGACCAGGCCCCTTCGACCCGGGACTGCGCACGCAGCAGCCGCTTCGAGATCTCGTCGACGTCGTCCGCCTTCTTGTTGATGTTGCGGTCGAGGCGGTGCTTGGCCCGGTGCAGCTTGTCGTGGCCCGGCTTCGCGTCGTCGCCGGAGGACGCCGCGGACGGGGGCGAACTCGTGAACGCGAGCGCGACGAGTGATGCGGCGAGCATCATCGTCACGCCGGTCCGAGTCCGCCTGCGGGGGAAGGAACGCACAGTCGGGTGACCTCACGTGTCGTCGAAGCAGGGGTAGAACCGGTGTTGCGGGTGTTACGTGAGTTACTGCTGTGCCACGACGGTAACGGAGCGTGCTCAGACTTTGAGGTATTTGCGCGGTGTCGCCGTGTCAGCGTTGTGCGATCACGCCCTCGGCCTCAGCGATGCTCGACTCCACTGCCTGCATCCGAAGATGCTCGGCTCCGTCGCACGCCCCGATGATCACCTGGATGCCCAGTCCCAAGATGACGAGGTCCAACAGCATCTGAGCGGTGACCAGGAGTCGCGCCCCCTCCTGCTTGGGCACGATGTCGCCGAAGCCGACGGTGGAGAAGACCGTCACCGTGAAGTAGAGCGCGTCACTTCGCGACAGGCGTTCGCTGAACGTCTCCGGGTCGTCCACGCTCATGATGAAGTACGTCGCCGCGAAGAGCAGCAGGAACAGGGGCGTCGTCACTGCGAGGGCCTGGATGGCGCGGATTCCCGGATAGTCGGATCGGATGATCGCAACGACCTGCCATGTGCTCGTGACCATGAAGACCGTGATCCCGATCGTGAGCTCGAAGACCAGGAACGCATCCGAGCGCTGCTCCAGCGGCAGCAGGAAGTACAGGACGACCATCCCCGCGGCCGTCACGGCAGCACGAAGGAGCGCCCGAGCGATGAGCCACCTGCGCCGTCGCCTGGACATGCCTTCCACGGCAGTTGTCGCCCTCACTCGAGCACGTGCCTCTCCGCCGATGTCCCCAGTCATGGTTCCTTCCTGACAGGCGGGACGACCTTCACGACCGGCGGCGCTGACACCTCGGTACCGGTGCCGGGGTGGCGGGAGCGGATCGGGAGCCCGCCTCGCCCACTGGGTGGACCGGCCTACTGGCGGGCCATCGCGACGCGGAGCCGCTCCTCCGGGGTGATCAGGTGGTCGGCGTCCTCGGCGTCCTCGCCGAGGTCGATCTGCACCCAGCGGATCCGGCCGGTGAAGGCACTGTCGCTCGGGCCGTAGTCGTCGCTGACCGGGGTAGCGGTGTCGCTGCCGACGTCGGTGGTCTCGTCGCCGGAGAAGATCATCGGCTCGGTGGCGTCGACCCGGCCCTCGCCGACCTTGGTCGCCGTCGACGTACAGCGTGACGGTGCCACCCTTGCCCAGGCCGCCGCCGTCGTAGGCGAACTCGACGCGGACCTGGTGCTCGCCGGCCGGGATCTGCGCTGTCGCCGTAGACCTTGAACCGCTGCAGCCCGAACAGGTTGTAGCAGTACGCCGGGCGGCCGTCCTTCAGCGTACAGGGCTCCACCCGCCGAAGGCGCCGCCCTGGCGACGATCGACGCCGTCGGCGCCGCCGTCCGGGACGACGACCTGGGCGGTGACGGCGTGCGACTTGTTCTTGATGTTGACGACACTGAGTTCTCGGTGAGCCGGCCCATGCCGCCGAACAGGATCTGGCTGTTGCCGCTGAATGAGGGTCGGGCGGCCGGCGAGGTCGGGGTTGAACCGCTCGACGCGGCGGTCGTCCAGCGGGAACACGTTGTACTTGCTCGGCCTCGAGCAGGAACAGCTGCTGCAGCTCGGCGCAGCTGTCTCGGGCTGCTCGGCGGCGAGGTCGTGCGCCTGGGTCCAGTCGTCGGGTCGCGTAGAGCTCCCAGACGTCGTCGTCGAAGGCCGGCATGCGCGGCGCCGATCTCCCACGGCGTGCTGTGCCGGGTGACCGCGGTCCAGCCCTGGTGATAGATGCCGCGGTTGCAGAACATCTCGAAGTACTGCGTCTCGTGCCGCTCGGCGGCCTCGCGCGTCGTCGAACGAGTAGCCATGCTGACGCCTTCGAGCGGGCGCTGCTGCACGCCGTTGCACGATCGTCGGCTCGGGCAGCCCGGCCGCCTCGAGCACGGTCGGGGCGACGTCGATGACGTGGTGGAACTGGTAGCGGATCTCGCCCTCGCGCGTCGATGCCGTTGGGCCAGTGCACGATGGTGCCGTTGCGGGTGCCGCCCCAGTGCGAGGCGACCTGCTTGGTCCACTGGTAGGGCGTGTCCATCGCGTGCGCCCAGCCGACGGCGTAGTGGTTGTACGCCTCGGGCGTGCCGAACTCGTCGATCTGCGACGGCCATGAACTCGGCGGTCTCCAAGCGCGCCGGCGCCGTTGAGGCTGATCATCTCGTTGAAGCGTGCCGTTGAGCGTGCCCTCGGCGCGAGGCGCCGTTGTCGCCGATGATCACGTAGATGAGCGTGTCGTCGAGCACGTCCAGGTCCTCCAGCGCGTCGATCAGCCGGCCGACGTGGTGGTCGGTGTGCTCCAGGAAGCCGGCATACACCTCCATCTGGCGCGCGAGCACCGGCTTGAGCTCTCGGGCATCTCGTCCCACGCCGGGATCTCCTGCCGGGCGTGCCGTCAGCTCAGCGTCCGGCGGGAATGACTCCGAGCGCTCTTCTGGCGGGCGAAGATCTCTTCGCGCAGCGCGTCCCAGCCCTCGTCGAAACGGCCCTGGTACTTGTCTGCCCACTCCTGCGGGTACGTGGTGCGGCGCATGGGTCGCGCCGGGCGCGAAGTACATGAAGAAGGGCTTGTCCGGCATCAGCGCCTTCTGCTGCACGCATCCACTCGATCGCGTGGTCGGTCATGTCCTCGGTGAAGTGGTAGCCCTCCTCGGGCGTCCGGTCCGGCTCGATCGGCACGGTGTCCTCGTAGATCGCCGGGTGCGTACTGGTTGGTCTCGCCGCCGAGGAAGCCGTAGAAGTGCTCGAACCGCCGCTGCCCGTCGGCCAGCGCGTCGAACGGACCGAGCGGGCTGGTCTCCCACACCGGCACCTCGTGGCATTTGCCGAACTGCGCCGTCGAGTACCCGTTGAGCTTCAGGACCTCCGCCAGCGGCGCGCAGGTGTTCGGGCGGATCGAGTTGTAGCCAGGTGCCGACGGTCGCCAGCTCGCCGATGCCCCCCATGCCGACCGAGTGGTGGTTGCGCCCGGTGAGGAGCGCCTGCCGGGTCGGGGCGCACAGCGCGGTGGTGTGGAAGCGGGTGTAGCGAAGCCCCTGTCGGCGAGGCGCTCGAAGGTCGGGCGTGCTGCACGGACCACCGAACGCGCTGCGAGGCGCCGAAGCCGACGTCGTCGATCAGCACGACGAGCACGTTGGGCGCTCCCGCGGTGGCCGCAGCGGCTCGATCGGCGGGAAGGACGTGTCGGGATCCTTGGCGTCATACGTGGTCAAGCTACGGAGCTGCGATCCGGGATCGGAAGCACCTCACGCTGCGGCCGCTCGTCCATGAGACACCCTCCGCAATGCCCCGATGGCGAGCAGCTTCTGCCGCTCCTGATCCAGGGCGTTCTTGCCACTGTCTGCGTGTGCGCCGTCGATCGCCTCACCCGCGTGGGGTGATTTCGACGCGGCCCGGACGGAGCCGGTCGCCGGGTGCGCCGGAGGTCGGCGGCGTCCCGGCGATCCCGCCTTCGACGCCCCTGTCCCGAAATCAACGGATAAGGAGTTCCGACCCGGCACGAAGCTCGATCCAGCGATGCGCGATCAGGACACGGTGTCGGCGCGATCGACGAGGGCCTCTGCCCCCTTCCTGATCGTCCGGTCGATCAGATACTTCAGGACCCAGCCCGCGCCCGGGATCTTTGACGTGAACGTCGCGTGCCAGCTCACATCCGTTCCTTCGTCGGCACCGGGCACCAACAACACCTCGGCGACGTACTTGTTCACCGGCAGCCTGGACTCGATGACATAGCGATAGCAGTGCGGAGGCTCGAACGCGACGACGCGCTCGCGCGTGGTGATGCGTCCCGAGCGGACCCTGCGGACCTCGCCGACCTCATGCCCTCGCTCGATGCTGACCTCGTCGAAGGGAGCCCAGGCGGGCCACGACGCGACATCCACCAACACGTCCCAGACCCGCTGCGGATCCGCGTGTGCATGCGCCCGGACATCGATCTCGTGCACGGTCTCGAGCATGTCGCGAGCAGCCGTGCCGCGCATCACCTGATCCGGGTAGATCGACAGTGGGACGACGAGCGCCAGGCCCCACAGGCGGTCTGTCACCCTGCGCGGGTGATCCAGAGCCAGACACGACTTCCTACGCTAACCGGCGGGTGAGCGGCGCCGCGCCGTTCCTAGCCCATCGCGTAGTGAGGCGAGGACATGACGACGGAAGTAAGTGATCGAGGGACTGGCGGCGCAACGTTCGCTGCTGTCTTGATGATCCTTGGCGGCGGCTTCGGAATCCTGCAAGGGTTTGCGCTGATCGCCAAGGACGACTACTACGTCCAACCGGACAACTACTTCATCGACACCAGCGGAACAACCTGGGGCTGGATCCTCCTGCTCGTCGGGATCGTCGTCCTGGCGGCCGGCTTCGGAGTCATGTCGGGAGCATTCTGGGCACGGTGGCTCGGCATCATCTTCGTCAGCATCCAGGCCTTCGGGAACTTCCTGTTCATCCCGGTGGTGCCCTTCTGGGCCCTGATCCTCATCCTCGTGGACCTGTGGGTCATCCACTCCCTGTTCGTGCACCGACGCGAGCACATCTGAACCGAGTTTCTGACCTGGTTGGGTGAACCGAGGCTCGTTCAGACTTTGAGGTATTTGCGCGTCATCAGGAGTGTCGGAACCACGGCGAGCACGAGGGCGATCACCACGATCACCACCATGGCCGAGACGGCGTCGGACCAGATGATCCACGGCCAGATCTTGAGCTGGCCACGCAACCAGGGCACGAAGAACTGCATCACCACCACGATCGACAGACACGCCAACGCCGCTCCGATCATCGCGGAGAAGACCACCTCGAGCACGAACGGCAGCTGGATGTAGATGCTCGAGGCGCCGACCAGCCGCATGATGCCGATCTCCCGCCGTCGCGCCATCGCGGCGAGCCGGATCGTGTTCGACACCTGGAGCACGGCGGCGAAGACCAGGGCGGCCGCCCCGCCGATAGCCAGCCATTTCAGCACGTTGAGCGTCGTGTAGATCGGTGCCAGCTTGTCTCTCAGGTCGACGATCTGTTCGACCCCTTGCAGGTTCTGGACAGAGCTCACCAACGCTTGCGTGTCGTCGGGGTCCTTGAGCTTGACCCAGTACGCCGTCGGCATGTCGGAGACCTTGATCTCCGAGCCGATGGCGTCCTGCTTGCCGCTGGAGTCGGTGTGCGTCGCCTGGAAGCCTTCGTACGCCTCCTCACGGGTGCGGTACCGGTAGGAGTCGACGTACGAGCTGTTCTCGATCACCTTGAGAACAGCCTTCTCCTGCTGCGGCGTCGCCTGTCCGCTGACGCAGTTGTCGGAGTTGGAGTTCTTGGCGCAGAAGGCCACCTGGACCTCGAGCTGGCTGCCGAAGTACTTCTCGATCGTGCTGACCTGGTAGTTGATCAGCACGCCGAGGCCGACCAGCGTCAGCGAGATCCAGATCGTGAGGATGACCGCGAGCGTCATCGACACGTTGCGCTTGAGGCCGGTGGCGAGCTCGGAGGCCACATATCTCAGTTGCATGGTTTCGCGTTCTCGTTCCCGATGTCAGATCGTGTGCGTGCGGGTGGGCCGTGGACGTGCGGTCGGTGTGCCGTGGGCGTCAGGACTGGTAGCCGTAGACGCCGCGTGCCTGGTCGCGGACCACGTGGCCCGACTGCAGCTCGATGACGCGCTTGCGCATCTGGTCGACGACGCCGGCGTCGTGCGTCGCCATCATCACGGTCGTGCCGGTGCGATTGATCCGGTCGAGCAGCTTCATGATCCCGACGGACGTCGAGGGGTCCAGGTTTCCGGTCGGCTCGTCGGCGATCAGGATCATCGGGCGGTTGACGAAGGCCCGGGCGATCGCGACGCGCTGCTGCTCACCGCCGGAGAGCTCGTCGGGCATGCGATGACCCTTGCCGTCGAGGCCGACGAGCTCGAGCGTCTCGGGCACGACCTTGTTGACCACGCTCCGGGGCTTGCCGATCACCTGAAGAGCGAAGCCGACGTTCTCGGAGACGGTCTTGTTGGGGAGCAGGCGGAAGTCCTGGAACACGGTGCCGATCTGGCGCCGCAGGCCCGGCACCTTCCAGCTGGCGAGCCGGTTGATCTCCTTGCCCGCGACGAACACGTGCCCGCTGGTGGGGCTGGCCTCGCGGAGGATGAGGCGCAGGAACGTCGACTTGCCCGAGCCGGAGGCTCCGACGAGGAAGACGAACTCGTTCTTCTCGATGTCGACGTCGATGTTGTCCAGGGCCGGGCGATTCTGCCCTGGGTAGGCCTTGGTGACTTTTTCGAACCGGATCACTGGCAGGAGTCTAGGTGACGGCCCTGAGCGTTCCGGGCACCCCCGTTCCGGGCGCGTTCCGCACCCGCAATTGCGGGAAGATGGCTGGTTTCTCCCCCTCGGGAACAGCCAACTTCCCGCAATCCGGGGCTAGTCGCTGCGGTCGAAGAGGGACACGGCCACGCCGATCAGGGCGACGGTGACGACCGCCACGACGCCGAGCTGGACGTACTCGGGCACCTCCCAGCCCCACCAGGTGATCGGCGGGTCGAGCTGCGCGCGCGTCTCGGCCGAGACGTCGATGTGGTCGAACACGGCCGCCCGCATCGGCTGGACGGCGTACGTCAGCGGGTTGAGCTTGGTGAGCACCGAGAGCCAGGTCGGCAGGTTGGCCAGCGGGAACAGCGCCCCCGACAGGAACATCATCGGCATGATCAGCATCTGCGTCATGGGCATCGCGGCCTGGATCGTCTTGATCCGCGCCGACAGCACGACACCGAGCGAGGTCAGCATCATCGAGCCCGAGGAACAGGCAGATGAGCAGGATCACGATCAGGCTGACGCTGTAGGGAACGCCGGCAAGAGGAGCCAGCGCCAGCACGATGCAGGCCTGCAGCGTCGCCGAGGTCGCGCCACCCAGACACTTGCCGATGATGATCGCGGCCTTCGAGATCGGCGCGACCAGCATCTCCCGGAGGAAGCCGAACTCACGGTCCCAGACGAGCGAGATGCCGGCGAACACCGCCATGAACAGCACCGACATCGCCAGCACACCCGGGAACAGGAACGTCTTGAAGTCCACGTCGTCGCTGGTCGAGACCACGCTGCCCAGGCCGGTGCCCATCACGAAGAGGAACAGCAGCGGCTGCAGCAGCATCGCGACGATGCGCGCACGGTCCTGGGTGAAGCGGATGATCTCGCGGCGCCAGACCACGGACGTGGCGCGGAGCTCGTGGCGCAGACCGCCGTCAGCCAGCTCGACCTTGGGTGCGACGACCCGGTGCGTCGGGTCGCGGGGCTCGAGCTGGGAAGCCTGCTGGTCGTGAAGACTCATCGCGTACCTGCCTTCGGACGTTCGGCGTCGGAGATCGTCGTACCGGTGTAGGTCATGAAGACGTCGTCGAGGCTCGGCCGGGTCACCGTCACGGTCGTGATCGGTACGCCGAGGTCGGCGAACAGCCGCGGGATGAACCCGGCTCCGTCCGTCACGCCGACCGTGACCAGCTCCTCGTGCATGCCGGCCTCGAGCCCGAAGTGCTCACGCAGTCGGGTGATCGCCAGCTCGTCGTCGTCGGAGCGGAACTGGACCCGGTCCTTGCCGATGCTCGACTTCAACGCGTCCGGTGAGTCGATGATCGCGATCTGGCCGTCGTTCATGATCGCGATCCGGTCGCAGTGCTCGGCCTCGTCCATGTAGTGCGTGGTGACGAAGACGGTGATGTCCTCGGCCTCCCGGAGCTGGGCGACGTACTCCCAGATCGAGGCTCTGGTCTGCGGGTCGAGTCCGATCGTCGGCTCGTCGAGGAACAGCACGCGTGGCGAGTGGAGCAGTCCGCGTCCGATCTCCAGCCGGCGCTTCATGCCGCCGGAATAGGTCTGGACCTTGTCGCCGCGGCGGTCGGCCAGCCCGACCATCTCGAGCACCGCGTCGATGCGTCCCTTCAGCGCCGCCCGCGGAACGCCGTACAGCTCGCCGTGGAACGACAGGTTCTGCTCGCCGGTGAGGTAGAGGTCGAGGGTCGGCTCCTGGAACACCAGGCCGATGCTGCGTCGCACGAGCGACCGCTCGGTCACGACGTCGTAGCCCGCGACGTGGGCGCCGCCCGAGGTCGGGTCGGCGAGGGTGCAGAGGATCTTGATGGTGGTCGACTTGCCGGCGCCGTTCGGGCCGAGGAAGCCGAACATCTCGCCCTCGGACACCGTGAAGTCGATGCCGCGCACGGCGTGCACGTCGCCGAAGTCCTTGACCAGCGCCTCGACCTGGATGGCCGGCTGGTCGACCGCGTCACGTGCGGCATCGTGGTCCTGCTGGGTGTGGTCCGACACGAGTGTGAAACCCCCTAACGGTGTTAGAGACAGCCTGCCCTAACGCTGTTAGAGTGTCAACCATGGCGCTGACGACCGACGACATCGTGCAGGTCGCGCTGCAGCTGCTCGAGCGCGACGGGCTCGACGGCGTCAGCTTCCGCAAGATCGCCACTGAGCTGGACGTCTCCGCGCCGACCCTGCTGTGGCACGTCGACAACAAGCGCCGGCTGCTCGACCTGATGGCCGAAGCCCTGATGGCACGGGCGCACGCCGACGGGCCGGGCACTCCCCTCCCCGACGAGCCGTGGGACACCTGGCTCGAGCGGCACGTCCAGTCGATGTACACCACGTTGATCTCCCACCGCGACGCACCGCTCGTGGCCGCGGGCAACCGGCCGACGTCCGCATCCCTTCCCGGGATCGAGGCCTCGCTGCGCACCCTGATCCTCGCCGGGTTCGAGCCCGGTGAGGCGTTCGAGACGATCCTGGCGATCGGGTCCTACACGATCGGCTGCGCGGTCGAGTGGCAGGCGGAGGCCCGCCGGGTCAGCTCGGACGCCGACGCACCGGACAGCGCGCTGCGCGACGAGATCCGGTCCGGCCGCTACCCCTACCTGGTCGCGGCGTACACCCAGCACGTCGAGCGCCGGCCGCACCACCGCAGCCCGCACGACGGGATGTTCGAGCACGGGCTGGCGCTGATCCTGGCCGGCCTGCGAGCGCGCCTCGCTGCCCGCGAGACCACGACCGTCAGCTAGCCGCCGACGCCGCTAGCCGGCTGCCGGTGCCGTACGACGCCAGCGGATGGCGGCCTCGATGAACTCGTCGATGTCACCGTCGAGCACGGCGGACGGGTTGCCCTCCTCGTGCTCGGTGCGCAGGTCCTTGACCATCTGGTAGGGGTTCAGCACGTAGTTGCGCATCTGGTCGCCCCACGACGCCTGCACGTCGCCACGCATCTCGTCGAGCTTGGCCTTCTCCTCCGCGCGCTTCATCGCGAGCAGCCGCGCCTTCAGGATGACCATGGCGGTGTTCTTGTTCTGCAGCTGCGACTTCTCGTTCTGCACCGCCACCACGAGACCGGTCGGGAGGTGGGTCAGCCGGACCGCTGAGTCGGTCGTGTTGACCGACTGCCCGCCGGGACCGGACGAGCGATAGACGTCGACCTTGATCTCTTCCTCGGGGATGTCCATCTCGTCGGTCTGCTCGATCACCGGGACCACCTCGACGGCGGCGAACGAGGTCTGCCGCCGGCCCTGGTTGTCGAACGGCGAGATCCGGACCAGCCGGTGCGTCCCCTGCTCCACGCTGAGGGTGCCGTACGCGAAGGGCGCCTTGATCGCGAAGGTGGCCGACTTGATGCCGGCCTCTTCGGCGTACGACGTCTCGTAGACCTCGGTCGCGTACTTGTGGCGCTCGGCCCAGCGCAGGTACATCCGCATCAACATCTCGGCCCAGTCGGCCGCGTCGACACCACCGGCACCCGAGCGGATGCTGACCAGGGCGTCGCGCTCGTCGTACTCCCCCGCCAGCAGGGTCCGGACCTCGAGCGCCTCGATGCTCTTGGCGAGCCGGTCGAGCTCGGTCTCGGCCTCCTTGAGCGACCCGGCGTCGCCCTCCTCGTCGGCGAGCTGCACGAGCACCTCGGTGTCGTCGAGCCGCTGCCGAAGGCTGCCGACCCGCTCGACGTCGGCCTGCAGGACGGACAGCCGCCCCGTGACGCGCTGGGCGTTCGCCTGGTCGTCCCAGAGGTCCGGCGCGGCGACCTGCTTCTCGAGGTCGGCGATCTCCGCACGCATCGCGTCGAGGTCGAGCACCTGCTCGATGCTCCCGAGCGTCGCGCCGAGAGTCTTGATCCGGTCGGAGAGTTCCTGGCTTGCCACGCCCGCAAGGCTACGGGACACCGCGAGCGTTCGGCGAAGCCGTCGGGCTCAGTCCTCGAGGTCGGAGTCGTCCCAGTTCCCGTCCTTGCCCGGTCGCTCGTACGACTCGGTGCCCGTGGCCGGTCCGGGTCGTTCTCCCCGGCTCCAACGGCCCGGGCACGTCGGTCGGACCGCTGTCGGTCGGCCCACGCGTTCGGTCTCCGGCTCGCGGTTCGGCGCGTTCGGCTCGTCCTGCGGATCGGTGTCGCGGTCGAGCTCTGCGCTGCGATCCACGTCCTTCTGGGTGAGCTCGATCTCGGACTCTCGAGGCGTCTCTGTCATGCCGACGAGGTACCCAGCCGCACCTCATGCCCACTCGGGTCAGACGGTGTCGGACTCCCAGGTGAAGAAGCGGCTCGCGATCGCCAGCACGACCACCGTGAAGCCGAGCAGGATCAGGATCGGCATCAGCGCCGCCCCCGGTCCCTTGCCCCGCACCATCACGTCGAGCATGCCGTCGTTCAGGTGGCGCAGAGGCAGCAGGTGCGAGGTCACGTCGAGCCAGCGCGGCGCCCCGTCGAGCGGGAAGAACGACCCGGCCAGGAACGCCATCGGCAGCACGAAGATGTTCGCCAGCGACGTGGCACCCTCGACCGTCTTCGACACCGACCCGGCGAGCAGGCCGAGCGACATGAACGCCAAGGTGCCGCAGATCACCAGCGGGATCGCCATGTACCACGAGCCGGTGAGCTGCAACCCGAAGGCGACCACGCCGAGCCCGACGAAGATGGCCATCTGCATCATCGCGATCATGATCGTGACGCCGATCCGCGCCGCGACCACCGACGTCGTGGAGACGGGCGAGAGCCGGATCCGACGGAGCAGCTTGGTGCTGCGCCACCCGACCAGCGTGGCCGCTGCGCCGAAGGTGGCACTGGTCGCGATCGCCCAGCCGAGCAGTCCGGGGGTCATGAACTGGATGGTCTTCAGTGACTCGTCCTCGACCCGTTCGTTCTCGAAGGAGTACTTCGGCTGCTGTCCCGAGGCCGCGATGTTGGACGACTGGATGAACGAGTAGAGCGTCCCGCGTGCGACGGCGGACTGCACCTGGTCGGCGTCGCTGTAGTGGGCGATGATCTTGTCGCCGTCCTGCTCGATCGCGATCGTCACGTCGCCGTCCTTCACGTCCTGCAGCGCCTTGCTCAGGCTGCTGGACTTCTGCACGTCGAAGGACTGGTCGAACGACGCCTTGGCCTGCGCCGGGAGCTGGTCGATCAGCGGGACCGAGCCGACCTCGACCATCGAGATCTTGCTCTGCGACTGGTTGGCGAAGACCCCGCCGAACAGCACGAGGAACATCAGCGGGAAGAACACCGAGAAGAACACGGCCTGCCGGTCGCGCAGGAATCCCTTCAGCATCGCCAGCGAGCAGGCTCTGGAAGGCGATCATGCCCGGTACTCCCGCCCGGTGAGGGTCAAGAAGACGTCCTCGAGGGTGGCCCCCTTCACCTGAGCCCGGCCAGCGCCTCGCGCTGCGCCAGCGCCGACAGGACCGCAGCCGGGTTCCGGGTCGAGAGCTCGACCGACGTCGGCGTCGACTGGACCAGCTCGACCCCGGGCAGCGTCTCGGCGTCCGACTCCGCGATCGCGCCGAGCTCGACGCTGATCCGCACCGCGGCGTCGAGTCGCCGGATCAGAGCGGCAGGCGTGTCGAGCTCGAGGATGCTGCCGTGGTCCATGATCGCGACCCGGTCGCAGAGCGCCTCGGCCTCATCCATGTAGTGCGTCGTGAGGACCACGGTGCGGCCGTCCTCGTTGAGCGTGCCGAGGAGGTCCCAGAGGTTGCGTCGCGCCTGCGGGTCGAGCGCTGCCGTCGGCTCGTCGAGGAAGACGATCTCGGGCTCGTGCACGAGGGCGCACGCGATGGACAGTCGCTGCAGCTGCCCGCCGGAGAGCTTGTTCGAGCGGGTGTCGGCCTTGTCGGTCAGACCGACCCGCTCCAGCCACTCGTCGCCGACCGAACCCGAGACGCCGTACAGCGATCCGAAGGTGTGGATCTGCTCGCGGGCCGTGAGCCGGTCGAAGAACGCCGACGCCTGCAGCTGTACGCCGATCCGCGGCAGCAGCTTCGGGTTGCGAGGCCACGGCGACTCGTCGAGCAGCGTCACCTCACCGGCGTCGGAGGCGCGCAGTCCCTCGATGATCTCGAGGGTCGTGGTCTTGCCGGCACCGTTCGGTCCGAGGATGCCGAAGAACTCTCCGGTCTGGACTTCGAACGAGACGCCGTCGACGGCGTTCAGGTCGCCGTAGGTCTTGCGCAGATCGCGCACACGGATGACTTCCCCCATGTGGCGCGACTATACGAACCGACCCTGAAGCGAGGATGAGAGCCCCGGCTTCGATCTAATGGGTGAGCATGGTGCGGACGACGCGCAGGCCGACCGACATCCGCGCGAGGTCCGGGTCGTTCTCCGAGGTGATCTCCCCCAGCGTCGACTTCGCCCGGTTGACCACGACCGAGTCGCTCGTCTCCCAGGCCGACACCCGGTCCTCCGCCGCCGAGCCGTCGTCGGTCGAGGCGAGCACCTGCGCGGTCAGCAGCGCGTGAACGGCGTGCAGGTCGTCACGCAGCGAGGCGCGAGCCATCGTCTGCCACCGGTCGTCGCGCGGCAGGTCGTAGATCATCGCCATCAGCTCGGCGAGCCCCAGCCGCTCGGCGAGCACCGAGTGCACCCGCGCCACCTCGAGCGCGTCGATCCCGTCCCGCTTGGAGATCTCGACGACCTCGAGGACGGCGTACGCCGGCGGGAGCACGGCGATCGCGCGCGCCAGGTCCTCCTCGACGCCCGAACCACGCAGCGCCGCGCACCGGCTCTCGAACTCCTCCGCCTGGACACCGGTGAGGATCTCGGGCAGCGCGTGCATGACCTTCTGGATGTCGGTGCCGAAGTGCTCGACGGTCGCCTCGGAGTCGATCGGCGGTCGGCGGTTGTTGACCAGCCACCGGGACGCGCGCTCGATCAGTGTCCGGACCGAGAGCCGCATGTCGGTCTGCACGGACGCATCGATGGTGTTGTCGAGCGCGTCGATCTGACTGATCAGGTCGTTCGCGCCGTACACCTCGCGGCAGACGAAGTGGGCTCGCGCGATCTCTTCGGCGCTCGCGGACGTCTCCTGGCTGAGCCGGTGGAAGAACGTGATGCCGGCGAAGTTGACCAGGTTGTTCACCACCTGGGTGACGATGATCTGGCGGCGGAGGGGATGGGCTGCCATCGCCTCGCGGAAGTCCTGCCGCAGCTGCGTCGGGAAGTAGCTGAACAGCTCGCCACGCAGGAACGGGTCGTCGGGCAGGTCGGACTCGACCAGCTCCTGCGCCAGCACGATCTTCGTGTAGGCCAGCAGCACCGCCAGCTCGGGCGTGGTCAGCGAGGCGCCCGACTGCCGGCGCGCCTGGAACTCCTTCACCCCGGGGAGGAACTCGATCTCGCGGTCGAGGAAGCCCGCTCCGCTCCAGCCGGCGGATCCAGGACTCGTGCACGTGCATGAGCGACCCGGCCACCGCCAGCGCGTTGGACAACGCGAGGTTCTGGTCGTAGTTGTCGGCCAGCACCAGGTCGCCGACCTCGTCGGTCATCGACATCAGCAGCTCGACCCGCTGCTTCTCGGTCATGTCGCCGGAGCGCATCACCGCGTCGAGCAGGATCTTGATGTTGACCTCGTGGTCGGACGTGTCCACGCCTGCGGAGTTGTCGATGAAGTCGGTGCAGATCCGGCCACCGGCGACGGCGTACTCGATCCGTCCGCGCTGGGTGAGACCGAGGTTTCCTCCCTCGCCGACCGCCTGGCAGCGCAGCTCGCCGCCGTTGACGCGGATCGCGTCGTTGGCCTTGTCGCCGGCGTCGGCGTTCGTCTCGGCGGCGGACTTCACGTAGGTGCCGATGCCGCCGTTCCACAGCAGGTCGACCGGGGCGAGCAGGATCGCGCGCATCAGCTCGATCGGCGTCATCGTCGTCGTGGTCGCGTCGAGATCGAGCACGGCTGCCACCTCGGGAGAGATCGGGATGGCCTTGGCCGTGCGCGGGTAGACGCCACCTCCGGCCGAGATCTTGTCGGTGTCGTAGTCGGCCCAGCTCGAGCGCGGCAGCTCGAAGAGGCGGCGTCGTTCGGCGTACGACGTCGCGGCGTCCGGCGACGGGTCGAGGAAGATGTGCCGGTGGTCGAAGGCCGCGACCAGCTGGATGTGCTCGCTCAGCAGCATGCCGTTGCCGAACACGTCGCCACTCATGTCACCGATGCCGACGCACGTGAAGTCCTCGGCCTGGCAGTCGATGCCGCGTTCGCGGAAGTGCCGGCGTACGGACTCCCACGCGCCGCGCGCCGTGATGCCCATGGCCTTGTGGTCGTAGCCGACCGACCCGCCGGAGGCGAACGCGTCGCCGAGCCAGAAGCCGTAGTCCTTCGCGACGCCGTTGGCGATGTCGGAGAACGTCGCGGTGCCCTTGTCGGCTGCGACCACGAGGTAGCTGTCGTCGGAGTCGTGGCGCACGACCATCGGTGGCGGCACCGTCGCGCCGTCGACGAGGTTGTCGGTGATGTCGAGCAGGCCTGAGATGAATGTCTTGTAGCAGGCGACGCCCTCGGCCAGCCAGGCCTCGCGGTCGACCGACGGGTCGGGCAGCTGCTTGCAGTAGAACCCACCCTTCGAGCCCACGGGCACGATCACGGTGTTCTTCACCATCTGGGCCTTCACCAGGCCGAGCACCTCGGTGCGGAAGTCCTCCCGGCGGTCGGACCAGCGCAGGCCACCGCGTGCGACCGCACCGAACCGCAGGTGCACGCCCTCGACCCGAGGCGAGTAGACGAAGATCTCGAACGCCGGTCGCGGCTCGGGCAGGTCGGGGACCTTGGTCGGCTCGACCTTCAGCGACAGGTAGGGCTTGGGCCGGCCTGTGCTTGTCGGGCTGGTAGAAGTTCGTGCGCAGCGTCGCCTTGATGGTGGCGAGGTAGCTGCGGATGATCCGGTCCTGGTCGAGGCTGGCGACGGTGTCGAGGCCACTCCTGATCGACCGCTCGATCTCCTCCGCCATCGCCACGCGGTCGTGCGCCTCGGCGTCGACACCGGTCGGGCCGTGCCCGTTGCCGGGACGGAACCGCACCTCGAACAGATCGACGAGCAGCCGCGCAAGGGGGACGTTGGCCAGCAGCGAGGCCTCGATGTACTCCTGGCTGAACGGCGTACCGCCCTGCCGGAAGTACTTCGCGTACGCCCGCAGGATCGAGACCTTGCGCCAGTCGAGACCGCCGTCGAGCACGAGTGCCGAGAAGCCGTCGCTCTCGGCGAGGCCCTGCCACACCGCCATGAAGGCGTCCTGGAACAGCTTGCGCGCGCCCTCGGGCATGCTCGTGCCGCGCCGCAGCCCGAAGTCGTAGATCCAGGCCCGGTCGTCCGGGAGCTCGAGCTCGTACGGGCGCTCGTCGATCACCTCGACGCCCATGGACGAGAGCACCGGGAGCACCTGGGACAGGCTCAGCGGGGTGCCGGTGCGGAACACCTTGAAGCGCGACTCGCCCTCTCCCGCGTCGACCGGCGAGTAGAGCGAGAGACCGACCGGTTGGTCGCCCACGTCCTCGATCCGGCGTACGTCGGCAGCGGCGACCCGCGGCGGGAAGTCCTCCTTGTAGGCCTCGGGGAACGCGTCGCCGTACGTCCGCGCCAGCCGCGCGCCCTGCTCCTCACCGAACTGCTCGTAGAGCGCGGCCACGAAGTCGTCGTTCCACGACCGGGTGGCCTCGGCCAGCTGGGCCTCGAGCCGGTCCTCCTCGAAGTCGTGCAGGGTCTCGCCGGGGGCGGCCCGGACGACGAAGTGCAGGCGGGCGAGCACCGACTCGCTGACGCGCGCGGTGTAGTCGATCGTCTCCGCACCCATCGTCGCCTTGAGGATCTCCTGCATCCGCTCGCGGACCTGCGTGGTGTAGCGGTCGCGCGGCAGATAGACCAGGCACGAGAGGTAGCGGCCGTAGACGTCGCGGCGGACGAAGAACCGCAGCTGCCTCCGCTCGCGCAGGTGCAGCACGGCCTCGGCGACCGGGAGCAGCTCGGCCACCGACGTCTGGAAGAGCTCGTCGCGGGGATAGGTCTCCAGGATGTCCATCAGCGCCTTGCCGCTGTGGCTCATCGGGGTGAAACCGGCACCCTGGATCAGCTGGTGCGCCTTCTCGCGCAGCACCGGGATCCGGGTCAGGCTCTCGGTGTACGCGGCCGAGCTGAAGAGCCCGAGGAAGCGACGCTCACCGACGACGTCGCCGTTGCCGTCGAACTGCTTGATGCCGACGTAGTCGAGGTAGGCCGGCCGGTGCACGGTCGCCCGCGAGTTGGCCTTGGTGATGATCATCAGCTGCTTCTCGCGCGCCTTGGCGGCCACAGCCGGCGGCAGCTTGCCGTACGACGCGGACATGTCCTGGTCGGAGCGCAGGATGCCGAGCCCGGTGCCGGGCACGGCGCGCAGGGCGTCCTCGCCGTCGACGTCCTGCAGCTGGTACTCGCGGTAGCCGAGGAACGTGAAGTGGTCTTCCGCGAGCCAGGCCAGCAGCGCGCGGCTCTCGGACACCTCGGTCTCGTCGAGCGGGGGCGGCGTCTCCTCGAGCTCCTGCACGATCTGGAGGGCCTGGGTGTTCATCTTGTCCCAGTCCTCGACGACCTCCCGGACGTCGCGCAGGATCCCGCTCATCTGGCCGTCGATCTCGTCGAGCTGCCGTGGATCCGTCTCGCGGTCGATCTCGATGTGCATCCACGACTCGCGCATCAGGTCGGGCTCGTCGTCGTCGACGCGGTCCCCGTCGCAGACCTCCTGCAGCGCGCCGGTGACGTCGCGGCGGATCACCAGCTGGGGGTGGATGACGACATGGATCGCCCGGTCGCGGGTCGGTGAGCGCCATCGTGACCGAGTCGACGAGGAACGGCATGTCGTCGGTGACGACCTCGACCACGGTGTGACCGTCAGCTGCCCACTCGTGCTCGTCGACGCTCGGTGTGAACACGCGCACGGCCGCGGTGCCCTGCGGGCGGGTCGCTGCCAGTCGGAAGTGGCTCATCGCGGCGCCGTAGATGTCGACAGGGCTGCGGTCGAGCAGGTCCTCGGGCGCGACGTGCCGGTAGTAGAGGCTCAGCAGGTGCTGCGTCTTGGCGGCACTCGGGACGTGGCCGTCCATCCCGCCTCTGCGCTGCTCCGCCAGCTTCGCCGCCTCGGCGATGAGCTGGTTCTTGGCGTCTTCCAACTTGCTGTGCATGGGGACCAAGACCTGTTCTGGCATGCCGCGACACGACTACGCCACACACGCGATGCGACGGGTGCGTCAGCCGTGGTCGCACGCCGTTGTGCGACAGGGACGACATTAGTCCTCGCAGCTGGAGAACGAGGCATCACATGGCTTGTTGCGCAGGTCTGCGCGGCTTCGCCGCCGCAGCCCGTTCGTCACAGCTCCGAGCGGAGGTCCCAGAGCAGCGGGTAGTAGCGCAGCGGCAGCCGGCTCCGCAGGTAGGCGCCGCCGGACGAGCCGCCGGTGCCGGTCTTGGTTCCGATCATCCGCTCGACCATGGTCACGTGCCGCGCTCGCCAGGCGGCCGCGAGCTCGTCGTGCTCGATCAGCGCCTCGGCCAGCTCCCAGACGTCGGCGTACGACTCCCGGTCGTGGGCGGCGGTCCGCAGGGACTGGCTGATCTCGCCGTCGCTTCCGGTCGCCAGGCCGCGCCCGGCGAGCACCTGCACGAAGGCGTCCCACAATGTGGGTTCGTCGAGGCGGCGTTCCAGCCGTGGCCCGCTCCGCCTCGGTCAGCCCACGGAAGCGGCGTACGAACGACGCGTCCTTGGCCCCCGAGACGAACTCGAGCTCGCGGTACTGCACGGACTGGAACCCGCTCGCCGGCGACAGCAGCTGTCGGAAGGCGAGGAAGTCCTGCGGCGTCATGGTCTCGAGCACGGCGACCTGGTCGATGAGTACCCGCTCGATCACGTGCATCCGGGTCAGCAGGTGCTTGGCCCACCAGAGCCGGCCCGACGTCATCGCGTCGCGCGCGGTGCCCGCCTCGTGGAGGAGCTGCTGGAACCACAGCTCGTAGACCTGGTGGATGGTGATGAACAGCAGCTCGTCGTGTGCCGGCGGGTCGGACTCGAGGTCCTGGGCGTCGAGCAGCTTGGGAAGCTGCAGGTAGCTGCCGTAGGTGAGCTTGGCGCCCTGCTCGCCGAAGTGGATGTCGTCGCCCTGCCAGTCGCCGACCGTCGGGTCGGGCTCGGGTCGCAGCTCGCCGCTCACGCGGCCAGGTTAGCGGGGTGCCCGCCCGACGTACCCGTGGCAGGGCGGGTGGCATGATGCCGCCATGCAGATCAGCGCAACGATCTCCTACCCGAGCGGCACCACCCCGGCGCAGGTGTACGAGCTGGCGACCGATGCCGACTTCCGCGGCGAGGTGTGCGAAGCCACCCATGCCCTCGACTACGACGTGAGCGTGCGACGCACACGACGACACCGCCAAGGTCGTGGTCAGCCGCACGATGCCGGCCGACGTCCCCGACTTCATGAAGAAGATGATCGGCGAGACCGTCGACGTGGTGCAGACCGAGGACTGGGGTGCTCCCGACGCCGACGGGCAGCGCACCGCCGACGTGGTCGTCCAGATCAAGGGCCAGCCTGCCGTCATGAACGGCACAGCCGCGATCGTGGCCTCCGGCGGCGAGGTCGTGATGCAGATCGAGGGCGACCTGAAGGTGTCGATCCCGTTCTTCGGCAAGAAGGTCGAGCCGGAGATCGCCAAGGGCATCTACGCCGCGGTGCGACAAGGAGCAGAAGACCGCCGCGACCCGCCTCCCCTGACCTGGTGTTTGCCTCGGTACCGATCCAGGTGGCTCGGTACCGAGGCAAATCCTCCTAGGGATCGGTGAATCTGCCTTGGCCCGGACCCGCGACACGCCGGGCTGGGCGCGTCGATCGGCGGAACTGTCGGCCGGCCATGTCACCGTGATGGGCATGACGAAGCGCGCGAGCACCCCCGAGTCTGCAGCCGACATGCTGATGCTCAGCGGCGTGGTCCGCGTGTGCCCGGACTGCGACGCCGACCAGATCTTCATGCCCGTCGACGACGGCGCCGAGACCCCGCACGACCTGAGTGCCAGCGCCTACTGCTGCACCGCCTGCGGCGCCGCGATCCTGGTCGACCTGTTCGACGAGCCGGCCGCCGCGGGCGTCCGCGGAGTCGCCTGATCCGACGCTTGTCAGCCGTCGTACCGTCGTTGCGTGGGCTTCGATGTCAGCGCAGACGCGTACGGGCGATTCATGGGCCGGTTCTCCGAGCCGCTCGCCCCGAAGTTCGTGGACCAGGTCGGGGCGACGCCGGGCCAACGCGCCCTCGACGTGGGATGCGGGCCGGGAGCGCTGACCGCGCCACTCGTCGACCGGCTCGGGGCCGACCACGTCAGCGCGATCGATCCGTCGCAGTCGTTCGTGGCCGCTCTGTATGACCGGCTCCCCGGCGTGCACGTGCGGGTCGCGGCCGCCGAGGCGCTGCCCTTCGACGACGACATCGTTCGACCTCGCGCTGGCCCAGCTCGTCGTCCACTTCATGAAGGACCCGGTCGCCGGCATCGCCGAGATGGCCAGGGTCACGAGACCCGGCGGCATCGTCGCCGCGAACGTCTGGGACCACGCGCGGGGCAACGGCCCGGTGAGCATGTTCTGGAACGCCGTGCACACGATCGACCCGATCGAGGAGGCCGAGTCCACCATGCCCGGCGTCCGCGAGGGTCACCTCGCCGAGCTGTTCAGCCAGGCCGGGCTCACGCCCGAGGAGACGACCCTGTCGGTCGAGGCGCACTTCGAGAGCTTCGACGACTGGTGGGTCCCGTACACCATGGGCGTCGGGCCGGCCGGCGAGTACGTCAAGAAGCTCGACGACGAGCAGCGCGAGCAGCTACGGGACGCGGCCGCCCGGCTCCTGCCGGACGGCCCGTTCGACCTGCCGGCGCAGGCCTGGTGCGTCAGCGCCCGCGTCTGAGCTCGCAGACGGTCAGCCCATGTGGGGGTAGCGGTAGTCCTTCGGCGGCGCGAACGTCTCCTTGATCGAGCGCGGTGACGACCAGCGCATCAGGTTCTGCGCCGCGCCGGCCTTGTCGTTGGTGCCGGAGGCGCGGGCGCCACCGAACGGCTGCTGCCCCACGACCGCACCGGTCGGCTTGTCGTTGATGTAGAAGTTGCCCGCCGCGAAGCGCAGCCGCTCCATCGTCCAGGCGATCGCCGCCCGGTCCTGCGCGATGACGGCGCCGGTGAGGGCGTACTGCGAGAACGACTCCATCTGGTCGACTGCCTGCTCGAAGTTCTTGTCGTCGTACACGTGCACGGCCAGGATCGGGCCGAAGTACTCCGTGTCGAACATCGCGTCGGTCGGCTCGCTCGCCTCGACCACGGTCGGTCGGACGAAGTAGCCGACCGAGTCGTCGGTCGTGCCACCGGCGAGGATCTCCAGCTTCGACGAGCGCTTCGCCCGCGCGATCGCCTTCTTGTGCTTGTCGAACGCGCGCGCGTCGATGACCGCGCCCATGAAGTTCGACAGGTCGGTGACGTCGCCCATCGTCAGCGACTCCACCTCCGCGACGAAGTCCTTGCGCATCTTGCGCCAGACCGACTTCGCGACGTAGGCACGGGACGCGGCCGAGCACTTCTGGCCCTGGTACTCGAAGGCGCCGCGGACCATCGCCGTGCGCAGCACGTCGGGGTCTGCCGACGGGTGCGCGACGATGAAGTCCTTGCCGCCCGTCTCGCCGACGATGCGGGGGTAGGAGCGGTACGTCGAGATGTTCTCGCCGACGGTGCGCCAGAGGTGCTGGAACGTCGGGGTCGACCCGGTGAAGTGGATGCCGGCCAGGTCAGGGTGCACCAGCGCGACGTCGGAGACCGCGGCGCCATGCCCCGGGAGCATGTTGATGACGCCGGGCGGCATCCCGGCCTCCTCGAGCAGCTGCATGAGGAAGTGCGCCGCGAACTGCTGCGTCACGGACGGCTTCCAGAGCACGGTGTTGCCCATCAACGCCGGCGCGGTGGGCAGGTTGCCGGCGATGGCCGTGAAGTTGAACGGCGTGATGGCGTAGACGAAACCTTCGAGGGGCCGGTGGTCGGTCCGGTTCCAGATGCCCTTGCTGTTGGCGATCGGCTGCTCCCGCAGGATCTGCTCGTGCGTAGTGCACGTTGAACCGCCAGAAGTCGATCAGCTCGCACGCCGAGTCGATCTCCGCCTGCCACGCGGTCTTCGACTGACCGAGCATCGTGGCGGCGTTGATGGTCGAACGCCATGGGCCGGCCAGCAGGTCGGCCGCCTTGAGGATGATCGACGCGCGGTCCTCGAACGACATCGCCCGCCACGCCGGTGCGGCCTCGCCCGCGGCCCTGATCGCGGCCTTGGCGTCGGCGGCCGTCGCTCCCCGCGTGACGCCGAGCCGGCTCTGGTGGTTGTGCGGCTGGACGACGTCGAGCTCCTCGCCCTTCCCCATCCGGTGGGTGCCGCCGACCGTGGCCGTCAGCTCGACCTCGGCCTTCTGCAGCTCGACCAGCTTCTGCTCCAGCGCGGCTCGCTCGGCGCTGCCGGGGGCGTAGTCGAGATTGGGCTCGTTCACGGGGGTGGGAACAGTCGAGAGAGCGTCCATGCGACGCATCTTGCCACGCTCGTCGAGGGCGGCCGAATCCCCTTGACGCACCGGCGTACGGTCGCCTCATGGCAGCACGAGTGAACCGCCAGACCGTCGACCTCTCGACGTACCCGGACCTGGTCGTGATCTACCTCGGGATGCGGGTGCGGACGCCGCGCGGCATGGTCCGCTTCCTCAAGATCGGACGCGAGATCGGCCAGTCCGTCGCCGCCGGTCCGGACGGCCTGCTCAAGCACGAGAACCTCTGGTTCTCCCCGGTGCACGGCGGCATGCGCCAGTACTGGCGGGACTTCGAGTCGTTGGAGGCCTGGACCCGGACCCTCCCGCACCAGTCGTGGTGGAAGGACTTCCTCGAGGACTCCGGCGGCACGGGTTTCTGGCACGAGATGTACACGATGCGCGGCGCGATGGAGGGTGTGTACGACGACATGCCGGGCCCGCTCGGGCTCGGCACCTTCGCGCCGCTCGTCCCGGCGCGTGGCCGGATGTTCGGTGCGCGTGGCCGGCTGTCGCTCGAGGGGACCGCTCCGGCCCCGATCTACGACGAGGACGAACTCTGAGGCACAGCCACCTGCTGACCGTTACATTCAGCAGGTGATCACCCGGTGAAGCTGTCGCTGCTCGGAGTCCGCGGGTCGACTCCCGCTCCTGGCCCGGACTTCGTCCGCTACGGCGGCCACACGTCGTGCGTCGCCGTCACCGCACGGGGGCAGGACCTGCCGACCCTCGTGCTCGACGCAGGCACCGGCATCCGGTCGCTGTCCGGACAGCTGCCCGGACCGGGCTTCCAAGGCTCGATCCTGTTGAGCCACCTGCACTGGGACCACGTGCAGGGGGTTCCCTTCTTCGTGGCGGGTGACAACGACGCCAGCGTCGTCGACGTCTACCTCCCCGCCCAGGACGGGATGACCGGACGTGACCTGTTCGCGTCGTTCATGTCCCCGCCCCGGTTCCCCATCGAGCCGGAGGGCTTGCGCGGCACCTGGAGCTTCACGGCACTCGAGCCCGGCCGGACGACGATCGGCGACTTCGCGGTGACCGCGGCCCAGATCGCGCACAAGGGAGGACGGACGTTCGGCTACCGGGTCGACGACGGTGAACGGTCGGTGGCCTACCTGCCCGATCACGCGCCGGTCAACGGCGTCAGCGACGACCTCAGGTCGATGCTCCAGGGCGTCGACGTGATGCTGCACGACGCTCAGTTCCTCGAGTCCGAGCGGAAGATCGCGGACCTGTTCGGTCACGCCACGATCCCCGAGGCGGTCGCGCTCGCCACCGAGGCGCAGGTCGGGACGCTGGTGCTGTTCCACCACGGACCGGCTCGAACCGACGACCAGCTCGACGCGATCGCCTGCGACCTCGTCGACGCGCCCATCCGGGTCGTCCTGGCCGTCGAGGGGCAGCAGATCGAGGTCGGTGACGACGCTCGGTAAGGCCGTCGTCACCAGGGGTTTTGTTGATCGCTCCACCTCTTGACGCGTCCCCTAGGCTCACCCGGTAACGGGGACATTTGGCTCGGGGGAGCCGCAGGGAGGGACACACTCATCGTGGGCACACCACAGCTCATCAGGCCTGTCCAGATTCCGCACCGCCGCTCTGCTGGCGGCTTCCGTGCTCGTGGCGAGCGCGGCAGCGGTGGCCATCGCGCCGGCACAGGGAGTGACAGCCGCCGACGCCGACCGGGGTCAGCGCGAGCGCGACCACCGACAACGCCGGCCTCGGTGGCGCCGTGCCGACGGTGCTCGTCCAGACCGGTCAGGACTTCGACCTGACCGTGACGCTGACACCCGCCGGCGCCGCCTTCAAGTCCGACACGACGCTCGCCCTGACGCCGTCGCTGTCGCCGTCAGGTACGCCGAAGGGGAACGTTCAGCCCCTCGTCGATCACGATGCCGGCAGGCGTGAACAGCGCGACGTTCGATGTCGCGTACACCGCGGTCGACAACGGCGTCGTCCTGACGGTGGGCAAGCCGGCGTCCAAGGGCAAGCCCGTCGACCTCCAGCCCGGTTCGACTGCGCCCTTCGACGTGCTCAAGGAGCTGTCGAAGTTCGCGAAGAACGATCCGCGGCTCCCAGACGGTCTCGGCGTCGGCAACGCCGACTGCACGCAGGCCTCCACCGAGCCGGCCTGCGGCGTCCTGTACCTGGAGCACGGCAGCAAGTCCGACGGCGCCCTCTCGATCGGTGCGTGCACGGCCTGACCTCGGCTGCAAGACCGGCAGCCAGGTCGTGCAGGTGATCGCCGACCTCGGCGAACCGGTGCATGCCCGACGAACCCGCCCTGTCAGCAGCGACCCGGCCTTGCTGGTCTACCGATGCGAGCAAGAAGCTGTGCAGCGGCAAGGGCATCAACACCTACAAGCTGAAGCTGAGCTTCGATGCCACCGGGCCGCTCGACCTGACGGCCGAACCATGCGTCGCCAAGGGCGTCGCCGAGGACGCCGCCGGTCGACGACTTCTGCGTCGACTACGTGCAGAGCCACCGGGACAATCCGGCGCCGCGCTGCTCTACCTGCTGTTCACCCACGACATGCGGGCGAGCACGTGACGGGTACTGACATCGTCTGACGGACACTGCCGACCGCCTGGCGTCGAGCTGACTGCTCAGCGCCAGGCCGGCAGCTCGGGTACGACGACGCCGAGGCCGTCGAGGACGGCGCGACTCTGCTCCATCAGCCGGTCTGCCTCGGCCGGGTCCTCGTCACGGGTGAGGGCCGCGATGCCGAGCAGGTTGAGCGCGTACTCGCATCCACCGTCGCCGCCGTCGGGGCTGTCCCGCCCTGCCTCGAAGTCGGCGCGCGCGGCCGCGTAGTCCCCCCGCGACGCATGGGCGAACCCGCGGACGCGGTGCAAGGACGCGAGCAGCGACTCCGCCTCGGCGGCGGCGGCGCGATCCAGCGCCTCCCCTGCCAGCGCGATGGCACCGTCGGGATCGCCGTCCAGAGCGCGACAGGTCGCGGCGGCTTCGTCGAGCTGGATCAGCTCCTGCGCCAGTCCGAGGTCGGTGAAGCCGCCTCTGGCCTGGGCGAACCTGCCCTGCGCCTCGTCCATCCGTCCGAGGCCGGTGAGCGCTCGCCCGTGCTCGCGCTGGGCCAGCGCGACGAGCTCGCTGTCGTCGGCGGCCCGGGCTGCCCGCATCGCCGAGACGAGCAACGGCTCGGCATCCGCGAAGCGGCGCTGCCGGATCAGCAGGTCGGCGCGGTTGTACAAGCGCATTCGCCTCGTTGGTCGTGTCACCGACACGGCGGAACAGCTCCGCTGCCTGGTCGAGCAGTTCCGCAGACTCGGTCCAGGCGCCGTCCTGGAGCGCTGCGATCGCCAGGTTGTTCAGGCAGTGCCCCTGCATCCGCAGGTCGCCGAGCTCCCGGTAGAGCTCGAGCGCGAGCAGGCCGGAGTTCTCCTCCTCGGCGACGCCCGCGTGCATGCACGCGACGTGGCGGGTGTTGTAGGCGTACGCGAGCGCCTCGCGGTCACCGGACTCCAACGCCTCGACCACGCCGATCTCGCTCCATCGCAGCGACGCGGCGTACTTGCCCTGGAGGTACTTGCCGAAGCCGTAGCGGGTCGCCAGTCGCGAGCGGGTCGCGTCCGCCACCGCCCCGGTCACCTCGCGCAACGCCGTGCGCCCCTGCGACAGCAGGCGGAAGGAGGTGACGTACGCCCCGAGACGCTGGTGGAGTCCGGCCTCCTTGAGCAGCAGGGTGGCCCGGTCCTGGCTCTCGTCGCGTCGGTACTTGCGGGCGCGGCGGTACGTCGCCACCGCCTCTCGTGAGGACCCCGCGATGTCGCAGACGTCACCGCATGCCTCGAGCACGTCGGCGAGCTCGTGGTCCGGCACGCCGTCCGACCTCCCGGCGGCGAACGCGCGACCGTAGAACTCCATCGCCGCCGAGTAGGCGTACTTGTTCTGCGCGCGCTGCCCGGCCATCCGGGAGTACGTCCAGGTGCGCGCGTCGTCGCCGGCCTGCGCGAAGTGCAGCGAGAGCCGCTCGGAGACGTCGTCGTGGTCGAGCGAGGACGCCTCGAGCGCGCGACCGGCGTACCGATGCATGCGTCGGCGCAGCCGGTAGGGCAGACCGGCGTACGCCGCCTCGCGGATCAGTGCGTGCTGGAACTGCCAGCGCCCCTCCCCCTCGGGCTCCACCAGCCCGTCGAGGCTGGCGAGGTCGACGCCGGCGGCAGGGCTGTCCGTGGCGGTCAGCATCTCGCGCAGCAGCGACTCGGAGAACCGCATGCCGAGCACGGCGGCGCAACGCAACAGGGTGCGGCCGTCCGGCGGGAGCCGGTCGATCTCCTTGGTCAGCACCGCTTCGATCGAGTCGGGAAGGGCGTCGTCCTCTGCGTGGGCGGCTGCGTTGACCAGCGCCTTGAGGAACAGCGGGTTGCCCTGGGCCTTCTCGACGATCGCCTCCATGGCGGTGGCGCTGAGCGGCGTGCCGGTGCTCGCCGCGAGCAGGTCGAGCGCCAGCGCGCCGCCGATCGGGGTCAGGTCGAGCCGTTGCGACACCTCAGGACTCGGGCGGTACCCGGTCTCGAGGTCTCGGCGGGTCACCAGCACCACCCATGGCCGTCGCGCAAGATCCTTCTCCAGCCGGCTCATCAAGGTGGCGGACGCGTCGTCTGTGAGGTGGGTGTTCTCGAGCACCAACAGGGTCGGGGTGACGAGCACGGCGTCGAGCAGATCGACGACGACCTCTTCCAGCTTGGTGTGCAGGAATCGCGGGTCGGCCTCTTCGGTCTCGCGCGTCGCCGGCACCTCGACACCCAGCACCAGGCCGAGCAGGGGAAGCCACGGCAGCAGCTGCGGTGCGTTGAGCTCGACCCGGTTGCGCAGCCGTTCGGCCACCACCGAGTCCGGGTCGTCCAGTCGCAGCTCGAGCATGGCCCGGATCAAGGTCCGGAAGGGGTAGTACGGCGTACTGGACTCGTAGGACCAGCTCGGGCCGTGCACGACGAGCACGTCGGCGCAGTCGCGCAGGATCTCCTCGATCAGCCGGCTCTTCCCCATGCCCGGCTCACCGACCACCTCGACCAGGGACCCTTGTCCGGATCGCGCCGCCGTCGAGGCCGCGGCGGACGGTCGCCAGCTCCTCCTCGCGCCCGACGAACACGTCGTCGCTGCCGCCATCGCGCGCTGCGGGCTGCCTGGACCGCGCCCACCTCGGCGGCATGGATCGGCTTGGCCTTGCCCTTGACCAGGAACGGCGGGACCGGCCGGGTCTCGAACCGGCCACCCGCCCGGGTCAGCACCTCGTCGGTCGCGAGCAGCGTGCCCGGCTCGGCGTGCCCCATCACCCGGGCCGCGACGTTGATCGCGTCGCCCTTGATCGAGTAGGTACGCCGGAAGTCGGGACCGAAGTCGCCGGCGAAGACGCGGCCATGGTTGGCGCCGGCGCGCAGCGGGAGCCGGCCTTGCCGCGTCATCACGAGCCGTACCGCGCTGATCAGCCGGTCGTCGTCCTCACCGCTGCTGCGCGGTGCGCCGGCGACGAGGAGGAACTTGCCGCCGTCGCGGTTGATGTCGCTCTCGAGGAACGTCACGCCCAGCGCCGAGCACGCACTCTGCACGTTGCGCACGCACTCGTCCATGGCCTCCGACGGCGCGCTTCGCCGCCTCCCGCGCCGATCAGCTCGTCGGTGCCGGAGAACTGGACGAAGGCGACGGCCACCTGGCGGTGCTCCGACGAGCCGGACGCGGACAGCAGGTGTTCGCGGACCGGTGGCGGGAGCAAGGACTGGACGTCGAGGTCCTCGTGACCAGATCGGTCTGTCGGCAGGTCGGGGATGTCCGGCATCGCACCGCAGCGACGACCGCAGCACCCGACCGCCGGGCACCGCGTACGCCGAGCGATCTCCGGGTCGAGCAGCTGCGGCAGTGGCGTCGCTGACCACGATCTGCCCGGCCTGGGCGATCGCCTCCATCTGCGGCGGTCACGCTCGCTCCCGGTCCGGAGACGATGAGCTCGCGGTGCAGGTCGGGGTCACCGACCAGGAAGAAGTGGAACCGACCGCTGTGGATGCCGACCGACATCCGCAGCGTGACTCGGCCGGCGGTCGCCCAGGTCTGGCCGACCTCACGAAGCGTCTGGCGCATCCAGTAGGCCGCACGGACCGCGTGCTTGGCATGGTCCTCGCCGCGGAAGAGCAGCAGCACGGCGTCGCCGCCCCACTTGACCAGGTCCGGCACCATCGTCGCGGGCCGAGCCGAGGAGCGCGCCGAACGTCGCGTCGAGGATGTCGCTGAGCTCCTCCGGGCCGGACCGGCCGACCCGGGCCAGCCGCTCGGTCAGCTTGGTGAAACCGGAGAGGTCGAGGAACGCCAGCGTGCCGTCGACGGCGCGGTGTGTCGCGCCTCAGGGTCTCGGCGAGCCACTCGATCGCGAGACGCGGCGCGTAGGGCAGCAGGGCGCGCGTCGGCTCCGAGATGCGAGCAACGTCCATCGATCCCCTCCGCCCCCCGAGGGTGGTACTAGGCCGACTTCTTCGCGGCCCTCTTGCTTGCCGTCTTCTTGCTTGCCGTCTTCTTCGTCGTCTTCTTCGCGGTGGACTTCTTGGCCGGAGCCTTCTTCGCGGCCTTCTTGGCCGTCTTCTTCGCCGTGGCCTTCTTGGCTGCCTTGGTCTCGCTGTCCTTCCCGCCGGCGCGTCGCTTCTTGGCGGCGTCGACGCTCGCGCGCAGCGCCGCGACCAGGTCGACGACGTCAGCGGTCTCGCCCTCTTCCTCCTCGACCTCGGGGATCGGGACGCCCTCCGCCTTGGCCTCGACGAGCTGCTCCAGGGCCTCGCGATAGTCGGAGTGGTAGCGCTCGGGGTCGAACTCCGACTTGAGGGTCGAGATGTAGGACTCCGCCATCTCGACCTCCTGCTTGCGGATGTCGACGGAGTCGTCGGGGGTGGCGAAGCTCGAGTCGCGCACTTCGTCCGGCCACAGCATGGTCTGCAGCACCAGTGCGCCGTCCTTCTCGCGCAGCAGGGCCAGCACCTCGCGGGTGCGGATCGCGACCTTCACCAGCGCGCACTGCTTCGACTTGGTCAGGGCGTCGCGCAGCAGCACGTAGGGCTTCCCGCCGGGACCGCTCTCGGCACCGAGGTAGTACGCCTTCGCGAAGTACAGCGGGTCGACCTGCTCGATCGGCACGAACTCGAGCACCTCGATCGCCTTCGCCGTCGGCAACGGCAGCTGCGCGAAGTCGTCACTGGTGAGGATCACCATCCGGCCGTCGGGCATCTCGTAGCCCTTGCCGATGTCGGAGTACGGCACCTCTTCGCCGTCGATCTCACAGACCCGGCGGTAGCGGATCCGGCCGCCGTCCTCCTCGTGGACCTGGCGGAAGGAGATGTCCTTCTCCTCGGTCGCGGAGTAGAGCTTGACCGGAATCGTCACGAGCCCGAACGAAATCGTGCCCTTCCAGATCGCCTGCGGCATTCGGCCCTCCCCTTACGAGGTCGTGCTTTGTCCCTGAACTGGCAGTCAGTCCTGCGTCGAGGCTAGCAACTGCTCGATCTCCTGCGTCGCGAACCAGGACAGGTCGTCCACGTCGCCCGTAGCGGTCAGAGCGATCACAGACGGGTCAGCAAGGACAGCCGCGATCCGCGACCCCTCGATCGGGGCGACCACCGTCACGGCGCCCGGCGACTCGTCATCGGGCTGCACCACGGAGTAGGACAGCTCGGTCACGACCACGACTCGCTGCCCCTGCTTGCGCTGGTCGTCGACGAGCAGCGCCTGCGAAGCCTCCGCCGCCGCGGCCGAGACGGCGTACTCGGCCTCCTCGTCACCGAGGTCGTCGAACTCCTCGCGCAGCACGTCGGTCACCGCCCACGCCGCGACCGGCGCAGGCAGGACGTCGTCGGCGTGCCAGGCGCGGAGTCGGTCGAGGGTGGTGGGGACGTAGACGCGCATCAGCCGTCCTTCCGGCGGGTGCCAGACTGCTTCGAATCAGCCTTCGTGGCGGCAGTCTTCTTGGTCACGGCGCGCTTGGCGACTGGTTTCCGCGTCGTGGACGTCGTGGTCGCGGTCTGCTTCGTCACTTTGCCGCGCGGCGCGCGACCTCGGCTGGAGGACGACGCGTCGACGAGCTCGTCGAGCGACTCGCGGATGCAGGCCGCCAGCACGTCGAGGTCGGGCAGCGCGTCGCGGTCGGCGTCGAGCCCGTAGAAGACCTTGCCGTCGTACGACGTCACGCCGATCGCCAGCGCCTGGCCAGGCAGCAACGGGAGCACCGGATAGCTGGCGACGAGCTGGGCGCCGGCGGCGTACAACGGGAACTGCGGTCCCGGGACGTTCGTGATGACGAGGTTGAACGTGCGAGGCGAGTGGGTGGCGGCGAGGCGCGCACCGATCGCGTGGAACGTGGACGGCGCGAAGCCGGCGATCTCGGCCAGCTTGCTCGCCGAGACAGCTCGACCGGTCTCCTTGTGCGCCTTGAACGCGTAGGAGACCTGGTGCAGCCGCATGACCGGGTTGGCCTCGGCGACCGGCAGCGTCAGCAAGTGCGGCGTGACCTGGCTGCCGAGCGACGTCGGCTCGGCGAACTCGTCGTCGACCACACTCATCGGCACCATCGCCTTGATCCGCGTCGAGGACGTGACCGCTTCGGCGCGCGTCAGGAGCCAGCCGCGCAGTGCTCCGGCGATGGTGGCGAGCACGACGTCGTTGACCGAGCCGCCGTGCTCCTTGCGGACCTTGCGGTAGGCCGACAGCCGCGTCTCGACCGTGACGAAGCGCCGCTGCTCCGAGAGCTCGGCACTGAGCACACCGGCCGACGCCGCAGGACGGCCGCCGGCGATCGACCCGGCCACCGACCGGACCCGGTCGGTGGCGTGGCGGGCCGAGACCAGCTGACCGCGCAGGTTGTCGGCGGCGATCGCGGGGTTGCGGAGGGAGTCGCTCACCGCCTGGCTGAACAGCTCGACGCCCCCGCGCGGGCGCTCCGGCGTCCAGCTGATGTCGGGCGTCTCGGGTGCGGTCGGGCTGTCGTCGACGAGCAGCTGACCGATGTCGACGGTGGTGCCGTCGACGAGCGCCTGGTGTGACTTGGACAGCACGGCGTACCTGCCGTCCTCGAGTCCCTCGACGAGGTAGGTCTCCCAGAGCGGACGGTTGCGGTCGAGCCGGCGGCTCATGATGCGGGCGACCAGGTCGCGCAGCTGCTCCATCGAGCCGGGACGCGGGAGGGCGGAGCGGCGTACGTGATAGGCGAGGTCGAAGTCCTCGTCGTCGACCCAGACCGGGTTGGCCACCCGTCCGGGGATCTGCCGGACCTTCTGCCGGTAGCGCGGGACGAACGCGATCCGGTCGTGGATCAGCCCGACCAGCCGCTCGTAGTCGAAGGCCTCGTCGGGAGCGAAGATGTCCAGCGTCGCCACGTGCATGGGCGTGCGGGCCGTCTCCATGGCCAGCAGCGCCATGTCGAGAGGTCGCAGCCGTTCGGGCATCGGATCTCCGGTCGGTGTCGTGGGCGAACCCGACGGTGAGACCGGCGTGGCTCGGTGCGACACGCGCGGGTGAGACAGCCCACCATCGGGAACCTTCATCCTGTCATGGTCGTATGACGGAGAGGGCCCTGCGCTCTCACTCGCGCCTGCGCCCGTACGGCAAGATCGCCACAGCACCTCAACCCTGGACACGCACCACCCCGGCATCGCTAGGAGTCTCGCTCGATGTACCGCACACGCACGCTCGGCCTGCTCGTCGCCACCGCCGCGCTCGGCCTCAGCCTCACGGCCTGCTCGGACGACTCGTCGGACAGCGACGGCTCCTCCGACCAGCCCGTGACCGTCGACATCACCGAGAAGGACGGCAAGATCGAGCCGGTCGGCAAGGTGGTCAAGGCGTCGACGGGCCAGGACATCACCCTCGTGGTGACCTCCGACGCCGACGACGAGATCCACGTCCACTCCGACCCCGAGCACGAGTTCGAGGTCGCCGCCGGTGACGAGGAGAAGGAGTTCACCTTCTCCGTCGACACGCCCGGCACGATCGAGGTCGAGTCGCACGGGCTCGAGGTCACGATCCTGAAGCTCGAAGTCAGCTAGCCTCCAGGCTGTGCCGAGCCCCGCCGCTGCGCACGAGACGTTCCTGGCGCACGGCGTCGGGGGGCCGAGCGATCTTCCGATCCCGGCCAGCTACGCGTACGTCGGCTGCCGCCGTCGCCCTGCTCGTCTCCTTCGCCGTGCTGGGCCTGGCCTGGCGGGAGTCACGCTTCCGCGGCGACGACTCGGGGCGGCCGATGTGGCCCTGGCTCGCGCGCATCGTCGAGTCGCGCGTCACGCACGCGATCGTCGTCGTCATCGCGCTGGCCTACACCGCCTGGATCATGATGGCCGCGGTGTTCGGGCGCGACATCTTGGTGAACCCGACGTTCGGTGCGGTGTTCGTGCTGCTCTGGGTCGGGCTGGTGCCGGCTTCGCTCCTGCTGGGTCCGATCTACCGACTGTGCAACCCGCTGCGTTGGCTGCATCGCGGTGTCGCGGCCGCGGCAGGCACCGACTACCGGCGCGGCCTGCAGGACTACCCGGCGCGGTTCGGTCTGTGGCCGGCGTCGTTCTTCCTGTTCGCCTTCGTCTGGCTCGAGCTGGTGGACCCGTCGATCGCGAGCAGCCTGTCCTCGGTGCGTCTGTGGTTCCTCGTGCTGGCGGCGCTGCTGATGGTCGGCGCGGCCGTCTACGGCGACACCTTCTTCGCGCGGTCCGACCCGTTCGAGGTCTACTCGGGGCTGGTCGCGCGGCTGAGCCCGTTCGGACGGCGTACGGACGGCAAGCTCGTGGTGCGCAACCCGCTGGAGAACCTCGACGGGCTCAAGCCGCGGGCGGGTCTGGTCGCGGTCGTGTCCGTGCTGTTCGGCTCGACGGCGTTCGACAGCTTCAAGGAGTCGTCGCGGTGGCTGCAGTTCGCGGGGAACTACTCGACCCACCAGACGTTGCTCAACACGATCGCGCTGCTGTCGTTCTGCCTGATCGTGTTCGTCAGCTTCTCCGTCGCGGCCGTGCTGACCGGCGGGCTGGGCCACACGGAGGAGGGCGACGAGGACAAGCCGCGCGTACGACGCCGCGAGCTGCCGAACCTGTTCGCCCACTCGGTGATCCCGATCGTGATCGGCTACATCGTCGCCCACTACCTGTCGTTCTTCGTCTCGACCGGAATCGCGACGCTGCAGGACCTGGGCGACCCGCTGTCACGTGGCTGGACCCTGACGTCGTTCCTCAACGGCGTGGACAAGTACGCGATCTACACCTACCCCACCGGCCTCGCGGTCACCAAGGTGATCGCGGTCGTCACCGGTCACGTGCTCGGTGTCGTGGCCGCGCACGACCGCGCGGTGAGGCTGCTCCCCCGCCGGCACGCCCTGGTCGGTCAGCTGCCGATGCTGATCCTGATGGTGGCGTACACGCTCACCGGACTCTTCCTGCTCTTCTCCTCCTGACCGGTTCGCGTACGCCGAGCAGGTCGCTCGTCAGCGAGCGCACCCGTCTGACCAGTCGGGAGTCGGGGGCCGACTCGAGCAGGGTCGTGCCGGTGACCAGCGCACGATCACAGGCGGCGGGGTCGTCGGGCAGCGTCGCGGTCACGCCGAGCCCGGTCGCGCGGGCGATCATCTCGGCCATCTCGTGCTCGGACCAGCCGAGGCTGCTGCGGACCCGGTTGACGACGACGCGTGGCGAGACGCCGGGGACCGCGGTCCGGAGGTCGTGGATGCCGCGCACCAGCCGGCCGAGGCTCACGGGGTCGGCGCCACCGACGGCGACGACCAGGTCGGCGCGGGCCAGCACCTCCAACGTCGCACCGTTGCGGCGTGGCGCCGCCGTGTCGTAGGAAAGCTCTTCGTCGAGCTCGAGGCTGAAGCCGGTGTCGACCACGGTCAGGTCGCTGACGGTCGCGGCGGTGTCCAGGATCCGCCGCATCAACACGCTGCCCACCTCGACCCAGCGATCGGCACGCGGGAGCCCGGTCAGCACCCGTAGCGTCGGATTGACGGCTCGGGCCTGCCGGACCAGGACGTGCGGACGCAGCTCACCGTGGTTGGCGGCGCGGGCAGCGGCGAGGAGCCCCGATGCCTCGTCGAGCAGGCCGAGCATCGGAGCGATCGTGCCGCCGTAGACGTCGGCGTCGACCAGCAGCGTTCGGCGCCCCAGATCTGCTGCCGTCGCAGCCAACGCGGCCGCGACCGTGGACCGCCCAGGAGCTCCGGCAGGGCCCCAGACCGCGACGACCCGACCGGCGCTGGCGGACTCCTCCGCACCAGCACCCTCGTCACCGGCGTGCCAGGGTTCGGACTCGACCGTCTGGTGTTCGTCGTCGGCGAGATCGGCGACCAGCGAGGCGAGCTGGTGGAGCTGGCCCGCGTCTGCCACGTCCGCGACACCGAGCTCGCGCAGCCGGGCCTCGTCGGCGCTCTCCGGCTCGACCGTCATACCGAGCACCGCGACGCCCTCGCGTCGGAGTCGCGCCACGACCGTCGTGTCGAGACCGCGCAGCTGTGCCGAGACCACGGCGACCGTGGCCTGGCGTGCACTCGCGGTGGCGAGCAGGTCGGCGACGTCCACACAACGGCGTACGACGTGCAGGGTTCCGTGCTCCGACGCGGCGAGCAGCTCGGCCTCGAAGGGCGCCGCGCCGACGGCGACGAGCAGACCGGTCGAGGACGGGCTCACCGTGTCACCCACCCACCAGGACCAGCACGACGTCGGAGCCGCTGAGCCCGTCGAGCACCTCGCCGACAGCGGTCTGCGCCGGAAGCGCCACCACGACCTCGCGGGTCGCGTCGAGCCCTCCGGCCGCCTCAGCCCCCAGAGACGTCACCGTGACGTCGTCGAGGACCTGCGTCGAATTCTGGCGTCCGGTGCCGGCGGCGTCGGCGGCCGGGACGGCCCACACGTCGACGGTGTCGCCGACGGCGAGATCTGCCGGCAGACCGGCCGAGCCCACCGCCAGCGGCAGCCGGTCCGGCGTGCTGCCGTTCGTGCTGACGGCTGACGTGGCGACCAGCTCACCAGCGGCGACATCGCGGGCAGCCACCGCACCGGGCGGGATGGGCTCGGAGGCCGGCAGGTAGCGCGCGGCCTCGGAGCCGTCGGCGAAGTGGACCCTGGTGCTGTGCACGTCGTCGGACGTGACGGCCGTTCCCGCGTGGAGATCGGAGTCCGCTGCCCAGACCGCGACCGTGTCGTCGGCGCGAGAGAACAAGGTCGCCCCGACGAGCACCGAGAAGAGCACGAGCACGATGCCGAGCCACAGGCGCGGATCGCGCCAGCGGCGCCGCTGCAGCCGTTGGGCCGGGGGTGAGGTGCCGGCGAGGTCGCCCGCCCGGTCGACGTCGGGCCCGTGGCCGGGCCGGGTGACATCGCGGTGCGAGAGCGACACGTCCAACATTCTTTCCACAAGGCCGGGTCGTTGTGAAGCCTTCTCCACAGGCCGTGACGCGCGGGCCCGGACGCCGTACCCAGCGTGACAGACTCAGGACATGGCCGACCGCCCGAAGCAGCGCTTCATGTCGTTGGCCGACGCCGCCCACGTGCTCGGCATCTCCGCGGCCCAGATGTATGCCTTGGTGCGGCGTGGCGAGATCCCGGCCATGAAGATCGGCGGGCGCGGGCAGTGGCGGGTCGAGATCGAAGGCCTCGAGCGCTACATCGACCAGACCATGGCATCGACGCAGCAGTTCATCGACGACCATCCCTACACCGCCGACCGGCCCGGCGACGGCGGTCCCGACGACGAACGTGCGTCGATCGACTAGGTCGCGGTCTGGTCGGTCAGCCCCAGCCGGACGCCGCCGTGCGGACGACGGCGATCGCGTCGAAGGGCACCGTCACGCGTTCCCGTCCGGCCGAGCGGGCCGGCTCACCGACCTCGTGCACGACCAGGTCGAGGTGGTCGGCTCCGACCCTTTCCGGCGTCCCGGTGATCTGTGACCCGTCGCGGAGCGCGACCCGCACGGTCGCCCGGTCGCGAGCGACCGCCCGCAGCGGCGACACGACGCCCAGCCGGGCGAGCACCGCGCTGCGACCGACGTCGGCCTGCGCACGCCGATGCAGGTCGCGCACCGCGCTGACCGCCGACGTCAGCACCAGCACCTCGTGGCCGTCCTCCTGGCCGAGCAGCAGCCAGTCCTGACCGACGGTCTCGAGCTCGCCGGAGATCTCCCCGACACCTGAGACCCGGAGCGCGAGAGGCATGCCACAGGCAGCGGCCAGCCGTGCCGTGAGCGCGACCATGGCCTGCTCGGCCCGGCTGCGGTCGGCCACCTCGGCGTCCCGTTCGGCCCGCTCCAGCGCCTCCGCCTGGCTCTCGAGGTCGGCGAAGAGGTCCTGCCAGCGCATGCCCGCACGCTACGGCCGCGTGCGCTCGACGGCCACCGCGCCTGTGGACGGACGCTTGCGCGACTTCCAAACACGCGTTAGACAAAGCAAATGGACGCAAACACAAGCATTGACGCCTTGGCTGCCTCCGCGCTCCTCCCCGTGGCGGTCGCGGCCGGCGTGATGCTGGCGGCGTCGGTGCTGGCCGCCGCGGTGGAAGCGTTGACGGTCCGGCTGACCGCCCGAGCACCCTGGTCCTGGTCGCCCGCGCCGCCGGCCGTGCGCCGCCTGCTGTTCGCCGCCTGCGGGCTGAGCCTGGTCGTCGCGGTCCCGAGCACGGCCGACGCGGGGCCCGGCCACGGTCACGACCACGAGCCTCGGCGCAGGCGGGCGTGCGGAGTCCTCTGCGCCGGCCTCGACGGGCTGCGTCTGCCCGACCTGCCGGTCGCCGACCGACAAGGCGGTGCCGGGTCGGGGCCGCGCGGCCAACGGACGACCTCGATCGTCGTACGACGCGGCGACTGCCTCTGGAACCTGGCAGCCGAGCTGGTCGGGCCGGCGGCCGAAGCATCCGACGTCGCCTCCGCCGCCCGCGCCCTCTATCGCGACAACCGGCACCGCGTCGGCCCCGACCCGAACCTGATCTTCCCCGGAACCCAGCTGACCCTCCCGGAGGTGCTGCGATGACCACACCCACCCACCGAAGCCATCCCATCCTGGCGCCCGCGAGTCGCCGCTGGTCGCAGGTCGACGCGTCACCGGTGTCGCGCTACACCCAGGGCGCGCTCGCCCTGACCTATCCGCTGCCCGCCGGCCTGGAGGCCGAACCCCGAGCGTCCGGCCTGACCCTCGTCACGGGCGAGCGCGTCGCCGCCGACGACGTGCCCGACGTCCATCCGTGGGCCACGCGGTTCGTCCAGGCGGTCCTGGAGGTGGTGAGCAGCGACCGACCGCTGACCCAGCTCGCGCGTTGGACCGTCCCCGCGGTCTACACCGACCTCGGCCACCGTCGCGAACGGGTCGCCCGGCACCGCCGCGCGGGCCAGGTCCGGGCGTCCCGGCAGCAGGTCGCCTCCGTGCACGTCTGGCAGCCGGCGGCCGACTCGGCCGAGGTGGCGGCGCGGGTCACCACCGGCCGCCGGTCGCGGGCGATCGCGGCGAGGCTCGAGTTCGTCCGCGGCCGCTGGCTCTGCACCGCTCTGGAGCTCGGTGATGGACGATCGGCAGCGACGCAGTCGCGGCGATCGGCTCAATAAGCCACTCGAAGCTAGCTGTTTCGACAGGATCAGGACAGCTTCGCGCGGTTGGCGGGGTCGCCGTGGCAGCGCTTGAACTTCTTGCCGGATCCGCACGGGCACAGCTCGTTGCGCGAGACGCCCGCGAACTCGTCCTCGGCCTCCTCGGCCTGGATCGTCGTGCCCGCGTCACCGTCGACCGACGGCGCCGAGTAGGTGAGCTTCTGCGGAGCCTGCGGTGCCTCGAGACCCTTCGCCCGGATGTGCGGGCGGTGGTCGTCGTGCTCGGCGGGCGCAGCCTCGGGGATCACCGGCTGTTCGGGGACCTCACCTGAGACCAGCGCGGCAGCGGCGTCCTGGACCGCGGCGGCCTCGGGCTCGATGCTCACCTCGACGTTGAAGAGGTAGCCGACCGACTCCTCCTTGATCGAGTCCATCATCGCGTTGAACAGGTCGAAGCCCTCGCGCTGGTACTCGACCAGCGGGTCGCGCTGCGAGTACGCCCGCAGCCCGATGCCCTCGCGCAGGTAGTCCATCTCGTAGAGGTGCTCGCGCCACTTGCGGTCGAGCACCGAGAGCAGCACGCGCCGCTCCAGCTCACGCATGACCTCGTCGCCGAGCTGCTCCTCGCGAGCGTCGTACGCCGCGTGCGCGTCGGTCTTGAGCTCCTCCTCGAGGAACTCGCGGGTCAGACCCTCGACGCCACCCACCTCGTCCTCGAGCTGCTGCTCCGTGATCGAGACCGGGTAGAGCGTCTTCAGCGCGGTCCACAGCGCGTCGAGGTCCCACTCCTCCGGGAAGCCTTCGGTCGCTCCGTTGACGTAGCCCTCGATGGTGTCGTCGAGCATGCTCCGGATCTGCTCGTGCAGGTCGGCGCCCTCGAGGACCTGGCGGCGCTCGCCGTAGATGACCTCGCGCTGGCGGGACATCACGTCGTCGTACTTGAGGATGTTCTTGCGGGTCTCGAAGTTCTGGCTCTCGACCTGGCCCTGGGCGGACGCGATCGCACCGGTGACGCGCTTGTTCTCGATCGGCACGTCGTCCGGGATCTTCATCGTGGTCAGCACCCAGTCGACCCAGTCGGACTTGAACAACCGCATCAGGTCGTCCTCGAGCGACAGGTAGAACCGGGACTCGCCCGGGTCGCCCTGGCGGCCGGAGCGTCCACGCAGCTGGTTGTCGATCCGGCGCGACTCGTGGCGCTCGGAGCCGACGACGTACAGGCCGCCGGCGTCGTTGACCGCGTCGTGCTCGGCCGCGACCTGCTCCTGCATCTTCTCGAGCATCGCGGGCCAGGCGGCTTCGTACTCGTCGGAGTGCTCGACCGGGTCGAGACCCTGGCGACGCAGCTCCTCGTCGGCGAGGAACTCCACCGAGCCACCGAGCATGATGTCGGTGCCGCGACCGGCCATGTTGGTGGCGACCGTGACGGCGCCCTTGCGGCCGGCCTGAGCCACGACGTGCGCCTCGCTCGCGTGCTCCTTGGCGTTCAGCACCGTGTGCGGGATGCCGCGTCGCTTGAGCAGGTCCGAGACGTGCTCCGACTTCTCGACGGACGTCGTGCCCAGCAGGACCGGCTGTCCCTCGGCGTGCCGCTCGGCGATGTCGTCGACGATCGCGGCGTACTTCGCCTCCGCGGTCCGGTAGACGAGGTCGGGCTGGTCTTCGCGGATCATCGGCCGGTTGGTCGGGATCGGGATCACGCCGAGCCGGTAGATCTTGTCGAACTCCGAGGCCTCGGTCATGGCCGTACCGGTCATGCCACCGAGCTTGTCGTAGAGCCGGAAGTAGTTCTGCAGCGTGATCGTCGCGAGGGTCTGGTACTCCTCGCGGATGCGCACGCCCTCCTTGGCCTCGATCGCCTGGTGCAGGCCCTCGTTGTAGCGACGGCCGTGCAGCACGCGGCCGGTGTGCTCGTCGACGATGAGCACCTCGCCCTCGACCACGATGTAGTCGCGGTCGATGCGGAACAGCTCCTTGGCCTTGATCGCGTTGTTGAGGTAGGAGATGAGCGGGGTGTTGACCGCGTCGTAGAGGTTCTCGATGCCGAGGTGGTCCTCGGTGCGGGTGATGCCGTCCTCGAGCACCGAGACGGTGCGCTTCTTCTCGTCGAACTCGTAGTCGTACTCGGGGCGCATCTTCCCGACGAGCCGCGCGAACTCGTCGTACCACTTGACCTCGTCGTCGGACGGGCCGGAGATGATCAGCGGGGTCCGCGCCTCGTCGATCAGGATCGAGTCGACCTCGTCGACGATCGCGTAGTGATGACCGCGCTGGACCAGGTCCTCGATCCGGTTGGCCATGTTGTCGCGCAGGTAGTCGAAGCCGAACTCGTTGTTGGTGCCGTAGGTGATGTCGCACAGGTACGACGCCCGGCGCGCCTCGGAGGACATCTGCGGGAGCACCATGCCGACGCTCATGCCGAGGAAGTGGTAGATCCGGCCCATCCACTCGGCGTGGTACTTGGCCAGGTAGTCGTTGGTGGTGACGACGTGGACGCCCTCGCCGGTCAAGGCGTTGAGGTACACCGGCAGGGTCGCGACCAGCGTCTTGCCCTCACCGGTCTTCATCTCCGCGATGTTGCCGAAGTGGAGCGCCGCGGCGCCCATCAGCTGGACGTCGTACGGGCGCTGTCCGAGCACACGCTGGGCCGCCTCACGGACGGTCGCGAACGCCTCGGGGAGCAGGTCGTCGAGCGACTCGCCGTCGGCCAGCCGCCGCTTGAACTCCTCGGTCTGCGCCTGCAGCTCCTCGTCGGTCATGCCGGCGAAGTCGTCCTCGATGGCGTTCACCTGCTTGGCGGCGGCCTCGAGCTTGCGACGCTGCTTGCCTTCGCCGATTCGAAGGACTTTGTCGAGCAGTGCAGGCACGGGATGAGCTCCTGGTTCGTGGCATAGCGGGCCAGGCTCCGATGGCGGGAGCAGGCGTGGCCCATCTTAGGCGACCGTCCGCGACCCATCGGCGGGCCGTGGTGTCACTCCCTTGACATGCAACCGTTCGGTTGCCTATCGTCGGCGGCATGGGTAGCAACCTGACCGAGGCCACGACCGGCGAGCCCGCCGACCGGGTCTTCGCCGCCCTCGCCGACCCGCACCGCCGAGCCCTGCTCGACCGGCTGCGCCGGCGCGACGGCCAGACGCTCACCGACCTCTGCGACCGGATGCCGATGAGCCGGCAGGCCGTGACCAAGCACCTGCGTGTCCTCGGTGACGCCGGCCTGGTGCGAGTCCGTCGCGAGGGGCGCACGAGCGTCCACTCGCTCGACGCCGCTCCGCTGCACGACGTGTCCGCCTGGCTGTGGGCGTACGCCGACCTGATGGACGACGCCCTCAACCGCCTCCGTACCTATCTCGAGGAGAACCCGTGACCTACACCCCGTACGTCCCTGAGGTCGACGACCGCTACGTCATCACCCGATCCATCGACCTGCCCGCGCCGGTCGAGCGGGTCTGGCGGGCGGTGTCCGACGCCGGCGAGATCGCCCACTGGTTCCCGAACCAGTCGGCCACGCTCGACCTCCAGCCCGGCGGCACCGGGCTGTTCACCTGGGAAGGCCACGGGCCGTTCCCGATCGTCGTCGAGGCGCTCGACGAGCCGCACTACCTGGCCTGGTCCTGGGGCCACGAGTCCACGCAGTCGGCAACCACGCTCGTCGAGTGGCGGCTCGAGGAGACGGCGAACGGCACCCGCCTGACCGTCACGGAGTCGGGGATCAGGACGCCGCAGCACTTCGCGGAGAACTCCGAGGGTTGGGACGAGGAGCTCGGGCAGCTCGTCGCCTATCTCAGCGAGTCCCGCGTCAGCTGACTCGCCGCCCCGCCGCCCAAGGCAACGTCACCGATCCCACGGAGGATTTGCCTCGGTACCGAGCAACCTGCCTCGGTACCGAGGCAAACACCAGCGCGGGGTGGTCAGGGGAGGGAGGCGGACAGGGCGGGGGCGAGGTCGCCGCGGGGGCGCACCTCGATGGCGGACAGGCCGAGCCACTCGGCCATCGAACGGAGCTCGTCGGCGAGCTCGTGCGCCGTCTCCTCGGGAGCACCGGGTTCGGCGTACGTGCCGAGCACCCGGAGCACGCCGTCCTTGCGGTCGGACTTGAGGTCGACCCGACCGACGATCCGGTCGCCGAGCAGGAACGGGAGCACGTAGTAGCCGTGCACCCGCTTCGGCTCGGGCACGTAGATCTCGATCCGGTAGAAGAAGTCGAAGAGCTTCTCGGTGCGCTCGCGCTCCCAGACGACCGGGTCGAACGGGCTGAGCAGCGCCCGCGCCGGCATCTTCCGCGGCAGCTCGGCGTCGCGGTGCAGGTACGCCGGCTTGTTCCAGCCGTCGATCTGCACCGGCAGCAGCTCCCCGGTCTCGACCAGCTCGTCGACCGCGACCTTGACCGATGCCAACCCGGCCGACGGAACTCTGTCGGAGCCGGTAGTAGTCGGCGAGACAGCGCGCCGTCGCCACCCCCTCAGAGATCGCCGCCCGCCTCACCAGCTCGCGATAGGCATCGGCGGGCGCCGGTGTCGGGGCGGCGAGCACGTCAGCGGGAAGGACCCGCTCCGGCAGGTCGTAGAGACGCTCGAACTGCGACGTGCGCCCGGCGACCGCGAGGTCACCGCTGAAGAAGAGGTACTCCAGTGCCTGCTTGGTCTCCGACCAGTTCCAGCCCCAGTTGACCTTCTCCCGCGGCAGACCGTCGTCGAGGTCGCGCGAGGTGGACGGGCCTCGCTCGGTGATCTCGGCGATCAGCGAGGCCACCAGCTCCTTGCGCTCGGGCAGCCCCATCCACGCGTGCCCCTCTTCGCGGTAGCGATCCATCCGGTGCCGCATGTGCGGCCACAGCTCGACCGGCATGAAGGCCGCGACGTGCGCCCAGTACTCCACGATCCGGCGCGGCTTCTGCTCGGAGGCCCGTCGCAGGAGGTCGATGTCGTAGGGACCCATCCGCGAGAACAGCGGCATGTAGTGCGCCCGTTGCAGCACGTTGACCGAGTCGATCTGGAGCACGCCGGTCCTCGCGAGGGTGCGCGCGAACGTGCGCATGGTGGGCGTCGTATGACGCGGATCGCGAAACCCCTGGGCGGCCAGCGTGATGCGTCGGGCCTGCGCCCGCGACAGCGACTGCATGCCCGGGATGCTAGAGGTCGGGTCCGACAGGCGGGGACCCGGTTGGAGCCGGGTGGCTCGCTAGAGCCGGACTCAGCGACTCCGTCGCCCCGTCCGTCCATTTACGGGATGTCGAGCAGCTTCTCGCGGACGGCGTACATCACGGCCTCCATCCGGGAGTGCAGCTGCAGCTTCTCCAGGATGTTGCGGACGTGGTTCTTGACCGTGTTCTCGCTGATGTAGAGGTCGCGGGCGATCTCGCGGTTGTTCAGACCACGCGCGACCAGGTTGAGCACCTCGAGCTCGCGGTCGGTCAGCTTGGGCATGATCACGTCGGGCTTGGACCCGACCGAGGAGATGGTCTTGAACTCCTCGAGCAGCTTGGCCGCCATCGAGGGGCTGATCAGCGACTGCCCGTCGGCGACGACGCGGATGGCCTGCGCGACCTGGTCGATCGAGGCGTCCTTGAGCAGATAGCCCGACGCGCCGTTCTTGATCGCGTCGTAGAGGTCGCCCTCCTCGTCGGACACCGTGAGCATGATGATCTTGGCCGACGGCGCCACCTGCTTGATCGTGCGGCAGGCCTCGATCCCGGAGCGCTTGGGCATCCGGACGTCCATCAAGACGACGTCCGGCACGGTCGAGGCGGCCAGTTCGGCCGCCTCGTCCCCGTCACTCGCCTCACCGACGACCTCGATGTCTTCCTCGGCCGCGACGAGCATGATCAGGCCGCGTCGGAAGAGCTCTTGGTCATCGACGACCACGACGCGAATGGGCTCGCGTCGGGGGGTGAGCTCGGCGACCTGTTCCATGGCGGAAAGCATGACAGATGAGCACGCACCCGCGTGGCGTGAGTAACAAAGTGCCCGGTCAGCGCAGGTTTTCGTGCTGACTAATCGGTCAGCCTGATCACCCCGTAGTCATAACCCTTGCGGCGGTAGACGACGGCCGCCTGCTCGTTCTCCTTGTCGATGAACAGGTAGAAGTCGTGCCCGACCAGCTCCATCTCGTACAACGCCTGATCGAGGGTCATCGGGGTCGCCGGGTGTGACTTCTCCCGGACGACGAGAGGCCCGTCGCCGAGCACCGAGATCGGCCCGGCCATCCGCTCGAGGCTGTCACCCGCATCGGCGGCGTCGTCGGTCACGTCGGGGCCGTTGTGGTCCACCGCGGCCATCGCCTGCGCGAGCGAGGTCGGCGTGCGCGACCCGTGGTGGATGCGCCGGCGGTCCGAGGCCTTGCGCGCCTGGGCGCTCAACCGGTCGACCGCCTTGTCCAACGCCGACATCTTGTCCTCGGCCGCAGCCTCGGCCCGGATCACGGGGCCCTTGCTGCGGATCGTGATCTCCACGCGCACCTGCTGATCGGACAGACGCGGATTGGCCTCCTTCGAGACCTCCACGTCCACGCGGATCACGCGCTGGTCGTACTTCTCGAGCCGGGCGAGCTTCTCCTCGACGTGACTGCGGAACCGGTCCGAGATTTCGCAGTGACGACCTTTGACCACGACTTCCACACGTGCCTCCTCATGCGTTGAGAGCGTCTCCGAGAACCGGCGTCAGACCGGTGTCGCGCTCATGGCGAAAGGGCCATTCGTGAAGCTGGCACCCGTCCGGCCGACCTGGTCTTCGTCCCCACACTCGCCTGCTGAGGTGGTCGCAGCTTGGTGGGCCGAGAGGGCCCGGTGCCACTACTGACCTTCTCCCGGTGACCGAGGGCGTCTGACCCTCGACCGAGGCAGGACTTACTGCTAAGCCGCTCCGTGATCGTCCGAGCGTTCGGCGTCTCGCGACGCGTCATCGCTCCGGACTTACGTGGGCCGTTTTGCCTGCGGCTGGCATCGGCTAGTCGATCCGGCCAGGTCACACCCGGCTGTGCACCTCGCGCGAGCAAGGCCTCGTCGACGCAACCACGGACCCGGACGGGTGCCATGACTCGACAGTAGCCGGTCCCCGCGCGCGCTGACAGCCGAGTCGCCAGATGGACTACCTGAGGGACGTGATCGGCCTCACGGGGACGGTCCGGGAGGGACTGTTGCGGCGGGTCGCCGCCACCACCGCGGCCCCGAGAACGGGCCGGCCGACGCTCGCCAGGGCCGCCGCTGCCTCGCCGATCGTGGACCCGGTGGTGATGATGTCGTCGACGACGACCCACAGGCCGCTCCCGGAGGTGCGGCGGGCGGACGCGGTGAACGCACCCGCCAGGTTGGCCGCTCTCGCAGCAGCCCCCAGACCGGCCTGGTCCGCGACGCGGCGGTTGGGTCGCAGCGCTGACACGACGGCAGCCGCGATCCCGGCACGACGCAGCGAGCGCGCGGCCGCCCGTGCCATCCGCAGCAGCGGGTCATGACCCCGCTCGCGTACGACGGCCCGGCGCGACGGCACCGGGACGAGCGACACCGTCGCGGTCTCGGCCTCGAGCGAGGCCAGCAGCCCCAGGACCGCGAGCGCCAGCGCTTCGCCGAGCGGGCGGGTCAGCGCCAGCCGGGCCTCCTCCTTGTGCGCGACGAGGGCGCTCCGGACCACCCCGTCGTACGCCGCGACGGTCCAGACCGGCGGGAGCCCGGGCGGGCACGGCTCGGGCCAGGTGCGGCGCGGCAGCCCACTCAGCGCGGGGGCGCACTGCGAGCACCAGGCGAGCCCCGGCCGGTCGCACCCGACGCAGGTCTCGCCCAGCACCAGGTCTGCTCCCGCGGCCCGGATCGCGTCGAGGTCCATGCGTCGACGATGGCTCGACGGCGATCGACACGGACTGAGGCGCGGTGCAGCCTGGGGACAGTTGCCCGGACCTGGTCGGTCTGTGGACGTCGCTCAGCCGGGGTAGAACGGTGCGCGGATCGCCGCCGAGCCGCCGAACGGGATCCAGCCCGCGGTGGCCGTGACCTCGTAGATGATTCCCTGGGCGTCGCCGATCGCGGTCGGGGTGTCCTCGTTCGGGGCCGAGGCCAGCGCAGTCGGCTTGATCGGGACGAACCCCGGGAACGGCGAGGCGACCGGCGCCCCGTCGATCCGGACCTCGGCCGGCTGCGGCGGTCCGCCGGCGTCGTCGACGAGAGCCGCGATCGAGGTCGGGCTGACCCAGGCGGCAGAGCTGATGCCGGCGGTCGAGCCGTCCACGGTCCTCACCCGACGGGCCTGCCGCAGCGAGACGTCCGAGTTGTCGGTGGGGTCGCGGTCGATGACGGCGATGAGCAGCTCACGGTCCTTGCCGCTCCCGACCACGGCAGCCAGCCGGACGCCGTCGCGAGACACGGCGATCGTGTCGATGCTGGCGGCCCTCGATCCCCGGCGCCTTGATCTCGTCGGTCCCGCCGTCGGTGGCGGTGTAGATGTGGCCGCCGTCCGGCTGGTTGTCGGCGATCCACAGCACGCCGTGGATGTCCCAGGAGGGTCGGATCACATCCGTGCCGCCGATGTACCAGACGCTGGTCCCGGTGTCGGCGGTGTTGATGCCACCGACCGAGACGGTCCCGCCGTCCGAGCTCACCACCGCGGCCTGGGTCGCGTCGACCTCGACGGCGGCGCTGCGGGCGTCGCGCGAGACGGCGAGCAACGGTCCCGGCACGGTCGTCGTGTCCGTCTCGGAGACCGACACCAGGCCCTGTCCGGTCAACCCGTACAGCTGGCGGCTGGCGGCGAACCCGGCCGGGTCGAAGCCCGAGAACGAGTCGACGCTGATCACCGTGCTGCCGCCCAGGTCGATCCGCTGGCCGTTGACCGTGACGGTGATCGCGCGGATCTCCGGGACCTGCTTGAGCGTCCAGACGAGCTGCGTCGCGAAGTAGCGCCGGTCGTCGGGCGAGAGCTGCAGGATCTCCTCGGTGAGCGGCACCTCGGCGACACCGCTGGACGAGATCGACACCGCGACGTCGACGGTGGCCGTGGTCGGCGCGCTGCTCGACACCGCGCCCTCGATGCCGGCGGTCGGACCGCGCAGCAGGTCCTTGACGAGAGCGGTGGCCAGACTGTCGCCCAGCAACATGTGCACCGGGTCCGGTGCCAGGATGGTCTTGCCGGGGTCGAAGAAGTAGAGCGAGAACGGGTCGTAGTAGTCGGCGAAGTAGTCCTCGTCGACGTAGCTGCCCGGCAGCGGGTTGATCAGCCGCCACTCGCCGTTGACGCGACCCATCCTGAAGTCGACGCCGATCTGCCGGTCGCCGCGCCGCGCCGTCGTCCAGGTGCCACGGTCGTCGAGCGACCCGACTCCGCGCGCGCTGAACGCCACGGTCTCTGCCTTCTCCGTCAGGCGTGGCTGGTCGGACTCGGTGTAGACCACCAGACCGTCCTCGGGGTTCCAGCCCGCCGAGGCGTCCGGCGTGAGGAACTGGCGCACGACGTCCGGCGCGGGCGGGAAGGCCAGCATCGCGTTGAGGTATCCGGTCGCGATCTCCTTGCGGCCCGCTCCCGGCCGCGGGCCGTTGGGCTGGTTGCGGCTCAGCGGCTGCTCGTCCTGCGCGCTGGCGGCGCGACCCTCGCGCACCGACGAGCTCTCCGGGATCGACACGCAGCCGGTGGCCGCGACCAGCACGACGGCGACGGCTGCCACCCGGGCGAGGCGCGGACGGGTCAGGGCGGACACGTGATCTCACAGGCCACCTCGCCGGTGGTCGTGGGGATAGCGGGCGTACGGCGCTCCGACAGGCTGCGGCTGACGCTCGGGCGGGATCAGTGGCAGGGGTGACCGTCCCGGGCGGTCGCCTGCACGACGAGGCAGGGTCAGCCGGAACACCGAGCCCACACCCGGCTCACCCCAGGCGTCCAAGCGTCCCGGAGTGCAGCGCGGTGTCCTCGACCGCGATGGACAGACCGAGACCGGTGCCGCCGCGCGTGCGGGCGCGAGCCGGGTCGGCTCGCCAGAAGCGGTTGAACACCAGCACCTCTTCGCCGGGCTTGAGACCGACGCCGTGGTCGCGCACGGTCAGGGCGACCGCGCGGGCCGATGCGCCGACGGTCACCACGACGTCTCCCCCGGCGCCGTACTCGATCGCGTTGACGACCAGGTTGCGGGCGATCCGCTCGATCCGGCGTACGTCGACCTCGGCCACTGCCGGTTCGTTGTCGGTGACGACCGAGATCGTCGAGCCACGGCTCGCCGCCAACGCCGTGTTGGCCTCGACGACCCGGCGGGCAACTCCGCGCAGGTCGACGTCGGACAGGTCGAGCACGGCCGCGCCCGCGTCGAACCGGCTGATCTCCAGCAGGTCCGTGAGCAGTCCCTCGAAGCGGTCGAGCTCCGCCTGGAGCAGCTCGGCCGAGCGTGCGGTCGCCGGGTCGAAGTCGATCCGCGAGTCGTGCAGCACGTCGGCAGCCATCCGCACCGTGGTCAGCGGTGTCCGCAGCTCGTGGCTGACGTCTGCGACGAACCGGTGCTGCACCCGCGACAGCTCCTCCAGCTGACGGATCTGACGCTGCAGGCTGCCCGCCATCTGGTTGAACGAGATGCCGAGCCGGGCGATGTCGTCCTCGCCCCGGACGTGCATCCGCTCCTCGAGCCGTCCGGCCGCGAGCCGCTCGGCGATCCGGCGCGCGAGCCGCACCGGCGTGACGACCTGGCGGGTCACCAGCCAGGCGACGAACCCCAGCAGGACGACGAGCAGGGCCCCGGTGGTGATGAGCGCGCCACGAACGACGAACAAGGACTGCTGCTGCTCCGTCAGCGGGTAGACGTAGAAGAGGCCGTAGATCTGGCCGGTTCCCGGCACGATCAGCTGGTTCCCCACCACGATGCCGGGGACGGGTTCGCTGTCGTCGTCGTAGACGACGCGGGTGTAGGCGTACCAGGCGCCGGGCTCGTCGGTCACCCGCGTCATCAGCGGCGCCGGGATCGACTCGTCCGGCACGATGTCACCGGAGAAGAGGCTGCCGCCGGTGGCGGCGGAGTCGCCCGCCGCGCCCGTCAGCGGACCGATGATGACCACGGAGAAGTCGTCACGCGCCTCGTCGCGCGGCGCCAGCGTCTCGACCAGTCCCTTGAGCAAGGGGGCCACGTCGAAGGTGTCGGTGATCTCGGCGCCGTCGAGCTTGGCCTGAGCGGTCACGGCACCGGACCGGGCCTGCGCGATCGACGTCTGCTCCTTGCTGTCGAGCAGACCGTTGGTGACCTGCCGGAGCAGGATGAAGCCGGCGAGCATCGTCAGCACCGTCGAGAGGATGACGGTGCCGATCACGACCCTGGCCTGGATCGATCGCCGCCAGAGACCGGCCAGCTCGCGCACCGGCGTCGCCAGGACATGGCCGAAGGAGCGCAGCGAGTCGACCACCCGGTTGGGTGTGGCTGGGTCCCCCTCTCGGCCTGACACGACGACTCCTCGACTCAAATCCCCGGGTCCGGATGGTCCCGACCGGGAACGTTCAGTGTGTGCCGACCGGCTCGCCGGCCTTGTAGCCGACGCCGCGGACGGTGAGCACGATCTGCGGGTTCTCCGGGTCGATCTCGACCTTCGAGCGCAGCCGCTGGACGTGCACGTTCACGAGCCGGGTGTCGGCGGCGTGGCGGTAGCCCCAGACCTGCTCGAGCAGGACCTCGCGGGTGAACACCTGCCACGGCTTGCGCGCGAGGCAGACGAGCAGGTCGAACTCCAGCGGGGTCAGCGACAGCGTCTCGTCGTCGCGCTTCACGGTGTGACCCGCGACGTCGATGACCAGGTCGCCGATCGACAGCGCCTCGGGCGCGGCCTCCTCGAACTTCCGGAGCCGGGCCCGGAGCCGAGCCACCAGCTCCTTCGGCTTGAACGGCTTCACGACGTAGTCGTCGGCGCCTGACTCCAGCCCGACCACGACGTCGACCGTGTCGCTCTTCGCCGTCAGCATGATGATGGGGACGCCGGACTCGGACCGGATCTCCTTGCAGACGTCGACGCCGTCCTTGCCGGGCAGCATCAGGTCGAGCAGCACGACGTCGGGCTTGAACTCGCGCACCACCGACATCGCGGTGTCGCCCGACGAGCAGACCCGCGGCTCGAAGCCTTCGTTGCGCAGCACGATCGTCAGCATCTCGGCCAACGACGAGTCGTCGTCGACCACCAGGATCTTGCCCCGGTGCGTCCGCACGGACTCCACCGTCTTGGCCGGACCTGCGTTCACTCCACCACACCCCTGTTCGGACGCGCCGTTCCTGGCTCGCCCCTGTCTACCGCGTCGGCGGGTTGCGTCGACGCAGGCGCGACGACCCTGAATCCACCGCGCCCTGACATGGTGGCATGCGACGGGTCACCGTTATGTCGCTGTTAAGCGTACGTCGCATGGACGGGTTCGCAGCGGCGAAGCCGCGCGAACCGGCTCAACGCAGGGGCCCGAATGCCAGATCAGTACCGGTAGTGCTCGGACTTGAACGGGCCCGCCACCGGGACGCCGAGGTACTTCGCCTGCTCGTCGCTGAGCTCGGTCAGGCTGACGCCGAGCGCGGCCAGGTGCAGCCGCGCGACTTCCTCGTCGAGGTGCTTCGGCAGGGTGTAGACGTCGGTCGGGTACTGGTCGGTCTTGGTGTACAGCTCGATCTGCGCCAGCACCTGGTTGGTGAAGGAGTTCGACATCACGAACGACGGGTGACCGGTCGCGTTGCCGAGGTTCATCAGCCGGCCCTCGCTGAGCACGATGATGGTCTTGCCGTCGGGGAACGTCCACAGGTCGACCTGCGGCTTGACGGTCTTGCGCGTGATGCCCGAGGTCGGCCTCGAGGCCGGCCATGTCGAGCTCGTTGTCGAAGTGGCCGATGTTGCCGAGGATCGCCTGGTGCTTGAGCCGCGCCATCTGCTCGGCCGTGACGACCTTGTAGCAACCGGTGGCCGTGATGACGATGTCGGCCTCCTCGATCACCTCGTCGAGGGTGGCGACCTGGTAGCCGTCCATGGCGGCCTGCAGCGCGCAGATCGGGTCGATCTCGGTGACGATGACGCGGGCGCCCTGGCCACGCAGCGACTCGGCACAGCCCTTGCCGACGTCGCCGTAGCCACACACGACCGCGACCTTGCCGCCGATGAGCACGTCGGTCGCCCGGTTGATGCCGTCGATCAGCGAGTGGCGGCAGCCGTACTTGTTGTCGAACTTCGACTTGGTGACGGAGTCGTTGACGTTGATCGCCGGGAAGAGCAGGGCGCCGTCGCGCTGCCGCTCGTAGAGGCGGTGGACACCCGTGGTGGTCTCCTCGGTGACGCCCTTGATGCCGTTGGCGACGGAGGTCCACTTGGTCGGCGCCTCGCCGAGGGTGCGGGTGAGGACCTTGAGGACCTCGCGCAGCTCGAGGTTGTCGGTCGACTCGGGGGCCGGGACCGAGCCCTCCTTCTCGTACTCGACACCGAGGTGGACGAGCATGGTCGCGTCGCCGCCGTCGTCGAGGATCATGTTCGGGCCCTCACCGCCGGGCCAGGTCAGGATCTGCTCGGTGCACCACCAGTACTCCGCCAGGGTCTCGCCCTTCCAGGCGAACACCGGGACACCCTGCGGGTTGTCGGGGGTGCCGTCCGGACCGACCGCGATGGCGGCCGCCGCGTGGTCCTGGGTGGAGAAGATGTTGCAGCTGGCCCAACGCACCTCGGCGCCGAGCGCGGTGAGCGTCTCGATCAGCACGGCCGTCTGCACCGTCATGTGCAGGGAGCCGGCGATCTTTGCGCCGGCGAGCGGCTTCGAGTCGCCGAAGCGCTCGCGCATCGCCATCAGGCCGGGCATCTCGTGCTCGGCGAGGGTGATCTCGGTGCGGCCGAAGTCGGCCAGCGTCAGGTCGGCAACCTTGAAGTCCATGCGGATCAGGATAGGGGCTGGCCTCCCTGCAATCCGAATCGCCGTCGCGGATGCAGAGAGTCGAGTTCAGACGGTTGCGCGGCGGATGTCCGGCTCGATGAAGATGTAGGTCGCCTCGGGCACGGCCTCGCGGATCCGGGCCTCCGCCGCGTTGATGGCTCGCGCCACGTCCTGCGCGCTGTCCATCGGGGCGACGGCGATCTTGCACGCGACCAACAGCTCCTCCGGTCCGATGTGCATGGTGCGCAGGTGGATGACGTCGAGGACCTCGTCCGAGGCGCCGACGATCGCAGACCGGATCAACGCCTGGTCGGCGCTACCCGCCGACTCGCCGAGCAGCAGGCTCTTGGTCTCGATGGCGAGCACCACGGCGACCGCGACGAGGAGCATGCCGATGCCGGCCGTGCCGACGACGTCCCAGTAGCCGTTCTCGGTGAGCAGGGTCATCCCGACGCCCATGAGCGCAAGCACCAGGCCGATCAGGGCGGCGAAGTCCTCCAGCAGCACGACCGGGAGCTCGGGCGCCTTGGCGGTGCGGATGAACGACCACCACGACTGGTCGCCCTTGACCTTGTTGGACTCGACGATCGCCGTGCGGAAGGAGAACCCCTCCATGACGATCGCCGCCCCCAGCACCACGAGCGGGACCCACCACCACCTGCTGGTGAGGAGCTCGTCCTCGTGGCCCTCATGGATCTCGTGCCACTTGTGGTACGCCTCGTACAACGCGAAGAGGCCGCCGACGCTGAACAGCACGACGGACACGATGAACGCGTAGACATAGCGCTCGCGGCCGAACCCGAACTGGTGCTCCGCCGTCGGGGCACGCCGCGCCCGCTTCCCCCCGAACAGCAGCAGCCCTTGGTTGCCGGAGTCGGCGAGCGAGTGGATCGACTCGGCCAGCATCGACGACGCACCGGTCAGCGCCCAGGCGACCAGCTTGGTGACGGCGATCCCCAAGTTGGCGAGCAGGGCCGCGATGATGGCTCTCGGCGAGCTCTCGGTGCTCATGGCGGCTCCTGGTCTGCTTCCGGGTCAGGTCTGGTCGGGACTCGTCCGCCCGAGCCCGACCCCGAGATAGGTCGCGGCGTAGCGGCCGGTCGTGAGCAGAGCAGCGTAGCGGGCCGTGCCGGGTCCGTCGGTGGCGGCGATCGTCTGGTGCCGGATGTCGTGCGCGCCCGCAGCCGCGGTCAGCGCGCCGCGGTGCTCGCGGACGGATGCGTCCTGGGTCCCGTCGTCGAGCAGGAGCAGGCCGGGACGGCTCGTGCTCGAGTCCGCATCGGCGAACGGGTCGGCGAAGAGGTCTCGCGACGAGGCCAGGTCGAGCACCGGCAGCAGGTGACCGGCGTCGGCGGCGAGCGCCGGACGTCCGGTCGTACGCCGGATCGCCTCGGCCACGCGCCGGGCCGCTCTCGCCGCGAGGACCGAGCCACCCCACACGAGCGGTGCCGCGTCGGCCAGGAACAGCGCGATGTCCTTGGCCGGGTTGCTGGAGATGTCGCGGTGGGGCGAGCACTCCACGGCGACCTCGTCGAGCACCGACGCGACCGCATCGGCGTCGAGCTCCGGCCCCACGCCGATCGCGTGCAGGGCCTGGAGCATGGCCACCGCCACGGCCAGGGTGTCGTCGGTCTGGGTCGGCAGCAGGCTGCTGTGCCGGCCCTTCGGCGTGCTCGGAGAGGACCGACCGGGAAGGGCAGGCGGTGATCAAGGAGCAGCCGCGACGGACGGCCTCGCGCACGGCCGACGCGGTCTCGGCATCGCCCCCTCCCGGAGCGAGCACGATCACCAGGTCGAGCGCGCCGGCCCACCCGGGCAGGCCTGGCCCGGGCCAGGCGACGAACGGGACGGGACACCAGGGTTCGAGGACCGCCCGCAGCAGCCGCGCATCGGCACCGGCCGCCACGATGGCGCGCGGAGACCCGTCAGCGGACAGCTCGGAGATCGCGTCCGCCGCGCCACCGGCCTCGAGTCGGACCCGTGCTCCGGAACCGGCCAGCCAGCGCAGCGAACCGTCCGCCGCCTCGAGCGCCTCCGGGTCGTCGAGCCGGGCGTCGTCGAAGAGGTCGGCCACGGATCAGTCGTCGCCGTCGGGACCGGCCCCGGACTCAGCGGTTCCGGCGCCTTCCGGCCTGCGGGCCTCGTCGACCAGCATCACCGGGATGTCGTCGCGGACCGGGTAGATGAGCCCGCAGCCGGTGCAGATCAGCTCGTCGTTCGCGTCGTCGGCGCGTAGCGTGCTCTTGCAGTCCGGGCAGACCAGGATCTCCATGAGGACGGGGTCCAGCTTCACGCGCGTCTCACTTCCTCGGCAGCCGACGCCGCCGTCTGATGCTGCAGGTGCGGTGACTCATCCTTGCAGAGACGAGCGAGTGGCAGAAGCCGCTCCCTACGGGTCGATCTCGCTCGGGTCCCGGCCGAGCAGCTCGGCGATGTACTCGACCAGCACCTCGTTGACCAGAGCGGTGCGTTCGATCCGGGTCGTCGCGCGCAGCTCGACCGGTCGGCGGAACACCACGATGCGCGCGGGACTGTTTCCCCGGGCGGGGACGCACGACCCGAACGGCACGGGGTCGTCGTCCCATCCGTCCGGGATCTGGGGCACGTCCTCGGTGCCGAACTCGACGTCCTCCAGCTCGGACTCCCAGCGCGCCACCAGCCGCTCGACCAGCGACAGCACCAGGTCGTCGAACTCGGCGCGGCGGGTCGGTCGCGCCTCGGGGCCGTCCGGGCTCAGCGGGCCAGGGAGGGTGAGCGGACCTCGGAATCCACGACCGTGCCGGTCACGGGCCGGGCCGGTGCGCGGTCCCACCACGTCCGGCCTCGCGAGGGCGCCAGGGCGGCCGGGGTGAGGGTTCACCGGGCCACCGTACCGACCGCGGGTCGATACCGCGGTGACGCCGACCCGGACAGTAGGGTCAGGCCGTGAGTCGACGACGTGTGTGCTCCCGCAGTGCTTGCGGTGCAGCAGCGATCGCGACGCTGACGTATGTCTACTCCGACCAGACCGCCGTGCTCGGTCCACTCGCGACGTATGCCGAACCGCACGCCTACGACCTGTGCGACTTCCACGCCGACCGGCTCAGCGCCCCCCGGGGCTGGGAGGTCATCCGGCTCGCCCCCGACCCCGCAGCCGGAGGCCCCACCGAGGACGACCTGCTCGCGCTGGCCGAGGCCGTGCGCGAGGCCGCCCGTCCACGCGAGGTCGCCGAACCCGTCGGCGAAGGCGTCGAGATCGGGCGACGCGGTCACCTGCGCGTGCTGCGCTCGACGGACGCCTGACGCGACGCGCGCGGTCAACGCAGTCCGTCAGCTCGCCGGCTGGACCGCCGGCCGGGTGACGGTGGTCGACCCGGACACCAGCGGCATCGAGGACAGCCCGGTCGGACCGTGATAGGTGACGTCGCCCGGAAGACCGTCGGCGGTCACGACGAGGTAGGCGGTCCCGGGACTCGGGGTCTTGCTCCAGGTGACGGTGGTCCTGGGCTTCACCCCGACGCGCTCGGCGTCGCCGACGGGGTCACCCTCGTCGTCGTACGCCTGGATCTGCGCGCTGCCCCCCGGAGTGGTGCCGGCGAAGGACAGCGCCAGGCGGGTGTCGGTGAAGACCGGGACGACGGCAGGACCGGTGAGCGGAGCACTGCTCGACGACGTCGCCAGGTCCACCGGACCCGTGGCGCTCTCGCTGACCAGGGTGGCGATCACGGTGGAGTCCTCCTGCTCGGTCGTGACGCGCAGCGCTGCGGCCGAGGCGCCGGTCACGGAGCTGACGTCCTTGACCACGGTGCGACCGGGTTTGATCCGGAGGTCGGCCAGGTCCTTCGGGGTGAAGGGTCCACTCGTGTCGAGCACCTGGACCTGGACGAGGGCCTCCCGCGCCGACGGGTTCGTGATGACCAGCTGCTGGTCGCCCGGACCCGCGTCGCCGGCGTTGACCACGATGTCGGTGTCAGGCGGTTGCGACGGCGCGAGCCACTCGTTGCCGTTCGCGGTGACGCCGTTGACCCGCGCCACGTCGACGGCCGCGCTGACCCGACCCCGCGTCGCATGGACCCGGACGGCGAAGGCGTCGAGACCCGGCGCGAATCGCGCCAGGTCGAGGCTCAGCCGAGACTGCGGAGCGATCGGGATGCCGCGCGCGCCGACGGCGGCCTTGATGCCCTGCGGGCCGTAGAAGGTGAGGTCGACGGCGGCGACGGCGGGCGCCGGGTTGGAGAGCACCAGGCGCGAGGTGGATCCGACGCTCGTGTCGACTCCCGTGAACCACCAGGTGTCCGCGCTGGGCAGGCAGGGCGCGACCGCGAGCCCGCCCCGCTGACCGGCATCGAGCGAGGTGCGCTGGGCGGCGTACGCCGCAGGGGCCGACGAGCCGGACGCGTCGACGGTCACGGACGGTTGGGCGTCCGAGCCGAGCACCGTGGCGATCGGCGTCTCCGACCTGATCGACATCGGCGACGGGCTGCTGCTCGGTCGAGAGCCGTCGTACCTCCAGCGAGCCCGAGCCCGAACCACCGTTGCCCGTGTCGTCGGACGGTGGGGTGACGGCCAACAAGGAGGTGGTGACGCCCTTGGCCGTCGCGCTCTCGGGGCAGGACAGCTGCGCGCGCGACGTCGCGACCGTCTGCGAACTTGTGTCGACGGCCGCTCGCTGGGGGTCGGCCGTCGACGTCAGGGCGACCGCTGCCGCGCTGACGACCACGACGCCGACTGCTGCCCAGGCACTGCCGATACCGATGCCGCGCGTCATGCCTCGTCCTCCTCGTCGACCTCGGGGCCGGCACGCTGGATCGTCGGCGCCGCCAGCACGATCGTCACGAGCACCGCGAGCAGCTGGAGCGCGACCCACAGGCCGCGATGGCCGCCCGGGTCGACGGTGATCGAGCCGCCGTCCGGCCCGGCCGCGAACCCGGCGCCGGTGTCCACCTCGGCGGCATCGAGCTCGTCGCCGTTCAGCGCCGCGGAGAAGCCCTCCGGCGCGTCGGTCGCCACCCTGACGGTGCGGTCCGCGCCGGCCTCGAGGTCGGCGTCGACATGGCCGGACGAATCGGCCGGAAGCACGGTTGCCGTGCCGGCCGCCTTGTCCGGAGCTTCGTCGTCGTCGACGACCCGGACGAGCCCCGTCGGCAGGTTGACCTGCCAGCCCGCCAGCTGTCGGGGGTTCGTCGACGCCCGTCCGAGTCCGGGGAGCCCGTCCAGCTGGGCCACCTGGTCGGTGTCGAACGGGGCCGGCATCACGACGAAGCCGATGCCGAGATCCGCGAGCCGAGTGACGTCGTGGGGGTCGGCCTCGGACACCAGGTCGGTGACCAGCTCCGTGAGCTCGTCGGAGACGCCAGGGGTCACGCTGTCGTCACCGAGCCGGTAGCCGTCGCCGGCGTACACCGTGTAGGTGTCGTAGCCCCGGTCAGGGTCGGTGGAGATCACCAGGATCCGCTGCTGGGACTCCGCCTGCATCGCTCCGGCCATGTACGCCGGCAGCGGGACCGACGGACCGCGTTCCAGGCTGCCCTGGGGTGCCGCCACGACCCACCACAGCAGTCCGAGCACCGAGCCGGCGATCGCGAGGGCGACGCTCAGCGCCGCAACGGGCTGACGCCAGCCGAAGGTCCCGGACTGGATCACGCGACCCAGCCCGTCCGAGGCAATTCCCGCGGCAGCGATCGCGCCGGCCTGCGTGAGCAGGAGAGGAACCCCGAGCCAGACGAACGCCTCGTCGTTGCTCCCTGCGATCGTGACCACGTGCCCGGCCAGGAGGGCGATGGTGACGAGGCCGAGCACGATCACGGACCAGGCGGTCAGCACGGCCGGTCGCCGGTCCGAGCGGGCGAGCGCGAGCAGCGCGGCGACGACGAGTCCGATCGAGAGCCACCACGGCGCGTCCCCGGCGGCCGAGATCCGGCCCCAGGGCAGCAGCCATGCATGGTCGGCGATCGAGACCGTCCCCGGGTCGACCCGGCCGGCCTCGGTCAGGAACAACCCCGGTGACATGAGCAGCCGTCCCGACCACGGGACCAGCAGCACGACAGGCAGCACGACGGCCACGACCGGCCGGAGCAACACGGTGAGCTGACGGGTGCCGCCGACGAGCGCCCAGGCCACGGCAGCCACGCCGGCGACCAGCGCGAGCGGCCAGCAGATCGGCGCGAACGCGACCATGACCGAGAGCACCAGCCCCGCCGCGAAGGCGGCGCGCCAGGCGTTCGCGGCCGCGGGCGAGCCCATCGCGATCGCCGCGCGGACCAGCCAGGGGAGCAGGACGACGACGATGGTGCTGCCGATGTGGCCGGTGGTGACGATCCCGGTGACCGCCGGGAGCAAGGCATAGGTGAGGCTCATCCAGACGCGGGCGCCCAGGCTCTCGACCAGCCGGCGGGCCGCGACATACGCACCGATCGCCGACAGCGGCACCGCCAGCACGACCACGAGCTGGACGGCGAGCCACGACTTCCCGAGCAGCACCGTCGAGAGCAGCGCCATCACGGCCACGTACGGCGACGGCGTCTCGCGCGAGCCCATGCCGACGTGGTGCCAGGACGATGAATAGGTCTCCCACCAGGGACCGCTCCCGGAAGGTGCCGGCAGCAGGGCACCGCCCTGGAGCCAGCCGTCGCCCCAGAACTCGCGGGTGGCGATCGCGGCCGCCAGCGTGAGCACCGCCGCGAGTGTCGACATCGGGTGACCGACGACCCAGGCGACCGGTCCGCCTCCCACCGGGAGGTTGACGGCCTCGTCGGGAACAGGACCCGACTCCACCGCCTCGACACCGGCGCCACCGGAGCGACGTCGTCGGGCCGCCGAGGCGACCTGGGCGGCGGTGTCGCGCACCGTCCCCGCGAACCGGGTGAGCATGGAGTCGAGGCCGTTGGCGTACGGCGTCCACCACGGCGGCAGCAGCTTGCGGACGTGCTGGCGCGACGCTGTCGCCGTGCTCCGGCGGCGCGCCCGGGCGCCGAGGATGCGGTCGGGACGGCCCAGCACGGCGAACATCGCCACCAGCTCGTCAGCGGCCGCGCTCGGGAGCTTGCCGATCAGGTACGCGAGCGCACGAATCACGCTGCCGAGCGCGAGCCGGACGTACTGGAACGGGAACGCCGCGAGCCGGCAGTTGGCAAGCAGGGTGAACAGGGCCGCCTCGCGGTCGGCCCGGTGCGGGCTGTGCGGCACGTGTGCCAGGTCGTCGAGCACGCGCACCCCACGGGTGGCGGCCTCGGCGTGGAAGACGAGCGCCTGCGGGGCGACCACGACGCGGCCTCCTGCGCGGGCCACCCGCCAGCCGAAGTCCACGTCGTCGCGGAAGAGCGGGAGCCGCTTGTCGAAGCCCCGCAGCCGGTTCCAGGTCGAGCGGCGTACGAGCATCCCCGCACTGCTCACCGCCAGCACGTCACGTTGCGCGTCGTGCTGACCCTGGTCGGTCTCGCCGACCTCGACACCTGTCTCGCGGTGGCCGGTGCCGGTGATCGTGACCCCGACCTCGAGCATCCGGCGGGCTCGCGGCCAGGCCCGGATCCGACCGCCGACGACGCTGATGCCCGGGTCCGACTCCCCGACGTCGAGCAGCCGCTCGAGTGCGTCGGGGGCAGGTGAGCAGTCGTCGTGCAGCAGCCACAACCAGCCGTCGTCGACGGACGCGTCCGCGTCGCCGTCGGAGAGGTCGAGGCCCTGCTGGACTGCCTCACCGAACCCGAGCGACGCGTCGAGAGTGTGGACGACGGTGGGGCCGAGCACGTCGGTGAGCACCTGCGCGGTCTCGTCCGTCGAGCCGGTGTCGACCGCGACCAGCTGGTCGGGGAAGCGGGTGCTCGCCTCGAGCGCCCTGAACAGCTGCGGGAGCCAGCGGGTCCCGTTGTGAGCGACGATCACCGCGGTGACCCGAGCCGAAGGATGACCGGGGCGACCCGCCGGGGTGGAGGTCTCCCCAGCGCGGTGGTCTGAAGTCATGGTGGAGCAGAAACCTTGAGGGTGGGGGAAGCCGGGGACCTGCCCGTGCGCGGGCTCGCCCTACCCTAGCGGCCCGCCAACAGGGCTCCCCGCACCCCTCGGGCCGCCTCGGGGATGAACGCGGTCGACGCTCTCCTGGAGCGAGAGCGTCAGACCGCGCGCTTCTTCAGCTTGCGCCGCTCCCGCTCCGACAGGCCGCCCCAGATGCCGAACCGCTCATCGTTCATCAGGGCGTACTCGAGGCAGTCGCCCCGAACGTCGCAGGACAGGCACACTCGCTTCGCCTCCCGCGTCGACCCACCCTTCTCCGGGAAGAAGGCCTCCGGGTCTGTCTGAGCGCACAGCGCGCGCTCCTGCCACATCAGTTCCTCGGCGCCGCCGTCGAGCACTTCGAGCTCTCGCACGCTGCCTCCTCGACCCTTGTCGTTACCGGGGGTGCTACCGGATGTCTGCCGTTCTCGCGTTGAACGACACACGTGAAATTACATGCCCGTCAGTAGGGTGCCGTCAAGCCGGATGGCAGAAATAGGCCGCGACACGCCGCAGAAATCCTTGCCGAGCACCCGTTCGGCCCATTTCTTCCTGATCCGAAAGGACTAGGCCTGTCCGATCTGTCCGACTCCCCGTCATGCAGCAGCGCCGCGAACCCGAGGTCCGCGGCGCTGCTCGTGCCGACTGTGATCTAGCCGACACCCACTACTGGGACGGCTGCTGCCACCAGCCCTGCTGCGGCGGCGGGTTGTCGTCGTCCTTGCGCTCCTCCTCGGAGGATGCACCGGCCTCGCCGGGTTGCCCGGTCTCGCCCGGGGTCGCCTCCGGCGTCGTACCGCCCTCGGTCTGACCGCCCCAGACCTGCGTCTCCTCATGGGCGGGCGTTGCGGGCGTCGAGCCTGGGGAGCCCCAGCCGGACGGCGTCTCGGGCGCGGCTGCACCCTGGTCGCCCCAGCCCGCCGACTGTCCGGTCGTCGGCTGGTCGGACTGCCCCCAGCTCGCGGCCGGCTGGCCCTGCTGCTCGGCCTGCGACGCGCTCTGGTCGCCCCAGGCCGGTGCGGCACCGGTCGAGGCGGCGCCCCACTGCGACGCGCTCTGGTCGTAGCCACCCTGCTGCTGGCCCCAACCCTGCTGGGCCTGGCCCTGGTCGTAGCCACCCTGCTGCTGGCCCCAACCCTGCTGGGCCTGGCCCTGGTCGTAGCCACCCTGCTGCTGGCCCCAACCCTGCTGGGCCTGGCCCTGGTCGTAGCCACCCTGCTGGCCCCAACCACCTTGCTGCTGGCCCCAGCCGGCCTGCTGCTGGCCCCACTGGCCCTGCTGGTGCTGTGCCGGCACCGGCTTGGGGAAGGTCTGGTAGACGGTGATCGCATAGAACTCGACGAGACCGAGCAAGCCGAGCTGGGCCAGGCCCAGGAAGATGCCGACGACCTTGCCGGCGCCGAAGACACCGTTGAAGACGAAGCTGCCGGTCTCGGTGTCCGCACCGAAGGCCGCGAGCCAGCAGATGAGCGCGAGCAGCAGAGACAGCGCGCCGATCCCGAGGGCGACCAGGACGATGGTCTTGGCGTTCTTGCTGTTGTCCTCCCAGGCCGTGGCCAGCGCGACCGCACCGAACAGGGAGATCACGAGGAGCGGGTGGCGTGAAGACGTAGCCGAACAGTGCCGACTTGTCGGCGAACCCAGCACCTCCGAGGTCGTCACCGCTCTTGAAGAGCAGGGACAGCCCACCGATGAAGTAGAGGGCAGCGACGCCCAACAGGCCGTAGGCGAAGATCTCGCGGTACTTCTTGGTGGCGTCCGAGACCACTGGTAACCCCCTGAGGGTGTCGGTGACGACAGCGTCAGGTGGCTGGCGTCAGTTCTGTGCTGACTGGTCCCGCCGGCTGACCGCGTTCGGGCAGCGTCGCGCGAGGACCGCGCGTCCCTAGCCTGCCACAAGCCCGGGTCCTCGCAGTTTCCACGCCCACGGCCGATGAGGTGGCTCGTGAGCCGCGCCCCGCGGCTGCGCCGTCTGGAGCGCGTCCATCTAGGCTCGACGCCATGAGAATCACCGTGCTGTCCGGTGGCATCGGCGGGGCCCGTTTCCTGTCCGGCCTGCTCGACGCCCTCGGCCGCTCCGAACAGACCACGGGACCGACGACCGACCCCGTCACGGTCATCGGCAACACGGCCGACGACATCTGGATGTTCGGGCTCAAGATCTGCCCCGACCTCGACACGGTGATGTACACGCTCGGCGACGGCATCGACAGCGAGCGCGGCTGGGGTCGGCAGGACGAGACGTGGAACGCGAAGGAAGAGCTCGCGGCGTACGGCGTCGAACCGACCTGGTTCGGTCTCGGTGACCGCGACCTCGCCACGCATGTCGTCCGCACCCAGATGCTCGGCGCCGGCTACAGCCTCACCGAGGTGACGGCAGCCTTGTGTGCTCGCTGGCAGCCGGGCGTGACCCTGCTCCCGATGAGCGACGACCGGGTCGAGACCCACGTGGTGATCGACGCCGCGGACGACGACCCGGCGGCCCAGGGAGGGCGCAAGGCCGTGCACTTCCAGGAGTACTGGGTGCGACTGCACGCACCGACCGCCCATGCGGTGATCCCCGTCGGCGCGGAGACCTCGTCCCCTGCCCCTGGCGTCATCGCGGCGATCGAGGACGCCGACGTGGTGGTCGTTCCGCCCTCCAACCCGGTCGTGTCGGTGGGGACGATCCTGGCCGTGCCGGGGATCGCTGACGCCGTACGCCGGACGCAGGCCTCCGTGGTCGGCGTCAGCCCGATCATCGGCGGCGCCCCGGTCCGGGGCATGGCCGACAAGCTGCTCCCCGTCATCGGCGTCGACGTCACGGCGCGCGCGGTCGGCGAGCACTACGGGGCACGGTCGCAGGGCGGTCTCATCGACGCCTGGCTCGTCGACGAGGCCGACGCGGCCGACGTGCCGGCGCTCGAGGCGATCGGCCTGCGCGCCGTGGCCGTACCGCTCTACATGACCGACCCGGACGCTGCTCGCGAGCTCGCCCGGCACACGTTGTCGCTCGCCTCCCCCGAGCACGTCGCGTGACTCCAGAGTCCCTCCCACCGGCCACGCTCGAGATCCTCGCCCTCACCTGGCCGGAGGTCCGGGACGGCGACGACCTCACGTCCCTCCTGCTCGACAGCTGCACCCTTCGGGACGGGGACGTCGTCACGGTGACGAGCAAGGTGGTCAGCAAGGCGGAGGGCCGAGCGGTCGCCGGGCAGCGCGCCGCCGCGATCGAGGACGAAGCCGTCCGCGTGCTGGCGCGACGCGGGGAGTCGGTGATCGCGGAGACGCGGCACGGGCTGGTGCTGGCCGCCGCCGGCGTCGACGCCTCGAACGTCGAGGCGGGCTACGCGCTGCTGCTGCCCGTCGAGCCGGACGCCTCGGCACGCCGGATCCGCGAACAGGTCCGCGAGCGCGTCGGCACCAACGTGGCGGTCGTCGTCACCGACACCGCGGGCCGTGCCTGGCGCAACGGCCAGATCGACCTGGCCATCGGGTGTGCCGGCTTGTCGGCGCTCAACGACCTGTCCGGGGCGACGGACGGCTACGGGAACACGTTGGTGGTCACTGCACCGGCCACGGCCGACGAGGTCGCGTCCGCTGCCGATCTCGTCAAGGGCAAGCTCGCCGGGCGTCCGGCGGCGGTGCTGCGCGGACTCGGCGACCTCGTCCTCCCCGTCGGCGAGCACGGGCCGGGTGCGGCCGAGCTGATCCGGCCCAGCAACGAGGACCTGTTCGGCCTCGGCGCCCGGGAGGCCGCGGTCGCGGCAGCACTTCGGACTGACCCGGTCGCGCTCGACCACTTCCCACCTCGGGTGGCCATCGACCCGGCACCGTTCAGCGGCGTCGTGAGCGAGCGACCGGACGTCCGGATCGAGGTCACCGAGATCGAGGTCGGCGCGTGGCGGGTGCACCTGCTGCTGCACGACGACGCTCCCGAGGCGGCCGCGGTCCACGCCGGCCGGCTGTGGGAACGCTGCGCGGTGCTGGCCGCCGCGCACCGGCTCGTGGCGCGCACCGACGAGGTTGCGGCGACCGCCGGCGAACCCGACACCGCCGGGTGGCACGGGATCGCCTCGGCGGTCTGGTTCGTTGGCTGAATGTCTGGGTTCATGGCCCGACTGTCTAGGATGGCCGCCGATGCCGATGGGACCTGAAAGGCCTGAGCACCTGTGAGCAAGCAGAACAAGAACCGCCAACGGCGCGAGATGGTCGAGCAGATGCGCCGGGAGGCTCAGGCCAAGGAGCGGCGTCGTACGCTCGCCGTCGTCGCCGCGTGCGTCGTGGTGGCCCTCATCATCGTCGGCGCGGCCGGCTACAAGATCTACCAGGACAACCAGGACAAGAACGAGCTCGCGGCCACCGACCTGACGAGCATCGGCGAAGCCGCCAAGGCCGCGGGCTGCGGCAGCATCCAGGAGGCCGACGCGTCCGGACAGGGCGAGCACACCACCGACCCCGTCACCTACAGCGTCAACCCACCGCCGTTCGGGGCTCACAACCCGACCCCGGACTCCTCCGGCAAGCACTTCTTCACCACCGACGACCGGCCGCCGGTCGAGGTCCTCGTGCACAACCAGGAGCACGGTTGGACCATCGTCTGGTACGACGAGACGATCGCTGACGACGCCGAGCAGATGAAGCTGCTCAAGGCGACCGCGGACAAGTTCGACTCCCACGGCCAGGACCCGAAGTACAACATGATCATCGCGCCGTGGACCAAGGACGACGGTGACCCGATCGCCGACGGCAAGCACATCGCGTTCACCCACTGGTCGGTCCACCAGCCGACGTGGGACCCCGAGAAGTTCAAGCAGGACCCGTCGTACGGCGAGAGCCAGTACTGCGACACGTACTCGGGGGAGGCACTCGACACGTTCATGAAGAAGTTCCCGTACGACGACGCGCCCGAAGGCAACCTCTGGCACCAGTAGCACTCGGTCGGCAGGAAGAATCGGCACCCATGAGACTGCTGCTCGCCACCTTCGCCATGGGTGTGCTCTCAGCAATAGTCCCGTTGATCAACATGGAGGCCTACATCGCGGGCATCGCCGCGCTGCTGGGCAACATCAACATCTGGTTGGTCGCCCTGGTCGCCGGGTTCGGCCAGGCGATCGGCAAGATCCCCTGGTACGAGGTCAGTCGCCGCTCGATGGACTGGTCCTACATCCGCAAGAAGATGGAGCAGCCTGACTGGCGTCGCCGCTACGACAAGGTGAAGGCGACGACCGACAACCGTCCGTGGGTGGGGATCGCGTTGCTCTTCGCGTCGTCGCTGATCGCCATCCCTCCGCTGGCCATCACCGCAGTCCTCGCCGGGCAGCTGGAGTTCAACCGGCTCGCCTTCTACGCGACGATCACGATCGGCCGCACCCTGCAGTTCGCGGCTCTGCTCGGCGGGGTCGCCTACATCGTCCACCAGTGAGAAGAGCGGAGACCATGCCTGCCGCGAGCCCTGCGTCCTCGTCGCACGAGCGACCTGGCACTCTGCTCGAGGCCGTGGCCAGGCAGCTGCGTCGCGACCCCGGACAGCCGTGCCTGACGTTCTACGACGCCGCCACCGGCGAACGGATCGAGCTGTCCTGGGTGACGTTCGACAACTGGACGAGCAAGGTGGCCAACCTGTTCACCGACGAGCTCGACGCGCAGCCCGGCGACCGGATCACGGTCACCTTGCCGACGCACTGGCTCGGCCCGGCCGTGCTGTTCGGAGCCTGGGCAGCGGGGCTGGTGCCGGCGTACGGCGAAGCCGGGGGCGACGCGGTCGTCCATGTCGTGGGTCCCGACCCGCTGGCCGCTGAGCCGTCCGGCGGCACCGTCCTCGCCTGTTCGCTGCGACCTCTCGGCGGGCGCTTCACCGAGCCGCTGCCGTCGGGATGGCTGGACTTCGCTGTCGAGGTTCCGCCGCAGCCGGACCTGTTGCTGATGCCCGCGCCGGTCACCTCGGCGACGCCGGCGACCACCTCGTCATCCGCCGACGTGACACACGGCGACCTGGTGCAGGCGGGTCTGGTGCGGGCGGGCGAGCTCGGTCTGGCACCGGGTGGTCGGCTCGCGACGGACCTCAACCCAGCCGACCCCGCCACGATGGCGACCGCCCTGGCCGCGCCCTGGTCGGTCGGTGGCTCGGTGGTCCTGGTCGTGAACGCCGATCGGGACCAGCGCGCCGAGATCGTGGCGCAGGAGCGGGTCAGCTGCTCGTTCTGGTCCGACTGACCCGACCGCCACGGGCCCGGGCCCGGTAGGCCGCCGCGTTGGTCCGGTCGGCGCACTTCGTGCAGCAGTAGCGCCGGGTGCGGTTCTTCGTCGTGTCGACGTACACACAGCGGCAGGGACCGGCCACGCAGATGCCGAGCCGGTCCGCCCCGTGGCTCCGAAGCTCCTCGAGCAGGGCGTACGCCGCCAGCCCGGGCAGGAAGTCGCGCCCACGCAGCCCCGGCCGGTCCCAGCGGAAGACGAGCCCGGACCCGTTCTCGGCGACCAGCCGAGGATGGACCGTGCACTCGGCGAGCAGCGCGTTGAGCAGGTCGGCCGCAGCCTCCGGGGAGCCTGCCTCCCAGGCGTCGCGGACCCGGGTCCGCAGCGTGCGCAAGGCGTCGACCTCGGCGTCGTCGACACGCTCGGCCGCATCGGGAAACCCGTGACGGCGCAGCAGGAAGGCGGCATCCGCGTGGTCGGTGATCAGCTCGGGATCCGGCTCGAGCTCGTCCCAGGTGTTCAGCAGGCCGACGACGAAGCCCATGCCGTCCCAGGGGGCAGTTGGTTGCATCTCGGTCACGAGTCTATCCGCGCAGTCGTCAGTGTCATAACGTATTTCGTCACTGACGCTCGACTCTCGAGCGTCCCCACGAAACGAGGTCTCCCCGATGCGACGAACTCTCGCCACCCTGGCCGGCTTGACCACCGGCGTCCTCGCCGCGGCCGGCGCGGTCCTTCCTGTCCTCCCCGCGTCCGCCGCTCCCCCGTTCACCCGCGTGCACCTCGACGTCGACTTCACCCGTCCGGTCGACATCTGCGCCTTCCCCGTCATGGCCCACTCCGAGGGCCGGCTGACCGGCAAGGAGTACCGCGACGAGAACGGTGTGCTCGTGCACGAGGTCGACAACGTGCAGCGCAACTACACGATCAGCTACACCAACCCCGCGAACGGTCGGTCGATCTCCACCAGCCTCGGTGGCACGGTGACCTACGACTTCCGTCCCGACGGGTCCTACACGTACGTGATCGCGGGCCTGGAGCGGATGTTCATCGCGCACGGGCAGGGTCCGATCGCCAAGCAGGTCGGACGGATCGAGGTCGACGTCGCCGCCGACGGCACCCAGACCACGGTGTTCCAGGCAGGTCGCTGGGACCAGGACCTCAACGGGCCGATCTGCACCTATCTCGCCTGACGCAGCACCGAGGGAGCGGTCGACCGGAACCGTCATGGCCGTCGATAGGCTGAGGTCATGACTGTTCTGGTGACCGGCGGAGCCGGCTACATCGGCGCACACGTGGTGCGCCTGCTCCGTGACCGCGGCGACACCGTGGTGGTCGACGACCTCAGCACCGGCGCAGCCGAGCGGGTCGGCGACGTGCCGCTCGTCCAGATCGACATCGCCGAGGACGCGGCGATCGACAAGCTCGGCGCGCTGATCCAGGAGTACGCCGTCGACGCCGTCGTCCACATCGCCGCCAAGAAGCAGGTCGGCGAGTCGGCCGAGCGGCCGGCGTACTACTACCGCCAGAACATCGGCGGGCTCGCCAACCTGCTGATCGCGATGGAGGCCACCGGGGTCGACCGGCTGATGTTCTCCTCGTCGGCGGCGACGTACGGGCTGCCCGAGGTCTCCGCCTGACCAGAACCTCACCGAGGACGTCCCCGGCCGCCCCATCAGCCCGTACGGCGAGACCAAGCTGGTGTGCGAGTGGATGTGCGCCGACGCGGCCGCCGCCTGGGGCCTGCGGTGGGCCGGGCTCCGCTACTTCAACGTCGCCGGCTCAGGCTGGCCCGACCTCGGCGACCCCGAGGCCCTGAACCTGATCCCGATCGTGCTGAAGGCGGTCACCGCCGGCCGCGAGCCGCGGATCTTCGGCGACGACTACGAGACGCCGGACGGCACCTGCATCCGCGACTACGTGCACGTCCTCGACCTGGCGCAGGCGCACATCGACACCCTGGACTACCTGGCACGGCCGTCCCGCCCGCACACGATCTTCAACGTCGGCACCGGTCACGGCTCGTCGGTCCGCGAGGTGATCGACCAGATCGCGGCGACCACCGGCTACGAGATCAACCCACCGGTGGTGGCTCGGCGACCCGGTGACCCGGCCCGGCTGGTCGCCGACCCGACCCGGATCGCCGACACCCTCGGCTGGACCTCCGCGAAGACGCTCGAGGACATGGTGACCTCCGCCTGGGCCGCGTGGGCTCCCAGCCACGGCACGCCCGACGTCGCGCCGCCGCCACGCTTTCGATCCACGTTACCCGAGCAGGTAGCTCGACCAGTTGGCGGCGAGGTACTGGCGCGGCCCGAACCCGCCGTTGCGCGCCTTGGCGCTGATCCCGACGCCCGGGATCAGCCAGGTCTGCCCGCTCGGGAGGCGTCCGACCAGGTCAGGATGTCCGTCCCCGGTCAGGTCGCCGACGCCGATCAACGAGCTGTAGCCGCGGAAGCCGCTGCCGATCACGCGGGGGTCATCGAGACCGCCTGGCCCGTTGCCGGGATACAGCAGCAGCTGGCCCGACCCGTTGCGGACCACCACGTCCGGGGCACCGTCGGTGTTCCAGAGACCGACCGCCCACGACGGTCGCGCCGCTCGGGAGGGCCGAGCGCATCAGCCGTGGCGTCCCGAACCCCAGCTTGCCGCGCCCCGGGTAGAGATAGACGGCGCCGGAGGAGACCTGCGCCATCAGGTCGGGGCGGCCGTCACCGTTGAAGTCGCCGACGGGCGTGATCTGCCGCCGCGCGTTCCAGCCGGTCCAACGACCGATCGGCGCCTCGAACCCGCCGCGGCTGTTGCCGCGGTAGAGCCGCATCGTGCCGTCGCTACCGCGGCGGCCCATCGCATCCACGTAGCCGTCGCCGTCCCAGTCGCCGACGACGAGCACCTTGTCGGTGCCCGGCCAGGTCCACGGCCGCGCCGTGGGGGTGCGCAGCCAGTTCGAGCGGTGACCGGCGTACACCTGGAACTTGCCGTTGGCGTTCACCCCGGTCAGGTCCGTCCCGCCGTCGCCGGACAGGTCCGTGGAGAGCCGCAGGAACCGTGCGGTGCTGACCCGGTGCCCGATCGCGGGTGAGAAGCGGCGGCCACCGAGGTTCGCGTACGTCGACACCACGTGGGTGCTCTTCGACCGCGCCACCACGTCAGGCAGCGCGTCCCCGGTGAGGTCGAAGCCTCCGGTGATGACGTCACGGCCGGACCAGTCGTGGGCGACCCGCAGGTTGCGCGGGAAAGCCCCGGTTCCGTCGCCGAACCAGACGAAGACAGCGCCGTGGATGCCGCGGGTGAGCAGGTCTCGGAAGCCGTCGCCGTCGAAGTCACCGGCCGCCGTGACGAGGTTGAAGCCGCTCGCGTCATCGATCGCCACGCGGGAGGTGCCGAACGTCCCGTCACCACGCCCGGGGTAGACGCGCAGCTCGTGAGTGGTCGTGCTGCGGGCGACGACGTCGTTCTTGTCGTCGCCGGTCACGTCACCGACGCCGACGAAGATGTCTGCGTCCGCCCATCTCGCGACAGTGTCCGTGGCCGGGCCGAGTCCGCCGCCGGCCAGCCCTGGGTAGACGGACGTGCGCCCGGTCTCCCGCTCGCGGGCCATCACGTCGGAGAGGCCGTCACCCGTGACGTCGCGGACAGGCGCCACCCGGTCCATCCCGACGAACGACGTCGACGACACCGTCGGGGCGGCGAAGCCGGGCGGGTCCGTGCCACGCGCGACCACCACCTGGCCACGCTTGAGCATCAGCAGGTCCGGCCGCCTGTCGCTGATGAAGGAGTGCTGCAGCGCGCGGCCGGTGTAGATGTGCTGGTACTGCCTGGCCTTCGCGATGATCGTGGGGATCTTGGCGTAGAGGTAGCGGCCGGGGCACGCGGTCTGGGCCGCGTCGCGGTGCCCGCTGATCGCGTTGAACGTCGTACCCGCGACGTTCTGACGCGTCCCCGGTCGGACGCCGTGCAAGGAGAGCTTCCACGCGTACAGCCGCGCGTAGGCGTCGATCATCGCGGACGACGGCTGCGCGGTCTCGTAGTTCCCGATCGCCGAGGCGGCGAACGAGTTCTCGTTGTAGTCGAGGGTGTGCGCGCCGACCACCGGCATCGTGATGCCGCCGTAGCGGCCTTCCCAGATCCTGCCGAAGCGGTCGATCAGGTAGTTGTAGCCGATGTCGCGCCAGCCGCGGCTCTGCGTGTGGTACGCGTAGATGCCGCGCAGGATCGCCGGCACCTCGCGGCGGGAGTAGCCGTTGGCGTTGACGGTGTGGTGGACGAAGCCGGCATGCACCTCGCCGTACTCGACGCAGCAGTCGCGCAGCCGCTCGTCGGCGCCCCAGTCCGCGCGGGAGAAGATGTTCGGCATCGGCGTGGCTGAGCGGGCGGCGACCGGCATGTTCGCCGGACTGGTGGACTTCGCCGGCGACGGGGGCGCGATCTCGGCTGCCTCGTCGGGCGTGATCGGCTCGGGGCTCGCGTCTGCTCCCGAGGTTCCCGGGTCGACGACGTCGAGCGTGAGGCCGGTCGGCGCACGACCGGTGTCGCTGGTGACCTTCAGCTGGACGTCGTCGACGGCGCCGACCACGAACGGGTCGGTGCCGGGCTTGGCCTTCCTGGCCTCGGCCGACGTCGGCGAGGGACCGTGCTCCTCGTCGTACTCCATCGCGGTCCACGGCGACCACGCGCCGTCGGTGCGGGTCCGGATCGCCAGGCTCAGCCCGGCGGGCGCGCGACCGGTCCAGGTCACGCCGGTGACGGCGAAGCCACTGGCCGGACGCGGGTCGGACAAGGCCGCCAAGTTGTCACTGTGCGCAGTCTTGGCATTACTCAGTGTCCGCAAAGCGCGGTCACTCGCGCCTCGGACGGCATACGATCGCACCGACGGGTCGACCGGGTGCGGTGCCCGGAACGCCGGGCCTGAGGCCTTGTGCGGACCCGACGCCGGGGCCGTCGCGTGGACGGACGTGGCGGTCAGCGGCGCGACGAGCAGCGCGGAGACCAGCCCCGCCACAGCGGTGACGCAGGCAGAGCGGACGGCAGCGCGCACGGGGACTCCAGATCCGTATCAGTGATCACTTGAGCACCAATTGTCACTACAGTCACAGCCCGTGTACGCCGTATGAGTGAACTACAGCGCAGTAGTTCGCGGCAGCCCTGCTCAGCCGGCGCCGCCGGGTCGATCCGCCACGCCCTCCAGGTCGTACGTGCGACGGATGCTCGTCCCGACCTGGCTCAGGTCGGCCCCGTAGACGTGCAGGGAGATCGCCAGCTCGTCGCCGACGTTGTGCACGCGATGGATGTCGCCAGGGGGTAGCAGACCGGCGACGTCGCCGACCCGGGCGACGTCGAAGCCCGACTCCGTCAGGCCGCCGTCCCGGGAGACGGTGTACCTCGTCTCGTACTCCGCGCCCTGGTGGACACCGACCACGCACCACGCGAGATGGTCGTGGACGGGCGTGGCCTGGCCGGGCAGCCAGACGAGGGCGACCAACGAGAAGGCGCCGTCCGGAGCGACGTGCAGCAGGTGCTGCCGGTAGCGCTCGGGATCGCCGACGCACTGGTCCGGGCGGAGCAGGTGCGGGCTCCCCAGCGCCGGACGCAGCGCAGCCGCCACGGCGTCGAGGGTCGGGTGGCCAGGACGCGAGGAGCGCACGGCCCGATCAAGGTCCGTGACGAGACCATCCAGGGCGGGCGGCGCGGTCAACGAGAGACTCATACGCCTCAGCGTGGACGAGCGCGGACCCCAGGTCATGGAGAGGACGTGGAGTTCTCCCGGAGAAAGCGACAGCGTGGACCTGCGGCTGGTGCCGTCCCGACCTACTCGTCCTCGTCCTCGTCGAGGTCGTAGCCGAGCTTCTTGACCGCGTCCTCGGCGGGACCCTCGAAGACGAGCTCCCCCTTCTCGAGCACGATCCCGCGGTTGCAGACGCGCAGCACCTGGCGCGGGTTGTGGCTGACGTAGACCATGGTCTTGCCGCTCTCCTTGAGCTCCATGATCTTGCGCATGCACTTGCGCTTGAACGGCTGGTCGCCGACCGAGAGCATCTCGTCCATCAAGAAGATGTCGCACTCGGTGTGGATCGCGACCGCGAACGCCAGCCGCATGAACATGCCGGACGAGTAGTGCCGCACCTCGTTGTTGAGGAACTTGCCCATCTCGGAGAACTCGACGATCGAGTCGAACTTCGCGTCGGTCTCCTCCTCGCTCATGCCGAGGATCGCGGCGTTGAGGTAGACGTTCTCGCGTCCCGAGAGCTCGGGGTGGAAGCCGGCACCCACCTCGATCAGTCCGGCGACCCGGCCACGGGTCAGCACCTGCCCGTCGTCGGGCGCCATCACGCCGGAGATGAGCTTCAGCAGCGTGCTCTTGCCGGAGCCGTTGAGCCCCATCAGTCCGATCGAGTCGCCCTGCTCCAGGGTGAAGGAGACGTCCTTGAGCGCCAGTGAGGTCATGGCTCAGCTCCTTGCGCTGGACCAGGTTGGCGGTGAGCTTGCGGATGGTCTTGTGGTTGGCGATCTTGAACCGCTTGCGTGACGCCGTCGACGACGATCGCTTCGGGCATCAGAGCTTCTCCGCGAAACGCAGCTCGAGCCGGGCGAAGACCGCCTGCGCGAGCCACACGAAGAGCAGTCCGGCGACGATCGTGATGGCGCCACGCTCGAACAGGTGGGGCGGCAGCTCCTGCGCCGCGGCCTCAGCCGGGTGCGAGGAGGTGGGGATCCAGAAGGCCCGGTTGTTGAGCAGCACCGCGATGCACAGCGGGTTGGCGAGGTAGATCTGGTAGATCAGCGGCTGCGCCTGCTCGAGCTTGTCCATCACGATGCCGAACGGGTAGATCATCGGCGTGGTCCAGGTGATCAGCGTCTGGATCACGTCGACGACGTTCTGGGTGTCGCGGAAGAAGACGTTCCAGGCGCTCAGCAGCAACGCGACGCCGAGCCCCCAGATGAGCACGATCACCAGCGACATCAGCGCGGCCAGCAGCGCCGTCATGTCCGGGTGCCAGCCGACGAACAGGCAGCCGATGATCATGATCACGTACATCGGGATCATGTGGTACGCCGAGACCATGATCGAGGCGACCGGGAACGTCTCGCGCGGCATGTTGATCTTCTTGACCAGCGAGCTGTTCTTGACCACGGAGCGGCAGCCGGCGCTGAAGGCGTTGCTGATGAAGTGGACCGCCACCATGCCGGAGAAGATGTGCAGCGCCCGGTTCTCCATGTTGTGCGAGATCAGCAGCCCGACGATCCAGTAGTACATCGCGAAGCGCACCGCCGGCTTGACGTACGACCAGAGCAGGCCGACCGACGATCCGGAGTAGCGGACCTTCAGCTCCTTGCGCACGAGCAGCTTGAGCAGGTAGTGCCGCCGGACGACGTCGCGGAGGCCGCCCACCCGGCCCGGGTTGAGCAGCGGCAGCAGCGGCTTCTCCCCCGACGGGATCGGCGGGGCCTTCACGGTGCCTGCACTCATGCGTCGAACCCACCGCTCTCCAGGGCAGCACCCTCGGAGAAGAACGGCTTGAGCTTGTTGTCGTACATCGACAGCGCCGAGCCGATGGCCATGTGCATGTCGAGGTACTTGTAGGTGCCCAGGCGGCCACCGAACAGCACGTTCGGCTCGGCCTTCGCGAGCTCGCGGTAGCGCAGCAGCTTCTCGCGGTCCTCGGGCGTGTTGATCGGGTAGTACGGCTCGTCGCCGGACTCGGCGAAGCGGGAGTACTCGTGGACGATGACCGTCTTGTCCTTCGGGTACCAGTCGCGCTCGGGGTGGAAGTGCCGGAACTCGTGGATCCGGGTGAAGGGCACGTCCTCGTCGGCGTAGTTCATCACCGAGGTGCCCTGGAAGTCGCCGGTCTCCTGCACGGACAGCTCGAGGTCGACGGTCCGCCACGAGAGCTCGCCCGCGGAGTTGCCGAAGTACGCGTCGACCGGGCCGGTGTAGACGATCGGGACCTTGCCGACGTACTCCTCGCGCACGTCGAAGAAGTCGGTCTCGAGGCGCACCTCGATCTTCGGGTGGTCGACCATCCGCTCCAGCCACGCGGTGTAGCCGTCGACCGGCAGGCCCTCGTAGGTGTCGTTGAAGTAGCGGTTGTCGAAGTTGTAGCGGACCGGGAGCCGGCTGATGATGTCGGCCGACAGCTTCGTCGGGTCGGTCTGCCACTGCTTGGCGGTGTAGCCGCGGATGAACGCCTCGTAGAGCGGGCGGCCGATCAGCGAGATCCCCTTCTCCTCGAGGTTCGCCGCGGTGGTGGTGTCGAACTCGGTCGCCTGCTCGGCGACCAGCGCGCGCGCCTGGTCGGGCGTCATGGACTTGCCGAAGTACTCGCAGATCGTGGCCAGGTTGATCGGCATCGGGTAGACGCGGCCCTGGTAGATGGAGAACACCCGGTGCTGGTAGCTGGTGAACTTCGTGAACCGGTTGACGTACTCCCACACGCGCTCGTTGGAGGTGTGGAACAGGTGAGCGCCGTACTGGTGGACCTCGATCCCGGTCTCCGGCTCGGCAGCGGAGTACGCGTTACCACCGACGTGGTGGCGTCGGTCGAGGACAAGGACGTTCAGTCCCAGGTCGTTGGCACAGCGTTCGGCGATGGTGAGTCCGAACAGACCGGAGCCGACGACGACGAGATCAGCGTTCACAGACACTCCTGTTTCGGGGCGGGGCAAGTCTAATGGCGCGCATCGGGTGCTCCTGACAGGCGCGCAAAAGTACAGTCGTTCAGTGTCCTTTTCGGACACCCTTGGTGGCGATCCAGCGGCGGTATGCCGTGGTGCGCAGCCGCTCAGGGACCAGCCGATACCCCCCACGAACCACAACATTCCGGACGAACTGTAGTCGGGTGGTGAAGCCCATCACACGCAGCTTGCGCTGGAGCGCCCACTCGGACTTGAGCAACGCCACACCGCCGCGCCGGCCGTACGCGCCGTCACCGACCCGGTAGAGCACCAGCGGCTCCTCGACGTTGCCGACCCGGGCGCCCTCGTCGATCATCCGGGCGAACAGCAGGTAGTCCTCCATCAGCGCCAGGTGGCGGTAGCCGCCCGCCGCCTGCACGACCGAGCGTCGGTAGACGACCGTCGGGTGGTTGAAGGGCTGGTGGAAGCGCGCGTAGCGGACGATCTCGTCGGGGTCGACCGGCGGCACCCGCCTGCCCACGATGTCGTCGGGACCCGCACCGAACTCCAGCAGCGCGGAGCCGACCAGGTCGATGCCGTCCTCGACGAGGGGCACCTGGACCGCGAAGCGTTGGGGCAACGCGATGTCGTCCGCGTCCATCCGGGCCACGATGTCGTGCGCGCAGGCCGCCATCCCCTGGTCGAGCGCGAGTCCGAGCCCGACGTTCGCGTCCAGCGCGATCAAGGAGGTCTTGACGGGTGACTCGTGGATCAGTCCGGTGATCATCGCGTCGAGCTCGGGTGGGACGGGTCCGTCCTGCACCAGGACCACGTCGTCCGGCGGACGCGTCTGGTCGTGCACGACCGACCGGAACGCTGCCTCGAGGTAGTCGGCCCGGTCACCGCCGTACACGCTCATCAGCAGGCTGAACTGCTCAGCCACGGTCCGCCTCCGGACCTTCGCCGACGGCTGCCTTCAGCACCTCGTCGGTCGGTGTCGGTCGGGTCGGTCAGGCCGGCCCGGACGCCACGGCCGAGCGCGCGCACCAGCCGCTTGCGGTCCGAGGAGGTGGCGATCGTGCGCACCCAGCGGCGCACGGTGGAGCCGGCGTACAGCACCTTCTCCCCGGGATTGAGGCTGCGCGAGCGACCGTAGAGCCAGAGCTTGTTGCGTACCTCGAAGAAGAAGCGGTCGCCCGGGTCGAGCTCGGTGCCTGCGAAGGCCTTGGTCTTGTGCACCACCACCGACCGCGGGCAGAACAGTCCCCGGCGGCCGCGGATCAGCCGGGTGGTGAACTCGAAGTCGTCGTTCCAGAGGAAGTAGTCGGCGACCGGGAGGCCTCGTTCGCGGACACCGTCGGCGTCCACGAGGATCGAGACGAACGACGCCGACCGGATGGGCACACACCCGACCCGGGCCGCCGCCTCGCGTTCGTCGGCGCGCATGCCGGGCTTGGGGCGCGGCGTGTTCATCGGGTGGTCGCGGCCGTCGGTCCAGACGACCCGGGACGCGACCACGGCCGGGACGGGTCGCCGAAGCGTGCCCGCGCGCACCGACCAGCTCCGCCAGCGCGGTCGGCTCGGGAACGGTGTCGTCGTCCATCAGCCACACGGCGTCGACCGTGCCGTCCAGGGCGGCGTCCAGTCCCAGCGCGAAACCGCCCGCGCCACCGGTGTTGGTGCGGGCGGTCACCACGTCGACGTCGGGGAAGTCGGCGCGCAGCATCGTCGCGGTGCCGTCGTCGGAGGCGTTGTCGACGACGACGGTGCGGCGCGGCGGGTGCGTCTGGGCGGCGATGGCTCGCAGTGACTCGCGGAGCAGGTCGCGACGGTTCCAGGTCACCACGACCGCGACGACATCCGTGCCCGACGGCTGGTTGGGATCCCCGGACACGCCCTGCCTCTCTGGAAACTGGTGGGTGACGGCCTCGACCCGTGGCGGATCTGGCTCGGCCTTTCATCGTAGGGCAGGCCGTCAGACGTCGGGTGCGTGAACTCCGTGCCTGCTGCCCCTCACCGCGAGTACGCTCACTCGCGAACTGCGCCGTCGCTGTGGGGCGAGGCGCCCGTCCGGGAATCGGGGAATGTCATGAGCACTCAGCCGCCGTCCGGTCCGCCTGAGGACCCAGGGCAGGGCAGCAACCCGTCCGGCCCGCCCCCTCCGTCCCCGGGTCAGCCCGGCGAGCCGGGGCAGCCCGGACAGGGGTGGGGCCCGCCGCAGGAGCAGCAGGGTGGTCAAGCCTGGGGCCAACCGGGTCAACCCGACCAGCCGGCGCCGTACGGGCAACCGGGTCAGCCTGGCCAGTACGGTCAGCCGTCGTACGAGCAGGGTCCCGGTCAGCCGCCGTTCGAGCAGGGTCCGGGCCAGCCGTGGGGTCAGCCGGGTGCGCCACCTGACGGCGGCTCGGGCAAGCGCAACCTGCTGCCCTTCATCGTGGCCGGCGCCGTCGTCGTGGTGATCGCGGTCGTGCTCCTCGTGGTCCTGGTCGCCAACAGCGGCGGCAGCAGCGGCAGTCCGCAGGACACGGCCGAGGACTTCGTGGCCGCGGCCAAGGCCGGTGACTGCGACAAGGCGCTCGCGCTGATCACCGACAAGCTGGCGGAGTCGGAGAACGCCAACTGCGACGACAAGTCGGAGTTCCTCCCGGCCGAGGACAGCGGCGTCGAGTTCGGCGACGTCAAGGTCACCGACGAGACCGACGACACCGCGACCGCCACGGTCGACGTGACGTTCTCCGGTCAGTCCGTGCCGTTGACGATGAAGCTCGTCAACGAGGACGGCGACTGGCTGATCGACTCGATCGGCAGCTGACCTCCCGCTCGCGCCGCGAATTGCGGGAAAGGTCAGCCCGACACGGCGTCGACTCGCCGACGTCTCCCGCAATTCGGGGCGTCAGCAGGCCGAGCTGAGGTCGTCGCTGTCGTTGGCCGTGCGGTCGCGCGGGTGGTGCCGGTGCGGCTTCGGCGTCGTCTTGCCGTCGTCCTTGGCCTGGGACGCCGCGACCGCCGTGGTCACCATGGAACGGATCTGCTGGTAGTCCGGGTCGCTCGTGTTGACCTTCGGCGGCACGAAGGACACGGTCGCGACCGGCAGGCTCTTGGTCTTCATCGACAGGTTGACGAACGTGTCGAGCTCGCTCGCCGGGATCGACGTGGAGATGATCTGCTTGCCCGCCGAGGCGATCGCACCGAAGTTCTTGAGCACCTTGGTCGGGCTGAGCTGGTGCAGCATCGCGTTCATCACGCACTTCTGCCGCGCCATCCGTGAGTAGTCGTCGGTCGTGGCGCGACTTCGGGCGTACCAGAGCGTCTGGTAGCCGTCGAGGTGGCGCCGGCCCGGCTCGATCCAGCCGGAGATGTCGGAGCCGACCCCACCGATCGGCGTCCGCTCCTTGACCATGATGGTCACGCCCCCGACGGCGTTCGACCAGGTCCTGGAAGCCGTGCAGGTCGATGAGTGCGTAGTAGTTGATCGACAGCCCGGTGATCTGCTCGACCGCCTGGGTGGTCGCGGTGATCCCGGGAGTCTTGTCACCGGGGTACAGGCTGGCGTGGTCGTTGGCCCAGGTGTTGACCCCGTTGAGGTAGCAGCCCTCGCAGTCGAAGCCGTGCGGGAACTCCTTGTGCATCGGCGAGCCGGCGGGGAACGGCACGTCGGCGAGGTTGCGCGGCAGCCCGAACAGGACGGTGCGACCGGTCTCCTCGTCGATGCTGGCGACCGTGATGCTGTCGGGACGCAGGCCCTGCCGCTCGGGTCCGGCGTCGCCGCCCAGCAGCAGGATGTTGTAGCGGCCGTTCTCCGTCTCGGTCACCTCGTCACCGCCGAAGACCGACTGGATGAAGTCGCGCTGTACGGCGACGAGGTGGCTGGCGAAGAGCAGGGCACCGCTGAGCGCGAAGCAGAGCGTGCCGTTGAGCGCGGTCATCATCAGCCGGTGACCGCGGCGCATCGACAACGGCTCGGAGATCCGCCAGGCGTCGATCACGAGGTAGGCCCAGCCGAGCCCGTACAGGATCAGCCCGACGCGGAGCAGCAGCAGGAAGCCCGGTCGCACGAACAAGGCGACCAGCTCGCTCTTCCAGAACAACCCGAGCAGCACCAGCACCACGACGAACAGTGCGCCGGCCATCGCGCAGCGCATCGCGATCCGGCCGACGCGCTTGTTGCCCGCGACGAGCTGAGCCGTGCCCGGTGCGACCACGGTCATCGCGACCAGGGTCAGCGCGCGGCGCAGCCGGATGCGGGAGGCGGCGGAGGCGGCATCGCTCGCGCGGAGCGCACGCGCCGTCACGGGGGGAAGAGCCGTGGACACCCGCCCAGTATCACCAGTCACACCCGTCACACCCGTCACGCCGCGCCGATGATGGTCGGACCGCAGCGACGAAGTCGCGCGGTCCGGCTCAACAAACCACCCGGCGCTCTTGAAAGCCGCGCGACGTCAACAGCCACCCGGCGCTCTGAAAGGCTCCACGAGGCCACCCGGCGGACTCCTCGGCGCAGCCGCCGCGGCGGCCACATCATCCCCCGGTAGTCTCGACCGCCATGGCCGACGACAAGAACCCGGACGGCCCGGAGTACGGCTGGCTGTACTCGGGCAAGGACGGGTCCCCGCCTCCCCCTCCTCCGCCCTCGGACGGAGACCCGGAGGCCACCCGGATGATGTCCCGGCCGACGGACGACCACGCCGAGCACACCCAGATGATGGGTGCCGGACCGGGCGGTCCTGACCAGGGCGGCGACCAGCCCAAAGACCAGGCCATGACGACCAGGGCCCGCCGCCCGAGGAGAAGCCGAAGTCGTTCGGGGGCACGTACGACGCACCGCCGCCTCGCCGTCCGGACGAGGGCCCGCGCTTCGCGACTCCCGCCGACCCGAACCAGCCTCCTCCGACGCGGCCCGCGGCCCGGCAGGCACCCAAGCCATCGGCCCCGCCGAAGAAGCCACGCCCTCCCGGCAGCCGCCGCAAGTGGTGGATCCGCGGCATCCTCGCGCTGCTGCTGGTGTGGCTGCTCTTCCTCATCCTGGTTCCCATCTGGGCCTGGTCGAACATCGACAAGGTCGACGCGGAGCCTGACGGCGCGCGCCCCGAGGACACCAGCGGTACGACGTACCTGCTGGTCGGGTCCGACAGCCGCGAAGGCCTGACCAAGGAGCAGAAGCGGCGACCTCGGCACGGGAGACGCCAGCGGGCAATCGCACCGACACGATCCTGCTGCTGCACATCCCCGACGGCGACGGCCCCAACCTGCTGCTGTCGATCCCCCGCGACTCCTACGTGACGATCCCGGGCCACGGGATGAACAAGATCAACGCGGCCTACTCGATCGGCGGGCCGGAGCTGCTCGTCCAGACCGTCGAGACCAACACGAAGATCCACGTCGACGACTACATCGAGATCGGCTTCACCGGATTCGTCGACATCGTCGACGCGGTCGGCGGCATCACCGTCTGCCCGAAGCAGGCGATCAACGACCCCAAGGCCGGCAACCTGAAGATGAAGCGCGGCTGCCAGGAGGTCGACGGTCACACCGCGCTCGGCTACTCACGCTCGCGGGCCTTCGCGAACGGCGACATCACCCGCACCGAGCACCAGCGCGAGGTGATCACCCAGGTCGGCAAGGAGGCGGCGTCGTGGCAGACGATCGTGCTGCCGTGGCGCTACTTCAAGGTCAACAAGGCCGGCGCGGACTCTCTGACGATCGGCAAGAACGTGGGACCGATCGACCTGGCGAAGTTCGCCTGGGCGATGGCGCACAGCGGCGACCAGAAGCGATGCGTCGTGCCGTTCAGCTCCTTGAACTTCACCACCCCCGACGGACAGTCGGCGGTGCAGTGGGACGAGCAACGTGCGACGGCGCTGTTCACCAGCATCCGTGAGGACGACACGTCCGGCGCGCAGTGCAACGCCACGGGCCTGCCCTGACACGTTGTCGACCGCGATGACCAGCGGGCGTTGGACCGACCAACGACCTGGCCGATGGCGGTGCCCGAAGCCCGGACCGCCGACGGCTGGCTCAGCTCGGCACCAACCATCTCGGCCACTTCGCCCTCACCAACCTGCTGCTTCCCGCTCGTCACCGACCGGGTCGTCACGGTCTCCTCCGCCGCGCACCGGCTCGGCCGATCCGCCTCGACGACCTGAACTGGGAGCGGCGGCGCTACCGCAGGTGGGCGGCGTACTGCCAGTCGAAGCTGGCGAACCTGCTGTTCACCTCGAGCTCGACCGACGGCTCGCGGTCGCCGGTCCGGCGTTCGCGCCGTCGCGGCCCATCCCGGTTACGCGAGCACGCGCCTCCAGGGCCGGAGCGAGAACCTCGTGCATGACGCCACCATGACCGGTCTCACCCGACTCGTCGGACAGAGCGCCGAGATGGGTGCGCTGCCGATCCTGTACGCCGCCACCGAGGACGTCCCTGGTGCGTCGTACGTCGGTCCGAGTGGCCCGTTCGAGTCGCGCGGCTTCCCGATCCTCGTCGGGCGCGCGCCTCGCGCTGCCGACGAACAGCTCGCGTGGAGCCTGTGGCAGGAGTCGGAGCGGCTCACCGGGACGACGTTCCCCGCTGACGCGTAAGTCTGCGCCCACGGGTTCGGGAACCCGACCCTTACGCTGAGTTTCATGCGAGTGTCGGGCCGGCCACGAGGACTGCGCATCCTGGGTGCGGGCCTGTGCGCCCTGGCCATGCTGCTGGCCGGCTGCTCCTCGTCGGACGACAACGGTCAGGCTTCCGACGGCCCGTCCGCCGACCCTGGCCAGGACCAGAAGTCGGAGTCGGCCCCGGCGCCGGTGCCGAGCTCGCCACTGCGAGCCGACGAGAGGTTCGTCAACCTGAAGGTCGCCGAGCCGTACACACCCTCTGCCCCGTACGGCACGGGCACCGACGACTACCGCTGCTTCCTGCTCGACCCCGAGCTCGCCCATCGTGCGTTCGTCACCGGCGTCAACGTGCTGCCCGGCGACCCGTCCGTGGTGCATCACGTCATCCTGTTCCGCGTCGAGCCGTCCGAGGTCTCTGCTGCCGAGGACCTCGACGAGCAGGAGGACGGCGAGGGCTGGACCTGCTTCGGCGGCACCGGCCTCAGCGGCAACGCCGGGACCGGTGGGCTCGACCGGGCACCGTGGCTGGCCGGATGGGCGCCCGGCGGCGGCGAGAGCTTGATGAAGCCCGGCATCGGCATCCCGCTCGAGCCGGGGAGCCGGGTGATCATGCAGGTCCACTACAACCTGCTGGCCGGCGACCCACCCGACCAGAGCGCCGCGCAGCTGCGGATGGCCCCGGGCGACGCGAACCTGCGTCCCCTCGACACGATCCTGATCCCGGCTCCGGTCGAGCTGCCTTGCCGCCCCGACCATGACGACGACCCGCTCTGCCATCGCCAGACCGCGATCAACGACGTCATCCAGCGGTTCGGCCCGCAGGCCGGCTACACGGTCTCCGGCTTGCAGCTGCTCTGCGGCAAGGCGGGGTCCCGGCCGGGGCCGACCCAGTTCTGCGACCGGCGGATCGAACGGGCCGGCACGGTCCAGGCGGTGGCCGGCCACATGCATCTGCTCGGGAAGTCGATCTCCATCGAGCTCAACCCGGGCAGACCGTCCGCGAAGACGTTGCTCGACATCCCGGTCTGGGACTTCGACGACCAGCGCGCGGTCCCGTTGAAGACGCCCGTCCGGGTCTCGCCCGGCGACACGATCCGGGTCACCTGCACGCACACCCAGCGGCTGCACGACCAGCTGCCGTCGTTCGAGGGTCAGCCCGAGCGGTACGTCGTCTGGGGTGAGGGCACGACCGACGAGATGTGCCTCGGCATCCTGCTCTTCACCCCGCGCTAACGGGCCGCGCGGCGGCGGGCTCGTTCCCGCCACTTGAGGACCAGGCCGAGCGTGGCAGCGGCCAGCCGGTTGCGGTCGGCCAGGTCGGCCGCCTTGCGCTGTGCCCGGAAGACCCAGCGCCTGACCCGGCTCCCGCTGTCGGCCGCCTCGGGCACGTCTTCGACGGAGGCCTTCGTCGCAGCCCACCAGGTCTTCGCGTAGTCCTCGGCCAGCACGGTCATCGCGTCGAGTGCGGCCTCGAGCAGCTCCTCGTCGGTGGCGTCGTCGGGCCGGCGTGCTTCCGACCGGCGCTCCGGGCGCAGCTCCTCGAGATCACCCACGACGTGGTAGCCGCGGGCTTGACAGCTCGGCAATCCACGTGTCCGCGCGGGCGGTCGCCCAGGCGAGCTGTTCCTCGGGCAGCGCGAACCGCGCTCGCTGGACCTGCTTGGCCAGCTCCGGCACGACGGTCATCTTCATCACCTTGTCGTGCTCGCGCTGGTTGAGCCGGCCGTCGAGGCGTTCGTTGACGCGGCGGATCACCTCGGTCGCCGCGAGCCCCACGGTCTCGTTGTTCCACCTCGGCTCTCGCGTCATCGCCTCCGGGTCGAAGCCGACCACCGACGCGAAGCGGCGCAGCAGCTCGTCCGAGGACGACCCTGACGGTGGGACGGTGACGACGTGCAGGTGCGAGACCGGCACCGTGGGCTCCCAGGTCGCGCAGATCGCCGCGAGGTCCTGCCGGAGCCAGAAGCCGCGCGCCGGACTGGTCGCGACACGGTCCGGGTCGCTGATCGCCTCGGCGTACTGCTGCCAGGTCCACGTCTGTGAGTTCTTGATCGACTCCTGCCAGGACGACACGGCGACCCGACCGAGGTCGCGCGCGGTGACGATGACGTGCACCTCGCTCGCCGGGAACGCCGAGACGGCCGCCGACGCCTGCTTCAGGGTGGCGAGGCTGATCCGCTCCTCGGAGATCAGGGCGGTCGGCAGGCTGCTGGCGTTGACGTGCTCCACCAGTCGCTGCCAGCTGCCGGCCACCCGGCGGTCAGAGACCCCGCGCGGCTGGCGCCCCATCAGGTCCCACACCGCGAGAGCCTGCACCGGCTCGCCCTTCGCGCCCGGGAAGTAGACGTCCTCTGCCATCCAGCTGCTTGCGGTTCGCGCGGAAGACGTTCTGGAGGTACGTCGTACCGGTCTTGTGCAGACCGATGTGGAGGTAGACCTTCTTCGGCGCCATCAGGCGTCACCCTGCGAACGGGTCGCGTCCTTGACGACCTTGCCCTTGGCCCGCGCCGCGTCCGCCAGCTCCGCCTGGAACCGCACCATCGCGTCGCGCAGCCCCGGGTCGGAGGCTGCCAGGATCCGGACGGCCAGCAGGCCGGCGTTGCGGGCGTTGCCGACGGCCACCGTCGCCACCGGGACGCCGGCAGGCATCTGCACGATCGACAGCAGCGAGTCCATCCCGTCCAGGTACTTGAGCGGAACCGGGACCCCGATGACGGGCAGCGGCGTCACTGACGCGAGCATGCCGGGCAGGTGCGCTGCACCTCCTGCTCCGGCGATGATCACCTGCAGGCCACGGTCGTGCGCCGTTCGCCCGTAGGCGAGCATCTCGTCAGGCATCCGGTGCGCGGAGACGACGTCGGCCTCGTACGCCACACCGAACTCGCGCAGTGCGGTGGCCGCGGCTTCCATCGTCGGCCAGTCCGAGTCGGAGCCCATCACGATCCCGACGCGGGGGCTGCGCTCCTGTTGCTCGCTCACCGGCTGCTCTCCTCATCGCTCGTGACCTCGTCGAAGGCTGCCCCGTCGTCGCCGAGCGCGCCGGCGAGCCACTCGGCGGCGTGGCGGGCGCGCTCCCGCACGTCGTCCAGGTCGTCGCCGTACGCCGTCACGTGACCGACCTTGCGCCCCGGCTTCAGGGCCTTGCCGTACAGGTGTACCCGTACGCGTGGGTCGCGCGCGAGCACGTGCGGGTAGCCGTCGTACAGGTCCGGCGACCAGTCGCCGCTGGACCCGAGGACGTTGACCATCACGGTCCAGGGCTGGCGCGGACTCGGCGTCCCGAGCGGGAGGTCGAGCACGGCGCGCAGGTGGTTCTCGAACTGGCTCGTGACAGCGCCGTCGATCGACCAGTGGCCGGTGTTGTGCGGGCGCATCGCGAGCTCGTTGACCAGCACCCGGCCGTCGGTCGTCTCGAACAGCTCGACGGCGAGGATCCCCGTCACGTCGAGCTCGCCCGCGATCGTCATGGCCAGCTGTTGCGCGGCCACCGCAAGGTCCGGCGCGAGGTCAGGCGCCGGCGCCGTCACCTCGACACAGATGCCGTCGCGCTGCACGCTCTCGACGACGGGGTACGCCGCCACCTGGCCGCTCGGGGAGCGGGCCACCAGAGCGGCGAGCTCTCGGCGGAACGCGACCCGCTCCTCGGCCAGGACGTCGACGCCGGCCGGAGCGTTCGCGATGACCTCCGCCGCCTCGCTCTCGGAGCCGATGGTCCAGACACCCTTGCCGTCGTACCCACCGCGTGTGGTCTTGAGGACGACGGGGAAGCCGCCGACCTCCTCGGCGAAGGCGACGACGTCTGCGGCGTCGCCGACGATGCGCCAGCGCGGCTGCGACAGGTCGAGCTCGGCGAGCCGCCGTCGCATCACGCCCTTGTCCTGCGCGTGGACGAGAGCACTCGGTCCGGGCCGGGTGGCGATGCCGTCGGCGGCGAGCTTCTCGAGCGAGGTGGTCGGGACGTGCTCGTGGTCGAAGGTCACGACCGCGCAGCCCTCGGCCCACGCCCGCAGCGTCGGGTAGTCGAGGTAGTCGCCGACCTGGGTGTCGGCGATGACCTGCGCCGCAGACATGCCCTCGGCCTCCGCCAACAGCCGGAGCGGGACACCCAGGGCAACGGCCGCCGGTTGCATCATCCGGGCGAGCTGGCCGGCTCCGACGACACCGACGACGGGAGCTTCCACGGCGCACACACTAGCGAGGCCTCCCGAAACGGGCCGTGCCGTGGGTCGAGTGACTCATCGGTGGGCCGTCCGAACGGACGAGTCGGACATGGTCGACGTTCGCGGTCGCGCTCTGGCCCGTACGCTGGACGTCCCGGGGGTTCACGCCTGCACCCGCGACCGCCGTTCGTCCACCGAGGAGTCATCCGTGCTCGACCGACTGCTTGGCCTCGTCCGCGAGGCAGCCAAGTTCGGTGTGGTCGGCGCGGTCGGGTTCATCGTCGACGTCGGGCTCTTCAACCTGCTGCGCTTCGCCGGCGACCCCGGCGTTCTGGAGCACAAGCCGCTGACGGCCAAGGCGATCTCCGTCACCGTCGCGACGATCGTGACCTACCTGGGCAACCGACACTGGACCTGGGCCGAGCGCGAGCGAACCGGAGCCCGCCGCGAGGTCACGTTGTTCTTCATCCTCAACGGCATCGGCATGGCGATCTCCCTCGGCTGCCTCGCGATCTCCCACTACGTGCTCGACCTGAGGTCGCCGCTCGCGGACAACCTCTCGGCGAACGGGGTCGGGCTCATCCTCGGCATGGCCTTCCGGTTCTGGAGCTACCGCACCTTCGTGTTCCGCAAGCACCCCGACGAGCACGCCCTCGACCTGGTCGGGCACCTCGTCGAGGAGGACCTTCACGAGGACCACGACACCGGCCGGACCTCGAGCTCGGTGCCGTCCCGTCCGGTCGCTCCACCACCTGACGCCGACTCGCCAGGAATCGTGCGCCCGACTCGCCAGGTTTTGCGCCCCGAGTCGCCAGTTCTGGCGCGCGCCGGCCGACCCGACCAAGGCGGATGCACCGCTCCCTACCAGGATTTGCCTCGGTACCCAGCCATCCACCTCGGTACCGAGGCAAACCCAAGGCTGACGGCGATCAAGTGGGCGGCCGCGTGGGTCGGGCAGGATGGCCGGGTGTCCACGACCGATCCGTTCGCGCGCTACCTCGACGCGGTCGCGGCGAGCCTCGACGAGGACGTGTCCGCCGAGGACCTGGCGGGCCGCATCCACTACTCCCGGGCGTACGTCGACAAGGTGGTCAAGGCCTCGTCCGGGGAGGGTCCCGGCCGGTTCCGGCGGCGCATCCTGCTCGAGCGGGCGGCGTACCGCCTGCTCACCGAGAGCAGCAGCGTGCTCGACGTCGCGGTCGAGGCCGGCTACGCGAGCCACGAGGCGTTCACCCGGGCCTTCCAACGCGACTACGGCGCTCCACCCGCGCAGTGGCGACGGGCGCCGGGTCGGCCGTTGCTCGACGCACCGAACGGTGTGCACTTCCATCCTCCCGGCGGCCTGCGGGTGCCGGCTCCACGAAAGCTGACCTCGATGGACCTCGTCGTCACGATGACCGAGCACCACATCTCGCTGATCCGGCGGATGATCGACAACGCCGCCGGTGTCGACCCGGCCGTCCTCGACCAGCCGATCGAGCTGTCCGTCGACGGCATCGACCGCGAGCCGACGCTGCGCTCCCTGCTGTCGCGACTCGTCGGGCAGCTGCAGATGTGGAACCGGTCGGTCGCCAACCAGCCGTACGACTTCTCCGTCGAGCGCGACGAGCCGCTCGACTCGATGCGGGCACGGCTCGACGAGGCAGGCCCGGTCTTCCTGGAGCACGTCCGTGAGGCATGCGGCTCCGGACGCCTCGACGAGATGTTCGTCGACGTCACCGGCGACGAGCCCTACGCCTTCACCTACGGCGGGATGATCGCGCACGTCCTGACGTATGCCGCGCACCGGCGCACGATCGTGGTCGGGGCCTTGTCGACGGCAGGCGCAGACCTCGAGGACGACCCCCTGGTCTGGCCGGCCCTCGTCCCGTGACACGGCGAGCAGCTGCCCTGCGAGGTGCTCCGGGCTCCCTAGCCTGACGCCAGAAGTCCGGGTCCTCGGGCGCCGGTGGGTGTCCCACTGGCCAGCGCATCATCGCCACCGGCTCGATCAGCTCAGGCCGGTCCGCCAACAGCTCGACGGTCACGGAGCGGGCGCGGACATGCAGGGCAGCCTGGTCCGGTCGGCTCGACCGGGCAACCGAATTCGGTCAGACCGCGAGGCGGCGTACGGCGTAGGGCGCGACTGCGCCGAACCCACGGATCGACCGCTCGGTCAGCGGTCGCGCCGCGTAGCCCGCGAGCTCGCGGACGACGGCGGCGGTCATGTCGTCGCAGATCACCCGGTTGCGGCGTGCCACGCCGGTGAGCCGGCTGGCCATGTTGACGGCCGGTCCGAAGACGTCGCCGAGCCGCATCACGACCGGGCCCGTCGCCAACCCGACATGGACGTCGGGAAGGTCCTCCGACCCACCGATGCGCTCCACGATGTCGGAGGCGATGTCCACTCCCACGGGCGGCGTCTCGGCGATGAACAGCACCGAGTCGCCCAACGTCTTGATCACCCGCCCGCCCCGCGCCGCGATCAGGTCGGAGCACGCCGACTCGAACTCCTCGACCATGTCGGCCAGCCGGTCCTCGTCGATGCCGTTCGCCAGCTCGGTGAAGGCGACCAGGTCGGCGAACCCCACCGTGACGGTGACGGTGTGCAGGTCGGAGTCCTTCGCCCCGAGCGCCTCCACCCGCGACACCGCGGCGGCCAGGTGTCTGCGCCAGGCGTACATCAGGAGGTCCTCGAACGTCGGCTCGACGCTGCGGATCACCTCGAGACCCGTGGTCAGCCGGGAGCCGGTGCCCTCGCCGGCCTCCTCCATCCGCTCGACGATCTCGCTCAGCGTGGAGACCTGCCAGTCCGCGAGCCGGGCCATCGTGTGCCCGACGGCGCGCGTCAGCCGCACCGCGGTCTCGAACTCCAGCGCCCCGGACTCGACCAGCGTCGAGAGCTTGCCCATCGCGTCCCGGTCGGCCTGCGTGAACGCCGCCGTGTCCCCGGCGTCCGGGAAGCCCAGTGCCCGCCACAGCCGGCGGGCAGCGCGCGCGGCCTCCTCGTCAGGCCCGACGACGTCGTCCGACGTCAGGTGCGGAGACTCGCCGAGGATCGCGCGCTCGAGGTCCTCACGCGTGGGAGCAACGTCGGCACCGACCGCCTCGGTCGCGCCCGGTGCAGCGCCGGCGGATTCGGTGGACGGGTCCTGGCTCGGGTCGATGTGCTTCACCTACGGCGCGGCTCCGGGGAACGTGGCGGGGTGCCGTCGTCGTCGGCACCGTCGTCCGTGCTGAACAGCAGGTTGGTGATGACGAGCTGGAGGTCCTCGACGTTGGGCACGTCGTACAGCACGGACTGTCCTTCCTCACTGGCGTCGGAGATCACCAGCGTGCCGCAGCCGAGCATCCGGTCGAGCAGCCCCTTCTCGTACTTCACGTCGTTGATCCGGTACAGCGGGATGTCACGGCCGCGGCGCGTGAAGATGCCGGACCGGTTGATCAGCCGGCGGTTCGTCACGGTGTACGACGCAGACAGCCACAGCGCGAGCGGCTTCAGCGTGAACCAGACGATCACGATCAGCGCCACGACGATGGTGGCCCACAGGACGGGCTTCTCCGCTCCCCCGGAGGGCCGGATCGCGACGAGGAATCCGGCGACGCCGCACACCAGGATCAGGACGATCACCGGGATGACGAGTGCCTTCCAGTGCGTGCGAGTGGACACGATGACGTGCTCGCCCTCACCGAGCAGCTTCGGCGAGATCCCCATCAGGACCTCCTTCTCAGCGGTCAACCCGCAGTCAGTGGATGTTCTGGTCCGATCGTGTCACGTCTGGGACCGCAGGTGGAGGACATCTCCGGCTCCGACGGCCACCTGGCCGTCCGCCGTCTGCACGACCAGCCGACCCGTGTCGTCGACCGCGACCGCCTCGCCCCGCAGCTGCCGACCGTCCGGCTGGTCGACCTGGACCTGCCGCCCGAGCGTCGAGCAGGCGTCGGCGTACGCCGTCTGGAGCCCTCCGCGAGGATCCCCGCCATGGCGGTACCAGTCGAGGAGCAGCCCTTCGAGCGTGCGCAGCACGCCGCGGGCGAGCAACGAACGGTCCGTTGCCGACGCCCCTGCCAGGACGAGCGACGTGGCGGTCGGCACAGGGAGCTCGGCCTCAGTCAGGGAGACGTTCAGCCCGATCCCGATCACCGCCGCCGGCCTCCCCATGCCCGCGGACGGCTCGACCCGCTCCACCAGCAGACCCGCGACCTTGCGCTCCTCGATCAGCACGTCGTTCGGCCACTTGAGCGTCGCCGGGACGTCCGCGTCGCGCCGTAGCGTCGCCGCGACCGCCAGCCCGGCGAGCAGCGGGATCCACGGCCACCGAGCAGCGGCGCACGTCGTCCGGCCGGACGAGCGCCGACATCGTCAGCCCGGACCGGGCGGGCGCCGTCCAGGTGCGTTGCAGCCGTCCACGTCCCGCCGTCTGGTGCTCCGCGATCAGCACGACGCCGTCGACGTCCGAGGAGCCGGCCCGGTCCACGAGATCGGCGTTCGTCGAGGGTGACGTCTCCACGACCTCGACGGACGACCAGATCGAGCCCGGCGCGACCAACGCGCGCTCCAGGACCTCGGCGTGCAGCGGAGGGCGGTCGAGGTCGCCGTACATCGAGGCCATGAACCGCCACGCTACGCTGCGGGACGTGAGCGACATCGACATCCACACGACCGCCGGCAAGCTCGCGGACCTGGACGAACGGCTCGAACAAGCCGTCCACGCCGGGTCGGAGCGGGCGATCGAGAAGCAGCACGCGAAGGGCAAGCTCACCGCTCGCGAGCGGGTGACCCAGCTGCTGGACGAGGGGTCTTTCGTCGAGCTCGACGAGCTGGCCCGGCACCGCTCCACGAACTTCGGCATGGAGAAGAACCGCCCCTACGGCGACGGCGTCGTCACCGGCTACGGCACCATCGACGGCCGCCAGGTCTGCGTCTTCGCCCAGGACTTCACCGTCTTCGGCGGCAGCCTCGGCCAGGTCTTCGGCGAGAAGATCGTCAAGGTCATGGACCTCGCCATGAAGACCGGCTGCCCGGTCATCGGCATCAACGACTCCGGCGGTGCGCGCATCCAGGAAGGCGTCGTCTCGCTCGGTCTGTACGGCGAGATCTTCCGCCGCAACGTGCACGCGTCCGGAGTGGTCCCCCAGGTGTCGCTGATCATGGGCCCGTGCGCCGGCGGTGCCGTCTACTCCCCCGCCGTCACCGACTTCACCGTGATGGTCGACAAGACCTCGCACATGTTCATCACCGGACCCGACGTGATCAAGACCGTCACCGGCGAGGACGTGTCGATGGAGGAGCTCGGCGGCGCGCACACGCACAACTCCAAGAGCGGCAACGCGCACTACATGGGCTCCGACGAGGAGGACGCGATCGACTACGTCAAGGCGCTGATCTCCTACCTCCCGCAGAACAACCTCGAGGACCCGCCGGCGTACGACGGATCGACGTACACCGACGCCGAGCTCGAGGTCAACGACGAGGACCGCGCGCTCGACACCCTGATCCCCGACTCACCCAACCAGCCGTACGACATGCACACCGTGATCGAGTCCGTGCTCGACGAGAGCGAGTTCCTCGAGGTGCAGGCGCTGTTCGCCCCGAACATGATCGTCGGGTTCGGCCGGGTCGAGGGGCGCTCGGTCGGCGTCGTCGCCAACCAGCCCATGCAGTTCGCCGGCACGCTCGACATCGACGCCTCGGAGAAGGCTGCGCGGTTCGTGCGCACCTGCGACGCGTTCAACGTGCCGGTGCTGACGTTCGTCGACGTCCCCGGCTTCCTCCCCGGCACCGACCAGGAGTGGAACGGCATCATCCGTCGCGGCGCCAAGCTCATCTACGCGTACGCCGAGGCGACCGTCCCGCTCATCACCGTGATCACGCGCAAGGCCTACGGCGGCGCGTACGACGTGATGGGGTCCAAGCACCTCGGCGCCGACATGAACGTCGCGTGGCCGACGGCCCAGATCGCCGTCATGGGCGCGCAGGGCGCCGTCAACATCCTCTACCGGTCCGAGCTCCGGGAGACCGACGACCCGGAGACCCTGCGCGCCGACCTGATCACGGAGTACGAGGACACCCTCGCCAACCCGTACCTGGCGGCCGAGCGGGGCTACATCGACGCCGTGATCTCTCCGCACGAGACGCGCAGCGAGATCGTCCGGTCGCTGCGCCTGCTCCGCAACAAGCGCGAGACGCTCCCGCCCAAGAAGCACGGCAACATCCCGCTGTAGCCATTCGGTGGTCGAGCTTGTCGAGACCCGGCATCTCGACGGGCCTGTCCTGAGCTTGTCGAAGGGCTCGATCAGCGGGCTACTACGATCGCCTCGTGACGAGCGAACAGAGCCAGGATGTCTCAGCGGCAGAGCAGCCGCTGCTCAGGGTGGTGCGGGGGGCGCCGACGGACGAGGAGCTCGCCGCCCTCGTCGCGGTCGTCGCGGCGCGACGTGCCGAGGTCGGAGCGGAGGCCAGCGCCGACGCCCGAGCGATGCGGGCCAGCGGCTGGACCGACCGTTCCCGCGGGCTGCGTGAGCCGCATCGCCCCGGTCCGCACGGCTGGCGGGCTGCCGCTCAACCTCGCTGAGCTGCGGCGCTAGCCCGCCGCGGCATCGATCTGCGGGACGTAGCCCGCCCGGAGCACGCCCAAGGTCGACGGCGGCGTCAGGACGTCGGCCACGCCGGCGATCGGACGAGGGACCTTCGCGGCGTACCCCTGCGGCGTCCACGGCACGACGGCGTCACCACGCACCAACGCGGGCGCCGTCGGGCAGCGCGACGAACGCGCCGTCGGGCAGCGACCTCCACGGCATCGGATGCACGCGCTTGATCCGGGTGCGGCTCACCAACCGCTCGGCGTGCAGCCGACGGTCCATCTCGAAGGCGCGCGGAACCCGGCCGTCGATCAGTCCGTTCGCGTCGATCCACGCGTCGCGGTAGGCGGTGTAGGCCGGGCGGCGGCACAGCGCGCACGGCCGATGCCCCGCGGCCAGCGCCACCGCCTCGTCGTGGAAGAAGAGCACCGTGAAGTGGTGTGGCTGCCACTGCGGGAGCCTCCAGTCCTTGTGGCGAAGCGCGCAGATGATCCACAGCGGGCCACGGTGCAGCCGCACCACCCGGGCCTGGTCGCCGACGCCGTCGTGCAGGATGCCGCGATTGCCCAACCATGCCCCGCGCTGCGCCACAGCGACGATCTCTCCGCCGGGCAGCACCCTGTTCTGCCGTGGGGCTGAACCTCTCAGCGTCGGTCCTGGGTGCGACATCAGCTCGGGCACGGTCACAGGGATCACGCTAGGTCTGACCACCGACAATCGACTCGACGCAAAGGTCATGCAATCGGCTACCCCCGGCGACTAGGTTTGGGCGCGTGACCGAACCCGACACCCGCCCCGTCGACGAGATCGCCGACGCCTTCGTCGCGGACTACGCCGCGCTCGACCCGCTCGCCGCGACCTACTTCGGCATCCCTGGCCACGAGAGCGAGCTGACCGACCTCTCCCCCGACGGCTTCGCCGCCCGCCGCGACCTGGCCGCGCGCTCGCTGGCCGCCATGCAGGACGTCGAGCCCACCGACGACCGCGGGCGGGCAGCCAAGGACGCGTTCGTCGAGCGCCAGTCGGTCGCCCTCGAGCAGTACGACGCGGGCACGACGACGTCGCAGGTCAGCATCATCACCAGTGAGGCCCACTCGATCCGCAGCGTGTTCGACCTGATGGCGACGTCGACCGAGGAGGACTGGACCAACATCGACGCGCGGCTCGCCGGCATTCCGGCGGCGGTCGACGACTACCGCGCGACCCTGACCCGGTCCGCCGACCAGGGCCACGTCTCGGCGACCCGACAGATCGGCCTGCTCGCCGGGCAGGTCCGCTCGTGGACCGGCCAGGAAGGCAATGCCGGCGACTTCTTCTCGCAGCTGGTCGCCCGTTCCGAAGGCATCCCGGCGTCTCTGCGGCAGCGCCTCGACGAGCACGCCACGGCGGCGGCAGCAGCATTCGCCGGGTTCGAGCGCTTCCTCTCCGAGGAGCTCGCCCCGCGGGGACGTGACCACGGAGGCAGTCGGCCGGGCGGCGTACATCCCGGAGTCGCGCAACTTCCTCGGCGCCGAGATCGACCTCGACGAGACGTACGCCTGGGGCTGGGACGAGCTCAAGCGGATCGAGGACGAGATGGCCCTCGTCTCCGACAAGATCGTCCCCGGCGGCTCCGTCGACGACGCCGTCGCCGCGCTCGACGCCGATCCCGACCGGACCCTTCCCGGCAAGGAGGCGTTCCGCGACTGGATGCAGCAGCTGGCCGACGAGACCGTCGTCGACATGGCCGGCACCCACTTCGACATCCCCGACCCGATCCGCCGGATCGAGTGCTGTCTGGCTCCCACCAACGACGGCGGCATCTACTACACCGGCCCGAGCGAGGACTTCGAGCGGCCCGGCCGGATGTGGTGGGCCGTGCCCGACGACCAGACGTCGTTCTCGACCTGGCGCGAGGTGACCACGGTCTACCACGAGGGTGTGCCGGGGCATCACCTCCAGGTCGCCCAGACGGCGTACCGCCGCGAGCTGCTCAACCGTTGGCAGCGGCTGATGTGCTGGGTCTCCGGCCACGGCGAGGGGTGGGCGCTGTACGCCGAGCGGCTGATGGAGGACCTCGGCTACCTCGACGACCCGGGCAACAAGCTCGGCATGCTCGACGGTCAGGGCATGCGAGCCGCCCGCGTCATCATCGACATCGGCATGCACGTCGAGCTGCCGATCCCGGCTGACAACCCGTTCGGGTTCCACCCGGGCGAGCAGTGGACCGGCGAGCTCTGCCTGGAGTTCCTGCGCCAGCACTGCCGGATGGAGGACTCGATCATCCAGTACGAGGTCAACCGCTACCTCGGCTGGCCCGGCCAGGCGCCGTCCTACAAGGTCGGTGAGCGCATCTGGCTGCAGGCGCGCGACGAGGTGCGCGCGCGGCACGGCGCCGCCTTCGACCTCAAGGAGTTCCACCGTCAGGCGCTCGACCTCGGCTCGATCGGCCTCGACCCGCTCCGCGCCCAGCTGGCGCGGCTCTGACCGTCCGCCCGCGACCGCGATGACCGTCCGACTGGTGCTCGCCTCCGCCTCGCCCGCTCGCCGGGCGACGTTGCGGGCTGCGGGCGTCTTCCCCGAGGTGGTGGTGTCCGACGTCGACGAGTCGGCGTACTCCGCGGACTCGCCCGGCGAGCTCGCGCAGGTGCTGGCCGTGGCGAAGGCCACCGCCGTCGCCCAGCTGTCCATGGCGGAGGGCGCCCTCGTCGTGGGCTGCGACTCGGTCCTCGACCTCGACGGGGTCGCGCTCGGCAAGCCGACCGACTCGGCCGAGGCCGTACGCCGTTGGCAGGCCATGCGCGGTCGCACGGGCACGCTCGTGACCGGGCACTGCGTGGTGGACACCCGGAACGGCAAGCAGGTGGAGGGCACGTCGGCCACCGAGGTCACGTTCGCCGAGCTGTCCGACGAGGAGATCGACGCCTACGTCGGGACCGGGGAACCGCTCAACGTCGCGGGGGCGTTCACGATCGACGGGCTGGGCGGCGCGTTCGTCACCTCGCTCGCCGGCGACCACCACACGGTCGTCGGGATCTCGCTACCACTGCTGCGCGACCTCCTCCACGACCTCGACGTCGAGTGGACCTCCCTCTGGAAGTAGACCGAGTTGTCAGTAGCTCGTCGAGCTCGAGCCCACTGACGTACTGATCAAGTCGGCTACTCGACGGGGAGGCCGAGGCCGCGGGCGATGAGCATCCGCTGGACCTCGGACGTACCTTCACCGATCTCGAGCACCTTCGCGTCGCGGTAGAAGCGGGCGACCGGGTACTCCTCCATGAAGCCGTAGCCGCCGAAGACCTGGGTCGCGACCCGGGTGGCCGTCACGGCCGCCTCGGTGGAGTAGAGCTTGGCGATCGCCGCCGCCTCCTTGAACTCCTTGATCGGCCGGCCGGCGTCCTTGAGCGCGGCGGCCTTGTAGGTCAGCCCGCGCGCCGCCTCGGCCATCACCTTGAGGTCGGCGATCTGGAACGCCACCCCCTGCTTGCGCCCGATGGGGACGTCGAACGTGGTGCGCTCTCCGGCGTACGCGACCGACATCTCGAGGCAGGCCTCGATGCAGCCGACCGCGAGCGCCGCGATGGCGACCCGGCCGTCGTCGAGCGTGGCCAGGAACTGGCCGAAGCCCTTGCCCCGCGTGCCGAGCAGGTTGGCCTCGGGGACCCGGCAGTCGTCGAAGGACAGCGGGTGGGTGTCACTGGCGTGCCAGCCGAGCTTGTCGTATGCCGGCTCGGCGGTGAAGCCCGGCGTGCCGGTCGGCACGATGATCGTCGAGATCTCGGCCTTCTCGAGACCGGTGGTCGAGCTTGGTCGAAACCCCGGTGCGCGCAGTGACCGTGACGACGGACGTGATGTCCGACCCGGAGTTGGTGATGAACTGCTTGCTGCCGTTGACCACCCACTCGCCGTCGACGAGGTCCGCCTTGGTCTTCGTGGCGCCGGCGTCCGAACCCGAGCCCGGCTCGGTGAGACCGAAGCCGGCAAGGGTCTGTCCGGCGACCAGGTCGGGGAGCCAGGTCTGCTTCTGCTCGTCGGTGCCGAACGTCAGGATCGGGTTGATCCCGAGACCGACGGCTGCCTCGAGCGTGATGCCCATCGACTGGTCGACGCGACCGATCTCCTCGATCGCCACGCACAGGCTGGTGAAGTCGCCGTCCTCGCCCGCACCCCCGAACTCCTCCGGCGCGGTGAGGCCGAACAGCCCGAGCTTGCCCATCTTCTGCACGGTGTCGACGGGGAAGTAGTGGTCCTTGTCCCACTGCGCGGCGTACGGCGCGATCTCGGCCTGCGCGAACTCGCGCACGCTCTGCCGGAACGCCTCGTGCTCAGCAGTCAGCTCGAACGGTGTCACGGTGGTCCTCACTTCGGTACGCGGCGAACATGCCTTACTCTTACGTCAACGTAAGCGTAGGTCGCTTCCGTAACGGAAGGGCAAGCCATGACACCCGCCGGCTCCATCGACGACCCGACGTGGTCGATCACCGAGCTCGCTCAGGAGCACGACGTCACCCTGCGCACCCTGCGCCACTACGAGGACATCGGGTTGCTCTCCCCCGAGCGGCGCGGCACGACCCGCGTCTTCCACAACCGGGACCGGATCCGGCTCGCCCTGATCCTGCGCGGTCGCCGCCTCGGCTTCTCCCTGGACGAGATCGCCACCATCGTCAACATGTACGACGAGCAGCCGGGCGAGGCCGGGCAGCTCGAGTACCTGCTGGACCAGATCGGCGTACGCCGTGCCGAGCTCGCCCAGCGCCGCCGAGACATCGAAGAGACGTTGCACGACCTCGACCTGGTCGAGCAGCGCTGCCGCGACGACCTCGAGGCACTCCTAGCGCAGCACTGAGCGGGGATCGAGCTTCTCCAACCGCTGCCACGACGCGGCGAACTCCCGCCTCGCCTCGGCGGCCGCCAGGTCCTCGAGGCCGTGCAGGCGGCCGTAGGAGAACGTGCTGACGTCGCGCTGGTCCGCCCGGCGTGCGAGATCGCGGAGCAACGACCGCGCGACGACGCTGTCCTGATGTTCTCCCAGCACCGTCTGGATCTCCTCGGCGTGCGCCGCCAGCTCGGTGGCCGATGCGCCGAACACCGGCTCGACGGCCTCGGCGGCGTACCGCAGGCGCTTGACCGCCTTCCGCACCGCGTGCAGCGCCGTCGCCGGCGGCCGACCGTCCTCGGACTCCTCGGCCGCGGCGGACGCGTCGTCGTAGCGACCACGCACCCGCTTCCACTCGCGCTCGGTGCGTTTGCGCAGCCGCTTGCGTCCCGGAGCGTCCTCGGCCCAACCCCAGGAGCCGTCGACCAAGCCGTCGAGCCGCGCCAGCACCCGGAGGTAGCGCGGCGGAATCCATGGCGGCGAGCGCTCGCGACCTGGCCTCGCGGCGGGCTGTCCGGCAGGCGGAGTCGAGGTCGCGGCGGACCGGCCCCACGACGAGGTCGCGCGGCTGACCGGCCAGGGCGGCCTCGAACCTCTCCTGCATCACCTCGGCGTCCCGGACCGGGCTGAGTGCGCGCCCGGCCCATCGCAGGTCGTCGCGCAGCCGGTCCGTCAGCTCGCGGTCGAGCCAGGGGCGGAAGGTGGCCAGCGCGGCGCGCAGCCGTCGCATCGCCACCCGCGCCTTGTGCACCCCGTCGCCCACGTCTCGGCGTACTTCGCTGTCGTGGATGCAGCAGCGCGCTGCAGCTTGCTCGCGCGATCCGGGCGTGCACCGACATCGCGTGCCGAGGCTGTCCGGCTCGAACGCTGCGACCGTCGGATCGGGTGGCAGCGCCGACCCGAGCGTGCGGCGAAGCTTCGACGACCCGGTGCTGGGCTGTCCGCTCGCCTCCGTCAGTCGCGCGATCAAGGCATCCGTGACATCACCGCTTGCGGCGTCGCCGAGCTCGAGCTCCCACTCCGTCCAGGTCGTCTCACCCTCGAGTCCCTCGAGCAGGCGGGTGCCGCGCACGGTGTCCTCGCAGACCTCGGCGACGAGCGCCCGGCGTTCGTCCCGGAGTCGCCGGACCAGCCGACGGGTCTGGACCGTGGCGACGGGGACGAGAGGCGCGTCCCGGGTCCAGGCGGTCGCCGCCGAGCGCAGTCGCTGCGGTGGCTGTCGTGTCGAACGCCCGAGCGGCGCGTGCACCTCCGTGCGACCGGTGTCGTCGGCGGTCGGGACCTTGAGGTGCCAGCCGGCGTCGTCACCGCCGGTACGCCGTCTCAGCGTCACGCCCGCACGCATCAGGCGCAGGTCTTCGGTGTCGAAGTACACCGCTTCGAGCCGTTGGACCCGCGGCTTCGTCACGGTCGCGACTCCCGCGATGTCGGAGAGATCCGGGAGGGCCGGGTCGGGCCCGGGCTCAAAGGTGAACTCGGTCTCGAGCTGTTCGGCCATGCCGAATGTCTACTGCACCGAGGTGAACGCCGCGCGCGAACGGCGGACTGTCCGGGTTGCGTGCGAGACTCCGAACATGGCGGACGGGCGTGCTGAAGGACGCTTCACGACCCAGGTGCTGACCCCGGACACCTGGTCCGACCTCGAGGAGCTGTTCGGGCTGCCCGGTGGCTCGATCGTGCGCGGCTGCTGGTGCATGTTCTACCGCAAGACCGGTCAGGTGTCGGTCTCCGCTGCGGCCGGCGTGACCAACAAGGAGCAGTTCTGCAGCCTGGTCGAGGCCGGCGTCGAGCCCGGCCTGATCGGCTACCTCGACGGGCGGCCGGTCGGGTTGGATCAGCCTCGGCCCGCGCGAGGACTTCCTCAAGCTGCGCCGGTCCCCCATCATGAAGCCGGTCGACGACGCGGAGGTCTGGTCGATCGTCTGCACCTACGTCGCCAAGCCGCACCGCGGTCAGGGGCTCCAGCGGCGGCTGCTGGCCGACGCGATGGACTGGGCTCGCGACCAGGGAGTCCGCCTGCTCGAGGCCTATCCCGATCGACAAGCCGGAGCGCAGCCACGACGACTTCATGTTCTTCGGCTCGCGCAGCCTCTACGAGCGGGCCGGCTTCCGCGAGGTGGTTCGCCGCTCGCCCACCCGCGTCGTGATGCGTCGCGGCCTTCGTCCCCGGAGGCAGGCCAGAGCGACTCGGTCATAGACTCAGGCGCGTGCCTGACCAGACGAGTGTCACCCCGCTGACCAAGGTCCTGATCGCCAACCGCGGCGAGATCGCAGTCCGCGTCATCCGGGCCTGCAAGGACGCCGGCATCGGGAGCGTCGCCGTGTACGCCGACCCGGACCGCGACGCGCTGTTCGTCCGCCTCGCTGACGAGGCCTACTCGCTCGAGGGCGCAACTCCTGCCGACTCCTATCTCGACATCGACAAGATCATCGCGGTGGCCAAGCGTTCCGGCGCCGACTCGGTCCACCCGGGCTACGGCTTCCTGGCCGAGAACTCCGGCTTCGCGCAGGCGGTTCTCGACGCGGGCCTGGTCTGGATCGGACCTCCTCCGGCGGCGATCGACGCGCTCGGCGACAAGGTCCAAGCGCGCCACATCGCGCAGAAGGTCGGCGCCCCGCTCGTCGCCGGCACCCAGGACCCGGTCAAGGACGCCGACGAGGTCCTCGCCTTCGCCCGCGAGAACGGTCTCCCGATCGCGATCAAGGCGGCGTTCGGTGGCGGTGGTCGCGGTCTCAAGGTGGCACGCAAGGAGGAAGAGGTCGCCGAGCTCTACGAGTCGGCGGTCCGTGAGGCGGTGACCGCGTTCGGCCGCGGCGAGTGCTTCGTCGAGCGCTACCTCGACAAGCCGCGGCACGTCGAGACGCAGTGCCTGGCCGACCGGCACGGCAACGTCGTCGTCGTGTCCACACGCGACTGCTCGTTGCAGCGCCGGCACCAGAAGCTCGTCGAGGAGGCGCCCGCACCCTTCCTCTCCGACGAGCAGATGAAGACCCTCTACGACTCGTCCAAGGCGATCCTCCGCGAGGCGGGCTACGTCGGCGCCGGCACCTGCGAGTTCCTGGTCGGCCAGGACGGCACGATCTCGTTCCTCGAGGTCAACACCCGGCTCCAGGTCGAGCACCCGGTCACGGAGGAGGTCACCGGCATCGACCTGGTCCGTGAGATGTTCCGCGTCTCCGCCGGCGAGGAGCTGGGCTACGACGACCCGCTCGTCGAGGGCCACTCGATCGAGTTCCGGATCAACGCGGAGGACGCCGGGCGCAACTTCATGCCGGCACCCGGCACCCTGACCCACTGGCACGCCCCCTCCGGACCCGGCGTCCGGCTCGACGGCGGCTACGACCAGGGCGAGACCGTCCCGGGCAGCTTCGACTCCCTGGTCGCCAAACTGATCGTCAGCGGCCGCAGCCGCGAGCAGGCTCTCGAACGCTCCCGTCGTGCTCTCGACGAGTTCGTCGTCGACGGCATGCCGACCGTCATCCCGTTCCACCGCGCGGTCGTCGACGACCCGGCCTACGTCGCCGCGGACGGCAGCTTCGGCGTCTACACGAGCTGGATCGAGACCGAGTTCGACAACACGATCGCGCCGTACGACGGCGAGGCCGAGGTCGCCGACCCTGCCGAGCGGGAGAACGTCACGGTCGAGGTCGCCGGCAAGCGGATCCAGGTGTCACTCCCGGCCGGACTGGCCGCGGCAGGTGCTGCGGCAGGGAAGAAGCCGGCGAAGCGGGCCGCCACCAAGAAGGCCGGCGCGGCGGCAGGCGGCAACGCTCTGACCGCGCCGATGCAGGGCACCATCGTCAAGCTCGCGGTCGAGGAGGGGCAGCAGGTCGCGGCCGGAGAGCTCGTCGTGGTTCTCGAGGCGATGAAGATGGAGCAGCCGATCAACGCCCACAAGGCCGGCACGATCTCGGCCCTGACCGCCGAGGTCGGAGCCACGGTGACCAGCGGCGCGGTGCTCTGCGAGATCAGCGACTGAGCGCCGTCATCCTCTGGCGGCGATCTCCGGGGCAGGCAACCCGAGCTGTGCACCGCTGACCGGGTCGCCCCAGACCGAGGCGGGGTCGACGTACGGCCGCAACAGCTCCACCAGTGGGCGGTCCGCGCGTCCGCCGAGTGCGTCGGACGCGAGCTTGCGTGCCACCCCTGCGAGGAAGTCCGCCAGCTGCACCCGGGCGTCGTGCGTCGAGTCGACGCGGTCGAACGACGCCAGCGCCGGTCCCGCGAGCCGGCGCACGTGCTCCAGGCGTTCGGACGTCAGGGTGTTCGTCTCGTCGTGGACGACCGCGACCGGCTGGTCGAGGCGGCCGGACCAGTAGCCGATCGTCCGGAGCAGAGCCGGGAAGAACGGCTCCAGGAGCGGCACGACCGGAGGGCCAGGTGCCACGTCCGAGCGATACGCCTCGGCGCGTTCGCGGCCGGAGCCCAGTGTGGCGAAGGCTTCCGCGGCCCCGTCGAGGTCGCCCGATCCGGCGATGTCGTCCAGTGCGGTGAAGAAGGCGTCGACGGGCATCGGCGCCGCGAGCAGGCTGCGCGACCGGAGCAGGTCGTTCCCGGTGTGCAGCAGACGCTGCCAACGGTCGCCCAGCGCCGGCCCGGCCTGGAGCAGGACGGCGCTGGTGGCCGGGGCCTCCCGCCCGGTCAGCACGAGCACGAGCCGGTCGACGACGTACGCCGTCTTGTCGGTCAGGTGGACGTGGGCCTGGCCGAGCAAGGGTCCGTCCGGACCGAGGATCCACTCGAGCACCGCTCGCTGCTTCTCGCGGAGCAGATGGTTGGCCTTGTACTCCGTCGCGGGTGATCGGACCCGGTCGCGGACCTCCTGCACGGACGCGGCCGCCTCGTCGAGGGCCAGGTGCACGCTGCCATGGGCGAACACGTCCGTGTTCGCGCCGATCAGATGCTCTCCCTCCGAGCCGGACTCGTCGCAGGCCACCTCGAACGGCGTACCCACCGACTCATCCGGGACGTCGGGCATGGCTACTGGCCGACCCGCCCGTCGATGCGCTCACGCAGGAAATCGGCGTGGCCGAGGTGGCGCGCGTACTCCTCGATCAGGTGGAGCAGCGTCTCACGGAGCTGATCGCCCTCAGCTCCCGGTCGCGTCGAGGTCGGAGGTCTCGCGGACCAGCCGGTCGGTGTACGCGCACTCCGCCCGCCACGTCTGCCAGGCGTCCTCGACCAGCGCCGGGTCTGCGACGGCGCCGTTGAAGTCATCGTTCGGGTCGTCTTCCGTGCGGTAGTGACGGGACGCCTGTTCACCCGCGAACCGGATGCGGATCCAGATCTGCTCGACGCCGGCGAGATGGCGAAGCAGTCCTAGCAGCGAGAGATTCGACGGCTCGACGGATCGACGGGCGAGCTGCTCGGCGTCGAGGTCGGAGCATTTCATCTGCAACGTCAGCCGCTGGTCGTTGAGGTAGGCGAGGAACATGTCGCGCTCGTCGTCGAACGGTCCGCCGTCCGTGCGCGGGTCGTCGTCCGGGTGGACGAACATGTCCCACCAGCCGAAGCTGCGTTCGGGTGTGGTCGGCGCATCCGGGTCGGGCACGCTCCGATCCTCCGTGACACCCCAGCGCGGCTCAAGCCGTTTTCGTCCGCTCGCACGAGACGTCCGAGCAACGCCACGGCACCACACGTCCGGTCCAGGTTGGCTCTAACAAGCTCATCGACATGACCGAGGTGGCGTGGGAGGACACCGGCATCGTCACCTGTTGGCTCGAGCAGGACTATGTGCTCGAAGGCAAGCCTGATCACGTCTCGGCTCCGACCACCTTCGTGCTACACCGCGAAGGCGGTGAGTGGAAGGTCGCGCTGGTGCACTCGGTGCCGCTGCCGAGCCCGTAACGGGTCGGCGCCCGCTTGACCTGCGAGACCGCGCTGCCGGATGCGGATGGTCTCTCTAAGGTTGGGCGCATGTTCGCGAAGGTGCTGGTGGCCAACCGGGGCGAGATCGCGGTCCGGGCGTTCCGGGCGGCGTACGAGCTCGGCGCCAGGACGGTGGCGGTCTTCCCCCACGAGGACCGCGGTTCCGAGCACCGGCTCAAGGCGGACGAGGCCTACGAGATCGGCGAGCGCGGCCACCCGGTGCGGGCCTATCTCGACCCGCAAGCCGTCGTCGACGCCGCCGTGCGCGCGGGCGCCGAAGCGGTCTACCCCGGCTACGGATTTCTGTCCGAGAACCCGGCTCTGGCCGAGGCCTGTGCAGCGGCCGGCGTCACCTTCGTCGGACCCAGCGCCGACATCCTCCGTCTGACCGGCAACAAGGCGAGCGCCGTTGCCGCCGCGCAGGCGGCCGGCGTGCCCGTGCTGCGCAACGTCGCGCCCTCGCGGGACGCCGACGAGGTGTGCCGCAACGCGGCCGAGCTCAACTTTCCTGTCTTCGTGAAGGCGGTCGCCGGGGGCGGCGGGCGAGGGATGCGCCGGGTCGACGATCCCGACGACCTGCGCGAGGCGGTCGAGTCGGCGATGCGCGAAGCGGACGGCGCGTTCGGCGACCCGACGGTGTTCGCCGAGGAAGCAGTCACCGATCCGCGGCACATCGAGGTACAGATCCTGGCCGACACCCAGGGCAACGTGATCCACCTCTTCGAGCGCGACTGCTCACTGCAGCGCCGCCACCAGAAGGTCGTCGAGATCGCCCCGGCTCCGCACCTCGACCCCGACCTGCGCGACCGCATCTGTGCGGACGCGGTCGCCTTCGCGCGCGAGATCGGCTACGTCAACGCCGGCACCGTCGAGTTCCTCGTCGACCCCGAGGGCCGGCACGTCTTCATCGAGATGAACCCGCGAATCCAGGTCGAGCACACCGTCACCGAGGAGGTGACCGACGTCGACCTGGTGCAGTCGCAGCTGCGGATCGCGGCCGGCGAGTCGCTGTCCGACCTCGGGCTGAGCCAGGACGACATCCGGGTCCGCGGCGCCGCCCTGCAGTGCCGGATCACGACCGAGGACCCGGCCAACGGGTTCCGTCCCGACACCGGACGCATCACGGCGTACCGCTCTCCCGGCGGTGCGGGGATCCGACTCGACGGCGGTACGACGTACACCGGTGCCGAGGTCTCCGCGCACTTCGACTCGATGCTGACCAAGCTCACCTGCCGTGGCCGCACGTTCGAGCTCGCGGTCGACCGGGCTCGTCGGGCGGTGGCCGAGTTCCGGATCCGCGGCGTCGCCACCAACATCCCCTTCCTCCAGGCCGTCCTCGACGACCCCGACTTCCGCGCCGGCAGGGTGACCACCTCGTTCATCGAGCAGCACCCGCAGCTGCTCACGGCTCGCTCGTCGGCGGACCGCGGCACCCGACTGCTGCACTACCTGGCCGACGTCACGGTCAACAAGCCGCACGGCGATGCGCCGACGACCGTCGACCCGGTGAGCAAGCTGCCGTCACTTCCGGCCGGCGATCCGCCGGACGGCTCGCGCCAGCGACTGCTCGCCGTCGGAGCCGAGGCGTTCGCCGCCGAGCTGCGGCACCAGCGTGCGGTCGCCGTCACCGACACGACGCTGCGCGATGCTCACCAGTCCTTGCTCGCGACCCGCGTGCGCACCCGTGACCTGGTCGCCGTCGCTCCGCACATCGCGGCGCTCACGCCTCAGCTCCTGTCGGTCGAGTGCTGGGGCGGGGCGACCTACGACGTCGCGCTGCGCTTCCTCTCCGAGGACCCGTGGGAGCGGCTGGCACAGCTGCGTGAATCACTCCCCAACGTCTGCCTCCAGATGCTGCTGCGCGGCCGCAACACGGTCGGCTACACGCCGTACCCGACCGAGGTGACCGACGCCTTCGTGGCCGAGGCGGCCGACACCGGCATCGACATCTTCCGGATCTTCGACGCGCTCAACGACGTCGAGCAGATGCGAGCGGCCATCGACGCCGTGCGCGCGACGCCGTCCGCGGTGGCCGAGGTCGCGCTCTGCTACACCGGCGACCTGAGCAGCCCCGGCGAGCGGCTCTACACGCTGGACTACTACCTGGGGCTGGCCGAACGGATCGTCGAGGCCGGTGCCCACGTCCTGGCGATCAAGGACATGGCGGGGCTGCTGCGAGCGCCGGCCGCCCGCACCCTCGTCGGCGCGCTGCGCGAACGCTTCGACCTGCCGGTGCACCTGCACACCCATGACACACCCGGCGGTCAGCTGGCGACGCTGCTGGCCGCGATCGACGCCGGGGTGGACGCGGTCGACGCCGCGTCCGCTGCGCTCGCCGGCACGACCAGCCAGCCCGCGCTGTCGGCCCTGGTCGGCGCCACCGACCACACCGACCGCGCGACCGGTCTGTCGCTCACGGCGGTCAACGACCTCGAGCCGTACTGGGAAGCGACCCGGCGGCTGTACGCGCCCTTCGAGGCGGGACTCCCCGCGCCGACCGGCCGCGTCTACCGCCACGAGATCCCCGGCGGCCAGCTCTCCAACCTGCGGCAGCAGGCGATCGCGCTCGGTCTGGGCGAGAAGTTCGAGCAGATCGAGGACATGTACGCCGCCGCCAACGACATCCTCGGCAACATCGTCAAGGTCACGCCGTCCAGCAAGGTGGTGGGAGACCTGGCGCTCGCGCTCGTCGCGACCGACGCCGACCCGCAGGCGTTCGCCGACGACCCCGGGTCGTACGACGTCCCCGACTCGGTGATCGGCTTCCTGTCCGGTGAGCTCGGCGATCCCCCCGGCGGCTGGCCGGAGCCGTTCCGCACCAAGGCGCTCAAGGGCCGGTCCGCCAAGCCGCGGGAGGAGAAGCTCGACCCCGAGGACTCGGCAGCCCTCGACCACGACCGTCGTTCGACGCTGAACCGGCTGCTGTTCCCGGGGCCCACCAAGGACTTCGCCGATGCGCGCGAGCGATACAGCGACCTCTCGGTGCTTCCGACGCGTGACTTCCTCTACGGCCTCGACGACGACGTCGAGCACGACGTCTACCTCGGCGAAGGTGTCCGGCTCATCCTCGGGGTCGAGTCGGTGAGCCCGCCGGACGAGCGCGGCATCCGCACGGTGATGTGCACGATCAACGGCCAGCTCCGGCCCGTCTCGGTGCGCGACCGCTCGGTCTCGTCCGACGCGCCGGCCCAGGAACGCGCAGACACCTCCGTCCCCGGTCAGGTCGGGGCGCCGTTCGACGGTGTCGTCAGCGTCCTGGTGTCGGTCGGCGACCAGGTCGAGGCGGGCCAGTCCGTGGCCACGATCGAGGCGATGAAGATGGAGGCCTCGATCACCTCACCGGTCGCCGGCACCGTGGAGCGCGTCGCCCTCGACGGACCGCGCACGGTCGAGGGCGGCGACCTCGTCGTCGTCGTGAAGGCTTGACGGACCGGTCCCGCTCGGCGCGGTGCCGGGGTGCAGGTCAGTCCCGCTCGACCACGCGGAACGTGTTGGTCTTGCGGACCCAGGTGATCGCACCGTGCTGGAACGAGGCCCGCTGGCCCTCCGCCACCGCGTGCACGTTGCTGGTCGGGTAGCCGAGGTGACCGCTGGGCCCACCCTCGACCCGGGACCAGCGTTCGAGCACCGGGCCGAACATGACCGAGGCGCCCAGTCCCGGCTTGGAGAAGAGGTAGCCCCTCTGGAGCCGGATCTTGTGGCCCTTGAGCGGAGCCTTCATGATCCCGGTCATCGGCCAGCCCACGCGTGACGCCGGCCCTCCGAACGCGCGGTAGGTGAACAGGAGCGGGCCCATCATCTCGCGCGCCCCGGTCTTGTCGCTCCAGTAGATCCGGCCCTGCGTGAAGTTCTGCGCCGAGCCGTCGTCGAGCCGGTACTCCGCCGAGCTCGGCCGGCCGATGGACGACTTGGCCGCTCCGATGGCATGCCACCGCTGGATGATCGGCGTCGGCGCGATGTTGAACCACGAGGACTTCAACCCGTACTGCCAACGGAAGTCGTCGCCGGTCATCATCGCGTTGCCCTTCGACCCGTGCAGCACGATCTGCAGGACGCGGCCGCCCCACTCGCCGTGGCCTTCGCGCGAGGTGACGCGCAGGTCGCGAAGCGTGCCGATCTCGGGGTGCGACCGCTCCAGCGAGCGCGCGCTGACCACGACCTTCCACGAGTGGTTGGCATTCATCGCGATGTTGTCGTACGGGTCCTTCTTCGCCGGCAGGTAGGGCACCGACCCCTTCGACGTCCAGCCGCCGGAGGAGGACGAGAACTGGGTGAAGGCGGGCTTGCCCTGGTAGGTCAGGATCTTGCCGGCGGTGGCCGTCACGGCGTCGTTGCTCGAGGTCTGCTCAGCCGTCACACCGCCGTACACCTGGCAGGAGGTCGTGTCGCAGACCTGGTAGTAGCGACGCGGGTTCTGCGCCCGGAGCCAGGCGGCGTACGTGCGAGCAGCGACAGCCTGCGAGCGGAGTGCGGCCGCGTCCCAGGACGCCGGCATCTCGTAGGGCACGACGCCGCGGACGTAGCTGTCCATGGGGAGCACGTTGACCGTGTCGCGGACCGAGGCACCGGCGTACGGCGGCACCGAGCGCAGCGTCCCGCGGTAGCGCTTGGCCGTCACGTCGGACCCGGAGGGCACGAGCAGTGTCAGCACATGGCTGCGCGAGGTGAACTGGCCTGCCGCCTTGAGCATCCGCTGTGCGCCGGGCACGTCCCAGGCGTGCCAGCCCGTCGCGGTGTGGAACTGGACGGCCGTGCCGCGTGGCACCGGTGTCAGTCGCCAGCGGTCGATGGCGGCCCGCGTGGGCAGGGTCCACTTCTTGTTGCTGGTCAGGTCCCGCAGGGCCAGGCCGCCTTGGGGCCGCACCTGGAGGTCGGACGTGGTGTCGGCGCTGATCAGGACGCGGACCATGCCCTTCGACCGCGCCCAGGACGTCCCGGGGTAGTAGAAGTTGATGATCTCCGTGTAGCCGAGCCCCCGCATCGCGGCACCCTGGGCGCCGTACTGGCTCATGCCGTGACCGTGCCCGTAGCCGTGACCGGAGATCGTCCACGACTTCGAGATCGGCACGTAGTAGGTCTGGTCGGCCGACGCCGACGGACCGGCGGCGGTGATCGCCAGCGGCGCGACGACCGCGACGACGACGGCGGACAGGGTGAGCCGGACGCGACTCTTGCGCGCCGTCCTGGAGAAGCTCGAGGGGGCCCTCATTCCCAGATCACCGTCGTGCGTGAGCTCTGCTTGTCATAGCGGATGACCCCGTGCTGGAAACGCGCCGAGGAGCCCTTGGCGCTGAATCGGACGTTGGTCTCCGGAAATCCGAGGTCGCCCTTGGCGCCGCCCACATGGCCGTATCTGCGGAACACCTTGCCGCGAAGCAGGTAGTGGCTTCCGGCCTGGTGCGACCAGTAGAGGGAGCCACCCTCGAAGACGGACGAGTAGCCACGCCGCGGGTAGTGCAGCCTCGAGATCGGGTAGCCGAGCGGGCCGTTGACCTCACCGGCGGCGAGGTATGCCGAGAGGAAGGGGCCCCGCTTGAACGTCCGGCGCCGGCCGTCCTTGAAGTAGGTGCGCGCCTTGGTGAACGTCGTGTGGCGTCCACCCGTCGGCCATGACCTCTCCGATCCGGACCGGACCGAGCGCGCCCCGGCTTCCACCTCGATTGAAGTAGTAGCGCTTGATGACCGACGTGAAGTGGTCGAGCCGGCGATCGACGCGGTTGCGCAGCTGCGGCAGCCAGTCGTAGACCCGTTGGCCCGGGCACGACGTCGACATCGCGTCGCGGTGTCCGGAGATCCGGTTGAACCGCTTGCCGTTGAGGAACGCGTATCCCTTGCCTCCGTGGTACGCCACACCGAGCCGCCAGGCGATCAGCTTGATCAGGGCGCGCCGCATCGCCTTCGTCGGCATCACCGAGGTGAACTCGCCCATGAGCGAGATGCCGGTGCTGTTGACGTTGTAGTCGCCCGAGTGCGCGCCGCGCACCGGCTGACGGATGCCTCCCGCACGTCCTTCGTAGATCGTGCCGTAGCGGTCGACGAGGAAGTTGTAGCCGATGTCGCACCAGTCACGGGACTGGGTGTGGTACGCGTAGATGCCACGCACGATCCCGGGCGCCTCGCGCCGGGTGTAGTTGTTGCTCCCCGCGGTGTGGTGGACGAACACGGCCTTGAACGTGCGGCCGTAGCGCGGCGCCCAGCACTGGTCACCCAGCCGCTCGTCGGCGCCCCAGCCGCGACGCGTCACGATGCGCGGGAGCGACGGGAAGCGGTCCCGGGTCGGGCGGGTGACCTCGCGTGCCGACGGTCGCGCCCTTGGACAGCGACGTGTCGGCAGGCGTCGTACCGGGGTCGATGGCGGCCACCTCGAGGTCGGCCGGCGCGGTGCCGCTGGCGGTGTAGACATCCACCTCGACCGCGTCCGCTTCGCCCACGAAGATCGGCGCGGTGCCGTCGCGGACGCTCGGACTCCTCTGCCGCCGACGGGCCCTCGTCGGGGTCGACCGACGCCTCGGTCCAGCGCGACCAGCTGCCGCCCTCCTTGGTGCGCACCGCGACGATCGGCGCGGCGGCGCGGGAGAGGTCGCCGGTACGCGACCAGGTCACGCCGAGCATCGAGAAGCCTCCGGCCACCGGCGCCTCGACGTGGGCGACGAGCGACGGTGAGGCGGCGGCACTCTTCGGCAACGCCGACTTGGCCACCAGCGCAGCCCGAGAGCCGGTCGACTCGGCGGTCTCGGCGCGTTCGGCCCGCGGCACCGTCGGCACAGCCAGCTCGTGCACGGTCGGCGGTACGCCGGTGTCAGCCGTCGCCGAGACAGCGGCGGTCGCTGCAGCGACGAGACCCGGGCCGGCCACGGTGCGGGCTTCGGTGTTGGGGGTCGCGGCGGCGAACTCGACCTGGGCGGATGCCATCAGCACGAGGCTGAGGGCGAGCACGGCGGTGGTGCGGGCGGGGCGGGTGCAGCGGGCTCCCATCGGCTCGCGGACTCGCATACATGACTCCTGGCTATGTCGTCCTCATCGTGCGTCACGTGACTGGTGTGACAATTGTTTACGTCTGTTATTGGTGTGACAACAGGCCACGATTATGTGCAGCGAAATGCACACCCCGCTACCGCGATGTCGAATTCTTATAATCCCCCGCTGTAATTACATCGCTGTTATTTCGGCTGCCGCGAATTGCGGGAAAGGTGGCCCTGAAACCGGCGTGTCAGCCTGACGTTTCCCGCAATTCGCGGCGACCACAGACGGTGGAAATCCCGCTCCTCGTCCACAGTTCCGCGGCGTGATCTGGTCGGGGCGATGTCGGCTTGGTGAGTTGGGCCGATGGACGAATCGACGAGCGATTCACTGCGACGGGGCGAAGCCCTCGCCCAGGGAATCAGCCGCGCGACCTGGTACGGGCCGACCTGGACGTCCGTCAGCCACGGCCTCGCCATACCGACCTCGTCACAGGTCGACGACGACATGGCGCGGCGCTGCCGACGACTGGCACCCGTACTGCCTCCCCAGTCCGCCATCAGCCATCTCACGGCTGCACAGCTGTACGACGCCTGGTTGCCGCGCTTGCCGAGCTGGCTGCCGGTGATGGCCACGATCGCGCCCGGCGAGCAACGGCCCGAACGCAAGGGTCTGTACGTCGCCCGCAGCCGCGTCGGAATCGACCTGGCGCGGATTCGCGACGGCGTGCTCGTGGTTGCGCCGGAGCTGGTCGCCGGTCAGCTCGCTGAGGATCTCCAGCTGGTTGATCTGGTCGTCGCGATCGACGGGCTGCTCCACCGCGGACTGTGCACCGTCGACGAGATCGAGCACGGGATCTGGAGCAGACAGCGAGGACTGCCGATGCTGCGGCGGGCGCTGCCTCTGGTCGACGGTCGCAGCGAGTCACCCTGGGAGACCGTGCTGCGCCTGATGCACGTGCTGTGCGGCATCGCGGTCGAGCCACAGGTGCTAGGTCCGAGACGCGACGGGCGAGGTCGTCGCGCGTGCGGATCTGCGGGTGATGGGCACACGACGACTCCCGGAGTACGACGGCGCGTCGCACCGCGACAAGCGCCGCCACGAGCGCGACCTCGAGCGCGACAAGGTCCTCGCGCGGCTGGCCTACGAGAGGTACGGCTACATCGCTGACGAGCTGCTCCACCATCCCGGTCAGGTGATTCACGATGCCGAGGACGCGCTCGGGCTACGGCACGACGCGGGCCGCCTCGAGCCGTGGTTGACGGAGTTCGAGAGATCCAGCCTGAGTCCACTCGGGTATCGACGGCTGCTCCGCCGGCTGCACCGTTTCGACAAGCCCCTCCGAGGCCGCGGCACACGTCGCCGCGCTGCCGCGAATTGCGGGAAAGGTGGCCCTGAAAGCGGCGTGTCAGCCTGACGTTTCCCGCAATTCGCGGCGGGGAGCGGGGGTCAGCGGGTGTGGAGGCGGCGCGCGGCCTCGGCGATCGACCCGCTCATCGACGGGTAGACCGTGAACGCGTGGGCGAGCTCGTCCACGGTGAGCCGCGCCTCGACGGCGAGCGAGACCGCGTGGATCAGCTCGCTGGCACGCGGCGCCACGACGACGCCGCCGACGACGATCCCGGTGCCGGGCCGGGAGAAGAGCTTGACGAACCCGTCGTGCACACCCTGCATCTTGGCCCGGGCGTTCCCGGCCAGCGGCAGCATCTCGACGTGGGCCTCGATCTCACCGTCGTCGACGGCCTGCTGGCTGTAGCCGACGGTCGCGATCTCGGGAGCAGTGAAGACGTTCGACGACACGGTCTTGAGGTCGAGCGGCGACACGGCGTCCCCCAACGCGTGCCACATCGCGATCCGTCCCTGCATCGCGGCGACCGACGCGAGCATGAGCACGCCGGTGCAGTCCCCCGCGGCGTACACCCCGCGAGCGCTCGTCCGCGAGACGCGGTCGACGGTCACGTAGCCGCCCTCGCCCAGCACGACCCCCGCTTCCTCGAGGCCGAGGCCCTGCGTGTTCGGGATCGACCCGACGGCGAGCAGACAGTGCGAGCCCTCGACCGTGGACCCGTCGGTCAGGGTGACGACCACGCGGTCACCGTCGCGTACGACGTCCTGGGCCCGGCTCCGGGAGAGCACCGTCATACCGCGCCGGGTCAGCACGTCCTCGAGCACCTCGGCCGCCTGTGCGTCCTCGCCGGGCAGGACCCGGTCGCGGCTGCTCACCAGGACGACGTCGACGCCGAGCGCGTTGTAGGCGCTGGCGAACTCGGCGCCGGTCACGCCGGACCCGATCACGATCAGCCGGGACGGGAACTCGTCGACGTCGTACACCTGCTCCCAGGTGAGGATCCGCTCACCGTCGGGCGTCGCGGTCGGCAGCACCCGCGGGTGCGCACCTGTGGAGATGAGCACGGCGTCCGCCGCGAGCCGCTCCTCACCGTCCTCGGTGGTGGCCACCACGGTCTCGGGACCGTCGAGCCTGCCGGTGCCGTGGACGATCCGGACGCCTTCCTTGTCGAGCCGCTGCGCGATGTCCGCGCTCTGCTGCTCGGCGAGCTTCCTGACGCGCTGGTTGACGACCGCGAGGTCGACGGCGACCGATTGAGGGCCGCCGCCCGTCGCAGGCGACTCGTCTGTCGCGTCGGCTCCGAACCGCAAGCCCAGCTCGCCCGACTCCTGCACCGACGACATCAGCTCGGCGGTCGCGACGAGCGTCTTCGAGGGGACGCAGTCGGTCAGCACGGCGGAGCCGCCGATGCCGTCGCGGTCGACGATGGTCACGTCGGCCCCGAGCTGGGCGCCGACCAGGGCAGCCTCGTAGCCGCCCGGGCCACCTCCGATGATCACGACGCGCGTCACACGAGAACCCTAACCAAGAGGCGATAGCCTGCAGGCCGTGGTGCTCTACGCGGCGTACGGATCGAACATGGACCCGGCCAGGATGGTCGAGCGCTGCCCGCACTCCCCCACCCGCGGCACCGGTTGGCTGGCCGGATGGCGGCTGACCTTCGCCGGTGAGGAGCACGGCTGGGACGGCGCGCTCGCCACGGTGGTCGAGGCGCCGGGCAAGCAGGTCTTCGTCGCGCTGTACGAGATCACCGCCGAGGACGAGCGCAACCTCGACGAGTGGGAGAGCAGCGTGTACCGCAAGCTCCGCGTCCGGGTGTCGACGCTCGAGGGCGAGCAGCTCGCCTGGGTCTACGTCCTCGACGCCTACGAGGGCGGGCTGCCGTCCGCCAGCTACCTGAGCGTCATCAGCGAGGCGGCCCAGGCCGCCGGAGCCCCTGACGACTACGTCCACGACCTGCGCACCCGGCCCTGTCGCTCGGTCGGCTGACCGACTCGGCTCCGCATCGGACGCGCGATAGCGTCTGCCCATGACGACGCACACCTCGCCGTACGACGCCGCACGTGACGCGGCCGCTCGGCTGGCCGAGCTCACCGGCGTGGAACGCCACGACGTCGCCCTGGTGATGGGCTCGGGCTGGTTGCCGGCTGCGGAGATGCTCGGCGACGCCTCCGCCGAGATCGCCACGACCGACCTGCCCGGCTTCGCGCCGCCCGCCGTCGAGGGTCACGCCGGCAAGATCCGGTCGATCGACGCCGACGGCGTGCGCGCGCTGGTCTTCCTCGGCCGCACCCACTTCTACGAGGGTCTCGGCGTAGCCGCGGTCGTGCACGGCGTCCGGATGTCCGCCGCGGCGGGCTGTCGCGCGGTCGTGCTCACCAACGGCTGCGGGGGTCTGCGCCCCGAGTGGTCACCCGGCACCCCGGTCCTGATCAAGGACCACATCAACCTCACGGCCACCTCGCCCATCGTCGGGGCGAACTTCGTCGACCTGACCGACCTCTACTCCCCTCGCCTGCGCGCGCTCTGCCGCGAGGTCGAGCCGGACCTCGACGAGGGCGTCTACGTCCAGCTGCCCGGGCCGCACTACGAGACCCCGGCCGAGATCGGCATGGTCCGCACGATCGGCGGCGACCTGGTCGGCATGTCCACGACCCTCGAGGCGATCGCCGCCCGCGAGGCAGGGCTGGAGATCCTCGGCCTGTCGCTGGTCACGAACGCAGCAGCCGGTATGACGGGCGAGCCGCTCAACCACGAGGAGGTGCTCGCGGCCGGCAAGCAGGCAGCCACCCGGATGGGCGCGCTCCTCAAGTCGATCGTGCCGAGGATCTGAGCGTGCGGGTCCTCATCACAGGTGCGTGCGGGCGCATCGGGTCGCTCCTCTCCGAGCGACTGGCGGTGCGGCACCAGATCCGCGGTCTCGACATCGCCGCAGCGCCGCCCGACTACCCCGGCGAGTTCATCGTCGGCGACTGCGCCGACCCCGCGGTGGCCGACGCCGCCGTGTCCGACACCGATGCCGTCGTCCATCTCGCCGGCATCGCGACCGAGGCGGGACTGCTCGCGATCCTGCAAGGGCACGTGATCGGGACGGCTGCGCTGCTCGACGCCATGGTCCAGCACGACGTACGCCGGATGGTCTTTGCCAGCAGCAACCACGCCGTCGGCATGACGCCGCGGCCCGAGTCCGGAGTCGTGGGCGTCGACATCCCGCCGCGCCCCGACAGCTTCTACGGCGTCGGCAAGGTCGCGGGCGAGGCCCTGCTCAGTCTGTACGCGGACCGGCACGGCATCTCCAGCGTGGCGCTGCGGATCGGGAGCTGTCGCGAGACACCCGAGGTGCGCCGCAACCTCGCGACCTGGCTCTCCTACGACGACTGCACCGCGATGGTCGAGGCCGCGTTGACAGCGGAGTTCGACGGTGTCCGGACGATCTACGGCATCTCCGCCAACCGGGACGCCTGGTGGGACCTCGAGCCCGGCCGCGCGATCGGCTACCACCCCCAGGACGACGCGGCCGACTACGAGGCCGACCTGCCCACGCGTGACGAGGACGAGGCCGAGGCAGCTCGTCTCGGCGGGCCCTTCGCCCTGCCCGAAGCCGCCCGGCGCCCGTTCTCGTCGGACCAGTGAGGAGCCACCGATGTCTGTCTCTCCAGCGTTGAGAAGCCAGGTGGAGACGTGGGTCGCCGACGATCCCGACGACGAGACCCGTGCCGAGCTGCAGCGCGTGCTGGCCGCCGCCGAGTCCGGGGACGCCGAGGCGCTGGCCGACCTCGAGGACCGGTTCAGCGGACGCCTGGAGTTCGGCACGGCGGGACTCCGCGGTGAGGTGGCCGCCGGCCCGAACCGGATGAACCGCTCGGTCGTGACCTCGGCCGCCGCCGGGCTCGCGGCATACCTGAAGGCGACCGTCGGCACCGGCACGGTGGTGATCGGGTACGACGCCCGACGCAAGTCCGACGTCTTCGCGCGCGACACGGCCGAGGTGATGCGGGGGGCGGGTCACGACGCGGTTCTGCTCCCGCGTCCGCTGCCGACGCCGCTGCTGGCGTTCGCGATCCGCCATCTCGGCTGCGTCGCCGGCGTCATGGTGACGGCGAGCCACAACCCGCCGCGCGACAACGGCTACAAGGTCTATCTGGGAGACGGCAGCCAGATCGTGCCGCCGGCCGACGCTGACATCTCTGCACAGATCGAGGCCGTTGGTCCCGTGCGCGACGTCCCGCGTGCCGACGGCTGGACCGTCCTCGAGGACGACATCCTCGAGGCCTATCTCGACGCCGTTGCCGCGCTCCCGAGTGCCGGCTCGCCGCGCGAGCTGACCCTGGTCTACACGCCGCTGCACGGCGTCGGCGACGAGACCGTCGAGAAGGCGCTGGCGCGGGCGGGCTTCGCGGCGCCGATCGTCGTACCGCAACAGCAAGCAGCCCGATGCCGACTTCCCGACCGTGTCGTTCCCCAATCCCGAGGAGCCGGGCGCGATGGACCTCGCCATGGCACTCGCGGCCGAGCACGACGCCGACATCGTGGTCGCCAACGACCCGGACGCCGATCGCTGCGCGGTGGCCGTCCCGACGCTGCAGGGCTGGCGGATGCTGCGGGGCGACGAGGTGGGGGCGCTGCTGGCCGACCACCTGCTGCGGCGTGGGGTGCGCGGTGTCTTCGCCACGACCATCGTGTCCTCGTCCCTGCTCGGGGTGATGGCCGAGCGGCACGGCGTCGAGTTCGCCGAGACGTTGACGGGGTTCAAGTGGATCGGTCGGGTGCCGGGTCTCGCGTTCGGATACGAGGAGGCGCTCGGGTACTGCGTCGCCCCCGACCTGGTGCGGGACAAGGACGGCGTCTCTGCGCTGCTGCGCGTGGCCGAGCTCGCGGCCGAGCTGAAGGCCGAGGGCCGGACACTGCTCGACCGCCTCGATGACATCGCGGCCGAGTACGACGTCTTCGCCACGGACCAGCTCTCGGTGCGTGTCGACGACCTGTCACTGATCGACCAGACCATGCAACGGCTGCGGGACACCCCGCCGACGTCACTGGGCGGGTTCGCGGTCGAGCAGATCGACGACCTGTCGGCCGGGTCCGCGTCACTGCCCCCGACCGACGGGCTGCGCTACCGGCTGGCCGAGGGCGGCCGCGTGGTCGTCCGGCCGTCGGGCACGGAGCCCAAGATCAAGTGCTACCTCGAGGTCGTCGTCCCGGTCGAGGGTGGCGACGTCCAGGCGGCACGCATCTCCGGTGCCGGACGGCTCGACGCCATCCGCGGAGACCTCTCCGCCGCCGCGGGTTTGTGACCGCCGGATGGCCCTCTTCCTCCAGGCGCTGACCGCCGAGTCGCTGCGCGCGCTGCACGCCGGTCGGGACGACTGGGCCTCCGGTCAGCCCGAGCTCGCCGGACTCGTCTGGCCCGAGGAAGACCGGCGCGTGCTGCGCTACCGGATCGAGGCGCTCGACGCCGACCCCGCCGCTGCGCCGTACCTGCTGCACGTGGCGGTCCGCGACGGCGCGTTCGTGGGACGGATCGGCTGCCACACCGCACCCGACGAGAACGGCACGGTCGAGATCGGGTACGCCGTCGCAGAGGCGGCGCGGGGACAAGGCCTCGGCGGCCTCATCGTCGACCTGTTCCTGGACTGGCTCACCGGCCAGGGAGTCATCCACGTCGAGGCCAGCGTCAGTCCCGACAACGAGCCGTCGCTGCGGCTGCTCGGCCGCCGAGGTTTCGTCGAGACCGGCGAACGCTGGGACGAGGAGGACGGCCGCGAGCTCGTCCTGAGCAAGCGGCTCGAGCCGGCTGCCATGGGCGAGGGCTGACCGGGAGCCGGGCAGCCTTCACCAGGCAAACCCACCCCGGACCAGGCAGATCTGCCTGGTGAGCCATGCGGATGGATGGTTAACCAGGCAAACACCCGGGCGGGCTAGGTGGTGCGGACGAGGTGCTGGGTGATCTGGTGGGCCGTCTGCGCCGCGTCGACCGGGAACCCGTAGAAGATGCTGGACCGGCGCTGGACCAGCCACGGGAATCCGGCGAACCACAGCCCGGGCACCTCGGACGCACTGCCATCACGGCGCACCTGACCGTCGGCGTCCTGCAGCGGCAGGTCGGCGTACGACAGGTCTCCGGTGAAGCCGGTGCACCAGATGACCGTCGAGACGTCGGCATCGGCGAGGTCGAGCGACGCGACGGACGTCGGGTGCACGTCGCCACCGCCCTCGTCGTCCTGCTCGGGTGGCACGTCGATGCCGTGCGCCGCGACGTAGGCGTCGATCAGGGCGCAGGTTCGCGTCCAGAGCTGGTCACCCGCCGCGACGTTGGCCGCCACCGACTCGTCGAACCGGAGCTTGCCGTCAGACGCCCCGGTCAGCCGGCCGAGCAGCGTCACTCCGAGCGCGGCCAGCATCGGGAGGCTCAGGGTGCGACCGCCGGAGGCGACGAGCGGTTGCGTCATCCGCGTCATCGCCGGGTCAGGCAGCTCGGCAGGACGCTGCGCCCAGAAGCCGACGTCGTCCAACCACAGGAAGGTCTCACGCCCTCGGTAGCTCCAGTTGAAGCGCCCGACCGGGCTGGTGGACAACAGCACGCGCCGGCCGGCCAGTGCGAGGTCCTCCGCGATCTGGACACCGGACTGACCCCCGCCCGCCACCAGCACCGCACCCGAGGGCAGGTCACCGGCCGACCGGTACTCCGCACCGCTGATCGACAGCACGTGGCTCGGCAGGTCGCGGGCGGCGTTCGGCGTCTTCGGCACGTTCAGGAGTCCGCTCGCAGCGACGACGGTGTCGGCCTCGACCGGGCCGCCCGGTGTCATCAGCCGGAAGCCGCTGCCGACCTGCTCCAAGGACTCGACCGGCATCCCCGCCAGGATCGGCAGGCCGGCTGCCAGCTGCTCGAGCCGCGACACGACCTCGTCCCGCCCGAAGAACGCGCCCGGCTCCATGTCGCCCAGCATCGTGTTCATCCAGTCGGACGTGTTCAGCCGGAAGTTGTCCCACCGCTGCCGCCGCCAGGTGCTCGCGACCTCGTCGCGTTCGAGGACGACGTGGTCCACCCCGCGTTCGGCCAGCTGCAGGCTGGTCGCGATCCCGGCCGGTCCTGCTCCGACTACCGCACATGACGTTCGCACGGAGACACCTTGCTCCAGATCTGCCGCGCCCGCCAGGTCGGAGCTGCTTCGACACCGCCGCGACCGCCGATCACGTCGTGCGCGTGACCTTCGACAGTCCGCCCGGCTGGTCGACGTCGATGCCGCGGACCTCGGCCACCGTGCGGGCGAGCAGCTGTCCCGGCACGACCGCCACCACCGGGGTCAGCCAGTCCGCGACTGCCGACGCCGTCGGTAGCGCGACGGTCGCGGCAACCGGCCCGTCGACCGACGTGCCGTCAGGTCCGATCAACACCACCGGAGCGCCGCGTCGCTGCGCCTCGGCAGCCACCTCGAGAACGCTGGCCGAAGCAGGTTCGTCGGGCGCGACGAGCACGACCGGGACCTCAGGTCCGACGGCCCCGATCGGACCGTGCAGCAGGTCGGCCGGGGAGTACGGCGCCATCAGCGACCCCGTGAGCTCCGTGATCTTCAGCGCCGTCTCGTACGCCGTACACAGGTTCAGCCCGCGCCCGACCACGACGCCGCGGTGGGCGGCTGCGACGACACGGGACGCCTCCGCCAGACCGGTGGTGGCCTCGATGGCCGCAGCCATCGCGTCGGGCACCGCCCGCAGCTCGGCCTCGTACGCCGAGGCGTCCTGACCGTCACGGTCGTCGAGGGCCAGTGCCAGCACCGCCACCGCCAGCAGCGATGCCGTGTAGGTCTTCGTGGCGGCGACGGAGCGCTCCTCTCCTGCCGCCAGGTCGAGCACGGCGCCCGCGACCTCCGCGAGCGGCGACGTCGGGTCGTTGGTGACCGCCACCGTCGGCGAGCCCTGCCGGGCCGCCGCCCGCAACACCTCGACCACGTCGGGCGACGCGCCGGACTGCGAGATCGCCACGACCGCCTGACCGGTCACGTCGAGAGGTCGGCCGTAGACGGTGTGCAGGCTCGGCGTCGCCAGCGTCACCGGATGACCGGTGCGCAGCGACCACAGGTACTGCGCGTAGCGCGCCGCGTTGTCCGAGCTCCCTCGCGCCACCACCACGACACCGTCGATCTCGTCGGACCGCAGGGCGGCGCGCCACTCGTCGAGCCGCGGCAGCTGACGGGCCAGCAGGTCAGCCGCCACCCGCGACTGCTCGGCGGTCTCGGCCTCCAGTCGGGTCGTCACGGTGTCGCCAGCTCCACCGGGTCCCCGCCCAGCCACGTCTCGCGCAGGCTGAGGTCGTCGTCGAAGACGGTGATGTCGGCGCGCGCGCCCGGCCGCAGCCGACCGATGTCGTCTCGGCCCAGCAGCTCGGCCGGGCGTTCGGTCACGGCCGTCAGGACCGCCGCCGGATCGATCCCGATCTCGACGGCGTTCCTCACCGCTCCGGAGAGCGTCAGCGCACTGCCGGCCAGCGTGCCGTCAGGGTTGCGGACGACGCCGTCGGTCACATCCAGCGCGACACCCGCGAGCGCGTAGGTCCCGTCCGGCCGACCGGCCGCTGCCGTCGCGTCGGTCACCAGCACCACCCGGTCAGGTGCCGCCGCCCAGACCACCCGCACCACGTCGGGCGACAGGTGGTGTCCGTCCAGGACCATCTGCACGACGACATCCGGTCGTGACAGCGCTGCCCCGGGCAGACCGGGCTCGCGATGCCGCATCGCGCTCATCGCGTTGAACAGGTGCGTCACGGTCCGGGCGCCGGCGTCGAATGCCAGGTGCGCGTCGTACGCCGTCGCGTCCGAGTGCCCGAGCGAGACGAGGACACCGTCATCGCTCAACGCCTTCACCAGCTCGAGCGCATGCGGCAGCTCCGGCGCCAGGGTCACGGCCACGACGTCGCCGCGACGCCGCCACGCGTCCAGCTCCGCCAGGTCGGGGTCCCGGCGATGCTGCGGAGGATGGGTGCCGAGCCGCCGCGGCGACAGGTACGGGCCCTCCAGGTGGACCCCCAGGGTTCGCGCCTCGCCGGCGACAGGATGGCTGCCGGGCGGGAAGGCTTCGCCGAGCCGGTCGAGCGCTCTGTCGGTGTCGGTGACCGCTGCCGTGATCAGGGTCGGGAGCCACGCGGTGACACCGTGCCGCGGCAGCGCCCGCGCCAGGGCGTGCAGCTCGTCCACGTCCGCCGCCATCAGGTCAACGCCGGCGAACCCGTTCACCTGGATGTCGACCAGGCCGGGTGCAGCGATCCGGCCGCCCGAGGTCGGGGGCAGGCCGACCGCCTCGACCAGCTCGCCGTCGATCGCGACGTCGCCGGCGACGAGCTGTCCGTCCACGAGGGCGGCGCTCACCCCGAGGCGATGAGCCGTCATCGTGTCCTCCCTGCCATCGGTCGATCGAGCGTACGCAACGCGAGCCGGCGCACGGGCGCCGTCGCAGGTTCGGGCAGGCGCAAGGGCCCGCCTCCCGGGCTGAACCTGCCGAGGACGGCCAACCCGACGGCGAGACGTGAGCGATGCCGGGATCGGCGTAGTGCATGGTGCGGTCCTTTCGGGGGTGCTGCCCGGACTCCGAGCAGAGTCAATGAGACCAGTGGTCTAGACCCTCGGTGCGATTCTTGACCCGCGACCAGCGGTCGTCAAGAGTCAGCGGCCCTCCGAGCCGTTCGGGAAGATGTCGACCACGATCCGGTACCGGTCCCCACGGTAGATGGAACGCACGAACTCGGCGATCCGACCGTCGGCGATCCGGGAGGTCCGCTCGAACAGGAACGCCGGCGCACCCTCCTCGACGCCGAGCAGCTCGGCCTCGTCCGGCGCGGTCAGGCACGGCTCGACCGTCTGCGTGCCGGCGACGATCGGCGTCTCGAACCGGTCGGCGAGCAGCTCGTAGAAGGAGGTGTTCTCCAGGTCCTCGCCGGTGAGACCCGGGGCGATGTCGCACGGGACGTGCAGGTCCTCCAGGGCCATCGGGACGTCGTCGGCCATCCGCAGCCGCCTGACGTGCAAGACGTTCGCGTGCGGCGGCACGTCGAGCAACGCGGCCAGCATCATGCCCGCCGGCGACTGCCGGGTGAAGACCGTGTGGCTGCCCGGACGCAGGCCGCGCGCCCGCATGTCCGCCGAGAATGACGTGGCGGTCAGCCGCTGCGTCACCTTCGGCGCCGCCACGAACGTCCCCGATCCCTGCCGCCGGATCAGCCGTTGCTCGTGCACGAGCAGGTCGACCGCGCGACGCAGCGTCATCCGCGCGACGCCGAGGTCGCGGGCGAGGTCGCGCTCGACCGGGAGCGGCTCACCGGGCGACAGCGTCGCGATCAGTCGCTCGAGGCTCTCGCGCACCTGGCGCTGCTTCGCGGTCTCCCGACCGCCCTCGAGCGTGGTCATGGACCATTGGTACAGCAAGGGAGGGCGGGCGTCCAGTTGTCACTCAGGGTAGATGCCCGGTTGCTGGTGTCACTCTCGCGTAGGCGCGGTCCAGGCGGTGGACGACAACTCCCTGGTCGAGTACACCGTCACCGATCTCCGACATCGGGTCCCGCGCTGTTGACCAGCTCCTCGATCGCCGCCGACACTCCTGTCGGGTCGACCAGCATGTGCAGATGCCGGCCCGCCATCACGCGCGTCGGCCAACCGCGTCGTTCGGCGTCCTGGCGTTCGCCGTCGTACGTGTTCCCGAACGCGAGGTAGCCGACCGGAAGCCCCTCCGCCCAGCTCTCCGGGACATCGAGCTGCGCAGCGAAGTACGCCACCGGCAGGCGCTGCTGCTCGGCAGCCACGGCCTGCCTGGTCGCCTCGTCGGGAAACAGGGAATCGGTCTCGGGCCACCACCGGGTCCACGGCGGCAACAGCCCGGCGTCGTCAGCGAGACCGCGCAGGAAGTCGAAGAACACCGGCGGCGCCATCGGCACCGATCTCACTCCCGGTTCCGGATAGCCGGCGTCGACGAACACCACACCCCGCACGTCGTGGCGAGCGACCAACGTCGGCACGTAGAGCCCGGCGTTGCTGTGCACGACGAGCACGCTGCCGTCGAGCGGGAGCTCCGACCACCAGCGCAGCACGTCCTCCGGCGCGTCCGGAGCCGCCGTCAGCGCCTCGGGCAGCACGGCGGTCCAACCTCTGTCCTGCAGCACCCGGGCCACCGGGACCCACACGGCCGGGCCCAGCAGCGGACTCGGCAGCAGGACCAGCGGGGAACGGGTCACGACACCGGATCGCCGACGACGATCTCGGTGGTGACCGAGTTCGCGATGAAGCACTCCTGGTGCGCCAGCTCGTGCATCCGCGCGAGCACGCCGTCGTCCGGCACGTCGCCCGCCCAGCCGATCACGGGCGACAGGACGATGCGGGTGACGGCGAGTCGTCCGGACGAGTTCTCCGCCAGCTCACCGACCGCGTGGTCGACGTACGCGTCGATCACCAGCCGCTTGCGCGCTGCGATGGCCAGGAACGTGAGCATGTGGCACGACGACACCGAGGCGACGAAGGCCTCCTCGGGATCGACCGCGTGCTCGCCGCCGAGGTAGACCGGGCTCGCGGACGCCGCCACCGTGATGCCGGAGTCGAAGGACCAGACATGGTCGCGGCAGTACTCGTCGTACGTGAACGGGTGATCGCCGCGCGACCAGCGCACATGGGCGACGTGGTGGGACATCAGCCGCCGGTCACAGCAGGATGCCGGCGAGCAGCGCGACGACGCCGACACCCAGCACCACGATGGGCAGCGGCGCCCAGGCGACCACAGGCGTGTGCGCCGGCCTCCGGGTCGCCACCGCGCTCACCCCGAGAGGCGAGTCCGGCGATCCGCGACTCGATGTAGCCGGTGTAGGTGCCGCCCTCCCACTCACCGGCCGCCATCGAAGGACCGGTCTCCTTCTGCACCCTCTTGCCGGTGACGCTGCGACCGCCGAAGATGATCGAGGTCGTCCCGTACTCCTCACGCATCTGACTGCGTGCGGACCGCGTGACACCCAGGCCGAAGAAGCGCTCCGCCTCCTTCGTGGTGACCACGAGCGTCTGCCCGACCCGGCAGCCTTCGATCAGCTGCCACGGGATGGCGACGTCGCGGAGCATGTTCTGGAGCAGGAGTCCGTTCTTGTGGGCTGAGGCCTGTGGGCGGACGAGGGTGACCCAGCAGAAGCAGGCCACGGCGACCCCGATGAGCGGGACGGTCAACCCCGACGACTCCCCCGTCATCCAGTCCAGGAAGACCATCGCTGCGCCGATCGCGACACCGATCCAACCGAGCCAGCGACCGGCGGACCCCGCGAACTTCTCCTCCTCGGGTCCAGCGGCCTCCACCGCCTGGCTCTCCAACACGCTCAGCATGCTCGCCACTGTAATGACCGTGCCCGCGGAAGGGCAGCACGCGATCGACAACACTTGCCAACGAAAAGATCACTTTGCGGGAGTAGTTGATTTTCAACGCTGCGAGCAGCGCCCCTAGACTGAGGCAAGTGACACCTCCATCGGCCGCCACCGGCCTCGCAACGCCTCGCTCCGCCGACTCGCTGGACTCGATCAACGCAGCCGTCGCCTCCCCCGCTGCCCTTCGCCGCTTCCTGCACGGCCTCCCGGGGGTCGACCAGGTCGGCGCCGAGGCCCGCACGGCCACGCTGTCCACGCGTTCGATCAAGACGACCGCCAAGGCGTGGGCGCTGGACCTGGCGATCTCGATGATCGACCTCACCACGCTCGAGGGGCAGGACACACCGGGCAAGGTGCGTGCCCTGTGCGCGAAGGCCCGCCAGCCCGACCCGGCCGACCCGAGCTGTCCGCAGGTCGCGGCGATCTGCGTCTACCCCGACATGGTCGCCACGGCCAAGAAGGCCCTCGGCAGCTCCGGCATCAACGTCGCGAGCGTCGCCACCGCCTTCCCGTCCGGTCGCTCGAGCCTGGACATCAAGCTCCAGGACACCCGCGACGCGGTGGCCGCCGGCGCCGACGAGATCGACATGGTGATCGACCGCGGCGCGTTCCTCGCCGGTGACTACCAGCGCGTGTACGACGAGATCGTGGCCGTCAAGGGTGCCTGCGGGAGCGCGCACCTGAAGGTGATCATGGAGACCGGGGAACTGGTCACCTACGACAACGTCCGTCGCGCGTCGTGGCTGTCCATGCTGGCCGGCGCCGACTTCATCAAGACGTCCACCGGCAAGATCCAGCCGGCCGCGACCATGCCGGTCACCATGATCATGCTCGAGGCGGTGCGCGACTTCCGCGAGGCCACCGGCCGGATGATCGGCGTCAAGCCCGCCGGCGGCATCAGCACGGCGAAGGACGCGATCAAGTACCTCGTCATGGTCAACGAGGTCGCCGGCGAGGACTGGTTGTCCCCCGACTGGTTCCGCTTCGGCGCGTCGCGTCTGCTCAACGACCTGCTGATGCAGCGCACCAAGGCGACCACCGGCCGCTACTCCGGTCCCGACTACTTCACCCTCGACTAGAAGGACTGCCATGGCGAACCAATCCAAGGGCTCGACGGGCGCCGCCACCGCGCGCGCCGCCTTCGAGTACGCCCCGGCCCCGGAGTCGCGCGCGGTCGTCGACCTCAAGTCGTCGTACGGGCTGTTCATCAACGGCGAGTTCGTCGAGGGCACGGGTCACGCGTTCAAGTCGGTGAGCCCGGCCACCGAGGAGGTGCTCGCCGAGATCTCGGAGGCCAGCGAGGCCGACGTCGACAGCGCGGTGAAGGCCGCCCGCCGCGCCTACACGCGCACCTGGTCGAAGATGTCGGGCGCCGAGCGCGCCAAGTACCTCTACCGGATCGCGCGCATCCTCCAGGAGCGGGCGCGCGAGCTGGCCGTGCTCGAGTCGCTCGACAACGGCAAGCCGATCCGTGAGTCCCGCGACGTCGACATCCCGCTCGTCGCGGCGTACTTCTTCTACTACGCCGGCTGGGCCGACAAGCTCGAGCACGCAGGCTTCGGCCCGAACCCGCAGCCGCTCGGTGTCGCGGGACAGGTCATCCCGTGGAACTTCCCGCTGCTCATGCTGGCGTGGAAGATCGCCCCGGCCCTCGCGTGTGGCAACACGGTCGTGCTCAAGCCGGCCGAGACCACCAGCCTGACCGCCCTGCTGTTCGCCGAGATCTGCCAGCAGGCCGACCTGCCGCCCGGCGTCGTCAACATCGTCACCGGGGCGGGTGAGACCGGCCGCGCGATCGTGGCGCACCCCGACGTCGACAAGGTCGCGTTCACCGGCTCCACCGAGGTCGGCAAGGCGATCGCGCGCACCGTGGCTGGGACCGAGAAGAAGGTCACCCTGGAGCTGGGCGGCAAGGCGGCGAACATCATCTTCGACGACGCCCCCGTCGACCAGGCCGTCGAGGGCATCGTCAACGGCATCTTCTTCAACCAGGGCCATGTCTGCTGCGCCGGCTCACGTCTGCTCGTCCAGGAGAGCGTGTACGACGAGGTGCTGACGCGCCTCAAGCGACGGATGTCCACCCTGCGCGTCGGTGACCCGCTCGACAAGAACACCGATGTCGGCGCGATCAACTCCTCCGAGCAGCTGGCCAAGATCCGCGAGCTCTCGCAGATCGGTGAGGACGAGGGCGCCGAGCGCTGGTCGCCGAAGTGCGACCTGCCGGAGCGCGGCTTCTGGTTCGCACCGACGATCTTCACCGGGGTCTCGCAGGCACACCGGATCGCGCGCGAGGAGATCTTCGGCCCGGTGCTGTCGATCCTGACGTTCCGTACGCCGGCCGAGGCGATCGAGAAGGCGAACAACACGCCCTTCGGACTGTCCGCGGGTGTCTGGACCGACAAGGGCTCGCGCATCCTCTGGATGGCCGACCGGCTGCGCGCCGGCGTCGTCTGGGCCAACACGTTCAACCGCTTCGACCCGACCAGCCCGTTCGGCGGCTACAAGGAGTCCGGATTCGGCCGCGAGGGCGGCCGGCACGGCTTGGAGGCCTACCTTGCCCACTGACAAGACCACCGCGAGGAAGCAGACCGGCAGCCGGACGAGCGCCGCGCGCCTCGACGTGCGCAAGACCTACAAGCTCTACATCGGCGGCGCCTTCCCCCGCAGCGAGTCGGGCCGGTCGTACGTCGTCGAGGACAGCAAGGGCACGTTCCTCGCCAACGCGTCGCAGGCCTCCCGCAAGGACGCCCGCGACGCCGTCGTGGCGGCGCGCAAGGCGTTCGGCGGCTGGTCCACCAGAACGCCGTACAACCGCGGCCAGGTCGTCTACCGGATCGCGGAGGTGCTCGAGGGCCGACGCGACCAGTTCGTCGACGAGGTGCAGCGCAGCGAGGGTGTCACCAAGCGTGCTGCGGCGGCTTCCGTCGACACGGCGATCGACCGGCTCGTCTGGTACGCCGGCTGGGCCGACAAGGTCGCCCAGGTCGTCGGCGGGACCAACCCGGTCGCCGGTCCGTACTTCGACTTCTCGATCCCCGAACCGACCGGCGTGGTCGCGATCGTGGCGCCGCAGGACTCGTCCCTGCTCGGCCTGGTCAGCGTGGTGGCCCCCGCCATCGTCACGGGCAACACGGTCGTCGTGCTCACGTCGTACGAGCGTCCCTTGCCGGCCATCACGCTGTCGGAGGTGCTCGCCACGTCCGACGTACCGGGCGGCGTCGTCAACGTGCTGACCGGCAGCACGGCTGAGGTCGCGCCGTGGCTCGCCTCGCACATGGACGTCAACGCGATCGACCTGACCGGGGTCGACAGCTCCGAGCTGGCGGTCGAGCTGGAGACCGCCGCCGCGGAGAACCTCAAGCGGGTCGTCCGCCCCGGCGCGGAGACCAGTGACTGGAACGCCGACCCGGGCATCGGACGGATGACGCGTTTCCTCGAGACCAAGACGGTCTGGCACCCGATCGGCGTCTGACCTGGTGAGCGCCGTCGATCCGCTCGCTCACTGGCCGGACCGGACGGCGCTGACGGACGCGTCCGGGCGCACTCTGCTCGTCTACAGCCTGGCGGAGAGCACCCGGAGCGGACGCCCCTGGGCCGACGGGGTCTGGCGTCCGGACGACGTGTCCGTCGAGGATGCAGTCGCCGGTTCGCTGTCAGGGCTGCCCGGCTTCGCCGTGTCGACGTCAGATCCCGCGCTGGTCACCGGGTGGCTCGCCGGGGGCGCGAGCACGCTGCGCCACGCGCACACCATGACGCACGACCTGTCATCCCTCCCCGAGCCGCCGCGCCCGGACGCGTCGGTCCACGTGCATGCGATCGGCGCCGACCAGATCGCGCGTCACGCGCACCGACTCGGCGAGCTCAACTTCGCGGCGTACCCACCCGAGCATCCGGACCACGCTCACGCGAGCGTGGCCGATGCCGTCCGCGAGATGGAGGCCGTTTCGCGCGGCGAGCTGCTCGGACCGGTGCTTCCCGTGTCGCAGGTCGCCGTGGCCGATCGCACGATCATCGGGGCGGCTCTGATCGTCGACCGTCCCGGTGCGGCGCCCGAAGGTGGGCCGTGGGTGCTCGACATCTTCCGCGACCGCTCCGCGCCGTCAGCGTGGCGTAGGTCGTGCGCTCCTCGTCGCCGTGCTGCGCGCTGCCGGGGAAAGCGGTCTGGCCTCGGTCTCACTCGTGGTCAGCCACGCCAACGCGAACGCCTTCGCGCTGTACGAGTCGCTCGGATTCGTCGACCACGAGCAGAGCTGGACCCTCGCTCTGCCGGATCAGCGAAAGAGCAGGTAGCCGGCGGCGAAGGCGGCCACCATCACGATCAGGGCAACGATCCAGGTCGCTGCCCCGACGCCGCGCAGCGCACCGGACGACGTCTCGACCGCGGGCTCCGGCTTGGGCCGGGGAACGGGCGTGATGACGCTGGGTTCCTCGACGGCCTGCCGCAACGCCTTGGCGAACGTGACCGTGTCCGGCCACCGCTCGTCGCGGTCGGGGTGCACCGCACGCAGCAGCACGCCGTCGTACGCCGACGGCAGTCCCGCCACCTCGCTCGGCAGCGGCGGCAGCTCCGCCCGGACGAGCGTGACCATGTCGCCGGTGCGCGCGGGCCGTCCGGTCAACAGGTGGTAGGCGACGGCGCCGAGGGCGTGCACGTCGGCGCGCTGGTCGAGCGACGTCTCCATGTGCACCTGCTCCGGGGCCATGTACGCCGGCGTGCCGACGACCTGCGTGATGCCTGTGGCGTGGAGCAGCGCCTTCGCGACGCCGAGGTCGGCGACCAACACCTTGGTGCCGCCGTCGCGGGTCGAGGCGAGCAGCAGGTTCTGCGGCTTGACGTCGCGGTGCACGATCCCGAGTCCGTGGATCACGGAGAGTCCTCGCGCCGCCTGCTCGACCAGGTCGGTCACCACCGCCGGGTCGACCGGCTCACCGTCCTCCAGCAGGTCCGCGACCGTGCCGCGATCGGCGTACGTCATCACGAAGTAGGGGATGTCGTCGTCGGTGACGCCGATGTCGTGCACCCTGACCACGAAGTCGGAGTCCGCCCGGCGAAGGATGCGTGCCTCGTCGAGGAACCGCTCACGGATGTCGACGCGGTCCGACCAGTTGTCCGCGAGCGCCTTCACGGCGACGAACGAGTCCAGCTGGTCGTCGCGGTACAGCCAGACGCTCGCGAAACCACCCGACCCGAGCCGCTCGACGCGGCGCAGTCGTCCGAGGTTCTCCGGGACCGGCACACGGGTATTGTGCAGGACTGACCGATTCGGCAGATCATCAGCGGGGGGCGCAGTGAGCTACGAGGCCGACGAGAGCGATCGCCTCGAAGCCTTGGCGGCCCGCGCCGCGGCCGGCGACACCGAGGCCATCAACGAGCTGTTGGCCCTGATCGAGCCGCGGGTCATGCGCCTCTGCTCCCGGATGCTGCCGTGCAAACAGGACGCCGAGGAGGCTTGCCAGGACGCGCTGCTGCGCGTGGCGACCAAGATCGACACGTTCCGCGGCGGCAGCAAGTTCACCACCTGGCTCTACACGGTGGCCGGCAACTCGGCCCGCTCGACGTACCGCTCACTGAAACGTCGCTCGGTCGAGCAGCCGGTCGACGAGATGCCGACGCACGCGGACCCGCGGACCACCTCGGTCATCGCCGGCAGCCGGATCGACCTGCTCGAGGCGCTCGAGACGATGGAGGCGTCCCGGCCGGAGCTGGTCGAGCCGCTGGTGATGCGGGACATCGCCCAGCTCGAGTACGCCGACATCGCCCGCCAGCTCGATCAGCCGCTCGGCACGGTCAAGTCGCGGATCCACCACGCCCGCCAGTACCTGCGCCCCCTCCTCCGCGTCACGGAGTAGCGGCGAGCATCACGGCCGTCCGAGGTCAGGCCTCCGCTGGGTCGAGCGCCCCGACGACCCGCTGAACGCCGCGGTGAATATCGGCAAGCAGTTCTGCTCGACTCAGTCGTCCATGTCGGAGGGCCAAAACGGCTCGAATTGTCGAAGTGCCGCGATGATCAACTTGGCCTCGGCTGTGCTGAACTCGACCGCGATGCGATCCGGCGAAGCTTCAGTCATGCATCCGACCGTATACCCGGACTGAGACCGCGAAACGGCAGAGCTGCGCCGGTCGCGCCGCAGCGACTCAGCGACCGCAGCGGTCCACACGCTCCCACGGCCAATCGGTGGCGAGCCAGCGTGCCACGGCGTCGGCGAGTGGTACGTCGAGGTCCGATCGGTCGGCCCGCACCCAGGACTGAACCGTGACGTCCCACTCCTCGGAGCGCGAGGGATACAGGTAGACGCAGCCGATGACGTCGTTGTCGTCCGGGTCGAGGACTGTGAAGGTGAAACCGGCGCGCCGCGTGAAGTCATCGGCATGGCGGCGAAGGTCGCTGAGGTTCTCCTCGAGCGTCATACCGTCGCGCGGTGGCCATCTGCCGTCGGGATAGCCGGGAGTGGAGCGGATGTGCTCGATGCTCGACATCCAGGCGGCATGATCCGACACGTTGTGCTGCGGTCCCAGTGGTTCGAGGTGGAACTGGTCGGTGGCGAGTGAGGTCGGCGGATCGAAGTCGACTGGCACGAACTCTTCCGATGTCATGACCGGGACCGTACTGGGTTGGCCGGACCACCTGCACTCGAGTTTCGGGCGCCGGAGCCTCCGGCACGTGAACGTCAGTGCCGTGTCGCGCGGGCAGCTGCCGGCGAGCCCGGGGTGGGGAACCATCGCCACACCACCGCCGACTGGCCGAGAGTCCAGGCGCCGTTGCAGACCCAGTACGCCAGCATCGCCACGGGCACGACGCCCGCTACCAGGAGCAGGGAGAGCGCGGAGACCACGGGCAGCACCTGTTGGGCGCGCGCCATGGCGTCCGGCATCGCGGCCAGCACCGTGTTCGGGCCGACGAACTGCTTTTGCGTCACGTAGGACAGGGCGGCGGCAGTGCCGGCGAGCCCGGCGACCAGGAGGAGGTGCGGAAGCCCGGCACCGAGGTATCCGTGCTCGGCAAGCCGTACGCCGAGCACGGTCGCCCCGCCAGCCGTGCCGAGCTAGTCGCGTGGGAAACCGAGCTGGAGACGCTTGGTGTGGCTTACACGCCCATCAGGGACATGGAGTTTGGGCACCACCTGAACTTCCGAGACCCTGACAACATCGCCCTTGAAGTCATGGCCCTCAATGAGTTGGCGGCCTCCTGGCTTGAGGAGTTTAGAGAGAACAATCTCTTGCAGTGGACGAGTGCACACCTGGTGACCGCCATCGAGCCTGCCTCAAACCTGCTCGATGAAGTGATCATCCTCCCGACACGACGGGTAGGCCAACACTCATGCGGCCATCGTCGGTGAGCCGCGACAGCGGTCGACCATTGGCTGCGACGCGAAGAGCTGCTTCACGCCTACTCATCACCGACATGACCGACCAGCGGCATGGTCGGGCGAGGGTAGCCGCCCTCAACGCGGCATGGTCGGGCGAGCGTAGCCGCCGGTCCGCAGAAGATGAGTGCGTTTTCGGCTGGCCCGTCTGAGCCTCCAACGGCATGCTGAGCGTCAAGGGAGGTCTCATGGGCCACAACAGGAACAAGCGCGTAATCGAAGAGTTCGACGAGTTGCTGACCACGCGCGAGCTAGAACGTCTCGACGTGCTCTGCACGCCGGACATGGTCAACCACGCCCTTGCTCCGGGAAGGCCGGCTGGACTTGCGGGTACGCGCGAGTTCCTGCAGACCATGGGCCGAACCCAGATGACCAATCAGTCCTGGCAGGAGCTCACCGTCGTCGCTGAAGGCGACTACGTCGTCCAGTTCGGAGTCCGCTCAGGACACTGGCATGGCGGCGACTTCATGGGCATTCAAGCCGCGCCCGGGGACTACTCGCGCGACTTCGCCGCCATGTTCCGGCTGGATGACGGCCGGATCGCTGAACGCTGGGCCATCCGAGACGACCTCGGCATGCTTCGGCAGCTGCGGGCAATGCCCTGATCAGAGCAACCTTCTTGGGAGGGCTCCGACCCACGTGACGGCGGAACTGGAGCTCGGTAGGCGCCCTCTCGGCGGCATGGTCGGGCGTTCGCTAGACGACCCGCCGTACCCTGTCCGCCATGCGCATCGAAGCTCCGACAGGCGAGTCCCTGCGATCCGTGTATCTCTGGTTGACCAACACCGAGGCGGACCCACGGAACCACCGTCTGAGCATGGTCTGCGCGCGCTGTGGCACGGCCCCTTCTGTCGTGAGTGTCGTATCGGGCCACTTCTGTTCGTAGTGTAAGTAGTGGCGGACATTGGGTTCGCCCGGCGAAGGGGAGCAGGGATGCCTCAGTACCTCATCTACTTCAACCAGCAGTGGGTCGGCGACCACGACGAGGCGTGGTTCGAGAGCCGCGGCGAACCGTCCCGGGCCGTCGTCCGAGAGATGCAGGACCAAGGCGTCCTGGTCTACGCCGGCGGACTGGTCGAGGAGCTCGAGGAGGCGGCAAGCGCGGACGCCACGAGTGGCGAGTTGGTCGTCACCGACGGGCCCTTCGCGGAGACCAAGGAGTGGCTCGGTGGGCTGACCATCGTGGACGTGCCCGACGACGAGTCCGCTCGCATGTGGGCGGGGAGGGTGGCCGAGGGGTGCGGCTGGCCGCAGGAGGTGCGCCGCTTCAAGGCCGGCTCGTTGCAGGCGCTCGTGCTCGGGGGGTGAGGCACTGGGTCGGCGCCGAGGCATCGTCACGCGACGCACTGACATCGGCAGGATCGCTCGACCAGCGGCATGAGCGAGTGTTCGCGCAGCCCCCACATGCTCAATCCACCACGAAATCAGGCTTTCACATCACCGATATATCGCAGCGTTGCGTCAATCGATCGCCGCCTTGAGGATCCATGACGTGACATGAGGTCGGCCTTCGAGCTCCGCTCGCCCGGTAGACCAGAGGAGCACCTGGACCGGGTCACCTTCCGGAGCGTCGGGGAACAGTCGCGCCAGCACCGCGGCGCAGAGCGATTCGGGGGGAAGCCAGCTGATCCCGAGACCCTGCGCGATGTCATACGTATGCACCAGGGTCTCGTTGACTCCCAGCGCGGCAAAGCCGCCTGGGTCAGTCGCCCCCCAGTGCCACGCGCGAGCGTCGGCTCCGGCCGCGGCCAGCGCACTGCTCAGGAGCTTTCCGGAAGCGATGACCACCTGGAGCACGTCACGCGGCGGCGCGTCGGCGTGGATGACGAGATCGAACGGCAGGTAGGCACTCCCCGGCTGACCCGCTACCTGTCCCGCATAGGCGAGGAGATCATGTGCGACGTGGGCGGCTGTCGTCCAGCAGTTCCATTCCAGCGACCCAGCCCGACCCTGCCAGTCTCGTGACTCGTACGGCGAAAGTACTCGCACCATCTCGGCCACGGCCTGGTCGACGTCTCGGCTGTCCATCGAGCGCATGCGAAGGAGCCTTCCAGGTTCGCCCTCGTCTGCGAAACCGACGTTCCGTCGGCTCGAGCGCTGCGGCATCTTCTCGGCGCGGGGCCTCAGGTGCGACGACGCTCAGCCGGTCAGGTCCCTCACGAGTGCCGCAGCGGATCCTCGGTTGTTGCGGTCCCTCGGAGATCGGGGAGTCATCAGTCTTCGATCTCGGCTGCACCTTGCCGGTTCAACGCATTGAGTCCGTCCTGCATGGCCTGCAGCTTCTCCGGTGAGTGGCCAACCCAGTCGGCAAGCTCGCCCACGACGCGCAGCGGGTCGCGGCTGCGGAAGGACTGCGTCGGATTCCCGGGGAACCGCTTGTTCGTGACGTTGGGGTCGTCCTCGAACGCACCCGCCGGCTCGACGATGTAGATACGCCCGCGGCCCTGACCCGCAGCGAGCTCAGCACCCCAGACCGCGGCGTCGAGGGTCGCGGTGAAGTAGACGTGATTCATCACCCGGCCCTCTTCGAAGTTCGACTCGCGGCCGGGCACCAGCACGTCGCCGACTGCGAGGTCTGCCTTCGTGCCGTGCAGGTACACGCCGGGCTCGTAGACCTCGAAGGGCACCGGCTCACCAGTCGTACTCATCTGGCCACACTAGTTGTCACGTCTGACGCCCCAGTGCATCCGGCACCTTCTCTTCGGGGCCTGACGGGGTACGGCCGCCGGTCCCGAAACCGGACCCGACGAGCGTCGCGACTCGCGCCGGGCGGAGACACCTGACAGATTGAACCGATGCTGAAACAGGTAGCCGACGGCGTCTGGGTCCGGCAGAGCGAGTGGGTCTGGAGCAATGCCACCGTGGTGCGCGGGGAGGATGGGTTGATCCTGGTCGATCCCGGCATCGACGGGTCCGATCTGAACCAGCTCGCCGATGACGTGGACCGGCTCGGCATTCCGGTGGTCGCCGGGTTCTCCACCCATCCCCACTGGGACCACCTGCTCTGGCATTCCCGGTTCGGCGACGTGCCGCGCTACGCCACCCCCGAAGGCGCCCAGGCTGCCAGTGAAGCCCGAGAGCGGGCGCAGACGATGGCGGCGGAGAGCGCGTCGGGGATCCCTCTCGAGCTGATCGGGCTCCTCACCCCGCTGCCCGCGGACGGCGGACCCGTGCCGGGCGAGATCGTCGAGCATCAGGCGCACGCCATCGGCCACGCCGCGGTCTTCCTCGCGGACCGTGGCGTCCTGCTCGCCGGCGACATGCTCTCCGACGTCCTGATCCCGCTGTTCGACCCTCGCCGCCCCGATCAGGTGGGCGCCTACGAGACGGCACTCGACCGGCTGGGTGAGGCCGCCAGGCACGTCGATGTCCTGGTCCCCGGCCACGGCGCCGTTGCCGAAGGTCCCGAGGTGGCGGCTCGCCTGGCCGCCGATCATGCCTACATCGACGCGCTGCGGCGAGGAGAGGAGCCGGTCGACGCGCGTCTGAGTCAAGACTGGCTCTCCGGCCCTCACCAGTCGAACCTGGAGCAGGCCCGACCCTCAACCGGATGAACGTCGGCGTCATCGCGCTCATGGGTCTCCACCCGCTCGTGGCTCGCACAGCGTTCTGGAGAGACCCCGTCCGTAGACCGCGCGGTGGTCTCGAAGGTCCTTGCGGTGGTCAGTACCTTGGCGGCGATGGGATCTCTGCGCGTCCAGCCGAGGACCGCTAACACGCGTGCGCTGGTGCTCGTCGGGTTCGCCTTCGTCGTGACGATGCTCGGAACGACGATGCCGACGCCTCTCTACCCCGACCTCGAGGCCGAGCTCGGGTTCGGCGAGCTGATGACCACGGTGGTCTTCGCGGTCTACCCCCTCGGGGTGACGACAGCGTTGCTGGTCTGCGGTCCGTGGTCGGACCAGCTCGGCCGCAAGCCGATGCTCTTCGCCGCGCTGACCTTCTCGGCCCTGTCCGCGATCTCCTTCCTGCTGCCGGCGACCCTCGGCTGGGTCTTCCTCGCGCGTCTCCTGTCGGGGTTCTCGGCGGGAATCGTCACGGGGACCGCTACCGCGGCGATCATCGACCTGGCCGGCGAGGGTGCCCAGGCCAAGGCCGGCCTCGTCGCCGCCGTCGTCAACATGGGCGGCCTCGGCCTCGGCCCGTTGCTGGCCGGGTTGCTGGCAGCGAACGCGGATGACCCGCTGACGGCGCCGTTCGTGCTCGACCTGGCTCTGATTGCTCTGGCCACGATCGGCTTGACGATGGCCCCCGAGCCCGTCGTCCGGGCCGAGCACGTCGACCTGCGGCCGCAGGCGTTGAGCGTGCCCCGGGACATCCGCGGCGTCTTCACCCGTGCCGCGATCGCAGGCTTCGCCGGGTTCGCCATGCTCGGGCTCTTCAGCGCGGTCTCCCCCGCCTTCCTCGGCAAGGTCCTCGGCCACCACAGCCCAGTGCTGGTCGGCGTGCTCGTCGTGTCGATCTTCACGGCGTCTGTCGTGGGCCAGCTGTCGTCGGTGCGGATGAGCACCGATCGTGGTCTGACGCTCGGCTGCGTGTTCCTCATCGCGGGTATGACGATGATCGGCACGAGCCTGCCGCTGGAGATCCTGGCACTGCTGATCGTGGGGGGTGTCGTCGCCGGCTTCGGCCAAGGCATGAGCTTTCGCGCCGGACTCGTTTCCGTCACCACCGTGAGCCCGCCGGAAAGCCGGGCCGAGATCTCGTCGGCGTTCTTCGTGGCCCTGTACATCGGGATCGCGATCCCTGTCGTCGGCGTGGGCGTGGCCGCCACCGTGTGGGGACTCGTCCCTGCCGGTGTTGCCTTCTCGATACTCGTCGGCAGCCTTGCCGTCGTCGTCCTGCTCTTGCTCGTCAAGGGATCTCGCTTCGCCGCGACGTCGTGAACGAGCCCTGTTGACGCGGCCACCGAAAGGATCAAGAGATTGAAGAAGTACATCCTCTTCGATCATGATGGTGTGCTGGTGGATACCGAACTCTGGTACTACAAAGCTGGAGAACGCGCCCTGGCGGACATTGGTTTTACTTTGGACAAGGATCAATACCTCCGGGACATGAATCAGGGCTTGGGCACGTGGGCCCAGGCCAGGGCGGCGGGTATTGATGAACGGACCATCAACAGGCAGCGTGAGGTCCGTGATGCCTACTATCAGGAATACTGAGAACAGAACCCATCGAGATCGAAGGCGTCGTTGAAACTCTTGCTGAACTGGCACAATACGTCCGCATGGCCATCGTGACGACTGCAAAAGGCGTAGATTTTGACATCATCCATGAGGACGTCAGATCAAGAAGTTCATGGATTTCGTGCTCGTTCGCGAAGACTACCAGCTCGCCAAGCCGCACCCGGAGCCCTACCTGACCGGCTTGAAGCGCTTCGGCGCCACCAAGGAAGAGACACTGGTTGTAGAGGATTCATCCCGAGGGCTGAACTCAGCCGTGGGTGCCGGTATTGACTGTGCCATTGTCTACAACGACTTCACAAAAACGCAAGACTTTTCACAGGCTACCTTTCGAATCGAAACTCTGATTGAATTGAAAGACATCATCCTTGATGCAGTTTGATTTCATTGGCTGAGGGTCACCCGACCGGCGGCGGTCAATACGCGCAGCGCATTGAGCGTCACCATCAGATTGGGCTCGCCGGCGCTGCCCCAGTCGACTACCTCGGGGGTGGTCTTGCTGTCCGCCGCGCGCCACCACTGTGCTTGCGCGTTCCACCTGCCGTCGGGTCGGCGCTTCTTCTCGAGCAGGTCCAAGGCATCGGAGGCTCGGGAGTCGGTGCACCTGCCCGCGTTCGCGATGACGAGCAATGCCGAGAGCACGTCGTAGTGCCAGTACGACGGGTAAGGCGTCGACAACCAGCGGGCGTTGATGGGCTCGCCCGTGCCGCCACGGCGGAAGATCCGATGCTGGAGGAACAGTTCAACGGCCCGATCTGCGGCTTCGCGCGCCCCGGCGTGACCGGTAGCCGCGGCATACGCCTGCAGGCCCCAGGCGGTGCGCAGCGACTCGTGGAACGACGATCGGTGACCGTCGGCTCGGTTGTCGCAGTTCCAGCCGCCGTCTGGCCACTGCCAGGAGATGATCGCTTCGGCCAGTCGTTCGGTGCGCTCGTCCCCGGCCAGTCCGAGCCGCGCACACGCGCCGAGCGCGTTGCCCTGCACGCTGGCGTGCGAACGCGGGAGACCGTCGACGACCCGTGGCGGATACTTCAGGTTGCCGACGATCCAGCTCAGGACATGTTCAGCGGCGGCTGCGACCCGCGGGTCGGTGGCCGGCACGCCAAGTTCTGCTAGTGAGACCAACCGCCAGTGTGCGCCAGTCCACTTGCGGTAGGGGTCGCCTCCGAAGCCGCCGTCGTCCTGCTGCCCGGCGAGCAACGCCGACACCCATGGCCCTGCCATGATCGTTGCCCGGTTCGGCTCAGCGTCTTCGCCCAGCAGGTCGCGGCGGGTCAGTTGTCGTACGGCCGGCTCCTCTGCCGCGAGCAACCACGCCACCGCTCCCGCCGTACGTTCGCCCATCTCGGCAGGATCTCAGATCTCTCGACCGTTCGGTCCATGGTCGAGGTGGCTGACGTCGTTGAGCTGCGCCACCTCATGGCTGAAGTTGCGAGAGTCGCTACAGAGCACGCTGATGCTCCCTGGTGAGACATGGAAATGGACCAGGCCGGCGGCGTCGATCGGCATGCCGATCCACGCCGCGATGAGCAGCGTGCTTGTGCCGCCGTGGGTCACCAGCGTGTGCTGTTCGTGAGGCGAGCGCTGGATGCCGTCCATGACGCGGTATGCCCGTTCGGCTAGATCCATCCTTGTTTCGGCGCCGGGGATTCCCTCATCGTGGCGGAGCCGCTCGCCGAACTCGGGAATCGGGATGATGCGCTCGCGGAGCCAGGCGACTGGCCTGCCTTCAGCCTCTCCAAAGGACTTCTCGCGAAGGTCGGGGTCCAGGGTCACCCCCACGTGCAACCTGTTGGCGATGACTTCCGCAGTCCGTCGTGCACGCAGCAGGTCGGAGGAGAGGATCTCGGTCGTTGCCCCGTCGAGTCGCCTGACGAGCGACTCCGCGATCGCCCCGGCCTGCTCGACGCCTCGCTCCGTCAGGTCGGAGTCGAACCACCCACCAACGACACCATGGTGTGATGGGTGGCTTCTGGATGCGTGACGACGTAGATGGTTTTCGACAACGAAGCTCCCTGGGCTGACTGGTCCGCACGACTGTATTGCGGTCTGGCCCGGACTGCTGCCGGTGATGTGTTCTAGCTAGTGATGAGTTGTCGCGCCCGCAGCCGTCATACCTACGACGGGACACGATGAGACGGAAGGATGACGTGATGAGTGCGGACACGCGGCTGGAGGAGCTGGGCATGAACGGGCTGGGCGAGGTCGACGAGCCGACGTTCTCGGGGCTGGCAAAGCAGCACGGGCGGGAGCTGCACGTGCACTGCTACCGGATGCTCGGGTCGTTCGAGGACGCCGAGGACACCGTGCAGGAGACGTTCCTCCGTGCCTGGCGGCGGCGGGAGACCTTCGAGGGGCGGTCGACGTTCCGGGCCTGGCTGTACCGGATCGCCACCAACGCCTGCCTGGACCTGCTCGCCAAGCGCCGCCCGGAGCCTGCGACAGGCGGCGAGGTGCCGTGGCTGCAGCCCTACCCGGACCGGCTGCTCGACGAGCTTCCCGCGGGCGACGCGGACGAGCCGGAGACCGTCGCCGTCGCGCGGGAGACGATCGAGCTGGCGTATCTGGTCGCGGTCCAGCACCTCGCGCCGCGCCCGCGCGCCGTACTGATCCTGCGGGACGTGCTCGACTGGCCGGCGAAGGACGTCGCGGAACTCCTCGGTGACTCCGTCAACTCCGTGAACAGCGCGCTGCAGCGTGCCCGCGCCGGCATGCGGGAGCACCTGCCCACCGAGCGGCAGGACTGGACCGGCGGCGAGGAGGATGCAGGGACGCGCGAGCTGGTACGCCGCTATACCGACGCCAGCGTGGCCACCGACATCGACAGGGTCGCCGCCCTGCTGCGGGACGACGTCCGCTGCTCGATGCCGCCCACGCCGGGCCTGTACGTCGGCCGCGACGCAGTGGTGAACGACTGGGTCGAGAGCGGTTTCGAGGGCATGGAGCACCTGCGCGCCGTCCCCACCTTCGTGAACCGCCAGCCCGCCGTCGCCTTCTACCACTGGCGGAAGCGCGAGGACGCGTACCTGCCCTTGACGATCGACGTCCTGCGCATCACCGGCGGGGCGATCACCGAGATCGTCACCTTCCACGACGACCAGTTCCCGCGGCTCGGGCTGCCGGAACGCCTGCCGGCGGACGGCACGGAGTAGTCCGGTGCGGACGCTCCCACTGCGCGGTGGCACGCGTGTCCCGGTGGTGGCGGCGGAGTGGTGCGACGCGTTCGGCGTCGTCACCCGCGGGCAGGTGCAGCTGGAACTGCGCAACGGCGAGCCTCGGGCCGGTCCTCGGACGCGACGCCGGGTTCTGGCTCCGCGGCACCGGCGTCCGCGCGCTGCGGAACCCCGGTCGCCGCACGGCGATGGTGCGCATCGTCACCCCCGGGCCGCGACCCTCACATGCCAGTCAGCACACCCCGCACGTCAACTACCGAGTGATGGAGAACGACATGGACAACACGAATGACGCCGGGGTCGTCGCAGGCCCGGCATCGGGCCAGACCAGCCACACCCACCGACTCCGCGGGCTCGCTGGCACCGGCCTCATCGCCACGCTGGCCGCGATGTTGGCCACCACCCTCGCCGCTGCTGCTTGCCCAGGCCGTTGGCGTCGACTTCGAGGTCCCCGATGGCGGCGAGACGATCCCGTTGTCCGGGTTCGCCGTGGTGACCGGCTTCTTCTCGGTCGTGGGCGTCGTCATTGCCGCCGCTCTTCTCCGTTGGAGTGCTCGCCCCGCCGAGCGATTCGTGCGGACGGCAGTGACGCTGACCGCGATCTCGTTGGTCCCGCCCCTCCTCTCCGGGGCAGACACCGCCACCACCACCGCCCTGCTCGGGCTACACCTCATCGCAGCGACGGTGATGATCCCCACCCTGGCCCGGAGCCTCCGTCACCCGGACCGATTGACGAACCATCCACGAGAAACAGACATGTCAATGCGCCAGCGGCCACTGTGAACGCCCTGGCTGTGACAGGAACGTACGGCTTGCTGCACGATGGCGACGACATCCCCGGCATCGATAGCAGCAACCGTGGGGTGGGGACTGATGTCCACCCGCATGGAACGCACGAGGGACTGGCTCGAAGACGCAGCAGACGCCACCGTGAAGCTCGGCACCCTGATCTTCATGGTGTGCTGCTCCGTCATGTTTGTCGCCGTGGCTCTGGGGATCGTGGGCGGCGTCGTCGCTGCCTTCGTCCCTGGTGACCAGATCCCATCCCTTGGCAGAGCGGAGCCTGGCGACTGATTCGGGACGGACGACACGACTTGGCCCTCGTCGACGTTCGTCCCGCCAAGCCAGTCGATATCGGGCCGGGTAAGTCCGCTGGCCGCGGCACGGTCAGCGGTGTGTCAGCCCGCTCGACCCGGCCCTCCGCGGAACTCATCGGTTCTGCTGGGCAGCGAGCATCGGGCGGTGCGGTGGCAGTGTCGCTGCGGTTATGACGGGAACAGCTTCCAGTGCCCCTCGGAGACGACCTCGACGGTGCCGTCGGTCACCTTGATGGCGGTCTGGTCGTCGATGGCGTACGCCGGACCCGCGATGTCGGCGGCCCATCTCTCCGCCTCGGCCATGGTGTTCTCCGGCATGAGCTCGTGACCCAGGTGCGGGAAGATCGAGAAGTCGACGATCCCGAGGGTGCTGTCGCCCCCGGTGGGCGGCGTCCAGTTGACGAAGTCGTCACCGATCCGGGGGGTCATCACCATGCTTCCGGCGCTCACCCCCACCCAGACCGTCTCGGGCAGCGACGGCAGGAGGTCCGCCAGCCCGGACTGCCGCATCCAGTGGCACAGGTACGTCGCGTCGCCGCCGTCCACCAGCAGGACGTCAGCCTCCCGGACCCAGGGGACCCAGCGCTCCTCGCCGATGCTGGGCAGCGCGGTGAGCTCCAGCACGCCCACCGACTTCCAGCCCAGGTCGCACATGGGTGACGGGGACTGGCCGGCGA
>CAVTTO010000004.1:0-412229 GCA_963737725.1 uncultured Actinomycetota bacterium
CCCCAGACGATGGGGACCACCACGAGCAGGGCCACACCGACCAGCGCGATGAAGACCGGGTGGGTGTCGTCCTCGCCGGATCCGAGCGGCGCCCATCCGGCCTTGTCGAGCAGCGCCAGGCCGGACATCGTCAGCACGATGACGATGCCACGGCGGATGTACGACTGAGGCACGCGAGGAGCGATCTTCGCACCGATGATGCAGCCAGGCACCGATCCGATGATCAGCGGGATCACGATGCTCCATTCCAGTCCGTTGACCAGGATGTTCGCGATCGCGGCCGACAGCACGAGGGGGACGGCCTGCACGAGGTCGGTCCCGACCAGCTTCACCGCGGACAGCGTGGGGTAGAGCATCAGCAGGGCGACCATGATGACGGAGCCGGAGCCCACCGAGGTGATACCGACGAGAAGGCCACCGAGGGCACCGACCGCGATCGTCGGGATCGGGCGGATGACCGGCGGACCCGAGCTCCTCGTCCGACCGCTCGTACGCCGGCGAAGCTCGATGTAGAGGCGAAGCGCATAGGTGGCCGCAGCGATCAGCAGGGCGAACCCGATGCACAGCTTGAGGAAGGTGTCGACCTCGTCCTCGTTGTCGGTCACGGCCCTCACCAGGTAGGGCCCGATGAACGCCATCGGGACCGACCCGCAGATGAGCCACTTGGCCAGCGTGAAGTTGGGCGAGCCCTCACGGGAGTGCACGACAGCGCCGCCGGTCTTGTAGACAGCCGCCGCCGTCAGGTCGGCCGTCACGACCGCCGAGGCGTCGCCGACTCCGAGGAAGATCAGCGCGGGCGTCATCAGTGCGCCACCGCCCATGCCCGTGATGCCGACGACGATGCCGACGATGAACGCCGCGATCGCCGTCTTGACCTCGGTGCTCATGCTCGCGTCAGTGCTCTCGGCGAGCAGGATGGCAGCAGAGTTGAGCATCGGTCCTCCGTTCGGAGTCAAGGGTGCTGGGGGAGTTACGGGCTGATGGCGCTGGTGCGCGGGCGAGCCGCCCGCCAGTGTGCACTACGCCGATTAGACCTGTCGATTTTATGGATCGAAGGGTCGAAGCGCAGGCTTTCGAGGCTGTCGGTCGTCAACGGCGGAGCCATCCCTCGTGCGTGAGGACGTCGAGCAGCTCGTCCAGACAGTCCGAGATCTCCCGACCTGTCGTATCGATCCGGATCGCGTCGGTCGGGGCCTCGTACGGCGAGGAGATGCCCGTGAAGTCCGGGATCTCCCCGCACGGGCCTTCGCGTACAGGCCCTTGCGGTCGCGGCGTTCGCACTCCTCGAGGGGGGTCGCCACGTGGATCAGCACGAAGCCACCGCCGGCCTGCTCGGTCATCCGGCGTACGGCGGCCCGGGTCGACTCGAACGGCGCGATCGGCGAGCAGATCGCCAGACCGCCGTGCCGCGCGATCTCGGCCGCGACGAAGCCGATCCGCAGGATGTTCGTCTCCCGGTCCTCGCGGCTGAAGCCGAGACCCTTGGACAGGTGGTGACGGACGACGTCGCCGTCGAGCGAGGTGACCGTGCGGTCGCCCTCCTCGAGGATGTGGTCGAGCAGCGCGCGGGCCAACGTCGACTTGCCCGACCCGGACAGGCCGGTGAAGAAGACGACCGCACCCTGCCGGTCGCGCTCCGGCCGGTCGGCCGAGACGATCGCCTCGATCGGCCCGGAGACCCAGCCCTCGGCCTCACGCGAGATGCGCAGGCCCGAACCGGCGTACGCCGCGCTGACGCTGTCGAGCAGCCAGTCGTTCGCGGAGACGCGTGCCGGGCTCGGCGTCCCAGCCGTGGTCGGCGATCGAGACCGCCACGACCGCAGCGCCGTCGCCCAGGAGCTCGGCGGCGGCGAGGGTGGCGCGCACGAGGGCCGGGCCTGAGACGCCGGTCGGCATCCCGTCGCCGACGCAGGCGAGGAGGAGGGGGGTGCGGCCCTGGTCCTTGGCGGCCCGGCTGATCGCGTCGAGGTCGCTGTCGAGCAGCGGGCGGTGGACGGGCACGGCGAGCCACGCGTCGGCCGGGCGCGTCTCGTGCACGGTCGCCGGGGGGACGTGCAGCCGGCGGAACGGCCCGAACTCGTTGTGTGCCTGCGGCTCCACCGGTCCGACCAGGCCGACGCGGCCGTCGTCCTCGGTCGCCCAGGTCCTGGTCACCGTGAGCCGGGCCAGCGGGGCGCCCTCGGGGTCGATCAGGTCGAGGTGCCCGACCGCGGACGCGACCTCCGCGGTCGTCGCCGGGACCGTCAGCGTCACCGGCGCCGGGCTTTCGTCGGGGGCGACGAAGCCGTCGAGCGGCGGGCGCGAAGCAACCCAGCACCAGCAGGTCCAGGTCGTCGAGCTCACGGGGCGTGGGCGTCCACTGCGGGACACGCACACGCGGGGCATCGTCAGGGGCAGACACGCGTGCGATTGTGCCACTGCGGCGCTGACCGAGCCGGGCGCCCGCTGCGCGGATGGGTACTCTCGTCCCTCGTGGCTGCTACGGAGATCCTCGTCGACATCGTCCGCTCCGGGTTCGTGGAGGGACATCACCGCGGGTCGGTGGTCGCCCTGACCAGTGACGGTGAGATCGACTGGTCGATCGGTGACGTGACGAGCCCGATCTACCCGCGCTCGTGCAACAAGCCGGTCCAGGCCCTCGGCATGCTGCGCTCGGGGCTCGACCTCGACGGTGACCTGCTCGCCCTGGCGTGCGCCAGCCACTCGGGCGAGGACTTCCACATCGACGGCGTACGCCGGATCCTGGCGTCGGCCGGGCTCGACGAGACCGCGCTCCAGACGCCTCCCGACTACCCGCTCGACGAAGCGGCCAGGACGGCGTACATCCGCAGCGGACTCGACAAGACGCCGATCGCGATGAACTGCTCGGGCAAGCACGCCGCCATGCTCGCGACGTGCGTGGCCAACGGGTGGGACATCGCGACGTACCGGGACCCGAAGCACCCGGTCCAGGTGGCGATCGCGCAGACGTTCGCGGAGACCACGGGTGAGCCGATCGCCAGTGTCGGCGTGGACGGATGTGGTGCGCCGCTGTTCTCGACGTCGCTGGTCGGGTTGGCCGGGGCGTTCCGGTCGCTCGTGGTCGCCGACGAGGGCTCCCTCGAACGCCGCATCGTCGACGCGATCGTGGGCAACCCGGAGTTCACGTCCGGCTCGACGCGGGACGAGGCCGCGCTGCTGCGCGCCATTCCCGGCGCGATCGGCAAGGCCGGCGCCGAGTCCTGCTACGCCGTCGCGCTGCCCGACGGCCGTGCTGTCGCGCTCAAGGTCGAGGACGGCTCGCCGCGGGCTCGGCCGCCGGTGATGGCCGCGGCGCTGCGGCGGATGGGACTCGAGTCCGACGCGGTCGCCGCCACGGGAGTCACGCCCCTGTACGGCGGTGGCGAGCCCGTCGGCGAGCTGCGCCCCGTCTTCTGACCGCCTGCTGCTTGCCGCGAATTGCGGGAAAGGTCGCCCCGACACACCGTGTGCCAGGCCCACCTTTCCCGCAATCGCGGGCGCTCCGGTCGCCGTCGTGAGGAGGGTCACCCGCATCTTGCTTGCAAAGTGCTAACTCTTGCAAGCAAGATGGGGTCATGGCCAAGCTGAAAGTCGGGAAACCCCTCTCCGAGGGCGCACCCAAGGCGGCCGCCCGGGTCACCGAAGCCACCGCCACCGCACGCGCGAGCGTCGCGGAGACGGCTCAGACCCTGGGCGACTACCTGCGCGACCAACGTCGCGGAGCGCAGCTCACGCTGCGCCAGCTGGCCGACCAGGCGGGGGTGTCGAACCCCTACCTGAGCCAGATCGAGCGAGGTCTCCGTCGCCCCTCGGCGGACGTCCTGCAGCAGCTCGCGAAGGCGCTGCGCATCTCGGCGGAGACGCTGTACGTACGGGCCGGAATCCTCGACCCGGACGAGCGCGGCAGCCAGTCCGTGCAGAGCGCGGTGCTGGCCGACCCTGAGCTGTCGGAGCGGCAGAAACAGGTGTTGCTGGAGATCTACGCGTCGTTCCGACGAATCAGCCCGACGTGAGCCGCTGACCCGATCCCCCGGATCGCCCCCGACCCCAACGTCCCCACCACGAAGGAGACACCTCATGGCACTCGCTGCCAAGATCGACAAGACCCGCAAGGACATCGAGAAGAAGATCGCCGACACCGGCGCGATCGACGCCGTCGTCGGCACCGCCGACGTCGCCGTGAAGAAGGTTCGCTCGGCCGGCGCCGACATCACCGCCCGTGCATCCTCGATCGACCCGAAGGCGCTGGCCGGTCAGGCCCAGTCCACCGTCGCCGGGGCCCCGGAGCAGATCAAGGCGCTCCCGACCAAGGCGCAGGCCGTCTTCGGCGGCGCGGTCTCGACCGCGCTCACGGCGTACGGCGACCTGGCTGCCCGCGGCAACGACCTGGTCGTTCGGGTCCGTGGCCAGAAGGCGACCTCCGACCTCAAGGCGCAGGCCTCCACCACGGTGAGCCACGCGAAGGGCACCGCGACGACGGCCAAGAAGTCCGCCGCCTCCACCGCCTCGACCGCCAAGGACGGGGCGAAGAAGACCGCGTCGACGGCGAAGAAGTCCGCCGCCAAGACGAAGACCTCGGCCAAGTCGACGGCGACGAGCGCCAAGAAGACGGCGTCGGCTGCCAAGAAGGCAGTCGAGGACACCGCTGACAAGACCGGTACCGCTGACAAGACCGGTCCGCGACAGCTACGGACCAGCACCGGCAACTGAGTCACCTCGGCGCCAACAACGGCGTGACAGCCCCGCAGAGCCACGGCGCTGCGGGGCTGTCTCACGTCGGCGCCGGATACCCTGGGTCCGTGCTGAGCCAAGCCATCGACGCGAGCTTCGCGTTCTCCATCGAGGACGCGGTCTCACTCGTGCTCTGGTTCGTGATGCTGGGGGTGAAGCTGTTCGCCCTGATCGACGCGCTGTTCCACTCCGACCAGGCGTATGTCGCCGCCGACAAGCAGAACAAGGCCTTCTGGCTGCTGCTGCTCGTGATCTTCCTGGCCCTGCACGTGCTCATCCCCAACCCCATCCAGGTGCTGAACCTGATCGGCTCCGTCGCGGCGCTGGTCTACCTCGCCGACGTCCGGCCGATCCTGCGCTCGATGAAGCAGTACTGAGCCGCCGGCTGTCCGAGTCGGCTGACTGACGATGCGGTTGATCCCGGGGCCGGAGGGGCCGCTGGAGTGCCTGGCCACCGGCTCGGGCGCGCCGGTGACCGTCTTCGCCCACGGGCTGGCCGGCTCGATCGACGAGACCCGCCCGTTCGGATCCGGCGTGACGGGCACGCGGGTCTTCTTCCACTTCCGCGGACACGGTGCGTCCGGCGACGCGGAGACGCCGTGGAGCTATGCCGGGGCGGCCTCCGACGTCCGCGCGGTGATGGCGGCGTACGACGCCCGCCGTGGCCTCGGCGTCTCGCTGGGCGCCGGAGCGCTGCTGCGTCGGGCGGTCGAGGAGCCGGACGCGTTCGACCGCCTGGTCTTCGTGCTGCCGGCCGCGATCGACCAGCCCCGGGAGGACGAGGCGGTGGCGTTGATGCAGACGCGCGCGGAGCTGGTCGAGCACCGCGACCTCGCCGGACTGGCGGCGTCGCTGGTTGCCGAGCAGCCGACCGGCGTACGCGACCGTCCGGACGTGCGGCTGTGGGCGGAGCGCCAGGCGCGGCGGCTGTCGTCCACGTCGGTGGCGCGAGCGCTGCGTGAGCTGCCGCCACAGTTCCCGGTGGCGTCGCGGTCGCAGCTCGCTGCCGTGCGGTGCCCGGTGCTGGTGATCGGCCAGCAGGGCGACGCCGCGCACCCCGCCTCGATCGCCGAGGAGCTGGCCGGGCTGCTGCCGAGTGCCGAGCTCCAGGTGTACGACGACGACGGCGTCCTCTGGGGCCACCGCGCCGAGGTCCGGACCCGCATCTCCACCTTCCTCAACCACCCCTAGCCGCCGGCCGCAACCCCGGCGCTGGCCACCAGGCAAATCCCTGGTGAGGGTTTGCCTCGGTACCGAGGCGGATGGCCCGGTACCGAGGCAGATCCCGGTAGGAATGGGTGAATCTGCCTCGGTCGGGACGGGTCAACTTGCCCGAGGCGGGTACGAACGACGTATGGACATCACCTTGGTCCAGGGAGACATCACCGAGCAGCAGGTCGATGCGATCGTCAACGCGGCCAACCGGGCCATGCGTGGCGGCGGGGGTGTCGACGGCGCGATCCACCGCGGCGGCGGGCCGGCGATCCTGCAGGACTGCATCGAGCGGTTCCCCAACGGGCTCGCGACCGGCGAAGCCGGCTGGACCACCGCCGGGAGGCTGCCGGCCCGCTACGTCATCCACGTGGTCGGGCCCAACCACGGTGCCGGCGAGACCGATCGGTCCCTGCTCACGTCCTGCTATCGCCGCGCGATCGAGGTCGGCGACCAGCTCGGCGTCGCGACCATCGCGTTCCCGCTGGTCTCGGCCGGCATCTACGCCTGGCCGCTCCAGGACGCCGCGCAACGCCGCGGTCGAGTCGTTGCGGGCGGCGAAGTCCTCAGTGCGCGAGGCGCGGCTGGTCGCGTTCGGCCAGTCGGCGTACGACGCCCTGGACGTTGCGCTGGGCGCGGCGTCCGGCTGACCGCGCCGCCGCCCCTCGCGAGGCAAACCCACCCTGCGCCAGGCGAGATCTGCCTGGTTACCCAGCCGCCCGGATCGTTAACCAGGCAAACACCCGGAGGAGGTGCGGTCAGCTGCGGCGGGCTTTGGCGGCAGTGCGCGCCCGCAGGGTCTGGTCGAGGACGACCTTGCGGATCCGCACCGAGTCGGGCGTCACCTCGACGCACTCGTCCTCGCGGCAGAACTCCAGCGACTGCTCGAGCGACAGCCGCCGCGGCGGCACCAGCTTCTCGAACTCGTCGGCGTTCGACCGGACGTTGGTCATCTTCTTTTCCTTGGTGATGTTGACGTCCATGTCGTCCGGCGCGCGAGTTCTCGCCGATGATCATGCCCTCGTAGACCTCGGTGGTCGGCTCCACGAACAGGGTGCCGCGCTCCTGCAGGTTCGTCATCGCGTACGACGTCGCGGCCCCGGTGCGGTCGGCGACCAACGAGCCGCTGGAGCGGGTCCGGAGCTCACCGGCCCACGGCTCGTAGCCGTCGAAGACGTGGTGGGCGATGCCGGTGCCGCGCGTGTCGGTGAGGAACTCCGTGCGGAACCCGATCAGGCCGCGCGCCGGGACCAGGAACTCCATCCGGACCCAGCCGGTGCCGTGGTTGATCATCTGCTCCATCCGGCCCTTGCGGACCGCGAGCAGCTGGGTGATGCCGCCGAGGTGCTCCTCGGGTGCGTCGATCGTGAGCCGCTCGACCGGCTCGTGCAGCTTGCCGTCGACGAGTCGGGTGACGACCTGCGGCTTGCCGACGGTCAGCTCGTAGCCCTCGCGCCGCATCTGCTCGACCAGGATCGCCAGCGCCAGCTCGCCACGGCCCTGCACCTCCCAGGTGTCGGGTCGCTCCGTCGGCAGCACGCGGATCGAGACGTTGCCGACGAGCTCGCGGTCGAGCCGGTCCTTGACGAGCCGGGCCGTGACCTTCGTGCCCTTGGCGCGGCCGGCCAGCGGCGACGTGTTGGTGCCGATCGTCATCGAGATCGCCGGCTCGTCGACGGTGATCAGGGGCAGCGCGACCGGGTTGTCGATGTCGGCCAGCGTCTCGCCGATGTTGATCTCCGGGATCCCGGCGACCGCGATGATGTCGCCGGGGCCGGCCGACTCACCGGGCACCCGCTCGAGGGCCTCGGTGACGAGCAGCTCGGTGATCTTGACGTTCTGCTGCGACCCGTCGCGCTTGAGCCAGGCGACGTTCTGACCCTTCTTCAGGGTGCCTTCGTGGACGCGGCACAGCGCGAGCCGGCCCAGGAACGGTGACGCGTCGAGGTTGGTCACGTGCGCCTGCAGCGGCGCCCCTTCGACGTACGTCGGCGCCGGCACGGTCTCGATGATCGTGCGGAACAGCGGCTCCAGGTCGGGGGAGTCGGGCTGGCCGCCGTCGGCCGGCTGCTCGGTCGAGGCGCGGCCGGCCTTCGCGGACGCGTAGACGACCGGGAAGTTGAGGGCGTCCTGGTCGTGGGTGTCGTCGAGCAGGTCGAGGAACAGCTCGTAGGTCTCCTCCACCACCTCCGCGATCCGCGCGTCCGGACGGTCGACCTTGTTGACCACGAGCACGACGGGCAGCTTGGCCGCGAGCGCCTTGCGCAGCACGAAGCGGGTCTGCGGCAGCGGCCCTTCGGACGCGTCGACCAGCAGCACGATCCCGTCCACCATCGAGAGCCCGCGCTCGACCTCGCCTCCGAAGTCGGCGTGCCCCGGGGTGTCGATGATGTTGATCGTCATCGGGGTCTCGCCGGCGGCCGGGCCGGCATAACGCACCGCCGTGTTCTTGGCGAGGATCGTGATGCCCTTCTCGCGCTCGAGGTCACCGGAGTCCATCGCCCGCTCGTCGACGTGCTGGTGCTCGCCGAACGCACCGGACTGCCACAGCATCGCGTCGACCAGCGTGGTCTTGCCGTGGTCGACGTGCGCGACGATCGCGACGTTGCGGAGGTCGCCGCGCGACGTGGTCGGGAGCGTGGGGGCGGGCATGCGTGTTCCTGTCGGTGGGGAGAGTGGCTGTGGTGGCCGGAGCCACGGCGGGCTCGGCGACCCTTGAGTTTATCGGCGTACGCCGTCCCGGCCGAATCACGGGAGAGCCGGTCAGCTGAGCGGGACCGACAAGAAGCCGGGCTGGTCAGTCGCCACGGTGCGGCACGGTCCGGACGGCACGGCGCAGCTCAGCACGTCGCCGCGCAGCATCGCAAGTGAGTCGGACCGGGTGTCCACCAGCACCATCAGGTGATCCTCGTCCGCCCAGCCGAGGTCGACGGCTCCGCCGCTGACGATCGGGGCGGCGGCGAGCCGGCCGGACGCGGGATCGGCCAGGACCACCTCGCCGTCGTAGCCGAGCAGCGCAAAGCTCGACCCGTCGGGACTGAACTGACCGGTGTGCCACTCGCGCGCGTCGACCCGCGAGACGGAGCTCGAACCGTAGAAGACGACGTCGCCCTCGTTGGTCCTGGCAGCCTGCTGGGTCGCGTGCGCGTCGACCAGGACCTCGCCGTCCCGCGTGATCTCGGCGGGTTCGGGCTCATCCGCGCGATAGGTGAACGAGCGCGGACCGATCCGGTAGGTGACCAGGTCGCCGTCGACCGAGCGCAGCATCGGGTCGCGCCAGGACAGCGCCTCGTCGAGGTCGATGTCGAGCGACACCCGTGACACCTGGTCGCGGGTCGCGACGTCGACCATGACCAGATCTGCCCCGCCGTGACCGTCGTCCTCGAGCCACGCGACCGTGTCGCCGTTCGGGTCACCGACGGCGCCCTCGACGAGGTGGTCGCCGATCTCCTCGGGCGTCCCACCCGGAGCCTGGCGGAACGCCACACCTTCGATGCTGGTGTAGACGAGGTACGAGCGGGTCATGCTGAGGCCCTGGACGCCCTGGGTGAGCAGGGTCTCCGCGCCGAGGTGGATCTCGGCTCCGTCAGTCCAGATCGTGCTGAGATCCCAGGTGTCTGCCGCGTCGGCGGGTGGCCGGATGGCCGCCGCACCGTCCCGGGTCACCGTTCCGACCACGAGCGCGAGCGCCACGACCATCAGCGCCAGCACGAGAAGGAGCGTCGGCCCGCGCAGACGCTCTCCGGGCGGGCGTGAGTCGCCGGCGGCGCGCTGCGACGTCCCCACGCGCTTCCTCCTCCACGTGCCGGTCGGCTGGCTGTTCAGTAAAGACGCTGGTGAGCGCGGCTGTGGCGGTTTCGCCCGAAGATCACCGGTTCGGACGAGGGCGGGTGGAAGGGGTGTCAGAATTTCTCGACGGCAGTTGTCGATTCGCCGCCGCCTCGTCCGTCAGACAGACGAACACACTCCGACACGATGCGAGGAGGCCACCATGGCCGAGTACATGTTCCTGCTGTTCGACGACGAGACCTGGTACGACGAGATCACTCCCGAGAAGTGGGAGTCCGCGATGAAGATCCACGGCGAGTTCGCCGAGGCGGTCGAGGCTGCCGGCGCCAAGGTCCTCGACGGGCGCGCGTTGGAGCGCACCACGACCGCGACCACCATCACCCGCGACTGGGACAACCTGGACGCCGCTGCCGTCGTGACCGACGGCCCCTTCATCGAGACCAAGGAAGCCCTCGGCGGCTACTACCTGATCTCGGCGCGCGATCTCGACCACGCGCTCGAGCTGGCGCGGCTGTGTCCGTCCGGTCACATCGAGGTCCGTCCCGTGATGGACACGAGCGGCAACCCCGCCTGACGGCGACACGACCGACGAGGAGGGGACACTCATGGCGCTCTATCTGCTCTCGCTCTACGGGCCGGAGGACTGGTACGACAGCACGCCGGACCAGTGGGCGGCCGACCTCAAGCTGCACGACGAGTTCGCCCAGGCGGTCGCGGCGGCTGGTGCACAGATCGTCGCGAGTGAGGCCTTGCAGCCACTCTCCACGGCGGCCGTCTCCGACAACCGCGGCGACCAACCGGTCGTGACGGACGGCCCGTTCATCGAGACGAAGGAAGCGCTCGGGGGCTTCTACCTGATCGACGCACGCGACCGTGAGCAGGCTCTGGAGATGGCGGCGATCTGCCCGTCCGGTCGGGTGGAGGTCCGGCCCGTGTTCGACATGAGCCCGAAGCGGACTGAGTGACCTCGCGTGATCGACGCTCGCGACGTCGCTCGTCGCGTCGAGGAGGCGCATCGAAGCCACTGGGCCACGGTCCTGGCGGCGACGGTGCGCCTCACGCGTGACATCGACCTGGCCGAGGACTGCGCGCAGGACGCGTTCGTGCAGGCGTTGCGCAGCTGGCCGGACGGCGTACCCGACAACACCGCGGGGTGGCTGACCACCGTCGCGAAGCGGCAGGCGTTGGACCGGCTGCGTCGCGAGCAGACCTTGCGGCGCAAGCTCCCGCTGCTCCTCGTCGAGGAGGCGGTGGAGACCGATTCGGAGGAACCCGTGCCGGCCGACCCGCTGCGTCTGGTCTTCACCTGCTGCCACCCTGCCCTGGCACGCGACTCCCAGCTGGCGCTGACCCTGCGGCTGATGTGCGGCCTGACCACGGCCGAGATCGCCAAGGTGCTGCTCGTGAAGGAGACGGCGGTCGCGGCGCGGATCACCCGCGCGAAGCAGAAGATCGCGGCCGCCGGTGTGCCGTTCCGGCTGCCGACCGACGAGCAGCTGCCGGAGCGTCTCGACACGGTGCTGACGGTCGTGCACCTGGCCTACACCGCCGGACACACCGCGGCAGGCGACGACCTGATCAGGCCCGACCTGACGGCGCGCAGCGTCGGTCTGGCTCGGCTGCTGGTCGCGCAGCTGCCCGACGAGCCGGAGGCGCTGGGTCTGCTTGCTCTGATCCTCTTCGGCGAGGCTCGCGGCGCGTCGCGACTCGGACCGTCGGGCGAGCTCGTCCTGCTGGCCGACCAGGACCGCTCGCGCTGGGACCGGCGGCAGGTGCACGAGGGACTCTCACTGACGACGCGGGCGTTGGAGGGCGGCGGTCGGTTCGCGCTGCAGGCGGCCATCGCGGGCCTGCACATGGCGGCGCCGTCGTGGGAGACCACCGACTGGGAGCAGGTGGTCCGGATGTACGACGCCTTGCTCCTGCGCTGGCCGAGCCCGGTCGTCGCGCTGAACCGGCTCGCCGCCACGAGCCTGGTGCCCGGGCGCCGATCTCGAGGAGGTGCTGGGTCGGCTCGACGTGCTGGGCCAGGACCCGGTGCTGCAGCGCTACTCCTACCTCGCGGCCACCCGCGCCGACGTGCTGAGCCGGTTGGGTCGGCAGCGGGAGGCCCGGGCGGCGTACGACACGGCGATCGAGCTCAGCGACAACGAGACCGAACGCCGCTTCCTCCGCGCCCGCCGCTCTGTCCTAGATCGTCTCGATGGCGCAGAAGTCGGCTTATTGAGCCAGTGCCGCGACGGCTCCACCGATATCTGCGGCACGTCATCGCGGTAGACCTTGTGCTGGGCGGCCTGGGCGCGGGGGCGGACGACCATCAGGTCGATGTTGACGTGGGACGGGCGGGTGGCGACCCAGGCGACCGCGTCGGCGATGTCGTCGGCCGACAACGGGTTCGGGACGCCGGCGTACACCTGGTCCCGCTTCTCCTCGTCGCCGCGGAACCGGACCAGCCCGAACTCGTCGGTCTTGACCATGCCGGGTGCGATCTCACAGATCCGCACCGGCTGGCCGACGAGCTCGAGTCGCAACGTCTCGGTCATCACGGCGACGCCGTGCTTGGCGGCGGTGTACCCGCCCCCGCCTTCGTAGGCGACCCGTCCCGCCGTCGATCCCATGTTGATCAGCACACCGTCGCCGCTCGCGACGAGCGCGGGCAGCAGGGCCTTCGTGACGTTGAGCGTGCCGATCACGTTGACGTCGAACATGGCTTGCCAGTCCTCGACCCGGGCTTCGGCGACGGTCTCGGTGCCGAAGGCTCCGCCGGCGTTGTTGACCAGCACGTCGAGCCGGGGGCCGACGGCCTCCGCCAGCGCGGCGACTGACGCCTCGTCGGTGACGTCGCAGGCGACCGCGGTGCCGCCGATGTCGGACGCGAGCTTCTCGATCCGGTCCGTGCGTCGAGCGGCGCAGAAGACGTGGAAGCCGGCAGCAGCCAGCGCACGAGCGGTCGCCGCGCCGATCCCGCTGCTCGCGCCGGTGACGACGGCCAGCCGCGACTCGGATGCCAGGGGTGCGGTGTCAGACATGCCGCCATCGTCGCATCCTGTCGGCGACCGTGTCGGCGCCGTCCATCGCTGACCGGGTCCCGGTCAGCGATCGTTCGCCACGGGGTTGATCGGTGCGGGAGACTGGGTGGGTGCCCTCCCCTCGTCTGGCCGCCGTGCGCCCCTTGCGTCGCATCGCCATGCTCAGCGTGCACACGTCCCCGCTCGACCAGCCGGGCACAGGCGACGCGGGTGGCATGAACGTGTACGTCGTCGAGCTCGCCCGCCAGCTCGCGGCCGAGGGGATCGAGGTGGAGATCTTCACCCGTGCCACGTCCGGCCAGCTGCCGCCCCTCGTCGAGCTGGCAGAGGGCGTGACCGTGCACCACGTGGTGGCCGGCCCGTTCGAGGGGCTGGACAAGGGCGAGCTGCCGGGCCAGCTGTGCACGTTCGCCCGCGACGTGCTGCGGACCGAGGCGGCGTACGCACCGGGCTACTACGACCTGATCCACTCGCACTACTGGCTCTCCGGTCAGGTCGGGGCGCTGGCCCGCGACCGCTGGGGCGTGCCGCTGGTGCACTCGATGCACACGATGGCGAAGGTCAAGAACGCCTGGCTCGCCGACGGGGACACCCCGGAGCCGATGGCGCGGATCATCGGGGAGGAGCAGGTCGTCGAGGCCGCCGACATGATCGTGGCGAACACCGACGACGAGCGCCAGCAGCTGATCGACCTGTACGCCGCCGAGCCCGACCGGCTCCGCGTGATCTCGCCCGGCGTCGACCTCGACGTCTTCCGCCCCGGCAGCCAGTCCGAAGCACGGGCTCGGCTGGGCATCGCCGCTGACGCGTTGGTCGTGACGTTCGTCGGACGCATCCAACCGTTGAAGGCTCCCGACGTCGTGATCCGGGCGACAGCCGACCTCGTCGCCCGACGCCCGGACCTCCGCGCGCGCCTCGTGGTCCCCGTGATCGGCGGCCCCTCGGGCTCCGGCCGCGATACCCCGCACGGACTCGTCGATCTCGCGCGGTCGCTGGACGTCGCCGACCTGGTGCGGTTCGTGGCGCCGGTCGAGCGCTCCGAGCTCGTCGACCACTACCGGGCGGCGTCCCTGGTGTGCGTGCCGTCGTACAACGAGTCCTTCGGCCTGGTCGCGATCGAGGCGCAGGCCTGCGGCACCCCGGTCGTGGCCGCGAACGTCGGCGGTCTGCCGACCGCGGTGCGCGCCGACGTGAGCGGCGTCCTGGTCGACGGTCACGACCCACAGGACTACGCGACGGTGTTCGAGCGGCTGCTCGCCGACCCGTCGTCGCTCGACCGGCTCCGGCAGCACGCGCCCGAGCACGCGCAACAGTTCGGGTGGGCTCGGACCGCGCAGCTGACCCTGGACGCCTACGCCGCCGCCGCGACGTCGATGCGTGCGGACGCGTTGGCTCTGGCCGAATGACGACGCCCGAGCCCAGCGGGTCGAACCCGACGCGCGAGGACGTGACCGCCACGGTGCGCGCGGCGCTCGCAGAGCGCCGAGGTCGATGCTCGCGAACCGCGGCCGGGGGTCTTCGTCTTCGACCTGCCCGGGGAGCGGAAGCTCGCGACTCCCTGCCAGCTGATCGTGGGCGACCACGCGCTGGCGGTGCACGCCTTCGTCTGCCGCAACCCCGACGAGAACCACGCCGGGGTCTACCGATGGCTGCTGAGCCGAAACCTCCGGTTGTACGGCGTGGCCTTCGGCATCGACCACAACGGCGACATCTACCTCGACGGACGCCTGTCGCTGGCTGCCGTCACGGCCGAGGAGCTCGACCGGCTGCTCGGCTCGGTGCTGACCTACGCCGACGAGTCGTTCAACACCATCCTCGAGCTCGGGTTCGCGTCGTCGATCCGCAAGGAGTGGGAGTGGCGGCTCGCGCGCGGGGAGTCGACGCGCAACCTGGAGGCGTTCCGCGGCTGGCTGGAGCGCGACGAGGATCCTGCGCCCGATCCGGAATCTCGCGCCTGACCTGGCGATATGTGGTCGCCGTCACGTGGGCGGGATCACGTGCGTCCGATTTGTTCGGCGGCCCTCGGGCTCCCTACACTGTAAGAGTCAGCAACGGAGGAGAACCTCTTACGCGTTCGATTCCGAAGTGCTGTCCCTGCAACATCCGAAACCGCAGCACCGTCACACCATCAATCGACGTCGGCCGTCGCGCCGACGAGAACACGGAGGAAGTCATGCTCACCGCACCGGACGTCGCGCGCGAGGTCAGCGTGTCCAGGCGAGCCGAGGCGCGGGAGTCTGAACTGGTCTCCGCCGCGCGGCTGGCCCGTCGCCAGCGTCGCCTCGAGCGTCGGATCGAGCGGCTGCACGCCCACCTGGCCGCCCACCGTTAAGAAGCAAGCCCGTGAGTTGAGCTTGTCGCGGCCCTCGGTCTCGACAAGCTCGACCAGCGGATGCGCGGCTAGCGTCCCTGGCTGGCGACAGCCTTGATCGCCTCGGCGGCCGCGTCGGGGTCGAGGTACTCCCCACCCTTCGTGGTCGGCCGCAGGTCGGCGTCGAGCTCGTACAGCAGCGGGATGCCGGTCGGGATGTTGAGCCCGACCACGGCCTCGTCGGACATGCCGTCGAGATGCTTCACCAACGCGCGCAGCGAGTTGCCGTGCGCGGCGAGCATCACGGTGTGACCGGCGAGCAGGTCGGGCACCACGGCGTCGTACCAGTAGGGCAGCATCCGGCGTACGACGTCGGCCAGACACTCGGTGCGCGGCCGCAGCTCGTCGGGCAGTGACGCGTAGCGCGGGTCGTCGACCTGGCTGAACTCGTCGTCGTCGGCGAGCTCGGGCGGCGGGGTGTCGTACGACCGGCGCCAGAGCATGAACTGCTCCTCGCCGTACTCCTCGAGGGTCGCCTTCTTGTCCTTGCCCTGCAGGGCGCCGTAGTGCCGCTCGTTGAGCCGCCACGAGCGCCGCACCGGGATCCAGTGCCGGTCGATCTCGTCCAGGCAGAGCTGAGCGGTGGCGATCGCGCGCCGCAGCACGGACGTGTGCAGGACGTCGGGCAGCACGCCGCGCTCGGCGATGAGCGACCCGGCGCGCACGGCCTCGTCGCGTCCCTTGCCGGAGAGCGCGACGTCGACCCAGCCGGTGAACAGGTTCTTGGCGTTCCAGTCGCTCTCCCCGTGGCGGACGAGGAGCAGCCGGTACGACGTTTCGGTCATGCGCTCGACCCTAGGCCACGCCTAGCGGCGTACGACGAAAGGCTCCGGCGGGAGTCCACCGCCGGAGCCTCACGCGAGGAGTGGTCGTCAGACGGCAGCCGGGTGCTGACCCGTGACCAGGAAGACGATCCGGCGGGCCATGGAGACCGCGTGGTCGCCGATCCGCTCGTAGTAGCGGCCGAGCAGGGCCATGTCGACGGCGGGCTCGACGCCTTCGCTCCAGTCGTCGCTGAGCAACGTGCGGAACATCGACTGGCGCAGCCGGTCCATCTCGTCGTCGGACTGCTCGAGCTCCTGCGCGGCGTGCACGTCGCGCGTCTCGACGATCTCGGCGGCGGCCGCGATCATCTCGTCGGCGGTCTTGGCCATCTCGGCGATCACCGGCTCGAGCACGGCCGGGACGGCCTTGGTCGGGTAGCGCAGCCGGGCGACCTTGGCGATGTGGACGGACAGGTCGCCCATCCGCTCGAGGTCGGCCACCATGCGCAGCGACGCCACGAGCATCCGCAGGTCGCCGGCGACCGGTGCCTGGCGGGCGAGGATCTCGAAGCTGTCGTTCTCGATCCGCTCGCGGGCCTCGTCGATCGCGAGGTCGCCGCTGATGACGAGCTCGGCCGCCGACAGGTCGGCGTGGAGCAGGGCGTCGGTGGCCTGCGACAAGGGCCGCCCGGACACCCCCGGTCATTTCGACGAGCTCGGACAGGATGTTGTCGAGCTGCTGCTGGTACTGGACGCGCATGCGACAACGGTAGGACCACCGGGTAACGGGTTGGCGTTCCGACGTGAACGGAGCGTGAACTGTCGCGGAAACTGCGGTCAACTGGCCTGTTCGGATTTCCGGTCGGACCAGGCCTCCTGCGTACCATCGTTGACATGGACTCCTCGACGGCTGCCCTGCTGGGTGGCGGGATCGGTGCGCTGCTCGGCGCCGTCGCAGTCCTGGGGTTTCGGCTCAGCGAACGCGACCAGGGCCGGGCACCGGCCGTGGCTGCGGCCGAGCCCCAGGTCCCGCCCGGCGTGGCCGCCGTGTTGTCGGTCCTCCGGTCCTCCGCGTTGGTCGTCGGACCGGAGGACGAGGTGCTCAAGGCGAGCGCCCCCGCGCACGCGATGGGCCTGGTCCGAGGGTCGCGCGTCGAGGTGACCGAGCTGCTCGAGCTCGTTCGCCAGGTACGCCGTGACGGGCAGATCCGTGAGGACGAGATCATCCTCCGGCGCGGCCGCACCGTGCTCCGGCACGTCGCCGCGCGGGTGGCGCCGCTGAGCAGCAAGCTCGTGCTCGTCCTGGTCGAGGACCGCACCCGTGAACGCCGGGTCGAGGCGATCCGGCGTGACTTCGTCGCCAACGTCAGCCACGAGCTGAAGACGCCGGTCGGTGCCCTCAACCTGCTGGCCGAGGCGGTCGACGAGGCCGCCGACGACCCCGCGGCCGTGCACCGCTTCTCCGCGCGGATGCAGACCGAGAGCGAGCGGCTCACCCGGTTGGTCCAGCAGATCATCGAGCTCTCCCGGCTCCAGGGCGACGACCCGCTCGACGAGGTCGACCCCGTCTCGGTCGACGCGCTGGCGGAGCGGGCGATCGACCGGGTCCGGGTGGACGCGCTCGACAAGGGCATCGAGCTGACCTTCGCCGGCGAGCACGGATTCCAGGTGCTCGGCAACGGCGAGCAGCTCGTGGTGGCGCTCGGCAACCTGGTCGAGAACGCCGTCGCCTACAGCCCCGACGGGACACGGGTCACGGTCAGCGCCCGCGCCAACGAGTCGATGGTCGACATCGTCGTCACCGACCAGGGCGTCGGCATCCCGGCGGACGAGCTGGACCGCATCTTCGAGCGCTTCTACCGCGTCGACCCGGCCCGCGCCCGGTCGACCGGCGGCACCGGTCTCGGTCTCTCGATCGTCAAGCACGTCGCCGCCACGCACGGTGGTGAGGTGCGGGTGTGGAGCGTCGAGGGCGAGGGCTCCTCGTTCACGCTCACGCTTCCGGCCCGGGTCGACGTCGACACCGGCCAGCCGGTCCATCGCCACGGGCCGGCCACGCGCGCGCGAGGCCGACGGCCCACGCGGCGTACCGACTCTGGTCGAGGACGACGAGCTCAACCCTGATCCGCTGACGAGTCGTTGACCGTCAGCTCACCGCTTCACGTGCATACAGAGGAGGCCTCGTGACGCGCGTGCTCGTCGTTGAGGACGAAGAGAGCTACAGCGACGCCCTGGCGTACATGTTGCGCAAGGAAGGCTTCGACGTGGCGCTGGCCGGCACCGGGCCGGATGCGCTCGAGGAGTTCGAGCGCGGGGGTGCCGACATCGTGCTGCTCGACCTGATGCTGCCCGGCATTCCCGGCACCGAGGTGTGCCGGCGGATCCGCCAGGTCTCGTCGGTGCCGGTGATCATGGTCAGCGCCAAGGACGCCGAGGTCGACAAGGTGGTCGGGCTCGAGCTGGGGGCCGACGACTACGTCACCAAGCCGTACAGCCCGCGCGAGCTGGTGGCGCGGATCCGTGCCGTCCTGCGTCGTGGCGTGGAGCCCGACCTGGCGCCCGCGACGTTGGAGTCCGGCTCGGTCCGGATGGACGTCGACCGGCACGTCGTCACGGTCAAGGGCGAGGAGGTCCGGCTCCCGCTCAAGGAGTTCGAGCTGCTCGAGATGTTCCTGCGCAACACCGGCCGGGTGCTCACCCGCGGACAGCTGATCGACCGGGTGTGGGGCGCGGACTACGTGGGGGACACCAAGACCCTCGACGTCCACGTGAAGCGGCTCCGGGCCAAGATCGAGCCCGACCCGGCTCACCCGCGCTTCCTCGTCACCGTGCGCGGCCTCGGCTACAAGTACGACGCCCCCATCCCCGTCTGACCCGACTCGCCAAGTTTTGCGCCCCGAGTCGCCAGTGGCAGTCGCCACTGGCGAGTGGGCGCACGAAACCTGGCGAGTGGGCTAGCTGGCGGGGGTCTCGATCGGGCCGACGGTGATGCCGTCGTACATCGTCCTCCTCGGCCACGACCGGGACGTCGATCTCGACCGGGTCGGAGTTCTGGAAGGTCAGCGTCACCGTCAGGAACGTGCCCGGCTGGACGGTGTCGGCGCTCATCTGGATCGTGGCGTCGTCGGGCAGCTTCACCGACTGGTCGGCCGGCAGGGCAATGCCCTGGTCAGGGACCTGGCTCGGGCAGCCCTCAGGGGCGTCCACGGGCTCGGCCGCGGGCAGCGCACTGTTCTTGACTCCGCCGCCGGCGTTGTCGACGACCTCGAAGCCGACGAGGTAGTCGGGGCAACCGGTGCTCTTCGGGTCGTCGTTGAGCAGCGTGCCGACCAGGGTGCCGTCGCCCTCACCGTCACCGACGACCAGCATGTTCAGCGCGTAGACGTCGGACTCGCGGCTGTCGGAGCCGACTGCCGGCTGGTACTGGACCTGGGTCTGGGCGTTGAAGTTGGCAGCGCAGCCCGTGGCCAGGGGCAGGGCGGCGGCGGCCAGGAGCACCGTCAGGCGGCGCGCCTTCCGCGACGAGCGCACCGCGTCGTACGTGGCTCTCGGGGAGCGGAACGGCATCTCCACGGCGGTGGTCCTCCTCGGCGTGCCACGGTGTCCTGACGGGTGTTCTGACCTGATGCTGCCAGCGGTCCTGACAGCGCGCTGACGGGTCCGGAACGATGGTCGAAGCGGCCCCGTCGCGCCTCACGAACGAGGCAGCCACAGACTAGCGAAACGTCCCGCACGACGTGGCAGCGGACCGTATGACGTTGCAAGGTGCGACAAGTGTTCACACTCGCGACACGCACGAGATCCGTCGTTTGTCAAGCCCCAAATAACGCTCTGACCAGGGAAAACGTGGTTCCGGCGACCTTCGGGACGTGGTATCCTGGATGCCTGGAAAGGGGTAGCTGACACATGACGTTTACGGTCGGCGAGACGGTGGTTTATCCCAATCATGGGGCCGCGGTCATCGAAGATATCGAAACCCGCACAATCAAAGGTGAGGACAAGCTGTATCTCGTCCTCCGCATCGTCGCCCAGAACGACTTGGTCGTTCGAGTCCCTGCCTGCAACCTCGACCTCGTGGGTGTCCGCGACGTCGTCGATGCCGAGGGTCTCGAGCGGGTCTTCGACGTTCTGCGCGCAGAGCACACGGAGGAGCCGACCAACTGGTCGCGTCGCTACAAGGCCAATCTCGAGAAGCTGCACTCCGGCGACGTGATGAAGGTTGCCGAGGTCGTCCGCGACCTGTGGCGTCGCGAGCGCGAGCGTGGCCTGTCGGCGGGTGAGAAGCGGATGCTGGCGAAGGCGCGCCAGATCCTCGTCTCCGAGCTGGCCCTGGCCGAGCACACCAACGAGGACAAGGCAGAGACCATCCTCGACGAGGTGCTCGCCTCCTGAGCACGACCCACGAAGGCCCCGCCGGTTCGGCGGGGCCTTCGCTACGTCCGGACCCTTCCGACCCGCCGAGCCTGGTCGTGGCGGCCATCGTCCCGGCCGCCGGAGCGGGCACGCGACTGGCGGTGGGTGAGGCGACGCCCGGACCGCCCAAGGCACTGCGCCTGCTCGGCGGGAGAGCCGTTGCTGCGCCATGCGGTCCGCTCGCTCGAGCACGCGGCCGACCACGTGGTCGTGCCCGCGCCGGCCGACCAGCACGAGGCCGTCCAGACGGCGCTCGGCGACGTCGCCGTCCCGGTCATCGTCGTCACGGGCGGGCCGACGCGGCAGGAGTCCGTACGCCGTGCGCTGGCGGCGCTGCCCGAGGACGTCGACCTCGTCCTGGTCCACGACGCGGCCCGTCCCTTGACCCCGCCGGCCGTGACCGACCGGGTCGTCGCCGCCCTCCGCGACGGCGCCCAGGTCGTCGTACCGGCGGTCGAGGTCGTCGACACGTTGCGCGAGGTCAGCGGTGCGTCGAGCCGCACGCTCGACCGCGCCGCGATCCGTGCGGTGCAGACGCCGCAGGGTTTCCGCGCCGAGGTGCTCCGCCGGGCCCACGAGGCGGCCGACCACGACCTGGCGACCGACGACGCGAGCATGGCGGAGCGGCTGGGAGTCGCCGTTGACCTGGTCGAGGGCGACGCGCGCGCGGTCAAGGTCACCCGCGCTGCCGACCTGCTCCTCGCCGAGGCGATGCTGTCCGATCAGGACGGGTCGTAGACCACCAAAGCGGTGGCGATGGCGGCGAGCCCCTCGCCGCGTCCGGTCAACCCGAGGCCGTCGGTGGTCGTCGCGGTCACGGTGACGCTCGCCCCAACCGCCTCCGAGAGCACCCGCTCCGCCTCGGCGCGTCGCGGGCCGAGCTTCGGTAGCGGTCCGACCAGCTGCACGGCGACGTTGCCGACGGCAGCCCCGGCCTGGCGCAACCGCGCCGCGGTCTCGGCGAGCAGCGCCACACCGCTCGCACCGGCCCACGCCGGGTCGGACGTGCCGAACTGGCTGCCGAGGTCACCGAGACCGGCCGCCGAGAGCAGGGCGTCGCAGGCAGCGTGGGCGACCACGTCGCCGTCGGAGTGCCCCTCCAGGCCGACTGTCTCGTCCGGCCAGAGCAGCCCGGCGACCCAGAGCTCGCGCCCCTCGACGAGCCGGTGGACGTCCACCCCGATGCCGACCCGGACCGCGGGCGCAGGGCCGGTTCGGCCGGACTCGGGAGCATCAGAGGTCACGCGGAGCATCCTCCCGCAGGTATGACGAGTCTGTGACATCAGGTCCGTCGCCCCGGCTCGGCGGACCCACTGAGGCACGCTGGAGACATGACGGCCGACCTTGCCTCAGGCACGCGGTCCCGGCGGCTCCTGTTCGGGGCGGCCACCGGGGTGGTGGCGGCTGCGGCGGGGCTGGCGACCAGCGAGCTGGTGAGCGGCTATCTCCACCAGCGCGTCTCGCCGGTGATCGCGGTGTCGGAGTCGATCATCCGGATCACCCCCGGCTGGCTCATCGAGCACGTCATCTCGGTCCTCGGCCACCACGACAAGCCGGTGCTGATCGCGCTGACCCTGCTCGGCCTGACCCTCGTCAGCGCGGCCGTCGGTGTGCTGTCCCTGCGCAGCGTGCTGGCGGCGCAGGGCGCGTTCCTGCTGATGGGTGTGGTCCTGGTGATGGCCGTGCACGCGCGGCTGACGCCGTCCACGGTGCTGTACGTCGCTCCGATCCTCGGGGTCGTCGCCGCGATCGGCGTACTCGCCGTCCTCGCCCCGATCGCCACCCAGGCCCTGCCCCGCAAAGCCGAGGACCCGGCGCCCTGGGAGGACCCACGCAGCGCGGCCGACCCTGCCGTCGACCAGGAGCTGCGTGAGCTCAGCCGGCGACGCTTCCTCACCGTGGCAGGCAGCATCGCCGCGGTCGCCGCGGTCGTGGGATTCACCGGACGCGTGATGGCGCAGAGCCGCGCAGCGGTCGAGGCCGCGCGCAAGCAGCTGCGGTTGCCGATCGCGCGACCGTCGACGCCCGCTGGTGCCGACCTCGGCGTCGACGGCGTCGCGCCCTGGGTGACGTCGGCGCTCGACTTCTATCGGATCGACACCGCGCTCGCGATCCCGCAGATCCTCCCGAAGGACTGGGAGCTGAAGATCCACGGCATGGTCGACCACGAGATGACCGTGACGTTCCAGGATCTGCTCGATCGCGGTCTCGAGGACGCCTGGATCACGCTGTGCTGCGTGTCCAACCCGGTCGGCGGCAGCCTGATCTCGAACGCGCGCTGGTCCGGCGTACGCATCGCCGACCTGCTCGCCGAGGCCGGTGTGCAGGACGACGCCGACGCCGTGCTGTCGACCTCGGCCGACGACTGGACCGCTGGTACGCCGTTGACGGCGCTGACCGACGACCGCGACGCGATGCTGGCCGTCGCGATGAACGGCGAGCCGCTCACCCCCGAGCACGGCTTTCCCGTCCGGATGGTCGTGCCCGGCCTGTACGGCTACGTCTCGGGCACCAAGTGGGTCGTCGACCTCGAGGTCACTCGCTACGACCGGTTCAGTGCGTTCTGGACCGACCGCGGTTGGTCGGCGAAAGGTCCGATCAAGACCGAGTCGCGGATCGACGTGCCCGGCAACGCGCGCCTGTCGTCCGGAGAGAACGTCATCGCCGGCGTCGCGTGGGCGCAGCACACCGGGATCGACAAGGTCGAGCTTCAGATCGGCGACGACGACTGGGTGACCTGCGAGCTCGCCGACGAGCCGACCATCGACAGCTGGCGGCAGTGGTCGTACCGGTGGAACGCCGAGCCCGGCAGCTACACGATCGCGGTCCGGGCCACGGACGCGTCGGGCTACACCCAGACCGAGGAACAGGTCGACGTGGTCCCGGACGGAGCCACCGGCTGGCACACGATCTCGGTCGAGGTCACCTGACCTCTGCGTTGAGAAGCGCCGACAGTCGTTCGAGGCCGCGCGCGGTGTGGCTCTTCACGGTGCCTTCGGAGATGCCGAGCTCGATCGCGGTGTCCCGCGTCGACAGACCGAGCCAGTGACGAAGGACCACCGCGTTGCGCTGCATCGGAGGAAGCTGCTGCAGGGCGGTGATGAGCTCGTCGCGGTCCTCGTACGACGTCTCGCCTGGCACAGCCGCTTCCGGCACGTCGTCGGTGACCCGCTCCGCGCGGTGCCAGGGGCGTCGGTGCTCGTCGATGTTCGCGCGGACGATGATCTGCCGCGCATAGGCTTCCTCCCGCCCGTCGCGGTGCAGGCGGGGCCAGGCGACATACAGCTTGACGAGGGCCGTCTGGAGCAGGTCCTCGGCGCGGTGCCAGTCACCGCACAGGGCGTAGGCGATCCGGCGCAGCTGCGTCTGGCGTGCGGCGACGAAGGCGGCGTACGACTCGTCGCGGTCCTGGGTGTTCAGAGCAGACCCACCCCGCTGTCGTACTTGCTGCGGGCCCACGCGATGAAGGCGTCGAGCTCGTCCGGAACCGCTTGCACGCCGGGACGCGCGGAGATGTTCTGCGTGCTGCCGTCGTCGTTCTCACGGGCGATCACGAACCACCGCGTTCCGTCGTCCTGAACCGTCACCTCGGCAACGGCAACCGCTTCGCCGTCGAGGTTGAAGTTCGTGAACCCGGGGTCGGGTCGCTGCTGCTGGATCACGACGCCGGGCTGCGCGACGAGCGTGCCGTTCTCGAACCGCACCAGGTCCTCGTCGGCGCTGATGGCTGACCCGGTCGAGCTGTCGGATGACGTGGGGCCGGAGAAGCCGGCGCGGTAGGACTGCTGCAGGACCCAGTCGTGGAAGCGGGCCGACTGGAAGGTGTCGAACGGGCCGACGACGTTGTAGGCGATGGCCTCGGCACCTCGTCGCCACGTCATCGCCAGCCACCAGACCTCGTGCTCGGATCGGACCGCGACCTGGATGGCCTTGTCGTCCGGCGCCTTGGCGGGAGAGGTCACCTTGTACGCCAGCCGGACGCCAGGGGCCAGCCGCACCCGACCGGCGGCATCGACGTACGCCAGCTGCTCGGGGTACGGCCACGTCGCCGCCTCGGTCGTCGGACCCCCGTCATCGGTCGGGCCGGCGCTCGACACGCGAGGGTTGGTCGCGGGTGCGATCCGCTGACCTGAGTCAGCCGAGCGACCGCCCAACGCCACCGAACCGACGGCGACGACGGCGACCGCCGCGACCGCTGCGACGCTCTGCCCGATCCGTCGCCGGCGAAGTGCCGCACGGCCTGCCGCGAGGCGTTGCTCGATCGGGATGTGTGGCGGCTCGTTCTCGAACGCGGTGTCGAGCCGGTCTCGGATCAGCATGGCTTCCCCTTGGCGACGGGTGGTGGTTCACCAGCAGATACGGATCGGCCACCCGATCGGTTTACCTGTCACGGCGCCTGGCCGGTGACGCAGAAGACCTGACCGACCGGGTCCCGCATCACCACCCAGCCGCTGCCGTCCGAGACCCGTTGTGCCCCGAGCGCCTCCAGCCGGGCGACCTCTGCCTCGCGGTCGTCGGCGCCGAGGTCGAGATGGGCTCGCGTGGTCGTCGCGGGATCGTCGGGCCCCAGCTCCTGGAGCAGCAGCTGCAGGCTGCCGCCCTCGCCCGGCTTGAGATGGCCGGCGAACTCCTCCTGGGAGGACGGCTCGAGCGGCCAGCCGGTGATCGTGCTCCAGAACGCCTTCTCCTCGTCGATGCGTCCGTGCGGGATGTCGAGACAGACCTGGACGAGCCGGCTGCGATGCCCGTCGGGCCAGGTGCGGGCGCGAGGTCTCTCGCGTTCACCGTCGGACTTGACGACGCAGAAGGGAAACCCGGTCGGGCTGACCATGACCTGCCAGTGCCCGTGCCGGTCTCCCAGCGTCGCACCCTGACGGACGATCCAGTCGGCGACAGGGTCGACGTCGCTGGCGTAGAGGTCGAGATGGAGACGCGGTGGTCCATCGATCGCCTGGACGAGCACGCAGCTGTGGCCCTCGGGCGGATCGAGGTGATGGAACTCGGGGTAGTCGCGCCAGGTCTGACCGACGGTCCAGCCGAGTGCTTGGGTCCAGAACGCGTCCGACGCGTCGACCAGCTCGCTCGGAAGGTCGAGGACGGCGCCGGTCCAGCGGCCGAAGCCGAGCGGCGCGGACCCGTTGGACGCTCCGGCTGACATGGCTCAGTCCACCTGGTCGGCGGGGGCGTCGAACGTGTTGCAGACCTGGGTGTCGTTGTCGGTGTAGCCCCGGAAGATCCACTCCCGGTTGGAGACCCCCGACCCGTGGTCGCGCTTCTCGTCGGACCCGCCCGGCTCGTCGCCGAACGACCCCGCGACCTGCTGCAGCCGTTGCAGTCGCGAGTCGTCCATCGGGAAGGACTCGGCCACCGCGCCGAGGAAGAGACCGCCCAGGCAGCTGGCCTGCAGCTCGACCCGACGGTTGAGCTCGAGCCGGCTGTCGAAGTCGTCATACGTGAGGTCGTCGTACGCCTGGAGGATCCCCACCTCGCGCTGCACGTGATGGCCGAACTCGTGGCCGATCACGATCGCGTACGCCACGTCGATGTTGTCGAAGAACTTGCGCATCTGCGGGACGTCGGCGTACATCACCTCGTCGCCGGGACAGTAGAAGGCCAACGTGCGGCCGTCCTCGGGCGACGCATTGCCGCAGGGGGTGTCGACGGGGGAGTCGAAGACGACCAGGCCAGGCCTCTTGTAGGCGTAGCCGGCGGCCTCGACCTTGGGCTGCCACTCGTCGCTGAGGCAGTCCATCAGAGCCGTGTAGAAGGCGGTCTGCTCCTCGCGCCCGGCGTCGCCGAGATTCTTGGCGGGGCAGTTGCCGTTGGCGAGTCCGCCCTGGGCATAGAGCGTGTTGTCGCGGACGACGCCGTCCGGCTTGTCGGAGTCGACGGGGGTGGACCCGGGGTTCTCGGCCCGCGCCGGGCTGTGGTCGACGCTGGTCTCGTCGTTGACCGACGTGCCGGCGCTCGAGTCCTGCTGGGTCGCGGCCCCGACGATGACGAGGACGAAGAATCCGGCCGCCACCAGCCCGACGAGACCGAGCATGACGGCGGCCAACGGACTGCGCTTGCGGCGTCGGGGGGGCGGACCCCAACCCCCGTAGCCCCACTGCGGCGGCGGGTAGCCGTACCCCGGTTGTTGGCCGTAGCCGTAGGGCGTGTGCGTCGGTGGGTACGCCGGGGGACCCTGCGGCGGGGCGTACCCGGGCGCGGGCTGACCGTACGGCTGCTGGACAGGCGGACCGGCATACGGCGGTGCGGCCTGGCCGGCGTACGGCGGCGCGACCTGACCGTGCTGGTCAGCGGGCGGCTGGGGCGGAGCCGACGGAGGCGGTGCCCAGCCGGATCGAGTCGGCGAGGCGCCCCACGACCCGACGGGCGGTGGAAGCACCGGCGCGGGCGGAAGCGGCCGGTGGCGCGGTGGCTGCTCGGACGGGGTCGGGCGGCTCGGGTCGTCCGGACCCGGCTGGTCTGATGACACCGTCCCCCTCCCCTCGCTGGTCCTGCACGGCAGCCTGAGCGCACATTACCCTGACGCCATGTCACTCATGCCCGGTCGTGAGCAGCTCCCTGTGCTGCGCTGGGGCTTCGCGATCGGGGTGAGTGCGCTGGTTGCGCTCGGTGCCGTCGTCGCCGGCCCGGTCACCTCGGCGTACGCCGGTTCCCGGGCAGCCGACGAGCCCACGATCACGGGCTACGACGCCACCGTCCGGGTGAATGCCGACGGGACACTCCACGTCACCGAAGCCGTCACCTACAACTTCGCGGGGAGCTCGACGGCCAGTGTCGAGCGGACGATCGTGACGCGCGAGCAGTACGACTCCACCGATGACCGGGTCTACGACGTCTCCGACGTCACGGCCTCGGCAGAGGGCGACGACGTCACGCTCGACGTGAGCGGCCAGGACTCCGCGGACACGCTGACGGTCTCCTTCGCGGAGCCGCAGTCAGCCAGGATCACGGTGGACTACGACTACGACGTCGACGGCACGGTCGCCCAGACCGCGGACGGGCTCGAGGTGCGGTGGCCGGTGGTGCAGGGATTCGACCTGCCCATCTCCCGGGCCACTGTGCAGTGGAGCGCACCGGACCCGATCTGGCTCTCCTGCCTGGCCGGGTCCCCAGGCTCGAGCCGTCCGTGCACGACCTCACAGCTTCTCGAGAGCTCCGCGCCGACGATGACCCAGGTCGACCTCGCGGCCGGGAACGAGCTGGTCGGCATCCTCGGGCTCGACGCGGGCGCGAACGTCGAGCCGAGCACCGACCTGCGTCCACGCTGGAGCCTGGCGCGAGCGTTCACCGCGTCGGGACCCCAGCTGATGGTGGCGCTGACCGTCGTCCTGCTGGGCTTGATCGCGGCCGTGCTGCTGTGGTGGACCCGGGGGCGCGACCAGGGGCACGACGGCAAGGTCCGGGTGCGACCACTCCTCGATCGCGGCGACGGATCGCTGGTGTTCGCGCCGCCGAGCGCCGTACGACCGGGGCAGATGGGCACGCTGGTGGACGAGCACGCCGACGTCGTCGACGTGGCGTCGACCGTGATCGACCTGGCGGTGCGCAACTACCTGTTCATCGAGGAGCAGCCACGGGCGCAGTTCGGTCGCGGCGACTGGCTGCTGCGCAAGCGCAACGACGCGGGCGAGGAGCTGTTGCCCTACGAGCGCGAGGTCTTCGACGCGATCTTCGCCGACCGCGACAACGTGCTGGTGAGCGACCTCGACGCGGTGCTGCGGCCGCGGCTGTCCGATGTCCAGGCGCTGCTGTACGACGACATGGTCCGGCAGGGCTGGTTCGGCGAACGCCCGGACGCGGTCCGGTCGCGCTGGACCACGGCCGGCTGGGTGCTCGTCGTCGCCGGCGTCGTGCTGACCGCGATCCTGGCGGCGGTCAGTACCTATGGTCTGGTCGGTATCGGCGTCGTCCTCGCCGGCGTCGCGCTGGCCGGTTCGGGGCAGGTCGCGCCGGCGCGCACCTCACGGGGAAGCAAGGTGCTGCGCGAGCTCCAGGACTACCGGGCCTACCTCGAAGCCGGCGACATCGACGACATCCCGCTGCAGCAGCGGGAGGAGCTGGTGTCCCGGTTCTACCCGTACGCCGTCGTCTTCGGCCTCGGCGAACGCTGGGCCACCGCCCTGGCCGACATGGACGTCGACGACACCCCGGACGAGCCGCTCTACTGGTACGGCGCGCCCGAGAACTGGCACCTCTCCGACGCCGGCACCTCCCTGCCGAGCATGGCGCAGGCGCTCAGCTCCGCCATCGCCTCCCGCCGCCTCCTCGCCACCGGGGACTGAGCGTCCCAGCGCGAAGACCGAGCCTGTCGAAATCCGGATCTCGACAAGCTCGATCACCGAAGAGGCCTTACCAGTTGTGCTCGGGGCTGACGTTGGTCGGGAGCGGCACCGAAGCAGGGTGGATGACGTAGGCGATGCCGCCGGACTTCGGGATCCAGACGTTCTCGAACTCAGCCCGGTTGTAGACCGTCCGCACCGACGCGTTGCTCGGATCGAGGTGCGAGGCCGGGTCGTTGGCGATCACGTCGCCCTGAGCGGTGAAGCCACGGATCACCATCAGGTGGCCGTTCGTGCTGTAGCCCGACCCGGTGAGCTCGTTCTCCTTGAAGGAGACCGACACGACCAGCGGGATGCCGGCCGCGATGAACTTCTCCGCCTCGGTGAGTGACCGCAGCCGGGTGACGAACGCCTCCAGCCCGTACCGTCCGGCGTACGCCGTGTTGAAGGGCCAGTTGCCGGTGCCGTCGTAGTTCCAGTCGTAGGTGTTCGCCGCGGCGTAGTCGACCTGAGGGTCGGCATACGGGATGTCAGCCAGGTCCTGGTCGGACGGGCCGTAGCCGGCCGTCGGGAACCGCTGCGTCCCAGTAGTCGAGGATCATCGCCGTCGAGGTCGGGCTGCACCATGCCTCGCCCCCGCCGTTGTACTGCGGGTACTCGCCGCGGTGGGTCTCCTGCGACAGCGGCGGGACCGCCAGGTCGGTGCCCTCGGCGCCGCCGAGCGGGCTGGCCGCCACCTTCTTGACCGCTGGGACGGCCGACGCCATCGCGCCGACCAGGCTGACCGACGGCGTGGCCGTGGTGCCGTGCTTGCGGTAGAGCGAGACCGTGAGCTGCCAGTCGGTGAGCGTGCGGCCCTTGCGAGCGATCAGGGTGTCGATCGCGACCGTGGCGAGAGTGTCGCCCTGCGCCGGCACCGAGGTCCGGTGGATCGCGTCGGTGTCCTCGGCCCACCGGCCCAGGACGTACTCCTTCGAGGTGGTGCCGTCGTCGGCCTTGCCGTGCACCGAGACCTGCACCCACGTGCCGGCCGGAGTGTCGGCGTTCCAGGACGAGACCAGCTCGGTGTAGGCGAATCCCGGGGTCACGACCGGTGAGGTCCAGGTGCCGACGTCGTACGCCGTCGAGGAACCGTCGCCGAACGGGTCGGCGTAGCTGAACGTCTCGGTCGGGTTGATCAGCCGCAGAGAACCGCTGGCCGCCTCGGTGCCCGCGAACGTGCCCGCACCGAACGCCGAAGCGGAGCCCCACTGCTGGTAGGCGACGTGGGGCACAGCGGAGTCCTTCTTGGCCAGGGCGGTGTCGAGCGGGGCCAGCGTGGTGGCGGCGGCCGTGGCGCCGACGACCAGGAGGCCGAAAGTCGAACGTAACGGTCGCTTCGCAACTGACATCAGGTCACCTCTCAGTTCGGGTCCCGCCTGATGCTAGACCTCGACGCCGAGCGCCTACCAGTTGCTGTGGTGGGCGGGGGCGGGGAGTGCCTTCGAGCGCGGGTGCATGACGTAGACGACACCGCCGTTGTCGGACCAGGCGTTCTCGAACTGGTCCCGCCGGTACACGCGGCGCACACCGGCGTTCGACGGCGCGGCGGGGTCGTTGACGACGACGCGACCGTCGGCCGTGAACCCGCGGATCACGACGAGGTGTCCGCTCGTCGCACTGATGGGCGCGCCGTCGAGCTGCCCGCGACCGAACGAGATCGACGCCACCAGCGGGATGCCGGCCTTGATGAACAGCTCCGCCTCGCGCAGCGACCGCAGCCGGGTGACGAAGGCGTCGAGTCCGTAGCGCGCGGCGTACGCGGTGTTGAACGGCCACATGCCGGTGCCGTCGTAGCCCCACGCGTAGGTGTAGCGCGCGGCGTGGTCGACCCAGCGGTCGTCGTACGGCCCGGTTGACCCAGGAGTACTGCTTCCGGCTCGGAAGCCGGTGCCAGAAACCCATCACCATCGACGTGGACGTGGGGCTGCACCAGGCCTCCCCGCCACCGTTGTACTGCGGGTACTCGCCACGGTGGATCTCCTGCGAGTAGCGCGGCACGACGAGGGAGTGGCCGGCGCCTGATCCGGGGCGGCTGGTCGGTGACGACCCGGGCAGGCGCGACGCGACGGCGCCGGTCATCGTGACGACGGGCGTGCGGCCGCTGCCCGTGCGCCGGAAGAGCGACAGCCTGAGCTGCCACGCGGACAGGCGCGTCCCGGAGCGGGCGATCAGGGTGTCGACGGCGACCCGGGCGACGTCGTCGCGTTGTGCGCCGAGCGACATCCGGTGGAAGGCGCGGTCGTGGCTCGCCCAGCGACCGAGCGAGTCCCACGAGCCGCGGTGCCCGGTGACGGTGCGGGCGCGGGCCGAGATCTCGATGAAGGTCCCGACCGGGGTCGACGCGTTGTACGACGCGATGAGCTGGGTGAACCCGAAGCCCGGACGCACCCAGGGACTCGTCCAGCGGCCGCGATCGTACGAACGCCGACCGGTCGGTCCGTGCGGGTCGTCATACATCACCCGTGTGGGGCGCGGGCCGATGACGATCCCACCCTTCGCCCGGTGCACATGCGAGAAGTGACCGCGGCCGAGCGTGGTGCCGCGCCAACGGGTCATCGAGACGAGCTTGGGTGCGCCTTTGCCCGGCGGACGGGCTCGCGCGCGGCCGCCGGTGATTGAGCTTGTCGAAATCCCGTGGTCTCGACAAGCTCGACCGACGAAACCCCGGGCGCAGCCGAGGCGCGCTTCGGCCGACGGTGGGCGCCGGTCAGGACGACGAGGCGGCCAGAAGCGAGCACGGGTGCGCATCGAAAGAGCGTAAGTGCAGCGAGCAGTCATTTCGTGGATTCGTCGCGGCCACGACGTGCTCGATACCCTTGCCCGCGTGAGCCTGCGCCTGTACGACACCGCCACCCGTGAGGTCCGCGACTTCGTCCCGCTCGAAGCGGGCAAGGTCGGGATCTACCACTGTGGCCTGACCGTGCAGGGGCCGCCGCACATCGGCCACATCCGCAAGGAAGTGACGTTCGACGTGCTGCGCCGGTGGTTCGAGCACACCGGCTACGACGTCACGCTGGTCGCCAACATCACCGACATCGACGACAAGATCCTGGCGAAGGAGACCGAGGAGGGTCGTCCGTGGTGGGCGGTCGCGTACGCCAACGAGCGCGCGCTGCACCACGCCTACCAGGTGCTCGGCTGCCTCCCGCCGTCGTACGAGCCCCGCGCGACCGGCCACATCCCGGAGATGCTCGAGCTGATCGGGCAGCTGGTCACCAAGGGACACGCGTACGCCGCCGCCGACGGGTCCGGTGACGTCTACTTCGACGTGAAGTCCTGGCCGTCGTACGGCGAGCTGTCCAACCAGCGGGTCGACGACATGGAGCCGGCGACCGACGCCGACCCGCGCGGCAAGCACGACCCGCGCGACTTCGCGCTGTGGAAGGGCTTCAAGAAGGGTGAGGAGCCGGACACCGCGGCGTGGCCGTCGCCCTGGGGTCTCGGCCGGCCGGGGTGGCACCTGGAGTGCTCCGCGATGGCGGGCAAGTACCTCGGCGACGCGTTCGACATCCACGGCGGCGGGCTCGACCTGCGGTTCCCGCACCACGAGAACGAGCAGGCGCAGTCGCGCGCGGCCGGTCGCGACTTCGCGCAGTTCTGGATGCACAACGCGATGGTCAACCTGGCCGGCGAGAAGATGAGCAAGTCGGTCGGCAACTCGCTGCTCGTGTCGGAGGTCGTGAAGCGGGTGCGGCCGATCGAGCTGCGCTACTACCTGCTCGCGCCGCACTACCGGTCGATCATCGAGTTCACCGAGGAGTCGCTCGCCGAGGCGGCGACCGCTCTGCGCCGGATCGAGGGGTACGTCGAGCGGGCCGTCGAGCTGGTCGGCGACGTCGACATGTCGGGGGCGACGGTGCCGCAGGCGTTCGCGGAGGCGATGGACGACGACCTGGCCACTCCCGCGGCGCTGGCCGTCGTGCACGGACTGGTCCGCGACGGCAACAAGCTGATCACCGACAACGACGCCGACGGGGTGCGCGCCAACCTGGCCTCCGTGCGGGCGATGCTCGCGATCCTGGGACTCGACCCGTTGTCGGAGGTCTGGATGTCGCGCCCGGGCTCGGGCGCGGCGGCGGCGACCGGCGTGGTCGACGCGTTGGTGAAGGCGCTGCTCGAGCAACGCGCAGGAGGCGCGAGGGCGCAAGGACTTCGCGGCCGCCGACGCGATCCGCGACCAGCTGCGTGACGCGGGTGTCGAGGTCGAGGACACCCCGCAGGGTCCGCGCTGGACGGTGTCGTAGCTGCATGCCGGGCAACAGCAAGCGACAGGGCGCGACGCGCAAGCGCCAGGGCGGCAACCCGACGGCCGGATCGGGCGGTCGCCGTCGACGCGGGCTCGAGGGCAAGGGCCCCACCCCGAAGGCGCGCGACCGCGAGGGACACAAGGCCCACAAGTCGCCGAAGTCGGCGGACAAGAAGCGGTGGCTCTGCGGCTGGTCGGCGTACCGGTGGTCGCAAGTCCGCGAGCGTCGAGTGGGTCGCCGGGCGCAACTCCGTGGTCGAGGCGCTGCAGGCCGGCATCCCGGTCACCACGATGTACGTCGCCGAGCACACCGAGCGCGACGACCGGGTGCGGGAGGCGTTCAAGCTCGCGGCGGAGCAGCGGCTGTCGATGCTCGAGGTGACCCGCCACGAGCTCGACAAGCTGACCGACGGTGCGGTGCACCAGGGGCTGGCGCTGAAGGTGCCGCCCTACGAGTACGCCGACCCGCACGACCTCGTGTCTGCGGCGCAGGCTGCGGCCGAGGTGCCGCTGATCGTGATGCTCGACTCGGTGACGGACCCTCGCAACCTCGGCGCCGTGGTGCGTTCGGCGGCAGCGTTCGGTGCGCACGGCGTCGTCGTGCCCGAGCGACGCGCGGCCGGGATGACGGCGAGCGCGTGGAAGACCTCGGCCGGCGCTGCGGTGCGGGTGCCGGTGGCGCGGGCGACGAACCTGACCCGTCAGCTGAAGGAGTACCAGGACGCCGGGCTGATGGTGGCCGGGCTGGACGCCGACGGTGACGTGGACGTCGCCGACCTCGAGATCGCGACCTCGCCGATGGTGCTGGTCGTCGGCAGCGAGGGCAAGGGGCTGTCGCGGCTGGTCCGCGAGACGTGTGACGTGCTGGTCCGGATCCCGATCGGCGCCGCGACGGAGTCGTTGAACGCCGGGGTCGCCGCCGGATCGCCCTCTACGAGATCTCCCGCCTCCGCAGTCGTTGAGCCGCAGTTGTGGCCCGTTGAGCCGCAGGTTGTGGCCCGTTGAGCCGCAGGTTGTGGCCGGACAACTCCGTCGTCGTACCCTGGTCGCGCACCCACGTCCGAGCGAATCCGAGCGATAGAGACCTCCCTGCGCCATGGCCGTCGAACGCCTCCTCCCGACTGACGAAGCTCACGACCTGATCGAGCTGGTCCGCGAGATCGCGACCGAGCAGCTCGCGCCGCGGGCGGCCCAGGCCGAGGCCGACGCGGAGTTCCCGCGCGACGTGTTCACGCTGCTCGGCAAGACCGGGCTGCTCTCGCTCCCGTTCCCGGAGGAGCAGGGCGGCGGCGGACAGCCGTACGAGGTCTACCTGCAGGTGCTCGAGGAGATCGCGACCGCCTGGATGAGCGTCGGCGTCGACGTCTCCGTGCACACGCTGTCGTCGTCCGCGCTGGCACGCTTCGGCACCGACGACCAGCGCGCGACCTGGCTGCCGGGCATGCTCGGAGGCGAACAGCTCGGCGCCTATGCCCTGTCCGAGCCGCAGGCCGGATCCGACGTGTCGGCGATCGCGACGAAGGCCGTGCTCGACGGCGATCACTACGTCGTCAACGGCACGAAGGCCTGGATCAGCCACGGGCCGCACGCCGACTTCTGGCTGCTGTTCGCACGTACGTCGCCGGACGCGCGCCGCGGCTTGTCGGCGTTCCACGTGCCGGCGGGTACGCCGGGGGTGTCCTTCGGAGCGCCCGAGAAGAAGATGGGCATGACCGCCTCGACCACGACGCAGGTGCTCTTCGACGACGTCCGCCTGCCGGTCGGCCTCCGGATCGGCGACGAGGGCGAAGGCATGGCGATCGCCTTGTCGGCCCTCGACTCCGGCCGCCTCGGCATCGCCGCCTGTGCCACCGGACTCGGCCAGGCCGCGCTGGACCTCGCGGTGTCGTACGCCGCAGAGCGTCAGCAGTTCGGTCAGGCGATCGCGGAGTTCCAGGGCCTCCAGTTCCTGCTCGCCGACATGGCGGCCGCCGTCGAGTCCGCCCGAGCGACGTACCTCATGGCGGCTCGCCTCCGCGACGCCGGCCGGCCCTTCAGCCGCCAGGCCTCGATCGCCAAGCTCGTCGCGACCGACGCTGCGATGAAGGTGACCACCGACGCCGTCCAGGTGCTCGGCGGCTACGGCTACACGCGGGACTTCCCGGCCGAGCGCTACATGCGTGAGGCCAAGGTGACGCAGATCTTCGAGGGCACCAACCAGATCCAGCGGATGGTGATCGCCCGCTCGCTGCTCAAGGACCTGCTGCTCAAGCTCGGCTCAGGCCAGAACCTGCGGCTCGGAAGCGGGCCACAACCTGCGGCTCAACGGGCCACAACCTGCGGCTCAACGGTCAGGTGCGGGAGTCGGGGAGGGTGGCCACTTCGGGGAGCTCGGTCAGCGGGGGTACCCGGGTCGCCTCGGGTGGCGAAGTAGTCGCGCGCGGTCTCGATCAGGTCCTGCTCCTTGCCGCGCTGCTCGGACAGGTACCACCGGTGCTCCAGGATCTCGTGGAACATCTCGGCCGCCTCGAGCTGCCCGCGCCGGTTCTGCGGGGCCAGCGCGGTCACCGGCTCGAAGATCTCGGTCAGCCACCGGTGCGCGACCCACGCCGGGTCCGCGCCCTGGAGCTCGTGGTACGCCGTGAACGCGTTCAGGTCGTTGAGCAGCCGCCGCGCCTGGTTGTCCTCGACGTCGAGTCCGGTCAGCCCCTGCAGCCGCCGGGAGTGGTGGCCCGCGTCGACGACCTTCGGCTGGATCCGCACCGTCGCCCCGTCCCAGTCGGTCACGATGTCGAGCTCGTCGACCTCGAACCCCAGCTCGTTGAGCCGCGCGATCCGCTTCTCGATCCGCCACATCTCGTCGGTGCCGAAGTCCTCCGCGCCGGTGAGCTCGCCCCACAACGCGTCGTACCGGCCGTTCAGGCTGTCGACCAGCTCGAACGGGTCGATCTCGTCGCCCACCAGCCCGCCCGCCTGCAGGTCCAGCACCTCGGCGAAGAGGTTGCCCGTCCCGATGTCCAGGTCGTGAGCCCGCTGTCCCTTGCTGAGCTCGTGGTGCAGCTCGCCTGTCTCGGCATCGACGAGGTATGCCGCGAACTCTCCCGCCGAGCGTCGGAACAACGTGTTCGACAGCGAGCAGTCGCCCCAGTAGAAGCCCATCAGGTGCAGCTTCGTCAGCAGGACGACGAGAGCGTCGACCAGCTTCGGCATGGTGTCGGGACGGACCCCGCGGCTGAACATCTCGCGGTACGGCATCGACGACGTCAGGTGCCGCGTCACCAGGCACGGTTCGAGCGGCTCGTCGTCGCGGGTCTCACGACCCGTCACGACACCGACCGGTTCGACCGCCGGAGCCTTGATCCGCCGGAGGTCGCGCAGCAGCGCGTACTCACCCCAGGCGATGGGCTCGCGCGTCTCCTTGACGGCGTACACCTCACCGCCGAGCCGCACGAACCGCACGATGTGGCGGGACAGACCACGCGGCAACGTCACACAGACCCGCTGGTCCCACTCCTCCAGCGGCTTGTCCCACGGCAGCGTCACCAGGGCGGGCTGCGGCGTGGTCGCGACGATGCGCAGCGCCATCCGTCGATGATCGCACGCTTGCGACGGGGGATTTCGACAGGCTCAATCACCGAGCGGGATCGAGCTGCAGTCAGCGGTTGGTCAGCACCCGAGAGAGCTCGGGCAGCTTCGACAGCTCGCGGTCGAGGATGCGGCGGGCGACCGACACCGAGCCGACCAACGGTTGGAGCGCCAGCGCCTTGACGGCCAGCGAGCGCGACCCCGCGGTCGCGGCCTCGATCGTCGCGCGTTCGGCCGCCTTCTGGGACGTGACGAGCCCCTGCGCCGCCAGGTCGAGCCCACCGCCACCGGGGAGCACCGACGTGCCACCGGCGTCGATCCGGCACGGCACCTCGATCACCGCCTCGTCGTCGAGGAACGGCAGCGTCCCGCGGTTGGCGACGTTGAGCACCAACGTGGCCGCCTCGTCGCGCGCGACCGCCCGCATCACGCCCAGCGCGATCCGGTCGTAGCCGCCGCCGTCGAGGTCGTAGGGGTCGCGGTCGCCGGCATCGGTGATCTGGCGGCTGTCGGCCATGTACGACGACTCGCGGGCCAGCCGGGTCTGCTCCCAGGCGTCGTACGACAAGAAGCCGCCTTCCAGACCCGTGCGCGCGTAGAACTCCTCCTGCTGGCGCAGGATCTGCTCGCCGCGTGTCTCGGACGCCTCCAGCTCGGCAGCCAACGCGTCGCTGCGGAAGTACCAGTACCAGAGGTACTCGTTCGGGATCGCGCCCAGCGTCTGCAGCCACTCCGCACCGAACAGCCGACCCTCCTCGATCCGCCCGAGCAGCTCGGCGTCGGACAGCAGCGACGGCAGTCGGTCGACCCCGTCGACGTGCACGGCGTTGAGCCAGCCGAGGTGGTTGAGCCCGGCGTAGTCGAAGGTCGCATCGGCCATCTCGACCTCGAGGGCCCGCGCCACTCGCCGGAAGAGCCCGACCGGTGAGTCGCAGATGCCGACCACCCGGTCGCCGAGTCGTGACCGCATCGCCTCGGTCACCATGCCCGCAGGGTTGGTGAAGTTGATGACCCACGCGTCCGACTCCGCCGCGATCAGGTCAGCGACCCGCAGCGCCTCGGGGACCGTGCGCAGTCCGTAGCAGATGCCACCGGCCCCGGTGGTCTCCTGACCGATCACGCCCTCCGCGAGTGCCGATCGCTCGTCACAGATCCGCCCGGTCAGCCCGGCGACCCGGATCGCCGAGAAGACGAAGTCGGCGTCGTGGACCGCCTTGCCGAGGTCGTCAGTCGTGGTCACCCGCGGGGCGTGCTCCACCCCCGCCGCCAGGTGCTGCAGGACCGTCGAGACGGCGACCAGACGCGACGCGTCGACGTCGTACAGGACCAGCTCGTCGACGCCGAGCTCCGGATCGGCGCACAGCGCGCGGTAGACGAGCGGGACCCGGAAGCCCCCGCCCCCGAGGATCGTCAGTCGCATGGCTCGTCCTTCCCGCTGCTCGTCATGCCGTCACGACCCGACACCCGGCTTCGGCGAACACCTCGAGAGTCGCCGGATGGGTCCCCTCGCGGCAGACCAGGACGTCCACGCCGTCCGGACCGCAGACCCGGGCCAGGCCGCTGCCGGGGAACTTGTCCGGGCCGGCCAGCAGCACGACCTCGTCGGCCGCACGCATCATCGCCTGCTTGATCGGCACCTCGACGACGCTGGTGTCCCACGACGAGCCGTCCGGGTGCACACCGGAGGTGCCCAGGAAGAGCCGCTGGGTGTGGATGTGCTCGAGCGCGTGCTCGGTGAGATAGCCGACCGTCGACCGGTAGTTGCGCCGCACGGACCCGCCCAGCAGCACCAGCTCGATGCCGGACTCGTCGGCGAGGGTCTCCAGCACCGCGAGGCTCGACGTCACCACCGTCAGCTCGCGGCCGCGCAGCAAGGTCGCGACCGCGTGCACGGTGGTGCCGATGTCGAGGAGGAGCACGTCACCGTCGTTGACCAGCGCGGCGGCGGCCTCGGCGATCGCGTCGCGGTCGACGTGGGGGCGGGCGGCCACCTGGGCGTACGACGGTTCGGGCGTGGTCCTGCCTCGCGCACCGCCACGGACCCGGCTGATCACGCCCTGGTCGGCGAGATGGCCCAGATCGCGGCGCACGGTGGTCTCGCTGACGCCGAGCACCTGCGCGAGGTGGCCGACCTCGGCGACGCTCTCGGAGCGCAGCACCTCGAGGATGCGGTCGTAGCGACGCGCGGCCAACACGGCCCAACCGTACCAGCCAAAAAGCCAACTACGATCAGTATCGATCAACACTTGCCAATCATGAGCAGGATGGAACAGACTGCGAGGGATCGCTCATCACGAGGGGCTCCACGATCTGGGGTCCGTCGCGGGGCCAGGAGGTGCGAGTGACCCAGGCAGGTCTCGACGCAGGCGTCGAGGGGACGGCCGAGCCGGCCGCGGCTCCCGATGCCCGGGACTCGGTGGGCGCCGCGAGTGCTGCGGATGTCGACGTCTTCCTGTCCGGGACCGTCTTCCTCGACATCGTCTTCACCGGCATGCTCGGCCCGCCGAGCGGAGGCCGGGAGGTCTGGACCGACGGGATGGGCTCCAGCCCGGGCGGCGTGGCCAACCTCGCGGTCGCCTGCTCCCGACTGGCACTGAAGACCTCCCTCGCAGCCGCCTTCGGCGGTGACGTCTACGGCGACTACTGCTGGCGACTGCTCAGCGAGTCGGAGAACATCGACCTCTCGCACTCCCAGCGCTTCGAGGGCTGGCACACGCCCGTCACCGTGTCACTCGCGTTCGACGAGGACCGGGCCATGGTCACGCACGGCCACCCCGCCCCTCGGGAGATGGACGACCTGCTCAGCGACATCCCCACGTCGCGGCTCTGCTTCTTCGACGCCGGGCTGCCGCGCCCGGGGTGGCTCGACCAGGCGATCGAGGCCGGCAGCCTGGTGTTCGCCGACGTCGGCTGGGACGACACCAGCAGCTGGAACTTCGACGAGCTGCGCGAGCGGCTCAGCGGCGTCTACGCGTTCGTCCCCAACGCCACCGAGGCGATGGCCTACACCCGCACCGAGTCCCCGGGCGCCGCGCTCGGCAAGCTGTGCGACCTGGTCCCGCTCGCCGTCGTGACGGCCGGCAACGGGGGAGCGTTCGCGGCCGACGCCGAGACCGGAGAGACGGCGTGGGTGCCCGCGGTCCCGGTCGACGTGCTCGACCCGACCGGTGCCGGTGACGTGTTCCTCTCCGCGCTGATGGTCGGGACGGCCCAGGACTGGCCGCTGCAGCAGCGGCTCAAGTTCGCCAACCTGTGCGCGGGCCTCTCCGTCCGCGACTTCGGTGGCGCCCTGGCCGCGCCCGGCTGGGGTGCGGTCGCGGCGTGGTGGGCCGACAATCGTGACAACAACCGGCTCAGCCGCGACTTCGCATTCCTCGACGAGGTGATCCCGCCGGGCACCCCGCGCGAGGTGTCCCGGGCCGACGCGACCATCGGACTCCGACAGCTACCACCCCTCCCACCCCAACCGCACCCGAGGAAGCCGCAATGAAGATGACCCTCACTCCCACGGTCCGTCGCCACACTCGGGCGCGCCTGCTGGTAGCCGCCGGTGTCGTGGCCCTGCTCGCCGCCTGCTCCCCGGGCGGCGGCAGCGAGAGCGGCGGCAGCACCGTCGATCCCGACCAGGTCACGACCGACATCGCCGACGTCGGCGACGTGACCCTGACCGTGTGGGACCAGGAGGTCCGTGGCGGGCAGGACAAGCCGCTGAAGGAGCTCAACCAGGCCTTCATGGACAAGTACCCCAACGTCACGATCGAGCGGACGTCGAAGTCCTTCTCCGACCTCCAGAAGCAGGTCAAGCTCGCGATCAGCGGGGACAACCCGCCTGACGTCGTCCAGGCCAACAACGCCCGCGGTGACATGGGCGCCTTCGTGCAGGCCGGCCTGCTGCGGCAGCTCGACGGGTACGCCGACGTGTACGGCTGGGACGACCGCTTCCCCGAGACCGTGCGGTCGGTGTCGTCGTACACCTCCGACGGCAAGACGTTCGGCGAGGGCAACCTGTACGGCGTTCCGCTGACCGGGGAGATGGTCGGCGTCTGGTACAACAAGGCCAAGCTCGAGGAGCTCGGCATCGACCCGCCGCAGACCGTCGAGGACTTCGAGGCCGCGCTGCAGAAGGCCAAGGACGCGGGCGAGATCCCGATCCAGTTCGGCGACCTCGACCAGTGGCCAGGCATCCACGAGTTCGGCTTCGTGCAGAACCTCTTCGTGCCGCCGGACGACATCCGCAAGCTCGGCTTCGGCCAGGCGGGTGCCTCCTGGGAGTCCGACGAGAACAAGCAGGCGGCCGACACCCTGGTCGACTGGGTCGACAAGGGCTACTTCACCGACGGCTTCAACGGGCTGGGCTACGACCCGTCGTGGCAGGACTTCGCCAAGGGCAAGGGTGTCTTCCTGATCTCCGGCACCTGGCTGCTGGCCGACCTGCAGGACGCGATGGGCGACGACCTCGGCTTCATGCTCCCGCCGACGGGTGCGACCGGCGACCAGTCGGTGACCGGATCGACCGGCCTGCCGTTCGCCATCACCGAGGCGAGCGAGCACCCGGACGTCGCCGCGGCGTACCTCGACTTCATCACGTCGCAGGACGCGATGGCGAAGTACAGCGACGCGGGCGGGCTCCCCGTCTACGACACCGAGAGCCAGTCGGTCACCGGCACCCAGGCCGAGATGTTCGACGCCTGGGCCGACGCCACCGGCAGCAACAAGCTGACGCCCTACCTCGACTGGGCGACACCCGAGTCCACCGACCTCGTGCCGACCCAGGTGCAGGACCTGATGGGTGGGAAGACGTCGCCTGACGACTTCCTCTCGAAGCTGGAGGACGACTACACGTCGTTCACGGGCTGACGGGCGGAGCCCAGCGGCGGAGCCGCGGGCTCCGGCTCGACCAACCACCTGTCAGAGGAGGGAACCGTTGGCGCGCGTCGTCCAGCGTGGAGCGCCGGGAGAGCCGGGCAAGGTCGCGTACCTGTACATCGCGCCCGCCTTCGTGGTGTTCGCGTGCTTCATGGCGTGGCCGCTGCTGCGTGCCCTCTGGCTGTCCCTGTACGAGTGGGACGGCTTGTCGGTCGGCACGTGGGTCGGGCTCGACAACTACCGCGAGGTGGTGACCAACCCGGAGCTCCGCGAGCCCTTCCTGCACTCGCTGATCCTGCTGATCTACTTCTCGGCACTGCCGATCACCCTGGGCCTCGCGCTGGCCTGGCTGATGACCCGGTCCCGGGTGCGCGGCTCGAGCGTCTTCCGCACCGTCATCTTCGTGCCCCAGGTGATCGCGATGGTCGTCGTCGCGATCGCGTGGCGGCAGATCTACGCGCCCGACGGCGCGCTCAACGACGCGTTGTCGTTCGTCGGGCTCGGCCACCTGCGCCATGCCTGGCTCGGCGACTCGACGTACGCCCTCTCGGCTGTCGGTCTGGTCGGCACCTGGGTCGGCACGGGGCTGTGCATGGTGCTCTTCCTCGCCGGTCTGGCGAAGGTGCCGCGTGAGCTCTACGAGGCGGCCGCGCTCGACGGAGCCGGCACGGTGCGGCAGTTCTTCGCCGTCGGGCTGCCGGCGCTGCGCGGTGAGCTGGCGGTCGCGATCACGCTGACCGTGGTGGCGGCGCTGCGCACGTTCGACCTGGTCTACGTGATGACGACGGGAGGACCGGGGACGGCGACGCGGGTGCCGTCGTACGAGGTCTGGCGCTGGTCGCTCGACGACGGCCGGGTCGGGTACGGCGTGACCATCGCGATCGTGCTCACCGTCATCATCATGGTGCTGACGATCGGCGTGAACCGGATCGCGGAGCGTGACCCGGCATGACGTCGTCGTTCGAGAAGAGCGTGACCTACCTGGTGCTCGTGGTGGCCTCGATCATGGCGCTCTTCCCGCTGGGCATCATCCTGGCGACGGCGCTCCAGCCCGACCAGGTCGGTGCCTCCGGCGGACTGCACTTCGGGAACTTCTCGGAGGCCTGGAACCGCGGCAGCTTCAGCACCTACCTGACCAACAGCGTGATCGTCTCGGTGAGCGTGGTCGTGCTGAGCACGGTGCTCTCGTGCCTGGCGGGCTACGCCTTCGGGACGATGGAGTTCGCCGGCTCGAACGTCCTGTTCTACCTGCTGCTGCTCGGTCTGATGGTGCCGAGCGAGGCGGTCGTGATCCCGCTGTACTACGACCTGCGCGACCTGCATCTCACCGACACCTACGTCTCGCTGATCTTCCCGCAGGTGGCGCAGTCGCTGGCCTTCGGCACGTTCTGGATGCGGGCGTACTTCAGGAGCAGCTCACGCGAGATCGTCGAGGCGGCCCGGCTCGACGGGGCCAGCCACGGTCGGGTGCTCTGGTCGATCCTCGTCCCGATGGGGCGTCCGGCGGTCTTCACCATGGTGCTGCTCATCTTCATGTGGACGTGGAACGAGTTCCTGCTCCCGCTGGTGATGATCAGCAACGAGTCGCTGCGCACCGCGCCGCTCGGGCTGTCGGCCTTCCAGGGGCAGTACACGTCCGGGACCGCGCTGCTGTCGGCAGCCGCTGTCCTGGTGGCGCTGCCGGTCCTGATCGTTTTCCTGCTCACCCAACGACAGTTCATCAAGGGGATGGTCGAGGGCTCGGTCAAGGGCTGACACATCCGCACCACTCACGGCACACGCACCCAACGCAGAGGAGATGAGTCATGAGGAGCTCGCCCGGCCGCCACGGATGGCGGCCACTGACCGCGCTTGCGGTCACGACACTGGCCGGAGGACTGCTCGTCGGGGTGACCACCCCGGCAGACGCAGCACCTGCGGTCGCACCGCACAGCAAGGCCGCGGCAGCAGCCGCTGCCCCCGCGCACACGAGTCCCGACCTGGACGTGCTGTTCATCGGCGCGCACCCGGACGACGAGGCGTTCGCGCTCTCGACCTACGGGCAGTGGAACGAGTACAACGACATCAAGACCGGCGTCATCACGATCACCCGAGGCGAGGGCGGCGGCAACGCCGTCGGACCCGAGGAGGGTCCGGCGCTCGGCCTGATCCGCGAGGCCGAGGAGCGCCGGGCCGTCGGCCGGGCCGGGCATCACCGATGTCTACGACCTCGACCAGGTCGACTTCTACTACACCGTCAGCGCTCCGCTGACCGAGCAGGTCTGGGGCCACGACGACACGTTGGAGCGCGTCGTCCGGGTCATCCGGGAGACCCGGCCCGAGGTCATCATCACGATGGACCCGGCGCCGTCGCCGGGCAACCACGGCAACCACCAGTACGCCGGACGGATGGCCTTCGAGGGCTACAACGCCGCCGGTGACCCGTCGGTGTTCCCGTCGCAGCTCAGCGACGAGGGGCTCGACCGCGTGGAGCCCGTCCAAGCTGCTGCTCGGGTCTGCTCGCGGGACCGCGAAGCCGGGGCCGACCTGTCCCACGTCGTTCGTGCCCACCCGCGCCAGCCAGAACATCTACGGCGTCTGGAGCGGGCGGCCGTCGCAGCGCTACGGCAAGACCTGGGCGCAGGTCGAGCGTGAGGCGCAGCGCGAGTACGCGTCGCAGGGCTGGGCCGTCTTCCCGGACGTCTCGACCGATCCCAACCAGCTCGGCTGCGACTACTTCACCCAGGTGGAGGCGCGCGTGCCGTTCGTGCGGGGGGACCAGTCGGCAGCGACCGCTCGCCCGCTCGTCGCGCTGCGCGGGGCAGTCGTGCACAAGGCCGGCGACTTCCCGCTCGGCACCGGGCTCGAGGTCGACGCCGACCCGTTCACGGTCACGCCGGGTGGCACGACCACGCTGAGCGGTCACGGTGACGCGCGCCGCAGGTCGCAAGCTGACGCAGATCGAGGCGACGCCGTCGCTGCCCGACGGGCTGGACCGCCACCGGCGACGGCGACGATCGGGCAGCTCGAAGACCGGTCAGAGCGCGACCCGGACGTTCACGGTGCACGCGCCGGACGACGCGGCGACCAACCAGCGGGTGCTGGCCTCGGTCGAGCTCACCGCGAAGAACGGCTACCACGGGCACGGTGACACCGAGCTCGACGTGGCGCCGCTCGTCCGAGGTGACCAGCAGCTGCTGCCGCAGGTGACGGACTTCCAGAACTGGGCCACCGGCAACGGCTTCCCGCAGATGGAAGGCTTCGTCAAGCCCGTGCTCTCGCTGCCGTCCGGTGGCAGCCGGAACGTCGACGTGACGCTGCACAACTACGCGTCTGCCACGCAGTCCGGCAGCGTCAAGCTGGAGCTGCCCGCGGGCTTCTCGGCCTCGCCTGCCACGGCGTCGTACGCCGGGCTCGCGCCGGGCGCGACCTCGAAGGTCACGTTCACGGTGACGAACACCGACGCCTCGCTGCCGACGTCCAACCAGGGCGGCACGGCCGGTGACTACGACTACACGATCGTCACCACCGCCGGCAGCACGACGAGCACGACCAAGCCGGCGCTGGAGCTGGTGCCCGACGACGACGATCAACGAGGCGCCGGCGGCGCCCGACGGTCGACGGCACCGTGGCTGCCGGGTGAGTACGCCGGGAACTCGATCGACCTCAGCCGGTTGTGGGAGGGCACGCCGTGCACCAGCGCGGCCGACTGCTCGGCGACCGGTCACGTCACGAGGTTCGGCGACGACCTCTACGTCGCCGTCGAGGTGACCGACGACGTGCTCGGCACGAAGCTCGACCAGAGCGACTGCAAGCGGCACTGGCGCACGGACTCCGTCGAGCTCGCGATCGACCCGAACGGTCGGTCGGAGAACACCTCGACGACGTTCAAGACCGGCATCTTCCCGACCACGGCCCAGGGCGGCCCGTGCTTCGAGCGCGACGCCGACAACCACCAGGGTCCGGGCGCCGAGACCGCACCCGGGATGGAGGTGGCGAGCACGGTGTCGTCGCCGTACACCGGCTACGTGATCGAGACCAAGATCCCGGTCGACGTGCTCCCGTCGACGATCGACCCGCAGCACCTGGGGTTCAACGCGTTCGTCTACGACTCCGACACCCAGGACAAGACCGGCCAGACCCGGATCGGCTGGTCCACCTTCGGTGGCGTCCAGGGCGACCCGTACCGCTGGGGTGTCGCGACGACACCGGGCTGGACTCCTCCGGCTGTACCGACGAAGGCGCCGGTCATCCCGACCGACGGTCTGCTCAGCGTGAACTCGCCGCAGACCATCGCCCAGTCGGTGCGCAACGGGGTGCCGATCGCCGGTGGTCCCGCGGCCGAGGACGGCACGAGCGCGGTCGCGACCGGGGCCTTCCGGCAGACCTCGTCGGTTCGTGTCCGGGTGGACGTCGACGGACCAGGTGAGGCACACGTGTTCGTGGTCGGCCCGGCGGGCAAGGTTCGCGCCTCCCAGGTCGTCGACCTCGCTCCGGGCACGACGTCCCTGCAGGTACCGGTGAAGTTCGTGCCGGTGGGGAGCCGCGTGCTCATGGCGTACGCCGCCTCGGCCGGCGGCACGACGTCGTCGGGTGTTCCGGTGCAGTAAGCCGGGAGCCCACTGAACATCAGGGCCACCGTTCGCCTCGGCCTCTCGACCGAGTGCGACCGGTGGCCCTGTTGTTCGGAAGGTCGTCCCGGCATCCGTCTGCCGCTCCGTGACGAATCTCCGATGAGTTCGGACGCCTCCACCAGTCTCAACAGGTGCAGGCAAAACCCGAGGAGCTGAGGACGATGAACGCGCTGGACGTCGAGATCGAGAGTGGGACGTACAGCGGTCAGGCACGGCAGCACAACGGCTACTACGCCGGAGACTTCCGTGAGTCGTGCACCTCAGCGCGCCACCCGTCAGTCGCGGGTCAGGCCGGCGTTCTCCTCGGTGGCCAGCCAGGCGGGACCCGACGCGACCTCGCCCTGCTCGTCGTCGGGGTTGCTGAGCGCGCAGGTACGTAGGCTCAGGCAGCCGCAGCCCACACAGCTCGTGAGCTTGCGCTTGAGTCGGTGCAGGTCGTCGATCTGCTGGTCGATCCGCGCCGTCCAGTGCCGGGACACCCGCTCCCAGTCCGCCTTGTTCGGCGTACGCCGGTCGGGCAGCGTCTCGAGGGCCGCCCCGATCTCGTCGAGGGTCAGGCCGACGCGTTGGGCCGCTCGGATGAAGGCCACCCGGCGCAGCATGTGCCGCGCGTAGCGGCGCTGGTTGCCCGCCGTGCGCTCGGCCTCGAGCAGCCCGATCTCCTCGTAGAAGCGCAGCGCGGATGCGGCGACACCTGACCGCGAGGACAGCTCGCCGATCGTCAGGTGGTCGGGCATCCGCGCCATGCAGTCCCTCCAGGTCTACTTCTTGAAGGCGTCCTTGACCTTCTCGCCGGCCTGCTTCAGGTTGGCCTTCGACTGGTCTCGCTCGCCCTGGGCCTTCAGGCTGTCGTCGCCGGTGGCGTCGCCGACCTTCTCCTTGGCCTTGCCGCGCAGCTCTTCGCCCTTGTTCTGCATCTTGTCGTCGTTGCTCATGCGATCTCCTCGTCGAACGGGTCGGCGGAGGTGCTTGCCCCCGTCGGACATGGTTTGTCCAGGGAGTTCGTACCCACCTGGCCGACCCGCACACCTGCTGGGGAGGTGGCGAGAGCCAGATCACGTCGGCCGTCACACGAGCTGCTTGACCTCAACATTACTTGAAGTTGCAAGGTGGACCCATGACAGTCACCAGCATCGAACGGCCGCCGACGTACGGCTTCGACGACCTACGCCGCCTGATGGCCCTGCAGACGGGGGACGAGAAGCACGAGGAGGCATCGACGTCCACGCTCGACGTGACCTGGGTGCTGTACGACCAGGTGCTGGACGTGACTCCCGACCGCGTCGACGACCCGCTGCGGGACCGCTTCCTGCTCAGCAAGGGCCACGGCCCGGTGGCGTACTACGCGGTGCTCGCCGCCAAGGGTTTCATCCCGGTCGAGTGGCTCTCCGAGTTCGGCACCTTCTCGTCTCCGCTCGGCTACCACCCGGACCGCAACCTGGTCCCCGGCGTGGAGATCTCCTCGGGGTCACTCGGTCACGGCCTTCCCCTCGCGATCGGGACGACGCTCGGGCTGCGGGCTCAGGGCATCCGCTCCCGCGTCGTGACGCTGGTCGGCGACGGAGAGCTCGACGAGGGCACGAACGCCGAGGCGATCGCGGTCGCCGGGGCGCTCGGCCTCGACCGGCTGACGGTCGTCGCCATCGACAACCAGAGCAGCTCGCTGGGATGGTCCGGCGGTCTCGAGACCCGCTTCGCCGTCGAGGGCTGGGTGACACAGCGCGTCGACGGCCGTGACCACGTGGCGCTTCGCGAGGCGTTGCGTCATACCGACGAGCACGCGCCGACCTTGGTCGTCGCCGAGATCGAGGGGTACGGATGAGCCTGCAGATGCGAGAGCAGTTCGGAGTCACGACGACTGACCTCCTCGACAACGACCTGTCGGTCGCGCTCGTGCTGGCCGACATCTCCGAGCAGTACTTCACCGACGCGATCGCGCGGCACCCGGACCGCGTCGTCAACCTCGGCATCCGCGAGCAGCTCGCGGTCAACGTCGGTGCAGGGTTCGCGATGACGGGGATGCGGCCGATCGTGCACACCATCGCGTCGTTCCTCGTCGAGCGGTCCTTCGAGCAGATCAAGCTCGGCTTCAGCCACCAGGACGTCGGGGGAGTCCTGGTGAGCAACGGCGCGTCGTACGACATCTCGCAGGGGGGTCGCACGCACCAGTCGCCGGGAGACGTGGCGCTGATCGACACGCTTCCGGACTGGACCGTCCACGTGCCCGGGCATCCGGCCGAGCTCGACACGCTGTTGCGTGACGCGGTCGCCGGCTCGGGTCGCGCGTACGTGCGGACCAGCGTGCAGAGCAACCGGGAGGCCTACCCGACCGGCGGCTTCCACGTCGTCCGACGCGGCGGACAGGGCACGGTCGTGGCGGTGGGACCGCTGCTCGACAACGTGCTGGAGGCGGTGACCGGTCTCGACGTCACGGTGCTGTACGCCGCGACGGTCCGACCGTTCGACGCGGACACCCTCGTGAACACGCTCGGCACGGCTGACGTGGCGATCGTCGAGCCGTACGCCGTCGGAACCTCCGCTGCCGTCGCGTCGTCGGCGCTCGCCCACGTGCCCCACCGGCTCGAGTCGGTCGGCGTCCCGCGGGTGGAGCTGCGGCGCTACGGGACTCCCGGACGACCACGAGGCCGAGCACTGCCTCGACCCGGCCGGCCTGCGTCGTACGTTGACCGACTTCTTCACCTCCTGACGCCGCGGATTGCGGGAAAGGTGGGCGGGCGATCGGCGTGTCGACCTGACGTTTCCCGCAATTCGCGGCCGGGGTCAGGGGGTCCAGCGGAGGGCGTGCAGGCGTTCGTAGAGCGGCTGCGTCTGCTCGGCGACCGCGGCCGGCTGTCCGTGCAGGTCGACCTCACGAGGCCGGTACGGCGCGAAGCCGGTCGAGGCCCAGACCGCGTCGTACCAGTACGGACCCCAGGCCCCGTCGGTGTCGCGGCGTCCGGCCGGCCAGCTGAGCATCGCGTCGGTGAACCCGATGCCGACCAGGTCGCACAGCCCGCGCAGGAAGGCCTCCGGGTCCTGCAGGAAGTCGGCCGAGTCGATCACGCGCGGGGTCTGGCCGAGCGCCACCCACTCGTCGTACAGCCGGACCTGCTGCGGCAGACCGATGTCGTCGGCGGTGACCTCGTCGCGCGACCTGATGTACGACGCGACGACCTCGCGCGGGTCACGGATGAGGAGCACGTTGGTCAGCCCGCTCATCCACCCGTGTTCGACGTCGCCGACGAGATGGTGCGCCATGTGCTTCTGGTAGTAGACGGCAGCATCGCCCGGCACCGGCCCGAGCAGCTCGTCGACGACGACGCGCCAGTCCGTCTCGCCCGACCGCGAGCGTCTCGGCGCGGCCCGGGTGGTCGATGCCCGTGGCCTGGAGGAAGTGGGCGTAGAGCGGCTCGTCGACGACCGCCGTGTCGGGGCGGTTCTCCCACGACCGCATCATCGCGGTGCTGATGTTGCGCGGCCCTGACCACATCGCCAGCCGGACCGGATCGGTCGTCATGCGCCGTCGAAGGGAACTTCGGTCGACCAGTCGGCGTCGTCGCGCGTGGCCGCTGCGAAGAGCGCCTCGGCCACGTGCTCGACGTCGAACGGCGTACCGGCCTCCAGCGTGCCGTTCACGGTGAGCGACATCGCCCGGATGCCGTCGGGCTTCAAGGTGGTGTCGAGGGAGAACATCAGGTTGCGCAGCGCGGCCTTCTGTACGCCGAGCGAGGCGGCGCGGTTCCACGGCCGGTCTGCGGCCATGCTGCCGGTCGCGGTGACCCGGCCGCCAGCCTGCATGTGAGGACGCGCGGCCTGCACGGCGTCGAGGAGGGCGCCGACCCCGAGCCGGACGTCGGTGAGCAGCTCGTCGGGTGAGAGCTCGAGGGGGTCCTTCTCCCGGAAGGCGCTCGGGTTGAAGTGGAGGTGGTCGATGGTGCCGCTGAAGCCACCGAAGCGGTCGATGGCCGCGCGGAACGCCGTGCTGTCGGTGATGTCGACCGCGGTCCACCCGGCCGTGACGTCGGCAGCCTGCAGCTCCTTGCCGAGCTCCTCGACCTGGCGTTCCTCGCGGGAGATCAGCGCGACGGCGTACTCCGCGCGCCCGAACCGGCGGGCGATCGCTGCGCCCAGGCCGGGACCCGCTCCGACAATCACGACTACTGGGGAGCCCATGCGTGCGAGCCTAATCCCGAACGGAGGAAGTCGCGGGTCGGCGACAACCTCCCGGCGTCGATAGGCTCGCCGTCATGGCAGGCGGGTCAGTCGACTGGTCGGGGCGGGTCGCTCTCGTGACGGGCGCCGGTCGCGGCATCGGTCGAGCCGTCGCCCAGGAGCTGAGCGGTCGCGGTCTGCGCGTGGCGTTGAGTGCACGGAGCAAGGACGAGCTCGAGGAGACCGCCGCCGGCTGTGCGGGGGAGACCCTCGTCGTACCGGCTGACCTGCTCGAGGCCTCGGCTCCGGACGCGCTGTTCGACACGGTGCAGGCGACGTGGGGGCCGGTCGACGTGCTGGTCGCCAACGCAGGAGCCGGGGTGTCGGCCCGGGTGCACAAGACGACCGACGAGGACTGGCAGCGGATGCTCGACCTCAACCTGACCGCGCCGTTCCGTTGCGTACGCCGTGCACTGCCCTCGATGCTCGACGCGGGGCGGGGTCGCATCGTGGTGGTGGCGAGCGTGGCGGCGAAGGTGGGTGAGCCGTACATCGCGGCGTACACCGCCAGCAAGCACGGCGTGCTGGGTCTGGTCCGCTCTGCGGCGGCCGAGGTCGCGCGGAGCGGAGTCACGGTCAACGCGATCTGCCCGGGGTACGTCGACACACCGATGACCGACGCCACCGTCGCCGGCATCGTCGCGAAGACGGGCCGCAGCGAGGCCGAGGCGCGCCAGATCCTGGCGGACAAGCAGCCCAACGGTCGTCTCGTCACACCTGAAGAGGTGGCGGCCGCCGTGTGGCTGTGCGTCGACAACGCGTCGATCAACGGCCAGGGCATCAATGTCGACGGAGGGGCGCACCAGTCGTGAGGTTCAGATGAAGATCGAGCGCATCAACCCGTCGTCGCTGCCCGCGCCCAGAGGCTTCTCGCACGCTGTCGTCGCCGAGGGGCGGGTCGTGTTCCTGGCCGGGCAGACCGGGCTCGACATCGACGGCAAGGTCGTCGACGGAGGGATGGTCGCGCAGTTCGAGCAGGCGCTGTCCAACCTCTTGGTGGCGCTCGAGGAGGCCGGTGGTCAACCCGAGCAGCTCACCTCGATGACGATCTACATCGTCGACATGGACGACTACCTCGAGCACGCGACCGAGCTCGGTCGGGTCTGGCGGCGACTGGTCGGCAGCGAGTACCCCGCCATGGCCGGCATCGGGGTCTCGCGGCTCTGGGACGCCGACGCCCTGGTCGAGGTCCAAGGCTTCGCCGTCCTCTGACGGCGGGTCTAGATTCGGGGGATGCCCACTGTCTGCTTCGCCGGGGTCACCGGCTGGACCGCCGCGCCCATCCTCTCCGCCATCGACGCAGCCTCGGATCTCGAGCTCGTCGCCGGAGTCTCCCGCCGGGCAGCGGGGCGGAGTCTCGCGGACGAGGTCGGTTCGAGCAGCAGCGGTCTCGTCCATGCCAGCGTCGCGGAGGCGATCGGCGGCAGCCGACGTGGACGTGCTCGTCGACTACACGAGCGCGGAGGCGGTGCGTGACAACGTCTGGGCCGCGGTCGATGCCGGGGTCCACGCGGTGATCGGGTCGAGCGGGCTGTCGGCCGAGGACTACGCCGAGCTCGACGTTCTCGCCCGCAGACGCGGACGTGGGAGTGATCGCCGCCGGCAACTTCTCCGTCATGGCGGCCGTGCTCGGTCGGGCGGCGCGGATGGCTGCCGAGCACCTCACGCACTGGGAGGTGATCGACTACGCGAGTGATCAGAAGCCCGACGTGCCCAGCGGGACCGCCCGCGAGCTGGCCGAGCAGATCTCGACCGTTCGTCGACCCGAACAGGCTGTGCCGGTCGCTGACCTGCGCGGTCCGATCGAGGCGCGCGGAGCCGACGTGGAGGGCACCCGGGTCCACTCGGTCCGTCTGCCGAGCTTCGTGGTGAGCACCGAGATCGTGTTCGGGGGAGATGGGGAACGACTGGTCATGCGCCACGACGCCGGCAGCACCCCTGCGCCCTACGTCGACGGGACGCTGCTCGCGATCCGTCGGGTCCACGAGGTCGTCGGCGTACGACGCGGCCTCGACTCGCTGCTCTTCTGACCGCAACTCGGCTCAGAGGGGCGAGCGGAGGGTGGCGACGTGCGACGCGGCCGGGTCGGCGAGCTGGTCGCGCAGGTCGAAGAACACGTCGGCCGCGGTGGCCCCGCTCCAGCCGCGCGGCAGCACCGCGTCGGGCAGCCCAGGGTCGAGGAACGGCAGCCGCCGCCACGAGGTCAGCGCGCGGACGTAGTCGGCGAACGCGTCCGACCCGAGCGGTCCCGCCGGGTCGATCCGGCCACGGCGCCGCTTCCAGCGCGTCAGGACCGGGCGGTACGCCGTGAGGAAGTCGTCGTACAGCGCGCCGAGACCGTCGAGGTCCCACGAGCGCGACACCAGCCCGGCCAGGTCGCCGAACGCTGTGTACTCCGCCCGGAACAGATCGACGTAGGCCGCCAGCTCGTCACGCTCGAGCACGTCCCGCGTCTCGACCTCGAGGTGCGCCGGCGCGATCCACACGCCCGCCGACACGGTCCCGAAACCCAGCCACGACAGCCGGGACCGCAACGCGTGCCGCCGGGCACGCTCGGACTCGGGCACGCTGAAGACCGCGAGCAACCAGCCCTCACCGACGGTCCCCCGCGGACGCTCGAAGATCCGTCGGTCGCCCTCGTCGAGGATCGCTCGCGCGGACGTCGACAGGGCGTAGCCTGCGGCGCCGTCCACGGTCTGCGACTCGAGCACACCGCGACGCTTGAGCCGCGAGATGGACGAACGGACCGCGGGCTCGTCGACCCCGACCTCGGCGAGCAGCCGGATCAGCATCGACACGCTGAGCCACCCCGATCGGTCGCGGGCGTAGAGACCGTAGACGGTGATGATCAGCGCGCGCGGCTGGAAGGCGTCGCCTCGCGCCTGCTCGTCGATCGTCACGACAGCACGATATCCGCGCCGACACTCGCCGCGACATGTTGCGCAGCCTTGACTGTCGTCACGAGCGGTGAATACTGAGGTCATCATGGGTCCGGGAGAGCTCAGTCCATCGGCGCACGTCGACACCTTCAGCCGCGACAACCTGCCACCGGTCGAGTCCTGGCCGGAGTTCGTCTTCGACCTCCCCGACGTGCAGTACGCCGACCGGCTGAACTGCGGCGTCGAGCTCCTCGACCGGACCATCGAGCTGCACGGCGCCGACCGCCCGTGCCTGCTGTCGCCGACAGGGGAGCGCTGGACGTACGGCGAGCTGCTCGCGACGTCCAACCGGGTCGCCCACGTGCTGGTCGACGAGCTCGGGGTCGTGCCGGGCAACCGCGTCCTGCTGCGCGGCCCGAACAACCCGTGGCTCGTGGCCTGCTGGTTCGGCGTGCTGCGGGCGGGCGCCGTCGTGGTGACGACGATGCCGCTCCTGCGTCCGACCGAGCTCAGCACGGTGCACGAGATCGCGAAGATCGACGTCGCGCTCTGCGACCACCGGTTCCTCGACGACCTGCGCGCCTCCGACCTCGGCAGCGTCCCGATCGTCGCCTACGGCGGGGACGGGGACGACGATCTCGGGCGCAGGGTGATGCAGGTGTCGCACCAGTTCACCCCCGTCGACACCGCCGCCGACGATGTCGCGCTGCTGGCCTTCACGTCGGGCACGACGGGCCGGCCGAAGGCGACCATGCACTTCCACCGCGACGTGCTCGCGAACGCCGACACGTTCTCCACGCACGTGCTCCGACCGACCCCGGACGACGTGTTCACCGGCACGCCGCCGCTGGCCTTCACGTTCGGGCTCGGCGGCCTCGTGGTCTTCCCGCTGCGCGTCGGCGCCTCGACGCTGCTCATCGAGAAGGCGACGCCGGCGGAGCTGGCCCGGCACATCGCCGAGCACGGGGTGACGATCTGCTTCACGGCCCCGACGGCGTACAAGGCGATGATCGCGGGCGAGGCGACGGCTGGGCTGTCGAGCCTGCGTCGCTGCGTGTCGGCCGGCGAGCACCTGCCCGTTGCCACCTGGAACGCGTTCCACGAGGCCACCGGCGTCAAGATCATCGACGGCATCGGGTCGACCGAGATGCTGCACATCTTCATCTCCGCGGCCGACGACGCGATCGTGCCGGGATCGACCGGCGTACCGGTGCCGGGATACCAGGCGACCGTGGTCGACGTCGACGGCAACCCCCTGCCGGCCGGGGAGTCAGGTCGCCTCGCGGTCAAGGGCCCGACCGGCTGCCGCTACCTCGCTGATCCGCGCCAGGCGCGTGTACGTGCAGAACGGCTGGAACATCACCGGCGACACCTTCGTGCAGGACGAGCGCGGCTACTTCTGGTACCAGGCGCGCAGCGACGACATGATCGTCTCGTCGGGCTACAACATCGCCGGGCCGGAGGTCGAGGAGGCGGTGCTGCGTCATCCCGACGTCGTCGAGTGTGCCGTCGTCGGTATGCCGGACGAGGACCGAGGCCAGCTCGTCACGGCGTACGTCGTGCTGCGCGACGGCGTCGAGGGCGATGCCGCCTTCGTCAGTGGGCTGCAGGACTTCACCAAGGCCGAGATCGCGCCCTACAAGTACCCGCGCGCGGTCCATGTCGTCGACAGCCTGCCGCGCACGAGCACGGGCAAGCTGCAGCGCTTCCGCCTCCGCGACAGCTGATCGTTCCGGTGGCTTGTTGAGCCGGTGCCCGCGGCTTCGCCGCTGGGCACCGTCTATCGGTAGAGGTTGCGGGCGATGATCGAGCGCTGCACCTCGGTGGCGCCCTCGTAGATGCGCGGCGCCCGGACCTCGCGGTAGAGGTGTTCGAGCAGATGACCTCGCTCGAGGGCGCGGGCACCGTGGATCTGGATGGCCTGGTCGACGACCCACTGGGCGGTCTCGGTGGCGACCAGCTTGGCCATGGCGGAGCTCGTCGAGATGCCGGGACGTCCGTCGTCGTACGCCGCTCCGGCGCGATAGACCATGAGCCTGGCCGTCTCGACCCGGGTCGCCATCTCGGCGAGGGTGTGGCCGACCGACTGCAGCTCGCGGAGCGGTCCGCCGAACGCCTGCCTCTCGTCCGCGTGCGCGACCGCCGCGTCGAGGGCCGCCTGCGCCATCCCGACCGCGAACGCGCCGACACTGGGCCGGAACAGGTCGAGGGTGCGCATCGCCACGGTGAAGCCCCGGTCCGGCTCTCCGAGGAGGTCGGCGCGCTCGACCCGCACACCGTCGAAGACGAGCCGGCCGATCGGGTGCGGCGACAGCATGTCGAGATGGTCGCCGCCGAGGCCTTCGGCGTCGCCGGGGACGACGAAAGCGGTGACGCCCTTCGCTCCGGCGTCCGCGGTGGTGCGCGCGAAGACGGAGTAGAAGTCCGCCTCAGGGGCGTTCGAGATCCAGACCTTCTCGCCGGTGAGCCGCCACCCGTCGCCGTCCGGCTTGGCGTCGAGCGCGAGGGCGGCCGCGTCGGACCCGGCGTCGGGCTCGGTCAGCGCGAAGCCGGCAACGGCCTCGCCACGCGCGACGGCCGGGACCCAGCGGCGTACGACGTCGTCGGATCCGGACTGCAGCAGCGGGTAGGTGCCCAGCCCCTGGAGCGCGAGCGCCGTCTCGGCCTCGGTGCTGACCGTGGCCAGAGCCTCGCGGAGCAGGCAGAGGTCGAGGGCGGCGGCCTCCCGTGAGGTCTCGCCGGTGGCTTCCGTGACACCGGGAAAGAGCCGGCGCAGAAGCCCGAGGTCGCCCATCGCGCGGATCAGCTCGCGGTCGACGTGACCGGGCCGGCCGCGTTCGGCGATCGGTGCGAGCGTCTCCGCGGCGACCTGCTTCACCCAGGCGACGTGCTCGTGCTGCTCCGGCGTGAGGTCGAACAGACCGGTCGGGACCATCGGCGTCAGCGCCCCGTCCACTCGGGAGGGCGCTTGCCCGTGAACGCGGCGTGGAACTCCGCGTAGTCGTCGCCCTTCATCAACAGCGCCTGCGTCATCGCCTCGAGCTCCACGGCACCCGACAGGCTGAGGTCGAGCTCGCGCTGGAGCAGCGACTTGGTGGCGGAGTAGCCCTGCCAGGGACCCTCGGCGATCCGGGTGGCGAGAGCCGTGGTGGTCGCCTCCAGCTGGTCGTCGTCGACGAGCTCGCTGACCAGGCCCCACTGCTCGGCCTTGTCGGCGGGAAGCGTGTCGCCGAGCATCAGCAGCTGGGTCGCGCGGCCGAGCCCGACGAGTCGGGGCAGCAGGTACGCCGCTCCCATGTCGGCGCCGGCCAGCCCGACCTTGGTGAAGAGGAAGGCGAACTTCGCCGATCGCGTCATGATCCGGAAGTCCGCGGCCAGGGCGAGAACCGATCCGGCGCCGGCGGCCGTGCCGTGGATCGCCGCGACGACGGGAACCGGTGACTCGCGCATCGCGCGGACCACCTCGCCCGTCATCCGCGTGAAGGAGAGCAGCTCGTCGGGCCGCATCTGGAGGGTCGCGCCGATGATCTCGTCGACGTCCCCGCCGGAGCAGAACGACCGGCCCTCCCCGCGCAGCACGACCACGCGGGTGTCGTCGCGGTGCGGGAGCTCGGCGAAGAAGTCACGCAGGTCGGCGTAGCCCTCGAACGTCAGGGCGTTGAGCTTGTCGGGCCGGTTGAAGGTGATCGTCGCGACGCCGCCTTCGCGGGCGACGTCGAAGTGCTTCCAGTCGTCGGTGAACGGCACGGATCCCCGAAACGGGCTCATGCGCTCACCTTATCGAGCGCGCGCTCATATGACGTGTGTTTGACGGTCGTTGCGAGAGCGACATACTCTCGATGGATGCGGATCGCGGTGATCGGCGGTGGCCCGGGTGGTCTGTACTTCGCCGCGCTCGCCAAGCAGCTCGGCGCCGACCACGAGATCACGGTCTGGGAGCGCAACCGCGCCGACGACACCTTCGGCTTCGGCGTGGTCTTCTCCGACGAGACGCTGGGTGGCATCGAGCACGCGGACCCGGCGATCCACGCGAAGATGGCGGCGGAGTTCGCGATCTGGGACGACATCGACGTCCACTTCCGGGGCCAGGTCATCACGAGCGGCGGCCACGGCTTCGCCGCGATGAGCCGCCGGCGCCTGCTCGAGATCCTCCAGGCGCGTTGTCGCGAGCTCGGCGTGCAGCTGCACTTCGAGACCGAGGCGCCGCCCGTCGAGGAGCTCGCCGCGTCGTACGACCTGGTGATCGCCGGAGACGGGCTCAACTCGCGCGTCCGGTCGACGTACGCCGAGACCTACCGGCCGAGCGTCGAGACGCGGCGTTGCCGGTACATGTGGCTGGGCACGAGCAAGGTGTTCGACGCGTTCACGTTCGTGGTTCGCGAGACCGAGTACGGCGTGATGCAGATCCACGGCTACCCGTACGACGCGACGGGCAGCACGTTCATCATCGAGATGCACGACGACGTGTGGGAGCGCGCGGGCTTCGCCGAGCTGGCACCGGCCGACCTCGCGCCCGGGGAGTCCGACGAGAAGTCGATCGCGCGGGTGTGCGAGCTCTTCGCTGACGTGCTGCGAAGGTCGGGCACGAGGTCTTCGCGAACAACTCGAAGTGGGTCAGCTTCGGGACCGTCCGCAACGAGACCTGGCGACACCAGAACGTCGTGCTCATCGGCGACGCCGCCCACACCGCGCACTTCTCGATCGGCTCCGGCACCAAGCTGGCGATGGAGGACGCGCTTGGCGCTGGCCGCCTGCTTGCACGAGGAGCCGAGCCTGGACGAGGCGTTGGCGGCGTACGAGACCGAACGTCGTCCGGTCGTGCTGTCGACACAGCGCGCGGCGCAGGCGAGCCTCGAGTGGTTCGAGAACCTCGGGCAGTACGTCGACCAGGAGCCGATGCAGTTCGCGTTCAACATCATGACGCGGAGCCGACGGGTGACCTACGACAACCTGCGCGTGCGCGACCACGAGTTCGTCGAGCGTGCCGACGCGTGGTTCGCCGACCACGAACGTCGACGCGGCATCGCGCCGGGTGACGTGCGACCGCCGATGTTCCAGCCGTTCCGGCTGCGCGGGCTGACGCTGCCCAACCGCGTGATCGTGTCCGCGATGGACATGTACATGGCAGACGACGGCGTGCCCGGCGACTTCCACTTCACACACCTGACCGGCAAGGCCCTCGGCGGAGCCGGGCTGGTCATGACCGAGATGACCTGCGTGTCACCGGAGGGTCGGATCACGCCGGCGTGCTGCGGGCTGTACGACGACGCGCAGACCCAGGCGTTCCGCCGGATCGTCGACTTCGTGCACGAGCAGACGCCGGCCGCGATCGGGCTGCAGCTCGGTCACTCCGGCCGGAAGGGCTCGACCAAGCGGATGTGGGAAGGCATGGACCAACCCCTCCCCGACGGCAACTGGGAGGTGGTCGGCCCGTCCCCGCTCGCCTACCTGCCCGGGGTCAACCAGGTGCCGCGCGAGCTGACCCACGCCGACCTGGCCGAGATCCGTCAGCAGTTCGTCGACTCCGCCCGGCGCGGCATCGAAGCCGGCTTCGACCTGATCGAGCTGCACTGCGCCCACGGCTACCTGCTGTCGAGCTTCATCTCCCCGTTGACCAACCAACGCACCGACGAGTACGGCGGGTCGCTCGAGAACCGGCTGCGCTTCCCGGTCGAGGTGTTCAGCGCGATCCGAGAGGTGTGGCCGCAGGACCGGCCGATGACCGTGCGCATCTCGGCCACCGACTGGATGCCCGGCGGGATCGAGGTCGAGGACGCCGTGCAGGTCGCCGCCGCCTTCGCCGCGGCCGGCGCCGACGCGATCGACGTCTCGACGGGTCAGGTGAGCCCGGAAGAGCGTCCGGACTTCGGGCGGTCCTACCAGACGCCCTTCGCCGATGCGATCCGCAACCGGGTCGACATCGCGACGATCGCGGTCGGGGCGATCTCGTCGTACGACGACGTCAACTCGCTGATCCTCGCCGGCCGGGCCGATCTCTGCGCCCTCGGCCGGGTGCACCTCTACGACCCGATGTGGACCCTGCACGCCGCGCTCGACCAGGACTACGACGGTCCGGGCGTGCACTGGCCCGACCCCTGGTTGCCGGGGCGACGCAAACCGCAGACCGGACGTACCGACGGGCCGCGACCGCGGCTGACCCTGGTCCGCGACCTGGCCGCCGGCCGCGACGCCTCCGCCGTCCGCCACCGCCGCTGGCACCCCTGACCCGACCCGGGTTTGCCTGGTTAGCCATGCAGGCGGCTGGCTGACCAGGCAAATCTCCCTGGTGCAGCGGGTGTTTGCCTCGGTACCGAGCTGGATGGTCCGGTACCGAGGCAGATCGCGGTTGGTCCCGGTGGATCTGCCTCGGTGGGTATGCCGCAATACCTGGCGACTCGGCGCGCGATTCTTGGCGAGTCGCCGGGCGTGGGGGTTAGAAGGAGGTGTGGGGTTTGGCGCGGAGGTATTGCGGGGGCCAGCGGACCTCGGCGCCGAGCTCGTGGGCGGCGCGCAGCGGCCAGTGCGGGTCGCGCAGCAGCGCCCGGCCGAGCAGCACGGCATCGGCGTCGCCGGCCGCGATCACCTTCTCGGCCTGCTGCGGTTCGGTGATCATGCCGACCGCGCCGGTCGGGATCCCGGCCTCTCGACGCACACGCGAGGCGAACGGCACCTGGTAGCCGGGCCCGACCGGGATCGACGCGTCCGGGGACGTACCGCCGCTCGAGCAGTCGACCAGGTCGACGCCGTGCTCGCGGAGCACCGCCGCCAACGCCACCGTGTCGTCCGCGGTCCAGCCGCCGTCGACCCAGTCGGTCGCCGACAGCCGCACGAAGACCGGGCGGTCCTCCGGCCACGCCGCGCGCACCGCGTCGACCACCTCCAGGACGATGCGGGTGCGGTTCTCGAAGCTGCCGCCGTAGGAGTCCGTACGCCGGTTCGACAAGCGGCGACAGGAACTCGTGCAGCAGGTAGCCGTGCGCCGCGTGCACCTCCGCCACCTCGAAGCCGACCGCGTCGGCACGGCGCGCCGCCTCCGCGAACGCTCGCACCACCGCGGCGATGTCATCGACGCTCAGCTCACTCGGCGCCGGCAGCGTGCCGAACGCGACCGACGAGGGAGCGACCACGTCGTCCCAGCCGCCGTCTTCCGGGCTGACGTAGCCGCCGCCCTCCCACGGCTTCGCCGTCGACGCCTTGCGACCGGCGTGCGCGAGCTGGATGCCGGGAACAGCCTCCTGGTCCCGGATGAAGGCGACGATCCGCTGCCAGGCCTCGGCCTGCTCGTCGTTCCAGATGCCGGTGTCCGCCGGCGAGATCCGACCCTCGGCGGTGACCGCCGTGGCCTCGGTGAGCACCAGTCCGGCGCCTCCCCGTGCGAACGACCCGAGGTGCACGAGGTGCCAGTCCTGGGGTACGCCGTCCACGGCCGAGTACTCGCACATCGGCGAGACGAAGACGCGGTTGCGGAAGGTCGTCCCGCGCAGGGTCAGGGGCGAGAACAGGTGCGAGGCGAGGGGATCGTCGGCCATGACTACTACGTTAAACGTTCAACCAAATCTCGCATGCGCGCGGTCCCTGAACCGCTCGCGCTGGATTCGCCGCGCCGGTTGCGCCGCCCGTACGATGGCAGCCGCCCTCAGCGGGCTCGCCGGCGTGGCGCAACTGGCAGCGCACTTCACTTGTAATGAAGGGGTTAGGGGTTCGAGTCCCCTCGCCGGCTCCACTCGATCTCGGAGTGAAGGAGCACACCATGGGGCAGGTCATCGCCAATGCGTCGCACACAGGCCACGGCGTTGAGCGCCATGAGGGCGCTGGCTCGCAGGATGTTCGACCTCGTCGAACCGATCGGGGTCATCCCCTACTCGGCGGACGAACCCAACGAGGCCATGTTCGCCCTGGGGTTCACCAACTACTGGGACACCTACTTCGCCGGCCGGGCTGCCCCGCTCGGCAGCTCTGTGCCCGCGGGCGTCGTCCACGCGCTCTTCTACAACTTCGCCCCGGGTGAGGTGGCCCGCCACATCCCGAAGGTCTGGCGCACGACCACGCCGGAGGCGGCGATCGCCGCCCGCCAGGAGGGCTGCGTCAAAGCGCTGCGCCGGATCCTCGGCAATCTCGTCGACACGCCGGACTTCACGCGCGCCGTCGAGCTGCTCACCAAGGCAGCGACCAGCGCCCCGCTCGAAGGCCGCCCCATGTACGCCGCGCTGCGTACGCTCCCCCTGCCGGAGGAGCCGGTGGCCCGCCTCTTCCATGCCGCCTCCCTGCTGCGCGAGCACCGTGGCGACGGGCACGTCGCCGCCCTCATGGCTGAGGGCATCGGCGGCCTCGAGGCCCACGTCCTGCTTGCCCTCGACCTGGGGATGCCGGCTCCGACGTTCGGCCGGATCCACCACCTCCCCTCCGCGCTGCTGACCGACCTGATCGACAGGATGAAGGATCGGGGACTCGTCAAGGACGAGGCGACGTTCACGCCTGCCGGCCGGCAGGCCAAGGACCGTGTCGAGGCGCTGACCGACGAGCTCGCCGTCGTGCCGTACGAAGTCCTGGAGACGGGCGAGCGGGACGAGCTGATAGCTGCTCTCGAACCGCTCGCGCAGCAGCTCATCGCCGCTCAGGACTAGACCTGACCCTCGCGTCGGCTGCGCTGGCGGGATCGCCCCGGGGGAAGGACAGGTCAGTCCACCGCCGGGGACAGGAACGAGTGCACCAGGGGCACGACCGACGCGCCCTCGCCGCTCGCCGACGCTACCCGCTTCATCGATCCCGATCGCACGTCACCGGCGGCAAAGATGCCGGGCACGGTGGTGGCGAGGTTCTCCGGCGGCAATCCGTCAACCCAGCGGTCGCGTGGGACGTCGCGCCCGGTGAGCACGAAGCCGCGTTCGTCGCGGGACACGGCCGGCGGGAGCCAGTCGCAGTGCGGCTCCGCACCGAGCAGCAGGAACAGGCCGGACGCCGGGACCGTTGTCCGCTCCCCGGTCCGGACGTCCTCGAGGCAGAGCCACTCGAGGCGGCCGCCGTCGCCACCGCCGTCGACCACGATGGTGCAGGTCCGGGTCGAGATACGGGAGTTGTACTCGATCTCGCCGATCAGGTACGACGACATCGTCTCAGCGAGGTCCGGGCGCCGGACCAGGATCGTGACCGACCTGGCGAAGCGGGAGAGATGCACCGCCGCCTGGCCCGCGGAGTTGCCGCCGCCGACGACGTAGACGTCCTGGTCCTCCATCTCGCGGGCGGCGGTCATCGCGGCGCCGTAGTAGACACCCAGCCCGACCAGCTCCTCGATGGGGTCGACCCGGAGCTTGCGGTAGGCGACCCCGCTCGCGATCACCACGGTCCGCGCCCGCACCTCACCACTCTCGGTGCAGAGCACGTGGACGTCGCCGTCGACACCGGGTCGCAGCTCGTGGACCAGCTGGCCGGTGTAGAACCGGGTGCCGAACCGGATCGCCTGGTTGCGCGCCCGCTGGGCCAGCCGCATGCCGGAGATGCCGCGCGGGAAGCCAATGTAGTTGCGGATCATCGAGCTGGTGCCCGCTTGGCCGCCGACGGCCTCCGCCTCGAGCACGACGGTGGCCAGCCCCTCCGACGCGGCGTACACCGCCGCGGCCAGGCCCGCCGGTCCGGCGCCGACGACCGCGACGTCGACGACCTCGTCCAGATCGAGCTGGGTGGGTGCGCCGTAGATGTTGAGGGCGACGTCGCGCACCGACCTGGCCACGATCGGCGGGCGGTTGAGCGCGTAGACCAGTGGGTAGTCCGGTTCGCCGTCGTACAGATCGATCACGTATCGACCTGCCTCGCTGTCCGGCTCCCAGACCCGACTCGGCATCGCCATCCGGTCGAGGAAGTCGCGGATCGCCAGGGTCAGCTGGTCGCGGACCGGCGAGATGATCTTGACCGACACGACCTCCGGGTCGGGGACGGTGGAGCCCCAGTCCGAGAGCAGGTCGGTGATGGCGTTGTGGAACTCCTCGTCGCGTACGCCGCGCGGCATCAGCAGGTAGGCGTCGTACTTGCCCTTGGCCATGCCGGCCCGCAGTTCGGGGCCGTCGGTCAGGAACCGCTCCCAGTGGGCGGCGACCACGCGACGCGCGGTCGGCACCAGCTCACGCAGCTTGTGGAACGCGTACAGGACCTCGGCATCAGGAAGGACGGACTCGCTGACGAACATCGCCACCTGACCCCCGGCCTCGAGGACCTGGTGGGTGCACACGGCGGCCTCATGGGCCGACGTGGCGGTGTACAGGTCGTAGTCGCGGGCATAGCGGCCGAACTCGTCCTTCAGCGTGTCGACGTGGTGCTCGGAGGCCAGCACGATGGCCGGGTTCGGTGCGGTCACAGGAAGAGCCTAGAAGACGCTTCCAAGGCGTGGGTTCGGTCCGGGACCGGGTCAGCAGCAGGCGGATCGTCGTTCGAGGAAGACGGTGTCGCGCCATACTCCGTCGAGCTGGGCGATCTTCTCGCGGATGCCGAGGGTGCGGAATCCGGCGGAGTGGTGGAGGGCGATGCTCGCCCGGTTCTCGGGGAACACGGACGTCTGCAGCGTCCAGAGCCCGGCTTCGTCGGCGGCGTTGACCTGTCGATGGATGAGGGCCTTGCCGACGCCTCTGCCACGCCGGCCGTCCGCGACGTAGATGGAGGACTCGCCCACTCCGGCGTAGGCGGGTCGCGCTGACACCGGACTGATGGAGGCCCACCCGACAACCGCGCCGTCGATGGAGGCGACCCACCGCTGGCCCGGCAGCCATTTCCGGTCCAGCTGGCTCCGGGTCGGGGTCCTGGTCTCGAACGTCGCATTGCGGGTGGCGATCCCTTCGGCGTAGATGCGGATGACGTCGGCCCAGTCGGCGTCGCGCATCTCGCGGACGACCACGTCCGCCGGCAGGTCTTCCGGGCAGCACGGTCGCTGTTCGACGGTGCCCATGACGACGTCGGCTGCGTGTGGCAGTCCGGTGCAGCACTCCTGGTTGACCGTGATGACGGTGCTGGTGCCGACCTTGTCGAGCTTGACGAACCCGACGTCGGCCAGCCGCTTGATGTGGTGCGAGCAGGTCGACTGGCTGATCTTCAGCTGCTCGGCGAGGTCGCCGATCCGCACGAATCCCTGGGGCGCGGTGGCGACGGCGTACAGCGTGCGAACGCGGGTCGGGTCCGACAGGCAGGCGAACCACTCGGCGTAGGTCGCGGCATCGTCGGGGGACATGCTGGACGGGGTGCGCAGATCTGCGAGCGTCGTTGCCATGGTGAGAGTATATCGATCCGGGTCGATGGTTGTATTCATCGACGTGCATCGATAGAGTGCAGCTGTTCGTTCCCGTTTCTGCAAGGAGAAGCATCGTGAGTGACCTTCCCGTCGTGGTGATCGGCGCCGGCCCGACCGGGCTTGCTGCCGCGGCCCACCTCCGAGCCCGCGGGCTCGACGCCGTCGTCCTCGAGATGGGCACGACCGCTGGTGCTGCGGTGCGGGAGTGGTCGCACATCCGCCTCTTCTCGCCCTGGCGTGAGCTCGTCGATCCAGCGGCCGTGGAGCTGCTGAGAGAGGCGGGTTGGCAAAGCCCGCCGCCCGACGACTTCCCCACCGGTCGCGACTGGGCCGACCTCTACCTGGCGCCGCTCGCCGATGCGCTGGGCAACGTGCGCTACGAGACCCGGGTCGTGGGCGTGTCCAAGACCGGGCCGGGACCTGATGGTCGACGGCGGTCGCGACACGGGATCGTTCACGGTGCACGCCGTCTCCGCCACCGGTGAGCGAACGGCTGGAGGCTCGCGCGGTGCTCGACGCGTCGGGCACCTGGACCGGACCGAACCCGCTCGGCAGCGACGGTCTGTCCGCGGTCGGGGAGCGGGCACGCCGCGGCGCGGATCACCTACCGGGTTCCCGACTTCTCCGACGCGGACGTCGCGGCCCGCTATCGCGGCAAGCACGTCGTCGTTGCCGGGACCGGCGTGTCCGCCAAGACGGCTCTGATCGGGCTCGTTCGCCTCGCTGAGGACGACGACAAGACCCGGGTCAGCTGGCTGGTCCGGCGACCCAGCGTGGGTCAGTCCTTCGGAGGCGGGGACGCCGATCAGCTCGAGAAGCGCGGCGAGCTCGGCAAGGTCGCCCAGGCCGCCGTCGAAGCGGGACCAGTACGGACGGTGACCGAGTTCCGTGCGGCACGTGTCACCGACGAGGCAGACGGACTGTCCGTCTGGTCGGCCGACGGGCAGGTTGTCGAGGCCGTCGACGAAATCATCGTGCTCACCGGCTTCCGGCCCGATCTCACGATGCTGAGCGAGATCCGGCTCGACCTCGACCCGAGGCTGCAGGCGCCCGCTGCGTTGGCACCGATGATCGATCCGAACATCCACTCCTGCGGATCCGTGGAGCCGCACGGAGCCAAGGTCCTGGCCCAGCCCGACCTGGGCTTCTACCTGGTCGGGATGAAGAGCTACGGGCGTGCGCCGTCATTCCTCACGCTGACGGGCTACGAGCAGGTGCGATCCGTCGTCGCTGAGATCGCCGGAGACCACGACGCCGCAGCCAAGGTCGAGCTCGTCCTCCCCGAGACCGGGGTGTGTGGCGGGTCCGGCGACTTCGACGGCGAATCGGGTGCGGGTTGCTGCGCGCCGTCGATCACGACGGCACCCGAGCTGTTGACGATCGGCTCCGTCCCCTCACGGTGACGTCGACCGTCGACTCGGCGCAGCGCGGCACTCTCGAGCCGCGTGCACTGCGCCGAGTCGTCGCGGCGCTGTGCCTGACGGAGATCGTCAGCTACGGCATCTTGTACTACGCGTTCACCGTGTTGAACGCGTCGATCGTGTCCGACACGGGCTGGCCGTTGGTTGTGACGACGCTGGCATTCTCGATCGGCCAGGTCGTCGGGGCTGTCGGGGGCATCGCTGTGGGCCGGATCATCGACCGGCACGGGCCCCGCGCCGTGATGACGGCCGGCTCGACTCTCGCCGTACCAGCGCTGGTGCTGATCGCGCTGGCTCCAACGAGCGTCTGGTTCGTCGCCGCCTGGTCGCTGGCCGGCGTCGCCATGTCCGCGGTCTTCTACACACCGGCGTTCAGCGCGATCACCCACTGGGGTGGCGCCCGGGCACTGTCAGGTCTGACCACTGTCACCTTGGTTGCCGGCTTCGCCTCCACCGTGTTCGGTCCATTGAGCGCTCAGCTGGACGAGACGATCGGCTGGCGCGGCACCTTCCTGGTCCTCGCAGGGGTGTTCGCTGTGCTCACGATCCCCACCCACTGGTTCGGGCTGAGAGGCGAATGGATCCCGTCGCCGCATCCGATCGATGCCGACGGACCCGCGAAGGCGACCGCCCCCGGTCGCGAGTTCGTCATCCTCGCGGTCGCGCTGAGTCTGGCCACCCTCGCCGAGTACGGCGCCCTTGTGCAGCTCGTGCCCCTCCTGGTCTCGCGCGGCCTCGACACGTCCCAGGCAGCGCTCGTCCTCGGGGTCGGGGGCGCCGGACAGGTCGTGGGGCGGGTGTTCTATCGAGGCCTGGCCGCCGCCACGCTCGGTCGTCACCCGAACGGTCGCGATACTGCTGCTGGTCGGCATCACGACCGCTCTCTTCCCGGTCGTCCCTGCCCACATGTGGCTGCTCCTGATCGTGACAGTTCTGGCCGGGATCGCACGCGGCCTCGTCACGCTCCTGCTGGCCACCGCGATCCCGGACCGGTGGGGCGCATCCAGGATCGGACGCCGCAACGGCCTGCTCGCTGCGCCCGTCATGATGACCGCGGCGGCCGCACCCTTCGTCGCCGCTGTGATCCTCGAGTGGACCAGTCCGACCGCGGTGTTCCTACTCCTGGCGTTGGTTGCCGGTGTGGCGGCAGCTCTCGTACCGCTGACGATGCCTCACCGCGCCGGCGTGCGCCGAACGGAGGAGTCTCCTACGGTGTGACGCTGGTTGCGGGTCGACATTAACTCAGATAATATTGAGTCAATATGAATCGAGACGTTGGAACGCCCGAACAGCGACGCCGTGCAGCCGCCCACGCCGCCCTCGGCGACCCGGTCCGACTCGCGATCGCGGACCTGCTGTCGATCGGCGACCGGTCCCCCAAGGAGCTGGCACAGCGCGTCGACCTTCCGACCAATCTGCTCGCCCATCACCTGACCGTGATGGAGGAGGCAGGCTTGATCGGCCGACGTCACGTCCGAAGGCGACCGACGCCGGACCTACGTGCAGCTGCGATACGACGAACCGCTCGTGGCCGCGCTCGTGACCGCTCCTGCCCTTCTGGCCGCCGGCAAGCGTGTCGTGTTCGTGTGCACCGCGAACTCGGCCCGATCGCAGCTCGCGGCCGCGCGCTGGCGGCAGGTGAGCAGCATTCCCGCCACGTCAGCCGGCACCGATCCCGCGGATCGTGTCCACCAGCGTGCAGTCACGATCGGGCGTCGCCATGACCTCGATCTGCGCGAGTCCCGGCACGCGGCAGGTCACTGACGTCATCCGGGATGGGGACCTCGTCGTGGCGGTGTGCGACCAGGCACATGAACGGCTGGAGCGCGCATGGGGCCAGGACTCTGTGGCCACCTTGCACTGGTCGGTGCCAGACCCGGTCCGGATCGGAACCGCCGCCGCCTTCGAGAATGCGTTTGCCGACATCGCCGGTCGCATCGACCGCCTCGACCAGTCCCTCGTGAACCAGCCCTAGGAGCCTCGATGTCCACCAGCCCTTCCCCGACGCCGTCCACAGGAACGACTACCTGGGCGACGCTGCCCCTCGATCAGGCACTCGCCATGAAGTCTGCCGCTCACCGGTTGGTGGCGGAGTTCGACGGCCAGTACGGCGAGGAAACCATCGAGCGCTTCCTGCACTCCTCCTTCGACCAGTTCGCTTCGAAGGCCACCGTGGACAGATTCCTTCCGCTGATGGCTGAACGGTTCGCGCGCCAACGGCTGCACGCACTCGCCAGGGTCGAAGGCCTGCACCAGGACGGGAAGCCGACCGTGCTGTTCCTGTGTACGCACAACGCCGGCCGGTCCCAGATGGCTCTCGGCTTCTTCACCCACATGGCGGGTGATGCCGCGGTTGCCTGGTCCGGCGGGTCAGAGCCAGGCAACCAGGTGAACCCGGCCGCCGTCGAAGCCATGGCAGAGCGCGGGATCGACATCTCCGACGAGTTCCCCAAGCCCTGGACGGACGAGACGGTGCGCGCCGCCGATGTCGTCATCACGATGGGCTGTGGCGACGCGTGCCCGGTCTTCCCGGGCAAGCGCTACGAGGAATGGGTCCTCGCTGACCCGGCCGGGCTCGACGTCGAGGACGTGCGACCGGTCCGCGACGAGATCGAGCGGCGGGTCCGCACCCTGCTCGGCGAGCTCGGCGTCCCGGTGGGCTCAGAGCGCCTGAACCCACGTCGGCGCTCACGCGCGACAATGAGGCCATGCAGACGCGTGAGCCGGGCACACTCGTCGCCGCCGGGCTCATGTTCTGCTCGATGGCGGTCGGGATGGTCACCACGGTCTTCGTCGGCCTGTTCTGGGTGTTGGGGTGCTCGGGCACGGACAACGCCGCGGGGCCGGCTCCCGGCACCACGCAACGCGCCTTCTGCGACACCCTCACGTCGCCGGGCGGTGCGCTGATCTGCGTGCTGGCATACGTCGCCGGGGGCATCGCTTTGGCACTCCTGGCCGGTCGGTGGCGCAACGGCGGCCGGGTCTGGTGGCTCGTCGTCGCGCTCGCGGCGCCGATCCTCGTCCCGATCGCGACGTTCGCGGTGCTCATCTCGCCCTGGATCGCGAACAACGCCGGCTCCTGACGCGCGGGCCAGCAGCCAAGCTTCTGCACTCCGGATCCGCTATTGCGTGTCTGACCAGGGTCTTTCTAGAATCCCGCTCGTGCTTTCCACCTATTGGCTGTCGGCCAAGGAGCACCGCGGTGAGGTGCAGCGCCAGCTCACCGAGAAGGGCTTCGAGGTCGCAGACGTCACCAGCAGATCCCGCCAGTCCGGCATCTGGCTCACGGTTCTTCACGACCCGGACCAGGTCGCCGACGTCCTCGCGATCATCACGCGCGTCGACCCGCTCGCCGCGCTCGAGACCTGACCGAGCCTGACCACGCCGACCCTCAGGCGGTCGGCGGGCTCACCTCCACGCCGAGCTGCTGGAGCAGCCCGAACAGGTCGTTGACGGAGGACACCTCGACGACCAGGCCGTCGACGACCCGACAGAACGTCGCGCCGCGGTAGCGAACGGTGCGCCCCGTCGCCGGCACCGGCCCGAAGGCCCCGTGCTGGGTCCCGGCGGCCTCCCAGCGGAACGCCACCTGGTCCCCGTCGGCCACCAGGTCCACGATCTCGTAGACCAGGTCGGGGAAGGACGTGCGCCGGTCTGCGTGCCAGGCCAGCGTCGCCTCCGGACCGATGCCGTCCAGGCCCGGCAGGTCGGGACCTACGACGTCGTACGCCGTCTGAGGTCGCCCGTCGTTCCACACGTCCGCCACGAAGCGACGGATCACCTCGGCCGGATCCGGGCTCATCGCACCTCCGCGTGTCGAGGGGTCAGAACGTGAACACCTTGTCCCACATGTCGCCGAAGACGTTTCCGAGCACCTGGAGGAGCAGGAGCACCAGCGCGATCAGGACGACCAGCGCGACACCGAGCACCAGGCCCACGCGACGGACGTCACGCGAGTCCGCACCGTGCTCAGGCATCGTCTCGTCGTCGTCGGCGCCGAAGGCGAAGGAGCCGTCGTCGTGCTCGTTGCCGGGCTCGCCGCTGGGGACGTCGTCGTCGTGATCCGGGGCGGTCATGAGGCACAGCATCGTAGGGGTAGTCCGGGCAGGCCCACCATGCCCCCCGCCTCCTGCTCGAGATGTGTGAACCGTCAATCGATGGCGATGACCGTGTTCATCGTGGTCATTCTCGGGTACGGCGTCTACGAGACGGTGACGACGGCGTTGAAGCTGTTCCAGTGAGGGCTCGGGCTCGGAAACGGCCGTTCGCCCGACCTAGCCTCGAGACAGACCCGCACCCACCAAGGAGCGACATGGCACTCACACACGGACTGCTGGCCACCCTGACCGCCAAGCCGGGCAAGGAGCAGGACCTGGCGGACTTCCTCGTCCAGGGTCAGTCTCTCGCCGAGGCCGAGGAGGGCACCCGCACGTGGTACGCCTTCCGGATCGACGACGCCACGTTCGGGATCTTCGACACCTTCGAGGACGAGGACGGGCGGCAGGCCCACCTGAACGGCCAGATCCCGCAGGCACTCGGTCAGGTCGGACCCGACCTGCTGGCGGCCGATCCCGACATCAAGCCGGTCGACGTGCTGGCCACCAAACCGGCGTGACCCGGAAGGCACCAGAGCACGACATCGACGAGTCGCGCCTGGACGTCGAGCGCCCGAAGCGGGCGGCAGCGGGCCTCCCGGCCGTCGCCGTCTCGATGAAGCGCGGGGTCGAGGCCATGGGCCTGACCCGTACCGCCCGCAGCCTGCTCAAGCTCAACCAGGTCGACGGGTTCGACTGCCAGGGCTGCGCCTGGCCGGACCCCGATCCGGATCACCGCCACACGGCGGAGTTCTGCGAGAACGGCGCCAAGGCCGTGGCCGAGGAAGCCACCCGTCGACGCGTGGGTCCGGAGTTCTTCTCGCGACACAGCCTCGAGGACCTGGCCGAGCGCACCGACTACTGGCTGGGGCAGCAGGGCCGGATCACCCATCCCGTCGTACGCCGCTCCGGTGGAAGCCACTACGAGCCGATCTCCTGGGACGAGGCCTTCTCGCTGGTCGCCACGCACCTGCACGACCTCGACAGCCCGGACGAGGCGATCTTCTACACCTCCGGCAAGACGTCGAACGAGGCCGCCTTCCTCTACCAGCTGTTCGCGCGCGCCTTCGGCACCAACAACCTGCCCGACTGCTCCAACATGTGCCACGAGTCGACGTCGGTGGCGCTGGCCGAGGTGATCGGCATCGGCAAGGGGAGCGTGACGCTGCAGGACATCCACGACGCCGAGCTGATCGTGATCTGTGGTCAGAACCCGGGCACCAACCACCCGCGCATGCTGACGGCGCTGGAGAAGGCGAAGAAGAACGGAGCCAAGATCCTCGCCGTCAACCCGCTCAAGGAGGCAGGCCTGCAGCGGTTCAACAACCCACAGACCGCGCGCGGGCTGTCGGGTGTCGGGACCGGGCTCGCCGACCTGCACCTCCCGATCAAGGTGAACGGCGACCTCGCCCTGTTCCAGGCGATCGGTGCGCTGCTGCTCGAGCGTGAGGAGGCTGCGGCAGCAGCCGGCCGGCCGGGGACTGTGCTCGACCTCGGGTTCATCGAGCAGTACACGACCGGCTTCGACGACTGGGCCAAGGCGCTGAGCGAGCTCGACTGGGACGTCGTCCTCGACGCCACCGGGCTCACCCGCGCCCAGATCGAGGAGGCCGCCGACATGTTCACGGCCTCGCGTGCCACGGTCACGTGCTGGGCGATGGGGATCACCCAGCACCGCAACGCCGTCGCCACGATCAAGGAGATCGCCAACGTCGCGTTCGCCCAGGGCAACATCGGCAAGCCCGGCGCAGGTCTGTGCCCGGTCCGCGGGCACTCCAACGTCCAGGGTGACCGCACGATGGGCATCTGGGAGAAGGTCCCCGATCACTTCCTCGACGCCTTGCGGGACGAGTTCCAGTTCGAGCCGCCGCGCGAGCACGGGCACGACACGGTCGACTCGATCCGTGCTCTCCGCGACGGCAAGGCGAAGGTCTTCATGGGCATGGGCGGCAACTTCGTGTCGGCCACGCCCGACACCGTCGTCACCGAGGAGGCCATGCGCTCGGCGCGACTCACCGTTCAGGTCTCGACCAAGCTCAACCGCTCCCATGTGGTCTGTGGCGAGACGGCCCTCATCCTGCCCGTGCTCGGTCGCAGCGAGAAGGACACCACGGGTGGCCGGGTGCAGCGGATCACGGTCGAGGACTCCATGTCGTCGGTGCACGCGTCACAAGGGCCTCTTCGGCCGGCCAGCGACGCGCTGCGGTCGGAGGTGGCGATCGTCTGTGGCCTCGCCGAGGCGACGGTTCCCGACGTCGGCGTCATCCCGTGGTCGAAGTACCGCGGCGACTACACCGAGATCCGACACGCGATCTCTCGCGTGGTCCCGGGCTGTGCGGCGTACGCCGAGAAGGTCGATCGGCCGGGCGGCTTCTTCCTCCCCGACCCGCCGCGCGACTCGCGGACGTTCCCGACCGAGGAAGGACGAGCGATCTTCTCGGTCAGCCCCGTGGAGGTGCTGCACGTGCCGGAGGGCCGCCTCCTGCTCCAGACGCTGCGCAGCCACGACCAGTTCAACACCACGATCTACGGTCTCGACGACCGCTACCGCGGCATCTCGAACGGCCGCCGGGTCGTCTTCGTGCATCCCGACGACATCGCTGCTCTCGGCCTGCGCGACGGCGAGATCGTCGACCTGATCAGCGAGTGGACCGACGGCACCGAGCGAACCGCACCGGAGTTCCGGGTGGTCTCCTACGACACGCCCCGCGGCTGCGCCGCGTCCTACTACCCGGAGACCAACCCGCTCGTGCCCCTCGACTCGACGGCGCTGGGAAGCAACTGCCCGACCTCCAAGTCGGTGATCGTCCGGTTGCATCCCGATGCCGGACGCGATCAGCACTCGGAGGGCTCCGGTGATCCGATCGGCTCGGACGCGGGCCACAAGTCCGACGTCGCGCCGCATCACCTCAGCTGACCCGCGTCAGCCCTTCGCCTCCGGCACGTCGGCCGGTGCACCGGTGTGAGCATCGGCCGGCGAGGCTGCGGGTGCGTCCGTCGGGTCGAGGAAGATGTGCTTGACCTCGGGGTAGCGCTCGCGCACCCGGCGGTCGACCTCGTCGGCGTGCATCTCCAGGTCGCCACCACTCGCGTCGTCGTCGAGGTCGACCCGTGCCGCGACCAGCACCTCGTCGGGTGCCAGTCGCATGGTCAGCACCTCGACCACCTCGTCGACGCCGGGCGCGTCCGCGATCTCCTGCCGGATGCCGGTCCGCAGGTCCTCGCTGACGGACTGGCCGATCAGGAAGTCCTTGTTCTGGCTGCCGAGCGCGTAGGCGACGCCGATGAGCAGCAGGCCGATCGCGACCGAGGCGGCGCCGTCCCAGAAGCCCTGCCCGGTCACCGCGTGCAGCGTCACACCGAGCGCCGCCAGCGCGATCCCGATCAACGCCGCGGTGTCCTCGAACGCCACCGTCTTCGCCGTCGGGTCCGGCGTGGTGCGGAGATGCTCGAGGGTGTCCCGGCCTTGCTCCTTCGCCTCCCCGCGCACCTGGCGCACGGCCTTCAGCCACGAGACGCCCTCGAAGACGAACGAGATGCCGAGGACGACATACGCCACCACCAGGCTGGTCAGCTCCTCCGGATGGAGGATCGCCTTGATGCCTTCGTAGATCGAGTAGCCGGCGCCGAGCACGAAGATGCCGACCGCGGCCAGGAGTGACCAGAAGTAGCGCTCCATGCCGTAGCCGAACGGGTGCTGGATGTCGGCGGGCTTCTTGCTGCGCTTGAGCGCGGCCATCAAGAAGACCTGGTTGAGCGTGTCAGCGATCGAGTGCGCGGCCTCGGCGAGCATCGCCGTGGAACCCGAGATCAGCCCTCCGATGGTCTTCGCGATCGCGATGGCCAGGTTCGACAGCCCCGCCAGCAGGACCGTCCCGGTGGACTCCTCGGCCACGGTCAGCTCTCGTCGTCGATCACGTGGACGGCCGCCTCCTCGGCGCTCGCGGCCGCACCGTCGATGCCGACGTCGTCGCCGATCAGGTCCTTCTCCTCGTCCTCGCCGATGCCTTCGTCGGGATCGACCAGCCGGCCGGCCCGCTTGTCACCGATCTCGCCGTCGCCCAGGAAGTCGTCCTCGGGGTCGATCTCGAGCGGGTCACGTTTCGGGTCGTCCTCGCTCGCGTCCTCGCCGTACGAGACCTCCTCGTCGGGGACCTCCTGGCGCAGCCGCTCCTCGAACGACTCGCCCTCGCGCATCTCCTCGGCGGTGTTGCCGAAGCGCTCGGCGGACGAGTAGCGCTCCGGCGGGGAGTAGCCCTCGTCGAGGGCATCGTCGACGCCGCGGTCGACCAGGCTGTCGTAGGGCTGTTCCTGGTCGAGCTGCTCCTCGGCATCAGGGACGTCGGCCATCGCGGCCTCGTCGATGGAGTCCGCGGACTCGTTCGGGAACTCAGTCATCTCTTCACCTTGTCACGGCGTGACAAACCCTGCCGGAGACAGATCACGACGGTCGGCGCCCGCCCCCTGCGAGGGGCGCCGACCGTCGATCACGGTTGGCCCTCCGGCGGCTCGGTGCGCTGCCGTGCTGCTCCTCGCCGCGTCGGAGGTTCCTGCGATATACCCCGTCCGCAACGTTTCATGCCCGTTGCGGACGGGCTGGTGTCAGAAGGCCCCGGCTCCGTTCGGCGTACCGAGTCCGGTCGGTCCGTCCCAGCCGGCCCGTGCGTTGCACCACTGCGTGGTCGGGCACGTGCCGTTGCTGCCCGAGGTCACGTCGAACAGGTTTCCGGGGTGGGCGTACGGGATCGCGTTCGCGTACCCGGCGGTGTTCCCCGACAGGGCGTAGACGGCGGCGATGATCGGCGCCGACTCACTCGTGCCGCCGACCTGGGCCCAGGTGGAGGACTTGCTGTTCGTCGGGTAGAAGACCGCCAGGCCACCGGTGTTCGGGTTCGCCGCCGCCGACACGTCGGCCATCGCCCGCTTGGCGCAGCCGGTGCCGAAGCTCGCGGCCGCGGCGAGCGCCGTGTTGTACGTCGAGCAGCCCGAGCCGGCGCCGTTCCACACGGTCTCGTTCCATCCGCGCGTGTTGGTGGCCTTGGCCAGCGTGGTGCCGCCGACCGCCGTGGTGTACGCGGACGACGCGGGGTAGCTCGCGCCCTGGTAGCCGTTGTCACCGGTCGACGCCGTCACCGCGATGCCGGGGTGGTTGTAGTAGGTGCCGTAGGTCGTGTCCGGAGCGTCGCCGCCGCCGTAGCTGTTCGAGATGGCGACCACGCCGGGTTGCTTCGAGGCGGTGACCACACCCTGGCCGAGGTTGGCGAAGCTGTTGGTCTTCGTCTGCACCATCACGATCTTGCAGTCCGGGCAGGTGGCGGAGACCGCGTCGACGTCGAGCGCCTGCTCACCGGCCCAGCCGGCGTTGAAGCGGGGCAGTGACGTTCCGCCGTTCTGGTCGATGACCTTGAGGCAGCCGTTGGCGGTCGTGCAGGGCGGGAGCCCGAAGTAGGACCGGTAGGTCGCGAGGTCGCGCTCCAGGTTGGGGTAGCCGTAGGCGTCGACGATGGCGACGGTTCGCCCGGCGCCGCTGGTACCGGCCAGCTTGTAGGCGTCCTGCAGCTGCGCGGGCGTCAGTGCAGTCGTGGGGGGCGTCGTGGACTGTGGCACGGCGCCCTTGCCGTTGACCATCACCTTCGACAGACAGCTGGCCGTGGACCTGGTCGCGGTCGATGCGGCGCAGACACGTTCGGCGTGGCGCCCGGAGGCGGCCTGGCTGCTGCGGTCGGCGACCGTGCTGGCACTGGCTCCGGAGAGCGAGGACGCCAGCCCGGCGATGACCAGGCTTCCTGCGGCCACGCTCGAGATGAGCATGCGGATCTTCACTCGTAGCTCCTTGCACATGGGCCGGGTGCGTGGCCCCCCGAGGCAAAGCAGCGTCACGTCGAGACGACCGGAACGCTTGCGCTACGACCACCGGCGGTTGGATGACCGGTTATCGGTTGAGATGTTGCCCTGTGACTCTCGCTGACGGATTCGTGACGTGTCCATACGTCGGCGACTGAGAAGACGCTAAGAAGTCTCCTGCTCGAGCAGCTCGGCAGCGCGGGCGATGTTGCGTTGCATGCTGCCGAACACGATGCCGTGGAACGGCCAGACGACCCACCAGTAGAGGTGCCCGGCGATGCCTCGCGGATGGAAGAGCGCACGCTGGTGGAACACGGTCACGTCGTCGTCCGGGTCAGCGTCGATGATGCTCAGCTCGAGCCAGGCCAGACCCGGCAGCCGCATCTCGGCACGCAGTCGCAGCAGCTGTCCCTCGTCGACCTCCTCGACGCGCCACCAGTCCAGCGAGTCGCCGGGCAGCAGGTTGTCGGGGTCACGACGACCTCGGACGAGCCCGGGTCCACCCGTGAGCCGGTCGATCCAGCCGCGCACCCGCCAGCCCAGCGAGAACGAGTACCAGCCACGCTGACCACCGATGCCCTCGATGATCCGCCACAGCGAGGTCGGTCGGGCCTGCACCTCGCGTTCGCGCTCGTCGACGTACAACGATCCACCGGCCCAGTCGGGGTCGCTCGGCAACGGTTCGCTCGGAGCCCCTTGGGTGGCCGCCGACGACCAGGTGGTCGGGACGTCGAAGCTCTGGATCTTGGTGAGCGCGAGCTCGACGGCGCGTTCGTAGCCGATCAGGCCCTCGTCGGGGTCCGGGATGTATGCCGCGATGTCGTGCTCGCTCGCGACTGCCGTGTTCTTCAGCGACTCGACCAGCGGGCGGGCCAGGCTGCGAGGCACCGGCGTCACGAGGTTGACCCAGTGGCTCGACAATCCCGGCGACAGCACCGGAACAGGCAGGATGCGCCGCTTCTTCAGGCCGGCCACCGCGGCGAAGCGTTGCATCATCTCCAGGTAGGTCAGCACGTCCGGCCCGGCGATGTCGAAGGCCCGGTTGAGGTCCTCGGTCACGGTGGCCGACCCCACGAGGTAGCGGAGGACGTCGCGGATCGCGATCGGCTGGATCCGCGAGTGCACCCAGCGCGGCGTCACCATCACCGGCAGCCGCTCGGTGAGGTAGCGCAGCATCTCGAACGACGCCGACCCCGAGCCGATGATCACGCCGGCACGGAGCGCGATCGTCGGCACACCGGAGTCCATCAGCACGCGTCCGACCTCGGCGCGCGAGGCGAGGTGCTCCGACAGCTCTTCGCCCTCGGGGTCGAGCCCGCCGAGATAGACCACCCGTGTCACCGCGGCCTCGGCGGCCGCATCGGCGAACACCTGGGCGGTCTGCCGTTCGGTGGAGGCGAAGTCGCGTCCGGTGCCGATCGCGTGCAACAGGTAGTAGGCGACGTCGACCCCGGACATCGCCTTGGCCACCGCCTCGGGATCCTGCGCGTCGCCCTGCACGACTTCGACGTCGCTCTCCCACGCGCGGCCGTGCAGCTTGTTCGGCGTGCGTGCCAGGACGCGGACCCGGTGCCCGGCGGCCAGCAGCTCCGGCACCAGCCGTCCACCGACGTAGCCGGTCGCGCCGGTCACCAGACAGAGCCGGGACTGCGTGGTCTCCTCAGACATGTCCCCAGCATCGCAAGGGTTGAGTGCTTGCGCTGGTCCCGTCGTCGGGCGAAACCTCTGCACTCCGAGCCTCCGGGGCAGGCCGGAGCGGCTACGAGGACGTCTCCGGCTGCGATGCGTCACCCGGGGGCAGCGCCCAGTCCACCGGCGCTGCACCCTGCTTCTCGAGCAGCTCGTTGGCGCGGCTGAACGGACGCGAGCCGAAGAAGCCGCGCGAGGCCGACAGCGGCGACGGATGCGCGCTCTCGATCACCGGCGTGTCCCCGAGTGCGGGACGGAGGGCCTGCGCGTCGCGGCCCCAGAGGATCGCCACCAGGGGCTGGTCGCGAGCGACCAGGGAGGCGATGGCGAGATCGGTCACCTGCTCCCAGCCCTTGCCGCGGTGCGACCCGGGTACGCCCGACCGGACGGTGAGCACGCGGTTGAGCAGCAGCACGCCCTGGTCCGCCCACGCGCTGAGGTCGCCGTGCTTGGGCGGGATCACGCCGAGGTCGTCGCGCAGCTCGCGGTAGATGTTGATCAGGCTCTTCGGCAACGGCCACACCCGCGGATCGACCGAGAACGACAGGCCGACCGCGTGCCCCGGCGTCGGGTACGGGTCCTGCCCGACGATCAGCACCTTCACGTCCGCGAGCGGTCGGGTGAACGCGCGCAGCACGTTCGGGCCGGCCGGGAGGTAACGATGGCCGGCGGCGGTCTCGGTGCGGAGGAAGGCCCCGAGCTCGGTGACCGTCGGCTGCATCGGTTCGAGCGCGGAGGCCCAGTCGGGAGCGACCAGGTCGACGAGCTGCGCGGGGGAGTTCACACCGACGACTCTGCCCTACGTGGGGCCCGGTTCGGGAGTCCTGAGATTCGTGCACAGGTTGGCCGTCGTTGTGGATAAAGCTGGGGGTCGAATCGGGCGGTTCCGCGTGTTGGATCGGACACGCCGGGGTCGCGAAAATTGGCGAAATTTTCTTGCCGCAAGCCATTGCGCGTCGCGTTGACGAGGGGATAGAACTCTCCCTACGAACTTCGGAAACGGAGTTCGGGACAGGTCGGAAGATCGGTTCCGTCCGGTGGACCTCGGTTCACCGGCGCCAGGCGGGGCAACTCGCCAGGGCCGCGTGGTGACGCACGTGGGAGGACCGGTCGGAAGGCAGGTCGTTCCGGAGCGTCACGGCCGGGACAAAAGAAGGCTCCGCAAACTCATACTTTGCGGAGCCTTCGCCCTTGTCTGGACCCTGGGAGGTCGTCAGGGGCTGCGAATCTGGTCAGCACAGTAGCGAACGCGGAGCGCCCGGTTCGTGCACCCACCCGTCGTGTCGGTGAATTTCCGGCGCCGATTGTTTCAGCTGTTCGAGCTCGACCACCGGGTTGCAGTGGTCGCTGTGATCGGGGTCGGGGTGCCGAGGTCGTCGAGGAAACCGGTGGCCCAGGTGTCGATGTCGTGCTCACGCACCTGCTTGCGCATCGCCCTCATCCGCCGGGACTTCTCCCGGGCGCGGCGCGTGCATCGCCGCGAGCATCGCGTCCCGGACGCCGTTGATGTCGTGCGGGTTGACCAGGTAGGCCTGCTTGAGCTCGTCCGAGGCGCCGGCGAACTCCGACAGCACGAGCGCGCCGTCGTTGCCGAGCCGGCACGTCACGTACTCCTTGGCGACCAGGTTCATCCCGTCCGCGAACGGCGTCACCACCATCACGTCGGCCGCGCGGTAGAGCGCCGCCATCTCCTCACGGGGGTATGACGCATGCAGATAGCTCACGGGAGGTCGACCGATCCGCCCGAGGTCGCCGTTGATCCGGCCGACCCAGCGCTCGATGTCGTCACGCACCTCTTTGTACTGGTCGACCCGTTCACGGCTCGGTGAGGCGACCTGGACGAAGACCGCCTCCTCGACGGACACCTTGCCCTCGACGATCAGCTCACCGAACGCGCGCAGCCGTTGCCGGATGCCCTTGGTGTAGTCGAGCCGGTCGACACCGAGCAGCACCCAGGTCGGGTCGCCGAGCTCGGCGCGGATCTCGGCGGCGCGCGCCTCGACGTCCGGGCTGGCGGCGAGCTTCTCGAACGACGTCACGTCGATCGAGATCGGGTAGGCCCGGGCCGAGACGGTCCGACCGTCGTCGAGGCTGATCTTGTCGCGGTGCGTCTTGTGCCCGAGACGCGCGCGGACGAGCCGGGCGAAGTTGGCCGCGCCCCCTGGCCGCTGGAAGCCGACCCGGTCGGCTCCGAGCAGACCCTCGAGGATCTGGTCGCGCCACGGGAGCTGCTTGAACAGCTCCGACGGCGGGAACGGGATGTGCAGGAAGAAGCCGATCCTCAGGTCAGGCCGCTTCGACCGCACCATCGCCGGCACGAGCTGGAGCTGGTAGTCGTGCACCCAGACCACGCCGTCCTCCGCCGCGGCCTCGACGGCAGCGTCGGCGAAGCGCTGGTTGACCTGGACGTAGGCCTCCCACCACTCGCGGTGGAACTCCGGCTTGGCGACGACGTCGTGGTACAGCGGCCACAGCGTGCCGTTGGACATGCCCTCGTAGTACTCCTGGACCTCGAGGTCGGAGAGCTCGATGGGGACCAGGTGCAGACCGTTGGCCTCGAAGGGCGCGTAGTCGTCCATGCTCGACCCGGGCCAGCCGATCCAGACCCCGTCCTGCGCCCGCAGCACCGGCTCGAGGGCCGTGACGAGTCCACCCGGCGACGTGCGCCAGTCCGACGTGCCGTCCGAGTGCATGACCCGGTCGACCGGCAGTCGGTTGGCGACGACCACGAACGGGCTCTTGCTCTGGGAGGCCACGACTCAAACCCTAGGTGACATCACCAGGGGTCGCCCGGGAGACGGGAGCCGATCTGGCGGCGTATCTGGTCCATCTGTCGCATCAGGGACACCGTGTCGTCCAAGGGCACGAGCGTCGACTCCGTCCTGCCCTCGCGGAGGCATCGGTGCACCTCCTCGATCTCGTGCACGTAGCCCTTGCCGAGGACGTCGACGGTGTACGTCGTGGGCGCCTCGCCGGGGTCGGCCGGCGTGACGGTGTACTCCGACGGACAGTGGAACCGGCGGGGCAGCTCGACGTTGCCGAGGGTCCCCGACACCGTCGCGCGGCTCGGGGTCAGGGCCAGCATCGTGCTGGACACGGTCGCGGTCGCCCCACCGGCGTACGACAGCAGGCTCGCGCAGGACAGGTCGATGCCGCGGTCGGACAGCGTGCCGGTCGACACGATCGCCTCGGGCTCGCCGAGGAACAGCGACGCGAACGTCAACGGATAGACGCCGATGTCGAGCAGTGCGCTGGCGCCGAGCGACGGGTCGAAGACGCGATGCTCGGGTGGCTTGTCGGGGACGAAGCCGAAGTCGGCGGACACGGCTGTCACGTCGCCGATCACGCCGGTGGCGACCATGTCCTGGACGGCGCGGATCGTCGGGTTGCAACGCATCCACATGGCCTCCATGAAGAACACGCCACGTCGCCGAGCCTCGGCCACGAGAGCCTCGGCGTCCGCGGCGTTCAGGGCGAGCGCCTTCTCGCACAGCACCGCCTTGCCGGCCTCGAAGCAGGTGCGGACGTTGTCGGGGTGCATCACGTGCGGGGTGGCGACGTAGATGACGTCGACGTCGGGGTCCTCGGCCACCTGCTCGTAGCTGTCGTAGGCGCGGGTGGCGTCGTCGCCGTACGCGCGGGCGAACTCCTGGGCCGAGGCGAGCCGGCGCGAGCCGACCGCCGCGAGGGTGGCGCCAGGGGTCACGGCGAGATCGGCGGCGAAGGAGTGGGCGATCTTGCCCGTCGCGATGACTCCCCAGCGAATCGTGTCCATGTCAGCATCCTGGCGGATCCGGTGCTCGGACGTTCGGATGAGGGTTGGCCGATCTCGACCCGCGGCCGCGTTCGCGTCGTCAGACTGGATGACGTGGCGGTACTGCGCACAGCCAAGGGGTCGGCGCGGCAGTCACGCCGGCTCTGGCGTGCCCTGCCGTTCGTGGTGTGCGCCGCTGCGGGCCTGGCGACCCTCGCATTTCCCCCGTACCACCACGAGACGGGCCATCTGGTCGTGGCTGGCCTGCTCACCGTGGTGTGCGTGCTCCTGGCGTGCCGACCGGCGGAGTCGTCGGCGAGCCTGATGGCTGCGCCGGCCTGCTTCTTCCTCGTCGTCGCCGTGCTCCGGGACGGCTCGGGCGGGTCCGACTCCGGCCTCGCTCCGCTCGTCGTCCTCCCGATCCTCTGGGTCGCGCTCAACGGACGGCGGCTCGAGATGTTCCTCGCAGCCGGGCTGACGGCGCTGCTGTTCGTGGTCCCGTTGGTGCTGGTCGGCCAACCGGAGTACGACGCCTCGGACTGGCGCCGGGCCGCGCTCTACACCTTGATCGCCGCGGTGATCGGGCCTGTCGTGCAAGGCGTCGTACGCCGGCTCGAGGCGGGCGAGCGTGAGGCACTGGAGGCTCGGGCGTACGCCGACGGGATCCTCGCCGCCGCCACCGAGCACTCGATCATCGCGACCGATCTCGACGGTCTGATCGTCACGTTCAACGCGGGTGCCGAGCGGATGCTCGGCTACACCGCCGAGGAGATGATCGGTAAGCAGTCGCCGGTCATCCTGCACGACCACGACGAGGTCGTCGCCCGGGCTGCCGAGCTCGGCATCGAGCCAGGGCTCGAGGTGTTCGTGCGCGAGGCCCGTCGCGGCCGCACCGAGACTCGCGAATGGACCTTCATCGCCAAGGACGGCCACCGCGTCCCGGTCCGCCTGTCGCTGTCGGGCATCAAGGACGCGAACGGCCAGGTCACCGGCTTCATGGGCCTGGCGCGGGACATCAGTGGCTGGAAGCAGGCGCTGTCCGAGCTCGCGGCGGCCGAGGCGCGGTGGCGGGTGCTGTTCGACCACCTCCCCGACACGGCCGTGCTGGTCGTCAACGACGAGCTGCGCTACGTCGCGGCGGCCGGTGCCGGACTGGCCGAGCAGGGCTACACCGACATCACCGGCAAGAGGCTGGACGACGTCGTGGCTGCGGCCGACCGGGACGCCCTGGCGGCCTTCTACCGCAGCGCGGTCGACGGCCAGGAGGGGCGGATCTCCTTCACGTCGTCGAAGACCGGCCGCAGCTACGAGGTCGACGCGGTCCCGCTCCCGCGCTCCGAGCACGGCGGAGAGGCGATGATCGTCGCGCGCGACGTGACGGTCGCGCGCCACCGCGAAGCCCAGCTGGCGGAGGCCAAGGAACAGTTCGCGAGTCTGTTCGAAGAGGCGCCGTTCGGAGTCATGGTGCTGGACCTCGACGGCGTCGTCCTCGACGTCAACCCGGCGATCTGCGGGCTGACCGGTCGCACCCTCCACGAGCTCGTCGGCCGGCCGGCGAGCGTCGCCGGTGGCAACGACCGCCGCCTCGCCGGCCTGCTGCGCCATCTCCGGAACAGTCCGGCGGAGCGGGTCTCCGGCGAGTCGCAGATCCGGCACCGCACCGGCGCTGTCATCGACATCGCCTTCGCCGGGATCGTGCTCCACGACGCGGACGGGACGCCCCAGCGCATCCTGCTCAACGCCGTCGACATCACCGAGCGGCGGCAGCTGGAGCGGCGGCTCGCCCACCTCGCCGATCACGACCCGCTCACCGGGCTGGCGAACCGCCGCCGCTTCGACGCCGATCTCGAGCGTCACCTCGAACTGTGCGGGCGCTACGGTCCGCGCGGCGCCCTGCTGATGCTCGACCTCGACCACTTCAAGGAGGTCAACGACACGCTCGGCCACCGCGCCGGGGACGAGCTCATCGAGTCGGTGACCGCGCTGCTCGAGCAGCGGATGCGCAAGTCCGACACGGTTGCGCGGTTCGGGGGCGACGAGTTCGTCGTGCTGCTCCCGGAGGCGGACCGGGTGGCGGCCGAGCAGGTGGCCACGGACATCGTCGAGCTGGTGCGGGAGCGGGCTGAGTTCGCCGACGGCACGCGGCCCCTACGGATCAGCGCCTCGGTCGGCGTGGTCCTGATCGATCGCGCCGACGTGACCGCGGAGCGCTTGATGAGCACGGTCGACGTCACGATGTACGACGCCAAGGAGTCCGGCCGCGACCGCTGGGTCCTCAACCGGCTGCCGCAGGTCGAGCCCCGCGTGATCTGACCTCGACCGGCGCGTTGCCCGAGATTGGGCTGTCTGCGCAGGCGGATCGGGTGACAATGATGCGATGTCCGCCTCGTCGCATCGTGCGGCGCATCGCCCCGGGTTGCTGCCCTTCGTGATCTGCGCCGTTGCTGCCCTGGCGACGCTCGCCCTCCCGCCGTACGGCAACGAGTGGGGACACATCGCCGTCGCGGCGGCCCTCCTGGTCGTCATCTACGCGGGCGAGATGCTGCTGTACCGGCACGCCTGGTGGCAGGCCGCGCCGCCGTTCATCTTCTTCGTGGTCGTGATGATCCTGCGGGACGGGTCCGGCGGCAGCGGCTCCGGGCTCGGCGCCCTGGTCATGCTCCCGATCCTGTGGGTCGCGATGTACGGGACCCGGGTGCAGATGATGTTCGCTGTCGCGGCGACCGTCGGCGTCTTCCTGCTGCCGGTCCTGCTGATCGGACCGCCGGACTACCCGGCGTCCGACTGGAGGCGGGCGTTGGTCTGGGCGCTCGTCGCCGGCACGGTCGGCCCGGCGGTGCAGGGGCTGGTCAGGCGCCTGCACGAGCGCGAGCAGCGGCAGGCGGAGCTGGCCGGAAGCCTCCAGCAGGCGCTGTCGACGGTGACGCAGACGAGCCAACGCTGGCGCGCGCTGCTCGACCACCTGCCGGACACGTCCGTCTTCAGCATCGACCGGGACCTGCGGCACACCGACGCCTTCGGTGCCGGCCTCGACGAGGTGGGGATGTCCCGCGCGACCGGGAAGACGCTCTACGAGACCTCGTCGCCGGAGAACATCGCCAAGCTCGAGCCGGTCTACCGCGCCGGGCTGGACGGCGAAGAGGCGTCGGTCGAGTTCACCGCCAGCAACGCCGACCGGACGATCGAGCTGACCGCGGTGCCGCTGCCGCTGGACGGCGATCGCGACGAGGCGCTGATCGTGGCGCGCGACGTCACCGAGGCGCGGCGGCGCGAGCAGCAGCTGGCGATGGCCAAGGAACGACTCGCGAGCCTGTTCGAGGAGGCGCCGTTCGGCGTCATCGTGTGCGCGGTCGACGGGCGGGTCACCGACGTCAACCCGGCAGCGTGCCACCTGACCGGCCGGATCCGCGACGACCTGGTCCGCAACTACTCGTTCCCGTTCGGCGCGGACCCGGCCGAGGTGGCCCGGCTCGTCGGCGAGATCGTCGCGAGCCCGTCGGGGCGGGTCGCGGCCGAGACGCGGATCCAGCACCGCGACGGCCACTGGATCGACGTGGCGTTCGAGGGCATCGTCATGCACGACCGGAACGGCGTACCCGAGGAGCTGCTGTTCAACGCGATCGACGTGTCCGAGCGTCGGCGCTTCGAGGCGCAGCTGGCACACCTGGCCGAGCACGACCCGCTGACCGGGCTCGCGAACCGGCGCCGCTTCGACCAGGAGCTCGAGCGCCACCTCGACCTGTGCGAGCGGTACGGCGCCCGCGGCGCGCTGATGATGATGGACCTCGACCACTTCAAGGAGGTCAACGACACCCTCGGCCACGGCGCCGGTGACCAGCTGATCGTCTCGGTCGCCGAGCTGCTGCGGATGCGGATGCGGCGCTCCGACCTGGTCGCCCGCCTCGGCGGTGACGAGTTCGCCATCCTGCTCCCCGAGGCCGATCGCGCCTCCGCCGAGAACGTCGCCCGCGACATCGTCGCCCTGGTGGCCGAGAAGGCGAGCTTCGTCGACGGGTCGCGGCCACGACGGCTGACCGCCAGCATCGGCGTGGTCCTGATCGAGCGCGCGGGCATCACGGCGAGCCAGCTCGTCTCCACCGCCGACATGACGATGTACGACGCCAAGGAGTCGGGCCGCAACACGTTCGTCGTCCTCGACACCAAGGACTTCGCGGTGCCGCGCAGCGCGGCCCACCTCGCCTGGGGGCAGCGGATCAGCGACGCGATCGCCGACGAGCGACTCGTCCTGCACGCCCAGCCGATCTACGGCATCGCGGAGGACCAGGTCGTCGGCGCAGAGCTGCTGCTGCGGCTGCGGGACGAGCAGGGCGCCCTCGTCATGCCCGGCCGGTTCCTCTACATCGCCGAGCGGCTCGGACTGGTCACTCCGCTGGACCGTTGGGTCGCCGGAGAGGCGGTCGTGCTGCTGGAGAAGCTGAAGCGGATCAACCCACGCTTCCACATCGAGGTCAACCTGTCCGCGCACTCTGTGGGCGACTCCGACCTCGCCGACCACCTCGTCGATCTGGTGTCGTCGCACGACATCGACCCGACGAAGCTCGTCTTCGAGCTCACCGAGACCGCCGCCGTCGCCAACATCGAGACGGCGCGCGAGTTCGCGGACCGGCTCGGGCGGCTGGGCTGCCGGTTCGCACTGGACGACTTCGGCGCCGGCTTCGGGTCGTTCTACTACCTGAAGCACCTGCCGTTCGACTTCGTGAAGATCGACGGGGAGTTCGTCGAGCGGAGTCCGGTCAACTTCACCGACCGCTTGATCCTGTCGTCGATCGTCGACATCTGCCGCGGCCTCGGGAAGAAGACGATCGCGGAGTTCGTGGCAAGCGCCGAGATCCAGCAGGTCTGCACCGACCAGGGCGTCGACTACCTGCAGGGCTATCACCTCGGTCGGCCGGCCCCGATGGAGGAGGTCCTGGCCTGGGCCGCCGGCAGACAGTCGACCGGCGTACCGCTCGAGGCGGGGCCCGCCGCCCAGGCTGGGCGCGAGAACACGGCGGACACGCCGCCGCGCGTCGCTCAGCCTTAAATGACATCGGTGTTGTTTGTCGCCTACGATGTGGTCACGGACGGGGCGTGCAGGGACACCCGTCGTGAGGGTCATCAGGAGCCGAACCAGCATGGATTCCGCGAACGGTCTGCCGACGGCTGACGTCTCGGCCTTCGCCGACCCCGGCGACTCCAGCATGGTGACCTCGGGGGAGTCGGCCCGCGCGGCAGAGGACCTCTCCGAGCGCGACCAGCAGATCCTCGCCTTCGAGCGGCTGTGGTGGAAGTACGCCGGCGCGAAGGAGCAGGCCATCCGCGAGAAGTTCGCGATGTCGGCCACCCGCTACTACCAGGTGCTCAACGCCCTGATCGACCGTCCCGAGGCGCTGGCCTTCGACCCCTTGCTCACCAAACGGCTGCGCCGGCTCCGGTCGGCCCGCCAGCGGCAACGCTCGGCGCGCCGACTCGGTATCGAGCTCTAGGTCGGGTTCCGGTGGCTCTTCCCTCCGCCGTCACCCTGGGCAGTGTGGCCTTCGTGGTCGCTGCCGGGATCGGCCTGGCCGCGGTCGCGTCCAACGCCAGCGAGGACCCGGCTTCGCAGCAGCCGTCGGCGCACGACACCCCGAAGCCCGACACCACGGACAAGCAGAAGCAGGACCAGCCGAAGACGAAGCCCAAGTCCGACAAGAAGCCGAAGCCGGACAAGCGGCCGGACCCGGTGCCCAAGGTGTTCGTCGAGGTCTACAACAACTCGGGCATCACCGGTCTGGCCGCCACCAAGGCACGTGAGCTCGAGCGGGCGGGCTGGAACGTCGCCGCCACCGACAACTGGTACGGCAACATCCCGGCCAACACGGTGTACTACCCGGCGCGGCTGCAGGACGTCCGCGCGTGACCTGGCCAAGACGCTGCACATCACGCGGACCCGTCCCGCCGTGTCCCCCATGCAGTTCGACCGCCTCACCGTCATCTACACCCACTAACCCGCGACTCGCCAACTATCGCGCCCCGAGTCGCCAAGAATTGCGCGCCGAGTCGCCAGTGATTGACTGACGCCATGCCGATCGAGCCGACGACCGAGGCAGGCCGCGCCGCCCTGGCGGCGATCACGGACGACCCGCACGCACTGCCTGGCCGCGTTCGACTACGACGGCACCCTGGCCCCGATCGTGGCCGACCCGACCCAGGCCGTCCCCCACCCGCGGACCGTCGAGGCCCTGGCACAGCTCGCGTCGTCGATCGGCACCGTCGCGATCGTGACCGGACGTCCGGCCCGGACCGCGGTCGAGCTCGCCGGCTTCGCGGACCACGACGCGCTCGACGGGCTGGTCGTCGTCGGCCACTACGGCCTCGAGCGCTGGGACGCCTCGACCGACACGGTGACCGCTGCCGAGCCGCTGCCCGGTCTCGACGTCGTACGCGCGGAGCTGCCCGCAGCTGCTCGCGTCCCACGACCTTGCCGACGCGGCGGTCGAGGACAAGGGACTCTCGGTCGCCGTGCACACGCGGCGGCTGCCCGACGCGCGAGCGGCGTACGACGTGCTGGTCGCCCCGCTGACCGAGCTCGCCGAGCGGAACGGCCTCGCAGCCGAGCCGGGACGGTTCGTGGTCGAGCTGCGTCCGCCGGGCATGGACAAGGGCGCGGCGCTGCGGTCCCTCGTCGACGAGCGGCAGGCGACGTCGGTCGTCTTCACCGGTGACGACCTCGGCGACCTGCCGGCGTACGACGAGGTGGGCCGACTTCGCTCCGACGGTGTCCCCGGGCTGCTCGTCTGCTCGGGCTCGGACGAGGTGACTGTCCTGGCCGAGCGCGCCGACGTGGTGGTGGACGGGCCGGCGGGCGTCGTCGCGTTCATCGACAGCCTGGTCGCCGCGCTCTGACTCACCAAACCTGGCGACTCGGGGCGCAAAACCTGGCGACCGTCGGGCGCGAATAGCCTGGCGCAGCTCCGCCGCTGCGGCTCCATCTCAGATGGCGGGAGGGGAGTCCTGGGGGCGAGACGGGGGTGGGTAAGGTGCTGACAGCTCATCGAGAGGGGCAGAGGGACACGGCCCAATGAAGCCCCGGCAACCCGTCGATCGTTACTGCAGGTCGGCGACGGTGCCACATCCGTCTCGTGGCGAGAGCCGCCGCGAGGAAGATGAGAAGGAGGCTTCGTGAGCGCGACCCTGCAGGACACCCCCCGAACGTCGACCGGCGACGGCACCAGCACGCCCGCCTTCGGCTACGCCCGCGCCCTGGTCTGCCGGGCCTGCGGCGCCGAGCAGGAGCTCGGTCCCTTCTACGCCTGTCTGGAGTGCTTCGGTCCGCTCGAGGTCGGCTACGACTTCCCCGACGTCACCCGCGCGCAGATCGAGGCCGGCCCCAAGAACATCTGGCGCTACCGCTCCCTGCTGCCCGTGCGCGACGACATCGCGACGATCCCCAACACCGAGCCCGGGTTCACCCGCCTGATCAAGGCCGACAACCTGGCCCGCGAGCTCGGCCTCAAGACCCTGTGGGTCAAGGACGACTCGGGCAACCCGACCCACTCGTTCAAGGACCGTGTCGTCGCCGTCGCGCTGGCCGCCGCCCGCGAGCTCGGCCTCCGGGTCCTGGCCTGCCCGAGCACCGGCAACCTCGCCAACGCCGTCGCCGCCGCGGCAGCGCGCGCCGGCATCAAGTCCGTCGTCTTCATCCCCGACAACCTCGAGCGTCCCAAGATCCTGACCACTGCGGTGTACGGCGGCACGCTGGTCGCGGTCAAAGGCACCTACGACGACTGCAACAAGCTCGCCTCGGAGATCGCCGGCGAGGAGGAGGACTGGGCGTTCGTCAACGTCAACGTCCGGCCCTACTACGCCGAGGGCTCCAAGACGCTGGGCTTCGAGGTCGCCGAACAGCTCGGCTGGCGGCTGCCCGGCCAGGTCGTGATCCCGGTCGCCTCGGGCAGCCAGCTGACCAAGGTCGACAAGGGCTTCGGCGAGCTCGGCCGCCTCGGGCTGGTCGACGAGACGCCGTACACGATCTTCGGCGCCCAGGCTGCAGGGCTGCTCCCCGGTGGCTGCGGCCTTCCGCGACGGCCATGACGTCGTACGACCGGTCCGGCCGGACACCATCGCCAAGTCGCTCGCGATCGGCAACCCCGCCGACGGTCCCTACGTGCTCGATGCCGTACGCCGGACCGGTGGTGCCGTCGAGGCGGTCACCGACGACGAGGTGCGCGACGGCATCCAGCTGCTGGCTCGCACCGAGGGCGTGTTCGCCGAGACCGCGGGCGGCGTGACGGTGGCGACGCTGAAGAAGCTCGTCGAGACCGGACAGCTCGACCCCGACGTGGAGACCGTCGTGTTCAACACCGGCGACGGGCTCAAGACGCTCGACGCCATCGCCGACCGGGTGGGCCCGGCGGCGACCATCGACCCGTCGTACGCTGCATTCACGGCGACCGGCCTGTGAGCGGACGGACCAGACAGGAGCAGAGCATGAGTGTCAACGTCCGGGTTCCGACGATCCTGCGCACCTACACCGGTGGTGAGTCCGAGGTGAGCGCGGAGGGGGCGACCGTGGCCGACGTGCTCGAGTCGCTCGACGCGAACTACCAGGGCATCAAGGGCCGGATCGTCGACGAGCAGGGCGAGCTGCGCCGCTTCGTCAACGTCTACGTCGGCAACGACGACGTGCGGTTCCTCGACGGCCTGGCGACCGAGGTGAACGACGGGTCCGAGGTGTCGGTGATCCCCGCGGTCGCCGGCGGCTGAAGGGCCGACCACCCGAGCTTGGGGCAAAAAGAAGACTGGGGCTCGGAAACCGAGCCCCAGTCAAAACCTCGTCGCACCCACGAGGTGATGTAAAAGTAACCAGCCACGCCTGCCCCTTCAAGGGTTGCGGCGTTAAACCACCCGAACGGGCTACTGGTCGCTGGCCAAGGGGCCTACGTTCGCTGGTCCTCCGATGACAGTGCGAAATCGTGACATCACGCATGGTGACTGTGCGACGTTTTGTCCGGCCTTGCGACAGCCGCCGTCGGCACGACCGGAGGCCCTCGGATCCGGGTCGATGGGCCGGTGGCAAACCGGACGGGTTGAGATAAGGTCTTCTCTGCATATCGCAACACCTGTTCCACACCTGAGGGATCCCGGTGAAGCGAGAGCAGCACTAGAGGGTCCGTACCGAGGGTTCTCGAACGAGTAAGCAGGAGTAGCGATGGTGCAGGGCACCGTGAAGTGGTTCAACGCTGACAAGGGCTACGGCTTCATTGCTGTCGACGGTCAGGACGACGTCTTCGTGCACTGGTCGAAGATCCAGTCCGACGGCTACAAGTCGCTCGAGGATGGCCAGGCGGTCACCTTCGAGGTCGTCGATGGCCCCAAGGGCCGCGAGGCTCACGAGGTCAAGCCTGGCTGAGTCAGCCAGAGACTTCAGCGAGAAGGTCCGGTCCCGGATGGGGACCGGGCCTTCTCGCTGTGTTCGGGGGTGCCGACGGAGTTTTCACGGGCGTTACACCGGTGACCACGACGGGAAACCTGGCTGGCCCACCCTGGACCCATGAAGAGCTCCAGCGCGGCCGGCTCACGGTCCGGGATCCGCCCCGGCACCGCGAACGACGTGCGCGCGCTGATCCGGATGCACGAGCAGTGCTCGCAGCGAACCGTGACCCGTCGCTACCTGTCGCCCCTCCCCGTGCTCGGCAGCCGGCTGGCGACGCGGCTGCTGCTGCCACCCGACGGCTTCTCGCTGGTCGTCGAGCGCGACGGCGGACTGGTCGCCGTCACGACGGTCGCCCGCTACTGCGACCCCGAGCTGTCGGCGAACCGCGCCGACGTGGGCCTGCTCGTCGCCGACGAGTTCCAGGGTCAGGGCATCGGGACCGCACTCCTGTTGGCGGCGGCCCGCGAGGCAGCCCGGCGCGACTTCGCCGAGCTCGTCCTGACCGTCCACCCGGACAACCCGGCCGTGCTGCCGATGGTGCACGCCACCGGGCTGCGAGCCCGGGTCGGGACGCGCGACGGGCTGACCCAGCATCGCGATCACGCTCGGCGGCCTACGGTCGCCCACCCCGCCTTGCACTCGGATAGGGCGAGTGCTAAAAATGAGTTAGCACTCTCGCCGTGAGAGTGACAGCGGTTGGTCCGACGAGGATCTCGTGGCCTGCGGGAATGGATCGCAGGAAGCACGGGTTCCGTCCGTCGCGGGCGTCGTACCAGAGCCGCACACCCACACCACGAACGCGGGAGGACTCGCGTACATGCCCAAGATCATTGCGTTCAACGAGGAAGCTCGGCGCGGTCTCGAGCGGGGGATGAACACCCTCGCCGACGCCGTGAAGGTGACGCTCGGCCCCAAGGGTCGCAACGTCGTCCTCGAGAAGAAGTGGGGCGCCCCGACGATCACCAACGATGGTGTTTCCATCGCCAAGGAGATCGAGCTCGAGGATCCCTACGAGAAGATCGGCGCGGAGCTCGTCAAGGAAGTTGCCAAGAAGACCGACGACGTCGCCGGTGACGGCACGACGACCGCGACCGTGCTGGCCCAGGCCATGGTTCGCGAAGGTCTGCGCAACGTCGCCGCCGGCGCCAACCCGATGGCGCTCAAGCGCGGCATCGAGACCGCGGTCGAGAAGGTCACCGAGCAGCTGTTCGCCGCTGCGAAGGACGTCGAGACCAAGGAGCAGATCGCTGCCACCGCCGGCATCTCCGCCGGTGACTCCACGGTCGGCGAGATCATCGCCGAGGCCATGGACAAGGTCGGCAAGGAAGGCGTCATCACCGTCGAGGAGAGCAACACCTTCGGCCTCGAGCTCGAGCTCACCGAGGGTATGCGCTTCGACAAGGGCTACATCTCGCCCTACTTCGTGACCGACGCCGAGCGCATGGAGACCGTGCTCGACGACCCGTACGTCTTGGTGGTCAACTCCAAGATCGCGGCCGTCAAGGACATGCTCCCGGTGCTCGAGAAGGTCATGCAGAGCGGCAAGCCGCTGCTGATCCTCGCCGAGGACGTCGAGGGCGAGGCCCTGGCCACGCTGGTCGTCAACAAGATCCGCGGCACCTTCAAGTCCGTCGCCGTCAAGGCTCCGGGCTTCGGGGACCGTCGCAAGGCCATGCTGCAGGACATCGCGATCCTGACCGGTGGCCAGGTCATCAGCGAAGAGGTCGGCCTCAAGCTCGAGTCCGCCGGTGTCGAGCTGCTCGGCCAGGCCCGCAAGGTCGTCGTCACCAAGGACGAGACCACGATCGTCGAGGGTTCGGGCGACACCGACCAGATCTCTGGTCGCGTCAACCAGATCCGCACCGAGATCGAGAACAGCGACTCCGACTACGACCGCGAGAAGCTGCAGGAGCGCCTGGCCAAGCTGGCCGGCGGTGTTGCGGTGATCAAGGTCGGCGCGGCCACCGAGGTCGAGCTGAAGGAGCGCAAGCACCGCATCGAGGACGCCGTTCGCAACGCGAAGGCTGCCGTCGAGGAGGGCATCGTCGCCGGTGGTGGCGTCGCTCTCGTCCAGGCCAGCGCGACTGCGTTCGAGAAGCTCGACCTGACCGGTGACGAGGCCACGGGCGCGCAGATCGTCAAGCTCGCCTCCGAGGCCCCGCTCAAGCAGATCGCGATCAACGCCGGTCTCGAGGGTGGAGTCGTCGCCGAGAAGGTGCGCAACCTCGACTCGGGCCACGGCCTGAACGCTGCGACCGGCGAGTACGTCGACATGCTGGCCGCGGGGATCAACGACCCGGTCAAGGTGACCCGTTCTGCGCTGCAGAACGCCGCCTCGATCGCGGCCCTGTTCCTCACGACCGAGGCTGTCGTCGCCGACAAGCCCGAGAAGGCGGCCGCTGCCCCCGGTGGCGCCCCCGACATGGGCGGCATGGACTTCTGAGTCCAGCCACACTCAGCAACATCCGCGAAGGCCCCGAGCACCAGCTCGGGGCCTTCGTGTTTCTCGGATGGTGTCTCAGCGACGACCGGCCAGCACCCGGTCAGGGCTGATGGGCAGATGACGCTGCCGGACACCGGTGGCGTGCCAGACGGCGTTCGCGATGGCGGCCGGGACGCCGACGATGCCGAGCTCGCCGAGGCCCTTGATCCCGGCCGGATTGACCCGGTCGTCGTGCTCCTCGACCCAGCCTACCTCGATCTCAGGGACGTCGGCATGCGACGCGACGTGGTACTGGGCGAGGTCGCGATTGACGTAGTCGCCGAAGGTCGGGTCGACCAGTGCCTCCTCCATCAGGGCCGTGGAGAGTCCCATCGTGATCCCGCCGATCATCTGCGAGCGCGCGGTCAACGGGTTCACCACGCGACCGGTGGCGAAGATGCCCAGCAGTCGCCGTGCTCGGACCTCTCCGGTCCGTTCGTTCACGCTCACCTCGGCGAAGTGGGCGCCGAAGGAATACCGGGCGAGCTTCTCCATCGAGGAGATGGCCTCCGCGGTGTCAGCACGCGCGGTCAGCCCGGTCGGGGGGACGTCACGACCGACCAGGTCCTTGCGGAGCTGTCGGCAGGCCTCGTTGACCGCCCACGCCCACGAGGCCGTTCCCATGGAGCCTCCGGCGATCATCGCCTGCCCGTAGTCGCTGTCGCCGATCAGGACCGTGACGTCCTCGGGCCGGACCTCGAGAGCGTCCGCGGCGACGAGCGTGAGCGCAGTGCGCGCTCCGGTGCCGATGTCTGCCGCGGTGACACGCACGGTGAAGCGTCCGTCCGGCTCAGCCGTCGCGGACGCGGTCGACGGCAGCACTGCGCGCAGGATAGGTGGCCGACGCGACACCGGTGCCGAGGAGCAGATGCCCCTCGCGTGCGTTGCCTGGGTCGCGGGTCGCGGTCGTGCCAGCCGAAGCGGGCTGCGCCCTCGCGGAGGCAGGCGACCAGGTTCCGGCTGCTGAACGGCGAGACCCGACTCCGGGCTCCGTCGCCGCGTCGTTCACGATGCGTAGCTCGACGGGGTCGATGCCTGCGGCCTCAGCGAGCTCGTCCATCGCCGACTCCAGGGCGAAAGAGCCGGGCGCCTCTCCTGGTGCCCGCATCCACCGCGGCGTGGGCACGTCGAGCGCGACCAGGCGATGGCGGCTGCGCAATGCGTCGGTCTGATACAGCACACGAGTGATCGTGGAGGTCTGCTCGGCGAACTCGAGCACGGTCGACGTCTGGGAGTACGCGAGGTGGTCCAGAGCCGTCAACCGCCCGTCCCGGTCCGCGCCGAGCCTGACCTCCTGGATCGTCGGGGTGCGATAGCCGACCAGGTGATACATCTGTTGCCGGGTCAGGACGACTCGCACCGGCCGTCCGAGCTGCCGCGACGCCATGGACGCCAGCACGACCGGCGGTCGGGCGGTTCCCTTGGAACCGAAACCGCCACCGACGTGTTCGGAGAGCACGTGGACCTGGTCCGCATCGAGCCCGAACAACGTACTGAGGGACTGTTTGACCGAGGTAGCGCCTTGGTTGGAGTCGTGGACCGTCAGCTGGTCGCCCACCCAACGAGCCGTGGTCGCGTGCGGCTCCATCGCGTTGTTCTGCTGCACCGGCGTGGAGTACGTCGCCTCGACGAGGACGTCGGCCGCCGCCAGGCCGGCATCGACGTCGCCGATCTCGACGTCGGTCGCGAACGCCGGGTTGACGTGGTCGGGGGCGTACATGTCGGGGTGGTCCGCTGCGAAGACGACGTCGGGAGGTTCTTCGTCGTACTGGACGCGCAACGCGTCGGCGCCCGCCCGTGCGTGCTCGAGGGTGTCCGCCACCACGAGTGCCACGACGTGGCCGAAGTGCGGAACGCGGTCATCCTGCAGCAGCCGCAGTGTCGGGTCTCCGGCATCCGCGAGGCGTGGCGCGTTCTGGTGATGCAGGATGCTCGCCACGCCGGGCATGGCTGCGACCGGATCGACGTCGATGGCGTCGATCCGCCCCTTGCCGACCGTCGCAGTCACGGCGACGCCGTACGCAAGATCGTCGTAGCTCGCCTCAGCGGCGTATCTCGCGGTCCCGGTCACCTTGTCGCGGCGCCTCGATACGGGTGGTGGCAGTCCCGGTCGAGCGTGTCGTCACCGTCATGCGAGCCCTCCCGATGCCTGTGCGCCGACGTCCAGGAGCTCGGCGAGCTCACTCACGATGAGCTCGCGGACCAGGTCGACCTTGTAGGCGTTTCCCGGGAGTGGACGCGCCGCTGCGAGCTCGGCGTCAGCGGCGTCCCGCACGATCGCAAGCGTCGGACGCTGCCCTTGCAGTACTCGTTCGGCGGTTCGCGCCCGCCACGGGTGGGAGGCGACAGCCCCGAGGGCGATCCGGACGTCGTCGATCCGGTCGTTGACGACCGAGGCGACCACAGCGATGGATCCGATCGCGAAGGCGTAGGAAGCCCGCTCGCGCACCTTGCGGTAGTGAGACCGGCTGCCGGTGGGCAGCGGCGCAACGACGATCGACGTCAGGATCTCATCCGAATCGAGGGTCGTCTCGTGGTGCGGCGTGTCTGCGACCGGGACGTAGAGCTCGTGGATCGAGAGCTCTCGGGTCCCTGCCGGACCGACGACGCCGAGTCGCGCGTCGACCGCGGACAGAGCCACGGCGAAGTCGGACGGATGGGTGGCGATGCAATGGTCCGATGCGCCGAGGATGGCCAGGTTGTGGTGCTCGCCGGTCATCGCTGGACAGCCTGACCCCGGGGCTCGCTTGTTGCACGGCTTGGTCACGTCCATGAAGTACGAACAACGGGTCCGCTGCAGAAGATTGCCAGCCGCCGTCGCGACGTTCCTCAGCTGTCCGGATGCGCCGGACAGCAGCGCTTCACTGATCACGGGGAAGGCGCGGCGGAGGTCGGGGTCGACGGCCACGTCGGAGTTGCGGGCCAGACCGCCGATGGTGCAGACGCCGTCGTCGTCGACCGACACCATGGCGTAGGGCAGGTCCGTGACGTCGACCAGCCGGGTCGGGGTCTCCACGCCGAGCTTCATCAGGTCGACGAGGTTGGTGCCGCCACCGAGCAGCTTCACGTCGACGCCGTCAGAGCCGGCGAGCGTGAGCTCGTCGAGCACGGACTCCGTGGTGGCCGGTCGGACGTAGCTGAACGCCTTCACGCGCGACCCACCGACCGCTTGCTGGGAGACCCGGGAGATGGCCGAGACGATGTTGACATAGGCGCCGCACCGGCACAGGTTGCCGCTCATCCGCTCCCGGATCTCGTCGGCGTGGAGCACCACGGGCGGGGCAGAGCCGTCGCCGAGCGGATCGTCGTCGGGTGGGGTGACCGCGCTCGGCCACCCCTCGACGGCTTCAGCGAGCATGGCGACGGCGGAGCAGATCTGACCAGGTGTGCAATATCCACACTGGAAGCCGTCGAGCTCGATGAACGCCTGCTGGACGGGGTGGAGGGCATCACCGTCGGCGAGGCCCTCGATCGTGGTGACGTCGGCGCCGTCGCATGCAACGGCCAGAAGGAGACAGCTGTTCGCCCGGCGCCCGCCGACGAGCACGGTGCAGGCGCCACACTGGCCGTGGTCGCACCCCTTCTTGGAGCCGATCAGATCGAGGTGTTCGCGCAGAGCGTCGAGCAGGGTTGTCCGGTTGTCGAGGGTCAGCTCACGGGGATTGCCGTTGACTTCGAGTGAGATCGTCGTCTCGAGGCCCTCGTTCGTAGGTGCTGTCGAAGATCGCGTCACGCACCCTTTCTACCCAGCGAATGCCGATCAGGCACCTGCGGATCCACTCAGCGCGCCAGGAACGCCGCGACCAGCTCGCCCAGCGTCGGGAGGTGGTAGCCACCCTCCTGGACGAGCACGGTGGGGAGATCGAGCCCGTGCAGCAGGAGGGCTCCGGCCTGTCCGTAGCCGTCGACGGTCACCTCGAGCGGGCTCTCCGGGTCGTCGGCGGCGGCATCCACACCGAGCGAGACGACGAGGGCGGTCGCGCCGTGCTGCTGGGCGGAGTCGGCCAGCCGGCGTACGCCGTCGAGGAAGGCCGCGTCTCCGCTGCCGGGCGTGAGCGGCACGTTGAGCGTCGCACCGGCGCCCTCGCCACGGCCGGTCTCGTGCGCGTGGCCGACCATGTGCGGGAACCAGCCGGCCGCCGGGTCGACGTGCACCGATCCGTAGAACACGTCGGCGCGGTCGTAGAAGATCGCTGCGGTGCCGTTGCCGTGGTGGGCGTCGACGTCGATGACCGCCACCCGTTCGTGGCCTCCGTCCACCAGCGCCTGCGCCGCCAGCGCCGCGTTGTTGAGGTAGCAGGAGCCGCCGAACGCGTCGGCCGTGACGTGGTGGCCGGGCGGCCGGCACAGCGCGTAGACCTGGCGCGCGGCGCCGGTGACGACGAGGTCGGCAGCAGTCAGCGCACAGTCGGCCGCGGCCCGGATCGCCTCCCAGCTGCCGGGGCCGAGGGTGGTCATCGTGTCGTAGCAGAAGGCGCCGGCGCGGGCGTGCACGGAGGCGGCCACCGTCGGCTCGATCGGCCCCAACATCGCGGCGGTCGGGAAGAAGTAGGGGATCACCCGGTCCTGCCCGTGCTCGACGAAGCCTCCGTCAACCCAGCTGTCGTACGCCGTGGACAGGTGCTCGACCAGCGCCGGGTTGTGGACGGATGTCAGCGCGCTGTCCGGGTGCTCCGTGGGTGCGTGGAAGCCGTGACCGGCACTCCGCAGCGCCTTCTCGATGACCGTGACCCGCTCCGGCAGCTCGGAGCCGTCCATGGGCATCCCGATCCAGACCTCGCGGTCCGGCCGATGGGCCAAGGTGGCCTCGGACCAGACGACCGGGACGGCAGTTTCGGTGTTCATGGTTCCCCTCGCGATGCGGGTACGGCAGGATCAGATCATGCCACGCGTTACTGACTTGCGAATCAGTATCGGCTCACTCCCCACCGGTCCGACGAACTCGGTCCACGACGTGCCCGGTGTCGGTGTCGGCCATGCCACGGTCTGGCGTGACGAACCCGATCCGCCGGGGGGTCGCGGGGTCGCCCGGACCGGGGTCACCGTGGTCCGGCTGCGTGACGACCCCTTCCACGCGATGCTGCCCGCCGGGGGAGCCGTGCTCAACGGCGCCGGGGAGTGCACCGGCTTCATCACCGCCGGCGAGTGGGGCACGCTGGAGACGCCGGTGTTCCTGACCTCGACGCTGCAGCTCGGCCGCGTGTACGACGCCGCCTGCGAGCTGATGATCGAGCGGTTCCCGGACGTGGCGGAGGACTTCATCATCCCGGTCGTGGCCGAGTGCGACGACTCGTTCCTCAACGACGCCCGGCGGATGCAGGTCAGTCACCACGACGTGAAGGTCGCCTGGGAGGCCGCCGACGCCGCGGTCGGCTCGGACGCCCCACCGGCCGAGGGCGCCGTCGGCTCGGGCAGCGGCATGAGCTGTCTCGGCTTCAAGGGCGGCATCGGTACCGCGTCCCGTGTGACAGAGGACGGCCACACCGTGGGCGTGCTGCTGATGACCAACTTCGGCAGCCGCGAGGAGCTGACCGTGGCCGGCGTGCCCGTGGGGAGGCTGCTGGGCCCCGAGGCCGATCCCGACCAAGGTCCGGACCGCAAGCCCCCGGCCGGATCCTGTATCGGGCTGGTCGTCACGGACGCGCCTGTGGACGGCGCGGGCTGTGCGCGGTTGGCCCGACGGATCGGGCTCGGGCTGGCCCGGACCGGTTCGGTCGCGCACCACGGCAGCGGCGAGATCTTCATGGCGACGTCGACCGGTGTCGAGGTCGGACGGGACGACCGGATGACGTCGACCCCGGTCGTGACCGGCCGCGGCATGGACGCGCTCTTCGCGGCCGTGGTCGAGGCCAGCGAGGAGGCGGTGCTGAACTCGATGTTCGCGTCGCCGACGGTGGTCGGGCGGTCGGGCAACACCTCGCCCGGCATACCGGTCGACGACGTGCTCGACCTGCTCCGCCGGCACGGAAGGATCGCGCAGTGAACCGACCGGACGTTGACCCGCGTTGCCACGACGTACGGATCCCGATGGACGACGGGGTCGAGCTGTCGGCGACGCTCTACCTCCCCGAGGGCGCGGACGGCCCCCAGCCGTGCATCCTCGAGGCGCTGCCGTACCGCAAGGACGACCTCACCTCGTCGTACCGGCCGGACTACGTGCGGCTCCGCGACGAGCACGCGTATGCCGTCTGCCGTCTCGACCTCCGTGGCACCGGGTCGTCCAGCGGCGACGCCACCGACGAGTACCCGCCCCAGGAGCAGCGTGACCTGGCCCGGGTGATCGCCTGGCTCGCGAGCCAGGACTGGTGCGACGGCAACGTGGGCATGTACGGCACGTCCTACTCCGGCTTCAACTCGCTGCAGATGGCGTGCGAGCGGCCCGAGCAGCTCAAGGCGATCATCGCCATCTACGGCACCGACGACCGCTACACCGACGACGTGCACTACCGAGGCGGCATCCTCAAGGTGCTCGACCTGGTCGACTACTGCCACTACATGACCCCGATGAACGCGCTGCCGCCGGTGCCGGCGGTGTGGGGCGACGGGTGGCGTGAGGAGTGGATACGCCGGGTCGAGACCTCCGAGCCCTGGGCGCTGATCTGGCTGCGGGAGCAGCTCGACGGGCCTTACTGGCGACACGGCTCCGTGCGTCCGGACTACGAGCGGATCGCCTGCCCGACCATGATCATCGCCGGCTGGGCGGACGGCTACCGCAACAACTCCTACCGGCTGATGGAGCGACTGCGGGCTCAAGGCGTGCCGCACCGGCTGCTGGCCGGACCGTGGGCGCACGCCGCCACGGAGTCGGCGATCCCGGGACCGCGCATCGACTCGATGCCGGAGATGGTCGCGTGGTGGGACCGGTGGCTGCGCGGGATCGAGAACGGGGTGGACGACGGGCTGGCGGACGACCGTCCGTCGATGACGTGCTTCGTGCGCTCGTCGACCCGCCCGTCGCCGGTGCTCGACGAGTCGGCCGGCTTCTGGGTGCGCGAGGAGTGGCCGACGCCGCGGGTGACCTCGACGACGCGACCTCTCGAGGCCAGACCGCCGTACGCCGTCCGGGCAGATGTCGGGCTCGACGCCTGGATCGACTGCGCCGGCCACCTTCCCTGGGGGCTGAGCGGGGACCAGCGGTTCGACGACGCGGCCTCGAGCGGGTGGGAGTGGGACGCCGAGTCGCTGACGCTGATGGGCCACCCGATGGCTCGGCTCCAGATCTCGGTGGACCAGCCGACGGCCTACGTCTCGCTGAAGCTGTGCGACGTGTTCGACGACGGCACGTCCGCACTGGTCTCGCGCGGAACCCTCAACCTCGGGTGCCGCGACGGCTTCGAGACCAACCAGCCGCTCGTCCCCGGACAGGTGTACGACGTGTCCGTCGAGCTCGAGGCGTGTGCCTACGCCTTCGACGCGGGACAGCGGATGCGACTGTCGATGGCGGGTGCCGACTGGCCCAACACCGCCGCGCCCCCGACTCCGGTGACGATCACGGTCCACGGCGGGGAGCTCGAGCTCCCGGTCTGGAACGGGCCGTCACCCCACGCCGATCCGGTGCTCGCGCCCGGCGGCGCGTCGGCCGAGGACCTGGCCGGCATCACCTGGACGATCGAGCGGGACGTGCTCGCCGGGACGACCTCCTGCGTGGTCGACCACGGGTCGACGTACGAGATCCCGTACGACGGCACCGCCACCGAGCACTACGAGGGGCGGGTCACGGTCGACCAGGCGACGTTCGAGCAGGACACCACCGCCACGACGACGATGACGATCCGCTGGCCTGACGTCGAGGTGGCCACCGTCGCCACGATGGACGTGCAGATCTCGGCCGAGGCGGTCGACGTGACGATCGACCTCACCGCACGAGAGGCGACGGCCGAGGGTTACACGACGGTCGGCACCCGCCGGTGGGAGCAGTCCTACCCACGACGGGCGTGACGCCACGTCACCGGCAGGGGAGCTGAAGCCAACCGCCGACGTCGACGCGTCCGCCTTCCAGGGCGGCGGACAGCGCTCCGTGGTTGTCCTGGTGGACGGTGCCGAGCAGCACGCTCACGTCACCGGCCTCAGGAAGGGCACGTGCCAGCAGGGTCGCGAGGTAGCGGCCGAGCCCTCGGCCCCGCGCTCGTTCGGCGAGCACCAGCTCCTGCACGACGTACGCCGGCAGCCCGAGCGTCTCGCCCTCGGCCGCGACGGCGACGTAGCCCGCCCACGCGCCGCCGACCGTGACGTCGAAGAGCTCGCCCTCCTCCAGGCAGTCCTCGAACGACTCCCTGCTCTGCAGCTGAGCCTGGTCGCGATGATCCGGATGGGCTTCGTCGACGGCGTCGTACGCCGCACGGGCGTCGTCGTAGTGGCGCAGGTCGGTCGAGGTGACGAGCTCGAGGTCGTCCGGGGGCTCCGTCGACGTGCGGAGGTCGGTCAGCGGTGCTGCGACGAACCGCTTGTCTGCGCCGGCGCGCGCGAAGGTCCCGAACGGCTCGCGGCTCCAGATCCGCACATAGCGCGGTTGCAGGCTCCCGTAAGCCTCGAGGGCGGCTGCCACCATCGCGTCGAAGTCCGACTCCGTGAGCGGCCGACTGGTCACCGTCGCGTCGACGAACGGCTTCGACACGTCGAGGCCCTCGTAGCGGATGCTCAGCATGGCCTGCAGGTCGTCGGAGACTGCTGCCCAGCGGTTCAGGAAGTCCTCGGCACGAGTGCGAGGGAGCGAAGTGCTTCGCCCGCTGTTCGGCGACCTCGCGGTCGAGGGCGAGGAGCACGTCGGTCTCCCGCTGCTCAGCCAGGAGCACGAGCCGTCGAGCCGGTTCCACCCAGGCGGTCGTGGCCGGGTGTTGCGCGTCCAGGAAGAAGCGCGCCAGCTGCTCCTTCGTCGGGACGTCCGTCGACTCCTCGGTCATTCGCCGGTGACACCGTCGATGGACTCCCGCAGGAAGTCCGCGTGGCCGTTGTGCCGGGCGTACTCCTCGATCATGTGCACGAGCACCCAACGCAGCGACATCCGCAGCCCGGTGCGCGAGTCCTTGCGATGGCCCATCGTGTCGAGCGAGGGGATGCTCTGCTCGATGCGCCGGGCCTGCTCGATCTCGCCGCGCCAGTTCGCGAAGGCCTCCTCGACCGACGCGTCCCGGGCGTCGTACGGCGCCTCGTAGTCCCAGTCGTCGGAGTAGACCATCGCGATCTCCTCCTGGGCCATGCCGCGTCGGAACCAGGCCCGCTCGACCTCGGCCATGTGACGCACGAGCCCGAGCAGTGACAGCGTCGACGGCGGCGACGACTGGAGACGCAGCTGCTCGTCGGTGAGTCCCTCACACTTGAAGGCGAGCGTGTCGCGGTGCCAGTCGAGGAACCCGACCAGGGTGGCGCGCTCGTCACCGCTCAGCGGCGGGTCGGTTCGTTCGATGGTCATGGGCCGAGAGCCTAACCACGACCTCCGTCGACGCGACACAATGCCGTATGACGTCCCGCCCTGACTTCACCGAAGACTTCGACGGGCCCGGCCTGGACACCACGGTCTGGCTGCCGCACTACCTCCCCGTCTGGAGCTCCAGCGCGTCCACGCTCGCGACGTACGACGTGCGCGACTCGTGCCTGCGGCTGAGCATCCCGCCCGACCAGGGGCACTGGTGCGCCGGCGACCACGAGCCTCCGCTCCGGGTCTCGGGCCTGATGAGCGGCAACTTCTCCGGCCCCGTGGGGAGCACCGTCGGGCAGCAGCCGTTCCGCGACGGGCAGACGGTCCAGGAGGAGCAGGAGGAGTTCTGGGGCTGGACGCCGAGCGGGGGCCGGCTCGAGATGCGGGCGCGTGCAGTGATCTCACCGCGTTCGATGGTGTCCCTGTGGATGGTCGGCCGGGAGATCGAGCCGAACGAGTCAGCCGAGATCTGCATGATGGAGGTGTTCGGCGACGCGGTCGTGCCGGGGGAGTCGGCAGCCGTCGGGGCGGGGCTGCACGCCTTCCGGGACCCAGCCGTCACCGAGGACTTCGAGACCGTCCGGCTGCCGATCGACGTCGCCGACTTCCACACCTACGCCGTCACGTGGGACGACGCCGAGGCGAGCTTCGAGGTCGACGGTGAGGTGATCCGGCGGTGTCCGCGTCCTCCGGCATACCCGATGCAGCTGATGCTCGCCGTCTTCGACTTCCCGGACCGATCGGTCGGTGACGACGACCAGCTGACTCCCGAGTTCATCGTCGATCGCGTCCGCAGCACCGCTACCTGAGCCCCGCAGTGCGGAATCGTCTCGGGCGTACCCTCAACCGATTCGGCATCCCGATGCGTCTCATCAGGTGACGGAGCACGAGCAGGGGGTGTGGGTGAGCAGGCCGTACGACGACGAGTTCGACGCGTTCATGACAGCGTCGTGGTCGTCGCTGTTCCGGGCGGCGATGCTGATGACGGGAGACTTCCACGCTGCCGAGGACCTGCTCCAGGCGTCGATGGCGAAGGTCTACCGGGCGTGGCCACGGGTCTCACGGGTCGACCACCCGCGCGCTTATGCGCGCACTGTCATGACCAACGAGGCGATCAGCTGGTCGCGCCGGCGGTCCTCGAGCGAACGACCTGTCGACCACTGGCCCGACCAGGCGACGCCCGGTCACGAGGAGCGGGTCACCGAGACCGAGCAGGTGCGGCGGTTGCTCCAGCTGCTCTCGCCACGCCAGCGGGCGGTCGTGGTGCTCCGCTACTACGAGGACATGTCGGAGGTCGAGATCGCGGCCGCCCTCGGGATCAGCCAGGGGAGCGTCAAGTCGCATGCACACCACGCGCTGCGCATGCTCGAGCGCTTGGTCACAGCCGAAGGCGATGCCGACCTCGACGTCGACGTCGAGTCGAAAGGGGGACAGCCGTGAACCTCGAAGATGTCATCCGCCGAGGGCTCGACGACTTGGGTGGCGACACACAGCCTCCCGCGCCGGACCCGGTCGCCTTGCGGCGTTCGGCGCAACGATCCCGCCGCGTCCGGGTGGTCGTGAGCCTCGGACTGGCCGCCGCGGTCGCCGCAGTGGTCGTCGTAGGGCTTGCGGCGATTCGCGACCGCGACACCAGTCGGGATCCGACGGCCCCACGGCCCGACACCCAGGTGACGGTCGTCCGAGACGCCGTGTGGGCCGACGGCGGATTCATCCACGATGGCGGCGCGAAGCACCTGATCGTCGGTGCCCTGACCACCAATCTGGCGCCGAGCCTCGACGGCGTCGCGTACGGCGTTCGAGGAGGCGACATCATCTATCAGCCGACGAAGGGGGAGTCCGTCCGGATCGCTCAGCACGCCCCTCTCGGTCCGGCGGCTGACCCGACCTCGGGCCTGGTCGCGTGGTTCGAGGACGTCGGTGGGAGGACGGAGCTGGTCGTCCACAGCGTTGACGTCGGTCAGGTCGCGCGCATGGACGTCGGAAGTCTCAGCGTCGAAAGCCCTGAGGCGATGCTTCGGACGGAGCCAGCCACCGATCCTGTGGGTCGGTGAGAACCACCACGACGGGGTCACGGTGTTCTTCACCGCCGATGGTCACACCTGGCGCTTCGACAGCGAGAAGGCGGCCGGTGAGCGGCTCGCGCGCGTGCCGGGTGACCCGGTCGACGCGTCCTTGGACGTGCGTGCAGAGGAAGACGTCGGCCGAGGGAGACCTGGTCTTCGTCGATGCCTCGGGACGACCGGCTGTCGGGACCCGTGTCAGTGGAGTCGGACGGTTCACTGAGTCACGACGGCAAGACCTACGCCGGATACAGCCGACCACTCCCTCGTGGCCAGACCATGCCGTTCAGTGTCGTCGACACGTCGTCGGGTCGGATGTGGCCCGCAGAGGCGGATGGGGTCTTCCTGCCCGTCAGCCTGGCCTCGAGTCGAGGCGAGGTGGTGATGTTCTTCGACGCCGACTACGCCGGGGAGGCGACCACGGCGCCGTCCGGCTCCGTGTACGCCTGCACGACCTCGGACGGGGTGTGCCACGTGGTCCACGAGGAGATCACGATGACGGAGCTCGCCCTCCCGAACTTCTAGCCCCGCAGTTGCGAGGGTTCGGCTCAGAGGTTGCCGGCCGGATGGTGGATGGGGAGGCCGCGGTAGGCGCGCGCGACCGTGGTCACGAACATGTGCACCGCGTCCTCGCTCGGGCTGAACGGCCCGGCATGGAAGTGCGGTGAGGCGAGCCCGCGCTGCACCGACTCGCACGCGTTCCAGTCCTGCTTGTTGGTGAGGTCCCAGAACTCCACGGCGTACGTCGCGTCGATCGGCTCCTCGCCCTCGCCGGTGGCCGGCATGTACCAGGAGCACTCGACCCACGTCTTGCCCGGCTCGAGCGGCACCAGGCGGTGCGTCATCACGTAGTCCGGGTGAGCGGAGATGAGCAGGTTGGGGACCAGGCCGGCGTACAGCACCGTCGTCGGGTCGACGCCGGGGATCGGACGCCCGTTGGACTCGCCGGTCAACGACATCGTCTGCATGCCGTCGCGCAGCACCATCGTGCCGCCGAGCCAGGCGCCCGGGAGGTCGAGGTTGTCACCCGACGACGGCGGTGTGACCTGGCAGAGCTCCGGGTGGATCAGAGGGCAGTGGTAGCACTCGTGGTAGTTCTCGGAGATCACCTTCCAGTTCGCCTCGACGACGTAGGAGTGCCGGTCGGCGAGCACCAACGAGGCCGGGTCGTACGCCGCCACGAAGCGGTCGAGCTCGCCGATGTACTCCGTGAACGGCAGCGCCTCGCCCGAGGCCAACGACGTCGCGGCGTGCACGAACACCCACCCCTGCCAACGCTCGACCGGCAGCTCGACGAGCCCGTGGCTCTCCGCGTCGAAGGTGTCGTTGCCCTTGTATCCCGGTGCCGCGCGCAACGAACCGGACAGGTCGTAGGTCCAGGCGTGGTACGGGCAGACGATCGCCCGCTTGGCGTTGCCGCCATCAGCCTCGACGAGCTCGTGGGCCCGGTGACGGCAGGTGTTCGCGAACGCATGGATGTCGTCGCCGTCCCACGTCAGCAGCACGTGCACGTCGCCGACCTTCACGGCCCGCTGGGTGAGCGCCTTGCCCTCCTCGCCGGGCGCGCGGAGCTCGTCCTCGCGACCGACGCAGGTGTACTGGCCGGCGAAGAGGTGGCGCTGCTCCCACGCGAAGACCTCGTCGCTGGTGTACGCCGCGCCGGGCAGCATCCTGGACTCACCGAACGGCTGCAGAGTCTCGTCGAGACCGGGCAGGTCGATCGTGGCGGCCTGGCGGTCGGAAGTCGTCGTCATTCGGTGTATCTCCAGCTTCGCGTCGATAGGGTCTGGTCATGGGTCGTCGCAAGGTCGAGGTCAGGCGCGAGGAGATCCTCGTCGCCACGATCGCCGAGATCGAGAAGAGCGGGATGTCGGCCCTGCGCGTCTCGGACATCGCCGCAAGCCTCGGCGTGAGCAGCGGACTGGTCTTCTACCACTTCGACACCAAGGACGCGCTGCTCGTCGATGCCCTGGAGTACGCCGTCGTCCGCGACGCCGACCGGCTGGACCGCGCCCTCGCCAAGGAGGGCGAGCCCCTCGAGCGACTGCGCCGCGTCCTCACGTCGTACGGACCGACCGGCGCGGCCCACGGCTGGACGCTGTGGATCGAGGCGTGGTCGACCGCGCTGCGTGAGCCCTCGATCCAGGCGTCGCTGCGCAAGCTCGACAAGCGCTGGCGCGACGCCCTCCAGGACGTGATCACCGAGGGCGTGACCACCGGCGTGTTCAACTGCGAGGACCCCAAGGGCACGGTGGCCCGCGTCGGTGCGCTGCTCGACGGTCTCTCGGTGGCGTCGCTGATCTACAAGAGCGTCAACCGCAAGGAGCTCCAGTCCTGGGTGCGCAACACGACCGCGGACGAGCTCGGCATCCCGCGAGCCGCCCTGAACGGGACCGTCAACGGCGCCAAGCCGGCGAAGCCGGTCAACGGCCGGCGCCGTCGCTCCTGAACCTCTCACGTCGAGCACGTCGATCACCTCACACCAACCAGTGCACGGGTTGGTCGGGCTTGGTCAGGGCGTCCCGGTCGGGAGCGAACGGTGCCACGTCAGCGCTGCACACGCCCGTGTCGGCGAGCTCGGCGAGCAACCGGCCGAACGTCGGGGCGAACTTGAACGAGTGCCCGGCGCCGAGCCCGACGAGGACCGACTCGGCGCCCGGCACCGGCCCGAGCACGAAGTCGCGGTCGGGCGGCAGCGTGTACAGGCAGGTCTTGGAGCGCACCGCTCCACCGGAGCCGGGCAACGTGGTGGCCATGAAGTCGACCAGTCCCTTGAGCCGCACCGGGTCGGGCTCGAACGGCCGGTCGTCGCCGGTCACCTCGATCTCGCTGCAGTCGCGCGCCGCCTTCACCGTGGCCTCGCCGTAGCAGGGGAAGCCGTAGTAGGACGGGTCGTCCATCCAGATCCACAGCGGCAGCGCACCGGGCTGGAACGGCGTCGGGTCGTCCGGGCGGAAGTAGGTCACCTGCTCCAGCGTCACGGTGAGCGGCAGCTCGACGTCGAGTGAGCCGAGCAGCCGGTTGGTCCAGGCGTCGGCGCACACGACCACCCGGCCGGCGTCGTACGTCGCGTCGGCGGTGACGACCCGGACCCCGCCGTCGTACGGCTCGAGCGCCGTCACCGGAGACCGGTCGCGCAGGACGGCGCCGAACCGGCGCGCCTGGCCCTGCATCGCCGCTGTCCCGCGCGCGGCCGGGACGATCGAGCCACGCTCCTGGTAGAGCCCGACGGTGCCGGCCGGGAGTGCGAACTGGGGCCAGCGCTCCTCGATGGCGAGCCGGTCGAGCGTCTCGAAGTCGACCCCGCAGGCCGCCATCGACGTCGTGTAGTCGTCGATCGGGATCGCCGCGTCCGGCGGGAAGAGGTCGAGCCCGCCCACCTGTGTCACGAGCGTCTCGCCGCTGTCGTGCTCGAGGGTGGCCCAGTCGTCGTACGCCGCGAACGTCAACGCCACGTAGCCCGGCGTGTGGTAGCTGTGCCGGAGGATGCGCGACGTGTCGTGCGAGGCGCCCCGCTCGTGGCCGAGCTCGAACTGCTCGAGACCGAGCACGCGTCGACCGGCCTTCGCCAGGTGGTACGCCGTCGCACTGCCCAGCGCGCCGAGGCCGACGACGACCGCGTCGTACCGCTCGGCGCTCACGACTCGACCCCCAGCTTGGGCAGCAGCCAGCGCCGGATGTCGGCGGACAGGTCCTCCATCGGCGCGAACCAGCCCTGCCGGTAGGCACGCGACGACATCCCGCGCTGCACGGACTCGCAGATCACCCAGTCCTGCTGGTTGACGAGGTCCCACAGGTCACCCGCGTCGTGCGGGTCGAAGTCGTCGGCAGCGATCGCCTCGGGCTCGAAGAGCAGGTCGCAGCGGATCCGGGTGTGCCCGGTGTCGAGCGGCCACGACACGAACGCCGCGACGTGGTCGGCTGCGCACGACAGCCACAGGTTCGGGTAGACCAGCTCGCCCTTGTGGCGGCTGCGCTCGGCATCGTTGAGGTCCGGGAACGGGCGTCGGTTGGTGGTGCCGGTGGTCGTGAAGGTCCACGCGCCGTCGCGGTGCGGGATGCCGTCCTCCCACTCCAACCCGACGCCGCCGCTGCCGAACGACGGGACGAGGCGGGTCAGCTCGGGATGGACCGGCCCGCAGTGGTAGCACTCGTTGTAGTTCTCGGCGAGCACCTTGTAGTTGGCGGCCACGTCGTAGGTGAAGGTCAGTCCGGTCGTGAGGCGCGCGAGCGGGTAGCGCGCGAGACGCTCGCCGAACTCGACCATCGCGTCGTCGAAGTCGTCCGCGCTGTCCGGCGTCAGATGGACGAAGACGAAGCCGCCCCAGGTGCGGACCGCCACCTGGTGCAGCCCGAACGCCGTCGGGTCGAAGTCCTCGACGCCCTCGGTGTGCGGCGCCTTGAGCAGCTGACCGTCGAGGTCGTAGGTCCAGGAGTGGTAGGGGCAGCGCAGGGCGCCGATGTCACAGGTCGGGGGAGTGGTCCCGGGGTCGGTCGGCACCACCTGCGAGCCCCGGTGCCGACAGACGTTGTACGCCGCATGGAGCTCTCCGTCCCGTCCGCTCGTGACCAGGATCGACTCGCCGACCACGTCGAGCACGGCCAGCCGCCCGGGCCGGTCGAGGCCGAGGTCGTCGACGCGTCCGACGCAGAACCAGCTGTCGAAGAGCACCACGTCACGTTCGCGGGCGAAGTGGTCGGGGTCGACGTACATCGCCTTGGGCAGTGCCGGCTGCAGGCTGCGAGCTCCAGTGGAGAGGGTCGCCGCCACTCGGGGCTCAGGGGGTGTTTCCCTCATGGCGGCGACCCTCCTCCAACCGGGTTCTATCCTGACTCGTGAGTCAGTAAGGACGGTCCAAGCCTGCCATACCGGATGCCCTCAAGGGAACTGATTCAGTCCTCGGGAGTCTGATGAAGCCAGCACGCGGCGCGATGCTCGCCCTCGGCCTCCAGCACCGGCAGCCGAGTGCGCGTGCAGTGCTCGTCGATGCCCGCCGCGGCCGCCTCGCCGTTGGCGAGGGCGGGACAGCGCGGGTGGAAGCGGCAGCCCGTCGGCACGCGCGAGGGGTCGGGAGTCTCGCCCTCGAGCACGATCGCCTCGATCTGCTCGATCTCGGGGACGACCGACAGCAGAGCGCGGGTGTAGGGGTGCTTCGGCGAGGACAGCACCTCCTCGGTCGTACCGACCTCGACGATCCGGCCGAGGTACATCACGGCGATCCGGTCGGCGATGTTCCAGGCCAGTCCGAGGTCGTGGGTCACCACGAGGACCGACAGGCCGAGCTCCTCGCGCAGCTTGAGCAGCAGCGCCAGGATCTCGCCGCGGATCGAGGCGTCGAGCGACGACACCGGCTCGTCGGCGATCAGCACCTGCGGCTCGACGGCGAGCGCGCCGGCGATGACGACGCGCTGCCGCTGCCCGCCGGAGAGCTCGTGCGGGTAGTTCAGGAAGAACCGCTCCGGAGGCCGGAGGCCGGCCTGTGCCAAGGCCGTCGCGACCAGATCCGTCTCGGTGACCTTGTGGCCGACCTTCTGGTGGGCCCGGACCATCTTGTGGATCCGGATGCCCTCGGCGACGGACTCGTAGACGCTCTGCCGCGGGTTGAGCGCTCCGGTCGGGTCCTGCAGGATCAGCTGGACGCGCCGTCGATAGGCGAGCAGGAAGCCGCGGTCGGGCGAGAGCTCCATGCCGTCGTACTCCACGGAACCGCCGGACGGCAGCTCGAGACCGAGCATGGTCCGGGCCAACGTCGTCTTGCCGCAGCCCGACTCGCCGACGAGGGCCAGGATCTCGCCGGGCGCGATGTCGATGTCGACGCCGTCGATGCCCTTCGCGTCCGGGCGTCCATGGCGTCCGGGGAACGTCACCTCGAGATCGCGCGCGGTGATCAGCTCGCTCATCCGGCCACCCCCGTCTGCCTGCGTCGTTCGGCCAACAGCAGCTTCATGTCGCGCTCCGGATCGGCGTGGTGGCAGGCGACCTGACGTCCGGCCAGGATCGTCTCGAGCGCGGGGTCCTCGGCGGAGCACTTGTCAGTGGCCAGCGCGCACCGGGGGTGGAAGGCGCAACCGCTGGGCAGCAACGCCGGGTCGGGCGGGTCTCCGGGCAGGCCGGCCGGCGCGAACCGGGCGAGGGGGTCGCCGACGCGCGGGAAGGCGGCGGAGAGGGCGCCGGCGTACGGGTGCAGTGGATGGTCGAACAGCCCGTCGGCGGGTCCTTGCTCGACCACTTTGCCGGCGTACATCACGAGCACCCGGTCACAGGTCGTGCTGAGCACCGACAGGTCGTGGCTGATCAGCATCAGGCCGAGCCCGAGCTCCTTGACCAGGTTGGTCAGGAGGTCGAGCACCTGCGCCTGCACCATCACGTCGAGCGCCGTGGTCGGCTCGTCGGCGATGATCAGCTGCGGCCGGCAGGCGAGCGCCATGGCGACCATCACCCGCTGCTTCTGGCCGCCGGACATCTGATGGGGGTACGCCGTGGCGCGGCTGGCCGGGAGACCGACCTGTTCGAGAAGCTCCCGCACCCGTGCGGCGGCCTGGCTCCTTGTGGTGGACGGGTCGTGGAGACGCATCGGCTCGGCGAGCTGGTCGACGATCTTCTTGACGGGGTTGAGCGAGTGCGAGGCTCCCTGGAAGACCATCGACGCCTCGGCCCAGCGCAGTGCACGCAGCTGACCCCACGGGATCGTCTGCGTGTCGAGACCGTCGAGCAGCACCTCGCCCTCGACCTTGGCGGACTTCGGCTGCAGGCGGAGCACGGTCGAGGCCAGCGTCGACTTGCCGCAGCCGGACTCGCCGGCGATTCCGACGCTCTCGCCGGCCGCGACCGACAGCGAGACCCCGCGGACGGCCGGCAGCGGGCCGGAGGCCGTCTGGTAGGACACGTGGAGGTCCTTGACCTCCAGGAGGGTGGTCATTGGCGCTGCCTCAGTCGTGGGTTGAAGATCTCCTCGAGTGCCTGCCCGACCAGCGTGAACGACAGCACGACCAGCACCACGCAGACGCCCGGGGGGAACAGGAACCACCAGGCGCCGAGCGACAGCGCGCCGTTGTCGAAGGCCGAGTCGAGCATGGTGCCCCACGAGACGCGGGTCGGGTCGCCGAAGCCGAGGAAGGACAGGGTCGTCTCGGCGAGGATCGCGCCCGCGACGGTGAGCGTCGTGTTCGCGAACACCATCGGCATCACGTTCGGGAGGATGTGCCGGGTCATCTGGTGCCAGTCACCGGCCCCGAGCACCCGGGCGCGCTCCATGTAGGGACGCGCCGTGATCGACAGCGTCTGCGCCCGGATCAGGAGGGCGGTGCCCGGCCAGCTCGTGATGCCGATGACGAAGCCGATCGTGAACAACGACCCGCCCAGCAGTGTCGCCAGCACGAGCGCAAGCGGCAGGAACGGGATCACCAGGAACCACTCGGTCAGTCGGAAGAGCATCGCTCCCAGCCACCCTCGCCAGTACCCCGAGGCGATCCCGATCAGCGTGCCGAGCACCATCGAGATGATCGTCGCGAACAGCCCGACCAGGAGCGAGACCCGCGCGCCGTAGATCAGCAGCGTCAACACCGGGCGTCCGAACTCGTCGGTGCCCAGCAAGTACTCCGACGACGGCTCTTCGAGAGGAAGACCCGGGGCCTGGGTGCGGGACAGGCCTACGGAGTCCACCAGCAGCGGGGCGAAGATCGCGACCGCCGTGAAGAGGATGAGCATGAACAGCCCGAACAGGCCGGACCGGTGTCGGACGAACTCCTTCCAGGTCCGGGCGGCGCTCGCACGGCGACGCCGCCAGGTGACCTGGCGTGCGGTCAGCGGAACTCGCTCGTCGCCCGCGCCGTCCGCGGTCGCGTCCGCCGCGCTCACAGCCGCACCCTCGGGTCGAGGACTCCGTACAAGAGGTTGGAGACCAGGTTGGCGATCACCACGGCGGCGGAGAACACGAAGAACGTCCCTTGCAGCATGGGTATGTCGGGGATCCTCAGGGCGTCGGTCGTGAGCAACCCGAGGCCGGGGATGGAGAACACCGTCTCGATCGTGATCGCGCCCGACACGATGAAACCGAGGTTGAGCGAAACCAGCGTGACCACCGGGAGGAGGGCGTTGCGCATGGCATGCCGTCGGCGAACGAGCACGTCGGCGAGACCTTTGGCTCGGGCCGTCTGCAGGTAGTCCTCACCCATCTCGTCGAGCAGCGCCGACCGCATGATGAGCGAGTACTCCGCGAGGAAGGCCAACGTGAGCGTCACGACGGGCAGGATCAGGTGCCAGGACGTGTCCACGACACCTTCGAGGGAGGACGGATCGACCCCCGAGGAATGCAGCAGGCCGATCGGGAAGAGCTGAGGCATCCCCGCGAAGCCGGTGGAGAAGAGGAAGAACAGGATCAGTCCGAGCCACCACTCCGGCATGGAGTACAGCGTGATCGTCGAGGTGGTCGACAGCTGGTCGAACGTGCGGCCGCGGTTCCAGGCGGCGATCGTGCCGATCCAGATGCCGATGATGATGGACAGGATCGTCGACGTCCCCACCAGCACGACGGTCGGCCAGAGCCGGTCGAGCATGAGCTCCCGGACCGGCTGGGAGTACTGGTAGGAGTCGCCGAAGTCGAGCGTGACGATGTTCTTCAGGTAGATGAGGAACTGTTCGGGCAGCGGTTTGTCCAGGCCGTACTTCTCGATCACGGCCTGGATCTGCTCCGGCGTCTTCGCGCGACCGCGCGCAAGGGTGCGCTCGGGGTGCGGGTTGATGACGCGGAACAGGAAGAAGTTGACCACGACGATGAACCCGAGGGTCGCCATCGATCCCAACACCTTGCGGGCGAACCAGGCCCAGCTGGCCGCCCGACTCGGTTTGGTGATCTCCCCCGATGTGTCAGCAGGCGCCTCCGGCTCGTAGCCGGCGACGTCGATCGTATGGCTCACTCGCGATCGTCCGCGGTCCGCCTACGCATGAACAGCCAGCCACCGACCACCGCCGCACCGGCGAGGGCGATGACCAGGACGATGAGCATCACCTGGCCGCTGCCGGCGTCGTCGGACTCCTGTGCCTGTCCGGGGGTCCCGGAAGCGGTGCCCGCCGGCGCCACGTTGAGGTAGTTGGCGTGGCCGTACTGGAACAGCAGGATGCCGCCCGGGTTCGGCTGCGGGACGAAGCCCTCCCAGCGGTCGCTGCGGTAGGCCTCGCCGATGGTGTCGTAGACGGTGTTCAGGTAGGGCGCGTCCTCGTACAGGATCTGCAGCATCTGCTGCACGATCTCCTGCCGCTCCGCGTCGTCGGTCGCGGCGTTCTGCTCGAAGTAGAGCTTGTCGTACTCCGGGTTGCAGTACCACGAGTCCGACCAGTTGCCTCGCTGGTCGCAGGTGAAGTAGCTGAGCATCGAGTCCGGGTCGGGCTCGACGTACCAACCCCACTCGAAGATGTCGAACTCGCCGTCCAAGATGATGTTGGTCAGCTTGGAGCTCTCGTACGAGGTGACCTTCGAGTCGATGTCGACGTCCTTCAGCCACTCCTGCAGGAAGGCGATGCTGGAGACCGACGTCGGGGAGTCGGACCGGGCGTAGAGCCGCAGCTTGCCGATCGGGGTCGCCGTCCGGCATCGTGCGGAAGCCGTCGTCGAACCGACCTTGTAGCCCGCTTCGTCGAGCAGCTGCTTGGTCTTTTCGGGGTCATAGGCGTAGGCGTCATCGCTCGGCGGCTGGAAAACGTAGCCCTTGTAGGCCGGCGGAATGATGTTCCCCGCCGGTATTCCGGCACCCTGCTCGGCCTTGTCGACGATCTCCTGCCGGTCGATGGCGAAGGTCAGGGCGAAGCGGAACTTGGGGTCGAGGAGCGCAGGGTTGGGGTCGCCCAACGGCTTGCCGGTGTCGACGTCGACCGAGCCAGTGTTGAAGGCGAACTCCGAGAAGCCTGGAGAACTGCCCTGCTGCGCCGTGATGCCGGACTGCCCTTGCAGAGCCTTGACCTGCAGCGGGTCGACACCCTCGGCGAAGTCGATGTCGCCGGCCTTCAGCGACTGCACGAGGGCGTCCTGGGACTTGTAGATCGTCATGTCGACCTCGGACATCTTCGGCTTGCCGCCCCAGTAGTCGTCGTTGCGGACGAAGCGGTACGTCGAACCGCCGGCCGCGCCCTCGACGAGCTTGAACGGGCCCGAGCCGACGACCGGCTGGTCCTCGCTCTTCGGCTCGTTGGAGTAGGTCTTCACCTCGTCCTCGGGCACGTCCTTCCAGATGTGCTCGGGGATGATCGGCATCGGCAGCAAAGGCAGCGTGGCGTTGGGCTTCTTCAGCTTCATCACCACGGTGGTGTCGTCGGGCGCCGTGATGTCGGTGACCGAAATCAGGTAGGAGCCCCACGAGGCCGACTCGGGCCCGCCGTCGAGGATGCGGTTGTAGGTGTAGGCGATGTCCTTGGCCGTGAGCGGCTCGCCGTCGTTCCACGTCACGTCGTCGCGGATGTGGAAGGTCCAGGTCAGCCCGTCATCGCTCGTGTCCCAGGACGTCGCCAGGCTCGGCTGCGGGCTCATGTCCTTGTCGGAGTAGCTGATCATGTAGTCGTACATCAGCGCCCACGCCTCGTACGACTCGGCCTCGATGCCGTTGAACGGGTTGAACGAGTCGACCTCGTTCGTCATCCCGATGGTGAACACCTGGTCGTCGACACCCTCGTCCTTGGCCTGGGCCGTGGTCGTGGTGCTTCCCCACAGGGCGGCTGTGACGATGAGCCCCGCGATCCCCGCACCGGCTGCTGCCTTGGTCGTGCGTTTCCTGGTCCGTGTCATCGACGTCTCCCTGTGGCCCATCTGTACGGGGTAAGTTGCCATTCGTGAACCAGTCTCCTGACTCGCGAGTCAGTATCCCCAACGCGAAGCGGATTGAAAAGTCCCGGGAAGCGCATGGACATGTCCGTGTCGACGGGTATGCCTGGCTGCGGGCAGTCGACGACCCCGATGTCCGGTCCTACCTCGCGGCCGAGCGGACCTTCTACGAGTCCTCGACGGACCATTTGCGTCCCCTCGTCGGAAGCCTCACGAATGAGATGGCGGCTCGTGTCCCCGAAACTGACTCCTCAGTCAGCTACAAACTCATAAGGTTTTCTTACTACAACCGCACGCCCGCTGGTAGTGACTACGAGCAATTGTGGCGAGGAGTTGACCTGCGCGCGGCGGGCGAGGGCGGTCCGGGGTCGGGCGACACGCTCCTGCTCGACCCCGCTGAGCTGAAGGGCGACTCGGCGTACGTCGACGTCGGCGTGAGCCTGGTGAGCCCGGACGAGCGCCTGCTGGCGTACGCCGTCGACACGACGGGTGACGAAGTGTTCACGCTGCGCTTCCGCGACCTCGAGTCCGAGCCACCCGCGGACCTCGCTGACGAGATCCCCCGCGCGTACTACAGCGGAGCCTGGAGCGCGGACTCGACCACGTTCTTCTACACCGTGCACGACGAGGCTTACCGGCCCTTCCAGGTCTGGCGCCACCGGATCGGGACGCCGGCGGCCGAGGACGTGCTCGTGCTGACGGAGAGCGACGAGCAGTACGACCTCGAGGTCAGGCTGACCCGGTCCGGCGACGTGATCGTGATCGAGTCGGCGAACCGTGACACGTCCGAGGTCTGGCTCGTCGACGCGCATGCCCCCGAGTCCCCGCCACGCGTCGTCGAGGAGCGGCGGCGCGGCATCGAGTACCGCTGCGAGCACGCCCGCACGCCGGACGGTGACCGCTTGCTCATCGTCACCAACGAGGACGCTCCCGAGTTCCGGCTGATGAGCGCACCGCTGTCCTCGCCTGGCCGCGGGACCTGGGTCGAGCTCCTCGCGGAGGACCCGGCCGAGCGCCTCTACACGGCGACCGCCTTCGCCGGCCACGTGGTCACGACGCTGCGGCGGGACGCCACCTTGTTCGCGCGTGCCTACCGACTCGCCGAGGACGGCAGGCTGGTCGACCCGGTGGACATCGCGCCGTCGTGGCCGGTCGGGACGCTCGAGCTCGCGCACAACGAGCTCTTCGACACCGACGAGCTGCAGGTCGTCGAGGAGTCGTGGCTTCATCCCAAGACCTGGTACGCCGTCGACCTGGCGTCGGGGAAGCGGCGCCGGCTGCTGCAGCAGGAGGTGCCGGCGTACGACGTCGACGCGTATGTCGAGGAGCGGCTGTACGCCGAGGTCGGAGACATCCGATTGCCGATCACGGTCGTGCGCCATGTCGACACGCCGCTCGACGGGACAGCGCCGTGCCTGCTGTACGGCTACGGCGCCTACGAGGCGTGCTTCGAGCCGGAGTTCGACGCCGCCCTGACCGCGCTGCTCGACCACGGGGTCGTGTGGGCACATGCCGGGATCCGCGGCGGAGGCGAGGGAGGCCGACGCTGGTGGCTCGACGGCCACCTCGAGCACAAGCAGAACACCTTCTCCGACCAGATCGCCGCGGCCGACTTCCTCGCCGACGGGCTCGTCGACGGGACCCGGATCGTGACCCGCGGTCTGTCCGCCGGCGGGCTCCTCCAAGGTGCGGTGTTCTCCCAGGCGCCGCAGCGGTGGGCCGGGGTGATCGCCGAGGTCCCGGCCGTCGACATCCTCACCACGATGCTCGACCCGTCGATCCCGCTGACGATCAACGAGTGGGACGAGTGGGGTGACCCGCGCAAGCCCGACGAGTACCAGTGGCTGCTCGCCTACTCGCCGTACGACAACCTCCCGGACGCCGGCGTGCGCCCGGACCTGCTGGTGACCGGAGCCCTGCACGACCCGAGGGTGATGGTGTGGGAGCCGGCGAAGTGGGTTGCCGCCCTGCGTGAGACCGATCCCGACTGGTCGCCCCGCTGCCTCTTCCGCGTCGAGCTCGGCGAGGGTGCGCACGTCGGTCCGTCCGGACGCTCGGGCCATCTGCGCTACGAGGCCGAGATCTACGCCTGGTCGTTGGACCGCTTCGGACTCGCTGGGTGATTCATCTAGGTTGATCGCATGGCTGTTCCGGGACGACGAATCCCTGACAACGCTCCGCGCGGTCTTGCGGAGTCCGAGCTGTTCGCGGTCGACGCCTATCTCCGTGACTTCGAGTCGGCCGTGTCCGAGGTGGACGCGGAGCAGGGTCGGGTCGCGCTGCGGCGTACGGCGTTCTTCCCCGGCGGGGGCGGCCAGCCCTTCGACATCGGCACCCTCGAGTGGGCCGACGGCTCGAGCGAGGTGACGGCGCCGGTGACGAAGGTCGGCCGTGACCGTGAGACGGGCCGGATCTGGCACTGGCTCGAAGGTGGTCACGTGCCGGGTCCGGACGCCGAGGTGTCCGGGGTGCTCGACTGGGACCGCCGCCACCTGACGATGCGCACCCACACGGCGCTGCACATCCTCTGCGGCGTGATCTGGTCGGAGTTCGGCCTCGCCGTGACCGGCGGCAACATGGATCCCGGCAAGGGCAGGCTCGACTTCCCGTTCGAGTCGATGTCGACCGAGCTCGGTCAGCAGGTCGAGCGCCGGATCAACGAGGAGATCGACGCCGCACGCGAGATCTTGGTCGACTTCGTCGGTCGTGAGGTCGCCGACGAGGACGCGGCGCTGATCCGCACGTCGGCCAACCTGATCCCGCGCGAGATCGACCCCTTGCGGGTGATCGACATCGTCGGTCTGGACAAGCAGGCGGACGGCGGCACCCACGTGCTCTCGACGGCCGAGGTCGGACGGGTCGCCGTGACCGGCACCGAGTCCAAGGGCAAGGGCAACAAGCGGATCCGGATCGAGGTCCGCGACCCGCTGGTCGAGACTGTCGAGACCCGCTCAGTCAGCGGCTAGGCCGAAGGACGGGCGGCAGGGTTCGAAGCCCTCGACGGTGATGCCGGCGGAGCCGCCACTGCGCTCCCACTGCTCGCGGCTCATCCGCAGGTGCACCATGTCGTCGACCGTCTTGTGCTCGCCGTCGTCGCGGCGGTGCCGCTCGATCCCGTTGTCGACGTAGCCGAGAGAACGCGAGACGCCGAGCGAGGCGTGGTTGTCGTGCCAGGCCGACGTGATCGCGTACTCGGCACCGAGGTGACCGAACGCCAGGGTCAGCACGGCGCGCCGCATCTGCTTGCCCCACCCGCGCCCGCGAGTCTCGCGCCCGAGGTAGGACCACGAGTCGACGGTCCGAAGGCGGAGAAAGTCGTCGCCTTCCAGCCCCTGGCTGCCGACGAGCGCGCCGTCGTGACGGATCGCGAACACGATGTTCCAGGAGTCCACCGACCAGGTGCCCAGCGACCGCCAGTAGGACTGCGCCGACGTCACGCCGAGCTGCTCCCGCCAGCTGAGTCCCTCGAACCGGGGCGCCGCCGGGTCGATCTCGAGATCGTCGGGGATCACCTGCGCCACCTCGGGCAGATCGGCCTCGGTCATCGGCCGGATCTCGAGGTCGGGCGTGGCGATCCGCAGGTCGAACAGGGGCCAGCCCGGCTGTCCGGTCGCGGTCATGCCCGGATCGTACGCCGGGCACCTGCTCGGGCTGCGGCCTTGCCCTTCCTCGGGTATGACGGAGGTGTTCGCACCCAACACCGGAGACACCATGCACCAGGTACTGGTCCCGTGCCGGCTGCGTCGCCGCGTCCAGCTCGTCGGCGCGGCAGGCCTGTCCGCCGCGCTGGCCCTGACCGTCACGTCGACGACGCCACCGAGCTCTACGACAAGGACGACCCGAACCGGATCCAGCCGAACAAGCGGCCGCGTTCCTCGATGTCACCATCGGCGCCGTCGCGGCGATCGAGGTCGGTCCGGGCGGACGGCTGATCGCCGTCGCGGAGCCGGTACGACGCGGTGGTGGTGACGCCGAGGTGGTCTCCCCGGCCGGCTAGCCGAGCGCCTTGGCCTTCAGGGCGGCGAACTCGGCCTCGTCGATCGCACCGGAGTCGAGGAGCGCCTTGGCCTGGCTGATCTGCTCGGCAGGCGAGGCGCTGCCGGCAATGGACCTCACGTAGGCCTGGTTGGCTTCGTTAGCGGCGGCGATGGACTCCAGATGCCGATGTGCCATCTTGTCCCCGCGGACGATGAGATAGACGATCGCGGTGAGGATCGGGAAGAAGATCAGCAGGACCATCCAGAGCGCCTTCATGCCTCCGGACACGGTCTTGTCGCGGAACAGGTCGACGACGATGTTGAACAGCACCATCAGGTACGCGATGAACGCGAAACTCACGATGATGAACCAGATGATGTCCCAGAACGACATGTCGACCTCTCCAACGGGCGCGCAAGGCCGCCGGACGGTGGCCCAGGACGAGGATGGTCTGTCGGGCTCGTCAGGGGCAAGCCTCAAAAGCGGCGATTCCGCTCAGGTGCAGCGGCGCGCGATCATCATCGCGTAGACCTGTGCCGCCGCCACGAGGTCGCCGACGGCAACCTGCTCGTCGGAGGCGTGCGCGTGCCGGACGTCTCCCGGGCCGTACTGCAAGGTCGCAACACCCGCGCCGGCGTAGTGGCGCAGGTCGGAGCCGTACGGCCCGCCGAGCGCAGCAGGCCGACGCCCCGTCACGCCCTCGACGCAGCCGGCGACCTCGTCGTACAGCGGGTGTCCGGCGGGCATGCGACCTGGTGCGAACCGACCGCCGGGCCAGGTGACCTCGACCGGTCGCTCCCGGAGCCAGGGGTGGGCAGCGCAGGCCACCGGCAACGGCAGTCTCGAGGTCGGCGACGGCGTCCGCGATGGTCTCGTCGACGCGAACGCCGTAGCGGCCCTCGGCGACGAGCCGGTCGGGCACGGTGCTGGCCCAGTCGCCGGCGGCGATCGTCCCGACCGACAGCGGCCACGGCAGCTCGAGATGCTCGAAGCCGGGAGCGGACGTCGCGTTGCGCCGTGCCTCGAGCTCCCGCAGCGCCGCGTGCACGTGCTCGAACAGCTCGATCGCACTGACGCCGCGTGTTCGCGTCGAGCCGTGCGTCGACAGACCGGACACGACGAGGCGGAAGGTCAACGATCCCGCGTTCGCGGAGATGACCTCGGCGCCCGTGGGCTCGGCACTGATGCAGGTCTCCGCGACGTGCCCACGCCGCAAGGTCGCGAACGCACCCACGCCACCGTCCTCCTCGGCCGAGACGGTGTGCACCGCCACGGGCCGGGCCGGTGTGAGCCCCGAGCGGCGTACGGCGGAAACGGCACCGAGGATGGCGGCCACACCACCCTTCATGTCACAGGCGCCGCGGCCGTAGGCGATGCCGTCGTCGATCCGCAGCCGGAACGGGTCGTTGCCCTGCCAGGCCGAGAGGTCGCCGGGCGGCACCACGTCGGTGTGACCGTAGAGCGCGAGTGCAGGAGTGCCCGCGTGTCCACCCCAGACGCCGACGCACCCGATGGCCTGGTCGCGCTCGACCTCCATCCCGGGGAAGTCCGGGTCGCGGGCGAGGTCTGCCACGTCGATGTCCCACAGGTCGACGTCCGCTCCGAGGTCCTGCATCCGCTCGGCGCACCAGCGTTGGACGTCGAGCTCGCCCGGCGTGCCGTCGACGGAAGGGATCGCCACGAGGTCGGTGAGCGTGCCGACGATCTCGTCCGGATCGACCTGCGCGAGCACGCGCTGGTCGTCGGGGTGCGGGACGTACGACGAGGCGGGCACGGGTCGAGGATGCCAGCCGGGACGGCGACACAGCGCAGCCCCGCCGAGAAGGGTCTCGGCGGGGCTGCCCCCCCCCAAACTGTGCGTCTGTCCTTACTGCGTCAGCAGCGTGAGCCCGTACGCGCTGAGCGCCTCACCGATCGGTTGCCGGGCACGCGGCATCGAGGTGGACGAGGGCAGGAGGGGTCCTCCTTGTGGGTGCGACAGGCCCGGAGGCAGGCCCCGAGCCTGGTCGTGTCGTTGTTGCACGACGACGAACTCCATGCAACATAATTGGGGACTCGGGTGGGGTCAAGGGCGGGCAGGGGTTTGCGAGGATGCAGAGGTGACGACGACCGTGGGCTCTGACGCGACGGGCCGCCCCGTTCCCTACGTCCTCGACGGCCACAACGACCTGCCGTGGGCGATCCGCGATCTGTGCAGCTACGACCTCGTGCGGGCCGACCTGGCCGCGCCCGTTCCGGACCTGCAGACGGACATCGGGCGACTGCGGGCCGGAGGCGTCGGCGCCCAGTTCTGGTCGGTCTTCGTTCCGTGCTCGATGACCGGGGGAGCCGCGGTGACGGCCACGCTCGAGCAGATCGACTTCGTGCACACGATGGTGGCGCGCTACCCGGACGCCTTCTCCCTGGCGACGTCGGCGGCGGACGTCGAGGCAGCCGTGGCCGGCGGTCGGATCGCGTCAATGATGGGCATGGAGGGCGGCCACAGCATCGACGGGTCCTTGGCGACACTGCGGATGATGCATCGGCTCGGGGTCCGCTACATGACGCTGACGCACAACGAGAACGTTCCGTGGGCCGACTCGGCGACCGACGAGCCCGCCGTCGGTGGCCTCTCCGACTTCGGCCGCGAGGTCGTCGCAGAGATGAACCGGATCGGCATGTTCGTCGACCTCTCGCACGTCTCCGCGGACGTGATGCGGGACGCGCTCGACGTCGCCCGGGCACCGGTGATCTTCAGCCACAGCGGCGCCCGCGCCGTGTGCGACATCAACCGCAACGTCCCTGACGACGTGCTCGTGCGGCTCCCGGACAACGGTGGGGTGTGCATGGTCGCGTTCGTGTCGATCTTCGTGGCGCAGCACTGGGCGGACTGGTACCAGGAGACGCTCGACCAGGTCGAGGCGGCCGGCGGCGATCGCCGCCGCTTCGCCGACATCGATCCCGCGCTGGAGAAGCGCTTCGCCGAGGACCCGCCGGCGCCCTGCACCGTCGCTCACCTCGCCGACCAGGTCGACCATGTCCGCGCTGTCGCCGGGGTCGACCACGTCGGCCTCGGTGGCGACTACGACGGCGCCTCGGTGTTCCCTGTCGGGATGGGCGACGTGGCGGGCTATCCGCTCCTCTTCGACGAGCTGCGGTCGCGTGGGTGGTCCGAGGCCGAGCTGGCGCAGCTGGGCCACGGGAACGTGCTGCGAGCCATGCGCGAGATGGAGGCCGCCCGAGGATGACGCCATCCACCGACCACGACAGGCACACGACCGGTGACGGCTCGGTCGTGGGGATCGTGTTGGCCGCGGGAGAGGGCCGGCGCTTCGGACGCCCGAAGGCGCTCGTCCGCGGCGCCAACGGCGAGACCTGGTTGGAGCGGTCGGCGCAGGCACTGCTCGACGGAGGAGTCCGGACGGCGTACGTCGTGCTGGGTGCCGAGATCGAGGCCGCTCGCGACGAGGTCCCGGACTGCTGCGTCATCGTCGAGGCAGCGGACTGGGCCGAGGGGATGGGCGCGTCGCTGCGCGCAGGACTGCACGCGATCGCGATCACACCCGACTCGGTCAGTGCCGCGATCGTGATGCTCGTCGACACCCCCGGCGTCGGGGACGAGGTGGTGGCACGGTTGGTGTCGCGGGCCTCGTCGTCCGCACTGGCCCGGGCGTCGTACGACGGCCGACCGGGACATCCGGTGCTCCTCGGCCGCGACCACTGGGGACCGGTGCGCGAGCAGGCGCACGGCGACGAAGGTGCCCGCGGCTACCTGCGGCATCACCAGGTGGAGCTCGTCGAGTGCGGCGACATCGGGTCCGGCGACGACGTGGACAGCCCCGACCAGCTGCCCTGATCCGCTCGCTCGGTGCTCTCCGGCGCGCCGGCTTGCAACAATGCCGTGTGGCAGAACCGGCCCGAGCGGCGTACGGCACGAGTCGTCGTGCGGCCGTCGTTCGGACCGTGGGTCTCGACATCGTCGGCCCGCTCGTCGTCTACCGGGTCTGCCGCGCCGGCGGGGTGCCGGAGGTGTGGTCGCTCGTCCTCTCCGGTCTGCCTCCGGCGATCGGTGTCGTGTTCGACTGGTGGCGCTGGCGGACGCTGGAGATGGTGGGCGCGGTCGTGCTCGCGGGCATCGGCGTCAGCGTGGTGCTCGCACTCGTCACCGACGATCCCCAGGTCGTGCTGCTGGAGAGCGCCATCCTGACCGGCCTGTTCGGGCTCGGCTGCCTGGTGTCGCTGCGCTGGCGCGGCCGCTCATCTTCTCGTTCGCGCAAGCCTTCTACGGGGGTCGGCACTCGGCCGACGGCGTCGAGTTCGACGAGGACTACGAGGCGTATGCCGAAGCGCGGTTCTACTGGCGCGCCGTCACGGCGGTCTGGGGCGCGGTCTACCTCGTCGAGTCGGTCGTGAAGGCGGTCGTGGTGACGCATACGTCGACCGGGCGCGCCCTCCTGTTCAACCGGACGGTGCCCTGGGTCGTGTACGCCGCGTTGATGGCCTGGACGATGTGGTGGGGCTTCCGCCTCCGCCGCACCAAACCCGCCCCCCTCGACAGGTTGAGCCCACTTCGGTGGCTCGAGACCTGTCGCCACCGACCCCGTGGCCTGTTCGCAGCCAGGCCCGGCGGCTCCGCCGCCCGCGGCCACCACTACCGTCCATCACACCGGCACCAGCCGCGCCCAACCCTGGCCCACCGCCGCCTGAGTCGCCTGGGTCGAAGTGGTCTAAACCTGCCGCATTCCGACGTGGGCCATGGTGGCCGAGGACGCCAACGCTCTAGGGTGCCGACATGCTGCGAGTGCCTGGCGCGCGCTCGGCAGGACCGCATGCCGGTCTCGGGGTGGTGCCGGTCGCCTCCTCCGAACCCGCGTCTGTCCTTCGGCTCGACCGGGCCGGTCGTTTGGCGGCGCTCGTCGCTGTCGGGGTCGCCTACTACCTCGGAGCCCGGCTCGGGCTGTCGATGTCCCTGGTCAAGGAAAACGTCACGCCCTTGTGGCCGCCGACGGGAATCGCGGTCGCGGCGTTCCTGCTGCTCGGCCGATCGATGTGGCCGGCGGTCGCCCTCGCAGCGTTCGCCGTCAACGTTCCGATCAGCACCGACGCCCTCGCCGCGGCGGTCACGGCGGTCGGAAACACCGTGGCACCGCTCGTCGCCGTGACCCTGTTGATGCGGATGGGTTTCCGGCGTCAGCTCGACAGCCGGCGAGACGCCCTCGCCATCGTCTTCGTCGGAGCACTCGGCAGCATGCTGATCAGCGCCGTGATCGGAGCCGGGACGCTGGTGGTGTCCGGCGCGGTCCCGAACGACGACTTCTTCTCCACGGCCGCGGTCTGGTGGACCGGCGACGCCATGGGAGTCCTCGTCGTGGCCCCGTTCCTGTTGTGCCTGCCGCTGTTCTGGGAGGAGGCGGACTGGACGCTCGCGAGCTGGCTCGAGGAAGCCGTGATCCTGATGCTCGTCGTGGCCGTGTCGGTCTGGGCCGCTCGCTCGAGCACCCCGGTGCTGTTCCTGGCACTCCCGGCCGTGGGCTGGGCGGCCTGGCGGCTCCAGCTCAGGGCGGCCGCACCAGCAGCACTCCTCACCTCCGTGGCAGTGACCTGGACGGCGGCGAACCAGGAAGGCGTCTTCGAGCGCGGCAGCCTCGTCCGAGCAGATGCTCAGTCTGCAGACGTTCAACGCCTGCGTCGCCCTCAGCTCGTTCATCCTCGCTGCGCTCGTCACCGAACGGATCCGCGCGGCCGAGGAGCTCGAGGCGGCCCGCGCCGAGCTCGACGAACGCGTCAGCCGGCGTACGGCCGAGCTCTCCGCCGCCAACGCCCAGCTGCTCCGCGAGATTCGCGAGCGCTCGGAGACCGAGCAGCAGCTCAGTCGCGAGGAAGCGCGCGCCCGGCGCGAGCACCAGATCGCCGAGACCCTCCAGCGCAGCCTCCTCCCGGCCGCGCTCCCTGACATCCCTGGCATCGCCCTCACCGCTCGCTACGTGCCGGCGTCGGCCGACATGCACGTCGGTGGCGACTGGTACGACGTGGTGCCACTGCCGAACGGGCTGATCGGGCTCGTCATCGGCGACGTGGCCGGTCACGGACTCCAGGCCGCGGCGACGATGGGACAGCTCCGGATGGCGGTCCGGGCCTATGCGCTCCAGGACCCCTCGCCGGTCACCGTGCTGCGCGGCGTCCAGCAGCTCGCGTCGCAGCTCGCGGTCTCCGAGATGACGACACTGATCTATCTGGTCTTCGACCCCGCGACCCGGCAGCTGCGCTTCGCCAACGCCGGCCACCCCCCGGTCCTGGTCATCGGGAACGGCACGACGCGCTACCTGGCCGACGGCCTGGCGCCGCCGGTCGGTGCGACGGCGGACATGGACTTCCCCGAGGAGGTGGAGCACCTCGATGCCGGGGCGACCTTGCTGCTCTACACCGACGGTCTGGTGGAACGACGCGGCGAGTCCATCCAGGACGGGCTGGACCGGCTGAGCCGGACCGCTGTCTCCAACGGCGCCGGCGACCTGGACGGGCTCTGCGACCACCTGGTCGCCACACTCGTCGACGACGCCGCGGTCGCGGACGACGTCGCGCTCGTCGCGATGCGGCCGCACAGCATCGGGACGGGCTAGCCGACGCCGTCACAATGGCGGGATGACGAGACAGATCGCCGCGGGATACCGCGTTGGTCGACGGGCCGCCCGGAGTGGACGACTATCGGCTGCTGCGCGAGCGTTCCGGGCTCTCGCCGAAGAGCCACGACCAGGCCGAGCGAGCCGTCGCCGGAGGCTGGACCGCCTGCCACGTCGTCCATGACGAGAGCAGTACGACGGTCGGGATGGGCCGGGTGATCGGTGACGGCGGGTGGTACTTCCACATCGTCGACATGGCCGTGCTGCCCGAGCACCAGGGCCGTGGACTCGGGTCGATCGTGCTCAGCCGCCTGGTCGACACGATCACCGCCGAGGCACCGCCCGACGCGTACGTCACGCTGCTCGCAGATCCACCCGGTCGCCGGCTCTACGCGCGGCACGGCTTCGTCGAGACGGCGCCGCACTCGGTCGGCATGGTGCTGGACAGTCGATTGGAGTTCGGCACCTGATGAGCGATGCTGGAGACATGCAGACGCCGCCCGCGGGCATGCCGGCATCCGCCGCCGACCTGGCTGAACGGCTCGGCCGGACCGGCTATCTCACCGACGACGGTCTGGCCACCATCGGCTACCTCGCCCTCTCGATGCATCGTCCACTGCTGCTCGAGGGCGAGCCGGGCACCGGCAAGACAGCCCTTGCCGAGGCGCTCGCCGAAGCCCTCGACCTCGACCTGATCCGGCTGCAGTGCCACGAGGGCATCGACGCCAGCCAGGCCCTCTACGACTGGGACTTCGCCCGCCAGATCCTCCATCTGCGCACGGTCGAGGCCACCAAGGGCAGCGACGGCATCGACGAGAACGAGGTCGAGAAGTCCCTCTTCGACGAGCGCTTCCTGCTCGCCCGTCCGATCCTGCGCGCGCTCCAGGAGAGCCCGGTGGTGCTGCTCGTCGACGAGGTCGACCGGGCGGACGACGAGTTCGAGGCGTTCCTGCTCGAAGTGCTCTCGACCAACCAGGTCACGATCCCGGAGTACGGCACCGTCACCGCCGCCACGCCGCCCATCGTGGTCCTCACGTCCAACCGCACCCGCGAGGTGCACGACGCCCTCAAACGCCGTTGCCTCTACCACTGGGTGGACCACCCGGGGCTGCAGCGCGAGATCGAGATCGTACGACGCCGACTGCCCGACGTCCCGCCGGCGCTGGCCGAGCAGGTGGCACGGGCCACCGGTCGGCTCCGCGACCGCGACGACCTGGTGAAGCCGCCGGGGGTCGCCGAGACCCTCGACTGGGCTCGCGCCCTGCACACGCTCGGGTGCAGCGAGCTCGACCTCGAGACCGCGGCGACCACGTTGGGTGCCGTCGTCAAGTACCGCGAGGACGCCGAACGGGTCCGCGACGCACTCGACAAGATCCTCACGTCATGACCGAGCTTCGACAGGCTCAACCACCGGAGGTGATCCTCGCGTCCTTCGCGGTGGCCCTGCGTTCGGCGGGTGTCCCGGTCACGATGGACCGCACGCAGTCGTTCCTGACTGCGGCCGCAGCCGTGGGCGTCGACGACCAGTCGGGCGTCTACTGGGCGGGGCGGGCCACGTTGTGCGGCTGCCTCGACGACCTCGATCGCTACGACCACCTCTTCCTCGCCTGGTTCGGCGGACAGGGTCTCGCTCCGGGCAAGCCACGGGACTCGCTGCGTCGTGTCGCCCAGGCCGACCTGAGCAGTGACGGCGACGGGACGGGCGAGGGAGGCAACGACACGGTCATCCAGGCGGCCGCCTCCAGCACCGAGGTGCTCCGCCACCGGGACGTGGCCGACCTGAGCCCCACCGAGCGCGCCGAGCTGACGCGCCTCTTCAGCACGCTTCGACCCGTGGCGCCGCGCCGGTCCTCGCCTCGGCGGAGGCCGCACCGACGTGGCGAGATCGACGCCCGTCGCACCCTGCGCGAGGAGCTGCGCCACGGTGGTGAGCCGGCCCGCCTGCGCCATCGCGGTCGCAGCACGCGGACGCGTCGGGTCGTCGTGCTCGTCGACGTCTCCGGCTCGATGGGCCCGTACGCCGACAGCCTGCTGCGCTGGGCGCACGTGGTCACCAGCGTCAACCGTGCTCGCACCGAGGTGTTCACGGTCGGCACCCGGCTGACCCGGGTGACCCGGGCGATGCGGCTGCGCGACGGTGACAAGGCGCTCGAGGCGGCCGGGCAGGCCGTCCCTGACTGGTCCGGCGGCACCCGGCTCGGTGAGGCGCTGCAGGCATTCCTCGACCGCTGGGGACAACGAGGCGTCGCGCGCGGCGCGGTCGTCGTCATCCTCAGCGACGGGTGGGAGCGCGGGGACAGCGCCCAGCTCGGCGAGCAGATGCGCCGCCTGCGCCGCCTCGCACACAAGGTCGTGTGGATCAACCCGCACCAGGGCAAGCCGGGATATGCGCCGGTGCAGGGAGGCATCGTCGCTGCCCTGCCGTCGGTCGACTCACTGATCGCCGGCCACAGCATGGCGACGTTCGAGCGGGCTCTGGAGGTGATCGCCGATGCGTGACGTGATGGAACAGCTGCTGCCGTGGTGGCGCGCAGGGAAGACCGCCGGTGTCGCGACCGTGATCGCCACCTTCCAGTCCGCGCCGCGCCTGCCGGGCGCCTCGATGCTGGTGGGGCCTGACGGAGAGGCGGTCGGCTCGGTGTCGGGCGGCTGCGTCGAGGGCGCCGTCTACGAGCTGGCCGAGCAGGTCGTCGCCGACCGCACCCCGGTCCTCCAGCGGTACGGCGTCTCCGACGACGACGCGTTCGCGGTCGGGCTGACCTGCGGTGGCATCCTCGACGTCTTCGTCGAGGTGGTCGACCAGGAGTCGTTCCCCGAGCTCGGGGCCGTGCGCCGACGACATCGAGTCCGGACGACCCGTCGCGGTGGCGACCGTCGTCGCGCATGACGACCCGGGTCGCCTCGGCCGGCGGCTGATCATCCGGCCGGAGGGACACGCCGACGCCGTCCAGGGCAGCATCGGCTCGAGCCGTGCCGACGACGCGGTGGCCGCGGACGCCCGTGGTCTGCTCGCCGCCGGTCGCAACGAGACCCTGCACTACGGACCCGACGGCCAGCGGCGCGGCGAGGGCATGTCGGTCTTCGTCTCGTCGTACGCGCCGAAGCCGCGGATGCTCGTGTTCGGTGCCATCGACTTCGCGGCCGCGGTCGCGCGGGTCGGGGCCTTCCTCGGCTACCAGGTGACGGTGTGCGACGCGCGTCCGGTGTTCGCGACCGCCACGCGTTTCCCCGAGGCGCACGAGGTCGTCGTCAAGTGGCCGCACAAGTACCTCGCCGAAGAGGTCGAGGCCGACCGCATCGACCCCCGCACGGTGATGTGCGTGCTGACCCACGACCCGAAGTTCGACGTGCCGTTGCTCGAGGTCGCGCTGCGGCTGCCGCAGATCGCCTACATCGGGGCGATGGGCTCGCGGCGCACCCACGACGACCGGCTCAAGCGACTGCAGGAGGCCGGCCTCACCGACGCCGAGCTCGAGCGGCTGTCCAGCCCGATCGGCCTCGACCTCGGCGCCCGCACACCGGAGGAGACGGCGGTCAGCATCGCCGCCGAGATCATCGCGCTGCGCTGGGGTGGGGACGGGAGCCGGCTGATGGGAACTGCCGGACCTATCCACCATTCCGGCTGAACCCGACGCCTGAGCCCCGCCCGCTGGGTGTGCCCGCGAGCGTGCAACGGGCGTGCAACGGGACGTCGCCTACCGTCCGGAGGACAACGACCTTCGGCGAGAGGCGCAGACCATGGTCCGGATCAACGTGCAGGTCGACGGGGTGGCCTACTCCGACGACGTCGAGCCGCGCACCTTGCTGGTGCAGTACCTCAGGGAACAAGTCGGCAAGACCGGCACGGTCGTCGGGTGCGACACCAGCAACTGCGGAGCGTGCACCGTGCACCTCGACGGCAGCAGCGTGAAGTCCTGCACGATGTTCGCGGTGCAGGCCGACGGTCACGAGGTGACGACCATCGAAGGGCTCGCCACCAACGGGGAGCTGCACCCGATGCAGCAGGCGTTCCACGAGAACCACGCACTCCAGTGCGGCTACTGCACCCCGGGCATGATCATGCAGAGCCTCGACCTGCTGAAGGAGAACCCCAACCCCGACGAGGCCGAGGTACGTGACGGCCTCGAGGGCAACCTGTGCCGCTGCACGGGATACCAGAACATCGTCAAGGCCGTGCTGGCCGCGTCGAAGGCAGGTTCCCAATGACCGTCACCGAGGAACGCCCGGCTGCTGAGTCACATCAGGAGGTCGGTACCGCCCGGCGCCGCAAGGAGGACGCCCGGCTGATCACCGGTCGTACCCGCTGGACCGACAACATCGTGCTCCCGGGCATGCTGCACCTCGCGATGGTGCGCAGCCCGTTCGCCCGCGCGACCATCACGTCGATCGACACGTCCGAAGCGAAATCCGCACCTGGCGTGCTCGCCGTGCTGACCGGTGCGGACATCGCCGAGGAGCAGGGCGCGTCGCTGCCGTGCGCCTGGCCGATCACGGAGGACCAGAAGGCACCACCGCACCCGGCGATGGCCGTGGAGCGGGTCAACTTCGCCGGCGAGATCGTCGCGTGCATCGTGGCGCGTACGCCGGCCGAGGCCCGTGACGCCGCCGAGCTGGTCGACGTCGACTACGCCGAGGAGACGCCGGTCCTCGACATGGGTGCCGCCGCCGAGGACGGCGCGGACCTGACCTATCCCGATCTCGGCACGAACGTCTCGGCGACCTGGGTCTATGACTCGGCCGAGGCCGGCTCGGGCACCGACGTCGACGACGAGATCGCGAAGAGCGACATCGTCATCGAGCGCACCTACCGACAGCAGCGGCTGATCCCGTCGTTCATGGAGCCCCGGTCCGTCGTCGTCGACCCAACAGGTGAGCAGACGACGATGTGGTCGGCGACCCAGATCCCGCACATCCTCAAGATCATGCTGGCCCTGACGACCGGGGTCGCGGAGACCAAGCTCCGCGTCGTAGCCCCGGACGTCGGTGGCGGGTTCGGCGGCAAGCTGCAGGTCACGCCCGAGGAGATCATCACGCTCGTGGTGGGCCGCCGGATGGGCAAGCCATGCAAGTACACCGAGACTCGAAGCGAGTCGCTGATGGTCGGGCATCACGGTCGTGACCAGATCCAGAAACTGACGCTGGGCGCCAAGAGCGACGGCACGGTGACGGCGTTCAAGGTCGACCTGCTCGTCGACATGGGCGCCTACCTCGGCCTCGTCACGCCAGGTATCCCGATCCTCGGCGCCTTCATGTTCAACGGGATCTACAAGTTCGCGTCGTACCGGTTCACCTGCCGCAACGTGTTCACGAACAAGAACTGGACCGACGCCTACCGCGGTGCCGGACGGCCCGAGGCGACGTACGCCGTCGAGCGGATGATGGACGAGCTCGCCGCCGAGGTCGGGGTCGACCCGATGGAGATCCGGGAGAAGAACTGGATCAAGCACGAGGAGTTCCCGTTCGCGACCGTGGCCGGGCTCGAGTACGACTCCGGCAACTACGAAGCCGCGACGGCGAAGGCCAAGGAGCTGTTCGGGTACGACGCCTTGCGCGCCGAGCAGAAGCGGCGGCGCGACGCCGGCGACTCGGTGCAGCTCGGCATCGGCATCTCGACGTACACCGAGATGTGTGGCCTGGCGCCCTCACGGATCCTCGGCGCCCTCTCGTACGCCGCGGGTGGCTGGGAGCACGCCGCGATTCGCATGCTCCCGACCGGCAAGGTGGAGGTCATCACCGGGTCGAGCGCCCACGGCCAGGGACACGAAACCGCGTGGAGCCAGATCCTGGCCGACCGGCTCGGAATCGCGTTCGACGACATCGAGGTACTGCACGGCGACACCCAGGTCGCGGCGAAGGGGATGGACACCTACGGCTCGCGCTCGGTGACCGTCGGCGGCATGGCGGTGATCGCCGCGGCTGACAAGGTGATCGAAAAGGCGAAGCCGATCGCGGCGCACATGCTCGAGGCGAACGTCGACGACATCGAGTTCAGGGACGGCAACTTCACGGTCAAGGGCACCGACCAGAGCAAGACCATGGCCGACGTGGCGTTCCACACGTTTGCGGCACATGACCTCCCCGACGGTGTCGAGCCGTCGCTGGATGCCGACGCGACGTACGACCCGGAGAACTTCTCCTTCCCGCACGGCACACACCTGTGTGCCGTCGAGGTCGACACCGACACCGGCGACGTGAAGATCCGCAACTACACCTGCGTCGACGACGTCGGCAGGGTCATCAACCCGTTGATCGTCGAGGGCCAGGTCCACGGCGGGCTCGTCCAGGGCATCGCGCAGGCGCTGTTCGAGGAGGCGGTCTACGACGACTCCGGGACCCTGGTCACCGGCTCGTTCGTCGACTACCTGGTCCCGAGTGCGGCGGACGTTCCGTCATTCACGACCAGTCGGACCGAGACGCCGGCGATCGGCAACCCGCTCGGTGTGAAGGGCGTCGGCGAGACCAGCACGATCGCCTCGACCCCGGCCGTCGTCAACGCCATCGTCGACGCGGTCCGGCAGTTCGGCATCAACGACATCGAGATGCCGTGCTCGCCACACCGGGTCTGGACAGCGCTGCAGCATGCGTCGTCCGGCTCGGCCACGCCGACCGGCAACCCGACGGTCGACGACGCCGCCCTCCCGTCCCACAACGCTGCGACCTCCGAAGGGGGACAGTCATGATCCCGGCATCGTTCGACTACACGGCGCCCGAGTCGCTCGCCGACGCGATCGCCGCGCTGGGCGGTGACGCCGAGGAGATCAAGGTGCTGGCCGGCGGCCAGAGCCTGATCCCCGTGCTCAAGCTGCGTCTCGCGGCGCCGACCCTCATCGTCGACATCGGCAAGATCGACGACCTGCGGGGCATCAGCGACGCGGGCGACGCGGTCGTGATCGGCGCCCTCACCACGCACGACGAGGTGGCCAACAGCTCGGTCGTCGCCGAGCACGCGGCCGTGCTGGGGAAGGCGGCCCAGACGGTGGCCGACCCGCAGGTACGCCACCGCGGAACCCTCGGCGGTGCGCTCGTGCACGCCGATCCTGCCGGTGACCTGCCGGCGCCGATCCTGGCGCTCGACGCAGAGCTGGTCATCGCTGGTGCCGGTGGCGAGCGGACCGTCTCGGCGGCCGACTTCTTCGAGGACCTCTTCACGACGGTGGTCGCCGAGGACGAGATCCTCACGCAGATCCGGATCCCGAAGCACACCGGCTGGGGCGGGCACTACGAGAAGTTCACCCGGGTCGCGCAGCAGTGGTCGATCGTCGCGGTGGCGGCGGCCGTCAAGGCCGACGGCGGCACGATCTCGGAGGCGAAGATCGGGCTCACCAACATGGGGTCGACCGCCCTGCGCGCGACCGTCGTCGAGCAGGCCCTGGTCGGCCAGCCCGCCACGGCCGAGGCGGTCAAGGCAGCCTGTGCGGCCGCTGCCGACGGCACCAACCCCCCGTCCGACACCAACGGCGACGCCGACTACCGTCGTCACCTGGCCGGCGTACTCACCGGCCGTGCCGTTCTCGCAGCAGCCGGAGGCTGATCGGTTTGGAGCTGACTCACCAGTTCACGGTGCCCGCGCCGATCGACGACGCGTGGGCAGCGTTCAACGACCTCGAGCGGATCGCACCCTGCTTCCCCGGCGCCTCGTTGACGTCGTACGACGGCGAGGCCTTCGAGGGCCTCTGCAAGGTGAAGCTCGGACCGATCTCCCTGCAGTACACCGGCACGGGCCGCTTCGTCTCGCGTGACGAGGCGGCCCACACCGCGGTGATCGAGGCCAAGGGCAAGGACAAGCGAGGCAACGGCACAGCCGCAGCCAACGTGACCGCAACCCTGGTCTCGGCCGGCGACGACGCCACCGATGTGACGGTCAAGACCGACCTCAACATCACCGGCAAGCCGGCCCAGTTCGGCCGCGGCGTGATGCAGGACGTGAGCGACAAGCTGCTCGGCCAGTTCGCGTCCTGTCTCGAGACCAAGCTCGGAGCGGACACCGCTGACGACGCTGACGAGGCCGCCATCACGGCAGCAGCGGCGCCGGCCGAGGCTGCTGTCGAGGAGACCCCGATCGCCGCCGAGGCGGCCGCGGCGGCGAAGCAGGCCACCTCGGAGCCACGCCGGACAACGCCGCCCGAGGCGCCCGCAGCCGAGCTCGACCTCGGTGCCACGGTGCTGCCGGTGCTGATCAAGCGGTATGCCGGCCCGGTGATCGCCGGCATCATCGCGCTCTGGATCCTGCGCAAGATCTTGTCCCGCGGCTAGCCCGGGACACACCCCGTCAATTGCGGGAAGACGGTTGCTTCTTACCCCCGCGAACCGGCCGTCTTCCCGCAGTTGCGTCATGGCGACGCGGCAGTCGCCCATCCTCGCACGTCGCGGTTCAGTCCGAGGAGGGCGTGACGATCGACGGGAGCCGGCCCAGCGGCGCGACGACGTACCCGGACTCCGAGCAGACCCAGTGCGGGTCGGGGCCGAGCTCGGGCTCGATCGAGAGGCTGTGCTCGACGGGGTCGGCGCAGCCCGCGCAGAGTGGCCAGCGTCGCGACTCGTCGAACAGCACGTCCTGGACGTCCTGCGCGACCAGGCCGTCGATGAACGACGCGCCCTGCGCCCACTGGGACAACCACCACCGTCGCTGCGACACGGCATCCTCGACCAACGACACGGTGTGCGGGTCGACGAGGCCCTGTGCCGCGAGATCGGCGAGCACACGTGCTCGCGCGTTCAACAGCGGGTCGCCCGGTGTCATGACCTCCATCCTGGCACTGTGGTTCAAGGAGCTGTGCCGATCAGGTGCTGTCGTCGTGAGAGGGGTGCGCCCGATGTCGTTGGTGGAGGTCGTCGCGCTGCATCCTCAGGATGCCGAGCGCGCTCGAGGAGGGCGGGGCCCAACGGCTGCACGTCGCTGCCCTCGGCGACGGCGGCCTGCGGTCTCTCGAACCGGCCATGGTCAGCGCGATCGTCCGCGCGAGCGACCTCCCGGTGCGAGCGACGCTCCGGCTCTCCGACGGGTTCACCACGCAGGGCGGCGAGTTCGCGCGGCTGCGCGGGTTGGCCGCCGACTACCTCGCGCTCGGCGTGGAAGGGTTCGTGTTCGGTTTCCTCACGCCTGACCTCGAGATCGACGTCGAGACGTGCGGGACGCTGGCCGACGGGTTGATGGGTGCGCCCTGGACCTTCGACCGGGCCTTCGACCACACTCTCGACGCCCGCCGCTCGGTCCGCCGCCTCGCCGGTCTGCCCGGCCTGGACGGGGTGCACACCGCCGGAGCGGTCCTCGGGATGGACTCCGGCTTCGACGACCTGGTCGACCTCGCAGAGGCCTCGCCGGACTTCGCGGCTCTCGCGATCGCGGCCGACGGCGTACGCCCCGAGCACGTGCCCTGGCTGGTGCGTGCCGGCGTGACGCGGGTGCATCTCGGTGCGGCGGTGCGGCCGGGCTCGTCGTGGACCAAGTCGTACGTCGACGCCGGCTTCGTCCGCTCGTGGCGGCTGCTGCTCGACAGCGCGACTGCACGAACCAGCAGCGGCGCGGATGTCGCGGACACCGGGAGCGCCTGACCCGCGTGACGATCCTGATCGACCCACCGGCCTGGCCTGCGCACGGCCGGCTCTGGTCCCACCTCGTGTCCGACACCTCGCTGGACGAGCTGCACGCCTTCGCCGCCGCGCACGGCGTCCCGCGCCGAGGCTTCGAGAGGGACCACTACGACGTCCCGGCCGACCTGTACGACGTCCTCGTCGCGGCCGGGGCGAACCCGGTGTCGTCGCGCGAAGTCGTGCAGCGGCTCACCGAGGCGGGGCTCCGTCGGCGCAAGGCGATCTCGATGGCGCCGCGCGCCGTCGGCAACGCGCTGCTGCGACCGCCGCGGCTCGCGCCCGGGGACGTGGTCGCGGTCGTCGCCACCTCCGGCGTCGTACCGGAGGACCGGCTGCGCGTCGGCGTCGAGCGGCTGACGTCGTGGGGGCTCGAGGTGCGCCTGCGGAGCACGTGCTCGAGGCGTCCGCGGACCTCGGCTACCTGGCCGGCAGCGACGAGGACCGGGCCGCCGACTTCACCGCCGCCTGGCTGGACCCGACGGTCTCGGCGGTCTGGGCCGCGCGGGGAGGCTACGGCGCGCAGCGGCTGCTCGACCTGCTCGACTGGCGCCGGCTGGCAGAAGCGCAGCCTCGGCTGCTGGTCGGCTTCTCCGACATCACCGCGCTGCACCAGGCGATGGCCTCCCGGCTGGGGCTGGCGACGATCCACGGGCACGTCGTGACGTCGCTCGGCTCCGCGACCGAGGCCAGTGCGGAGGAGCTCCGGCGACAGGTGATGGAGCCGGAGTCCGTCGTCGACGTCCTGGCCGGACAGGTGCTGACGCCTCTGGTCGGTGGGGTCGCCACCGGGGTGCTGGTCGGCGGCAACCTGGCGATGCTTGCGGCCGAGATCGGGACGCGGTTCAGCCGCCCGGCGGCCGGGGGGATCGTGGTGATCGAGGACGTGGGCGAGGAGCCCTACCGGATCGACCGCATGCTCACCCAGCTCGTCCGGACCGGATGGTTCGACGGCGTGGCCGGGGTCGTGGTCGGGGCGTTCAGCGACTGCGGGACCGAGCCCGAGGTCGAGGCGGTGATCGAGCAGCGGCTGCGCCCGCTCGGCGTCCCGACGGTGCGCGGGTTCGACTTCGGCCACACCGACTCGAGCGCGACCGTGCCGCTCGGCGTGGAGGCCACGCTCGACGCCGACGCCGGCACCCTGGTCCTCTCCGCGCCCGCGCTGCTCTAGCGACGGACTAGAGGTCGGTCAGCTCGTCGAGCTCGCGGGCGACGTTGGCGCGGGCCGGCTCCTCCCAGGTGGACTGCCCGTGCTTGGTGCGGAACAGGCTGGACAGCCCGAGCAGCTGACGCAGCACCGCGGCGCGACCGGTGGCGAAGGTGCGGTCGTCGACGTGCCGGTACTCCGCGCGGACACCGTCGACGTAGGTGGCGTAGCGGCTGTCGTCGCTGGCGAGGATGGCCAGGTCGGCGTCGCAGAGGACCTCACCGTTGCGGTCGCCGGTGTGCGGGTCGTGCGTCTCGGTCAGCCGGACGAGGCGGGCCACCTCGGCAACGGTGGCGTCGTCGACGTCGTACGCCGGGAGCACGCTCTCGGCCAGCTGCGCCGACCGCTCCTCGTTGTCGGGAGCCCTGACGTCGTACACCGCGTCGTGGAACCAGGCGGCCAGCCGGACCGCGTCGATGTCGTCGGCCTCCTCGACCATCGCGTCCACCGCGTCGAGCACCTCGAGCAGGTGGCGAGCGTCGTGATAGCTGCGCGAGACCGAGCCGTAGCGGCGGACGAGCTCCTGTCCCAGGGCCGACCGGCCAGGGAAGTCGCGTTCCCACCGACGCAATGCTGCATCGCCTGTTCCGTTCACGGCTCCATGATCCTCCACGCGAGTTAGAGTTCGCGCCATGACCGAGTCGACCGGGCACGCACCCAACTGGTATCCCGATCCCTGGGGGCGGCACGAGCACCGCTATTTCGACGGCCAGAACTGGACCGAGCACGTCGCCAGCCACGGGCGTCAGGCGGTCGACCCACCCGGTGGCGTCGGGCACATGCCGAGCGTCAACCGGGCGACCGAGAAGGTCCAGCGGGACGTGCGGAAGGCCGGCATCGCGGCCGGTGCGGTGGCCGGCGGCGGGACCTTGTTCACCGAGCCCGTGCTCGTCGTGAACCAGAAGGCCAAGCTGATCGAGATCAACCAGGAGTTCGCGATCTACGACCAGCAGGGCCGACAGCTCGGCGCGGTGCGCCAGGTCGGTCAGAGCACCACGAAGAAGGTGATGCGGTTCGTCGCCGACGTCGACCAGTTCTTCACGCACAAGCTCCAGGTGGTCGACGCTCACGGCCAGGTCATGCTCGCGCTGACCCGGCCGCGCAAGTTCATGAAGTCGCGGATCATCGTCGAGGGTGGCAACGGCCAGGAGATCGGCCAGATCGTGCAGCAGAACGTGATCGGCAAGATCCGCTTCGCGCTGGAGGTCGGCGGTCAGCAGATCGGCACCCTCAACGGCGAGAACTGGCGCGCCTGGAACTTCAACATCCAGGACCACACCGGCCGCGAGGTCGCCCGGATCACGAAGACCTGGGAGGGCCTGGCCAAGACCATGTTCACGATGGCGGACAACTACGTCGTACAGATCCACGAGCCGCTGGCGCAACCGTTGCAGAGCATGGTGCTCGCCTCGCGCGTTCGGCATCGACACCGCCCTCAAGCAGGACTCGCGCGGCCTCAACGCCACCTCCCTCTTCGGCTGAGGCGCAGTGTTTGCCTGGTAACCATCCAGGCGCCTGGCTACCAGGCAAACCTCCGCGGAGGTGCCTGCCTGGCGAGGCTGCACACGGTGCGCAACGGTTGTCATCGCCGTCAGCAGCGACATGACGCACCGTTTTGTCAGGCGGCGGCGTGTCCGCGGGGGATGGGCTTGGCGTGGAGGACGACCAGCGACGTGACGGCCCGGGTCAGGCAGACGTAGAGCCGGCGTAGTCCGGTGCGCTCGTCGGCCTCGGCGCCGGCGATGTCGGCCGGCTCGACCAGGACCACGTGGTCGAACTCGAGGCCCTTCGCCAAGGACGCCGGTACGACGTCCACCCGCGCCTCGATGTCGTCGTCGCGGCCCAGCACGGAGTGGTCGACCCCGGCCGCGGTCAGGGCGGCGTTGGCCTGGTCACCGAGGGCGTCGGGCACGATCAGCCCGATCGAACCCTCCTGGTCGTGCAGGCCCTTGCACCGCGGCGACCGCGTCGGCAACGAGGTCGATCGACGGGCGGATGTCGAGCTCGCCACGGGCGCGGCGTACCGACGTCGGCTTGGACAGCGTCGGCGCGATCGTCGGGAGCAGACCGGCGGCGTAGTCGATCACGTCGCCCGGCACCCGGAACCCCAGCGTGAGCTCCTCGAGGTGCGCGTCCTGCTTGCCGAGATGGGCCGAGCGCCTCGTCCCACGCGGACACCGCCCACGGCGTCGTGGCCTGGGCCAGGTCGCCGAGGATCGTCGCCGAACCCGTCGAGCACTGCCGTCCCACGGAGCGCAGCATCATCGGCGACAGGTCCTGAGCCTCGTCGAGGACGACGTGTCCGAGGCTCGGGGTCCGGTCGAGCAGGTCGGCCGCCTCGTCGATCAGCACGGCGTCGTGCAGCGTCCACTTCGCCGAGCCCGGGCCCTTGGCGGGCTTGGCCCAGCAGCAGCGCCTGCTGCTCCTCGTCGCTGAGCAGACCGTCGGCGGCGCGGGCCAGGAAGTCGGCGTCGCTCGAGCAGCCGCATCACCAGCCGCTTCGGGTCGGCGACGGGCCAGAGCTGCTCGGTCATGGCCTTGACCGGCTTGCTGCGCGCCACCGAGTTCTGCACGCGGTCGTCGGGGGAGTCGCCGGCCAGCTCCATCTTGACCAGGATCTGGTGCGCGAGCCGTTGCGGCAGCATCGCCCGCCCGGCGCCGTACCGGACGCCCCGTCGCCGCAGCTCCGCCACGATCTCGTCGGCCTCGTACGCCGGGACGCGCCACCGGCGCGCACCCATCGGCACGACCAGGCCCTCGGGTGCCGGCACGACCTGCGACCACAGCGCCCGCTCGAGCACCTGCGCCATCCGGGCGTCGCCCTTCAGCCGCGCCACGTCGACCGGGTCGACCGCCTTGACCGGCACGTGTGCGACGAGCTCCTCGACCGTGGTCTGCTTGGCGTCGATCTCGCCGAGCGCCGGAAGCACGTCGGCGATGTAGCGGAGGAACGACGCGTTCGGTCCGACCACCAGCACGCCCTGCCGGCTGAGCTGGTCGCGGTGGGCGTAGAGCAGGTACGCCGCGCGGTGCAGCCCGACGGCCGTCTTGCCGGTGCCGGGCGCGCCCTGGACGCAGACCGTCGTGTCGAGCTCGGACCGGACGATGTCGTCCTGCTCGGGCTGGATCGTCGCCACGATGTCGCGCATCGGCCCCGTCCTCGGCCGCTCGATCTCGGCCTCGAGGATCGCGCTGTGCTCCTCGACCGGTGTGGTCGTCGTCGTCCTCGCCGAGTCGTTCGTCCTCGTACGCCGTCACGGTTCCGTGGTGGAAGCCGAACCGGCGTCGCAGCCGCACGCCCATCGCGGTGGTCTTGCTCGCCCGGTAGAACGGCCGGGAGATCGGTGCTCGCCAGTCGACGACGAGCGGCTCGCCCTTCTCGTCGGTGACGTGCCGCCGCCCGATGTAGAACTGCTCGCCCGGCCGTCCGACGCTGTCGGTGGCGACGGCCGCGGCGTCGCCGTAGTCGAGCCGGCCGAAGAAGAGCGGGATCGCGGGGTCGTCCTCGAGCGCCTTCATCCGCTTCCAGAGGGTGAACTTCAGGTACTCGCCGCTGACCCGGTCGCCGCTGAGGGCATCCATCGACGCGGTTCGTTCCCGCATCCGGTGGAGGGCTTCTCGCGACTCCTGGAGGTGGTCCTGTTCTCGCGAGATCTCGTCGTCCACTGGCCGGATGCTAGCAACCGAACCGGACCCGATTCGACCGGTTTTCCGGGGACGACGCCAGGGGTCGCCCGTTCGGCTGAGGGTTGGGGCAAACGGCGTACTCGCGAGCACTCTGCGTGATGCAATGCTCACGTGAGCCATGCAAGTGACCAGTTGCAGACCCTCAGCGGCGTCCTCGAGCAGGCCGACGACCGACTGAAGGGCGACCCGCGCGCCGCCACCCGGGTGTGGCCGACGGGCTTCTCGATCCTGGACGACCACCTCGCCGGCGGCTTCCGCTCGGGCGACCTCGTCCTCCTCACCGGGCCGCAGGGCCTGGGCAAGACGACGTTCGCACTGCAGATCCTGCGCTACGTCGCCCAGTCCGGCCGCTCGGTCGTCTACTTCTCCTTCGAGCACGACACCGCAGACCATGCTGGAGCGGCTCGTCGCCATCGAGGCCGGCGAGTTCGCCGGCATCCCGGCCGTCGGGCTGGACCGGATCCGGCGGGCCTTCGAGGCCACCGACGGCCGCCGCGGCGACCTGGCCAGCCGGCTGGCCGACAGCACCGGCGGTCCCGAGGCGATCAAGGCGATCCAGACCTACTCCGACCGGCTCCTCCTGCACCGCTCCAGCGGCAACCACACCACGATGGACACCATCGTGGACACCGTCGAGCGGGTCCGCGAGCAGACCGGCCAGGTGCCGTTCGTCGTGGTCGACTACCTGCAGAAGGTCAAGGTCCCGGGGCACACCGGCACCGAGGACGACAAGGTCACCGAGGTCGTCGAGGGTCTCAAGGACCTCGCGATGGAGCTCGACGTGCCGGTCCTGGCGATCGTGGCCGCCGACAAGACGGGTGTCACGTCCGGCAAACGGATGCGCACCCAGCACATGCGCGGCTCGTCGTCGCTGGCGTACGAGGCCGACACCGTGCTGATCATGAACGAGAAGTACGACGTCGTCGCCCGGCACCACCTGGTCTACGACACCCGCAACGCCGACCGCTTCCGCGACTACGCCGTCGTGACGATCGAGAAGAACCGCAACGGTGTGGACAAGGTCGAGCTGGAGTTCTTCAAGCGCTTCAACCAGGGCCGCTTCGAGACCGACGGCAACCTGGTCGTCGAGCAGCTGGTCGACGAGCGCGTCTTCGTCGACTAGTCCGCGAGCGGGAGCATGTCGGCGTCGACGATCGTGTAGGCGTAGCCCTGCTCGGCGAGGAACCGCTGCCGGTGCTGCGCGAAGTCCGCGTCGACGGTGTCGCGCGCGACCACGGAGTAGAACCGCGCCGACCGGCCGTCGCTCTTGGGGCGGAGCAGCCGTCCGAGCCGCTGCGCCTCCTCCTGGCGTGAGCCGAACGTCCCGGACACCTGGACCGCGACGGTCGCGTCCGGCAGGTCGATCGAGAAGTTCGCGACCTTGCTGACCACGAGCAGCGAGATCTCGCCGGCCCGGAACGCGGCGTACAAGCGCTCCCGCTCCTTCACCGTCGTCTCGCCCTTGATCAGCGGCGCGTCGAGGTGCTCGGCGAGCTCGTCGAGCTGGTCGATGTACTGGCCGATCACCAGGGTCGGCTCGCCGCGGTGCTGCTCGATGAGCGTGTCGACCACCTGTCGCTTGCCGCTGCACGCCGACGCGAGCCGGTAGCGGTCCTCGGGCTCGGCGGTGCCGTAGACGAAGCGTTCGCTGTCGGTCAGCGACACCCGCACCTCGATGCACTCCGCCGGCGCGATGTAGCCCTGCGCCTCGATGTCCTTCCAGGGAGCGTCGTAGCGCTTCGGACCGATCAACGAGAAGACGTCGCCCTCACGCCCGTCCTCGCGGATCAGCGTCGCCGTCAGACCGATCCGGCGCCGGGCCTGGAGATCGGCCGTCATCCGGAAGATCGGCGCCGGCAGCAGGTGCACCTCGTCGTAGATCACCAGACCCCAGTCGCGCGCCTCGAACAGCTCGAGGTGCGCGTAGACGCCCTTCCGCCGCGTGGTCATGACCTGGTAGGTCGCGATCGTGACCGGCCGGATCTCCTTGACGGCGCCGGAGTACTCGCCGATCTCGTCGGGGGTCAGCGACGTACGCCGGACCAGCTCGTCCTTCCACTGGCGCGCCGACACGGTGTTGGTGACGAGGATCAGCGTGGTCGCCTGCACCTCGGCCATCGTCGCGGCCCCGACCAGGGTCTTGCCGGCGCCGCACGGGAGCACGACGACGCCGGATCCGCCGGCCCAGAGGGACTCGACCGCCTCGCGTTGGTAGGGCCGCAGCGCCCATCCGTCCTCGGCGAGCGCCATCGGGTGGGCCTCGCCGTCGACGTATCCGGCGAGGTCCTCCGCCGGCCAGCCGAGCTTGAGCAGCGCCTGCTTGAGGTTGCCTCGTTCGGACGCGTGCACGACCACCGAGTCGTCGCTGATCCGCTCCCCGAGCATCGGCGCGACCCGCTTGGCGCGCAGCACCTCCTCGAACACGGCTCGGTCGGTGCTCGACAGCACCAGGCCATGGGTGGGGTGCTTGTCGAGGCGAAGCCGGCCGTAGCGACCCATCGTCTCGGCCACGTCGACCAGCAGAGAGTTCGGCACGGGGTAGCGCGAGAAGCTCAGCAGCGCGTCGACGACCTGCTCGGCGTCGTGCCCCGCGGCGCGGGCGTTCCAGAGGCCGAGCGGGGTGAGCCGGTAGGTGTGGATGTGCTCAGGTGAGCGCTCGAGCTCGGCGAACGCGGCGATCGCCCTGCGGCAGTCGCGGGCGCGCGGGTGGTCGACCTCGAGCAGCAGCGTCTTGTCCGACTGAACGATCAGCGGACCATCGGACTGGGTCACCGAGCGGCCTCGGCCTTGCGCCGTGCGCGGTAGGCGGCGACGTTCGCCCGCGAGGAGCAGCGGTCGGAGCAGTAGCGGCGGGACTGGTTGGGGGACGTGTCGACGAAGACGTTGTCGCACCGGTCGGCCGAACAGACACCCAGCCTGAGCGGTCCGAAGTCGACGACCAGCATCGCGAGGCCCATGATGCACTCGGCGGTGATCAGGGCGGACACGCTCGACCCTCGCTCGGCGACGTGCAGGTGCCACGACTCGCTGTCGTGGCCCGCGATGTGCGGGGAGACCGGGTACTTCGACAGCAGCGCGTTGACGAGCGCGACGACGTCATCCTCGGCACCGGAGTCGGACGCCTCGAAGATCGGCCGGAGCTCGCGCCGCAGCCGCCGCAGCGGGGCGACGTCACGCTCCTCGATCCGCCGCCGCAGCCACTGCCGGCGGTCGAGATAGTCGGCGAGATCGTGCTCGGTCTCCAACGGGGCGTTGACGAGACCGGCCGCGAAATCGGCGTACCGAACGAAGTCCACGCGTTCATCGTAGGCGGTCCGGCTCGATAGAGGTAATGCCCAGGTCGTCCTGAAGGTATTACGCCACGGTGCTCGAGCTCGGGCTAGCGCGCCGTGCGGATGATGTGGGCTGCGGTGATCCGGTGGACTGCCACGGCGAAGGCCTCGTCCGAGCGGGAGTCGCGCGCCCGCAGCAGTCCGTCGTCGAGCACGTCGGCGTGCACGAGCCGCTCGCTGCGCTCGCCCGTCGGGTCGACGTATCCGACCCACACCACCTCACCGCTCTCCACCGCCTCGCGCAACGTGGTCAACGGGGAGTCGAACAACGGCTCGCCGCCCTCGTCTCCTCCGGAGCCGTCCGCGGCTCCCGAGATGCGGTTGGGGTCCCCGACTGCCCGCAGCGCCGCGACGAGGTCGGCGGCCGTGGCCGGGTCGATCCGGTCTGCGGCGGTGAGGTCCTCGAAGCCGATGGCGGCGCCGCGCTGTGGCTCGCGATGGGCGCCCTGGCCCAGGTCGGTCTGTCCTGGGCCACGGCGTTCGAGGTCGTTGACGAGGTACTCCAACGCCTGCGGCAGCGACGTGCTCGACCGCTTCTGCAGCGTGGCGAGGACCTCCTGAGCGCTCCACCCGAGGGCGTAGGCGCGAGCCAGTGACTCGGGACTGATCCGGTAGACCGTGGCACCGCCCCGCGACTCGACGTCGGCGAGCAGCCCGAGGTCGTGGGCCGCGTCCGGGGTCAGCGGCCCCGGGGCGACGGCGGTCAGGTCCGCCTGGATCAGGACGTGGTCGACGCGCGGAGGAAGCAGCTCGCCGAGGCGGCGTGGCGTCGACGCCGGCGGCGAAGCCTGCCACGGCGCCCAGCCCGGTCACGCCGAGCCACTCCGCCTGGTCGAGCATCGTGGTGACCGTCCGGTCGGTGCGGGTCGGGCGGCGGGGTCGGTGCCAGGCCACCCATCGGCGTACGTCCTCCGGGCTCACGACGTGCCCCTCGTCGGGCTCGCCGAACGCCTCGAGCACCAGTCGCTTGAGCCAGGCCTCGCCGCTACCGCTGTGCCGTTCGAACCAGGTCTCGATCACGACCGCCCACTGGTCGGCCAAGGGCAAGGTCTGCCAGTCGTCGAAGGCACGCGTCGGCATCAGCACCTCGTGGCTGCCGGTGCTCCCGGCGCCGAGCAGCCCGGACAGCGTGGCGAGCTCGAACAGGGTCGTCGTGGTCGCCGAGCTCACGTCGAGCAGGGCCGCGAACCCACGCAGCTCGCGGGTCGACAGCTGGCCGTCGCGTCGCAGCAGCGGAGGACGATGGTCGCAGTGCTCGAGCAGCACGTCCATCCGGCGGACCAGCTCGAACGCCGATCCCGCGGCCGCCTTCTCGACCAGGTGGGCCGGGCGCACCGCGAACGGGAGCTCGGGAGGGATCGTCGCAGGCGGCGGACCCGCCGTGACGTCCTCGAGCATCGCCGACATCGCGCGCACGGCTCGCAGCGCCGTCAAGCCCACCGGGTCGCCCCAGAGCAGTCCGAGGTCGACGAGCCGGACGATCGCGTCGCGCACCGACCCGAGGTCGGCGTCCTCGATCGGAAGGTCGGCGACGGCGAACGGCGCCGGCATGCCGGAGGCCAGGGTGGCGACCCAGTTCTCGAAGGCGTTCAGGCCGCTGAGTGCGTCCGTCACCGAGTGCCGCGTCGTGGCGCGCGACGCGACGTCGCTGAGGCTGGTCGGCTGCGGGAACGCCAGGTCGGGGCGGTCCAGCAGGAGCCGGGTGAGCACGGCGTCGTCGCGTTCGCGCAGCATCTGAGTGAGGCTGCGCGGGACCGACGGAGGGGTGCTCATCAGGTCAACGTTAGTCCGCCTGCGACGTCGTTGGGGTCCACGCGAGGATGGTCGTCGGATCGGACCTGCCGCATGGCAGGATGAGCGCTCACACGACGAAGGGGTACGAAATGGCGCTCATCCAGGCGCGGCAGCTCAGCAAGAGCTTCAGCGGCAAGGCCGCCGTGCGCGGTCTGTCGTTCGACGTCGTCCCCGGGTCGGTGACGGGCTTTCTCGGCCCGAACGGTGCAGGGAAATCCACCACGATGCGCCTCATGCTCGGGCTCGACAACGGTGAAGGCGTCACGACGTACGACGGCGTGGCCTACCGCGACCTGCGCGAGCCGCTCCGCCACGTGGGCAACGTGCTCGACGCCAAGCCGTTCCACCCCACCCGCAAGGCGATCGACCACCTGAAGATGCTCGCGGTGTCCAACGACATCCCGATGACCCGCGTCACCGACGTGATCAACCTGGTCGGCCTCGGCGACGTCGCCAACGCGCGCCCGCGCACCTTTTCGCTCGGTATGGGGCAGCGGCTCGGACTCGCCACCGCCCTGCTCGGTGACCCGGGCACGCTCGATCCTCGACGAGCCGGCCAACGGCCTCGACCCGCAGGGCGTGCACTGGCTGCGCAACATGCTCAAGATGCTGGCCGGCCAGGGCCGCTCGATCTTCGTGTCGAGCCACCTGCTGTCGGAGATGGCGCTGATGGCCGATCACCTCGTCGTGATCGGGCGAGGTTCGCTCATCGCCAGCGGCGCGATGGCCGACTTCATCTCCACCAGCAATCGCAACGCCGTCGTCGTCCGCGTCGACAACACCGAGCTGATGAGCCGTGAGCTCCGCGCCCGCAACGCCACCGTCGTGCAGGAACCGGACGGCAGGCTGGCGATCACCGGCATGGACTCCGACTCCGTCGGCGGCCTCGCCCACGAGCTCGGGATCCGGGTCTTCGAGCTGTCGAACCGGCAGGCGACGCTCGAGGAGGCGTTCCTCGACGCGACCGGTGCCTCCGAGGAGTTCCGCGCGTCGATGGGCTTCGGCCCGACCTCGGGTCCGGGATTCGGCGGACCGACCGCCGGGCAGCCCGGTTACGGCCCGCAGCCGGTCAGCAGGGCCCGCAGGGTCAGCCAGGCTACGGCGGCTACGGCCAGCAGCAGGGATACCCGCCACCGCCCGGCCAGGGGTACGGCCAGCAGCCGGGGCAGCAGCCCGGTCAGGGCTACGGACCGCCACCCGGTCAGGGCTACGGACAGCAGCCGTACGGCGGCCAGCCGCCGAGCCAGCCACCCCCTCCGAGTGAGCAACCTCAGGACAACAACCACGATCGCCCCCAGGACGGAGACGACCGATGACCGGTGCCCTGAAGTTCGAGTGGGTGCGGATCAAGACGATCCGATCCAGCTACTGGATGTCCGCCATGGCCATCCTGTTCACCGCCGGCATCACGACTGCTCCTGGCGATCTTCGTGACGTCCGCGGACATCGACGACATGGACGTCGCGCAGGTGACGACGTGGATCGTCACCGCCGGTGCCTCGCTGCCGATCACGCCGGTGCTCGCCGCGCCGTTCTACGCCGTCATGGGATGCATGGCCATGGGCCACGAGTACCGCTACGGCACCAACAAGGCCACCCTCACCGCGATCCCGGATCGGATCGCGGTGCTGACGGCGAAGGCGCTCGTGCTGCTGGCCTGGGTCCTGGTGACGGTCATCGCCACGCTGCTGCTCAACCTCGCGCTCACGGCGCTGTTCATGGACAACCCGACGTTCTCGTCGAGTGCCTGGCGGCCGGTCCTCAACTACACGGGCTACTGCGCCGGGTTCGCGCTGGCCGGGTACGGACTGGCGTCGGTCTTCCGCAACCAGGTCGGAGCCATCGTGACGGTGCTGCTCTGGCCACTGGTGGCTGGAGCCGATCCTCTACGGCATCGCCGTCGGGATCGCCAACGCGAGCAACCGCGGCATCGGCCGGCTGACCAACCTGCTCCCCGCCTCCGCAGGGCGGCGCAGCATGTTCGACCCCTACAACCTGTCCGTCGGCTTCGGCACCGACATCAACGTGTGGGGTGTCGGGGCGAGCACGATCGTGTTCTGGCTCGGCGTGATCGTCACCGTCGGCGCCGGCTGCGTCCTGTTCATCAAGCGCGACGCCTGACACTGAGCGCGGGTCTACCCTCGACCCATGGCCGAGGACCGACCGTCGTACGCAGCGGGGCCGACCGACGTACCCCTCCTCGAGGAGACGATCGGAGCCAACTTCGAGCGGACGGTCGCTGCGCACGGCGCCGACGAGGCACTCGTCGAGGTCGCGTCCGGTCGGAGGTGGACCTACGCGGAGCTCGACCGTGACGTCAACGCGCTGGCCCGCGGGCTGATCGCCGCCGGCATCGACGTCGGCGACCGCGTCGGCGTCTGGTCGCCGAACTGCGCGGAGTGGGTGATCGCCCAGTACGCCACCGCGAAGGTCGGCGCGATCCTGGTCAACGTCAACCCGGCCTACCGCACCCATGAGCTCGCGTACGCCGTCAACCAGTCCGGCCTCCGGCTGCTCCTCTCGGCGACCGAGTTCAAGACCAGCGACTACCGCGCGATGGTCGAGGAGGTGCGAGGCGACTGTCCCGGCCTGGAGCGCGTGGTCTTCATCGGCACCGACGACTGGACCGAGCTGGTGGCCGGGGGCGATGGCGTCGACCCCGCCGCGGTCGCCGAGCGGATGGCAGGGCTCAGCAACACCGACCCGATCAACATCCAGTACACGTCCGGGACCACCGGCTACCCCAAGGGCGCGACGCTGAGCCACCGCAACATCCTCAACAACGGCTACTTCGTCACCGAGCTGATCAACTTCTCCGAACAGGACCGGCTGGCGATCCCGGTGCCCTTCTACCACTGCTTCGGCATGGTGATGGGCAACCTCGGCTGCACCAGTCACGGCGCCACGATGGTGATCCCGGCGCCGGCGTTCGACCCGGGCCTCACCCTGAAGGCGATCGCGGAGGAGCGGTGCACCGGGGTCTACGGCGTGCCGACGATGTTCATCGCGATGCAGAACCATGCGGACTTCGCGTCGTTCGACCTGTCGTCGCTGCGCACCGGTCTGATGGCGGGCTCGCCGTGTCCGGTCGAGGTGATGAAGCACTGTGTCAACGACATGCACATGGCCGAGGTCGGAATCGCCTACGGCATGACCGAGACCTCGCCCGTCTCGACCCAGACCCGGGTCGACGACGACCTCGAGCGGCGTACGTCGACCATCGGGCGGGTGCACCCGCACGTGGAGATCAAGATCGTCGACCCGGCGACGGGTGAGACGTTGCCGCGCGGGGAGCCGGGGGAGCTCTGCACGCGCGGCTACTCGGTGATGGTCGGCTACTGGGAGCAGGACGACAAGACGGCCGAGGCGATCGACGACGAGCACTGGATGCACACCGGAGATCTCGCGGTGATGCGGGAGGACGGGTACGCCAACATCGTCGGCCGGATCAAGGACATGGTCATCCGCGGCGGCGAGAACGTCTACCCCCGTGAGGTCGAGGAGTTCCTCTACACGCACCCCGACATCGCCGACGTGCAGGTCATCGGGGTGCCGGACGAGAGGTACGGCGAGGAGATCTGCGCGTGGGTGAAGCTCAAGGACGGAGCGCCGCCACTCGACGCCGCCGGCGTGCGGGAGTTCTGCGCCGGCAAGCTCGCGCACTTCAAGATCCCGCGCTACGTGATGGTCGTCGACGACTTCCCGATGACCGTGACAGGCAAGGTCCGCAAGGTGGAGATGCGGGAGAAGTCGGTGGCCGAGCTGGGCCTGCAGGACGCGGCAGGTATCCAGAACGCCTAGACGCGTGGCTTGTAGCCGGTCCGGCGACTCGGTCCGCTCTAGTTGACGGTGACGAACGTCCGCTGCTGCGAGTCGTCGTAGTCGATCACGGCGAGCCAGCGGCGGGAGAGTCCGAGCCCCTTCCAGCGAAGGGCGATGTCGAACTTCTGCCCGCCGGTCACGTCGACGGGTGACGGGTTGACCCGGACGGGAGCGGTGCGCTGTGCGTCGATCCGGCCGGCCCGGTGGTCACGCAGGATCCAGCCGGTCATCGACCCGAGGGTCACGTTTCCGGTCGCGGACGCTGCGTGGACGTACGCCGTGTAGCGGCCCGGCGCCGGGGCGTCCAGCGAGACCAGTGCGTCCCCGCCCTCGTCGGTGGACTGGGCCACCAGCTGGTCGTCGCGGTAGACGTACAGGTCGAGGTCGTCACCGGGACTCGCGGTCCGCACCTCGAAGCGGGCGGTCGTCGTGTTGGCCGGCACGGTGTAGGTCTGTGCCTGAGCGCTGTCGGAGGACGCGGGAGCGGCCGGGTCGAAGCGCCCGGTGCTCAGCACGAAGCCCGTCGGCCGAGCCCCGACGAAGTCGGTCGCCGTCGCCGCGATCGTGCCGGTGACGCCGGCCCGCGCCGAGAAGGTCAGGTCGCCGCGGCGGTCCTGGGACGTCAGCTCGTCGGGTGCCCGCACCAGCTCGGGACGTACGACGATCGGGCTCCGGACGACGTGGCCGAGAGAGCCGCGCCAGGTCAGGCTCCCGGCCGCGAAGTGGGAGTAGCGGGCCGCCCGGCGGGCACTGAACGTCACGTCGAACCGCGCCGACTGTCCCGGTCGGAGCGTCAACGAGGGCCGCGACACCGAAACGGCCACGCCGCGGACGCCCTCGACCCGGGCGGTGAAGGTCTCGATGCGGGAGCCGACGTTCGTCACGCGCCGTGTCACGGTCTGCTCGCCGACCAGCGAGCCGACGGCGATCGACGCAGAGTTGAGGTCGACCGGGTCGATCTCCCGGGCGTCGTCCCCGGCCACCGCGACGGCGGAACCCTGACCGCTGCCGCGCAGGTAGCCGCGCCAGTCGGCCAGTCCGGCGTCGTAGACGAGACCGGGGTCGAGCAGGGGCTCGGCGGCGCGCACGTCGCCGGCGCCCTGCTCCAGCGTCGCGCTCGACGGCATCGGTCGCGCGGTGGTCATCAGCGCTGACTTGGTGGCCGCCGGGCTCCACTCCGGGTGCTTGGTCGCGATGATCGCGGCCAATCCGGCGACCTCCGGAGCGGCCATCGAGCTGCCGGAGTAGATGTCCCACAGGTGGCCGAAGTTGGAGGGCGGCGCGACCGCTGCGAGGACGCTCACGCCGGGCGCGGTGAGATCGGGCTTGAGCACGTCGCCGCGGGTGACCGGTGAGGGACCCGCGCGAGGAGAAGTCGGCAACGGCCGGGGTCACCTGCTCGCTGAGTCCGGCATCGAGGCTCGCAGTCGGCCGGGCGGACCGTTCGGCGTAGCGCTTGATCCGGACGCCGTCGGGCTGGGTCACGTGCACCGTGGGGACCGCATGCAGGTCGGCCTCGGTGCTGCCCGTCGTGTCGTTCGCCAGGATCATGCCGATCCCGCCGGCCTGGCTGACGGTCTGGCTCTTCGTCACGCGCCCGTTGGCGCCCCGGTCGCAGATCACGACCGCGCCCTCGACCTTGCCGGCGTCCAGCGCTCCCGGGAAGCAGCGTGCCGCGCGCTTCGTGGAGACCCCACGGGCCGGGACGTCACCGGCATACAGCAGCGGCGCCCTGCGGACGGACTGGTTGGCCGCCATCGAGCCGACGACGTGGGTGCCGTTGCCGAGCACGACCGATCCCTGGAAGCGGTTGGTGGTGCTGGCGCCGACCGTGGTCACCCAGGGCGCGGAGTGCGAGACCGTGCCGGGCGTCGGGCCCTCGTCGCCGGCCGCGGCCGAGACGAAGACCCCGGCTGCGGCGGCGTTCAGGAAGGCCAGCTCGACGACGTCGGCCATCGAGCTGTCGTGGCCCGAGACGGAGTAGTTGAGCACGTCGACCCCGTCGCGCACGGCCTGGTCGACGGCCTTGACGGTGTCGGGCGTGGCGCACCCGTCATGGTCGGGGTCGGGCGCCGACCAGCACGCCTTGTAGACGGCGATGGCGGCGGCCGGAGCGACACCGGACACGTGGCCGAAGTGCTGCTGGCCGACTGTCACGTCGACGCCGGCGTTGCCGGCGGCGATGGCGGCGGTGTGGGAGCCGTGGCCGCTGCCGTCGCGAGGTGAGGTGTAGTCGGCGGCGCTGAGGTCGGACGCCCCGAAGCCGTTGACGAACGAACGAGCGGCGATGACCTTGGCGTTGCACGTGGCCGCGGACCAACGCTCGCCGGGCGGACAGGTGCCGGTGAACCCGGGATACGTGGTGCGCAGCGTGTGCCTGTCGAGCGGGACACCTGCGAAGGACGGGTTCTCCGGCCAGATGCCGGAGTCGACCAGGCCGACCACCACGCCGTGCCCGGCCCGGGTGGGGCCGCCGACCCGCTTCCAGAAACCGCTGTCGCCGCCCAGGGCGAGAGCGTCGGAGCCGGCCGACCCGGCCAGGTGCTCGACTCGGCTCGGCTCGACCGCCAGGACGTCGGAGTGCTCCCGCAGCGAGGCCACCTGGTCGCTGGTGAGCGAGACCGCGAACCCGTTGAGGGCGGTCGTGTAGTGGTAGAGCACCGTCGGTGAGCCGAGCTGGTCGAGCAGCGTGGTCTGCTCCCGGAACAGATAGTCCTCGTACGCCGTCACGGCCGGCCGGTCGGCGTCGAAGCGCTCGCCCTGGCGCGGTGCGGTGCGGGCGTAGCCGGGCGTGCCGCCGTCATACGTCGCCGTCGGGTCGGAGCGGAGCACGACCAGGTAGGTGCCGGCCTTGTCGCCGGCGGCGGCCGAGGCGGCGCGTGGCGCGTCGGCCTGAGCCGCGTCTGCGGCACCGATCACGACCGGAGCCAGCAGGGCGGCGACTGCGAGCAGCGCGAGGTGCGGTCGCCGCACAGGTCACCTCCAGCCGGTCATAGGGGCGTAGATCGACAAGAGGTCCACAGTGACGAGGGGTCGTCGTCCAGTCAACCCTGCCCGCCCTCGGGGGGATTCGGGGGCGCAGAGGCTGATGGTCGCGGTCACGTGCCGATCACTAGAGTTTAGGTTGTGCCCGATTCGCTTGTCGTGGGATTCGACCTGGACATGACCCTGGTGGACACTAGGCCCGGAATCAAGCGGGTTTGGGATGAGTTGTCCGCATCGACGGGCGTCGTCATCGACAGCGACCTCGCCGTCTCGCGCCTGGGCCCGCCGTTGAGCGTCGAGCTGGCGCACTGGGTGGCGGCCGACCAGGTCGACACGTTCATCCAGCACTACCGGGACCTGTACCCGGAGCACGCCATCGCGGACTCGTTGCCGCTGCCCGGTGCGGTCGACGCCCTGGCCGCCGTGCGCCGCCACGGGGGCAGCACGGTCGTCGTCACGGCCAAGAACGCACCGAACGCGCGCCAGCACATGGATCACCTGTCGCTCGACGTCGACGAGGTCGTCGGCGACCTCTGGGGATCGGGCAAGGGGGACGCGCTGCGCACGCACGGGGCGTCGATCTACGTGGGTGACCATGTCCACGACGTCGCCGGCGCCCGAGCGGCGGGCGCGGTGTCCGTCGGGGTCCTCACCGGACCGTGCACTGCGGCCGAGCTGCGGGAGGCAGGAGCCGACGTCGTGCTCGACGACCTCCGCGGCTTCGCGGACTGGCTCGACGAGCACGTGCTGGCGACCCGCCTGAGCGCCCTCGAGGAACGACTGCGCGAGGTGGGCAGCCTCCTCGTCGCCTTCAGCGGTGGCGCCGACTCGGCCTTCCTCCTCGCTGCGGCTGCGCGCACCCTGGGAGCCGACCGCGTGGTCGCGGCCACCGCGGTCTCGGACTCGCTGCCGGTGGCCGAGCGGGACCCGGCGGCGGCGTTCGCGGGGTCCCTCGGGGTCCGACACGTCACGCCGGCGACGCACGAGATGGACCGCGAGGGTTACCGCGCCAACGCCGGAGACCGGTGCTACTTCTGCAAGGCGGAGCTGGTCGAGGTGCTCGGACCGCTGGCCGGACAGCTCGGTCTCGCCGCGGTCGCGACCGGGACCAACGCCGACGACGCGGTGGCCGGATTCCGCCCGGGCATCCGCGCCGCCGCCGAGCGCGGAGCCGTCACGCCGCTCCTGGACGCCGGGCTCACCAAGGCCCAGGTCCGCGAGCTGTCCCGGCGCTGGGACCTGCCGACGTGGGACAAGCCCGCGGCCGCGTGCCTGTCGTCGCGGATCGCCTACGGCATCGAGGTGACGTCGGCCCGGTTGTCCAGGGTCGAGCGCGCGGAGCTGGCCGTGCGCGAGGTGCTGGCGGCGTACGACGTGCCGGTCCGTGACCTGCGGGTCCGCGACCTCGGCGACCAGGCGCGGATCGAGCTCGACGGCGCGACACTGGCGGTCCTCGAGGTGCAGGACGGACTCTCGGCGTCCTGCGTGGCGGCCGTGGAGGAGCTCGGGTTCCCCTCGGCGTACGTCGATCCGCAGGGGTTCCGCTCGGGGTCGATGAACGAGCTACTCGTCGACCGGACCAGCTTCCGGTGAGACAAAACCAGTTTCGCTGACGGGCTAGGCTGGATGATTGCCCCCGGGGTCTTCGGGGACAGCAAGCTCACGAACAGAACGGTTGGTCCAGCAGTGGCTACAGGCAGGGTCAAGTGGTACGACGCCGAGAAGGGTTTCGGCTTCCTCACCACCGATGAGGGCGGCGACGTCTTCGTGCGCTCGGACTCGCTTCCCGCCGGAGTCGCGACGCTGAAGTCGGGCACGCGCGTGGAGTTCGGCCTGGTCCAGGGACGCAAGGGTGACCAGGCGATCCAGCTCACGCTGCTCGACCCGACCCCCTCGGTCTCGCGCGCCATGCGCAAGAAGCCCGAGGAGATGGTCAACATCGTCGAGGACCTGATGAAGCTGCTGGAGAACCTCGAGCAGACCTACCGCCGGGGCCGCCACCCCGAGCCTCGAGCGGCGAAGCCGACCGCTCAGCTGCTGCGCGCCCTCGCCGCCGAGCTCGAGCTCTGAGCCGCCGCTCACCGTCACTCTCCGGCCTGCGTCTCCCCGAACTCGCTCGCCCAGCCACGCCTCGTTGCCGTCGCGCCACTCGTCTGTGACGTTGACCCGGACAAGTAGCGTTGAGGGTGGGAGGACCTGACATGCCTGATCTGACGGATGACAGGAAATCGAAGGCTGCGGATGTCTGGTCGAAGTGGGAAACGATCGCGTTCCGTATCTCCGCCGGACTGCTCGCCCTGCACGTGGTGGACGACAACTTCCTCCAGCCCGAGCCGGGCGTTTCGCCCACCGATCACCTGGTCAGCGGACTCGTTCCGTTGGGTGTGTTGGCCGTCTTCGGGATCCTCGGCCCGCTGCTGCGACCAGGTCTGCTGGCGTTCTTCGCCGTCCTCATCGGAGTCTTCGGCGTGATCATGGCTTCCGAGGCCGCGTACTACACGTCTCAGGGCGAGTTCGACGGTGACGACCTCACCGGGTGGCTCTGCGTTCCCGCCGGTCTGGTGCTGATCGCCGTCGGGTTCGTGACGCTGTGGCGATCTCGTCGGCGCGGGGGCAACCGGCTGGTGAGGTATCTACGAAGGATCGGGCAGACGGTCCTCGCGCTGGTGGTCGGCGCCGTAGCGATGTACGCGTTCGGCCAAGGGTACGTCCTCACTCACACGATGCGCGCGGAGGTGCCTGAGGCGGATGCCGACATGGCCTACGAGGATGTCTCTTTCACCACGAGCGATGGCCTCGACCTCGAAGGCTGGTACGTCCCGTCGGAGAACGGCGCGGCGATCATCGTGTTCCCGGGGAGGGTAGGACGGCAGGAGTACGCCCGCATGCTGGCCCGGCATGGGTACGGCGTCCTGTTGTTCGATCGTCGCGGCGAAGGTGCGAGCGACGGTGACCCGAATCTCTTGGGGTGGGGCGGTGACCGCGATCTGAAGGCGGCTGTCGCGTTTCTCCAGTCGAGGCCGGACGTCGATGACGACCGGATCGGAGGTTTAGGACTCTCGGTCGGCGGCGAGCTGCTCCTGGAGGCCGCCGCGGAGACCGATGGCCTTCGGGCGGTGGTCTCCGAGGGTGCCGGGGCGCGGTCCTATCGCGAAGTCCGCGAGTTCGATGGAGGCTCGCCCCTCGATGTGGGTCTCATCGGAGCGCTCACCGGAGCTGTATGGGTGTTCTCGAACGAGCCGGTCCCCGCGAACATCAACGACCTCGTCGCCGACATCTCGCCGGCGTCGGTCTTCTTCGTGTACGGCGAAGAGGGCCAGCCGCAGGAGATCGACCTCAACCCCACGTACTACGAGTCCGCCAGCGAGCCCAAGCAGATCTGGGAGGTCCCGGGCGCGGCTCACATCTCTGGCCTGCAGACCCAGCCGGCGGAGTACGAACGCCGCGTCGTCGGCTTCTTCGACGCGTCACTGGCGCCCGACTAGAACAGTTCCATGCACCGGCCCTCCTGCAAGTCATTCGAGAGGCGGAAGCCCCAGGCATGCTCGCAGCGTGTTCTCCACCAGGTCGGACCGCTCGTGCGTGCCGACCGAGCCCGTGACGAACGCATACGCGTAACCCCCCGCGGTGCTCGCCCAACCGAGGTTGCCGCCGGTGCCACCCATGCCGAACCCGTCCGCGTCGGTGGCCACACCGAGTCCCCAGGCCGTCTCCGCACCCATGACCTCGTCCCGGCCGGAGCAGTGAGCTGCAGCCATCTCGTCGCGGAGCGACCGGGACAGCAAGGTCGAGTCGAGCAGCGAGACGAACAGCCCGCACACAGCGACTGCGGTGCCGTGCCCGTTGATGGCCGGGATCTCGGCGGCGCGCCACGCGGTCGAGTTCACCACCGCCTGGTCCCAGGCTCCCCGAGGGTTGTTGGCGGCTCGCTCGTACAACGGCGTTCGTGACCCGAGGACGTGGCGCCGAAAGTCTTCGTCCGCGAGCCCGGTGAGCTCGACGGCGCGGGCTTGCTCGCTCGGCCCGAGCCCGATCGCGAAGTCGAGCCCGCGGGGTCCACAGATCTCCTCGCGCAGGAACGTCCCGAGGGAGCGACCGTCAACGCGGCGGACCACTTCTCCGACCAGGTGCCCGAAGAAGAGGGCGCTCTCCCCGTGCGCCTCGCCCGGTGGCCACTGGGGCTCCTGGGCCGCCAGCGCCGTGCACAGCCGGTCCCAGTCGTAGAAGGCCTCGGTGGGAAGCGGTTCGTCGATCGCCACGATGCCGGCTTGGTGGCTCAGCACCTGGCGCACCGAGGCCGGCGCCACGAGCTCGGGCCAGTAGGCCTGCATCGGTGCGTCGAGGTCCACGAGTCCGCGGTCCACCAAGAGGAGCAGGCACACGGCCGCGAAGGGCTTGGTGACGGAGTAGGGCATCACGATGCTCTCCGGACGCCAAGGCTGCGTTCGTTCAGCGTCCGCGAAGCCGCCGTGCAGCCTTGCGACCCACCGTCCGTCGTGCCAAGCAGCCAGGGCTGCGCCGGTGCCACGCTGCTGCGGACACGACAAGTCGAAAGGCGTCCCGCACCGGCTCGAACCCTGGGGCGGTCTCGCCGTCCACCTGCGGCATCAGGGGCGCTCGCCGCCCGGTCGCTCATGAGCTGAGGGTAGACGAGGCGCCTACGACGCTCGGGTGACGAAGAGGACGTCGTGGTCGGTGTGCCGTGCTGCCGTGACGTGAGCGGCCGGTGCGTAGGCACCGACGGTGCCGTAGACGTGCTGGATCCCTGGCAGCTGTGCGGCCGCGTCGTCCCGTTCCACCCACATGGTCGCGGGCGCGCAGGGCCGGACACGGTTCACGTCGCCGGCGAAGAAGGTCGCACGGGTCGCGGCAAAGCCCGCGAGGAGCCGACTCAGTTCGCGACACTGGGCGTCATTCGTCATCCGCTCCTCAGGTGACGCGCGGGTGTCGAGGTGCGCCGTGCAGAACGTGACCTCGGTGGCTGACGTGACGCAGAGCCAGCGTCGTGCTTCCTCTCCCGACTGCGTCGAGAAGGCGCGGGTCTCCGCGGACGTGACGTCGGGCAGCGTCAGGACCGCCATGCCGAACACACCACGCCCAGCCGGGTTGGCGCAGGGAAGCGGTGCACCCGCTTCGTCGACGGTCGCGAATCGAAGGTGGTACCCCGTGAGCCGCGCGATCCGAGCTGCGTCGAGGCTGCAGACCTCGTTGAGAGTGACCGCCGTGGGATCGTGCTCCGCGATCTGCCGACTCGTCTCACGCAGGATCGCGGGGTATGCCGTCGCCCGGTAGCAGTCGGCGTACCCGGACGAGCAGAGGTTCATCTGAAGCAGGACGACGGGTTCGTGGGGTCGACCCACGACATGCGACGACGCCTCGGAGACCGGGACGACCGCGCAGACGGTGCACCACACGAGCGTGGCGAAGGCTGCCAAGGCGCGCACACGAGACTCCCGTGGATCCTGATGCCGGCGCGGGTGGATCGGATCCGCAGGGACCGTTGTCCCGGCCTCGGCGGGGATTCGCCACCGCTGTGCCGAACGGATTGCCCGTCGTCAGGTCGTGCGGGGGTCCGTCCGGGCCGTACGCCGGCTGATGGCGAGTGCGCGAAGCACGACGAACAGCCAGATCACGAGCACCGCGGCGATGGTGAAGAGGCCGAGGCGCGCGTTGAGCGGCATCACGACGCCGAGGAAGCCGCCGATCACCCAGGACAGCTGCAGCAGCGTCTCCGAGCGGGCGAACACGCTGGTGCGGACCCGCTCCGGCACCTCGCGCTGGATGAGGGCGTCGAGGGACAGCTTGCCGAGCTGCTGACTGGTGCCCGCCACCAGACCGAGCACCATCGCCGGGATGACGGCGTAGAAGAACGCGCAGTAGACGGCGGCGATGGCGTCGGCGATGAGCACGATGACCACGATCGACTCGGGTTTTCGGTCCTTGAGGATCGAGCCGAGCGCGGTGCCGATGGTGCTGCCGACGCCGACCGATCCGATCACGAGCGCGAGCAGCAGGGTGCGCTTGTCCTCCCAACCCGGGATCGGCTCCTCGCGCAGCAGGAACGCCATGAACATGGTCAGGAAGCCCGACAGCACGCGCAGCCCGGCGTTGCAGCGCAGGCCGGTCACCACGAGCGGGTGGATGGACACCTTCGCCTTCGGGATTCGCGACGACGCGCAGGTCGGCCTGCTCCTCGCCCTCGGACGAGTCGACGCGCGGCGGCAGCAGGATCGAGAGGATGACGCCACCGACGTACACGAAGGCGGCGTAGCGCAGCGACCACTCGGCGCCCACCGTGGCGGCGCCGGCCGCGAGCGGGCCGGACACGGCCGCACCGACGATCGCAGCGATCGACAGGCGGGAGTTCGCCTTCACCAGGGTGAGGTCGGGTGGCAGCAGCCGTGGGACGGCCGAGGCCCGGGTGACGCCGTACGCCTTGGACGCCACCAGACAGGTGAGCGCCGCCGGGAAGAGCATCGGCGAGTCGTTGGCGACCGCGCTGGCCAGCACCCAGGTGCCGAACGCCCGCACCGCGAAGGTGATGCCGATCGCCCAGCGGCGACCGCGCCGGAACCGGTCGAGGAACGGGCCGATCAGCGGCGCCACGATCGCGAACGGCAGCATCGTGACGCCGAGAAACAGCGCCACCTGCCCTCGCGCCTCGTCGCTCGGTGCGGTGAAGAACAAGGTGCCCGCGAGCGAGACGGTCAGCGCGGCGTCGCCGGCGGAGTTGAACGCGTTGAGCTCGAGCAGACGCGACAGCCCGGACTCCCCGGCACCGGACGAGCTGGCGGCCCGGCGGGCCGCCCGGACGACACCGCCCGCGGCGCGTCCCCCGGCGGCGGCGGCGCGCTTGCCGGCTCCGCCCGGCCGAGCGCGCCCGGTCCGCGGCCGTCGGACCGCGGCTCCCCGCGAGATGACCGGCCTGGCCGTAGTCGGGACGCGAGCCGCCCGGCGGCTGGCGAGGCGGGTCCTGACTGGGCACATGTCTATCCTGCCTTGCGCGAGGGACATGGCGGCGACCTACCGGGCGGCTCGTCGGGATTTGCGTCCGGGCGGGCGATTCGTCAGCGGCGCAGCCCATGGGTGACAATGCTGCGGTGACACCGAGCCTCGCCAAGCCCCCGAAGACCGACGCCGCGCTCGTCGCTGCGGTCGACGAGGCGCGCACCGTGCTGACCGAGATGGTCGGCACCGACGTGTTCGGCGAGCACGTCGGCGTGGTGGCCGAGGCCGACCGTGTGGTCACCCATCTCTTCGCGAGCACCCAAGCGGGGTACGACGGCTGGCGCTGGGCCGTCACGATCGCCCGCGCCCCGCGCCTCAAGCAGGTCACGGTCAACGAGGTCGTGCTGATCCCCGGCGAGGCGGCGCTCGTCGCCCCGGCCTGGGTCCCGTGGAAGGACCGGATCGGCAAGGACGACCTCGGCCCCGGCGACCTGCTCCCGGTCAACGACGACGACCCGCGGCTGGTGCCCGGCTACCTCGTCGGTGACCAGGCCCTCGATCCGCACGACGGCGCGCGAGCAGCGCGACGTCGCCCGCGAGGTCGGGCTGGGACGCGAGCGCGTGCTCTCGATCACCGGTCGCGACCAGGCGGCCGACCGCTGGTACGCCGGGGACAACGGGCCGGAGACACCGATCGCGCAGGCCGCGCCCGCGTCGTGCGCGACCTGCGGCTTCCTGGTCCGGATGGCGGGACCGTTGAGCTCCACCTTCGGCGTCTGCGCCAACGGCTCGACGCCGACCGACGGTCAGGTCGTGTCGCTCGACCACGGCTGCGGTGCCCACTCCGACGTGCGCGCGGAGCCGGAGAAGCGCACCCCGTCGACAGCCACTCCGGTCCTCGACACGGTGTCGTGGGCGACGTGGGAGACCAGCGACGCCGGCTGGGCCGACGCCGACGTGGAGATCGTCAGTCCCTGACGCCCACGAGGTTCGCTACAGGCCGGCGGCGCCCAGCGGGCTCGTCTCGACCTCTTGCTCGGGCTGCTCCGCCATCCGGTTGCGCCGGCGACGGCAGTACTCCAGGCCGAGCAGCCCCAGGCCGAAGCCGGCCATGCACGTCCACAGCCACCAGCCCCGGTCGTGCTCCTGCAGGGTCGAGTAGAACGGCAGCAGCGCGGCGAACGCGATGATCCAGAGCACCACTCCGACGCCGATGGTCCGCACGCCCGTCACGTCGAGCGGCGGGACCTCCGTGGCGGTGACGTAGGTCTTCTGCCGGATCTCGATCGAGTCGATGGGCGGTCGCCCCCCGAACGGGTCAGGGTCGGGCAGCGCCTTGATCTCGCGCATCCGGTCGACGGGGTGCGGTCGCGTGCGCGGAGCCTTGGACGGCGGCACGGCTCGACGGCTGCCGCCGTTGTTGCCGTTGCTCCGGCTGCTGCGTCTCGACACACCCCTAGGGTACGCCGGACGGCCCCCGTGCCGGTCACACTGGCTCACCTGAGCTCAGCGACCAACTCCGAGGCGAGGTTTCGTTAGCAATGCTAATGAGTTATGCTAAGGAATATGCCCGCCGACGTGATGAAGCTCGCCAAGACCGATGCCGGTCTGGCCAGCGCACTTCGGATCTCGGTGATGAGACTCTCGCGCCGGCTGCGCAACGAGCGCGACGCCAGTGACGACCTGACCGCGAACCAGCTCGCCGTCCTCGGCACGCTGTTCCGCGAGGGGTCGTTGACCGTCGGCGACCTGGCGGCGGCCGAGAAGGTCCAGCCGCCGTCGATGACCCGCACCGTCTCGTGCCTGGCCGACAAGCACCTCATCAACCGTGACCCGCACCCCACCGACAAGCGCGTCGTCGTCGTGTCGCTCAACGACGCCGGCCACTCCGTGATCCTCGAGTCACGCCGCCGCAAGGAGGCCTGGCTCAACCACCGGCTCAAGGAGCTCACTGCCGCCGAGCGGCAGATTCTGCGGGACGCTGCGCCGATCATCGAGCGCCTCTCGCACGCATGACACCGACGTTCCAGGCCCTCGAGGTCCGCAACTACCGCATCTACGCGATGGGGACGCTGGTCAGCAACACCGGCACCTGGATGCAGCGGGTCGCGCAGGACTGGCTGGTGCTGCAGCTGACGCACTCCGGCAGCTCGCTCGGCATCACGACGGGGCTCCAGTTCCTCCCCTTCCTGATCCTGACGCCGTTCGCGGGGGTCATCGCCGATCGCTACTCCAAGCGCCGGCTCCTCGCCTTCACCCAGGCGTCCCTCGCGATCTCGGCCGGTCTGCTCGGGCTGCTCGCGGTGACCGGCCTCGCCCAGCCGTGGCACGTCTACGTCCTGGCCTTCGTGTTCGGGTGCGGTACGTCGTTCGACACCCCGGCCCGGCAGTCGTTCGTGGTCGAGATGGTCGGGCGCGACCAGCTGGCCAACGCGGTCGGCCTGAACTCCGCGTCCTTCAACGTCGGCCGCATCGTCGGTCCCGCCCTGGCCGGCTTCATGATCGCGGCACTCGGCTCGGGGGTCGAGGCGACCGGGGTGGCGATCCTGATCAACGCGGTGAGCTATCTCGCGGTGATCTACTCGCTGCGGCTGATGGACCCCGACGCGCTCTGGACACCGGCTCCGGTGGCGAAGGCCAAGGGCGCGGTGCGCGACGGGTTCCGCTACGTGCGAGCCCGTCCCGACCTGGTCTTCGTCTTCATCGTGGCGTTCTTCGCCGGCACGTTCGGCATGAACTTCCAGATGACCAGTGCGCTCATGGCCACCGGCGTCTTCCACAAGGGCGCGGGGGAGTACGGCATCCTCGGCACGTTCATGGCCATCGGGTCGCTGACCGGGGCGCTGCTGGCGGCGCGCCGAGCCAGTGCGCGACGCCTCGTCCTCGTGCTGGCCACGGCGTCGTTCGGCATCGCGGAGATCGCGGCCGGACTCATGCCGCAGTACTGGATGTTCGCCGCCTGGCTGCCGGTCATGGGCATCTGCGCGATCACGATGATGAACGCTCTCCAGACCACCGTGCAGATGACCGTCGACTCGCACATGCGCGGTCGCATCATGGCGCTCTACATGATGATCCTGATGGGCGGCACCCCCGTGGGTGCGCCGGTGATCGGGTGGGTCGGCGAGACCTTCGGCGCGCGGTGGACGCTGATCATCGGAGGCGGGGTGACCCTGCTGGCGGTGATCGGGGCCACGATCTGGGTGATGCGCAAGCAGGACATCCACGTGAGCGAGTTGTCGGTGCACCCTGTCAAGATCGCCGCATGAGCGATGCCACCTCCACGCTGCTGACTCCTGAGCGCTACTTCGAGCTGATCGATGCCGACACCGACCGCCTGATCGCGATGGGCGAGCGCGGGCTCAAGGAGGCGGTGCCGGCCTGTGACGGCTGGGACGTCGCCGAGGTGCTGTGGCACGTCTCGAACGTCTACGAGCACAAGGTCCGGGTGATGGCCGACGGCGCCTTCCCCGAGGACTGGCCGCCCGACTGGGAGTACTCCGACGGTGAGGAGCCGGCGTTCCTGCAGGCAGCCCGGGCGCATCTCTTCGAGGAGTTCTCCCGGCATGCGATCGACGAGCAGACGACGACGTTCGGCGCCGACACGACGATCTTCTTCTGGGCCCGGCGGATGGCGTGCGAGATCGCGATCCACCGGCTCGACGGCGAGCAGGCGCACGGCGACCCGACCCCGATCCCCGACGACATCGCGCTCGACGGCATCGACGAGATGCTGCACGTCATGCTGGCCGGCGACTGGTGGGCCGAACGCGTCCAGACCGAGCACCCGGTCGACGCGCTGGTCGCGGTCGAGGCAGGTGGCCGCCGGTGGATCTGTGACGTGCGCGAGAAGTCGGTGACGATCCGACCCGGTGACGCGGCGCCCGCGGCGGCGACGATCTCGGGCACTCCCGAAGCCGTCTTCAGCTGGCTGTGGGGGCGCGCGGGCGACGACGCAGTGACGTTCGCGGGCGACGAAGCGACGGTGCGCGAGTTCCGCGCCCGCATCGTGGAGTGCGCCGGATAGCAGCGGGTAGCCTCGCGGCATGCATCCCCGCTACCGCCGCCTGATCATCCCGGCTGCGCTGGTGCTGCTGCTCGTCATCGTCGTCGTGGCGGCGCTGTGACGGGTGAGACGGGGCAGGACCGGCGGGGTCGAGCCGCCCGATCCGGCCGGTGGGCACGAGCTGGCCGTGGTGCGGGAGTGCCTGTTGGCGACCGACGCGCTGGTGCGTGCCGTCGTGTCCGGGCGTCGCCGCAACGCCACGGTGCCCTACCGCCGGGTGGAGCTGCGCTACGTCGACGTCAAGGCGGGCCGCCTGCTCCAGGTGACGTCGTACGACGAGACCCAGGCCCACACCCGCAACGTCGCACCAGGTGCGGAGGCGGAGGCGGCGATCGACGAGCTGCTCGCCACGGCGTACGCCAACTGGCACGTCGAGACCACGAGCGAGACGCTGCAGCTGCGCGTGACGAAGAAGGGGCGGTGGTTGCTGCACCGGTCGTCGCGCGAGGCCGACGATGACGTCGACCGCTCGCACGACCGCGCCAAGCAGCGGCAGCTGGACGAGAGCGACCCGTTGTTCGCGCTGCTCGGCATCACGTCCGCCGACGGGCGGGTGAAGCCGAGCCGGACGGCGAAGTTCCGCCAGGTCCAGGACCTGCTCCATGCCCTCGAGCCGCTGGTCGACTCGGCCGTGCAGCTCGGGCCGGGCGATGCCCTGTCCGAAGAGCGGCCGCTGCGGATGGTCGATCTCGGGTGCGGCAACGCCTACCTGACGTTCGCTGCCTTCCGCTACCTGACCGCGGTCAAGGGGCTGCCGGTCGAGGGCGTCGGCGTGGACGTGAAGGCGCAGTCGCGGGCCTTCAGCAGCGACGTGGCGGACAGGTTGGGCGTCGCCGACCGGCTCGCGTTCGTGGAGGGCACGATCGGCGACGCCGAGGTCCCGTGGCGCCCCGACCTGGTGATGGCGCTGCACGCGTGCGACACCGCGACCGACGACGCACTGGCCCGCGCTGTCACGTGGGAGGCGCCGGTCATCGTCGCGGCGCCGTGCTGCCACCACGACCTGCAGCGCCAGCTCGACACGGCGGCGGTGCCGGAGGCGTACCGGCTGATCACGCGGCACGGCATCCTGCGGGAGCGGTTCGCCGACGTGCTGACCGACACCCTGCGCGCGGCGATCCTGCGGCTGGTCGGCTATCGCGTCGAGGTGATCGAGTTCGTCGACTCCCGGCACACGCCGCGCAACGCGCTGATCCGCGCCGTCCGCACAGGGGCGGCGCCGGACGAAGCCACCAAGGCGGCATACCGCTCGCTCGTCTCTGCCTGGCACGTGCGGCCGGCGCTGGCGGACCGGCTCGCCGCGGCGCACCCCGAGCTCGTGGACGGGCTCGGATGACGCAGTGGTCGTGGTCGCGCGGGTGGGCTCGCGCGGCTGTCGTCGTGATGGCTGCGGCGATCGGCGTCACTGGTCAAGCGGCATACGCCGGTCACGCTGATCAGCCGAAGGTCGTCTTCACGATCGCGTCGCCGGAGATCACCGAGTCGAGCTCGCTCGCGGTCAGCACGGTCGATCCCCGGCTGGTCTACACGACGAACGACTCCGGCGACGACGGCACGGTCTACACGCTCGACGTGTCGACGGGTCGGGTCGTCGGGCGCACGACGCTCGCCGGTGCCGACCCGCTCGACGTGGAGGCGATCGCGGCCGGCGACGACGGGAGCCTGGTGGTCGCCGACATCGGTGACAACAACGCCGAGCACTCGACGGCTGACCTCTACCGGATCGACCAACCGGGACGAGGGGAGCACGTCGGTCACGCCGGACCGGGTCGACCTGACCTACCCCGGCGGAGCCCGGGACGCCGAGGGCGTGCTCTACGACGCCTCGAACGGCCGAGCCTTCGTGGTCAGCAAGCTGCTGGGTGGGGCGCAGGTCTACGCGACGCCGCCTCACGTCTTCGACCGTGACAGCGCCCGGCTGCGTCCGATCGCGCCGGCTCCTCTGCTGGCGACCGACGCGACGTTCCTGCCCGGCAACGACTACGCCGTGATCCGCACCTACTCCAACGCGACCGTCTACGCCTACCCGTCGTGGAAGCAGGTCACGACGTTCGACCTGCCGTCGCAGCCGCAGGGGGAGTCGATCACTGCGCCGCCGTCGGGCGACGTGGTCTGGGTGGGGAGCGAGGGCGTCCGGTCGCGGGTGCTGGAGGTCGACCTGCCCGAGCTGCCGTCGGCGACCGCGTCGACCCAGCCGTCGACGACCGGACCTGGCAACGGCGCGGACGACGGGTCGACGTCGAGCACGTCCTCGGGTTCGGACGGCACCTCGTCGTCCCTGCGGACGGCCCAGGTCGCCTTCGTGGTCTCCTCCGTCGCCCTGCTGGCCGTGCTCGCCGGCCTCGTGATCCTCGGCCTCACCCGCCGCCACTGACCGCGAGTCGCCAGGATCTCGACAGGCTCGATCACCGAAACCCGCCGAGTCGCCAGGTTTCGCGCCGAGTCGCCAGTGCGCTCGATCGCGGGACCCGGATTCGACAGGCTCGATCACCGAGGAGCTAGAGGGAGGCGATCGTCCAGTCGATGCAGGCGGTGAGCGCTTGCACGTCGGAGGGCTCGACGGCCGGGAACATCGCGATCCGGAGCTGGTTGCGGCCGAGCTTGCGGTAGGGCTCGGTGTCGACGATGCCGTTGGCACGCAGCACCTTCGCGATCGCCGCCGCGTCGATCGACTCGTCGAAGTCGATGGTGCCGATCACCAGGGACCGGTCGGCCGCGTCGACGACGAAGGGCGTGGCGTACTCCGACTTCTCGGCCCAGGCGTACAGCGTGTCGGACGACTCCGTCGTACGCGCGACCGCGCCGGAGAGCCCGCCGAGGCCGTTGATCCAGTCGGTCTGCTCGGCGAGCAGGTAGAGGGTCGCCAGCGAGGGGGTGTTGTAGGTCTGGTTGAGGCGCGAGTTGTCGATCGCCGTCTTGAGGTCGAGGAACGCCGGGATCCAGCGCTCGCTCGCCGTGATCGCCTCGACCCGTTCGAGCGCGGCCGGCGACATCAGGGCGATCCAGAGGCCACCGTCGGCGGCGAAGCACTTCTGCGGCGCGAAGTAGTAGACGTCGGTCTCGCTGACGTCGACGGGGAGTCCTCCGGCGCCCGACGTCGCGTCGATCATCACGAGCGCGTCGGAGTCGGCCCCCTCGACCCGACCGACGGGAGCCATCACGCCGGTCGAGGTCTCGTTGTGCGGCCAGGCGTAGACGTCGACGCCCGCCTCGGCCTTGGACGTCGGCCGCGTGCCCGGGTCGGCCGTGATCACGGTCGGCTCGCCGAGGAACGGCGCCGCCTTCGACGCGGCCGCGAACTTCGCCCCGAACTCCCCGAACGACAGGTGCTGGCTGCGCTCGCGGATCAGCGCGAACGTCGCGACGTCCCAGAAGGCCGTGGCGCCACCGTTGCCGAGGACGACCTCGTAGCCGTCCGGCAGCGAGAACAGCGAGGCGAGCCCGTCGCGCACCCGGCCGACGACGTCGCGGACCGTGGACTGCCGGTGGGACGTGCCGAGGTACGACGACCCGGTGGCGGCCAGGGCCTCGAGCGCCTGCACCCGGACCTTGCTGGGTCCGGCGCCGAACCGCCCGTCTGCAGGCAGCAGGTCAGCGGGAATCGTGAGATCAGGCATGAGCGTCATTCTCGCAGAGCAGTCCAGCGCTCCCGGTACGCCGTCTCAGGCCCAGTCGGCGTTCCAGCCCTCCACCGAGTCGGCGGGCCGCGTGTCCGGACCCGAGTAGTGCGCGGACGGGCGGATCAGCCGGCCGGTCTGCTTCTGCTCGAGGATGTGGGCGCTCCACCCGGCGGTGCGGGCGCAGGTGAACATCGACGTGAACATGTGCGGAGGCACCTCGCGCGAAGTCGAGCACGATCGCCGCCCAGAACTCCACGTTGGTCTCGAGCACCCGGTCCGGCCGGCGATCACGCAGCTCGGCCAGCGCCGCCTTCTCCAGCGCCTCGGCCACCTCGTAGCGCGGCGCGGACAGCTCCTGCGCCGTCCGACGCAGCACCCGGGCGCGCGGGTCCTCCGCACGGTAGACGCGGTGACCGAAGCCCATCAGCCGCTCGCCCTTGTCGAGCAGCTCCTTGACGTACGGCGTCGCGTCGCCCCGCTTCTCGACCTCCTCGATCATGCCGAGCACACGCGACGGCGCCCCGCCGTGCAGCGGCCCCGACATCGCGCCGACGGCAGCCGACAAGCGACGCGGCCGCATCGGCGCCGGTCGAGGCCACGACGCGCGCCGTGAAGGTCGAGGCGTTCATGCCGTGCTCGGCGGCGGAGGTCCAGTAGGCGTCGACCGCCTTCACGTGCTTCGGGTCGGGGTCGCCGCGCCAGCGCCGCATGAACCGCTCGGTGATCGTCTCGGCCTGGTCGACCTCGCTCTGCGGCACCATCGGCAGGCCGACGCCACGCGCTGCCTGGGCGACGTACGACAGCACCATCACGGCGGTGCGCGCGAGGTCGTCGCGCGCCTGTTGGTCGTCGATGTCGTAGAGCTGCTTCATGCCCCACGCCGGCGCGATCATCGCGATCGCGCTCTGCACGTCGACCCGGATGTCGCCGGAGTGCACGGGGATCGGGTAGGGCTCGGCCGGCGGGAGACCCGGGTCGTACGTGCCGTCGACCAGGAGTCCCCACACCTTCTCGAAGGGCACCCGTCCGACCAGGTCCTCGATGTCGACGCCGCGGTAGCGCAGCGCGGAGCCTTCCTTGTCGGGCTCGGCGATCTTCGTGTCGAAGGCGACGACGCCCTCGAGTCCGTGGTGGACCTCGACCTGGTCGCTCATCGGGGTGACTCCCTGTCCTCAATGGCGGCGCACCGTGCGCAACGTCCCATTCTTACCCGTTCGGCTACTGCTCGGTAAGTCAGGGCGCCAGGCGCTCCACGATCCAGGTGGTCTCGTCGGCGCGGTCGAAGCGGATCCGGTCGTGCATCCGACCGGGCCGGCCCTGCCAGAACTCCATCCGGTGCGGCCGGACCCGGAAGCCGCCCCAGTGCGGAGGGCGTGGAACGTCCTCGACCCCGTCGAAGCGGTCGGTCACCTGGCGGTAGCGGTCGTCGAGGTAGCCGCGGCCCGACACGACCTCGGACTGCGGCGACGCCCAGGCTCCGAGCTGCGACCCGCGCGGCCGGGAGGCGAAGTACTCGTCGGCCTGGTCGTCGTCGACCGCGCTGACCCGGCCCTCGATCCGGACCTGCCGCTCGAGCGGGTGCCACGGGAACAGCAGGGAGCAGTTCGGGTTGACGTTCAGCTCGTTGCCCTTGCGCGAGCCGAGGTTGGTGTAGAAGACGAAGCCGCGCTGGTCGATGCCCTTGAGGAGCACCATCCGTGACGACGGGGCACCGGCCGCGTCGGCGGTCGAGACGACCATCGCGTTCGGCTCGTGCAGCCCTGCGATCCGCGCGGCCTCGAGCCAGACCTGGAACGCCGTGATCGGGTCGCCGCCCAGGTCGGCCTCGACCAGTCCGCGGTCGGCGTACTCCTCGCGCCAGGCCGCGATGTCTCTGGCCGGGGCGGGGTCCGGACCCGGGTGCTCAGACGTCATACCTGAGAAATGTAGGGGACCACCTGCGCCGGCGCCGGGAACTGCGGTCGCGCGGGAGCCGGGTCCGGGCATGAGCGGACCCGTGGGCGGGCGTGGCGTACCACGGTCGGGCGGACGTCTCCGACACCCACGGGTCCGGGTAGCTGGTTGGTATTGCTACACCGTCCGATGCTGCGACTGCCTAGCGGCCAGCCACCTCACAAGTCCGTTGAGAACACATCTGTCGGACCACCTCCTCTCATGTGTGCGTTCACCGTACGTCGGGCCTCCGGGGCGGACAAGCGGATTAGCCGAACGTCGGGCACGTCTACAGTGGCGCCGTGGCGCGCGGGCTCGGACGACTCCTCACCGACGTCCGTCCCCTCCAGGTGTCGCGTGACTATCGGCGGCTGTGGTTCGGCAACACGGTCTCGCAGCTCGGTCAGCAGATGACCCAGGTGACGATCGCGATCCAGGTCTACGCGCTGACTCACTCGACGTTCGCGGTCGGTGTCGTCGGGATCTTCGCGCTCGTGCCGCTGGTGGGGTTCGGGCTGTACGGCGGGGCGTTCGCCGACGCGTTCGACCGCCGCAAGCTGGCCCTCGTGGCCTCGCTCGGTCTGTGGGCGCTGTCGTTCGTGCTGGTCGCGCAGGCGGTGCTCGACCTGCGTTGGGTGTGGCTGCTGTACGTCGTCGTGGCGCTGCAGTCCGCCTGCTTCGCCGTCAACAACCCGACCCGTTCGGCGATCATCCCGCGGTTGATCCCGAAGGAGCACCTGCCGGCGGCGAACGCGCTCAACATGGCGTCGTTCAACCTCGGGTTCACCGTCGGTCCGCTGCTCGGCGCGCTGGCGATCGGCGCTGTCGGTTACGGGTTCGCCTACACGATCGACACGGTGACGTTCACGGCTGCGCTCTACGCGCTCTTCCGGCTGCCGCCGATCCCGCCGCAGCCGCTCGAGGGCGAGGCGCCGACGCGGCCCGGGTTGAAGTCGGTCATCGAGGGCTTCCGCTTCCTGCGCAGCGCGCGCAACGTGCGGATGACCTTCATCCTGGACCTGTGCGCGATGGTGCTGGCGCAGCCGCGGGCGTTGTTCCCGGCCGTGGCGGGCAGCTTCTACGGTCGCGGGGTCGCCGCGGTCGGGCTGCTCCAGGCGGCGCCGGCGATCGGGTCACTGATCGCGTTCGCGTTCTCCGGCTGGGTGAGCAAGATCCGGCGCCAGGGAGTCGCGATCGCGATCTGCGTGATCCTGTACGGCGCCTCGGTGGCGGCGTTCGGCTTCACCCGGACGCTCTGGGTCGGCGTGCTGTTCCTCGCGATGAGCGGTGCGGCCGACATGGTCAGTGCGGCGTACCGCTCGACGATCCTGCAGGTCGCGGCGCCGGACAACCTGCGCGGGCGGCTGCAAGGGGTGTTCACCGTGGTCGTGGCGGGCGGGCCGCGGATGGGCGACTTCGTGGCCGGTTCGACCGCCGCGCTCACGACTCCGACGATCGCGCTGGCGGCGGGTGGCCTCGCCTGCATCCTCGGCGTGATGATCGCGATGGCCCGGGAACGCTCCTTCGCGTCGTACGACGCCCTCCACCCCGTCCCCTGACCGTTGAGCCGCAGGTTGTGGCCCGTTGAGCCGCAGCTTGTGGCCCGTTGAGTCGCAGGTTGTGGCCACGCGGTCGGCCGAAACCTGCGGCTCAAGCAGCCAAACCTGCGGCTCAAGTGGCCGAAACCTGCGGGTCAACGGGGGGAGAACCAGGCGGAGGTGTCAGGGGGGAGGACGCCGGCGGCGATCTGGCTGGCCTTGCCGCTGGCGATGAGCAGGTCGCCCAGCTGTCCCGTTCCCGGCCGCGCTGCCGCCTGCGCCGGTGACGCGGTGCGGGCGGATGGAGGACAGGCGGACGGGGCGCTTGCTGCAGTTGAGCACGCAGACGAAGCCCGGCTCGCGCTCGAACGCCAGCACCCCCGGAGGCGCGGCCACGAACGACACCGCGTCGCCCAACCCGGGCACCACCTCGCGCCGCTTGGCCAGCGCGGTGCGGAAGAAGTTCAACGTCGAGCTCGGCTTCGCCTCCTGCGCCGCCACCGACAGGCCGCGCCACGAGGCCGGCTGCGGCAACCACGGCTTCGCGCCGTCCGGGCTGAAGCCGTAGGGCCGCGACGTCCCCGACCAGGGCAGCGGCACCCGGCACCCGTCCCGTCCCGGACCCGCGCCGCGGAAGTACGCCGGGTCCTCGCGGTCCTTGACCGGCACGTTCACCTCCGGCAGCCCGAGCTCCTGGCCCTGATAGAGGTACGCCGACCCGGGCAGCGCGAGCATGGTCAGGGTGGCCGCCTTCGACCGGGCCAGGCCCTGCGCCCCGCCGCCGTAGCGGGTCACCTCGCGCACCACGTCGTGGTTCGACAGCACCCAGGTCGGCGACGCCTTGACCGGCCCGACCGCGGCATACGTCCGCTCGATCACGCGTCGGAACGCCGCCGCCGACCACGGCGCCTCGAGCCAGTGGAAGTTGAACGCCTGCTGGTACTCGTCGCGGCGCACGTAGCGCGCCATCTTGTCCTCGTCGTCCGCCCACGCCTCGGCCACCATCATCCGGTCACCGTCGTACGACGCCAGCACCTTGTTCCAGCGCCGGTAGATCGTGTGCACCTCCGGCTGGTCCCAGTACGGCGCGACGTGGAAGCTGCCGCGATGCACCCGGTCCGGCAGGTCCTTGTCCTTGATCAACCCGTGGGCGACGTCCACCCGGAAGCCGTCAGCTCCGCGGTCGAGCCAGAAGCGCAGGATCGACTCGAACTCCTCCCGCACCTCGGTGCGCCGCCAGTTCAGGTCGGGCTGGGTCGGGTCGAACAGGTGGAGGTACCACTCGCCGTCCTCGACGCGCGTCCACGCAGGCCCGCCGAAGACCGAGAACCAGTTGTTCGGCGGCTTGCTCCCGTCGGCGCCGCGCCCCGGCCGGAACATGTAGCGCTGCCGCGCCTTGCTCCCCGGACCCGCCGCCAGCGCCTCCTGGAACCAGACGTGCTCGGACGACGTGTGGTTCGGCACGAGGTCGACGATCACCCGCATCCCGAGCCGGTGCGCCTCGGTCGTCATCGCGTCGAAGTCGGCGAGCGTGCCGAAGCGCGGGTCGATGTCGCGGTAGTCCGCCACGTCGTACCCGTGGTCGTTCTGCGGCGACGGGTAGAACGGCGTCACCCAGATCGCGTCGATGCCGAGGTCGTGCAGATAGGGCAGCCGGGACGTGATGCCGGCCAGGTCTCCGAGCCCGTCGCCGTTGCTGTCGGCGAAGCTGCGGACGTAGATCTCGTAGCAGACGGCGTCACGCCACCAGGGCGCGCGCGAGGTCGGGGCGGACACGAGGCAGGGGTTCCTCTCGGTCGGGTCGGCTCAGCTGAACCGGGTGGGGTCGATGGCGATCCAGACGTGCTCGGCGCGCCCGACGACACGGCCCTCGTCGTCGTACGCCGTGGTGGCGGTGAGCGTCTTGCGGCCTTCCTCGGCGAGCAGCCGGCCGACGATCGTGTACGCCGTCCCGGCCGTGACGTGGTCAGTGGTCGAAGCCGTCATCCGACCCAACACCAACGGCCGCGCATCGAGGTCGGAGGTCCATCCACCGGGACAGTCGAGCGCCGACCAGATGAACACCGGGGCGACCCTGCCGTCCTCGTCGGCCAGGCTCGGGTGCGGGGTCCAGACGCAGGCCGTCAGTCCCGGCGCGAACAGACCCGGTCGCAGCCGCAGCCCGTCGCCTTCGGCGCGCGCGGTCCCGCACACGAAGCAGCCAGTGAAGGGGTGGTCGTGCAGGCCGCGGTACGACGCCTCGGCCGCGCGTGCGTCGGCCATCGGCACGGGCGGCACCGCGTCGCCCGAGAAGGACCCCGCGCCCGCCTCGGCCACCAGGAGGTCGCCGGCCAGCAGCCGTGTCGTGGCGTCGTCAGGGCCGCCCTCGACGTCGAGGGCTGTCTCCAGGGGAGGCGGGGTGCGGAGGGTGACGGTCATCGGCTGGTCGTGCGGACCGGCGTACGACGCGAGGAGTCCCGACGTGTAGCCGCCGTTGCCCGAGCTCGGCGGCCCGGCGAAGCGGCGCGCGATCGTCACCTGCGTGGTCGAGTCGCTCATCGAGGACGACGGTACCGAGGTTCGTGGCTGTCGGTGGGGGAGGGGAGAATGGTCAGGTGAACCGCCGTGCTGCGCTGCTCTTCCTGGCGCTGGGAGTGGCCTGGGGCATCCCCTACCTGCTCATCAAGGTCGCCGTCGAGGAGATCTCGCCGGCCGAGCTCGTGCTGGCCCGCACGGCGTTGGCGGCCCTCATCCTGCTCCCGATCGCGATCGCCAAGGGCGCGGTCCGACCGCTGCTCGCGCGGTGGCGCTGGCTCCTGCTGTTCACGGTGGTCGAGATCGCGATCCCGTGGGTGTTCCTGGGCAGCGCCGAGACCCGGCTGCCGAGCTCCACCACCGGGCTGCTGATCGCGGCCGTGCCGTTGGTGGGAGTGGCCCTGGCGTTCGTCACCGGACGCGCCGAGCGCCTCTCGCGCACCGGCTGGCTCGGGATGGCACTCGGGGTGGCGGGGGTCGCCGCACTGGTCGGACTCGACGTGGGCGGCTCGGATCTCGGCGCCGTCGCCGAGATCGGTGTCGTCGTCGTCGGCTACGCCATGGGACCGGCGATCCTGGCGCGGCCGCTGCAGGGCATGCCTGGCATCGGGATCATGGCGTCCGCCCTGACGCTCACCGCACTGATGTACGTGCCGATCGTCCTGGTCGGCGACGGCGTCCCGTCGACCATGCCGTCGGGCAACGTGGTCGCCTCGGTCGTCGTGCTGGCCGTGATCTGCACCGCGGCCGCCTTCATGCTGCTGTTCGCCCTGGTCAACGAAGTCGGACCGGTCCGGGCCACCACCATCACCTACCTCAACCCGGCCGTGGCCGTCGTCGCCGGAGCGCTCGTGCTCGGCGAGCAGGTCACCGTCTGGACCGTCGTCGGCTTCGTGCTGGTGGTCGCCGGCTCGTACTTCGTCAACCGGCGCCCCGCGGCGGCCCCGGCCGTCGAGCCGGTTGGCCAGCAGGAGCATGTGGCTCGTCGAGCTTCGAACCCCGGTGCTTCGCCGCCGAGCTCGCATCAGCGGGCGCTCCGGATGCGGTCGTAGCGGGCGAGTGCCTCGTCGCGTTCCTCGGCGTGGTCGACGATCGGGTCGCGCGGCTCGTGGATCTCCGGCGCGGGCACGTCGGCCAGCTCGGGGACGTAGCGCCGGATGTAGTCGCCGTCCGGGTCGAACTTCTTGCCCTGCAGCACCGGGTTGAACACCCGGAAGTAGGGCGCGGCGTCGGTGCCGCAGCCTGCGGTCCACTGCCACCCGTGGTTGTTGGAGGCGAGGTCACCGTCGACCAGCCACTGCATGAAGTGCCGTGCGCCGTGCTGCCACTCGATGTGCAGATCCTTGACGAGGAAGCTCGCCACGATCATCCGCACCCGGTTGTGCATCCATCCCTCGGCCATGAGCTGCCGCATCCCGGCGTCCACGATCGGGTAGCCGGTGCGCCCGTCCTTCCAGGCCTGCAGCGCCTCGCCGGGCTCGTCGTACGTCATGGCCGCGTACTCCGGTCGGTAGTACTCGCGCGCCGTCTCGGGTCGGCGGGCCAGCACGTCGGCGTAGAACTCGCGCCATGCGAGCTCGGTGCGGTACGTCGTCACGGCCTTGCTCGTGCCCGCCTCCTTCAGGTCGGCGAGCATCGTGCGCGGGTGGATCTCGCCCCACTTCAGGTGCACCGACATGTGCGAGGTGACGTCGAGGTCCGGCCGATCGCGGTGGTCGGCGTACTCCGCGAGGCGCTGGTCGACGTACGCCTTCCAGTGCCGTCGGGCCGCGTCCTCACCGGCGGTCGGAAGGGTCAGTCCCTTCGGTGCGGTCGCCTTCATCATGGCGTCGCTGCGCAGCGACGTGTCCCACCGGACGCGGCCAGGAGCGCGGGGCGGCTCACGCCAGCCGTGCTCGAGCCAGGCCTTGGAGAAGGGTGTGAAGACGGCGTAGCCCTCGTCGCTCTTGTTGCGCACCCGTCCCGGAGAGACGGCGTACGGCGACCCGGTCCTGACCAGCGGCACGTCCAGCTCGCCCAGCGCCTCCTCGACATCGGTGTCGCGCTGCCGCCCGTACGGTCCGAAGTCCTCCGCGATGTGCACGCTGGAGGCGCCCGGACTGGCGCACGACGGTGGACAGCACGTCGACCGGGTCGCCGCGGCGGACGACCAACCCGCCGATCCGCTCACGCAACGCCTCGAGACTCGCCAGCAGATAGGCGCGCCGGGTCGCGCCCGACGGACCCCACAGCCGCTGGTCGAACACGAACAACGGCACCACCGAACCCTGCGGACCGGCCTCGTCGACCGCCTCGAGCAGCGCCGGGTTGTCGCCGATGCGCAGATCGCGCCGGAACCACATCACCGTGGTCGCGCCGTTGTGGTCCGATGTCGGTGTCATGCTTCATGCTTACCCGTGGTGGATCGGGGCCACCGACGGGAAGTTGTGCAAAGCCGGCTGCGTTGACGACGACGCCGGTTGGCCGCTGACCCTGGATCGGCAACAATGACAGCGCTCGCACCATGAACCCCGAAGGTGGACGAACCCCGCGTGACCGACCTCATCGACACCACCGAGATGTACCTCCGCACCGTTTACGAGCTGGAGGAGGAGGGCATCACGCCACTGCGTGCCCGGATCGCCGAGCGGCTGCACCAGTCCGGGCCGACCGTGAGCCAGACCGTCGCGCGGATGGAGCGTGACGGGTTGCTGACCGTCGAGGGAGACCGCCACCTCGAGCTCACCGACCAGGGCCGGATGCTGGCCACCCGCGTGATGCGCAAGCACCGGCTCGCCGAGCGGCTGCTGACCGACGTGATCGGCCTGGAGTGGGAGGACGTCCACGCCGAGGCCTGCCGGTGGGAGCACGTGATGTCCGAGACGGTCGAGCGCCGGCTGCTGGAGATCCTCGACCACCCCACCCTCTCTCCCTACGGCAACCCGATCCCGGGTCTGGGCGAGCTGGGCGAGGGTTCGGCCGACGAACCCTTCCTGTCCGGGGTCGAGGCGCTCGACACGGTCGCGGTCGAGTCCGAGCAGCGCGTGGTGATCGGCCGGATCGCCGAGCCGGTCCAGACCGACGAGATCCTGATGGCCGTGCTGCGCCGGGTCGGCGCCCAGCCGGGCAAGGTCGTCACGGTCGCGCGCGCCGCGGAGGGGGTGCTGGTCGCGAGTGGCGGCGAGTCGGCCGAGATCGACGAAGAGGCCGCCAGCCACCTGTTCGTACGCCGCCTCTGAAACGGAGTCGCGTTCCGCCGTCGGTATGACCACACTCCGCCAGCGGTTCGTCGACCGCTTCTTCCAGGGCTTGCCGCGCGAGGTCGCGGTGCTCGCCGCGGTCGCCGTCGCGGTGGCCATCGGCTTCGGCGTGGTCGCGACGGCACTGCCGGAGTTCGCGCGGTCGTTCGGGGTCGGCAAGTTCTGGGCCGGGGCCGTGATCTCGGCGTTCGCGTTGATGCGCTTCGTGTCCGCGCTCGGCGGCGGTCGCCTGGTCGACTCGTTCGGCGAGCGGATCGTCCTCGCCAGCGGCATCGGCATCGTCGCGGTCTCGACCGGGCTCGCCGGCCTGTCCCAGAGCTACAGCCAGCTGCTGATCCTGCGGGGACTCGGCGGCATCGGGTCCGCCATGTTCACGGTCGCCGCGACCGCGCTGCTCCTTCGCGTCGTCGACGCCGGCAACCGGGGGCGGGCCAGCGGCCTCTTCCAGGCGGGCTTCCTGCTCGGTGCGCTGCTCGGACCGCTCCTGGGCGGTTTCCTGACCGAGGTGTCGCTGCGGCTGCCCTTCTACGTGTACGCCGTCTCGCTGATCGCCGCGGCCAGCATCGGCTTCATGTTCCTGCGCTCGGCGGAGGACAGCCCCCCGCGCGTCGAACCCGCCGCAGGCACCGAGGCCACCGCCGACCACCGAACCAGCCGAACCAGCCGAACCAGCCGAGCCGGTTGCGCAGGAGGAGCCGGAGTCGACCACGCTCACCGAAGCCTGGGGCAATCCGGCGTACCGCGGTGCGGTGATGGTCAACCTGGCGAACGGCTGGGCGTTCTTCGGCGTCCGGATCAGTCTGGTGCCGCTCTTCGTCACCGAGGAGATGGGACTGCGCCCGCTCTGGATCGGCATCGGCTTCCTGTGTGCCAGCGTGGCGCAGGCGGGGTTCCTGCTGTCCGCGGGCAAGTTCGTCGACCGGCGAGGGCGGCGTCCCGCGATGATCTCGGGCTCGCTGCTGGCAGCCGCCGCGTTCGCGGCGATCGCGATCAACGAGTCGCGGCTCACCTACCTGCTGGCGATGACCGCCACCGGGGTCGGGGCCGCGTTCGTCGGCACAGCCCCTGGTGCGGTCGTCGGCGACATCATGCACGGGCGGGGTGGCCGGGTCGTGGCCGTGTTCCAGATGTCCGCCGACGCCGGCGCGATCCTGGGCCCGCTGGCAGCAGGGCTGCTCGCCGACCAGGTGTCGTTCAGTGCGGCCTTCGCCCTGTGCTCGGTGATCCTGCTGGCCGCGATGGTGCTGTCGCTGCGCATGCCCGAGACCCTTCCCGGAGCCGTCCGCGGGGAACAGCTGCGGGCCCGGCGCCGGCTGCTCTCGCGTCGACGTACGGGCAGACAGTGACCGAGCTGCGCGGTCGCGTTGGAGGCGGTCGTTATTGTGGTGCGGCCGGGGGCAGGCCGCCGATCGGCACGCGGATGCGGGGAAGCAGGAGCTTGTGAGCGGAGTCGTACGACGGTGGGCGAGCCCATGACGCCGTCCCGGCGTGCCCTGGTCGCCGCGGTCTCCCTTCTGCTGGTGGCTGGCTGCAGCGGCGGCGGGTCGAGCGACGAGCCCACGCCGCCCACCAAGACCGCCCCGTCACCGTCCGACAACAGCGGCGACTGTGGCGACTTCCGGATCGCCTACGACCCGACCAACGGCTACGAGGCCAGCGCTTTCGTCGTCGGCACGCTGGCCGAGGACGCAGCTCGGCTGCGACGTGACCTACGTGAAGACGACGTCGCGCAAGGCCTGGAAGGTGGTCGCCCGCGGCGACGCCGACGTCTACCTCGACGCCTACGGCAGCCCCGACCTCGAGGAGAAGCTCACCGCGGAGGGTGGTCCGGTCGTGCGGCTCGGGCCGACCGGGTTCCGCGGCGGGGTCGACCTGCTCGCGCCCGCCTTCATGGGCGACCTCGGGCTCGACACCTACCGGGACCTGCCCGACACCGGCAGCATCGGCTGGGCCGGCGTGACGCCGGCGATCACGACGTTGCCGGCGTTGCTCAACCTGGCCCGCTCGTTCGTCGAGTTCCAGAACCTCGACTACGTGATCCGCAACTACAGCAAGGTCGGCGTCGGCGTCGGCATGGGCGACCTCCTCCAGCAGGCCCGTGAGGACGACGAGCGCGGCCACCCCAACCTCTACCTGGTCGAGGGCCCGCGGGAGTTCATCGGCGACGGACCCGGCCGCGTCACGGTCGAGATCCCGGGCTCGGCGGCGCAGGACTGCACGTTCGGGCCGCGCACGACGCTGTGCTCGTTCGACAACTTCCGCTACCAGAAGATCGTCAACAGCGACTTCGCGAAGTCGGGCAGCCCGGCGTACAACCTGGTCTACAACTACGAGCTCGACCGCGAGGAGGTCGACAACCTGCTCGAGATCGTCGAGCTGAGCGGCTACGACGTCTCCAGCGCCGACGTGGCGTCGTGGATCAACACCCACGAGAACGTCTGGAAGCACTGGCTCGACTGAGCGAACCAGTGCTTCCGGAACGTTCTGCTGCCGCGGGTCGCGGCGATGGGACTGCTACGAGAAGAGGCTCACGCCACCGGGTCCGACCAGAAGTCCGACCACGATGATGACGATGCCCCAGAGGAGCTGGCCTCGGACGATCGTCACGATGCCCCAGATCACGAGCACCACGGCGATCAACCACAGGATGAAATCCATCTGTCCCTCCTTCCGACCCCCAGTTCCCCCCTTCGTTCGCCCTCAAACCTGCGGCAGGCTCTGTGCCAGACTCGGAACCGGGCGAGGAGGCGGTATGCCGAGATGGCTCAGCGCGACAGTGATGGCGACGGTGGTCGCCTGCGGCAGCGCTGCACCTCCCGCACTCGCCTCGGGTGGCCACCGACTTCCGCCGATCCCCGCCGGAGAGCGCATTGCGCTGGCGGTCGGGCTCCCACCGCCTGGTCCCGGTGCCGCGACCCCGCCGGCGCCGCCCTTCGGCCCAGCAGGCTGACAAGCGTCAGCGCTTCTGGGTGCACGACAAGCACCGCTACACCTCGCCGTGGTATCTCGGTGCCCGCCGCAAGATGGTCGCCTTCGGCTGCACCCGCGCGCCCTACTACGACCCCGACCCGCGGTGCACCAAGCAGCACGGTTTCCACCACGGCCTCGACCTGGCGATGCCGTGTGGCACTCCGCTGTACGCGGCGTACCGCACGCGCGTGGTGGATCCCGAGTCGGCGGGCTCGCTCGGCTCGGCTTACGGGTCCTGGGCCTTCCGGCTGCGGAGCGGTCGGTTCCACAAGGACTTCGTCATCGGCCACGTGCGTCGCGTGTTCGTCGATCCCGGCGACGTCGTGACCCGGGGGCAGCTGGTCGCCCGAGCCTCGAACGCGGGGGCGCCCGACGGATGCCACCTGCACCTCGAGGTCCGGCCCCGCGGCGGGGGCTACCAGAGCGCCGTCGCCCCCTACCGCTTCATGCAGCTCGAGAGACAGGAGTGATCGTCACCCGGACCGCGGGAGATGCGCCATCCTGACCAGCTGCTGGAAGTCGTGACCGCCGCGGATCGTCCGCTCTCCGACGTTGCCGATGTCGCGGATGTAGAACTTGTGGTCGACGACGCCGGGCTCCAACCGGGTCCACTCGCGCGTGAGCATGCCGTGGCGGGACGACACCAGCGCCGTCGTGACGTGTGCAGTCAGCGAGAGGATGCGGAACTTGTCCTCGGCGTGGCCCGGGTAGTTCTCCTGTTGGAAGGTCTGGCCGACCCGCGCGTGCGCAGGCATGAAGATCCCGGCCTGGGCGCCGTCGCGTCCGGACATGGAACGATCCCTCGCGGCTGACGACCTCACCCTGCCGGTTCAGCTCAGCGGTGTTCTCGCCGAAGTACCAGACGGTGCCTCGCTTGGTCTGGGCGTACCAGTCGAGGGTGCGCTCGCGCAGGACGCCGTCGAGGAAGAGACGGTCGCGCACGACCCGGCACACGACGCCTTCGATCCGCTTCGTGCGATAGGTCACGGTCACGACGTCGCGTGAGCGGTCCCCGTCCTCGTGGCCGCGATAGACGTAGCGCGTCCCCGGCTTGAGCGGGAACCACGGGTTGTCCACGCGACCGCGCGTGAACTGGGCGGCCGGGGGGTGCTGGGGTGTGCCACGCTGCGCAGCGCCGGCGGCAGCAGCAGTCGTCTGCGCCGCACCGGTGGCGTGAGCAGTCGGGCCGGCGATGGCTGCGGTCGTCAACGCGGCCGCTGCGGCGGTCAGGACGACAGCGAGCCGGGATGTTCCTCGTCTCATCGTGCTCTCCTCGGGTCGGGGTGTCGTGCCAGTACTCGGTCAGCATGCGCCGATCACCCTGTGGGGACGCTGAGCCAAGTGGCCGACTTGCAGTCCGCTGCATAGATTCGGGGGACGCAGCCCCGAAGGGAGACCCGGTGCCCGCATCCAACGAGAAGCGTCAGAAGCTCATCGTGGAGACGCTGATCGAGGCGTTCGAGCCGCTCATGAAGGCCGATGCCGAGAGCTTTCGCACGAAGTTCCGCAAGATGGCCGCGGATCCGTTCGCGTTCTACCGGGGGAGCGCGTGCCTGTTCTACGCCGACATGGCGGCGCGCAAGGAGCACCAGGCCGATGACCGCACCAGTCGGGTCTGGATCCACGGCGACCTGCACGCCGAGAACTTCGGCACCTACATGAACTCCGAAGGGGTTCTCGTCTTCGACGTCAACGACTTCGACGAGGCCTACCTCGGCCACTTCTCGTGGGACCTGCGGCGCTTCGTCGCCAGCCTCGCCCTGATGGGCTGGCAGAAGGCGCTGCCGGAGGAGGACGTCCGCTCGCTGAATCGTGACTTCCTGCAGGCGTACGTCGACCAGGTCCGCCAGTACGTCAAGGAGGACCGCGACGAGGGCTTCGCGCTGCGGCTCGACAACACCGACGGCGCGATCCACGAGGTGCTGCTGGCGGCCCGGATGTCGACGCGTGACGACCTGCTCTCCGGACTCACCGAGGTCGTCGACAACGAACGGCGGTTCGTCCGGGCTGCGCGGCGTGCGCGAGCTCAGCAAGACCGAGCGCAAGAAGGTCGAAGGGGCGTTCAACCGCTACCTGAAGACGATCCCGGACGCGAAGCGTGAGCACCAGGAGGTCTTCTACGACATCAAGGACGTGGTCGGGAAGAAGGGCTTCGGGATCGGCAGCGCAGGGCTTCCGGCGTACAACATCTTGATCGAGGGCTACGACCAGGCGCTCGAGAACGACGTCGTGCTCACCATGAAGCAGGGCAACATCGCCGCGGCCAGCCGGGTCGTCGACGACAAGCGCGCCGCGGAGTTCTTCGAGCACGAGGGACATCGCACGGTGGTGAGCCAGCGCGAGCTGCAGGTGCACACGGACCCGTTCCTCGGCTACACCACGGTCGACAAGGTCGGCTTCGTGGTCGCGGAGATGTCACCCTACGAAGCCGACCTCGACTGGAGCGAGATCACCGAGCCGGAGGAGATGGCGCCGGTCGTGGCGCTGTTGGGCAAGGCGACGGCCAAGGTGCACTGCGTCTCCGACGAGGACAGTGACGAGGACCTGGTCGACTTCCAGACCGAGGAGGCGATCGCGGAGGCGATCGGCGACGACGAGCAGCCGTTCGTCGAGGACCTGGTCGACTTCGGGATCAGCTACGCCGACCGGGCGCGGAAAGACCATGCGCTGTTCGTGGCGGCGTTCCGCGAGGGGAAGTTCGACCTGGTCAGCGCAGTGGGCTGAGCAGACCCACGAACAGAGAGCGGGCCGACACCCCTCATGCCCACCCGCTCTCTGCGTGGCTTCGGTCTACCGGCCGAAGGCTCTCCAGATGGCACCGCTCCAGGCGGGGTTGCCCCCGAAGCCGGTCGCGGGCGACACCGAGAAGACCGCCACGTTCACGTGGCCGTTGCGCACGGCGATGCCGGCCGGGAACGGAACCCTCCGGAAGCTGCGGTCACCGTTCGGCGAGACCTTGACGACGCGTCCCGGGAAGCAGGCCGGGATCTGGTCGAAGGTGCACGGTCCCCCGAACAGCTCGCTGACGTACAGGCTGCCGTCCTTGCCGCGGGCCACGCCGGTCACCGTGGTGAAGCCGCCCCACGAGCGGACCGGGTTGCCCTGGCGGTCGTACTTCCAGACCTTCGCCTTGCCGGGCTGCTCCGAGTGCAGCTCGCCGACGTAGATGTAGCCGTCGGGACCGAGCGACAGCGAGGTGGGCACGGCGTCGACCTTCTTGCCGTACTCCGGCAGGACGGCCCAGGTGGAGACCCGGCCGTTGGCGACCCGGGCGATGTAGTCACCGGCCGCGTCGGCGACGAGGACCTGGTTCTTCAGAGCGAGCAAGGCGTACGGGTTGCTGTCCGGACCCTCGTTGTCGATGTCGTTGCGCAGCTCGTAGCCGGCGACGTTCGCGACCTGCCGGAGCTTGCCGCCGGGCGCCTTCGCCATCAGCTTGCCCGCCTGGCGACCGGGCAGACCTTGGGGGATGAGGTCCGGGGGCGCGTAGGTGACGATGCCGAAGTACGGCCCGCCGGCGCGTTTGCCGGCGCCGTCCACCCCGGTCGCGAACGTGCCGTCGCGACCGGCGCCGGACAGCAGGCCCATCATCATGTTGTGCGCGGCGCCGTTGCGGATGACGCTGACCTTGCTGGTCTTGCCGACGCAGTCGCCGTGGCTGCAGGACTGGCCGCCGTGGCCGGCCTGGGCGATCAGCAGGTGACCGCTCGGGGTGAAGCTGAGCTGCCGCGGGTTGTCGAGCCCGCTGACGATGACCGTGTGCTTGTCGAACCTGGGCTGGGCGCGGACCGTTGCCGCGTCGACCCCGGAGGGGGTGAGAGTGCTGGCGGCCAGAGCGGTGACGGCTCCGACCCCGAGCAATGCGAGCCGTCCGTGACGACGTAGGGGCATGGGGGATCTCCTGATCCTTTTCGTGACCTGGTTCGGCGAACGTAGACGCAGGAGATGCCGGTCGAAATGGTCACTTCGGGTCAATCGGGCTAGTCCCATTGGCCCGATGTGACTACTTGGTCCGCTGCCCTCGAGCGCGACCTAGGGTGGGGGCATGTGCAGAAACATCAAAGTGCTCCACAACTTCGAACCCCCGGCGACGCGACCTGAGGTCGAGGCGGCGGCGACGCAGTACGTGCGGAAGGTCGCGGGCATGACGAAGCCGTCGGCGACCAACCAGGAGGCGTTCGACGCGGCGATCGCCGCGGTCAGCGCGGCCACGCACACCCTGCTCGACTCGCTGGTGACTCAGGCCCCCAAGCGTGACCGCGAGGTCGAGATCGCCAAGGCGCGGGCGCGCAACGAGAAGCGGTTCGGTACGCCGGCTGCCGCGGGCTGACCGAACTGCGCTGAGTCGCTCAGCTCTTCTTGGTCGTCGACTTCTTCGCGGTGGTCTTCTTGGCGGGCGCCTTCTTCGCCGGCGCCTTCTTGGCCGCAGCCTTCTTCGTCGTACCGCTGCTCGACCCGGAGCTGGATGACGAGCTGGAGCCGGAGTCGTCGCTGGAGCCGACCACCTCCGTCACCTTGACCGCCGCGGCCTTGGCGACGTCGACGGCGGCGTCGCTGAGCTTCTCCCCGACCTCGGGAGCCTTCTCCCGCGCGTAGAGCTGGGCCTGCTGCGAGGCCTCCTGCACCTTCGGGTTGGACCACAGCCGCTGGGCCGAGGTGACGATCTGGTCGTAGCGCTCGCGGCCGGCGCGCGCCCCCAGGACGTACCCGACGGCACCCGCCGCCAACATTCCGAGCTTGCTCATCGCGTTCTCCTCGTGTCGGATCCCGGTGCAGGGAAGCTGGGCGTCACCGGGCATGTTCCCCGAGGGACGCGCTCCTAACCGTACGACGACAGTGACGCCGCCGTCCCCCGGACGGCGGCGTCACCGGTTCACGGTTGGGTAGCGCCCAAGCGCCGAGGGGGACGGGTGGCGGTTCAGAGCGCGCCGAGAGTCAGGCCGACCAGCGACGCGACGACGATCGCGATCACGAGCAGGAGCAGCAGCGCCAGACTGTCCGGTGACGGCCAGCGAAGGTGGCTGCGCACGGCGGACCGGTGTCCGGACACACCCGGACTCGTGGCTTTGATGCTCATGTCGTCCCTATCCCCTCCCCGCACATCCCGTGCGGGTTTCTTCCTCGATTCTCCGACCACGGTCCCGGTTGGTCAGGGCCAAGACACGCAGGTCGGGCAAAGATCATCCGAAATGAGGAGGTCCGAGTGGTCTGTTCGAGCCGTATGACGGCTCGATATCAGCTCGGACACGGCGGCCGAACGCGTTCGCCGATGCGCCGGCACCGGGATACCGTAAAGAGGTCCCGGCGCCATGAGGTCTGCGGGCAAGGGGGTGCCATGACGACGATGCCGGCCGCGCTGCCGCAGAACATGGGCAAGCTCGCGCTCTACTCGGCGCTGTCCGTGCTGGCCGTCCTCGTCGTGCTCACCGGCTTCGGGATGATGCCCGGCGCAGGGTCGAGCCGCCCCGACGACGGGCGCTACGACCCTCTGATCGCGCCCGCCTCGCTCGGAGGATTTCCTCGTTGGCACGGGATGGTCGAGGGAGAGCTCGCGGACGCCCGGCAGTTCGCACGGCAGTACCACGCCCGTGCCATCGAGGCGACGTACCTGCCGCCGGGCATGGACCCGATCCTGGCGACGGCGGTCCGCGCCCGCGACGAGTACCGCGAGACGGGTGGTACGCCGTACGGCAAGGTGCTCTGCAACTCGGCCGGGGTGTTCGTGGAGTGCTACCGCGCCGGTGACCGACTCACGGTCGACGTGCTCGCACCGATGTCGATGCCGCCGAGCGACGTGGCACGCCTGGTCAACGAGTTCTGGCGCGTGCAGACCCTGCCGGCCGCCTCCTGACTCGCGCCGGGCCGTCGAAGCGGCGAGGATGAATCCGCGGCTCGTCCCGCCCACCGTCGGCGAGCGCGCCGCACGTCGTCACAGCCAACGGGAGGCATCATGCGGGTGACCGTGCTCGGGACCGGGATCATGGGGACAGCGCTGACCGGGACCTTGACGCGCGCGGGGCACGAGGTGACCGCGTGGAACCGGACCCGGGAGCACGCGGACGGCGCCGCGGAAGCCGGTGCGACGGTGGCCGACTCGGTGGAGTCCGCCGTGGCCGAGGCCGAGGCGGTGCTGCTGACCCTGTTCGACGGCGAGGCGGTGCTGGACGTGATGGCTCGCGGGCTGGGCGCGGGGCAGCAAGCCGTCTGGCTCCAGGCCTCGACGGTCGGAGTTGCGGCGGCGGCCCGGGTGCGTGAGCTGGCCGACCAGCAGAGGGCGGACGTGCTCGAGGTGATGATGCTCGGCACCAAGGCGCCCGCCGAGCACGGCGCGCTGACCCTCTTGGTGTCGGGACCGCAGGCGCTCGATACGCGGGTCGCGGAGCTCCTCGACGCCATCTCCGGCAAGATCGTCCGGCTCGGGGAGACCTTGGGAGAGGCATCGGCGCTCAAGCTGGCCACCAACGCCTGGGTCGCCTCGATCACCAGCGCGACGGCGCAGTCCATCGCGCTCGCCAGGAGCCTGGGCCTCGACCCGCAGCTCTTCCTCGACGCCATCGCCGACGCCCCGGTCGACAGCCGCTACGCCCACGTGAAGGGTGCCGCGATGATCGGAGGGTCCTTCTCGCCGTCCTTCACCGTCGACGGCGTGGTGAAGGACGTCGGTCTGATGATCGACGCGGCGGCGTCGTCGGGCGTTCCCGACGACCTGCTGGTCACCGTCCAGGAGTTCTTCCGGACCGCCTCCCAACGGGGGCACGGGGCCGACGACATGGCCGCCGTGGTCGCTGCCTTCGAGCCTCCACGCTGATCGAGAGAAACCAACGAGGCGCGGCAACCAAAAGCAGTCCGAGCGCGTCAGTAGTGGCATAGGTTTCAGCCACGGTCCTGACGAGCGGTCATCCAGGCATGCGCGCGCGACCGGGCACCGCGTTGCCAACGCGGACGTGTAGAGGGGGATCCTGATGACCATTCGCCATGCTGTTCTCGGTTCACGAGGACGGCTTCTCGCTGGGCTCGCCACGGCCGCACTGCTCGGCACCGGCGTCGTCCAGACCGCACCGACCGCTTTGTCGGCGCCGGACCCGTCGTGTCCCGACGCGTACCCGGTCACCGACTTGACTGCCAACCAGCTCGTGCGCGGGCTGACCGTCACCCAGGGCACCGACGCCGACGGACTTCGACGGCAAGATCATCGGCGTCATCCACGACGGCATCGCGCCCGGCATCGACATGATCATGGCCGAGCTGCACTCGACCCAGATCGACAAGACCGGCATCTGGCAGGGCATGTCCGGGTCACCGGTGTACTCGGAGGACGGTCGGCTGATCGGCGCCGTGTCGTACGGACTCGCCTTCGGCCCGTCCGAGGTCGCCGGCATCACTCCGGCAGCCGACATGCAGGCGTTGCTCGACGGCGGCGTGGAGAAGCAGGCCACGATCGACGCCGCGAAACAGGCCAGCCGCGTCGAGGTCACGAGCAAGCAGGCGACGGCGATCGCGCAGACGTCCGACGTCTCCACGGCGCAGGCCGACAACGGCTTCGCGCGGCTGCGGATGCCGCTCCTGGTCTCGGGCAACCGCGCCCGGCTCAACCACGCGGCCAAGGCGCTGGGGATGAAGAACGTCCACGCGTTCGGCGGCACGACGTCCTCGGCCGTTGCGGCCCCGTCGGACATCGTCGCGGGCGGCAACCTCGCGGCGACCGAGTCCTACGGCGACCTGACGAGCGGCGGCATCGGCACCGCGACGGCGGTCTGTGGCGACCAGGTCGTGGCGTTCGGACACCCGATGTTCTGGAGCGGCGACAGCCAGCTGACCATGCACGGCGCAGACGCGCTGTACATCCAGACCGACCCGACGCTGGCCGGCTTCAAGGTCGCGAACATCACGGCGCCTGCCGGCTCGATCCTCGGCGACCACCTCGCCGGCATCTCCGGTGTCGTCGGCACGGTCCCCGACACCACGACGGTGAGCGCTCAGGTCTCGACCGTGGCGGGCGCCTCACGCTACGGCGAGACGCACATCAGCGTCCCCGACTCGGTGCCGGGCATCTCGGCGTTCCACCTGCTGACCGACGAGGACCGGGTCTTCGACCAGCTCGGCTCGGGCAGCGCCCGGGTGCGCTGGACCGTCGAGGGCGAGCGTGAGGACGGTACGCCGTTCGAGTTCTCGCGGGTCAACCGTTACGCGTCGCAGTACGACATCACCTACGAGACGATCTTCGAGTCGTACTCCCAGCTGTCGCGCATCCTCAACAACCGGTTCGAGGACGTGACCATCACCAACGTGAGCTACCGCTCGCTGCTCGACCCGGAGTACCGGGCCTACCACCTCGGACGGGTGGAGCGGCTGGTCCACGGTGACTGGGTGAAGCTCTCGCGTCGTACGGAGCCTCGCGTCAACGGTGGCTCCGTCATGCACCTGCGCGTCGAGCTGCGCCCCGCGGACGACAGCGACCCGGTGTACGTGCCGGTGAACCTGCAGGTGCCGGACACTCGTCGCCGCAGCTTCGGGTACCTCCAGATCGCCGGGGGCGGCTCGATCTTCGGCGAGAGCCGCGCCTCGTCGTTCGAGGGACTGCTCGACAGCCTGGAGAACGCCCCGCCGAACAACGCGGTGGTCGCCGCGCTGGTCGTCGACCGGCGTGGTTCGGGGAACCAGTCCACGGCGTCCAGCGTGACCGACCAGGTCGTGCAGGGACGGTTCTCGCTCGGACTGAGGGTCGTCTGAGCAGCCACATCCGTACCGACCGTCCGGGGTCGTCCGCTTGCGCGGGCGGCCCCGGACGCGTCTGCGGGACCGGTGTGGCCCGGGGTCGTCAGGCCGAGAGCTCGCGCTGGAGGGGAGTGGGGAACGACGGCTTGACCTGGTCGCCGTCGAGCCAGGTGGTGAGGGCAGCCGCTTGCTTCTCGACGGCGGCGCGCGCCTCCGAACCGACGTCCTCGAGGAACTCCAGCACGACCTCGCCGTCAGGTCGCTGGCCCCACCCGCCGACGACGCGTCCGTCGCACCAGATCGCCGGCCCGGCGTTCCCGTAGGGATCGAAGAGCCGCGGTCGATGTGCGCCGAGGTACCAGTCGCGGTCTTTCCACGCCATCGTCGTGGGGTCGAGCGAGGGGAGCAGCGCAACCCAGGGAGCGAGCGCCGGCGTCGGCTCGATGTCGTCGGGGAGCAGGTAGCCGGTGAGGTCGCCGTCGAGCGACACCTCGACGGCCCCGGCGTCGGCCAGGGCGGTCCGGGTGAAAGCGACCGTCCAGCCGGTCCACCACTTGATGTCGTCGAAGGTGCCTGGCCCGAAGGCCCGCAGCCAGCTCCGGACGAGGTCGGCCCGGGCTTCGACCGCCGGGACGGGTGGGTCAGCGACAGCGGTCGGCGCCCAGTCAGCCATCCGCACCCAGCGCGGTTGTCGCTGTCGCCAGGTGCCGCCCGCCCGGCCGCGTGTCACCTGGCCCGACGCGGACAGGATCGTGGTCACGCGGGTCATCACGCCGAACTCCGGGGCCTTGGCGCTCGGTCCCGACGTGATCTTGGTCCGGAGCATCGGCACGGCGTCCGACAGCTCGCGCCCCAGGCTGGGCCCGTTCTGCTCGAGGGCCGTCACAGCGGCTCGCTCGGCCTTGCGCATCCAACGAGCCGGGTCGTCGGTGACCCCGCAGCGCTGGAGATCACGCGCCAGGCGGCGTCGTTCGGCGGCGGCGATCAGGTCGCTCGCAGCGGACTGGACGACCGGCATCAGGTCGGTGGGGACGACCCAGACCGTACGACGCATGGCCATGTGCTTGACGACGGTCCGCGACTCGTAGAGAGCGTCGTCGACGTCCGCGTGGGTCAGCCCGGGGACGCGTGCCCACGCCGACAGGTAGACCGAGGCGGGATCGGTGCCGTGGAGTGCGAGCACCGACCTGGCCGCGTCGTCGACGGTTCGTCGCGGGGGTCGCCAAGGCATGGCGAACAGCCAGCCGCCGCTGCCGCTCACCGACATCGATGTGAAGCCTGGCTCTCCCACCGGCCCGAGAGTACCGACGCGAGCCGACACCGACGACCGAACCGCGACACGAGAGTTCTTCAAAGCCTTACAAAAACGATTGAACAACTCTACTATGGCGCTCGTGAGCAGCTTGAGCGCCGTCGGGGACGGCCGTCTCCCCGACTTCCTCCTGATCGGTGCGCCGAAGGCGGGCACCACCGCCCTGCACGCGGCGCTGGCGCTGCACCCCGACCTCTACCTGAGCCGCGTCAAGGAACCCAAGTACTACATGTGCGGGGACTCGCCCCCACCGGCGTACAAGGGTCCCGGCGATGCCCACAGCAACCAGGAATGGGTGTGGCAGCGGGGCCGCTATCGGCAGCTGTTCGCCGAGGCACCGGACGACGTGCTGTGCGGGGAGAGCACGCCGTTCTACCTCTACAACCGGGACGCGCGGCGCCGGATCGCCACGGACCTGCCGCAGGCCAAGCTGATCGCGGTGCTGCGCGACCCGGTCGACCGGGCGTACTCGAACTGGATGCACCTGTGGGTCGACGGTCTCGAACCGTGCTCGGACGTCGTCGAGGCGTGCGCGCGGGAACAGAAGCGGATCGACGACGGGTGGGCGCCGTTCTGGCACTACCAGTCGCTCGGCATGTACGGCCGGCAGCTGGCCGATCTCTACGACCAGTTCCCGCGCGAGCAGGTCCTGCTGCTGCGCTACCGCGACCTCGTCGAGAAACCCGAGGGCACGTTGACGCGCGTGTGCCAGTTCCTCGGCATCTCGGACGCGCAGGTGTCGTCCGTGCCGGCCGACAACTCACGACCGTTCGTGAAGCCGGGAGTGCGAACCAAAGCGCTGGGCCCGGTGGTCCGCGCGGGTGCTCGGGCCGGCGCCTTCCTTCCACCGCAGGTCTGGCGGCGGGTCAGCAAACCGCTGATCCAACAGCTCCAGGGCAAGGGTGATGCCGCACGACCGAGGCTGACGCCGGAGCAACGCGTGCAGCTGCGCGACCCGTTCCTCCCCGACATCGAGCTGCTCGAGCAGGTGACCGGCGCGTCGTACGCCGACTGGCGCACGCACCGCGACGGTGCGACGTTCTCCGAGCGCCGCGAGGGCGAGACGTTGGCGGAGGCCGCGGGCTGACGGTTCAGTCGGAGACCGACGTGAGCAGGTCGTGCGCGCCGTCGGGCCGGGCTGCCTCGAAGTAGAAGCGGGTTCGTCCGTCCGGAAGGGCGACGGTGCTCAGGTAGCGGAACGCCCCGTCGGAGTGCGGCGAGCGGGCGACCGGTCCGGTGGCGCTCGCGGTGAGCTTGTCGCCGTCCGCGTAGGCGATGCCGGTGACCTCGTGCCAGTTGTCCTCGGCCGTCGCCCGGCCGTCATAGGCAACGGTCAGCGGCTCGGCCCGCAGGACCGCCGTCACCCGGGCGCCACGCTGGTCCCAGCCGCCGTCGGTCGGCGTGAGCACGTCGCCGTGCCAGTCCCACTGCAGGCCGTCGGTGCTCGTGCAGTAGGCCGTGCTCATCCGGTCCTCGTGACCGGGCTCGGTCAGCGGGTGGCAGCAGACCCACAGCTGCCAGCGGCCGTCCTCGACCGTGATGACCGGGTCCTTGACGGCGAGCGTGTCGTCACCGGGCAGGACGACGGTGCGGGCGCCGTCGGCAAGCCCTTCGGGGGTGTCGGCGTCGATCGCCTCGATCCACCAGTGCTTGGTCGCAGGCGTCGCGCACGAGACGTAGAGCCGCCAGCCGCCGTCGGGGCGTCGCAGGATCACCGGGCGTTCGAAGGACTCGGCACCGAACTGGTCCCGGAACACCTCGGTCACGGGCTCGAACAGGACGCCGTCGGTCGACCGCGCCACCACCACGCTGACCCCGCGACCCTCGTGCAGCGGTCGGCGTACGCGGTAGGCCAGCCAGAACTCGCCGTCGACCAGCACCGCGCTCGCGGCGCCCGCCCAGTTGCCGGCGCCGGCCGCTGGTGCCGGCACGACAACCTGCGCGCCGTCGAGCGAGGGGAGGGGTAGCGTCTGAGTCGTCACGAGGAAAGTCTAGTCGAAACCTGCACTTTGACCGCGGGATGTCGAAATCAGGGGAGGTCGCATGGTGCCCGAACGCACGGGTGGACGCGTCCGGCAGCTGCGGCTGGTGGTCGAGGCCGAGGACTTCGAGGAGGCCGTGGCCTTCTACCGCGACACGCTCGGACTGCCGGTCGAGCTGGATCTCGAGAGCGACGGCGGGGCGCACGTGATGATCCTCGACGCCGGGCGAGCGACGCTGGAGCTCTCCAACCAGGCCCAGGTGGCGTACATCGACGACGTCGAGGTCGGTCGTCGGGTTGCTCCCCGGATGCGCGTCGCCTTCGAGGTCGATGACGCCGCTGCGGTGACGGAGGAGCTGACGGCTGGCGGTGCCGAGCTGATCGCGCCGCCCACGCGGACGCCGTGGGACTCGATCAACTCACGCCTCGCCGCACCGGCCGATCTGCAGATCACGGTCTTCGAGGAACGCTCCGACTGAGGTAGCGGAACGTCGGACGATCTCTCGATGAACAGTGCATGACGTCTTGCCGGGGCGTGAGATCTGGAGACTGCACCGAGATCGGAGCGGAGCCTACGATCCCCGTATGGCATTGCCCGACGTCTATCTCATCGGTGCTCCCAAGGCCGGGACGACGTCGGTCGCGAGCTGGCTCGCCGCGCATCCCCAGGTCTTCTGGTCGGTGCCGAAGGAGCCCTTCTACTGGGCGTCGGACTATCCCCGGATGCGGGCGCACCACGGCTTCGTCACCCGGGACGACTACGAGGCCCTGTTCGCGTCTCCTGCGGCCCGTGACGCGGACGTCCGCGCGGAGGGCTCGACGACGTACCTGTACTCGGCGACGGCCGTCCCGGCCATCCTCGGAGCGGTTCCGCACGCGCGCTTCATCGTCTGCGTCCGCAACCCGGCCGACCTGCTGGTGTCGTGGCACCGTACGCAGCTCGTGACCATGAACGAGAGCGAGCCTGACTTCGGTCGGGCCTGGCGGCGTAGCCTCGCCGGTCGCCTTCCGGACACAGACCTGCTGGACCCGAAGCTCGTGGACTACCCGATGGTCGGCGGCCTCGGTGCCGCAGTGGAGCGTCTGTTCCACTCCGTCGAGCGGGAGCGTGTGCACGTGGTGGTCCTCGATGACCTTCGCGAGGAACCCGGCCGGGGTCTGGACGCGGTTGGCCGAGTTCGTCGGGGTCGACCCGGCAGCTGCGCCCGGAGCTGCGGGCGCACAACGCCAGCGACAAGGCCTTCCGGTTCCGCACCGCTCCAGCACGTCCTGCTGCGGCCTCCGCGTCCGCTGGCACCGGCCGTGCGCGGCCTCCGACAGTGGTCGCGCAACTCGCGGCTGCCCGGCGTGCGAAGCGCCCGTTCCTTCCTCTGGCGGCACGATCAGCGCCCCACCGCCTCGGCGCAGGACCGCAATGCCGTGCTCGACCACTTCAGGCCGGACATCGAGCTCCTCGGCAGCCTGCTCGGCCGCGACCTGTCGGCATGGACGGAGTCGAGCGACGAGACGAGCCTCGGCGAGGTCGGCTCGGCCTGACCCGATGAAACGCGGCTAGCTGCCAGATCGGTGCGGGACGGCGCTAGAACCCCGCCTCGGTGTCGTGCTCGATCACGTGCAGGACCGCGTTGATGAGGGCCAGATGGGTGAACGCCTGAGGGAAGTTGCCCAGGTGTTGTCCGCTGTGCGGATCGATCTCCTCGGCGTAGAGCTCGAGCGGCCCGGCGAACGAGAGCAGCTTCGCGCACAGCTCGCGCGCCATGGCGTGCTCGCCGATCTCGCACAGCGCGGAGACGAGCCAGAACGAGCAGATCGTGAAGGTGCCCTCCTCGCCGTGGAACCCGTCGTCGGTCTCCTCGACGCGGTAGCGGAGCACCAGTCCGTCGACGGTGAGCTCATCGCGGATGGCCAGCACGGTGGCGCGGATCCGAGGGTCGTCGGACGGAAGGAACCTGACCAACGGCGCCAGCAGAAGCGACGCATCGAGTGCGCTGCCGCCGTAGTACTGGGTCAGGACTCCGCGCTCGTCGACGCCGTTGGCGAGGATGTCCTCCTTGATCTCATCGGCGGCTTCCTCCCACTCGGCCGCCCGCTCGTGCTCACCGCTGAGCCGCGCCAATCGGGCCCCACGGTCGACGGCGACCCAGCACATGATCTTGGACGACGTGAAGTGCTTGAGCTCCCCTCGGACCTCCCAGATGCCCGCGTCCGGCTCGCGCCAGTGCTTGAGCGCCTCGCTCACCTGCTTGTCGAGGATCGGCCAGATCCGGTTGTCGAGGTGGTCGACCGACCGGGCGTGCAGGTAGAGCGAGTCCAGCAAGGCACCCCACACGTCGTGCTGCTTCTGGGCGTACGCCGCGTTGCCGATCCGCACCGGTCGGGAGTCGGCGTACCCCGGCAGATGGTCGAGGGTTTCCTCGGTCAGGTCACGCTCGCCCCCGATGCCGTACATGATCTGCAGGTCGTCGTCACCCTCGGCGAGGTCGGCGATGAACGAGAAGAAGTCGACCGCCTCCCAGTCGAAGCCCGAGGGAGTACATCCCCCACAGGGCGAACGTCGCGTCGCGGATCCAGCTGAATCGGTAGTCGTAGTTCCGGTCGCCGCCCGGCGTCTCGGGCAACGACGTCGTGCTGGCTGCCATCACGGCACCGGTCGGGGCGTAGGTCAACCCGCGAAGGGTGAGGGCGCTGCGCTGAAGGTAGCTGCGCCAGGGATGGTCCGGGAACTCGCCGCGCGCCAGCCAGTGCTGCCAGTGATGTGCAGTCCACACCAGCTTCTCGTACGCCTCCTGATACGTCGTAGGAGCCGCACCTCCGCCCCACGACAACGCCACGAACCGGGTGTCACCCTCCTTGAGCAGGGTGCGCGCACTGGCCTGGCCACCTTCGAACCCGAGGAACATGTCGGTGGTCAGTGTCAGCGCGACGCTCGAGTCCGCCGACGTGGCCCGGCCCTGGTGGTAGCTGTCGCCGGTGTACTCCCACTGGACCGGGGCCCTGCCGTAGTCGAGGACCGGCTCGCAGTCCATGATCGTCTGCACCTCACCCGAGACGCAGCGGATCGGTTCGGAGCAGGACGTGCTCGGCCTCGTAGTCGGTCGGCGTCCGCCGGTAGGTCACCGAGCGGTCGGTGCTGTGATGCCACGGCCCGATCAACAAGACGTCCCGGACGATCATCCAGCCACTCGTCGTGCCCCAGCTGGTCTCGAGGATCATCGTCCCCGGGAGGTATCGGCGAGCTGCAGGGACGAGGGCCTCGAGCGGCGCCAGCTTGAACGACCCGGCGCGGCTGCCGAGGATCGACCCGAAGGCGCTGGGTGCGTCGAAGCGCGGAACGCACATCCAGTCGACCGAGCCGCCCGGAGCCACGAGGGCCGACACCTCACCGTCACTGAGGAACCCGTAGTCCCCGATCGGCACGGCTCGCGACTGCGCGATCGAGTTGACGAGACGCGCTGCTTTCCCGTTCTCCACCATCTTCGAAGCATGGCCGGGTGTCGGTGGGCCCACAACACTTGGGCCGGGAGGGTGGCGCCGCAGAGGCGGATCGGGCATCCGAGCGCCTAGGTGCGAACGTGCTGCTTCCAGTCAGGTGGCACGCGCCCCGCAGGTCCGGGCGTCGGCTGGTCGACCGGGTGGGCCGTCGGTGCGGCCAGCTCCGGCCCTCGTATGACCGTCGCGGTCTCGTAGTCGAAGAACCAGTCCTCGCCGGGCTCGAAGCTCTGGACGTAACGGTGCCCGGTGGACTCGGCGTGAGCCGTCGCGTGTTGCCCGGGCGAGCTGTCACAACACCCCACATGGCCGCACCGAGCACAACGACGCAGGTGCACCCACCAGCCGGGTGGTTCGGCGACGTCGCAGTCCGCGCAGCCGTCGCCGCTGGGTGGCACCGTGAGATCAATCGCTGAAGGGTTCAACTCGCTGGACATGCGTCGCACGGTACTCCGCGCCCTCGGTCGGGGATTGGCCAATCGTTCACCCAAAGGTTCCGTTCTGTCTGGTTGGAGGAAACAGCGCCGGTCACGTGTAGGTGGTCGATTGGAGCGTCAACTTCTTCGTCCCTCCACAGGAGATGAACCTTCATGCACCGAACCCGCTTCACGCGCTCCGCGATCCTGGCGGCGACTCTCGCCGGCGTGATCGCTCTGCCCTTGAGCTCGAGCGCACAGTCGAGCTCCCGGGACATCCAGGCCAAGGCACCCGCCGACAACACCCAGGCCGCTCGGCAGGCCATCATCGGCGGTCGCGCCCGCAACGTCATCCTGCTTCTCGGTGACGGGATGGGCGACAGCGAGATCACGATCGCGCGCAACTACCAGGTCGGCGCCAACGGACGACTCGCGATGGACTCGTTGCCGCTGACCGGTGAGTACACGACGTACGCCGTCCAGAAGGACGACCCGACGCTGCCGGAGTACGTGACCGACTCGGCCGCGTCCGGCACCGGCTGGGCGACCGGCAACAAGACCTACAACGGCGCCATCTCGGTCAAGCCCAACGAGAAGCCGGTTCCGACCATCCTCGAGCTGGCCAAGGCGGCCGGCTACCGCACCGGCGACATCACCACGTCGGAGCTGACCGACGCCACCCCCGCGGTGCTCGCCAGCCACGTCGTGGACCGAGGGTGCCAGGGACCCGAGAACATGGCCAACTGCCCCCAGAACGCGATCGAGAACGGCGGCGACGGTTCCATCGCGGAGCAGATGGTCAACACGATGCCGGACATCATGATGGGCGGCGGCGGTGCCCGCTTCGACCAGACCGTGCAGGCGGGACAGTACGAAGGGCTGACCGTCCGCCAGCAAGCGCAGGCGAAGGGCTACAACATCGTCGACACGGCGGCCGAGCTCGACGCGGCCAACGGCAAGAAGCCTCTGCTGGGACTGTTCGCGCCGGTGAACATGGACCTGGAGTGGACCGGGCCCGTCCCGACACCCACCGGTACGGCGCCGTCGACCTGCCAGCCGAACGCGGCCTACCCGTCGACCGAACCGCACCTGAGCGAGATGACCAGCAAGACGCTGCGCCTGCTCGACCAGCAGACGCGAAGCAGCCGCAAGGGCTTCTTCCTCCAGGTGGAAGGCGCCTCGATCGACAAGCAGGACCATGCAGCCAACCCGTGTGGTCAGATCGGAGAGACCGTCGAGTTCGACAAGTCCATCCAGCTGGCGCTCCGCTACCAGCGCAACCACCCGGACACGCTCGTGGTCGTCACTGCAGACCACGGACACACCTCGCAGATCGTGGAGGCCGGTACGACCACGACCGGCGTGACGGCAACGCTGACCACGCACGACGGCGCGGACATGACCATCTCCTACGCAACAGCCGTCTTCCCGGCATCCCAGCAGCACACCGGCACCGAGGTCCGGATCGCTGCGAAGGGCCCCCAGGCGGCGAATGTCCTGGGCGTCACCAACCAGACCGATCTCTTCTACACCTTCAAGAGGGCACTCGGGCTCAACTGACAACACACCGGCACAAGACTGGGTGGTGCCGCTCCGGACGACCGGGGCGGCACCACCTGCTGTCTCGGATCCCGTCCGGGCCAACGTGCGGACGCTCACCTGGGCCATTGCGTGCTTCCCGAGGCAGCGTGTTCACTCGATGCATGACGCTTCAACAGGACGAGCAGGCGCTCGAGCACGTCGCCGAGCGGCTCCAAGTCCGCTTCCCCAGCTCGACCCAGGCATGATCACCTCCGTCATCGATGGCGTCAGCCACCGGTACGACGCGAGCCCCATCCGCGACTTCCTCCCGATCCTGATCGAGAGGGAAGCATCTGACCTCTTGACCAAGGTTCCGCGCCAGGTGCTGCCCACGACGAGCTGATCTGGCACACCAACTGTTCATCAGATGATCACTCGTCCGTCCACTTCGGTTCCCTACGCTTCCGAGGTGGACAGTTCAGGCACGAGTCTCGATCCCGCACGAATTCAGGCGCTCCCGCTGTTCGCGTCGCTCACGTCCGAAGAATGCGTCGAGCTCGCGTCCCGCACGGCAGGGCGCGAGTTCGAAGCCGGCCAGTACGTGATGCACCAGGGAGACGGCGGCTACACCTTCTTCGTCATCGAGTCAGGCACCGCCGACGTGTTCGTCGACGATGCTCTCGTCCGCTCGCTGGGCCCGGGTGACTTCCTGGGCGAGCTGGCGATCCTCGGCGCCGGGCACCGCACCGCCAGTGTCATCGCCAGCTCACCGATGCAGCTGCTCGCCCTGTTCGGCTTGGAGTTCCGTCAGCTCGAGAAGGAACACCCTGACCTGGCCGAAAAGGTCAGGCTCGCGACGACCGAACGCACGTCTTAACCACCTCGGGTGACCGCGACAGGGCGGTCGTGCGACGGGATCGCTGAGTCCTCTCGAGCGTCCGATGCCTGTGCGGCGGGTATCAGCACGACCTCGTCACCGCTCCTCCCAGGATTACCTGGGGGGAACCAATGGGACGTGTTGCGAGTCGCCGGGGCGGCCGCCGGACCGAGGCGTGGGGATGATCGAGTCCGCCGCCGTCTTCGGTCTGCTCGCGGGAGCCCTCGGGGCAGCGAGCACGCTGCCCTACCTGCGCGACACCCTGCGTCGCGCGACCGTCCCGCACCGCGGATCCTGGCTGATCTGGGGTGTGATCGAGGTCGTCGCGCTGGAGGCTCAGCGCGCCGACGGCGCCCGATGGAGTCTGGTCCCGCTGGCCAGCCAGGCCCTGGGCACCTGCCTGGTGTTCGCGCTCGCGGTGCGCTTCGGGAGCGGGGGCGTGAGCCGGACGGATCTGGCACTGATCGGCCTGGCCGGAGTCGGTGTCGCCGGTTGGCTGGCCGCCGACGAGCCCGTCATCGCCACCACCTGCGTGATCGCGGCGGACTTCGTGGCCGCCCTGATGATGCTGCCCAAGACCTGGCGGCAGCCCGGCTCCGAGACCCTGGCCACCTATGTCTTCGCCTCCTTGGGTGGTGCGGCGACCGTGGGCGCGGTCGGTGTGCTGTCGGTGCCGCTCCTCATCTATCCCGTGTACTTCATCCTCGTCAACGCCGGCCTGGCCGGCGTGATCGTGTATCGGACCGGCTACCTGCAACGCCACCGTGGAGTCGCAGCCGGACCGGTTCGACACGATGCAGGGGAGCCGAGGCGGGTGCTCGAAGCCCGGCTGTAGCGTTCTGCACGAGCCGATCGCATGAGGTGACCCGATGAACGAACGTCCGCCCTTCCCGCCGTTCACAGCCGAGACCGCCGCGCAGAAGGCGCGTGCCGCCGAAGACGCATGGAACACCTGCGACGCGGAACGGGTCTCGCTGGCGTACACGCACGACAGTCGGTGGCGGAACCGGGACACCTTCCTGCAGGGCCGGGACGACATCGTGGCGTTCCTGCGGCAGAAGTGGGCGCGCGAGCTGGAGTACCGGCTGATCAAGGAGGTCTGGACGTACGGCGACAACCGGATCGCGGTCCGGTTCGTGTACGAGTCGCATGACGCCGACGGCCAATGGTTCCGGTCGCACGGCAACGAGAACTGGGAGTTCGACGAGCACGGTCTGATGCGACGACGTCACGCCAGCATCAACGACATCGCGATCGAGGCCGTGGACCGGCTCTTCCACTGGGACCGGTCCGGACCTCGTCCCGCTGACCACCCCGGGCTGACCGAGCTCGGTCTCTAGCGGACGGGTCGTCGTTTCACACGCAGCCGGCCGTGACCCGTTGGACCCGCGCGAGGACGGCCGGGTCGCCGGCACCGAACGTGGGATCCGCGAGCTTGGACATCGGGAAGGCGAACACCAGCCGCCCCGCCATGCAGCGCGCCGTTTCGGCCGGTACGCCCGAGCTCAGGATGCCGACGCCGAGATAGGTACGGGTGACGGCGAGGCTGATGGCTCGCTGCGAGGCGTCATGGCCGACCTGCGCGGTCCGGCCGGGGTCGCAGGACTCCAGCTGCAGCACGCCACCATGGCGGCTCACCGTGGCAGGTGAGCCTGGGGCTGCGGCGTCCCAGCGACGTAGCGCGGCGTACATGCGCGCGCTGTCCTGTGCCGTCTTGCCGACGTAGTTCATCCGGGCGCAGGTTCGACCGTTGCGCTCGAAGCGCGACGTACGCGTCCCCGGCCCAACCGTCGACCGCTGTCAGCGCCTCCTTGAGGGGCAGCCGCTCGGCCAGCATCAGGTACCAGGTCAACACCCCGAACTCACCGGAGTCGAACTTCTTCTCACCCTTCTGGAGCGGCGGCACGGCGACCTTGCGGCTGTCGGTGTCGGCGGCGAGGACGCGGAAGGGGTCGAGCAACGCGGACTCGTGCGTCGGGGAGTCGGTGAACAGCTCGTTGACGGAGGCGTTGCCGCCGTCTGCGGATGCCGCCGCCACCAAGGCCTGGCCGAGCGCGTAGGGCGAGGTGAACAGCGTCACCACGACCTTCGGGATGTCCTTGATCGTGCGGTTGGCGTGCGCGCTCTCGTCGTCCTGGCCGGCGTCGAGAGCGGTGCGTTGCTTCGGCGTCAACGACTCGCGGTAGAGCGTCTGGACACGCTCGGCGTCACCTTCGACGATCGCCCGCAGCACCGACGCCTCCGACGTGTCCGCGCCGTCATCGGACTCCTTGCGAAGGTGCTTCATCCGGCTGCTGACGTTGAAGTGCTGGTCCTGCAGCGCATGGGTCAGCTCGTGGACCAGCGTGGAGCGCACGGACGGGGTCAGCCGGTTGCCACGGATCGTGATCGTCTTGTCGTCGAAGGAGTAGTAGGCCAGGATCCCGGCAGCCTGGAAGTCGTTGACGGCTGCGAAGAGGTCGACGTCGCCGGTGATCAGCCCGAAGGCCCGCATCAGGCCGGTGAACTGCTCGATCTCCGTGCGGTCCTCGCCGTCGAGCTTCTTCTTGTCGGAGGTGACGGTCTTCTCGAACTTGTCCGGGGGCAGGAAGCGCACCTCGACCGGGTGCTCGAAGTCGAGATCGCGCAGGTCCTCCGCGATGGTCGCGTACGGCGCGATCCGGCTGTCCCACTCCAGCGGGTACGACGGCGCGCTCGGGTCAGCGGCTTCGGCACCGCTCGAGCCGTTGTGGGTCAGGGCCACCACGAACACCCCGGCGAGAGCCAGGATCACCGCGAAGACGACGCCGAGGAGCCACATCGGGACATCGGCCGGCGGACCGCCCTCCGGCGCGTTGTCCGGTGCAGCAGGCGGGACACCTGGGTCAGACATGGCGGGAGCCTATAGTCGCGTGCGCCCCTTTAGCGGCAAAACGGCCGAGTTCCCCACTCCGGCCTCCGGCGTACGAGCTCGCGTCAGCCCACCATCATCGCGGTCGGTTCCACGGGCTTCTCGGCGGGCTTGCGAGGCAGGAACGCAGCCGGATCAGGCACAGACCCACCAGAACCGTGGCCACCAGGCCAACCTTCGAGAGGAACTTGCCATGACGACCTCCGCGACAGATGCTGCTCCGGGTGCGGCGGCCGACTACGGCGTGCACTCCGAGGTCGGCCGATTGCGCAAGGTGCTGGTGTGCAGGCCGGGCCTCGCGCACAAGCGGCTGACCCCGACGAACGCCGACGACCTGTTGTTCGACGACGTGATGTGGGTCGAGAGCGCACAGCGTGACCATGCGGACTTCGTCAACAAGCTGCGCTCACGTGGTGTCGAGGTCGTCGAGCTGCACGACCTGCTGGGCGAGACGATGGCGAACCCGGAGGCGCGCTCCTGGCTGCTCGACCGCAAGCTCACCCGGAACCTCGTGGGGCTCGGTCTCGTCGACGACACCCGGGCTTTCCTCGAGTCGCTGCCGCCCTCCGAGCTGGCCGAGTTCCTCATCGGCGGACTTGCCACGAACGACCTGCGTGACGAGTTCAGGTCGCCATACCTCGCACTGGCCCGGGAGCAGACCGGGGTGCGGAGTACCTGATGCCGCCGCTGCCCAACACGCTCTACACCCGCGACACCACGTGCTGGCTGTACGGCGGTCTGACCATGAACCCGTTGTTCTGGCCGGCCCGGGCCGACGAGACGCTCATCTACAAGGCGATCTACACCTTCCACCCGGACTTCGTCGGGTCGACAGTCTGGTGGGGAGACCCCGAGCAGTCGTGGGGACTGGCGACCTTCGAAGGCGGCGACATCATGCCCGTCGGCAACGGCGTCGTGCTCATGGGCATGAGTGAGCGCACGTCGCGTCAGGCGATCACCCAGGTCGCCGCCGCGCTGTTCGCGCAGGGTGCGGCGCAGCACGTCGTGGTCGCGGGGATGCCCAAGCTCCGGGCGGCCATGCACCTCGACACCGTCTTCACGTTCGCCGATCGGGACGTGGTCACCCTCTATCCACGGATCATGGAGGCCGTCCACACGTTCTCGATCCGTCCGAGCGACACCGCCATCGGGCTGGAGGTCATCGACGAGGGCAGCACTCCGTTCGTCGATGTCGTGGCGGGTGCCCTCGGACTCACCGAGCTGCGCGTGATCGAGACCGGCGGCGACGTCTATGCGTCGGAACGACAGCAGTGGGACAGCGGCAACAACGCGGTTGCCCTCGAGCCCGGCGTCGTCTTCACCTATGACCGCAACACGACGACGAACACGCTGCTCCGCAAGGCCGGCATCGAGGTCATCACGATCACCGGTGCCGAGCTCGGCCGTGGCCGTGGCGGGGGACATTGCATGACCTGCCCGTTGATCCGCGATCCGGTCGACTACTGAGCCCGGGCGATGACGATGATGTCCAGGACACAGCGGGCTCAGGTCCTGTCGGCGCTGCTCCTCGTCTGCACGCTGGTCGCGTGCGGATACGGCGACGGCCGGTCGGCGGACTACGGCCTGAGGTCCACTCCACAGCTGTCCGACCTCGAGGGAAAGACCTGGGTGGCCCACGAGATCGTCGACCCGGACCGGCAGCTGGTCTCCGGCTCCAGCCTGACGATGACGTTCGGCGCCGACTCCCTCTCCGCCAACGCCGGGTGCAACACGCTGCACGGCGCAGCCTCGGTGCAGGACGACGAGCTGGTCGCGTCCCAGCTCGCCTCGACGATGATGGCGTGCGAGGAGGACCTGATGGCCCAGGACACCTGGCTCAGCGACTTCCTCACGTCGAAGCCGACGATCGAGCACTTCGATGACAACCTGTGGCTGAGCCAGGGTGACACCGTCATCCACCTCGTCGCCGAAGAAGAGGACTGACCCACCCGCCGGATCGATCGGGAATCGAGAAGTCTTCAGGACATCGGCAGGCCTACTGTTTCTGCGGAAGGCCGGCACGACGCCGAGCACCAAGCCTCGAAAGGAAACGAGAATGCCCGCCAAGAAGGCCAAGAACGAATCCGGTGGCTTCAGCGCCGACGAGCGTGCTGCGATGAAGGAGCGCGCCGCCGAGCTGCGCGCTGAGGGGAAGAAGGGCGCCAAGAAGGCCGACGGCCTGCAAGCGGTCCTGGACAAGATCGCCGAGATGGCGCCCAAGACCGTGCGCTCGCCGAGCGCGTCCACGTGACCGTCACCGAGAACGCGCCCGAGCTGTCGCCGAGGACGTGGTACGGGATGCCTGCCTACACGAACGCCGACGGCAAGATCGTCGTGTTCTTCCAGGACGCGGGCAAGTTCAGCTACCGGTACTCGACTCTCGGGTTCCAGGACGCGGCGAACCTCGACGACGGCGACATGTGGGCCGCGTCGTTCGCGCTGAAGAAGTGGAGCCCCACGGTGGAGAAGAAGGTCGCCGCGCTGGTCAAGGCCGCGGTCTCCTGACGGACCGGGCTGCGGACGTGTCGGTCGAGCGGGACCAGGTGGCTCGGGTCGAGGACGTGCACGACCTGGCCGAGGCGATGCCGCACGTGACCGTGGACCACGGCACGGGTGACAACCCGGTCTACCAGGTCGGAGGGAAGTCGTTCGTCTTCTTTCGCAATCCTCGACCCGATGCGGTCGACCCGGAGACCGGCGAGCGCTATCGCGACGTGATCGTGTTCTGGGTGGCGTCCGAGGCCGACAAGCAGGCGCTCGTGCAGGACGACACGTCTCCGTTCTTCACCACCCCGCACTTCGACGGCCATCCGTCGGTGCTGATCCGTGCCAGCCGGATCGGAGAGCTCACCCGGACGGAGCTGGCTGAGGTGGTCCAGGAGGCCTGGCTGTCACGCGCGTCGGCGCGGCGTGCAGCGTCGTGGCTTCGCGACCATCCGCCGGGCTGAGCGAGCGAACAGCCCGTCGCGGACAGGGTGCTCGACGTGCGGTCCCCGTGGTTTCCTAGGTCGGGTGCAGCCTGCTCGCGATGCAGGCCAACGTCGTCCCCTTCTCCGTCACGGGTCTCCGAGGCCGACATCCAGGATCTGCGTGCAGCGGCTCGCGCGCACCCGCTGGCCGGAGCCGGAGACGGTCGCGGACTGGTCTCAGGGAGTGCCTCTCGCCCACCTGCAGCGAAGTCTGTGCCATTGGGCGGAACGCTACGACTGGCGACGTGTGGAGAGGCCGTCTCAACGCGCTGCCGCAGTACCGCACGTTCGTGGACGGACTGGGCATCCATTTCGTGCACGTGCGTCTCCACATCCGGACGCGCTGCCCCTGGTCCTGACTCACGGTTGGCCAGGATCGGTCCTGGAGTTCCTCGGCCTCGTCGCACCCTCTCACCGATCCGCCCTCCAGCGGAGGACGGCTCGTCGGACGCGTTCGACGTGGTTCTGCCTTCGCTGCCCGGCTTCGGGTTCAGCGACAAGCCGAGCGCGCCGGGCTGGGGCGTGAGTCGGATCGCGCAGACCTGGGCGGAGCTGATGCGTCGCCTCGGATACGACCGCTATGCCGCAGCAGGGAGCGACTGGGGCACGAGCGTGAGCGCGACGTTGGCCGATCAGGACCCGGCACATGTCGTGGGGGCGCACCTGATGCCGCCCGCTCGCCGCGCCGGACCCGTCCACCTTCGAGACCCTCACGGACGCCGAACGAACGAGCCTCGAATCGATGGAGCAGCGTGCCCGCCATGAGTCGGCGTACTCCGAGATCCACCGCACCAGGCCGCAGACGATCGGCTACGGCCTGCTCGACTCACCGGTGGCCCTGTGTGCCTGGATCTTGGAGAAGTGGTCGACCTGGACAGACGGCCCGCTCGACGTCCGGCGGTCGATCGGGCTCGACCCCGTCCTCGACCATGTCAGCTGGTACTGGTTCAGCCGAACAGGAGCCTCGGCCGCCCGGCTCTATGCCGAGAGCATCGGCGACGTCTCTCGCTGGCTGACCGAGGTGGGGGCCGATGTCATCGACGCCCCCGTGGGGTGCTCGGTCTTCGCCGGTGAGGTGCCTCGCCCGTCGAGACGGTGGGCCGAGAAGCGATTCCGCGACGTCCGGTACTGGGCCGAGCACGACCGCGGCGGACACTTCGCAGCCGTCGAGGTGCCAGACCTCGTCGTGGGTGACCTCCGTGCCTCCTTCCGTGAGCTCCGCTGAGTCCGGACCTGCTCAGGAGTCGGTGAGGATGACGAGCTGCTGCGTCGCCCGGGTCATGGCGACGTACCTGTCGACCGCCCCCTCCATGTCCTGGCCGAACGACTGCGGGTCGACGAGGACGACCAGGTCGAACTCGAGGCCCTTCGAGAGCTCGGGCGTCAGCGACTGGATGCGCGACGTCGCCTGGAACCTGGGTGCACCGATGACGCAGCCGATCCCTTCGGAGTTCTCCGCGAGCCACGTGTCCACGATCGAGTCGAGGTCCGACGTGGATCCGTGGACGACGGGGATGCCGCTCGTGCGGATCGAGGTCGGTACGTTCGCGTCCGGCAGCGCGGCCCGGATCACTGGTTCTGCCTCCGCCATCACCTCTTCCGGCGTCCGGTAGTTGATGCTCAGGGACGCGACGTCGATCCGGTCAAGCCCGATCCGCTCGAGCCGTTCCTGCCATGACTCCGCGAACCCGTGCCTGGCCTGGGCGCGGTCACCGACGATCGTGAAGCTGCGGGACGGGCAGCGCAGCAGCAGCATCTGCCACTCCGCGTCGCTGAGCTCCTGCGCCTCGTCCACCACGATGTGCGCGAACGGCCCGCCGAGCGGGTCCGCGTCGGAGGGCGCGAGGATGCCTTCGTCGACCAGCACGTACTGGAAGTCCTCCCTCCGGAGCATCGACATCACTTGCATCTCCGAGTCGTCGCTCGCGACCAGGTGATCGACGACCTGGGACATCTGCTCGCGCTCGGTGGCGAGCGCGGCACGCTGCCGACGTCGGCGCCGGGACGCCTCGGGGTCGCCCAGCCGCTGTCGGGCGGCGTCAAGGAGCGGCAGGTCGGAGCTCGTCCAGGCCTGCGGGTCCGCGCGCTGCAAGAGTCGCACCTCGTCGATCGAGAGCCAGGGCGCGCACCTGCGCAGGTACGCCGGCACCGACCACAGGTCTCCGACGAGGTCGGTGGGCTCGATCAGCGGCCAGGCTCGGCCGAAGGCGTCGAGCAGCTCGTCGTTCTGCGCGAGCGCCTGACGTACCAGGTCCGTCGGAGACGTCTTCGTCAGCCTCGTGCTTGTCCACGAGGATCGTCAGCAGCTCGTCCCAGACCTGGTCACGACCTTCGTTGTGCGACGTGTCGGACCCGAGGGACTCGAACGCCTCGGTCCAGTCGTCCGGGCTGACCCAGACGTCGGACCACGGGGTCTCGACCTCCATCGCCTCGGTCGGCGGCTCCTCGTACAGCCGGACAGCGGGTTCGATCGCGCTCACCATGGCGGCGGACGATTTCAGCCGGGCCACCTCCGGGTCGGGCTCGTCCGGTGCCGTGGCTCCTTCGGGCACGAGGTCTCGCAGGGTGCAGATCTGAACGCCCTCCTCGCCGAGGCTGGGGAGCACGTCGGCGACGTAGGCCAGATAGGGCTGGTGGGGTCCGACGAAGAGCACGCCGCCGCGTCGATGACCGAGACGCGGGTCGGAGTACAAGAGGTAGGCGGTGCGGTGCAGGGCGACGACGGTCTTCCCCGTGCCCGGACCTCCGTCGACGACGAGGGCACCGCGGGAACCGGCGCGGATGATGGCGTCCTGGTCGGCCTGGATGGTGCCGAGCACGTCACGCATCTGCCCGGACCGGCTGCCGCCCAGGCTCGCGATGAACGCCGACTGGTCGTCCAGCGCGGTATGCCGTTCGATCCCGTCCGGCGTGTACATCTCGTCCCAGAAGTCAGTGATCCGACCACGGGTCCAGCGGTACCTGCGGCGACTCGTGAGTCCCATCGGGTTGGCGTGGGTCGCTCCGAAGAACGGCTCGGCCGCAGGAGACCGCCAGTCGACGAGCAGCCGACGACCGGTGCGGTCAGTGAGGCCGAGCCGCCCGACGTAGATGGGCTCGGCGTCCTCGCCGACCATGCGGCCGAGGCACAGGTCCAGGCCGAAGCGTCGGAGTGCGCGCAGGCGAGCGGTCAGCCGGTGGACCTCCAGGTCCCGGTCCATGGCCTCTTGGCCAGACCCGCCCGGTGCCTTGCGCTCGACGTCGAGGCGGTCCGACAAGTCGGCGATGGACTGCTCGAGACTCTCGGCGATGGCGGCGAAGTGCTTCTCGTCTCCGGCGATCAGTTCCGGGTCAGCTTTGGCGGGGTGCTCGGCAAGGTCGAAGGCACTGGTCGTCAGGGGTGTCACGTGATCAGCTCCAGTCCGCAGGGTGTGGCTAAGTCGGCGATTCTGGGGCATGACCGGGGTCTTGCGGCAAGACCCCCTGTGCGCTATACGTTGGAAGTGGCGAGGGGTTGGCACCTCGCCTTTTGCATGTCGTCAGCCGTTCCGGTCAGCTCGCTGCCGGCGCGCCGTACATCAGGCAGGCAGAGTTCCTTCGACCGCCTCGAAGATCGGCTCGGAGGCGAAGAGGTTCAGACCGAGGCGCTCGGCGAGGTACTTGGTGGCGAGCTGCCCGCGCACGCTGTTGCCGGCCACGTCCAGCGGCGGGGAGTAGGTCGCCAGGCCGCCCTTGCCGGGTGCCACGGTGACGATCCCGCCGCTGACCCCGCTCTTGCCGGGCAGTCCGATCGCGTAGAGCCAGTCACCGGAGAGCTCGTAGAGACCGGCCGTCGCCATCACGGCGAGCACCCGCCTGCAGACGCCGGGCACGATCACCCGCATCCGGGTCACCGGGTTCACCCCGCCGTTGGCCAAGGTGGCCCCCATGACCGCCAGGTCGCGGGCCGTGACGTCCAGCGAGCACTGCCGGGTGTAGACATCGGTGGCCTCGTCGGGGTCGAAGGAGACCCGCCCGTAGCTCTCCAGCAGGTGTGCGATTCCTCGGTTGCGAAGGTTGGACGCCGCTTCTGACGCGTAGACGTCGGGGTTCACCGAGAGCTCGCGGCCGGCGAACCTGGAGAGCCCGTCACGGATCCGCTCCAGCTTCTCCTCGGCGGTGTCGCCGGGAATCAGGCTCGTGGTCGCGATGGCTCCCGCGTTGACCATCGGGTTCATCGTGCGTTCCTCGTTCAGCTCGACCGCCATCACCGAGTTGAACGGGAAGCCGGTGCCGTTCACCCCGAGGTGTTGTCGTGCCGCCTCGTAGCCGATGCTCTCGCAGACCAACGCGAAGACGAACGGCTTGGACACGCTCTGGATCGAGAACGACGTGTCGGTGTCACCGATGTCGAACGTCCGGCCTCGCACTCCGGCGAGACTGATACCGAACAGGTCAGGTGAGGCGCCGGCGAGTGCGGGGATGTAGTCGGCGACAACGCCCTCCGTGGTCGCGCGATAGCGCTCGAATGCCTCCGACGCCGCGCCCCTGACCTCCTCGTCGCCGGGAAGGCCGCCGGTCGACACCATCGCCTGTGCCGTCGCGTCGTCGAAGGGCAGACGGTTGTGCATCGTGAGCTTGGCCATGGTCCCTCTTCTCGAAACCCGAACTGGCGTCACGAGCAGACTGTCACCCGCAGTCGTGCCCTGTCGCGCAAATCTGCCGGTCGCTGTTGTCTGGGTGAGTACGACTCAGTCCGGAACCCTGACCCTGCCGGTGGACAACCACGGCGTACGCGTCCTCAACGAGCTCCGGGACGCCTACTGTGCCCAGCAACGGCTGAAGCGGGCGGCGTCGTTGCGCTATGAACTGCCGTTCCATCGCGAGCGAGTCGACGGGGACATTGCCCTGGTCGGCGATCTGGTGCTCGAGCGACCCGCCGACGGAGGCTCGGGCCGACCGGTGGCGGTCGACTCGGTGCTCGGGAGCGTGATCCTCGACCTCGAGCCTCCCGCGACCCGGCCCGCCACGTGGGGATCGCTCCCGCGCGGACGAACGACAGCTCGCGTCCCGATCGTCCTGAAGGCCGGCCGAACCTGCACCGCGCACGGACGATCGGGAACCCAGCAGCCGTTCATCTTCAGCGCTTACGTCACCGTCGGCGGAGCGCCCCTCTACCGGCAGATCATCGAGCCACCGAAGCAGCTGCAGCGCCAGGCACTGGCCTACCTGGACGACGTCTGCGGGTGACGAGGGATGAGTTCGTACGGCGTCCCCCGCGCCGCGAATTGCGGGAAACGTCAGCCGGCGTACGGCGTGTCGGGCGCACCTTTCCCGCTCATTGGCACGGAGTAGGTTGCCAAGTGGTCGAGAGTGCCTACGTCGAGGAGGGCAGCACGGTGAGCAGCAACGCCGGCGCGGCGGCAGGTGGCGGAGCGATCTACGGGTTCGGGATTCTCGGGGCCCTCGTCTACTACTGGCAGCAGGCCGATCAGGCCTGGGAGTACGTGTACGCGGTCTTCCAGGCATTCTTCTGGCCGGCCTACATGGTGTTCGCCGCCTTCGAGGCCCTCCACGCGTAAGAGCCTTGCGCCAACTTGCTGAACGCCACGGCTGGCACCAGGGCGGTCCCGCGAACGGCTGGTCGTACAGTCGAAGGCATGGCGAAGAAGACCTGGGCTGAACTCTCACCCGCACAACGGGCCGGTGCCGTGATCGGGGGAGCTCTCGAGCTCGCACTGACCGCCGTGACCTTGCGGGATCTGGCCCGACGACCGGCGACGCGCGTGCGCGGCCCGAAGGCACTGTGGGTGGTCGCCTGCGGGGTGCAGCCGTTCGGTCCGCTTGCGTACTGGGTCTGCGGTCGGATCCCCGACTGACTTGGTCCGGGAAGGAGCACACATGACCCGTGTCTTCGTGGAGCTGAGCATGTCACTGGACGGGTACGTCACGGGGCCGGACGTGAGCGTCGAGGAACCGATGGGGCGTGGCGGCGAGCAGCTGCACGACTGGATGTTCGAGGGCCGCTCCGAGGAGGAGCTCGAGAAGTTCCAGCGCGATCACTTCGGTGGTGTCGGGGCGATCGTCCTCGGGCGACGCATGGCTGACCTCGGCATCGTGCACTGGGGCGACGAGCCGGCGTTCCACGCCCCGGTCTTCGTGGTGACGCATCGGCCGGCCGAGACCATCGTCAAAGCCGGCGGCACGTCGTACGCGTTCGTGACGAGCGGGATCGACGACGCTCTCCGACAGGCCCGCGAAGCCGCCGGGTCTGCCGACGTCCTCATCAGCGGTGGTCCGGACACGGCCCGCCAGTACCTTCGAGCGGGCGCAGTCGACCAGCTCCACCTGCACCTCGTCCCGCTGATCCTGGGTGCTGGAGGTCGCCTCTTCGACGACGAACCCTGGCCGGGCGTCAGCTTGCGACCCAGTGCCGTGACGAGTGATCCGCAGGTGACCCACCTGACCTACGACGTGGAGTACGCCTCCACACGCTGAGCGTTCAGGTGGCGGGAGAGCTTGGTGACGGAAGTCCGAGCTCCTTGCGGATGTCGCCGGAGGCAACCGTCGCGTCGGACAAGGCACTGGACACTTCAGGACCGCGCTCGCGAGCCCACGTCTGCAGGTCCGCTCCCGTCTCGACTCGCGCGAGAGCACGTATGCCGTCGAGAGCGCGGCCGTTGGAGGAGACCAGGAAGGCGATGTCGTCGCTGACGGACTCGGGCCACTGTGTGTCCTCGGCACCTTCCTTGAACTGCACACTGGCGTCGACATACCTGGCCGCCGCCTGCTGGATCTCCGCCCGGACGAGGCGGATCGGCTGTCAACGTGCCCTGGAGCGCGACGGCCGCCTCGTTGACCGGCGTCACCAACGCCACGTAGCGGTCACCCGCCTCGGAGGTGCTCAGCGTGGAGTCGTCGGAGTCACCACTGCAGCCGGTCAGTGCCGTCACCGCAGCGAGCGCTACGGCGACGGACATCAACGGAGCAAGGTAGTTCAGCTTCACTTCAAGAGAGCGTAAGTGCCGCCGCGACCCATCGCGACATGTCTGAGTCACTTCGAGTTTCTGGGATGTAGCGTCTCGCCATGGGTGAACCTGAGTTGCAGGCGGCCGCCACCGAGATCCGCCGGAACTACGACCGGTGCACACAGGCTGTTCTCCACGGTGATCCCGACGGCTTCGCGGCCGCCTTCGGCCCGGCGGCGCGCTCTGAGACCGCTGAAGGGGTGCCGATCACGATGGGGCAGATGTTGGACTACATCGCCTGGCGCATGGGTCGCACCGTTGCCGCGCACAGCTTCGTGGTCGAGTTCGACAGCGTCGAGGGCACGGCCGATGAGGTCTGCATCGAGTTCACCGAGGACAGTTCCGCGACGGTGCTCGACGCCGACGACAGGCCCGTCCATCGAGCGGCACACTCCGTCAACAGAGTGGTGTGGCGGCGAGAGGATGGCGAGTGGAGCCAGGTTGAAGGCGTCGAGCTCGAGGTCCGTCGGACGGTCGATGGCGTCGTCGTTGATCCCGACGCTGATCCGGTGGGAGTGCCGGCCTACCGCGCTGCGCGGTCACGACACTCGTGACGACCTGGCACTCCGCAAATCACAACGATCCGATGCGGTCGCCGAGAGCTCTAGCTCTCCACGGGTCTGCAGTCCCTGTGCGAACAGTTGCCATCCGCGTGTACGTCGGTCAGGAAACCGGCGTGGAGTGCGCAAGTGCGACACGAAAGTGAACTTTTGACGGCCATGCGCCGGGTATGCGAAAGCAGATGACCTGTTTCGGTGATGTCTGCGAAACGTGCGGAGTACGTTCCCCACATGGGGGATGAAGACGATCTCACCGTCGCCGAGGCAGCCGAGGCGCTGGGCACGAGTCCCCAAACGGTCCGGGCGCTCCTGCGCAAGGGAGAGCTCGCGGGCCGCAAGCGGCCGTGGGGAAGTCGGTACGTCTGGGTTCCCAGCCGTGCAGGCGTCGACTACTTCCTGTCGGTGCACGGGCGACTGGACGGTCATCGCCGACGTCCGGTGGTTGAGGCCCCCGCTGAAGAAGCCACCGCCGCTGTTCCGCCGCCCGCCGCAGAAGCACTCGCGCCGCCACACAGCGTGCCGCCGGAACTCCGCACGGACACGCTGCTGTCGTTCGAGGCTGTCGAGCGACCGGCTCTGAGGCCCTTTGTCCTCCGGCCCCGTGGCCGTGCGACCGTGGTGGTCGTCGTCCTCGGTGTGCCGTTGCTTCTTGCCTATGGGACGGCACGGATCCTTCCGGGCGCCCTGTGGTTCAACGAACTCGACCAGTCCGACGTGTTCCGCCGGGTCCTCCTCGCACGAGTCGAGTTCTTCCTGTTGATCGCGGGCACGGCCGCCCTCTTCATGGCGGCCAACCTGGGCATTGCGGCCCGACATTCCGACTTCGCCCGGACACGGCCGGGAAGGGCCACCATCGCTGCGGCGTCGTTCGTCACCGGGACCTTGTTCGCCTCGTCGGTCGAGGGGCACTGGCAGACCTTTCGTCTTGTGGCAGCACCGGCAGAGCTTCGGCGTCGCCGACCCGGTCTTCGGCAAGGACGTCGGCTACTTCGTCTTCTCACTCCCGTTCGAGCGCTTGGTGTCGGCGCTGCTGCTCTGGCTCATTGTGGTGGCCGCCGGTTTCGTGGCGCTGGTGTACCGCGGACGACAAGCGGTCGGCTTCCGGCCACCTCGCGCCACCTTCGAAGCGCAGGTGCATCTCGCCTCGCTCGCCGCGATGCTTCCTCCTCGTCGTCGCGTGGAGGATTCACCTGGAGCGGTACATACTCGAGCTCCGCCAGCCATCGGCAGATGGACGCTCGTTCGCGGGTGCCGGCTACGTCGACGCCCACATCCGGCTTCCAGGACTCGGCGTACTCGTTGGTCTGTCGGTCGTGCTCGCTCTCACCTGCGTCGCCGCGCCGTTCGTTGCCCGAACTGGCTCCAGACGTCGTACAGCACTGCTGGTCGGTGCCCCAGCGGCACTGCTCGTCGGCTCGATCGCACTCCTCGGAACCTTGATCCCGTCGCTCGTCCAGCGCTATGTCGTCGATCCGAATCCGCTGGTGAGCGAGCAGCCCTATCTGGAACGGTCGATCGAGGCAACGAGGACAGGCCTCGGACTCGACGCGATCGACGTCGTGCCCTACACACCCACCGGTCGTTTCACCGCTGCCGACTTCGCACCCGCGCGCGACCAGCTCGCGCGGGTACCGATCTGGGACACCTCGATCCTCGAGGCACGGATGCGCGAGCTCGTCACTGACACGCCCTACTACCAGCCTGAGGCGCCGACACTCGACGTCGTGCGTGGCGACGGGCGACGACAGCTCACCGTGGTGAGCGAGCGAGAGCTCGACCAAAGCCTGATCGCCGGGAATCCGACACGTGGATCAACAATCGTCTCGCCTACACCCACGGACTGGGGCTCATCCGGTTCTCGTCGACCGACGTCGACCAGAACCGTGGGCCGCGTTTGATCGACGCCGGACCAACGGTGCGTGAGCCGCGCATCTACTTCGGGCACCTGCCTCTCGCTCCTGGCGACGAGGACACAACCGAACCCAGGCTCTTCACGGTGACGACGGACCGACGAGCCGCGCAGTCACCGTGGATCCTTGTCAACACGCACCGCCCCGAGGTAGACCTCCCCGCCTCGAGCGCGGCGCCACCCACGCTGTACTCCTACACGGGTACAGGCGGGATCGAGCTGTCGACCTGGGTCCATCGCCTCGCCTTCGCGCTCGCGCTGGGGAGCAAGGAGATGCTCCTCTCCGACGACATCACGCCGGAGTCGCGCATCCTTCTGCATCGCGATGTGAACGACCGGCTGCACACGTTGGCGCCGTTCATCCAGTGGGACTCCCACGGGGTGCCTCTGTCCGCCGACGGCCGGGTGGTGTTCGTGGTCGAGGGCTACACGACGAGCGCGAACTATCCGTACGCCGACCGCGTCGACCTGGCCGGATCCCAGGTCAACTACGCGCGGGCGTCGGTCCGCGCCACCGTCGACGCGTTCTCGGGGGAGGTCGACCTCTACCTGACGGACGAGCCGGACCCGATCGCGCAAGCCTGGGCCGAGGCCTTTCCCACGCTGTTCGAACCCGACGATGCGATGCCGGCCCAGCTGCGCGACCGGCTCCGTTACCCAGCTGACCTCTTCGACGCCCAGGCGGCGGCCTACGAGACGTTCCACGTCACGCGACCCGACCTCTACGTGAGCAATGCCGATGCCTGGGCCCGACCGATCGCGCTGTCAGGGCCGATCGACGTGGCCGGCGACGTCGACTTCGACGAGTCGGACGAAGACGACCTCCGATCCACCATGCAACCCGGGTACGTGTACTCGGCACCACCCGGACGTTCGAAACCCCGGTTGCTGCGCAGCACCTTCTACACGCCACGTCGCGGTCAGAACCTCGTGGCGACGCTGACCGGCTGGATCGACGGAGACGGCCGGACCCGACTGACTTCCCGCGCCATCGCCCGGGACCCCGTCACGCTGGGGCCGGCTCAGATGAGTCGGCTGACCTTCGCGAACCCACGCGTCCGCAACCTGCTGGGGCTGCGAAACCTCGAGATACGTGACCTGGAGGAGTCGTCGCTGGACACCGTCATCCTGGGGGAGCCACACCTGTTGTTCTCGTCGGGAGGGATCGTTCAGGTCCAGAGCCTCTTCGAGGGTTCGCGTGGACCCGGTGCCGCGCGTCTCCTCGGCGTGACCACGTTCCTCAATGGTCGGGCCGGGCTGGGGCCGGACATCTACAGCGCAGTCCGGCAGGCACTCAACAAACCGCCGCGGATCGACGTCCTTCCTCCCACCGGGCGGATCGTCAAGGACAAGCCGGTCGAGCTCGCCTTCCTGGTCGAGAACGCCCGCAAGGAGGTCGTGACCATCACGACCTCGGCCGGCAGCACCACCAAGCACCTCCGGTTCGCGACCGGCCGAAAAGGCGATCAGGTGGGTGCCGCCTGTTGCCGGGGAGGCACGAGTGCGCGTCGAGGTGACCGGTCTGGACGGCACCGACGTGTCCGACAGCGCGACCTTCCGCGTCCTGAACGCACCACCCACGGTCCGGCTGATCGACGCGCCGACGCGAGCCGTCGTGGGTCGACCTGTCCGGGTCTCGTTCAAGGTCAGCGGCGGTGTCGATGAGCGGGTCGCCATCTCGACCCGTTCCGGCATCGTGTTCTCGCGGGCGTTCTTGATTCGTGACGGCACCGGCGTCGTCAAGTGGACGCCGACGTCGTCGGGTTGGGCCGACCTCTTGATTCGCGCCCAGGGACACCAGGGGCAGACAGCCAGCGCGAGTCTGCGCCTGACGGTGGAACCGCGTCCCCCCGCCGTCACGCCCCCCACCGTGACGCTGCTCAAGGTGCCCGAACACGCCACGGTCGGACGCGCGTCGACCGTGAGATTCCGAGCCTCGGACTGTGACGAAGCGCTCGCTCGGATCGAGGCTCCTGGGGAAGAGACCCGGATCTGGCGGTTCCCCTGCCCTGCTCCCCGCGCGCGCGTTCACCTGGACGCCGACCAGCCCTGGTCGCTACGTCTTGTCCGCCATCGCCCATGGAGACGGTACGACGGCGCAGGCAACCACCCAGCTGACCGTGGTGCGGTCCCGATGACGTCGGCGCGATCTGGCACGGCCGAGGACCTCCGGTGGCGGTACCCGTTGTTCGTCGCCGCCGGCTGCGCGATCTTCGGAGTGGTCGTCCACCAAGCCCGTCCCGTCCTGCCCGGTGCAAGCCGAGATGGTCGGACTCGGAGTCGGCTTGATCGGCGCTTCGTTCATGCTCGCCTGGGCTGCGGACGCAGGGGAATCGGTGTTCTCCGGAGGCTTCGTCCTCGCTGCCGTGGCGCTCGTCACCGTGTTGCCTGAGTTCGTCATCGAGGTGCGCTTCGCCTACATCCAGTCCGCCGAGCTCGTCACAGCCAACCTGACCGGTGCCACCAGGCTCCTTCTCACGGGTGCGATCGGGCTTCCGCTCCTCGTCGCCTTCATGGCACGAAGCCGTGGCCAGTCGGCCCCACCACTCCAGCTCGCCCCGACTCGCCGGCTCGAGCTCGGAATCCTGCTGATCACCGCGCTCTTCGCCATCCATGTCGCGGTCCGGGGAAGCCTGACGATCTTCGACGGGGTCATCCTCATCGCCCTCTACGTGCTGTATGCCAGGCGGGTGCAGGGCACGCCCGACGAAGAGCCGGCTGTCGTCGGAGTTGCGGCCGGGCTCCTGTCACTCCCACCGGCGTACCGACGGCTCTGGATCACGGCGCTGATCGTCCTGCCAGCAGTCGTTGTCATCGCGATCGGGAACCCCTTCGCCGATGCGCTCCTCCAGACTGGTACCAGTCTCGGTCTGGATCCCTACCTGCTCATCCAGTCGGTGGTGCCTGCAGCCACCGAGGCCCCCGAGTTCGTCGTCGTCTCGATTCTCGTCATCAACCATCGACCGGCCCAAGGACTGGCCCTGTTCCTCGCTTCTTCCGTCAGCCAGTGGACCTTGGGCATGGGTGCCCTTCCCCTGGCGTACGCGGCCGGGGGCGGGGGGATCTCGATGCCCCTGGCTGCTCGAGAGCAGCTGGAGGTGGGCTTCACGATCGCGGTCACGCTCTTCGTCGTCGCTGCCCTCGCAACGCTGCGACCCGAACGCGTCGATGCCTATCTCATGCTCAGCGTCTTCGTCGTCCAGCTGATCTATCCGTCGCCGTTCATCCGGTTTGCTGCGACGTTCGTCCTGCTCGTGTTTGCGATCGACCTGCTCATCGCCCGCCGACACTTCGTCCGGCCACTGCTCCGTTCAGGCTTCGGTTGGAGAAGAGTTCGGACGTAGCCGCGCGCGCTTCACAGTGCGTGACGTCTTCGCCACGGGACCGGTCTTGCGGGGTCGGAGTACGGGCTGGAACTCTTTCGAGCAGGGCTTGGGGCTACCTCCCATTCACTGCTCCTGAGCCCCAGCCCAGATGCCGTCCCCATCCCCGAGGACGTCAGCTGAGCGCCTGGTCGACCAGAACGGCGGCTCACCCGCTTTCCCCCCTGGGCGGGACGCCGCGTCGGGAACGTCGCTCCCGACCCTGAAGCGCCCCCACCGTCTGCATGGTGGGGGCGCTTCTTCGGCATCTTGTCTCTTATGCGTACTCGTCGAAGATCTGGTCCAGGACGTACGTTGCGTCCGCGAGCTCGGGACCGCCGCTCTGCAGAGCCCCGGCGCACGTGGCCAACGTCTTCCACAAGGCCCAGCCCCGGCCACGGGCCCAGGTCTCGTCGTCCACGGACAGGCCCCTTCGGAACACCGCGCGGCTCTCGCCGGTGAGCAGCGTCCAGGCGATCGCCAGGTCGCAGGCCGGATCGCCCACTCCGCAGGTGCCGAAGTCGATGACGGAGGTGAGCACGCCGTCGTTCACGAGCAGGTTGCCCTGCGCGATGTCGCCGTGGAACCACACGGGCTGCCCCTCCCAGCGAGACTGCAGCGCGGTCTGCCAGATCTCCCGCGCGAGCGTCGGTGCGGCAGTGGTCTCTCAGCGTCTCGAGCGAGTCCTTCGTCAGCGTGTCGTACGTCGCCAGCGTCCCGCCCCGATACCAGTTGTGCAGACCCGGGACCGGGGCCGTCGGTGGGATCGACCCCCTGCAGAGCGGCGAGGAAGTCCGCGAGTGCCGCACCGAACTCCGTCAGGTCGGCGACGTTGTCCCGGCTCGCGGTGTCGCCGTCGAGCCATCGATACACCGACCACACGTACGGATACCCCTCACCGGGCGCGCCCTGGGCCAGCGGAACGGGGATCTGCAGCGGAAGCTGGGGTGCCAGCACCGGCAACCATCGCTGTTCCTTCTCGACGGCGAGCGAGTACGGCGACGCGCTCGGCAGGCGGACCGACATCTCTGCACCGAGGTGGAAGGTCCGGTTGTCCCAGCCCTCGTTCGCCACCGGCAGGACGGGCAAGTCGGCCCACTGCGGGAACTGCGCGGCCACCAGACGCCGCACCAGGTCCTCGGTGGCGGGAAACCGGGTCGGCACCGGACCGAGGTCGGGTACGTCGTCGTCAGACACGGGACCAGAGTCTGAACGTGATCGCCAGGGCGCGGCAACCGGATTTCATGGCTTGGTGCCCCAGACAGGAATCGAACCTGTGGCCTACCGCTTAGGAGGCGGTCGCTCTATCCGACTGAGCTACTGGGGCGCGCGGACAAGGGTAGCGAGCCGAGCCGGGCGCCCCGGACGAGGAACAGGGTGGGCGCCTCGCGGCACCCACCCTGTCCTCAGTGGTGTTTCGGATCTTCAGTTGTTGTTCTTGTTGCGGTGACGCGCCTCGCTCAGCCGATCCAGATGTCCCGGAAGGTCGGGGCGCCGTAGGTGTTGTCGTTGAACATGTTGTGGATCTTCGACCCGTGCATCATGTCGACGCCGGCATACCCGGTCGAGAACAGCGGGAAGTAGGTCTCCGCGACGTACTTGTCCAGGTCGTTCCAGGCCTTGTTCTGCTCGTCGATCGGCATCCGCTGGATCTCCTGGATCTTCTTGTCGACGTCCGCCTCCTTGAAGACCGAGTAGTTGGCACCCAGCCCCTCTTCGGCGATGTCGGTCGACTGGATCACCGGCGGGAACCAGGACGAGCCGGTCGGCCAGTCCGAGCACCATCCGGACGAGCGGACGTTGATGTCCGTGTTCGGGTCGGCCCGGAGCGTCGAGTTGTCGGCCACGGTCGTCGCGTACGGCTGCGGGTCGAAGCCGGCCGCCTTCAGGCCCTTGACGATGGCGTCCTTGGTGTCGACGGATACCGGGTCGTCCTGCGAGTACAGGAACTTGACCGGGTAGTTCATGTTCCCGGAGTCCTGCAGCAGCTGCTTGGCCTTGTCGGCGTCGGTCGTACCGGGCTCGTGGTCCGGCAGCGGGTTGTACTCGGTGCGACCCGGGATGCCCGGGGGCATCAGGTTCGTGCCGGGCACGCGAGTGACGCCGACGATCTCACCACCGGCCGCCCACGCCTCCTGGTACGGGTACGCGTAGGCGAGCGCCTTGCGGACGTCCATGTCCGTGACGGTGCGGTAGTCCGGCCCCCAGTAGAAGGAGCACGGCGACGAACCGAGCACGAGCCGGTCGCTGGCGTCGTTCTTCGCGGTGACGAAGTTCGCGGCCTGGATGTTGTCGTAGGTCAGCGTGGTCTGGCCGTCGCCCTCGTCGTTCAGCATGATCTGGTCGACCTTGGCGCTCGGGACGTCGAACTGCATGTCCCATCCGTCGACGTACTGGTGACGTCCGGGGTCGGTGTCAGGGTCCCAGTTGGGGTTCTTGACCAGCGTCAGCGACTTCTCGGGGACGTACTCCTTGAACATGTACGGCCCGGTCGCCCACGGGTGCAGGGCGTACTTCGCCGGGTCGCTCGCGTCACCCTCGGGGATCGGCCCCATCGCGGGGAACGTGCCCCAGTACGGCATGTCCGGGAACGGCTTGGCCATCTTGATGGTCAGCGTGTTGCCGTCCACCGTCACGCCCTTGTAGTCGCCCTTGTCGGTGTACGGACCCTTGTAGCTGTCGCCGTCGAGGAAGTAGTCGTTGCTGTACGACGGACCCTCCGGGAACGTGCTGCGGTCGAACGACCGCTTGATGCCGAACGCGATGTCGTCCGCCGTCACCTCTTGGCCGTTCTCGAACTTCACGCCGTCACGGATCTCGAACGTCCACTTGGTGTAGTCGGCGTTGTGGTCACCGAGGTCGGTGGCGAGGTCCGGAACCAGGATCATGTCGCCGGACTTCTCGTCGTAGACGTACTGCGTCAGCGAACGGGTGACGAGGTTCGTGAGGATGGAACCGGTGTTGATGTAGTAGGCCTCGGTCGGGTCCATGGAGTTCAGGCCGTCGTTGCTGATGACCCGGACGGTGCCACCTGACTTCGCGCCGGGGATGTCCGGCGCCGGCGGCTGTCGGTCGGGATCTCGCGACGCCCCCGCGGCGCCACTGTTCTGGTCGAAGGTTCCCTGGCTGTCGGTCGTGTTGCCCGAGCCGCCACAGGCAGCCAGTGCCAGCAGACCGACACTGGAGAGAGCGACCAGCGCTCTCGTTCGGGTAGTTGGCTTGAACCGCATGTTCTCAGCCCTCTCTCGCTCCTTGTGGGAGCGCCGTTGCCGTCACGGAGGAGACCGACCCGGCACGTACCGGTCGGGCTCCGCGCGATCGCTCGTGGAGTCATACGCCGGCCTCCAACCCGTGTCGGGTCGGCCGGTCCTTCGTGCCACCTGTCGGGTGTCGACGTCGTACGCCGGCCACCAGGTTGGTTGGCCGGTCACTTCAGGGGAGCGACCGGCCAACCGGGGTGGGTGCCTTGAAAGTAGGGAGAATCGTTCTAACGCGTCAACGACAAATAGCCCGTGAAATCAATTCGTGACGGGATCGTGTTCGGTCCGTAGGGTCGGCCTCGTGGAAGGCTCGACGCGCGCTGCTTCCACTCTGCTCACGGCCTGGTCACGGGCTGGTTTCGCCCGGGTCACAACGGATGGTCGAGTCGACGAGAACGCCGCGAGCTGCCGACCGGGTGGCGCAGGATCAGGAGGCGTGGTGGCGCTGGTAGTAGCGCTTCGCGCGGGCGCGGTTGCCGCACTGGCTGTCCTCGCACCAGCGTCGCGACCGGTTGCGCGTGGTGTCGTAGAAGACCCAGCCACAGCGTTCGCCGGGGCACTGCTTGATCCGGTCCTGGTCGGTCGCGGTCAGCAGCTCGGCGGCCGAGATCGCGATCAGCCACAGGGGCAGGTCGGGGTCGACCGGTGACCGCCAGTCGATGCGCGCGCCCGGTTCGCGTGGTGCGAGCTGGAGCTGCGACAGGGCCTGCCCGAAGACCTCGTTGAGGCGGCTGAGGGACACCGCGGGCACGGGCTCGTCGTCGGCGAGGGAGGAGAAGATCGCGAACAGGTGCTCGCGCAGCTCGATGGCGCGAGACATCGCGAGCCGCGCCGGCGCCGGGCCGCGCTTGCCCGCGACGCGCAAGGTCTCGGCATCGGGAAGCCATCCGCTGTCGGCCGCGATGTCGACCAGGCGGCCGTACGAGTCGAGGGTGTCCTCGGGGTCGTCGCTGCGCCGCCAGAGCACGGAGTTCACCAGCGAGAAGGCCAGTCGGCCGCCCCAGCCGGCGGGGGTCTGGTCGTCGGGCAGCGCCAGCAACGTGACCTCCTCCTCTCCGGCTGCGGTGTCCTCGGGTCGCGCGTCCGGTCGCGTCTCGGGCCGTGTTCGTGCCGTGGTCGACACGTGACCCAATCGTGATCTCGCATCCATGATAGGCGGCATTCCTGTGCGTCCGATTAACGCGAGAGCGGGTGTCGGCAGACCGAAGCGTGCGGCGTGAGGGGCCCGGCACGGAAGGCGGCGTACTAACGGGTCAAATTGCTATAGGTCGTGACTCGCGAAGGGGTCGTCGTCCGGTGCGGGTCTGCTCGACCTCTCGTCCCCAGGACCGTTGGACGGCGACGGCCGTGCGTCGCCCCGAGACGATGGCGCCCTGGATCGACGCGGTGTCGCGGTGGTCGCCGCACACGAACAGCCCTCGCCCGAGGTCGACGGGTTGCCGCAGGTCGAGCGGCGGCACCATGGCGGGAAGAGCGGACTCGATCGGGTACGCCGCCACGCGGTTCCACTCGCTGGTGTCGACGCGGTAGATGTACGCGAGCTGGGCGAGCATGGCGCGTTCGGTGCGCGAGTCCTCGTGCGCGCCCAGCACCGTCGTGGCGACAAGTGCACCTCGGGTGCAGTACGACGGCGCGATGTCGGAGACCACAGCGGTGTTGACGACCGGGCCGCGCCGCTCACCGTCGATGTGCAGCATCTTGCGCTCGGCCGGTGAAGCGGCGACCTGGTGGTAGTACGTGGTCAGGCCGCGCACGGGGGGCGCAGGCAGGCCGGTGAGCCGTGCCGACTGCGGTCCGTCGGTGGCCACCACGACGGCGCGTCCACGGAAGTCGCCCGCGGGAGTACGCACCCGGCCCGCAGTGACGTCATCGACCGGGCTCTCCAGACGTACGACGTCAGGGGGAAGCCTCTTCGCCAGCTGGTCGGGAAGCGCCTGCATGCCGCGAGCGGGCAGCGCGGGAGTGCCGCGCACGAAGGTACGGATCAGCAGGTCGACGAAGACGCGGGACGTCTCCTGCCCGTCCTCCGCGAGGACGCCGGCAAGGAAGGGCTCGAGCACACCGGTGCGCAGCCGGCCGCGGACGCCGGCGTGGTCGAGGGCTTCTCCCCACGGCACGTCGGGGAGAGCCTTCAGCCGGGACGGTGGCAGCGTCGTCGCCCGGACGGCGTACCGGCCGAAGCGCAGCTTCTCGCTGAACGACCCGGTCAGGTGGTTGAGCGAGCGGCCCGCGTCACGGGGAGCGCGCCGCGGGTCGGCGAGGACGGTGTGGTGGCCGTGCGAGGAGACGACGAGGCCGGCGTCGAACGACATCAGGTCGAGTGCCTCGAGGTCGACGAACCCGCGCAGCGCCGGGTAGGCGGGGTTGAGCAGCTGGAAGCCGCGGTCGAGGAGGAGCTCGTCGACCGTGTCGGTGCGGACCCGACCGCCCACGCCGTCGGATGCCTCGAGCACGACGACGTCGTACCCGGCTTCGTGCAGGTCGACGGCGCAGCTGAGTCCTGCGAGACCGGCGCCCACGATCACGGCGTCGTGGATGGTGCCGAGCGCTCCCGAGCCGCTCACGTGTCCTCCTGATCTGCGCGCTGTCCATTCATCATTCCCGACGGCCGCGATCCCCGCCGCGGCGTCTCGGGCGGAATTGCGTCACCATTTCGGCGACTGCTCGTCCCCCGAACGGACTATCTGTAGGTAATTGCCTACACACGGTGACTGAGAGTTCTAGAGTGGGAAGCACTGGAGGGAGGATCTTCCCTTCGCGCCGATCCGACGAGAGACGGGGAGGCAGGTCAGGCCGACGCTCGCCGTCCGTCAGCGTCCCCTGGCTGAGAAGGGAAGGTACGTCTGCACCACCCCGCTGCGCACCCCAGGCGGGAGATCTCGCGCCGCGGCGTCTTCAGGGGCGCCGCGGCCGCGGGGTGCACGTCGCACCCGTGTCGGCCCTTCCCCGCTTCTTGATGCCGCGTCCGCTCGTGCCGACCCGGAAACCGGTCGGAGTCAGTCCGTCGGCTCGGCCGGCGTCGTGGGCTTGGTGGTCACGGGAGCCGGGGCCGCCGACGGCGTCGGCGCGGGCGACGAGGGCGAGGACGGGGGAGGTGTCGTCGGCGAGGCAGGCGGTGGCGGGGTCGACGTCACGGAGAACGCCGTGACCTTCCCGTCCGTCGTCGTGACGGCCACCGAGCCGCCGGACAGTCCCTCCAGCTCCTTCGCGAGCAGCTCCGGAGTGCCGTCGCCGTCGACGTCGCCGGTCAGGGTCGCCTTGACGGCGGTCGGCAGTGGCAGCGCGATCGACACCGAGCCGACCTTGCCTGCGGTCGAGCTCACCCAGGTCCACACGCCGGCGTAGTTCCGCACCACCGGCTTCGGCGGGTCGGGCTTCGGGTCGGGCTTGGGATCGGGCTTCGGGTCGGGCTTGGGATCGGGGTTGGTCTGGCCCGGGTGGTGCGGCGCTCGGGTCGGTGCCGGTCGGCTGGTTGGTGCCGGGTCGCGTCGTGTGGTGCGGCCGGTGATGCGGGTGCCGGACGCGGGGCTGACGCGGCGGCGCCGGGTCGTTCGGGACGACGTCGACCACACCGCTGTCGTAGGCGTTGGCGATCCGGAGGACCAGGTCGACGTACTCCTCGGAGTGGTTGTAGCGCATCACGTTCGCGCGGGCCTGGGCGAGACTGCTGAAGTCGCCGCCGGCGCCACACAGGTAGAGCCCGGTGGACAGCGCGGCGTCGTCGAAGTCGCTGGGGTTGCGCTTCCCGTCACCGTCACCGTCGACGCCCATGCCGGCCCAGGTGCTGGGGATGAACTGCATCGGACCCACGGCGCGGTCCCAGACCTTGTCGCCGTCGTACACCCCGTTGTCGGTGTCGTGGATCGCGGCCACCGGGCCGCGGCCGTTGAGCTCGGGGCCGACGATCCTGGGCGCGGTCATCCCGTTGGCGAGCACCGAAGCGCCGCCGTACCGGCCGTGGTCGGACTCGACCTGACCGATCGCCGCGATCACGCCCCACGACAGGTGGCAGCTCGGGTAGCTGGACGCCACGCGCGTGGCGGCGTTCTTGTACGCGTTGAGCGCAGCGAGCGGGACGTCGTAGCTCGTGTTGGCGCTGATGTCGAGGATGCGCTCGTGCTGCGTCTTGCGGATGACGGCGCGCTTCTTGAGCGGCTTGGCGTTGTGCCGATCGGATCCGTCGGTCGACTTGACCCGTGGCGGGACGTCGACGGTCACCGGGACGAGCGGAACATGCGGCGTCTGGGTGCTGGACGCGAAGGCGGAGGGTGGGGCCGCGCTCTGCGGGAGCGGTTGACCGGAGAGAGCGGAGGGGACGGGCATCAGGGCCGCGACGGCGACGCAGAGTCCGCCGCGATACGCGACGACCCGCGAAAAACGCCCTCCCAACATGTGATCCAAGCGTAATGAGCGTTTGGAGCAATTGAAGGGCTTCGCCAGAACATCAGCCGTCCGGCCCATGAACACCTCATACCTCTCTCAGTGGGTGAGACAAGTTGTCCACAAACGCAAGGAGTGCCGTTGTGGGGTGCCAGGTACATTCGTCGCGTGAGTGCGACCCCCGACGTCAGCTATCCGATGCAGAGCCGCACGCTGGACAACGGTTTGCGGGTCGTGGTCAGCCCGACACCGGGGCTCGGCGTCGTTGCGGTCAACCTCTGGTACGACGTGGGCTCGCGTCACGAGCAGCCGCACCGGCAGGGTTTCGCCCACCTCTTCGAGCACCTGATGTTCCAGGGTTCGCGCCACGTCGCCGCCGGCGACCACTTCGCGCTGCTGCAGGGCCATGGCGCATCTCTCAACGCCACCACGTCGTTCGACCGCACCAACTACTTCGAGTCGATGCCGTCCGGAGTGCTCGACCTGGCGCTGTGGCTCGAGGCCGACCGGATGGCCTTCCTCGACGACGTGCTCACGGACCAGAACTTCAAGAACCAGGTGGACGTCGTTGCGCAGGAGCGCAGCCAGCGGATGGACAACGTCCCGTACGGAACGGTCTTCGAGCGGGCGCTGCCGCTGATCTTCGACGCCGACCACCCGTACGGACACCTGCCGATCGGCAACATGCAGCAGCTGGCGGAGGCCACGCTCGACGAGGTGAGCGCCTTCCACGCCACCTACTACATGCCGAACAACGCGGTGCTCTCGATCGTCGGCGACGTGTCGGTCGAGGACGGCTTCAGCAAGGCTGCGACCTACCTGGAGTCGATCGAGCCCGGTGACGCGCCGAAGCGGGAGATCCCACCGGCACTGCCGCCGCTCACCGAACCACGAGTGATCGACCACCACGAGGACGTGCCGTCGCCGGGGGTCTGGTTCGCCTACCGGCTCCCGGTCGACGCGCCGGACTCGCGCGAGCTGGCCGCGGTGAGCCTGGCCAGCGCGGTGCTCGGTGAGAACGAGACGAGCCGCCTCTACCGGCGCGTGGTGCGCCAGGATCGCACCGCCCTGACCGCGGGCCTCGGTCTCAACACCTTGATCGCAGGCAACTCGCTCGGGCTCGGCTCGGTGCGGGCATTGCCGGGTCAGGACCTCGATGCGATCGTGTCGGCGGTCGCAGACGTCCTGCACACCTTCGCGGTCGACGGGCCGACCGAACAGGAGCTCGCGATGGCGCGGGCCCAGGCGGAACGCGACTGGCTCGACGAGATGGGCACCGCCGCCGGACGGGCCGACGCGATCTCGGCCTGCACGATGTTGTTCGACGACCCGGAGTCGCTCAACGAAAGGCTTCCGCTCCTGCGCAGCATCACTGCGGAGGAGGTGCGCGAGGCTGCACAGACCTGGCTCCTGCCCGCGCTCAACGCGCAGGTTCGGGTGCACCCCGAGGGTCCGGCGGAGCAAGCCGCCCTCGACGAGTCCGGCGCGGGCGAGGGAGGTGCGTCATGACGACGATCACGACGCCTCCGGAGGTGCCGCCTGCGCAGGGCTGGTCGTTCCCGACGTATGCCGAGAGCCGGCTCTCGAACGGGCTGCGGGTGTTGCGCTACGACTGCCCCGGACAGTACGTCGTCAGCGCGACGCTGCTCTTCGACCTGCCGTTGACCATGGAGCCGCGTGAGCTCGAGGGCGTCGCAGGGCTCGTCGGGCGCTGCCTCACCAAGGGCGCGGCGGGTCGCGGCGCGGAGGAGTTCGCCGACGCGCTGGCACTGTGCGGGGCTGACCTGGACGCTGCCGCCTTTCCCGACGGTTTCGCGGTCCGGCTGTCTGCACCGACGATCCATCTCGCGGACGCGCTTGCGCTGATGGCCGACTCGGTGCTCTCGCCGGAGTTCGCAGACGACGAGTTCGAGCACGAGCAGCAGCTGCGGCTCGAGGAGATCGACCAGGCATCGGCATACCCCCAACACGTCGCCGTGGAGCGGCTGAACGCCGCACTCTTCGGCGACCATCGGGCGAGCCGTCCGGTCGGTGGTTCCGCCGACACCGTGCGTGCGGTGGGCCGTGACGATGTGGTCGCGTTTGCTCGGCGCCACCTCGACCCACGGCGCGCGACCCTGATCATCGCCGGCGACTTCGCAGATCTGGATCCGGCTGCGCTCGCGGCAGACGCGTTCGCGTCCTGGCAGGGATCCGGTGACGACCTGGACGACGTCGTCGCCCCTGCTCCCGTGACCGCCGATCGGGCTCAGCTGCTGCTGGTCGACTGGCCGGACGCTCCGCAGTCGACGCTCCGCCTCGCTGCACCCGGCATCACCCGTGCGGACGAGCGATGGCCGGGCATGTTCGCCGCCAACTTCGCGATCGGGGGCAACTTCTCGTCGCGGATCAACACGGTGCTGCGGGAGCAGAAGGGCTTCACGTACGGCGCCGGGTCCAGCCTCGACACGGGCCGGTCGACGGGCCTGGTCGCCGTGTCGACCGCGGTGCGCGCCGACGCGACGGCCGAGGCGCTCGAGGACATCGTCACGATCCTGCGGGACGCGACCGGCTCGATCACGGCCGACGAGGTCAGCACGGCCTCGCGCGCGGCGACCGAGTCCGCGGCGTTGGGGTTCGAACGCTCAGACAGCGTGGTCGGCCGGGTCGAGCTGCTGCTGTCGCAGGGGCTGCCCCTCGACCACGTCGACGCCAACCTGGAACGGATCCGCACGGTCACCGCCGAGGACGCGAATGCTGCCCTGACCACGGTGCTGCGGCCCGAAGCGGTGACGATCGTGGTCGTCGGGGACGCGGCAACGCTGCGCGATCCGCTCCGCGCCTGGGGCTACGCCGAGCTGGAGGAGATCACCCCCTGACTCCTCGGATGATCGGGCGGGTCATCAGCTACCGGAGAGGGCGGCGGTGACGACGTCCTTGGCCTCGTCCTGGACCTGCTTCAGGTGGTCGGGGCCGCGGAACGACTCGGCGTAGATCTTGTAGACGTCCTCCGTGCCGGACGGTCGCGCCGCGAACCACGCCGACTCGGTGCACACCTTCAGACCTCCGAGCGCGGCGTCGTTCCCCGGAGCGCGCGTGAGCTTGGCCGTGATCGCCTCACCGGCCACCGACTCGGCGGTGACGTCGGCGGCGTCGAGCTTGGCCAGCTTCGCCTTCTGCTCCCGGTCGGCCGGGGCGTCGACGCGCGCGTACGCCGGATCGCCGTGCCGGTCGACGAGCTCGGCGTACAGCTGGCTGGGGCTCTTGCCGGTCACGGCGAGGATCTCGCTGGCGAGCAGTGCCAGCAGGATGCCGTCCTTGTCCGTCGTCCACGTCGTCCCGTCCTTGCGCAGGAAGGACGCACCTGCCGACTCCTCGCCGCCGAACCCGACCGACCCGTCGAGCAAGCCGGGCACGAACCACTTGAACCCGACCGGCACCTCGAGCAACCGTCGACCGAGCTCGTCGACGACCCGGTCGATCATCGACGAGCTCACCAGCGTCTTGCCGACAGCAGCAGCCCTCGTCCCAACCCGTGCGGTGCGCGAAGAGATATCCGATGGCGACCGAGAGGAAGTGGTTGGGGTTCATCAGCCCATGGTCCGGCGTGACGATGCCGTGGCGGTCAGCGTCGGCGTCGTTGCCGGTGGCGATGTCGTAGCGCTCGCGCTGTGCGATCAGGGAGGCCATCGCGTTCGGCGACGAGCAGTCCATCCGGATCTTGCCGTCCGTGTCGAGGGTCATGAACCGCCAGGTCGGGTCGACCTCGGGATTGACCACGGTCAGGTCCAACCCGTGCCGCTCACCGATCTCACCCCAGTAGCCGACGCTCGCACCCCCCATCGGGTCGGCACCGATCCGCACTCCGGCCGAACGGATCGCGTCGAGGTCGAGCACGGCCGGGAGGTCGTCGATGTAGGACGACAGGAAGTCGAACCGGCCGGCCTCCGCGCGGGCCCGGTCCGACGAGACGCGCTTGACCTCGTCCACGCCGTCGACGAGCAGCGCGTTGGCCCGGTCCTGGATCCAGCCGGTCGCGTCGGAGTCGGCGGGTCCGCCGTGGGGCGGGTTGTACTTGAAGCCACCGTCGCGCGGTGGGTTGTGCGACGGCGTGACGACGATCCCGTCGACCTGGCCGTGCCTGCCCTCGCGGTTGAGCCGCAGGATGGCGTGCGACACCGCGGGCGTCGGAGTGAAGCCGTCGCGCTCGTCGACCAGCACGGTCACGCCTGCGGCGAGCAGCACCTCCACCGCTGTCTGCCAGGCCGGCTCGGACAGCGCGTGGGTGTCCCGGCCGATCAGCAGCGGCCCGTCGACGCCTTGCTCGGCGCGGTACTCGACGATCGCCTGCGTCGTCGCCACGATGTGGGCCTCGTTGAAGGCGCTGTCGAGGCTCGACCCACGATGCCCCGAGGTCCCGAAGGCCACCTGCTGACTGGGATCGGAAGGATCCGGGCGTCGGTCGTAGTACGCCGAGACGACAGCGTCGACGTCGATCAGGTCCTCGGGCAAGGCCTGCTGCCCGGCGCGTTCGTGAGCCATGACCTCGATCCTTGCGAACTGCGGCACGGGTGTCGACCGATGCCCGCACGGGCGGAGCCTCACGGTGGCCGGGGCCGACCGACGTGACCATCGACCGCTCTCCCCGGTTTGTCTCACCAGGTGGAACGCGTCTGTTATCGTCTCGTTATCCGTCGGGGGATGGGCAAGGGGATTGGGTGAAGGTCTTCGTCACGGGCGCCACCGGTGTCCTCGGTCGCGCCGCCGTGTCGGCACTGCTGCACGACGGTCACGCGGTGACCGGTCTGGCCCGCTCCGAGGCCAAGGCGGCCGAGCTCGCCGAGGCCGGCGCCGACGCGGTCCAGGTCTCCTTGTTCGACCAGGCCGGCCTCACCGAGGCGTTCCGCGGGTTCGACGCCGTCGCCAACCTCGCCACCCACATGCCGGTCGGCGTCGCCGGCATCCGCCCCGGCGCCTGGAAGGTCAACGACCGGGTCCGCGTGGAGGGCTCGAAGATCGTCGTGCAGGCCGCGCACGACGCCGGCGTGCGGCGGCTGGTCCAGGAGAGTGTCTCCTTCTTGTACGCCGATGCGGGCGACGAGTGGATCACCGAGGACAGCACGTTGTCGGTCACCCGATCACTCGACCCGGCCGCGGTCGCGGAGGCCAACGCGATGGCGTTCGCCTGCAAGAGCCGGCAGCCGGTCGTGCTGCGGTTCGGCAACTTCATCGGCGACGACCCGATGACCACCTGGCGCCTCGCCCAGGCCCGAGCCGGTCGGCCGATCGGCGTCGGCGACCCGCAGGGCTGGGCACACCTGGTGCATCCGGACGACGCGGGTAGCGCCGTCTCCTCGGCGCTCGATGCTCCGGGCGGTGTCTACAACGTCGGCGCCGAGCCGATCCGACGCCAGGACATGACGTGCGTGTTCGCTCGTTCCGTCGGCCGCGACCGTGTCGGGTTCATGCCCCGGCTCCTCGTCCGGGTCGGCGGTGACCGGTTGGCGCCGCTGACGCGTTCACACCGGGTCTCCTCCGACAAGCTGCACGAGGCCACCGGTTGGAAGCCGTGGCACGACGTGTTCGACGAGTCCTGGCTGAACGGTGCCTGACGAGCCGCAGCGCGACGAGCCGGACGAGACGTCAGAGGCAGCGGAGCTCCCGGAGGCCGAGGCGCGGCGCCGGGCGGCGGCCGAGCAGCGACGTCGCCGCCGCGACCTCGACGAGGTCTTCGGCGACGTGCTGCCCGACACCACCTCGGACGAGCAGGGTGGACGCGATCGGCGGGACGACGAGATCCTCCGCGACGTCCCGCCACATCACGGTTGACGTCAGGACCCCTCACCCGGTGGTGCGAGCCGGTGCGCGATCGCCGCTGCCTCAGACCGGTTGCTCGCATCGAGCTTGCGCAAGATGTGCGAGACGTGGACGTCGGCAGTCTTCACGCTGATCACCAGCGCTGACGCGATCTCCCGGTTGGTGCAACCGCGAGCGATGAGATCGAGCACCTCCACCTCGCGCGGCGTGAGTCCGAGGACGTCTTCGAGACGTTGGCGTTCGGGTTTGTGTTCCAGGTTCGGCACCGTGAGGTCCATCCGCGACCGTCGGGCCAGCAGCTCGAGCTCATGTAACAGCGGACGCGCACCGAGCTCCAGCGCGATGGTGTGCGCCTCACGAAGGTGCCTTGCGCGCCTCGCTGCGGGAGCTTCCGTTGGCGATCAGTGCCTCCGCCTCGCGCCAGCGGCAGTAGGCCACGGCCGGGGTCCGTTGAAGCGCTCTCCAGGTTGCGGCGGCCTCGGACCACGGTCGCGGTGTTCCTGGATCCCTGACGCGGGCGTGCTCCGCATCTCACCAAGGCGAGCCATCCCGCCGCGTTCGGGGTGACCGCAACCGCCTCGGGATGGGCGTCGCGTGCAATTTCCAGCAGAGTGTCGGCCTGACCGAGCCGCGCGGTGACCGCCTGAGTGTCGCGGCGGGCTCGCGCCAACGCCGACAGCTCGGCCTGCGCGCGCAGGCCTTTGGCACACAACCACGACCGAATTTGCGCTGCATGGCTGGACACGGCCAATGCCAGCCCTCTGCGGACTGCTTCATCGGCGTCCGTCCAACGGTGTTCCCAGAGGGCCAGCTCCGCGACGTACACGTCGTAGACACCGAGACCGCGGTCCTCGCGCAACGTGACCCGAGCGGCATCGAGATGGGCTCGGGCGTCGTCGAAGTAGCCGAGGCCGACCTCAACGTCGGCCCGGACCATCAGCAGCATGTAGGGGAAGTTCGCCGTGATGCTGCGCATCGAAGCCGCGCTCGCCGTTCTGCTTCCTGCCAATCGCCAGCTGGCGGTCAGTGCCTCGATGTAGTTGGACGTCAGAACGGTGCTGTCGATCGCGTACGGCCGGATCGCGTCCAGTCCCGCCTTCCCAAGTCGCGCGGACTCGCGCGGACGGCCGAGCATCGTGAGAACGTCGGTCAGCGAGACGATAGGACGTCAGGACCGCCCGCGGTTCCCCACTGTGCTCGGCAAGCAACAGGGCTTGACGCAGGTGCGCCAAGCCCTCTTCGGCCTCGCCCAGGTAGGCGAGGTCAGAGCCAATCGTTTCGAGCGCTCGGGCCGCGGCGCCGCGGCGCATCAACCTCGCGAGCCTGGGCCAGCGCGGTCTTCGAGACCTCGAGCGACTCCGCGAAGCGCCAGCTGCGCATCAGCCCGTTGCCAAGGTCCGCCAACGCCTGCGCCGCGCCGGCCGAGGCCGGGTCTTCTGGGGACGAGTGCGACGGCGCGCTCGAGCTCCGTGAGTCCGGCGGCTGTCCTCCCGCTCTCGTGCAAGTACTGGGCGAGACTACTGTGCATCCGCGGCAACGTCCTCCGAACCCTCGTCCGTGAGCTCGATGGCCCGCTCCGTGAGTTCGACCGCACGCGGCGCTGCCCCCGTCTGGCTCGCCAAACCGGCGGCCCAGGAGCACAGGGTCGCGAGGTCGAGTCCCGCGACTTCCTCAGCGCTCTCCACCTCGTCCCACAGTGAGAGGGCGCGCTCCAGATGGCCTGCAGCCTCCCTCAGCCCGAAGATGCTCTCGGCCTCGCCGGCCGCCGCCACCGACGTGGCCAACGCGTCGGCGCTGCGGCCTGCCGCGGCCCAGTGACGCGCGAGCTCGCCAGGCGACGCAGCGCTGCTTTGCGCGAGAGCCTCGGCAAGTCGACCGTGGAACTCCTCACGTTCACCCGGGAGGATCGTCGTGTAGATCGCCTCCGCCAAGAGCGCATGCCGGAATCGGAAACGGCGCGTCTCCTGATCCGCAAGGAACGCTCCGTTCTCGACCGCCCGTCGCAGCGACTCGCGGAGCTCGGCGTCGGCGAGTCCCGTCGTGTCCCGTAGCAGCGAGTACGGGACCTCTCGACCAGCGGCCGCCGCCATCCGCAGCACGCGCTGCGTGGTCGGATCCAACCGGTCGACCCGTTGCAGCAGCAGGTCTCGCAGGCTCTCGGGCAGTCGCTCGGACGTGGCCTCGGAGGCGGCGAGCAGCTCTTCAGCGAAGAAGGGGTTCCCTTCCGAGCGCGTGACGATCGACTGGCTGACCGAGGGAGGGAGGGGAGCCTCGGCGTGGGCTGTCACCAGCGCCAACAGCTCCGCTGCCTCGAGGGATCCCAACTCGATCTTCAGACCCGACTCCGAGCGTCGTACTCCGTCGGCCAACCGACGCATGCGCGTCGCTGACGCCGCCTCATCCTCACGACAACTGGCAACGAGCATGACCGGACTGTCGTTCAGATGGTGTGCGAGGAAACTGACCAGGTCGAGCGTCGACGCGTCCGCCCAGTGCAAGTCCTCGAGCACCAGCAGCACGGGAGTCGAACGCGGCGAGCTCGCGCAGCAGTGCCAGAGTGTCCTCGAAGACCTCGCAGCTGGGACCCGGCAGATCCGCTACGGGCGTGCCAGGGCTCCCGGACGGTCCGAAGCGCCTCGGCGAACGGCTGGAGAGGCAGCTCCGCTCCGACGAGGTCGATCGACTGCCCGATCAGCACCTGGAAGCCGGCATCCCGGGCTACCTGCGAGAGCTCACGGATGAGCCGGGTCTTGCCGATCCCTGCCTCGCCGGCGACGAGCACCGTGGCTCCGCGGCCCGCCTGCGCCGCGAGAAGGGCGGAGTGAAGCTCGCCGAGCTCGGATGCGCGTCCGACGAACAGGTTGCTCGCGCGAGCTTCCATGCCATCAGTATCCCGCGAGCGGGCCGCGCGGGGCGATCTGTAGATACCAGCAGACGACAGATAGGGAACGTGGCGACGAAGGATAAGGCGCGTTCCCCGATGTCCGGTCTTCTGAGTCGGCGCGACGATCCGAGAAATGTTCCAGCGACTCGAGGAGGAGCAATGACCACGGTGGCACGACGCGACCAGGAATTGACCGGACAACGGAGGGTGCGCACGGTGCGGGGCGGCGGAGGGCTACACCTCCACGTGCGCGAATGGGGCAACCCGGACGGACCTCCGATCCTGCTCATCCATGGCTGGTCACAGAACCTGCTCTGCTGGGCGCGACAGTACGAGAGTGACCTGGCCGAGGAGTTCCGGCTCGTCGCGTTCGACCTGCGCGGCCACGGTAAGTCCGAGGCGCCGCTCGAGCCGGAGCACTACGCGTCCGACGAACTCTGGGCGGACGATCTGGCCGCCGTCATCGAGGAGCTGGACCTGGTTCGGCCGGTATTGGTGGGCTGGTCGTACGGCTCGTTCGTGATCGGCGACTACGTGCGTCGGTACGGTCAGGATCGCATCGGCGCGATCGCGTTTGTCGAGGGCGCCGTGAAGCTCAACGAGAAGGCGTTCGGCACTCTGATCGGGCCTGGCTTTCTTGACCACTTCGTGGGAGCGACCGCCGACGACCTGCTGACCAACTTCCACGCCATGCGCTCGTTCGTCCGGACCTGCTTCGCAAAGCCCTTGTCCGACGAAGACTTCGAAACGGCGCTGTGCTGGAACGTGGTCGTCCCGGCTCGGATCCGCGCGAACCTCGCCGCCGGGATCTCGACCTCGACGATGTGCTTCAGCAGCTGGAGGTACCGCTGTTGGTGACACAGGGCCGGGCGGACGTCGTCGTGCTGCCGGCGATGGCGGAGCACATCTTGGTGACGTGCCCCACCGCAGAAGCTTTCGTGGTACGACGGCGTCGGCCACGTCCCGCACCTCGAGGAGCCCGAGCGGTTCAACCGGGAGCTCGCAGCCTTTACGCGACGCGTCCGCGCCTGACGACTGGGCGGAGCGGCGACGCCTCAGACCTGGGTCGACCCGCGCGCCGCGAGCAGGTCGCGGATCTCGGTCAGGAGCGCGACGTCCTCGGGGACGGCAGCGAGCTCGTCGTCCTTGTCGCGGGCCATCAGCTCGCGTGCCTTCTGGTACGGCACGACGATCACGAAGTACACGACGAACGCCAGGATCACGAAGGTGATCACCGCGGTCAGCCAGTCACCGACGTGGACGCCGCCGGGTGCGTAGTTGGAGAAGTCCGGGGTCCCGCCGATCTTGCCGATGATGTCCATCAGCATCGCGACGGTTGCCGTCACGACGACGCCGAACGCGGCTGCCATCACGAAGGCCACGGCGAGCTCGACGAGGTTGCCGCGCAGCACGAAGTCCCTGAAACCTTTGAGCATGACTCGGTCCTTGTCTCTTGGTGCGGTAAGGGTCTGACTGGTCGATCTGAACCCGGCGACGCTATCGCAGGTCGATGATGAGTTCCGACCGGCGAGACGCCCGTGCACTCAGCCGAGGAGCGTGAAGGACAAAGGCGTCCGGGCCGCCTGCTGAGCGAGCCGGCCCGCGTCCCAGGCGCTGGCAGCGACGACCACGAGGGCACCCTCGCTCGCGCCGACGGACGGATCCGGCTGCGGAAGGCCGACGACGAGAGCGTCACGCAGCACAGCGGTGGCCGAGAGGCCGGACGTGGTGGGGGCGTAGACGTCGATCCGGTCGCCGACCCGCAGCAGCCGTACGGCATCGGCGTCGGCGATCCGCACCGGTGCCGCAACGTTCCCGTCGCCCAGACCGCGGACGAGCGCGCCGCTCACCAGGCGCTGCGGCGTGATCACCTCGTCGGCGCCGACCGGGGCGGCCACGGTGCGGCCCAGCACGGCGGTCGTCGTACGGGCGGCTCCGGCGGGGACGGCCGCGACCGGGAGACGTTCGGTGCGCACGTCGCGGTCTCCCAGCTGCTGCCCGGCAGCAAGGTCGTGGCGTGCCACGACGACCGCGACCGAGGGCTCGGCCGGAGGCTCCAGCACCCGCGCGAGGGCGAGCACGGTGAGGCCTGCGAGCACGACCGCCACGGGTCGGCGATGACGCGCCAGCGTGCGGCGGGCGGAGAACAGCAGGCGGCGCAGGTCAGTCATGGCCGCAGGCTAGGAGAGATCGCCGCAGCCGCGCGGCGTTCGTCCACAGGCCAGGGCGCAGCGCCAGGCGGTGGCGCTCAGCTGGAGGCGGGAGCCTTCGACGACGAAGAGGACGAGGATGTTGACGAGGTCGACGACGAACCGTTGCTCGAGCCGCTCCCGTTGCTGCCCGACGCCTTCGTCCCGGAGGACTCCTTGGTCCCGGAGGACTCCTTTCCCGGACTCCGGACGACTCCTTCGAACCGGAGGAGGACTCGGTCGACGAGCCACCGGACGAGTCGGACCCGTTCGAGGAGGTCGAGGCGGCGCGGCTGTCGGTGCGGTAGAAGCCGGACCCCTTGAAGACGACGCCGACCGCGCTCAGCACCTTGCGGAGCCGTCCCTCGCAGACCGGGCAGACCGTCAGGGCGTCGTCGGTGAAGCTCTGGCGCACCTCGAGCTGCTCGCCGCACTCGGTGCAGGCGTACTGGTAAACGGGCACGGGCAGGCTCCTTCGGGCCGAGCAGAGGACGTTGGCACTCGCACGACGCGACTGCCAACAACCGGTCCATTGTGCGGTAGTGAGCCGCCGGAAGCAAAGCGGCAGGCGGACGGCACAATGGGCGCGTGCTCCGGTCCCTCCCTCGCTGGCTTCGTGTGCTGTCGTGGGTGGCCATCGGCGTGGTCGTGCTCCTGATCGTCGGCCTGGCGAGCGTGGCCTGGACGGTGCACCGGTCGTTTCCGCAGACCAGCGGGACCATCACGCTGGACGGCCTCGATGCGCCCGTCACCGTGATCCGCGACGACCACGGGATCCCCCAGGTGTACGCCGACACGAGTGACGACCTGTTCTTCGCCCAGGGCTACGTCCAGGCGCAGGACCGCTTCTTCGAGATGGACTTCCGCCGCCACGTGACCGCCGGCCGGCTGGCCGAGCTGTTCGGAGAGGACGCGCTCGAGACGGACGAGCTCGTTCGCACGATGGGCTGGCGCGCCGTCGCCGAGCAGGAGCTGCCGCTGCTGTCCACCGACACCCGCGCCTATCTCGACGCCTTCTCCGCAGGGGTCAACGCCTATCTCGCGGACCACGACGGCTCGCGCATCTCCCTCGAGTACGCCGCGCTCGGTCTCGACGGCGTCGACTACACGCCGGAGAAGTGGACGCCGGTCGACTCACTCGCCTGGCTCAAGGCGATGGCCTGGGACCTCGGTGGCAACATCACCGACGAGATGGACCGGTCCCTCGAGTCGATCGACCTGACCCGTGCGCAGATCGCGCAGCTCTATCCGGACTACCCGTACGCGATGCACGAGCCGATCGTGAACCAGGGCGCCATCGTCGACGGCGTCTTCGAGCCGAACGCCAGGAAGAACGACACGCGGCTGCCCGAGCGTCCCGCCTACCTGAGCCGGAGCCGGGAGGCGATGCTGCGAGCCCATCGCGCCACGGACGACCTCGACCGGCTCCTCGGCGCCACCGGAGGCGGACTCGGGTCGAACGCCTGGGCGGTCTCGGGCCGCCACACCGCCAGCGGCGCTCCGATCCTCGCCAACGACCCTCACCTCGGTGCGTCCATGCCGAGCGTCTGGTACCAGATGGGCCTGCACTGCAACGAGGTCGATGCCGACTGTCCCTTCGACGTCACCGGCTTCACGTTCTCCGGCGTACCGGGCGTGATCATCGGCCACAACCAGTCCATCGCGTGGGGCTTCACCAACCTCAACCCGGACGTGCAGGACCTCTACCTCGAGAAGGTCGTCGACGACAACCAGGTGCTGTACGACGGAAAGCGCGAGGAGCTGACGACCCGAGAGGAACGGTTCGAGGTGCAGGGTGGTGACCCGGTCACCCTCACCGTGCGCACGAGTCGGCACGGCCCGCTCATCTCCGACCCCAGCCCGGACTTCTCGACGGTCGGCGCCGACGCACCGGTCCCCGGCCGCAAGGCACCGCCGCGAGGCAACGGGTATGCCGTGGCGCTGCGCTGGACCGCGCTCGACCCGGGGCGCACGGCCGACGCGATCTTCATCTTCGACCGGGCCACGAACTGGGACCAGTTCCGCGACGCGGCTCGGCTGTTCGAGGTGCCGGCGCAGAACCTCGTGTACGCCGACGTGGAGGGACACATCGGCTACCAGGCGCCGGGTCGGGTGCCCATCCGGCGTACCGGTGACGGCAACTGGCCCGTGCCGGGGTGGGACCCGGCATACGAGTGGGCCGGGTCGCCGATCCCGTTCGACGCGCTGCCGAGCGTGCTCGACCCGAAGGACGGCTACGTCATCACCGCGAACCAGGCGGTGGCGAGGAAGAACTACCCGTACTACCTGGGGAGCGCGTTCGACTACGGCTACCGGTCGCAACAGATCCGCACCCTGCTGACCAGCTCCGACAACCTCACCGTCGACGACATGCAGCGGATCCAGCTCGACACGTACAGCGAGCTGGCGCACCGGCTGACGCCGTACCTGCTCGACGTGCCGCTGCCAGGCGGCTACTACCGGCATGGGTCAGAACGCGTTGCAGAACTGGGACTTCACGATGCCCGAGGACTCAGCGCCGGCGGCCTACTTCAACGTCGTGTGGGACAAGCTGCTCGCCGACACGTTCCACGACGACCTGCCGGAGGACTCCTGGCCGGACGGCGACTCGCGGTGGTGGGCCGTCATCGAGACGATGCTGGACGACCCGGACAACTCCTTCTGGGACGACCGGGACACCGACGAGGTCGAGACCCGCGACGACATCATCAAGCAGGCCCTGCTCGAAGGGCGCGACGAGCTCACCCGGCTGCTGTCGCGCGACCCGCACCGCTGGGAGTGGGGGAAGCTCCACCAGCTGGAGCTGGTCAACCCGACGCTGGGGTCGGACAGCTCACCGGTGCGGTTCATGTTCAACCGTGGCCGCTACGAGCTCGGCGGCGCCCCGTCGCTCGTCGACGCGATCTCGTGGGATGCGTCCGAGGACGACTACGACGTGACGACGGTGCCGTCCATGCGGATGATCGTGCCGCTCGACGACCTCGACGCCTCGCGCTGGATCAACCTGACGGGCGCGTCGGGACATGCGTACAACGACCACTACACCGACCAGACGGCGCTCTGGGCCGACGGCGAGACGCTGGCGTGGTTCTTCACGCGTGAGGCGATCGAGGACGCCGGCGGCGACACGCTCACGCTCGAGCCGTCGGACCAGTGACTGCGGACTAGCTCGTCACGCGGAGGCGGTGCGTCGACGTGGGTGTGACGATCACGTCGACCCGCTGGTCGTGCGGCTCGGCGGGCACGGCGTCGACCACCTCGTCGTCGTACACGAGCTGGACCCGGAGCACCCGCTCGGAGCAGCGGGACAGGGCGCGGTCGTACGAGCCGCCGCCTCGACCGAGGCGATTGCCTTCGCGGTCGACCGCGACTCCCGGACAGATCACCACCTCCGTCGCAGCGACGGCGTCCTCGCCCAGCGGCGGTGTCGTCGGGACGAGCAGGCGGAACCGGCCGCGCTCCTGCTGACCGGGCTCGAACCGCCCCCAGTCGAGGTCGAAGTCGTCACGCAGGATCGGGATCAGGACCTCGATCCCGGCGGCTCCCAAGGCGTCGATGAGGGGTGCGGTGCCCGGCTCGCCGTCCTGCGAGAGGAACGCCGCCACCTGGGTCGCACGCGCGATCTCGGGCAGGGCGAGCACCTGGTCGCAGAGTCCCTGTGCCAGCCGCTCCTGGTCGGCGTCGGACCGCGCCGACCGTCGGGCCAGGTGGACCTCACGCAGCTCACGCTTGGTCGGTGGGGCGGTCGCCATGGGCCTAGCATGCCGTGCATGAGCGCCGAGGGACTTGCCGCAGCCCAGCAGAAGATGCGCGAAGGAGACGTGCACCCGGCCGCCATCGACGTCTTCAGCCACTACTACGAGCAGCTCGAGTCCGGTGCCACCGGGCTGATCAGCGAGGCCGACATCCGACCGCTCGAGGACGTGCCGGCGCTGGCCGACCTCCCGGACGACGCGGCCGCCGGGTCGGAGGCGCTCGGATCGACGGTCGTCATCAAGCTCAACGGCGGCCTCGGGACGTCGATGGGCATGGACCGCGCGAAGTCTCTGCTGCCGGTGCGCGACGGGTTGAGCTTCCTCGACATCATCGCCCGCCAGGTGCTCGCGGCACGCACACAGTGGCGGGTGACGGTGCCCCTGGTGCTGATGAACTCCTTTCGCACGCGCGACGACTCGCTCGAGGCACTGGCGGCGTACGACGACCTGGAGGTCGACGGTCTCCCGCTCGACTTCATGCAGAACCGCGAGCCGAAGCTGCTGGCCGAGGACCTCACGCCGGTCAGCTGGCCGGACGACCCTTCCCTCGAGTGGTGTCCACCGGGTCACGGCGACCTCTACACCGCACTCGTCGCCTCCGGTCTGCTGACCGCCCTGCGCAAGGCGGGCTACCGCCGCGCGTTCGTGTCCAACTCCGACAACCTCCGCGCCACGGTCGATCCGCGGATCGCGGCGTGGTTCGCCCAGAGCGGGGCGCCGTTCGCGACGGAGGTGACCCGGCGTACGCCGGCCGACCGCAAGGGCGGCCACCTCGCGATCCGCAAGGGCGACGGCCGGCTCGTGCTGCGCGAGACCGCGCAGACGTCGTCGGAGGACGCGGAGGCGCTGCGCGACATCGGCACGCACCGCTACGCCAACACCAACAACCTGTGGCTCGATCTCGACGCGTTGGCCGACAAGCTGGACGAGACCGGCGGTGTGCTCGGCCTGCCCCTGATCCGCAACGACAAGACCGTCGACCCGAGCGACACCTCGTCGCCCGAGGTGATCCAGGTCGAGTCGGCGATGGGGGCCGCGGTCGAGGTGTTCGAGGGAGCGCTCGCGCTCGAGGTGGACCGCTCGCGCTTCCTGCCGGTGAAGTCGACCAACGACCTGCTCGGCCTGCGCTCCGACGTCTACACCTTCACGTCGTCGGCCGAGATGGCGTACGCCGACGGGGTGACCGCGCCGCCGCTCGTCGACCTGGACGGCGACTACTACAAGCTGATGCGCGACTTCGACCAGCGCTTCCCGCAAGGTCCGCCGTCACTGCGCGAGGCAAGGTCGCTGACGGTCGCGGGGGACTGGACGTTCGGCCCCGACGTGGTCGTGCGCGGCGATGTCCGCGTTGGCGCCGAAGGAGCGCCGGGCACCATCGAGTCGACCACGCTGGACGGTGGCCATGAGGGCGTCCGCGACCGTGACGACGAGGGTGACAGTGGCGGCGAGAGCGACGGCTAGGGTGAACGCGTGCGCAGTGTCGAAGAGCACCTGACCCAGATCCTCGAGCTCGTCGAGCCGCTTCCGCCATACGAGCAGCCGCTGCTGGAGGCGATCGGCCTCCCGATCTGTCAGGACATCACGTCGTCGATCGACCTGCCGAGCTTCGACAACTCCGCGATGGACGGCTATGCCTGTCGGCGCGACGACCTGCTCGACGCACGTGAGGACGCGCCGGTCCGACTTCCGGTCGTGGGGGAGTCGGCCGCGGGGCAGAGCAAGGCGTACGCGCTCTCGCCCGGCCAGGCGGTCAAGATCATGACGGGTGCGCCGTTGCCGGCGGGGGCCGACGTGGTCGTCCCGATCGAGTGGACCGACGGCGGCCGCGCCAACGTGTCGATCACCCGGTTGCCGAAGCCCGGCGAGCACGTGCGACCGCGCGGCGAGGACGTCCGGGCCGGACAACAGCTCCTCGTGGAAGGCACCCGGGTCGGTCCACGGCAGGCGGCGATCCTGGCCGCGACCGGGCATGCGTCGGTGCAGGCAAGGCCGCGCCCGCGCATCGTCGTGCTGTCCACCGGGAGCGAGCTGCGCGAACCGGGGACGTCGCTCGGCTTCGACTCGATCTACGACTCGAACTCGTTCACGCTCGCGGCGGCGGTGCGCCAGGCCGACGCCATCGCCTACCGGGTCGGCATCGTCACCGACGACCCGCAGGAGCTCACCGACACGTTGTCCGACCAGCTCGTCCGCGCCGACATGGTGGTGACCAGCGGCGGCGTGAGCAAGGGCGACTACGACGTGGTCAAGGACGTGCTCGGCCGGCTCGGCACCGTGCAGTTCACCGAGGTGGGGATGCAACCCGGCAAGCCCCAGGGGTTCGGCACGATCGGTGAGGACGACACCCCCATCTTCACCCTGCCCGGCAACCCGGTCTCGTCGTACATCTCGTTCGAGGTCTTCGTCCTCCCTGCGATCCGCCGGATGATGGGCAAGCTCCCCTACCGCCGTCCGCTCGTCCAGGCGCAGCTCACCGACGGCTTCTCCTCACCCAACGGGCGTCGCCAGTTCGTGCGCGGCGCCTTCGACGTCACGAGCGAGGGGGCGCAGGTGTCGCCCGTCGGCGGGCACGGCTCGCACCTGATCGGCAGCCTCTCGCAGTCCAACGCATTGATCGTGGTGCCCGAGACGACCACGTCGGTCGACGCGGGGGCGATCGTCGACGTCCTCGTGCTGGACCGGAACTTCTGATGTCCGCGACAGAACCGTCCCAGACCGGCGCAGCCGGGCTCACTCACGTCGACGCCTCGGGTGCCGCGCGGATGGTGGACGTCTCCGGCAAGGACGTCACGGCGCGCTCGGCGACCGCCGCCGGCCGGGTGCTCGTCTCCGCGGAGGTCGTGGCCCTGCTCCGGGGCGAGGGGGTGCCGAAGGGAGACGCCCTGGGAGTGGCACGTGTCGCCGGGATCATGGCCGCCAAGCGCACACCCGACCTGGTGCCGCTGTGCCATCCCATCGGGCTCAGCGGGGTCACCGTCGACCTCGTCGTCGCCGACGACGCCGTCGAGATCACGGCCACGGTCACGACGGCTGACCGCACCGGAGTCGAGATGGAGGCGCTGACCGCTGTCTCGGTGGCCGGCCTCGCCGTGATCGACATGGTCAAGGCCGTCGACAAGGCCGCGGTGATCACCGACGTGCGGGTGTTGTCCAAGACCGGTGGCCGCTCGGGGACCTGGACCCGACCATGAGCGATCTCTCCTCGGCCCGCGCGCACGTGGTCTCGGTGTCCAACCGGGCCGCGGCCGGGGTCTACGAGGACACCACGGGGCCACGCATCGTGGCCGCCCTGCAGGAGGCGGGGTTCGGGACCGTGACGTCGGACGTCGTACCGGACGGTGAGCCGGTGGCGGAGGCGTTGAAGGCCGCCGTCACCGACGGGGTCGCTCTGGTCGTCACGACCGGTGGCACCGGCCTGTCACCGACCGACCGGACTCCCGAGATGACCCGACCGCTGCTCGACCGCGAGGTGCCCGGCGTCGCTGAGGCGATCCGCGCCTACGGCGTCGGCAAGGGCATCCCCACCGCGTCGCTGTCCCGGGGACTCGTCGGGCTGGCGGGGACGACGCTCGTCGTCAACCTCCCGGGCTCGACGGGTGGGGTGAAGGACGGGCTGGCCGTGCTCATGCCGATCCTGGGTCACATGCTCGACCAGGTCGCCGGGGGAGATCACGCCCGGACCGACGAAGGCGGTGCGTCCTGACACGCGGGTGGCCGGTGAAGCTGCGCAACGGTCGGGTCGGCCTGCGCCCGATCACGCGAGGCGACGCCCAGCGCTGGGCCGAGCTCCGGCGGACGAACCTCGACTGGCTCGGGCCGTGGGAGACCACTCGGCCTCCCGAGTCGACCAGCCCGTCGACGGGCTACAAGGCGCTGACCCGTGACCTGATCCGGCAGGGTCGGCAAGGTCGGTCGCTCCCGTTCGTGGTGACGTACGACGACGTGATGGTCGGGCAGCTGACGGTCTCGAGCATCACGTGGGGCTCGGCGCTGTGGGCGCAGATGGGGTACTGGATCGACGAGGGCCACGCGGGGCACGGCATCATCCCGACCGCGGTGGCGCTGGCGTGCGACCACTGCTTCCGGGTGGTCGGGCTGCACCGGATCGAGATCGCGATCCGGCCCGAGAACGTCGCCAGCCTGCGGGTCGTGGAGAAGCTCGGCTTCGCCAAGATCGGGCTGGCCCGGCGCTACCTGCACATCAACGGGATGTGGCGCGACCACGAGCTGTACGCCCTGACGGTGGAGGACATCCCGGAAGGCGTCGTGGCCCGGCTCGAGCGTCAGGGATTCGCGACGGCCTGACCACTCAGTTCACTCACGCCACATATTTCTCAGGCGACACACCGGTCACGCTGCGCGGCGGCTCCCGAGCTCCGGCCATACGGTCGTACCCGTGGGTTTGACCGGAGTGATCTACGCGCTCGTCGTCCTGGCTTGGGCGGCCTATCTGCTGCCGCAGGCCCTGCGGCGTCACGACGAAGCAGCACGCAAGCACTCGATCGAGCGGTTCTCGTCCGCCATGCGCGTGCTGGCGCGCCGTGGGTCGTCACGAGACGAACGCTTCGTCGTCACTCCGCCGCGCACGGTCGACCGGGTGCTCACTCCTTCCCTTGCATCCGGTACGCCGTCCGAGCCGTCACAGCCGCGCCAACGTCCGAGCCGAGCCGCGCTGAAGGCAGCGGCCGCCCGGCGACGCCGGGTGCTGGTCGTGCTGGTCTCGCTGACCCTCCTGACCGCGATCGTCGCGGCCTTCGGTCTCGTGCCGCTGTGGTCCCTCGCGGTCCCGGTCGCGCTGATCGCCGGCTTCCTGGCTGTGGCCCGCCGCCAGGTGCGGCGTGCCAGCGAGGCCTACTGGGACGAGGTCGCCGACGCCCAGCCCGAACCCAGCAACGTCATCACCCGCCCCGCGACCCGCGTCGACGCGTCGCACGGCGCGAAGAAGACCGACCCGCCGCCGGCGCCCGAAGAGGACGACGACGAGCCGACGATCACGCTCACCCCGGAGGATCTCGAGGTGGCGCGGGTCGGCGTCGGTGTCGTCACGACCGCCGATGGTGAGTCACTGTGGGACCCGCTGCCGGTCACCTTGCCGACGTACGTCGACAAGACGGTCGCCAAGCGCAGCTACCGCACGATCGCCCTGGGCGAGCCCGGCACCTGGTCGTCCGGCCACTCCGAGCAGGCGACCGCGACGGCCAAGGCGGGCGCTCCTGCCGACGCGTCGACGGCGGCCGAGACCGACGCCGACGAGGCGATCGACGAGCCGCCGCGCGCGGTCAACGGCTGACCTCACCGTTTTCGCCGGACCTCAGGCCCGGTGCTAGAGTTTCCCGGCGGTCAGCGGGCCTATCCGGTACGCCGATCGACACCCATCCGGGGCTGTGGCGCAGTTGGTAGCGCGTCTCGTTCGCAATGAGAAGGTCAGGGGTTCGAATCCCCTCAGCTCCACCAAACCGCTGGTCAGGCCGGCGCTGAAGCGGTCGCCGCGACTCGGTAACGTGCCCCGCATGCCCATCAAACTCGAGAACGTCGGGATCGCCGTCCGCGACCTCGAAGCGACGATCGCCTTCTTCACCGACCTCGGGCTGACCGTCCTCGGCCGTGACACCGTCAGTGGAGAGTGGACCGACACCGCCGTCGGCCTCGACGGCAACCACGCCAACATCGCCATGCTCCAGACGCCGGACGGCAACGGTCGCCTCGAGCTCTTCGAGTACATCCACCCCGACGCGATCGAGACGAACCCCACCCTGCCCAACGAGATCGGCATGCACCGCGTCGCCTTCTCCGTCGACGACATCGACGAAGCCCTCGAGATCGCCGCGAGGCACGGCTGCCACCCACTGCGCGGCGTGGCGACCTACGAGGACGTCTACAAGCTCACCTACGTCCGCGGCCCCAGCGGCATCCTCGTGATGCTCGCCCAGGAGCTGAACAAGAGCTGACCGCGAGGCGCTCGACCTCGCCAGCCTGTGGCGAGCCCGGCGGCGCATGCGGGAGCGGCCCAGACCTCACCGACTGGATAGTCTCGGGCTGTGGCCAGGAGCGTGTACGTCGCAGCCGTCGAAGGGTTCACCGGCAAGTCCACCGTGGCCCTCGGGGTTCTCGAGGAGCTCTCCAAGCGGGTCGAGCGGATCGCGGTCTTTCGCCCGGTCGTGCGCGAGGAGGTTGCCACCGATTACGTCCTCGACCTCCTGGTCTCGCATGATGCCGTCGCCGTCTCCTACGACGAGTGCGTCGGTGTGACCTACTCCGACCTGCACCGAGACCCTGACGAGGCGCTCGACACCATCGTGGAGCGCTATCACCAGCTGGCCGAGAAGGCCGACGTCGTGGTCGTGGTCGGAAGCGACTACACCGACGTCGGCGCGCCGACCGAGTTCTCCTTCAACGCGCGGGTTGCGGCCAACCTGGCGACCCCGGTGATGCTCGTCCTCAACGCGCACGGCAAGTCCCCCCAGGAGCTGACTGCCACGGCCGAGGTCGCGGCGGCCGAGCTGAAGGCCAACCTGGGCTCGCTCTTCGCCATCGTGGCCAACCGTGCAGATCCTGCCGGGCGGGATGAGGCGCTCGCGGCGATCGCGGGCTACGACGTCCCTGCGTTCGCGCTGCCGGACGAGCCTCTGCTGAATGCACCATCGGTCGGCGACATGATGCTGGCTTGCGGCGGCAAGCTGATCAGCGGCGAGGAGCGTCTGCTGGCGCAGGAGGCCACCGGCGTGATGGTCGCGGCGATGACGCTGCCGAACGTGCTGGACCGGCTGTTCGACGGGGCCGTTGTCGTGGTCCCGGGCGACCGCCCCGAGGTGGTTCTCGGGGTTCTCACTGCCCACGTGTCCGCGAACTTCCCGCAGATGTCCGGGATCGTTCTCAACGGCGGCATCCCCCTGGCCCCGCAGGTCGGCAGCCTGATCGAGGGACTGCTGACCACCATGCCGATCATCGAGACCGAGCTCGGCACCAGGGACACCGCGACCGCACTCACCGAGCTTCGCGGGCGCCTGCACAAGGGGTCACCGCGCAAGGTCGCGACCGCGCTCGCGTTGTTTCACGAGTACGTCGACGGGGATGCACTGCTCGACCGGCTCGAGGTCGCCCGCAGCGCGGCGGTCACACCGCTGATGTTCGAGCACCAGCTCCTCGACCTCGCCTTGGCCGACCGGCGTCACATCGTCTTGCCCGAGGGCGACGACGACCGCGTCCTCCAGGCGGCCGACATCGTGCTGCGGCGCAAGATCGCGGACCTCACCATCCTGGGGGACCCAGGACTGGTCCGGGCTCGAGCGGCCATGCTCGGCGTCGACCTGTCCGGGGCGAGCCTGCTCAGTCCGCTCGATGCCGGCCTACGCGAGCGGTTCGCTGCGGAGTACCACGCGCGGCGACGGCACAAGGGGGTCGACATCGAACGCGCGCGAGATCTCGTCGTGGACGTGTCCTACTTCGGGACGATGATGGTCGAGCTCGGACTCTCCGACGGCATGGTCTCCGGCGCAGCTCACACGACCGCTCACACGATCCGGCCCGCGCTCGAGGTGGTGGGGACCGTCGCTGACGTCTCGGTGGTCTCCTCGGTGTTCTTCATGTGCCTGCGCCACCAGGTGCTGGTGTACGGCGACTGCGCGGTCATCCCTGATCCGACCGCACCTCAGCTGGCCGACATCGCGCTCGCCTCCGCCCGGACCGCATCGGCGTTCGGCATCGACCCGCGCGTGGCGATGCTGTCCTACTCGACCGGAAGCTCGGGCTCCGGAAGCGACGTGGAGAAGGTCGTCGAGGCCACGGCGATGGTGCGCGAGCGCGCGCCGGACCTGCTGATCGAGGGTCCGATCCAGTACGACGCCGCCATCGACGCCGGCGTGGCGCGCACGAAGCTCCGCGACTCCCCCGTGGCCGGACGCGCGACGGTCTTCGTGTTCCCCGACCTCAACACGGGCAACAACACCTACAAGGCGGTGCAGCGCTCGGCCGGAGCGCTCGCGGTCGGCCCGATCCTTCAGGGGCTGCGCAAGCCGGTCAACGACCTCTCCCGCGGCGCCACCGTGCGCGACATCGTGAACACCATCGCGATCACGGCCATCCAGGCACAGGGGCGCTCGTGAGCTCCCACGTCCTGGTTCTCAACGCGGGGTCGTCGTCGTTGAAGTACAGCCTTGTCGACGCCGAGACCGGCGCGGCCCCTGCGACCGGGTCGGTGGAGCAGATCGGTGAGGCTCGCGGGGAACTGCACCACTCGACGGGCGGCGCCAGGCACACGTCCGAGCGCGAGTTCCCCTCTGTCGAGGAGGCGCTCGAGGCCGTGCTCGACGCGTTCGGGGTTCACGGGCCCTCGCTGCAGGAGGCCGAGGTGGCTGCGGTTGGCCATCGTGTCGTCCACGGCGGCGCCCGCTTCGCCGAGCCCGCTCTCGTCGACGACGCGCTCATCGAGGAGGTGAGCCAGTTGGTGCCCCTTGCACCGCTGCACAACCCGGCCAACCTCGAGGGGATGCGGGTCGCCCGCAAGCTCTTCCCCGACGTGCCCCAGGTAGCGGTGTTCGACACCGCGTTCCACCAGACCATGCCTCCCGTCGCCTACACGTACGCCGTTCCCGCGCGGTGGTACGAGGAACACGGGATCCGCCGCTACGGGTTCCACGGGACGTCGTACGCCTTCGTCGCGCGGGAGGCAGCGCGCCTGCTGGGCAAACCCGTGGACGAGACGAACCTGATCGTCCTCCATCTGGGCAACGGCGCTTCAGCCGCGGCCATCCGCGGCGGCCAGTCGGTCGACACCTCGATGGGGTTCACGCCGCTCGAGGGCTTGGTGATGGGGACCCGCTCCGGCGACCTCGACCCGGCGGTGCACGCACACCTTCACCGCGAGCTGGGCTGGTCGATCGACGCCGTCGACAGAGCACTCAACCGCGAGTCGGGTCTGAAGGGGCTGACCGGCCACAACGACTTCCGGGAGGTCTTGGAGCTGCGTGCCCAGGGTGACGAGGCTGCCCGGCTGGCGTTCGACATCTACGCCTATCGCATCCGCAAGTACGTCGGGGCCTACGTTGCCGTGCTCGGTCGCGTCGACGCGGTGGTCTTCACCGCTGGGGTCGGCCAGCACAGCCACGAGCTGCGGGCTGCAAGCCTCGCCGGGCTCGAGCTGCTCGGGATCGAGATCGACCAGGCGCGCAACAGCCGACCGCCCGACGGCGCGAGCACGGTCTCCACCGACACGAGCCGGGTGCAGGTCATGGTCGTGCCGACGAACGAGGAGTGGGAGATCGCGCGGCAGGCCCTGGCTGTGATCCGGCGCAGGCAGTGATCACGAACGGTGACCGAAGGCGCCGAGGGATGCCGGCGTCGAGCGCGTCGGAGGGCTGCAGCCGCACCTTCACGTCGACGCAGTGAACGCCGCCGGGAGCGACGAGGAGCGGGTTGAGATCGAGGTCGGACACCTCGGGTACGTCGACCACCAGCTGGCCGACGCCTACGAGAACCGACTCGAGCGCCTCCACGTCGACTGGTGCGCTGCCACGGTAGCCGTCGAGCAACGGCCACAGACGCAGCCCTCGGAGGGCCCGTCCCACGTCGGCCTTGGTGACGGGCGGCAGCAGGTAGACCTCGTCCTTCCAGATCTCGGTCGCGACACCACCCGCAGCGATCCGGACCAGGGGTCCGAACACCGCGTCGCGGACCACTCCGCAGGCCACCTCGACACCGGTGAGCACTGGCTGCACGCGAACCTCGACCGAGTCGCTGCCCAGGTGGGCGCGGAAGCTGTCGATCGCGGCGGCCACCTGCGCCGGCGTCGTGAGCCCGACCCGGACCAGGCCACGGTCGGTCTTGTGCAGGATCGTCGGGTCGGCCACCTTCACGGCGACCGGGAACCCGATCGTCCGCCGCGGCCCGGTCGGCCTCTTCGGCGCTTCTGGCGTGAACGCCGACCTGCTCGATGCCGTACGACGCCAGCAGCTCGGCACTCGCCGAAGGCGGCAACCATTCGCCCCTCCCTTCGCGCCGCAGCAAGACGCTGGATCGCCCACGCGTGGGCATGGGCGGCCCGGACGCTGAGCGTCGCGGGTGGCTCCTCGACCGGCACCTGCCGCCACGCGGCGTACCGCATGGTGCGTGCCAGCGCCCCGACCGCCGCCTCCGCGGTCCGGTAGACGGCGACGCCGCCGGGCTGAGCATGCTCGGCCGCGTTGGAGGCGACGAGAAGCACCGGTCGCTCGGACTGCGCGCAGGCGCGGGACAACGCAGCGAACAGTCCGGCGGGGTCGGCCAGGCTGGTCGGGACCAGGACGACCACGACCGCATCGAGCTCGGGTAGGGAGAGCAGGGCCCGTACCCCGGCCTCGAGGGTGGAAGGGGACAGGTCGGCTCCGAGGTCGACCGGGTTGCGGGCGCGGACCGCGCCGGGAACCGCTTCCTGAACGGTGGCCTGGTCCTGGCTCGACAGCTCGGGCACCGAAAGCCCCTCGGCGTCAGCAAGGTCGGCCACCAACATGCCCATCCCTCCCGCATTGGTGACCACGCCTATCCGGTAGCCCGTCGGCATCGGCTGACCCAACAGCAGCGCCGCAGTCTCGGCCACCTCGGACGCGCTCCGGCAGGGAATGACACCCGCCTGGGCGAAGAGAGCGTCGACACCGACCGCCGAGCCGGTCGAGCGACCGCCGAGGACGCACAACAGCGGCTTACGTTCCGCGAACCGCCGGGCGGTCCGGGCGAACTTGAGGGCGTTGCCGAACGACTCCAGATGGAGCGCAGCGGCCGTGACCTGCGGGTCGTCCATCCAAGCGGCCAGCAGGTCGTTGCTGGAGACGTCGAGCTTGGCGCCGAGCGAGACGAACGAGTGCACGCCAACGCCCACGTCGCGGGCCAGGTCGAGCAAGGTGAACCCCACTCCGCCCGACTGCGACGCGATCGCGAGTCCACCCGGGCCCGGCAGCGCCCGCGCGAAGGTGGCGTTGAGGTGCCGCTCCGTGCCTTGCGAGAGCACACCCTGAGAATCGGGGCCGACCACACGCACACTGTGGGACCGAGCCGTCCGGAGCAGCTCCCGCTCCGCTGCAACTCCGAGTCCCTCGGGGCCGGCGAAGCCCGATGACACGACGATCGCTGCACCGACGCCCGCTGCGGCGGCGTCGGCCATCACGGCGAGAACCTGGTCGGCGGGTACCACGACCACCACGAGGTCGACCTTGTCTCCGATCGCGTCCAGGCGGCGGTGAGCCGGCAGACCTGCCACGGATTCAGCCTCCGGGTGGACTGCGTACAGCCGTCCGGCAAAGCCCCCCGTGCGGATGGAGTCGAGGACGCTGTTGCCCAGGCCGACGGCCGTGCGGCGTACGCCGACCACGGCCACGCTCTCGGGATACAGCAGCGGGCGCAGCGAACGGGCCTCGGAACGCCACTCGCGGCGGTCCGCGGCGTCAACGGCGGCGGGAGACGCCTCGGTGCGCAGCTCGACCGACACCTCGCCACCGTCGGCTCGGCGCACCACCGCGAAGCCGGCTGCTCGGAACACGCCCAGCATCCCGTAGTTGTCCGCGAGCACCTCGGCCTCGAATCGGGTGACGCCGTGCTCTCGGCACAGCGCGGCCAGGTGCTCCAGGAGAAGGCTGCCGAGCCCACGACCTCGTTCCTGGTCGGACACCAGGAACGCGACCTCGGCGCGGTCCGGCGACAGCAGCTCCGCGGTCGCCAGTGCCGCGATACGGCCACGGAGCACGGCAACCAACGCGACCGATTCTCGGTTGGACTCGTCGAACAGCCGTGCCACGTAGGCACGTCCGGCGGCCGGGCTCGGCGAGAAGAAGCGAAGCCGGAGCGTGTCCTGCGAGACGCCCTCGTGCAAGGCCAGCAGCTGCTCACGGTCGCCAGGACCGAGCGAGCGGATCACGGCGATTGCGCCGTCGGCCAGGAGGACGTCGGATGGCGGGCAGGCCCAGTGGCGGGGTTGCCGGGTGGTCAGCTCGAGGTCGCTGGTCGGGTCTTGCCCGTTCATGCCTCCATCTTGCTCTGCAGCGCAGCCTCGAGGTCGGCGATGATCGCGTCCAGGTCCAACGCCCACGTGTCGTTCGGGCCAGGACCGGTGAGCTGCGCCATGCGTGCCCGCGCCTGACGAGAGGCGTCCCGGAGAGACAGGGCCCGCCTGCGGCCGGCGTCATCAGGCGCCGTGGGCTCGAGCGCGGTCAGCCGGTCCTCGGCAGCGGCCACGCGAGGCTCGCCCACGGCCCAGCCGCCAGCCACCTGCTCGCGGGAACCGACCTGACGCAGTTCGGGAAGCAGCACCCTTGCGAACCACGCAAGCTCAGCCTCCACCCCGCCCAGGTCCCGCTGCCAGGCGTTCCGTCGCCGCGCACGCACGATCAGCGGGATGGCCACGGCGGACGCCGAGAACCAGGGCGGCCAACAACCACCACACCCAGGCCGGGACGCTGTCGTCGCCGGCAGACCCTTGCGCGGAATCCTCCCCAGGTGCCTCCGTCTCCGGTGCTGTCGAAGCCACCGTCTCCGGCGTTGTTTCGGGCTCAGGCCGAGCTTGTCTCGGTCGTGGGCGCGTCCGGGCTGTCGGTCGGCTCGGGGGAGCGGGTGATGATCGGCGGCTGCGCGCTCTCGGTCGGCTCGGGGGAGCGGGTGACGCTGGGCGGCTCCGCGCTGCCGGTCGGGCCGGGGGAGCGGGTGATGCTGGGCAGCCCCACGCTGGGAACCGACGCGGTCGGCGTGCGGGTCGGTGAGATCTCGGGTCGGTTACCTTCCTCGCCGTCGCCCCCACCACAGGACACGAGCAGCAGCAGAGCTGCCACCAGAGGTAGGCCGCGGCTGGACTGCCCGCGTGACACTGACCGGGAGCATGGCCCACCTCCGCGTCTTGGAAACGAACGACCGCGACGACGAACACCATCACGCATGTTCGTCGTCGCGGCTTCACCTCTACGCGGGTGACCAACGCCTCAGCGGACGCCCAGGTTTGTGCAGCTTCAGGCGAGAGCCTTGGACTTCATCGCGTCGAACTCCGCCTGGTCGATCACGCCGGAGTCGAGCAGATCCTTGGCGCGGGCGATCTCGTCGGCCGGGCTCGACGGGCCGGCGAGCGACTTGATGTAGGTCTCCTGCTCGGCCTGCCGCTGTTGGGCGGCCTCCATCTGCCGCTGGGTCATGCTCCTGCCGCGGGCGATCAGGTAGATCAGCGCACCGAGCCACGGGATGAAGATCAGCACGATGGCCCAGCCGGCCTTGGCCCAGCCGCTGAGCGTGCGGTCGCCGAACATGTCGAACAGGCAGCGGAACCAGACCATCAGCGCCGCGATCCAGATGAAGAACCAGAAACTCCAGAGGAGAACGTCTCCGAAGTCGTTGGTGATCGAATCCATGGTGTTTGGGTTCCTCTCGATGTCGGCTCGTCGCCGCTGCTGTGTCAGGTCGAGGCTCCCAGACGCACGGGGTCCGGACCATCAACGCCGCGGCGTGTCGCGGTCGGCATCGGCAGGCACAGGCGAATCCGGTCAGAAATCGGACGTTATGGACGTTCTCGTGATCTATCTGGACAACACGGACCGATCGCGATCTGGTCGCTGGCCTGGCGTCAGAGCCGGCGTTTGCCCATAAGGTCGGCCCATGGCCATCCCGCTCTCGAGCGCCTGCCTCGCCGCGCTGCGGCTCTGTTCCTCGCCGCGTGCGGCGGAGGCAGTGACGACAGCGCGACCGAGCGCGCCGAGGCCAAGGTGACGGCGAAAGCAGGAGGCGGTGTCGGAGGCACAGTCGGCCGCCGCCGACGCGGCCGCATCGTTCTGCAAAGCCGGCGAGACCTACATCGTCGCTCTGGATCGCTACGGGGACGTGCTCAGCTCGACGGCGCCGACGGTGGGCGACGTGAAGGACGCTGGAGCCGACCTGACCGAGCCGGGTGAGGACGTCACGAAGGAAGCCGAGGCTGCGGTCGAGGCTCATGACGAGCTCAAAGCCGCGGAGCAGGAGCTGGCCGATGCTCGAGCGGAGCTCGCGGAGATCCAGTCGAGTACGGATGGACCGGGCAGCACCGCCAGAACGACCGAATCGGAACCCACCGCGACCGAGCCCTCCGATGCCGCCGGCGGAGGTCGTCAATCGGGTCGAGCACGCAGAGTCAGAGTTCACGGCCGCGCAGGAAGGGATCTCCGACCAGACGCCGCTGGTGCAGGCCTCACAGCAGTTCAACGCCGCCGCCGTCGCACTCGAGATGGCGTGGTTGCACCTGTACGCAGCGGCCGGCTGCCTCACCGACGACCAGCAGCGGCAAGCCGAGGCGGCTGTCGCCGACTACACGCTGACCCTTCAGCAGTCCCTGTCCGAAGCCGGTTACTACCAAGGGCCGGCGGACGGCGTCTACGGACCGGAGACGGTCAAGGCGGTCGAGGCGTTGCAACAGGCGCATGGCCTGCCCGTGACCGGAACCGTCGACAAGGCAACCGCGGCAGCGCTCGAAGCTGAGCTGCAGGCGAAGGGCGGAGCCGCCGCCCAGGACGCCCTTGCCTCGACAGCGCGCTCCAGCAGACGCTGAAACTCGCCGGGTTCTGGGACGGCCCGATCGACGGGAGCTGGACCCCGGAACTCACCGAAGCCTTGAAGTCCTTCCAGATCGAGCTCGGCATCGAGCCGACCGGTGCCGTCGATGCAGCCACCGTGGCCGCAGTCGAGCACGCGATCGCAGACGCGCAACAACCGGATGAGCCGCCACTCACCGACTCGGAGTCGCCGACGGCGCCGACAGCCTCCACGACCTCGACCTGACGCGGTCGTCCAAGGTGGTCGGCCCACCCCGTTCGGGGGAGGCCGACCGCCTCCGCCGATGTCCAGAATGGCCGATGGCTACACCTGATCCCACGACCGGCCGCACCGGCTTCCGACCTGGTCGAGGCGCTGGCGCGACCGAGTGACGACGAGATCGCGGTTCTGGATGCCTGGTGGCGGGCGAACAACTACCTGACGATCGGCCAGATCTACCTGCTGGCCAACCCGTTGCTGAGTGAGCCGCTGTCGTCCGAGCACATCAAGCCCCGACTGCTCGGGCACTGGGGCACGAGCCCGGGTCTGTCGTTCGTGTATGCGCACGCCTCCCGGCTGATCCAGCACACCGGTCAGGAGATGATCTATCTCGCCGGTCCCGGCCACGGCGGCCCGGCACTGGTCGCGGCGGGCTACCTGGAGGGCACCTACACGGAGGTCTATCCGGAGGTGACCCAGGACGTCGAGGGCATGCGCCGGCTGTTCCGGCAGTTCTCGTCGCCCGGCGGCATCCCCAGCCATGTGTCGGTGCCGACGCCGGGTTCGATTCACGAGGGCGGCGAGCTGGGCTATGTCCTGGTCCACGCCTTCGGAGCCGTGATGGACAACCCGGACCTGATCGCACTCGCGGTGGTCGGGGACGGTGAGGCGGAGACCGGCCCGCTGGAAGGATCATGGAAAGGGATCTCCTTCCTCAACCCCGCGCGAGACGGCGCGGTGCTCCCGATCCTGCACCTCAACGGCGCGAAGATCGCCGGTCCGACCGTGCTGGGTCGCAAGGATCCCGCCGAGGTCCGCGCGCTGCTTGAAGGTCACGGATACGACGTCATCGAGGTCACCGGCGACGACCTGCCGGGGATGCACCACCGGTTCGCCGATGCCCTGGCGCGCGCCTGGGCGAGCATCCGCGCTGTCCAGGCGGCCGCCCGGGGCGGCAGCTGGGACGGCGTACGTCCGCGGTGGCCGATGATCGTCCTGAGGTCACCGAAGGGCTGGACCGGCCCGGCCGTGGTCGATGGCGTCCGGGTCGAGGGCACCTGGCGGGCCCATCAGGTCCCGTTGTCCGGCATCAAGGACAACCCCGAGCACCTGCGAATCCTCGAGGAATGGATGCGGTCCTACCGGCCGGACGAGCTGTTCGACGACGAGGGCAGACCCACGGAGCAGGTCCGGCGGGCCAATCCTGAAGGCACACTCCGGATGAGCGGTTCTCCGCATGCGAACGGAGGTCTGCTCACCGTCGATCTGGACCTGCCGGACTTCCGTGAGTACGCGCTGGACGTCCCGAGGCCGGCATACGTGCGGGCCGAGTCGACGCGCAGGCTGGGGGAGCTGATGCGCGACATCTATCAGCGCAATCCCGACCGCTACCGGTTGTTCTGTCCGGACGAGACCAACAGCAACCGCCTGGGCGCCGTCTTCGACGTGTCCGACCGCGCGTTCGCGGAGCGTGTCACCGAGGACGATGTGGCCATCTCACGCGATGGGCGGGTCATGGAGGTCCTCTCCGAGCACAACTGTCACGGCTGGCTGGAGGGCTACACCCTGACCGGCAGGCATGGCTGGTTCGCGACGTACGAGGCGTTCGCGATGGTGAGCGCCTCGCAGACGATCCAGCACAGCAAGTGGCTGGAGGAGGCAGATCACCTCGCGTGGCGGGCCAAGGTGCCCAGCCTGAACATCCTGCTCACGTCGACGGCCTGGCGCAACGACCACAACGGGTTCAGTCACCAGGGCCCGGGGCTCATCCAGAACGTCATCACCCAGCGAGGCAGCGTGGGCAGGGTGTACCTGCCGCCGGACGCCAACACCCTGCTCTCTGTCGCTGACCACTGCCTTCGATCCCGGTCGTACGTCAACCTGGTCGTCATCGACAAGCAGCCCCAGCTGCAGTGGCTGTCGATCGACGACGCGATCGCCCACTGCGCGCGTGGTGCCGGCATCTGGGACTGGGCCGGTACCGACGACGGCAGCGCGGATCCCGACATCGTGCTGGCCAGCGCTGGTGACGTGGTCACGATGGAGACCGTGGCCGCCGCAGCGATTCTGCGCGAAAGGGTGCCGCAGCTTCGTACCCGCGTGGTCAACGTCGTCGACCTGATGGCGTTGTTGCGACCCACCGACCATCCGCACGGCATGGACGCCACCCTGTTCCGCGAGCTGTACACCGACCACGTGGACGTGGTGTTCGCCTTCCATGGCTACCCCGGCGCCATCCACCAGCTGGTGCACGGCCGTCCGGACGCCGACAGGTTCCATGTGCGGGGCTTCATCGAGGAGGGGACGACGACCACCCCGTTCGACATGGTGGTGCGCAACAAGGCTTCCCGGTACCACCTGGTGATGACCGCCCTTGACCACGCGCGAAGAACTCCGCCCGGAGCAAGCGACCTCATGGCGTGGTGCCGACAACGGCTCGCGGAGCACCAGGCCTACGTCGTCGAGCACCTCCAGGACATGCCCGACGTGCGCGACTGGGTCCTCGGCGACTGGGCCGAGTCGGGATGAGCACGTCCGCCGACCGCGCCAAGGTCTGAAGTTCACGGCGTCCGGCGACCTGACCCTTGGATGTTTCGGTAGATCGTCGCGAATTCCTTCAATCTGGCATTCACAGCGGGCGGCCCGGTGACAAGGATGGGTCGGATGACTTCTCGCATCGACTCGTGGGCACTCGACTGCTCGGACCCGACCCGGCTCGCCGACTTCTGGAGCGACGTGCTCGGGTGGCCGGTGACCGAGCGCGACTGGCAACGCACCCCGCACGGCCAGGACGGCGTGAGCATCGGCGACGGGACCCAGCAGATCGACTTCCGGTGGACCGACGACGAACGGCGTACGGGCAAGAACCGCTGGCACCTCGACGTGATCGCCGCGGACCGCAGCCAGGCCGAGGAGCTCGACCGGCTGCGCGCGCTCGGGGCCACACCCGTCGACATCGGTCAGGGCAGCGCCGCGTGGATGACCTGGCACGTGCTCGCCGACCCGGAGGGGAATGTGTTCTGCCTGGTTCGCGGGCAGCAGGCTTCTCAACCAACTGGTTGACAAAGAGCAGCGGTCTGCGTACCTTGGTGTTCAACCAGTTGGTTGAACACGGTCGAGGAGGACGCGATGCCGGAGGACGAGCTGTCGAAGGTGTTCTCCGCTCTCGCGGACCCGACCCGGCGCGACATCGTGTCGCGCCTGGCGGCCGGCGACGCAACGGTCGGAGAGCTCGCAGCGCCGTACGACGTGTCGATCCAGGCGGTCTCGAAGCACCTCAAGGTGCTGGAGGACTCCGGCCTGGTCAGCCGCAGCCGCGACGCGCAGCGCCGGCCGTGTCATCTCGAGGCGGAGGTGTTCGACCTGATGACGAAGTGGATCGAGCGATACCGGCGCGAGGCCGAGGAGCGTTACCGCCGCCTCGACACCGTGCTCGCCGAGATGGACGACGTGTCCACCGACCAGAGCCAGAAGAGTCCAGCGAGACGAACAAGGGGAGCAGCATCATGACCACCACCACCAACCGCGAGGCCACCATCGAGGCCCACCCGACCCTGCCGGTCATCACGATCACCCGCGACTTCGACGCGGCGCCCGATCGCGTGTTCCGCGCCCACACCGACGCCGACCTCATCGCACGATGGCTCGGGCCGAAGGAAACCGAGATGCGGATCGACCGCTGGGACGCCGAGACCGGCGGCAGCTACCGGTATGCCGCGTTGATGGACTGCGCGGAGATCGCGACGTTCTACGGATCGTTCCACGAGGTGCGGCCCAGCGAGCGCATCGTCTGGACGTTCACCTGGGAGGGCATGCCGGACGGTGTCGCGCTCGAGACGCTGACCTTCGAGGACATCGGCGAGGGCAGGACCCGTCTCACGACGACCATGGTGGTCGACTCGCTCGAGGCGCGCGACGCGATCCTGTCCAGCGGCATGGAGGTCGGCATCCACGAGGGCTACCAAAAGCTCGACGCCCTCCTCACCCTATCGCTGATCGAGCCTTTCCGGCGTGATCCGCGGCTTTCCGACGCTGAAACGCGCGCTTCGGCGCCGGAAAGGCGCGTCTCAACGAGGGTCAGTGCCAGTGGGTGAGCCACATGCGGTCGTTCCACTGCTGGTTGGTCAGCAACCCGTTGGTCCAGATCGGGTAGAAGTAGATGAAGTTCAGCCCGACCATCGCGACGAAGACCGCCACCGCGATGATGCCGACGACCTTGCGTTGGTACGTCGCACCGGCCGGCGCCAGGATCTTGCCGAGCACGAGCGTCACCGCGATCACGGTGAACGGGATGATGGCCACGCCGTAGTAGTAGAAGATCGGCCGCGTGTCGTAGCGCAGCCACGGCAACCACGTCGTCAGCACCCCGACCAGGGGTATGCCGAACCGCCAGTCACGTCTCGTCACCCAGTAGGCCAGCCCGATGAACAGCGCGAACACGCCGCCCCACCAGAGCACCGGCGTCCCGATGGCGAGGATCTGCTTCACGCACTCCTCGCCCTCGGGACAGTTCGCGATCACGCTGTTGTCGCCGCTGGTCGACGCGATGCCGAGTGGTCGGTTGATCACGAGCCAGCCGCCGGGGTTGGACTGGAACGGGTGCGTGGCGTCGTTGATGAACTCGCCGGTGTGGAACTTGTAGACCTCGACGTTGTAGTTCCACAGGATGTTCAGGTTGTGCCGGACGTCGCCGACCCAGTTCGTCGGATGGTCGTCGATCGAGCTCCACACGACGTTGTCGCTGTCCTCGTCGTGCCCGAACGCGTCCTCGAACTGCTGGGCGTGCATGAGGAAGCCCATCCAGCTGGCGATGTAGGTCACGATCGCCACCAGGAAGAGGGTGAAGAACGCCGGGACCATGTCGGCGATCGCCGCCTTCGCGGGTGCCCAGCGAACGCCGATCGAGCGCCGCATCCCGGAGTCCCAGGCCCAGACCAGCAGCAGGAAGCCTGCGAAGACGTAGATCGTCGTCCACTTCGTGCCGGCGGCGAGGCCGAAGCAGAGACCGGCCGTGATGCGCCACGGGCGGAAGATGAAGCCGCGTACCGGCCCGAAGTCGCGCAGCCCCCAGTCCGGTGATCGTTCGTAGCGGCGGGCCAGCTTGGCCCGCGCCCAGTCCCGGTCGGCGACGAGGCAGTGCGTGGCACAGAGCAGCCAGAAGGCCAGGAAGATGTCGAGCAGCGCGATCCGGGACATCACGAAGACGAGCCCGTCGAGCGCGAGCAACGCGCCGGCGATGCAGCCGAGCAGGGTTGACCCGGTCAATCGTCGTACGAGCCGACACATCACGAGCACCATCAAGGTGCCGACCAGCGCCGACGAGAAGCGCCAGCCGAACGCGTTCATCCCGAAGATCCACTCGCCGAACGCGATCATCCACTTCCCGACCTCGGGGTGGACGACCTTGCTCGGCTCGTCGGTGAACAGGTCCGCCGGCTTGGTGTCGCCGGCGTTGATGAGCTGGTCGGCCTCGCTCTCGTCGGTCGACGGGTCGTTGACGAACGACCTCGCGTAGTGCTTGACGAGCAACGAGTACGCGTCCTTGGCGTAGTACGTCTCGTCGAACGTGATGTCGTGCGGCTTGTCGAGGTTGTGGAAGTGCAGGATGCCGGCGCACAACGTGACGATCAGCGGCGCGATCCAGCCCCACTTGACGTTGCTGCGGTACGACGGCGGAGTGAACCGCCGGCGCAGCCGTGGCTGTGGCTCGCCGTCGATGGTCCGACCGAGCAGCGCGACGGGCTGGCGTGGCGAGACGTCGGCTCGATCGCGTGCCGGAGTCGCTCTCCCGAGCCTCGGTCGTCGTCGCCACGAGCGCAATGGTAGGCGAGCAGCCTCGGTCGTGGTTGAGCACGTCGAAACCATGGAGGCGTCACTGGTAAAGGTCGAGACGCTCGACCGTTCGCTCCCTGCGATGATGCCGACATGACACTCGTGCTGGCCGCGACCCCGATCGGCCGGATCGAGGACGCGCCACCACGCCTGGCGACCGAGCTCGCCCAGGCAGACGTGATCGCAGCGGAGGACACCCGACGGCTCCGCAGGCTGCTGACCGACCTCGGGGTCACGACGACGGCGCGCGTCGTGTCCTACTTCGAGGGCAACGAGTCGACGCGCACGGCCGGGTTGCTGGAGTCGCTCGCCGCCGGCGAGCGAGTCGTCCTCGTCACCGACGCCGGCATGCCGAGCGTGTCCGACCCCGGCTACCGGCTGGTGGCGGCGGCGGTCGAGGCCGGCATCGAGGTCACCGCCGTGCCGGGACCGTCGGCGGTGCTGACCGCGCTCGCGGTCTCGGGACTTCCCGTCGACCGGTTCTGCTTCGAGGGCTTCCTGCCGCGCAAGGCGGGCGAACGTCGCCGTCGACTGACCGGCCTCGTCGACCGAGCTCCGCACGATGGTCTTCTTCGAGGCGCCGCACCGCACGGCCGAGACGTTGCAGGCGATGGCCGACGTGCTCGGTGCCGAACGCCGGGGCGCCGTCTGCCGTGAGCTCACCAAGACCTATGAAGAGGTACGCCGCGGAGGCCTGGCCGAGCTGGCTGACTGGGCGCGTGACGGCGTACGGGGAGAGGTCACCCTCGTCGTGGAAGGGGCGGCGCCGGCCGAGCCCGCGGATCTCGACGACGACGCGATCGCGGCGCTGGTGGAGTCGGCGGTCGACGTCAGGGCTGTCGCGCAAGGACGCGGTCAGCGAGGTCGCGACCAGCACCGGCCTCCCGCGCAAGCAGGTCTACGCCGCCGCACACCGCCCCTCGGCTGATTGGCTTGTCGAGCCACCGGTGACTTCGACAGCTCGATCAGCGGGAGCGCCGAGATTTCGGGCTGCGGGCTAGCGTGGGGAAGGGAGCACCCACGAAGGAGTGAGCATGGAGATCGGCCTGCACGTCGCGGACTTCACCTGGCCCGGTGGCACCCCCACCCTGGCGCAGGACCTGACCCGGATCGTCACGACCGCCGAGGACGCCGGCTTCGCGCGCATCAGCGTGATGGACCACGTCTGGCAGATCGGTGTGATGGGGCCGCCGGAGCACGCGATGCTCGAGGCGTACACGACGCTCGGCTACATCGCGGCGCGCACCAAGCGGGTCGAGCTGCTGGCCTGGGTCACCGCGGTCGTCTACCGCGAGCCCGGTCTGCTGGCGAAGGCGGTCACGACGCTCGACGTGCTGTCGGAGGGTCGCGCCTGGCTCGGCATCGGCGCGGCGTGGAACGAGGAGGAGTCCAAGGGACTCGGCCTGCCGTTCCCCGCGACCGCCGAGCGGTTCGAGCGGCTCGAGGAGGCCCTGCAGATCTGCCTGCAGATGTGGAGCGACGACGAGTCGGCGTACGACGGCAAGCACTACCAGCTCGGTCGCACGCTCAACCAGCCGCAGCCGATCCGGCAGCCCCACCCGCCCATCCTGATCGGCGGCGGCGGCGAGAAGAAGACGCTGCGCCTGGTCGCCCAGTACGCGCAGGCCTGCAACCTCTTCGCGTCACCGGAGCTCGAGCACAAGCTCGACGTGCTGCGCGGGCACTGCGAGGACGTCGGGCGCGACTACGACGACATCGAGAAGACCGTGATGGCGCCGCTCGATCCGGGTGCCGACGGCGAGAACGTCGACACGCTTCTGGAGGAGCTGCACCGCCTCCACGACCTCGGTGTCTCGGAGGTGCACGGCCGGTTCCCGGAGATGTCCGACCTCAAGCGTCTGGAGATCCTCGGGGACAAGGTGATCCCGGTCGCGGCCGCCTTCTGACCCCCGAAAACCGGTTCGACGGCACCCCTAGGATTGGTGCCATGTCCGACAGCTCACCCAAGGCGTTCTACGTCACCACGCCGATCTACTACGTGACGGCGCCGCCGTCGATCGGCAACGCGTACACGACGGTCGCAGCCGACGTGCTGGCCCGCTGGCACCGCCAGATGGGTGAGCCGGTGGTGTTCCTGACGGGCACGGACGAGCACGGACAGAAGGTCCTCGAGGCCGCCGAGGCGCACGGGGTCACGCCGCAGGAGTGGACCGACCGGCTCGTCGAGACCGAGTGGGAGCCGGTGCTGTCGGTCATCGACGCCAGCAACGACGACTTCATCCGCACCACCGAGCCGCGTCACACCGAGCGCGTCCAGGAGTTCTGGCAGGCGATCTACGACGCCGGTGACGTCTACGAGGGCACCTACGAAGGCCCGTACTGCATCGCCTGCGAGGAGTTCAAGCTCCCCGCCGAGCTGCTCGACGGCGAGGGCGGCGTCAAGCTCTGCCCCATCCACGAGCGTCCGGTCGAGACACTCTCGGAGGTCAACTACTTCTTCGCGCTGAGCAAGTACGCCGACCGGCTGCTCGCGCTCTACGCCGACGACCCGGACTTCGTCCAGCCCGAGAGCGCGCGCAACGAGGTCATCTCCTTCGTCAAGCAGGGCCTGCAGGACCTGTCGATCTCGCGCTCGACCTTCGACTGGGGCATCGCGGTCCCGTGGGACGAGAAGCACGTCTTCTACGTCTGGATCGACGCGCTGCTCAACTACGCCACCGCCGCCGGGTTCGGCACCGACCCGGAGCGGTTCGCGCGCACCTGGCCGGCCGACGTGCAGCTCGTCGGCAAGGACATCCTGCGGTTCCACGCCGTGATCTGGCCCGCGATGCTGATGGCGGCCGGTGTCGACGTGCCGAAGAAGGTCTTCGCGCACGGCTGGCTGCAGGTCGGCGGCCAGAAGATGAGCAAGTCCAAGGCGACCTCGATCCACCCGAGCCAGATCGTCGACACGTTCGGGTCCGACGCCTACCGCTACTACTTCACCCGAACGATCGCGTTCGGGTCCGACGGCAACTTCTCCTGGGAGCACCTGTCCGCCGTCTACACCAGCGAGCTGGCCAACGGGCTCGGCAACCTGGCGTCGCGCGTGACCGCCATGGTCGGCAAGTACTTCGACGGCGTGCTGCCCGAGGCCACCGCCTCAGGTCCGGCCGAGCAGGCGCTGGCCGATGCCCTGACCAAGGCGGCGTCGACCGCCGACGCGGCCATCCAGCGAGTGGCGATCCACGAGGCGGTCGGCGCGGTGGCCGACTTCGTGGGCGCGGTCAACGTCTACGTCACCGAGCAGGAGCCGTGGAAGGTGGCGAAGGACGACAGCGACGAGGGACGCGCCCGGCTCGCGACGATCCTGTACGCCGCTGCCGAGTCACTGCGTGCCGTGGCGGTGCTGCACAACGCCGTGCTGCCGAAGACGTCGGCCGCGCTGTGGTCTGCTCTCGGCGCGGACGAGGCGATCGGGCCCCTGGCCGACCAGCGGATCGCCGATGTCGCGACCTGGGGTGTGCTCCCGGCCGGGGCGCGACTGACCAAGGGCGCCGCCCTGTTCCCGCGGCTCGACACCGAGGACGGTGTCGTCGTCGAGGTGTCGGGGGACGCGGACGCCGCTCGATGAGCTCGTCGAACGTGACGGGCACGACCGGTTCGACCGGCGGGCCGATGCGGGCACGCCGTGGCGACGACGGCAGCGGTCGCGACACGACCCGTCCCCCGCTGCCGGAGCCGTTGCCGGGCCCGGTCGTCGACAACCACTGCCACCTCGACATCCAGGACGGCGACAACTGGCTCGACACCGACACGGCACTCGAGCTGGCATCGAGCGTCGGGGTCCCGCGGATCGTGCAGATCGGCTGCGACCTGCCCGGGGCGCGGTGGGCGGTCGAGACCGCGACGGCGTACGACGCGATCGTGGCCGGTGTGGCGATCCACCCCAACGAGGCGCCGCGGCTCGAGGCTGACGGCGAGCTCGACACGGCACTCGCCGAGATCGAGCGGCTGGCCACGTCCAGCGAGCGGGTGCGCGCCGTCGGCGAGACCGGGCTCGACTACTACCGCACGGGACCTGAGGGAGTGGCGGCGCAGAAGCGTTCGTTCGCCGCGCACATCGCGATGGCGCGACGACTCGACAAGACGCTGGTGATCCACGACCGGGACGCGCACGACGACGTGCTGGCGATGCTCGACGCGCACGGGATGCCTGAGCGGACGGTGCTGCACTGCTTCTCCGGTGACGTCGACTTCGCGAGAGTCCTGCCTCGACCGCGGCGCCTACCTGTCGTTCGCCGGCACCGTGACGTTCAAGAACGCCGCCAACCTGCGCCGCTCGCTGGCGGTCGCGCCGCTCGACCGGATCCTGGTCGAGACCGATGCCCCCTTCTTGACGCCGATGCCGTTGCGCGGACGGCCCAACGCGTCGTACCTCGTGCCGCACACGGTGCGGGCGATGGCCGAGGTGCGGCAGGTGCCGCTCGAGCAGCTGTGCGCCGCGATCGACGCGAACACCGACGCCGCGTTCGGCGGTTCCTGGGGTCGCTGACCGGGTCCGACACGGGACCAGATAGCGGACGGAACGGTCGCTCACGCGTCGTGACACGCCGCGAACGCAGCGCCAGACCCGGGTGAGATCGGTCACCCGGCCCCGCTCAGAGGGCACCGAAAATTTGGCTGTCCTGGCGATCCCTGGCATGGTCGTGAACTTGTTGGCCGGAAGCAGGCATGCCCTCATAACGGTATGAACCGGGACGAATGACAGTCCTGAGTGAGGGTTCCACCGCACATCCCCGCGGAATCAGATCGGCCCTGCGAAACCGGAACGTTCGACCATCGGAGCATCGTGAGCAACCCCCTGACCGCCATTCCGAAGAAGATTGCGCTGGCCGTGACTGCGGCCGTCGTGACCGTCGGCCTCGTCCTCGGGACCGTCGCCTTCGCGTCCGCGAGCGAGAAGAGCGTGACCGTCTCGATCGACGGCAAGGAACAGGTCGTCAAGACCTCCGGTGACACGGTCGCCGACGTGCTCGACGACCAAGGCATCGACCTGGGTCAGCACGACGCCGTCGCCCCGGCGCAGAGCAGCAGCGTCAGCGACGGTTCGCGCATCGCCGTGTCCTACGGCCGCAAGCTCGTGCTGAACGTCGACGGCGACAAGCAGACCTACTGGACCACCGCCACGAACGTCGACGACGCGCTGCAGCAGGTGGGCACGCGCATCGAGACCGGCTCGGACCTGTCCGCCAGCCGCTCGAGCTCGATCGGTCGTGACGGCATGCGTCTGACGATCAGCACCCCCAAGGTCGTCTGGCTCAAGGTCGGCACCCACAAGGCCCACAAGGTCTCCACGACCGGGCTGACCGTCACCGAGGCGCTGCTCGACCGCGGCATCGAGACGGACAACGACGACCTGGTGCGCCCGGGCCGCCAGACCGCGATCGACGACGGCACCCGCATCGAGGTCGTCCGTCAGGTCTCGCGCAAGATCACCGTGACCGAGTCCACGTCGTACCCGACGATCGTGCGGGACGACAACGACATGTACACCGACGAGTCCCGCGTGACCCGCGCCGGCCAGGCCGGCAGCGAGCGCGTGACCTACCGCGTCCTGCGTCAGAACGGCGAGATCGTGCGCAAGCGCGTCGTCTCCCGCGAGACGATCAGCCAGCCGGTGGCGCAGATCGAGTACCACGGCACCAAGGACCGTCCGCAGCCCACGACGAGCAACTACGCGCCGGGCAACAGCGTCTGGGACCAGATCGCGCAGTGCGAGTCCGGCGGCAACTGGGCCATCAACACCGGCAACGGCTACTACGGCGGCCTGCAGTTCAGCGCCGGCACGTGGACCGCGTACGGCGGAGGCGCCTACGCCCCGACCGCGAACCTCGCCAGCCGCGAGGAGCAGATCGCGATCGCGGAGAAGGTCCAGGCTGCGCAGGGCTGGGGCGCCTGGCCGGCCTGCACCGCTGCGCTCGGCCTGAGCTGAGTCCCCGCAGAAACGTGAGCAGCGCGCGGACTCGACACCCACGAGGCTTATCGAGTCATACGCTCGTGCTGTGAACGCGACCCCATCGGCATCCGCCGGTCCGAGACTTCTCGGGCCGGCGGATGTTCGTATGTTGGCCGCGCGGTACGACATCCGCCCGACCAAGCAGCGCGGACAGAACTTCGTCATCGACGCCAACACGGTGCGCCGGGTCGTGCGCTCCGCGTCGCTCCGTGCCGACGACACCGTGCTGGAGGTCGGACCCGGTCTCGGCTCGCTCACCCTGGCCCTGCTCGAGCAGGTGGCGTCGGTGACGGCCGTCGAGATCGACCCGGTGCTCGCCGCGGCCCTGCCGCACACCGTCGAGGAGTTCGCACCGGACGACGTCGACCGCGTGCGGGTCGTGGCGGCCGACGCCATGCGGGTGACGGAGCTGCCCGGACCCGACCCGACCGCGCTGGTCGCCAACCTGCCCTACAACGTGGCCGTTCCGGTGCTCCTGCACCTGCTGGAGAGGTTCCCGTCGCTGGACCGCGTCCTCGTGATGGTGCAGCTCGAGGTGGCGGAGCGGCTGGCCGCCGCACCCGGGTCGAAGGTCTACGGAATCCCCAGTGTCAAGGCCGCCTGGTACGCCGACGTGCGAAAGGCCGGGGTGGTCGGCCGGACCGTCTTCTGGCCCGCTCCTAACGTCGACTCCGGCCTCGTCGCGATGACGCGGCGCGAGCCACCGGCGACGTCGGCCGACGCGCGAGCGACGTCTTCGCCGTCGTCGACGCGGCGTTTGCGCAACGTCGCAAGACTCTGCGGCCGCCTTGTCGTCGTACGCCGGGTCGGCTGCCCGGGCTGAGAGTGCGCTCGTGGCCGCGGGCGTCGACCCCACCCTCCGCGGCGAACGTCTCACCGTCGAGGACTTCACCCGCATCGCGGACGCGCTCCGCGAAGAGCCAACTAACCTGAACCCGTGAGCCCGGTGACCGTGCGGACCCCCGCGAAGATCAACCTGGGGCTCAGTGTCGGTGCACCCGCGCCGGACGGCTGGCATCCGGTGGCGACGATCTACCAGGCCGTGTCGCTGTACGACGAGGTGAAGGCGCGGCCCGCCGACGACGGCGACTTCACGATCACCGTCACCGGCGAGGGCCAGGACGTCGTACCGCTCGGTGACGACAACCTCGCGGTCAAGGCGGCGCGGCTGCTGGCCAAGGAGGCCGAGATCGACAGCGGCGTCGCGCTCTCGATCCACAAGACGATCGCGGTGGCCGGTGGTCTCGCCGGCGGTAGCACGGACGCAGCCGGCGCGCTGGTCGCATGCGACGCCCTGTGGGGGACGAACGCCAGCCGCGACGACCTGTGGAGACTGGCCGGCGAGCTCGGGGCCGACGTGCCGTTCTGCCTGACCGGTGGCATCGCGGTCGGAACCGGACGGGGCGAGAACATCTCGCCGGTGCTCGCGCGGGGCAGCTACGAGTGGGTGCTCGCGTACGCCGAGGGCGGGCTGCCGACGCCCGACGTCTACGCCGAGCTCGACAAGATCCGCGGCGACGACGAGGTCGCCGAGCCGGCGGTTCCCGACGACCTGATGACCGCGCTGCGCAGCGGCGACCCGTATGCCGTCGGCCCGGCCCTGCACAACGACCTCGAACCGGCCGCGCTGCGGCTGCGGCCGGCGCTGCGTCGCACGATGTCGCTCGGCGAGGAGTACGGCGCCCTCGGCACCCTCATCTCCGGATCCGGCCCGACCTGTCTGTTCCTCGCCTCCGACGAGGACCACGCGGTCGACATCGCGGTGGCGCTGTCGAGCTCGGGCATGTGCCGGTCCGTGCAACGGGCGAGCGGCCCCGTGCCCGGTGCCCGGCTGATCACGTGAGCCCCGCGCCGGCCGCCAACCTGATCAACGCCGAGCGCATCGCCAAGGCCTACGGCGTCCGGCCGTTGCTCGCCGACGTGAGCCTCGGTGTGCAGGCCGGGGACCGGATCGGCGTCGTCGGACGCAACGGCGACGGCAAGACCACGCTGCTGCGGATGCTCGCCGGCGTGGAGCCGCCGGACGCGGGCCGGGTCACCCACAACCGAGGCCTCCGTTGGGCGATGGTCGGCCAGCACGACCACCTCGACGAGGCCGCGACGGTCGGGTCCCTCGTCATCGGCGAGCGCGCCGAGCACGAGTGGGCAGCCGACAGCCGAGCGCGCGAGATCGTCTCGCACCTGCTCGCCGGACTCGATCTCGAGCGCTCGGTCGCGGGCCTGTCCGGCGGCGAGCGGCGCCGGGTCTCGCTGGCTGCCGCGCTGCTCGGGGAGGTCGACGTCCTGCTTCTCGACGAGCCCACCAACCACCTCGACATCGAGGGCGTCGACTGGCTCGCACGTCACCTGTCGGCCCGCGGCAGCGCCCTCGTCGTGGTCACGCACGACCGCTGGTTCCTGGACGCCGTGTGTACGACGACGTGGGAGGTGCACGACGCCACGGTCGACCGCTACGAGGGCGGCTATGCGGCGTACGTGCTCGCGAAGGCCGAGCGCGACCGCCAGGCCGCGGCCACGGAGACGCGGCGGCAGAACCTGATGCGCAAGGAGCTGGCCTGGCTGCGCCGGGGTCCTCCGGCGCGCACCTCCAAGCCGAAGTTCCGGCTCGACGCGGCTTCGGAGCTGATCGAGGACGAGCCGGCGCCGCGTGACCGGGTCGAGCTGCAACGGTTCGCCGCAGCCCGGCTCGGCAAGGACGTGCTCGACCTCGAGGACGCGACGATCACGCGCGGGGGACGGGACCTGATCGACCACGTCACCTGGCGGCTCGGACCGGGGGACCGGGTCGGTGTCATCGGTGTCAACGGGTCGGGCAAGACGTCGGTGCTTTCTGTGCTGGCGGGCGAGTCGCCGCCGGACGCCGGTCGACTACGGACCGGCCGCACCGTGGCGCTCGCGCACCTGACGCAGTCGCTCGACAACCTCGACCCGGCGCAGCGCGTGCTCGACTCCGTCGAGTCGATCCGGCGCGTGGCGTCGGTGGGTGGTCGCGACGTGACGGCGACGGCGATGCTCGAACGGTTCGGCTTCACCGGCGACCGGCTGACCGCGCGGATCGGTGACCTCTCGGGTGGCGAGCGGCGACGACTCCAGCTGCTCCGGCTGCTGCTCGGCGAGCCGAACGTGCTGCTGCTCGACGAGCCGACCAACGACCTCGACATCGAGACCCTCAACGTCGTCGAGGACTTCCTCGACAGCTGGCCGGGCACGTTGGTCGTCGTCTCCCACGATCGCTACTTCCTCGAGCGCGTCACCGACGTGATGTATGCCGTCCTGGGTGACGGGTCGTTCGGGCTGCTGCCGCGCGGGGTCGACGAGTACCTCGAGCGCCGCACCTCGGCCGAGGCCCAACGGCGTACGCCTGCGGTCGGCGGCCGGCACGACCGTCCCCGGCGATGCCGCGGCCGAGCGCACAGCGAAGAAGGAGCTGGCGCGGGTCGAGCGGCAGATCGACAAGCTGTCCGCCCGGATCGACCGCGTGCACGCGGCCATGGCCGAGCACAGCTCCGACTACGAACGGCTGGCGGAGCTCGACGCCGAGGTCACCCGGCTCGAGGCGGAGAAGGACGCGCTCGAGCTGGCCTGGCTCGAAGCCGCCGACCAGACGTAGATCCTTTGGGGACGCGTCGGGTGGCCTATCGAGCCGGCCTGCGCGACTCCGTCGCTGCAGTCCGTCCATCAAAGGGGGCGACGACGGTGCGGAGCAGGTCGGCGAGCGTCCCCTGTTCGGTGCTGTCCAGGTCGTGGAGGAGCAGCCGCTCCTGTTCCAGCAGGCCGTCGAGTGCTGCGTCGACGCGGCGGCGACCCTCGTCGGTGAGCGAGACCAGAACCCCGCGGCGATCGCCCGGGTCGGGCTGCCGGGCGACCAGCCCCTTCGCGGTGAGCCGGTCGACCCGGTTGGTCATCGTCCCGGACGTCACCATCGTCTCCCGGATCAGCCGACCGGGAGAGAGCTCGTACGGCGTACCCGAGCGACGCAGCGCCGACAGCACGTCGAACTCCCACGTCTCCAGCCCGTGGGCCGCGAACGCCTGCCGCCGGGCGAGGTCGAGGTGGCGCGCCAGCCGGGTGACACGGGACAGCACGCGCATCGGGTCGACGTCGAGGTCGGGGCGCTCGCGCTGCCACGCCTCGACCAACCGGTCGACCTCGTCCGCCGTCATGCCGGTCAGTCTAGGCCGAAACCTTGGCCGTCAAGACTCTTGACACCAAGACAGTCGCCGAACGCGTCGAGGTGGCAGCATCGGAGCATGACCGCGCCGGTGATCGTCGTCTCCGGGCTGCCGGCGTCGGGCAAGACCACGCTCGCCCGGCGGCTGAGTGCCGCGCTCGGCCTGCCGCTCTTGTCACTCGACACGATCAAGGAAGCGATCGTCGACGAGATCACGGTCGAGGACCGGTTCGCTGTCCGGTCCGCAGCCCGCGAGATCGTGGCGCGACTGGTCCAGGACAGCCCGGCCGGCTGTCTGGTCGACATCTGGGTCAACCCGGTCCGGGACACGCGTGACGTGACGGAGCGGCTCGGCGCGATCGCCGGCGTGCGCTATCTCGAGGTCGTCTGCCGGGTGCCGACCGAGCAAGCCGTCGAGCGGTATGCCGACCGCACCCGTCATCCGGCGCACCTGGCCGCCGGCGACGACGACGCCCTGGCCCGGATCCGGGAGGCCGGCCCGAGGATCGCGTCGCTGGGCCTCGGTCCGGCGTACGACGTCGACACGTCGGACGAGAGTGACGCCGAGGCCCAGCTCGCCGGCGTGCTCGACTGGCTGGCACGACACGAGGTGGACGCACCGCCCGCACGCCAGGTCTCTTGACGTCAAGACAACATGCCTGGCAGGATCTATCTTGACATCAAGATAAACGGAGGAGTCGCGTGAGCACTGCGGTCTGGAACCCCACCACCTACCTGGCCTTCGCCGACGAGCGCTCGCGCCCGTTCGCGGATCTCACCAGCCGGATCGGGGCCACCGCGCCACGCACCGTCGTCGACCTCGGCTGCGGACCCGGCCAGCTCACCGCGGGCCTCGCCCAGCGTTGGCCCGACGCCTCGATCGTCGGGCTCGACTCCTCGCCGGAGATGATCGAGCGCGCTCAGCAGCACGCGTGCGCCCGGCCTCGCGTTCGAGGTGGCAGACCTGCGGGAGCTGGTCGCCCGACACCCCGGTCGACGTCATCGTCAGCAATGCCACCCTGCAGTGGGTGCCTGACCACCTCGACCTGCTGCCCCGGTTCGTCGACGCCCTCGCACCGGACGGCTGGCTGGCGATCCAGGTGCCGGGCAACTTCGACGCGCCGAGCCACCGGCTGCTCTACCAGCTCGCGGCCGACCCGAGGTTCGCCGACTCGACGCGCGGGCTCGAGCGGGCGGCCGCGCCTGATGCGGCGACGTACCTCGCCGGCCTCGCGCAGCTCGGGCTCGCCGTCGACGCGTGGGAGACGACCTACCTGCACGTCCTCGACGGACCCGACCCCGTCTTCCGCTGGATCTCGGGCACCGGCGCCCGTCCCGTGCTGCAGGCGCTCGGCGATGACCAGCGCCCCGTCTTCGAGCAGGAGTACAAGGCACTGCTGCGCGAGGCCTACCCGGAGCAGCCGCACGGCACCGTGCTGCCCTTCCGGCGGACGTTCGCCGTCGCCCACAAGCCGGCCGCGGGCAGCGCGACCGGACCGGCCTGATGCTGATCCGCGACGCCCGAGCGGACGACCTCGAAGTCTTGCTCCGGCTGCTCGACGAAGACGCGATCCGTGAGGTCGCCGAGGACCTCTCCGACCTCGCGCCGTACGCCGCAGCGCTCGACGAGATCCTGGCGGCGCCGCACAGCACCGTGCTGATCGGGGAGCTCGACGGCGAGGTGGTGGCGACCGCTCAGGTCACCTGGCAGCGCCGGTTGATGTACGGCGCGGGGCTGGTGTGCCAGGTCGAGTCGGTGCGGGTCTCGTCGCGTCACCGCAGCGCCGGACTCGGGGCTGAGCTGATGCGCTGGATCATCGACGACGCGCGGCGGCGCGACTGCGCCCGGATCGAGCTGACCAGCAACGCCAAGCGGGTCGACGCCCGCCGCTTCTACGAGCGGCTCGGGTTCACCGCGTCCCACGTCGGCATGAAGCTCTACCTCCGGAAGGACCTCCCATGACCGTGCTCCACCACGTCCAGGTCAGCTGCCCACCCGACGGCGAGGCCGACGTGCGTCGCTTCTACGGCGACCTGCTCGGGCTCACCGAGGTCGAGAAGCCGCCGGTGCTCGCTGCTCGTGGGGGCGCGTGGTTCCGCGGCGAGGGCTACGAGCTGCACGTCGGCGTGGAGGAGGGGTTCACGCCGGCGGGCAAGGCTCACCCCGCCTTCCTGGTCGAGGACGCGGACGCCCTGGCGACCCGGCTGCAAGCGGGTGGCGTCGAGGTGACGTGGGACGGCAACTTCCCGGGCTACCGCCGATTCCACACCCGTGACCTGCACGGCAACCGGGTCGAGATCCTCGAGACCGCAGGCGCTCAATAGGCTCGCGGGCATGACGACCGAACCCGCCGTCCCAGGCCCGCTGGACGGTTTCATCGCCGGACTGCCCAAGGCCGAGCTGCACGTCCACCACGTCGGCTCCGCGTCGCCGCGCATCGTGGCCGAGCTGGCCGCCCGGCACGAGGACTCGCCGGTGCCGAAGGACCCCGAGCTCGTGTCGCGGTACTTCACGTTCACCGACTTCGCGCACTTCGTCGACGTCTACCTGTCCGTGGTCGACCTGGTCCGCACGCCCGAGGACGTCCGGATGCTCACCTACGAGATCGCCCGCGACATGGTGGAGACCCAGTCGATCCGGTACGCCGAGCTGACCTGCTCGCCGTACACCTCCGTCATCCGCGGGATCGACGCCGAGGCGTTCTGCGACGCCATCGAGGACGCCCGGCACGCCGCCGAGCGAGACTTCGGCATCGTGCTGCGCTGGTGCTTCGACATCCCCGGCGAGTCCGGCGTCCCTGCCGCCGACGAGACGCTCAGGATCGCGACCGAGGTGCGTCCGGAGGGGCTGGTGTCGTTCGGGCTCGGCGGCCCGGAGATCGGGGTGCCGCGGCGCGCAGTTCAAGCCGCACTTCGACGCCGCCGTCGCGGCCGGGCTGCGGTCCGTGCCGCACGCCGGCGAGACGACGGGTCCGGAGACCATCTGGGACTCGTTGCGACTGCTCGGCGCCGAGCGGATCGGTCACGGCACGTCGGCGACCCAGGACCCCGAGCTGGTCCGACACCTCGCCGAGGCCGGCATCCCGCTCGAGGTGTGCCCGACCTCGAACATCGCGACCCGCGCGGTCGAGACGCTCGACGTGCACCCGATCAAGCGAGATGGTACGCCGCGGGGATCGTGGTCACGGTCAACTCCGACGACCCACCGATGTTCGGCACCACCCTGAACCACGAGTACGCCGTGGCCGCGCGACTGCTCGACCTCGACGAGGCGGGACTCAAGGGCCTGGCTCAGAACGCCATCGACGCGTCGTTCGCCCCCGACGACGTCAAGCAGACGCCTCACCGCCGAGCTCGCCGCCTACTGACGTCGCTCAACCAGCGGCGGCGAGGCTACGGCTCGTTGTGCAGGCCGGGGCGCTTCTCGAGACCGGACAGGCCGTTCCAGGCCAGGTTGACCAGGTGCGCGGCCACTTCCTTCTTGCCCGGCTTGCGCGCGTCGAGCCACCACTGACCGGTCGTCCCGACCATGCCGACCAGCATCTGGGCGTACATCGGGGCGTACTTCGCGTCGAAGCCGCGGCTGCGGAACTCCTCCTCGAGGATGTACTCGACGCGTGACGCGATGTCGCCGATGATCGAGACGAACGAGCCCGTCTCCGAGCCGATCGGGGAGTCGCGCACCAGGATGCGGAAGCCGTCGGAGGACTGCTCGATGTAGCCCAGCAGCGCGAAGGCGGCCTGCTCCAGCAGGTCACGCGGGTGTCCTGCGGTGAGCGACGTCCGCATCATGGCCAGCAGCTGGCGCACCTCGCGGTCCACCACGACGGCGTACAGGCCCTCTTTGCCACCGAAGTGCTCGTAGACGATCGGCTTGGACACCTCGGCGCGGGAGGCGATCTCCTCGATCGAGGTGCCCTCGAAGCCGCGCGCGGCGAACAGGCCGCGGGCGATCTCGATCAGCTGCTCGCGCCGTTCCGCGCTGGTCATCCGCGAGCGGGTGCCTCGCTTGGCCTTCGGGCTCGGCTTGGCGTCGCTCACGGGAGCATTGTCGCGGATGCGAGGTCCGTGCCGGCCGCTCGGCCGGCACGCGAGGCTCAGGCTGCCTCGGAGGGTTGGACGCGCTTCATCTCGAGGCGCTCCTTGACCGGCCAGCGAACTGCGCTGACCCAGCCGAGCTTCTCCAACAGCCAGATGGTCCTGGCCGAGGTGTCGATCTGGCCCCGCAGCACGCCGTGGCGGGCGCAGGTCGGGTCGGCGTGGTGCAGGTTGTGCCAGGACTCGCCCATCGACGGGATGGCCAGCCACCAGACGTTGCCGGACTTGTCGCGTGACTTGAAAGGTCGCTCGCCGACGGCGTGGCAGATCGAGTTGATCGACCAGGTCACGTGGTGCAGCAGGCCGACGCGGACGAGGGATGCCCAGAAGAACGCGGTCACGGCGCCCTGCCACGACATCGTGACGAGGCCTCCGGCGACAGCCGGCAGGGCCAGCGAGCGGCGACGAACCACGGGAAGGCCCGCGACATCCGGACGATGTCCCTGTCCTTGAGCAGGTCGGGGGCGTACTGCCGCTGCGAGGTCTGCTCGGTGTCGAACAGCCAGCCCATGTGGGCGTAGAAGAGGCCCTTCATCAACGCCGGGACGGTGTTCGCCGTAGCGCCACGGTGAGTGCGGGTCACCGTCGCGGTCGGAGAACTTGTGGTGCTTGCGGTGGTCGGCGACCCAGCGCACGATCGGGCCCTGGATGGCCATCGATCCGGCGACGCCGAGGGCGATCTTGACTCCGCGGTTGGGCTTGAAGGACTTGTGCGTGAAGTAGCCGGTGGAAGCCGACCGTGATGCCGTGACCGGTGATGGCGTACATGCGCGAAGGCGATGACCACGTCGCTCCAGCCGAGCCAGCCACCCCAGGCGATCGGCACGGCCGCGACGATCGCGAGCAACGGCAGCACGATGAAGACGCCGATGGTGATCTGCTCGGCTCGCGACTGCTGGTCGCCGCCCAGCGTTCCGAGTGCTTCGTCGATCGGGTCGACGGTGTCGTCCGTGTCCGAGACGTGCGGGGGCACCACAGCGGTGGCAGGGGTCATGCAGTACAAATCCTTGAGCTCGATTGGGGGTCCGAGCGGGGTCCAGGCTTCCTTACGCAACCGTAACCTACGGTCGCGTAACTAGCCAGTCGAACACCGCGGATCAGGCGTGTCATCGGCCACAATGCGCTGTGGCAGACTGTCGCCACGCCAATCCCCTGTGGGGTAACCCGGCAGCCCGCGAGCCTTTGAAGCTTGAGGTCCTGGATCGAAGCCAGGCGGGGGAGCGAGAAGCCTCGTCCCGAGACAACAGAGAGCACAGGTAACGCGATCGTGAGCGGACCCCGTCCCGCCGCCGTCATCGTCCTCGCCGCCGGTGGCGGCACCCGGATGAAGTCGGCCACCGCCAAGGTCTTGCACCGCATCGGAGGCCGCAGCCTGGTCGGTCACGTGCTGTACGCCGTCTCGGGTCTCGAGCCGGAGCACCTGGCCGTGGTCGTCCGCCATCAACGCGACGACGTGGTTCCGCACCTCGACGAGCTGGCCGCCGACCTCGGCACCGGCGTCGTCGTGGTCGACCAGGACGAGCGTCCGGGCACGGGCCGCGCGGTCCAGTGCGCGCTCGAAGCCCTGCCTGCGGACCTGTCCGGCACGGTGCTCGTCACCTACGGCGACGTCCCGCTCCAGACGACCGAGACGCTGCAGCGGCTCACCGCCGCTCACGCCGAGCAGGGCAACGCGGTGACCGTGACGACGGCGCTGCTCGCCGACCCGTTCGGCTACGGCCGGATCGTGCGCGACGCGAACGGCGCTGTCGTCGGCATCGTCGAGGAGAAGGACGCGACCGACGAGCAGCGGGCGATCACCGAGATCAACAGCGGCATCCTCGCGTGCGACGCCGCGGTCCTCCGCGAGGCGCTCGGGCAGGTCCGCGACGACAACGCCGCGGGCGAGGTCTACCTCACCGACGTCATCGCGATCGCGCACCGGTCGGGGCACCGCGTCGGGTCGTTCGTCGCGTCCGACCTCTGGCAGACCGAGGGCGTCAACACCCGGGCCCAGCTCGCCACCCTCGGCCGGGTGCTCAACGACCGGGTGCTCGCCGGCTGGATGGCCGACGGCGTCGAGGTCGTCGACCCCGCCTCGACCTGGGTCGACGTGACGGTCCAGCTCGCACCGGACGTCTCGCTGCGGCCGAACGTCCAGCTGCACGGGCAGACCCGGGTCGGCACCGGTGCCGTGATCGGACCGGACAGCACCCTCACCGACGTGCGAGGTGGGTGAGGGCGCGAGGGTCGTCCGCACGCATGCGGAGGGCGCCGTGCTCGGTGACCACGTCAGCGTCGGTCCGTTCGCCTACGTCCGGCCCGGCACGGTTGTCGGGCGCAAGGGCAAGATCGGCACGTTCGTCGAGACCAAGCAGGCCACCCTCGGCGAAGGCGCCAAGGTCCCGCACCTCTCGTACGTCGGTGACGCCGAGATCGGCGAGGGCAGCAACATCGGGGCGGGCACGATCTTCGCCAACTACGACGGACAGAACAAGCACCGCACCGAAGTCGGTGCGCATGCCCGGACCGGCGCCAACAACACCTTCGTCGCGCCGGTCAGCATCGGTGACGGGGCCTCCACCGGAGGAGGCACCGTCGTACGCCGCCAGGTCCCGCCCGGCGCCCTCGCCGTGAGCACCGGTCCGCAGCGCAACATCGAGAAGTGGATGCAGCGCAAGCGTCCGGGATCGGCCTCCGCCGAGGCGGCAGATGCTGCCGATGCCGCGCGGGCCGCCGACGCCGACGCGCACTGACGAGGAGCAGCAGTCGTGACCGGCCTCAAGCGCACGACCGAGAAGAACCTGATGCTGTTCTCCGGCCGCGCCCACCCGCAGCTCGCGGAAGAGGTCGCCGAGCTGCTCGGCACCCGGATCGTCCCGACGACCCATCGCGAGTTCGCCAACAGCGAGATCTACGTCCGCTACCAGGAGTCCGTGCGCGGCTGCGACGCCTTCGTCATCCAGAGCCACACCACGCCGATCAACGAGTGGATCATGGAGCACCTGATCATGGTCGACGCGCTCAAGCGTGCCTCGGCCAAGCGGATCACCGTCGTGCTCCCCTTCTACGGCTACGCCCGGCAGGACAAGAAGCACCTGGGGCGGGAGCCGATCTCGGCGCGCCTGATGGCCGACTTCTTCAAGACCGCCGGCGCCGACCGGCTGATCACGGTCGACCTGCACACCGCTCAGATCCAGGGCTTCTTCGACGGGCCGGTGGACCACCTGGCCGCGCAGCCGGTGCTGGCGGACTACGTCGCCGACAAGTACGGCGACCGGGACCTGACGATCGTGTCCCCGGACGCCGGCCGCATCAAGGTGGCCGAGCACTGGTCCTCGCGCCTCGACGGAGCACCGCTGGCGTTCATCCACAAGACGCGTGACTTCGGGGCAGCCAACGAGGCCAAGGCCAATCGCGTGGTCGGAGACGTTCGCGATCGGGTGTGCGTGCTCGTCGACGACATGATCGACACCGGCGGCACCATCGTGAAGGCCGCCGACGCCATCCTCGCGGCCGGCGCCGAGGACGTGATCATCGTGGCGACGCACGCCATCTTGTCCGGCGACGCCGTCGACCTGCTCAAGACCAGCGGTGCGTGCGAGGTCATCGTGACGGACACGCTTCCGGTCCCCGAGGAGCGACGGTTCGACAAGCTCACCACGCTCTCCATCGCCCCGTTGATCAGCCGCGCCATCCGCGAGGTCTTCGAGGACGGGTCGGTGACGAGCTTGTTCGACGGCCGAGCGCAGTGAGCCTGCGAACGGAGCGAGCGTCGTCGAACCATCAACGCAGTGACGGCCGAGCGCAGTGAGCTCGCGCGGATTTCCCCTGATCGGCGTACGCGGCTAAACTCTCGGGGTTGCCTCGGCGAGGGAGCGTTCCGGCTCGACCGGACTCCGTGATCGACGCGGTTCTTCGACGAGCGCCTTCTGCGCCGGGCAGCCAACGACTTGTACGCCGTCTCATGTTGATTGCTCGAGGAGAGATTCCCCCGTGGCTTCCGAAGTCAAGATCCAAGCCGAGTCCCGCACCGAGTTCGGCAAGGGCGCTGCCCGCCGGATCCGCCGCGCCGACAAGGTGCCCGCCGTCCTCTACGGTCACGGCACCGACCCTGTGCACATCACGCTGCCCGGTCACGACCTGATGCTCGCGCTCAAGACCGCCAACGCACTGCTCTCCATCGAGCTCGACGGCGACAGCCAGCTCGCACTGCCGAAGCAGGTGCAACGCGACCCGATCAAGGGCTTCATCGAGCACGCCGACCTGATCCTGGTCCGTCGCGGTGAGAAGGTCACCGTCGACGTTCCTCTCGTCCTGGTCGGCGAGGCCGCGCCGGACGCCCTGGTCACGGTCGACCACAACGTCATCCCGCTGGAGGCGGAGGCCACCCACATCCCGTCCGGTGTCGAGGTCGACATCGAGGGCCGCGAGGTCGGCACCCAGATCTTCGCCAAGGACCTGGTGCTCCCGGAGGGTGCGACGCTCGCGCTCGACGAGGAGGCTCTGATCGTCAACTTCAGCGCTGCCCCGACGGCCGAGGACCTCGAGGCCGAGCTCGCCGAGGCAGAGGCCGAGGCCGGCATCGAGCACGACCTGTCCGACGAGGAGCTCGAGGCCCAGTCCGCCGAGGCTGCCGAGGGCGAGTCCGCCGAGGGTGCCGAGGGCGAGTCCGCCGAGGGTGCCGCGGACGACAGCGAGTCTTCCTCCAACGAGTGATGCGACCGGAGGATCCCTGCTCGTGGACGTCCTCCGTTCGTTGACGCAACGCCTGAAGCGAGGGCCAGGATCTCCCATGACGTACGACGGTTGGATCGTCGTCGGTCTCGGGAATCCTGGCCCGAGCTATGAGAGCACCCGGCACAACGTCGGCTACCTGGTGGCCGACGAGCTCGCCGAGCGGATGGGCGGGAGCTGGAAGGCGCACAAGTCAGGTCGCGCCCTCGCCATCGAGGGAAGGCTGGCGGGCGTCCCGGGCGTCCGCACCGTGCTGGGCCGCGGTCGCTGCTACATGAACGAGTCGGGTGGGCCGGTCTCCGCACTGCTGAAGTTCTACAAGGCGACGCCCGAGCAGCTCGTCATCGTGTACGACGAGCTCGACCTTCCGTACGGCGACATGCGGATCAAGTTCGGCGGCGGCGACAACGGCCACAACGGGCTGAAGTCCGTCCGCGCGTCCCTGGGCACCGGTGACTGGTACCGGGTCCGGGTCGGGATCAGTCGGCCTCCGGGACGCCAAGCGCCCGCCGACTACGTGCTCAAGCCGTTCTCGACGACCGAGCGCCGCGAGCTCGACCTGCACGTCAACCGGGCGGCGGACGCGGTGGAGTCCCTGCTGACCGAGGGACTCGAGAACACGCAGAACCGCTTCAACAGCTAGCCAATCCCCGTACCCTTGCCTGGTGGCTGAGTGCGGGGGTGACCGCTGAGGGGCGGACGGCGTCAACACCGGGACAGGGTGGGGACGCCGATGACGCGTCGCGCCTTGCTGCGGAAAGGTGTCGATCTGGGGTGGGCGGCCGGAGTCGTGGCGCTCACCGGTTCGCTCGCGTCCTGTTCCCGCGGAGCAGAGACGCAGCGCATCGCGCCGCTTGCACGCGGACACGGTGGTGACGTCGTACGGCATCCAGCTCCACGCGTCCTTCCGCGACAGCGTCTACTCGCAGTACGACGAGATCACGAAGATTCTCGAGGACCTCGGTGCGCGACGGTGCGCGACCGACTGGTCACCACTGTCCCCGAGTCCGTGCTGTACCTCGAGCAGCTCGGTGACCGCGGCATCTCGACGTTGCTGACGATCTCCGAGGACGCCCGCTATCCGGGGCACCTCGAGGACCCGGAGACGGTGATCTCCCGGATGTCGGACCACCTGGTGGCCCTGGCCGGCGACAACGAGCCGAACGCCAAGGGGCGGCCGCCCGACTGGGTCTCGCGCACGGTGGAGCTGCAGCAGTGGATCTGGGACGTCGGCCAGGACCTCGGGCTGACGGTGTGCAGCCCGTCGCTCCAGCAGAAGGCCCCCACGCTGGAGGAGGACTACTCGGCCCTCAGCGCTGAGGACGTCGGCGACCTGTGTGACGTGATCGCGATCCACAACTACCCCCGCGGGCGCAGCCCCTCGGAGGGGATCGACGAGTACAGCGCGATGGCACGGGGTCGCTCGGTGCCGACAAGGAGGTCTACTGCACCGAGGGCGGCTACTTCACCGCGCCCAACTACCAGGTGGCGCCATGACGATGTCGGAGGATGCGCAGGCGCTGTACGCGCCGCGTCAGCTGCTCGAGTACGTCCGTCGCGGCATGCGGTTCTGGCAGTACGAGCTGATGGACGACCCCGACCCGCGGGGGCCGACCGGGAGGCCAACTTCGGCCTGATCGCCACCCCGAGCCTCGATCCGGCGACCTGGCGACCCAAACCCGCGTTCGACACCATGAAGGACCTGCTCGCGAAGATGGCGGATCCCGGTCCGGCGTACGAACCCGCGCCGATCTCGATCTCCGTCGACGGACCGGACGACCTGGAGAACATCGTCGTCGGGCGGCGTGACGGGAGCTACCAGGTGGTGGCCTGGCGCGACGTGGACGTCTACGACCCGAGGCTCGCCAACCATCGACGTCGAGCCGGAGAAGGTCACGGTGTCGGTCGAGGGCGCCAAGAAACAGTCGTTCGAGGTGGCCGGGGCAGCCGTGGTCGTCCCGCTCCAGTGAACGCCGTCGGACCCGGAGTGTGAAGTGGTCCCGAGACCACGCATTCAGGCTGACCAGGATGGAGACCGCTCACCTATCGCGGCCGTTGCCCACGCCGTGAGAGCCAGGGCCGGGGCGCCAAAGACCCGACGCTAGGTAACTGATTGCTGACGCTATGAAGTACATTGAGTCGTTTCTTGACATTCGGGCACATCGGGAGTCATCTCCAAGCAAGACTGCGATCAGTCTGCTGTGCCCGAGGGGAGTTTTGTATGACCACATCATTGAGGTTCCGAGCCGGATTGACCGCGCTCGCCTTGTCTGCGGCGGCTGTGCCCGCCATGACGGCGACGACGCCTGCCCTCTCGGTGCCTGCGGCGGAACTCGCCGCTGCGGCGACCCCGCGGCCGAACATCGTCTTCATCACGGTCGACGACATGCGCGTCGGCGACCTGTGGGCCATGCCGAATGTGAAACAGCTGCTGACCGACCAAGGGACGACCTTCACGAACTCGTACGCGCCCTTCCCGCTCTGCTGCCCGGCACGCGCGAACTGGGTGACCGGCCAGTACAACCACAACAACGGGGTCATGGGCAACCTGACCGCAGACTTCCCCGTAGGTGGCTACGCCGCGCTGGACGCATCGAACACGGTGGCCACCTGGTTGCGCGATGCTGGATATCAGACGGCTTTTGTCGGAAAGTACCTGAACGGTTACGGCACTGTGAAGCCGGTCGTGCGCCCGCCGGGCTGGCTGGACTGGCACGCCTCGGTCGCCGGGGGGAACTACTTCTTGACGAAGCTTCGTGAGAAGAACGGAGCCGCCCCGATCGTGACGAACACCTACGACGGTCCCTACCAGGTCGACCTCTACGACGACATCGCCACGAACATCATCGCGCAACGCGCCCCGGCTGCCGCCCCGCTGTTCCTGTGGGTCTCCGACTATCACCGCACAGCGGCGCCCGAAGGAGGCGGACGACCCAGCAATCAGCACGCCAGCCGTTCCGCCGCGCTACAAGAACTACTTCGCCGGTGAGTCGTTGCAGACGGATCCCTCCTACAACGAGGCCGATGTGTCGGACAAGCCCCCGGCCGTGAGCTGCTGAAGAAGCTGACCCTGAACATGCAAGCGATGTTGAAGGAGAGCTATCAGCAGCGGTTGGAGTCCTTGAAAGCGGTTGATGACTCGGTCGGCCACATCGTCTCGGCGCTGGCCGCGTCCGGTGAGCTCAACAACACCGTCATCGCCTTCAGCAACGACAACGGCTACATGATGGGCGAACACCGCATCCATGCCGGAAAGACCGTCGCGTACGAGCCGTCGGCCCGTGTGCCGTTGATCGTGCGTGGACCGGGCTTCCCGGCCGGGGCGACGAGGACTCCATGGGTGGCCAACATCGATGTGGCACCGACGTTCGCCGACATCGCGCAAGTGACGCCAGGTCTGGACGTCGACGGGCGCTCGCTGCTCCCGCTGGCGGCGAGCCCGACTGGTTGGCCCGACCGGACCATGGTCCTTGAGGCCGGACCCTCCACCGCCGACGGCCCCGACAGGTACCACGGAATCCTCGAGGACGGATGGAAGTACATCGAATACTCCGACGGCAATGTGGAGTTCTACAACCTGCAAACTGATCCGTACGAGCTCGTCAGCCTGACCAACAACCCGGCGTATGACGCCAAACAGGCTCAGCTGCACCAAAGCCTGCTGACGATGCAGAACTGCGCCGGCGCCAGCTGCCGCTGATCCTTGCCGCAGCACCGGCCGACCGGCCGGTGCTGCGGGACGGTCAAGCTTCTGAACGGCGCCCGCCGACCATGAGGTCGGCGCTGTACTCCAGGCCGCGGCGACCCCGATGCCTCGGGGGATGGCCGGCGGCTGTTGTTGTGTGTCGTCGTCGGGTGTTGTTGTGTTCCAGCCAGGGGGCCAGGCTGCTGATCCGCTCGGCGCTACGTCCACGCTGACGACGAAGTGGCCGCTGTCGATGCCAACCTCGTAAAGCTGGAGGAGTCGCGTGCGGCGGTGCGGACGAGGGATTCGATCGATGGTTGATGCCTTGTGCGTATCGTCGAGCTCTCCCTTGACTGCGCCGGTGCGCAACTGCGCCGCCGCGGGCAGCGGTCGTGGATCTACAGGCCTCCCCGTCCGGAGCGAATCGAGTCACCGACCGATGCGCGCACTGCCGAGACGAACCCATCGCCTCGGCGACATGGCAACAGCATCCCGCGCTCAACCCGAGCGACCAGCAAACCGCAGGCCATGGAACGTCAAACGAGCACTTCGGCGAAAACATGAAGACCTCCGGGTGCGGTGAAGATGTGACCATCTCCACCGCACCTGGAGGTCTTCGCTACGTTCCAAGCCCGATCCGCAGTGTCACCCACGTCCTGGCCGCGTACCTAGCTAAGCTAGGGCAACGGCACGAATGCGAGCCCCCGGTGCGGCCTGCCATGGAAGGTGAGGCTGTCCGAGGGCACCCAGAGCCCGTTGTTGGCGACCAGGAATGACTTGCCTCCTTGCATGGCGGGCTTGTCGCCATTCCACGTGGGAATCGCTCGCCCGGTAACCGGGTCAAGCGCAGCAATGCCGCGCCGCCGCGCGCAGGTACCCTCGGGAATGCACCGGCTCGCAAAGCCGTCCCAGTTGTCGAACCACTGGAAGTGGCCCTGAACGTACACCGCGGGTCCGGTGGCCGCTGCCGCCCAGACGCTGTCGCCGCCGGTGTAGTTGATCCAGCGCGGCTTGGTGTCGTCCGACATGTCAAAGCGACCGGCGCCGTCGCAGACTGTCGTGTTGGCTGGGTTGGTTCCGGTGGGGTGCCAGATGTCGCCGCGTCGTGAGATCTGGCCGGTGCCGACGACGACGAAGTAGCTGCCGTCAGGTGACCAGTCGACCCCGCGGAGCTGGGCGATCCGCCTGGGCTCGGTGGTCGAGCACGGCTTGGCGAAGCCTGGGTAGTACCAGTTGCTCAGACTTGCCGCTCCGGTCTGTGGGGTCCAGGTTGGCCACGAACACCCGAGTCCGGCGACTGACCGTTGACCTGCTGGAAATTGCCCGTGGCGACCAACCGGTCGCCGGCATTGGTGACGGCGAACTTGAAGATGGCGACCGGGACCGAAAGCGTTCGGGATGGGGGCGCGATGTCGAAGTTGATGTCGCCGGTGTTCGCGCCGGTGTCCGGGTTTAGCGCGAGCAGGTGCTGGGAGAATGTGCCGCCGACGTAGAGGATGCCGTTCCTGAGCACTACCTGGTTGACCGCGCCGCTGGTGAAGGGCGGACGGAAGTTCGTGTCCACGGCGCCGGTCGCCGGGTCGAGCTTGGCGAGCGGACCAGTGACCCTGCCGTTGATGGACCTGAAGGCTCCGGCGACGTACAGCGCACCGTTGCCTGCCTCGAGAGCGAAGACTTCGGCATTCGCCCGCGCCACGAAATTGTTTCTGACCTCGCTCGTAGCCTCATCGAAGGAGAACAAATGCTGAAGACCCGTGGTGGTGTTCGTGGGGTCGGAGACCGTGTTGAAGAACCCACCGACGAAGATGTTGCCGTTCAGGCGTGCCACGCTGGTCGCCCGTGGGCGGTCGATAGGCCGAGGGCACCAGTTGTGGCGTGTTCGCCTTTGGAATCTCGCTGACGATCCCCGGCAGCGCCAAAGAGGCAGTCGCGACCGGTTGCTCGGTCATCCCGAGAAGCAGGCCGACGCTACACGTGATAAAGACCCCCGCGGCGCGAAACTTTGCTGACATGCTTCCAACCCCCATTTTCCAACCCCCATGCGCAGTGATGGTGTTCCCGTGGCCAGACCGTACTCCGTTGTCACAGAGTCAGAGTGTGGATTTCCGAAGAAGTCATTCCTTCTCGGCGAAAGTTTTCTGATGTCGTCACCGAGGAGAGTTGTGACGTTTCTCTGCGTAGATATTTCCCGTGTTCAAGCGATGAGTTCGGGCGGGCCGAGTTTGGTCCAAGGGTCTTCGCGCATTCCTCACAACGGGCAAAAGGCGAGCCCGCGGTGCGGCTTTCCGTGGAACCCCAGGCTGTCGGACGGCACCCAGAGGCCGTTGTCGGTGACCAGGAACGACTTGCCGCCCTGCTGGGCCGGCTTGTAGCCGTCCCAGCCGAGAGCGAAGCCCGTGTCGGGGTCAAGGGCCGCTATCCCCTTGCGTGATGCGCAGACATGTCCCTCGGGCAGACACCTGCTCGCGAAGCCGTCCCAGTTGTCCCACAGCTGGAAGTGGCCCTGGACGTACACCGCGGGTCCGGTGGCCGCTGCCGCCCAGACGCTGTCGCCGCCGGTGTAGTTGATCCACTGCGGCTTGGTCGGGTCGTTCATGTTGAACCGGCCGGCCCCGTCGCACACGGTCGTGTTCGCCGGGTTGACTGCCGGCGGGGGGTGCCAGATGTCGCCCGTCGCGAGATCTGGCCGGTGCCGACCACGATGAAGTAGCTGCCGTCGGGCGACCAGTCGACACCGCGGAGCTGGGCGATCCGCCTGGGCTCGGTGGTCGAGCACGGCTTGGCGAAGCCGGGGTAGTACCAGTTGTCAAGGCTCACGTCGCCGGACGTCGTGTTGATGTCGGCGACGAACACGCGGGTGCGTGACGAACCGTTGACCTGCTGGAAGTTGCCGGTCGCAACCAGCCGGTCGCCGGCGTTGGTGATCGCGAACTTGAAGATCGCGACCGGGCCGAAGGCGTTCGGGATCGGGTTGCTCACGGTGAAGTTGATGTCTCCCGTGTTGGCCCCGGTGTCGGGGTTCAGCGCCAGCAGGTGGCCAGGGAACGTGCCACCGACGTACAGCACGCCGTTCTTCAGGATCACCTGGTTGACGGCGCCGGTGGTGAACGGCGGGTGGAAGCCGGTGTCGACGGCTCCGGTGGCTGGGTCGAGCTTGGCCAACGGGCCGGTCACCCGGCCGTTGACGGTGCGGAAGCCGCCGCCGACGTACAGGGCGTCGGTGCCGGTGTCGAGGGCGAAGACCTCACCGTTCGCGCGGGCGTTGAAGTTGCCGTCCAGCTGGTATGCCGGGTCACTGAAGGCGAACAGGTTCTGCAGGTCCGTACGAGAGCTGTCCCGGTCGGAGGCCGTGGCGAACAGCCCGCCGACGTAGACGCGACCGTTCAACCGCGCCACGGTGTTGGCGCGCGGGCGGTCGATGCCTGCCGACGGCACCAGCTGCGGTGTGTTCAGCGCCGGGACGTCGCTGACGACGTCGATCTTGCGGGATCGACGCCGTGGCGATCGGTCCTGTTGTCATACCGAGCAGCAGCCCGGCAGCGCACGCAATCAACACTCCGACAGTGCGAGTCTTTCGTGGCATTTCCGGTCCCCTCCGCGCAGCGGTCTCAAGCCCCCGTGCGAAGGTACGCCCGTCCGCCACCGATGGGGATAGTCCCTTCAGGCGGGGTGTTTCGGCGCGCGAGGACCATCCCGAGTGCCACAGATGCGGGCAGGTCGGTCACGCCGTCCGGAGTGGGTCAGAGCGGGCAGAACGCCAGTCCGCGGTGCGCTTCGTGGTGGAAGTGCTCGCTGTCGGAGCCGACCCAGAGCCCGGCACCGTTCGCCAGCAGGACCTTGCCGCCCTGCTTCGCGGGCTTGTCGCCGTTCCACGGCAGGGCTCGCCCGGTCACGGGGTTGAGCGCCGCGATGCCGCGCCGCCGGGCGCACGTGTCGCCGGCCGGGCACTGGCTCGCGGAGCCGTCCCAGTTGTCGAACCACTGGAAGTGGCCCTGGACGTAGACCGCGGGGCCGGTCGCGGCCACCGCCCAGACACTGTCGCCGCCGGTGTAGTTGATCCATCGCGGCTTGGTGTCGTCGGACATGTCGAAGCGACCTGCGCCGTCGCACACCGTGGTGTTCGGAGCGTTGGTCCCGCTGGGGTGCCAGATGTCGGAGCGCCGAGCGGGGATCTGCCCGGTGGCGACGACGACGAAGTAGCTGCCGTCCGGTGAGAAGTCGATGCCGTGCAGGTTGGCCACCCGGCGTGGGGCACTCGTCGAGCACGCCTTGCCCAGGCCGGGGTAGTACCAGTTGTCGAGGCTGGCCCGGCCGGTCGGCGGGTTGAGGTTGGCCATGAAGAAGCGGGCACGGGACTGTCCCGAGACGCTGAGGAAGTTGCCGGTGACCGCGATCTTCGTCCGGGCGGGGTTGATCGCGAAGTCGTAGATCGAGGTCGAGCCCCAGCGCCCGGGATCGCTCCGGAGATGCCCAGGGCCACCTTGCCTGTGTTGGCGCCCGTCCGCGGGTTGAGCGCCGACGAGCTTGCCCGGGATGCTGCCACCGACGTACAGCGTGCCGTTGCGGTACCTGATGCGCGTTGACCTGGCCGCCGTTGAACGGCGGGTCGAACGTGCGAGTACGACCGCGCCGGTGCCGGGATCGAGCTTGACCAGAGGCCCGGTGCGCCGACCGTTGACGGTGGTGAACTTGCCACCGACGAAGACGCCGCCGGCTCCGGTGCGGACGGCCCAGACCTGGCCGCCGACCTGCGGGTTGAACCGCTCTTGATGTTGTTCGATGATGATGTTGAAGGCCATCAGGTTCGACAGGCCGCTCGTGACACCGCCGCTGTCGCGCGCCGAGGTGAACAGGCCACCGGCGTACATCGTGCCGGACTCTGCCGCGAGGCCGTCGACGTGGGGACGGGCGACGGCCCCGGACGGAGACGAGCTGGGGTGTGCCGTTGGCCGGGTCGGCGGAGACGACCCGGGGCTGCTCCGGCGAGGCGGACCCCGTCAGGTCGGGAGTGACGAGCAGGCCCAGGATGGTGGTGAGAGCGACTGCGGAGATGCGGGTCAACGGGCGCATGGCGAACCTCGAGCGGCGACGCGGTGGAATTTTCGTGACAGTACCTCCGAAGATCGACAAAGGGGAGGGGCAGTACGCGGTTTATTTTCGTCGGGAAGTCGGCACGACGAAAAGCCTAACAATGCAGAGTCAAACAATTCCTCTGCGTGACTAATTCCAGCCATTTCAGCTCGACATTCATCGACTGCATTTCTCCGGCCGCTGGGAACGCCGTCCGCGTCGAGCCCGCTTTGCGCCCGGGAGCGGTCACCGACCAGAATCGTGCGCGTGACCGACACCCTGGACCTGCCCGACACCTCCCGACGACGTCGTCGCCGACGACCACCGGCTGTCGGCCTGGGCGGCGACCCTGGCCGGCGAGCACCTCGAGCGGATGCGCGGCGAGGGCCTCGAGGGCAAGGAGCTCAAGGACGCCGGCGACGCCCTCGGACATCGCATCCTGATGCAGCTGCTCGACGGCGTACCGCCCGGACGACTCGATCCTGAGCGAGGAGGGCAAGGACGACAAGGCGCGGCTGCAGAACCGTCGGGTCTGGATCGTCGACCCGCTCGACGGCACCCGCGAGTACTCCGAGCCGCCCCGCGACGACTGGGCGATCCACGTGGCGCTCTGGGAGGACGGGGACCTGGTCGCCGGGGCCGTCGCTCAGCCCGGGATGTCGACGACGTTCAGCACCGCCGACCCGCCCAGCGTGCCGGAGCGCACCAGCGACCGGCCCCGCATCGCGGTCAGCCGGACCCGGCCGCCGGCCTTCGTCGAGGTCCTCGCCGAGCAGATCGGCGCCGACCTGGTCCCGATGGGGTCCGCCGGCGCCAAGGTCATCTCGGTCGCGCGCGACGTGACGGACGCCTACGTCCACGCCGGCGGCCAGTACGAGTGGGACAGCGCCGCCCCGGTCGTCGTGGCCCGCGCTGCCGGCCTGCACACCAGCCGCGCCGACGGCGCGCCCTTGCTCTACAACCAGGACGACGTGCTGCTGCCCGACCTGCTGGTGTGCCGGCCCGAGCTCGCCGCCACGATCACGGCGTTCGTCCGCGACTACTGGGCCGAGCACGGGCAGGGCTGACCCGCCGAGCGGGCGGCTTGTCGGCGGCCGCGGGTAAACTCGCTGCGAGCAGGAGCGGCTCGGTCCGCACCTGACCACACCCCCATCTCCGCTGGAGTGGGGGCGGTCGTGGTGCGCGCCGGACGCTTCCCGATCGACTCGACGAGGAGCACGATGTCTGACCCGCGCCGCGCCCATGGTGGCGCCGCACCCACGCCTGCGTGCTCTCACCGGCCTGGTGGCGCGCGAGCCCTCGGTGTCCGGTGCACTCGAGCAGGCGGGACCGGGTGGCACGCGCTGCGCTCGACCTGACGGCTCCCGGCGCACTCCGACCGCTCCTGGCCGCGGCGCTCGCGGAACGCGCCGGCGTTGCGGGGACGGCGGCGTGACGACTCCTCCCGCGGTCCTCGTCGTCACCGCCACTGCCCGCGAGACCGACGAGATCACCGCGGCCGCGGTCAGCCTGCTCGGCGAGGATGCCGTGGTCAGCTACCCGGCCTGGGAGACCCTGCCGCACGAGCGGTTGTCCCCGCGGTCCGACACCGTGGGCCGTCGGCTCGCCGTGCTGCGTCGGCTGGTCCACCCCGGTGAGGACGGCACCACCGCGACCCCGATCCGGGTCGTCGTGGCGCCGGTGCGGTCGGTGCTCCAGCCGCAGGTCAAGGGCCTCGCCGACCTCGAGCCGGTGTCCCTCCAGGCCGGTGACGAGGTCGATCTCGAGGACGTCGTACGCCGGTTGGCGGCAGCGGCCTACCACCGCGTCGACATGGTCGAGCGGCGCGGCGAGTTCGCGGTCCGTGGCGGCATCGTCGACGTGTTCCCGCCGACCGACGAGCATCCGGTGCGGGTGGAGTTCTGGGGCGACGAGGTCGAGGAGATCCGGTCCTTCGCCGTCGCAGACCAACGTTCGCTCGACGTCACGCGGTCGCTGTGGGCGCCGCCGTGCCGCGAGCTCTTGCTCACCGACGACGTCCGGAGCCGGGCGCGCGAGCTGGCCTCCGACCACCCCGAGCTGCGCGAGATGCTCGACAAGCTCGCCGAAGGGCCATGCCGTGGAGGGCATGGAGTCCCTCGCGCCGGTCCTGGTCGACGACATGGAGCTGCTCGTCGACCTGCTGCCGACGGGGTCGATGGTGCTGGTGTGCGACCCCGAGCGGGTGCGGGCGCGGGCTCACGACCTGGTCGCGACCAGCCAGGAGTTCCTCCAGGCCTCCTGGGCCGCGGCCGCCGGAGGGGGTCAGGCACCGATCGACCTGGGCGCAGCGGCATACCGCGCGCCTCGGTGACATCCGCACCCACGCGCTCGACAGCGGACGTGGCCTGGTGGAGCATCAGTCCGTTCGGTCTCGACGCCGAGGCGGCGGCGCTCGCGCAGACGCCGGTGCGCACGGAGACCGGCGAGCTCGTCGAGCTCGACGTCGACGTGTCCGGCACCGTCGAGACCCGAGCGCTCGACGTGCGAGCCCGTCCCCGCCTACCGGGGTGACACGATCGCGGCCGTCGACGACATCGGAGGCTGGGTCAAGGACGGCCGACGGGTCGTCCTGGTCACCGAGGGACATGGCCCCGGTCAACGCCTGGTCGAGGTGCTCGCCGAGCACGACATCGCCGCGCGCCTGGTCGAGGAGCTCGACGACGATGCCGCCGACCGGCGGTGGTCGAGGTCGGTGCAGGGCAGCCTCAGCCACGGGCTCGTGGCCGAGGCGGTCGGCCTCGTCGTGCTCACCGGCGACGACCTGACGAGTCAGCGCACCACCGCCAAGGACACCCAGCGGATGCCGTCGCGGCGCCGCAAGCAGATCGACCCGCTCGAGCTGCGCACCGGCGACTACGTCGTGCACGAGCAGCACGGTGTCGGCCGCTACCTCGAGATGATCCAGCGCACCGTCGCCGGAGCCACCCGCGAGTACCTCCTGATCGAGTACGCCGCGTCGAAGCGGGGTCAACCCGCCGACCAGCTGTTCGTCCCGACCGACCAGCTCGACCAGGTGACCCGCTACGTCGGCGGCGAGCAGCCCTCGCTCGACCGGCTGGGGGGCTCCGACTGGAACAAGCGGAAGGGCCGCGCCCGCAAGGCGGTCCGCGAGATCGCTGCCGAGCTGATCAAGCTGTACGCCGCCCGGCAGGCGACCCAGGGTCACGCCTTCGCGCCGGACACGCCCTGGCAGCGCGAGCTCGAGGACGCCTTCCCCTACGTCGAGACACCCGACCAGCTCGCGAGCGTCGACGAGGTCAAGCGCGACATGGAGCACGCCGTGCCGATGGACCGGCTGATCTGCGGTGACGTGGGGTACGGCAAGACCGAGATCGCCGTACGCGCTGCCTTCAAGGCGATTCAGGACGGCAAGCAGGTGGCCGTGCTCGTGCCGACGACCCTGCTGGTGCAGCAGCACCTGCAGACCTTCGCCGAGCGGTTCGCCGGCTTCCCGGTCATCGTGAAGGCGCTGAGCCGGTTCCAGAGCGACCGCGAGGTCGCGCAGGTGATCGAGGGCCTCAAGGACGGCACCGTCGACCTGGTGATCGGCACGCACCGGCTGTTCAACGCCGAGGTGAGGGTCAAGGACCTCGGGCTCGTCATCGTCGACGAGGAGCAGCGGTTCGGCGTCGAGCACAAGGAGGCGCTGAAGCGGATGCGCACGGCGGTCGACGTGCTGAGCATGTCGGCGACGCCGATCCCGCGGACGCTCGAGATGGCGATCACGGGCATTCGCGAGATGTCGACGATCACCACACCGCCGGAGGAGCGGCACCCGGTGCTCACCTTCGTCGGCCACTACGACACCGGCCAGGTCAAGGCCGCGATCCGGCGCGAGCTGCTCCGCGAGGGTCAGGTCTTCTACATCCACAACCGCGTGCAGAGCATCGACAAGGCCGTGTCGCGGCTGCGCGAGCTCGTCCCCGAGGCGCGGATCATGGCCGCGCACGGCCAGATGAACGAGCACCAGCTCGAACAGGTGATGGTCGACTTCTGGGAGCGCAAGTACGACGTGCTGGTCTGCACCACCATCGTCGAGTCCGGCCTCGACGTGCCCAACGCCAACACCCTCATCATCGAGCGCTCCGACCTGCTCGGCCTGTCCCAGCTGCACCAGCTGCGCGGCCGGGTCGGGCGCGGTGGTGAGCGGGCCTACGCCTACTTCCTCTACCCACCGGAGAAGCCGCTGACCGAGACCGCCCACGACCGGCTCGCCACGATCGCCCAGCACTCCGACCTCGGTGCGGGCATGGCGGTGGCGATGAAGGACCTCGAGATCCGCGGCGCCGGCAACCTGCTCGGCGGCGAGCAGTCCGGGCACATCGCCGACGTCGGGTTCGACCTCTACGTGCGGCTCGTGGGTGAGGCCGTGGCCGAGTTCCGCGGCGACACGTCGGTGGACGAGCCAGAGGTGAAGATCGAGCTTCCGGTCGACGCCCACCTGCCTCATGGCTACGTCCCGAGCGAGCGGCTGCGGCTGGAGATGTACAAGCGCCTGGCCGAGGTGCGCACCCAGGAGCAGGTCGACGAGGTGCGGGCCGAGCTCGAGGACCGCTACGGCGACCTCCCGACGCCGGTCGACAACCTCCTCGCGGTCGCGCGGCTTCGGGTGAAGGCGCGCGACGCAGGCCTGAGCGACGTCAACGTGCAGGGCAACTTCGTGCGCTTCGCCCCGCTCGACCCGCCCGACTCGGTGCGGGTGCGGCTCGACCGGCTCTACCCGAAGACCATCGTGAAGACGGCATTGCATAGCATCTTGGTGCCCCGACCTACAGCCGGCGAGCTCAAGCGGTTGGCGGCATCGGTCGACTCCGGCCCGCCGGACGCCGACCGCGCCGTACTAGATTGGGCCAGTCGTGTGATCGAGGACGCCGTGCCGGCCGTCAGGCCACAGCCCGAAGGAGCAGCTCAGTCGTGACCACCCGCTCGCGCATCCTCCGCACCGTGGGGCTCGGGGCCGCCGTGCTGGCGCTCGCCGGATGTTCGACCGACTTCCACCCAGGCAGCGCCGCGGTCGTCAACGACACCGCGATCACCCAGGGCCAGGTCGACGACATCACCGACGCCGCCTGCGCCTACACCGCCGCGCTGCGCGAGACCGACTCCCGCTACCCGCAGCTCGGGCTCGCCGACCTCCGCTCGAGCATCGTGATCGGCATGGTCCAGGAAGAGATCACCCAGCAGGTGGCCGATGAGCAGGGCCTGTCCGTGAGCGACGCCCAGGTCAACCAGATCGCGGTGCAGAACGTCAACAGCATCCCCGACAGCGTCCCCGACGACGAGCGCGAAGCGCTCACCTCCTTCTTCGACGACCAGGCCAGGTCGACCGTCCTGCAGGCGTTGATCGGCAAGCACGCGGACGACCCGACCGTCACCAACGGCAGCGACCTCACCTCCGACGAGATCGCGGCCGAGAGCAAGCCGTGGATGAAGAAGTACTTCGAGGCGGCGGACGTCGACGTCGACCCGAGCTTCGGTCAGTGGAACGGCACCACGCTCGACCCCGGCACCGGATCGCTGTCGCAGCCGGCGTCCACGGCGAAGTCGGAGCTGACCGCCGCCGAGCAGTGCGGCTGACGACGCTCACCGTCCTCCTCACCTCGCCCCGTCTCCCGGCGGGTCTGCTCACGGGACCGGCCTGGCGTGCGATCTTCGATGCCGACCGCGTGATCGCCGCGGACGCGTCGGACGAGCTGGCCCGGGCGGTGGCAGCCTCCGGGGTGGCCGTCGAGGCGCTCACGGAGCCGCCCACCGCGGCCGACCTGCTCGCGCTGGCGGCCGAGGGGTCGATCGTGTTCCTCGCTGCCGACGACGCCGAGGCGCTGACGGCAGAGCTCGCCCAGGACGTCGTACGACGCGCTGAGTCCTCGGCCGAGAGCCCGGAAGGTGACGTTCACGCGGGCGCCGGTCCGAGCGTCGAGATCCTGGTCGGCTCCTACGACCCGGCCGGTGCGCGGCTGCTGGACCTGGTCGCGGTGATGGACCGGCTGCGCCGGGAGTGCCCGTGGGACCAGGAGCAGACCCACGAGTCGCTCGTCCGCTACCTGGTCGAGGAGGCCTACGAGACGATCGAGGCGATCGAGTCCGGCGACCGCGACCACCTGCGCGAGGAGCTGGGCGACCTGCTGCTGCAGGTGATGTTCCACAGCCGGATCGCAGCCGAGCACCCCGATGCGCCGTTCGACGTGGACGACGTCGCGGGGCAGATCGTCGAGAAGCTGGTCCGCCGTCATCCCCACGTCTTCGCTGACGTCGAGGTCGAGTCGGCGCAGGACGTGAACGAGAACTGGGAGTCGATCAAGGCGACCGAGAAGGCGCGCACCTCGGCGGTCGAGGGCATTCCGCCCGGCCTCCCGGCTCTGGCCTGGGCCGACAAGGTGATCGGCCGGACGTTGAGGTCAGACGTCGCCCAGGCCTCGGTGCCCACCCCGGCGGAGACGGCGTACACCGAGGAGACCCTGGGCGAGGTGCTGTTCGCGCTCGTCGCGGCCGCGCGCGCCGCAGGTATCGACCCCGAGCAGGCGTTGCGCCAGCGGGTGCGCGCCGAGATCGACGCCGTGCGAGCGCAGGAGCAGGAACCACCTCCGCCGACCTGAGGCCCGTCCGGCGGATCGCCGCCGGGTCACGCCGACAACGTCCTGCAACGGAGGGGCTATGACCTCCCGCGATGCAGGACGTTCGCGCGACGCGTTCTGTCGGCAAGGCGCGTCCAGCGGGCGTGCCCTGCCCGGGCTGCGGCTGCGTGGCGGATAGTCTGAACGCGTCCGCGACCCGGCGCGTGCTGGCGCACGCCTCACGACCGGGTCCGCCCGTCGTACGCAGCGAGGAGAGCACCACCGTGGCACTGATCGAGGCCGTCGGCGCACGCGAGATCCTGGACTCGCGCGGCAACCCCACCGTCGAGGTGGAGGTCGCGCTCGACGACAACACCGTGGCCCGGGCCGCCGTCCCGTCCGGTGCTTCGACCGGCCAGTTCGAGGCGGTCGAGCTGCGCGACGGCGGTGACTGGTACGGCGGCAAGGGTGTCGGCAAGGCGGTGGCAGCGGTCAACGACCAGATCGGCGACGTGCTGGCCGGCCTGCCGGCCGACGAGCAACGCATCGTCGACCAGGCGCTGCTCGACCTCGACGGCACGCCCAACAAGGCGAAGCTCGGCGCGAACGCGATCCTCGGCGTCAGCCTGGCCGTCGCGAAGGCCGCTGCCGAGTCCGCCCGGCTGCCCTTGTTCCGCTACGTCGGTGGGCCGAACGCCTATCTGCTTCCCGTCCCGATGATGAACATCCTCAACGGCGGCGCTCACGCGGACAGCAACGTCGACGTGCAGGAGTTCATGATCGCGCCGATCGGTGCGCCGACCTTCGCCGAGGCCCTGCAGCAGGGTGCGTCGGTCTACCACGCCCTCAAGGCCGTGCTCAAGACCGAGGGTCTCTCCACCGGGCTCGGCGACGAAGGCGGCTTCGCACCGAGCCTCGGCTCCAACCGCGCGGCGCTCGACCTGATCGCCACGGCGGTCGAGAAGGCGGGTCTGACGCTCGGCCGCGACATCGTGCTCGCGCTCGACGTCGCGGCCACCGAGTTCTATGACGAGTCGGCCGGTCACTACACGTTCGAGGGCGGCACCAAGTCCGCCGACGAGATGGCGGCCTACTACGGCGAGCTGATCGACGCCTACCCGATCGTCTCGATCGAGGACCCGCTCAGCGAGGAGGACTGGGACGGCTGGGAGGCGATGACAGCCTCCGTCGGCGACCGGATCCAGATCGTGGGCGACGACCTCTTCGTCACCAACGTCGAGCGGCTGCAGCGCGGGATCGACGAGCGGGCTGCCAACGCGCTCCTGGTCAAGGTCAACCAGATCGGGAGTCTGACCGAGACGCTCGACGCGGTCGACCTCGCGCACCGCAACGGCCTGCGCTGCATGATGAGCCACCGTTCGGGCGAGACCGAGGACACCACGATCGCCGACCTCGCCGTCGCCACCAACTGCGGCCAGATCAAGACCGGTGCCCCGGCCCGCTCCGACCGCGTCGCCAAGTACAACCAGCTGCTCCGGATCGAGGAAGAGCTCGAGGACGCCGCACGGTACGCCGGAGCCGGCGCCTTCCCCCGCTACCGGCAGGGCTGACCTCGTCCATGGCGTCCCGCTCCGGCTCCAGCGCGAACCCCGGCCCCGGTCGGGGTCGGGACGGCACGTCCCGCGCGAGCCGCAGCACGACCTCGCGCAACGGGCGCAAGCCGACGCCGCGCAAGACGTCCGCGTCCCCGCGTGCCGCCCAGCCCTCGCGCACCAGCCGGACCACCCGCAGCACCTCCCGCGTCGAGGCGCCGATGGCCGCAGCACAGCTGTCGTCGTCGCGGGCCAAGCTCACCGGTCGCGCAGCCGTGCTGCTGCTCGTCGTCGCGGTGCTCGCGGTGTCCTACGCGTCGAGCATGCGGGCCTGGCTCAAGCAACGCAGCGACATCAACACGCTCAACGCCCAGATCGCCGAGCAGCGGCAGGACGTCGCCGCGCTACGTCTGCAGAAGCAGCGACTGCACGACCCGGCCTACATCCAGTCGCTGGCGCGCAGCCGATTCGGCTGGATCCTGCCGGGCGAGACCGGCTTCCGGGTGATCGGTGCCGACGGCAAGGTGCTGTCCGACGGCGGGAGCCAGCTGTCCGACCCGACCCAGCCGGCCGCTCCGCCGAAGACCGAGTGGTGGCAGGACACCTACGCCACGGTCGTCACCGCGGGGGCCGAGCCCGACACCAAGACGAGCGGCTCGGACGGCAACGACGACAAGTCCGGCTCGAAGGGCTCGGGCGGGCAGAAGACCGACCGGTGATCGACGCGCGCGACCGCGACGCCGTCCATGCACAGCTCGGACGACCGCCACGCGACACCGTCGGTGTGGCTCACCGCTGCCCGTGCGGCAACCCCGACGTCGTGTCGACCGCGCCACGACTGTCGGACGGCACGCCGTTCCCGACGTTCTACTACCTGACGTGTCCGCGTGCCGCGTCGGAGATCGGCACGCTCGAGGCGGGTGGCGTGATGCGCGAGATGACACAACGGCTGGCCGACGACGCTGACCTGGCCGAGCGCTACCGCGCTGCGCACGAGGCCTACCTCGACGACCGGCGCAAGCACGGCGACGTCCCCGAGATCGAGGGAGTCTCCGCCGGCGGTATGCCGGACCGGGTGAAGTGCCTGCACGTCCTGGTCGCTCACGCGCTCGCCGCCGGTCCTGGCGTCAATCCGCTCGGCGACGAGGCGCTCACCCTGTTGCCGGAGTGGTGGCAGAGCGGACCCTGCGTCGACCCGCGCACCGAATGACCCGTGTCGCGGCCGTCGACTGCGGCACCAACTCGTTGCGGCTGCTCGTCGTCGACATCGACGCCGACGCGGGGCACGCGGAGCAGGTCGAACGGCGTACGACGATCGTCCGGCTCGGTCAGGGGGTCGACCGGACAGGCGTGTTCGCCGACGAGGCGCTGGCTCGCACGTTCGCGTGCATCGAGGAGTACGCCGCGCTGATCGCAGACCTGGACGTGGCGGCCGTGCGTTTCGTCGCGACGTCGGCGGCGCGTGACGTCGCGAACCGCGACGCCTTTCTCGCCGGCGTACGGGCTCGCGTCGGCGTGGACGCCGAGATCATCAGCGGTGACGAGGAGGCGGCGCTCTCCTACGACGGCGCGACCCGCGAGCTCGCCCGCACCGGCGGTGTCGACCAACCGGTGCTGGTGGTCGACATCGGCGGCGGATCGACCGAGCTGGTGATCCGGGTCGCTGCGGGAGACGCGCCTCACGGGCAGTCGATCGACGTCGGCTCGGTGCGACTGACCGAACGCCACCTGGCCGACGACCCCCCGACGCCTCGCCCAGGTCGACGCCGTACGCCACGACGTGCGCGAGCGCGATCGCCGGAGTCGACGTCCCGCTGGACCAGGCGCGCACAGTGGTCGGTGTCGCGGGGACGGTCACCACGATGGCCGCGATGGTGCTCGACCTCGAGGTCTACGACCGCGAGCGGGTCAACGGGGCGCATCTCGCGCGGGCCGACGTGCTGGCGGCGGTCGACCGGATCGTGACGATGTCGGTGGCGGAACGACGTGCGCTGCCGTTCATGCATCCCGACCGTGCGGACGTCATCGGCGCAGGCGCACTCGTGCTCGCCGGCGTGATCGAGCGGCTCGACCTGCCCGAGCTGCGCGTCTCGTCGCACGACATCCTCGACGGCATCGCGTGGTCCCTGGTCACCCACGACGCGAGTCGGCCATGACGTCCCTTCCGCACCCGTTGACGGGGGAGCTGTTCCCCAGCCCCGTGCCTCCGGGTGAAGGCTGGCCGGACGACCCGGCGGACCATGATGCCGATGTCGCCGAGACCTCGGACGACGTACGACGGCTGGCAGCCGGTGCCCGCGACCTGGCGACGCTCGACGCCGACGTGTCAGTCTGCCGGGCCTGCCCCCGCCTGGTCGCCTGGCGTGAGGACGTGGCCGTCGTGAAGCGCCGCTCGTTCGCGGGCGAGCCGTACTGGGGGCGGCCGATCTCGGGCTGGGGCGCGACCGAGCCCGGCGTGCTGGTCGTCGGGCTTGCCCCGGCGGCGCACGGAGGCAACCGGACCGGCCGGATCTTCACCGGCGACCGCTCCGGCGACTGGCTCTTCGCATCGCTGCACCGAGTCGGTCTGGCCGCGCAGCCGACGAGCGTGCACGCGGGGGACGGGCAGCAGCTGATCGCCACCCGGATGGCCGCGGCGGTGCGCTGCGCACCCCCGGCCAACAAGCCGACACCCGACGAGCGGGACACCTGTGCGCCCTGGCTGGACGCGGAGCTGGCGTTCGTGCTCCCGTCGCTGCGCGCGATCGTCTGTCTCGGGTCGTTCGGCTGGGACGTCGCGCTGAGGGCGTTGGGCCGGGCCGGACTCGCTGTCCCGACGCCACGCCCCAGGTTCGGTCACGCCGCCCGCGTCGAGCTCGGGGCCGTGACCGTGCTCGGCTGCTACCACCCGAGCCAGCAGAACACGTTCACAGGCAAGCTCACCGAACCCATGCTCGACGCAGTCCTCGGCGAGGCGGCACGGCTTGCCGGCATCGAGGCGACGCACTGAGCAAGAGCGATCAAATGCGTCCGGCGCGCCAGGTCGAGACTGAGAAGCACGAAGTCGGAACCACCTCAGTCAGGAGCGCACCATGACGCTGCCCTACCTCGAGCCGCTCGAGCCCCGCACTCTGTCCGCGCCGGTGATCCCCGAGCCTCCACGGCGCGGCGAGCCCGGTGGCCCACCGTGCGGTGTCTGTGACGAGACCAACGTCCCCCGCGTCTGGGGCGACGACCTGTGGACGCTCCACCCGCCGCGGGGCTGCAGCCTTCCCGGCGCGCTGTGGATGGCGTCGCGTGAGCACGCGGACTCGTTCAGCGACCTGTCACCGGAGGCGCAGGCGGACTTCGGCGTCGTGACCGCACGGGTCGAGCGCGCGCTGTTGTCGGTGGGCGACTTCGCGCGCGTCCACCTCTACCGTTGGGGTGACGGCGGCGCGCACTTCCACGTCTGGTTCATGCCGCGGCCACGCGGGATGGTCGAAGCCGCCGGCATGATGCTTCCGCTCTGGGAGGACGTCTTGCCGAACGTTCCCGATGACGAGTGCCGCCGCTTCGCCGAGAAGGTGGCCGCTGTGCTGGAGTCCGATGGCTGACACGAACACCGCCTCGACGGGCCCGGTGGGCCAACCCGGCCTCGCCCGACGGCTGGGTGTCGGCGACGCGGTGGTCGTCGGTCTGTCGGCGATGATCGGCGCCGGCGTCTTCGCGGTCTTCGCTCCCGCGGCCCGCGCCGCTGGAAGCCTGCTCCTCGTCGGTCTGGGAGTCGCCGCAGTCGTCGCGTACTGCAACGCGACGTCGTCGGCGCAGCTCGCCGCGCAGTACCCGTCGTCCGGCGGCACCTACGTGTACGGCCGCGAGCGGCTCGGGGCGTGGTGGGGATTCCTGGCCGGCTGGGGCTTCGTCGTGGGCAAGACCGCGTCGTGCGCGGCGATGGCGCTGACGTTCGCGGCGTACGCCGTGCACGGTCCGGAGTGGGTGCAGCGGCTCATCGCGCTCGCGGCGGTCGTCGCGCTGACCACGGTCAACTACTTCGGGATCACGAAGACCTCGGGAGTGGCGCGGGTGCTGCTGGCCGTCACGGTCGTCGCGCTCGTGGTGACGGTGGCGGGGATCGTCCTCGACGTCTGGGGTGGACCTTCGCACCTGGCCGACGGCGCCGGGCCCACCGGTGGTCTCTACGGCGTGCTCCAGTCGGCCGGCCTGCTCTTCTTCGCGTTCGCCGGCTACGCGCGGATCGCCACACTGGGGGAGGAGGTCCGAGACCCGCGGACGACGATTCCGCGCGCGATCCCGCTCGCCCTCGGCATCGCCGTCGTGCTGTACGCCGTCGTGGCGGTCGTGCTGCTCGTGGCGCTCGGCCCCGAGGCTCTGGCGGCGAGCACGTCTCCGCTGGACACGGCCGCGTCGGGAGTCGCCGACTGGCTCGGCTGGCTGGTCCGGATCGGGGCGGTCGCCGGTGCCCTGGGTGCGCTGCTGGCCCTGGTGGCAGGCGTGGGCCGAACCACGCTGGCGATGGCACGCGAGGGTGACCTGCCGCGGTTCCTCGACGGCGTACACCCGCGACACCGCGTGCCGCACCGTGCCGAGATCGCGGTCGGCGCGGTGGTCGGGGTGCTCGTCCTGACCACCGACCTGCGCGGCGTGATCGGCTTCTCGTCGTTCGGGGTCCTGCTGTACTACGCGGTCGCCAACGCCAGCGCCCTCACCCAGGATCCCGAGCACCGGCGTTGGCCGAAGGCGCTCCAGGTGCTCGGCCTGGTCGGCTGCCTGGTCCTGGTGGCGACCCTGCCCTGGCAGGCCGTCGTCGTCGGCCTCGCCGTCTTCGCCGTCGGCATCGCCGCACGCGTCGTCCGCACCTCCTGACCCGCCGGCCCTGCTGTGCGCGGTGTGCGGGTCGTCACCTCGCACAGGGCTTGTGAAAGTTTTCACGAGGACTAGCCTGGGTAAGAGATGAGAGAGTCGCTCGAAGAGAGGAAGGGACCTCTGATGAGCACCAGCCAGCCGCACATCGTCATCGCCGGAGGGGGCTACGTGGGGATGTACACGGCCCTGCGGTCTGCAGAAGAAGCTGCGCCGCGGCGAGGCCCGCGTCACCGTGATCGACCCACGCTCGACGATGACCTACCAACCGTTCCTGCCCGAGGCCGCCGCCGGCTCGCTGGAGCCGCGCCACGTGGTGGTGTCGCTGCGGCGCACGCTCAAGCAGACCGAGGTGATCACCGCTCGGGTGGAGTCCGTCGACGCCGCCGCCCGGACGATTCGTGTCGTCCCGCCCGAGAGCGAGCCCTACGACCTCGCCTACGACGAGCTGGTCGTCGCCATGGGTTCGATCTCGCGCACGCTGCCGATCCCCGGCCTGGCCGAGCACGGGATGGGCTTCAAGCAGATCGAAGAGGCCATCGCCCTGCGCAACCACGTGCTCGACCGGATGGACCTCGCCGCGTCCGTCCGCGATCCCGAGGTGCGACGAGCCGCCCTGACCTTCGTCTTCGTCGGCGGCGGGTACGCCGGGGTCGAGGCCCTCGCCGAGGCCGAGGACATGGCCCGGTACGCGACCCGCTTCTACTCCTCCATCGACGAGAGCGACCTGCGCTTCGTGCTGGTCGAGATGGCCGACCGGATCCTTCCCGAGGTCGGCGTGGACATGGGCCGCTACACCGTCGACCGACTGCGCGAGCGCGGCATCGACGTCAAGCTCGGCACCAAGCTCGAGTCGGCGAAGGACCACCACATCGTGCTGTCCGACGGCGACGAGTTCGACGCCGACACCCTCGTCTGGACCGCGGGCGTGAAGGCAACACCGGTGCTCGCCGCCAGCGACCTGCCACTCGACGACAAGGGCCGGCTCAAGGCCCACGCCAACCTCACCGTCGACGGCGCCGACCACGTCTGGACTGCCGGCGACAACGCGGCGGTCCCCGACCTGACGCATCCCGGCGAGTTCTGCTCGCCGAGCGCGCAGCACGCCGTGCGACAGGCGAAGGTGCTGGGCGACAACCTGGTCCGCTCGCTGCGCGGTGAGCCGTTGGAGGACTACCGGCACAAGCACGTCGGCTCGGTCGCCAGCCTCGGACTGCACAAGGGCGTCGCGCAGGTGTACGGCGTCAAGCTCCGCGGCTTCCCGGCCTGGTTCATGCACCGGACCTACCACATGAGCCGGATGCCGACGTTCAACAAGAAGGTGCGCGTGGTCCTCGACTGGACGCTCGCGCTGTTCTTCAAGCGCGACGTGGTCTCGATCGGCTCACTGCACCACCCGCGCGACGACTTCGACCGCGCCAACCAGTAGCGCCGTCCCGCCGAAGGATCCGAGGCTGACGTTGCCATGGAGCAACGTCGGCGTCGGACCTTCGCAGTACCTGTCGAGCTTCACGCGTTCTGCGTGACGACACCGACGCACAGCGGCTGGATGCTCGTGCTGGACCCGTTTGTGCGGGCAGGTCGAGAGGTCGGAGTCTCCGATGGATGCGCTGTGGTTGACACTCGCCGTCGTCACCGTCTTCGGGTGGTGCGTGCTGTCAGGACGACTCGAACGAGTCGGACTCACGGCACCCATCGTCTTCGTCGCCGCCGGGTTCGTGTTCGCCGAGCTGTTCAACGCCCTGGATTCGGACGTCGAGCCTGAGCTCGTCAAGGGCATCGCTGAGGTGACCCTGGTGTGGGTCCTGTTCGGGGACGCGTCCAAGGTCAAGCTCCCGCAGTTCAAGCGAGATCTGGGGATGTATACGCGCCTGCTCGGCGTCGGACTTCCGCTGACCGTCGCTCTGGGAGCGATTATTGCCATCGTCGTTCTGGGCCTTGATCCGTGGGCTGCGTTGCTCGTCGGCGCTGCGTTGGCCCCGACGGACGCTGCCTTGGGGGCCAGCGTGATGTCGAACCCGCGGGTGCCCGATCCGATTCGTCGCGCGCTCAACGTCGAGAGCGGACTCAACGACGGGATCGCCACGCCGATCGTCCTCGTCGCGATCGCCGGAGTTGCGGCTGACGAAGGGATCTCGGGGGTCGAGAGTCCTGGCCGCGCCATCGTCTCCCTCCTGGTGGGCCTGCTGGTCGGAGTTGCGGCAGGCGGGCTCGGCGGGGCTGTCATCACGCAGACCCGCGTACGCGGCTGGCTGTCGGAAGAACTGGCCGGCCCGGCAGTGCTGGCACTGGCATTGCTGAGCTACACCGCGGCCCTGTCGTCGACGGCAACGGGTTCGTCGCTGCCTTCGTCGGTGGCCTCGTCTTCGGGAACGTAGCCGGTCGTGGTGGCGACAAAGAGGTGTACTTCGTGGAGCAGTCCGGTTCCCTGGCATCGATGGTCAGCTGGCTCATCTTCGGCGCGCTGGCGGTGCCCGTGATCGGCGATCGGTGGAGCTGGGAAATGATCGTCTACGCCGCACTCAGCCTGACCGTGGTGCGGATGCTGCCGGTAGCGCTGGTCCTCCTCGGAACGGGTCTGGATCGATTCAGCGTGGCATTCGTGGGCTGGTTCGGCCCTCGGGGGCTCGCCTCCGTCATCTTCGCGCTCCTGGCCCTGGAAGGCCTCGATGAGGCGGGCCAAGAGATCGTGGCGATCATCTCGGTCACGGTCTTGGCGAGTGTGATCGTCCACGGCTTCAGCGCCGACCCACTGGCAAACAGGTTCAAAGCGCCGGCTAAGGCCGCGGAACCGGCCGCCTGAAGCTGGCGCAGCAGAATTCACGTGGATTGCGTGAGGCGCATCGTCCACGCGAGGCGTGGAATGGTGCCGTGACGAAGCCAACGGTCCAAGCGTTCAAGACAACCACAGAGCTGACAGCTCTCGGCAAGGAAGCGCGAGCGAGAGTGCCTCGCTCCAGTCACGCGGATTGGGGGCCAGCCGCGAACCGGCCGGACCCGGTGTCCCTGCTCGAGGAGCAGGGCACGACCCGGGTGCAGGAGCTGGTGCCGCTCCGCTACGGCCGGATGCTGGTCTCACCGTTCACGTTCTACCGCGGCGCGGCCTACCTGATGGCTTCCGACCTGGCCTCGTCGCCACGAACCGACCTGACCGTGCAGCTGTGCGGCGACGCGCACCTGTCCAATTTCGGAGCGTATGCAGCGCCGGATCGGAAGCTCGTCTTCAGTCTCAACGACTTCGATGAGAGTCTGCCCGGCCCCTTCGAGTGGGACGTGAAGCGGCTGGTGGCGAGCTTCGCTGTCGCGGGGCGTGATCGCGGGTTCGACAAGAAGACCCGCAGGGTGGCCAACCTGGCCGTCGGTGAGTCATATCGCCGGGGTATGAGCGACCTGGCTCGGATGCGGAAGCTCGACGTCTGGTACTCCCGCCTGGATGTGAAAGAGATCGAGAAGCTCGTCGGCGCACAGCTGAAGAAGCGTCATGTCAAGCGACTCAAGCAGAACGTGGCCAAGGCCCACTCGAAGGACAGCATGCGGGCCTTCGACAAGCTCGTTCGCGTCGTCGACGGGCAACCCAGGCTCAGCGCGGACCCGCCGATGATCGTTCCGCTCGAGGAACTTTCCGCGGAGATGGAGTACCACCAGATCGAAGACGCGCTGCGTGACCTGCTCCACTCCTACCGACGGAGCCTGCAGGGTGATCGTCGGCACCTGTTGCAGGGGTTCCGCTTCGCAGGGGCCGCACGCAAGGTCGTGGGCGTGGGCAGCGTGGGCACCCGAGCATGGATCATTCTGATGCTCGGGGACGAAGGTGGAGACCCTCTGCTGTTGCAGGCGAAGGAGGCGCAGACTTCCGTGCTGGAGCCTTTCCTCGGCAAGAGCAAGCACGACAACCATGGACAGCGTGTCGTCGAAGGGCAGCGACTCATGCAGTCGGCCAGCGACATCATGCTCGGGTGGATCCGCTCAAGCGGGCTCGACGGAGTTTCCAGAGATTTCTACATTCGCCAGCTGTGGGACGGGAAGGGGTCGGCGGTCGTGGACACCATGGAGCCAACGGTCCTGACCGCCTATGCGCGGTTGTGTGGATGGACGCTGGCACGCGCACACGCACGCTCCGGTGACGCGGCAGCAATCGCGAGCTATCTGGGCACGGGTGATGGCTTCGACCGTGCGATGGCGACGTTCGCCGAGACTTACGCCGACCAGAACGAGCGCGACTACGCCGCGCTCAAAGATGCGGTCGAGTCCGGCAAGGTCACAGCCGAGGCTGCGTGAGGGTCGAGCGCCGCCTTTCACGCGTTCTGCGTGACGACACCCCCATGGGCTGCGTCCGATGATGACAGTGCCGGTAGGGCGTGACGCATTCACAAGATCGCGGCTCTCACCGCCATAGAAGCGGCCGGCGGCGGCCGCGTCGATTCTGCGTACTGGGAGGCAGGAGTCATGTCAGAAGGAGTGTCCAAAGAGGTTCTGGAGTCGATCTCGATCCCGAACTTCGTCGACTCGCGGATCGGTCGGCTCGAGTTCACCGACGGAGCGCCCAACCAGGAGTCGGTCGACAAGATCTATGACCACCTGGACTTCATGCACGCCGTGAACGCGTACATGAACGCGTTCGCCGGCGCGTCGACCTATGCCATGCGCCAGGGTTTCATCGACGCCGGGGCAGACGACGACGCGTTTCTCATCTTCTCGGAGCTGATGGACTCCCACTCGCTCTTCCTGACAGCCAATGCCGACACGGTGTACTACGTCGGAATCATCGACCTCTCCGGCGGACCGAAGGTGCTGGAGACGCCCCCTGAGGCTCTGGGTGTGCATCGACGACATGTGGTGGCAGTGGGTCACCGACTTCGGTCTTCCGGGACCGGACAGGGGTGAAGGTGGCCGCTTCCTTCTGGTTGGGCCTGGCTACGACGGCGACCTCCCGGACAGCGGGTTTCACGTGGCGCACTCGCGCACGTCGCGGGTCCTCGTGCTTGGGCGATCCTTCATGGAGAACGACGATCCCAAGCCAACGGTCGATCGCATCAGGAGCACGATGAGGCTCTATCCGTACGTCGCCGGTGGGCACGGCACGAGCATCGCCACACTCCTGAAAGGTGAGGTGCGCCCCGGAAAGCCGGTCACGGTCGCCGGAGACGACATTCATCGAAGCCAGTGGCAGGTCCTTCAACACGATCCCGCCGTCCGACTTCGGCTTCTTCGAGATGGTCAACGCGGTGGTCCAGGCCGAACCGGCCGACGCCACCGACCCGGAGATTCTGGGCCAGCTCGAAGCCGTCGGCATCGTCAAGGGGAAGCCGTTCGCACCTGATGACCGGATGCGCCGCATCCTCACCGAGGCGGCCACCGTCGGGAACGCCACCTCTCGCACCTTGATGTTCGGCGCCTCGGTCCGAGGAGGGATTCGAGTACTACGACGGGGTCTTCGTGGCTGGCCAATCCTGTTCGTCGGCGGCTACAACTTCGAGACGCCGCCCCCGCTCGTCACCGCTGACGGCATACAGCCGCTCTCACCAACCGGCTCACGCAAGCTGCACGCGCGGACCGCCTTCTTCTACGGCTACACGGGTATCAGCCCAGCGATGTGCATGCGTCTGACCGGTGTGGGATCGCAATATGTGATCGCCTTCAGGGACTCGGAGAAGGATCTTCTCGATGGGGCAAGAAGTTATCGAGTGACGTTGCCGCCGGACATTCCCGAAGCACGCTTCTGGTCTTTCACCTTGTACGACAACGAGACTCGCTCGATGCTCCAGACACCGCAGCGGTTCCCGCGTGCCGGCAGCCAGACCTACCCGACGCCGGCCGCCCAAGCAGAGGCAGACGGCTCGACCGTGGTGGTTTTCGCACCGGAGAGGCCGGACGAGATCCACGAAGGGAACTGGATCCAGACCGCTCCTGGCAAGGGATACTTCGTCGTCCTACGTCTATACAGCCCGCTCCAGTCCTTCTTCGACAAGTCCTGGCGCTTGAGCGAGATCGAGCCGATCGGGTAACGGCCGCTCAGTCCGCCCCAGGGCACCTAGGTGCATGACCCCGCCGGATGCCCCAGTCGAATGCTGCGCCACCCACGTGAGCACCCCTTCGACCGGGAGTGCGTGTCAGTGGGCCAGTCCTCGGTCGCGACGGCGAATCAGCATCCGTTGACCCTGGCCGGGCACCCGAACCCGTCTCTCGCCCCTGCACGTCGTGGCGCTGTCACTCAGGAGAGTGCAGACGCGGCGATGCCCTCCGATGTGTCGGCGCGGCCGCGTTCACGCAATGAAGGTGATGACGTACTCGGCCGCGAGAACCACGCTGGCGGAAACCGTAGGAGAGGAAACCGAGATGAGTGAGCTATCGAGAGAGACCTCAGACCAACCGAACGAGTGCTTCGTCGGCGTGGGTGGGCTGGATCGGGTTCGCAGGCGTGATGTTGATGTGCTAGGCTCGTTCCACGCGATCCAGGGCCTGGTTGCGATCCTCAATGACGATCAGTACCTGGTCGGATCCGGGGACTTGGTGGTCCACGTCGACTACACCGCATGGGGCTGGACCCACCTCATCGCCGGCGCCGTCGCGATCTTTGCGGGCTTCGGTCTGTTCAAGGGGCAGACCTGGGCACGCGTGGTGGGTGTGATCTTCGCTGTGCTCAGTGCGATCGTCAACGTGGGCTTCCTGCCTGCGTATCCCATCTGGTCGGTGATGATGATCGCGCTCGACATCATCATCATCATGGCGCTCACCGTGCACGGCTTCTGAGATGAAGGCGCGCTAGCGTGAGGCTACGGCGGCAAGGGGCACCGTCTCGGCAAACGCTGGGACCGGAGGTTCACGCGATCTGTGTGATGCGATTGCGGTCGGAGTAGCAGTCAATGGACTACACGGTTGACGTTGGAATTTCGACTTCTGCGGAAAGAAGAGGGTGGCCTTGAACTACATCGAGCGGCTCCGCCGTTTGGCCATCAACGACGCCGGCTTGGTCGAGGACGGCGAGGCGCCCGCCGGAGATCGCCGTGGAAGCGCTCGACCCCAAGACGTTCGCACTGGTGCGGCTGGCGGCGCTGGTCGCGGTGGGCGGCGCGGTTCCGTCGTACGGTGCCTGCGCCGATGCCGCGGTGGATGCGGGCGCCTCCGCAGACGAGATCGTCGATGTGCTCGTCGGCATTCTCTCCGTCGTCGGGTTCCCCGCGTCGTCGAGGCTGCTCCCGACGTCGCGCTGGCGCTGGGGTATGACGTCGACGAGCCGTTGGAGCAGTCCAGCGAGCTGACGCGGCTATGCGCCGAGAAGCCCGATCGCCGTCGCCTGCTCCACCGCTTCGCTCCGGGAGGAGACGCCGAGCTTGCGGTAGATCGAGCCGACCTCGGAGCTGACCGTGTTGCGGGAGACGAACAGCCGCTCGCCGATCTCGCGGATCGTCAGGTGAGTCTGCAGGTACGGCAGCAGCCGGAGCTCCGCCGGGGTCAGCGGCGAGCCCCCGGTCGCGCCGGCCTGCGCGCTCGCCGTCGAGATCTCCCGGAACGCCGACGACCTCGTCGACGAGCGTGCCGAGATCCGGCCGGTGCGAGCAGGATGTCGTCGATCTCGCGCATCAGGTGACGAGCTGTCGCTCGGTCGCCGCGGGCCTGGTACACCTTGGCGAGCTGCAGGCGGGCGCGCACGGCGAGGTACGGCAGCGTGACCGTGCAGGACGGCCGGGCCCGCATCGCACGGGTCAGCTGCCGGTCGCGCCTCGTGTCATCGCCGCGATGTTGGGCGAGCCGGGCCGCGGCGGCGAACGCGAGCACACTCGTCGGCGTAGTCGTGCATCCGGTGCTCGTCGATGACCGCGAGCGCCACCTCGAGCCGTTCGTCTGCCTCGTCCCAGCGCCCGCGATCCATCGCCAGCACGGCGAGCTCGGCTTCGCTGATCGCCATGTTGTCCACGGTGCCCAGCCGCGGCTGCCACGCACGGTCGTCTCGGCGAACAGGGCTGTCGCCCGATCGACGTCGCCGACGAGCAGGTGGGCCTCGGCCGAGGCGACCAAAGCGCCGTGTCCCGCCACGGGCTCCAGCGCGGCTCCTGCTCGACCGCGAGAGTCGCGTCGGCCAACATCTGCTCGACGCCGGCCGGGCACATGCACGCCCGCATCATCGCCCGCGCCGAGTCGAACGATGCCGAGCCGTCGCGGGCACGCAGGTCGAACGACGCGGCATCGACGATGGCACCCCAGCGCTGCGCCTCGGTCGTCTGCCCGCTCAGCACCGCCATCCAGCAGGCCAGCACCGCCAGCGGCGGATACTGCTCGACGGCGGGTCGCCGAGCGTGGACAGCCATCGCTGCACCGTCGACATCTGGCCGGCCTGGTAGGTCGGCAGGACGAGTTGCGGTCAGCAGCTGGACACATCGGTCCCGCTCCGTGGTGTTCAGCAGGTGCTCGAGCGCCAGCTCCGGCGACCCGTGGGACTCGTACCAGTCCGCGGCGCGCAGGTGCAGCTTCGATCACGACCTCGGGTTCGACCCGTCGAAGCTCACCGAGCAGGAACTCCCGGAACAGCGCGTGGTAGCGATACCACTCGCGCCGACGATCGAGCGGAATCAGGAACAGGTTCGAGGCCTCGAGCTGCCGCAGCTGCGCCTGCGCTCCTTGCTCGCCCGAGCAGCGGCATCGCACAGCGGGGCGCACATCTGATCGAGCACCGCCGCGCACCGCAGGAAGTGCTGCACGCCCTCCGGCAGCGTCATCAACGACTCGCGGTACAGATAGTCGGCCACGAAGCGGTCCTCACCCGAGACCGCCAGCGCCTCGCCGCTGTCGCGCGCGATCACGGCAGCGAGGTAGAGACCGACCGGCCAGCCCTCGGTCCGTTCTGTCACCGCGGCGGCGAGCTCCGGGGTGAGGTTGACGTGGTCGTCGGCGAAGATCTGCTCGGCGCCGGCCGCATCCAGGGCCAGATCGCTCGACGACGAACTCGTGCGCATCACCCGCAGCCCGAAGACGAGGCAGGTGCGGCTGCTCGGAGCGGCTGGCCGCGACGAGCTGCGAGCCCGGCGGGATACCCGAGATCACCACGCTGAGCACGTCGTGACAGGCCGGGATTGGCAGCTCGTGCAGGTCGTCGAGCATCAGCACGAACGGCTCGCGGACTCGCCATCAGCGCTGCCGCCAGGCGCGGTGCGGCGCGCCCGAGCGACGGACACTCCAAGACCCCTCATGTCGGCGACCAGATCGTCTTGGTCTGGCGAGATGCCGAGCGAACGCGGAGGCCAGCAGCGTGAGCAGGACGCCGGGGTCGTCGTCGAAGCGGTCCAACGACACCCACGCCACGCGACGGTCCTCGACGTCAGCCCACTGAGCCAGCAGCGTCGACTTGCCGTAGCCCGCCGGTGCTGTGACCCCGACGACGCGGGAATCACTCTCACGAGCCCTTTCGACGAGCTGCAGATCGGCTGACAGACCCATGCCGCGGTTGGGGGATCGAGAACTTCGTGTCGAGCAGTGTCTGGTTGAGCTCGGCACCCGCTGGGCGTCGCTGGCTCCGGAACCTCGGCCACGAACGCGAGGCTACGCCGCACGTCAAGATCGCGGGATTCACCCGGTCGGGGGAGTCCGGCGTTGACCGCTTCGTGCAGCCGAAACCTCGGCCTCGAATCCGGGTCCCGAGCCATCCGCGGTCGGTGGCGACGACTTGACCCAGCACCGCCGAGGCGAGGAAGCACAGCGACACGATGTTCAGCCATGCCAGATAGGTGAAGGTGACCCCGATGAACCCGTAGCGTTCGGCGCTGACATCGAGTGCATGCGGAAGCCAGGCCGCAGTAGCCGGGCGAACCGTCAGCATCAGCAGGCCACAGATCAGGGCTCCCGGGAGCAGCAATCGCGGATGGACGAGCCCGGCAAGCAGGACCCAGGGCACGAACCACGCGATGGCGATGTCGCAGACCAGAGAGACCCCGATGTGCCAAACGGGTGACGGCGGCAGCCCGCTGGCCCACTCGATGAGCGACCGGACCATCACCACGGCCAGGCCCAGCACGAGTGCTGCTGCGAGCCATCTCCAGGCGCCCTTGACGTTGCTCTTCGGACGCGGGAGCTCCCAGGTCGCGGCGAAGGCACGCGTCAACGCGCGCGACACACCCGTCGCCGAAATCAGCACCAGGATGGTGCCGGCGATCCCGAAGCCGGCACCGCCGGCCGCCTCGACCGCGTCCTGGAGCACCGACCTCGACTCCTCGAGGCATGCTGACCGAGTCCGAGATCGTCCCGGAGTCCCCCCTGCCCGCCCAGGTGGCGAACAGGATCAGCAGCGGGAACACCGAGGTGAAGAACTGCGCGGCCACGGTCATGGACCGGTCGAACACCTCGATCGCGCAAACGAGGCGCCGTCCGCACCAGGATCCTGCCAGGCCAGCTCGAGAGCAGCCCCTCCATCCGCGTTGAGGCTCGCTCAGGCAAAGGGTCGGGCTCGGCGGAGGCCGCGGCCCCGGGAGATCTGCGGCCCGGCGTTTCCATGGCACTCACCTGTCCCGCCGCTCTGGTTCGCTTTTCCTCAGCGTGGTGGCCGAGGGGGCGAGGGTCATCACCTTCATCGCATGAAACGCCTGGACGTTGCTTTCACGCGATCTGGACGATGCGGTGATCCGGCAGCACGAGTGAGATCGAGTCAGAACCGACCGAGAACGAAGAGCCCAACGAAGGGAACGTCATGTCTGAAACGAACGCGGAGCGGCCGGTCCTCGATCTGCTCGCCACGATGACCGAGGCGTCCGTCGACGCGTCGAGCCTGGACGCGGACGCACTGATGCTGGTGCGCATCGCCGCGCTGGCCGCCGTTGACGCACCGCCAGTCTCGTACCTGTTGAACCTGGACGCGGCCATCGAGGCTGGAGTCGACGCCGAGCAGATCCAAGGTGTGCTCGCGGCGATCGCGCCGATTGTCGGCACCGCGCGAGTCGCCTCAGCCACGGTGAACCTCGTCACCGCGCTCGCCGTCGAGATCGACATCGCCGAGCTCGAGGACGAGGGCGAGGTGTAAGTCGTGACCGACGCGTCCGGCGAGTCCGATGTGGATGCAGGCCAGGGTCAGCGCTCGCGGCCCGCCGACGGAACGGGGTTCCAGCCGTCAGTCGGGTGGGTGCCCAAGGTCGGCATCGGCGCCTGGAGCTTCGTCGGATTCGTCGTGGCGCATGTCGATCGTCGTCGGTGCGCTGTCCGCGGTGAGCGAGATCGTGCTCCCGCTGACCTTTGCGGCCGTGCTGGCGGTGGTCTTCCAGCCGATGGTCCAGAGCCTCCAACGCCACAAGCTCAAGCCGACGTACGCCGCCGGCCTGGTCGTCCTCGGGCTGCTCGCCCTGATGACCGTCGTCCTGGTGGCGACCGTTCAGGGCGTGACCGAGCAGACTGACCAGATCAGCGCCTCGGTCAATGCCGCGATCAAGGAAGCCAGCGACTCACTCTCGGTCGACCAGGCCACGCTGGACTCGGCCCGGGAGTCGATCGAGAGTGCAGGACCGACCATCGGCGAGGGCTTCCTCACCCAGCTCGTCGAGGGCTTCAACAAGGCCGTGGAACTGGCGAGCGGGCTCATCCTCGGCGCCCTGATCATGTACTACCTGCTCAAGGACGGGACTCAGTTCCGCAGTTCCATCGTCGGCGCAACTCGACTCGGCGCACCGTGAGGAGGTCGACGACTTCCTCGGCGACGCGGCAAAAGTCCTCCGTGACTACGGGCGGGGCCGAAGCGTCATGTCGGCCGTCGTCGCCGTTGTCATCGGCGTGGCAAGCCTGTTGATGGGGCTTCCGTTGGTCTTCACCATCATGGTCGCCAACTTCATCGGGGGCTACATCCCCTACATCGGTGCCTTCCTCGGCGGCGGCCTGGCGGTGATCGTCGCCGGGGGCGAGGGTGGTCTTCCGCTCGCTGCTGTCATGCTCCTGGTGGTGCTGGCCTCCAACCTGTTGCTGGAGAACTTCGTCGAACCCAAGGTGATGGGCCGTAGCCTCGACATCCACCCGCTCGTCGTGCTCGTCGTGACGGCGCTGGGCGGTCTCCTCGGAGGCATCGTCGGCCTCATCCTGGCCGTGCCCTTCTATGTCATCGCTCGGGACGCCATCGGCCGGCTGCGGGCAGGAGGTTTCTTCGCCAACGTTGCCGATCGGGCCCAGCCGACCGTGGAACGCATGCTCGAGTGATGACGACACTTCAGGACCTGTCGACCCCTCGGCGACGGTGGCTCATCGCCCGCGGGTTGCTCCGTGCCGCTGCCACGACGGTCGTGCTGGTTGCCCTCTACTACGTCCTTCCACTCGATCCTCGGAACGATGCGTTCCTGATCTTCGAGGTCACGTTCGGATTCACGGTCTTCGTGCTCGCGAGCGCGTGGCAGATCCGCGCGATCATCCGCTCGAGATACCCAGGGATCCGAGCCGTCCAAGCGCTCGCCGTCATCACATCCCTGTTCCTGCTGGTCTTCGCTGCCACCTACTTCATCATGAGCAAGGACAACCCCGAGACGTTCACCGAGACCCTGTCTCGATCCGACGCGATCTACCTCACCGTCACCCTCTTCTCCACCGTCGGCTTCGGGGACATCACCCCGCAGGAGGAGGCCGCGCGCCTCCTCGTCACCGGCCAGATGCTGCTGGATCTGGTGATCCTCGGTCTGGGAATCCAGGTGATCCTGGGCGCGGTGCAACGAGGACGAGCATCGCCGGAGGACAGCGAGTCCGATGTCTGACACGCCCGACCAGACGCTCGAAGCCACGGTGAAGTCGTGGTGGGAGCCTCGTCTGTTCTGGGAGTGGGTCGGAGTCAACACAGCGGCGTACCTCGTCATCGTGCTGGGCGGAGCGATCATCGCCGACCTGACTCGGACCTGGGCCGGGGTGTCGTCGACCGGCCACCGTCGGCTCGCCGTCCTGGTCGATCGCGCTCGGTGCCTCGGCGCTCTACGGGGTGGTGCTGGGACGTCTGCAGTGGCACGTGCTCAGGCAACGCATGCCGGATCTGCCTCTTCAGGCTGGTTGGTGGCGACGGCGGTGCCCGCCTTCATCGTCTTCTCACTCGTCATCGGGCCGGAGGCACTGGACAAGGTGGTCGCGGGCAGCGATCCGTTCAACGTCTACAAGGACGCGTTCGTCCAGGCACTGGTGCTCGGGCCACTGATCGGTCTCGCCCAGGCCAAGGCGCTGCAGGGTCACTCCCTTCGCTGGAAGTGGTGGTTCGTCGGCAACATCACCTCGTGGTTGTTCGGGGCGGCGACGACGGAGCTCGCGACGTGGCTGCTCGGCGAGGTCGCGCATATCCCGGAGACTCCGTCTCGGTCACCGTCTCCCCGGCCTTCCCGGTGCTGGCTTTCGGGTTCCACGGACTCTGGATGCTCTGGATCACCGCACCCGTGGTCACCGGCAGTCACGTTGGAGACCGAGTCTCGCCTGGACCCGAGGTCAGCGGGTCGTGAACGCGCGGCTGATCGCGGAGACGTGCTCGTGCGTCGTACCGCAACAGCCTCCGAGCACGGCGAGCTGCGGCAGCTTCGACGCCAGGTCCAGGTAGTCCTGCGCCAGCTCGCGCGGGTCGCCGGAGTCCAGCTCCTCGGCCTCGTCGAGCTCGGCGTGACTGAGCCGGGAGGCGTTCGCGCGGACGCCGCGGATCCGCTGCGTCCACGCGGCATCCGGCTCCAGCGCATCGATGAAGTGGGTCGGGTGTGCGCAGTTGACCATGTAGTACGCCGGCCCCGAGCCGGTCGCCGCGTCGACGGCCTCGATCGCCTCACCCAACGTCTCGCCGGTCGGGAGGCGGCCGTCGGTCTCGGCGGTGAAGGAGATGACCACCGGAAGGTCCTCCGCCTGCGCCGCGCGCGTGATGCCGATGGCCTCGTCGGCATAGGTCATCGTGATGGCGGTGACCAGGTCCGCCTCCGTGTCGGCGAACGTCCCGATCTGCACCGCGTGGTAGGCCTGCGCCTCCTCGGCGGTCATGATCGAGTCCGGGTGGTAGCCGTCGCCGCGTGGGCCGATGCAGCCGCTGACGACAACGGGCACGCCAGGTTGCTCCCAGCGTGCACGTGCCTCGATCACCAGGTCGACCGCATCGCGATTCGCGGCGTCGAGGTCGGCGGCCGCATAGCCCTGCCGAGCGGCCCAGTCCGGGTTGGCCCGCCAGGTCGGCGTCTCCAGCACGATCCCGACCTCGTCGCGTCGGGCGATGTCGGCATACCGGTCGAAGTAGCGCACGAGGGCTGAGCGTCCCTCTTCGTCAGCGAGCAGGGTGAAGGCGGCGAAGTCGGGCAGATCGAGGCCGTCGTCGAAGATGAGGGTGGTCTCGATCCCACCGTCGGTGAGGAACAGGTCAGCATCGAGCTGGGGGAGGCGGTCACGGTACTGCGGCATCGGCTGATGTCCTTCCCGTCGTCGTTGCCAAGCAGATTAGGGATCTCGGTCAAGCCCGGACCGCTTACGCATGAGTCGCGGCAAGCCCCCGTATCCCAACTGGTAGAGGACGCACCCTTAAAAGGCGCTCAGTGTGGGTTCGAATCCCACCGGGGGCACCAGGTCAGGTTCGTCAGCCCGGGCCGTCGGGATGCGCGAGATCGTAGGCGCGAGAGAGCTTCTTGGGGACGACCATGCGCCAAGCGTCGACGACGAGCTCGCGGGCCTCGGTGGGTTCCAGTGACGCAAGATCTGCGTGGACCCAGTTGAAGCGCAGGTCCGACGCCGATGGCATCTGGAACTTGCGTGGATCGCCCGCGACCAGCGCCGCCCGCTCCTCCTTCGGGAACGCGAAACCCATCACGCTCTCGTCGAGGGAGAACGCCACGTAGACGATCTGACCGACGCGGAACTTCAACCTTCCGCGCACGTACGCATGGTAGGAGCGCTCCAACTCTGCGCCCAGCGCTCGAACGTCTTCGATCACCGCCATGCTCAGAGTCCGTCGGTCATGGCGCGGGGCAGGCGCTCCCGGGGTCCTTGGGTGCATGGGTTTGCTCACCAGCCCAGCATGCCGGACTTGCCTACGTGACCTCGTGACGCGATGAGTTTTCGCCCCGCCAGTTGTCCATCTCTGTGCGGCTGCGCGACGTCATCCGTCCACGACGCTTTCCCGGAGGTTCACGATGCATCCAACGACGGCGGAGGGATCATGACGACGGTCGAGGCGAACGGCGTCACGCTCGGGGTCGAACGCTTCGGCGAGGCCGCGGCGCCGCTGGTCCTGCTCGCGGGCGGCACGACCATGCTCTCCTGGCCCGACGCGCTGTGCGAGGCGCTAGCGCGCAGAGGGCGCCACGTCGTGCGGTACGACCTGCGCGATTCCGGTGCGTCGACCACTGTCGACCCCGAGGCTCCGGCCTACACCCTGCGCGACCTCGCAGCCGACGCCGCAGCGCTCGCCCGCGAGCTCGACGACCGGCCGGCGCATCTGGCGGGCATCGGCGTCGGCGGGATGGTCGCCCAGGTCGCTGCGCTCGACCACCCCGAGGCGTTCTCGGCGCTCACCTTGGTCGGAACGCGACCCGTCGCTCCGGGCCCGGTCGACGACGACCTGCCTGACCATGACGCGGCGGTGATGGACCGGGCTGTTCTCGCGCCCGATGCCCGACTGGTCCGACCGCGCCGCGGTGGCGGAGTTTGCCGCCGCAGGCGCGGAGATCCTCGGTGACGACCCCACCGTTGCGCGCGCGACCGCCGAGCGCAAGTGGGACCGCACGCCGGGCACAGAGCCCGCGCTGCAGATGGCCAATCAGCTGGGCATGGTGTTCGCCCGGCTTGACTGCAAACCGCGCTGGCGCGAGCGCCTGTCGGAGCTCGCGATCCCGGCGCTGGTGGTGCACGGTCGCCGCGACCCGTTCTTCCCCATCGGCAACGGCGAAGCGCTCGCGCGCGAGATCCCGGGCGCACGGCTGCTCGTGCTCGAGCAGGCCGCGACGGCTGTCCCCGTTGCGGCCGTCGGTGAGGTCGCCGCGGAGATGATCGGAGCTGTAGCCGCCCGGACGGCGACGTCCAGGGGGCACGGGCCACCATCCGCGAGGCCTACCGTCACCTCACTCCAGACCAGGTACAGATCTACCGAGATCGGGCCACCGACAAGGGCCTCGACCCCTTCGGCTGAGTTCCCGGCCGACAACGGCGCACCTCTCGGGTGTTCGCCCTGTCACCCGTATGATGGAACCGACCCGGCATGGCGTCGGGCCGAGGAGGAGTTGTCCCCATGCAGAGTCGGAACCCGATTCTCAACAACAGCGACACGTTCAACGGTCGCGGTGCTGCGAACTACGGCACGCCGGCCTACCCCGCCGGCGGCCAGGGCTACCAGGGCTACGGCCAGCCGGCGACCCAGGGTCGGGACACGCAGGACCCGTCGACCTGGAACTACCCCACGGGTCAGGCGCTCGAGGAGCGGATGACGATCGACTCGGTCGTGATGCGCAGCGCGATGACGCTCGGCCTGGTCATCCTGACCGGTGCCCTGACCTGGGTGTTCCTGCCCGAGGACCTGGTCAGCATCGCGTGGATCGGTGGCGCGCTGGCCGGCGCAGGGCTGGGCCTGGCGCTGAGCTTCATGCGCGTGTGCTCGCCTCCGCTCGTCCTGCTGTATGCCGTCGCCCAGGGATTCTTCCTCGGCGCCGCGTCCGAGGCGTTCGAGCAGTGGTACCCCGGCATCGTGGCGCAGGCCGTCACCGGCACGATCTGCGCGTTCATCGCCACCCTGGCGGCGTACAAGTTCTTCAACATCCAGGTCAGCACGACGTTCCGGAAGTGGGTCACCATCGTCGGGATGGGCTTCTTCGTGCTCGTCTTCGGTGACTTCCTGCTGAGCCTCTTCCACGCCGAGCTCGGGTTCAACGAGTTCGGGGCGCTCGGCCTGATCATGAGCGTCGTCGGCCTCGGCCTCGGTGTGCTCTTCTTGATCCTCGACTTCGACATGGTCGAGCGTGGGGTCGCGATGGGCGCCCCGGAGAGGGAGTCGTGGCGGGCCGCGTTCGCGCTGACCGCGACGCTGGTGTTCATCTACGTGGAGCTGCTCCGGATCCTCGCGATCCTGCGCGGCGACTAGACAGGCTCAGCACGCTACACCCGGCAAGCGACAACGGCCCCCGAGATTCTCGGGGGCCGTTCGCTCTACTCGAAGCTGCGGTGAGCCTTGACCAGGTCGTGCTCGTGCACGATCGCGGTGGCGTGCCCGTGCGAGAGGTTGTACTCCTCGCGCAGCCACTGCACGCGATCGTCGAAGCGCAGGCAGCCTGGACCGTTCTCGAGATGGCCGAACCACTCATGAAGAGGACGCCCGGTCGCGACGGGGATCCGCGCGACCAGCATCTGATGGGTTTCTTCGGAGTGGTGAAGGGCCATGGTTTCCTCCCGGCTCACGAGTTCAACCTGTAACGACCGAGCCTGCCTCATCGGGCGTCGCCAGACAAGCCTTTCCCGCAAGCCTGGTCGGGCTCGCCGCCATGGACGCCGTCGGCCACGACGCCCGATTTGTCCTCCGGTTGCTCACCGGACTGGTCGACGTCGCCGACCTCCGGGATCGCGTGCCGACGCCGGCGACGCAGCAGGACCCAGCCGCGGCCACGCGAGATGTCCGCAGGCTCGGCAGACACCTCGGTGCCGGTGTGCTGAGCCGCCTCGGCCGCCGCCTCGGACAGGGCGTAGACCCCCTCGCCACGCATGAGCTCCGGCTCGTCGACGTCGGCCGGCAGCACGCCGACCACCTCGGCCACCGAGGGCAGCATCGCCCCGGCGCAGGCCTTGTAACCGGTGGGACTGGGGTGGAAGCCGTCCGGGCCGAACATGTCCGCAGGGCGCGCGGAGAACTCCGGTCCGAGGATCGAACCGAGCGACACCGACCGTCCGCCTGCCTCGACCACGCCGATCGTCTGGGCCGCGGCGAGCCGGCGGCTCCAGATGCGCGCCACCTGGCGGAGCGGTGGCTGGATCGGCTGGATCGTGCCGAGGTCGGGGCAGGTGCCGACCACGACCTGGGTGCGCGCGCTGCGCAAGGACTCGACGGCGTCGTGCAGATGGCGCACCGACCGGGAGGGCAGCACCCGGTGGGTCACGTCGTTGCCGCCGACGATGATGACGCAGATGTCGGGCAGCGAGGCCAGTGCGCGCGGGAGCTGGCGGGCCAGGTCGCTCGACTGCGCCCCGACGGAGGCCACGGCTCTGAGGTAGACGGGGCGCTGGGCGAGGTCGGCGAGACCCGTCGCGAGGAAGGCCCCGAACGTCTCAGCCGGTGTCTCGGCGCCGTAGCCCGCCGCAGCGGAGTCGCCGAGCACGGCCAGGCGGAGCGGCCGACCCGGGAGGTGTGCGGCGTACAGACCGCTGGGATCGGGTGGCGTCAGCGTCGCGTTGCCGATCCGCCGTCGCGCCAGCTGCGCCTCTGCCTTGAGCACCCCCCACAGCGAACCCCCGAGCAGACCGAGACCGCCACCGCCGTACGCGGCGGCAGCGGCAAGCTTGCGGGCTGCGGTGGCTCTCGTCACCGGGACGCTCTCCTTGCTCTCGTAGGGTCGCCGAAGCGGTCCTGCTGCGATCAGCTGACGGGGGCTGTTCCACTGTAAGGGGAGATACCGACGAACCGGAGCCGTTTTCCACCAGCTGCGACGTTCCCCCATAGGCTCTGAGCGTGGAATACGTGAACTCCTTGCTCGACCTGGTCGGCAACACGCCCCTGCTGCGGCTCGGCAGCACGACGGACGGTGCCAAGCCGATCGTGCTGGCGAAGATCGAGTACCTCAACCCCGGCGGCTCGGTGAAGGACCGGATCGCGCTGCGCATGGTCGAGGCGGCCGAGGCCAGCGGCGAGCTCAAGCCAGGGGGCACGATCATCGAGCCGACCTCGGGCAACACCGGCGTCGGTCTCGCGATGGTCGCGCAGGCCAAGGGCTACTCCTGCATCTTCGTCTGCCCGGACAAGGTGAGCGAGGACAAGCGCAACGTGCTCAAGGCGTACGGCGCCGAGGTGGTCGTCTGCCCGACCGCCGTCGCGCCGGAGCACCCGGACTCCTACTACAACGTGTCCGACCGGCTCATGCGCGAGACGCCGAACGCCTGGAAGCCCGACCAGTACTCCAACCCGAACAACCCGCGCAGCCACTACGAGACCACGGGTCCGGAGATCTGGAGGCAGACCGACGGCAAGGTCACGCACGTCGTCTGCGGCGTCGGCACGGGCGGCACGATCTCCGGCATCGGCCGCTACCTCAAGGAGGTCTCCGACGGCCGCGTGCAGATCATCGGCGCCGACCCTGAGGGATCGGTCTACTCCGGTGGCAGCGGCCGTCCCTACCTCGTCGAAGGTGTCGGCGAGGACTTCTGGCCCGAGGCGTACGACCGCGACATCGCTGATCGGATCATCGCGGTCTCGGACCGGGACTCCTTCATGTTCGCGCGCCGGCTCGCCCGCGAGGAGGCACTGCTGGTCGGTGGCTCGTCGGGGATGGCGGCGATGGCCGCGGTGCGGCTGGCGCACGAGCTCGACGACCCCGACGCCGTCATCGTGGTGCTGCTGCCCGACAGCGGACGCGGCTACCTCACCAAGGTGTTCGACGACGCATGGCTGGCGCAGTACGGCTTCCTGGGCAAGCCCGAGGAGCTGACGGTGGGCGCCGTGCTGCGAGGCAAGGACGGACGGCTGCCCGACCTCGTCCACACGCACCCCAACGAGACGATCGCCGAGGCCGTGCACATCCTGCGGGAGTACGGCGTCTCGCAGATGCCCGTCGTGCTCGCCGAGCCTCCGATCATGGCGGCCGAGGTGGCGGGTTCCGTCAGCGAGCGTGACCTGCTCTCGGCTCTGTACGCCGGCGAGGCGCAGCTCGTCGACCCGGTGTCCGCGCCACATGGCGGCTCCACTGCCGTCGATCGGTGCGGGCGAGCCGGTCTCCTCAGCGGTCGACAAGCTCCACGACGCTGACGCGATCCTGGTCCAGGACGACGGCAAGCCGGTCGGTGTCCTGACGCGTCAGGACCTGCTCGGGTTCATCGCCCAGGCCTGAACGAGGCCCGCTCGCCTAGCCGAGGGCGAGGATCTTGTCGAGCTTGGTGTACTTGAAGTCCTGGGCGCCGATGACGGGTGCCCGGTTGCTGTTGTCCTGACAGACGAAGATGCCCTTGGGATACAGCGGACCGAGGTTGCCGGCGTACGCCGCGATCCCGTCAGTGCGCTCGCAGCCGTCGGCGACCGTGCCCTTCACGATGCGGAAGGACTTCTGGTAGGCGTTGGTCTGCCGGTCGTAGACCACGAAGTACGAGTGGCCGGGGTCGTCGAAGAACTGGGACGACGCGATCAGCCAGCCGCCGCCACCGGGCTGGGTGACGAGCGCGACGCCCTCGATGTCGTGCTCGAGGTGGCCGGAGGGCTGGAGCGAGTCGACCATCGTGCGGGTCTGGCCGCTGTTGGGCTGCGGCGCCGTAGCGCCACAGGGCGACCTGCTCGACGGAGACGTACATCGCGCCGTTGGCGTCGTCGATGACGCATCCTTCGGCGATGCCGCCGACGTGGAACTGGCGGAGCTGGGTTGCGGTGATCTGGCCGTTGCCGTCGTCGTCGGAGAGCCGGAACTGGCGGAGGATCGCACCTTCGCGCTTCAGCGTCGTGACGTAGACCGTGCCGCCCGGGCTGTCGTACATGCACAAGCCTTCGGGGTTGCCGGTGCCGATCACACTGCCTTCGTTGACCTGCTGCAGCTGACGGGTCGCAGGGTCGACGGTGTACGCCTTGAACCCCGTGCCGTGCGCGACGGCGATCAGGTCACCGTGGAAGCCGCCGATCGTGACGTTCGGCCGGACGTCGGAGTTGCCCCAGAACGGCGTGCCGTCAGTGATCCGCTGAACCAGGTCGCCGTTCAGGTCGTAGCTCTCGAACGCACCCTTCTTGTCGTTGCCGAGGATCAGCGACTGGCCCGGGTTGGCCTGGTTGACCCAGACCGTGGGCTCGTCGGCGGCGTCGCCGGTGTGGGTGACGGGCGTTGTCTCGTCATCGGACTTGACCAGGGTGGGGACTTCAGGAGCGGCGTTGCCGGGGAGACCGGCGGCGGCCACGAGCACGAGGCTCGACATGATCGCCAGGCCCAGGACTCCGCGGACCCGTACGGAGAAACGGCTGCTGTTCATGCTGCAGTATGCGTCAATTCGAACGGACGGTCGACGGTTTCTGGTCGTCTCGGCGGGCTTTCTGGCGATCAGGGCCCGCGACACGGCGATGACGTCACCGCCTGTCACCCCGAGTTGTCAGTACGTGGTCGGGTCGATGGCCCGATGAGGTACTGACAACTCGAGGTGGGGCTGAGTGGTCAGGCGGGGTTGACGCGGGCGTAGCCGAAGTTCTGCCCGGCGGCGAACGCGTGCACGCCGAACGTCTGGTTGATCGCCGACGCGGACGTGCGGTTGAACGTCAGCCGCACCGGGCCCAGCGCAGGTCGGCCCGACTCGGCGAGGTTGAACACCGAGGCGCGCGCGTCGCCGTTGACGACCGCGCTCACGTAGCCGCGGCGGAGGTTGATCCGGAAGTACGACAGCGTGATCATGGCGTGGCCCTTGGCCAGCTTGACCCCGCCACTGTGGTTGATCCGCTTGCCGTCAGGGCTTGCCCCGGTGATCGGGAAGCGGAAGGCGACGGTGCCCTTGAAGGGGAATGCTTGGGCGTTGCCGGTGGGCGATGCGGTGATGCCGGCGCCGGTGATGACTTTGACGACGCGGGGCGCCACGGCGACGCGGGTTGCGCCCTTGCCGTCGCGGGCCTGGCTTGCGTCCGCGACGGACGTGCCGACTCCGGCGGCGACCAGGCCGAGCGTGACGGTCGTGGTGACGACAGCTCGGCCGAGGATTCGGTGCAGTGCGCGGTTCATCTGGCTCACTCCCTGATCTGGAGGGGGATGGGCCATCAGTATCTGAAGCGCTCAGATCCCTTGGACACAAGGAAATTTAGGCAAAGCGGAAAGCGGCAGGGGTGCATAACTTCGGCCGCTGTCCGACAGCCGACAAAGCCCGCGGTTCCGGACAGCTAGCCGACCGAGGAGGCTGCGGCATGCTCGGCGTGACGGGTGAGCACGAAGTCGTCCGGGTCGATCCGACGCGTCTCGAGCCAGTACTTCCAGGTGAAGTGCGGCCAGATGGTGAAGTTGCGACCGTTCTCGTCCATGTACCAGCTCGTGCAGCCGGACTCCCAGACCGTGTCGGACAGCCGGGTCTGGATGCGGTCGAGGAAGTCGGTCTCGGTGTCTGCCCGGACGTCGAGGTACGACGCGTTCCGCTCGTCGAGCAGGTCGAGCGCCTGGACGACGTACCGGATCTGGGACTCCACCATGAACACGACCGAGCTGTGGCCGAGCCCGGTGTTCGGCCCGAGCAGCAGGAACAGGTTGGGGAAGCCGGAGACGGTGATGCCGAGGTGTGCGCCGATGCCGCGACGGCCCCATCGGTCGTTGAGCTCGACTCCGTCACGGCCGACGATCTTCATCTGGGTCAGGTTTCCGCTCACCTGGAAGCCGGTGCCGAAGATGATCGTGTCGACCTCGTGCTCGGTCCCGTCGGCCGTCACCACGCCCCGCGGCGTCACCCGCACGATCCGGTCGGTCACGACCTCGACGTTGTCCTGGGTCAGCGACGGGTAGTAGTTGTTGGACAGCAGGATCCGCTTGCAGCCGATCTGGTAGTCGGGTGTGAGCTTGGCGCGCAGCTCGGGGTCGGCGACCTGGCGTTCGAGGTGCTTGCGGGCACCCTTCTCGATGAACGTCATCGCCTTGGGGGTGAGGGCGAAACCCGTCCCGCGCAGCTCGAGCAGCCAGTAGACCGCGTTGCGGAGCGCTCGTTGCGCCCACGGGTGGCGGGCGTAGAACTCGCGTTCCTTCACGGAGATCTCCCGGTCGGGCTTCGGGGTCACCCACGCCGCGCTGCGCTGGAAGAGCGTCAGTCTTTCGACCTCGGGCTGGATCGCGGGGACGAACTGGATCGCGCTCGCGCCGGTGCCGACGACGGCGACCTTGCGCCCGGTCAGGTCGTGGTCGTGGCGCCACTGGGCGGAGTGGAACGTCGTGCCCTCGAACGTCTCGAGGCCGGGGAGCTCCGGGATGTTGGGCTTGTGCAGGGCGCCTGCGCCGGCGACCAGAGCGCGGGCGCGCAGGGTCTGGCCACCGTTGACCACGACGTCCCACGTGCCGCTGGCCTCGTCGAACGACGCCGCGGTGACCTCGCTGCCGTAGCGGATGTGCCCGGCCAGGCCGTACGAGTCGACGACGTCGCGCAGGTAGTCCCAGATCTCCGGCTGCGGGGAGAAGAAGCGACTCCAGTCGGGGTTCTGGGCGAACGAGAAGGAGTACATCGGCGAGGGCACGTCGCACGTGCAGCCCGGATAGGTGTTGTCACGCCAGGTGCCACCGAGGTCGGCGTCCTTCTCGAGGATCACGAAGTCGTGCCGGCCGGACTCCTTGAGCTTGATGGCCATCCCGATGCCGGCAAAACCACTGCCGATGACCACCGCGTCCAACACCTCGCGCATCGAGGAACGGTAACACCGAGTTACACGGCCTCGATCACGCAGTGATCGCCATCCCGAGCCCGGCGAAGCCGCTGCCGATGACGACGGCGTCCAGTACATCGGCGTCGAGTCCTTCACCCATGCTCCGGACTGTAACACCGAGTTACAGATCGGCTGTGACCCCGCCCGTCCTGTGCCAGGCGACGGCGGCTGGGGACTGCTGACCCCGGCCGCGCGCTGAAAGGAAGCCTGGGGCACCTCGCCTCAGACGTCGGCACGGCCTGATGAAAGGTCAGCCGTTCGCGGCCTACGGGTCGCCCTGCTCCGCAGGGCGGCGGATCGGCAGACCACGGTGACGGAACCTGACAAAGCAGGCCAGGGTTGACGAGTTCTCGACTACCCTCATCTGCGGAAGCGATGGAGACGAGGGGAGCCGCTGGATGAGACCGACCAAGGTCGTGTTCATCGCTGGCATGGGCCGAAGTGGCAGCACCCTGATCTCCAGGCTGCTGGATCGCGCCGAGGGAGTATGCGCAGTCGGTGAGCTGTGCTATCTCTGGGACCAGGGCATCATGATGAACCGTCTGTGCGGATGCGGCGAGCCCTTTGCCGACTGCCCGTTCTGGAGCACGGTGGGCGATGAGGCGTACGGCGGTTGGGACAAGGTCGATGCGGCCCGGATGACGCGGCTGCGTCGAAGCGTCGAACGGACCCGGTTCGTCCCCGCACTGGCGAGTGGTGTGGCGCCCCGCGGCTTCCGCGACAAAGTTCAGGAGTACGCCGAGGCGATGTCGACCGTGTACGCAGCCATCCAGCGCAGCACCGGCGCGCAGGTGGTCGTGGACTCCTCGAAGTACCCGTCGGCAGCCTACGTCACCCGACGTGCCCCGGCGGTCGAACTCCGGCTCGTGCACCTGGTCCGGGCCAGCCAGGGAGTGGCCTACTCCTGGCAGAAGCTCGTGATGCGCCCCGACCGTGATGGGCGCGCGCTGGCGCGGTTCTCTCCCGGGCGCACCTCGGTCGAGTGGCTCACGTACAACGCGATGTTGGAAGCCGTGCGAGCGTTCGGCGTCCCCCGGCTCCTGGTCCGCTATGAAGACTTCATCGCGACTCCTGCGGAGATCACGGTGCGGATCCTCAGGTTCTCCGGGCTCGACGTAACCACCGAGGACCTGCCCTTTGTCACCGACCGAACCGTGGACTTGGCTCGCGACCACAGCCTCGCCGGCAATCCGATGCGGTTCCGTCACGGCGTCGAGGAGCTCAGTCTCGACCGCGAGTGGAAGGACGCCATGCAACCCAGGACGCGCGCCCTGGTCACAGCCATCACGGCTCCAGGACTGCTCCGGTACGGCTACGGGTTGCGAGAGCACGCATGACCGCCGACAAGGCGGCGGAGGGCGAGGAGTCGGTCGAGCCGGTTGACGTTCTGTACGTCGGCGGCATGCCACGCAGCGGATCGACACTGCTCACCTGGTTGCTGGGAGAGCTGCCAGGTTCCTGTGCGGTCGGCGAGCTCTTCTATGTCTGGACTGCGGGCGTCCGCCGTGACCAGCTGTGCGGCTGCGGCGAGCCGTTCTCGGCCTGTCCGTTCTGGACCAAGGTTGGTCAGCGTGCGTTCGGTGGGTGGGACCAGGTCGACACCGTGGAGATGGAGAACCTGGCCCGCCGCGTCGACTCGACGCGGGCGATCCCCAAGCAGTTTCTCGCCCGGCTGTTCCCTGCGTATCGTCGCGACCGCGCGGCCTACATGACCGCACTGGCCCGGGTGTACGCCGCCGTCCGCGACGTCAGCGGTGCACGCACGGTCGTCGACGGAAGCAAGCGACCATCGATGGCGTACCTGCTCGCGCGAGACCGTCGGATCCGGCTCAAGGTCGTGCACCTCGTCCGCGATCCGCGCGGCGTGGTGAACTCCTGGAGCAAGGAAGTCGCCATCCCGGAGGGCGCGGGCGCGCGCGGACACCTGAAGGTGCGGTCAAGCCGAGTCATGACGCGCCGTTGGATGTCTGTCAACGCGTTGATCGCGGGTCTGCGCCACCTCGGTGTTCCCGTTGCGATCACGCGGTATGAGACGTGGATGGACACTCCTGCCGAGGCCATCCGCAGTGTCCTCGAGGAGCTCGGCTACGACCTGACCGGAGTCGACGAGACCGTGCAGGGGACGACACTCCGGCTCCAGCGCCAACACATGGTCGAGGGCGGACGCGTCCGCTTCGCGCCGTTGCCCATCGAGCTTCGTCTCGACCAGGCGTGGCAGCGCGAGATGCCGCGCAGACGACAGCGCATGGTGATGGCCGCCACGTGGTTGAGCCGCCGTCGCTACGGCTACGAGTGAGGGCCGTGGCCCGAACGGTCTGACGGACGGCGCGCCGAGCTGGTCCACCAGGTCCTGAGCAGCCTCCACCATGCCGCGCAGCACGAGACCCCAGTTGCCGACCCTGGCCTGCTCGTCGGCCATCCATCGCGCACAGATCTCGATGAGATAGAGCAGGACGACCGGGTCGGGATCCGGGACGCCGAAGGCCACGAGGTGGCGGCGGACCTCCGGGAGGAGGTTTCGGATCGCGTCTCGGGAGTTCTCGCCCGGCACCAGGATCTGCCGCTGCAGGTCGTAGTGAACGACGTCGTAACCGACCGGAACGTCCTCCTCGTACCTCTCGAGGTCCCAGACCAGGACGCCGCGTCCGCCGGCTGCCATGTTCCATGGGGTCCAGTCACCGTGCCATGCTCCGTGCTGGAGAACCAGGTCGGGAAGCGACTGCTCCATCGTGCGCATGACATCGGTCAGAGACTCACGGGCGTGGGTCGACGCGGTCACCCGCTCGTTGAGCCTTCGCCAGTACGCCGAGATCCACGTCGGCTGTTCGGTCACCGGCGCGGACCGGCAGATCTCCTGCGCGGCCCCCAAGACGTCGTCGAGCTCGAGCTGGCGGTCGTCGGCGGTGAGCGCCGAGATCAACAGGATCTCATTGCCATGCCACGACTGCCGTCCGATCACCTCGGGAAGCTGCACGCGGCGCCAGGCGACCTGCGCCAGGCGCTCGAGGACGTCACCCTCGCGTTCGACCAGACGCTTCGTCAGGCTCGTGGTCGCCACTTTCGCGTACGCGAGCGTGTCCCCGTCGGCTCCCACCACACGAAGAATCGGCTTGCGGTTGGCGCGCGCCCGGGTGATCGAGACAACCACGTCCACAGGCGTGCCCAGAAGCTCGTCGAGGACGTCTTGGATGCCGCGGTCCCCGGTGACCGCCGATCGCTCGACTCGCACGCGGTCCCGGAGGAGGACGCCGGCCAGGCTGACCCAAGACGCACCCGCCAGGGCACGCGTCACCAGCCGACGGCGCCCCTCGGATGCGTGAGCGAGGTCGCGGAAGACCCTGCCGGCGAGCTGACGATCCGTCGGCACGAGCAGGCGCGGGCTGCGCAGGTGCGGGACGACGAAGTACTCGAACAGCGTCTCCTCCGATCGCCGGTGACCAGCGCGTTGTCCGGTCCATGACAGCGGTTCCGGCCAGAGAGCGTCGGCGGCCTCGACGAGCGACTCCGCCCTGCGTTCAGGATCCATGACCGTGCTCCGCTGACAGGACCACAACGGGGGTCGCGGACTCGATCATCGATACCAGCCGATCACTATGGTTGACTTGGGCGCCATGCGGGTGTGCTACCACATCCAGTCGCATCGCTCCGTCCCCGAGCTCGCGCGCCTGGTTCGAAGGCTGCGGTCGGACAGCCCGGAGTCGGTGATCGTCGTCAGCCACCACGCGTCGCAGGTGACCCCGGAGCTCTCGGGCCTGGGCGGCGAGCAGGTGTTCGTGCTCCTGTCCCCAGGTGGGTACGGCGACTTCTCGCACGTTGCTCGCTACCTCGAGGCCGTGGAAACTGATCCGTCACAGAGGAATGGACGTCGACTGGGTGATCAACGTTTCGGGCGAGGACTACCCCGTCGTGCATCTCGCTCAGATCGAGGCCGAGCTGAGCGCGACGGCGGCAGACGCCCTGATCGAGAGCTGGCCACCTCCACTCGCCGGAGGCGCACTGGACGACCCGCAACATCTCCACGCGGTACGAGTACCGACATCACCGTCTGGCGGCGCTCGCCGGACGGGGGCGCTGGGCGAAGTCGTTGCGCGCGGTGAACGCCGTCCAACCCTGGATCAGGCTGAACACCCACTACGGCAGCATCGGCGTCAGGCGACGGCCGCCCTTCGACGAGAGCCTGGTGCTGCACGGCGCCGGTTCTTCGGGACCTCTCCTGGCGTGCTGTGGAGTGCGTGCTGGATTTCGTGCAGCGTGAGCCTGCAGTCGTCGAGTGGTTCCGCCACGTGCTCGCGCCCGAGGAGATCTTCTTCCAGACCGTCCTCGAGAACTCGCCGGGCATCGTCCTTGACCGGGACTGCCGGCGTTACTTCGACTTCAGCCGGACGCGCGAGAACCATCCGGCGGTGCTGCAGGGTGGCGATCTCGACGCCGTGGTGTCGTCGGGCGCCTGGTTCGCTCGCAAGGTCGAGATCGGGAGCAGCGACGCGTTGGTCGCCGAACTCGACCAGCGTGCTCGGAACTACGCGGGCGACCGCCCGATCACGGGGAGGACCCCCCTTGGTTGCCCCGGGCTCGGAGGAGCTCGGTGAGGCGCAGACGCTCACGGCTGACGACAAGGAGGACGACGTAGATGCATGAGCCCACCAGGCCCGCGATGACAAGAGCGACGACGCCGGACGGGATGACGAGGCTCGCAGCCACCGGCACCACCGCGAAGCTCGCCAGGCTGATCGCCATGGCGGTGCGGGTCGCGGAACCGAAGGGATGCAGGTGGAGGACGAAATGGATCTGGGTCAGCGGAACGAGGTTGGCCGTGACGATCGCCGCCGCCCATCCAATGGCAGCTCCGACCAGTCCAAGGTGGGGGATGAGCAGGATGTCCAGCGACAGGTTGACGGCGAAGGCCGAAGATGACGTTGTAGAGGTTCCAGGTCGTCTTCCCGGCCATGTTCAAGACCATGTCGACCGTGCCGCACGCCGTGGCGACGAGCATCGAGGCGCAGATGATGACCAGGGCCCCGGCGCCGCCGGCTGTACTCCTCGCCGAACACGCGGACGACCACGGGCGCGAAAACGATGAGCATCAGGTAGATCGGCCAGCTGAGCATCAGCAACCACGCGGTCGACGTCGCGAACAGGTCACGTGCCGACTCGTGGTCGGATCGCCCGAGAGCCTCGCCAAGCCGCGGCTGCACGGCGGTTGACACCGCCCCGCTCACCATCCCGCCGAGCACGAGGAACCGCGTCACGGCCGCATAGATGGCTGCGTCCTTGAGCCGGAGAGCGCGCCGACCAGGATGATGTCCAGCCGTTGCATCGCGAGCTGGGTCACGCTGGCGAGCGCACGAGGCCCGGTGAACGCCCAGAACGGTCTGCCCACCTTCTCCGAGCTGGGTTCGCGGGTGCCCACGATCTGGACGGACCGACGCCGCCACGCTACCCAGGCCAGAGCGCAGGCCGGCACGAACGCCAGCCCCCACGCCCACGAGATCCACCGGTCTCGTGCGAGAGGACGACGAGACAGACGCCGACGAGCTGGAGGCTCGGCCGGAAGATCTGGCCGATGAGCGCCGTTGGCCTCATGGTGCCGAGGCCTCGGGTCCCGGCCATGGCGAGATTGAGCAGGCCGGCGATCGGGACGAAGATCGCGAGGACCGAGACGAAGTACTGGAGGTCGCCTACCCGCTCACCCTGGCCGAGCGCCTCCGCGATCGGCTGGCCGAACACCAGGGTCAGCGCCATGACGGCGGTGGCGGTGACAAGCACCGGCACTCCAGCCGCCCGCATGTACGTCGGGATCAGCTCGGTCCGACCCTGGACTCGAGCGCGGGAGATGAAGTAGATGAGCCCGGTGCTGCTGCCGAGCTGGCCGAGAGTCGTCCCGAGAAGGAACAGCGACGTGGACGAGAAGTAGACGCCTGCGGTGGTTGGGGAGACGCCACGCGTGACAACCAGAGCGAGACCAAAGTTGACGATCGCCGCGACTCCGGCCGCGAACAGGTTGAGGACGCTGCCACGGGCGACCGCGCCCAGGCCCGACCTGTCCTGGGCCGTCTCGGATCCCGTCTCAGCGGCGGCCATGGTGTCGCTCCGCGTGACCCGTTTCCCGTTGCGCCGTATGCCGCGGGACGTGCCTGACGGGCTAGTTGCCACGCTGCGACGCTGCGCCGGACATAGCTTCGCTCGAGTCGACGCCGTCGTCATCCTCGCTGAAGACCTCGCTCTGGGCAGCATCAGGGCGACCGTTAGCGGCGAGAGGTCGGCGTTGGAGCCCCAGGCGGGTGACGCCGATCCGGGCGAGGCCGGTTGCGCCGTCGGGTTCGCTTGCTCGACGAGACAGACTCCGACGAGTGCTCCTGCTCACGCCGTCGAGCATCCTCCGATGTGTCGGAACGTTGCGTCTTTGACGTGCCATCGGAAGTCGTCGCCAGCATTGACCGCAACGCCTTCGTCCGTCACAGGTCGCGCGAGAATCTCCTCGGCCGCCGGGCCGGGCTGGGAAGCGTCTCCCGACCTCTCGGCCGTCGACGCCCGCCCCGGTCTCCCGCTTTCCACCGTCTCTTCGTGACGGGTGACCTTCTCGGCGCCGGGCTTGGCCGGGGCGAGGTCGGAGCGGCGCAACGGGGCAATGCTCACGGCACCGACGACGTCGACCCCCATCCGCCGCATGCGTTGCAGGGCAGTCTCGGCCTGGCGGTGACGCGTCTCACCGTCACTCACGACAAGCAGCGCATGGTCAGCAACGGCCGAGATCGAGTCGGCAGCAGAACTGGTGGCCCGGGCGGCGCTGACCAGCACGAAGCTGCTGTGCGGACGGACGTCGTCCATGACCTGGTTGAACGCCGGTCCGGAAAACAGCTCGCCGGTGGATTCGGGCTCGCTGCCACCGGCGATGACGAGGACATCACCGGACCGGTGCAGACACTCGTCGACGTCGACCGTACCTTGCACCAGGTCGGACAGACCGGGCGTCGCGGGGACGGACATCAAGAACTCGATCTCCCGGTCGGTGGGGTCTGCGCTCACGGCGATGACCGAGAAGCCGGCAGCGGCGAGCGTACGACTGAGGTTCGCCGTGACGACGGCCGCCTGACGGGACCGCGAGACGGCCACGACTGCGAGGACCTGAGGAGGCGTGCTGACAGCCAGGACGCCGGCCCGCAACCGTCGGTAGGCCTCTTCGACCACGGCGTCCGCTTCGCCGCGAGACGCTCGAGACTTCGACCGCGGGATGTGGCTCAAGACGGGGACGCCTGCCACCTCGATCTCGTCGCGCGCGTGGAATCGATCCGCTCTCCATTCGAGCCAGGCGGCGATCCCGATGCTGGCAAGCAGTGCCAGGAGTCCGACGAAAGTGACCACGATCCACGGGGGGAGCCCGTTCGCTTTCGCGGGAGCGGCGGCCGAGCTGACGACGGAGCCCGGGTCGGTGCTCTCGGACTGGACCTGGCTGATGCTGTCCTGCAGAGTCGCGAGCTGGTTGGCGTACAGCTGGACGGACTGGGCAGCAAACGACCGCGGGTTGGAGTCCTTCTCCGCTTCCAGGGAGGCTCCTCCCCAGATCGTTCTCCGCCGTCACGCGCTGCCTGTTCAAGCTGTCGAGGGTGTCCTTCCGAGCCTGCTCCGCGTGCTCCTCCCGGTAGCTCAGGAAGCTGTCGGCGACGGCTGCTGCGCCCTCGGCAGCCGCGGCCGGCGAGTTCGCCGTGTAGCTGATGTTGATGATCTGCGAGTTCGCCGGGACCTGGGCCTGGATCGCCACGCGTGGACGTCGATGCCCTGTTCGTCACTGGTCCGGACGATGATGTCGGGGGAGTCGACCAGGCCGGCCTCGGTCTGCATGGCGACGTTGAGCTGGGCGGCGTTGACCGCCGAGTCGAGATCGAGCGGGTTACCCGTGGCCGGCTTCAGGAGGATGACGGAATGGGCGGTGTACGACCTCGACGATTGGCTCACGAGCAGCGCCGCAGCTGTTGTGACCAGCACCGTTACCAAGACGATGAGGATGCCGAACCGTCGGAGGGTGTTCCTGATCAGTGGAACGCGAGCATCACCGGACGTCGTCTGATCCACTGCAACTACCTTCCCCGCTGTCCTTGTTGTCTCCCGAAGGAACAGCCTATGTCGTCGTTGGCCGAAGGGCACATGTTTCACCCTTTCCAGCCCTTCTCACCGTCCTCCTTGTTAGCGTCGGGGTCGGTTTCAGCACGATCCGCGACTTTCTGGAGGGATCTCGATGCACAGTGGCCACGCGGATGTGCCGCGCGGGGGTGCCGCTGACGCTCCAGTCCTGCTCGTCGCGTCCGCTGGAGGTCACCTGGCCCAGCTGGTGGCACTACGCGAGTGGTGGGAGGAGCTCCCGCGCGTGTGGGTGAGCGACTCCTCTCCCGCGGTCGTCTCTCAGCTCGACGGCGAACGACTCGAGTTCGCTCACTTCCCGACCACACGCAACGTGCCCAACCTCCTCCGCAACTTCGTCGTCGCGTTCCGGGTGCTCCGACGTACCCGTCCACGGCTGGTGGTGTCGACCGGAGCGGCTGTTGCGATCCCGTTCTTCGTGCTGGCGCGCGTGTTCGGCATACCGACGGTGTATCTCGAGGTCTACGACCGGGTTGACTCGGCGACGGTGACCGGGCGGGTCTGCTATCGGCTCTGCTCGGCGTTTGCCGTCCAGTGGGACGCTCAACGCACGTTCTACCCGCGCGCGCACAACATCGGGAGTGTGCTGTGAGCCCGCGGGAGGTGCTGCTGACGGTTGGGTCTGACCATCACCCGTTCGGTCGTCTCGTGGGGTGGATCGACTCCTGGTTGGATCGGCAGCCGACCGGGTTCGTTCACTACCGATCACAGCACGGGACGGCGCCGGCGCCCCGGCACGGAGAAGCGCATGCGTTCCTTCCGCACGAGGAGCTCCAGCGGCTGTTGGCCGGGGCCGACGTCGTGGTCATGCAGGGGGGCCCGATGGGCATCGTCGAGGCGCAGCGGCTGGGCAAGAAGCCCGTCGTCATTCCCCGGTTGAGGCGTCTGGGTGAGGTCGTCGACGACCACCAGGTGGCGTTTTGCAGGCTGCTCGGCGACGAGGGGTCGATCCACCTGGTCGAGTCATCCGAGGATCTCGACCGTGTCCTCGACGCGGTGACCCAGGATCCTTCGCTGGGACAGCTGACGCCGCGCCGAGAGAGCAATGCATCGGCTGCCGCGCAACGCTTCGGCGAACTGGTCGACGGACTGCGTCCACGTCGCTCCCTCAAGGAACGGGCCCGGGACACGCTACGACGTCGTTGAGGACGGGATGGGGAGTCGATGGGGGGCGGTACCCCGCTTCTTCAGGCCGAGCACCCGAAGTCCCCAGGACGCCCGGCTCCTGAGCTCGGCTCGCAGCTGGTCCCGCGGGCGACGCCCGCTTGCCAGACGGTCGACGAGCTGGTCGGGGGTGAGGTCAGGAGTGACCGTGAGCCGAGGGATTCGGAAGGCATCGTCGGTGCCGTCGTGGACGACATCGCGCACCGCGCACGCGCTGGTGTACCCGAGCTGTCGCACCATGTGGCGGACCGCCCGGCGCTCGTACCCGAAGGGGTACGCGAAGCTCGCGACGGCAACGCCGAGCTCGTCCTCGAGCAGCTTCTTGGGGAGTGTGATCTCCTGCACGAGACGGTCTCGACCGATGCGATCCAGCTGGACATGAGAGTGGCTGTGGGCCCCGCACTCAACACCCGAGGAGCTCACCTCGCGCAGCGCGCTCCAGCTCAGCATCGGGCGGTCGCCCTCACCGTCCTCGGCCAGCCATCGGCTGGTGTCGCCCACGTACGCGGTTGGGACGAACAACGTCGCGGGGACGTTCAGCTCGCTGAGCACGGGCAGCGCGTGGCTGTGGAAGTCGAGGAACCCGTCGTCGAACGTGACGACCAACGCGCGCGACAGGTCCTCTCCGATGAGGGAAGCCTGGTGTGCGGCGCCCATCGTCATCGGGCGGTAGCCCGCCTCTACGACGGCCGTCAGCTGCTCTCGCAACAGCTCCACCGGCACGTTGAAGTCTCGGAACCCGGCTGCCGCCGTCGGTCCGACCGCGTGGTACATGAGGACCGGTGTCAAAGACCGGTCGGTTGCCGTCACGACACGACCATGACGACACCCACCGGCCGCTGCATGCCGTGCTGGAGGGACTGCTGCCGCAACGCCAAGGTCTTGAGCGAGGTCGACGGACTGACGACCAGCAGAGTCCCAGCCACTGCCGGCTGCCCTGGCACGTCGATGAGCTCATCCAGTCTCGTTGCCACGTCGGTCAGCTGAGGTGTCGCCGCCGGCGGGACCCCCACCTGGACACTCCGCACCGGCGCCGTGGCCTGGACCTGGTCCATGGCGGCTCTCGCCTGCGTTGCTCCCAGCCTTCCCTCGGGAGGCAGGCTGATGGTCGCGAGCACGGGGAGGCCGGTGTGCGCCATCAGCCGGCGCGCGTCGCGCACCCGAGAGCCACGGCGGGCGAGGGCGGTGGCGATGAGGATGCCCAGGATGAGCCCCGTCATCGCCCCACTCGTTCCCGAGATGAGCCGGTTGTCGGAGCTCCGGGTGACATGCACAGCGCCGACCTTCTCTCCGCCGACGACGGTGCGGGAAGCGAGCAGCGCAACGCCGGCCGACGTGAGCGCAGCTTCGGACTGGAGTCGGTCAAGCGTCTGGGACAGCTTCGGGTTGGTAGCGGGCCGCGCCAGGTTGGCCGCGATCCGCACCGTGACGATGTTCTTCGAGAGCTCACGGCTGCGAGTCCTGAGCGCCTGCAGCGCTCGGTCCTGGTCGTCCTGGATCAGGTCGTGCCGCAGGATCAAGAACGCCGTCGTTGCCGCGTTCACCGCAGCCCGGGCCGTGTCGTCGTCGTCACTCGTGAACTGGAGGTGGACGAAGCGGGTGTTCGGCGTCGCCGTCATCTGTAGCCGGTCCGAGATGTCAGCGGCGGACATGTCGCCCGGGATGGCCGAGCGCACGGCGTCGACAACGTCAGAGGCGCGGACCAGCTGGGCGTTGGTGTCGATCGTCGCGGCGCGCTCGGTCACGGCACCCATGACCTGCTCGCTCGGCAAGAAGATGGTCTGGCTCGCCCGCGCGGGAGCCGTTGCCGTCGGAAGCGAGACGCCGACCACGGCACCGACGACGGTGCCCACCGAGGAGCCACACCCAGGCCGTCCGCACCGGACGCCAGTACTCGCGCAGTCGCGGGACGGAGCCGGCCGGCTGAGCATCAAAGCTGGCGCGCCACATCAGACCGACGCCGCCCATGATCGCGAGCAGGGCCGGTCCGGGCGCCGAGTACACGGGGGTGGTGACGAGATGCGTCACCAGGACCGCCGAGCCGGCCACGGCGTACGCCGATCGTCGTTTCACATGGCGGATCAGCTGGCCGATGAAGAAGCCGAAGTACAGGGCCACCCCGACGAACCCTTGAGAGAACAGCACGAGCCAGAACTGGCCCTGTGTCCCGAGGGCCGGCGGTGAGCAGCCGGGACAGGTCGCGGTTGCCGCGGTGGCGATGGAGTTGAAGTTGCCCAGCACGTCGCGCGTGGTGCCGAAGCCGAGCAGGGGCGAGCCGGACGTGACGCTGTCGATGGTCAGCGAGCCGAGATTCTCCCGTCCTTCGTTGCTGTGCTGGTGCGCCTGGCGGTCCGAGATCAAGGTGGACAGCGGCGAGAGCAGGATCGTCGCGGTCACCGCCACGATCACCGCACCGACCGCGGCGAGCATCCTGACCTGTCCCATCACGGCATACCTGACGGCGATGAAGACGGTCGTCACGATGAGGGCGAGCCACAATCCGCGGTTGAGCGAGCCGATCACCGGCACGATCGACAGGGCAAGGATCGTGAAGCCCACGCTGCGGCGCCAACGCACCTTCGGACGGATCCAGGACAAGACGAAGAACGGCAGGAACGCGGCGAAGTTCAGACCCCAGATGTTCGTGTAGGCGAACGGAGCGCTCGGGCGCGCGTGCTCGTAGCCCAAGAACGCCTGCACCTGCGCGGCTCGCGGGTGGATCAGCGCGTTCAGGAAGCCGTTGTTCGCCAGCGACGACGGCAGGACGTACTCGATCGCGGACTTGAAGTCGAGCCCCGGCAGGAGCATCCCCAGCCACCCACCGGCGACCACCACGATGAACATCGCACCGAAAGCTCGGGCCAGTCGTGAGTTGCTGATCGTGTCCCGTGTGTTGGCGACATACAACAGCACGACGAACGCGCAGACGTACCACAACAAGCGGAAGAAGAACGTGATGTAGCGCGTGTAGCTGTCGAAGTCGACCGTGCCCGGTGCCGCCACCTGGAGCAGCAAGACTCCGCCGGTCACCCAGACCAGGAAGAGCAACCAGACGCCAACACCCTTGGAGACCTCGATGCGCGACCGTTTGAGCAGATGGTGCACCATCGGCACCGCAAAGACGAAGCAGGCGAACTGTCCGAGCCCCAACAGCCACCACACCGGGTATCCGGCGAAGAGAGCGAAGAGCGGCCACCCGGCAGGCAGGTTGAGCCACTTGCGCGGAGGAGGAGCCGGCGACGTGACCGGCGGGGGCGCCGGACGGACGCGTCTCCCCGGTGCGATCACGCTCACGACCGATGCACCTCCTCCGCCCAGCTCGGCGGCCGACCCAGCAGCCGGGTCAGGGCGGCCTCCTGACGAAGGTACCGCTCTCGGAGCAGGGTCTCGGTGTCGGCGTCGAGGGGGACTCGCGGGCGCGCGTTGTACCGATCGAACGTGATGCCGTCATGCGGCGCAAGGCCGAGGAAGTCCGTGAGATCGAGGAACTCCTTCTCGGGCGCGTCGAAGAAGCGGTGGCTGTCGATCACATGAAGACGTTCGCGTCCGAACAGCTCGACCGCATGGTCGAGCTGGTCGACGTAGTCGCCGCGGCGTTGGTAGGAGTGGTGACGGTGCGAAAAGCTCTCGTACGTCGGGTCGCGGCGCATCCGGTCGACCTCGCCGGTGAGACGCTCCTCTTCAACCGCCAACGCCGCCGCAAGCTCTCCCACTCGAAGCCGCGCGCACGCTCGTGCTCGTATGCCGAGTACGCCCGCTCGACCGGATCACGAAGCATCATCACGACCCGGACGCCAGGTAGGTCGCGAGCCATCCGCTCCATGGCGAACGGGTGGTAGGCGTAGTAGCCACTGGCCTCGAAGTAGACCAGGCTGCCGCGTTCCCCTGGCCGATGCCTGCGGTCGACGGGGAAGTGGCCGCGGTACCAGTCCAACCCGCGTCCGTAGTTGAGGTCGAAGTAGTTGATGCCCTTGTGGAACGTCGGACGAGCGATCTGCGGATGGGCGATGAGAGCGCGGAACAGCGAGGTCGTCCCGCAGCGCTGCGCCCCCACGACGACGAAGTCCGGAAGCGGGCGGTGTCGCGCGGTCCGGCTTCCCACGACCACATAGGCGCGCCGCCCTCTCCGCCGTAACGCTTCGGGTGCCGCCTTTCGGATGGACGTGAACTCACCGATCTTGGGCATCAGGTCAACCTCTATCCAGCTCAGACATAGCCCCAGCGATCGGCCAGCGGCAGCGCGAGATCGCGCTGCAGGCCGACGACCTCGTCGCGGAGCAGCTGTCGGACGGTCGTCCTCGTCTTCCGAGCTCAGCAGCGGACGCTCCTCGGAGGCAAGAGGTTCGGTACAGCATCCGCTGGACGACGGAGGAGCGCTTGACCCGGCCGACCAGCCGGGCGCCGTCATGGTTACGCACCCAGTCTGCGCCGACGCGGGCCAGACGGGCCAGCTGCAGCGATCGCGCTCGACCGGCAGGGAGCCGGGCGGCCAACACCTGCTCGTCGTGTGGCAGGTGGCTGATGCTCAGGAACTCCGTGACCGCGTCGAGGAACGCACCAGGGTCGGCCTGGAGGTCGTCGAACACGGCGACGTGGAGCTGCTGCGCGGGGAAGACGGCGAGGTAGCGGGTCAGCTGCGTGTGATAGCGCCCGTGCTCGATCAGGTCGGGGAAGGTCTGCAGCGCCTCCGCGAACGTGTCCGCGCCCTCCCCGTGCTTGCGCATGTAGAGCCAGGAGCTGAACGCCCGCGAAGCCGGCTCCCGCAGGGTTGCCATGAGTCGCACGTCAGGTCCCAGCGTCTCCCGGATCCGGTCGGGCGCCTCCGGCGAGGCCAGGTAGTCAGGCGAGACCTCGCCGACCACCGCGTGCTCAGGTCCGGCCTCGCGAAACTGGCGGGCGTACCAGTCCGCACCCCGGTCGTAGAAGCGGTCGAAGAAATACAGGTCCTTCGCAGGGCTCAGGTAGACCTGCGGATGCTGGAGCAACGCTTCGTGCAGCCACGACGACCCGGCCTTGTCCGGACCGAGAAACAGGAAGTTGGGCAGGGCGTTCACGCTCAGGCGAGCCCTCGTCCGACCTTGTTCGCACCGCGAAGGAGACGGCGGGGATCCATGCCCGTCGACCCCTGGACGACGGCGAGCCAGGCGTGCGGTGCGAACGGGTAGCGACCGAGCGCGCTCGCGGCGGTGCGAAGTCCGCGTCGGCGATCCCCCGCGGCCGACTCGGCGAACGCGATCTGACCGAGGACACGGGCATGCCCCCGTCGCGTGCGCCGGATCTCGGGATGCTTCTGCAACATGTACCGCAGCGCCTCGGCGTTGTTCGCGGCGCGTCCTCGGAACCAGGACGAGACGTTCTTGCGGATGTCCGCGAGCGGTCGCTTGACGATGCCGACTTTTCCGACCCGCGTCAGCCTGAGGACGAAGTCGTAGTCCTCCGCATAGCCGTAGGGAAGCTCCTCGTCGTACCCACCGGCCTTGGCGTATGCGTCCCGGCGCATGAACATCGTGGACGAGTGGAGCTCCTTGAAACGATTCCGGGCCAGCGCCTTGGGGTCGACCACATCGGCGCGTCCGGGCCACTCGACGACCTTGCCCTCGTCGAACACCAAACGGATACCGGAGCCGGTCGCCAGCAGGTCCGGCCGTTCATCAAGGAACCGGAGCTGCTCGGTGATCTTGTCGGAGTGCCAGACGTCGTCGTCGTCGCAGGTCGCGATGAATGCGCCGTTGGCATGCTCGATTGCGGTGTTGCGCGCCCCGGCGAGGCCAGGAGTGCGTTCGTTGTTCATCACCGTCACGGTCCTGCGGTCCGTGGACAGCTTCGTGAGGCTGTCGTCCGGCGGCTCCTGGTCATGCACCACCAGGCACTCGATCGGGCCGTCGTAGTCCTGATCGAGCACGCTGCGCAGCGTGAGTCGCAGCAGCTCGGGCCGTCCGCGCGTGGGTATGAGCACCGACACCAGAGGTCGTCCGGTGAGCTGGTGCGCGGCTGTCTCGTCGCCCGCGGGCTGGGCTGTGACGTTCATCGGTATTCTCGATCTTCTCGATGGGGTCACGAGCCGAGCCACGGCACCGACAATCGTCTGCGGGACGCTCGCAACCACCAAGGCTTCGGACTGGATCGGCGAGAGACCCCCCTGCCATGCCGTGTCCGGACGCAACCGTACCGTGCCGATCTGGAACCGCGAGGGGTTTCCCGAAAGGCCATGACTCGGGCCGAGATGGACAGCTGTCTGGCCCACATGATCGAGTGCGTCGGCCTGCAGCGGGACGCTGAGCTGCGACAGCGCAAGGCGGATCGTCGCTTCCGGCGTGGCCACGAGATCCTCGTAGCGCATCCGGGTCACGGGCAACCCGTTCATCCGCAGGAGCTCGACGAGCATCTGCGTCTTGTTCCACGACCAGGCCGTTGTCGTCAGCCCGCTGTGCACCATCTCGCTCTGCTCGCCGGTGACGTGCGGACGGGCCACGTGCTCCTTGCGCAGTGAGTTCGCGACACCTCTGATGTCACGCACGAGGTGCACCACGCGCAGATCGATCTCGGGGCCGTGGAGAGCGAGTGCCTGCGCCGGCCACTTGCTGGCGTCGACGACCCAGCGCGCGCTCCGGACTCGGCGAGCACGGCGGCATAGAGGTCGCGATAGAGCGTGCGGTACGCGAGGGGGGCATCGCCTCGCCCACGAGTGGCGACCAGCGCAGGGATCCTTCGCTGGCGTGCGACCTGTCCCTGGAGATCGCGGAACTGCCTGAGCACATCCTGGCTCCATCCGCCGAAGGCTCGCTTCCCGACGGCAGTCCAGAACGGACACTGTGAGAACGGTTCGCCGCAGCCACAGAGTTCGTCGTCCCAGGCGACGCGTCGGGCGAGGTCGATGACCTCTCCGACGGTGACGAAACCCGCAGCGCCTGCCAACACCCGCTCGAGCACCGTGCTGCCCGAGCGCCCCGAACCCGCCAGGTAGAGCACCCTCGGCGGCGCACCCGGCGTAAACACCATTTGATGACTCCTCGTGACGATTTGCTGATGTATTGCGACGAAACTGTGAGCGCTGCGTGCTCACCAGATCACGCTATGTGTTTCTTTCCCAAATTCCCCTTTATTCTCGTTGATTCTCCTGCAGCCGTTTGCGCTTCTGGGGTTCTATGTGGCTGCGTTTCGTGCCTGGTGTGGGAGTCCGCGGGCGGTCCTCGATCAGGCACGGCAGGTCATCAAGCAGCGATCACTAAGAGGGGTCCCCATGATCAAGTCTCGGTTGCTCATCAGTGCGTTCAGTGCCGTCGCCATCGGCATCGTGGGGCTCGCCCCGAACGCACCCGCCGCCGCCTCGCCAGGCACTACGCTGGCGGCGGTCACGGCGGCCAATGACGTGGTAGGTGCCGACCCGGCTCCGGGCACCCCGTGGATCAACAACAAGCAGCCCGCCGCGATGCTGCAGGTCGGCAACACCATGATCGTCGGTGGACCGTTCACGGGTGTCAGCACCGGCACCGGCACGGCGGTGGACCGGAAGTTCATCTTCGCGTTCGACGCGACCACCAACCAGATCAGCTCGTCGTTCGCCCCGACGGTCAGCGGAGCGGTGAACGCCATCCTGCCCGGTCCGACCGCGGGCACGGTGTACATCGGCGGCGCGTTCACGACGGTCGGCACGACGAAGATCGAGCCACGTGGCGTTGCTGAACGTGTCCGACGGCTCCTTGGTGTCGACGTTCAAGCCAGTGACCATCAACGGCCAGGTCAAGACGCATGCGACCGTCCAACGGTCGTCTGTTATCGGCGGCTTCTTCACCAAGATCGCGGGGGGCGCGCCCACGCATGGCCAGCTGGCCACCCTCGACGCGACCTACCGGCGCGCTCGACCCGTACATGAACATCACGGTCGCGCAGCATCACAACAACTCAGGGACCGGAGCGCAGGTCGGCCGATCGGGGCCGCTCGCGAGTCGGCATTGACACCAAAGCCGGGGACCGGCTCGTCGTCAACGGCAACTTCAAGCAGGCCGGCGGCGGGCTGTCCCGCGACCAACTCGTGATGATCAACCTCGACTCCGCCTCGGCGTCGGTGCTCGACGACCTGGGCGACCACGCTCTACAGTCCGATCTGCTTCCCCTGGCGCTTTCGACAGCTACATGCGCGATGTCGAGATGTCGCCGGACGGCTCGTACTTCGTCCGTCTCGGCGTCACAGGCGGCCCTGCACAGCGGCACCCTTTGCGACACCGCCACCCGCTGGGAAGACGAACGCGAACGGGGGACGACGCTCTCATCCGACCTGGAAAACCGCCAACACCGGTGGCGACACTCTGTGGGGTGTCGGCATCACGGTCACCGGCAGGCCGTTACGTCGGCGGCCACCAGCGCTGGATGAACAACTCGAACGGCTCGCGACCGCGCGCGCCCAAGGTGCCGTGCCGCGTCCGGGCCTCGCTGCACTCGACCCGCTCAACGGCGTCCCGCTGATGTGGAACCCCGGTCCCAACCCGCGCGGTGCCGCCGCCTACACGCTGTACGCCAGCCCGACCGGGCTCTGGATGGGCAGCGACACCGACCTGGATCGGCGATCCCAGCCGCAAGTACAAGCGTCAGAGGCCTGCATTCTTCCCGACGACACGGCGCCTACAGCATCCCGTCGACACAATACCCGTTCTGTGCCGGGCAACCTGTACCTCGGTGGCAACAGCCTGCCGGGCGCCAACAGCAACATCCTCTACCGAGTCCACGCCGGAGGCCCCCCGCTCTGGCGCTCGACAACGGGCCGGACTGGTCCGCCGACACAGGTTCTACAGTCCGCCGCGCACCTCCGGTATCCACGCGGCCGATGGGTCCCCGGCGACGAACGTTCGACGACAGCGTCCCGGACAACATCCCGCAGGCGATCTTCGCGACCGAGTGGTGGGACCCGGGCGACGCGGAGGAGAAGCACTGGCACTTCCCGGTGCCGAACGACCCGCCCCCCAGGTCCGGCTGTACTTCGCGAACCGATACGGCGGGACGAGCCCAAGGCCGGGCAACGGGTGTTCGACGTGTCGATCGAGCGACCAGCTGCTGGACAACTACGACATCGTCGCGGCACGTGGGCGACCAGCGCGGGGTGATGAAGGCGTTCAACATCACCAGTGACGGCAAGGTCGACATCGACTTGGCCAGGTGGTGGAGAATCCGCTCATCAACGGCATCGAGATCCTGCGCACGGACATCTCGCCGCCGCCGCCGAGTGGTGACACCTTCCGGTCTGTCAGCTTCGACGGCAGCAACGCCGGAGCGTCGACGACTCGCGACGGTGGCGGAATCGCCTGGGGGAGCACGCGAGGTGCGTTCATGCTCGGCTCGACGTTGTACTACGGGCAGAACGACGGCTTCCTGTACTCCCGTTCGTTCGACGGTCACACATTCGGGCGCAGCCAAGCAGATCAACCCGTACGTCGACCCGGTCTGGGACAACGTCTCCAACGGCAGTGGTGGCACCTACGCCGGCAAGACGGTGGCCTTCTACGGTCAGGTCTCGAACGTGCGAGGGATGTTCTACTCCGGCGGGCGGATCTACTACACGCTCACCGGCAAGTCTGATCTGTTCTACCGGTACTTCTCGCCTGACTCGGGCATCATCGGGCCCGATGAGTTCACCGCATCCGGTGGCCTCTCGTGGTCCGACGTCGGCGGCACGTTCCTCAACGGCTCGACGCTCTACTACGTGAAGCGTTCGACCGGAGCGCTGTGGTCGGTGCCGTTCGCCGGTGGGGCTCCGAGCGGGTCAGCCACCGCAGGTGAGCAGCCCGGCGACGGGTGGGCCCAACTGGAATGCCAAGGCTGCGTTCATCGGCCCCGTGGCCCACTGATCGGGGTAGCGTCTCTTCCCGGGCCTCGCGACGCGGGGCCCGGGAAGAAGCCTTCCTGGGCACGGGCTGGAAACAATCACGGCGGGGGCGACAGGTGATCGAGGAGTGACGTCTATGCACGGGCTCCGACGTGCACGGATCCTGCTCGTGGCGGTCGTCGTCGCGCTGCTGGCCGCTGCTTGTGACGGCTCCAATGCCTCGGAGCCGCCGAACCGCCCTCGTACCTGTGGGTTCAGCGAGATCCTGGTGCCGCGCTGCGGTGTCCTCCTCGGCGTCTCCGCCCAGCCGCCGACGCTGGATCGGTTGGAGGAACTGGAGCAGCTGATAGGGCGCCGGTTCGACGTGGTGTACCGCTACCACGACCTCGAGGACGACCTGATCGACGAGGACGAGCGTGCTGAGGCGGCGCATGGCGCGATCCTGCACTTGGCGCTGGCAGCCCGTATCTACGGTTCGACGGAGATCGTCCAATACGCCGACATCGCGGCCGGCCGCTACGACGACGACCTCGTCCGGCAGGCGAAGCAGCTGGCGGCGTTCGGCAAGCCGCTGTTCCTCACGTTCGAGCAGGAGGCGAGCAGCCAGCTCAAGCTCGATGTTCGCGGCTCTGCAGCCGAGTTCCGGGCAGCATGGCGACACATCCACGACGTCTTCGAGCGTGAGGGTGCAGACAACGTCGTCTGGGTCTGGGTGATGACGGGAGCCGAACAGAACCTCGAACGTTCGGGGTCGCTGTGGCCGGGGAACGACGTCGTTGACTGGATCAGCTGGAACGCGTACAACGGAGCGCAACGCGCTGACCGGACACGTTCATGAAGGTGCCTACCGAGCCTTCGCCGAGCGGCTCGAACCGTTCTACAACTGGGTGCAGGAGACCGGTCCTGTCCATCGGTATCGAACTGTCGAAGCCTATGATGATCAGCGAGATGGGGTCGGTTCTCTCTCTCATCCGGGTGACCCCGAGCGTACGGCGGAGTGGTACGAACGAATCCCTGAGGAACTGAAGAACTTCCCGCAGATCAAGGCGGTCCAGTTGTGGAGCAGCACCGGCGACCGCCATCCGGTCTGTGACTTCCGGTTCGACGTCAACCCCGTGGTCATCAAGGGCGTCAAGAAGTTCGCTGCATCCCCGCTGATGAACATTGAGCACTGAGGGGAGCCATGGCGACATCCTCGAGAGGGAAAGCTGCCGATCCATCCCGTGGACACCAGTTGATCTTCGTCTGTGGACTGCACCGAAGCGGAACGACCCCACTTGCCAACGCTCTGGCCCAACATCCCCAGGTGAGTGGGTTGGTCGGCACCGGCTTGAAGGAGAACGAGGGGCAGCACGTCCAGGCCGTCTATCCGTCCGCCAAGACCCACGGGGGCGCGGGCCGATTCGCCTTGCACGGTGACGCGCACCTGACCGAGAAGTCGGATCTTGCCACGGCAGACAACGCACGGCGACTCTGGGAGGCCTGGACGCCCTACTGGGATCTCGACTGCGAGTACCTGTTGGAGAAATCACCGCCAAACGTGATGATGACCAGATTGCTCCAGAAATTTTACCCAAACGCATCTTTCGTGGTCGTTGTCAGGCATCCTGTCGTGGTGGCTTTGTCGACGAAGAAGTGGAGGCGCCTGCTCAACACGCGCTGGCGCCGCATCGCCACGTTTCGGTGGTGGAACTACGCCTCTCTCACCTCGATGGTCGGCCACTGGGTGCGCGCGTACGACACGCTGGCGGCTGAACCGACACCTGCAAGCGGGTCGTCCTGGTTCGCTATGAGGACCTCGCGATCATCCTGACCGCGAGCTCGGCAGGATCCAGAGATTCCTCGGGCTCTCCTCGGCGATCCCGGCCGGGTCGCTCGCCGGCTCGTACAGCACGCGCTACGAAGACACATGGCAAGCCATGCGGATCGGTCGTGGCGGCAGCGACGATCTGTTCACGACATCGTGAACAGATATGCCGGTGACGTCGCCCGGTGGGGGTACTACGTCGAAGATCTGCGCGTGAACCGTCCTGTGACGCCCGTCGTCACCACGTCCGATTGCGGAGACGGCGCCTTCGGCGGTCAATCAAACCCGCTGAACGAAGGTCGAGGAGGTCGCGCGTGCGATCGAGATTGAGCGTCGGTGTCGTCGGTGTCGTCGGAGCGGTTGTCCTGGCGATGATCGCGTTGACGTCTGCCGACGGCGGCGCCTCGCTGGTGGCGCGCGCGGCCGGAACGTCGCGTGACATGCCGAACGCTGCTCCGTCTGCCCTGACGCCCTCGGTCGACGATGGGTCGGTCGGCGCGATCGCGCAGGTCGGGAGCCGGATGGTCATCGGCGGAACCTTCACCAAGGTAGACGGGCAGCAGCGGTCGCACCTGGCGGCGTCTCTCGCACGACTGGCGATCTGACCGACCTCAGCCTCTCGATCGGGGAGGTTGGCCACATCGTGCCCGGGTCTCAGCCAGGCACCGCGTACATCGGGGGGAAGTTCCGTCGGATCAACGGCCACCCTGTCTCACGCGTGGCTCTCATCAACGTCGCGACCGGGCCACAGGTCCGGGATTCAAAGCTGCGCGTCTGGACTCAGGAGTCGTACGCGCCTGAGGTAACGGCACGGCAGGCTCATCGTGATCGGGACGTTCAAGCGCGTCGGCGGCGCCGCTCATGAAGGCATCGTGGCCCTGAACGGTCGGACCGGATCGGTCGCCAAGACGATCCGGTTCCAGCTGACCGGTCACCACAACCAGGGGTCGACGGGGTGCGCGGTCGCGGCCCGTGGTCACTCGACATAAGCCCGGACGGTCGCCGGATGATCGTGATCGGCAACTTCAGGCGCGCGGGCTGGTCTCGGCTGACCAGATCGCCATGTTCGCTTGGGTCGACCACACTGGTCGTTGCGGAAGGGATGGGCGACGAAGCAGTACCGGCCGGTCTGCAACCCGCAGACCTACGACAGCTACGTTCGTGACGTCGACTTCTCCCCGGGCGGCGCCTTTTTTGTCGTGAGCGCGGCAGGAGGCGCCGTCACGGGAACCTTGGGCGACAGCTCGGCCCGGTTCAACACCAGGTCGACAGGTTCCGACGTGAAGCCCGTGTGGGTCTCCCGCACCGGCGGGGACAGTCTGAACGCTGTCGAGATCACCCAGGCAGCCGTCTTCGTCGGAGGTCACCAGCGTTGGGCCAACAATCCGCACGGTCACGACGACTCCGGTGCCGGGGCGGTCCCACGCCCTGGACTTGCGGCTCTCGACCCCGCGAACGGACTGCCCTTGCGGTGGAACCCTGGCCGAAACCCTCGAGGCGTCAGCGTCTTCGCACTGAAGGCCACCGGCACTGGCCTCTACATGGGCAGTGACACATGCTGTATCGGGATCGGCGCCACGAAGGTGACCCGGCCGAAGATCGCGATGTTTCCCTGGTCAGGGGGATCAAAGCTCTTCCGCCCCGGATCGGAAGGACTGCCCGGCAGCGCCTACCTCGTCAAACCGACGGGCTCGACGTTCCCGATGACCCGCATCGCCTTCACAGGCACCCACGCACAAGCGTTCAACCGCACGGATTCGTTCGTCGACGCGGGGCAAGTTCGCGGCGCGTTCAGGGCTGGGAAGTATGTGTATTACGGGACGAACGGCATGCTGCACCGGACGGCCTTCGATGGCACAACCTTCGGGCCTGCGGCCAACGTGAACCCGTATCAGGACTCTCCGTGGAACGGGTTGTACCCCGGTCACCTGCCCACCTTCTACACGCAGGACTTGCCCAAGGTGCGGGGGATGTTCCTCGCGAACAACCGACTCTTCTTCACCAAAGGCAAGTCTGTCCAGCTCTATTGGCGGTACTTCCAGCCGGACAGCGGTGTCGTGTCGGAACAGCTTCACAAGGCCAGCAAGCCTCGTGCGGTGAGCTCACGAATGCCCGGGGGATGTTCAAGGCGGGACGACACCTCTACGTCACTCGGAAGAGCGGCAGCCTGTCAAGGCTCACGATGCGTGGCACCAGTGTCGTCGGTCACTCGACGACAGTGAGCGGTCCGAGCGTGGACGGAGTGAACTGGGAGAACCGGACGCTGTTCTTCGACGGCTCATGACGCGAGAGGCGGCACTCGTCACCGCGGTGCACGTCTTGGTGATCGAGGCAACGGGGCACTGCGTGTCGGAGGGTGGACGGCCCGGGAGAGCAGACAGAACTCGTTGCCTTCGGGATCGGAGAGAACCACCCACGTGACGTCGTCTCCTTGACCCACGTCCGTGCGGCGCGCCCCCAGGGCCAGCAGCCGCTCGAGCTCATCGGATGTCGCCACGCCGTCGGCCCGAAGGTCGAGATGCAAGCGGTTCTTGACCGTCTTGGCTTCGGGCACGGGCACCACGTCGATCGTTGGCCACGATCCATCGGGCGGCCCGATGGAGATGACACCGTCCTCCTCCTCGAGGATCCGCCAACCAAGGACGTCGCACCAGAAGTCGGCGACCAGGCGTGGTTGCGCGGCGTCGATCGCAATAGCAGCTATTCGACTTGGCATGCCTTCATCTTGGCGCGTCTGGCGATGACCCGCTGCGTTGAGTCCTGGGCGGTGTCGAGACCAAGTCGAGCAAGCCCCTGCCTTGCATCGTTGAGTCCCTTCCCGTTGTCGGCCTGGTCGGCCACGCCCGTCATGTCGCGTGCCTCCAGACGCCACGCGAAGTATGCGGCCTGCACGATCCACCGGAACCTGCGGAACACGGCGAGCAAATGCATTTCGTCAGCGTCGAGTGGATCGTGAGCGCTGTAGGTGGCGAGGAACGCGGCCGCGTGGTCTGACCCGCCCAGGTACATGACCGCAGAAGCAACGTCATACAGGACCGGACCCCGCTTGGCCCCGGCCCAATCGATCAGACCGGTGACGCCGCTGACGTCGTCATGGATGAAGGCCTCGGGTGACGGATCGGTGTGCAGCACCGACCATGTGAGGTTCAGGGCATCGGTCTCGGCGCGCACTGCCTCGATGGCCGGGGCGAGCCAGGGATGTGCATCAACGCCTGCCACGTGCGGAGATACCCACTCCGCCGCGAAGGTGGCGTTGCTCGGACCGCTGGCCGGACTGCCGGCGGCATGAACACCAGCGAGCGTGCTGGCGATCCAGTGTTGCTCCTCGTCGGTGTCTCCCTCCAGTTCGCGGCCCGGCACACGTTCGAGCAAGGCCAGAGCATGCTCGGTCAGGACGAGCCGTCCGTCAGTGGTGGGGACTGGGCGTCCCGTGACGAAGCCGGCGTCCGCAAGGGTCGAGGCCACCTCTTATCCGGCGACCAGTTCAGCGATCTCAGTCGAGGGAACCCGCTTGGCGACATACGTCGATCCCTGATGCTCGACCGCCCAGGTCTCCGAGTTCATCCCGCCACCGAGCGGTGTGACGTCGGCATGGCGGATGCCCCAGAACCTTTCCAGCAGGTCAGGCGTGTCCGTCATGGGCATCACTCTCGCACGGCCACCAGCTGACGGTCGGAATCCGAACCCCGTGGACAAGCGGCGGGAAAGTAGTGTTGCCGCCATGTTGAAGGGACTTCGGGTGTGCTTGCGACCCGTACGCGAGGCGGACCTCGACAGCGCGTATGACGCCCACACCAATCTTGGCAGCCGGGGGCAGTTCTTCCCCCAAGGGGTCTTGTCCGAGTCGGCCTTCAGGCGGGAGTTCGCCGAGCACGGCTTCTGGCAGAAGTCAGAGGGAATGCTGCTCATCAAGACCAGCGAGGATGAGCTCGCCGGGCACATCGAGTTTTTCCGGCCAGTCTCCTACTGGGATGCCTTCGAGCTCTCCTATCAGCTCTACGACGATCGCCATGCACACCGGGGCTACACCACGGAGGCCGTCCAGCTCATGGTCGACTACCTGTTCGGGGCGAAGAAGGAACATCGCATCCAGCTGGTGATCGTCCCCGGAAATGCCGCCTCGCAGCACATAGCTGAGAAGTGTGGCTTCGCCCTGGAGGGAACCGCCCGTGGGGCGTTCTTCAACGACGGGCGAAACCAGGACGTGCTGATCTACTCGTTGCTACGTTCCGATCCGCGGCCGTGGCACTGATCCACCGGGTAGGAGTCAGCAAGACGACTGCAGCTCCGCAACGCAGGGCCGCTGGCCATGCCCCGCCAGCGATGGGCCTCGACGTCCCCACGACGATTGCGCTGGCTCGTGGCTCGCTGTGGGCAGTGAACGCTCGCTTCACCACGCCACCGACCCCGACCACGCCTTACTGGATCACCCGCGTCGACCTGCACGACTGAGGTCCATCGCACCTCCCGGCCGGGAGACGGTGCGACCGTGTGTCGGCGCCTCGTCGTAGGGTCGCGATCATGCGCTTCGGATTCGTGGCCCCGTTCGCCGACGCCCGGGAGCTCTCCGAGCTCGCGACCCTGGGGGAGGCGAACGGCTGGGACGGGGTCTTCCTCGCCGAGTCCGTGTGGGGCGTCGATGCCTGGATAGCCCTCGCCGCGGCCGCGATGACCACGGAGCAGCTTCGTCTCGGCACGCTGCTCACCCCGGTGCCGCGCTGGAAGCCGTGGGACCTCGCCTCCCGCGTTGGCACGGTCGACCGGCTGAGCAACGGCCGGACGATCATGGGTGTCGGGCTCGGCGCACTGCACGACGGTTGGCTCGCGTTCGAGGCCGACGAGGGGCGCAAGACGCGGGCCCAGAAGCTCGACGAGGGGTTGGCGGTCTACGACGGGTTGATGCGGGGGCAACCGTTCACTTTCGAGGGCTCGCACTACAACGTCCGCCCGACCGAGTTCTTCCCGCCCGACCCACCGGTTCAGCGACCACGGCCTCCGGTGTGGGTCGTCGGGGCGCACATGATCGGCCGCGAGCGTCAACCGTCGCTCGAACGGGCCGCTCGTTGGGATGGGCTTCTCCCACAGGTGATCGCGCCCGAGGGACGCAGCAAGCCCGATGGTCTCGAGGCGTTCCATGACATCACGTCGGTCGTACGCCGGATGCGCACCGAGGCCGGGCTCCCGTGGGAGGGCTATGACGTGATCGTCGAGGCCGACAGCAGCCGTGAGTTCGTCCAGCTCGAGCCTGCCGAGCCGCAGGCCTGGGCCGATGCCGGCGCGACGTGGTGGGTCGAGAGCTGGTGGACCTTGTCGCCCGACGAGGCCGGTCTGGCCGAGATGCGTCGACGGGTGGCGGCCGGTCCGCCTCAGTAGCGCCTGGTCGCTCGGAGTCGGCCCGCGGTCAGAGCCACTCGCCGAAGGCGTAAGGCTCGCGGGTGAACAAGTAGGTCGCCCAGTTGAGCTTGGTGACGAGGCCGTTCGCGTCGCGGGTGACGCGCAGGAGCTCCCCGGTCTCGCGTCCGCTCGCGGTGCGGTAGACGTCGTCGCCGATCTTGGTGAAGACCGACGGCGGTCGTGACTTCGGGGCCGCGTCGAGCCGGCACTCGAGGGTCTGCCGGCGTACGGAGAACGTGAACGCCTGACCCTCGCTGAACCACGTCCCGAGCACGCCCACCAGCTCGTCCGGCACGGCCTCGCCCGGAGTCCACGGGTCCGGCGCGGCGGCGTCGTGCTCGATGACGTGGTCTGCCAGCGCGATGGCGAAGGCCGACGGTGCAGGCGAGGACGTCGAGTTCATCAGCACGGTCGCCACCGTTTTCGTCGGTCGGTGCACGACCACGCTCGTGATGTGTCCGGGCATGCCGCCGTCATGGCCGATGAAGACCCGGTCGCCCGACCGGAACAGCATGAAGCCGAGCCCCCATGCCAGCCGCCAGCCGTCGAGGTCCGCCATGATCTGCGGCTGCACCATCTCCTCGAGCGTGTCGGGGGACAGCACGGCGTCGTCCGGGTCGGCCAGGAACGAACCCCAGGTCGTGAGGTCCGCGACGGTCGACGCCAGGCCACCGGCCGGCGCCGTGGCGAGCAGGTCGACGACGGGCTCGCGGACCGGCACGTCGCTGAAGGGCGGCACGTAGTAGCCGACGGCGTGCGGTGCGGACAGTCCCATCGTCGTACGCCGCAGTGCGAGCGGGTCGAGCAGGCGCGCCTGGAGCGAGTCGGCGTACGACCGTCCGTCGAGCCGCGCAACGACCTCGCCGAGCATCGCGTAGGACAGGTTGGAGTAGTGATGGCGGTGGTGTGGCTTGAGGATGCGCTCCGCGTCGTTCCAGCCCGACACGAGCTGTTCGCGGTCGGGGTACTGCAAGGTCTCCCAGATGTCGCCGACGGGCTCGCGCTGCATCCCGGTGACGTGGCTGAGGACCTGGCGGATGGTCACGCCTTCGTGCTTGCTCTCGGGGACGAACGAGTCGAGGGTGTCGTCGAGGCTGAGCTTGCCCTCGTCACGCAGCTGCATCGCCATCACCGCGGTGAACGTCTTGGTGATCGATGCGACGAGGAACTGGGTGTCCTCGTCCGGCGCCGCCTCGGGCCGGTCCAGGTCCGCGGCGCCGACGCCGCCCGACCAGAGCAGTGACCCGCTCCGGGCGACCCCGGCTGCAACGCCAGGGATCCGATGTTCGCTCTGGCGCTCCTGCACGATGCGTCGCAGTGCGCCTTCCGTCCCCGCCCTCAGCTCACTCATCCCGCGACTCTAACCCCCGCGTCTCGGTGGTTGAGCTTGTCGAAACCGACTCGCCAGGTATCTCGACAGGCTCGAGTCAGCGGAGGAGCGAAAACGGGGTGCCGAGTCGCGCGGGCTCGGTCACGATGGTCGCGTGGACGACGCAGCCTTCCGCGACGCCGCGGACGACATCGCCGTTCGCTACGGACTCGGCTCCGCCTCCGGTCCGCTGGAGCTGGCTGCACGCGGAGAGCAAGGCGTGATCTGGCGGCTCGAGACACCGTCGGGTCCGTACGCCGTCAAGGAGCTGGTCATGCGGCAGACGGACGAGGACGTGGCGGCCGACGTCGCGTTCCAGGAGCGGGCGGCAGCCGGCGCGGCGTCGTACGACGTGGCCAGCACGCTCCGCACTGCCGACGGTCTCGTGCTGTCGAGCGTCGACGACCGGCAGATCCGCGTGCAGGGCTGGCTCGAGATGGCCGGACCGGACCCGAGCGTCGACCCGCGTCTGGTCGGCCGGATGCTGGCCGAGCTGCACGCCTGCGGAGAGGCGACGACCGAAACGGTCGATCCCTGGTACACCGAGACCGTCGGCGCCACGCGCTGGCAGGAGTATGTCGACGCGCTGACCCCGGGCTACCCCGAGATCGCCGAGCGCCTGGCCGCGGTGGTGCCGGAGCTGGTCGCGTTCGAGGCGCTGGTCGTCGCCCCTGAGGATCTGCGCACCTGCCACCGCGACCTGTGGGCGGACAACGTCCGGATGACGCCGTCGGGCCGGCTGTGCGTCTTCGACTGGGACAACTGCGGCTCGGCCGACGTCAACCACGAGCTCGCGATGGTCGTCTGGGAGTTCGGTCTCGACGATGCCGGCCGGATCGGCGCCCTCCTCGACGCGTACGTCGAAGCCGGCGGTCCAGGGCGGGTGACCGCACCGGGTGACTTCACCATGGTGATCGCCCAGTTCGGCCACTTCTACGAGATGGCGGCAGCGCCGTTTCTCGACCTGACGGCAACGGATGCCGACCGTGCGCACGGTGTGGAGCGCTTCGAGGAGTTCGACTCCCGGCCGCTGACGATGGATGCGATCGGTCAGATCATCGCCGTTGGTGCTCGGTGAGCGTGGCGTCGTTGACGACGAGCAGGTCTGCGACCAGGCACACGACGTCGCCTTCGGCGGACCGCCCGATCCAGGACGGATAGCTGCCGTCGCCCCACCCGCTGGAGAAGACGACCATGGTGTGGCCGCCGTCCAGGTCGAGCTTCATCGGATGCTCCGCGTCGACTCCCATGAACATCTCGAAGTCCCAGCCGATCGCTTCCTTGGCCGCCGCGACGCCCTCCGCGTCGACGAAGCAGCCGAGCCCGGCGTCGACGCCGAAACCGAAGAACTCCTTGTCGCCGAGAAGTCGGGTGTCCTGGCCAGGTCGCAGTGCCGGTTCCCACGACACCGGCTCGACGTCCTTGAACGTCACCCGCGCCGCCGCGACCCGGGTGTGCTGCGGGTCGTCGACCCAGCGCACGATGCTCTGGGTCACCGGGAACGTGCCCACCGGCAGGTCGATGTCGTACGCCGGCTGGTCCTCGATCCAGGTCGGGTCGTGCGCAACGAGGCGGCCACTCGTGAGGACCAGGTCAGGCGCCGCCACCAGCTCGACCACCGCGTCACCCAGCGCGTTGGCACCGAAGTGGAAACGCGAGCCGGCGTGCAACATCGCTTCCAGGTAAGGCAGCGGATCGAGCGGTTGCGGAGGCGACCAGCCTGGATCGTCGGCCGTTGACGCTGTCAGCGTGTCGGCGAGGTCGTCGCGGACGGTCAGTCGAGCGTCGGGTGCGACCGTGCCCATGGGCGCGACCAGCGGAACCCAGGCGCCGAACTCCGGTCGTTTCTCGCGGAGCCGGGCGGCGTCGACGTGGTTGATCCTCTCGAAGGATCCACCGTGGTCGCCTCGTTCGGCGAAGCTGTCGCGAAACGTGCCGTCGGGCTCGTATCGGAGAGTCCGCCTGGATGCGTTGGCGTCGAGCTCGGGCTGCTCCTCGTCGGCGTACTCCCACACTTTCTGCTCGAGCAGGAAGAGCCGACCGTCCTCGAGCAGCCGGAGCTCCCGCCTCCCGTCGCGGCGTCCTTCACCGTCGACGTGCCAGACCACGCAGGAGTGGCGTTTCCAGGCCACCTCGACCACGAGGCTCAGCCGCCCTTCGGCCAGGAGCAGAACGGTGTAGGGGTCGCCCGACTCATCGCGTGCGCGTGCTTCCTCCGGCGAGAGCGGGCCGACGACCTGCAGCGCCGGCCCCCGCCAGCCCTTGGAGTAGACGACGTCGAGCTGTTCGATCAGTTCCGGCATCGGCATACGGTGACAGATCTCGCCCCGAAATGTGCCGAAATCGGGGTTATCCCTCCAAGTGATCGACGTCGCGGAAGCCGGTCTTCTTCGCCCGCACGCTGCGGTTCCAGAGCCACGTCCCGACCCAGAGCACGACGCCGAGCGCGAGCAGTCCGGCCGCGATCTTGTACTGCACCGTGTCCCGGTCGGTCCACGGTCCGACGAGGAAGGCGCAGCTGATCGCGCCCAGCACGGGCAGCACCGACGGCGCATGGAAGTGGTCGTGGCCGACATCGTCGCGGCGCAGCACGAGCACGGCGATGTTGACGATCGTGAACACGCCGAGCAACAGCAGAGCGGTGGTGCCACCCAGCGAGCTCACCGTCTCCTCGCCCATGAACTCCGTGACCGCGATGATCAGGCCGAACGCGATCAGCGTGGTGAAGATGATCGACACCCAGGGCGTACGCCGTCCGGGCAGCACCTTGGCGAGCGAGCGGGGGAGCACGTCCTGCTTGGCCATGCCATAGAGGAGTCGGCTCGCCATCAGCATGTTGATGAGCGCCGAGTTGGCGACGGCGAACATCGTGATGAACGGATAGATGTCGTCGATCGGGAGGTCGGGGGCGCCGGACTTCACGACCTGGATCAGCGGCGGGTCGAGCGTGGGGTCCGACAGCGTGTCGACCGGCACGAGGGCGACCGCGGTGATCGACACGAGCACGTAGATGATGCCCGTGATCGCGAGACCGCTGAGCATGACCTTCGGGAAGATCCGGCGCGGGTCCTTGGTCTCCTCGGCCATGTTGACCGAGTCCTCGAAGCCGACCATCGCGAAGAACGCGAGCGACGTGCCGGCCGTGACCGCGAGGAAGGCGTTCTTGTCGCCGGCCGTGTCGAACGACATCACCTCACCGAAGTCGGTGCTGCCCTGACCGAAGGCGTAGAAGCCGATCACGATCACGAGCAGCAGACCACCGAGCTCGACCAGGGTGAGCACGACGTTGAACTTCACGCTCTCGCCGACACCGCGCAGGTTGATCACCGCGAGCAGCAGCATGAAACCCAGTGCCAGGCAGGTGACCACCGTGGTGTTCCAGTCCTGGTGAAGACCGACCACGAGGTTCTCGGCGAAGAACTTCGACGCGGTCGACGCCGACGTGATGCCCGAGCACATCACGGTGAACGCGACCAGGAAGGTCAGGAAGTGCAGCCCGAACGCCTTGTGGGTGTAGAGCGCGGCACCTGCCGCCTGCGGGTACTTCGTCACGAGCTCGAGATAGGAGAACGCCGTGATCGTCGCGACGGCGAAGGCCACGAGGAAAGGCGCCCACGCGGCGCCGCCGACCTCGCCGGCAACCTCGCCGGTCAGGGCGTAGACGCCCGTGCCGAGGATGTCTCCGACGATGAACAGCAGGAGCAGCTTGGGCCCCATCACCCGTTTCAGCTCAGGTGAATGATCCTCTTCGCGCTCGAGCGTTGCGGTGTCGACCATGGACGTGCCTCCGGGTTCGCTGGCTGGCGAGGTACGAGTGCCCTGGGCCCTCCACCCTCATCGAGGTCTGCGGGTACCGCAACCGCGGTGGACGCCAAGCATCGTGCAAGGATCCGACGTTCACGTCGTCATCACGACGTGAACGTCGGATCCTACTGCGGAAGGTCGACGTGGTAGCGGAGCGTGCTGATGGCCGAGACGCTATCGCGAAGGCGACAGTGGCGCGGCTCGTCGAATCGGCGGCACCATGGAACCGAGGTGGACTGTCATGGATCAGGTCGAGGTCGAAGGGCTGCGGATCGCCTACGCGCGAACGGGCAGCGGCCCACCGGTGGCACTCGCGCACGGGTTCGTTGCTGACGGACTGTCCACCTGGGCAAGCCAGATCGACGCACTGTCGAGCGAGTTCACCGTCATCGCGTGGGACGCCCCCGGGGCGGGACAGTCCGCGAGTCCGCCGGAGTGGTTCCGGGCTGCGGACTACGCCGACTGCTGGGCATCCCTCCTGCGTGCTCTGGGATTTCCCCGTGCTCATCTGGTGGGGCTGTCATCCGGTGCCATCATCGCCCTTGCGCTCGTGGAGCGGGACCCGACGATGGTCTCTTCACTGGCTCTGGTCGGAGGCTATGCAGGCTGGCGTGGCTCGCTGACCGAAGCCGAGGTCGACGCGAGGCTGCACACCTGCCTCCGGCTGTCCGAGCTGCCGCCGGAAGAGTTCGCTCGCGCGATGATCCCGTCGATGTTCTCGACAGCGGCAGCTCAGACAGCGGTGGACGGGTTCGCCGCCGCCGTTCGACGGTTCGACCCGGCCGGGTTCCGCACCATGGCCCGGATGTCAGCCGAGGCAGACCTGCGTCACGTGCTGCCCCAGGTCGACGTGCCCACCTTGCTGCTCTACGGCGATCAGGACGAGCGCGCGCCTCTTCGGGTAGCGGAGGGCATCCGGGACGGGATTCCGTCCGCCCAGCTCGTCGTGCTCCCCGGCGTCGGGCACGTCAGTCCGGTGGAGGCGCCGGACGCGGTGAGCCGCGCGCTCGGAGACTTCCTGCGCGCAGCGCCCTGACGGCCGTGGCCTTCTCGCGGAACTCCTCGTCCGTGTAGTCCGGCACCCACTCGTCGTTGAAGGCGAGGAGGTACTCGGTCACGTCCCGTCCTACGCGGACCGAGGCTGCGGCTTGAAGCGGCGAACCTCATGAGGCCAGCCGCATGCCTCCGCGATCTTGCCCGCCCACATCTTGGCGGCCTCGTCATCGGCCACGTCCACCACCGCGAACCCGCCCAGGAACTCCTTGGTCTCGACGTATGGCCCGTCGGTGATCATCACGGTGCCACTGGTGGGGTCGGCGCTGTAGATCGGGCCGTCCTCCTCCTCCAGACCTCCGGCGAACACGTACACGCCGGCAGCCTTCATCTCGTTCACGACCGCCATGGCGAGCGGCCCGCGCGGGCGGAACCATTCCTCGCTGTGGTCGCCGACCCACTGCTGGTTGAAGTACAGGAGGTACTCGGTCATGTCTGCTCCTCGTCTCAGTCGCGGACCGCGTGCCCGCTCAACCTATCCACGAACGGCGGCAGCCCGATCCGACACCGCGTCAGAGGATCTTTCCGGTCTCGGCGACCACCTCGAGGTCGAGGTCGACCGTCAGGCGTCGGCGTACTGGACACCCGTGGCGTGGATCGGGCAGTAGCCCGCCGGGTTCCTGAAGAGGTACTGCTGGTGGTAGTCCTCGGCGTAGTAGTAGGTGTCGAGCGGCAGGATCGACGTCTTGATCTCGCCGTAGCCCGCCTTCGTCATCTGCACCTGGTAGGCGTCGCGGGACTTCTCGGCCGTTGCCTGCTGCTCCGGGGTGGTGGTGAGCAGGATCGAGCGGTACTGCGATCCGATGTCGTTGCCCTGCCGCATGCCCTGGGTCGGGTCGTGCGACTCCCAGAAGACCTTGAGGAGCTGCTCGTACGACAGTCGCTTCGGGTCGAACACGATCCGGACGACCTCGGCGTGGCCGGTGCGGCCCGTGCAGACCTCTTCGTACGTCGGGTTGGGCGTCACGCCGCCGGCATACCCGACCGAGGTCGACCAGACCCCGTCGAGCTGCCAGAAGGTCTGCTCCTCGCCCCAGAAACACCCGAGGCCGACGACAGCCACCTCGAACCCGTCGGGCACGTCACTCTCGATCGGCGTGCCCAGCACCAGGTGCTTGTCGCCGACTCCGAAGGGCCGGGTGTCGCGGCCGGGGAGGGCGTTCTCGGGGGTGGGAAGCTCGGTCTTGCGGCCGAAGATCATCAGGCAGTCCTCTCGTCGTCGGGGCACCGGTGGCAACGTCCCCCGCACGTCGACTATTCCGTGGTAGCGGGTCCGGGGTCCTCGAGCACGGGCGTGAGGAGCCCGGCGCGCAGCGCCTCGAGCTGAGCCGCGACAGCTGTGCCCGCAAACAGTGCGATCGCGGACAGGTAACACCACAGCAGCAGCGCCATCACGCCGGCCAGGGGTCCGTAGACGCTGCCGAACGACGCGCTGTAGTGCACATAGGCCGCCAGCAGGCCGGACGCGAGCATGGTGATCAGAACCGACAGCGACGCGCCAAGCGCAAGCCACGAAAGCGCGGGCTGGCGCCGTCGGGGCGCATGGTCGAGCAGCACCGAGATCGTGAACGTGGTCAGGGCCAGCCCCACGGGCCAGCGCAGCACGTCCCACCAGGTCTCCTGGCTCGTGGACCAGCCGTATGTCGCACGGGCGGAACCCCCGAACGGACCACCCGCGACGAGCAGCAGGAACCCGAGCCCGACCGGCACCGCCAGCACCAGCGTCAGCACCGCAGCGCGGCCGTACTTGTGCAGCGCCGGACGATCGCGCCGGATGCCGTAGATCCGATTGGCGCCACGCTCGATCTGCGCCATCGCCGTGACCATCGACACGATGGCGAAGGCCAGACCGAAGGCCAGGGCCACCTCACCGGCGTCCTCGCCCGAGACGGTCTCCCCGTCGTGTGGGTCGATCGCGCGTCCGAGCACGTCCGCGTTGCCGGATCCAGGAGTCAGCGCAGTCACAGTGCCGGCGGTCACGTCGGCCAGGCGACCGTCGTCGATCCCTGCCGCGAGACCGGTGAGGGCGAGCAGGAACGGCACGACCGACAACGCCATCTGCAGTGCCAGCGCACGGCTGTTCGTGAACCCGTCACCGAACCGAAACCTCAGGAAGGACTGATGGAGCAGCGAACGCACACCGTGGTGCCGCACCGTGTGCCAGGCGTCCTCTGCGTCGAGCTCGGCCCCGTCCATGTCCACGGTCACGGGCACAGTCGTCGCAGTGGTCACGGCCCAATTCTCGCCGAGGGCTGCGGTGCGCGCTCGCGTCGTGGCCGCGGACGCGCGCCGCCATCAGACCAGCTCGTCGACCAGGCTGGCGACGGCCGACAGGTAGGCGTCGACGTCAGCCGCCGACGCCGCGACCGAGCACGTCGGGCCGGCTCCGACGATCGCGTCCCACACACCGCGGTTGGCGAGGTAGACCCGCGACAACCGGCGCAGTGGGACGTCGAAGTGCTCGGCGGCCTCGACCGCGTCGCGCGGCATCGATGGTGCGAAGGTCAGTCCGCTGCGCGGCCAGAAGTGATGCACGGTCCAGGACAACCCGGCGCCCTCGACGATGCGTTCGAGGCCGTCGGCCAACCGGGCGCCGAGCTGCTGCGTGTGGGCGTACGCCTCGTCGGTCAGCACGTCCGACATGGTGGCTCTGGCCGCGGCCATCGAGAGCGGGTTGCCGAACAGCGTCCCTCCCACAGCCACCAAGGGCTTGGCGTCGTCGCGGCCGCCTGGACGCTCCAGCACCTCCGCGACCTCGGGCGTCATGCCGTACGCCCCCAGGGGGACACCGGCGGCGATGGACTTGCCCACGGTGACGAGGTCCGGCGTCAGGTCCCACTTGGCGGTCAGTCCGCCCGGCCCGACGACCTGAGTGTGCGTCTCGTCGTATGCCAGCAGGGTCCCGGTGGCCCGGGTGAGCTCACGGAGCCGGGTGTGGAAGCCGTCCTCCGGCATGAGAAGCCCGACGTTGTTGGTCAGCGCCGGCTCGGTGATGACGACGGCGATCGTTCGAGTCTGAAGGGCTCGCTCGAGTGCGTCGAGGTCGTTGAAGGGGACGATCACGGTCCGGGAGGTCACGTCGCCCGGAAGGCCGGCCTCCTCGGGCACCAGGCCGCCGCCCGCCTCGTCGTCGACCTGGACGAGCGCCTCGTCGAAGTGCCCGTGGTACTTGCCGTCGAAGAACAGCACGCGCTCACGACCGGTGATCGTGCGAGCAACCCTGATCACCTCGGTGTTCGCGCTCGAGGCCGCCAGCGTGAACTGCCAGAAGGGGAGCCGGTAGCGCCGACCGAGCTCCTCGGCGACCCAGATGGAGTCCTCGGTCGGCAGCAGGAACTGCGACCCGGCGGCGACGCGGCGACTCACCGCCTCGACCACCGGCGCCGGCCCGTAGCCGGTGAACATCGACATGTCCGCGATGTTGAAGTCGGCGTACTCGTGGCCGTCGACGTCGCGGAAGCGCGAACCCGACGCGCTGTCGACGAACAGCGGCGGATGGTCGTACGACGTCCGCAGCCAGCTCATCGGGACACCGTTCGGCATCACCGCGCCACCCTTGGCCCAGAGCTCCAGGCTTCGCGGCCGGGCAGCCATGAACGCCGCGTCCTCTCGCGACTTGAGCTCGTCGATACGGGTGGGGACGATCGCTGTCATGGCCACCTCGTCATCGTGGCACGCAGCCGACCCGGGCGGGTGTGCTTGGCTGAGCCCATGACGAGTGCAGGTCGCGGACATGTCCGAATCCTGCGGGCTGGTCACGATGACGATGTCGTCGCGACGCTGTGGGAAGCCGCCACCGACGTACGCCGCGAGCAGACCGGGCTCAACCGGCTTCACGAGCGCACGAGCAGCGTGCTGCAACGCCCGGGATGTTTCGGGGTGGGGATCTTCGAGGACGATGACCTCGTCTCGCTCGCCGTGGCCATGCCGGGCAACGAGGACAACGGCCGGAGCCCCCGTCCGATCCCGGGGCTGATGCACATCTCGTCGGTCGCCTCGAAGCCCGGTCGCTGGGCCGAGGGTCTCGGCCGCCGAGCGGTCAACGCTGTCACGACGCTCGGCAAGCGGCACGGCTTCGCGCGTGCCCAGCTGTGGACTCACGCGTCGAACCCGATCTCGCGCCATCTCTACGAGTCGATGGGGTTCCGCCACTCCGGTCGAACCATGCTCGACGACTTCGGCGAGGAGATCGTCCACTACATCGTCGAGCTGGACGCGGATCCGGTCGCGCCCCGACCGGCGGCGCGACTGATCTGCCTGGACGCAGAAGACCGCGTGCTCCTGCTCAACTGGCGCGACCCGTACGACGGATTCGAGCTCTGGGAACCGCCAGGTGGCGGGATCGAAGCGGGCGAGACTCCCGATGTCACCGTGCTGCGCGAGTGGACGGAGGAGACCGGGCTCCCCGAGCCGGAGCTCGTGGGCGAGCCGGTGCTGGTCGGCCGTGACCTGTTCTGGCTGGGGGAGCGTTACGTCTGCGACGAGCACTTCTTCCTCGGACGCGCCGCCTCGGCGGGTGTCCCGGATGTGTCGGGTCAGACGGAGATCGAGCAGGCGGCATACCTCGGACATCGCTGGGTGCCGTGGCAGGAGATCGCTGACCTGGACTCGAACGACCAGCCCGACATCGTCTCCGTCCTCATCCGGCTCGCCCCCGACGGGCCCTGGAGCACGCCCGACTAGGCTTCGCGGCATGAGCAACGCGCCTGGTTTCGAGACCAAGCTGATCCACGCGGGACAGCAGCCGGACCCCAGCAACGGTGCGGTGATGACACCGATCTACGCCGTGAGCACCTACAAGCAGGACGGGGTCGGCGGGCTGCGCGACGGCTACGAGTACTCCCGCACCGGCAACCCGACCCGGCGCGCGCTCGAGGACTGCTTCGCTGCCCTCGAGGAGGGCGGTCGTGGCGTCGCGTTCTCGTCCGGCATGGCCGCCGAGGACGCGTTGGTCCGCGTGGTGTGCTCACCCGGCGACCACGTCGTCATCCCCGACGACGCGTACGGCGGCACCTACCGCCTGTTCAAGCAGGTCTTCGAGCCCTGGGGCCTCGACCACACCCCCGCATCGGTGCACGACACCGCTGCGATCGCCGCGGCCGTCCAGCCGGGCAAGACCAAGATCGTCTGGATCGAGACGCCGTCCAACCCGTTGCTCGGGGTGGCCGACATCCCGGCCATCGCGCAGATCGCCCATGACGCGGGCGCGATCCTCCTCGTCGACAACACCTTCGCGACGCCGTACCTCCAGCGCCCGCTCACCCTCGGGGCCGACGTCGTCGTGCACTCGACGACCAAGTACGCCGGCGGTCACAGCGACGTCGTCGGCGGCGCGATCGTCACGTCGGACGCAGACCTGGGCAACCGGATCGCCGTCTTCCAGAACTCCACCGGAGCCACCGCGGGACCGTTCGACGCCTACCTCGTGCTCCGCGGCCTCAAGACCCTCGCCGTGCGGATGGACCGGCACTGCGACAACGCCGAGCGGGTCGTCGACTTCCTCCGGCACCACGACGCCGTCGGCGAGATCTACTACCCAGGACTCACCGACCACCCCGGCCACCAGGTCGCGGCCGCGCAGATGAAGCGGTTCGGCGGCATGGTGTCGTTCCGGGTGAAGGCCGGTCACCAGGCGGCGCTCGACGTGTGCAACCGCGCCCAGGTCTTCACGCTCGCCGAGTCCCTCGGCGGCGTCGAGTCCCTCATCGAGCTGCCGGCCACCATGACGCACGCCTCGGTCGCGGGCTCGGTCCTCGAGGTGCCTGACGACCTGGTCCGGCTCTCCGTCGGGCTGGAGTCGGTCGAGGACCTGATCGCCGACCTCGACCACGCGCTCGCCGGCTGACCGGCCGCTGAGGCGAGCTCGCGTGTCGCTGGTCTACTGCGTCGACTTCGGGTCGACGTTCACGAAGGCGGCGCTGGTCGACGTCGGCACCGGTGCGCTGATCGCCACCGGCAGCCACCGCACGACCATCGACACCGACGTGCTCGACGGCTGGGACGCGATCCGTGCCGAGATCGCGCCGTCGACCGATGGCGCCGACGTCCCGGTGCTCGCCTGCTCCTCTGCCGGTGGGGGACTGCGGATCGCCGTCGTCGGCAACGAGGAGCTCGTCACCTCCGAGGCCGGCCGTCGGGTCGCGCTGTCGAGCGGGGGTCGTGTCGTGCACGTGTCGTACGACGCGGTCGACCTTGCCGCCCTCCGCGCGTCTGAGCCCGACGTCGTCCTGCTGGTCGGGGGCACCGACGGTGGGAACGCCGAGGTCCTCCTCGCGAACGCGCACGCGCTCGCGAACGGCCGATGGCCCGGACCGGTCGTGCTGGCAGGCAACGTGGATGCCGTCGAGGAGGTCGTCGCGGCCTTCGACGCCGCCGGCGTCCCGTACGTCGTCGCCCCGAACGTCGTACCGCGGATCGGTGCCCTCGCGCCCGATGGTGCGCGCGCCGCGATCCGCGAGATGTTCCTGAGCCACGTCATCGGCGGCAAGCACCTCTCGGCGCGCACGGACTTCACCGCGATGGTCAGAGGTGCCACGCCGGACGTCGTGCTGACCGCCGTCGAGCTCGCCGCCGCTGGGCTGGGACCGGAGCAGCCCGGTGCGGGCGACGTCGTCGTCGTCGACGTCGGCGGAGCGACGACCGACGTGCACTCGGTCGTCGAGGTCGACCCGGAGGAGTCGGGTCTCGCCCGCGAGGTGGTGGCGACCGTGCCGGTCAGCCGGACCGTCGAGGGCGACCTCGGCATGCGCTGGAGCGCGGTCCCGACGGTCGAGGCCGCTCGTGAAGCCGGCCTCGACATCAGCGGCGACGTGGTCGCGGCTGCCGAACGTCGTCGCCGCGACCCCAGCATCGTGCCCGGCGACCAGGTCGGAGACCGAGCACGACCTCGCGATCGCGTCCGCCGCGGTGCATCTGGCCGTACGCCGCCATGCCGGGCGCCAGCAAGTGGTGTTCAGTCCGGAGGGGCGGCTGGTCGAGCGCAGCGGCAAGGACCTGCGCGAGGTCGACCTGCTGATCGGCTCGGGTGGCGTGCTCCGGCACAACGCGCGCGCCGACGCGCTCCGCGTGATCGCAGCGGGTACCGGCGACCACGTCGAGGGTGGCTGGCTGGTTCCGCGCGATCCGCAGGTGGTCATCGACCACGACTACGTGCTCGCGGCCGCCGGCCTGCTCGCCGCCGACCACCCCGAAGCGGCGTACCGCCTGCTCACCCGGCTCTGGGAGCCACCCGCCGGTTGAGCTTGTCGAACCCCCTCGGTTTCGACAAGCTCAACCAGCGGCGCGCTCAACCAGCGACGCCCTCAGTGGGCGAGCGAGACCTCTTCGGCCTCGGCCGGCGCCCCCGGTTCGCTGCGCATCTTGAGGGGGACCTCCTTGATGAAGAAGGAGACCCCGAGAGCGATGACCACCACAGGGATGGCCCACAGGAACACGTCGTGCAGCGAGTCGGCGAAGGCGTTCAGCACGAGGCCGTGGACGGGCTCGGGCAGCTGCTGGATCTTCTGAACGTTGCCGGTGACGTCGCCGCCGGCCGTCGGCAGGGGAGCCCCGCCCTGACCGCCGAACTGGTCGGCCAGGTGGACGGTCAGCCGGCTCGACAGGATCGCGCCGAACACCGCAGCGCCGAACGTTCCGCCCATCGAACGGAAGAACGCGACGGAGCTGGTGGCGCTGCCCATGTGCTTCTTGTCGACCGCGTTCTGCACGATCGTCACGATGAGCTGCATGCTGAACCCGAGCCCGGCGCCGAAGAGGTAGAACGACAGCGCCGCCTGCCAGTACGGCGTGTGGGCGGTCATGATCGACAACAGGTAGAGGGCCACGATCACGACGACCGCGCCGATGACCGGGAACCACTTGTAGCGGCCGGTCTTGCTCATCGACGATGCCCGACGAGATCGACGTCGAGAAGATGCCCACGACCATCGGCAGCAGGGCCAGACCGGACTGGGTCGGGCTCATGCCCTTGACGACCTGCAGGTAGATCGGCAGGAAGATGATCGCTCCGAACATCGCGAACCCGATGATGAAGCTGTAGAGGTTGCTGGTCCGGAAGACCGAGATCTTGAACAGCTCGAGCGGGATGATCGGCTCCGAGGCCCGCGACTCGACGAGGACGAAGAGACCCGTGAGGACGACGCCGGCGACCAGCAGGGCGAGCCCGGCCGGTGAGCCCCAGCCGTGGTCGGGTCCGGCCCACGTCGTGTAGAGCAGGAAGGAGCTGACGGCCGCCACGATCGTGGTGGCGCCGAGGTAGTCGATCGCGTGGTCGCGGCGTACGACGGGGATCTTGAGCGCGACCGAGGTGATCACGAGCGCGGCGAGGCCGATCGGGATGTTGATGAAGAAGATCCAGCGCCAGCCGGGACCGTCGGTGAAGAAGCCACCCAGCACGGGACCCAGCACGCTGGACGTGCCGAAGACCGCACCGAAGTAGCCGCCGTAACGGCCACGCTCACGCGGCGGGACGATGTCGCCGATGGTGGCCAGGGCGAGGGCGAACAGACCACCGCCACCGAGGCCCTGGACGGCACGGAAGGCGATCAGCTCGCCGATGTTCTGAGCCAGGCCGGACATCAGGGAGCCGATCAGGAAGGTGATGATCGCGGCCTGGAAGATCAGCTTGCGACCGTAGAGGTCGGAGATCTTGCCCCACAGCGGCGTCGAGGCGGTCTGGGTGAGCAGGTAGGCCGTGACCACCCAGGACAGGTGGCTGAGGCCGCCGAGCTCGCTGGTGATGCGGGGGAGTGCGGTACCGACGATGGACTGGTCGAGGGCGGCGAGGAACATGCCCGCCATCAGCCCGCTCATCACCACCAGGATCTGGCCGTGGCTGAGATAGCCCTGCTCGTCGGGAGTCTGGGTCTGCGTCATGAGGTGTGGGTGCTTTCCTGAAGGTCGTTGGCGTCACGGAGGTCGGAGGCGAGCCGCGTCAGCAGCGTCTGGAGATGCCGGCGGTCGTCCTCGCTCCAGGGCTCGAGCACGCTCTTGATGCGGTCGAAGCGGCGGCGCATGCCGGCGCGGATGACCTGCTGGCCGTCGTCGGTGAGCCGGATCAGGCTCGCCCGGCCGTCCGCCGGGTCGGGCGTGCGTTCGACGAGGGCCTTGTCCTCCAGCTGCTTGATCTGGCGGCTCACGGTCGACGCGTCGAGCTCGACGGCGGCCGCGAGGTCGGAGAGCCGCATGCCGTCGTGGCACATCAGCTGCTTGGCGAGGGGGAACGTCGACGGGTCGACCTGGTCCTCGGGGTGCCGGGTGCGCAGTCGTCGGCCGGCCTGCATGAGCAGACCGATGACTGCCTCCTCGGGCGTCTGCGGGTCCGCGGTGAGGAACGGTTTTGCTTGCATGGAACAACCATATAACTAGTTGTATGGCGCATGCAAACGGCCCGGTCGGAGTCATCGAGAGACTCCGCCGGGCCGTCTGGTCGTCAGTCGGCCGCGTCGGTCAGGCCTGGTTACGGCGGTCCTGGCCGAAGGGGTCGAAGCGGGTGAGCCAACGCAGCCACGAGGCGCGCGTCAGCGGAAGCGTTGAGTTCAACATGATTGTCCTCACAGGATGTGACGGTCCGGTCTGGGAGAGGGCATCTGGTGCGTACCCTCAGGTGTGTGAACACCGATGCCGCCGGGATGCCTTCCCTCGCCGGGCCCGATGTAGCGGACGTCACGATCGACCAGATCAAGGCAGCGCGCGACGAGCTCCGCGGCACCACGCTGGTGACCCCGATGGAGGGCTCACGCTGGCTCAAGGCACTGACCGGCCAGGACGTCTGGCTGAAGTGCGAGAACCTGCAGCGCACCGGATCGTTCAAGATCCGCGGTGCCTACCTGCGGATCAGCCACCTGACGGAGGAGGAGCGCGCCCGCGGAGTCGTGGCGGCCAGCGCCGGCAACCACGCGCAGGGGGTCGCCCTTGCGGCCAGCCTGCTCGGCATCAAGTCGACGGTGTTCATGCCGAGCGGCGCACCCATTCCCAAGGAGAAGGCCACCCGGGGCTACGGCGCCGAGGTTCGCTTCACGGGCACCACGATCGACGACTGCCTGATCGAGGCCCGACGGTTCGCCGCCGAGACAGGTGCTGAGCTGATCCACCCGTTCGACCACGCCGACATCGTCGCCGGGCAGGGGACGTGCGGGCTCGAGATCCTCGAGCAGGCGCCCGAGGTCAAGACCGTGATCGTGCCGACCGGTGGCGGCGGCTTCCTCGCCGGCATCGCCGCGGCGGTCAAGGCGCTGCGTCCCGACGTCGAGGTCGTCGGGGTCCAGGCCGAGTCGGCTGCGGCGTACCCCGCGTCGCTGGAGGCCGGCCGCCCGGTCCCGCTGGCCAGCATGGCGACCATGGCCGACGGCATCGCAGTCGGCTGTCCGGGCGAGGTGCCGTTTGCCGCGGTCCAGCGCCACGTCGACCAGATCCGCACGGTCTCGGAGGAGTCCTTGTCGCGTGCGCTGCTGGCGCTGATGGAGCGGGCCAAGGTCGTCGTCGAACCCGCCGGCGCGGCCGCCGTCGCGGCGCTGCTCGACTCGCCGCACGACTTCGAGGGCCCGATCGTCGCCGTGCTGTCCGGCGGCAACATCGACCCGCTGCTGCTGATGCGCGTCATCCGGCACGGGATGGCGGCCGCCGGTCGCTACCTGGCCGTGCAGTGCCGCATCCCCGACCGGCCCGGCGGCCTCGTCGAGCTGCTGTCCGAGCTCAGCGCCTGCGAGGCGAACGTCCTCGACGTCGTGCACGAGCGGACCTCCGAGTCCCTCGCGCTCGACCAGGTCGACGTCGTGCTGCAGATGGAGATGCGCGGTCAGGAGCACAGCGACCTGGTGCTCGCCAAGCTGCGCGAGCGCGGCTACGACGTCACGGTCTTCTGACGAGCGCGTCTGACTGCCATGGATCTCTCGCGTCGTTCGGTGTTGTCTGCCGGTCTGGTTCTGGGCGCCACGACGCTCACCGGGCTGTCAGGCCCGCTGCAGGGGGCACGGGCGGCGCGTGCGCTGCCGGCGGACCCGTTCCGGCTGGGTGTGGCGAGCGGAGACCCGTCGCCGTCCGGCTTCGTGCTCTGGACCCGGCTGGCCCTGCACCCGTTGGCGTCGGACGGACTCGGGGGAATGCCGAACCGGCCGGTCGACGTGCACTGGCAGGTCGCGACCGATCCCGCGATGCAGCACGTCGTCCGGCACGGGACCGCGGTCGCGCGTCCGGCGTACGCTCACGCGATCCACGTCGTCCTCGGTGGCCTCAGCCCGGGTCGGGAGTACTGGTACCGGTTCCGCGCTGAGGGTCACCTGTCCCGGATCGGCCGAACCCGGACGACTCCCGCGATCGACGCGCACCCGTCGGCGCTCGAGCTCGTCTTCGCGTCGTGCGCGCAGTTCACGCACGGCTACTTCACGGCATACCGGAAGATCGCCGCCGAGCACCCCGACCTGGTGCTGCACCTCGGCGACTACATCTACGAGTACGGCGCCGACCGGAACTACCCGATCCCGACCGTCCGCACTCACGCCGGGCCCGACGCGCACACCCTGGCGAACTACCGGCAGCGGTACGCGCAGTACAAGACCGACCGCGATCTCCAGGCCGCGCAGGCTGCGGCGCCGTGGCTGGTGACGTTCGACGACCACGAGGTCGAGGACGGCTGGGCGGGCGTGCACGGCAAGGCCTTCGAGACACAGCAGGTCTTCATGCGGCGCCGGGCCGCCGCGTTCCGTGCGTACTACGAGAACATGCCCCTGCGCCGGACCTCCGTGCCGAGCGGTCCCGACATCCGGATGTACCGGCGGGTGCACTGGGGCGACCTCGCCACGCTGCACCTCCTCGACACCCGCCAGTTCCGCGACGACCAGGCTTGCGGCGGCGGCTACCGGATCGACTGCGACGACGTGAACCTGCCCGGCTCGGACGATCACCGGGACAGCGCAGGAGGACTGGCTGATCGACGGCTTCCAGTCCTCGACGGCGCGCTGGGACCTGCTGGGGCAGCAGGTGTTCTTCGCGCAGCGCGACGGTGACGAGCGGCCGGACCACGTCGGCGCCCAGATGGACACCTGGGACGGCTACGCCGCCTCCCGTCGTCGGGTCACGCAGGGCTGGGTCGATGCGGGTGTGCGCAACCCGGTCGTGCTCACCGGCGACATCCACGAGCACTGGGCCGCGAACCTCAAGCTCGACTACGACACGGACGGCCCGGTCGTCGGCACCGAGCTGGTCACGTCGTCGATCAGCAGCAACGGCGACGGCGAGGACGCCCCGCTGCGATCACATCCGTGGCTGGAGTGGAACCCGCACCTGCGGTTCCAGAACAACCTGCGCGGCTACGTCCGGGCCCGGATCACGCCGACGTCGCTCGACGCCGACTTCCGGGCTCTGCGCAAGGTCACCCGACGCGACCAGCAGGTCTTCACCCGCGCGTCGGTCGCGATCGCGGACCAGGAGCCCGGCGTCCACCTGACCGCCGACAACCCCGCCTGAACCGTGCAGGCCCTGGTCGCCGGACCTCAGCTGGCGAACGGCTTGGCCTCGACGACCTCGAGCTTGATCTCGCTGGCCGTTCGGGGCTGGTGTAAGGACGCGGTCTCGCCCTGCTTCTTGCCGACGATCGCAGCGCCGAGCGGCGACTGCGGTGAGTAGACGGCCGAGATCCACGTTGTCGTCGAGGCGCGAGCACCTCACGAGGCGCCGAGCAGGAAGGTCTCGGTGTCGCCGGCGGCGAACTTCACGGTCACTTCCATGCCGGCGGCCACGGTGCCGTCGTCCTGGGTGCGGCTGCTCGCCGACCTTGGCGCGGCTCAGCATGTCCTCGAGCTGCACGATCCGTGCCTCGGCCTTGCTCTGCTCCTCGCGCGCGGCGTGGTAGCCGCCGTTCTCGCGCAGGTCGCCTTCCTCGCGGGCATCGGCGATGCGCTGCGAGATCTCGGCTCGGGCCGGCCCCTTGAGGTTCTCCAGCTCGGCCTGGAGACGGTCGTACGCCTCCTGGGTGAGCCAGATGACGTTCTCAGTGGTGGGCTGTGTCACGGGTTGTGCTCCTAGGTTGCGGGCACACGAACGCGATCGCGACGTGCAGAACTGGTCCGGTGTGCCCCCGATGGGAAAGGACGAGGCTACCAAAGACCCGGCCGAAATCCGCATTCTCAGATCAGCATGAGACGCCGGCCGGGCGACATTTCCCCTGGTCAGTCCGCCGTTCGACAGTTCGAGACCGTCGCCGACGTGGCCTCCCGGTCGGTCCTGACCGACGCGGTCGCCGTGAGGTGGCTGGAGGGTCCGGCCGGGGCCGTCACGGTGCCCTCGCCGACCGTGGTGTGGTCGTCGGCCTGGGCGACCACGTCGCAGACAATCGCCTGACCGTCGTGCCGGGTGAGCTCGACAGCGACGCGTACCTCGTGCTCGTCGATCACCTCGAACGTCTTGAGCTCACCCGTGACGTCGGACTGGCTGTGCTCCCACGCGGCCCAGCCGAGCCAGCCGAGCAGGGCGAGCGCGACCGCGGCGACGACGACCTGCTTGGTGCGGCGACGGGTCGGTGACTCGACGCCGTACCGCTCCTCGAGCGTCTGCCGGCGTACGGTGCCCGAGGGTTCGGGAGGACCGGGCTCGGAGGCTGTCACGGGAATGCTCGACGCTCGCTGTCGTTGTCTGTGGGTGGGACTGGCCGGATGCCGTCCGGAGGTGGCTGCGACCATTGTCCCAGGACGAGTTTGCACGGAGGTCAAGAGTGGTGGCGGGGAACAACGGGTTGCGGCTGATGCACGTGCACGCCCATCCCGACGACGAGTCGAGCAAGGGCGCCGCGAGCACGCGGATGTACGTCGACCAAGGCGTCGACGTCCACGTCGTCACGTGCACCGGCGGCGAGCGCGGCTCGATCCTCAACCCCGCGATGGACCGACCCGACGTGCTCGCGAACATCAGCGAGATCCGCCGCCAGGAGATGGAGCGGGCGCGCGAGATCCTCGGGGTCACTCAGGACTGGCTCGGGTTCGTCGACTCCGGCTGGCCCGAGGGCGACCCGAAGCCGCCGCTGCCGGAGGGATGCTTCGGCCTGGTCTCGGTCGAGGACGGCGCGGCGCCACTGGTCGCGCTGATCCGCAGCTTCAAGCCGCACGTCGTCACGACGTACGACGAGAACGGCGGCTACCCGCACCCCGACCACATCATGTGCCACAAGATCACGATGAAGGCCTGGGAGGCCGCCGCCGACCCGGAGGCCTACCCCGAGGCCGGCGAGCCGTGGCAGCCGCTGAAGCTCTACTACCACCACGGCTTCAACCGCCCACGCATCCTCGCGCTCCACGAGGCGATGCTCGGGGAAGGGCTCGAGTCGCCGTACGACGAGTGGCTCGATGAGTGGAAGGACGACCCGGAGCACGAATCCCGGATCACGACGCAGGTGCCGTGCGCCGAGTACTTCCCGATCCGCGACCAGGCGCTGATCGCGCACGCCACGCAGATCGACCCGGAGGGGCGCTGGTTCGCGATCCCGATGGAGCTCAGCCAGAAGGCGTGGCCGACCGAGGACTACGAGCTCGTCGACTCTCTCGTGCCGCGCGAGCTGCCGGAGGACGACCTGTTCGCCGGCATCCGTGACCTCGCCCCGTCGTACGACGGCCATCGCGAGAGCGTGCAGGCATGACGCCCGCCGAGGTCCTGCTCGCCTACGACCCGAACGACGTCAAGCCGGGATGGATCGCGCTCGTCCTGGTGCTGGTGCTCGCCCTCGCGACCTTCCTGCTGTGGCGCAGCATGAACACCCAGCTCGGCAGGATCAAGGCGCCTCACAGGGCTGACCTGGCCCGCCCTGCCGACTCTGCCGACGAGAACTCCGCCGACGCGTCGGAGACACCGCCCGCAGAACCTCAGGACGAGTCGGAACCAGAGCGCGGAGACGAGGAACCGCCACGCTGAGCGCGCGCATGCGCGCAACGGCGAAGACGGCAACCTTCCACACCGCCACGCCCACGGCGAGGGACAGCAGCGCTGCGAGCACGTCGTGGTCGGCATCGAGCGGCGGGTAGACCACCCAGTGGGTGAGGTAGATCGCCAGTGACGCCGCTGCCAGCGGGCTGAGCAGCGCGGGCAGGCCGCGCGGGAGCACCAGTCGGGGCGCCCAGAGCACGAGCAGCAGACCGGCCACGATCACCGCCTCCCGCACCGGCTCGTCGAAGAAGCCGAACGTGCACAGCGGGATCAGCCCGGTCATGACCAGGCGCCGGGTCGAGGTGTCGGAGCGCGCGACGAGATAGCCCAGCGGGACGCACCAGGCGACCATGGTCGCGCTGTAACGCTCGATCGACACGGCCTCGACCCCGGTCAACGCGAAGCGCAGCGCCATCGCCAGCCCGAGCCAGACCAGTCCGAAGCGCCACGGGTGAGCTGACTCCTGGGCACGGACCCACGGCACGGCCAGCGCGGCCATCAGCGCGAGCATCGACCACGCTGCCGCCTCGAGGAACCAGAACTGCCACTGCTCGGTCCAGTACGACGGGCCGACGAGGTTGGTGGACAGGGCGACCGTCGACCACACGTACTTCCCGGAGATGATCGCGACGGCGCCGATCCAGAGCACCGACGGGAGCAGCAGGTCGCGGAACGAGCGGCGCAGCCGGGTCCGACGCTCGCCCGGCGTGCCCGGGGCGAGCTGGAACCGGGCCAGGTTGAACCCGACGAGGGCGAGCAGCAGGTGCGCGCCGCCTTGCAGGGTGAACCACTCGGTGTGGCTGCCGACGACGAGCACGATCCCGATGGCGCGCAGCGCGACCGCGGTGTCGAGCTGTGCGGTCCAGCGCCGCGGCCGGGGTTCGAGGGCCTCCAGCTCGGCGATGCTGAGCTCCTGCCAGTTCGCGGGGAGTCTCCCGAGCCGGCGCTCGAGCCGGACCGACACCTCGACGAAGGACAGCGAGTCGCCGCCGAGCTGCACGAACGACTGGTCGTCGCGTGCATCGGGGCGGCCGAGCAGCGCGGCATACATCGCCCGGATCCCACCGTCGTCGGCGGTTGTCCCCGACGCGTGGCGGACCAGCGCCGGGTAGTCGGTCTTGCCCGACGTGGTGAGGGGGAACTCCGCGACGATCGGGAAGGCGAGCGCGTGCGGCGGAAGGCACAGCTCCCTGCCGAGGATCCGGCGGGCCTTGTCGGCCGCGCGACCGTGACGCACGAACGTGGTCAGCGTGCCGTCGCGCTCCACCGCACGGCCGTCGACGCCGGCGTCGCGGAGCAGTCGCTCGACGTGGTCGAGGTCGACGCGCAGTCCGAACAGCTTGGCGGTGCGGCTGCGGCGCCCGACGATCTGGAACAGGCCGTCGTCGTGCTGGATCGCGAGGTCACCGGTGCGCAGCTCGTGGACGGTGCGGCCCAGCGCCAGGTCCGCCGGAGAGGCGGCGTAGCCGAGCATGACGTTCGGTCCGGAGTAGACGAGCTCTCCGTCGTCGATCCGCAGGTCGCCGCCGGGCACCGGAATGCCGATCGTCTCGGGCCGGGCGTGCGCGAGGTGCGGAGGGAGGTACGCCATCCGAGCCGTCGCCTCGGTCGCGCCGTACATCACGAAGAAGTCGAAGCCGTGGACCCGTCCGCGCTCGGCCCACTCCTCGACCCGCGGCGGCGGGAGCGCCCCACCGGCCTGGGTGATCCGACGCAGCCGGTCGAGGCGGGGCAGCTGCCGGCCGACGAAGTCGGACTGCTCGAGGAGCTCGAACGAGTGCGGGACACCGGCGAGCGAGGTCGCACCGACCTCGACGAACCCGTCCCAGAACGCGTCGTCGACCACCGACTCGTCGGTCAGCCAGACGCTTCCTCCGACCAGCAGATGTGAGTGCAGGACCGACAGGCCGTAGCAGTAGTGCAGCGGCAGCGAGGTCGCGGCGCAGTCGTCGTCGTCGAGGCCGAGGTAGTCGGCGATGGCCGAGGCGTTGGCACGCAGGTTGTCGGTCGAGATGCGCACGAGCTTGGGAGAACCGCTCGAGCCGGACGTGCTCATGAGCAGCGCCAGGTCGGGATGCAGCTCGTGGGCCGAACCGTCCCGTCGGATCTCGGTCTCGCGCCCCTGACGATGCCGGACGACCACGTCGGGGTCGTACGCCGCGATGAGGCGCTCGGTCGACGGTGCGCCGGGGGCGACCAGGATCGCGACGTGGCCGCCCGCCAGGCAGGCCAGATGGTCGACGACCGCCTCGACGGTCGAGGCGCCGTCGAGGACGACGAGCCGACGCACGGGACCGAGCTCTCTGCGTCGCTGCTCGACGAGGTCAGTGAGCTCGGCGTGGCTGACCGTCCGGCCGTCCTGGACGAGAGCGGCTGCGCCATCGCTTCGGAGCAGGTCGAAGTGGACCGGCGCGGCGTCGGGTGTGGTCCGGGGGTCTTGCCTGGTCGGGTCGGGGGTGCGCGTCGGGGTGATCGTCACTCCGGGACGCCTCCCGTCCCCGCGAGCCCACCGGTGTCGGCCCCCGAGCCGGCGCCGGTGGAGCTGCGCGGGTAGGCGCGGACCGCGCCGAGCACCCGGATCCCGACCTGTTCGCCGGCGGCGGGTGGCTGCGTCGCGGGTCCGCGAGCATGCACGACCGCCCCGGAGCGCAGCGCGAGCTCCACGACGATCTGGGCGCCGTGATAGTCCACGGCGAGGACTTGGGCCTTGACGGGGGCGTCGTGGGCGATCTCCACCTGTTCGGGGCGGACCAGCACGCGCACGGAGCCGTTGGCCGGGGTCGACAGCGGCAGCCGGCCGAGCTCGGTCTCCACGGTGGTGCCGCCGGAGGTGTCCGGCACGATGCCGTCCACGAAGGTGCCGCCGCCGACGAACGCTGCCGTCGTGGGGTCGACCGGAGCGCCGTACACCACGGCGGGCGGGTCCACCTGGACGAAGCGTCCGTCACGCATGACCGCCACCTGGTCGGTCAGCGAGAGCGCCTCTCCTTGGTCGTGCGTGACCAGCAAGGCGGTGGCCCCGGCGTTGCGGAGCACCCGCGTGACGGTGCGGCCGGCGCTGGCGCGCAGCGCGGTGTCGAGCGACGAGAACGGCTCGTCGAGCAGCACGATCTCAGGCCCCGGGGCGAGCGCCCGGGCGAGCGCCACCCGTTGCTGCTGGCCCCCGGACAGCTCGTGCGGGTAGCGGTCGGCGAGGTCGCGTTCGAGCTCGGCGAGGTCGAGCTGCTCGTCACGGCGCGCGCCGGTCCGCTCAGCCCGCGGGAGACCGAACAGGATGTTCTGCGCGACGGTGAGGTGCGGGAAGAGGGCGCCCTCCTGCGGCACGTAGCCGACGCCACGCTTCTGGGCGGGGACGTGGCGGCCGTGGCCGTCCAGCACCCGCTCGCCGATCCGGACCGTGCCGGCGTCGGGACGCACGAAACCCGCGACGATGCGCAGCAGCGTGCTCTTGCCACAGCCGGACGGGCCGAGCACTCCGGTGATGGAGCCGCTCGGGCACGTGCAGGTCGAGGTCGACGAGCACGGGCTTCGCGTCGTATCGCTTCGAGATGCCTCGGATGTCGACGTCACTCATCGGGACCTCCTCGGCCGTACCTGCCGGCCCAGGACGTACGTCGCCGGGAGCGAGACCAGGATCAGGAGCAGCGCGTACGGGGCCGCTGCGCCGTACTTCACCGCGGAGGAGTTCGTCCAGAACTCCGTGGCCAGCGTCGAGGTGCCGGTCGGCGCCAGGATGAGGGTCGCGGTCAGCTCGGTGCTCACTGCGAGGAACGCGAGCGCGGCGCCCGCGCCGAGCCCGGGCGCGACCAGGGGCACGGTGACCCGACGGAACGTCGACCACGACGACTGCCCCAGGCTGCGCGAGACCTGCTCGAAGAGGACCGGCGCGTGCTCCAACGAGCTGCGGACGCTGACGACGGCTCGGGGCAGGAAGAGGATCGCGTATGCCGCGAGCAGCACGGGCAGCGTCTGGTAGAGGTCAGGTGTCCAGCGGATCGACACCCAGACGAGTGCGAGCGCGACCACGATGCCGGGCAGGGCGTTGGCGGTGTACGTGCAGCGCTCGAGGAAGATCGCGACAGCACCTCGCTGCCGCACGGCGAGCCAGGCAGGTGCCAGTGCGAGCACCGTCGTCACCGCGGCGCCCGCCACGGCCAGCGAGAGCGTGCTCAGGAACGCCTGGGAGACGTCGCCGGTGACGAACTCCGTCGACGAGCCGACGACCAGCCAGCGGACGAGGGCGTAGATGGGCACGCCGAGCGTCATACCGACGAGCCCGACGAGCGCGGCGGTCAGCGGGATCTGCCGCCAGCCGAGGCGGACCGGCTCCGCCGGGCGTCCGGCGCCGCGTCCCACCCGGGCGAGCCGGCGACGGCCGCGGATCAGCAGCTCGAGGCTGAGCAGGAGCACGCAGCCGAGCACGAGCACGCTGGCCAGGACCGTGCCGCCCTCGCTCGCGAACGCCGACCGGTACTGGCCGTAGATGGCGGTGGTGAACGTCTGGAAGGCGAGCAGCTGGAGCGCGCCGAACTCCGCCATCACGTGCAGCGCCACCAGCAAGGCACCGCCCAGCACGGCGGGCGCGATGCGCGGGAGCACCACCGTGAACAGGGTCCGGGTGCGGGAGTGCCCGAGCGACCAGGCGACCTCCTCGGTGGCCGCGTCGAGCGTGCTCAGCATGGCCACCACCGGGAGGTAGACCAGGGGGTAGTACGAGAGCGAGACGACCAGGACGGCGCCGCCGTACGACTGCACGGCGTGAGTCAGCGAGACCCAGCCGTAGGAGTTCACGAACGCCGGGATCGCGAGCGGCGCGCAGAGCAGCGCGTGCCAGAACAGCGGGAACGGCAGGTCGGTGCGGACCACGGCCAGAGCGCGCTGACACGCCGAGGACGACCGTGATCGTCAGCGTCCCGAGCAGCAGCATCGACGTGTTGGTCAGCAGCTCACCGACGCGCGGCCGGAACAGCAGCTCCTGGAACTGGCTCCATCCCATCTCGATCGTCGCGGCGAGGACGTAGCCGAAGGGGATCAGCGCCAGGGCCGCGACGAGGGCACCGGCGACAAGGGGGAGCGGGGTGAGCCGCGCCCGCTCGCTCACAGGAATCCGACCTCCGTCATCAGCTGGACGACCTTCTGGGAGTCGAGCTCCGACACGGTCACGTCCGGCGGCTCCAGCGAGCTGAGCGGAGGGACACCGGCGCGGTCGAGGTCGACCTCGGGGTTGAGTGGGTACTCCAGCGCGTAGCTGTCGGCGATCGCCTGCTGTCCCTCGACGCTGGTGAGGTACTCGACGAACTTCTGGGCGTCCGCGTTGTGGTCGCCGTTGGCGAGGACGCCCGCGCCGGACAGGCTGAGGAAGGCGCCGGGGTCCTGGTTCTTGAAGAAGTGCAGCTGGGTGTTGTCGCTGTTCTCGCCCGACTCCTCCTGGTCGCGGTACCAGTAGTAGTGGTAGATGATCCCGGCGTCGGTCTGGCCGGAGTTCACCGACTCGAGCACGACGTCGTTGCCGTCGTACACCGTGCCGTTGGCCTTGAGGCCCTCGAGCCACTGCTTGGTCGCGTCCTCGCCCTCGAGCGCCAGGTAGCCGGCCACGATCGCCTGGAAGTCGGCGCCGGTCGGGCTGAACGAGATCCGGCCCTTCCACTCGGGGTCGGCGAGGTCGGTCAGCGACGTGGGGAGCTCGTCCTTCGACACCTTGTCGGTGTTGTAGACCATCACCGTGGAGCGTGCCGAGAAGCCGGTCCAGCTGTTGTCGTCCGGCCGGTACTGCGCCGGGATGTTGTCGAGCGTCTGCTGCTCCAGCGGCTGGAACAGGCCGTCGCTCTGCACGAGCGACATCGCCGGGGAGTTCTCGGTGAGGAAGACGTCGGCGGGGGACGCCTTGCCCTCGGTGACGAGCTGGTTGGCCATCTCGAGGTCGGACCCGTCGCGGACCTCGACCTCGATGCCGGTCTTCTCGGTGAAGTCCTTGGCGATCGGCTCGATCAGCTCGGCGTGCTGCGCGTTGTAGATGACGAGCTTGTCGCTGTCGTTGCTGCAGCTGGTCAGCATCGGCGCCGCCAGGACGGCGACGAGGGGGAGCACGAGAAGGCGGGGGATTCGGAGCACGACACAGCTTTCACGGGGGAGGAAGGTGTGACTTAGTTAGGACTGCCTTACCTTAACAGTGCGCATGAGCGCGGAGGTACCGGGAGCCGGGATCGTCGGCGGCGGTTGACGGCGCGGGTTTGATGGCCGCCATGGAGGATCTTGCGCCTGACATCGTGCGACAGCGGCTGCTGATCGAGGGTTACTTCACGGTCGCCGTCGACGAGGACGTCATCCGGGCCTATTTCGACCGGCTCACGACGGCGCTCGCGCTCCGCACGTACGACACCCCGATCATCTTCTCGCCGGGCAGCGGCGGCCGGGAGGAGAACGCCGGCTACGACGCCTTCGTCCCGCTGATCGACTCGGGCATCTCGCTGTACGTGTGGACCGGACCTCAGTTCCTGTCCGTCGTCACGTTCACCTGCAAGGCCTTCGACGCGGAGCGCGCTGTCGACGTGACGCGCGAGTTCTTCGCCATGACGCGGCTGGAGTCCGCGGCGTTCTGACCTCGTCGGTCGCGCGCCGACGACCCGGCTGGCGCAGGATGGGTGGTATGCCGAACCGACTGGCCGACGCGACGTCGCCGTACCTGCTCCAGCACGCCGACAACCCGGTGGACTGGTACGAGTGGGGTGACGAGGCGTTCGCGGCCGCGCGCGAGCGTGACGTGCCGGTGTTCCTGTCCGTCGGGTACGCCGCCTGCCACTGGTGCCACGTGATGGCGCACGAGTCGTTCGAGCACGGCCCGACCGCGTCGTACCTCAACCAGCACTTCGTCAGCATCAAGGTCGACCGCGAGGAGCGTCCGGACATCGACGCGGTCTACATGGAGGCCACCCAGGCGATGACCGGTCAGGGCGGCTGGCCGATGACGTGCATCCTCACGCCGGACGGCGCGCCGTTCTTCGCCGGCACGTACTTCCCACGAGCCGCGCGGATGGGGATGCCGGCGTTCGGGCAGGTGCTCGAGGCCGTCGTGCAGGCGTGGACGGATCGCCGCCAGGAGGTCACCAACATCAGCGGCGACATCGCCCAGCACCTCCAACAGGTCCATGAGCTGCCGACCTCGTCGGCCGACGACGTGACCAACCACGCGGCCAAGGCGCTCGCGCCGTCGTTCGACCAGACCCACGCCGGCTTCGGAAGCGCACCGAAGTTCCCGCCGTCGATGGTGTGCGAGTTCCTGCTCCGGCACTCCGCGCGCACGGGCGACGCCGAGGCCTTGCTGATGGCCGAGCGCACGCTCGAGGCGATGGCCCGCGGCGGCATGTACGACCAGCTCGGCGGGGGGTTCGCGCGCTACTCCGTCGACGAACGCTGGGACGTGCCGCACTTCGAGAAGATGCTCTACGACAACGCGCTGCTGCTGCGCGCGTACACGCACTGGTTCCGGCAGACCGGGTCGCCGCTGGCCGGGCGGGTGGCGCGCGAGACCGCGCAGTTCATGCTCGACGAGCTCGGCACGGACGAAGGCGGCCTCGCCTCCGCGCTCGACGCGGACTCCGACGGTGAGGAGGGCGTCTTCTACGTCTGGTCGCCGGAACAGCTCGACACCGTGCTCGGTGCCGAGGACGGCGCGTTCGCCCGCGAGACCTACGGCCTGCGCGACGGCGGCAACTTCGAGGGCGGCACGTCGACCCTTCGCTACGACGTCGACACGGCCGACCAGCCGCGGCTCGACGACATACGACGTCGGCTGCTCCTGGCCCGATCCGAGCGCACCCGTCCGGCCCGCGACGACAAGGTGGTCGCGGCCTGGAACGGACTCGCGGTCGCTGGGCTGGCGGAGGCGGGCGTGATCCTGGCCGAGCCTGCCTTCCTCGACGCGGCACGCGAGGTGGCCCGGCTGCTCGCCGACACCCACCTCGTCGAGGGTCGGCTCCGACGTGTCTCGAGGGACGGTGTCGTCGGCACGCCGGACGGTGTGCTCGAGGACTACGCATGCGTCGCCGACGGACTCCTCGTGCTGTTCGGCGCGACGGGGGAGGCGCGCTGGTACGAGCGTGGCCGCCGGACTCGTGCGAGACGATCGAGACGCACTTCGCCGATGGCAACGGTGGCTTCTTCGACACGGCCGACGACGCCGAGGCACTGCTCAAGCGGCCGCAGGACCCGGCCGACAACGCGTCGCCGTCAGGGCAGGGCATGGCCCTGACCGTGCTCGTGACGATGCACGGACTGACCGGCGACCCGCGCTACGCCGACCGAGCCGCCGAGCTCGCGACGCGGTTGTCCGGGCTGGCGGAGAACGCCCCGCGGTTCGCCGGTCAGACCCTGTCGGCCCTCGAGGCGATGGCCGACGGGCCACGGCAGGTCGCGGTCGTGGGTGACCCGTCCGACCCGGCGACGCAGGCGATGGTGCGGGCAGCGCATGCGCTCACTCATCCCGGCCAGGTGATCGCGGTCGGCGACGGCGCCGGCGCGACGGTTCCGTTGCTGGAGGCGCGGGCGCTCGTCGAGGGACGTCCGACGGCGTACGCCTGTCACGACTTCGTGTGCGACCTGCCGGTGACGGATCCCGCTGCCCTCCAGTGAATAGGCTGCTCGCATGACCGCCGTCCGCGACCATGCACCGGTGCTGCGCACCGAGGACCACCACCTGATCACCGGCAGCACGCGGTGGACGGCCAACATCCGACCGCAGGGGACCGCGCATCTCGTCTTCGTGCGGAGCCCGATGCCTCATGCGCGGTTCACCATCGATGTCGCCGAAGCGCGCCGCGCACCGGATGTGCTCGCGGTCTGGACAGGTGCGGACCTCGCACGCTGGTGTCCGGAGCTGCCGAGCTTCGAGGAGGGCCCGAGCATGGAGCTCGTCGCCACCGACACGGTGCGGTACGTCGGCGAGGCGGTGGCCGTCGTCGTCGCGCGCACGGCCGCTGCCGCGGTCGACGCTGCCGAGCTCGTCGACCTCGACTACGACGACCTGCCGTCGATCAACGACGCCGAGGCGGCGCTGGCCGACGACGCGCTGCTGCTGCACGAGGGCACGTCGAGCAACCAGGCCTCCGACGACCGCGAGGGCGCCGGCGACGTCGATGCTGCCCTGGCGGCCGCCGACGTCGTGCTGACGCGTCGGTTCGAGCAGCCTCGCGTGTTCCCTGCCGCGATGGAGCCGCGGTCCGTCGTCGTCGCGCCGGAGGGCGACGGGTTCACGGCCTGGGTCTCGACCCAGACTCCGCACATCGTCCGGTACTTCATGGCGCAGGGCGCCGGAATCGACGAGGACCGCGTGCGCGTCATCGCTCCCGACGTGGGCGGCGGCTTCGGCGGCAAGTTCTTCTACGCCGAGGAGGTCGTCGCGCTGTTCGCCGCGCGCGAGCTGAAGCGGCCGGTGGCGTGGAACGCGACGCGGAGTGAGGACTTCCAGACCACGTTCCACGGCCGCGCGATCATCCAGGACCTCACCATCGCCGCCACCCGCGAGGGCGAGATCACCGCGCTCGACGTGCACCTGATCGGCGACGCGGGTGCCTACGTCTCCCCGATCGGTCCGGGCTCCGCGAGCGGCGGCCTGCAGATGTACCCCGGCATCTACCGGATCCCCAACCACCGCATCCACTGCGAGACCTCGCTCACCAACAAGACACCGGTCGGCGCCTACCGCGGCGCCGGCCGACCCGAGGCGACGTACGCGATCGAGCGCATCGTCGACGACCTCGCCGCCGAGCTCGGCATCGATCCGGTCGAGCTCCGGCGCAAGAACTGGATCCCGAAGGACGCCTTCCCCTACACGACGAGCGGTGGGGCGACGTACGACGTCGGGGACTACGCCGCGACGACCGACGCGATGCTCGAGCTGGCGGACTACGCCGGGCTGCGCAAGCGGCAGGCGGAGCAGAACGTCGAGGGTGCGACCACCCGGATCGGCATCGGCGTCTCCACCTACGTCGAGGCGTGTGGTGGCGGCGTCAAGTACGCGAAGCACGCGTTCGAGACGGCGAGCGTGCGGCTCACGCCCGAGGGTGCGGAGGTGGTGATCGGCACGACGGCGTTCGGCACCGGGCATGCCACCAGCTGGGCGCAGATCGTCAACCGTCAGCTCGGCGTCGACGTCGAACGCCGTCAAGATCGTGCACGGCGACACCGAGCGCGCTCGGCACGGCTTCGACTCGTACGGCTCACGCTCGGTGTCCGTCGTCGGGTCCGCGCTGCACGACGCTGCCGTCGAGGTGCGGCGGCGGGCGACGGAGGTTGCGGCGAAGGTGCTCGAGGCCAACCCCGACGACCTCGAGTTCGAGGCCGGGGTCTTCACGGTTCGCGGCACGCAGGCGTCGACGACGATCCGCGACGTGGCCATGGCGTCGTACGGGCACAAGATCTCGCTGGACGGCCTCGAGCCAGGTCTTGGCTGTACGCGCACCTCGGACCTCCGGATCGCCACCTATCCCTTCGGCGGTCACCTGGCAGCCGTCGAGGTCGACGTCGAGACGGGAGTCGTCCGGCTGATCGACTACGTCGGCGTCGACGACGTCGGCAACGTGGTCAACGCGATGATCGTCGACGGTCAGGTGCACGGCGGTGTCGTGCAGGGGATCGCGCAGGCGATGTTCGAGGAGGTCGCGTACGACGACCAGGCGAACGTGCTGACGCCGAGCTTCGTCGAGTACGCCATGCCCTCGGCCGCCGACCTGATCACGATGAGGACCGACCGCCGGGTCACCCCCGCCACGACGAACTCGCTGGGCACCAAGGGTGTCGGCGAGGCCGGAGCGATCGCGGCGCCACCGGCGGTGATCAACGCCGTGCTCGACGCGCTGCGGCCGCTCGGCGTCACCGAGATGCCGATGCCCTGCACGCCGTTCCGCGTCTGGACCGCCATCCAGCAGGCCCGCACGTCCTGACGCTGACAACCATCCCGCGCGGCCGCCTCGTTGGACGGGTAACAGAGAAGATGTCGGGGGACGCCAGATGAGCGAGGCTGTGCACATGGTCGAGTCGGAGGCGGGAGCTGTGGAGACAGCCCAGTCCACCGACGCTGCAGCCGTCTCGTTCGAGGAGTTCGTCGCGGCCCGGAGTCGCGACCTGTGGCGGTCGGCCTGGCTGCTGACCGGTGACGCGCACAAGGCCGAGGACCTGCTGCAGATCGGCGCTGGTCAAGGCGTGGCGGCGGTGGTCGTCGATCGCGCGGGACGGCGCCGTCGAGGGCTACGTACGGCGCGCCCTGGTCACGACGTACACCGACTGGTGGCGGCGCAAGTGGACCGGCGAGGTCCCGACCGCCGAGCTGCCGGAGCGTGCCCGTGTCGACCACGCCGCCCACCAGGTCGAGCTGCGACGCGACGTGCTGACGGCACTCGCCACCTTGACCCGTGGGCAACGCGCGGTGATCGTGCTGCGCTACTTCGACGACCTGACCGAGGCGCAGACCGCCGAGGCGCTCGGGTGCAGCGTGGGCACGGTCAAGTCGCAGACGTCACGTGCGATGGCGGCCCTGCGGGAATCTCCTCTGCTGCGGCACACCGACGACGAGGAGGAGCGGTCATGAAGGACCCGAAGCGCGACCAGGACGCCGAGCGGCTGCGCGCCCTGCTGACCGCCGCGGCGCCGAGCGGACCCGACGACCCCAACCGCGCGCAACGGGTGGCTGCCCGGGGGCGGCGCGACCGGCGTCGCGCGATCACCGCCGGGGTGATCGGTCTCGTGGCCGCGGCCGTGATCATCGTGCCGCAGGTGCTGAACACCGCCCGGACCAGCGACATGCGCAACAACGTCACCAACCAGCCGACCACCGCCACGCAGCAGGCGAACGGCAGCGCCACGATGACGACGACGCCCTGCCCGGACGACCCTCCGCTCCTGCCGGACGACGTCGCGGGCGCCACGATTCCCGCGGATGCGGCCTCCGTCCGGCTCTGTGTGGTGAAGCTCCCGGGAAGTGGACAGGCAACCGCCTGGAACCCGCCTGTGGACGCACTGACCGTCCAGACCAGCGCCTTCCTCGCTGCCGTGGCTGACCTGCCGGAAGCCGACCCGGCTCGCTGCGACGCCATCCGGGTGGCCCCCGACCCGTACCTCCTCCTCGTCGGCAGCAGCGGCTCAGCGGCCGAGCAGGTCTTCGTGTCGAACACCTGCCAGGACGTGACGCTCGACGGCGTCGCCCACGAGTCGGACGCCGTGCTGGGCGCGTTCTTCGACGCCCTGGCGCAGCAGCGCGAGGCCATGCACCTGGACACCAGCTTCGGGCTGTCCGTCTCGACCGAGGCGGGCTGCGGACCCGGAACTCATACCAGCCGACAGCTGACACGCGGCCCGGCCGTCACCGCAGACACGAGGTTCGAGGCTTTGGTCGCCTGCGACACCTTCGCGAGCGAGGAAGGGATCGCCGACCTCAACTCCGCCTGGCCGACGTCGACCCGAGACCTGCACCAGGTCCCGGCCGAAGACGTGGACCGCTGTCCGGCGTCCGACGTCGTCGCCCCTCCGACGTACGCCGTCACCACCTGGGGAGACCTGGTCCGGTTCGAGTTCCGGGCCTGCGGCAACTACGTCGTGGGTGGCTACGCGCTGGGCGACGACCCGACCGATCCGCGCCGTGGCCCGGGACATGCAGTTCCTGCCCGACGCTGCGCTGGCGGACGAGCTCGGCCTCCCGTGACCGCGGAGCCCTGACGGCTCAGCGGGCGGAGTAGACGATCATCGAGACGCCGACGTAGTGGACGACGAACGCGGCGATGGTGAAGCTGTGGAAGACCTCGTGGAAGCCGAACCAGCGGGGGATCGGGTTCGGGCGCTTGAGGCCGTAGATGAGGCCTCCGACGGAGTACAGCCCACCGCCCACGATGATGAGCGTGAGCACAGCCGGACCCGCCGTCGAGGCGAAGTCGCCCAGCCAGAAGATCGCCGCCCAGCCGAGCGCGATGTAGACCGGCAGGTAGAGCCAGCGGGGCGCACCGATCCAGAAGATCCGGAACGCGATGCCGAGCAGTGCCCCGCCCCACACCAGGCCGAGCAGGATCCGCGCGTTGCGGCCGTCGAGCAGCATGAGCGCGAACGGCGTATAGGTGCCGGCGATCAGCAAGAAGATGTTCGAGTGGTCGAGCCGGCGGAGAACTCCGTGCCAGCGCGGACCCCAGTGCCCGCGGTGGAACAACGCCGAGCTGCCGAACAGCAAGGACGCCGACAGCGTGAAGACGGCGGAGGCGATCCGGGTCTTCGTGTCGGGCGCCAGGCTGACCAGCACGATGCCTGCCGCCACGCTGAGCGGGAAGGTCCCGAGGTGCAGCCAGCCGCGCAGGTGCGGCTTGATCTCGCGGGCAGCCTCTCGGAGACGCTCGGTTGCCTGGGTGATCATCCGACAACGGTAGAGCCCCAACCTGTGAAGCGTAGGGGTAACCTCTCATGAGGGACGTGATCTTCGACAAGGGCGCTGAAGCCGCCCGCCCGAACCAGACCGGCTCGTATCACGAGGTCAGGAGCGTGCACATGGCATCGGCATCGTCGCTTCTCTATGGGTTGTACGAGCGCCGGCTCCTCCATCAGATCGATCCCGCGAAGCTGCCTGCTCACATCGGCGTGATGTGCGACGGCAACCGGCGCTGGGCCCGATCCTCGGGCGAGCAGGTCGAAGGCGGCTACATCGCCGGCGCCGACAAGATCGAGGAGTTCCTCGGCTGGTGCGACCAGCTGCACGTCGAGCTCGTCACGCTCTGGCTCCTCTCCACCGACAACCTCGCGCGGTCGGCGGACGAGATCGAGCCGCTGACACGCGTGATCGAGGACCTGGTGGACGACCTCGCCGCCACCCGGCGCTGGCGCGTGCAGCCGGTGGGCGCGCTCGACCTGCTGCCCGCCTCGACCGCCAGCCGGCTGAAGGCGGCCGCAGAGAGCTGCGCCGACGTCGACGGGATGACGGTCAACATCGCCGTGGCGTACGGCGGCAGGCGGGAGCTCGCCGACGCGGTCCGCTCCCTGCTGCACGAGCACGCCGAACAGGGCACGAGCCTCGAGGAGCTGGCCGAGGTCATCGACGTCGAGCACATCTCCGAGCACCTCTACACCCGTGGGCAGCCCGACCCCGACCTGGTGATCCGGACGTCGGGGGAGCAGCGGCTGTCCGGCTTCCTGCTCTGGCAGAGCGCGCACAGCGAGTACTACTTCTGCGAGGCCATGTGGCCCGACTTCCGCCGGATCGACTTCCTGCGCGCCATCCGGGCCTACGGCGCCCGTGAACGCCGCTACGGCACCTAGCGCTCTCGGCCGTTTTCCGCCGCGAATTGCGGGAAAAGTCAGCCCGACACGCCGTATGACGGCAGACCTTTCCCGCAACTCCGAGCAGGTGGCTCGTGAGCCGGACCGCGCGGCTTCGCCGCCGCGGTCCGTCATGGCGTGTCGTCGCGGTCAGGCCACCTCGCGCGTCGTACGGTCTGAACTGACACAGGGCGGGGAAGCCCGGTGTCTCGGGAGGCCCAACGTGCAGCAGCTGACAGGGCAGGCATCGTGCCCTGGGGCGAGTCCATCCCGGTCCGACTAGACACCGAGGACCGGGCGGGCGATGCTGCCGCACGGTCTGCGAGGGGAACAACGTGGCCGCAGCCACCGGCTCCACCGGACGCAAGTCCGCACCTGCCAAAGCCTCTGCGACCCGCATCAGCGGCGCGAAGCCCCGGCAGTCGGCGTCCGACCCGGCCCAACCACCTGTCAGTCGCACGTTCGTCCTCGACACGAGTGTGCTGCTGGCCGACCCGAGAGCCTTGAAACGCTTCCACGAGCATGAGGTCGTTCTTCCCGTCGTGGTGATCTCCGAGCTGGAGGGCAAGCGCGCCCACCCCGAGCTCGGCTACTTCGCCCGCTCCGCCCTGCGGCTGCTCGACGAGCTGCGCGTGCTGCACGGCCGGCTCGACAGTCCCGTGCCGATCGGTGACGACGGCGGCACACTGCGGGTCGAGCTCAACCACAGCGACCCCTCGGTGCTGCCGGCCGGCTTCCGCCTCGGTGACAACGACACGCGCATCCTCGCGGTCGCGCTCAACCTGCGGGCCGAGGGCGCCGACGTCACGTTGGTCTCCAAGGACCTCCCGATGCGGGTCAAGGCGTCGTCCGTCGGGCTGCCCGCCGAGGAGTACCGCGCCGAGCTCGCCATCGAGACCGGCTACACCGGCATGAGCGAGATGGACGTCACGGCCGCCGACATCGACGAGCTGTACGACGACGGGGTGGCCGACCTCGAAGCCGCCCGCGAGCTGCCGTGCCACTCCGGACTCGTGCTGATCTCCGAACGAGGGAGCGCCCTCGGCCGGGTCACCGCCGACAAGCAGGTCCGCCTGGTCCGTGGCGACCGCGAGGCCTTCGGGCTCCGTGGCCGGTCGGCCGAACAGCGGGTGGCGCTCGACCTCTTGCTCGACCCCGACATCGGGATCGTGTCGCTCGGCGGGCGTGCGGGCACCGGCAAGTCCGCCCTGGCCCTGTGCGCCGGACTCGAGGCCGTGCTCGAGCGACGCCAGCACCGCAAGGTCGTGGTGTTCCGGCCGCTGTTCGCCGTCGGTGGCCAGGAGCTCGGCTACCTGCCCGGCAACGAGTCCGAGAAGATGCAGCCCTGGGCCCAGGCGGTGTTCGACACCCTCGGTGCCGTGACCAACACCGACGTGATCGAGGAAGTCCTCGCGCGCGGGATGCTCGAAGTGCTGCCGCTCACGCACATCCGCGGCCGCTCGCTGCACGACGCCTTCGTGGTCGTCGACGAGGCGCAGTCGCTCGAGCGCAACGTCCTGCTGACCGTGCTGTCGCGCGTGGGTGCGAACTCCCGCGTCGTACTGACCCATGACGTCGCGCAGCGCGACAACCTGCGCGTCGGGCGCCACGACGGCGTGGTGGCGGTCGTGGAGAAGCTCAAGGGCCACCCGCTGTTCGCCCACGTCACGCTGACCCGGTCCGAGCGCTCGCCGATCGCCGCGCTCGTCACGGAGATGCTGGAGGACGTATCAGTCTGACCCGTCTTCTTCGGAGATGGCCGCCTCGCCCCGAACCGCCGGATGCGAATGAAGGTTCAGGGCGAGGGTATGTGAGCGTCGTCTCACCCCTGCGAGCTCGCCCCTGCCGCTTCTGTCGGGTCCGTCACACCCTGATACGAAGATTTGACCTCGCCAGTGCGTTCCTACAGGCTGGGTCGGTCTCCTACCCCTCAAGGAGTGGTTCTGCGTGCCATCAGGCAGGCACATCGCACCGCGTCACCGAGCGCCCCGGTCCTTCAAACGGACAGTGGGGCGTTTTGCTGGTGACGTCGCCGGCTCTCTGCCCACGTCGGGCCTCACCGGAGCAGTCGCTCTGGTCGGTGCGGCCGGAGTGGCGGTCGGACTCGGCGTCTACACCGTCGACGCGGAGGCCAACCCCGCCGGTACGACGACGAGCGCATCGGGCCACTTCGACGTCCACGCCCGGCTGTCCGACGACGCCGTCAAGGCGAGGCACCGCGCGTCCGAGGACCAGGTCAGCCGCTCAGCTGAGCGTCCCGTCGCGGCGTCCATCCAGCGTGAGACCAAGGCCAAGCACCTCCCCGTCACCAAGCAGGACGTCTCCGGCACGGTCAGCGAGACCGTCGAGGCGACCGACCCGCGTGACATCGCGATGTCGATGCTCGGTGACTACGGCTGGAGCAGCGACCAGTTCTCCTGCCTCGACTCCCTGTGGGTGAGCGAGAGCAACTGGAACGTCTCCGCCACCAACTCCTCCTCCGGCGCCTACGGCATCCCGCAGTCGCTGCCGGCCGAGAAGATGGCGTCGGCCGGCCCCGACTGGCGGACCAACCCGGCCACGCAGATCGAGTGGGGTCTGACCTACATCCAGTCCTCCTACGGCTCCCCCTGCAACGCCTGGTACTTCAAGCAAGGCAACAACTGGTACTGACCGGCTGCGCCGCCATGCGGCGATCGGCTGCGTTGTCGTCGGTCGCCGATCGCTTCGCTCCAAGATCGGCTTCCCTCCTCCGCCTTGCGGCCATCCACCTGGACGACTCCGGCGGGTTGGGCGACACATTCTCTTATTTCGTCAAAGATCACGAATCGATAACACTCGGTCGTGACGGCGCGGCACCATCTGGTCACACAGGGCCGGGGCGATGAAGATGTCCCGGCCGAGGATCCTCGGCGAACCCGGCTTTTCTCGCAGAGGGGAACCACGTGTCCACAAGCCGCCTTCCCGGCGCGCGTCGGCTCATCGCCGCCGCCGCGACCGGCCTGCTCGTCGCCACGGTCGTCACCGCGACCAACGGCGCGCAGGCGCAACCGACCACATCGGTCGGGTCGAACGACAAGCAAGCCGCCTCGTCGTACCACAAGCAGTCCTACTCCAACGGCAACTACGTCGTGCTCATGGCCGGCCGCCCGGCCGCCGTCTACCACGGTGGCGTTCAGGGCCTGGCCCCGAGCGGCGCGACCAAGACCGGCAAGTACGACTCCACGAGCCGCGCAGCGCGGGCCTACCGCGAGTTCCTGACCGACCGTCAGAACGCCGCAGCGAGCTCGGTCGGCGCCCGGCCGTACTACCACTACGCGAACGCGCTCAACGGATTCGCGGCACACCTCACCGGCGCCCAGGCAGGCCAGCTGGCCGACCCGTGACGGCGTGCTGGCCGTCGTTACGCGACACGGTAACGAGGCGGACACGACGCACACTCCGTCGTTCCTCGGCCTGACCGGACCGGCCGGCGTCTGGCGTCGGCTCGGCGGCACGGACAGGTCAACGGTGCCGGCAAGGGCATGATCATCGGCATCATCGACAGCGGCATCAACGACGAGTCCCACGTCTTCGACAACGTCGGTGACGGCGTCCCCGCCGACTGGCACGGTGTCTGCGACCACGGCACGGACGACTCGTTCCAGTGCAACGACAAGCTCATCGGCGGCCGGTACTTCGACGAAGGCGCAACCGTGATCCCCGAGGAGTTCCCGTCTCCTGACGACTTCCACGGTCACGGCACGCACGTCGCCGCGACGGCCGCCGGCAACTACGGCGTCCACTCGGTCATCAACGGCGTCGACTTCGGCGCCACCTCGGGCATGGCCCCGGCCGCCAAGGTCGCGGCCTACAAGGTGTGCTGGGAGAAGGCTGACCACTCCAACTGCAGCGCCGCCTCGTCCGACTCGGTGGCTGCGATCGACGCAGCCGTCTCCGACGGCGTCGACGTCCTCAACTACTCGATCGGTGGCACGCAGGACAACCCGATCGACCCGGTCGAGCTGGCGTACATGTACGCGGCCGACGCCGGCGTCTTCGTCGCGAACTCGGCCGGCAACGAGCGGAACCGGGAGCACGACCGTTGAGCACCCCAGCCCCTGGCTGACCACGGTGGCTGCGGCGACGCACATCAACTACGAGTCGACCGTGCTGCTCGGCGACGGCACCCGGATGGTGGGCGCCTCGATCAGCCCGGACGGCGTGGACGAGAGCCCGCTGGTGTATGCCGGTGACGTCGCCGCAGACGGCGCCGACCCGGCCGACGCGAAGCTCTGCTTCCCCGACACCCTGGACCCGGCCCAGGTCGACGGCACGATCGTGATCTGTGACCGCGGTGTCAACGACCGAGTCGAGAAGAGCGCGGTCGTCAGCGGACGCCGGCGGCGTCGGTATGGTCCTGGTCAACGTGACGACCGAACAGCCTGAACGCTGACGTGCACTCCATCCCGACCGTCCACCTCCAGAACAACTACCGTGACGCGCTGCTCGCGTACGCCGAGACGGCCGACCCGACCGCCTCGATCCTCGCCGGGCGAGAACGCGGGCTCACTGGCTCCGGAGCCGCCGGCGATCGCCGGCTTCTCCAGCCGCGGCCCTTCGCTGGTCGCCGACGGTGACCTGCTGAAGCCGGACATCGCCGCACCGGGTGTCGACATCAACGCCGCGACGGCTCCTGAAGGCGGGATCGGCAACGGCAACGACTTCGGCATCATCTCCGGTACGTCGATGGCGTCTCCGCACATCGCCGGTCTGGCTGCGCTGATCCTGCAGAAGCACCCGAACTGGTGGCCGATGGAGGTCAAGTCGGCGATGATGACGACCGCCCGCGACCTGACCGACACCAAGAACCCGTTCGATCAGGGTGCCGGGTTCGTCGTACCGCGTGAGTTCATGGACCCAGGTCTGGTCTACAACTCCGACTTCGACGACTGGGCTGACTACCTGGCCGGTCAGGGCATCGCCTTCGGCGACGGTACGCCGTTCACGAACACGCCGATGAAGGCGTCGAACCTGAACGTGCCGTCGATCGCGGTGAACTCCATGGCGGGCAAGGAGACCGTCAAGCGGTCGGTGACCAACGTCGACAACACGAGCTCCACGTACAAGGCCTCGGTCACCGGGCTCGCCGGAATCTCGACGACCGTCACGCCGAAGACGCTGACCCTGGCGCCGGGCGAGACCGGGACGTTCAAGGTCACGTTCACGCGGACCAGCGCGGCGTTCGGTGAGTACAAGAGCGGTCTGCTGTTCTGGAAGGACGGCTCGCACATCGTGCGCAGCCCGATCGTGGTGAACCCGTCCGGGGTCGACGCACCGACCGAGGTGACGGTGCCGAGCGACAGCTTCACGCTGACCACGAAGGCCGGCTTCGACGGCACCATGACCCGGACCATCCGGGGTCTGGTCGCCGGCGAGGACACGGCCGCGGAGGCGGACAACTCCGGCGGTGCCGGCGACCCGCTGGACGAGTCCAACTACTTCCAGCCGATCCAGGTCCAGGGTCCGAACACGACCCTGCGGGTGCAGACGCTGCCGGACTTCCCGACCGACGACCTCGACCTGTTCCTGCTCGACGCCGATGACAACCTGGTCGCCGAAGCGGCCACGGGTGCCTCGGCCGAGCAGTTCACGGTGAGCGGTCTGCCGGCGGGTGAGTACCGGATCGCGGTGGAGGCGTTCGCCGTGCACGGGGGACGAGCCGTCGACGACGTTCGACGTCCGGACGTTCCAGGTCGGTGGCAACGCGCGGCAACCTGAGCGTGACGCCGACGTCTCAGCCGGTCCAGGCAGGCAAGAGCGTCGACTGGCACGCGACGGTCTCCGGGCTCGACCCCGACACGGCGTACCTCGGTGAGGTCCGCTGGTTCCAGCAGGCGGCCGGGATCGAAGACGCGGGTGGGCTCGACCCTGATCTCGGTCGAGTGAGACAGGCAGCAAGCCCGAACGCATGAGCAGCTGTGCCCCCGAGGATCTCCTCGGGGGCACAGTCGCGTCTCAGGGGTGGGTCATCCGGAGCACGTCGAGGGCCTCGTCGAGCTCGGCCTCGGTGAGGTCGCCGCGCTCGACGTACCCCTCCTCGATCACGACCTCCCGGATCGTCTTGCGCTCCTTGACGGCCTTCTTCGCGACCGCGGCGGCGTTCTCGTAGCCGATCACGCGGTTGAGTGGCGTCACGACCGACGGCGAGGACTCGGCCAGTGCGCGGCAGTGCTCCTCGTCGGCCTCGATGCCCGAGACGCACCGGTCGGCCAGGACGCGTGTGGAGTTGGCGAGCAGGCGGATCGACTGGAGCAGGTTCGCCGCCATCACCGGCATCATCACGTTGAGCTCGAAGTTGCCCGACGCCCCGGCGAACGTCAGCGTCGGCGTCGTTGCCGATGACCTGCGCGCACACCATCGAGGTGGCCTCGGGCAGCACCGGGTTGACCTTGCCCGGCATGATGCTCGACCCCGGCTGCAGGTCGGGGAGGCGGATCTCGCCGAGGCCGGCGCGTGGTCCGGACCCCATCCAGCGCAGGTCGGTGCACGTCTTGTGCAGGCCGACGGCGATCGTGCGGAGCTGGCCGCTCGTCTCGACCAGGGCGTCGCGGCTGCCCTGCGCCTCGAAGTGGTCACGTGCCTCGGTGAGCGGGAGCTCCGTGAGCTCTGCCAGGACGCCGATCACCTTCTCCGGGAAGCCGGGCGGCGTGTTGATGCCGGTGCCCACCGCGGTGCCGCCCAACGGCAGCTCGGCGAGCCGCGGCAACGACGACTCGAGCCGCTCGATGCCGAGACGGAGCTGCGCGGCGTACCCGCCGAACTCCTGGCCGAGCGTCACCGGGGTCGCGTCCATCAGGTGGGTGCGACCGGACTTCACGACGCCGGCGAACTCCTCCGCCTTGGCCTCGAACGCCGCCGCGAGGTGGTCCAGCGCCGGGATGAGGTCGCGACTGACCGCCTCGGTCGCCGCCACGTGGATCGAGGTCGGGAACGTGTCGTTGCTCGACTGGCTGGCGTTGACGTGGTCGTTGGGGTGGACGTCACGGCCGAGCGCGCGCGTGGCGAGGGTGGCGATGACCTCGTTGGCGTTCATGTTGCTCGACGTGCCCGAACCGGTCTGGAACACGTCGATCGGGAACTCGCCGTCGTGCTGCCCGTCGGCGACCGCGAGGGCGGCCTGCTCGATGGCCTGCGCCACGTCGGCGTCGATGACGCCGAGCTCGGCGTTGACCCTGGCTGCCGCCGCCTTGATCCGGGCGAGGGCGTGGATGTGCGCCGGCTCGAGCGTGGTGCCCGAGATCGGGAAGTTCTCGACCGCGCGTTGCGTCTGCGCCCGCCACAGCGCGTCACGCGGAACGCGGACCTCCCCCATCGTGTCGTGCTCGATCCGGTACGCCTCGTCACTCATGCCCCCACCGTACGACCGTCCAACCACCCCTCCCGTTGAGCCGCAGGTTGTGGCCCGTTGAGCCGCAGGTTGTGGCCCGTTGAGCCGCAGGTTGTGGCCCGTTGAGCCGCAGGTTGTGGTCAGCCGTCGGGCGACCGACGTTGCTGCTTCAGCTCGCCGCGCCTGGTCTTGTCGTCGAGTCGACGTCGTACGGACGACTTGGTCGGCTTGGTCGGACGCCGTTTCGGCGGCGGCGGCGCGATGGCCTCGCGCAGCACCTGGCGCCAACCGGCGCTCGGCGGCCTCTCGGTTGCGCAGCTGCGAGCGGTACTCCGAGGCCGCGATGGTCAGGACTCCATCCACCAAGCGACCCGAGAGCCGCGACAGGGCCCGATCGCGTTGGGTTGCCGAGAGCGCGGTCGACGCCGCGACGTCGAGGCTGAGCTCGACGCGGCTGTCGGTGGTGTTGACGCCCTGACCGCCGGGCCCGCTGGACCGCGAGAACCGCCACTGCAGCTCGTGCTCCGGCACCACGACGCCGTCGCGTACGACGATCGGCCCAGGCATGACGGAAAGCCTAGTCAGCCGGCCACAACCTGCGGCTCAACCCGCCACAACCTGCGGCTCAACGGCCACAACCTGCGGCTCAACGGGCCACAACCTGCGGCTCAACGAGAAGGGGCGAGGAAGAGGTGGTAGGTGGTGTGGCGGGTCTGGAGGGTGACGGGGAGGGCGAGCTCCTGGGTCGAGCCGAACACCGCCTCCAGCGCGGCAGTCAAGGCCGGCGAGGAGTCGGCAGACCAGACCGCGACCAGGCCACCCGGAGCCAGGGCATCGCGGCAGGCGGTGAGGAACGGCGACTCGTAGACCGCGGCGTTCGCGTCGTAGACCAGGAAGTCCGGGCCGTTGTCGACGTCGAGCAGGATCAGGTCGACCGACCCGGGCGGCAGACCGGCCACCACGTCGCGCACATCGCCGACGACCAGCTCGACCCGGTCGCCCGACGCACCGACCAGCGGCGACCCGGGCACCAGCCCGTCGCGGTGCCAGTCCACGAGGTCCGGCTCGATCTCGGCGACGAGCACCGAGGCGACCCGCGGCTCCGCCAGCACCTCGGCGAGGGTGTAGCCGAGCCCCAGTCCGCCCACGACGACCCGCCACTGCCCGGCGCCACCTGAGCTCGCCGCCAGCGCCTCGACCGTCGTACGCGCCAGCAGTCGCTCGGTCGACGTCTCCCGGTCGTCCATCACGAAGACGCCGTTCACCCGCAGCTCCAGGGCACCGTCGTCGACCCGCCGGCGCAGCACGACCTCGCCGCGCTCCGACTCGGCTCGCGCGACTACGTCCACGGCAGGTCGGAACGTCGGGACCAGTACGACGCCGGCTCCTCCGCCAGCCCGGCCAACGCCTCGAGCTCGGCAGCGGAGAGGACGACGTCCTGCGCTGCGACGTTGCTGCGGAGCTGGTCCACCGTCGAGGCGCCGACGAGCACGACCGACACCGGCATGGCGCACGCCGCGGCGACGGCCACCGCGTCGACCCCGACGCCATGGAGCGTCAGCCACGCGCGCCAGCGCAGGAGACACCGAGGCCCGGTCGGTCAGGCGACCGTTGGCCACCGACTCCTTGACCGCGACGTGCCAACCGCGCGCGGCCGCCTCAGCCAACGCGTCGCCGGCCGAGGGCTCCAGGAGGTTCCACGTGCTCTGGACGGCGGAGAAGGGGCCGTCGGTCAGCGCCAGCGCACGACGCAGCACGTCGGCCTGTGTCGCGCCGCTGGTCGAGAGCCCGACGCGCACGCCGGTCTCGGCGAGCTCGCCCAGCCGGGCGAGCAGCGCGGCATCGTCGAGGGCCGGGCTGTCCGCCGTGAGGCTGTGCACGAGGTAGACGTCCGGCGGCGTCCCGAGCTCCTCGAGCGTCTCCGGCCACTGCCGCTCGAACGTCGCGAGCGAGTGGTCCTTGACCTCGTGCACCTCGACGTCGACCTGCCAGTCGGCGACGTACGTGTAGCCCCACTTCGAGCCGATCGTCAGCCCGCCGCGCCGGCCCGGATTCCGCGCCAGCCACGAGCCGAGGAAGCGCTCCGCCAACCCGTAGGAGCGCGCCACGTCGAAGTGCCGGATGCCGAGCGTCCACGCCTCGTCGAGCACCGCGTGAGCCTGGCTCTCCAGCGTCGCGACGTCCGGACCGTGTCCGACGTCGTCGCCATGACCGACGTTGACGTATGCCGGTCGACCGAGCGCAGCGAGCCCGAGCCCCAGCGGCGCGGCGCCACGGTCAGCTCTCGGCCGAGCGGGTGCGGATCGTCAGCGCGACCGGCTTGGCGGTCTCGGCGAAGAAGTCGTTGCCCTTGTCGTCCACGACGATGAAGGCCGGGAAGTCCTCGACGTCGATCTTCCAGACCGCCTCCATGCCGAGCTCCTCGTACTCCACGACCTCGACGTGCTTGATGCAGTCCTGCGCGAGCCGCGCGGCCGGGCCGCCGATCGAGCCGAGGTAGAAGCCGCCGTGGTCGTTGCACGCGCGGGTCACCTGCTGCGACCGGTTGCCCTTCGCCAGCATCACCATCGACCCGCCGGCTGCCTGGAACTGGTCGACGTACGAGTCCATCCGTCCCGCCGTCGTCGGCCCGAACGATCCCGACGCGTAGCCCTCCGGCGTCTTCGCCGGCCCGGCGTAGTAGACCGCGTGGTCGCGCAGGTACTCCGGCATCGGCTCACCCGCGTCGAGCCGCTCCTTGATCTTCGCGTGCGCGATGTCGCGTGCCACCACGAGCGGACCGGACAGCGACAGCCGGGTCTTGACCGGGTACGCCGACAGGGTCCTGCGGATCTCGTCCATCGGCTGGTTGAGGTCGACCCTGACCACGTCGTCGGAGAGGTGGTCGTCGGTCGTCTCGGGCAGGTAGTGCGCCGGGTCGCGCTCGAGCTGTTCGAGGAAGACGCCCTCCGCCGTGATCTTGCCGAGCGCCTGCCGGTCGGCCGAGCACGACACCGCGAGCGCGACCGGGCAGGAGGCGCCGTGCCGCGGCAGCCGCACCACACGCACGTCGTGACAGAAGTACTTGCCACCGAACTGCGCCCCGATCCCGAACGACTGCGTCAGCTCGAACACCTTCTGCTCGAGCTCGAGGTCGCGGAACGCGTGGGCCGACATCGAGCCGGACGTCGGCAGCCCGTCGAGGTACTTCGCCGACGCGTACTTGGCTGTCTTCAGGGCGAACTCCGCCGACGTCCCGCCGACCACGACAGCCAGGTGGTAGGGCGGACAGGCCGCGGTCCCGAGCGAGCGGATCTTCTCGTCGAGGAACTCCAGCATCCGCTTCTCGTTCAGCACCGCCTTCGTCTCCTGGTAGAGGAAGGACTTGTTCGCCGAGCCACCGCCCTTCGCCATGAAGAGGAACTTGTACGACGGGGTCGACGTCCGTCGCCGTCGCGGGCGTCGAGTAGATCTCGATCTGAGCCGGCAGGTTGGTGCCGGTGTTCTTCTCCTCCCACATCGTCAGCGGGGCGAGCTGCGAGTAGCGCAGGTTGAGGCGGGTGTAGGCGTCGTACACACCACGGCTGATCCACTCGGCGTCGTCGGCGCCGGTGAGCACGCGCTCCGACTTCTTGCCCATCACGATCGCGGTGCCGGTGTCCTGGCACATCGGGAGCACGCCGCCGGCCGAGATGCAGACGTTCTTCAGCAGGTCCATCGCGACGAAGCGGTCGTTGCCCGACGCCTCGGGGTCGTCGATGATGCGCCGCAGCTGCGCGAGGTGGGCGGGTCGCAGGTAGTGCGCGATGTCGTGCATCGCCTCGTCGGTGAGCAGCTGCAGGACCTTGGGGTCGATCTGCAGGAGTCGTCCGGCCGGGGTGTCGATCGTCGAGACACCCTCGTCGGTGATCAGTCGGTACGGCGTCTCGTCCGGCCCGGTCGGCAGCAGATCGGAGTAGGCGAAGGCAGCGGCGGTCACGCGAGCGATCCTATGACCACCGCCCCGGCACGAGCTCAGCCGCTGCGAGGTGATCGGTCATACTTCACTCATGCAGCAGCTGTCGTCGTTGGACGCCCAGTTCCTCAACGTGGAGTCCTCGACGACGGTGGGGCACGTGGGAAGCCTGATCCTGCTCGATCCCGCCGAGGCGCCCGACGGTGAGCTCTCCCTCGACCGGCTGCGCGAGGTCCTCGAGCCACGGCTGCACCTGGCGGCTCCCCTGCGGCAGCGCCTCGTCATGGTGCCGCTCGGTCTCGGCCGGCCCTACTGGGTCGACGACCCGGACTTCGACATCGAGTTCCACCTCCGCGAGATCGGCCTGCCCGGTCCCGGCGACGAGGCGCAGCTCGGCGAGCAGGTCGCCCGCATCCATGCCCGGCCGCTCGACCGCACCCGACCGCTGTGGGAGATGTACCTGATCCACAACGTGTCCGAGGGCCGGCAGGCGATCTACACCAAGGTCCACCACGCGGCCATCGACGGCGTCTCGGGCGCAGAGATCCTCGCCACGATCATGGACGTCACCGTCGAGCCGCGTGTGGAGGAGCAGCCCGAGGGCTTCTTCGCGCCGGGACCGCTGCCCGAGCTCGGCCACGCTGATCGCCAAGGGACTCTCCGCCATGGCCACCCAGCCGCTCGACGTGATGCGCACGCTCCCGAAGTCGCTGCCGCATCTCGCCGACGTGCCGGGTGCGTCCTATCTCCCGGGTGCGCAGACGGTCAGCGACCTCGCGGACTCGGTGGTGAAGATGGCGACGGCCGGTGCGCAAGGACGCCAGGTCGAGCGTCGTACGATCGCGACCCCACCCACACCGCTCAACGCGGCCATCACCGCGCACCGACGGTTCGCCTACGGGTCGCTGCCGCTCGACGAGATCAAGACCGTCAAGAACGCCTTCGCGATGACCGTCAACGACGTCGTGATGGCGCTGTGCACGGCGGCCCTGCGGCGTTGGCTGCTCGACCACGACGGGCTGCCCGCCGCACCGATCGTCGTCGCCGTGCCGGTGTCGATCCGCACCGAGGACCAGACCGGATCGAACGGCAACCAGGTCTCCGTGATGCTCGCCGAGATGCCGACGCACCTCGCCGACCCCGAGGACCGGCTCATCGGCGTGCAGGACGGCATTGCGGCGGCCAAGGAGCACTTCGACGCCGTGCCCGCGTCGATCCTGCAGGACTTCTCCGCCGTGATCCCGACGGCGCTCTCCGGCCTCGCCGCGCGCGCGATCTTCAGCATGGTCACGGTCGGCGCCTTCCCGTTCAACCTGTTCATCTCGAACGTCCCCGGCCCGCAGCTGCCGCTGTACGTCGGTGGGGCGCGCGTGCTCGGCGTCTACCCGGCGTCAGCCATCACCGACCTCACCGGCGCGCTCAACATCACGCTCTTCTCGTACGACGGCGCGCTCGACTTCGGGCTGATCGCCTGCCGTGAGCTCGTCCCGGACGTCTGGAACCTGATCGGCTACCTGCGCGACGCCCTCGACGAGCTGCTCGAGCTGGCTGAGCGATGAGCTCCGGCCACGGAGCCGGCATCGAGCCGGCGGATGCCGACGTGCTCGCCCGGATGCAGCGCGATGCCACCGGCGTACGCCGACCTGCTGGCCGACGCGATCGCGGCGGCCGCGGCGGATCCGCGGGTAGACGCCATGTGGGTCGGCGGCTCGGTCGCGCGCGGCGTCGCGGACGCAGGCTCCGACCTCGACCTCCTGGTGGCCGTCCGGGACGAGGACTTCGAGGCCTTCGCAGCCGGGGCCGTCGACTGGCTGCACGCGGTCGCCGACCTCGTGCTGGCGCAGGAGCTGCCGTTCCTCGCCGGGTGGGGCCTTCGCGACGACCCGCGACTGCCTGCGGCTCGACCTGGTCAGCGAGTCGACCGGGTCGTTGGCCGAGACGCCGTACCGCTATCGGATCCCCGTCTACGACCCGCTCGGACTGACGGCGTCGATCCCGCCGGGCGGACACGAGCCCGGTCCGGACGCCGGCGAGATGGAGTCGCTGGTCACGGAGTTCTACCGGCTCGGCGCGATCTTCCCGGCTGCGGTCGTCGCCCGCGAGGACTGGCTGTTGGGCGTCGCGGGCATCGGTTCGGTGCAGGAGCTGCTCTACCGGCTGTTCGTCGCCGCCAACGCGCCGCTCCCGGTGATGGGCGTCAAGCAGTGGAGCAGCAGGTTGACGGCGCACCAGCGCGACGTGCTCGCCGGACTGCCTGCCCCGACGGCCGAGCGCGCATCGGTCATCGCAGCGATGCAGGCGGTGCGGAGCGCCTTCGTCGTCGAGGGGCGTGCCGCGGTCGAGCCGCACGGTGTGACCTGGCCGGAGGAGCTCCACGACGCGGTCGAGGCGTACTGGCGACGTGAGGGCCTGGGCTGAGCCCGCGAACGGGCCGATCGAGAGGTCTAGACCGGTAATGCGACCAGCTCGGCGGAGCCTGCACCGCCGAACCGAACCGGTGATCGGCTCAGACCTCGAAGCTGCCGCCGCTGCGCCAGTAGACGTTGTTCTCGCGCGACAGGAACTCCTCGTCGACGAGGGCCCGGCGCAGACCGGCGTAGTCGGCGTTGAAACCTTCGAGGATCTTGTTCACGTCCTTCTCGGTGTACGTCTCGCCGGGCTCGAAGCGCTGCACGATGTGGTCGAGCACGACCAGCCGCTTCGAGCGCTTGGCGGGCATCGTGTGCAGGCGGCCGGAGGAGGTGAAGAAGTTCCTCAGTACAGACTCGGGGCGGTCGTCCATGACCCCATCTTCACCCGATCAGGCGTTGGCCTCGGCCTCGGCCCGTCGCGCCGTGCGTTCGATGCCGTCGGCGAAGGTCGGCCACAGCGCCGTCGGGAGGTCGTGTCCCATGCCGGGGATCAGCAGCAGCTCCGCGCCGGGCACGGCGTGCGCGGTCGCGCGGCCGCCGGACACGTGCACGAGTCGGTCGGCCAGGCCGTGGATGACGAGCGTCGGCGCGGTCACCTCGCGCAGGGCGCGTGAACGGTCGGGCTGGGCCAGGATCGCCTGCATCTGCCGGATCACGCCGCTCGTGCTGATGCCGCGGTCGAAGGTCTCGCCCGCGCGCTCGCGGGTCTCGTCGGGCGGCGTCGGGTAGCCGGGGGAGCCGATCAGGGCCCAGGTGCGGGCGGACTGCTCGATGAACGACGCTCGCTGCGTTGCGGCCTCGCGCCGAGCAGCCGTGGGAACAGCCGCGGGTCCTGCCATCCCACCGAGCGGCGCCCGGTCGTGGACATGATCGAGACCAGCGACAGCACCCGCTGCGGGTGCTCCACCGCGACGGTCTGCGCGATCATGCCGCCCATCGAGGCTCCGGTGACGTGGGCGCGGTCGACGTCGAGGTGGTCGAGCAGCCCGACGGCGTCACCGGCCATGTCGGAGAGCGTGTACGGCGGCGGGGTCTTGGTGCGGACGAAGCCCTTGAAGACGTCGGAGCGGCGACCGCCGAGGCCGTGCAGCGTGGTCGACTTGCCGACGTCACGGTTGTCGAAGCGGATGACGTAGAACCCGCGCTCGGCGAGGAGCGTGCAGAGGTCGGGGTTCCACCAGGTGAGCGGGCCGGCCAGGCCCATGATGAGCAGGAGGGCGGGATCCTTGCGGTCACCGAAGGTGTCGTACGCGATGGTGATCCCGTTGCTCAGGTGAGCTGTCTCCTCGATGCTGCGGGCGACGATCGTCCCCACCTCCTGCAGTCGACGCCAGGTTACTCACCAGTATATTACGCGTGCTCGAAGTCGACGGCGGAGTAGCTCCTCAGCTTCTCGAAGCGGTGCTCGCTGGTGATCGTGCGGATCGTGCCGCTGCGCGAGCGCATCACCAACGAGTGCGTGGTCGCGCCACCGTGTGCGTACCGGACGCCGCGGAGCAGCTCGCCGTCGGTGATGCCCGTGGCGACGAAGAAGCAGTCGTCGGCGGAGACCAGCTCGTCGGTCGCGAGCACGCGCTCGAGGTCGTGGCCGGCGTCGATCGCCTTCTGTCGCTCGTCGTCGTCGGTCGGCCAGAGCCGCCCCTGGATGACGCCGCCCAGCGACTTCATCGCGCAGGCGGCGATGATGCCTTCCGGCGTACCGCCGATGCCGAGCAGCAGGTCGACGCCCGTGTCGGGACGGGCGGCCATGATCGCGCCGGCGACGTCGCCGTCGGTGATGAACTTGATCCGGGCTCCGGTGGCGCGGATCTCGTCGACGAGCTTGTCGTGGCGTGGCCGGTCGAGCACGCACGACGGTGAGGTCGTCCATCGAGCTGCCCTTGGCCTTGGCCGTGCGCTTGATGTTCTCGGCGACGGGGAGCCGGATGTCGACGACGTCAGCCGCCTCGGGGCCGGTCGCGAGCTTCTCCATGTAGAACACGGCGGACGGGTCGTACATCGAGCCACGCGGCGACACCGCGAGCACCGACACGGCGTTCGACATGCCCTTGGCGGTCAGCGTCGTGCCGTCGATGGGGTCGACCGCGACGTCGCACTGGGGACCTGTGCCGTCCCCGACCTTCTCGCCGTTGAAGAGCATGGGCGCGTTGTCCTTCTCGCCCTCGCCGATGACCACGATGCCGTCCATGCCGACCGTGCCGATCAGGGCGCGCATCGCGTTGACCGCGACGCCGTCGGCGCCCTCCTTCTCGCCACGTCCGACCCATCGGCCGGCGGCCATCGCGGCTGCCTCGGTGACCCGGACCAGCTCCATCGCGAGGTTGCGGTCGGGTGCGTTGCTGGGCGTCTCGAAGGTGTGCCCGATGGGGGCGGTGGGCAGGGAGTCAGACACGTGACCTCCGTTGGTCGGCTGGACTGCCGATCGTAGTCCCTCCGCCGACTCGCCAGGTTTGGTGCGCCGACTCGCCAAGTATTGCGTCCCGAGTCGCCAGGTTCGGCGGGATCAGGCGGGGTAGATCGTCACTTCCGTCGCCTTGACCGACGTCCAGATCGGCGAGCCCGGACGCAGGTCGAGCGTGGCCAGGGCCGCGGGCGTGATGTCGGCGAGCAGCGGCACCGGCCCCTCGACCTGGACGCGAACGGCGTCACCGTGCGGGGACACGGAGGTGACGGTGCCGAGCCAGACGTTGCGCGGACTGCCGCTCGGCTGCTCGGCGTAGAGGCTGACCGACGCCGGGGAGAAGGCGGCGAAGGCCGGCCCGGACAGCGGCTCGGCCGCGACCAGCGAGGTGGCGTCGTCGAGCGCGATCGTTCCTTCAGACGCATCGCCACGGACCAGGTTGAGTCCCACCAGTGCCGCGACGTGGTCGGTCCGCGGCCGGGCGGCGACCTCGCTCGGTGTCCCCGTCTGCACGATCGCGCCCTCGTCGAGCACGACCAGTCGGTCGGTCATCACCATGGCGTCGAGGGCGGTGTGGGTCACGACGATGCTCACGCCGTCGAACGCGCGGAGGTGCTCGCGCAGCTGCGACCGCAGCGCCATCGCGCCGGACGCGTCCAGCGACGCCGTCGGCTCGTCGAGCAGCAGCATCCGCGGCTCGCTCGCCAGCGCACGCGCGATGGCCACCCGCTGCGCCTGCCCGCCGGAGAGCTCCCGCGGATGGCGGTCGGCGAGATCGGCGATCGCGAGCCGTTCGAGCCAGGACAGCCCGCGGGTGCGGGCCTCCTTGCGAGGTACGCCGGACGAGCGTGGCCCGAACGCGACGTTGTCGACGGCGGTCAGGTGAGGGAAGAGCAGGTGGTCCTGGAAGACGACACCGACCGAGCGTTCGTGCGGCGGCAGGTGGACGTCGGGACTGGACCAGGTCACGCCGCCGACGCGGATCACGCCCTCGTCGACGGCCACGAGCCCGGCCAGCGCGCGCAGCGTCGTCGACTTGCCGGCGCCGTTGGGGCCGATCAGACCGATGACCTCGCCGGGTGTCGCGACCAGGTCGACGGTGGTCGTGTGGCTCGGACGGCGTACGACGAACTGCGCCTCCAGCGACCCGTCGTCCTGACTCACGGGGTCGAGCCTAGGCGCGAGCGACCGCGGCGGTGCCGCGCGGTCCGGCTCAACGAGCGGCGCCGGAGAGCCAGCGTTCGCGCAGCAGGGCCAGCACCGCGACCGACACGACGATCAGCACGAGACTGAGCGCGATGGCGGAGTCGGTGTCCTCGTAGCGGGCCAGGTAGATCTGCACGGGCATGGTGCGGGTGACGCCTGGGAAGTTGCCCGCGAAGGTGACCGTGGCGCCGAACTCACCCAGCGCGCGCGCCCAGCTCAGCACCGAGCCCGCGACGATCCCCGGCAGCGCCAGCGGCAAGGTCACCCGACGGAACGTCGACCAGCGGCTCGCGCCGAGCGTCGCGGCGGCCTCGTCATACCGCGGGTCGGACGCCCGGAACGCGCCCTCGACGCTGATCACCATGAAGGGCAGCGCCACGAACGTCTGCGCCAGGATGACGCCCTCCGTCGTGAACGGGAACGTGATCCCGAAGGCTTCATACAGAGGTTTGCCCGACGATGCCGTTGCGGCCGAGCGCGAGCAGCAGCGCGATGCCGCCCACCACGGGCGGGAGCACGAGCGGCAGCGTCACCAGGGCGCGCACCAGACTGCGACCCCGGAACGCCGTCCGGGCCAGCACCCACGCGAGCGGCACCCCGAGGACCACGCACGCTGCGGTCGAGACGAGGGTCGTCTCGAGACTGAGCCGCAGCGCGTCGCGGGCCTCGGGGGTGGAGAGGTCTCGTCCGAGCGTCCCCCATGGCGCTCGGACGAAGATGGCGATGACGGGGAAGATCAGGAACAGCAGCGCGATGAGCGCCGGGATGGTCAGGGCGAGCGGTGCCCGACCGTGCATCGTGCGGGATGGCGCGGCATGCGCCGTGAGACTCACGACGACCCGGGGCCGAACCCGGCGTCGCTCAGTACCCCTTGGCCCGCCTGGGACGTGACCAGGTCGACCCACTCCTGCGCCAGGTCGGACTCGTCGGTGTCCTTGACGACGCCGATGAAGTACGGGTTGACCACGTTGACGTCCGCCGGGATGTCGACGGTGGACACCTCGTCGCCGGCCGCCTGCGCGTCGGTGACGTAGACGATGCCCGCGTCCGCCTCACCGAGGCTGACCTTGGTGAGCACGGCCTTGACGTCTTCCTCGAGCGACTTCGGCTCGGCGGTGACGCCGGCGTTGTCCAGGATCGTCGCCGCGGCCGCACCGCACGGCACCGACGGGTCGCAGACCACGAAGTCGGCGTCTGCGCAGGTCGTCGAGCGACGTGACGTCGGCCGGGTTGTCCGGCGGCGTGACGACGATCAGCGTGTTGGTCGCGAACTGGGTCGGGTCTCCGTCGATGTTCCCCTCGTCCGCAGCGACGCTCATGCTCTTCTCGTCGGCCGTCGCGAGGACGTCGGCGGGAGAGCCCTCGTTGACCTGGGTGGCGAGGTCGGTGCTCGACCCGAACGACAGCTTGACGTCGACGTCAGGGTGGTCCTTCTCGAAGTCACCGGCCAGCGTCGTGAACGCCTCGGTGAGCGAGGCCGCACCGAACACCGTGAGCTCCTGCTGGTCGTCGTCGCCACCCCCACACGCGGCCAGGCCGGGTACGACGAGCAGCAGCGCGGCGAGTGCGCCGACGGCCCGGAGCGGACGGATGTGGGTGAGCTTCATTCGGGGACCTCCACGACGACGTTGGTTGCTTTGATCGATGCGACGGCGACGACTCCGGGGTCGAGACCGAGCGAGTCGGCCGCCTCCCGGCTCATCAGCGACACGATGCGGTAGGGACCGCAGCACATCTCCACCTGCGCCATCACCGTGTCCCGCTTGACCTCGGTGACGATGCCGCGCAGGTGGTTGCGGGCGCTGACCCGGTGCGACGCGGTCGCGGAGCCGTCCGGCGGGATGTTCGCCAGCTGGCGTGCGAGGTCGGCCAGGGCGGTGCCTTCGACCCCGGCGTGGCCGTCGGGCGTCTTCGCGGTGGGGAAGCGTTCGGCGTCGGCCCAGCGGCGTACGGTGTCGTCGCTGATCCCCAGAAGCTCGGCAGCCTCGGCCAGACGGTAGACGGTCACGGGCGAGACTGTATCCGCATCTGCGGAGGCATGTCACGGCGGCCTATCCGCATCTGCGAAGTCGGGCTCGGTCGGGGAGGGCTGCGGACCTTGCCCTGATCGACGCCAGCGACAATGGCCGGGTGAGCCAGACGCGCAGCGGTTACCGCAGTTCGGCCGGTGGGCTGGTCGGCGCCCTCATCGTGTCGGTCGCGCTCATGGCCCTGGTCGTGTTGATCACTGTTCTCCAGTCGCGCGACACCGACGACCCGACCCCGCCGTACGACTACAGCGGCGACCTGACGGCTGCCCGTGAGCAAGCACCCTTCGAGGTGTTGGCGCCGAGCTCACTGCCCGACGGCTGGTACGCGACGAGCGCCGACTCGACGACCGCCGGCCCGGTCTTCTCGTGGCATCTCGGGCTGATCACCGACGACGACGAGTACGTCGGACTCGAGCAGAGCAACGAGGCGAGTACGACGTTCATCGCCGCCAGCACCAAGGCCGACGAGCCGGGCGACCCGGTGGAGATCGACGGGCAGACCTGGCAGACGCTGACGAGCGGCGAGGAGACGGCGCTGGTGCTGGTGAGCCAGGGCTCCATGCCTGTCACCACCGTGGTCACCGGGACGGCTTCGGAGGACGAGCTGGTCGACTTCGCCGGCTCCCTCACCACGTCCTGACGGCTGGTCAGGCGTCGGGGTCGGCGCCTTCCGCGGACTTGGCGATCACCGCGTCGAGGCGGGCGCGGGCGCCGTCGAGCCAGCGTTGGCAGACCGCGGCGAGCTGTTCGCCCCGCTCCCAGAGCGCGATCGACTCCTCGAGCGTCGTACCGCCGGCCTCGAGTCGCTGAACCACGCTGACGAGCTCGTCGCGCGCCTGCTCGTAGGTCAGGTCGGCGGTCGCGTCGCCGGTCGTGGGCTGGTCGTCAGGCATCGTCGGTCCTTCGCGGGTCGGGATGGGTCTCGTCGACGGTGGAGACGACGCGTCCGTCGGCGAGACGCGTGTCGAGCTGGGTGCCAGGGGCGAGCGCGGCGGTCGAGGTCACCACATGTCCGTCGGTCGTCTGCACGACGGCGTACCCACGCTGGAGCGTGGCGAGCGGCGACAGCGTCCGGACCCGCGCGAGCCGGTGGTCGAGGTCGTCGGCCGCGCGGTCGAGGAGGTGTCCGACCGTACGACGGCTGCGCTCGACCAGCCCGCTCACCTGTTCGCCCAGCTGGTCGAACATGCGGTGCGGCTCGGCCACCACAGGTCGCGACCGGACCGTGCGGAGGCCCTGCTCCTCGCGCTCGATCAGGCCGCGCAGCACGAAGCGCCCACGGTCTCGAGCAGCGGTGACCTTCTGCGTCTCCTCGACGACGTCGGGCACGACCCGCTTCGCCGCATCCGTCGGGGTGGACGCGCGGAGATCGGCCACGAGGTCGATCAGCGGGGTGTCCTCCTCGTGCCCGATGGCGCTGACGACGGGGGTCGTGCACGCGGCGACCGCCCGCACCAGCCCCTCGTCGGAGAACGGCAGCAGGTCCTCGAGCGCGCCGCCGCCGCGCGACACGATGATCACGTCGACGGCGGGGTCCCTGTCGAGGACCTGGACTGCCTCGATCACCTGGCGAGCGGAGTCACGGCCCTGCACGGTCGCGTGCTCGACGCGGAAGGAGACGCCTGGCCAGCGCCGCCGCGCGTTGTCGATCACGTCGCGCTCAGCAGCGGAGTCGCGGCCCACGACGAGCCCGATCAGGCCCGGGAGGAAGGGCAGTCGACGTTTGCGGGCCGGGTCGAACAGACCTTCGGCCGCCAGCAGCTGTCGTCGCTGCTCGATCCGGGCCAGCAGCTCGCCGACGCCGACCGGGCGGATCTCCCTGGCCTGGAGCGACAGCGAACCACGCGGCACGTAGTACGTGAACTTGGCGTGGACGACGACGCGCGCGCCCTCGGTGACCGGTGTGGGCATCGCGTCGAGGACCGAGCGGTGGCAGGTGACCTGCACCGACACCTCGGCCAGCGGGTCGCGCAACGTCATGAACACGGTGGCCGTCGACGGTCGCCTGGTCAGCTGCGCGATCTGGCCCTCGACCCAGATCGGGCCGAGTCGGTCGATGTACCCGGTCATCGCGTTGGCGATCACCCGCACGGGCGCGGGCTGCTCCAGGCTGGTGTCGAGGGCCACGCGACGAGGCTAGGCCATGGCAGCCCGCAGCGGAGGCTCCCAGACGTGGCACACGCCACAGCTCTCGGCAGATCCTCGCCTGGTCGGGGTCGTCGCGGTTGGGTGGTGCAGCGGCTCACGCCTACGATGAACCGCATGTCCTCCACCTCGACCGGCTCGTCGCGTATGCCGTCCGACGGGACGGCCACGCCGGAACCCGGCGACCGCACCGTGCTGCTGGCGGCGCCGCGTGGCTACTGCGCCGGCGTCGACCGCGCCGTGATCACGGTCGAGAAGGCGCTCGACCTGTACGGGCCCCCGGTCTACGTGCGCAAGCAGATCGTGCACAACAAGCACGTCGTGCACACGCTCGAGGGTCGTGGCGCGATCTTCGTCGAGGAGCTCGACGAGGTGCCCGAGGGGTCGACCGTGGTCTTCTCCGCACACGGCGTCTCGCCGGCCGTGCACGACGAGGCGGCCGCCCGCGAACCTGAAGACGATCGACGCCACCTGCCCGCTCGTCACCAAGGTGCACAACGAGGCGCGTCGGTTCGCCGACGACGACTACGACATCCTGCTCATCGGTCACGAGGGGCACGAAGAGGTCGAGGGCACGGCGGGTGAGGCGCCGCGCCACATCACGCTGGTCCAGAGTCCTGACGACGTCGGCGACCTCGAGGTCCGCGACCCGAGCAAGGTCGCGTGGCTGTCGCAGACGACGTTGTCGGTCGACGAGACGATGGAGACGGTCGACCGGATCCGGCAGCAGTTCCCCAACCTGCTCGACCCGCCGAGCGACGACATCTGCTACGCGACCCAGAACCGTCAGCAGGCGGTGAAGGAGATCGCCAAGGGTGCCGATCTGGTGCTGGTCGTCGGGTCAGGCAACTCGAGCAACTCGGTGCGGCTCGTCGAGGTCGCGCTCGAGAGTGGTGCCAAGGCGTCGTACCGCGTGGACGACGCGAGCGAGATCGACGAGTCCTGGCTCGACGGCGTGGAGTCCGTGGGCGTGACCTCGGGCGCCTCGGTGCCGGAGGACCTGGTCGACGGTGTGCTCGACTACCTCGCTGAGCGGGGCTATCCCGCCGCCAAGGCGGTGCACACCGCCGAGGAGTCGCTCATCTTCGCGCTGCCGCCGGAGCTGCGGCGCGACATGCGGCAGGCAGAGTCAGCCGAGAGCTGACGCCGCCCGGGGTTTCGACAAGCTCGACCACCGAGACGACGCGCGAAACCTGGCGAGTCGGGTTAGTGGGAGCGGTGGTGGGCGGCGCGGGCCGCGACGGTGAGCAGGGCTGTGCCGTAGCCGAAGACCAAGGCTCCGGCATGGGCCGTCAGCCCGGTCAGGAAGACCTGTCCCACTCCGGCACCGCTGGCGAAGGTGGCCGGTGCGACGACCGCGATCACCGCGATCGTGAGCCCGAAGGCGATCGGTGGGAGCACTCCGGTCGTGAAGAGGTCGTGGCCGCGCACGGCCATCGCCGCCACCAGGCAGATCACCACGAACGTGAGATCGAAGAAGTACGACAGCCCGCCGGTCAGGGCGAAGTCGAGGAGCGCGGTGGCTGCCGTCGCGACCGACGTCACGACGATCACGCCACGGCCGGGCATGCCGGGCAGCGACGCATAGACCGTCGCGCGGGGTGTGGGCGTGACCGGGCCGAGCTCGTAGGAGTCCTCGGCGTACGCCACCTCGTCCTCGGGGGACGTGGCCGGCGCTTCGACGTACGGCGCCTCCTGGTCGAACAGCGGGTCGGCCTCGGCGACCGGGGCCTCCGCGGCGACGTCGTCGAAGAGCGTGGGGTCGGCTGCCTCGTCGGCGGGCAGGTCGAACTGGTCGTCGAACGGGGCTTCGGAGGCCCATGCGTCCGAAGCCTGGTGTGGCGAGGTGAACATCGCTCGTCGCCTCCCTGAGCCAGGTCGTGACCTCACGGTACGGCGGCCGCACCCGTGAGCCGGGCCGCCACGCCGTAGCGTCACACCTGCCACTCAGGTCACAGCAGTCACTCCCAGCCAGGCTGCGAGGTCATTCGCCGACGGCATGTCGGGTGAACTGCTCACGACCGGGTGGTCCCTCGATCGGGGTCGGCTGCGGGGCCGGACCATCGAGCAGCTCGGGTGCGGTGAGCGGCTGCGGGAGCTCTGTCAGTGCTTCCGGGGCGGAGAGGTCGTGGTCGACACCCTGCAGGTCTCGCATCTTGCGCGCGCTGACGAAGACCCGGGTCTCCAGCGAGCTGATCGCCTTGTTGTAGCTGCCGACCACCGTGCCGATCGAGCGACCGAGCTTGTCGAGATGACCGCCGACGGTGCCGAGGCGGTCGTAGAGCTCGCGACCCAGCGCGTGCACCTCGCGCGCGTTGTCGGCCAGCGCCTCCTGGGTCCAGGCGTAGGACACCGTCTTGAGCATGGCGATCAGCGTCGTCGGCGTGGCCAGCATGACGCCGCGCGAGGCGGCGTACTCGATCAGCGCGGGCTCGGTGTCGAGCGCCTGCGCGAAGATCGCCTCGGCCGGGATGAACATCACGACGAACTCGGGAGCCGGCGAGAACTGGCGCCAGTAGGCCTTGGCCGCCAGGGCGTCGACGTGGCTGCGGACGTGCTTGGCGTGCCGGGCGAGCTCGGCAGCGCGGTCGACGTCACGGCCCTGCGTCGCGGTGAGGAACGCGTCGAGCGGCACCTTCGCGTCGACCACCACCTGCTTGCCGCCGGTCAGACGGATCACCACGTCGGGCCGCAGGAGGCCGTCGTCGGTGCGGTAGGACACCTGTTCGTCGAACGTGCAGTGCTGCATGAGGCCGGCCAGCTCGAGGCTCCGTCGCAGCTGCATCTCACCCCACGCGCCACGAACCTGGGGACGGCGCAGCGCCTCGGCCAAGGCCTGGGTCTGCTGACGGAGCTCGACGCCGGACAGGTGCACCGACTCGACCTGCTGCTTGAGCTGGGACTGCCAGGAAGCGCCCTGCTGCTCGAGCGAGTTGATCCGGTCGTTGAGCCGGTCGAGGCTGTCACGCACCGGGCGCACCACGTGCTCGGTCGCCTGGACCCGCGAGTCGGCCAGGGCCAGGACCTGACTGCTGGAGTCGTTGACGGCCTGCGCGGAGAGCAGCCGCAGCTCCTCGTGCAGGTCGGCACGCGAACGTGCGGCCATCCGCAGACCGGCGACGACACCGACGGCAAGGCCGGTGGCGAGCGTCAGCAGTGCGATGACGAAGGTGGTCGCGTTCATGGCCGTGACCATGACAGCCGCCTCCGACAGTTTCGGAGCTCGACCGCCGGCTCGCCCGACATTGGCGGAGGATCGCGGGTCGGTGGCAGACATGGGCCTGACGGCGGCCACTCGTCGTGGGCACGATGGGCGTCATGACCGACTTTCGAGCCGTCGTGGACGGCACCATCTCGTTCGCGAACGGCGGCGGTGTCACCGTCGAGGGCTTCCGTCTCGACCTTCCGGCGCCCGACATCAGCCACCCGGAGATCGGGCAGCTGCTCGTCGCCTCGCTTGGGGCTGCTGATGTCCGACGAGGTGCAGCTGACCCGGGTCGAGGTCGTGGAGGAGGCGCACAAGGGCACCCGTGGAGGGCCGGCGGACCTGCCGTCAGCGCAGGACCTGGCGTCGTACCGGCTGGTCGATCTCAGCCACCCGATCCGAGCCGGCATGGTCACCCTGCCCGGGCTTCCCGGTCCCGAGATCACGCCACACCTGTCGCGGGAGGCGTCGGAACAGGTCTACACCGAAGGCACGACGTTCGAGATCGGGCGGATCTCGATGGTGGCGAACACCGGGACCTACGTCGATGCGCCGAACCACCGCTTCGCAGACGGCTTCGACCTGGCCGGCTTCCCCCTCGCGGCGCTCGCCGAGCTGCCCGTCGTCGTCGTGCGGCTGCGCGACGCGGCGGCCGGGGGAGTCGGGCCCGAGACCCTGGCGGCGTACGACGTCCGAGGTCGTGCGGTGCTCGTCGAGACCGGCGACAGCGACCGGTTCGGCACTCCGGACTACGTCGTGGACGCGTCGTACTTCACGCGGGCCGCCGCCGAGTGGCTCGTCGCGAACGGCGCCGCCCTGGTGGGGATCGACGCGGCCAACGTCGACGACATGTCCGACGGGACGCGTCCCGCACACACGCTGCTCCTCCGGGCCGAGATCCCGATCGTCGAGCACCTGACGAACCTGGCGGAGGTCCCGCCGTCGGGCGCGACGTTCTTCGCCGTACCGCCGAAGGTGGAGGGGTTCGGGACGTTCCCGGTGCGGGCCTTCGCGCGCGTCCCGTCGGCGTAGAGTCCCGGCCATGCGCGACGACATGGTGCTCGAGACCGAGCGGACCCTCTTGCGGCCGTGGAAGGAGTCGGAGGCCGACCGGGTCTTCGACATCTACGCGCGCTGGGAGGTCTCGAAGTGGCTCGGCTCGGAGCCGAAGGTGATGGAGTCGCGCGAGCAGGCCGAGAAGGCGATCGCCCGGTTCAACGAGCGGAGCGACGAGGGAGACGGCTACGGCTTCTGGGCGGTCGAGCGCAAGTCGGACGGCGTGGTCGCCGGGACTCAGCTGCTCGTCCCGCTCAAGGGAGGCGAGCACGGCGAGGTCGAGATCGGCTGGCACTTCCACCCGGACTCGTGGGGCGCGGGGCTGGCGACGGAGTCGGCGACGGCCGTGCGGGACTACGGCTGGCGGCTCGGGCTGCCGGAGATCCACGCGGTGGTGTTCGCGGGCAACGACGCGTCGATGGCGGTCTGCCGACGGCTCGGCATGGAGCACCTCGGCGCGACCACGCAGTTCTACGACGTGGAGCTCGAGCACTTCCGGGTCTCCGCGCCCGAGTCCTCGTCGGTCGAGCCTGTCGAGACCACCGAGCCCTGATCTCGCGCAGGCTCCTTCACCGATTTCAGGTCGGGCACGGCTTCGCCGTAGCCTTGTCGCCCGTGGCACTCACCATCGGAATCGTCGGGCTCCCGAACGCAGGCAAGTCGACTCTCTTCAACGCACTGACGAAGAACGACGTCCTGGCGGCGAACTACCCGTTCGCGACCATCGAGCCGAACGTCGGCGTGGTCGGCGTACCCGATCCTCGGATCGCCGTGCTCGGCGACATGTTCGAGTCGGCGAAGCAGATCCCTGCGACCGTCCAGTTCGTCGACATCGCGGGCATCGTGCGAGGCGCGTCCGAGGGCGAGGGGCTCGGCAACAAGTTCCTCTCGCACATCCGCGAGGCAGCGGCGATCTGTCAGGTGACTCGCGTCTTCCGCGACGACGACGTGACCCACGTGGACGGCAAGGTGTCGCCCGCCGACGACATCTCGACGATCCAGACCGAGCTGATCCTCGCCGACCTCCAGACCGTCGAGAACGCCATCCCGCGGCTGGAGAAGGAGGCGCGGCTCAAGAAGGAGGCCGCCGCGCAGCTCGAGGCGGTGCGTGCAGCAAAGGAAGCTCTCGAGGCAGGGACCCCGATCCTGGCCACGCCGATCGACCGGTCGCTGTTGCGTGAGCTGATGCTGATGACGGCCAAGCCGTACCTCTACGTCTTCAACTGCGATGCGGACGAGCTTGCCGACGAGGACCTGAAGAAGCGGATGCGCGAGCTCGTGGCGCCGGCCGAGGCGATCTTCCTCGACGCGAAGTTCGAGGCGGAGCTGGTCGAGCTCGGAGACGACGACGAGGCGCGGGCGATGCTCGAGGAGATGGGCGTCGACGAACCCGGCCTGGAGACGTTGGCTCGCGTCGGCTTCGACACGCTCGGCCTGCAGACCTACCTCACCGCCGGCCCCAAGGAGTCGCGCGCCTGGACGATCCGCAAGGGCGCCACCGCACCTGAGGCGGCCGGCGTCATCCACACCGACTTCCAGCGCGGCTTCATCAAGGCCGAGATCGTGTCGTACGACGACCTGGTGGACGCCGGCTCGATGAACGCCGCCAAGTCCGCCGGCAAGGTCCGGATGGAAGGGAAGGACTACGTCATGGCGGACGGCGACGTGGTCGAGTTCCGCTTCAACGT
>CAVTTO010000005.1:0-73058 GCA_963737725.1 uncultured Actinomycetota bacterium
CGCGGAGCCGAGCAGGTTCCGCCACGTCGCGACGACCGCCATCAGGCCGCAGGCAGTTGTCGGCGGCGGGTCAGCCGAACGACTCCCCATCCGATGCCCGCCAGCAGCGGCATGAGCACGGCGAGCGCCAGGTGGAACACGACGTCCGACTGGTTGACAACCCAGTCCGACCACGCCATGCCGACCCCGGTGCTCGCCCAGAGGACCGCCACCCACGCGTAGCTGACGCGCCGCGAGGCGAGGATCGCTCCGGTCAGCAGCGGACCGGCCAGGACCAGTGGGATGAACAGCGGGTCGATCCAACCGAGCTGGGCGACCAGCTGGCCCAGGAGTGCGGCGTACAGGAGCTTGGTGGTGAGTCGAGCCATGGTGACCTCCGGGGTCTGTGTGCGTTCGGACGTCCAACATCGGTCAGCTCGCGGACGTTCGGCATCGCTCCACAGAGCGGTTCTGGCCGATCTCGCTCTCGAGAGTGACGTCCGGAGGCACCCTCATTTGGGTACGGTCCCGCCCATGAGATGGATGTCGGATCGGCGGCCGACCACGGTGGACATCGTGGTGGCGGCGGCTCTGACGCTCGCCACCCAGGTCGAGATCTGGGCGCCTGGTCTGCTGCCTGGTGTCGGAGAGGTGACCGGGTCGCGTCCGGTGCTCTCGGTCACCACGCTCGCGATGACCCTGCCGTTGGCGCTGCGTCGTACGGCGCCTGTCGCGGTTCTCGTCGTCGTGTTCGGAGCGGCCGTGGTCCAGAGCTGGCTCACCACGCCGACCGAAGGACTGTCGACCCTGATCGCGATGCTGGTGGCCGCCTACTCGAGCAGTGCCTTCGCCGGCGCCGCCAGGGCGGCGCTGAGCGCCGCAACCATCCTGGTCGCAGTCGCGCTCCTCGCCCGGGCCGAGGGTGACGGCGCCTTCATGGCGATCGTCTACGGATCGGCATGGCTGATGGGTTTTGCTGTGGCGCAGCGGTCCGGGCAGCTCCAGCGGGTCGCCGGAGACAACCGCGACCTGGCACAGCGGTTGGCGGAGGCGACCACTCTGCTCGCCGAGGCGGAGCGGCGGCGGGCCGCCGGTGCGCCGGCGCCGGCCCCGAGCGACCTGGCTGGCCTGACCGGTCGGGAGCTCGAGGTCGCCCGGGCGATCGCGACCGGGATGTCGAACGCGGAGATCGCGGACGCGCTGGTGATCAGCGAGTGGACCGTCAAGACCCACGTCGCCAGCATCCTGCGAAAGCTGGGTCTGCGGGACCGGACCCAGGTGGTGGTAGCGGCCTACGAGTCGGGACTCGTCCGGCCGGACGTCCCGCCCGACATGTCCTGAGTGCGCTTGCCCTGACGCTTGTCGGGCTAGGGGCACAAGGGCGCGCTTCGACGAGGTTGTCGACCTCGCGCACGCTCGTGCCGGTCACCCTACGAAATGAGAGCGCCCCATTCTGGGCGGGATGACCCGTCTGCTCATCGGCAGAGTCGCGCGTTTCGAATGTCCGACTCATGCACGCACATCGGCAGAGTCGTGCGTTTCCGCGCTCGCCGACGAGCAGTGTCGATGCGCCGCTGCTAGGTCCTGACGGGGTCGGGAGTGCCCTCGTCGCCGATGTACTCGCCGGCCAACGGGCAGGTCCACGCCGGAGTCGGCGTAGTAGTCGTCCGGCGTGGTGGTGTCGGTGCCGGACGGGCTGTTCGCCGCACGCAGGATCCAGGTCAGCACGACCGCGACGATGATGTTGAGCAGCAACGCAGTCAGCGCGACGTAGACCTTGGTGTCGGTGAACGGGAACTCCGCGAGCGAGCTGCCGAAGTGGCGCTCACCGTTCTGGGTCACCTGCGGTTCACCGTCGACCAGCCGGGTCACGATGTTCGGGACCGTCTGCTGGTAGGACACGATCGTGCCGTAGACCATGCCGACCGCCCAGCCGGCGAGCAGGGCGTACTTGTGGAACCACCGCGTGAACAAGCCCGCGACGATGGCGAGGAACGTCTGCAGGATCCACACCCCGCCGAGCAGCTGGAAGTTGATCGCGTTCTGGTTGTCCAGCGTCAGCACGAACAGCAGCGCCCCGAACTTCACCACGAGCGACATGATCTTCGACGCCTTGGCCTCCTCGGCGTGCGTGGCGTCCTTCTTGATGAACTCCTTGTAGATGTTCCGGGTGAACAGGTTGGCGGCGGCGATCGACATGATCGCCGACGGGACGAGGCGCCGATCGCGATGGCGGAGTACGCGATGCCGGCGAACCAGCTCGGGAAGTTCTCCTGGAACAGGTGCGGCACCGCCAGCTGAGCGTTGGCCTTCCCGTCGGTGCCGAACACCGAGGTCCCGGCGGCGATCGCCGCGAAGCCCAGCAGCGCGAGCAGACCGAGCAGCAGCGAGTACGCCGGGAGGATCGCGGCGTTGCGGCGGATCGTGTTGCGCGTCTTGCCCGAGAGCACGGCGGTGATCGAGTGCGGGTACATGAACAGCGCGAGCGCAGAGCCGAGCGCGAGCGACGCGTAGGCCCAGTAGCCGACCGGACCGCTGCTGGGGATGAAGACGCCGGTCGGCGTGCCGGCAGGTGTCACCGTCTCCATCTTGGTCTTGGCGGCTGTGAACATGTCGCCGAAGCCGATGTGCACGGCGACCCAGATGATCGCCACCACGATCACCAGATAGATCAGCGTGTCCTTGACGAACGCGATCAACGCCGGAGCGCGCAGACCGGAGGAGTAGGTGAACGCGGCGAGCACCGCGAACGCGATGAACAGCGGCATGTCCTGCACCAACCAGTTGCTGTCCGATCCGAGCCCGATGGTGTCGAGCACGGCCTCGATGCCGACCAGCTGAAGCGCGATGTACGGCATCGTCGCGAGGATGCCGGTGACCGCGACGGCCAACGACAGGCTGCGGGAGTCGTAGCGGCCGCGGATGAAGTCGGCCGGCGTGACGTAGCCCTTCGCGTGGGCCACCGACCACAGCCGCGGCATGAAGACGAAGATCAGGGGATAGACCACGATCGTGTAGGGCACCGCGAAGAACCCGCTGATCGCTCCGGTCGCGTACATCGCCGCCGGCACCGCCACGAAGGTGTACGCCGTGTAGAGGTCGCCACCGAGCAGGAACCAGGTGACGACCGTGCCGAAGCCCCGACCACCGAGCCCCCACTCGTGGAGCGACTCCATGTCGTCGGGTTTGCGCCACCTCGCGGCGTAGAAACCGCCGGCAGTGATGACGACGAAGAAGAAGATCAGGACGCTGAGTGCGACCCCGTCGACGTCGCCGGCGAGGAGGGTCTGGTCCGGTGCGGCCGACACGGCGCCGGACGTGGTCAGGCTGGCGCTCATCGGTCGTCACCGCCCCTCGCGGCCTCGATGACTCGGAAGGCGGCGTACGTGAAACCGGAGGCCAGGAAGACCCACAGGAACTGGTACCAGTAGAAGAAGGGGAAGCCCCACAGGTGGGGGTCCTCGCTGGCGTAGATCGGGACGATCAACAACGCGAGAACGGGAATCGCGAGCAGAACTGCGGCGGTGGCGATCGTGCCGGTGGGGAGCCGGGTGCGGTCGGCGGACATCGATCCTCCTGGGGTGGCAGGGGACGGACAATGAGGGCTCGGGAAGTCCGGGCAATCTGACAACTTAGTCCCTCGGTGTGACCCACGCCACCCGACCGGATCAGTCGTAGGGTGGGTGGATGAGCGACTCCGAACCCTCTGTCGTGCTCGAATCGCTGCGGTCGGGGCTGCCCGACAAGGCAGTCGTGATCGACGGGGACGTGCTCACCGCGTACAGCATGGACCGCGCGATGTACTGCCCCGCGGGCAAGGCGATCGCGCTCGTGCACGCCCGCTCGACGTCCGACGTCCAGCACGTGATGCGGGTTGCCACCGAGCATCGTGTGCCGGTCGTCCCGCAAGGCGCGCGCAGCGGACTGTCCGGCGCCGCAAACGCGCTCGACGGCTGCATCCTGCTGAGCCTCGAGAAGATGAACGAGGTCCTCGAGATCGACGTGGCCAACCGCCTCGTCGTCACCCAGCCCGGCATCTTCAACGCCGACCTCTCCAAGCAGGTCGCGGAGAAGGGGCTGTTCTACCCGCCCGACCCGTCGAGCTGGGAGTTCTGCTCGATCGGGGGCAACATCGCCACCAACTCCGGCGGCCTGTGCTGCGTCAAGTACGGCGTCACGACCGACTACGTGCTCGGCCTCGAGGTCGTGCTGGCCGACGGCGAGGTGCTGCGGACCGGACGACGCACCGTCAAGGGCGTCGCGGGCTACGACCTGACCCGCCTCTTCGTCGGGAGCGAGGGGACGCTCGGCGTGATCACCGAGATCACGCTGATGCTGCGTCCCGAGGCGGAGGCGCCGCTGACGGTGGCGGCGGTCTACGACTCTGCGGCAACGGCGGCCGAGGCGGTCTCGAAGGTCGTGCGCTGCGGAGTGACCCCGTCCCTTCTGGAGTTCATGGACCGGGTGACCGTGCAGGCGGTCAACGAGGCCTTCAACATGGGCATCGCCCCCGACGCCGGCGCCCTCGTGCTCGCGTCCTCGGACGCCGGGGGAGAGCGTGCCGCGGCCGAGGTCGCGGCGATGGCCAAGGTGCTCGAGGAGGCCGGCGCCATCGAGGTGGCCGTGGCCGACGACCCGGCTGAGGGCGAGCTGCTGCTGGCCGGTCGTCGCCAGGTGCTGACCGCGATGGAGAAGCTCGGCACCACGATGATCGACGACGTCTGCGTGCCTCGAGACCGGCTGGCCGACCTGGTCGAGCGCGTCGAGCAGATCTCGGCCGACTGTGGGCTCACGATCGGCATCGTCGGCCATGCAGGCGACGGCAACTTCCACCCCACGGTGGTCTTCGACGGTCAGGACGCCGAGCAGGTCAAGAAGGCGCAGCGGGCGTTCGACGACATCATGCTCGTCAGCCTCGAGCTCGGTGGCACGATCACCGGTGAGCACGGAGTCGGCGTGCTGAAGATGGAGCTGCTCGAGCGCGAGCTCGGCGACCTGTCCCTCAAGGTGCACCGCGACATCAAGAAGGCGCTCGACCCGCTGTCGATCCTCAACCCCGGCAAGGTCTTCACGTTGGAGCCGCACGCTGCCGAGCCCGTCATCGAGCAGGTGGATGGCCGCTGATCGAGCTTGTCGAGATCACCGGTCTCGACAAGCTCGACCATCGGAGGATTGCTGATGGCGACGTTCATCGCGTTCCTGCGCGCCGTCAACGTCGGCAAGCGGCAGGTCAAGATGGCCGGTCTGCGCACCGAGCTCGAGGCGAACGGCTTCACGGACGTGGCCACGTTCATCGCCAGCGGCAACGTGCGCGTCTCGACGACCATGCGCTCCGCGGCGAAGGTCGAGAAGGAGCTCGAGCGGGTGATGGAGGCGTGGCTCGGGTTCGACGTCCCGACCATGGTGCGCACGCCGAAGCAGCTCGTCGCGGCGTACGACGCCGGGAGCGACCTGAAGAGCCCCGTCCCGGGCAGTCCCCGGCACTACGTGTCGTTCCTCAAGGACGCACCGCCTGCCACCGGCCGCCAAGGAGCTCGAGTCCTGGGACAAGCCGAAGGAGCGGGCGCAGGTCGTCGGCCGCGAGGTGCACCTCTGGCTCGGTTCCGACCGCCCGAAGCTCACCAACGCCACGATGGAGAAGATCCTCGGAACTCCCGGTACGGCCCGCGACTGGAAGACCGTCACCAAGCTCGCCGCGACCTGGGGATCTCCCTGATCGAGTCCGCCGAAATCACCGTGATCTGGACAGGCTGCGCGACTCGTTGACGGTGGCAGGACTCCGGTGACCTCGATACGGTGCGAAGGCACCCCTGCTTCAACGCCCCCAAGGAGCCGGTCGCCATGCAGTCCCTCGTGTACTCAGCCACGTTCCAGCCAGATATCGAGTCGGTCGGGGGGTCACTCACCGCATCGGCGCTGATCGCGGCGCTCCCGTTGGCCACGCTCTTCGTGATGCTCGGCTGGCTGCGCATCACCGCCTGGATCTCCGGGCTGGTCTCGCTGCTGGTCGCTCTCCTGGTGGCTGTCGTCGGCTTCGACATGCCGTTCGACCAGGCCCTCGGCGTGAGTGTCTGGGGCGCGGCGTTCGGGTTCTTCCCGATCATGTGGATCGTCATCAACGCCATCTGGGTCTACAACATGACGGTCGAGACGGGGCACTTCGACGTGCTCCGCCGGTCCTTCGCCGCGGTCAGCGACGACATGCGCGTGCAGGCGATCATCATCGCGTTCTGCTTCGGAGCGTTGATGGAGGCGCTCGCCGGTTTCGGCACGCCCGTCGCCATCAGCAGCGTCATGCTGATCGCGCTCGGCTTCCGCCCGCTGAAGGCGGCGGTTCTCGCCCTGGTCGCCAACACCGCGCCGGTCGCGTTCGGAGCGCTCGCCACCCCCATCGTCACCCTGTCGACGGTGACCACCGGCGCCGTCGACCCGAGCCAGGCCAGCGCCTTCACCGAGGACAAGCTCGGCGCCCTGGTCGGTCATCAGACGCCGATCCTCGCCCTGTTCGTGCCGCTCGCTCTCGTGTTCATCATCGACGGCAAGCGAGGCATCAGGCAGACCTGGCCGGCCGCCGTCGTGTGCGGTGTCTCGTTCGCCGTCGCGCAGTGGCTCACGGCGACGTACTTCTCCGTGCAGCTCACCGACATCGTGGCGTCCCTGGTGAGCGCCCTGGCGGTCGTCGCCCTGCTGCGCTTCTGGCAGCCCGCCGAGTCGTACGTCGACAGCGAGCGCCGACGAAGCCGATGAGACTCCGGCACCGTCCGGTGGCATGGCGGCCCGAGGTACCGGCAACCGTCCGTCCGGTCGGCGGCACGGCCACCGTGACCGAAACGGTCACCGACACACCGGCCGAGATCGCCAAGGCCTACGCGCCGTACCTCGTCATCATCGCGATCTTCAGCATCGTGCAGATCCCGTCGATCAAGGACGCGCTGCTCGAGGAGCCGTGGACCTACCTGTTCGAGTGGCCGGGCCTCGACCTCGTCACGGCCGGTGGCGATCCGCCGGCGCCGTTCACGTTCAACTGGCTGGGTGCCGCGGGCACGCTGACGATCTTCGCCGGACTGATCACCATCCCGATCATCGGCATCTCCGGGAGCAAGGCCGTCAAGGCGTACGTCGACACCTACAAGCAGCTCGCCCCTGCCATCGTCACCGTGATGGCGGTCCTGGCGCTGGCGTACGTGATGAACACGTCCGGACAGACCGGCGCGCTCGGCAACTGGCTGGCCGCCGCGGGCTCGGCGTTCGCGCTGCTCTCGCCGGTGCTCGGCTGGCTCGGCGTCGCCGTCACCGGGTCGGACACGTCGTCGAACTCGTTGTTCGGCGCGTTGCAGGTCAGCGCAGCGAACCAGGCGGGCCTCGACCCGGCGCTGATGGCCGCCGCCAACTCGTCGGGCGGTGTGCTCGGCAAGATGATCAGCCCGCAGAACCTCGCGATCGCCGCGGCGGCTGTCGGCATGGCCGGGCGCGAGGGCGACATCTTCCGCAAGGTGGTCGGCTGGAGCCTGCTGTTCCTGGTCGTGATGAGCCTGCTGGTGTTCCTCCAGACCAACGTCCTGGAGTGGATGCTCCCGTAGCCGTCGGTGGGCAGCGGTTTCGCTGGTTGAGCCCTTCGACAGGCTCAATCACCGAGTTGTCACCGTCGGGATCTCGACAAGCTCGATCACCGAGGTGGCTGCTCGATCACTGGAGGACGATGCCGGCCGCCCTCAGCTTCTCGAGGGCGGCCTGCGTCGTCTCCGGAGCAACCCCGGCGATGAAGTCGGTGAGCACGCGGGTGGTGAAGCCGGCCTTGACGGAGTCGAGAGCGCTCTGCACCACGCAGTAGTCGGTCGCGATTCCGCAGATGTCGACCTCGGTGATGTCGTGTGCCTGCAACCAGGCTTCGAGCCCGGTGCCGTCGGCGTCCTTGCCCTCGAAGCCGGAGTACGCCGCCGCGTGCTCGCCCTTGAGGAAGACGGCGTCGAACGGCTGCGGGTCGAGGTTGGGGTGGAACGCGGCGCCCTCGGTGCCGACCACGCAGTGATGCGGCCAGGAGTCGACGAAGTCGGGCTCGTCGGAGAAGTGCTCGCCGGGGTCGATGTGGTGATCGCGGGTCGCCACCACGGCGGCGTACTCACGATCGCGCGGCTCCGCCTCGTGCCACGCGTGCACCAGGCCGTTGATGCGGAACGCCACGTCGGCACCTCCTGCGACAGCCAGGCTCCCGCCCTCGCAGAAGTCGTTCTGCACGTCGACCACGATCAGTGCGCGCGTCATGGTTCCACCCTAGATGCGAGGTGGCGCACCGCGATCCGGCGCCATGGGGTCGAGGAAGCGCTCAGTCAGCGGTGCGGCCGAGGTACTCGGTCGGGATGGCGGGTTCGCCGCGGGAGAGCTTCCGTGCATCGAGGGGCAGCTCTGCCGACGGCGTCGACGTGTCGGCGGCGGGCTTCCTCGAGGGACTCGCGACCGACGATCTCGCCCGCCGCTGACCAGCTGACGGAGCAGCGGCCGGTCGTCACCGTCGTCCGTCGGCGCCTCACCGATCCCGACGACTTCGACCTGTGCCGTGCCGGACGGGTCTCGCCGCCGCAGCGCCCACTTGCGGCCGCCGATCGAGATCTTGTCGGTGCTCTTCTTCGCGACCGGGCGCATCCGCGCGTCGTCATCCATCGAGTCGGCCCGCGCGACGAGCTTGTAGACGAAGCCGCAGGTCGGGTGGCCGGAGCCGGTGACGAGGGACGTCCCGACGCCGTAACCGTCGACCGGAGCGGCTGCGAGCCCGGAGATGGCGTACTCGTCGAGGTCGCTGGTGACGATGATCCGGGTCTTCGTGGCGCCGAGGTCGTCGAGCTGGCGGCGTACCTGCTGCGCCAGCTCACCCAGATCGCCGGAGTCGAGGCGGACCGCGCCGAGCGACGTCCCCGCCACGTCGACCGCGGTCTTCACCGCCTCGCGGACGTCGTAGGTGTCGACGAGGAGGGTCGTGCCCGAGCCGAGCGACTGGACCTGTGCGGTGAAGGCGTCGCGCTCGGAGTCGTGCAGCAAGGTGAACGAGTGCGCAGCGGTGCCGGCCGTCGGGACGCCGTAGTCGAGCCCCGCCTGCAGGTTGGACGTGGTGGCGAAGCCGCAGATGTACGCCGCTCGGGCCGCGGCGACCGCCGACCACTCGTGTGTACGCCGCGAGCCCATCTCGATGCACGGCCGTCCCTCGGCCGCGCCGATCATCCGCGAGGCGGCGGAGGCGACGGCGCTGTCGTGGTTGAGGATCGAGAGGAGCAGCGTCTCGAGCGCGACAGCCTCGGCGAACGTGGACTCGACCACCAGCAGCGGGCTGCCCGGGAAGTAGACGTCACCTTCGCCGTAGCCCCAGACGTCGCCGGTGAAGCGATAGTCGGCGAGCCAGTCGAGGGTCTGCCCGTCGACGACACCGTGCTCACGCAGGTGGGCCAGCTCGTCGTCACCGAACCGGAACGACTCGAGTGCGTCGAGCGCCCGACCGGTGCCGGCCACGACGCCGTACCGACGCCCACCCGGGAGCCGGCGCCCGAACAGCTCGAACACGCTGCGGCGATCGGCCGTCCCGGACCGTAGCGCGGCCTGCACCATGGTCAGCTCGTAGTGGTCGGTGAGCAGCCCGGTCCCGTGCATGCCGTCAGCCTAGGCGTGGAGGTCACCACCACGCCTCTTGCTGTCGCACGACAGCCGTGCTGCCAAGATGGGCACGTGACCGCCACCCCGGAGTCGACCACCGTCGAGCGTCCTGACGCCGACGAGGTCGTCATGGTGGAACCGCCCTGGATCACGCTGGTCTGGGACGACCCGGTCAACCTGATGTCGTACGTGACCTTCGTGTTCGTCGAGTACTTTCACTACTCCAAGTCGAAGGCGCAGAAGCTGATGATGCAGGTCCACACCGAGGGCAAGGCCGTGGTCGCGACCGGCTCTCGCGAGGAGATGGAGCGGGACGTGCAGGCGATGCACTCGTACGGGCTGTGGGCCACCCTGCAGCGGAGCGACCAGCCCTGATGCGCCCATGACCGAGTTCCGCAGCCGCCGGCAAGGGGCGGTCTACGTCGTGCTCGCGCCGCCGTTCGCCGCCTTGCTCGCCAACCTCACGCGCCAGCTGATCGAGCTGCTGCGCGACGGGGAGGCGACCACGAGCGAGGACCCGCTCGAGGCCATGGTGGGGATGGACGGTCCGCGTGACGTCCCGGACGACCCGGCACTGCTGCGCCTGCTGCCCGACGCGCATCGCGAGGACCCCGACGCGTCCTCGGAGTTCCGGCGGCTCACCGAGCGCACGCTGCGCGACGGCAAGGTGAACGACGCCACCGTCTGCTGGAGACGCTCGACGTCACCGACGGGAGTGCCGCCGACGACGAGGAAGATGAGGCGGACTACGAGTTCGAGCTCGACCGCGAGCAGGTGCGCTCGTGGCTGCGCTGCATCACCGACCTCCGGCTGACGCTCGCGGAGCGGCTCGGCGTCACGGTGGACGACGACGAGTACTGGGCGGCGCTCGACGCCGACGACGAGCGGCTTCCCGTCTACGAGATCTACGGCTGGCTGGGCTACCTGTTGGAGTCCCTGCTCGACGCCGCCCAGAAGTGAGCTCTGGGCGGGTGATCCACGCGTGAACGACGACCTGACCTTGTCCCTTCACGACCGGGTCGACGAGGTGTGCGAGCGGATCGAGGCGACCGAGCCCGGCCTCCATGCCTACGTGCCGGAGCCGGACCGACGGGCGCGTCTCCACCAGGAGGCCGACGCGCTGCTGAAGCGCTGGCCGGATCCGCTGGAGCGGCCCGCCCTGTTCGGCACACCGCTCGCTGTCAAGGACGTGATGCACACGCGTGGATGGGTGACGCGCGCTGGGTCGAAGGTGGATCCCGCGGCGTTCGCTGCGGACGAGGCGGTGGTCGTGACGCGTCTCCGGGATGCCGGCGCCATGGTCGTCGGCAAGACGGTCACGGCCGAGTTCGCGTCCAAGGCGCCGGGCGAGACGCGCAACCCGCACGACCACGCCCGCACGCCGGGCGGGTCGAGCAGCGGATCCGCGGCAGCCGTCGCGATCGGCACAGCCGACCTTGCCACGGGGACGCAGACGATCGGGTCCGTCATCCGTCCGGCCGCCTTCTGCGGGATCGTCGGCTTGAAGCCCACCCATGGCCGCGCGTCGATCGACGGCATCGTCGCGCACTCTCCGAGCTTCGACACCCCCGGTGTGTTCGCCCGCGACGTGGAGACGGTGCGGGCCGCCGCCATGGTGATGTGGGATCGGTGGCAGGCGTCGGGGCCGGCTGCGCGGGGTCGGCTCGTCGTGGCCGGCGGTGAGTACCTCGAGCAGGCCGACCCAGTCGCCCGCAAGACGTTCGGAGACGCTGTGGACGCCCTCCGCGCCCAAGGATGGTCGGTGGACGAGCACGACCTCCTCCCGGACCTGCCGGACGTGCGCGCCCACAACCTGGTGATCAACCGCTACGAGCTCGCCCAGGTGCACGCCCCTTGGTTCGACGCCCACCGGGCCGACTACCGGCACGAGACAGTGCAGGCGGTCGACGAAGGTCGCTCGATCTCCAGCGCCGAGTACGACGCGTCACTCGACCACCTACGGGCCTTCCGCGCGGACATGGACCGGCGGGTTGCCGCGCTCGACGCCACCGCCGTGATCACGCCGGCGGCACCCGGCCCGGCTCCGCTCGGCATCGAGACCACGGGCGACCCGGCGATGGCGATGCCCTGGACCTACGGCGGTCTCCCGGCGATCGCGCTGCCGGCGGGTCGGTCGCCCGAGGGACTGCCGCTCGGCGTCCAGCTGGTCGGGCGACGCGGCGCTGACGAGGCTCTGGTGGCCCTCGCGGCGGACCTGGAGCAGCTCTTCGCGGGGCTGGCGGGCTGACGCGAGACGAGACGAATGGGGGAGACGGCATGAGCAAGCTCGACCAGGTCAAGGCGACGGCCAAGTTCGCGGGCTCGCTGTACCGGGAGAAGGCGGCGGCGTGGTACCACGGCTACCTCCGTGGCGACCTCAACACCCGGCTCTTCCTGCCGGTGGGCCGCAAGGACCCGTACGCCGTCTACGACGTCATGCGGGCTGGTCCGCCGATGCAACGCACGCGCCTCGACAACTGGTTCACGCCGCGCTACGAGCTCTGCCACCAGGTGCTCCGCGACCGGCGGATGGGCGTGCGTCCCGAGCCGTACGACGCGAGCCAGGACGAGATGGACCTGTCGTTCCTCGAACGCAACCCGCCTGACCACACCCGCCTCCGGCGGCTGGCATCGCCTGCGTTCAGCAAGAAGCACATGACGACGTACCGGCCCCGGATCGAGAAGGCCGTGCACCGCCTGATCGACGACCTCGAGCGGCAGGCCCTGGACGGTGACGGGACGGTCGACCTGGTGCCGTCGTACACCTCACCCCTGCCGATCCAGGTCATCACCGACCTGCTCGGGGTGCCGGACGCCCGCGCCGAGGAGTTCGCGAAGTACGGCACGACGCTCGGGGGAGCGCTCGACGGGATCGCGTCGCTGCGGCACGCGGGTGAGCTGATGCGCGCCAACGAGCGACTCGAACGACTCTTCGCCGACTTGTTCGAGCTGCGCCGCCGCGAGCCGGGCGACGACGTGGTGAGCACGTTGGTGGCCGCCGAGGGGGACCAGCTCGCCAGCGAGGAGATGCTTCCGCTGTGTGTCCTGCTGCTCATCGCCGGCTTCGAGACCACCGTCAACCTGATCGGCAATGCAGTGCTCGCGCTGCTCGAGACGGGTCAGTGGTCGCTCCTGCGTGACGACCCCGCGATGGCGGCGGCTGCGGTCGAGGAGACGCTGCGGTTCGACTCGCCCGTCCAGCGCACCGGACGGGTGGCGCTGCACGACATGGAGATCGGCGGGCAGCTCGTCCGCAAGGACCAGTTCGTGGTGACGATCATCGGCGCGGCCAACCGCGACCCCGACGTGTTCAGCCGGGCGTCGACGTTCGACATCACCCGCACGCCGGAGGCCGAGCACCTGGCGTTCAGTGGCGGCATCCACTACTGCGTCGGCCAGCCTCTCGCCCGGCTGGAGGGCGAGGTGGCGTTGCAGGCGCTGGTCGAGCGACTGCCCGATCTCGCGCTGGCCGGTCCGGTGAAGCGTCGCAGGACCACGACGATCCGCGGGCCGCTCTCGCTGCCGGTCCGGGTTCGCTGACTGGCCGGCCCGGTCTCGCTGGGCAAGGTCGCGCCCGCTGGGACGAATTCGACGCCCTAGGGTTGGGCCGTGCTGAGGATCGGACAGGACGTGTACGACGCCATCGTGGCGCACGCTCGCAAGGACCACCCCGACGAGGCGTGCGGCATCGTGGCGGGTCCTGAGGGATCCGACACCCCGACGCGGTTCGTGCCGATGACCAACGCCGCGATGTCGCCCACGTTCTTCCAGTTCGACCCGACCGAGCAGCTCAAGGTCTGGCGCGAGCTCGACGACCGGGACGAGGTCCCTGCTGTGATCTACCACTCGCACACCGCGACCGAGGCGTACCCGTCCCGCACCGACATCGGTCTCGCGATGGAGCCGGACGCCCACTACGTGCTCGTGTCGACGCGGGAATCGGGCAACGAGGAGGGGCCGGTGGAATTTCGGTCGTTCAGGATTGTTGAGGGAGTCGTCACCGAAGAAGAAGTCGAGGTCAGCTGAACCATGGCAGTCGAAGTACGGATCCCCACGATCCTGCGGTCCTACACCGGGGGAGCGAAGGCGGTCGACGGCGCAGCCGGCACGCTCGCCGAGGTCATCGACAGCGTCGAGACCGACCATCCCGGCATCAAGGAGCGCCTGATCGAGGGCGGCGACCTGCGCCGCTTCATCAACGTCTACGTCAACGACGAGGACGTCCGGTTCATCGGAGGGCTCACCGCCACGGTCGGCGACGGCGACAGCGTGGTCATCCTCCCGGCGGTTGCCGGCGGCTGAGCTCGGCCTGATGCGCTACGACTCGTTGCTCGACTCGGTCGGCGATACACCGCTGGTCGGCCTCCCCACGCTGTCCCCCTCGGACGAGGTCCGGCTCTGGGCCAAGCTCGAGGACCAGAACCCGACCGGGTCGATCAAGGACCGGCCCGCGCTGCGGATGCTGCTCGAAGCCGAGAGGGACGGGCGGCTCACGCCGGGCTGCACGATCCTCGAGCCGACGTCGGGGAACACCGGGCATCTCACTGGCCATGGTCGCCAGGCTGCGCGGCTACCGGATGGTCTGCGTGATGCCCGAGAACACCTCGGTCGAGCGGCGCCAGCTGCTCGAGATGTGGGGTGCCGAGATCATCCCCTCACCCGCGGTCGGCGGGTCCAACGAGGCGGTGCGGGTCGCGAAGGGGATCGCCGCCGAGCACCCCGACTGGGTGATGCTCTACCAGTACGGCAACCCGGCGAACGCGCTCGCGCACTACGACGGCACCGGACCCGAGATCCTCGCCGACCTGCCGACGGTGACACACGTCGTGGCCGGGCTCGGCACCACCGGGACGCTGATGGGGGTCGGGCGGTTCTTCCGTGAGGTGAAGCCCGAGGTGAAGATCGTGGCCGCCGAGCCGCGGTACGGCGAGCTCGTCTACGGGCTGCGCAACCTCGACGAAGGCTTCGTCCCCGAGCTGTACGACGAGACGCTGATCGACTCCCGGTTCTCGGTCGGGCCGCGGGACGCCGTGCGTCGTACCCGAGAGCTGCTCGAGGCCGAGGGCATCTTCGCGGGCATCTCGACCGGGGCGATCCTGCACGCGGCCATCGCCCAGGCCGCGAAGTGCGTCAAGGCCGGAGAGCGGGCCGACATCGCGTTCGTGGTCTGCGACGGCGGCTGGAAGTACCTGTCCACGGGCGCCTACGAAGGCACCATCGACGAGGCCGAGGAGCGGCTCGAGGGGCAGCTCTGGGCCTGAGCGTCCTGGTCACGGACACCTCATCAGACTCGGCAGTCACAACGTGAGACTCCTTCAGGTGCGGGAGGTAGGGTGAGCCTCGACCCCGGACACCACACCCCTCGAGGCCAAGTCGTGCGCGAAATCGTCGTCTTCAGCGGTAGTGCCCACCGTCAGTTGACCCGAGCGATCTGCCAGTCCCTGAACGTCCGACCGTCCCCGGTCGAGATCAAGCGTTTCAGCAACGACTGTCTGCAGGTCCAGCTCCAGGCCAACTGCCGCCAGCGCGACGTCTACCTGGTGCAGCCGCTCGTGCCGCCGACCCAGGAGCACCTGATGGAGCTCCTCCTCATGATCGACGCGGCGAAGGGCGCCTCGGCGGCGCAGATCACCGCGGTCATCCCGCACTACGCGTACGCCCGGTCGGACAAGAAGGACGCCTCGCGGATCTCGCTCGGCGGCCGCCTCGTCGCCGACATGCTCGTCAGCGCCGGCGTCGACCGGCTCCTCACGATGACGCTGCACGCGCCGCAGGTGCACGGCTTCTTCTCGGTGCCGGTCGACCACCTCACCGCCCTCGGCGTGCTGGCCGAGCACTTCCGGGGCGGCGACCTGAGCGACACCGTGGTCGTCTCGCCCGACCTGGGCAACGCCAAGACGGCGACCCAGTTCGCCCGCCTCCTCGGCCTCCCGGTCGCCGCCGGCAGCAAGCAGCGGCTCTCCGACGACACCGTGGTGATCGACGCGATCGTCGGTGACGTCGCCAACAAGAAGGTCATCGTCCTCGACGACGAGATCGCCACCGGTGGCTCCATCGTGGAGCTGCTCGACAAGCTGCGCGACCTCGGCTGCACCGAGGCGGCCATCGCGACCACGCACGGCCTGTTCGTCGGCAAGGCCGTCGAGCGGCTGCGCGGTCACCCGATGATCAGCGAGGTCGTCACCACCGACACGGTGCCCGCGCCGAGCTCCTGGCCCGAGCTGAAGGTCCGGTCGGTGGCAGGTCTGTTCGCCGAGGCGATCAGCCGCGTGCACGCCGGCGAGTCGATCAGCTCGATGTTCGACGGGGTCGACCCGACGCACGGCCCCCCGCAGCCGACGCTGCCCTTCGACGAGCACCTCGCCGAGTACGCGTAGTTTCAGCTCGGTCGGCGGCGGCGAATGTGAGTGTGTTCTGCCTCGCAGGTTGCGGCGCTCGGCACCCTTGACGTCGTACGCTCACGAACGTGGCAGACGCTCCGATCGGGATCTTCGACTCCGGCTTCGGCGGCCTGACGGTCGCCCGCGCCGTGATCGACCAGCTCCCGCACGAGCCGGTTCTCTACCTGGGCGACACCGCGCGCCAGCCGTACGGCCCGAAGCCGATCGGCGAGGTGCGTGAGTATGCCCTCGAATGTCTCGACCACCTGGTCGACCGTGGCGTGAAGGCGCTCGTCATCGCCTGCAACTCCGCCAGCGCGGCCATGCTGCGCGACGCCCGCGAGCGCTACCCGGTGCCGGTCGTCGAGGTGATCTTCCCGGCCACCCGCCGCGCCGTCGCGGCGACCAAGAACGACCACGTCGGCGTCATCTGCACCGCTGCGACCAAGCAGTCGATGGCGTACGACGACGCGTTCGCGGCGGCCCCACAGGTCACGCTCACCACCCAGGCCTGCCCGCGCTTCGTGGAGTTCGTCGAGGCCGGCATCACGAGCGGGCCGGAGGTGATCGCCGCGGCCCACGGCTACCTGGACCCGCTGATCGAACGCGGCGTCGACACCCTGATCCTCGGGTGCACGCACTACCCGCACCTGACGGGAGTGATCTCGTACGTGATGGGCGACGACGTGACGCTGGTCTCGAGTGCGGAGGAGACGGCCAAGGACGTCTATGCCCTGCTCGTCCGGGAGGGGCTGGAGCGCGACCCGCGGCTGCCGGAGCCGGAGCACCACTTCCTGACGACCGGGAGGCCGAGCGACTTCCGGGAGATCGGACGGCGGTTCCTCGGACCCGAGCTCGACCTCGTCGACCAGTTCGCGTGGGTGGGCGTATGAGGCTGACCATCGTCGGATGCTCGGGTTCGTTCCCCGGGCCGGAGTCGCCGGCGTCGTGCTACCTGGTCGAGGCGCCGTACGACGGGCGGACGTTCCGGCTGCTGCTCGACCTCGGCAGCGGGTCGCTGGGCGCTCTGCAGCGTCACGCCGACCTCGACGAGATCGACGCGGTCGCGTTGTCGCATCTGCATCCCGACCACTGCATGGACCTGTGCGGCTACTACGTCGTGCGCAAGTACCACCCGACCGGTGCACGGCCGAGGCTCGCGGTCTACGGACCGGAGGGCACGAGCGAGCGGATGGCGCGTGCCTACGACCTGCCTCGGGACCAGGGGATGGACGAGCAGTTCGCCTTCGCGACCTACCCGGAGACGTCGTTCGAGGTCGGGCCGTTCACCCTCGACGTGATGCGGGTCGACCACCCGGTGCCGGCGTACGCGCATCCGTGTCACCCACGACGGCCGGAGTCTCGTCTACTCCGGCGACACCGGGCAGTGCACGACGCTCGACGAGATCGCCAAGGGCTGCGACGTGTTCCTGTGCGAGGCGTCGTTCATGGAGGGCGCGGCGAACCCGCCGGGACTGCACCTGACCGGGCGCGAGGCGGCCGAGACGGCTGAACGGGCGGGCGTCGGGCGTCTGCTGCTCACCCACGTCCCGCCGTGGCACGAGCCGGACGCCGTGCTCACCGAGGCGGTGCCGCACTTCGACGGCCCGGTGAGCCTGGTCTCGTCCGGCTCGTCGTACGACATCTGACTCGACCCGCCAGCTGCGCGAATCCCGGCGCGGTTGCACGGCCCGATAACCCCGGACTTTCCCGCATTTACCGGTCGTGAGGCAGACTGGGGCCAGCACTGTTCGTTGACGGCGCAACCATCTCCCCGCCCCGGAGGCACCGCATGCCCGAGACCGCCCACGCCTACATCGCCGCGCTCCGCGCCGGCCACGACACGCTCACCACCCGCGTCGAGCAGCTGGGGCCGGACGACCTGTTCGCCCAGTCCGGCGCTTCCGAGTGGCCGGTGCACGGCGTGCTCAGCCACCTCGGTAGTGGCGCCGAGATCGCCCGGCTCACGTTGGCGTCCCAGCTCGTCGCGGCCGGAGCCGGCGCGGCCGCGCTGCCGGACTTCAGCGTCGTCTGGGACCGGTGGAACGCCCTCGGCCCCGATCAGCGGGCGAAGGGCTTCATCGAGGCCAACGGCGAGCTGGTCGCGCTGTACGAGAGCCTCTCCGACGACCAGCTGCGCAACCTGCGGATCGACCTCGGCTTCATGCCCGAGCCCGTCGACATCGCCACCCTGGCGTCGATGCGGCTCAGCGAGCAGACGTTGCACGGCTGGGACGTCTTCGTGGCCTTCGATCCGGCTGCCGCGCTGATGGCCGAGGCCGTGCCGCACCTGCTCGACCGGTCCGGTGCCCTGATCGGCTGGTTCGGCAAGGCCGGGATGCTCGAGCAACGACCGGCCGCGATCGTCGTACGGACGACGGAGCCGGACCGCACGTTCGGTCTGTACGTCGACGACGAGGTGTCGCTGGGCGACGCGCCCGAGCAGCCGGCGGCCACGCTCGACCTGCCGGGTGAGTCGTGGCTGCGCCTGGTCGCGGGCCGCCTCGGAGTCGGACGTACGCCGGCCGACGTGACGATGTCGGGCGCCGTCTCGCTCGACGACCTGCGCCGGGTCTTCCCCGGCTACTGAGCCGCGGATTGCGGGAAAGGTCGGCTCGACACGCCGGTCGGGGGCTGACCTTTCCCGCATTTCGCGGCAGGGTGCCTGACAGGTATCGCGCCGCACCCTCCCCTGCTCCTTGTACGCACCCATCGAGGAGTTCTGATGCAACGTCTTGCCGTCCGCTCGATCCCGGCGCTGGCTGCCGGGTTGCTCACCGGCCTGCTCGTGGCCGGCCCGACCTCGTCACCGGCTCATGCCGCCGAGTCGTACTCCGCCCCGCTCCAGACCGCGATCAGCGCCCTGCCGGTCGCCACCGAGGTCCGCACGGGGTACGCCCGCGACAAGTTCAGGCTCTGGGTCGATGCCGACGGCGACGGCTGCGACACCCGCAAGGAGGTGCTGATCTCCGAGGCCGACGACCCGGTGACCGTCGGGTCGAGCTGTTCGCTGTCCGGCGGTCGGTGGTTCTCGTACTACGACCGCGTCTCGTGGACGGACTCCGGCCGGATCGACATCGACCACGTCGTCCCGCTGGCGGAGGCCTGGGACTCCGGCGCACGGAACTGGACGGCGACCCAGCGCCAGTCCTATGCGAACGACCTGGGCGACTACCGCACGCTGGTGGGCGTCACCGACTCGGTCAACCAGTCCAAGGGCGACCAGGACCCGGCCGAGTGGATGCCGACGTACGACAAGTGCCGGTACATCCGCGAGTGGGTGGCGGTGAAGATCCGCTGGCGGCTCAGCGTCGACTCCGGCGAGAGGACCGCTCTCCAGAGCCTGTCGTCCGGCTGCACCAACTCGACCATCACGGTCACCCGCGCGATCTGACCGTCGTACGCCGGATCAGTTCTGCCAGACCGTGAGCGCGTCGCCGGCCTGGAGCTGTTCCGGGCTGGCGACGAGCCCGACCGACGGGTCCGACACGGCTGCGAGCAGGTCCTCCGCGGGGAGGGGCAGGTCGAGATCTCGGGGATCGCCCGTGACCTCGACGTCCTGGTCGTACCCCGCCCACACGTCCGCCTCCGGGCGCACGCTGAGCACGTCGATGATCCCCGGGTCCTCCTCGGGCTCCCTGTCCTGCCAGAGCAGGATCGACCGCGTGCCGTCGGGGCCGGCGGTATCGACGCATCCGTCGAGGACGTCGGAGTGCGCCTCGCACGGGCGCCGGCCGGGGAAGTCGCCCACATCGTCCGTCGCGACCACGGTGATCGACGAGCGGCGTCCGTCCGCGGCCTGGAACGTGAGGTCCACCCGGAGCGCGTCTTCCTCGTCCGCGTCGCCGCCTCGGTCCTGGTGCGCAGAGACGAGGTCGAGGTCGGGCAGCTGAGCCGCGACGGCGGCTGCCAGCGCCCGCGGCGTCATGTCCTCGCTGGCCGAAGCCGGCGACGCATCGGCTGAGGGGTCCGATGAGCACCCGGCCAGGCCGGCCGCGAGGCAGGCGAACACCGCGACGGATGGTGCGGAGAACCCGACGGCGTGACATCACGCCCCAAGGTACGTCGCCCTCCCTAACGGCGTGCTTGGCAGGCAGGGGTCGGTCGGGCGATTCGGCTCGGCAGGGCGGAGATAGGGTCGCGGCATGACCCGCGCTGACGGCCGCGCTGCCGACGAACTCCGTCCGATCACGATCACCCGCAACTGGCTCGACCACGCCGCCGGATCAGTCCTGGTGGAGTTCGGCAAGACCCGGGTGCTGTGCGCGGCCAGCGCCTCGACCGGCGTACCGCGGTGGCGCAAGGACAGCGGCCTCGGCTGGGTGACGGCGGAGTACGCGATGCTTCCGAGCTCGACGCACACGCGGTCCGACCGCGAGTCCGTGAAGGGCCGGATCGGCGGCCGCACCCACGAGATCTCGCGGCTGATCGGGCGGTCGCTGCGGGCCGTCATCGACTACAAGGCGCTCGGCGAGAACACGATCGTGCTCGACTGCGACGTGCTGCAGGCCGACGGCGGCACCCGGACCGCGGCGATCACCGGTGCGTACGTCGCGCTGGCCGACGCGGTCGCCCACCTGCGCGGCGAGGGCGCTCTGAAGGGTGAGCCGCTGGCGGGTTCGGTGGCGGCGGTCTCGGTGGGCATCATCGACGGTGAGCCGCGGCTGGACCTGCCGTACGAAGAGGACGTCCGCGCCGAGACCGACATGAACGTCGTGATGACCGGCGACGGCGCCTTCGTCGAGGTGCAGGGGACCGCAGAAGGTCAGGCCTTCGACCGGGCGATGCTGGACTCGCTGCTCGACCTCGCGGTGAAGGGCTGCGCCGACCTGACCAAGCATCAGGCGGATGCCCTCGCCGCCGGTCCGGGCGTCCGCGCGTGAGCCAGGTCTTCCTCGCGTCGCGCAACCCGAAGAAGCTCGAGGAGCTGCGCCGGATCCTGGCCGACGTCGTGCCCGACATCGAGGTGCTCGGGCTGGACGACGTGACGCCGTACGACGAGCCCGCCGAGACCGAGCCGACGTTCGAGGGCAACGCACTCCTCAAGGCCCGGGCCGGCGTCGAGGCCACCGGGCTGCCGTCGTTGGCCGACGACAGCGGCCTGTGCGTCGACGCCCTCAACGGGATGCCCGGCGTGCTGTCGGCGCGCTGGGCCGGCGTGGCCAAGGACGACGCGGCGAACAACCGGCTGCTGCTCGAACAGCTGGCTGACGTCCCGGACGATCGTCGCGGTGCGGAGTTCCGTTGTGCGGTGGCGTTCTGTCGGCCGGGCGGCGAAGAGGACGTCGTGTTCGGCGAGATGCGGGGTGCGGTGATCCGGGAGCAGCGGGGGAGCGGCGGCTTCGGGTACGACGTCGTGTTCGTGCCGGACGGCGAGACCCGGACGAGCGCCGAGATGCCGGCTGCCGAGAAGGACCTGATCTCGCACCGCGGCAAGTCGCTGCGCGCCGTCGCCCCTCTGGTCGCAGCCGCTCTCGGTCAGGCCGGTTGAGACCTCGCGTCCTGGGTACCGGTGGGGAGTACCCGCACCCACTCTCTGGAGGTTTCGTGTCCACCGACGCCATCGTCCTGCTCAAGAACGACCACAAGGAGATCCGCAAGGTCTTTCGAGACTTCGAGGCAGCAGGTGAGTCCGCGCGCAAACGCCGAGGCCAGCTCGTCGACAAGATGCTCGAGCTGCTGACCGTCCACACCTACATCGAGAACGAGTGCATGTATCCGCGCGTGCGCGAGCTCCTGCCCGAGGTCGAGGACGACGTACTCGAGTCGTACGAGGAGCACCACGTGGCCGATGTGCTCTGCATGGAGCTCGCCGCGATGTCGCCTGACAACGAGCGCTTCGACGCGAAGACCACCGTGCTCATCGAGAACGTGACGCACCACATGGACGAGGAGGAAGAGGAGTGGTTCCCCAAGGTCCGCGAGGCGCTCGGTCGCAAGCAGCTGCAGGAGCTCGGCGCGGAGATGATCGAGCTGAAGAAGAAGGCGCCGCGGCGGCCCTCGCAGCCGAGTGCGCTGAAGAAGGTCGTCGACGCAGTCGTGTCGTGAGCGACGTCGTCGACCTGACGTCGCAGTGCACCGATCGGTGCCAGAGAAGGGACTCGAACCCTCACGCCCTCGCGGGCACCGGCTCCTAAGGCCGGCGTGTCTGCCAGTTCCACCACTCTGGCTCGGCATCAGAGTCTAGGTGGCAGGAACATGCCTCGGACGGAGCGCCGGGGTCGGTCGCGACTCAACCAAGGCAAACCCACCCCGGCCAAGGAGGATTTGCCTCGGTACCGAGCAAGCTGCATCGGTACCGAGGCAAACCCCAAGGGTCAGAGGGAGAGGTCGCGGCGGAGCTTCTCGACGTGGCCGGTGGCCTTGACGTTGTACATCGCCTTCTCGACGGTGCCGTCCTCGTCGATGACGAACGTCGAGCGGATCACGCCGACGACGGTCTTGCCGTAGAGCTTCTTCTCGCCGTACGCGCCGTACGCCTCCAGCGTCGACTTCTCGGTGTCGGACAGCAGCGGGAAGGTCAGCCCGTCGCGTTCGCGGAACTTGGCGAGCTTCTCGGGCTTGTCCGGCGAGAGACCCAGGACGGCGTACCCCGCCGCAGCGAGCGAGTCGAGCGAGTCGCGGAAGTCGCACGCCTGCTTCGTGCAGCCCGGGGTCATCGCGGCCGGGTAGACGTAGAGGATCACCTTCCGGCCGCGGTAGTCGGCCAGGCTCACCTCGGCGCCGGTGTCGTCGGGCAAGGTGAAGTCCGGTGCCTTGTCGCCCGTCTCGAGCCGGCTCATCGCTGTCCTCCTGGATTGGTCGGTGGGTGTCACGGATGCTCAGGGTGTACGCCGTCGATCCTGCCACGGGACCTCATGGCGGCAGCGGCGACCGGCTCGTGCGAGACTTGCAGGGCTTCACTCACTGACCAGCGACCGACCGTCTTCGACAGGAGAAGGACCCGTGAGCACGCCGTCACGAACCCCCGACGAGATCGCCGCCGAGATCGCCGAGACGCGCAACCGCCTCGCCGGCACGATCGACCAGCTCGTCTACCGCGTGCAGCCCAAGACGATCGTCGAACGCAAGGTCGCCAGCACCAAGGCGTCGTTCGTCAACCCGGACGGTTCGTTGAAGAAGGACAAGGTCCTCAAGGTCGCGGGCGTCGTTGTCGGGGTCCTGGTGACCATCGTCGTCATCCGCAAGATCGTCGGCTGACCGGTCGACATGGCCCGACACGAGATCCCGGGAGCCGACAAGCTCCCGATCCGCATGCTGCACGACCGTGTGCTGGTCACTCTCGACGCCGAGGCCGGTGAGCGCCGCTCGGCGGCCGGCATCGTGATCCCGGCGACCGCCGTGATGGGTCGTCGCCTGGCCTGGGCGCGCGTGGCGGGTGTCGGAGCCAACGTCCGCACCGTCGAGGTCGGGGACCGGGTCCTGTTCGATCCCGAGGACAAGGCTGAGATCGAAGTGCGGGGCGAGGAGTTCATCCTGCTGCGCGAGCGTGACCTGCATGCGGTGGCGTCGGAGCGGCTCGAGGACGGGCAGACCGGGCTGTACCTGTAGGGCTGGGGGTCTCGACAGGCTCGACCACCGGAGGTGCTCGACCACCGGAGGCGCTCGACCACCTGCTCAGAACTGGACGCTGGGGGGCTGCTGGATCGCGGCGGAGTCAGGCGCCTCGTAGTACTCGCGCTCGGTGAAGCCGAGGTTGTTCGCGATCATGTTCGCGGGGAACGACTGCATCTTGGTGTTGAACACCCGCACGGAGCCGTTGTAGTGCTCGCGTGAGTCGGCGATCCGGTTCTCGGTCCCGGACAGCTCGTGCTGCAGCGCCTGGAAGTTCTCGCTGGCTCGCAGATCGGGGTACGCCTCGGCGACGGCGAACAGCGACCGCAGCGCCGACTGCATCGGCCCCTCGGCGGCGGCAGCAGCCGCCGGGCCCTGGTTGACTCCGGTGAGCATCTGCGAGCGCGCCTCGGTCACGTTCTCGAACACCTGACGCTCGTGCGCCGCGTACCCCTTGACCGTCTCCACCAGGTTGGGGATCAGGTCGGCGCGGCGCTTCAGCGCAACCGTGATGTCGCTCCAGTTGGCGTCGACGCTGTTACGTGCGCGGATCAAGCCGTTGTACGTCGACCAGACGAAGATGCCCAGCAGCACCAGGATGACCACGATGACGAGGATCCAGATCACGGTAGAACTCTAGGCGACGCGCTAGGTCAACCGGCGATGAGTTCTGCACGGCTCGGCGGTCGGTCTTCTCACAGTGACGGGCCTCGGCGTACCGTCGCAGATCAGGAGGACCGATGCGCGAGCAGTTCACCGCCCGGCTGGAGAAGAGCCCCAACAAGGGAGGTTGGACGTATGTCGTCTGGCCGAAGTCGGTCTCGTACTTCGGCACCCGCGGACTCGTGAAGGTGCGCGGCACCGTGGACGGGGTGGGCTTCGAGAGCTCCTTCATGGCCATGGGCGACGGCACCCACAAGCTTCCCGTCAAGGCGACGCTGCGCAAGGAGATCGGCAAGGAAGCCGGCGACTCGGTCACCGTGGTCCTGCAGGAGCGGCTCGGCTGACCGAGTCTCCGAGGTCAGGATCAGGGCATCAGCGTGGCCATCCAGGCCTCGACGTCGGCCGAGGTCCGGGCCAGGGCCCCGGACAGGTTGCGGCAGCCGTCTTCGGTGACGACCACGTCGTCCTCGATCCGGATGCCGATGCCGCGCAGCGACTCGGGGACGAGCAGGTCGCTGCTCTGGAAGTACAGCCCGGGCTCGACCGTCAGCACCATGCCGGGCTCGAGCTTGCCGTCGTTGTAGTTCTCGCGCCGGGCGGCCGAGCAGTCGTGGACGTCGAGGCCGAGCATGTGGCCCGTGCCGTGCAGCGTCCAGCGGCGGTAGACGCCGCTGTCCGTGTCCATGGCCTCGTCGGCCGAGACGGGAAGGATCCCCATCTCCTCCAGGCCCTTGGCGAGCACGCCCATCGCGGCCAGGTGGAACTCCTTGTACGCCGCACCAGGACGCACCGCCGCCATGCCGGCCTCCTGGGCCGCGAACACCAGGTCGTAGAGGTGGCGCTGCTCGTCGGTGAAGGCGCCCGCGATCGGCAGCGTGCGGGTCACGTCGGCGGTGTAGAGCGACCGGTTCTCCACGCCCATGTCGAGCAGCACGAGCTGTCCGGGGACGATCGGGCCGTCGTTCTCGATCCAGTGCAAGGTGGTCGCGTGCGGTCCGCCGGCGGAGATGCACTCGTAGCCGACGTCGTTGCCGTTCGCCCGGGCGCGGCGCCAGAAGGTGCCCTCGATCCAGCGCTCGCCGTACTTCACGACGTTGTCCCACTCGCGCACGGAGTCCTCGAAGCCCAGGATCGTCGAGTCGATCGCGTCCTGGAGCTGCTCGACCTCCCACGAGTCCTTGACGAGACGCATCTCCGCGAGATGCGTCGCCAGCTCCCGGTCCGCCGTGCCGTCACCGCGCACGGGGACGAGCGCGTCGACGTCCGGGTCGACGCCGCGCAGCACCCGCGCCGGCCCGCCACTGCGCAGCGCGTCCGGCAGCTCGTAGAGGTGGCGGCAGGTGAGGCCGAAGATCTCGGTGGCCTCGGTGAGCGAGCGACGGCGTCCGGCCCAGGCCTCGCCGTAGCGACCGTCGCGCCAGAACGCGTCGTCGCTCTTGGCGTGGCGCGGCCGGAAGTACAGCGTGGCCTCACCGTCGTCCAGCACCAGCACCGCGTCGGACGACTGGTTGCCGGTCAGGTAGACGTGGTCCGTCGCCGCCCGGAACCGGTAGTCGGTGTCGTTGGCGCGCGGCTTCAGCGGCCCCGCCGGTACGACGATCCGCTCACCCTGGAAGCGCTCGGCGAGCTTGGCCCGGCGCTGCGCGGCCCAAGGGGCGATCGGCAGGCGCTCGACCTGGTCGTCCTCGTCGGCCCAGCCGGTGCGCATGAACTCCACGAGCGCGTCGCTGGCCGGCACCGGGTAGGTGGCGGGCTGGAAACGGTCAGACACGAGGTTCTCCTCTAGAGAGCAGGCACGGGCTCGGCGTCTCGGCTGCCGGAGTGGCCCGATGCCCCTTCGTCCACAGTATCCACGTCCGCGCGAACCTGAGAAGGCGCCGGGCTGCTCGTCGCCGCGACCGTCTGCGTCCGGAACAGGCGCAGCGCCAGCACGATCGCCACGGCGTTGATGACCACGTGGGCCAGCACGAAGACGTGCGGGAGGTCGAACGCCAGCAGCGCGCCGGCCACCAGCGGGCCGACGGCGCTGATCCCGGTGCGCAGCGCGGCCAGCGCGCCGAGCGTCGTACCGACGAGACCGGGCGGAGCCACGGCCGCGGTGAGCGGGCTGAGGATCGGGGCGTACATCGTCTCGCCGACCGCGAAGATCGCGAAGGCGACGACGAACAGCGCGCTCGCGACGTGCGGCGACACGAACAGCGCCGCCTCCAGCAGCAGCCAGCTGCCGACCCAGATCGCTCCGACCACGACCAGCAGACCTGCGCCGTCGCGGTCACCGGTGAGCCGCACGACCAGCCACTGCAGGCCGACGATGACGACGCAGTTCACCGCCGCCGCGGTGCCGACCACGGTGGGCTCGACCGACAGCGACTGCAGGGCGAAGGCCGGCAGGCCGGTCTCGAACTGGGCGTAGAAGCCGGCCGCGAGGGCGATCGAGAGCAGGCCGAGCAGCCGGACGGGCCGGTTCCTCATCAGGTAGCGGTAGGTCTGCCAGCCGTCGCTCGGCCGGACGTCGAGCTGCCTCGTCCGTGCTCCGACAGCTGCTCGATGGGCGCGTACGACGTCGAACGCGTGGCGGCCGCAAGGAGGGCGGCCGTCACGACGAAGCCGAGGGTCGCCGCGGCGAAGGCGGGCCACATGCCGCTCGGGGTGTCGAGGTCGACGACCAGGCCCGCGGCGAAGGCGCCGACCGCCATGCCGAGCGCCATCCCCGTGAACTGGTACGCGAAGACCGCGCGCCGCCGGGCGGCCGGCACGGACTCGAGCACGAGCACCTGGGTCGCCGGCGCGGCTGCGGTGACCGCGGCGCCGAAGACCAGCATCCCGGCGAGGAACGTGAGGACGCTGCCGGCCAGCCCCATGCCGAGGGTGGCCACGGCCGCCAGCAGCGAGACCGCGACGGCGACCCGGCCGGCTGAGTACCGGTCGGCGAGGCGGCCCGCCAGCGGTGCAGCGACGACGGCGCCGAGGCAGAACAACGTGCCGGTGAGCATCCCGGCGGTGCTGCCCCAGTGACGGGCGTCGACGACGTACGCGTACTGGAAGGGGAGGATGGTCCCCCAGCCGAGGCTTCCGGTGAACGCGGCGGCGGTGATCAGGCGGGCGCGACCCATGACGTGACCTGCGCTTTCTGGCTCCGGTGAGCGCCCTGGTCCACCTCCTGGGGTGACAGCGCTCACATTACTTCGATTTCGAACTCTTGCGATATCAACAGTCTACGTTCGAGATTGCAAAGTTCGAAATCGAAATATGTGATGTGGCACACTGCGGTCATGCCGGACAAGCCGAAGCCGAAGCCGAAGCCACCGACCTCGGTGGCAATTCGGCAGGACGTCGCGACCTACGTGGCCGCCGGCGCCGACGAGTCGGTGCAGCGGGTGATCACCTCGGTGCACGGGCTCGCCCGCAAGCTCAGGCAGTGGTACGACCGCCAGCTCGCGGACCTCGACGTGTCGACGGGGGAGTGGGCGGTGCTCAGCAAGCTCGCTCGCGACGGCGCGGAGAAGGGCCTGAGCCCGAGCGTGCTCGCGGACGCGGCGAGCGTGGCGCCGTCGTCGATGACCCACCGGCTGGACCGGATGGCAGAACGCGGTCTGGTCACCCGCACCACCGACCCGGACAACCGGGTCCGGGTGCTCGTCGCGCTGACGGACGAGGGCTGGGCGCTCTTCCGCTCGGCGATCCAGGAGTCCGACATGGTGGAGGCGGACATCCTCCGGCCGCTCTCGCTCGAGGAACGCGAGCAGCTCGCCCAGCTGCTCGACGTGCTGATCGACGGGCTCGACGCCGTCGACCCCTAGAGGGTGGCGGCCGTCCTGCTCGGAGGCTTGCGGCGGATCCGGTAGTGCAGCACGAGGAACGGGAAGCCGAAGACCCAGAACGCATGCTCGGCGCGCAGCTCGTCCTCTTCGACGTACACGTCGAGGTGCTCGGCGAAGCCGTGCACGGACAGCGCGGTGAGCTCGTCCTGCTCGCGGTCGATGTAGGTGAGATAGTGACCGGCCTGGTCGTCCTCGGGGACCCGGCTGCTCAACGTGAGGCCGCCGTCCGGTCGGGCCAGGGGCACCAGGGTTGCGGTGAAGCTGCCTTCCGGGACGGGGAACCCGACACTGACGTAGCCGCGGCCACGGTGCCGGTACGTCGTGTAGATGCCGACGTAGATCGGCTCGTCGTTGTCGGCGAACGACCGGATCCACCCCCGGACCGTGACGGCCTCATCGGTCGCCGGCGCGATCGTGGCGATCCGGCTGCGTACGCCGCGTTGCGCCTCGCGCTGGTTCATCGGCACGCTCGCCTGACCGAGCGGCCGCGCCACCAGGGTGCGGTACAGCAGGTAGCCCGGGCGCACCCAGAGCCGCCACTCGGGCTCGATGTCGAGGGCGAAACGGGTCGTGTGCTCGTAGAACTCGCGGACTCGCGGATCCACCATCGCTGGATCGAAGTCCGGACCACTGAGGGTGTCGAGCGACGCGACGATCCCGGTGTCCTCTGCGTCGGCGGTGTAGACGCCGCCGATCGAGCTCGCGAGGTCCTGTACGTACCCGGTACCGACGTACCGCGATCGGGCGGGCAGCGGGACCACGAACGGCAGGTCCGCGGCGGAGACGCTCTCGGCGAGCAGGCTGACCTGGGCGTCCCTGAACACCGCGGCCGACAGGCTCCGGTAGGCGAGCACGGCGCCGGCGGCCGTGACCGACGCAGGTGCCCGGTAGTGGTCCGTGGACAGGGCGCGCCCCACAGCCGCTCCGACCAGCGGCCCGAGCACCACCTTCTGCGGGCGTATGCCGAGGGCACCGGCGATCGTGCCCATGCCGACGGCAACGGCGGTGGGGCTGACCCGCGGGACGCGCCCCACGGCCCACCCGAGCGGGGCCGCCAGCGCCGTGCTCACGGCGATCCGCTGCCACAGCGGTGGGATCTCCCCGGGTCGTTGCCTCGCCCGGGCCACGCGTTCCGAGACGGCCAGCCCGACGGCGCCGACGGCTGCCGCGAGCAGGCTCGCTCGAGGTCCGCGGCGACTGGCCAGGGACGCGCCGGCGAGCGCGCCGACGGCGGCCGCGAACCCGACTCCGCCACGCTCGCCTGTCGACGATGGCTCGGGCCGGCTCATGCCGGGAACGTACCGCGCACCCTCCGCTGGTCGATGCCCGGATACCACCGATTGGGCAGACATTTTGGACTCGCCTGACGCCGTGTGATCAATCCATCACTATTGGTGACCATGTCGGTTGTGCTTGCCCCTGCCACGGCGGCATCGGTCCGGCCCTATTCCGCGACGCCGATGCCGTCCGCGTTCGCGCGCCAGATGATGAACCGGATGTCGTTCGGGTTCTGCTCGCGCACCTTCCACCAGATGCAGGACGACGGTGGCCCGAACGCGTGGTTCGCGCGCCAGCTCAACCCGGGCTCGGTCTCGGACCCGCGCGGACACGAGGTCGACGACTGGTGGCCCGACCGGATGCTCACGGCCAACCAGAAGTGGAAGCACGTCTTCGCCGACAAGAAGTCGGCGTGGGAGTACGCCGTCGACCTGGCCAACTGGTCGCTCATGCGTCGTACGCGCTCGTCCCGTCAGCTGCTGGAGGTGATGACCGACTTCTGGTCCAACCACTTCCACATCCCCGCCACCCACGACCTGGCGTGGTGCTACCGCAACCAGTACGACGCGACGCTGCGGCACGGGGCGCTCGGGAAGTTCGACGACCTGCTCGTCGCGGTCAGCCTGCATCCCTCGATGCGGCTCTACCTCAACAACTTCGAGTCGACGGCCGCGGCGCCCAACGAGAACCAGGGCCGCGAGCTCCTCGAGCTGCACACGGTGGGGCGGGCGTCCGGCTACACCGAGGACATGGTCAAGGACTCGGCCAAGATCCTCTCCGGCTACACCGTCGCCGTCTGGAAGGACTGGGACGCGTACTACGACCCGGAGCGGCACGCCCGCGGTCGGGTCAAGGTGCTCGGCTTCGAGCACGCGAACCGCAAGGCCGACGGCCGCGCCGTGACGGAGGCCTATCTGCGCTACCTCGCGCACCACCCGGCCACCGCACGGACGATCGCGACCAAGCTGGCGCTGCGATTCGTGTCCGACACCCCGTCCGCCGGCCTGATCAACACCTTGGCGAAGCGGTTCCGGTCGAGCGGCACCGACATCAAGGCCACCTTGCGGACTCTGGTGGCGCACCCGGAGTTCGCCGCGTCGCGCGGGTCGAAGGTGCGCAACCCGATCGAGGACTTCATCGCGACCGTGCGCGTCCTCGGCGTCGAGGCGCACAAGCCGACCGCGTCCGGCAGCCAGTTCGCCCGGGCTCAGATCTGGATGTGCCAGGGCCAGTACCCGTTCCAGTGGCCGCGCCCGGACGGCATGCCGCAGCGCAACGAGGCGTGGTCGTCGGCGAGCCGGGTGCTGAACTCGTTCGACACGCACTACTCGCTGTCCGGCGGCTGGATGGGGGAGCAGGGCTCCGTGACCTACCGGACCCGCGCCTCCTGGCTGCCGAAGCCGCGGATCCGCTTCGACCAGTTCGTCGACCACCTCTGCCGGGTGCTGCTCGGCCGCGGCTCGACCGACCGGCTGCTCACCGCGGCGCGCCAGGCCACCGGATGCCGGCCCGGCGAGATCGTCGACGCCGACCACCAGCTGGTGGGCTGGATGATGCCGCGGCTGCTGACGGCCATCCTCGACACCCCGGAGCACATGACGCGATGAACGCTTCCTTCACCGGCCCCGACTCCGGACACCGACACCCGCACAGCCCCGATCACAGCCACGAGGTGTGCGAGGAGTTCGCGCGCGCCGAAGGAGTCTCGCGGCGACGCGTGCTGCAGGGCCTGGTCGGCGCCGGTGCGCTCGGCGTCGCACACGCGACGTTCGGCGGGGTCTTCCGCCAGGCGGTCTTCGGCGCGGAGACCGACAACAACGTGGTGGTCGTGCTGAGCCTGCGCGGCGGTGTCGACGGCATGAGCGTCGTCGTGCCGTACGGCGATCCGGCGTACCTCGGCCTGCGCGGCTCGATCGCGGTCCCCGAGGGCAGCCTGCTGCAGAAGGACACCCTCTTCGGGCTGCACCCCGACCTGGCACCGCTGGAGCAGCAGTGGATCGACGGTCGGATGGCGGCAGTCCACGCCACCGGGCTGCGGGTGCCGAACCGGTCGCACTTCTCCGCCATGGAGGAGGTCGAGGACGCCGATCCCGGCTCGGACATCCGGCGGGGCTGGATCAACCGGGCGATCGGGCTCGACACCGACGCGTTCCCCGCCGAGGCGGTGCAGTTCGGCACGTCGATCGTGCCGACCTCGCTGACCGGCCCGGCGCCGGTGATCGCCGCCCAGAGCATGAAGGAGCTCGTCCTCGCCGGGGCGAACCCGCAGTGGGACGACGCGACCTGGCAAGGCCGCCGGCGTACGCAGCTCGAGACGATCTGGTCGCACGCCGGCGGCGCGCTCGGCGTCTCGGCGCGGGACGCCCTGTCGACGGTGGACGAGCTCGCGCCGTACGCCCGGGCGACGTACACCCCGCACAACGGAGCGGTCTATCCGACCGACTGGCGCGCGCGCGACCTCGCTGACGCGCTGGCGAACACGGCGCAGCTGATCCGGGCGAACGTGGGCACCGAGGTGGTCGCGATCGACTACGGCAGCTGGGACATGCACACCGGCATCGGCAACCTCCAGTGGGGCGACATGCAGTCGATGCTGAAGGGCTTCGCGTCCGCGCTGGCGGCGTTCCTGAAGGACGTGTCGGACCTCGGCAACCGGGTGACGGTCGTGACGATCAGCGAGTTCGGGCGACGGGCGCAGGTCAACGGCGGTGGGGGCCTGGACCACGGCTGGGGCAACATGATGCTGCTGTTCGGCGGTGGCGTGAAGAAGGGCTACTACGGCAGCTGGCCGACGCTGGCGGCGGACAAGCTCGTCGACGGCGACCTGAAGGTGACGACCGACTACCGCAACGTGCTCGGCGAGGTCGTGGAGAAGCGGCTGAACCGCGCCCCGACGTCCGTCTTCCCGAACCTGAGCTACAGCCCCCGCGACATCCTCACCACCTTCTGACCACTCGCCAGGTTTTGCGCCCCGACTCGCCAGGTTTTGCGCCTGCCCGACTCGCCAGGTATTGCGGGCCTACAGGAAGGGCAGTACCTCGGCGCCGGCCCAGAGGGCGACCACGCCGAGGACGACCCCGGCGGGGACCGTCATCACTCCGAGCAGGGTGAAGCGGCGCAGTGAGGGCGTCAGGTCGCGCTCCTGCAGGACGCGCCGCCACAGCAGCGTGGCCAGCGACCCGGTGTAGGTGAGGTTCGGTCCGACGTTGACGCCGATGAGCACGGCCAGCACCGCGAGCGCGCTGACGTGCGCCGCGGGCGTCAGGAGGATGAGCAGCGCCGGCAGGTTGTTGACGACGTTGGCCAGCACGGTCGCGATGCCGGCGAAGACGAGAAGCGCAACCAGGTCGTCGTCGCTGGGAAGCAGCCCGTCGATCCAGTCACCCAGCCCGTTGTCGACGACCGCGCGCACGACCACGGCGAGCCCGACCACGAAGCAGAGGAACGGTACGTCGATGGCGCGGGCGACGCCCAACGGCCGGATCAGGCCGACCGCGAGCGCATGGACGCCCAGGACCACGGCGCCGCCGACGGCCGCCCAGTACGGCTCGATGCCGAACACGGAGGTCACGACGAAGCCGCCGAGCGTCATCACCAGCACCACCACGGCGAAGCCGGGAACCTCGACGTCCTCGTGCAGGGCCTCGGGGGCCGGTGGCGCGAGGTCGGTGTGGAAGTAGAGCCGCAGGACGACGTACTCGACGAGCAGGACCACGACCCAGGGCAGGGCCATGGCAGCCGCGAAGTGCACCAGGGTCAACCCGGTCGCGGCGAGCGCGAGCAGGTTGGTCAGGTTGCCCATCGGCAGCACCAGGGACGCGGAGTTCGCCAGCCGACCGGATGCGTAGACGTGTGGACGGGCCGGCACGTGCATCCGTCGCCGCCGTGGCCAGCACGACCGGCGTCAGCAGCACCACCGTCGCGTCGAGGCTCAGCACGGACGTCACGGCGGCGGACAGGACGAAGACCTCGACGAGCAGGCGTTGTGCGCTGCCACGGCTGGACCGCGCGAGCCAGTGACCGGCCGCGTCGAAGAGTCCCTCGGCCGCGCAGAGCTGGGCGAGCACCAGGACGGCCGCCAGGAAGACCAGGATCGGCCAGAGCCGGTCGAGCTCCTCGCGCACCGCCGCCGACGACACCAGGTCGGTGCCCCACACGAGCAGGGCTGCCGGCACCGCGACCACGGCTTCGGGGAGGCCGTGCGGACGCAAGACGGCCGCCACCAAGACGGCCGCCAGGAGCGCGATCGACACCAGTTCCCCGGACACAACGTGGGAGAACCTACACCGCGGCTCCGACTCCGGGACCGGCCCGCGTGGTCACCCTGAGACGCGCAACTCCTGGCGGCTCGGCGCACCATTCTTGGCGAGTGGGCGCACGATTCTGGCGGCTCGGCGCACGATTCTTGGCGAGTCAGTCGGAGAGGCGAGGCCAGGCCGAGCGGTTCATCCGGATCCAACCGTCCTGCGGCACGGAGTCCTGGCAGGTGACCGGGTAGCCACCTCCGCGACCCGCACAAGGTCCGTGGTGCGGCGCTGTGGAAGTTGCTCGTCCAGAAGTACGAGCGAGCCCCCAGCCGCTGGCGTGGACCGCTGATCGTGAACGAGTGGTCGTCGGGTCGGGTGATCCGCACCCGGCCCAGCACGTGGCGGGTGGCGTTCGAGATGAGCTCGGCGACGATGTGACCGTCGACCTTCGAGACGCGGACGTTGACCTCGGACCCTCGCTCACCGTCGCGGTTGAGCTCGAGCACGAAGTTGCGGAAGCGGCGGTCGAGCCGGAGGTCGACCCAGGTGGGATACGTCGAGACCGTGTAGCTCACCCAGACGTGGTGACGATCGGCTTCGCTGACCACGTGACGCACGGACGCGATGTCGAACCGGCCGTCGACGTCGTCCGGGTCGGAGACCGTGGTCGTGGTGACCACGCTGGTGCGTTCCGTCGGGCCGGACGGCGAACGTGGGGCGTCGGCGACGGCATACGTCGTGCCGGCGGCCAGAGCGGCGATGCAGAGGCCGGACATCGCCAGGGCGCGCCGGGCAGGGAGGTGGGGGAGCAGCTTCATCGGGGTCCCGTTTCGTCGAGGATCGCTGCCGATCGACAGCGGCCACGACGCTAGGGAGCCGACGCCGTCCCGACGTCGGGCTCGGACGAGGCTGTGGAGAGATGCCCGACGCGGCGGCGTCGGTGGACGGACGTCCAGGATCAGCTGGACTGCTGCTTCATCGAGCGGTGCTTGAGCAGGTCGGCGACGTTCGACTCCTCGTGGCTGAGGACCGCAGTGAGCTGGTTGGTGTCCCAGAAGGCGGCGAAGTCGTCGGGCTGCAGCGGTCGCGACGTGAGGTAGCCCTGCATGAGCGGACAGCCGAGCTGCACCAGCATGCGCCGCTGCGAGTCCGTCTCGACCCCCTCGGCCACGGTGCGGATGCCGAGCGCGCCGCTCAGCCGGATGACCGCGCTGGCGATCTCGGCGTCGACCGGGTCGGTGACGAGGCCCTCGATGAAGGTGCGGTCGAGCTTCACGACGTCGATGGCGAACTTCTTGAGGTAGGACAGCGACGAGTAGCCGGTGCCGAAGTCGTCGATCGCGACCCGGACGCCCAGGTCGTGCAACGAGTCCAGGGTGGCGCGCGTGGTCGCGGTGTCGGTCATCAGGACGGTCTCGGTGATCTCGAGCGTCAGCTGCGAAGCAGGCAGCCCGGTCGACTCCAGCGTGGCGGCGACGTCCTCGGGAAGCCGGTGCTGGGCGAACTGCAGGGCCGACAGGTTGACCGACACGCTGAGCGGCTTGCGCTCGGGGTGTGCCAGCGTCCAGGCGCGCATCGTGCGGCACGCCTCCTCGAGCACCCAGCGCCCCATCGGGACGATCAGGCCGGTCTCCTCGGCGATCGGCACGAACTGCTGCGGCGAGAGCATGCCGCGCTTCGGCGACCGCCAGCGGACCAGCGCCTCGACACCGATCACCTCGGAGCCGTCGGTGGTGACGATCGGCTGGTAGTGCAGCTCGAGCTCGTCCTCGTCGAGGCCCTGGCGGAGGCTGACCTCGAGGTCGAGGCGCGCGCGGGTCTCGTCGACGGAGGCGTCGGTCGAGACGCAGTAGCAGTTGCGACCCGCTGCCTTGGCGGCGTACGCCGCGGCGTCGACCATCGCGAGCGTCTCGTCGCGGCCCTGACCGTCACGGGTGAGGCCGACACCGATGGACGCCGACATGAAGATGTGGTGGGAGTCGACCTCGAACGGCTCCTGCAGGATGTGCAGCAGGCGCTCGGCGACCCGGGTCATGGTGTCGAGGTCGTTGGCGTCCTCGACCAGGATCACGAACTCGTCGCCGGACATCCGCGCGACCGAGTCGGCCGGGGAGAGCCCGGACAGGCAGCCGGTTCGACACCTGGATGAGCAGCTTGTCGCCGATCATGTGGCCGTAGGAGTCGTTGACCAGCTTGAAGCGGTCCAGGTCGAGGAACAGCAGTCCGTGCTGGAGGCCGGAGGTGCTGGACCGGGCCATCGCGTGGTCGAGCCGCTCCAGCAGGAGTCGGCGGTTGGGCAGGCCGGTCAGCTCGTCGTGCAGGGCGCGACGGGTCAGCTCGTCCTGGAAGGCGCGGCGCTCGGTCACGTCGCGGAGCACGAGCACGGCGCCGACGTGGGCGCCCTCGGCGCGCAGCGGCGTGATGCTGTAGGCGATGTCGAGGGTGTCGCCGTCCGGCGGGCCGAGCGTGGCGTCGGCGTCCTGGGTCATCAGCTGCTTGTTGACCATGGCCGCGAAGTCGATCGGCCGGCGGCGCTGACGCAGCACGAGCTTGTCCTGGATCGGGTGGCCGAGCAGCTCCTCGTCGCGGCGTACGTTGAGCATCTGGACGGCGGCCGGGTTGGCGAAGGTGATCTTCGCGTTCATGTCGAGCGCGATGACGCCCTCGCTCTGCGAGTTCGTGATCGTGCGGAGTCGGGCGATCACCTCGGCGCTGCGCAGCACGTCGCCGGCCACGCCGGCCAGGGCGACAAGCGTCGCGCGGTCGCGCTCGTCCCACTGGTCGCTGCCGCGTCGGTTCGTCGACGCGAAGCCGCTGGCCGCGGCGTGAGCGGGGCGCTGTAGGCGTGCGGCGGGTCTGCGTCGTCGTCGGCGACGACTCGGCCGCGGTGCCGGCTGCCGAGGAGCTCCTTGGCCGCCACGGACCAGGTCGCTCTTGACCAGCTCGGGGTCGGTGTGCGCTGCGAAGCGACGCGATCGCCTGCTGAAGCTGCTCTGCCTGCCGCCGGGCGCTGAGCTCGCGTCACGCTCAGCGCGTAGGCCCGGGCGACGAAGATGACGAGCCCGAGGATCAAGAGCGCCGACCAGCGGTGCCGCCCCGACCGAGATGGCAGCGACGCCACCGAGCGTGACCGCTCCGACCCACGAGGGCACCGGAGTCCGACGATGGAACGGCATCAGCGGCAGGAACGGCGCTGCCACGTCGCGAAGGCAACGATCGAGCCGCACGCAGGAGTGCGGACATGGTCGTGACGACGAGCGCGCCCAGCATGCCGACCAGCGGCGTCGTGGAACGCCGGGGCGTTGGCCGAGAGTCGATGCCCAGGGCCCGAACGACCCAGATGGCGCACCGCGGTCGCGCAGCACCATCTGACCCAGGTTGAAGAGCGAGCTTCACCGGCGCGCGCCGCAGGGCGATGCTTCCTGCGATGGAGCCGATAGCCGACGACCGAGCAGCTCTGGCAGCGGCTCGAGCATGACCAGCAGCGGGACGAGCAGGACCTCGTCCAGCTGCGATGCTCTCGACGTGGTCGACTTGCTCTTGCACGTTGCGCTTGCGGTCGCGTGTGCAGCGCGACCAGGAAGAACGCGATGACGAGCGCGGTCCGAGTGCTGTCGGCGACATTGACGTCGCGGGTACCAGAGGCAACGATCGCGACAGCAGCGATACAGACCAGACAACAGGGCAGCGCGGTCGGCGAGCAGCTAGTGCGCGCTCAGAAGCGGGCGGCTACGTGACTCGCTTCACGTACCCTGCCTGAGCTAGAACGTCGACGAGCGTTGAAGTCTGATTCAGTCTCCAGGCAGTGGTCTTCTTGTCCCATGATGGTCTTGCGCAGCCACCGTGATGGTGCTTGTCCCAAGCAGTGGTCTTGCTCGGCGTGGCGTGGGCCGGCGTCCTTGCTCCCAGCCCGTGGTCTGCTGCCGCCCCAGGCCTCGGTCGAGGCGCCGAGAGAGAAAGCGATGGGGGCTGCGATGGCAACCGCGGAGACGACAATTTTGCGCACAGAGACGTTGAACATGAGGGGATCCTTGCTGTGAGGACACGCGTACGACACCGCGTCGTACGCACGCTCATAGCATGGCAGCAGTTCACCCGGATTACCTGTCCTGTGATCCAAAAAAGTCGTGCCGCAGCCCGTTATCTCCCGGTCTGCGGTGAAAGGTCGGTCAACTGTGGATGGATGTGCCACCCAGACCGACTGATCTTATGAGGTTTTTATCTTGCAATCCCTGCAGCTCCCTCGGGCCGGCGGTGCGTCTCTTCACCGGCCAGGCCGTCGGGGGTGCGTTCCTCCTACCCCTCTGTTGCGAGTTCCATACTGACAGCGAGCCTTCAACGATCGGGAGGGCTTTGGGTTACAACCACCCGATCGATGACACAAACATCATCCGTTTGGGTGACCCTCCGTCACCCTCTGTATATCCCACAAGAACTCTTGCACAAGAGGTCTTGTGCATATAGCGTCACGGCATGCCCTCGATCACGCAGCGTCGCGCCGACATCTCGAAGATCGCCGCAATCCACCACCCTCTACGCAGACGGCTGATGGAGATGTTGGGCGTCGACGGGCCGGCGACGGCGTCACAGCTGGCCGAGCGGTCCGGCCAGCTGGTCGGGAACGTCAGCCACCACCTCAAGATGCTGGCCAAGGCCGGCCTGATCGAGGAGGCCGAGGAGCTCGCCAAGGACCGGCGCGAGCGGTGGTGGCGCTCGGTGCCGATGTCACTGTCGTGGTCGGTCGCGGACATGGAGGGCAACACCGCCGATGAGCTGGTTGCCGAGGCGGCCGAGCAGCAGAACCTCTCGCATCACGTCGACAAGGTCCACCAGTGGTTCGAGCACCGCGGCAACTATTCACGCGACTGGGTCCAGGCCGCCTTTGCTACAGAGTACTGGCTCCGCCTCACCTCCGAGGAGCTCGTCGAGCTCACCGAGAAGCTCAGTGACGTGATCGCGGACTTCCACCGCAGCGTCGACCTCGAGGACGGCCAGGCACGTGAGCCCGTCTTCGTGTTCGCTCACGCCGTGCCCGCGAAACCATGAGTGAGTCCACCGGACCCGCACGCCCGCACGACCCCGAGATCGGCGGTACGACGATCGAGGTCCCGCCCCTTCGTCGCGACCGACGGGTCCAGGCCTGGGTGGTCTCGACCGGAATCTCGCAGGCCGGCGACGTGGCCTGGACGATCGGCCTGGCCTGGACCGCGGCGAAGATCGGCTCGGCCGCCGAGACCGGACTCGTGGTCGGCATCGGCACGCTCCCGAGAGCCCTGATGCTGCTGTTCGGTGGAGCGCTCGCCGACCGGCTCGACGCGCGCCGGGTGATGATCCTGATGAACATCGCGCGCATCCTCGTGCTGGCCACAGGTGCCGTCATCGCCGAGACCGCCGGCCTCTCGATCCCGATCCTGGTCGCCGTGGCCGTGCTCTTCGGCCTCTTCGACGCGATCTACGACCCGGCGTCGAGCACCATGCCGCGGCAGTTCGTGCGCACCGAGGACCTCGGGGCGACCGCGGCGATGTTCCAGCTCTCGCGCCGGATCGCGACGTTCGTCGGTGCCCCGGTCGGCGGTCTCCTGGTGGCGTACGGCGGCCTCGAGCTGGTGATGATCGTCGACGCGGCCAGCTTCGTGGTCAACGGACTCCTGCTGGCCCTGCTGATGAAGCCGCGCTTCCCGCGTGCGCTGTCCCAGGGTCGCTCGATGCTGTCCGACCTCGCCGACGGCTTCCGCTACCTGTGGCGGACCGGACCGGTGCGCACGCTGGTCATCGCCCTGTCCGGCCTCAACCTGTTCGCCGGTCCCGTCACAGCCGTCGGGCTCGTGCTCCGCACGCACGGCGCAGGCTGGGGCGCTCCCAGCCTGGGCCTCTTCGAGGCGTGCATCGGCGTCGGTGCCGCCGCCGGCGCGGTTGCCGCGATCCGCGTGCGGCCCGAACGTCCGGCCCGGGCCGGGCTGCTGATCCTCGTCGTCCAGGCCACCGCCCTGGGCGTCGTCGGCTTCGCGCCGTACGCCGGGATCGTCGCCGCGATGCTCGTGGTCGGCGTGACGGCCGGCCTGGCCTCGGCGTTCTTGTCGGGAGCCTTCCAGGCTGGTGTCGAGGCGTCATACCTCGGCCGGATGAGCTCGATCGTGACCCTCACCGACGACGCTCTGATGCCGGTGATGATGGTCGCGTTCGCCGCCTTCGCCGGCGGCGTCAGCCTGACCGGTGCGTGCCTGATCGCCGGTGGTGCCTTCGCCGCTCTCGTCCTCTGGTCAGCCGGGCGGCCCGACCTCGACGTCGCCGCGACTCGAGCTCAGACACCGTCCTCGCGGTCAACCACTGAGGCCTCGACGCGCTCGGAGGTCTCGGTGGAGTGAGCCGGCTCGCCCGAGGCTGACGCGAGCCGGCTCAGCAAGGCGGTGGCCGCCGCCCGGACGGTTCCGAGGTCGGCCGGCTGCGCGGTGGCCCGCTCGGAGTCGAGGACCACCAGCTCGACCTGGTTGACGACGACGGCACGGGACTCGGCGTCCGGGCACGACCGACCGGTGTTGCTGAGCACGCGGAGGAGGGCCGCCATCACCCGCGGCTCCGCGGCCCCATAGCGACGGATCTGACCGCAGGCGAGGTCGACGAAGTAGCGGAGATCGCGGCCCGGCACCGTCACGTGCACGGTTCCGTCGGGCGCGCGCAGCGTCTGACCGCCGAGCGGCAGGGGCGCCAGCGCGGAGAGGATCACCGACAGGTGGTCCAGGGCCTGGACCGCGGTATAGGGGTCGTTGATCGCCGGGGAGAGCGCCTTGGACCCGATGTCGGCCAGCTGCCGCACTCCGAGGGCCACGTCCTGCTCGAGGGTGCGCTCGAAACCGAGCCGGATGGCGTCCCTCGTCAGGTCGGCGACGACCTCCGGCGGCACACGGGGCTGCCCGCCGTCGAGAGACCACACGTACAGGATCGGGGCGCCCTCGACGACGTGTTCGCCCACCATCGGAACGACCGACGCCGCCAGCCCCACCTCGACCGCGAGCGGGAGCAGGACCTCGGGATGCAGGGTCTGGACGTAGCCCGACCGCTCGGCGGGAACGGGCCAGGCGTGGTCGGGCGGAGGCGGTACGCCGGCGCCCGGGCCATCGCCGGTCGGGAGCGAGTGCGCGATCACCTGCAGCGTCGAGTGCTCGACGCGACGCATGATCTCGTCGATCTGGATCGAGTGCGCCAGGTGGTGGACGAAGAAGATCAGCATCACCATGCTCGCGAAGAGCAGCACCAAGGCACCGGTGACAGCGAGCCGCGGGAAGGAGTTGGTGCGTGCTCCGGCCGCGATCCCGACGGTGTACAAACCCGCGGAGCTGTAGGTGAAGGTCGCGACGAACACGCTGAGCACGACCTGGTTGACGCGGTCGCGGAGGAAGTTCCGCAGCAGGCGCGGCGAGAACTGCGTCGATGCGAGCTGCAGCGCCACGACCGTGAGGCCCAGCACCAGCGCGATGACCGTGACCATCGTGCTGGCGATGCCGATCAGCAGGTTGCGCGCGTCGTCGACCGTGCCCTGGAAGACCAGATGCTTCCACGGTGACGACGACGGGTCGACGTCGACCGCCGACAGGGCCGACCCGACGGCGAGCGCGAGCACGATGGCCGCTGTGGGGAACAACCAGAGGGATCCCTGCAGGCGCTCTCGCATCATCTCGCGCCGAAGGTGCGAGCGGGACCCGTGACCGGAGGCGGCGGTCTCGGCCATCATCGGTCTCCTCCCCGGGTGGGGCTGGCACGCTCGCGGCTGAACGTCATTCCGAGCATCACCTCCGGGCCGGGCCGGAGCGTCACACAGAACGGGTGACCTGGAGCCGGGCCGCCCAGAAGAAGCACAGGGCGCCGGCCAGCGTCCCGCTGTTGGCGAGCGATGCGTCCAGCAGGTTGTCCGTGCTGGGCAGCACGAAGGCAGCGAAGGCGGCAGCCATGAAGAAGACCGAACCCAGCAGGTTGGCGGCCGAGATCCACCAGTCTGTCCGGCCTCGTTCGATGCCGAACGGGCGCCCACAGACCACGGCGTACGCCATCCAGCTGGACACGAGGAAGCAGATGGACCCGATGAAGTCGGGGGTGAAGATCCGCAGATTCTCCTCGTGTGCGTCCAAGCCGGTCTGCAGGGCGTCGTACGTGTTGATGTTGAACCACACCGTGCCGACGAGCTGGATGAGGGAGGCCCACCAGTCGACCCGGGTGCGCGCCTGCACGAACTGAAGCAGGGCAGCCGACGTGAAGAAGATCGACCCGACGAAGAACGTGCCTCCCACGACGGCCGGATCGACCAGCGAGGCGTAGCCCGGCACGGAGCCCAGCGCGAAGCACAGCGAGCCGACCATGAACAGGCAGCAGGTCCACCACTCGATGTCGCGCGGATGCCACCCGATGTGAGTCTCGGAACGCCAGGCCGCCCGTTGCCCGCTCACCCGCGGCCACCTCGTCGCCGTGAGAACGCCATGGCACGTCACGCTAGGACCGTCGCCGGGTGACGCCCTCACCCGGCAGGTGTGATGCCGTCGGCGCGACACCGTGACCGACACCGTGCTGAGCTTCGAGTGGAGACCAGCCCCGCCACGCTGATGCCCGGCGAGCTGCCAGTCGACAGTGTGGCATGGTAGCGTCGTGTCCAGATCGCCCGGAACGCAGTTTGATCGCCGTCAGGTCTGAGCTCCCGGTTTCGCCGCGGCTTTGCGGGCCTGCTGGCGGATGGCGAGGAGGTACTTGACAGCCTCTGTCGCGAGGAAGGCGGTCACGACGGCGATCAGGATGGGGGCGGTCTGCAGCGCTCCTACCTGGGTCAGCAACGCAGCCATCAGCACCATGGAGAACGGTGCGGGCGCGAGCGCCCCGGGGACGGCGGCGAGCAGGCAGGTGAACGCCAGTCCCAAGGGCACGCCGGGGATGACCTGGTGGACGAGGACGCCGGCGGTTCCGCCGATGAACAGCGACGGGAAGATCGGCCCGCCGACGAAGCCGCTGGCCTCGCTGACGGCGAAGGTGAGCATCTTGGCGATCAGGATGGCGGCGAGCAGGCCTAGGCCGAGCGCTCCTCCGTCGGTGACGACGGTCTTGAGCTGATCGCTGCCGGAGAACATCGTCAGTGGCAGCGCCACGCCGACGATCCCGAACACCACGCCGCCAGCCGTTGATTTCGCGATGGCCGGGGCCTGGAGCCGGCCGAACAGCTGTGCCGCGCCGACCATGAGTCCCGCCAGCAGCGTCACCAAAAGGGTCGCGAAGAGCCCGAGTGGGATCGCGGCGAGCAGCTGCCAGTCTTCGAACTGGTAGGGCGGTACCTGGTAGGCGTCCACGAAGATCGCACCCGCGATGGCGAAGTAGAGGCCAAAAGAGACGCTCGATGCCACGATCTCCGCGGCGAGGGCCTTGGTAAACCGCTGCCCGCCCGGGCGGGCGACCTCCAGGATCAGCATCACCACGATCAACGGGCTGGAGAAGAGCCCGCCGTAGGCGCCGGCGAAGCCTGCCAGGGTGTTCACCTGGGAGTCCTCCTTGCCGAGCGCCCTCCGCTGAGCCAGCCAGCTGCCCGCCCCACCGCCCATGGCGCCCAACGCCTTCTCCGGGCCGAGGCTGGCGCCGCCGATCAGCGACACCGTCGAGACGGCCGCGATCCCAGGCACGAGTCGCGGGTCGACCTCCTCGGATTGCAGGTCGGCGAACAGGCCAGGAACCTTCTCGGGGAGATGGGTCAGACGGCGCACCAGCCCGACCGCAGCACCCGCCGCCGCGGCGACCGCCACCCACCACCAATGCCCGCCGAACCAGCCCGGATCGGAATCGTCGTACCACTTGCCCCCGAAGGTGATCACTCCGATGAACACCAGGCCGGCGACCGCGCCGAATACCCCCAGGAGCACCGCGTACCCCATCAGTGCCCAGAACTCCCGCTTCTGGGTGACCGGCGATGCCGCGGTCTGCCCAGACGACATGCTCACAACGCGGACCCCAGCGAAGTTGAACTCCCACACCGCCATGGCCACCAACACCACGTTGGATCATCTCGGACAGCTCCATGGGCAGTCCCAAGACCGCCGGCTAGGCATCTCGCCGCCACCTCCAGCAGATCGCCAGATGAATGCACGATCGGGCCACCGCCTTTCACCGCGGCAACGTTGGCCGCCACCGCTCTGGCCCAGATTAGGGCGTGGGTGGCAAGTTGACCGCTGGAACCTGGCGGAGACAAGAGCGCAGCCACAGCGTTCGACCACAAGCCGCCAACTTGCCGCCTGAGCGGTGGATCACTCGTCACGGCGAAGTTGGCGGAGGCAGGCCTTCGCTTGTTGGCTGGTTGGTCGTTGCGTGGGGGTCCGATGGCGCAGCAGCGCGCCGCCACACAAGGACGAACAGAAGGACGATCGTGATGCCTACGGTGTTGAGGATCGTGATCGACACCGTGACCAGCGGGTCGGCCCCAAAGGGAAAGATCATCATCAGGAGCATGGGAGCGATGTTGCGTATCGCCGTGGTCACCTCGGTCGCATGCCTGATTCCCACGTCTTTGACTCGAAGACCGGAAACGAGAAGGTAGCCACACCCAAGGCCGATGAATGGGCCGGCAATGGCCGCGATGTAGCTCTCGGTGCCCCATTCCTGCACGAACAGACTCCAATACGCCACCAGCGTGAAGTTGAGATTGAAGAGCAGACACAGAATCGCGACTCGGACAGTCCACTGTTCCAATGGCGGCGTCAGGTCGGGCCACCAGACCCGGAAGCCGCAGCCGAGAACCAGCGGCAGGAGCAGAAAGAGCAGCAGCGGCCAAGCAACATCCCAGACAGAGGGCTTGAGGTTCGCGTCAACCGCATCGATGGCGAGGGGCAACCCGAGCGGAAGGGCGATAACGGTTGCGACAGTCAAGACCACGAGCAGTGTGGTGGCGATGCCGGCGTCGGCTTTGGCTAGCTTGGCGAGGATGGGGGCGAACGGCATGCCTGCACTCAGGGCTGCGACGCAGAACCCGACCTTGATCTCGTCAGGAATGGACGAGGCGATCGTCAGCAGATAGCCAATGAAGACGAGCGGGATGATGACGAAGTTGATCACCAGCACCCACACGGCAATCTTCCGATGGGCAAAGACCTGTGCCAGCAGCCTGCCGACCGGGAGCCTGAGGCCCAACCCGAACGAGTTCAAGATCACGAAGAGCACGCCAAACCCGTTGATCAGGACGCTCTGACTGGACTGAGATGTCATATCGCTCTCTTCTCACGAGCGCGGAGCCTCAACGCACGCGAAGTTGTCCCCCAACAGAACACGATGCTCGGCCGGAGATCATCCCCCCATGGGGATGAAGTCTGCACCAACATGGCGCGAGCCCTGGCTATGCTTGCAGCCCAAGTTCGTCGATGCGTGCCACGGCCTCGCTCCGTGAGGACACCCCGAGCTTTCGATACATGGATACGACTTCGGACTTGACCGTGTGGCGGGAGATGTGAAGTCGCTCGCCGATCTCGGGCATGGATAGATGCGTCGGAAGCAACGGGACGATTCTCAGCTCCGCCGCCGTGAGCGATGAAGCTCCCCTGGCGGTACGTCGGATCTCGCCGACCCTTGCTTGCAGGAGCTCGACGGTCTTCGGCAGCGTGCCGAGGTCGGGGCGTTGCTGCAAGATGTCGGCCGCCTGCTTCAGCGCCGCCGCGGCGCCGCCCTGTTCGGCGAACCCGAGGTAGGCACGTGCGAGCTCGACCAGCGCTTGAACCGACACCACGGGGAGCGCGTAGGTGAGCAACGGGCGCAGCCGTGCTGCGCGACGGCCGAGGCTTCGCGCCGTTGGCATGTCTCCCCCGTGCGCGGCGCATCTTGCAGCCGTGGCGAAGACCAGCGCGCTGGTCCAGTAGACGTCGTACCCGCCGTCGTCGACGGTGCGGAGAGCACGCTGCGCGAAGGAGTCTGCGGCGGACCAGTCGTTGAGCTCGGCCGCGACCACGCACCGTTCGGCGAGGATGAGGCTCACCAGGGGCGTGCTGCCTGACGCGGAAGCCAGGTCGCAGGCGTGGGAGAGGAGAGCATCCGCGGTCTCGATATCTCCCTCGAGCAAGTGGGACACGCCTTCGACATACGCCATGGTCGGGCGAAACGGGCTGCCCGGACAGAGTCCCTCCCAGGCGGCTCGCGCGTCTCGACGCATGGTCGGCATGCCCTCTCGGGCCAGGTTTGCTTGCAGGTAGGCGAGAGTGCCCGCGACGGAGCTGCCGTCGGGCAGGACCCCTGGGACCGGCTGGCGCTCAGCCACCTCGGCCCATCGCTCCGCGTCAGCGGCTCGCCCGAGCAATGCGTAGATGAGAGCACCGTGGGCCATGATGGCTGAATAGTGCGGGGCGGAGGGGTGGCCCTCCAACCACTGCATCCAGCGCAAGACCGTGTCGACGCGCCCGCTCGCCCAGACGGGACCCATGAGTTCCAGGACGAGTTCTGCGACTCGATCGGCGTCCTCGGCGACCTGGGCATGCTCGATGGCCCGCTCTGGCATCCCGTTTGCCTCGTACCAGGCCGCGGCCCGGGAGTGCAGCTCGGGGATCTCGTCCGGTTCTTCCAGACGAAGCTCAGCGTGAAGATGGTCACGCAGGAGCTGGTGATAGCGGTACCACTCCCGATGGCGGTCCAGGGGAAGGACCAGCAGGTTGTGGTCCGCGAGATCCTCGAGGATGCGGGCGCCGCCAGTCATGTCGGCTACGGCATCGGACAGCGGTCCGCAAAGCTCGTCAAGCACCGAGGTGCGCATCAGAAAATTCACGTGGTCACTGCTGATACGGGACAACAGCTCGGAGCGCAGGTAGTCGCTGATCCAACGATCGTCTCCGCCGAAGACATCCTCCCCGATTGCCATGCCGGACTGCTTGGCAAGCGCGGCCAGATACAAGCCGACCGGCCAGCCTTCGGTCCGATGGAGCAGCTCCTCGATCAGGTTCGCCGACGCCTCGACGCCCGCGGTCGCAACCAGGGCTTTCGCCTCCTCGACGGACATGGCCAGCTCCTGGGTCCCGAGTTCCATGATCCGACCTTCGACACGAAGCCGCGCAGTCGGGATGGGCAGGGGGTCGCGCGATGCCAAGGCCAGCTGCCAGCCCCGAGGAACTCGGATCGAGAACTCAGCGAGCGCCGCATGGCTCTCCCTGCTGGCGACATTTTCGACGTGATCGAGCACGATGGTCGTCGGCGCGCCGATCGACTCGATCGCATCCACGAAGGCCGGGACGATCCCGATGCTCCCCCCTTTCGTCGCGACCAACTGTGATACCGCCGGGCCGGGGACTGAGACCTCATTGATCGCTGTGGCGACTGCGGTCCAGAGCACAACGGGGTCGTCGTCGGTCTTTTCGCACGACACCCATGCGACCCGGGGCCCAAGCTGCTCGGCCCACTGCGCCAAGACCGTGGTCTTCCCGTAGCCGGGAGGTGCCACGAGGGTGATGACCGGGGAGTCCGATGCGAGCAGCCGCGCGATCAGCGCGGATCGGGTGATGACTCCCGCGCGTGCGGTCGGCGGTTGCAACCGGTGGCCCAGCGGTGCGTAAGAGCCCGTCGCAGATAGAGACGCCTCCCGCCGCAGGCGCGTTGGATCCTCTTCTGCCCTCCCCGACATCCAACGAATCTACTCGACGAAGTCAACGCGGCCGGCTCAGAGTCAGGAGACGGTCTGCTCTTTCGTCCGCAAACCCCAGGTTCCGCGCCAGGACGCACCGGGGCGCAGCTCGATCAGGTCGACCCCAGTGCGCAAGGCATCCGGTGGGCAGGTCATCGGCTCGATCGCGACCGCGGCCCGGCGGCGCTCGGGGCGGGTCACCTGGTCTGCGGTGTAGACCATGAGGTAGCGGTAGCCTTCGTCGACCCACAGCTCGACCCAGCGTCCGCTGTCCGGATCATCCAGTCGGGCTACGGCCCGCCCGTCGCTGCCGTAGGCCAGGTCGCCAAAGGCGGTGTCCAGTTCCAGGGACCCGATCTTTCGGGGCAGGATGAAGTCACGAGGCGTCGACGCGACCGGTGTCATGCTCGGCTGCTCGCCGGGACCTCCTGGGTCGAGGAAGGCAGTGGCGGGCACGGTCAGTTCCAGGCCGTCGACGGTGGCCGTGCCGAGCGTGAGGTAGGGGTGGAATCCGACGCCGAACGGGGCCGGTTCGCTGTCGGTGTTGACCGCGATGAACGTCACGGTCAGGCCGGCGCCGTCGAGGGTGTAGGTGATCTGGAGGTCGAGCTGCCACTCGTATCCTGGCTGCGGGCGGAGGGCGCACGACAGCGTGACCTGGTTTGGATCGTGTGCGAGCAGAGTCCAGTCCAGCCAGCGCACCAGTCCGTGGATCGCGCCGTGCCGGCTGACCTCGTTGAGGGGGGCTTGGCAGTCGCGCCCGCCATACCGGTAGCTCCCGTCGGTGAGCCGGTTGGGCCAGGGCGCCAGCACCTGCCCGCGTCCGTCGATCGAGCGCTCATCGGCCCCAAAGCCATCGATCACGTCCATCCCGTTGACCGTGAAGGTCCGCAGAGTCGCACCGACCTGGGCGATCTGTGCGCGCATGTTGCCGTGGGTGATGGCGTGCTGGTGACCCGACGGCGGCGGCCTGCGGTCCGGCTCGTTCATGATGGGCGTCCCGACTGCGCTGGAGGGCCGAGTCCGGCAACGGGGCGGGACGCTGGCTTCGATGAGGGTTGTCCGCCCGCGATCGCGAACGAGAGCAGGGCCAGGACGGCTGCGGCTGCGGCGGTCCAGCCGTAGATGGTCGACAAGCTGGTGCCGTGGTCGACGAGGGGCCCCACGCCGAATGCGGCGATGCCGTATCCCACCTGGTAGAACGCGATCACGCCGCCGGCGACCGCAGCCGACATGGAGGTCAGCGCGCTCTGGCCGAGGCTGATCGTGAGCGGGAGGAGCGCGGAGCAACCCAGCCCAGCGAGGCCGAAGACCGCCAGTCCCAGCCACGGGCTCTCGTCGGGGAGGACCGCGGTCAGGAGGAACGTGGCAACCAGGACCAGTGGCAGCAGGCGGAGCACCACCCGCCCCGGCAGCCAACGGTCGATGACTGCGAACAGCACCCTGCCGATGGTGACCATCGCCCAGAACGCCGTGAGTGCGAGCGCGGCCTGAGTGGTCGACGCGCCCAGCTGCGAGGTCATCTCCTGCCCCGACCAGTTGCCGTTCATGGTCTCGCAGATCCCGTAGAGGACCGCGAAGCCGGCGAACAGCCAGAAGCGCCGCGGGATGCCCGCGCCGTCAGCACTCTCAGTAGCAGCACTCTCATGAGCAGCAGTCTCGGCACGCAGGGGGAGGCGGGAGGCGGTGAGTGCGAGAAGGACGAGCAGGACCGTCGACAGGATCGGCAGACCCCACCAGAATCCGAGTCCGACGAAGATCGCTACGAAGACTGGTGCCAGAGCGGTGCCCAAACCGAGCAGCGCGTTCAGGACGAGTACCGCGCGGTCGGCATGATCGGGCCGGAACGTCGCGACGTAGGTGTTGACCACCGGCACCGTGAGCCCGAAGCCGGTTCCCAGGAACGCGGTCGCCAGGAGGAGCAGCGGGTAGGCCACCGCCTGGTCGGACTCGAAGGCGGTCGTCACCACGAGCAGCAGCATGGAGGCGATGTTCGACGCCAGTCCGGCTAGCAGCACATCCTTGGCGCTGAAGCGGCTCGCGAGACGGCTGCCGAGCAGTGAGGTGGCGATGGCGGTCAGAACCTGCGGGATGAACATGAAGCCGTACTGGCTGTTGCTCAGGTCGTACTCGGTGGGGTCGGTAAGGATCGTGCTGGCCGCCGGGAACGTGACCAACGTGATGCCCTGCACGAGGCCCGCCAGGTTGACGACCCGGTATTCGGCGTTCGACGCCATCGTTGTCCGACGTTCTTCGACCGGTCAGCCGAGCCGCGCCAGCAGGTGGTCGCCCACGCGCAGAGCGTTCGCCATCGCGGTGAGGGCGGGATTCACCGCGCCGATGCTCGGGAAGAAGCTCGTGTCGACCACGTAGAGGTTGTCCAGCTCGTGCGCCTTGCAGTCGGTGTCCAGAACCGAGGTCGCGGGGTCGCTGCCGAAGCGGACGGTGCCGGCCTGGTGGGCGCATCCAGCGATGGGTATGTCGTTCTTCATGTAGGCATCGCGGGGGATGAGGTGGTGGGGATGCATGCCGAGGTGGTTGAGATTCTTCTTCACCCGGTGGTAGAGCTGCTCGAGAGGTTCGCGGTTGTTGGGCGTGTAGCTCAGGACGATGTTGCCGTCCTTCCCCAACGTGACGCGGTTGTCGGGATCGGGCAGGTCTTCGGCCGACAGCCAGAAGTCGACCGCGTGTTCGGCCACCTCGCTCAATGCGAACAAGGGCGCGAGCTCGGCGATGTGCTTCTCGCCCCGGTACATCGGGGCCGAGGACTTGCCGACCATCTGGACGTTGCCCATGGGGTGCTCGAAGTCGTCGTCGCCCAAGTACCAGTCGTTGATGCCGAGGGTCTTCTGGAAGCGGGTGTCGTTCTTCTCCTTCGAGACCGCGAGGAAGGCTCGGCTGTTGTGGAAGACGTAGTTGCGTCCGACCTGGTCCGAGCCGTTCGCCAGGCCGTTCGGGTGCCTGTCGTTGGCACTGGCCAGGAGGAGCTTCGCGGAGTTCGCCGCGCCCGCCGAGAGCACGACGACCGAAGCGGAAAACCTCTGCTCGCTCCCGTCGACGTCCGCGACAACCGAGGTGACGGTGCGACCCGACGAGTCGGTCTCGAGCTTCCGCACCTGTGCGTTGCGCAGCAGGGTGAGGTTCTCGTGCACCAGCGATGGGCGGACGGCGATCACGTCTGCGTCGGACTTCGCGTGCACCAGGCAAGCGAAGCCGTCACAGGTCGCGCAGCGAATGCAGGTGCTGAAGGCGGGGTTCGCCTCGTCGAGCATGATGCCGTTGGGGGAGTGGAACGGGTGGAGTCCCACCTTCGCCAGACCGTCGAAGAGCTCCTGGATGCGCGGCTCGTGCGAGACCGGCGGGTACGGGTATGGCCGGCCTGGTGGGTCGGAGGGGTCCTCTCCGCGGGCGCCGTGCACCTGGTAGAGGTTCTCGGCCTGGGCGTAGTAGGGCTCGAGGACGTCGTAGTCGATCGGCCACGCGGGCGAGATGCCGCCGTGGTGCTTCAGCTCGCCGAAGTCCTGCTCCCGGAGACGGTACAGCGCAGCCCCGTAGAACTTCGTCGCTCCACCGACGACGTAATGGACCTGCGGCTGGAAGGCCTTCCCGTCCTTGTCGTACCAGGTGTCCGGGGAGATGTAGCGGTTGTCGACGAAGGTCGCGGTGGCGTCCCAGTTCTCGACCTCGCGGGGCAGCCAGTCGCCGCGCTCGAGGACCAGCACTCGCTTCCCTGACGGGGCGAGCCGATGTGCCAGCGTGCCTCCACCAGCTCCGGATCCCACGATGATCACGTCGTACTCGTCGGCCATGACTTCCTCCTCAGGTGGCTTCGGTGCTTGTGGTCCTGGCGTCGGGTCGGTCCAGGACGATGTGCGGAACGTCCTCGCCGTGGTTGGCCCAGGCCAGCCGTCCCGGCGTTGCCGTGGCCTCGACGGTGGCGGCGTGGTCGCGGTCGAAGTAGTCCCAGGCCCACTCGAGGAACGCATCGGTCTTGCTGTGTACGCCGCTGAGCAGCATCGCGTGAACGCCGAGCCATGCGGCGAACGCGAAGGGGCCCTCGACCTCGTGACGATGCTTGCCGACCTCCGCGACAGCCGCGTTGCGGCCGATCATCGCCATGATGCCCTTGTCCTTGTAGACGAAGGGCTCCGGTGACTTCCCGTGCAGCTCGCGGACGATGTTCTGTGCTGCCCACTTGCCCGACTGCTGGGCCACCGACCCCAGCTGCGGCAGCGATGTGCCCGCCGTAGCGGCGTCGGGGATGTTGGCCACGTCGCCCACGGCGTAGCAGCCCGGGTAGCCAGGGACCTGCAGGTCCGGGCGCACGTCGATGCGCCCGCCTCGACCGGGTGCCGGGCCAGCTGTCTGCGCCACCGCCGAGCCGGACTCGCCGCCGCCCCAGACCACGGTCCGGGTTGCGATCTCGCTGCCGTCGTCGAACTCGACCCGGTCGTCGCGGACCGCGGTGACGCCGAGGCCCAACTTGATCTGGGCGCCTGCCTTGGTCAGTTTGTCGTGGGCGTAGGTGTGGGCCTTGTCCGAGAACTGGCCCAGGAGCGCGTCACCACGGTCGACCACGGTGATCTGGCCCGGCACGTCCAGCTCGTCCGGTCTTGTGCAGCGCGTGCATCAGCTCGGCCAGTGCCCCGGTGGTCTCCACGCCCGTCGGGCCACCTCCGACCACGACGACGTCGAGCGAACCCGCCTGCCGGAGCGCCGGGTCGTCGATGGCAGCCCGCAGCAGCCCTTGAAGGTGAAGGCGGAGGCGCTCGGCGTCGGCCACCGAGTACAGCGGGAAGGCGTGCTCGGCCGCGCCAGGCACTCCGAAGAAGTTCGGCCGCGCACCGGCAGCCATCACCAGGTGCGAGCCCTGCAACGTCGTGCCGTCGGCGAGGGTGAGGCTGCGGGCGGACAGGTCGGCCGCGGACACGTGCACGTTGACGACGTCGACGGTGGCGTGCTCGCGGAAGATGGTCACATGCGGACGGGCGATGTCTTCGGCCGGGAGCTGGGAGCTGGCCACCTGGTAGAGCAGCGGCTGGAACTGGTGATAGTCGTTGCGGTCCACCAGCGTCACGTCGACACCCTCGTCGCCCAGCTCCTTGGCACAGGCGACTCCGGCGAGGCCGCCGCCAAGGACGAGTACTCGATCAGCCATCCGGTCACCATCCGGCTGTCACCGGAGGGGACCGCGTTCGTTGATGGTCATCATGGACTCCTATTGGCCAGGGGTCGCCTTTACAAGCGACATCTCCTCGAGCCGGTCGGCCAGGATGATCCGGGCCGCAGCCTCGATCAGCGCCAGGTGAGAGAAGGCCTGGGGGAAGTTCCCCAGGTGACGGGCGCGGTCCACTTCGAACTCCTCGGCGTACAACCCGAGCGGGGAAGCGATCCGCAACAAGCGCTCCAGAAGGTCGGTGGCCTGCTCCCTCTCTCCGACGATGGAAAGTGCGGACACCAGCCAGAACGAACAGATCAGGAACGTCCCCTCCTTGCCCGACAGGCCGTCATCGGTCTCGCCGGTGACATAGCGCAGCACGTAGCCGTGCTCGGTGAGTTCCGAGGAGATCGCGTCGACGGTGTTCTTCATCCGCTCGTCACTGCCCGGCAGGAAACCGAAGATGGCGGCGAGCAGGGTGGAGGCGTCCAGAGCGTCGGTGTCGTAGTGCTGGCGCAGCACCCCACGGTCGCTGACGCCGTGCTCCAGGATGTCGGCCCGGATCTCTTCCGCGGCCTCCGTCCAGGTCTTCTCCAGCGTCAAGTCCTCGCGGATCGCAGCCAGCTTGGCGGCACGGTCCAGGGCGACCCAGCCCATCAGCTTCGACGACACGTAGTGCTGCGGGGCCCCGCGAGCCTCCCAGATCCCCTGGTCCGGCTCGCGCCATGACGCCAGCGCGCCCTCTGCCTGCGACTGCACCAGCGGCCACAGCCGCCGGGGGAGGTGCTTGCTCCGGCGGGTGTGCAGCAGCAGGGAGTCCAAGACAGCGCCGTACACGTCGTTCTGGCGCTGGTCGAAGGCTCCGTTGCCGATCCGCACCGGCTGGGCGCCCTCGTAGCCCGACAGCTCGTCCCGCGTCGACTCGGTCAGGTCGCGCCGGCCGTCGATCCCGTACATGATCTGCAGGCCGCCATCCTGGTTCGGCTCGAGGTCGGCCACGAACTGCATGAACTCATCGGCTTCCCAGTCCAGGTTGAGGAAGTGCAGGGCCTGGAGGGTGAAGGTCGTGTCCCGCATCCACGTGTAGCGATAGTCCCAATTTCGCTCTCCGCCGGGAGTTTCCGGGAGCGAGGTGGTCAGCGCCGCTACCGTCGCGCCGGTGGGCATGTAGGTCAGGCCCTTGATCGTCAGGGCAGACCGCTCCAGCGGATGCCGCAACGAGTGGTCCGGGATACGCGCCCTGGCCAGCCACCGGCGCCAGAACCCGACCGTACGTTCGATCCGCATGGACGCGTCGTCGACGTCGGTCGGCGAAGCGAGCTGCTCCGCCCAGGACAACGCACAGAACGCCCGCTCACCCTTCGACAGCGTATGCCGCGCGCGTGCCGAGCTACCCTCCAGTCCGATGGACAGGTCGGTGCTCAACCGGAACGTCTGGCCGCCACCGGTGGCATCGGCCGCGTGCCCGTCCTCGTCCACGAGCGTCCAGCCGGCAGCCTCGCGGCCGTAGTCGAACGCCGGCTCGCACACCAGGTCAATCTCGACTGCACCCTCGAGGCACTCCACCACTCGTACGAGGACATGCTCGGCATCGTCGTCCGCCGGCGGCCGGGTGTGCGGGGTGACTCCGTCGGGGCCATGCCGCGGCCCCATCGTCAGGGCATCGTGCACCAGCAGCCAGCCACCCGGCGTGTGCCAGGTCGTCGTGAGCACGTTGGTCCCGGGTACGTAGGACCGCTGCGTCGGCACATTGATGCCGTACGGGCCGAACCGGAACGAGCCCGCCCCCCGGTCCAGCAGATTCCCGAACGAGCTCGGCGAATCGAAGGCGGGCACACACAACCAGTCGACCGAACCGTCCGGAGCCACCAACGCCCCGGTGTGGCAGTTCGACAGGAACGCATAGTCGGCTATCGGTGGGAACGGCGACGTCGAGAGGCTCACGTCCCGACCTCCTTCGATGATCGCCACGCACCTCGCCGAGCCGGAGATACCGGTCTGGGTGTGAAGTGCGAGGAAGTTGGTCGCACGAGTCATCGTCGGACTGCGCCGCGCCGGATGCATCCCCCCATCGGGATGAATCCGCAATCTGTCGGGTCGTCGCGGCTTGGGCTGCTCAGGTCGCGGGATCGACGATCCAGGGCCCCTGCCATCCGCCGTGGTCGGCCACCAGGGTGTTCGCGGCGTCGGGGCCCCACGTTCCCGGGGCGTAGGGGTGAACGGGTGGCGGGTTGTCGACCAGAGGCTGCATGATCCGCCAGCACTCCTCCACCGCGTCCTGCCGCTTGAAGCGGCTGGCATCGCCGGTCATCGCGGCGTGCAGCAGCACCTCATACGGTGTTGCCCCCTCGCCGCCTTCCTCGGCGAACTCCACGTCCAGCGTCACCGGCTGCGGTTCGGCGTCGTCGCCGCGCTGCGCATCGACGATGAGCCGAGCACCGGTCGAGGGGTCGAGCTTGACCACGAACTCGTCGCGGGCAGGGCGACGGTCGCTGCCGGAGCCAGACCCGAGGGTGAATGGCGGGGGCTCCCTGAAGATGACCCGTAGCTCGGTCTGGGTGGTCGGCAGCTTCTTCCCGGCCCTGATGTAGAACGGGACGCCGGACCAGCGCCAGTTGTCGATGTAGAGCCTCAGGGCGATGAAAGTCTCGGTGGTCGAGTCTTCGGCGACCCCGTCGACGTCGAGGTAGCCGTCGACCTGGCCGCGCACGTAGCCGGCCGGGTCGGCGGTGCGCACCGACCGCAACAACCCCACCTGCGCCTCTCGCAGTGAATCGAGCCCGTGCCCGGACGGAGGCTCCATCGCCGCAGCCGCGACGACCTGCATCAGGTGGTTGACCACGACATCACGCAAGGCACCGACGGGATCGTAGAAATGGCCTCGGTCATCGACGCCGAAGTCCTCGGCCATGGTGATCTCGACACACTCCACGTAGCTGCGGTTCCACAGCGGCTCGAGAATCGTGTTGGCGAAGCGCAGGTAGAGGATCTCCTCGTAGCCCATCTTGCCGAGGTAGTGGTCGATCCGGTACAGCTGTGACTCGTCGATGTACTGATGCAGATCCGTGGCCAGCGCCCTCGCCGAATCCAGGTCGTGGCCGAACGGCTTCTCCACGACGACCCGGGCCGAGTCGGTCAGCTTGGCCTCGGCCAGGCCCTTGACAACCCTGCCGAACAGGAACGGCGGGATTTCGAGGTAGAAGACCGGCTGGCGCGCGTCACCGATCGCGTCGGCCACCCGCTGGTAGGTGCCGGCGTCGGCGAAGTCGCCCTGGACGTAGGACAGTCTCCCCGCGAACCGCGCGAACACGCTCTCGTCCAGCTCTTCACCCGTGGCCACGATCGAGTCCCGGGCGCGCTGCACGAGTCGGTCCAACGACCAGTCGTCGACCGCCACCCCCACGATCGGACAATCGAGCAAGCCGCGCGCCTCGAGCCGGTAGAGCGAGCGGAACGTCATCACCCGGGCCAGGTCACCGGTGATCCCGAAGACCACCAGCACGTCCGCTGATTTAGCCGAGCGAACAGCAGAATCGGATGGCGCAGTCGACGTGGTCATCGTGGCCTCCAGACAGGTTGAGCCTTGGTTCGACCATCAAAGCAAGGGGCCGTCCGCGGTGCCACACCCAAGTTGGATGAACTTGCACGCGCTGCGCGCCCATGGCGCAGTGCCATCCGCTGGAGCCCAGTGGCGGGCGCCTCCTGAGAGGGTCGCGTGACCTACCGCCGGAGGGGTCGACTTCATACTTTCAGGGTGATGCGCAGGGGTGAAGCCTCCGCCAAGACTGTCCGCAGAGTGGTTCGCGTCGTAGTTCCAGCTACTGTCGCCGTCCCTGTCAGCCGAAATTAGAGAGCTGCCATGTTGACTGATGCCCTGTCGAGCACGGTCCTTGCGATCGATCCGGTGCCCTGGGCTCGCAGCATGATGGCCTTCACGCTGGCGTTCCACATCATCCTGGTCCCGCTCGGGGTGAGTTGGGCTGCGATGACCCTGATCGCCAACTATCGGGCGATCAAGCACGATGACGCCGATGCCTTGCGGCTGGCGCAGCGTTGGTCTCAGTACATGGCCGTCACGTTCGCGGTCGGTGCGGTGACCGGCACCGTGCTGAGCTTCGAGTTCGGGCTGCTCTGGCCGGTGTTCATGGGGCAATGGGGTGAGGCGTTCGGCGTCCCGTTCGCGTTCGAAGGACTGTTCTTCTTCACCGAGGCGATCTTCATCTCGATCTACATCTTCGGCTGGAAGCGCCTCCGCCCGTGGCCGCACTTCTGGACCGGCGTCCCGATCGCCGTCGCGGGGATCGGGGGCAGCGTCTCCGTGGTGGCGGCCAACGCCTGGATGAACTCTCCCGAAGGGGTCACGCTCGACTCCGCGGGCAACATCACCGACGTCGACCCGGTGGGCGTCATCTTCAACGAGGCGATGCCGCTGATGGCGGCGCACATGGTCATCGCGGCGTACCTGGTGGGCGGGTTCCTGATCGCGTCGGTGTACGCCGTCGGGATGTTGCGCGGCCGCCGCGACCGCTACCACCGTGTCGGGTTCATCATCGGCTTCACGGTTGCCGCGATCGCCACGCCGATCCAGATGGGCGTGGGGGACGCCCTGGCGCGGTGGGTGTACGACGAGCAACCGGTGAAGTTCGCCGCCATCGAGATGGTCCCGGAGACCAGCAGCGACGTGCCGGAGACCCTGCTCGGACACCTGAACTCCGAGGGTGAGGTGACGGGCGGCATCCCCATCCCGGGTCTGGCCTCGTGGCTGTCGGACCCGAGCGAGGGCAGCTCGACGGTGGTGCAGGGCCTCAACACGGTCCCGGCCGACGAGCGTCCGACGATCCACGAGGTCAACGTGGTCCACCTCGCCTGGGACGTGATGGTGGGCCTGGGAACGCTGCTCTTCCTGCTGACGCTGTGGTACTGGGCGTCCTGGATCTTCCGACGAGACATGCCGCAGAGCCGTTGGTTCCTGCGAATCGCGGCGACGACGGGTGTTCTCGCGGTGATCACGCTGGAAGCCGGGTGGACCGTGAGCGAGGTCGGCCGGCAGCCGTGGATCGTCTACGAGAAGATGAAGGTCGAGGACGCCGCGACCGCGCACAGCGGTGTCTGGATCCTGCTGGTCGCCGTCGTCCTGCTGTACGCCGCCCTGGGTATCACCGCCATCTTGGTGCTGCGCGGCATGAGTCGGCGCTTCCGTGAGCGTGACGGCGTCTCCGAGACGGAGGTCGCCTACGGACCGAACGAGCCCGTGGACGAACGACGCTGAGGAGCCGGTGGGATGAGCACAACCGCCGCTCTGCTGCTCTTCGCCGCCGTCACCGCGTACGCCGTCTTCGGTGGCGCCGACTTCGGGGCCGGCTTCTGGGACCTGGTCGCGGGCGGTACCAAGCGCGGCCAGCGTCCGCGCCAGGTGATCGACCACTCGATCGCGCCGGTGTGGGAGGCCAACCACGTCTGGCTCATCTTCTGCTTCGTGCTGCTCTGGACCTGCTTTCCCGAGGCGTACGCGTCCATCTGGTCGACCTTGTTCGTGCCGCTGGCGATCGCGGCGCTCGGCATCGTGATCCGGGGGGCGAGCTTCGCGTTCCGCAAGGCCGTCCTGCGCACCCGCGACCAGCGGACCTTCGGCGCGGCGTTCGCGCTCTCGTCGGTGCTGGTGCCCTACTGCCTGGGCAGCGTCCTCGGCTCGATCGCGTCGGGGCGGGTGCCGACAGGTGGGGACTCCGGCGACCCGTGGGGCAGCTGGCTGAACCCGACCTCGGTGATCTGCGGCATCCTGGCGGTCTGCGTGGCGGCATACCTCGCCGCGGTCTTCCTCGTCTGGGACGCGGGCCGGCTCTCGGACGAACACATGGTGGAGTACTTCCGGCGTCGTGCCGTCGTCGCCGCCGTCGTCGCCGGGGCCACCGCCGCCGTGGGTGTCGTGGTGCTGCACGGCGACGCGGAGTACCTCTTCGACGGACTGACCGGCCAGGCACTCCCGCTGGTGATCATCTCCGTCGTCGCCGGGCTGGGTGCGCTGCTGCTGCTCCGGCAACGCCCGCGACGCGGGGCCAGGGTCGCGGCCGTCGCAGCCGTCGCCGCCCTGATGGGTGCCTGGGGCGTGGCCCAGTGGGACTACCTGCTGCCCGAGACCTTGACCGTGTCGTCCGGTGCGGCACCGTCCGGGACCATCGCGGCCGTGCTGGTCGCTGCCGTGCTCGCCGCTTTGCTGATCGTCCCCGGTTTCGTGCTCCTGTACGTGCTCGACCAGAAGAGCCTGCTGCCCGAAGAGGGCGTTCATGACGAGCCCGGCACTTCCGGGCAGAGTTCGCCGGTGTGAGGGGTCTAGTCCTGTCGGCGCCGAAGTTCAACCACCAGTTCGGGGGACCCGGAAACGCGCGCCGGCCATCTCGTCGAGTCGTCCGGACCGGACCATGACTGCCGCACCTGTTTCACCAAGGCTGGCCATGGCGGGGGCTCGGCCCTCGGAGTTCGCATGCGAGGGAGGTGTACCGACGATGGAGAACTACCCGCTGATCGCCGAGCACGGTCTGATCGGGGACCTGCAGACGGCCGCCCTGGTCACGACCGACGGATCCGTGGACTGGATGTGCCTTCCGCGGTTCGACTCACCGAGCGTGTTCGGCAGCCTGCTGGACAAGGACTCCGGCGGTGAGTTCCGGATCAGCCCGGCCACGGGCGACTACACCAGCAAGCAGCTCTACATCCCGGACACCGCGGTGCTGATCACGCGCTTCCTCACCGAGGACGGCGTCGGCGAGATCACCGACTTCATGGTCCCGTTGCCCGGCCGGCCGGCCACCCGGAACCACCAGCTGGTCCGGATGGTGAGGTGTGTGCGCGGGGCGATGGACTTCGACGTCGTGCTGAAGCCCCGGCCTGGCTACGGGCTCACGGCGTTCGAGACGCAGCTGACCGAGCACGGTGTGGTCTTCGACGACGGTGACCTGCCCATCACCATGCACGTGGTCCGCGAGCCGGGGGACGAGCGGCTGATCCGACCGACCACGACGGCGGACGGCGACATCACGCTGACCTTGTCGCTGCAGGCGAACCAGGTTCGCGGCATCGTGCTGGAGAGCGCCGCCGCCGGACCTCCACGCGAGATCCGCCAGGCCGAGTTCCAGCAGATGTTCGACGACACCGTCGCCTTCTGGCGCGGCTGGCTGGCCCAGTCGACGTACACCGGGCGCTGGCGCGAGGCCGTACGGCGGTCCGCTGTCGCTCTGAAGCTGATGACCTACGCGCCGACCGGCGCCCTCGTCGCGGCGCCGACCGCGGGGCTGCCCGAGCAGCTCGGGGGCGAACGGAACTGGGACTACCGCTACACGTGGGTGAGGGATGCCTCGTTCTCGGTGTACGCCCTGCTCGGGCTCGGTTTCACCGAGGAGGCAGCCGAGTTCTGCAGCTGGCTCGGAGACCGCTTCCGCGGGGCCAGCGCCTCCGGCCGTCCGCTCGACATCATGTACCGCGTCGACGGCTCGTCGGACCTGGTCGAGGAGGAGCTGAAGCACTGGGACGGCTATCGCGGCTCTCGTCCGGTGCGGATCGGGAACGGCGCGGCGACCCAGGTGCAGATGGACATCTTCGGCGAGGCGATGGACAGCATCTACTTCGCCAGCACGCACGGTCTCGACGTCGGTCACCGGAACTGGCTCGCGATCAAGGACATGGTCGACTGGCTCGCCGACAACTGGGACCAGCCCGGTGAGGGGATCTGGGAGAGCCGCGGCGGCAAGCAGGACTTCACCTACGGCCGCGTGATGAGCTGGGTCGCGTTCGACCGGGCGATCCGGATGACGGCCAACCACGGGCGTCCCGGCTCCCTCGAACGCTGGTCGCAGGCTCGGGACGCCATCTACACGCAGGTCATGGACAACGGGTGGAGCGAGGAGCGCGGTGCGTTCATCCAGCGCTACGGGTCCGACGTGCTCGACTCATCCAACCTGCGGATGGCCACCGTGGGGTTCATCGCGCCGACCGACCCGATGTGGACGTCGACGCTCGACGCGATGGAGCGGGAGCTCGTCACCGACAGCCTCGTCTACCGCTACGATCCCGCTGCCTCACCGGACGGACTGGCCGGTGACGAAGGCACGTTCTCGCTGTGCACGTTCAACTACGTCGACGCGCTGGCACGCGCCGGTCGGCTGGACGAGGCGCGGCTGACGTTCGAGAAGATGCTCACCTACGCGAACCACCTCGGTCTCTACTCCGAGGAGATCGCGCTGACCGGTGAACAGCTCGGCAACTTCCCGCAGGCGTTCACGCACCTCGCACTCATCGACGCCGCCATCACTCTGGACGCCGCCATCAACCGGAGCTCGGACCGACGAGCCGTGAAGCCATGACAGGTCACACCATTGTCATCGGTGGAGGACTCGCCGGAGTCGGCTGCGCGCAGGGGCTCGTCAAGGCAGGGCTGACCGTCACGCTCGTCGACCGCAACGACTATCACCAGTTCCAGCCCCTGCTCTACCAGGTCGCCACGTCGCAGCTTCCGGCTCGCGACGTGGCGCGCCCGCTCAAGGCGATCTTCGCGAGCGTGCCGTCGGTGGAAGTCGTGGTCGCATCCGTCACGGGCATGGACCTGGCCGCAAGGACAGTCACGCTGGACGACGGGCGAACCCTGACCGGCGACTTCGTGGTCCTGGCGGCGGGTGCCCGAGCCAACTTCTTCGGCATACCGGGTGCTGCCGAGCACGCCTTCCCGCTCTACTCGGTCGTCGACGCCGAACGGCTGCGGATCAGGCTGCAGGATCTCCTGCAAGCCACCGAGTCCGACGACGCAGCTGATGCGCTGGACATCGTCGTCGTGGGTGCCGGTCCGACCGGCGTCGAGACGGCCGGCGCGCTGGGAGAGCTGCTGACCGCACTGCACCTCGAGCAGCCGGGAGCTCGACGGGCGCGCGTCAGCATCGTGGACCGCGGCGACGTGCTGTTGCCACAGTTCTCGAAGAAGGCGCATCGCTACGCGAAGAAGCAGCTGAAGAAACGCGGGGTGGAACCGAGGCTCGGGGTCGGCGTCACCGAGGTCCAGCCCGATCGGGTCCAGCTCGACGACGGCACGTCGTTGCCCGCGCAGCTCGTGATCTGGGGCGGCGGTGAGTCTGCTGCGTCCCTGGCCGGCGCCGCCGGAGACCAGCGCGGGCACGGGGGACGGGTCGACGTCCAGCCCGACCTGTCCGTCGAGGGATTCCCGGGCGTGTATGCCGTCGGAGACGTGGCCAACGTCGCGACCGAGGAGGAGGGCGCCCTGCCGCAGCTGGGGTCGGTGGCCCAGCAGTCGGGAACCTGGGCCGCGGGAAACATCGAGCGCGAGCACCGCGGGGAGGCGACCGTGCCCTTCCACTACAAGGACAAGGGCATCATGGCGATGATCGGTCGCAACGCCGCGGTCGCGGAGGTCGGCAAGCACCGCCACCAGGTCGACGGGTCCGGTGGCCTTCGCCGCGTGGCTCGGTGTCCACGCGATGCTCCTCAGCGGCGTGCACAGCAAGACCGACGCGTTCCTCAGCTGGGCGTGGGACTACTTCGACCGGGACCACGCCAGCACCCTGGCCAACCAGTCGCAGCCGCACAGGATCGCGTGGTCCGACCCCGGCACCTACGAGCCCCACATCGACATCGACCCGGCCCCTGCGGGGGACTGACGCATGGATCTGACCGAGAGCCTCGATCAGCTTTTGGTCGTGGTCCTCGTGGCGGCGCTCGCTCCGCTCATCGCCGGTCTGATCCCTGGCCGCAAGCTTCCCCAGGTGGTCATCCTGCTCGTCGGCGGCATGCTGGTCGGCCCCGAGCTCCTGGACCTCGCCGATGCCGACAACCTGGTCCTGCTGTCGAACGTCGGGCTTGGCTTCCTCTTCCTGCTGGCGGGATACGAGCTCGAGCTCGACCTCTTCCGTCAGCAGGCCGGCCGGCTCGCCTTGCTGGGATGGTTCGTCACGTTGGCAGTGGCGACGGCCGTGACCGGCTTCCTCGCCTGGACCGGCTTCGTCGACGCCTTCGTCCCGGTGGCGCTCGGACTGACCACGACGGCGCTGGGGACGTTGCTCCCGATCCTCCGGGAGAACGACATGCTGGGCGGGACGCTCGGGCCGAACATCCTCGCTGCCGGGGCGGTCGGAGAGTTCCTGCCGGTGGTGGGGATCGCGATCTTCCTGGGAACGAACGGCGAGTTCCAGGGCATCCTGTCGCTCGCCGTGATGGGAGCGCTGGCCGTCGTCGTGACGGTCGCGCCGCGCCTGGGCACCGACAGCCGGCTGGCCAAGATCATGGACGAAGGTCAGCACTCGACGTCCCAGACCACGCTGCGCTGGACCATCGTCTTGCTGATGGGTCTCCTGGTGCTGGCGAGCCGGTTCGGCCTCGACGTCGTCCTCGGCGCGTTCCTGGCCGGCGTCGTGCTGCGCCAGTGGGCGCCCGGCGACGTGGAGGCGCTGGAGGACAAGCTCGACGCCATCGGCTACGGGTTCTTCATCCCGATCTTCTTCGTCTCCTCGGGCATGAGCCTCGACCTCCAGTCGATCGTGGACGCGCCGGCGCGGCTGGTGGTCTTCTTCGTCCTCCTGGTCGCCGTCCGCGGACTACCGTCGATGCTGATCTACCGCGGCGTGCTGGAGCCGAGGGAACGGCTCCAGATGACGCTGCTCACGGCCACGGCACTGCCGCTGCTGGTCGCCCTGGCCGCGATCGGCTTGGACAGCGGTCACATGCTCCCGGAGAACGCGGCTGCGCTGGTCGGCGCAGGCGTCCTCTCGGTCATGTTCTTCCCGGCAGCCGCCGTGCAGCTGGGCAGGACCCGCCAGCACGAGGCCGCGTCACCATGACGGGCCGGGCGTCGCGTCAGGCGGTCGGACGGGTCGGCGGCGCTTGCCTGGGCGTCTCGGTCGTCGCCGGATCGGCGGCGCGGCTGGGTGCCGTCGGCACCCTGCTGCGGGGACCCGTCGGCTGCCTCGTCGGCCGGCTCCGTCGTCGTGTGCGGATCGAGCTCGTCGGCGCGGGCCCGGTGCTCCTCCACCTCGGTCCGCGACTCGTCGACGCGCTCCTGCTGCCGCGCCGCCGTCGACTGCAGTCGCTCGGCCTCCGCCGCCTTCGCGTCGGCTTCCGCCTGCGCCTCGCGTGCGCGTGCGTCCATCTCGTTCGCCTTCGCGGCTTGCTGGTCCACGACCGTCGATCGCTCGTCGGCCTGCTCGCGCATCACCCGTGCCTCGTCGGCTCGCTTCTGCTCGGCGCGCTTGCGGGCGCCCTGGGCGATGACGGCGACCACGATCACCGCGACGATCACGACGATGATCAGGATCAACCATGCGGTTCCAGACATAAAGGCCTCCTCAGGTCCACGAGCATGGTGCCCATCGGAGGGCACGAGCAAACCCGGATGGGGCAGAGAACCTCCCCGGCGCGCCTGACGAGACCGAGGCAGGGACGAGGGGCTTGCGGTGCAGGAGCACCCTCGTGGGACCGACCAGACCAACTCGAGGGAGTGACAGATGACACGAGACGGCGACGACACCTGACCCCGCGGCGTCCGCCCCGGGCACCGAGGCGGACCTGGCGCTCAAGGCCAAGCACCGGATGATGTGGGCCTCGGGCGACTACCCGCGGGTCGCGACCGAGCTCATCTCCGAGTTCGGTCCGCGTCTGGTCGAGGCCTGCGGAATCGGGCCGGGTGATCGCGTCCTCGACGTCGCGGCCGGTTCAGGCAACGTCGCCCTGCCGGCGGCTGCCGCCGGTGCCACCGTCGTGGCCAGCGACCTGACGCCCGAGCTGTTCGAGTCCGGCCGGAAGGCCGCGGCGGAGCGCGGCCTCGAGCTCGAGTGGCGGGAGGCGGACGCCGAGGCGCTGCCGTTCGACGACGACGCGTTCGACACCGTGGTGTCCGCGGTCGGCGTGATGTTCGCGCCGCACCACCAGCCTGCCGCCGACGAGCTCGTCCGGGTATGCCGTCCCGGCGGGACGATCGGACTGATCAACTGGACGCCGGGCGGGTTCATCGGTCAGATGTTCGCGGCCATGAAGCCCATGGCGCCGCCCCCTCCGCCGGGCGCGCAGCCGCCGCCACTGTGGGGCGACGAGGAGCACGTGCGCGGCTTGTTGGGCGACCGGGTCGACAACGTCTCGACCGAACGGCGCGTGGTCCGGGTGGACGCCTTTGCCCGACCCGAGGACTTCCGCGAGTTCTTCAAGGCCTGTTACGGGCCGACCATCGCGGCGTACAAGTTCAACGCCGGCGACCCCGACAAGGTCGCTGCGCTCGACGAGGCACTGGCCGAGGTCGGGCGCCGGTTCGACATCGGCGACGACGGAGCCAGCGTGACCGAGTGGGAGTACCTGCTGCTGACCTGCCGGGTCGCCTCGTAGCGCTCGCGTCAGGCAGTGGCCGTGGCAGGCGTGGCAGCGTGGCCGACCAGGCCCTCAGCCTTGGCGACGACGAGTGCGGCCATGATCGTGGTGGCGATGGTGAGACCGTTCATGGAGAGCACGAATCCGCTCTTCAGCACCACGAACGCCTCGACGGACATCGTGTTGAGCAGCCAGAAGGTGACCCCCGCCTTGACGGCGCACGTGCACGCCCAGAGCAGGGTGAGCTGGCGGAACAGCTGCTGGATCCGTGGGCGCTGCGCCACCTCGTCGGTCATCGGGTAGAAGTCGGCCGCGAGCCGCGCGATCGCCGGGCGGGCCGTCATGAGCGAGACGAAGAACGCGGTCGCGACACAGGCGTCGGTGGCCACCGGCTGGAGGAAGTACAGGAAGGTGTTGCCGCTCGCGAGGGCGATCACGGTCCGGACCGTGAGCACGGTGGAGGTGATCAGGAGCAGGCCGGACTTGCGGCGGCCGCTCGACGACCTGCCAGCCCAGGGCGCCGTACGACCAGGTGAGAGTGCCGAGCAGTGCAGCCGTGATCCCGAAGGCGAACATCAGCGAGGTGAAGATGACGGCCGGGATCGCGCAGGCCACGAGCAGGTTGCTGCCGACGCGGCGAAGGATCGCCCGCAGGCACGGAGCGTCCGGGTGGAGGTGCGGCGCGTGCGTCGTCGCGCGGGGGAGCGCAAGGGGGCTGTTGAGGACTACCGTCACCGCTCGTGCCTGTCCGCCCCTGCCGAAGCAGGAGGCTGTTCGTCGTTCGTCTTACCGGGAAACTCGGCGAGCGGGGCGGCCGGCGAGTTCGTGTTGTCGACCCTAAGTGCCACTCCGTAGTCGTGATGGCACTCTCGGTAGGAAACGACCGAACGGCGGAGGGTGCGTGGTGCGTTGGGCCCACCCTAGACGCCGATCGGCACTTCGGCAGCATTCAGCCACCGAAGGTCCGGGCCCGCTCGATGTACTCGGGGTCGCTCGGGCGTGGCTCGCGGAAGAACTCCTCGCGGACCAGAGCGGTGTAGTTCTCGAGGCCCAAGGTCTGGAGGAACGGCTCCACCTGGCTCGCCTGGGCCCGCAGCGAGGCGACCTTGCGCGCCAACAGCCGGTCGTCGCACGCGTAGTAGACGTCGACCTCGGACTCGTCGACGCGTTCGGGCTGGAGCCCCTCGACCATCATCACCCGGCTGGGGTCCGCGCCGCTGAAGTACAGGTCCGACCACTGGGTGGTCTTCGTCGCGTAGAGCAGGCGGGGCCGATGGTGCGCGTACGACATCGCCAGAGTCGTCCACCGGCAGGCGGCGATGTGGTCGGAATGCCCGGTCCCGCCGTCCGGGCCGAAGGTCAGCACGGTGTCCGGTCGCACCTCGTCGACGATGCCGGCGATCGCCCGCGCGGCTTCCTCGTCGTCGACGCCGGCACACCCACCGTCGGCATAGCCCAGCCAGCGGTGCTCGGTGACCCCCAGAACCTCCAGGCAGGCGGCAAGCTCGGTCTCGCGGATCCGGCTTCGCTCGGCTGCCGACCGCGGGTCGTCGTCGGGGAAACCTGCCTCGCCCTTCGTCGCGGTCACGCAGACCACGCGGCGGCCCTCGTCGACGGCGTGCATCATCAGGCCGGCGGACAGGTACGCCTCGTCGTCGGGATGCGCCCAGACGCCGAGCAGACTTCCGAGGTCGCCTGTTGTGTCCGGTGTCATGTGACCTCCTGCTCGTCTCGCCTATTGAAGGGCGGCGGTCAAGCGCATCACGTTGTCGACGAAGCGTGAGCCCCGGGACCGCCCGTGCCATTCTTCCGCGGTCAGCAAACGGCTCAAGCGACCGGTAGCGGTCCTCGGTGGCCCGCATCCGGGACACGAGATCGCCGCCGACGAGCATGACGACCACCTCGTAGTTCAACGCGAACGAACGCATGTCCATGTTGCTGGAGCCGATCACGGCGACCTCGTCGTCGACGCTGAAGTGCTTGGAGTGCAGGATCCACGGCGCCGGATACTGGTAGATCTTGACGCCGGCACGGAGGAGCTCTTCGTAGTACGAGCACTGGGCATGGCCGACCATGAACTGGTCCGCCTCCTCGCTCACGAACAGCTCGACGTCCACGCCACGATGCGCTGCGGTCGTCATCGCGTACAGCAGGGACTCGTCCGGGACGAAGTACGGGCTGGTGATCGAGAGGCGCTTCTGGGCGGAGTAGATCAGCGTCGTGAACAGCCGCAGGTTGTTCTCCGTGGCGAAGCCCGGACCGCTCGGGAGGACCTGGCACGCGACCTGCTCCGGCGTCGTGTCGACGTGGGGGTCGGCCGGCGGCTTGAGCTCCTCATTCAGGATCTCGTTGGTCTCGCTGTACCAGTCCGTGCCGAACACGACGTTGAGCTCGGGAACGACCGGCCCGTGGATCCGCACGTTGAGCTCGACGTACTTCCGCCCCTCCTTGATGTTCTTCGCGACGCCGTACGTCGTCTCGATCATGTTCTGCGAGCCCATGAACGCCGTGGTGTTGTCCACCACCAGGATCTTGCGGTGGTTGCGCAGGTCCGGGCGACGTACCTTGCCTCGAAGCGGCGCGATCGGCAGCATCGGCTTCCAGGCGATCCCGGCGTCGTCGAGCCGCTTCAGCATCTCGCTGTAGCCGGAACCGCTCCGTGACCCGAGGTGGTCGAACAGGACCCGTACGACGACACCTCGTTCGCGGGCCCGCACGAGCGCGTCGAAGAAGTCGCTCGTCGTGCTGTCCCACGCGGTGATGTAGAACTCCACGTGCACGAAGCGCTCAGCGGCGTCGACGGCTTCGGCCATGGCGGCGAAGTAGCCCTCGTAGTCGGGGTAGAGCTCGACGGTGTTGCCGTCGACGACCGGCAGCGTGCCGAGCTTGCGGTTCAAGACGGTGGCCGAAGTGAGTGCCGCGGGCCAGCCGGCGGTCGAGTCCGCAGGTGGCAGGTCGGCCGTGCGCTCGCGGACGAGGTCGTTGACGCGCTTCTGCTTCTCGTGGCGCTTCTTCTCGACGTGCGTGCTCCCGAACAGCATGAACGCGATGAACCCGAAGAACGGCACGGCCAGGATCAGGAGCAGCCAGGCCATCCCGGTCGAGGGCTTGCGGTTCCCGGGGATGACCCCCAGGGCAGCCACGCAGATGGCGACGTGCGCGCATGCCAGGAGCGCACCGATGAGCGCCGTCCACGAGAAGCCGTCCATGTCAGAAAACCATCCTCAGCTGCCTCGTTGCTCGGGCACGGCTGGGCCGAGCCCGCGTCGCCGCACATGTCCGTTCGCCCCGCACGGTCGTCGCGCAGAGAAGTCCTCACGCCACCCAACCGCAAATGACTTGATCAGGGGGTGAGAATCAGGACATGCGTTTGCTCGAACGCGAGACGCACCTGGCCTCGCGTTCAGCGGGATCTGCTTCCGGCACTGCTGCCGACGAAACCTGCGCAGCAGGTCGGCAACGACGCTGCACGACGCCGTGCCAGTGCTCGCGCGGGGGAGGGAGCCGGGTCAGCGCCGCGGGGTCGAGTCCGAGAGCAGCTCCGTGCTCTCGGCGGCGAGCAGCACGGAGCCGATCAGGGAGGCACGGTGCCCGAGCTCACTGGCGACCACCGGGGTGGCGGCGACGGCATCGAGCGCGTGGCGGCGCAGGCCGACCCGTGCCGAGTCCAGCAGGAGATCACCGGCCCGGGCCAGGTCACCGCCGACGACGACCATCGACGGGTTGAAGAGGTTGACCAGGCTGCCGATGGCCCAACCGAGGTGGAGACCGGCGTCCTCGAGGCTGCGCAGCGCCGAGACGTTGCCCGTCTGGGCCGCCGCGACCACCTCGTCGATCGTCGCGTCGGGCATCTGGGTCGCCATCAGCTCGAGCACGCTGCCCGACGAGGCGTAGGTCTCGAGACAGCCCCGGCTGCCGCACCGGCATACGGGACCCTGCTCGTTCACGGTCAGGTGGCCGACCTCGCCCGCGGTGCCACCGGCGCCGCGGAAGAGCTGGTTGTCGATGATGATTCCCGACCCCACACCGGAGGAGAGCTTGAGGAAGATCGAGGTGGTGTGGCCGCGGGCCACACCCACCCGGTGCTCGGCCAGCGCGCCGAGGTTGGCGTCGTTCTCGACGTGCACGGGGCAGGCGAAGTGCTCCTCTGCGACCTGCCGGGCGTTGACCCCTACCCAGCCGGGAAGGATGGCTGCTGAGCGGACGACGTCGTCGATGACCGGGGCCGGCAGGCCGAGCCCGATGTTGCGCAGGTCGGCGTGGTCGAGGCCGAGTCGCTGCGAGCTCGCCCTCGAGCATCTCGGCGGCCTGCGGAGAGCCCTGCCTCGTGGTGATGGGACTGGTCGAGCGGGCGCCAGTCCTCGGCGAGCAGCTGGCCGGTCAGGTCGCCGACGGCCACCGAGACGTGGCTGTGCCCGAAGTCGACGCCGGCCACGATGCCGGCGCTGGCGGCCAGCTGGACCGACGTGCCGCGGCGTCCGCTGCCGGGCTCGGTGGCGACCAGCCCGGCGGCGGCCAGCTCGCGCACGATGTTCGAGACCGTGGCGGGGGCCAGCCCGGTCATCCGGGCCAGGTCGGCCTGGGTGAGGCGGCTCTCGGTGGCAGACGCCGGCTCTGCGGTGTGCTGGCGCAGCACGTCGAGCACCCGGCGCTGGTTCGCCGTCCGCAGCGACGCGGTCGAACCGGGAGCCGAGTCGGTGGTCGCCATGGCTGAACTGTGAGGGACGACACCAATAGTCGTCAAGAGATGACCAAGAAACCGAGCTTCGTTGGCCGAGATTTCTTTATGTGTTCAACTCTTGACGACAAACCCGTTGAGCGATCACACTTTCGAGGAACCCACGTGGCGTCTCGCGCTCGGCGCCCCACTCTTCAGGAGGAACCGTGTCTTCATTCATCCGCCGCGTCGCCGTCGGCGGCGCTCGGTATTGCTCAGCGCCGCCACGCTCGCGGCCTGCGGCAGCGACGACGACAGCAGCAGCGACGGCGGCAGCAGCGGAGGCTCGTCGGACCAGGAGATCACCGCCGCCTGCAAGCTGGACAGCCCGCCGACGAGCGCCGCCGAGGCGCCCGCCGACAGCGGCTCCGGTCGGCAAGGCGAGCGGCAAGGTCGGCGTGATCCTGCCCGACACCACCTCGTCGACGCGCTACACGCTGTACGACGCGCCGCTGCTGACGAAGGCGCTCTCGGAGGCCGGGCTCACCCCCGACGTGCAGAACGCCCAGGGCGACAAGAACAAGTTCGCCTCGATCGCGCAGAACATGATCGGTGACGGCGTCAAGGTCCTGATCATCGACTCCATCGACGCCGCGTCCGGCGCCGGCGTCGAGAAGGCCGGCCGACCAGGCCGGCGTCAAGGTCATCGACTACGACCGCGTCGAACCTCGGTGGCACCGCGCCCTACTACGTGTCCTTCGACAACGAGGACGTCGGCAAGCTCCAGGCCCAGACCCTGATCGACTGCCTCGACGCGCAGGGCGTCGAGAACCCGAAGATCATCATGATGAACGGCGGCACCGACGTCGACAACAACGCCGTGCTCTTCCAGAAGGGCGCCCACTCGGTCCTCGACCCGCTGGTCGACGAGGGCAAGGCTGACGATCGACCCAGGAGGCCACCGTCAAGGGCTGGACTGGTCGAGAACGCCGCGCCCGACGTTCACACCAGGCGCTCACCGCGGCCGGCGGCGAGGTCGACGGCGTGCTCGCCGCCAACGACGACATCGCCAACGCGGTCATCGGTGTGCTGAAGAACCAGCGGCCTCGAACGGCCACGTCGTCGTCACCGGTCAGGACGCCGGCGTCGAGGGTCTGCAGAACATCATCACCGGCCAGCAGAGCATGACGGTCTTCAAGAACGTCACGCTCGAGGCCAACGCGGCCTCGCAGCTCGCGATCGCGCTGATCCAGGGCAAGGACCCGGCCGCGGCCGGCCTGACGCTGGCGCCGTTCGACGACCCGGAGGCGCCGGACCACAAGCTCGCAGGCGCTGCTGCTGCCGACCCAGGTGATCACCCAGGCCAACGTCCAGGACGTCATCGACGCCGGCGCGCTGACGGCCGACGAGATCTGCAAGGGCATCGAGGCCGACTGCGCGAAGCTCGGGATCAGCTGATCCGCTCCTGACACCGTGACGGTCGGCCGGGCCGCTGCGCCCGGCCACCGTCGCCGGATCCACCTGTTCACACGACCGATGGGCGGTGATCCCCGTGACCGAACCGATCCTGTCGGCTCGCAAGCTCAACAAGAGCTTCGGCCCCGTCCACGTGCTCCACGACGTGGACTTCGACGTCTACCCCGGCGAGGTCACCGCGCTGGTCGGCGACAACGGCGCCGGCAAGTCGACGCTGGTCAAGTGCTTCGCCGGCATCAACAGCATCGACAGCGGCGAGGTGATCTTCGAGGGCAAGCCGGTGACGATCCACGACCCGCGCGGCGCCACCGCTCTCGGGATCGAGTTCGTCTACCAGGACCTCGCCCTGGCCGACAACCTCGACATCACCCAGAACATGTTCCTCGGCCGCGAGATCCGCCGGTGCGCGCACGTTCCTCTCCGACGGCGAGATGGAGAAGCAGGCCCGCGAGACGCTGGCCAGCCTCTCGGTCCGCACCGTCTCCTCGGTCCGCCAGCTGGTCGCCAACCTCTCCGGTGGTCAGCGCCAGACCGTCGCCATCGCCAAGGCGGTGCTGTGGAACAGCAAGGTGGTCTTCCTCGACGAGCCGACCGCCGCGCTCGGCGTCGCCCAGACCCGGCAGGTCCTCGACCTGGTACGCCGGCTGGCCGACCAGGGCCGCGGCGTCGTGCTGATCTCCCACAACATGAACGACGTCATGGAGGTCGCCGACCGCGTGGTGGCGCTCTACCTCGGCCGGGTGGCCGCCGAGGTCAAGACCAAGGACACCAGCACCACCCAGATCGTCGAGCTGATCACCGTCCGGCCGCAGCGGCGACATCGGCCTCGCGCCCGCCACCGCCGACGAGAGCATCTGAGGGGCCGCCATGTCGACCAACACTCCCGAGACCAACGTCGCCGCCGGCAAGCTGCCGGGCCGGACCGCGCCGGCGGCGTTCTCCCTCGACGTCGAGGAGCGCTCGATCCGCGACGCGCTTCCGGGCTGGGTCGACAAGCTCCGCACCGGCGACCCGGGCGCGCTGCCGTCGGTGCTCGGCCTGATCGTCCTCGCCCTCATCTTCATGCAGGTCAGCGACCGCTTCCTGTCGAAGTACAACATCGGCAACCTGCCCGGGCCAGGGCGCCTACATCGCGGTCATCGCGCTCGGCCTGGTGTTCGTGCTCCTGCTCGGCGAGATCGACCTGTCGGCCGGCACCGCCGGCGGCATCTGCGCGGCGCATCGCGGCCCAGGCGGTCTTCTCCGGGCAACCTCCACGACGGCGCTGCCCGCGCTCCTCTACTGGGGCCTGGTCGTCGGCCTGGTGATCGCGCATCGCGCTCGCGGTCTGGCTCAAGGCCTGGTCCGGCGCGGTCGTGGTGGCGGTCGGTCTCGTCCTGGTCGCCACCAACCTGACCCAGCACCTGTTCCTCGGCCCTGGTCGCCGCCGTCTGCATCGGCGCTGCCATCGGCGTCTTCAACGGCTACCTGGTGGCCAAGGTCGGCATCCCCAGCTTCGTGGTCACCCTGGCGCTGTTCCTGGCCTGGCAGGGCGTGCTGCAGTTCGTCGCTGAGCGGCCAGCCGATCAACACCTCCAACTACGAGCTCTGGTACAACCTCGCCTACGGCAACCTCAGCGCCGACCTGGAGCTGGGTCTTCACGATCGTGGTGGTCGGCGGCTACCTCGCCTACACGCTGCTGCAAGTCGATCACGGCGCAAGCGCGCCGGCCTGGCGCACGACGCGCTCAGCCTGGTCGCTGCTGCGCGGCGGCGTGCTGGCGGCGGTGGCGATCGTGCTCACCGTACCTGGCCAGCCAGAACCGCAACACCAACCCGTACCAGGTCATCGCAGGGCATCCCGTGTGCCGGCGGTCATCGCGATCACGCTGATGATCCTGTGCACGATCGCGCTGACCAAGACGACCTGGGGCCGGCACCTCTACGCCACCGGCGGCAACGCCGAGGCGGCCCGCCGCGCCGGCATCGACGTCGTCCACATGAAGGTCACCGCGTTCATCCTGTGCTCGGCGTTCGGTGCCCTCGGCGGCATCATGCTCGCCTCGTCGCAGTCGTCGGCGTCGCTCGACCTCGGCTCCGGCAACGTGCTGCTGTTCTCGGTCGCCGCGGCGGTCATCGGCGGTACGTCGCTGTTCGGCGGCCGCGGCAAGCCGCGCGACGCCATCATCGGCGCGCTGGTCATCGCGATCATCCCGAACGGACTGCGGCTCAAGCCGAGCCTCGGCCCGCAGTGGCAGCAGGTC
>CAVTTO010000006.1:0-179610 GCA_963737725.1 uncultured Actinomycetota bacterium
GATCCTCCGGAGAGAGTCCGCTGTCAGCGTGCTCAAAGGCGCGTCCCCAGCCTGCCTGCAGGCATACGTGTTCAGCTTCTCTCAGTCTGGATACGGCTGCCGGGTCCCTTGTGTCGAGCCAGCCGGGCGCACGACAGGGCGTCAGCTCGGCGGCCTGGCCGCCGCGATCGCCGCACCCCTCGCGCTGGCCAGCACCCCGGCCAACGCCACCATCGGCCCGGTCACCCGGACTGCGACGTTCACCGCGATCCAGCCCGCCGGCGAGTTCAGCCAGTTCAACAACGTCTGGACGCACACCTTCGCGGTCGACGTCGACGCCAACGGCACGTTCACCGGCACCGGCGGCGTGAGCGGCTCGGACCAGAACGGCTCGGCCAACTTCACCGAGCAGTCACCGGCTCGTTCAGCGCCGACGACTCGCATGTCACCCTGCACGTCGACGACCGCTCCACGGGCGACGGCGTGGTCTGGGACCTGGCCGACGCTCCGGTCGACACCATCGGCACCGAGATCGTCAGCATGGCTCAGTCGTCGGCAACCCCGACTACCTGCTGGAGTGGAAGGTCTCGGCCCTCGCGTTCACCAACGTCGCGCCCCGGCCCCGGTCGCGCTCGGCAACCACGGCGACTGCGTCTCCGGCGCGGCGCACGCCGGCATCAAGGGCAAGGACCTGGCGTCCATCGCCAAGGTCGTCACCAACGTCGGCACGTACGGCAGCAAGACCTGCCCGACGTTCGTCGCCTGACCGACACCGCACCACAGGAGCGTCCCCGGCTCCCCGCGCCGGGGGCGCTGGTCTGGTCGGCACCCCCAAGCCCCCCTCACCACCAATGTCCCCCGTCCAGGCAAGTTGTGGGGGCAGGGCTCGACCAGCGGCATGAGCGGACGCTTCACGACTCCCGAAGGTCAGCCGCTGCCATACGATTGCCCCTGTGCCGCCAACGGTGCCGGCCCGAGTTGGCGTTATCAGCGCAGTGGTGAGATCGGCGGCATCTATTCCTCGACCAGAAGAACCAGCGTCTCAGGCAGTACGCCGTCGTACTCCATGGCTTCGGCCGCGGCCGGGTTCTGCATAGCCGCCATGACCACGTCCAAGTCAGCGACATCCATCAGCACCGCGACCTGTGTGCGGTTCTGGGGGTTGACGAACGTCCGGATATTCGTGATTCCGAGCGGGCCGAAGAACTCTTCTCGCTTCGGCGAGGCAAGCCAGTGGTCTGTGTCCTTCACATCATGGTGCCCGATGACGGTGGGCATGCTGCCTCCTTGGGCTGGGCTCCGCGCATCTGCGCAGACATCGTGCGAAGCCTACTGCGACGCAGCAAGAGGCCGCGACCGCTCATCGGCATGATCGCTCGACCAGCGGCATGGTCGGGCTATCGGCTCCGGGCCGCCGAGTGGGTGTCTGACGCTGCGTAATGGCGGAATGACGTACCGCCGAATGATCCGCTAGTGCCATTGTGCAGGTGGGAAGTTGGGAGCACGGTCGGCCACCAAGGCACGGTGTACGTGTCCTAGAAGGGGAGTCGTCCGATGCATAGAACTCGCTCACGATCGCGTGTCATCTCCCTGGTGTCCTGCACCATGATCGCTCTAGCGCCGTTGGGGCTCGCCTCACCGGCACAGGCGCGGGCCGAGGTCACCCACTTCACCGAAACCAACACGTTCACGTTCACCGGCCCGTCCGACTTCTGTTTGCCCGAGGACCAGATCGGGACGGTGACGATCACGGAGGTGTCCACTGGCCAGGTCACGAACACCGGGCACGGCGTATTTCAGGTTCACGGCGTCGACACCTTCGACGTTCGACAAGAATTCCCCGATGGCAGCTTCGTACAAAGCACCAAGGACCGAGACCTGTTCTCGTTCCGAGTCAACGGTATTCACGTGGTCTCCCACGTCGTGACCCTCGACCTGCGTCCCATCTATGATGCGGCTGGCGAACAGATCGGCAAGATTTCGGTGCATGCCGTGTCGCAGGTCAGCTCCTACGATCTGAACGACAACGGCGTCCCCGATCCCGGCGAAGTCAAGGCAGAGTTTGAGAAGTTCCGAGTGACCTGTTCATAGCACGAGCGGCTCGTCGCGTAGGGGAACACTTCTCGACGGATTGAGGACCGTCCGCACATCGGCTACTTGTTTCATTGACCTCAGGACCGGTGTCTGGCGAGGCTCGGTCTAGGCGTCTGGACTGTCGCTCTCACATCGGCTGCCCACGCTGGTCGTGTGGCTCTCATTTGGCCTGCGCTGTTCCGGACGTCGCCCCAGGGCGGGGAGAGGCTCAAGAGGGGTTTGCTCTGCTCGAACGACAGGCCCGGGAGGGCAACGGGGAAACGACTCTGACTCCAGCGCGGCCGGCTCACAACCCCACACCGGCTCTTCGGACAAGCCACTTCCCGGACCCGCCAAACACAAGCCTACGACCCCGCTCTCTGCTGCGTCTTGACACAGAGGGGAGCCAGATCTGCGCGTCAGGTAGCTGATGCCATGTAGGCCGCAAGGATGTAGTTGGGGTGGCGGTCGAGGTTGGTGCGTGCGCGGTCGTAGCGCATCGTGGTTCGGGGATCGGCGTGTCTGGCGGCGATCTGGACGTCTCGGAGGTCCACGCCAGCGTCGAGCATGGTCGTGACGAACGTGTGTCGGAGGATGTGCGGGTGCATCCGGTCGGTGGAGAGGCCGGCAACGAGCGCGAGCGCCCGGAGTCGACGTGTCGCGGCGTGGCGATCCATGCGTCGGCCTTCGCGGTTGACCAGGAGCGGGCCGCGCTCGCGGCTGTCGGCGGCGCGGTCGATGGCCCGGCTGGCTTTCTTGCGCTCGGCCTTGATTGTTCCGAGCGCCCGTGCCCAAGGGCACCGCACGATGGGGTCATGGCGCTCGTCGAGGTATCTCCACCGAAGCTCGTCGAAGTCATGGTTGGTGGCTGGTGGCACTCAGGAGAACTGCGAGCCTGGCGTCGGACTGAGGGCCGCTGACGTGGCTACGTCACCTACTCGGTCGGCGTCGGTCTCCGGCACGTTGGCTGGGTGGACCAGGACCAGCTCCGTCCGGGCTAGCTTCGCCACCACGTACTGCGGCGCGGCAGAGCCGTGCGAGCGTAGCCGCCCTCAACGCGGCATGAGCGGACGCTCGGGTAGTCAGATATTGCTGCAGAAGCGCACGATGCGGGTACTTGTAAAGGTGTCGTTCGTCCGTCGGATATCGCTGCCCCAAAATCCGTCCGCCCGGTCGTGTCCACCCTGGCCATCGAGGATGTCGTCCGACGGACCACCGCACAGCCAGTCCTTGCCTGGCCCACCGCGAATCTTTGAAGGGCCTCGGCCACCGCCGATCGAGTCGTTGCCGAAGCCGCCCATAACGCTGTCTCGACCGGGAAGGTACTGGCGGGTTCCCTCGCCACTGCCGTCGTCCTGACGATCTCCGATGCGGTCGCCACCGATACCACCGTCGATCACGTCCGCACCCGGCCGCCGCTTATCACGTCGGTCTCTGAGCCTCCGATGAGCCGATCGAGGCCGTCCTGGCCGTACAGGAAGTCCCAGCCGGATCCGCCGTTCAAGGCGTCATCGCCGAGTCCTCCAAATGCCACGTCATAGAAGCCATGCCCGAGCAAAAGCCGATCGTCACCCGGTCCGCCAGACGCGTGATCAACGCCTGGCCCCGTATCGATGACGTCCGCGCCGAGGCCGCCAGACACCCGGTCACTCGTGACGCCACCAAAGATCCGGTCGCTACCCGGCCCACCACAGATGCGATCCCGCCCGGACAGAGCTCTGATCACATCATGACCGGCGCCGCCGTAGATGACGTCGTCACCGGGGGTGCCGCGGATCAGGTCCGCCCCACCAGTTCCTCTTACAGTGATGGCCCTACCCAAACACTCCGTCGCGGCCGCTGATTGAGCCCGTTCTGGAGTCGGGGATTAGCGTCGCTACCGCGTTCGTCGGTCCCACCACTACCGGAAAACAAGAAAGGAGAGCGACGAGGGATGCGGTGGGGATTCCGGACATGGGTTACATCTCCTTCGATGAGATGTGTAGACACCCAAAGGGTCTGCCCCTTCACGGCTCACGTCAACAAGGACTGGCCCGGACGTTGCCCTGGAGGCTCCTCCGGCAACGCTGCAAGATCTCCACGCTTCGGCGGCCCGGAGTCTCAGCCGCGCAGAGCTGGACAGCGACTCTAGTGACCGTTGCCATCCTTATTGCCATCCCGCTCCTCCGACGTTCCGCGCACAGCGGCAGATCCGGATGAGCGGCGAGGTTGGCGTTGTCTAGCGAGCGCTGGCTTCGCGTTGAAGAGCAATAACTCACCCAGAACCTGCCCGTTGAAACCACAGCGGGCGGGTTCGCCGCATGCCGGACCGCTACGGGAGAGAGCGCGTTCTGATCAGCTCTGCAGCGACCTCGTGGAGCTTCACGTTAGAGTCCTGGGAGATTCGCTTGAGAACCGCAAACGCGCGGACGGCGTCGATGCCGTAACGCTCCATCGCGATGCCGGTTGCCTGACCGATCAGGGACCGCGAGTCCAGTGCGATGTCCTTAGTCTCATCGTTCTGCGCAACGATGACTGCGATGGCTGCGTGTGCTGCCAGTGAGATCCCGCTTTCGACGTCGGCATACACAAACGCGTTCGGCAGCGTCGAGTACAGGCACAGAGCGCCAAGCCGATTCTTCTGGGCGAACATCCGGAAGCAGAGCATGCTCTGGATTCCGGTTTCCTTCGAGGCACGCGGACCCCAGTCGCCCCACCGGGTCTCAGTCGCCAGGTCGGCGCAGGAGATGACCTCCTGGTCCCAGACATCGGACAGGAGCGGGCCCTCCCCGACCTCTTGTTGAATCCGGTCGATAACGGCGGCACGCTCGCTGGTGAAGGCAGGGCTCTCAACGATCCGTGCACGGTGTACAAGCGAGATTGACGCATCCTCGGCCCCGGGAACGACGTCGATCGCGAGCGACACGGCCATGTCCATCGTCGCGATCGACCCTTGCTCTTCCTGAAGAGCGCGGGCCACGTCAGCCATCCGCCGAGACAGCGATTCCATCTTGTCCACCCTGAGAACCTATCTGCCCGGCCACGGACCCGCCCAGCCCACGTCCCTCGCACAACAGAGACACGCACATCGGCATGATCGCGCGTTGTCCGAACCAACAAGATCGCGCATACGGCGAACCTCACCCAATCGCGTCCCCCGCTAGCGAACCCCGTAGGGGCGGCCGAAGGGAGTCGCGGGGGTAGGGCCTGCTGGTGGTGGTCGAGCTCGACGGCCTGTCGGGGCCCACCAGGTGGGCCCCTCGGTCGGGCGTCTCTCCGCCCTGGGTGGTGTCACAACTGGTGTCGGCCGTGGGCACGGTGTGCCACCAGTCCAGGCCAATCCCCCGCTGACCTGGGCTTTCGTGGTCGGGCTGACAGGATTTGAACCTGCGACCCCTTGACCCCCAGTCAAGTGCGCTACCAAACTGCGCCACAGCCCGATGCCGCCCCGACGAGCGTCCGGACCAGCTCGGAAGCGGGGCCGGCGGTCCCTCGCGGAACGGCTGCGACAGCCTATCCCAGCGGCTCGCGCCGACGCGAAACGGCGCAGTCGGTACGACGTCGACCGGGCCGTCCCGTCAGCCTCGAGAAGTTCTGTCCACAGATCCGTCGGCGAGCCCGAAACTGTCGGCGGCGTGGCCTATATTCGAACACATGAACGAAGGCAACGTGACCAGCGAGGAGTGGATCGCGCACCAGAGCGCGATGCAGCTCGCGCTGGGCGCGATCGCCGACCTCGAGGACAAGATCGCCGCGTGCCAGGCCGAGCAGGTCCGGCTGACGGCGATGTACGTCGACGCGCGGGTGGCCTTCGACGACGAGCACGGCTTCTTGTCCGGTCCGGCGCAGTACCGCGGCATGGTCGCCGAGGTCGCCATCGCCAAGCGGGTCTCGGCGACGTCGGCGGCGAGCTTCATGGACGACGCCTGGCACCTGGCCAAGCACTTGCCGCGCACGACCACGGCCTTGGCGGACGGCCGGATCGGGCTGAGCGCCGCGCGCGCCATCGCCCACGAGACCGTGGTCCTCGACGACCCGGAGTCCCAGGCCCTGGCCGACGAGCTCCTCTCCGAGGAGGCGACCGACCTGTTGCCGGGCAAGGTGCGACCGATGGCCGAGCAGCGCGTCGCGGAGATCGACCCCGACGCCGCACTCCGGCGCACGGTCCGCGAGCGCGCCGACCGGCACCTGCAGCTCTCCCCCGCCGGCTCCGGGATGAGCTGGCTCAGCGCCTACCTGCCCGCCGAGCACGCGACCGCCGCCTACACCGCCGTCCACGACCATGCCAAGGCGCTCCGCGCGGCCGGCGACGCCCGCACGACCAGCCACCTGATGTGCGACACGTTGGTCGAGCGCCTCACCGGGGCCGACACCGGCGCGATCCCGTCCCAGATCAACGTCGTGATGACCGACGCGACCCTGCTCGGCCTCAGCGACGACCCGGCCCACCTGGTCGGCGGAGGACCGTTGGCCGCGCCACACGCCCGCGAGCTCGCCACCAACGGACACGCCTGGCTACGGCGGTTCCTCACCGATCCGGTCGACGGCTCGCTCACCCACGGCGACCCGCGGCGACGCCGCTTCGACGGCACCCTCCGCGAGCTCGTGATCGCCCGCGACCAGCACTGCCAGGGCATCCAGTGCGGTCGCCGGATCCGCGACATCGACCACGTGACGGCGTACGCCGAGGGCGGCACGACCACTCTCGACGACGGCCAAGGCATCGACCGGGCCTGCCACACCAGCCGCGACGACCCGCGCATGCAGGTGCAGCGGCGCGCCGCCACGGGAGTCACCACCTGGACCACACCGAGCGGCCTGACGTGGCGAGCCCTGCCGCCACCCAATCCGATCGGCGGCCGCACGCTCCAGCAACAACGACGCTGGCGGCGCCAGCTGCTGCATCCGTCCGAGTCGATCTGCGAACAGCACCTCGTCGAAGTGCTCGCGATCGAGCTCAAGCACCGACATCGACAGTGCTAGGTCAGACCGCCAGAGCCCAAGGCACCTCGCAGACGGTCAGGACCGCTTGCGCTTCTGCCGCGCCTTGACGTTGATGTGGATCGGCGTGCCGACGAAGCCGAACTCCTCGCGGAGCCGCCGCTCGATGAACCGGGTGTACGCCGCCTCGAGCGGACCGGACGTGAACAGCACGAACGTCGGCGGTGCCACGCTCGCCTGCGTCGCGAACAGCACCTTCGACTGCTTCCCACCCCGCACCGGGTGCGGATGAGCCGCGACCAGCCGGCCGAGGAAGGCGTTCAACGCGCCCGTCGGCACCCGCGTCTCCCAGCCCCCGAGCGCCCGGTCCAGCGCAGGAACCAGCCGGTCCACGTGCCAGCCGGTCCGCGCGGTGATGTTCACGCGCGGCGCCCACTGCACCCGCACCAGCTCGCGCTCGATCTCGCGGTCGAGGTAGTACCGGCGCTCCTCGTCCACGGTGTCCCACTTGTTGAAGGCGATCACGACGGCCCGCCCGGACTCCTCGACGCTCGTGATGATCCGCTGGTCCTGCTCGGTGAGCGACTGACCGGCGTCGATCACGACGACAGCCACCTCGGCGCGATCCATCGCCGTGGCCGTGCGCAGCGACGCGTAGTACTCGTGTCCGCTCGCGTCCTTGACGCGACGACGGATCCCGGCCGTGTCGATGAACACCCAGGTCCGGCCACCGAGCTCGACCACCTCGTCGACCGGGTCCACCGTCGTGCCGGCGGCGTCGTCCACGACGACCCGCTCGCTCCCGGCCAGCTTGTTCAGCAGGCTCGACTTCCCGACATTGGGCTTCCCGACGATGGCGATCCGGCGCGGACCGCGCGGGCCTTCCTCCACGTCGTCCGGCGATACCGGCAAGGCCGCCAGGACGGCGTCGAGCAGGTCGCCGCTCCCCCGCCCGTGCAGCGCCGAGACGGCGTACGGCTCCCCGAGGCCGAGGTTCCACAGCAGGGCGGCGTCGGCCTCGGCACGCTGGTCGTCGACCTTGTTGGCGGCCAGGATCACCGGCTTGCCCGAGCGGCGGAGGATCTTCACGACCGTCTCGTCGGCATCGGTGATCCCGACGCCGGTGTCGACCACGAACAGCACGGCGTCCGCCAGCGACACCGCCACCTCGGCCTGGAGCGAGATCTGCTCGGCCATGCCGCGGGCGTCGGGGTCCCAGCCCCCGGTGTCGACGACGGTGAACCGTCGACCGTTCCACGAGGCGTCGTACGACACCCGGTCCCGGGTGACGCCCGGCACGTCCTCGACGACGGCCTCGCGGCGACCGATCATCCGGTTGACCAGGGTGGACTTGCCGACGTTGGGACGGCCGACCACGGCCAGCACCGGCACCGGCCCGGTCGGCTCATCGGTGCCGGAGATGATGCTCTCGTCGGACGTCATGGTCGCTGCTGCCTCACTGGTGAACGGGTGGAGAGGGTTGCCCCGCGTCGACGTGTCGCTTCGTCCGGGGCCAGGGCACCGGGTCGAACCTCACCGGTGCACCGAACACCGTATCGACTCGCGTGCCTCGTTCCGGCATCGAATCCATCGTCCCCCGTGGGAACGTGTCCCAAGACACGCCACGCGGGCGGCCGGGTCTCCGACGCACTCAGGCGGGGACACGGGAGCGCGCCAGCTCGACGATCCGCGCGATGACCTCGTCGAGCGTCAGGTCGGTGGTGTCGAGCAGCACCGCGTCATCGGCCGCCGCAAGCGGCGCGGTCGCCCGGGACGAGTCGTAGGCGTCCCGGCGGACGAGCGTCTGCTCGACGTGCTCGAGGTCGCGCTTCTGGTCCGCGGCCAGCTCCGCAGCACGTCGCTTGGCGCGAGCCGACGGGTCGGCGCTCAGGTAGACCTTGAGCGCGGCCTCCGGCGCCACGACGGTGCCGATGTCGCGCCCTTCGACCACGATCCCGCCGGCGCCGATGATCCGTCGCTGCTGGTCCACCAGCAGCTCACGCACGCGAGGCACGGCACTCACGGGGCTCACGGTGGCGTTCACCTCGCCGGAGCGGATCTCGCGCGACACGTCGCTGCCACCCAGCCTGATCGTCGGCCTGCGCGGATCGGTGCCGGACTCGATCACCACGGTCTCGGCGCGTCCGGCCACCGCGTCGGCGTCCTGCACGTCGACCCCGTCGAGCAGCATCTGCCAGGTCATCGCCCGATACATCGCGCCCGTGTCGAGATAGCGCAGCCCGAGTGCGGTCGCCACGCCGCGGCTCGCGCTGGACTTGCCGGACCCTGCGGTCCCGTCCATCGCGATCACGATCGTGTCGAGGTTGGCTCCCGAACTCACGCTGCCGCCTTCCGTTCGCTGCTCGATCGCGTACGACCCTGCTCCTCGGTGGAGTACGAGAAGGCTACCGATGCGCCGACCAGCCTCGTACGCCGAGCGCCTCCACGAGCCGGTCGGCCGCCTCGGCCGAGACGTCCAGCTCGACGAGACCGTAGGCACGCGCCGGGTCGTGGTCGATCCGGACGTCCTCGATGTTCACGCCCGCATCGCCGGTGTCGGCGAACAGCCGAGCCAGCGCACCCGGTTCGTCCGGGATCGCGACCGTGATCTCGGCCAGCACCATGCTCGGCCCACCGTGCTTGCCGGGGATCGCCTCGGTCCCCGCCACACCCGCCGCCAGAACCGCCTGCACCCGCTGCTGGTCGCCGTCGCCCAAGGAGGCCACCAGCTCGTCGATCCCGTCGCGCACCGACAACAACAGGTCGGTCAGCGGGGCCGCGTTGGCGCTGACGATCTGCCTCCACAGCACCGGGTCGCCGGCCGCGATCCGGGTCACGTCGCGCACGCCCTGTCCGCTGAGCGCCAGGTGCTCGGGCGGCGCCGCGCTGAGCTGCCCGGCCGCCAGGGCCGCGACGAGGTGAGGCAGGTGCGAGATCCTGGCCACCGCGAGGTCATGGTCGCCGGCGGTCATCCGGGTCGCCACGGCGCCACAGGTCGTGGCCAGCCACTCGACCACCGCGACCGCCTCGGGACTTGCCGCGTCGTGGGCCACGACCGCCCACGCCCGCCCGTCGAACAGGTCCGGCGCCGACGCCAGCGGGCCGGAGCGCTCGCTGCCGGCCATCGGGTGCCCACCGACGTAGCGCGACGGGTCGACGCCCGCAGCGATGAGGTCGGCGAGCGGGCGGACCTTCACGCTGCCCACGTCGGTGACGACGGCATCGGGGTATGCCGCGAGGGCGCGTTCGATCTCGGCACCGAGCAGGTCCGGCGGGGTGGCCACGACGACCAACGCGACGTCGTCCGGCGCCGGGTCGTCCGAGCCGGCGCCTCGCGAGGAGGCGACGTGCGCGGCAGTCCGGTCCACGTCGTGCAGGTACGTCTTCACACCCGCCCGCTCGAGCGCCATACCGACCGAGGCCCCGATCAGCCCGGCCCCGACGACGAGCACGGGTCCGTCAGGGGCTGCGCTCGTCATGCCGGAAGCCTAATCGTCCGCCAGACGCGCCAGGCTCTCGCCCAGCCGGTGAGAAATCGGGACACAACACCACAGGGTGCGCTCGAGCCCGCGACTGGCTCAGCCAGCGCGACTCGGCGGCTCAGAGACCGACGGCGTCGAGCAGAGTGCCCAGCTCGGTGGTGTCGAGCTCGCGGACGTGCCCGCTGCGCAGGTCACCGAGGCGGATCGGCCCGATCGCGGTGCGGGAGAGCCTCAGCACCGGGTGGCCGACCTCGGCGAGCAACCGGCGGACGATCCGGTTGCGGCCTTCGTGGATCACCAGCTCCACCAGCGACTTCCCGGACTCGGTGCTGACCACGCGGAACGCGTCGACGGCGACCGGCCCGTCCTCGAGCGTCACCCCGTCGAGGAGCTGACGGCGTACTCGCGGCTTGACCACGCCCTCGACCTGGGCGACATACGTCTTCTGCAGCTCGAACGACGGATGGGCGAGCCGGTGCGCGAACTCGCCGTCGTTGGTCAGCACGATCAGCCCGTCCGTGTCGGTGTCCAACCGGCCGACGTGGAACAGGCGTTCGGTCCGCCCTTCGAGCAGCGAGCGGAGGTCGCGCCGACCCTCCTCGTCGGCCATCGAGCTGACCACGCCGCGTGGCTTGTTCGCGACGAGGTAGACCTTCGACTCGGCGACCGGCAGCCGTTTGCCGTCGACCCGGATCACCACCACCTCGGGGTCGACCTTGGCGCCGAGCTGGGTGATGACCTCCCCGTCGACCTCGACCCGACCCTCGGACATCAAGGTCTCGCACTTGCGTCGGCTGGCGATGCCGGACGCCGCCAGCACCTTCTGCAGCCGGACCTCGGTCACGCCGGCGGTTCGTCCTGGGCCTCGGCCGAGACGGACTCGACCAGCTCATCCTCGATCTCGGCCATCTCCGGCAGGAACGGCGCGATCTCGGGCAGCTCGTCGAGGCTGGTCAGCCCGATCCGCTCGAGGAAGTAGCTCGTGGTCCGGTAGAGGTGCGCTCCCGTCTCGGCGTCGGAACCGGCTTCCTCGACGAGGCCGCGTGACACCAGCGTGCGGATGACGCCGTCCACGTTGACGCCACGGATCGCGGACACCCTCGACCGGCTGACCGGCTGCCGGTAGGCGACGACGGCCAAGGTCTCGAGCGCTGCCTGCGTCAGCCGCGCCTGCTGGCCGTCGACCACGAACTGCTCGACGATCGGCGCGAACTCCTCGCGGGAGTAGAACCGCCAACCACCACCGGTGTTGCGCAGGTCGAAGCCACGGCCCTGCTCGGCGTACTCCTCGGCCAGCGCGTGCAGCGCCTGCTCGACGTCGGCGGGCGGCGCCCCGACCGCCTGCGCCAGCGAGAGATGGTCCAGCGGCTGGTCGGCGATCATCAGCACGGCCTCGAGGCTGGGGCGCAGCGGGAGGTCGTCGACGTTCAGTGCGCCCTGCACCGTGCGCTCGGCGGCCTGGTCTTCAGTCAGTCGCGGTCATCGGAAGTTCCTTCATCGTGCGGGTCCAGTCTGCTCCGGCCGGTCGCCTGCGTCGTCTCGGGTCCTCATCGGTCGGCCGATCTCGTCGTACTCGTCGACGACGTCGATCTCGCCCTCGTCGCTGCCGGTCCAGCGCACGCTCAGCTCGCCGAGCGGCGTGACCTGCTCGAACGCGACGGCGCCCTCGCGGAACAGCTCCAGCAGCGCCAGGAACCGCGCCACCGTGGTGAGCCGGTCGGGCGAGTCGGCCACCAGGGCGCGGAAGGTCATGGACCGGGTGCGCCGCAGCCGCTCGACGATCGTGGCTGCCTGGTCGCGCACGCTCACCTGGGGCGCGTGGATGTGCGCGAGGCCGAGGGTCGGCTCGTCCTTCGGCGCGAGGGCCGCACCGGCGAGCCTGGCGAACTCCTCCGGGCCGATCGTGATCAGCACGTCGGGCAGCACGGACGCGAAGCGCTCGTCGAGACCCACCGAGCGCGGCACCCGGTGGGACTCCTCCGCCATCCGGGTCTCGATCAGAGCCGGCCACCTGCTTGAACGCTCGGTACTGCAGCAGCCGCGCGAACAGCAGGTCGCGCGCCTCCAGCAGAGCCAGGTCGTCCTCGTCCTCGATCTCGGCCGACGGCAGCAGCCGGACCACCTTCAGGTCGAGCAGGGTGGCCGCGACGACGAGGAACTGCGACGTCTCGTCGAGCTCCCAGTCCGAGCCCATCGCCTTGATGTGGGCGATGAACTCGTCGGTGACCCGCGACAGCGCGACCTCGGTGATGTCCAGCTTGTGCTTGGAGATCAGCTGCAGGAGCAGGTCGAACGGGCCCTCGAAGTTGTCCAGGTGAAGGGAGAACACCAGCGGCGCGGCGGCCGTCGAACCCGGTTCGGCCTCCCTGTCGAGCACGGAGGTCACGAGGCGTTCAGCCGTCGGACCAGGGCGCTCTCGGCCCCGTTGACGGCCGCGTCCTCCAACGCCAGGTGGATCGCCTCGCGGACCAGCCGGCCGCGGTCGACGGCCAGTCCGTGCTCACGCCGCAGCGCCAGCCGGGTGCCTTCGAGGTCGAGCAGCTCGTCGGTCGAGACGTAGACGGTGATCTTCTCGTCATGCCGGACCCGGCCGCTCGGACCGCGTTGGGCCGCCTCGGAGGCGCTCGTCCGCGCCGACCTCCGGTGATGAGTCCCCGGCGCGGGACACGGCAGGCTTCCCCTCCTGCTGCGCCCGCGCCGGAGACGGCTCTGGTGCCTCCCGCTGGGACCCGAACAGCTCGTCGGCTCCTGGGAGGCTTGCGCGACGGGCCACTACGGCTGCACCTGGTCTGGCTGGGACCTGACCAGCACCTCGCGCGCCAGCTGGCGGTAGGACTCGGCGCCGCCCGAGTCACTGGCGTACGCCGTCAGAGGCTCCCCCGCGACCGTGGCCTCGGAGAACTTCACGGTCCGGCGGATCACGGTGTGGAAGACCGCGTCGCCCCAGCCGTCGACCAGCGTCTGCAGCACCTCGCGGCTGTGCAGCGTCCGGCCGTCGTACATCGTGCCGAGCAGGCCGACGATCTCGAGCTTGGGGTTGAGGCGCTCCTGCACCTTGTCGATCGTGCCCTTGAGCAGCGCGACGCCGCGCAGCGCGAAGTACTCACACTCCAGCGGGACGAGGACGCCGTCACTGGCCGCGAGCGCGTTGACGGTGAGCAGGCCGAGCGACGGCTGGCAGTCGATCAGGATGACGTCGTACTCGGCGACGAAGGGCTCGAGCGCCCGCGCCAGCACCTGCTCGCGCGCCACCTCGTTGATCAGCTGCATCTCGGCGCCGGCGAAGTCGATGTTGGACGGGATCAGGTCCATGCCTTCGACACCGGTGGGCACCACGACCTCGTCCATCGGGATGTCGTTGCCGAGCATCAGGTGGTAGATCGTCGTGTCGAGGTCGTTGGGGTTGAGCCCGAGGCCGACCGTCAGCGACGCCTGCGGGTCGAAGTCGACGAGCAGCACACGTCGGCCGTACTCGGCCAGGCTGGCACCCAGGTTGATCGTCGTCGTGGTCTTGCCGACGCCACCCTTCTGGTTGCACATCGAGATCACGATGGCGCCGCCGTGGCGCGCCAACGGGGCGGGCACGGGGAAGTCGGGCAGCGGCCGGCCGGTGGGACCGTTCGCGGCGGACGTCTCCACACTCGGGACCGGGGCGGCGGTCTCCGTGGACATGCTGGTCTCCTCGGCGGGTGGGACGAGGGGCTGCTCCGGGACGGTTTCTGCAGCCGCGGCCGGCGTCTCGACGCCGGAGTTGCCCACCGTAACGGTGCTCCACTCCCCGACCGACAGCGGCGTGCTGATCGACGTGATCGGCGATGCCTCGCTCGCCTTGCGGTCGCCGCGCAGCCACGAGGCCAGCGGGTTCTTGGGGGGTGGTGAGAAGGTGGGCTCGCTCACGTCAGGCCACGCTCATTCCTTTGTCTCCGCGGACGATCTGTCCGGTGACCAGTCGACCACCTCGACCCCTCTGACCCGTGGCGACACGCGGTGCGCGAGGAGATTTGTCGACTCTTCGAAGTCACCCGAGGGCGCGGGGATGCGCGGTCGCGTAGACCTCGCGCAGCTTGTCCACGGTGACGAGGGTGTAGATCTGCGTGGTGGTGACCGAGGCGTGCCCGAGCAGCTCCTGGACGACGCGGACATCGGCGCCGCCGTCGAGCAGATGGGTCGCGAACGAGTGCCGCAAGGTGTGCGGTGAGACGTCGACGGTGATCCCGGCGCGCTCGGCCGCCTTGCCGAGGACGGTCCAGGCGGACTGCCGCGACAGGCGGCCGCCCCGGGCGTTCAGGAAGACCGCAGGGGTCGCCTGCCCGACCGCGGACAGCTCAGGCCGCCCGCGCACGAGGTATGCCGAGAGGGCCTCGGCGGCGTACGAACCGAGCGGGACCATCCGCTCCTTGCTGCCCTTGCCGACCAACCGCACCGTGCGCGTCTCGAGGTCGATGTCGTCGACGTCGAGGCCGACCGCCTCGGAGATCCGGGCGCCGGTGCCGTAGAGCACCTCGAGCAGTGCTCGGTCGCGCAGGGCCAACGTCGTGCCCGGCGACCCGGCCGCGGCGAGGATCGCCTCGACGTCGGAGAGCGGCAGCGCCTTCGGCAGCCGCTTGGCCGGGGCCGGTGGCTTGACCCCGGAGGCCGGGTCCGACTCCGTCAGCCCGTCGCGCACCGCGAACTTGTGGAAGCCGCGCACCGCCACGACCGTGCGGGCCGCGCTGCCGGCGCTGAGCGGCGGGTGGTTCGCGTCGCCCTCGCGCAGCCGCATGAGGAACTCCGACACCGTCTCCTGGCGCACGGCGTCGAGGTCGTCGACACCACGCTCGTCCAGGAACTCCAGGTAGCGACGCAGGTCCCGCCGGTACGACGCGAGCGTGTTCGCGGCCAGCCCACGCTCGACCCCGAGATGGTCGAGGTAGGTCCGGACAGCCCGCACCACCTCGTCGGTGCGCGGCTGGTCCGAGACGGTGGTCACCGGCCCATCATGGCGCAGGGCAACCGGGCTATCCGAGCACCGACTCCAGGCTGCGGTACTCCAGGTCGTGCGCGGTCGCGACCGGCTCGTAGACCAGGGCGCCTGCGTGCGTGTTGACGCCGAGCGCGAGCGAGCGGTCGTCGCTCACCGCCTTCTGCCAGCCCTTGTCGGCCAGCGAGACGACGTACGGGAGGGTCGCGTTGGTGAGCGCGTAGGTCGACGTGTTCGGGACCGCGCCCGGCATGTTCGCCACGCAGTAGAAGATCGAGTTGTGCACCTGGTAGGTCGGGTCGGCGTGCGTCGTCGGACGGGTGTCCTCGAAGCAGCCACCCTGGTCGACGGCGATGTCGACCAGCACCGAGCCCGGCTTCATCTGGGCCACCAGGTCGTTCGACACCAGCTTCGGCGCCTTCGCACCGGGGATCAGCACGGCGCCGATGACCATGTCGGCCTCGGTGACCTGCTGCTGGATCGCGAGCTGCGACGAGGCGAGCCCGTGCACCCGGTTGTTGTAGCGCCAGAACGACATCCGCAGCTTGTCGAGGTCGGTGTCGAGCAGCGTCACGTCCGCGCCCATGCCGAGCGCGATGTTCGCGGCGTTCTGACCGGAGACGCCGGCACCGATGATCACGACCTTGGCGTTGGCGACACCGCCGACGCCGCCCATGAGCACCCCGCGCCCGCCTTGCGCCTTCATCATCGAGTAGGCGCCGACCTGCGGTGCGAGGCAGCCGGCCACCTCGGACATCGGGTAGAGCAGCGGGAGGCCGCCCGACGGGAGCTGGACGGTCTCGTAGGCGATACCGGTGGTCCTGGCCTTGAGCAGCTCCTCGGTGAGCGGCTTGTCGGCGGCCAGGTGCAGGTAGGTGAAGAGGGTCAGGTCGTCGCGCAGCCGGTGGTACTCCTCGGCGATGGGCTCCTTGACCTTGAGGACCATGTCGGCGATGCCCCAGGCCTCGTCGGCGTCCCCGACGATCTTGGCGCCCGCGGCGACGTACTCCTCGTCGTGGATCGACGAGCCCTCGCCCGCCCCTTGCTGGACGAACACCTCGTGACCGTGCGCGGTCAGCTCGTGCACACCGATGGGCGTGATCGCCACCCGGTACTCGTGGTTCTTGACTTCCTTGGGTACGCCGACCTTCATGTCCCTCACTCTTTCTCGCCCGAGTCCTCGGTGAATCGAGCCGTCACAACGATATCCGAAGCCTGGACGTGCTATCCAGTCGGGTTTTCGTGGCGACGGGCCCACAGCGCGAGCGATCCCGACACCGCCAGCCCGTCCTTGACCTCACCGGAGAGGATCGCCGGCGACCAGGTCGGCCAGCGGAATCCAGTGCCGGCCCATGTCGGCCTCCTCGTGCGCCGCCTCGAAGCCGTCCGGCGCGGGCGCCTCCGAGAGTCCCTCTGCGCAGGTAGATCCGGACCCGCTCGTCCGAGATGCCCGGGGACGTGTACACGTCGACCAGCACCGACCAGCGCTCGGCCCGCAGCCCTGCCTCCTCCGCCAGCTCACGCCGGGCGGCGGCCTCGGGGTCCTCCCCCGCGACGTCGAGCAGTCCGGCCGGCAGCTCGACGAGCCGCTCGGCCACCGGGTGGCGGAACTGGGTGAGCACGAAGACGTGATCCTGATCGTCGACGGCCACGACGGCGACCGCCCCGTGGTGCCGGACCACCTCGCGGACGAACTCCTCGCCGTCGGGGCCTCGGACCGTGTCGGTGTACGCCGTCACGATCCGGCCCTCGAACCGGGTGTCGGAGTGCACCACCGGCCAGGTCTCGCGGACGTCGTGCAGCCGCCGCCCCGCCTCGACCACGACCTCGTCGTCGGCGGTCACTCGCTGGTCACTCGGCAGGCTCGGGAACGGGCTCGGGCACGCTCCGCCGCAGACCGCTCTCGTCGACCGGGAGCCGGAGCTCGCGCTGCCGCATGATCGCGGCGGCGATCAGCCCGCTGAACAGCGGGTGCGGCCGGGTGGGACGCGAGCGCAGCTCGGGGTGCGCCTGGGTGGCCACGTAGTAGGGGTGGACGTCGCGGGGCAGCTCGACGAACTCGACGAGCTCGTGGTCGGGGCTCAGCCCGGAGAACACCATCCCGGCCGCCTCGAGGTCGCCACGGAACTTGTTGTTGACCTCGTAGCGGTGGCGGTGCCGCTCCTCGACCTGGCTGGCGCCGTACGCCTCCGCGACGATCGAGCCCGGTGTCAGGTCGGCCGGGTAGAGCCCCAGCCGCATGGTGCCACCCATGTCACCCTCGCCCTCGACGATGTCGAGCTGCTCCTCCATCGTGGCGATGACCGGCTCGGCGGCGTCGGGGTCGAACTCCGTGGAGCCGGCGTCGGTCAGCTTGGCGACGTTGCGGGCGTACTCGATCACCATGCACTGCAGGCCCAGGCACAGCCCGAGCGTCGGGATGCCGTGCTTGCGGGCATAGGTCAGCGCTCCGAGCTTGCCCTCGATGCCGCGCACGCCGAAGCCGCCGGGCACACAGATCGCGTCGACGTCCTCGAGGTTGCGAGCCGCACCGTCGGCGGTCTGGCACTCGTCGGAGGCGACCCAGCGAAGGTTGACGCGCGCACTGTGCTCGAAACCGCCCGCGTTCAGCGCCTCCGCGACCGACAGGTAGGCGTCGTGCAGGTCGACGTACTTGCCGACCAGCGCGACCGTGACCTCCTCGTCGGGGTGGTGGACGCGCTGGAGCAGCTGGTCCCAGCGGGTCCAGTCGACGTCGCGGAACGGCAGGTTGAGCCGGCGTACGACGTAGGCGTCGAGACCCTCGCGGTGCAGCACCTTCGGGATGTCGTAGATCGACGGCGCGTCGACGGCGGCCACCACGGCCTCGTCGTCGACGTCGCACATCAGCGAGATCTTGCGCTTGATGCTGTCGGGGATCTCCCGGTCCGCGCGGCAGACCACGGCGTCCGGTGCGATACCGATCGAGCGCAGCGCCGCGACCGAGTGCTGCGTCGGCTTGGTCTTGAGCTCACCGGACGGGCCGATGTAGGGCACGAGCGAGACGTGCAGGAAGAAGCAGTTGTCGCGACCGATGTCGTGGCGCACCTGGCGGGCGGCCTCGAGGAACGGCAGCGACTCGATGTCGCCGACGGTGCCGCCGATCTCGGTGATCACGATGTCGACGTCGGGTCCGGACATCGCCCGGATCCGTTCCTTGATCTCGTTGGTGATGTGCGGGATCACCTGCACGGTGTCGCCGAGGTAGTCGCCGCGGCGCTCCTTGGCGATGACCGTGGAGTAGACCTGGCCGGTCGTGACGTTGGCGTGCTGGCCGAGGTCGACGTCGAGGAACCGCTCGTAGTGGCCGATGTCGAGATCGGTCTCGGCCCCGTCGTTCGTGACGAACACCTCACCGTGCTGGAAGGGGTTCATCGTGCCCGGGTCGACGTTGAGGTAGGGGTCGAGCTTCTGCATGGTGACCCGCAGTCCGCGCGACTTGAGCAGGCGACCGAGCGACGACGCGGTCAGTCCTTTGCCCAGAGACGACGCCACCCCACCGGTGACGAACAGATGCTTGGTCGGCGACGAAGCGGCCAACTCACTCTCCCGCGGATCGATCGGCGACAGGATCCCCTTGGTGTGCCTGCCCTTCCACGGGGTTCCAATCTAGCAAGGACCTGTGACCTGCCGCCACGCCGCCACGCCGCGCTACCCTCCGGGTTGCTCGAGACCGGGCGGGAGAACCACCTCGTCGCCCTCGACGCCGTAGTGGCCGGGAGCGCTGGTGGCGGCCGCTGCCAGCGCGAAGACCATCGCCGTCTGGCCGGACGCGGAGTTGATCACGTTGACCGTGGAAAGCCGCTCGGAGTCAAGGCTCTTGTCCGCCGAGAGGACGTTGATCAAGCCGCCGGTCGACGACGACGTCGGGGTGGAAGCGACCACGGTGGCGTCACTGCCGTCGACGAGCCCCTGGACCAGGTCGTGCGAGATCACCATCTGCGCGGTCTGGTAGCTGTCGGAGCCGTGGGTGCCGGGTGCGAGCACCACGACGAAGGTCCCGCGTCGCAGCGGCGTTCCGTCGACGGAGACGAGCTTGGCGCCCTGCAGCTCGGAGTCGATCTTGGCGGCCTCGTCATCGATCTCCGAGTCCGAGCCGTGGGCGGTGTAGGCCCGTCCCAGGAGCGCACCGGCCTGGGAGTACGTGCTGTGGTCAGCCTTCTTGGACAGGTCGGGCGCGCCCTCGATCGACGCGGACACGACGCTGTCGACGTAGGTCTTCTTGCCGGGGTTGATCAGGTCGTCGTCGAGCCTGGCGACGACGGTGACCTGGGCGCCTGCCGACTCCAGCGCCTGTGTCGTGGCGCTCACGGTCTCGGCAGGCACGCCAGGAAGGACCACCAGGGTCACCGTGCGCTGCGGCAGCTGGCCGGCCAGCAGCCGGTCCGAGAGCGAGGCGTTGAGGCCCTGGTCGAAGACCGCCTGCGACCGCAGGCCGGCCACCTGGTCGCGCAACGCGGTGTTGTCGCGCTCGAGGGCAGCCGTGCTGTCGCCGTTCTCCTCGTCCTGCAGCGGCCCACCGCCGAGGGCGATGCCGATGGCGAAGGCGAGCAGGGCGATGAGGATCGGGAAGACCGCGCGGCGCGCGGCATCGACAGGTCTCACGAGAAGAGATCCTTCAGCCAGGAGGTCAGGTCGTCGTACCAGCCGCTGATCGAGTCCCACCAGTCCTGTCCGACCGGGGTGGTCGCGATGGCCGCGGCCACGGCGGCGATGCCGACGAGGAGCACGAGAAGCACGACCCAGGTGCGGATCCGGTGCTCGTAGAGGCGGGCGACCGCTTTGGCGTCCACCAGGGTCGAACCCACGGCTGCGCGGGTCAGGAAGGAGCTGGCCATGCCCGAGCGGCCTTTGTCGAGGAACTCGTTCAGAGTCGCGTGCGACCCGACCATCACGATCAGCCGGGCGTCGTGCGCGTGCGCGAGCAGGATCGCGGCGTCCTCGGCCGTGCCGCCGGTGGTGAAGACGGCATGGATGACGCCGAGCCGTTCGAGCCGTTCGGCGCCGCGGACCCGGCCGTCGGAGCCGGCGTGCGCCACGACCTCGGCGCCGCAACGCAGTGCCTTCTCGGTGATCTCGTCGGCGTCGGTGACCACGAGGTCGGGGCGGTGACCGGCCTCGAGGAGCGCGTCCGCGCCGGCGTTGACGCCGATCAGCACCGGCTTGTTCTCGCGGATGAAGGTCTTGAGCGCCTTCAGGTCCTTGGCGTAGTCGAACTCGTGCAGCACGACGACGACCTGGCGCCCCTGGATCGGGGTGGAGACGCTCGGGACGCCCTCGCCCTCGAGCAGCAGCCCGCGCTCGCGTCGCAGGTGCTCGATCGCGTTCGCGCTGAAGGCCTCGAGCTGGCTGGCCATGCCGTCCTTGGCCTGCTCCATCGCCTCGGCGACCGACTCCTCGCGTCTGGCGTACGCCGGACCCGATCACCTCGTCGTCGCGGTAGATGGTGTCGCCGTCGATCCGCACCGTGTCGCCGTCGTTGACAGCCTGGAAGACCTCCGCGCCGACGTCGTCGAGGAGCACGATCCCTGCCTCGACGAGCAGCTCCGGTCCCAGGTTGGGGTAGCGACCCGAGATCGACGGTGCGATGTTGACGACCGCGGCCACCTCGGCCTCGACGAGCGACAGCGCGGCGTGCCGATCGATGTCGACGTGGTCGATGATCGCGATGTCGCCGGGGTTGATCCGTCGGACGATGTTGCGGGTACGCCGGTCGAGTCGGGCGGGCCCGGAAACGCCGCCGTTCGCGGACGAGCGCGGCTTGCGCAGGGAGAGTTTCATCGTGGGCCAATCCTGCCAAACGCACCCGGGTTTCTGGGGAGGCGATCCCCTGCGCGTCGTGGCCTCAGGCCGACGCCCCACCACGCTCGGCGGCGGCCAGCTCGAGCAGCTCGTCAGCGTGGGCCAGCGCCGTCTCGGAGTCCTCGAGCCCGGCCAGCATGCGCGAGAGCTCGCTGCGCCGGCCGTCGTCGTCGAGAGGGGTGACCCCGCTCGTCGTCACGCTGCCGTCGTCGCTCTTGACGACGACGTAGTGCTGGTCGGCGAAGGCCGCGACCTGGGGGAGGTGGGTCACCACGATCACCTGGGTGGCGGTGGCCAGCCGGGCGAGCCGGCGACCGATCTCGACCGCCGCCTTGCCGCCGACCCCGGCGTCGACCTCGTCGAACACCATCGTCGGGACGGGCTGGGTGCCGACCAGGCAGACCTCGAGCGCCAACATCACCCGGGACAGCTCGCCTCCGGACGCCCCGCGCTGCAGCGGCCGCGGCTCACCCCCGTTGTGGGCGCTGAACAGGAACGCGATGTCGTCCTGACCGTCGCGTTGCGGCTTGTCGACCGGCGTGACGGCCACGACGAACACGGCGTGCGGCATCGCCAGCCCCGCCAGCTCGGTCGTCACGCGCTGGCTGAGGTCGTCGGCCAGCGCGGTGCGGGAGGCGGTGAGGGCGGCGGCGCTCGTGGCGAGCTCGTCGGCCAGCGCCGCCTCCTGCGCACGCAGCGCCTCGAGCCGCGAGTCGTCGTCCTCGAGCTCGAGCAGCCGCTTGGCGGCCGTCTCGGACCAGGCCAGCACCTCGTCCACCGTGTCGCCGTACTTGCGGGTGAGCGCGGAGAGGACAGCGCGTCGCTCCTGGACGAAGGACAGGCGTGCGGGGTCGGCGTCGAGCGAGGTGGCGTAGCCCGCGATGTCGGCGGCCACGTCGGCCACGGCGTACGACGCGGAGGCGAGCGCCTCGGCCAGCTCGTCGAGACGGGGATCGTGCTCGCGCTCGGCCTCGACCGCCTTGCGTGCAGCCGCGACCAGGCTCATGGCGTCGCGTCCGTCGAGGTCGGCCTCGTCGCCGCTCAGCGCCAGCCGGGCGGTCTCGGCGGCCTGCCGCAGCCCTTCGACGTGAGCCAGCCGGGCGTCCTCGGCCGCGAGCTCGGTGTCCTCACCCGGCTTGGGGTCGGCTGCTTCGACCTCGCCGAGGCCGAAGCGGAGCGCGTCGGCCTCCTGCGCGCGCTCGCGGCGGCGCTCGACGATGTCGTCGAGCTGCGCGCGGACCTCGGTCAGCCGGGCGTACGTCTCGGAGTACGTCGTCAACAGCTCCGCGTGCTTCGCGTCGCCGAAGGCGTCGAGGGTCTCGCGCTGTCGGGCCGGCTGGAGCAGCCGGTGCTGGTCGCTCTGGCCGTGCACGACGACCAGGTCGGACGCGACCGAGGCCAGGGTGCCGACGGGAACGGCCGCTCCCCCGAGGCTCGCTCGCGAACGGCCCTCGGCGGAGACCGTGCGCGCCAGGATCACGGCGTCGTCGTCGAGATCGGCCCCGGCCTCCTCGAGTCGGCGTGGCGACCTCGGCGGACGGATCGAGCTGGACGCGTCCACTGATCCGGGCCCGGCTGGTGCCGGTGCGCACGACACCGGCGTCCGAACGCGCGCCCAGCAGCAGGCCGAGCGCGGTGACGACCATGGTCTTGCCGGCTCCCGGTCTCACCGGTCACCGCGTTGAACCCGGGTCCGAGCTCGAGGCTCGCCTCGTCGATCACCCCCAGGGAGTGGATCGTGAGCTCCTCAAGCATCGGCAGGACCACTGGAGCCACCCGGTCGCCGGGCGGCCGCTCCCCCGCGCCAGCCCGAGACGGGCAGGTCGAACTTGGCGACCAGGCGGTCGGTGAACGGGGCCTCGTGGAGGCGGGCCAGCCGGACCGGCCGCGCTCCGCGGCGTACCTCGACCCGGGCGCCCGCCGGGAGGTCGACCGGGCGACGCCCGTCGCACCAGAGCACGCCACTGACCTCGCTCTGCGCCAGCACGTCGACCGCCAGCGTGGAGTCCGGAGAGGCCACCATCGGACGGGCGAAGAGGGCATGGGCGCTGATCGGGACCAGGAGCAGCGCCTCGACCTCCGGCCAGACCACCGGGCCACCCGCACTGAAGGCGTACGCCGTCGAACCGGTCGGCGTCGCGAAGACCACCCCGTCACAACCCCATCGGGACAGCGGGCGGCCGTCGATCTCGACCAGCACCTCGAGCATCCGCTGACGGGCGGCCTTCTCGACACTCGCCTCGTTGAGAGCCCAGCCGTGGCTGGTCTCCACGCCGTCACAGAGCACCGCGCACGTCGAGGGTCTGGCGCTCCTCGACGAAATAGCTGCCCTCGATGATCGCCTCGACGGTGCTGTCGAGGTCGTCCCACTCCGCCTCGGCGAGGAAGCCGACGTGTCCGAGGTTGATGCCGAGCAGCGGCGTGACGGTCTCGCGCGTGAGCTCAGCAGCCCTCAGGATCGTCCCGTCGCCGCCGATGACCAGGGCGAGCTCGCATCCGGCCGCGGCGTCGGAGTCGGGGGCGACCACCGTCGGACCGCCTGATCCGGTGATCGGCAGCTGCGGCGCCTCGTCCTCGAGCAGGCGTACGCCGATGTCGGAGGCCATCAGCCGCTTCGCGACGGCCGTCGCGACCTCGACCGCCTCCGGACGGCCCGTGTGCGTGACGAGCAGCACCGTGCGGGCGGCGGCGTCCTGGGCGGGCGGGTTCACGCGACCAAGCCTCTCACCTCGGACCCTCCTCGACGACGGTCCGCACCGTGTCCTGGTCGACCGGGTCGGCTCCGCGCCGGAACCAGACGAAGTACTCGACGTTGCCGGACGGGCCCGGAAGCGGGCTCGCGCACACGCTCACCACACCGAGTCCGAGCTCGTCCGCGGCGCGTGCGACGTCGACGACCGCCTCGACCCGGAGCTCCGGCTCGCGCACGACGCCGCCCTTGCCGAGCCGCTCCTTGCCGACCTCGAACTGCGGCTTGACCATCAGCAGGAAGTCGGCGTCGGGGTGACTCACGTTGCGCAGGGCCGGCAGCACCTTGGTCAGCGAGATGAACGACACGTCACCGACGACGAGGTCCGGCGCGAACGGCAGCGAGGTCTCGGTGAGGTCCCTGAGGTTGGTCCGGTCCAGCACCGTGACCCGCTCGTCCGACTGCAGCGACCAGGCCAGCTGGCCGTAGCCCACGTCGACCGCGACCACCTCCGCGACGCCGGCCCGGAGCAGGACGTCGGTGAACCCGCCGGTCGAGGCGCCTGCGTCGAGCGCGTGACGCCCCTGCACATCGAGGCCCAGCGGCGTGAACGACGCCAGGGCGCCGGCCAGCTTGTGGCCACCGCGCGACACGTAGTCGGGAGCGTCCGGGTCCTCCCGCACCACCACGGCGGCGTCGGTCGTGACCACGGTCGCCGGCTTGGTCGCGACGACCCCGGCCACGGTGACCCGGCCGGCTGCGATCAGCTCGGCGGCGTGGTCACGGCTGCGGGCCAGCGAGCGGCGTACGAGCTCGGCGTCCAGCCGCAGCCGACGGGTCATGACGGCGGTGCTCTCAGGACTCGTCGGAACCCGCGTCGTCGAGCACGTCGGCGAGGTCACCGTGGATCGTGTCGTAGACGTCGGCGTGCTCGTCCACGTCGCGTTCGTCCAGGTCGTCGAGCCGGGCGACCGCCTCGTCGACCCGCTCGTCGCCGGTGGACCACGGCGTGTCGGCCTCCGGCTCCGCCTGCGGTTCTTCGGTCATGGCGCTCTCCTCGTTCATCGGCCCGAACCCTAGTCGGTGCTCCACAGCCCCTCCAAGCACGACAGGTCCAAGTGGTCCGGCGCGTCGCGGTCGCTCTGGTCAGCCTTCTGCCCGTCGAGCCACTCCCAGCACGCCGCCGCTGCTGCGGCGAGACCTGCGGCGGTCGCGTCCGCCGTGGCGTCGCCCCGCTCGACGTTCGTGAGGCGACCGTCCTCCACCATGAACGCCCAGCCGTCACCAGCCCATCCGCCCGCGCTGCGTTCGGGAGCCCGATGCCCGCGCAGCAGGCCGTGCATCGTCCACGCGACGTACGACGGTCGCTGGTCCGGGCTGGCCCGGCACAGCGCGTCGACGTCGGTCACACCGGTCATCACCAGCAGCGCGTCGGCGCCCACCGTCACGGCACCCTCGATGTCGGTGTCGAGCCGATCGCCGATCACGAGCGGGCGCCGGGAGGAGATCCGGCGGACCGTCTCGTCGAAGAGCGGTCGATACGGCTTGCCGGCCACGATGTCCGGCTCGCGCCCTACCGCCGTCGCGACGGCCCCCACCAGGGCTCCGTTGCCCGGCGCGATGCCGCGCGCGGTCGGCACGGTCAGGTCGAGGTTGGAGGCGATCCACGGCAGGCCCGAGCGGATCGCGTACGCGCCCTCGGCGAGCAGCTCCCAGCCCACGGAGCGGTGGAAGCCCTGCACCACGGCGGCCGGGTCGTCGTCGGCGGAGCTCACCGGCACCAGGTCGTGCTCCTTGAGGGCTGTCTCGAGCCCCTCGCCACCGACCACCAGCACCTTGGCGCCCGGCGGCACCCGTTCGGCGACCTCGCGAGCCGCCGCCTGGGCCGAGGTCACGACGTCCTCGGCGCGCGCCTCGACGCCCAGCTCGCGGAGGTGACCGGCCACGTCGGCCGGCGTACGGGCCGCGTTGTTGGTGACGAATGCGAGGGTCATGCCCAGGTCGCGGGCCTGCGCCAGGACGTCGGGCACCTCCTCGACCGCGTGCGGCCCGATGTAGACCACGCCGTCGAGGTCGAGCATCGCGCAGTCGTACGCCGTGACGAGCGGCTCCTCGCTCGTGCGGAGCGGGCAGGCCCAGTCGCTCACGATCCGCTGCTCCCGCTGCGGGCGGATCCGAGGTCATCGCTACCATCGAGCGTGGCCGAGAAGCAGACGAACCCGGACGGTCCGCAGCTGAGGCTGCGGCCTTTCCCGGCCATGCGCTTCGACCCGTCGGTCGTCGGGGACATCGCGAAGGTCACGTCGCCACCGTACGACGTCATGGACCGGCGGATGATCGACGACCTGCTCAACCGGCATCCGCGCAACATCGTCCGGCTCATCCTGCCCTGGATGGTGAGCGACCCGGTCCGGGCCGAGGACCCCTACGCGCGAGCCGCGAAGCTGATGCGGCGCTGGCGGCAGAAGGGCATCCTCCACACCGACGACGAGCCGGCCCTCTACGTCTACGCCTACCGGGACGGCGATCGGGAGGTCTGCGGGCTCGTGGGAGCGCTGGAGCTGCGTCGGCGTGACGTCGACGTGGTGCTGCCGCACGAGGACGTGATCCCCGCGATCGTCGCCGACCGGCTGGCGATGATGGCGAACGCCAAGGCCAACCTCGAGCCCATCCTGCTGGTCTACGACGGCGACGGCGCCACCGACGAGGTGATCGCCCGGACGAGAGCCGGCGAGCCCATCGTCGACGTCTCGGCGCCCGACGGCACGACGCACCAGGTGTGGGCGATCACCGAGCGGGCCGAGCTCAAGGCGATCCGCCGGACCCTGGCCCCCCACCAGGCGCTGATCGCCGACGGTCACCACCGCTACGCGACCTACCTGCAGCTGCGCAAACGGCACCGTGCCGTCGGCGACGGCAAGGGTCCGTGGGACCGCGGTCTGGCGATGCTGATCGACCAGTCGCGCTACCCGCTGCACCTCGGCCCCATCCACCGCAGCCTGGCCGAGCTCAACCTGGCCGACCTGCCGATGCCGCCCGGGTTCTCCGTCTCCGACATCGAACCCGCTCCTGAGCACCCGGAGCCACCCGGCGCTCCCGGCGAGTTCGTCGTCACCGACGGCCGCGGACTGCGACGTGTCCGGTACGACGGCCATCGCGACGCTGCGATCAGCGATGCCGAGCTGCTCCACGAGCGGCTGCTGCCGGCGTGGGGCACGACCGAGGACCAGGTCGGCTACACGCATCTCGTCGACCAGACCGTCCACAACGCGCAGCAGGACAGCGGCGTCGCCGTGCTCATGCACCCGACGACCGTCGCCGAGGTGATGGCGGTCGCTCGCGCCGGCAAGATGATGCCCCGCAAGTCCACGTCGTTCGGCCCCAAGCCCCGGATGGGGCTCATCATGCGCTGCTTCGACGACGAGGGCTGACGCGCTGCTCAGGCGTCTGGCGCGGCTTGACGCGGCTTCGGCTGGTCGAGGCGGGTCACGGTGCGGATCTCGACCTCGACCCGGCTGACCGGGCCGGTCGCGCCGCGGAAGAACCGGCGTCGGATCGCCCCGGTCACCTCGACCCGCTCGCCCTGCTCCCAGCCGCGCATGCTGCGCTGGACCCGCCGGAGCCAGGCCACGCAGTCGATGGTGTCGACGCGCTGCGACGACCGGCCCAAGGCGGCCGAGTCGCGGTCGACGATCAGGCGAGCGGTGACGATGGTGTCGCCACTGGGCAGCTCGCGCTCGTCGGCCGGGGCGGCCACCCGGCCGCGCAGCACCACCTCGTTGCGCGCGGGGGTCTCGGCCGTGCTGGCATCGGGATCGGGATCAGATGTGGATGCGACTGGGCTCATGAGGGCTCCCTTCTGCCCTCATCGTGGGAGCTGCGTCCCACCCGAACGTCATACCCGCTCGCGACCTGTGGACTGCTGCCCACCGAGCCGCTGGCTGGGGACCGTCAGGCCGAGCCGTCTGCGTCCAGCGCTGCCAGCCGCTCCGCGGCATCGGTGTAGCCGTCGATGTCGACGCCGGCCGCGCGCTCGAACCACTCACGGGCCGCGGCGACCTGGCCGTCGGCGAGCAGCGCCTCGGCGTACGCGTAGCGCAGTCGCGGGACCCAGCCGGCGCGTGACTGGCTGCGCAGCTCACGACCCTCGAGGGCGCGGATCGCCGCCGCGGGGTCGCCGAGGTCGCGGCGCGCACCCGACTCGACGATCTTCATCTCGATCTGGCCGTCGTCGTCGAGCTCGAGCACCTGCGGGTCCTTGGCCAGGGCCAACGCCCGCTCGGGACGGCCGAGACCGCGCTCGCAGTCGGCCATCATCGGGAGGTACATGCCGTTGTGGTTCATCCGGCGCGCGGCCTTGAACTCGGTCAGCGCTTCCTTGAACTTGCCGGAGGCGTAGGCCGCCTCGCCGCTCGCCTCGCGGACGACCGACACCCGCGATGCGCGGGCCCGGGCTGCGAGGGTGTGCTTGTACGCCGTCTCGGGGTCGGACTCCATCAGCTGGGCCGCGGCCACCAGGTGCCGGGCGACGCGGGCTGCGAGCTTCTCCGGCAGCGACTTCAGCTGGGCCAGGACGTGCGGGTCGAGCTCCTTGCCGGTGATGTCGTCGGGGATCGGCGGGCCGTCGTACTCCGCCTGGGCGGCCGTCCGCTCCACCTCGGGCAGGTCGTCGCGCCGCCAGCGCCCCGCCGTGCTGCGCGTGCGGTCCTTGCTGCGGTCCCGCTCGTACGCCGGCTTGCCGCCGCGCTGCTCGGGCTTGCCACCGCCGCGCTGGTCCGGCTTGCCGCCGCGTGCGCTGCTCGGGCTTCGCCGCCGCGCGCGGCGGGGCTGGCTTGCCGGCCACCGCGCTGCTCCGGCTTCCCGGAACGCCCGCTCGAGGGACGGCGGCCACGCGAACGGTCGTCGGCGGCAGGCATCAGGTACTCCTTCGGAAACACATGTCGGGGCCACGCTATCGGGCCCCGGAAAACAGCAAAGAGGGCCGCGACGAGGCGGCCCTCTTTGGAAAGAATGTCCGGCGACGTCCTACTCTCCCACACGCTCCCGCGTGCAGTACCATCGGCGCTGAAGGGCTTAACTTCCGGGTTCGGAATGGAGCCGGGTGTTTCCCCTTCGCCATGGTCGCCGAAACTCTATGGAGATGTGGCCGGCGGGATCAGCCGATCTCACGATCAGCAATTCAACCGGTCCCGACCGTATCTCGGGAACCGCACAGTGGACGCGAACAAGAACAAAATCAATGAAGAGAGAAGACAAGCCCTCGGCCTATTAGTACCGGTCGGCTCCGTACATTACTGCCTTCGACCTCCGGCCTATCAACCCAGTGTTCTGCTGGGGGCCTTACCCGGTTAACCCGGTGAGAAACCTCATCTTGAAGCGTGCTTCCCGCTTAGATGCTTTCAGCGGTTATCACTCCCGAACGTAGCTAACCAGCAGTGCTCCTGGCGGAACAACTGGCACACCAGAGGTTCGTCCATCCCGGTCCTCTCGTACTAGGGACAGCCCTTCTCAAGTTTCTTACGCGCGCGGCGGATAGGGACCGAACTGTCTCACGACGTTCTAAACCCAGCTCGCGTGCCGCTTTAATGGGCGAACAGCCCAACCCTTGGGACCTACTCCAGCCCCAGGATGCGACGAGCCGACATCGAGGTGCCAAACCATCCCGTCGATATGGACTCTTGGGGAAGATCAGCCTGTTATCCCCGGGGTACCTTTTATCCGTTGAGCGACGCCGCTTCCACATGCCAGCGCCGGATCACTAGTGCCGACTTTCGTCCCTGCTCGACATGCCTGTCTCACAGTCAAGCTCCCTTGTGTACTTACACTCAACACCTGATTGCCAACCAGGCTGAGGGAACCTTTGCGCGCCTCCGTTACATTTTAGGAGGCAACCGCCCCAGTTAAACTACCCACCAGGCACTGTCCCTGATCCGGATTACGGACCGAGGTTAGATACCTAATACGATCAGAGTGGTATTTCAACGTTGACTCCACATGAACTGGCGTCCATGCTTCAAAGTCTCCCACCTATCCTACACAAATCGAATCAAGCACCAATACCAAGCTATAGTAAAGGTCCCGGGGTCTTTCCGTCCTGCCGCGCGTAACGAGCATCTTTACTCGTAGTGCAATTTCGCCGAGTCCACGGTTGAGACAGTGCCCGAGTCGTTACGCCATTCGTGCAGGTCGGAACTTACCCGACAAGGAATTTCGCTACCTTAGGATGGTTATAGTTACCACCGCCGTTTACTGGCGCTTAAGTTCTGCGCTTCGCCACCGAAGTGACTAACACGTCCCCTTAACGTTCCAGCACCGGGCAGGCGTCAGTCCGTATACATCGTCTTGCGACTTCGCACGGACCTGTGTTTTTAGTAAACAGTCGCTTGGGCCTGGTCTCTGCGGCCATCATCGCTTCGTGGAGCATGTCCACTGACGAATCCGGCCCCCCTTCTCCCGAAGTTACGGGGGCATTTTGCCGAGTTCCTTAACCATGGTTAACTCGATCGCCTTGGTATTCTCTACCTGACTACCTGTGTCGGTTTAGGGTACGGGCGGCTCTGAAGCTCGCTAGAGGCTTTTCTTGACAGCATAGGATTACCCACTTCGCCTAAATCGGCTCGGTATCAGATCTCAGGTGTACGAGGCACGGATTTGCCTATGCCTCACCCTACGTCCTTACCCGCGGACTACCATCGCCGCGGTTGGGCTGCCTTCCTGCGTCACCCCATCGCTTGACTACTACCGGTTCGGGTCGCGCGTTCCGTCGAATCCGTCCGAAGACCTCATCAACTTCAGGCGCTTAGCATCACCAGGTTCGTCATGGTCGCGTCAGTGCCGGTACGGGAATATCAACCCGTTGTCCATCGACTACGCCTGTCGGCCTCGCCTTAGGTCCCGACTTACCCAGGGCAGATTAGCTTGACCCTGGAACCCTTAGTCATTCGGCGGAGGGGTTTCTCACCCCTCTTTCGCTACTCATGCCTGCATTCTCACTCGTGTGGCGTCCACGGCTGGGTCACCCCGCCGCTTCTCTCGCCACACGACGCTCCCCTACCCATCCACGCACCTGGACATCACCCGAAGGTGATGCCGAGTTCACGCGTGAATGCCATAGCTTCGGCGGATAACTTGAGCCCCGCTAAATTGTCGGCGCAAAATCACTTGACCAGTGAGCTATTACGCACTCTTTCAAGGGTGGCTGCTTCTAAGCCAACCTCCTGGTTGTCTCTGCGACTTCACATCCTTTTCCACTTAGTTATCGCTTAGGGGCCTTAGCTGATGGTCTGGGCTGTTTCCCTTTCGACTACGGAGCTTATCCCCCGCAGTCTCACTGCCGCGCTCTCACTTACCGGCATTCGGAGTTTGGTTGATTTCGGTAAGCTTGTAGGCCCCCTAGACCATCCAGTGCTCTACCTCCGGTAAGAAACACGCGACGCTGCACCTAAATGCATTTCGGGGAGAACCAGCTATTACGGAGTTTGATTGGCCTTTCACCCCTATCCACAGCTCATCCCCCAGGTTTTCAACCCTGGTGGGTTCGGTCCTCCACGCGGTCTTACCCGCGCTTCAACCTGGCCATGGATAGATCACTCCGCTTCGGGTCTAGAGCATGCGACTGAATCGCCCTATTCGGACTCGCTTTCGCTACGGCTACCCCTCACGGGTTAACCTCGCCACATACCGCTAACTCGCAGGCTCATTCTTCAAAAGGCACGCTGTCACAGTTCCGAAGAACCGCTCCAACGGATTGTAAGCACATGGTTTCAGGTACTATTTCACTCCCCGCCTGGGGTACTTTTCACCTTTCCCTCACGGTACTTGTCCGCTATCGGTCATCAAGGAGTATTTAGGCTTAGCGGGTGGTCCCGCCAGATTCGCACAGGATTTCAGGGGTCCCGTGCTACTCGGGATGACACTTGAGAGCCATTGCCTTACGTCTACGGGGGTATCACCCGCTACGCCGGGACTTTCCAGTCCGCTTCGACTTCAGCAATGGTTTCTGACTCTCTGTCGACACGGCAGTATCGACCAAGTGGTCCCACGACCCCGCATAGGCAACGCCTGCCGGCTATCACACCTACACGGTTTAGCCTCTTCCGGTTTCGCTCGCCACTACTCACGGAATCACTTTTGTTTTCTCTTCCTGTGGGTACTGAGATGTTTCACTTCCCCACGTTCCCTCCGAACGCCCTATGTGTTCAGGCGACGGTAACTGGACATAACTCCAGCTGGGTTTCCCCATTCGGAAATCCCCGGATCACAGCTCGGTTGTCAACTTCCCGGGGCTTATCGCAGACTCCTACGTCCTTCATCGGCTCTTGATGCCAAGGCATCCACCATGTGCTCTTAGTAGCTTGTCATTAAATCTCAACAAAAATATTGCTACAAAGATGCTCGCGTCCACTATGCAGTTCTCAAGGTACGGGCGGTACTCGTCTCAGAGACATCGCGTACCCGACAGAGCTGGTGAGTTCACCAGGCCGGCCGGGCCGTTCGATGGGAGAGAGAGTCCAGAAGGATGCGCGTCTCGCGCTCGATCCCTCAGGACCCAACAGTGCGCCTGATGCCGTGTCGTCCCGAGCATCCGTTCCACTCCAGCAGAAGCTGGTAGTACTGAGATCTCGTCGCGATCGCGACACCAAATAGTCGACGTTCCACTAGTGAGCTGTGGCGCCTCGAGACATTCGCTCGAGAAACGACCACTGGACCCCGGTCCGAAGACCGCGGCCTGAAGCTCCTTAGAAAGGAGGTGATCCAGCCGCACCTTCCGGTACGGCTACCTTGTTACGACTTCGTCCCAATCGCCAGCCCCACCTTCGACAGCTCCCCCCACAAGGGTTGGGCCACTGGCTTCGGGTGTTGCCGACTTTCGTGACGTGACGGGCGGTGTGTACAAGGCCCGGGAACGTATTCACCGCAGCGTTGCTGATCTGCGATTACTAGCGACTCCGACTTCATGGGGTCGAGTTGCAGACCCCAATCCGAACTGAGACCGGCTTTTTGGGATTCGCTCCACCTTGCGGTTTCGCAGCCCTTTGTACCGGCCATTGTAGCATGCGTGAAGCCCTGGACATAAGGGGCATGATGACTTGACCTCATCCCCACCTTCCTCCGAGTTACCCCGGCAGTCTCCTATGAGTCCCCACCATTACGTGCTGGCAACATAGGACGAGGGTTGCGCTCGTTGCGGGACTTAACCCAACATCTCACGACACGAGCTGACGACAGCCATGCACCACCTGTATAGGGCCCTTACGGACCTCCTGTCTCCAGGAGATTTCCCTATATGTCAAATCCAGGTAAGGTTCTTCGCGTTGCATCGAATTAATCCGCATGCTCCGCCGCTTGTGCGGGCCCCCGTCAATTCCTTTGAGTTTTAGCCTTGCGGCCGTACTCCCCAGGCGGGGCGCTTAATGCGTTAGCTGCGGCACAAAGGACGTGGAATGTCCCTCACACCTAGCGCCCAACGTTTACGGCATGGACTACCAGGGTATCTAATCCTGTTTGCTCCCCATGCTTTCGCTCCTCAGCGTCAGGTAAGGCCCAGAGATCCGCCTTCGCCACCGGTGTTCCTCCTGATATCTGCGCATTTCACCGCTACACCAGGAATTCCGATCTCCCCTACCTACCTCTAGTCCACCCGTATCGGAAGCAGGACTGGGGTTAAGCCCCAGCTTTTCACTCCCGACGCGATGGACCGCCTACGAGCCCTTTACGCCCAATAATTCCGGACAACGCTTGCACCCTACGTATTACCGCGGCTGCTGGCACGTAGTTGGCCGGTGCTTCTTCTGCAGGTACCGTCACTTGCGCTTCGTCCCTGCTGAAAGAGGTTTACAACCCGAAGGCCGTCATCCCTCACGCGGCGTTGCTGGATCAGGCTTTCGCCCATTGTCCAATATTCCCCACTGCTGCCTCCCGTAGGAGTCTGGGCCGTGTCTCAGTCCCAGTGTGGCCGGTCACCCTCTCAGGCCGGCTACCCGTCGTCGCCTTGGTAGGCCATTACCCCACCAACAAGCTGATAGGCCGCGAGCTCATCCTTCACCGCCGGAACTTTCCACCACCAGAAGATGCCTTCGGTGGTCGTATCCGGTATTAGCTTCGGTTTCCCGAGGTTATCCCGATGTGAAGGGCAGATTGCTCACGTGTTACTCACCCGTTCGCCGCTCGTGTACCCCCGAAGGGGCCTTACCGCTCGACTTGCATGTGTTAAGCACGCCGCCAGCGTTCGTCCTGAGCCAGGATCAAACTCTCCGTTGAAATCTGTTGACGTCCGCGCACCCGAAGGTGGCACGAGCGCCGAATCATTGGAGTATCCCGGCAAGAGCTGCTTCTCGGTCCGGAAAGATCGAGAAGACTTTGTCTTACCAAAGGAACCGTCTGACATCACGCAGACCGGCGAACCGGTCTCGTCATGTCGACGGGGCGTTAATTAATTCGTCGTCGACTTTTGGCACACTGTTGAGTTCTCAAGGATCGTGCGCACACCGTAGCCAGGCCTTGCGGCCGGCGTCGGGGCACTCGCACTAACTTACCGGGTACGTAGGGGGCCGTCAAATCGGTTCCTGGTCCCAGATCCCGCCCAGATCGACGTCGTCCGCAGTGCTCTGAGAGCACCCAGGAACAGGGTCGTATCGAGGGGGTTCTCGCTGGGCCGGCCGCCCGATCCTCCGACTCTGTCGAAGGTCTTGCGTCCCGTCGCTTCCGGCGAGGCAGGTAGAACCTTACGTAGCGCTCCGACACGACGTCAAATCGGGTCGGTGTGTCGGCGGTCACAGTCATGAAATCCCAGGTCAGACCGCGTTTTCACCGTCGCTCGGCGCCCTGCGCTGCCCGTCTCGCAGGACGCGCCGAAGTCACAACGATGTGATTCACCGTCGCCCGGTCGCGCCCGCCACCAGGTCGGGTGTGAGCTCGGCCCGGGACACGCAGCCCGCCAGCCGCATCGCCTCGACGAGCTCGCCGCGAAGGTCGTCGAGCAGCCGCGTGACGCCCTCGCTGCCGCCCACGGTGAGGGCCCAGAGCGCGGGCCTGCCGAGGAAGGCGGCGGTCGCTCCGAGCGCGTACGCCGCCATCAGGTCGGTCCCCCGACGCAGCCCTCCGTCGACGTACACCTCGGCCCGCCCCTGCACCGCGTCGACGACCTCGGGCAGCGCCCAGCGGGTGGCGATCGCGCCGTCGAGCTGACGCCCGCCGTGGTTGGAGACCCAGACCGCCGCGGCGCCGGCCTCCACCGCACGGCGGGCGTCGTCGCGCGCGCAGCACGCCCTTGACCACGACCGGCAGCCCGGTGACCGAGGCCAGCCAGCCGATCGCGTCCGGCGTGAGGTCAGCCGCCCGCGCCAGGCTCGCGTGGTCGCGCGCAGCCACGCTTGCGCTGTGGTTGGCGTGCAGGAAGTCGTCCGGGGTGACGTCCCAGACCGTCTCGCCGGCGCCGGGCTCCGCGCCGTGCCTGGTCGCGACCACCGGGGTGTCGACGGTGAGGACGACGGCGCGTGCCCCGGCTGCGACAGCCCGGGCCAGCAGCTCCTCGGTGAGCCTGCGGTCACCCAGGACGTAGACCTGCACCCACCAGGGCGCCCCTGCATCGGCGACGGCCGCGAAGGTGCTGCCGGCGTTGCTCGAGACGCAGACCAACGATCCGGCCGCGGCCGCACCTCGGGCCATCGCGACCTCGCCCTCGTCGTCCGCGTGGCGTTGCAGGGTGCGTCGGGGCTATCGCGACCGAGGCGGCGAGCGGCGTACCCAGGGCGGACCCGGCCACGTCCACCGACGTGACGTCCCGCAGCACGTGCGGACGGAACCGGATGTCGCGCCAGGCGGCTTCGGCCTCGCCGGCGGTCACACCGTCGCCGCTGCCCTGCAGGAAGTAGCGACCGACGGCCTCGGGCAGCAGCCGCAGGGCTTCCTGCTCGAGGCCGTCGATCCACCGCGTCATGTCAGTGGGTCACGGCTCAGGCGGAGCCGACCCGTACGCCGGCGAGGTTGCGCTTGCCCTTGCGGAGCAGCAACCAGCCGCCTGGCAGCAACGTCTGGGCGTCCGCGCGAGCATCCGGGTCGGTGATCCGCTCGTTGTTGACGTACGCGCCGCCCTCCCCCACCGTGCGACGGGCCTCGCTCTTGCTGCCGACGAGTCCGGTCTCGGCGAACAGGTCGACGAGCAGCGGCAGCTCGCTGGTGTTCGGGATCTCGACGTGTGGCGCCTCGCTGAGCGCCGCGGTCAGCGTCGAGGCGTCGAGCGTGGTGAGCTCACCGCCGCCGAACAGCGCAGCGGCAGCGGCCTTGACGCGCTCGGTCTCGGCCTCACCATGCGTCAGCGTGGTCAGGTCGTCGGCCAGGGCTCGTTGCGCGGCCCGCCGGAACGGCTCCTCCTCGACCGCCTTCGCCAGCTCCTCGAGCTCGTCGCGCGAGCGGAACGAGTAGTACTTCAGGTACTGGATCACGTCACGGTCGTCGGTGTTGAACCAGAACTGGTAGAAGGCGTACGGCGACGTCATCTGCGCGTCGAGCCAGATCGAGCCGCTCTCGGTCTTGCCGAACTTGGTGCCGTCGGCCTTGGTGACCAGCGGCGTGGCAAGAGCGTGCACCTTCTCGCCCTCGACCCGGCGGACGAGCTCGACGCCGGCCGTGATGTTGCCCCACTGGTCCGAACCGCCGGTCTGCAGGCGCACCCCGTGGTCGCGGAACAGGTTGAGGTAGTCCATCGACTGCAGCAGCACGTAGCTGAACTCGGTGTAGGAGATACCGGCCTCGAGGCGCGAGCGGACGACGTCGCGACCGAGCATCCGGTTGACCGGGAAGTGCTTCCCGACGTCGCGGAGGAAGTCGATCGTGGACAGGCTCGCGGTCCAGTCGTAGTTGTTGACGACCGACGCCGCGTTGGATCCCTCGAACGACAGGAACCGCTCCAGCTGCGCCCGGAAGATCTGGGTCCACTCCTTGACGACGTCGAGCGAGTTCAACCGTCGCTCCCCCGACTCCTTGGGATCACCGATCATCCCCGTCGCCCCACCGACGAGCCCGAACGGCCGGTGCCCGGCGTCCTGGAACCGACGCAGGGTCAGGATCTGCAGCAGGTTGCCCATGTGCAGGCTCGGCGCGGTCGGGTCGAATCCGCAATACACAGCAATCGGTCCCGCCGACATCTCGGCGCGCAGGGCGTCGAGGTCCGTCGAGTCCGCGATGAGTCCGCGCCACTCGAGGTCGTCGAGGACGTGCTGGTCCACGGTCGTTCCCTTCGTCCGGCCCCGACCGGTCTGCCGGAGCACTGATACGGCGACAAGCCTGCCCTATGCACTCCCCGAGCATGCAACTGCATTCACGGCGTACGACGTCAGCGCGGGTCTCCGGCTATCTTGGCCCGCCATGAAGCCGTCCGAGCTGCAGGCCTTCCTGGTCGACGACGTGGTCGACGTCGCGCCCCGGCTGCTCGGCTGGCAGCTGAGCCACCGGACGCCCGACGGGGTCGTGACGGTCGAGCTCACCGAGGTCGAGGCGTACGCCGGAGAGCGCGACCCGGCCTCCCACGCCGGCCGCGGTCGGACCCCGCGCAACGCGATCATGTACGGCCCGCCCGGCCGGCTCTACGTCTACTTCAGCTACGGCATGCACTGGTGCGCGAATCTCGTGGTCGGTCCCGAGGGCGAGGCGTCGGCGGTGCTGCTCCGTGCGGGACGGGTGGTCGAGGGCATCGACCTGGCCCGCGTCCGCCGCGGTCCGCGGGTCAAGGACCGAGGCCTGGCCCGCGGGCCGGCCTGCCTCACCCAGGCGCTCGGCATCGGGAAGGAGCACAACGGCGCAGACCTGACGCAGCCAGGACCGCTCACGATCGCGCCTCCGGACGACGGCGTCGGTGCGCGATCTGGGCCGTCTCGTCCGGTCCACGCGTCGGGGTGACGCTGGCCCCGGATGTCCCGTGGCGCTTCTGGCTCGCCGACGACCCCACGGTCTCCGCCTACAAACGCTCCCCCCGCGCCTGACCCGCACCCGCTTGCTTCGACAGGCTCAACCGCCGAGCACGCCCTAGAGGTGGGAGCGGAGCTCGGCGAGCTGTTCTCGGACGCGGGCGGGGGCTGTGCCGCCGCGCGCGTCGCGGGAGGCGAGGGAGCCCTCGACCGACAGCACGTCGCGCACGCCCGGCGTGAGGCGGGGCGAGATCTCCGCCAGGTCGTCGTCGCCGAGGTCCCAGAGCTCGATGCCGGCCTCCTCGCACCGGCGTACGCAGGCACCCGCGATCTCGTGGGCCTCGCGGAACGGCACGCCTTCGCGCACCAGCCACTCCGCGACGTCGGTGGCGAGCGAGAACCCCTGCGGCGCGAGCGCGGCCATCCGCTCGGTGTCGAAGTGCAGCGTCGCGACCATCCCGGTGAACGCCGGCAGCAACACCTCGAGGGTGTCGATCGCGTCGAAGACGGGCTCCTTGTCCTCCTGGAGGTCGCGGTTGTAGGCCAGCGGTTGGGCCTTGAGCGTCGCCAGCAGCCCGGCGAGGTCGCCGATCAGCCGACCGGACTTCCCGCGCGCGAGCTCGGCGACGTCCGGGTTCTTCTTCTGCGGCATGATGCTCGACCCGGTCGAGAACCCGTCGTCGAGCACGACGAAGCCGAACTCCCGGGTCGCCCAGAGGATCACGTCCTCCGCGATGCGCGAGACGTCGACGCCGATCATGGCGGTCACGAAGGCGAACTCCGCGACGAAGTCGCGCGCAGCCGTCCCGTCGATGCTGTTGGCGACCGACCCGGTGAACCCGAGCTCGGTCGCGACCTGCTCCGGGTCGAGGCCCAGGGACGACCCGGCCAGCGCGCCCGATCCGTACGGCGACTCGGCCGCGACGCGAGCGTCCCAGTCGCGCAGCCGCCCGAGGTCGCGGACGAGCGGCCAGGCGTGGGCCAGCAGGTGGTGGCCGAGCACCACCGGCTGCGCGTGCTGCAGGTGCGTCCGCCCCGGCATCGGGTCGTCGACGTGCTGCTCGGCCTGGTCGGCGAGCGCTGCGGCCAGGTCGGTCACGAGCCGGGCGATCGTCGCCGCGTGGTCGCGGAGGTAGGCCTTGAACAGGGTGGCGATCTGGTCGTTGCGGGACCGCCCAGCCCGCAGCCGACCGCCGAGCTCGGGACCGATCCGCTCGACCAGCCCGCGCTCGAGTGCGGAGTGCACGTCCTCGTCGTCCGGCGCCGCCACGAACGCACCGCTCTCGACCGCCTGCTCGAGCTCGTCCAGGCCGGCGAGCAGGCGCTGCAGCTCGGGCTCGGTCAGCAGCCCGGCCTTGGCCAGGACCCGCGCGTGGGCGCGCGACCCGGCGACGTCGTACGACGCCAGCCGCCAGTCGAAGTGCGTCGACCGGCTCAGCTCGGTCAGCTCGGGGGACGGCCCGCCTGCGAAGCGGCCGCCCCACAGCCGGGACTCAGACGTGTTGTCGGGGGTCACTCGCCAGCCAGGTCCCGTCTTGGCAGCAATCTTGCTCGGGAGGCCCCACAGGTCGACGAAGCCCTTGGCCAGCGACTGGTCGAAGCTGTCGCCCTCGTCGTACGTCGCGAGGTTGAAGTCGTAGAGCGAGGACGACGAGCGCCGGCCCGTCGGCACGGCCCGGCCGCCGTGCAGGGTCATCCGGATGTCGCCGTTGACGTGCTGCTGCGACGAGGCCACGAACGCGTCGAGCGACCGCTTGAGCGGGGAGTACCAGAGGCCGTCGTAGACGAGCTCGCCCCACCGCTGGTCGACGGTCTTCTTGAAGCGCGCCTGGTCCCGTTCGACGGTCACCGTCTCGAGCTCCCGGTGCGCCGTGATCAGCACCATCGCTCCAGGCGCCTCGTAGACCTCACGGCTCTTGATGCCGACGAGCCGGTCCTCGATCACGTCGAGCCGGCCGACCCCCTGCGCTCCCGCCCGCTCGTTGAGCTGCTGGATCGCCTGGAGCACGGTGACGTGCTGCCCGTCGATCGCGACCGGTACGCCGGCCTCGAACGTGATCGTCACCTCGTCGGGGTCGCGCGGCGTGGCCGGGTTGGCCGTGTAGGCGTAGAGGTCCTCGATCGGCGCGTTCCAGATGTCCTCGAGGAAGCCGGTCTCGACAGCGCGGCCCCAGACGTTCTGGTCGATGGAGTACGGCGACTTCTTGGTCACGTCGATCGGGAGGTCGTGGTCGTCGGCGTACGCGATGGCCTTCTCGCGGGTCCAGGCGTAGTCGCGCACCGGGGCGATCACCTTCAGGTGCGGTGCGAGGGCTCCGATCCCGACCTCGAACCGGACCTGGTCGTTGCCCTTGCCGGTGCAGCCGTGGCTGACGGTCGTCGCGCCGTACTCCCCCGCCGCCTTGACCAGGTGCTGCGCGATCAGCGGCCGCGACAGCGCTGAGACCAGCGGGTAGCTGTCCATGTAGAGCGCGTTCGCCTGCAAGGCCGGCAGGCAGAACTGCTCGGCGAACTCGTCGCGAGCGTCCACCACCACGGCCTCGACGGCGCCGCACTCCAGCGCGCGCTTGCGGACCGTCTCGAGGTCCTCGCCGCCCTGGCCGACGTCGATGGCCACCGCCACGACGTCGGCGCCGGTCTGGTCACCGAGCCAGCCGATGGCCACCGACGTGTCGAGGCCGCCGGAGTAGGCGAGGACGATCCGGTCCTTCGAACCGCTGTCCGAGTGGGTGGTGCTCATGAGTACTCCTGGTTGTTCGCGTGGTGCTGGACTTGCTGGACTAGGTCTTCTCGGTGCTGCTCTCCGCCAGCCCGATGAGCCGGTCGGCGAGCGCGACGCCACCTCGGGCGTCGCGGCTGATGACGAGCACCGTGTCGTCACCGGCGATGCAGCCGAGCACGGCAGTCAGCTCGGCCTTGTCGAGAGCCGAGGCGAGGAACTGCGCCGCGCCCGGCGGGGTTCGGAGCACCACCAGGTTGGCGGAGGACTCGGCACTGACGAGCAGCTCGCTGCACAGCTTGGCCAGCCGGTTCTCGGCGGCGGCCGAGTCCATCGCCGGCCTCGGAGTCCGGTCGCCGCCCTCCGCCGGTACGGCGTAGACGAGCACGCCGCGACCGTCCCGGACGCGCACGGCGTCGAGCTCGACCAGGTCGCGGGACACCGTGCCCTGGGTGACGCGCAGGCCTGACGTGGCCAACAGGTTGGCGAGCTCGGCCTGCGAGTGCACGGGATAGCGGCTGAGCAGCTCGACGATCTTGGCGTGCCGTGCCGCCTTGGTGGTGGCCACACTGGGACCGGACGTCTTCATCGCTCGGCCTCGTCACGGCGTGATGTCGTCGTCGTGAAGGAAGTGTCGGATCACTGCGCCTCCAGGCGTTCCAGGTCTGCCGTCGCGGCCAGTGCGGTCGCGAGCAGGGAGACAGCCTGCTGCATCTCATCCGAGTCCAGGATGAGCGGGGGCGCAAGGCGCAATGTGTCGGGCGTGCACGCATTGACGATCGCGCCGGCGTCGAGCGCTGCGTCTGCGATCCGTGGCGCCTGGTCCGCAGCGACCCGGGCAGCGATGTGCAGACCACGTCCGCGGACCTCTGCGACGCCGGGTACGCCGCGCAGAGCCGTCGCGAGCCGGTCACCCGTGACCTGGACGTGGCCGAGGAGGTCGTCAGCCTCGATCACGTCGAGCACCGTGGACGCGACGGCCGCCGCCAGCGGGTTCCCGCCGAACGTCGTGCCGTGCTGACCTGGTCCGAGCAGGTCTCCCGCGGGACCCAACGCGATGCAGGCGCCGATCGGGATGCCGCCACCGAGACCTTTGGCGAGCGTCACCACGTCGGGTAGCGCCCCGTCGAGGCCGGTCGACGCATGCTGGAACGCGAACCAGTCACCGGTCCGCCCGATCCCCGTCTGCACCTCGTCGAGCCAGAGCAGCGCGCCGTGCCGGTCGGCGATCTCCCGGGCCGCGCCCAGGTAGCCGTCGGGCGGCACGACCACGCCGGCCTCCCCCTGGATCGGCTCGAGCAGGATCGCCGCCGTCGTGTCGTCGACGGCGGCGGCGAGGGCGTCGACGTCGCCGTACGGCACCCAGACCACGCCGCCGGGGAGGGGCTCGAAGGGCTCGCGGTACGCCGCCTTGGCGGTCAGTGCCAGCGCACCCATGGTCCGGCCGTGGAACGCGCCCTCGGCCGCGACCACCTTGGTCCGGCCGGTCCGCCGGGTCAGCTTGAATGCCGCCTCGTTGGCCTCCGCACCGGAGCTGGTGAAGAACACGCGCCCCTCGAGCCGCTGACGCGCCACCGGCCAGCAGCCCGACCAGTCGCTCGGCGAGCGCGATCTGCTGCGGGGTCGCGAAGAAGTTGGAGACGTGGCCGAGCGTGCCGGCCTGACGGGTGAGGGTCTCGACCACGGCCGGGTGGGCGTGGCCGAGCGCGTTGACCGCGATTCCGGCGAGCAGGTCGAGGTAGCGCTTGCCCTGGTCGTCCCAGACGTAGCAGCCCTCGCCCCGCACCAGCACCCGCTTGGGCGGCCCGAAGGTGTTCATCAGCGAGGCGGCGTACCGGTCGCTCCAGGTCAGCTCGTCGACGGCCGTCGGCGCGGTCATGACACCACCTCCGCGGATGCGTGCAGGGCGCGCCGGAGCCGCATCGGGGCGTCCGGCAGCACCTGGGTGCCGATGCCGTCGTCGGTGAAGATCTCGAGCAGCACCGCGTGCGGCTCCCGCCCGTCGACGACGGTCGCGCGCGGGACACCTTCGCTGACCGCCTTCAGGCAGGCTCCCATCTTGGGGACCATCCCGGCGGCCAGCGTCGGCATCAGGGCGCGGAGGTCGGCGACGGAGATCTGACCGATCACGTCGTCGCTCGCCGGCCAGTCGCGGTAGAGCCCCTCGACGTCGGTGAGGACCAGCAGCTTCTCCGCCCCGAGCGCGACGGCCAGCGCCGCCGCGGCCGTGTCCGCGTTGACGTTGTGCACCTGGCCGAGCTCGTCGGGTGCGACCGTCGAGACCACCGGGATCCGCCCGGCGGCGATCAGGTCGAGGACGGCCTCGGGGCGTACGCCGGAGACCTCGCCGACCAGTCCGAGGTCGACGTCCTCGCCGTCGACGACCGTTCCGGTGCGCGCGGCCGTGAACAGGCCCGCGTCCTCCCCCGACAGGCCGACAGCCAGCGGGCCGTGCTGGTTGATCAGGCCGACGAGCTCGCGCCCGACCTGACCGACGAGCACCATCCGGACCACGTCCATCGCCTCGGGCGTCGTGACGCGCAGCCCGCCGCGGAACTCGGACTCGATGCCGAGCCGGTCCAGCATGCTGCTGATCTGCGGACCGCCGCCGTGCACGACGACCGGCTTGAAGCCGGCGTACCGCAGCCAGACGATGTCCTCCGCGAACGCCTGCTTCAGCGTCTCGTCGGTCATCGCGTTGCCGCCGTACTTCACCACGATCGTCTTGTCGTGGTACTTCTCCAGCCACGGCAGCGCCTCGGCCAGCGTGGCTGCCTTCGCCGTCGCCGCCTGCCAGTGGGTCTGCTCGCCGGTCATGAGGCGTACGCCGAGTTCTCGTGGACGTAGGCGTGGGTGAGGTCGTTGGTCCACACCGTCGCCTGCGCGTCGCCGGACTTCAGGTCGATCGTCACGGCCACGTCGCGCGCGGACAGGTCGACGAGGTCGCGGCTCTCGCCGATCCCGCTGCCCTGGCAGACCCAGACCCCGTTGAGCGCGACGTCGAGGTCGGCCGGGTCGAACGCAGCGTCGGTCGTCCCGACCGAGGCGAGGACGCGGCCCCAGTTCGGGTCCTGCCCGTAGATCGCGCACTTGAAGAGGTTGCTCCGGGCCACCGAGCGGGCCACGGCGACCGCGTCGCCCTCACTGGCCGCGTGGACCACGGTGATGGCGATGTCGTGCTCCGCGCCCTCGGCGTCGCGGAGCAGCTGCTGCGCGAGGTCGTGGCAGAGCCGGTGCACCGCGTCGGAGAACGCCTGCTCGTCCGGTTGGACCCCGCTCGCCCCGGACACCTGGAGGACGACCCCGTCGTTGGTCGACATGCACCCGTCGGAGTCGAGCCGGTCGAACGTCCGGGCCGTCGCCGAACGCAGCGCCTGGTCGGCGGTCGCATGGTCCACGTCGGCGTCCGTGGTCAGGAAGACCAGCATGGTGGCGAGTCCCGGAGCGAGCATGCCGGCGCCCTTGGCGATGCCGCCGAGCGACCAGCCGTCACCCGAGACGACAGCCTGCTTCGCGACCGAGTCCGTGGTCATGATGGCGTGCGCCGCCTCGGGACCGCCTGTCTCGCTGAGCCGCTGCGCCGCGAGCCCGGCACCGGCGAGCAGCCGCTCCCGGTCGTTGAGCAGGCCGATCAGCCCGGTCGAGCAGACGACGACCTCGATCGGTGCCAGCCCGAGCGCCTTGGCGGTGTGCTCGGCGGTGGCGTGGGTGTTCTGGAAGCCCTCGGCGCCGGTGTAGCAGTTGGCGCCACCGGAGTTCACGACGACCGCGCGGGCGTGACCGGTCGCGGTGACCTGCTCGCTCCACAGCACGGGGTTGGCCTTGCACCGGTTCGACGTCCAGACCGCTGCGAGCACGTCGCTGGGGCCGTCGTTGACGATCAGGGCGAGGTCTGGGGCGCCCGAGTCCTTGAGCCCCGCGGCGACGCCGGCGGCCCGGAAGCCCTGCGGGTGGGTGACGGTCACGGTGCCACCCCGATCGTGGACAGCCCGGCCTCCTCGGCGTACCCGAGCGCGAGGTTCATGCACTGGACCGCGGCGCCGGCAGTGCCCTTGGTGAGGTTGTCGAGCGCCGCGACCGCCACGAGCCGACCGGCCCGCGGGTCGACGGTCGCCTGCACGTGCACGGCGTTCGACCCCAGGGTCGCCTTGGTCTGCGGCCACTGCCCGCTCGGGAGCAGGTGCACGAACGGCTCCTTCTCGAACGCGTCGACGTACGCCGCCTCCACGTCCCGCGCCGTGACGTCCTGGTCGAGCGGCGCGCTGACCGTGGCGAGGATGCCGCGGGACATCGGCGCCAGCACGGGCGTGAAGGACACCCGCACCGGGTCGCCGGTCAGCCGACCCAGGTTCTGCTCGATCTCGGGGGTGTGCCGGTGGACTCCCCCGACGGCGTACGCCGAGGCCGAGCCCATCACCTCGGCACCGTGCAGGTTCGGCTTGGGTGCCTTGCCGGCGCCGGACGTGCCCGACACGGCGACCACGACGACGTCCGACGTGTCGACGAGCCCTGCCGCGACCGCCGGCGCGACGGCGAGCGTCGAGACCGTGGGGTAGCAGCCGGGGACGGCGATCCGGGTGGCCTCGCGCAGCACGTCGCGCTGACCGCTGAGCTCGGGCAGTCCGTAGGGCCAGGAGCCGGCGCGGGTGCCGCCGTAGAAGTCGGTCCACGCGACGTCGTCGGTGAGGCGGAAGTCGGCCCCGCAGTCGATGACGACGGTCTCGGCCGGGAGCGCGTCGGCCACGGCGGCCGAAGACCCGTGCGGCAGGGCGAGGAACACGACATCGTGACCGGTCAGGGTCGCGGCCGAGGTCGGCTCCAGGACCCGGTCAGCGAGCGGAACGAGGTGCGGGTGGTGCGACCCGAGCGTCGTGCCCGCCGACTCCCCTGCGGTCAGCGCGCCGATCTCGATCTCCGGGTGCGCCAGCAGCAACCGGAGGAGCTCTCCTCCGGCGTACCCACTGGCTCCCGCCACCGCGATCCGTGTCGTCACGAGGCATGAGTATTCCGACTTCGGAACTTGTATGCAAATCGGCGGAGCGGCCGTCAGATGCTCCCCGCGACCTCCGCGAACCGGGTGCGCAGCTGTTCGTCGTCGCCGGCGGGCAACGTCGGGAACTGGTAGCTCCGGTCCAGGATCGTCTCGTCGGGGAAGATCAGGGGGCTCAGGGCGAGGTCCGGGTCGATCCGCTCCATCTCGGCCTGGGCTCCGACCACGGGGCAGATGTAGTTGACCCAGGCGGCCACCTGCGCCGCCACACGTGGTTGGTAGAAGTAGGCCGCCAGCTCGGCGACCTTGGCGGCATCCCCGGACGCCGCCGGCACGAGCAGGTTGTCCGCCCAGATCATCAGTCCCTCCTCGGGAATGACGAACTTGAGGTACGGGTTGTCGAGCTGCGCCTGCAGCACGTCGCCGGACCACGCCAGGCTCACCGGAATGTCACCGGCGCCCAGCGCATCGATGTAGTCGTTGCCGTAGTAGTGCGCGAACCGGCCGCGCTGGGTCAGCTCGGCGAGATACTCGACCGCATCGTCCACCGCCTGCGCATTGGCCGTCATCGATGCCCCTCGCGCCAGCATGGTCAGTCCGACCGTGTCGGTGTACTCGGTCAGCAGCCCGACCTGTCCGTCCAGGTCCGCGCGGGTGAACAGCTCGGCCATGCTCCCGATGGCGCGGTCGACGCGCCGGGCGTCGTAGGCGATGCCGGTGAGGCCCGCCTGCCACGGCATGGAGTACTCCTGGTCCGGATCCCAGTCCGGTGCGGCCAGCGCAGGAAGCAGGCTGCCCACGTTCTGGACCGGACCGAAGGGCCGCATCCATCCTTCCTGGACCGTGCGTGCAGCCATCCAGCTCGTCAGCGTGACGACGTCGTAGCCGACCGGACGTCCATTCGCGAGCGCGGTGCTGATGCCGTTGACGAACTGGTCGTTGTCGTTGATGACCTCCTGGTAGTCGACCGCGATGCCGGACCGGCGTACGAAGGCGTCCAGCGTCGGGCGCCGGCGGCCGTGGTCTGCGACGTCGATGTAGTCCTTCCACGTCGCCCACGAGATCGTGTCGTCCGCGGCGGCCACGGTCGGGCTCGGGCGGGCGGACGACGGTCGGGGTGACGGGCCCGCACTCGGGTCGGAGCCACCGTCGGTACAGCCGGCGACCGCGAGCGAGGCGAGCAGGCCGAGCATGCCTCGACGGGTCAGCGTCGGGGCGCGCCACGCCTCGTCCTGGTGTACGTCGCCGCCCCGGTCCACGAGCCCGATTGTCACGGTGACCGGCCCTGGGAGCAAGGAATCTCACTGTCCGCAAGGGCACGATTGCTCCGCGTATCGAACCGTCCCGAACTGGTTGACAGGAGACGAGTCGGACGATGAGGCTTCGCCCGATGGCGCATGCGGACGCGCACCCCCACCGGCGCCCTCGTCGACATCGTCGGGGGCGTCTGCTGCTCGGTGCCCTCGTCTGCCTGGGTCTGCTCGCCGCCGGGGCGGCGGTAGCGATCCCGAGGATGGCCGACGACGAGACGTCGGGGGCCGGCCCCTCGACGTGCGACCCGACGACCGTCGAGCTGACCGTCGATCCACGCCTGGCGACGCTCGTGAAGCAGGCCACCGTGGACCTCGGCCCGTGGCTGGACGACGACGAATGTCTCGCGGTCGACGTCAGCAGTCGGGACTCCGCCACCACGGCCGCCGAGATCGCGCGCCCACCGGGGCAAGGGATGTCGAGCACGCTCCCCGACCTGTGGATCCCCGACTCGACGGTCTGGCTCCGGGTCGTGGGGGCGACATCGGTCGGGGCGGGCCGCATCGCCGACGGCGCGACCTCGGTCGCCGGCACGCCCGTGGTGATCGCGATGCCGCGCTCTCGGGCCGAGGCCGCCGGCTGGCCGAACCGACAACCCAGCTGGCGCGGCCTGTTCCACGACGCCACCAGCCCGCAGCTCGCCACGACCGACGTCGACGCCGACGCCGCCGGGCTGCTGACCCTCGATGCCTTGAACCCCTCGCGATCGCCGGCCCGCTTGGCGGCCCTGTCCAGCCGCCTCAGCCAACCGCTGCTGGGCGACGAGACCCCGGCGCGGCTCGTCGCCCACGGTGACGCGGACGCCATTCCCACGACCGAGCAGGACGTCCTGGCCACCAACCAGGACATGCCCGACACCGATCAGGTCGTGGCGGCGTACGACCCGGCGCTGCAGGGCAGGACGCTCGACTTCCCGCTCGTCGCGCTGAGCCCTCCGGACGCCGGGCACGCCGAGGTCGTCGATCGGGCGGCTGACGTGCTTCGTCAGGCGCTGCTCGATCCGGCGACACAGCAGCTGTTCACCACCGCCGGGTTCCGCGACGCTCGTGGCGGGCTCGCCGAGTCGTTCGGGGCGCTGCAAGGCGTCATGACGGATCCGGCGCAGGCAGGAGCGACCCCGCCGACGGACCGGATCACCTCCTTGCGCTCGGCCTGGGCCTCGAGCGGACGGCGGTCACGCCTGCTGGTCGTGGTCGACCGGTCAGGTTCCATGGCGGAGACGCTCCCAGGCAGTACCAGCACCCGCGCCGGCCTCGCGCAGGCCTCGCTGCGCACGGTCGTCGAAGGAACGGCGCCCGACAGCGACTTGGGGCTCTGGTCGTTCACCACCGACCTGCCGACAGGTGACTGGCAGACCCTCGTCCCCACCGGTCGCCTCGACGCTGCGGTGAACGGCGCGACGCGACGCACCCGCCTGCTCGAGGCGGTCGACACACTGGACCCGAAGATCGGTGGCGGAACACCGCTGTACGACGCGATCGCGGCGGCCTACCGTGCGGCGTCGCGCAACTACTCCTACGGCCGGCTCAACGCCGTGATCGTGGTGACCGACGGCCGCAACGAGGACGCCGAGAGCATCTCGCTGCCGACCCTGCTCGACGGGCTCAAGGTGCAGTACGACGGTGTCCAACCGGTCCGGCTCATCGCGATCGCCTACGGACCAGGGGTGGACACCGCGACGCTGCGCCGGATCACCGAGGTCACCGGAGGACGGACCTACCACGCCGTGACGGCTTCGGACGTGGACGGCGTGTTCGCGCAGGTACTGGCGAACCTCTGAGCCGTCCCGCCGGAGCGTCGGACGAGACCCGGTCAAACGTCAGTAGTCGTCCTTGACGGCGTGCACGAAGCTGCCGTGGAGGTGGTCGAGCTCGCCCGCGGCGAACCGGCGTACGAACGTCTCCACCGGCTCGGTCGGACCGAACTCGACCTCGTCGGACTCGTCCCACATCGTGACGGTCATGTCCGTGTGCACCAGGCCGGGGCTGACGCTGACCACGCGCACCGGCGAGTCCGCGCCGAGGCCGACGGCGACGTTGTCGAGCCAGCGCAGCGCCGCCGCCTTGGACACGGAGTACGCCGAGTAGCGCGGCTCGGCCCGCTGCCCGATCCCCGAGCCCAGGTCGACGATCCGGCCGACGCCGCGCTCGACCATCCCGGGAAGGACCGCGGACGTCATCAGCATGACGCCGCGCACGTTGACCTCGATGGTGCGCCACCAGTCGTCGGGGTCGGCCTCCCACGGCGTGGCGCGCTGGTCGCGGACGCCGGCGTTGTTGACCAGCAGGTCGATCGGCCCGAGCCGCTCGGTGACCGTCGCGACGAGTCCCGCGACGTCGTCCGGGTCGCTGACGTCGGCACCGAAACCTGCCGCGCCGCCGGCGAGAGACTCAGCGGCCTTCGTGGCTCGCTCGCCGTCGCGACCGACGACCGCCACGGACCAGCCGTCGTCGGCGAGCACGGTGGCCAGCCTCAGGCCGATGCCCCGGCTGCCGCCGGTGACCAGCGCGACGCCACGCGTCTGGTCAGGCACGCTGGACGGCGCCGGTGCGCTCGGCGGCGTACGCGACCGCTGCGTCGCGCGCCACCTTGATCTCGGCCTCGGTCAGGGTCCGGTCGGAGGCCCGGAAGCGCAGGGAGAACGCCAGCGACTTCTTCCCGGCGCCGACCTGCTCACCGGTGTAGACGTCGAACAAGCGCACCGACTCGAGCAGCTCGCCGGCACCGGCACGCAGCGCGGCCTCGACGGCTGCCGACGTCACAGCCGAGTCGACGACGAGCGCGACGTCCTCCTTGGCCACCGGGTAGCTGGAGAACGGCTGGGCGACGGTGATGTCCGGAGCCTGCTGGATCAGCGCGTCGAGGTCGAGCTCGGCGGCGCAGGTGCGGGCGGGGACGCCGAAGGACGTGCACACCTTGGGGTGCAGCTCACCGGCGTACCCGACGGCGGTCTCGCCCACGAGAAGCACCGCGCACCGGCCGGGGTGCCAGGGCGCGTGCTGGGCAGCCTCGACCGTCAGCTCGAGCCCGAGGGCGCGGCCCATCTCACGGGCCGCCTCGATCGCGTCGGCCCAGCCAGCGGCGCGGGCCTCTCCCCACCAGCCTGCCTCGCCGTGCGCTCCGGCGAGCACGACTCCGACATGGGTGGGCTGGTCGGGCAGGGCAGCGGCCAGCTCCTTCTGCTCCTCGAGCGTCGGCGCGCGGTCGACGCCCAGCGTCGGTGCCTTCGGACGACCCGCGAGCCCGGGCAGGAAGACGCTCCCGACCTCGAACAGGCCGATCCCGCTCTGCACCCGGCTGACGTTGCGCGCCAGGTTGCGCAGCATGCCCGGCAGCAGCGTCGTCCTCAGCAGCGGCTCCTGCTCGGACAGCGGGTTGGCGATCCGGAGCGTGGCGCGACGCTCGTCGTGGGCGGAGAGACCGAGCCCGTCGAGATCACGGTCGCCGACGAACGGGTAGGCCATCGCCTCGACGTATCCGAGCGCGGCCAGCGCGATGCCCACGCGGCGACGCAGCCGTTGCCGCTTGGTGAGGCCGCGGCCGGCCGGGGCGGCCGGGAGGATGCTCGGCACCTGGGTGTAGCCGACGATGCGGAGCACCTCCTCGGCCAGGTCGTTCGGGTCAGCGATGTCGGGCCGCCACGGCGCCGGGGTGGCGGTGATCCGGCCGTCCGCCAGGGTGACCTCGCACCCGACCGTGCGCAGTGACTCCGCCGCGGTCTGGTCGCCGATCGCGAACCCGGCGATCCTGGCCGGGAGCTGGGCGCTGATCGTGATCGGCTCGCGAGCCGTCGGCGCGCCCACGACCGTCGCGGTCGTGGCAACGTGTCCACCGCCGTGCTCGACCAGCAGGTCGGCCACGCGGCGGGTAGCGACCGCCGAGATCGTCGGGTCGATGCCGCGCTCGAAGCGCTTGGACGCCTCGCTCGGCAGCTTGTGCCGGCGCGCACCGCGGGCGATCGTGACCGGGTCGAAGTGGGCCGCCTCGATCACGACGGAGGTCGTCGAGGCACTCATCTCGGTGTCCTCGCCGCCCATCACGCCGGCCAGGCCGATCGGCCCGCGGTCGTCGGTGATGAGCAGGTCCTCGAGGTCGAGCGTGCGCGAGACACCGTCGAGCGTGGTCAGCTTCTCGCCGTCCCTCGCCCGGCGTACGACGATCGGACCTTGCAGCGCGTCCTTGTCGTAGCCGTGGATGGGCTGGCCGAGCTCGAGCATGACGTAGTTGGTGACGTCGACCGCGAGCGAGATCGGCCGCATCCCCGCCAGCTGCACGCGTCGCGCCAGCCACCGCGGCGACGGGCGGGTCGCGTCGAAGCCCTCGACGGTGAGCGCGGTGAACACGTCGCAGCCGCTCGGGTCCTCCACGACGACCGGGTAGCCGTCACCAGCCGCGGCCGCGGGCAGCGTCGCCGCCGGGTCGCGGAACTCGAGGCCGTACGCCGTCGCCGCCTCGCGGGCCACGCCGCGGACCGACAGCGCGTACGCCCGGTCGGGGTTGATCTCGAACTCGATGACGTCGTCGCGCAGGTGCAGCACGTCGGCTGCGTCGGCGCCGACCGGGGCGGTGCCCGGCGCGAGCACGATGATGCCGGTGTGGTCGTCGCCGAGACCGAGCTCGCGGGCGGAGCAGATCATGCCGTCGGAGACGTGGCCGTAGGTCTTGCGCGCCGCGATCGCGAAGCCGCCGGGCAGCACGGCCCCGGGCAGCGCCACGACGACGAGGTCGCCCTCGGCGAAGTTCGGCGCACCGCAGACGATGCCGCGCGGCTCACCCTCGCCGACGTCGACCTGGCACCAGCGGATCGTCTTGCCGTTGGAGTGCTCCTCGGCCTCGAAGGTCAGCACGCGACCCACGACCAGAGGGCCGGTCACGTCGGCGCCCGGCGACTCCAGTGCCTCGAGCTTGAGGCCGAGGAAGGTCAGCCGGTCGGCCAGCTCCTTGACGTCGATGTCAGCCGGCAGGTCGACATAGTCGCGCAGCCACGACACAGGGACTCGCATCGTGTGGTCTCAGAGCTCCGTTCCGAATGGCAGGGTGAAGCGCACGTCGCCCTCCACCATGTCGCGCATGTCCTCGACGCCGTGACGGAACATGAGAGTGCGCTCGACGCCCATGCCGAACGCGAATCCGGAGTACACCTCGGGGTCGATCCCGCCGGCGACCAGGACGCGCGGGTTGACCACGCCGCAGCCGCCCCACTCGATCCAGCCCTCGCCGCGGCAGGTGCGGCACGACTCGACGTCGGGCGCGAGGCCGCGGCAGACGAAGCAGATCAGGTCGACCTCGGCCGACGGCTCGGTGAACGGGAAGTACGACGGGCGGAACCGCGTCGTGATGCCGTCACCGAACATCGCCGTCGCGAAGTGGTCGAGCGTGCCCTTGAGGTGCGCCATCGACAGTCCCTTGTCGACCGCCAGGCCCTCGACCTGGTGGAAGACGGGCGTGTGCGTCGCGTCGAGCTCGTCGGTGCGGTAGGTCCGCCCGGGGCAGATGACGTAGATCGGGAGGTCGCGGGTCAGCATGCTCCGCGCCTGGACGGGTGAGGTGTGCGTCCGCAGCACCACGCCTGCGTCCTCGGGCTCGAGGAAGATCGTGTCCTGCATCGAGCGGGCCGGGTGGTCCTTGCCGAGGTTGAGGGCGTCGAAGTTGAGCCACGCCGCCTCGACCTCCGGGCCCTCGGCGACCTCCCAGCCCATCGCCACGAAGACGTCGTTGATCCGCTCCATCAGGGTGGTCAGCGGGTGGCGTGCGCCCTTGGGGTCGCGGTCGTAGGGCAGCGTGACGTCGACGGTCTCCTCGACGAGCATCCGCTCCTCGTGCTCGGCCTCGAGCTCCTCGGTACGCCGCTCGAGCGCCTGGTTCACGGCACCGCGGGCCTGACCGATCCGCTGCCCGGCCTCCTTGCGGGCCTGCGGAGGGAGCGCCCCGATCTCGCGGTTGGCGAGGGCGAGCGGGGAGCGGTCACCCGCGTGCGCGAGCCGGACCTCCTTGAGCGCGGCCAGGTCGGTCGCGGCCGCGATCGCGGCGATCGCCTCGTCGCGGCGCGCCTCGACCTCCTCGGCGTGCAGCGGCGTGACCTCGACCGGGTCGTAGTCGCTGTTGGGACCGGACATGGGTCTGGTTCGCTCGCTTCCGCTGGGTCAGGAACGCTGGATCAGAATCAGCCAAGTCTAGGAACACCGCCCGTCCCCCGCGAATCGGTTTCCCCTGGGGGTTTGCCTCGGTACCGAGCCAGGCTGCATCGGTACCGAGGCAAATCCCGGTTGGGCGGGCGTGTGAACCTGGCGAGTTGGTCAGACCCGGCGCGCCGGAGAGCACGTGGACGTGCAGGTGCTTGGAGTCCTGGTACTCCCCCAGGTTGGTCAGCACCGCGGCCGCACCGTGCTCGGACTCGACCTGCGCCGCCACCCGCTGGACGACGGCGAACAGGTCACGCACCAGCGGCTCGTCGTCCGCCGTGAGCGTGGTCAGCGACGCGACGTGCCGCTTGGGGATCACCACGACATGGACCGGGCGGTAGGGCCGGGTGTGGTGGTAGGCCAGCACCTGGTCGGTCTCCTCGACGACGTCGAGCGCGCCGACGTCCGCGAGCGCCACGTCACAGTAGAAGTCGTCGCCGTCGTACGCCGGAGGGCTCGTCATCAGGACCCGTCAGTCGACGGACGGTGGCTGGCCGTGCGGGAGGACGACGCGCATCCGGGCGCCCCCGTGCGGGGAGTCCTCGACCCGCACGACCCCGTCGTGGGCGCTGATCAGGCCGCCGACGATGTAGAGCCCGAGGCCGGACCCACCGGTCGAGCCGTGCTTCCAGAACTTCGTGAAGATCCGCGGTCGGATCTCGTCGTCGATTCCCTTGCCCCCGTCGTCGACGAGCAGCTCGGCGCCCTGGTCCTCCGTCTCGATGACCGTGACGGTGACGTCGCCGTCGCCGTGCTTGATGGCGTTCTCGACCAGGTTGGCGACGATCTGGGCCAGCTTGTCGCGGTCGGCCCAGACGCGCGGGCGCCCTTCGGCGACGAACTCGATGTCTCGCTCGTTGGAGATGTTCAGCGGCTCGAGCTGGTTGGAGACCGCGTCGACGAGGTCGAGCGGCTCCTTGCGCACCGAGAGCCTCCCGGTGTCGATCCGGGCGACGTCGAGCAGCTCGCCGATCAGCCGGGTCAGCCGGTCGGCGTCGGCGTCGACGGTGCGCAGCATCAGCTGCTTCTGCGACTCGGTGAAGCGGTCCCACTTCGACAGCAGGGTGGCGGTGAAGCCCTTCACCCCGGTCAGCGGCGACCGGAGCTCGTGGGCCACGGTGGCGACCAGGTCGGAGCGCTCGCGCTCGACGCGGTGCCTGGCGCGCGCATCACGCAGCGACCACGCCGTCGACACCACCTTGCCGCCCGGGCGGTCTCGGCTGAGCCGTCCCGTGACCAGCAGCTCGGCGCCGGACGCCGTGCGCCACGACGTCTCCTGGAGCCGGGTCCGGATCGACAGCCCGTCGTACGGCCGGACGCAGCCGAACCAGTCGTTGCCGTCGAGATCCTGGAGCGCGAGCACGTGCGACAGGTGGTCGCCCACCGGGTTGCCGTCGGCGTACTCCAGCAGGCGGCGCGACGCCGCGTTGGCGATGGTGACGATGCCGTCGGCATCGGCGATGACGACGCCGTCGGGGAGCGCGTCGAGGGCGGACGTCGGACTCGGAACGCCAGGGTCGACGACAGTCACACTGGTCCTCCTGTCCGTACCCCGAGCCGATCAGGTAGCCCTCACTGTAACCCTGTGAACCGCCTGTGGTCTGCGCCGTCAGCGACGCTGGGCGCGCGCGCTGCGTGTAGAGGCACACGGCGGCGGCCGTCGCGAGGTTGAGGCTCTCGGCCCGGCCGTAGATCGGGAGCCGCACCACCGCATCGGCCAGGCCGGCCACGGCGGTCGGGAGCCCCCACGCCTCGTTGCCGAACATCCACGCCGTACGACGAGCGAGCTCACCGGTGTCGAGCAGCTGGTCGACGTCGACCTCTCCGGCGCCGTCAGCCGCGAGGACGACGATCCCCGCCTCCTGCACGGCGCGCACGGTCTCGACCACGGTCACCCCGGACACGACCGGCACGTGGAAGAGCGATCCGGCGCTCGACCGGACCACCTTGCCGTTGTAGGGGTCGACCGACTCGCCCGCCAGCACGACGAGCCCGGCACCCGCGGCGTCGGCGCAGCGGATCACGGTGCCGGCGTTGCCCGGGTCACGGATGTTGGCGCAGATGGCCACCAGGTCCGGCGCCTGGCCGAGCGCGTCGGACAGCGAGACGTCGAGGAAGTCGCAGACCGCGACCAGTCCCTGCGGGCTGACCGTCTCGGCCAGCGCCGCCATCGCCTCGTCATCGACCAGCAGCCAGTCGGCGTCCACGGCGCGGGCGGCGTCGCGGAGGTCGGCGTACCGGTCCTCCGCGTCGGCGGTGGCGAAGACCTCGCGGACACACGGTCCGCCGGGGCCGGCGTACGCCAACGCCTCCCGGACGGCCTGCGGGCCCTCGGCCAGGAACCGGCGTGCGGACGTGCGTGAGGCGCGCCGTGCCAGCTTGCGAGCCTGCTTCACGCGGGTGGAACGTGTCGTCAGGGGCTCACTGCCGGTCATGGCGCGCCTCAGGTCCGGATCGGGTGTCCGGCTCGGGTCAGGCCGGGGCCTTCTCGCCGTGGGCCGGGACGTTGGCCTTGGCGAGCTCGACCAGGGCGGCGAACGCCGTCGGGTCGGTCACGGCCAGGTCGGCGAGGATCTTGCGGTCGACCTCGACGCCGGCCTCGCGCAGACCCTGGATGAACCGGTTGTAGGTCATGCCGTTGGCACGGGCGCCCGCGTTGATCCGCTGGATCCAGAGACGCCGGAACTCGCCCTTCTTGGCGCGGCGGTCACGGTAGCTGTAGACGAGCGAGTGGGTGACCTGCTCCTTGGCCTTGCGGTAGAGACGGGACCGCTGACCCCGGTAGCCGGCTGCCCTCTCGAGGGTCTCCCGGCGCTTCTTCTGGGCGTTGACTGCCCGCTTGACGCGTGCCACGTGGTACTCCTTGAACGTAAGTCAGTTGACTGCCGATCCGTCCGGCCCGGCGTACGGGTTCGTGGGGACGGCAGGTGATGCTGGTGGTGGGTGCGGGCTTACTTGCCGAGCAGCTTGTTGAACTTCTTGGCGTCAGGAGCCGAGAGCACCGGGGTGCGGCCCATCCGCCGCTGCAGCTTCCCGGACTTCTTCTCCATGTTGTGGCGCAGGCCGCCCTGCTGCCGCATGAGCTTGCCCGTGCCCGTGATCTTCACGCGCTTGCGCACGCCCGAGTGGCTCTTCATCTTCGGCATGTGCCGTCTCCGTCTCTGTTCGTTGCTGCTGGTCGGCCGGGCCTGACGAGTCAGGTCCGGCGGTCTCACATGTCGGGGTCGAGGTTCTCCGAGCGCCGCGGTGCCTTCTTCGGCTCCGTACGCGCGGCCTCAGCCGCAGCCGTGCGGTGCTCGATCCGCTCCTGGTGCTCCGCCTCGCGATCAGCGGCCCGCAGGGCGGCCCGCTCGTCGCGCTCGGCCTTGGCTTCCGCCTTGGCCTCGGACTTCTTCTTGTGCGGCCCGAGGACCATGATCATGTTGCGGCCGTCCTGCTTGGGAGAGGACTCGACGAACCCGAGCTCCTCCACGTCGCCGGCGAGCCGCTGCAGCAGCCGGTACCCGAGCTCGGGTCGGTGCTGCTCGCGACCACGGAACATGATCGTGATCTTGACCTTGTCGCCCTGCTTGAGGAAGCGCACGACGTGACCCTTCTTGGTCTCGTAGTCGTGGGCGTCGATCTTCGGGCGAAGCTTCATCTCTTTGATGACCGTGTTGGTCTGGTTGCGCCGCGTCTCGCGTGCCTTCTGGGCGTTCTCGTACTTGAACTTCCCGTAGTCCATGAGCTTGCAGACCGGCGGACGTGCCGTCGGGGCGACCTCGACCAGGTCGAGATCGGCTTCCTGCGCGAGACGCAGTGCGTCGTCGATGCGAACGATGCCGACCTGCTCCCCGTTGGGTCCGACGAGACGTACCTCGGGTACGCGGATACGGTCGTTGACGCGCAACTCCGTGCTGATGGGTCCTCCTGTTGTCCGGTTTCTGGGTCTCGACCGGAGGACTCCCCTGAAACCAGGAAAGTGGCCTCCGTGCCCACGCACGAAAGCCACCGCAGACGCCTGTGGCGTCCGGCGAGGCGTCGGGCGAACCCGTGCCTCGCGACCGAACCCGACGACCTCGCGGTCGGTGCGGGTGGGAGGTGGCCTCCGCTTGTGTATCTGTGACAACGTCTGCCGCTCGGTGAGCATTCCCTCGTGGCGTACGCCGAGATGTCCCAGATGGGTCGACCCCAGGCTACCAGCGGCGTACCTCTCCCGTCACATCGAGCGCAGCGGTCGACCGGGCGCACTAGCCTGACGCGAATGACCTCCCCGCAGCAGCCCGGCCCGCCCGGCCCGACCCATCGGCGGGCGACCAACCCGTCCCGGGACATCGCCGAGGTCCCGTCGGTGGAGCTGGTCAGCACGACCGCCCTGCACCTGATGAGCGCGGCGGCGGTCCACCTCGGCCTGGCCGAGGACCTCGCCGACCACCGCGACCTCGACGAGGCCCGGACCCTGATCGAGTCGTTGGCCGGTCTGGTCGTCGCCGCCTCGCCGAGGCTCGGACATCACCACGCGGCGCCGCTGCGCGACGGGCTGCGCACCCTGCAGCTCGCCTTCCGCGAGGCCTCGCCGTTACCCGACGCACCGGGTGACGCACCTGGCGAGCGGATCACCGGCCCCGTCTACCCGCCGGCGGCGAGCCAGGCGTAGCCGTCGGGAGTCTCCGCGAGGACGTGACCGGCGGCGAGCTGGGCGAGCTCCTCGGCCTCGACGACGAACGTGGTCGGCCCGGCCACGTCGAGCACGATCGCGTCCGCCTGTTCCTGCAGCGCCGCCGTCGCGGCGTCGGAGACCGCCACCGGCACCGGCCGCGCATCGTCCCGCCAGGCACCCAGCGACCCCAGCGCGCTGAACGCCAGCAGGGCCATCCGGCCGTCCTGTCCCTGCATGAGGACGGCGGCGACGTCGGCGGTCTTGTCCCGGGCCAGGCCCTGCTCGTCCACCTCGACCTCACCGAGCAGCGCAACGACGGGGACGAGGACGCGAGCGTGCGACACGGCGACGAGCACCGGGGCGCGACGTCCGTCCTCGGCGTACCGCCTCAACGCCGCCGCGAGTCGCGCGTCGGCCTCGCCGGCGTCGCCCGCGAAGCCCGGGTCCGGCAGGGTTCGCCGTCCCGGATCGGGTGAGTCGCGCGGGTCCACGCCCGCAACCTACCGAGGCAGTTCCCCCTCACCCACCCGAGGTTTGCCTCGGTACCGGGCCATCCGCCTCGGTACCGTGGCAAACCTTCCGAGGGAAGGGGGGATCTGCCGTGGTCGAGCGCGTCGACGACATCGTCGACCTGGTGCTGTCCCGCAAGCCCACCTGTGGGAGCACCCGCGTGCTGGCGGTCGACGGCCCCGCGGGCTCGGGCAAGACGACGCTCGGCGGCCGGATCTGCGACGAGCTCACCAGCCTCGGACACAAAGCCGTGCTGGTCCACATGGACGACCTGTACGACGGCTGGACCGCTCTCGACGGCTCACGCGGCGACGACCTCGCTCACCGCGTCGTCGGTCAGATCCTGGCACCGCTCGCCCGTCACGAGCCGGCACGCTGGCAGCGGTTCGACTGGTACGCCGACCGGTTCGACCACTGGGAGTCGTTCGACCCTCCGACCGTCCTCGTCGTCGAGGGCTGCGGCTCCGGCGCACGCGACTACGACGCCTACAGCACCGTGCTCGTCTGGGTCGAGGCCGACCGCGACGAGCGGATCCGGCGCGGCGTCGCCCGAGACGGCGAACAGGTGCTCGAGCGCTGGCTCGCCTGGATGGACTCCGAGCAGGCCCACTTCGCCCAGCACGACACCCGCGAGCGCGCCGACCTCAGGCTGACGACCGGCTGACGACACCCGGACGCGCAGCAGCCCGTGCACGTGGCTGTCCCAGCGCACACCCTGCTCGTCGCGGTAGCCGCCCACCTCGGTGCCCTCGAGGACGAACCCGGCCTTGTCCGCCACGCGACACGAGGCGGCGTTGGCGACCGCGTGCGGGAGCGACAGCCGCTCGAGCTCCAGCACGTCGAAGGCGAAGCCGGTCATCGCCACGACCGCTGACGTCGCCGCGCCGCGACCGCGCGCCCAGGGTGCGGTGCGGTAGGCGACCGACCCGGCCCGCTGTTCCTGGTCGATGTGGAAGAGGAACGCGCTCCCGGCGTACCGGCCCGCGTCCTCGCGGTCGTGCACGCTCCACCCGACGTACGACTCGGACCACTGCGCGCTGCGCACCAGCCAGTCCCGCGCCTCCTCGACCGTCGGGTCGAGCGGCCCGGGGTTCCACTGCGCCACCTCGGGGTCGAGCAGCATCGCCCGGGCGTCGTCGGCATCGGCAGGGTCAGGCGGTCGGAGCTCCCACCGGCCGGCGAGCAGCCTGACGTGGTCGACGGCACTCACCCGCGCTGCTCGGTGGCCACCAGGGCCGGGTGGATGCTCTGGAAGATCGCGGTGCGCGTCTCGATCTCGTATCCCGCGCGCTCGTAGAGCCCGAACGCTCCCGTCGGGTTGTTCGTGTCGACGTCGAGCGACGACTCGTGGAAGCCGGCCGCGCGGTACGCCGCCAGTCCGTGCCGGATCAGCGATGACGCGATCCCCTGCCCACGCATCTCCCGGCGTACGCCGATCTTGGCCAGATAGGCCTCGCGCCGCCCGGTCGCCGCCTCGTACGCGTCGAACTCGCTCGTGATCAGGTAGCCGACGACATGGTCGGGCCGATCCTCGGGGACCAGCACGAAGGAGACGTCCGGTCGCGCGTTGCGGGTGCCGTCGACCCACTGCTCCCACATCGTCGGCGTCCAGGGCACGAAGCCCCAGTGGTCCATGAAGGCCGCGTTGTGCGCGTCCATCGTCGGCGTGGTCAGGTCGCGGCTGTACGTGAGGAGGCGGTACCCGTCCGGCCACGCGACCGGCTGGGTCGACGGCTCCGTCCGGTCGAGGTGCACGCGCATCACGGCCGACCAGTTCACCGGGACCAGGCCGGCGGACTCGAGCACCGAGACCTGGTCAGCTCGGTCGAGGTGACCGGTGACCTGGAACCGCATCTCGACCTCCGGGTGCCGCTCCCGGTGCAGCGTCGCCGCCCGAGCGGCAGCCCAGGCGACGCCGTGGCCGCCGAGGCCGGTGCCGCGGTACGCCGGGTCGACGGTCCCCTCGGACTCGATCCGCCAGTGGTCGATGATCGCCTCCCGCGGCCGGACGGCGGCGAACGCGACCATCTGGTCACCGTCCCAGGCGCCCATCCGGTCGTCGGGCCCCTGAGCCTCGTCCTGCAGCTCCTCGACCAGGTCGTCCTCGTTGTAGTGCTCGCCCGTGTGGTCGACCTCCTCGCTGCGAGCCAGCAGCGCGTTCCACGCGGGTACGTCATCGACCGTCACGGGCCGCCAGTCAAGAGCCATGCCGCGCAGACTACGGATGGATCGTCGCGGCCTCACCCAGTTTTCGCGACGTGCTGCGCCTGAGCCGCCCGCCCCGGACGCTGTCGGGTGTGCGTGCCGGCCCCAGCTTCTCGAACAGCAGCGTGGTCAGCTGTTGCCACTCGTCCTCCGGGACCAGCGCGATCGGGACGGGCACGAAGGTCTGCAGCGGTCCGGCATGCACCAGGAGCAGCTCGCCGTTGCGGACGGTCCAGCCATCGAAGTACGCCCAGGCGTACGACGTGCTCATGAGGGCCAGGTCCACCCGGGCACCGCCTGCGCCGAACGCCGCGCGCCACTGCGGCCCCATCCGCTTCGCGTACATCGAGCGTTGACGTCGCCGCGCGACCTCGAGGACCACGGGCACGAACGCGCCGAGGGCCAGTCCGACCAGCGCCACGACGAGACTGCGCGAGAGCACGCCCAGCACCACGTAGATCAGCGCGAGCACCTCGCCGAGGCACACGAACGGCACGACGCGCGCGCGCAGCCAGAACGCCGTCGAGACCAGCCCGGCGGCGTCGGTCGGGATCTCGTAGGAGAAACTCCCGTCTGCTGTGCGCACGCCGGGAGCGTAGACCCGTCCGCGCCCCTGGGGCCCCGGAACGGCACAGGTCGGACCGAACGGACAGGGGCCGGAAAGCTGGCCTCAGGGACGGAAGCCGGTGGGGTCCTCGCCGAGGTCGACGATCGCCGCGACCGGGCCGCCGCCGTCGGGACCCTGGTGCGCCGCGGACACCGACACGAACACGGCCGGGTCACCGGTGACAGCCGCCGTCACGCCTCCGACGCAGGACTTGATCTGCCGGTGCCAGTGCACGTCGGAGTCGTCGAGCATGGCGTTGCGGCGACCGTGCACGGTGCCGTCCTGCGAGACCTCGCACTTGAGGAACACGTTGACGAGCCGCCCGTCGATGTCGGTCCAGTGCGGCCGCTCCGGCAGGTCGAGGCCGGCGTCCTTGATCGCGTCCCAGATCCCGTCCTGGTCGAGCGCGTCCTTCATCACCGCGTGGCCGACCCGGTAACGCCCGCCGACACCGGCGGCGTTGCCGACCACGACGACCTGGGCCTGGTCGAGCTCGACTCCCGACGAGCACGAGGCGACCGCCGAGAAGAGCGACCTGTCGTGCATCACGTCGGCATCGGTCGGCATGTCGATCTCACCGAGCCCGACCGCGACCCCGAGCGCCGTACAGCCGTTGGAGAGGTCCATCGACTGGTGGGTCTCCTCGGTCCAGACCGTCTTGCCGCGCGACTTGGCGTCGCGGATCGTGTGGATGGTCAGCAGCGGCGTCTTGGTCTGCACGTAGTGCACGTCTGCCGGGTCGGTGATGCCGGCGCGCTCCATCGCGATCTTCACCGCGTCGGCGACCTTCGTGATCATCGCCGTCCGACCGATGTCCTCGGGAAGCAGCGTCTCGCTCATGGCGAATCCGACCGACAGCCGCGGCTCGTCGGTCTGCACCGCCTGGTCCGCGGGAACCGTGGCGAAGATCGTCGCGTGCGGGCTGATCACGCCATCGGTGCCGCCGGACCAGACGATCGGCACCTCCTTGGCCTGCTCGGCGGTGCGGGTGCCCTTGTCGACCAGCACCTCGCGGAACGCCCGGTCGGCGATGATCCGGGTGTAGTCGTTGACCCCGCCGTTGCCCTCGGTCTTGCCGATCACCGCGACCACCCGGTCGGCGTCGAGCACGCCGGTGTCGATGAGCTCAGCGAGCCCACTGGCGTCGGACACGTGCTTGATGGGCACCTTGCGGACTTCGATCGGCTCCGGCATCTCGGACTACCTCTCCTCTGGCTGGTCGGTCTCGTACGTCGGGTGGGACGGGACGGTCAGGACGGTGCTGCAGCGGCTCAGGGCTCACCGTCGGGCACCACGATCGTGCCCGTCTCGCCGCGGACCCCGGCGCCGAGGTTGGCGAGGCTGGTGATGACGCCGGGCTGGCCGGCGCGTTCGACGTACCGGCAGATCGCCTCGACCTTCGGGCCCATCGACCCGCTGGCGAACTGACCGGCGGCGGCGTACGTGCGCATCGTGGCCACGTCGACGGTCTCGATCGGCTGCGCGCGGTCGGTGCCGAAGTCGAGCACCGCGTGTTCGACGTCGGTGGCGATGACCAGGCGGTCGGCCTGGATCGCGTCGGCGAGCAGGGCGGCGCCCAGGTCCTTGTCGATCACGGCCTCGACACCGCGCAGGGAGCCGTCGGACTCGCGCACGACCGGTGTGCCTCCCCCACCGTTGGCCACCACGACGTACCCCTGGTCGACCAGCGTCGCGACCGCGCCGGCGTCGAGGATCTCGCGCGGGTCCGGTGACGCGACGACGCGCCGCCAGCCCCGTTCACCGCGGTCCTCGAACCGCTGGCCGTGCTCGACCAGGAGCTCCGCCTCCTCCCGAGGCAGGTAGCGGCCGATCGGCTTGGTCGGGTTGTCGAAGCCGGGGTCGTCCCGGTCGACGAGGGTGCGGGTGACCAGCGCGGCGACCGGGCGGTCGACGCCGCGCCGGGCCAGCGCAGGCTGCAACGCGTTCATCAGGACGAAGCCCAACGTGGCCTGGGTCTGGGCGACGCACCAGTCCAGCGGGACCGGGGGCACGACGGCGGCGGACAGCTCGTTCTTCACCAGGATGTTGCCGACCTGCGGGCCGTTGCCATGGGTGATCGCCACGTCGACGCCGGAAGCCACCAGGTCGGCCACCGCCTCCATCGCGACCTCGGCCGCGGCGATCTGGTCCTCGGGGCGAGCGCGGCCGTCGGGACCCGTCATGGCGTTGCCGCCGAGTGCTACCAGGACCCTCACCCGACACACTGTATGGCCGCTCCTCGACCGCGCGGCTGCGGGGACCGGGTCAGCCCCACAGGTCCTGCGACCGGTTCGCCACCCGCATGCCCAGCTCGTGCACCAGCGCGTCCCAGGACAGCGACAGCTGACGACCGTCGCGAAGGCGGAGCGCAGCGCTCGAGTCGGCGACCTCGCGGTCCCCGAGCACGACGGCGTACGGGACCTTGCGCTCCTGAGCGCGCCGCACCCGGGCGCCCAACGACTCGTCGGCCGGCGCCGGCTCAGCGCGCAGCCCCGCGCGGCTCAGCCGCTCGACCAGCTCTGCAGCGGCCGGCTCGTGCACCCCCGCCACCGGCAGCACCATCACCTGGACCGGAGAGAGCCAGGCCGGCAGCGCTCCCCCGGAGTGCTCGAGCAGGTGCGCGACCATCCGCTCCATCGACGACAGCAGGCCACGGTGCACCATGACCGGTCGGTGCCGTTGCCCGTCCGAGCCGACGTAGGAGAGGTCGAACCGCTCGGGAAGCTGGAAGTCGAGCTGGATGGTCGAGAGGGTCTCCTCCCGACCGGCCGGGTCGGCGACCTGAAGGTCGATCTTCGGTGCGTAGAACGCCGCCTCGCCGGGGGCGTCCCGGTAGGGCAGCCCGAGCCGGTCGAGCGCCGCCGCGAGCTGGCTCTCGGCGAGCTCCCACTGCTCGTCGGACCCGATGTAGTTCGGACCGTCACCGCGCCGCGACAGCCGGTACTCGGCCACCTCGATGCCCAGCAACGCGTAGCAGCGGCGTACGGCCTCGATCGCGAGGGCCACCTCGTCGGCGATCTGGTCCGGGCGGCAGAAGACATGGCAGTCGTCGAGGTTGATCTGGCGCACCCGCGACAGTCCCGACAGCACGCCCGACAGCTCGCTGCGGAACATGGACCCGAGCTCGGACAGCCGGATCGGCAGGTCGCGGAAGCTGCGTTGCCGCGCGGCGTAGACGAGGGCATGGTGCGGGCAGTTGGCCGGACGCAGCACGTACTCCTCCCCGCCGACCTGGAAGGGCGGGTACATGTCGTCGGCGAACTTGACCCAGTGCCCCGACCGCTCGAACAGCTCACGTTTGGCGAGCACGGGGGTGTAGACGCGGCGGCAGCCTCCGCGTTCGGACTCCTCCACGACGAGGCGTTCGAGCTCGGACCGGATGACGGCGCCGTCCGGCAGCCACAGCGGCAGGCCCGGCCCGGCGAGCGGATCGGACGCGAACAGGTCGAGGTCACGCCCGATCCGGCGATGGTCGTTCCGGTCGAGGGTGTCCTCGGACTGGATGTCGTGGTCGATGCTCATGGTGCGGTCTCCTCCCGCGTGGGGGACGCAGCCCGTGACGTACGCCGTGAGAACGACAAAGCCCCGGGACCGCGTCCCGGGGCTTGTGTGATGGTGAGTCTGGTCAGGTCACATCGCGCAGCGCCGGGGTGTCCCCGGCGTCGTCGTGACCTGGTGTGAGCTCATGACACCACGGTAGGCGCTGCGCCCCGTGCCGCGCACCCCATTTTGCGCGGGCCAGCCGCGGCAACGACCTGCCCGGTCAGACGTCCGGCAGGGTCGCCGCGTCGAGGTCGAGCCGTCGGGCCATCTGCCGGACGGCCCGAGCCGCCGCTCGGCGTACGGCCTGGTCCTCGTCGTCGAGGGCGTCGACCACCCCGTCGACGTGCTCGGTGTCGCCGACCGCACCGAGGCAGCGCACGGCGTTGAGCCGCACGCGCGGCAGCTCTGCCTGAAGGAGCGGCACGGCTCCCGGCCCCGCCTCGCCGATCTCGCGAAGTGTCGCCACCTTGAGGCACATCTCGGCCGGGCGCCAGTGCTCGTCGCCGAGGCCGGCGACCACCACCTGCGCAGCCGAGTCCGCCCAGACGTAGAGCAGGCCGCGCCCACCCCACGTGCGGTGCCAGTAGTCGTGCCAGGCCGGGTCGAACGCGGCCACCGCGCAGTTCTTGCCCAGGTAGGGCAGCACCGGGACGTAGTCGTGCGGGTCGCCGCCGGCCAGCAGGTCGGCGCACCAGCCCGCGGCCCGTTCGTCACCGACCAGGGCGCCGAGCTCGCTGACCAGGCCACGAGGCGTCTTGTCGCCTCCCGTCGGCGGCGGCAGGTCGGGCACGGTCATGGAGCCATGGTGGCAGCGGCCACGGACAGCGTCGCGCGCCGCGGTGGTCCATCCTGGTCTCATGACCGGCCCGGCGATCGGACGAAGGCGCCACGACGCCACCCTGACGCCTCGCCGGACGCCGCCGCGCGGACTGCTCGGCCGTCGCCGCGGCAGGCCGTTCCGCCTCGACCGGTACGAGCCCAGCGGCGACCTCGCCTGGTGCCTGGAGCACCACTGGACGGTGACCTGGGACGTCGCGGACGGCGAGCAGGCGGTCTCGCAGGTGCTTCCGTCGCCGAGCGTCAACATCTCCTACACCGCCGGGCGGCTGAACCTCACCGGCGTGATGAGCCAGGTCTTCAGCCACCCGATCACCGGCGCCGGCTGGGTCTACGGGATGAAGTTCCATCCCGGCGGCGTGCGGCCGTTCCTGCCGTTCGACGTACGCCGGCTGAGCGACACCTCGCAGCCCGCGACCGAGGTGTGGCCGCACGCGACAGGGCTGCGCGCGGCCGTCGAGGCTGCCGGCCCGCCGGACGGCGACGAGGCCGTACGCCGGCTGGTGGCGGCCGGTGAGGACTTCCTGCGGTCGTTCGACCTGACGCCCGACCCGGCCGTGGACACGGTGCGCGAGCTGACCCACCGGCTCCTGACCGACCCCACGGTCCGCAGGGTGACCGACGTCTGCGACACCGGCATGGAGCAGCGCACCCTGCAGCGGTTGTTCCGGTCCTACGTCGGCGTCACGCCGCGCTGGGTGCTGCAGCGTGGCCGTCTCCATCTGGCCGCCGAGCGGGTCACCGACCACGCCGAGACCGGCGAGGGACCCGGCTGGGCCGAGCTGGCGGTCGACCTGGGCTACGCCGACCAGGCGCACTTCATCCGCGACTTCCGGCGCGTGCTGGGCCAGACGCCGGCGGCGTACGCCTCCGATCTGAGGTAGGCCCGGTCGGCCGGATAGGGCGTTGTCCCGATGTCTGCGGGTGCCTTAGACGGGCAGATTTCTCGGTGTTCGAAGCCCATCCACCCCGAGCCGAGAGAGAGCACCATGCTGAACCTGGTCCAGGTCACCGACCCCTACTTCGCGTCCGAGCTCGACTTCCACCGCGAGCGGATCAGCGACGAGCTCGCGGAGGCCGAGATGCGCCGCCGCGCCAAGACCGCGCGTCGCGAGCGCCGCCAGCGCCTCGCCAAGACCCACGGCCAGCGCCGCAACGCGCCCCGGACCGCCTGACCCCCTCCCAGGAGCCCGAGACGACCCGCCCTGATGCAGGCGCCACCGACCGAGACGCTCGGTCCGGAGGAAACCACTACGGCATTGTCGGTCCGACCAGAGATGATGGGCCTTGTGCCCGCTGAGTTGACCCTTCGCCCGATGATCGGTCGCGGCGTGGAGCTGAGCCGACTGCTCGACCTCGTCGGTCTGACCGACACCTCCGCACCGAGCGCCGCGAACGCCGTGGTGATCTCCGGCGACGCCGGCGTCGGGAAGAGCCGGATGCTGGCCGAGCTGCGCCAGCACGCGCTCGACGCCCGCTGGCAGGTGCTGCTCGGCCACTGCCTCGACTTCGGCGACAGCGCGCTGCCCTACCTCCCCTTCACCGAGGCGTTCGGACGACTCGCCGCCGAGGACCCCGAGCTGTCGGCGACCATCGTCCGCGCCCACCCCGCCGTACGCCGGCTGATGCCCGGACAACGCCTCTCCGGCGACTCCGGTGACGAGGCCCGCTCGACGCAGAACGAGCCGATGGACCGCGCCGGGTTGTTCGCCTCGGTCCTGGCCGTGCTCGACGAGCTGGCCACGCGCGGCCCCGTCCTGCTGCTGCTCGAGGACCTGCACTGGGCCGACCAGTCCACCCGCGAGCTGCTCAGCTTCCTGTTCGCCCGCGAGCTGCCCGACGACGTCCACATCGTCGCGACCTACCGCAGCGACGACCTGCACCGCAAGCACCCGTTGCGGGCCGCGGTCGCCGACTGGAGCCGGCTCCCGACGGTCGAGCGGCTGCCGCTCGAGCGACTCAGCGACGGCGACGTCCGCACCCTGGTGCAGGCGCTGCACCCGGCCGCGCTGAGCGAGGTGGCGATCCACACGATCGTCGAGCGGGCCGAGGGCAACGCGTTCTTCACCGAGGAGCTGGTGGCCGCGACCGACCGGTCCAGCCGGGTCCTGCCCGACGACCTGGCCGACGTCCTGCTGCTCCGGCTCGACCAGCTCGCCGACTCCGCCCGGCAGACCTTGCGCGCCGCGTCGGTGGCAGGCCGCCGGGTCTCCCACGAGCTGCTCACCCGCGTCGTCGACCTCCCCGGCGCCGAGCTCGACCGTGCCATCCGGGCCACCGTCGACAACAACCTGCTGCTGCCCGTCGGCACCGACAGCTACGCGTTCCGGCACGCCCTGCTGGCCGAGGCGGTCTACGAGGACCTGCTCCCCGGCGAGCGGATGCGCCTGCACCGCGCGTACGCCGTCGCCCTGCAGGAGCCCGGCGTGCGCTCCACCGCCGCCGAGATCGCCCGGCACGCGCGCGCCTCGCACGACCTCCCCACCGCGGTGAAGGCCAGCATCGCGGCCGGCGACGAGGCGATGTCGATCGGCGGCCCCGACGAGGCGGCCGAGCACCTGCAACGCGCGCTCGAGATGGTCGACGACGGCTCCGACGAACCGATCCTGACCCCGTCCGAACGCGTCACCCTGGCGGTCAAGGCCGGCGAGGCCGTGGCCACGGCAGGGCACACGCTGCGCAGCGTCTCGCTCCTGGTGGAGCAGCTCGCCATCCTCCGTGACGCCGTCGACGACCTCGACCGGGCCCGGTTGCTCTACGCGCTGGCGACGTCCGCCCTGGTGGTCGACTCCGACGTCGACGTGCTCGGCGCGGTCGACGAGGCGCTGGCGCTCGTGCCGACCGACCCGGCCGTACCGCTGCGCGCACAGCTCCTCAGCACCCAGGCCCGGGTCCTGATCGCCTTCGGTCGCGAGGAAGAGGCGGTCGAGGCCGCCAACGAGGCGCTCGCCATCGGTCAGGAGCTGCGCGTCCCCGGCGTGATCGTCGATGCGACGACCACCCTGACCCGGATGAACGAGCGCTCCGGCGACCCGGAGAACTCCCAGCGCCGCCTGCTCGAGATCGTCTCCAAGGCGCGAGCCAACAACGACCACGCCAACGAGCTGCGGGCCCTGCACAACATCGGCAGCGTGCTGTTCGAGAACGGTCGGATCGCGGATGCCCGTCGGGCCTACGGTGCCGCGATGGACCGCGCGCTCGAGCTGGGCCGCCCGTGGGCGCCCTACGGCATGGAGGCCCGGCTCATGGGAGGCATCGCGGCCTACGTCGACGGTGACTGGGACGACGCGCTGCGCATCCTCGACGCCGCGACGACCTCGCCTCCGCCGCCGGCCGAGGCCGCCCTCGCCTCGGCGGCCCTGCAGGTGCACGCGAGCCGCGGTGCCGTCGCGGTGCTCGACACCTACGCCCACCTGCGCAAGCTCTGGGACACCGACGGTCTCTTCCTGATCCTCACCGGCGCCGCACTGATCGACCTGCACGGCGACCGCGGCGACGTCAAGGCTGCCCTCGCGGCGCACGACCACGCCGTCGACACCGTCTCCCGGATGTGGGAGAGCTCGTTCTTCCTGGCCCGGGTCCGGCTCAGCGCGCTGATGATCGGTCAGCTCGCGACGGCCGCGGCCGATGCTTCGGCCGACGAGCGGGCGGCGATGACGTGCCGCGGCGGCGAGCTGGCCGAGGTCGCCGAGGAGGCCTACGCCCGCGGGCTGCGCCGCTGGAAGGTGATCGGGCCCGAGGGACAGGCGTGGATCCTCCGGCTGCGCTCGGAGCTGGCTCGGCTGTACTGGACGGCCGGCAGCGACGACGCCCCGGAGCAGAAGGAGCTGATCCGGTCCTGGGAGGACGCGGTCGAGGCGTTCGGGTCGTTCGAGCACTCCTTCGAGCAAGCCCGATCCCAGGCCCGGCTGGCCGCCATCCTGCGCGCCACCGGTGACCCGGCCGGCGCCCGACCGCACCTGACGTCGGCGCGGGCGACCGCCGAGCGGCTGCGCGCCGAGCCGCTGCTGGCCGAGCTGCGCACGCTGGGCGCGACCGCGCCGCGACGCACCGACCGCGACGGTCAGGACACCCGGCTCACCACGCGCGAGCGGGAGATCCTCGGTCTGGTGGCGCAGGGTCGCACCAACGGCGAGATCGGCAAGCAGCTGTTCATCGCGACCAAGACGGTCAGCGTGCACGTGTCGAACATCTTGGCCAAGCTCGGCGCGAGTGGTCGCACCGAGGCCGCCGCGATCGCCCGCCGCGACGGACTCCTCGACTAGCGCCGCGTGACCGCGTAGGTGAAGCACTGGGTCGACAACGCCCGCACGTGCACGGTCTGCACCTCGCCGTCGACGAACAGCTTGTCGAGCGCCGGGGCCAGGTCCTCGCCCTCCTCGACGACCCGGACGTGGTCGTAGCGCAAGGCCTGCCCGCGGTCGTAGCCACGCAGCACGCGCGGTCCTGTGCGCAGCTGAGCCGGCAGGTCCGAGCCGTCGGGATAGCCGTCGCAGGCCTCGGCGTGGACGTAGACCGGGCCGACCTCGGTCCACGCCGAGGTGGTGGTGAAGGGCGCGTACGAGATCAGCACGACCTGCTCGTCGGGCTCGGCCAGGCGCAGGCAGCAGCGCAACGGCTCCCACCCCTCGGCGGGGTACGGCGACCAGGCGTTGCCGTGCTCGTCATGGCCTTGCACGCGCATCGTGCTGAGCCGCTCGGGGTCGATCGGGAGGACGGTCCAGGTGTTCGTCATACGTCCAGCCTGACGCTGTTGCCCGCCTCGGTCTGGCGGGAATCAGACATCGCTACAGCAGGTCGACGTCGGCGTACGGTGCGCCGCCGGAGAGCCGCGCGAAGCCCGGTCCGCGGTCGAAGAAGGGCACGGCATCGCCGTCGCGGGAGCGGCTGGCACGCTGCTCGGCCCGCAGCGTGTCGGAGCCCTGCTCGTCGAGCACCACGTCGTCGCCGTCGCGGTGCAGCAGGACGGCGTAGGAGTCGCGCGCACCGTCCACGGAGACCTTGCCCCACGCGACGTCGCGGACCACCTCGTCGTACGGCCGCTCGAGCGGGTCACCCCAGCCGCCACCGCCGGTCGTCCGGATCCGGATCACCTGTCCGGCGGCGACGAACTCCGCGTCGGCCAGGGCATCGACGACGCGCTCGTCGGGACCGCCCAGGTCGACGGTGACCTCGAAGGGGCGACCGGCCTTGCCGCCCTTGACGCCCCAGCAGGCCAGGATCGACCGGTCGGCGATCGACATGAAGTGCGCGTCCTTGAGCATCCGGATGTGCTTCTCGTAGCCGCAGCCGCCTCGGTAGCGTCCGGCGCCGCCGGAGTCGACGGCCAGGCCGAGCCGCTCCACCACGAACGGGAACCGTCCCTCGCTGAACTCGGTCGGGAGGTTGCGCGAGTCGGGGACGACGTGGATGGTGTCCTCGCCGTCGGCGTAGTAGCGCCCGCCCGACCCGCCACCGAGCACCTCGCGCATGAGGTAGGGCTTGCCGTCGAGGTCGTCGCCGTACACCCCGGTGTAGCGGATCGTCTCCTGGTCGGCCGGCATCCGCCCGTCGACGGCCTTCGCCAGCACCCCGGCCAGCACGCCGAGCAGCCGCAGGATCACGAACGTGCGAGCGTTCGTCGGCGCCGGGAAGACCGGGGTCAGCAGCGTGCCGGGAGGCGGGAAGCGCATCTCGATCAGGGGGACGACGCCTTCGTTGACGTCGAGCTCGGCCATCCGCTCCGGCGAGTCGGCGAGGTTGCGCAGGATCGGGGCGAGCCACTTCTTCAGGAAGTTGCCGTCGGCATAGTCGCCGCAGTGGTTGATCGGGCCCTTGGCCTGCGGAGCGGTGCCGGTGAAGTCGATGACGATCCGGCCACCGTCGTCGGGGAGCTTCGTGAGCGTGATCCGCTGCGTGTGCAGCCTGGGCTCGTCGACGCCGTCGTGCTCGGCGTAGTCCTCCCAGACGTACGTGCCGTCGGGGATCTTCGCCAGGATCTCGCGCCGGAACGTCTCGGTCGTCTTGTCGAGGATGGCGTCGAAGCAGGCCTCCACCTCGTCGCGCCCGTAGCGCTCGAACAGCTCCGCCATCCGCCGCGCCCCCATCAGACAGGCCGAGCACTCGGCGTCGAGATCGGCCGCCAGCGACTCGGGCATCCGGGAGTTGCGGACCATGATCTTCAGCGCCTGCTCGCAGGGCACGCCTGCGTCCCAGAGCTTGATCGGCGGGACCATCAGGCCCTCCTCGAACACCGAGGTCGCGTTCGAGGGCATCGACCCCGGCACCGCTCCCCCGATGTCGTCGTGGTGGCCGAACGCCTGCACGAACGCGACCACCTGCGGGCCGTCACCGCTGTCGTGGAAGACCGGCGCGGTCACGCACAGGTCCGGGAGGTGCCCGATCCCGCCCTCGGACTGGTAGACGTCGTTGTGGAAGAAGACGTCGCCCGGCCTCATCTCGTCGATCGGGTAGTCGCGGGCGACCGGGTGGACCAGGGCGGAGTACGACCGACCGGTGAGCTTGCGCAGTCGCCGGTCGTGGATGCCCGCGCGGTAGTCGTGCGCGTCGCGGATCATCGGAGAGCGCGACGTGCGGCCGATCGCCGTCTCGACCTCCATCTCGACCGACGCGAGGTAGCCCTCGACGATCTCGACCAGCACCGGGTCGGTCATGAGCTCCTCCGGATCACCAGGTTGCCGAAGCGGTCCACCTCGGCACGGAAGCCCGGGTGCAGCGGCACCGTCGACGAGAACTCCTCGAGCACCGCAGGTCCTTCGATCACGTCACCGGCCCCGAGCCGGGCCCGGTCGTAGACGTCGGTCTCGACCCAGTCGTCGAAGTGGACCGGGCGACTGCCGGTCCGGGCGGTCTCGGCGCCACGACCTGGCGCGACCTGCCGGACCTCGGGCTTGCGGATCGGACCGACACCGGTGACCCGGACGTTGACCCACTCGACCTCCTGGCGCGCGTCGTCGCGGAAGTCGTAGCCGTAGAGGACGCGGTGCTCGTCATGGAACGCGGCGACCACGGACTCCGCGAGGTCCGCCGTCAACGGTCCGTCGGGCATCGCGATCCGGACCTCGTAGGCCTGCCCGAAGTAGCGCAGGTCGGCCGAGCGCTCGAACCGGTGGTCGTCGGCACCGAACCCCTCACGGGTCAGCGCCTGCGCGGCCTGCGTGGTCAGGTCATCGACGACGGACTGCAGCCCCGTCAGGTCGAGCTGGGCGTGCTTGGAGACCGCGGTCTGGACGTAGTCGTTGCGGACGTCGACCGTGAGCAGACCGTACGCCGACAGGTTGCCCGGGTTGAGCGGCACCACGACGCCTTCGAGCCCGAGGATGTCGGCCAGCCGGCAGGCGAGCAGCGACCCCGACCCACCGAACGTGACGAGGTGGAAGTCCCGCACGTCGAGTCCACGCTTCACCGTGATCTGGCGCAGCGCGTTGGCCTGGTTCCAGGCGGAGATCTCGAGGACGCCGGTCGCCGCCTCCTCCCAGGACAGGCCGAGCTTGCCGGCGAGGTCCTCGACGCCGCCGCGGGCGAGGTCGAGGTCGAGCGGCACTTCTCCGCCGAGCAGGTGCGGCGGGATCCGGCCGAGCAGGACGTGGGCGTCGGTGATCGTCGGCTGGTCGCCGCCGTGTCCGTAACACATCGGGCCGGGATCGGCGCCGGCCGACTGTGGCCCGACCTTGAGCGTTCCCTCCGGCGAGATCCAGGCGATCGACCCGCCACCCGCGCCGACCGTGACCACGTCGATCATCGGGATCTTGCTCGGGTAGGCGCCGACGGTTCCCTCCGTGGTCAGGGCGGGGTGCCCGTCGATGACGACGGTGACGTCCGTCGAGGTGCCGCCACCGTCACAGGTGACGACCCGGTCGAAGCCCGCGGCCGAGGCGACCACCGCGGCGCCGAGCGCACCCGCCGCGGGCCCGGACAGCACGGTGGTGATCGGCTGGTGCACGACCTCCTCGGCCGAGAGCACGCCGCCGTTCGACTTCATGACGTAGAACGGGATCGTCCTCTTGGTCGCCGTCGGTGGTCGAGCTTGTCGAGACCATCTCCTCCAGGTGCCCGGCGATGTTGGCCACGTAGCGACGGATGTTGGGCTTGACCGCGGCGTCCACCAGGGTGGTGACGGAGCGCTCGTACTCGCGGTACTCACGCAGCACGTCCGACGAGATCGACACGACGGCGTCCGGGTGCTCGTCCTCGATCACGGCGCGCATCGCACGCTCGTGGGTCGGGTCGGCGTACGCATGCAGGAAGCAGACCCCGATCGTGCCGATCCCGTGGTCGCGGAAGAACCGGGCCGCCCGGCGTGCGGACTCCTCGTCGAACGGCCGGATCTCCGACCCGTCCACCGCCAGCCGTCCGCCGACGGTCTTGACGCGGTCGGCCGGCACGATGCGCGGTGGCTTCACCCAGAAGTAGGAGTTGCCGTAGCCGTCGGGCACCGACTGCCGGGCGATCTCGAGCACGTGCTCGTAGCCCTCGGTGGTGATGAACCCGAGGTTCTCGACCTTGCCCTCGAGCAGCTTGTTGGTCGCGACGGTCGTGCCGTGCGACACCGCGGTGACGGCGTCGCCGCCGAGCCCGAGAGCCGCGAGCACCTTCTCGATGCCCGTCATGAAGCCGATGGCGGGGTCGGCAGGCGTCGACGGTGTCTTGGTCGTCGCCAGCTCCCCTGTCTCCTCGTCCACGGCCACGACGTCGGTGAACGTCCCCCCGGTGTCGATCCCGACCCGGATGCGTCGGGTCACGAGCCACCCTCGTCGGGCGGGGTGTCGGGACCGGCGTGCGGCTTGGGCTCACCGGCCCGCCGGTAGGCGAACCGGGTGGCGCCGGGCGCGGCGAGCGTGTCGAGGTGCCGCTTGATCAGGTCGAGGTTGCGGTCGGCGAGGTGGTCGAAGCTCTGCCGGACGCTGCTGCCCGGGGTGAGCGAGCGCAGGGCGTCATCGGGATCGAGCCGAGCCGTCACCCACTGCTCGTACGTCGACCCGCGGGCCACCACCTCGGCCACGGGGGTCACGATCATCGAGTTGCCGAAGTAGAGGACTCCTGCCGGGTCGGCGCCGGTCGCGTTGGCCCCGACGACGTACACGTGGTTGTCGTAGGCCCGGGCCCGGTTGGTCAGCTCCCAGATGTCGGCGCTGCGCAGCAGGGCGGACGGGCGAGCGATCACCTCCGCACCCTGGAGCGCCGTGATCCTGGCCAGCTCGGGGTAGTCGCCGTCGAAGCAGATGATCAGGCCGATGCCGCCGAGCTCGGTCTCGACCACACAGGTGTCCTCGCCGGGCGTGACCCAGCCGCCACCGGTGACGATCTCGGTGCAGAACGGATGAGTCTTGCGGTAGACGCCGAGCGTCGAGCCGTCCGGGCCGACCAGCACGGCCGCGTTGTAGACCAGACCGCGGGTGCCCCCGCGCTCGTAGGCGCCGTAGACGAGGTGGACGCCGAGCTCGGCGGCGACGCGATGGAGTGGCTCGTTCTGGCTGCCGGGGATCTCGTCGACCAGGTCCCACAGCTCGTCGGGACCGATGCCGGGAGTGAAGCCCGTGGTGCAGGTCTCCGGCAGGACCACCAGCTCCGCACCCGACTCGCGGACGCAGTCGCGCACCCAGGTGACGCAGTGCTCGACGTTCGCGGCGATCGACGCGGCGGTCAGCGGTCCCGGCTGGGGCTGGACCTGGACTGCGGCGGCGGTGAAGGCACGCATCAGCCGCGCCGTCTCCGTCCGGACAGCCAGCCGCCGACCAGGACACCGATCAGCGCCGCTGCGGCTCCGACCGAGGCCCCCGGCACGAAGCCGCCCGGACTCTGCAGGGCCGCCGCGGCGCCGGGAGCCTCGAAGACGGTCTGCTGCGCCGCCGCCGGCCGCTCCGGACGCCGTCGGCGCTCCTGCGGTCGAGGCCGCCGCCGGGGCAGGCGGCGCGGCCGTTGAGCACGTCGTCGACGGCCGCGAAGAACTCGCCGGCGGTCTTCTTGGCGACGCCCGTCAGCATCCGCTGGCCGACCCCGCCGATCATCCCGCCCACGATCGCGTCGGCGTCGTACGACAGCGAGGTCGTGCCGCCACCGGCGTCGGTCAGCTTGACGCGGACGTCGGCGCTGACGGTGCCGGGTGCTCCCGAGCCGCTCGCCGTCAGCACGAAGCTGTCGGGCGGCTGCTGGTCGCTGAGCCGCACCTGGCCGGTGTAGACGCCTTTGATCGACGCGACGCCGGCGGTGACCGTCATCGTGTACGCGTCCTCGCCCACGGCCTCCAGGCGCTGGCAGCCGGGGATCGTCCGGACCAGGACGGCCGGATCGTTGAGGGCGCGCCAGACCGCGTCGGGGCTGGCGTTCAGGGTGGCCGAGCCGGAGACCATCATGAGGTCACACTAATGCCCTCCGTTCCCGGACCCCGCACACCAGACCTGGCGACTCGAGGCACCAAACCTGGCGACTCGGGGCACCAAACCTGGCGAGTCGGGGTCAGGCCGGGAAGGGGAACACGGCCGGGCTGCGGAAGCCGTCGTGGCTGACCGAGCGGACGCCGAAGATCACGTTGTCCTTCGACAGGTCGATCGTCGCGGTCGTCGACGTCGCCGACCGGGATGACATGCGTCCAGAACGGGTTGATCGTCGGCCGCCAGACGACCTCGTAGCCGGCCAGCGACGCGTCGTCCCCGTGGGTCCAGCAGCAGCTTGGTGTCGTTGGTCAGCACGGACGTGTCGATCCTGACGTCCTGCGGCATGCCCGGTGCCTGGGCAGCGACCACAGCGCGGCGGCGTTCACCTTGGCGACGCTGCGCGATGTAGTCGAAGTCGCAGAACTCGGGCAGGTCGCCGAACTGCACGCCGTTCTCCACTCGGACGTCCTGGTGCTGGTGGGCGAAGTTCTCGTTCGGCTCGGTGAACCGCGCGGCCGGGAAGCCCTGCTGCCAGGAACCCGGATGTGGTCGCCGCCGCGCAGGTAGCGGTCGAGCCGGTAGATCACCCGGACGTCCATGCCGGTCGTCGTGGGTCCGCCGACCTCGGTGACGAAGCGGGCGAGCTCGCGCGCCGGCGAGTCGTTCTCGCCGCCGAGCGTGAGCCGCAGGGCCGCGGTCGTCGGCGTCCTCGCTCGGCGGCGGGCCTTGCGCGAACAGGCGGACGCTCGTCCTGTCGCGGGTGCCGTCGTCGCCGCGGCTGCTGCCGACGATGTCGTTGGTGAACATGCCCTGGACGTCCACACCGGCATCCTTGAACTGCTGGGCCATGAAGTTCGACCCGTACGAGCCCCTGCTCCTCCCCGGCGACCGCCGCGAAGACGATCGTCGCGTCGGTGTGGTGCGTCGCCATCACCCGGGCGAGCTCCATCGACACCGCGACGCCGGACGCGTCGTCGTCGGCGCCGGGAGCGTCGGCGGTCCGGTTCATCACGTCGGTGACGCGCGAGTCGTAGTGACCGGAGACGACGTAGGTGCGGTTCGGGTCGACACGTCGCCCTTCAGCGTCGCGACGACGTTGCTGATCTTGGTCGGTACGTCGATCCGAGGATCATCCGGCCCGGGCTGCTGGATGTACGACGGCACGGTCACGGTCATCCGGCCGCCGGACGCCGCGGCGTACTTCGTCATCTCGGCGGCGATCCAGTCACGCGCGGCGCCGATGCCGCGGTCGGGATCGTCCTGGACCGACAACGTGTGCCGGGTCCCGAAGGAGACCAGCTTGCGGATGTTCGCCTCGACTCGGTCCGGGTCGATCGCGGCGATGATGCGTCGCAGCTCGCCACTCGCTCGCTGCGGCCGGAGCCTCTGGCCCGGACCGGACGGCCAGGTCTCACTGGCCACGCCTCCTCCTTCCGCAGCGACGGCAGCATCGGCGAGCAGACCGGTGCCGGTGGCTCCGACGGCCAGGGCGGCTCCGGAGCCGGCCAGGAAGGCTCGGCGGCTGGTGCTGGACGGGTTCTGGGCAGGGTTGGATGTCATGGCGCCTCCTGAGGGTGCAGGGTGCGTGTGCGCCGTCGTCCAGCCTTGGCACAGCAGCCGCGTCCCGGCAGCCTGTACTTCCGGGCACTCGCGGTCGGCACAAACCTGGCGGCTCGGGGCACCAAACCTGGCGGCTCGGGGCACGAAACCTGGCGAGTCGCGTCAGGCGGGGGTGACCTGGGCGGGTCGAAGGGCAGGTCCGGGAGGCCCGGACCTGTCTCGTCCGGACTCGCGTGTCGTGGAGCCGGCCGCGACTCGAGCAGCAGGCGCACGCCCTCGGCGTCGACCGGCTTGCTCCACAGGTAGCCCTGCGCCATCGTGCAGTGCTCCTGGATCAGCCAGTCCGCCTGTCCGGAGTCCTCCACGCCCTCGGCGACGGTCTCGAGGTGGAGCTCGCGGCTCATGGTGAGGATCGCCTGCGTGATCGACCGTCCTTGCGCGTCCTCCGCGAGGCGGTCGATGAAGGACTTGTCCACCTTGAGCACGTCGAGGGCGAGCTCGGCGAGGTAGGCGAGGGAGCTGTAGCCGGTGCCGAAGTCGTCGATGGCCAGCCGTACGCCGATCCGGCGCAGCGCGGCCAGCCGGGGCTTGACCTGGTCGAGCTCGGAGAGCAGGGCCGTCTCGGTGATCTCCAGCACGAGCCGGTTGGGCCGGAGCCCGGTCTCCCGCAGCACGTCGCGCACCTCGTCGACGAACCCGTCCTGGTAGAGCTGCTGGGTGGCCACGTTGACCGACATGCTCAGGTCCTGGCCCCGGTGCGGCAACGTGACGGCGAACCGGCAGGCCTCGCGAAGCACCCACGACCCCAGCGGCACGATCAGCCCGGTCTCCTCCGCGAGCGGGATGAACTCGGCCGGCATGAGCAGGCCACGCGTCGGGTGCTGCCACCGGACCAGGGCCTCGAAGCCGGCAACCGTGCCCTCCTGCAGGCACATGGTCGGCTGGTAGTGCAGCACGAGCTCCTCGCCGCGCAGACCGCGTTGCAGGTCGGACCGCAGCTCGAGCCGGTCCAGCGCCTTGGCGTGCAGGTTCGCGTTGTAGACCTCGGCGCGCGCCTTGCCGAGCCCCTTGGCCCACTGCATCGCGAAGTCGGCGTTGCGCAGCGCCTCCTCGGCATCGATCCCCCCGGCCTCCGCCAGGGCGACGCCGACGCTGACCCGCAGCTGCAGGGTCGCGCCGGCGACCTCGATGGGCGCCGCGAGCCGGGCCCGGATCCGGTCGGCCATCAGCTCGCCGTCCTCCTGGGTCGCGTCGATCATCAGCACCGCGAACTCGTCGCCCCCTAGCCGGGCGGCGGTGTCGACGCTGCGCACGATCGCGTCGAGGCGCTCCCCGACGGTGGTCAGCACCTCGTCGCCGGCGGCATGACCGAGGCGGTCGTTGACCTCCTTGAAGTCGTCGAGGTCGCAGAACAGCACGACGACCGGGTCAGCCTCGTCACGGCGTGGGGCGAGCGCCTGTCCGAGCCGGTCAGCGAACAGCTCGCGGTTGGCGAGACCGGTCAGACCGTCGTGGAACGCCTGGTGGATCAGCTGCTGCTCGATGACGTGCCGCTCGGTGACATCGCGCACGGTGAGCACGAACCCGGAGACCTGCGGGTGCGAGAGCATGTTGGTGAGGACGCCCTCCATCGTCAGCGTCCGCCCGTCGGCGTGCGTCATCTGGAACTGGATCTCCTCGTCGTCCTCGTGGCGCAGCCCGGCGACGAGCTGGATCAGCCTGGGCACGTCGTCCTCGTCGACGTAGCCCAGCACTCCGCGGCCGATGATCTCGTCCGGCGAGTGACCGAGCACGTGCTCGGATGCGGGGCTCACGAAGGTGGCGGTGAGGTCGGCGTCGAGGATCAGCGTGAGGTCGGCGCTGTTCTTGACCAGCACCGTCAACCGCTCGTCGCTGGCGACGCGCGCCTCCTCCTCCGACAGCCGCTGCTGCAGCTCACGGTGCCGACGGAGCACGCGGCGGAACCAGGCGAACCAGCCGGCTGAGGCGCCCACGAGCAGGATCACGTACGTCACCAGGGCCTGGTTGTCGATCCACCGGTGGCGACGGTCCAGGGACTCCCCCAGCCGCTCGGCCGCGACGACCATGGCCGCCTGGTCGGCGGTCACGTCGGCGCCCGGTGCGAGCAACAGGTGATCACGCGCGTCGACGAGGGCCTGCAGGGACACCGCTGGGATCCCCGCGTCGCGGAGCGCCTCGATGGCCCGGCCCGACTCCTCGGCCGTGCCGGTCCAGTCGGGGTACAGCCGGGCCAGGAGCAGCTGCTGCTCCTCGACCTGGTCGCTGCGGTGGTACACCGCCAGGAGCAGGGCGAGCTCCCCCAGCACCACGGTGAGAACGCAAAGAATCGTGACGAATCGACGCAGCCGCGGGTGACCTGCCATCGGCCGACGGCGCTCGGCGACGCGCGGCGATGCCACGAACACGCTCAGTGTCCACGGGTCCGACCGTAGCCAGGGCCGGAGCGGTCGGACGCCGGTTGCGGCACCTTCTGCCCGAACGGCCCAGCCGGTCGTCCGAACGGCTGACCTGCGCTTTCGCGGGGTCAGGCCCGATAGCCGTCGCGGAGCCGGACGGCCTCGCGCACCCGGTTGGTGGTGACCAGCCAGCAGAAGGGGTCGGCCATCCAGCGCCGCAGCAGCCGAGGCTCGTCGACGGTCCACACGAGCAGCAGCAGCCCACGCCGCCGGGTCCAGCGGGCGACGCCGAGCCGCGCGAGCCACTTGTTGGCCACGATCACGTGCGGGTCGCACGCCACCACCCGCCGGGCGGGGAAGAGCTCGGACAACCGGCCCCGGAGCTGCCGGTGCAGCGGCAGACCACGACGCGACTGGCCGAGCGACAGGCCGACGAGCAGGTCGGGATGCCGGTCCCGGGCCCAGCGTCGGACGGCGGCCACGCCTCGGTCCTCCAACGTCGTCACCAGCACCCGTCCGGCACCGAGCGCCTCGACCGCCTGCGCCGCTGCTGTCACTTCCCAGGTGTCGCCGTCCGGACCGTCGTACGTCGTCTCGGAGACGGCGAACTTCAGGTCGAGGTGAGCACTGGGGCCGTCGTCCAGCAGGTCGAGCGCCTCCTCGTAGGTCAGCAGGTCGACACCACCCCCACGCAGCTCGGCCAGGGTCGAGGTCGCCACCTCGCGGGACTCGTCACCGATGACGAGGTGCCGGTCGTGGAGGACCACGAAGACTCCGTCCGCGGTGCGCTGCAGGTCGAACTCGACGTAGTCCGGCCGCAGCGCAACGGCCGCGGCGAAGTGCTCCGCCGCGGTCGCACCCCCGACGCCGTAGCGCGAGCCGTAGGCATGAGCGGAGACCAGCGCCATCAGCCGGCCTCAGGCGTCGCCGGCGTGCGCCTGGCGCAGCGCGAACAGCTCGCTCGGCGAGATCGGCATGGCATGGATCGGGAACCCCTCGGCGTCCTCGATCGCCGCGGCGATGGCGGCGGAGCCGGGGATCACGCCGGCCTCCCCCGCTCCCTTGACGCCGAGCGGGTTGAGCGGGGACGGCGTCTCGAGGTGGTCGATCTCGATCGTCGGGACCTCACTGGCGTACGGGATGAGGAAGTCCATGTATGACGCGTTGAGCAGCTGCCCCGAGGCGTCGTACGCCATCCGTTCGTAGAGCGCGCCGCCGACGCCCTGCGCCACCCCGCCGTGGACCTGCCCCTCGACGATCATCGGGTTGATGATCGTGCCGCAGTCGTGCACGACGCAGTAGCGCAGGACGGAGATGTCGGCCGTCTCCGGGTCGGTCTCGACCACGACCGCGTGCATGCCGTTGGCGAACGTCGAGCGCGGCGGCGAGTAGTAGTCGGTGCCCTCGAGACCAGGCTCGTCGTCGTCCGCCACCGGCGGCTTCTCCGGATCAGCCGGCGACGCGAACTGGGTGGCACGCGCCGCCGCCTCGTCGAACGCGTAGCGCAGCGGGTTGGAGAGCACAGCCACCGCGCCGAGGTCGATCTGGGCGCCGGGGCTGCCCTTGACCTGGACGTGCCCGTCGACCACCTCGAGGTCGTCCACGGACGCCTCCAACGCGTCCGCGGCGATCCGCAGCGCCTTCTCCCGCACCTTGCGAGCCGTCAGGGCGACCGCGTTGCCCGACATCACGGCGGTACGTGAGGCGAACGTCCCCACGGCGTACTTGAACCGTCGGGTGTCACCGGTCGTCACCTTGACCTTGTCGAACGGGACGCCGAGCTCGTCGGCGACGATCTGCGCGAGCATCGTCTGGTGACCTTGGCCCTGGGTGGTCAGCCCGGTCGAGACGACCACGGTGCCGTCGGTCTCGACCCGGATGTGTCCGCCCTCGTAGGGCCCGACGCCGGTGCCCTCGACGTAGCAGGCCAGCCCGATGCCGACCCGTCGGCCCTCGGCACGCGCCTGGTCGCGGTACGCCGCGAAGTCGTCCCACCCGACCAGTTCCTTCAGCTTCTCGAGCGAGGCGAAGAAGTCGCCGGAGTCGTAGATCAGCGGCCGCCCGTCCTGGAAGATCAGGCCGTGGTCGTAGGGCATCTCGTCGGGCCGGATGAAGTTGCGTTCGCGGACGACGGCCCGGTCGATGCCGAGCTCGCGCGCGATCGCGTCCATCACCCGCTCCATCACGAAGCAGCCCTGCGGCCGGCCGGCGCCCCGGTACGGCGTCACGAGCACGGTGTTGGTGTAGAGGCTCTGGAACTCGACCCGGTAGGCGCCGGGCTTGTAGGGGCCGAGCAGCTGGGTCGAGGTGATGATCGGCACGATGAGCCCGTACGGCGTGTAGGCGCCGTTGTCGTGCCAGAAGCGCACCGAGAGCCCGAGCAACCGGCCCTCGTCGTCGTACCCGACCTCGACCTCGTGCAGCTGGCCGCGTTCGTGCGCCGACGAGACGAAGTGCTCGCGCCGGTCCTCGGTCCACTTGACGGGTCGGCCGAGCCGGATCGCGGCCCACGGGACGAGCACCTCCTCCGGCCACGGGTGCACGATCTTGACCCCGAAGCCACCGCCGACGTCGGGCGTGACGACCTCGACCCGGTCGACGGGGAGCTCCAGCTTCGCCGCGATGGCCTGGCGGACGCTCGTCGACGTCTGCGTGGACGAGTGCACGAGCAGGGACTCGTCGTCGGCGTCCCAGCGCGCCAGCACGCCCTTGCCCTCCATCGGCATCGATGCGCTGCGCTCGATGGACAGCGACAGCGAGGTCCGGCGAGGGGCCGCGGCGATGGCGGCGGCCGCGTCCCCGACCTCCTGGACCATCGTCGCCGCGACATTGCCCGGGACGTCGTCGTGGACGAGCACGCGTGCGTCCCGCGCGTTCTCGACACCGACGACCGGCGGCAGGAAGTCGTACGTGACCTCGATCAGCGCGGCGGCGTCCTCGGCGAGGTAGCGATCGGTGGCGACGACCATCGCGATCGCCTCGCCGACGTGGTTGACCTCGTCCTTGGCCAACGCGTGCGGCGTCCGACCGTGGGTCAGCGTCGGGTGCGGGATCAGCAACGGCAAGCGGCTCGTTGGTCCGGCCGTCCAGGTCGTCGTAGGTGTAGATCGCGACCAGGCCGTCGATCTCGAGGGCTGCCGTGACGTCGATGTCGACGATCCGGGCGTGGGCGTGCGGGCTGCGCACGAACGCTGCGGCCAACGCGTCCTGACCGAGGTCGTCCAGGTAGCGACCACGACCGGCGAGCAGCCGCGGGTCCTCGACCCGCGGCACCCGCTGCCCGAACAGCTTCTGGGTCACGGCGCAGCCGCCTTCTTGATCTCTGCTGCGCGTAGGACTGCTGCCACGATGTTCTGGTAGCCGGTGCAGCGGCACAGGTTGCCGCCGATGGCCTCCCGCGCCTCTGCCTCGGTCGGGTCGGGATGGTCCTCGAGGTACGCCGTGATCGTGGTGACGAAGCCCGGGGTGCAGAAGCCGCACTGCAGTGCGTGGCAGTCACGGAAGGCCTGCTGCACCGGACCGAGCTCACCGTCGGGGTCGAGGCAGCCCTCGGTGGTCGTGATGGCGGCACCGTCGACCGACACCGCGAAGACCAGGCAGCTGCGGGTCGGCGCCCCGTCGAGCAGCACCGTGCAGGCTCCGCAGACGCCGTGCTCGCACCCGACGTGGGTGCCGGTCAGACCGACGTCGTGCCGGATCGCGTCGGACAGCAGCCGTCGGCCCGGCACCCGCACCGCGTGCGGCACTCCGTTGACGTTCAGCGTGATGTCGTGCAGGGCCTCGCTCATGCAGCCACCCTGCTCGCCGAGTCGCGTGCCGCCTCGTCCAGGGCCCGGGCGGTGAGCACGCGGGCCAGGTGGCCGCGGTACTCCGCGCTGGCATGGATGTCGGTCTCGGGCTCGATCGCGGACGTGACCAGGTCGAGCGCGTCGTCCCAGCCCGCCGCGGACGGTCGACCCGCGACCGCGTCGGTCAGCTCGACCACGACCGGGGTGAGCCCGACACTGATCAGCGCCACGCTCGCGCTCACGACGGCGCCCGGATCCGACGGGTCGGTCTGCACGACCGCACCGACGCCGACCATGGCGTAGTCGCCGTGCCGGCGCGAGAGCTCGACCCACGACGTGCCGGCCCCTGCGGCAGGGTCGGGGAAGAACGCGGAGACGGCGATCTCGTCCGGTTCGAGCGCGGACTCGAGCGGGCCGACGAAGAACTCGCCGGCGGCGATCCGGCGAGTGCCCCGGTCGCGGCTGGTCGCCTCGACGTAGCCCGCCGAGCAGGGCGAGCACCGCCGGCATCTCGGCCGCCGGGTCGGCATGGACGAGGCTGCCCGACCGTCGTGCCGCGGTTGCGGATCGTGGCGTGCGCGACGTGTCGGAGCGTACGCCGCAGCAGCGGGTTGGCGGCGTACGCCGCCTCGTCCCGCTCGAGCGCAGCGTGTCGCACCAGCGCACCGATCCGGACCCCGCCGTCGCCGACCTCGATCACGTCCAGCCCGGGCACCGGGTTGAGGTCGACCAGCGCCGCGGGGGCGGCGAGCCGCATCGAGAGCAGCGGCACCAGGCTCTGTCCGCCGGCGAGCACCTTCCCACCGGTCGCGGCCAGCGCCTCGACGGCGTCGTCCAGGCTCACGGCGCGGTGGTAGGCGAAGGGGGCGGGCTTCACGAACGCTGAACCTCCTCCGGACTACCGAGTGTGATGCGGTCAGGTGCTGTCAGGGTCCCTGCGATGGGTACCCCCGGGTTCGTCCTCGATCTCGTGCATGCGCGGCTCCCCCACGGAGATCATCGTTCCCGGATCGTCGACGCGCAGGTGTTCCGGGGCAATCGCCCGTGCCAGGTGGTAGAAGACGATGACCACGATCGTGCCCAGGGCGATGCCGGACAAGGTGAAGTCGTCGGTGACCTCCAGGCTCGTGTCCCCGATCGCGATGATGATGCCTGCGGCGAGCGGGACGAGGTTGGCGGGGTTGCCCAGATCGACGTTGTTCTCCTTCCAGATCTTCGCGCCGAGCAGTCCGATCATGCCGTAGAGCACCACCGTGATCCCGCCCAGGACGCCTCCTGGCGTGGACGAGACCAACGCCCCGAACTTCGGGCTGAGGCCGAACAGGATCGCCACGACGGCGGCGACGTAGTAGGCGGCCGTCGAGTAGACCCGGGTCGCTGCCATGACCCCGATGTTCTCGGCGTACGTCGTCGTGGGCGAGCCACCGACCGACGACGCCAGCGCCGTGCCGAACCCGTCGGCGGCGATCGCGCGACCCATCACCGGGTCGAGGTCGCGCCGCGTCATCTCCGCGACCGCCTTCACGTGCCCGGTGTTCTCGGCGATCAGGGCGATCACGGCGGGCAGCACGAGCAGGGTGAACGTGAGCGAGAAGCTCGGCCAGTGCCAGCCCACGACACTTCCGTCGCTGTGCGGCGGGAACCCGACCCAGTCGGCGGCCTTCACTCCGGCCCAGCTCACCCGGTCGTGGTCGAACGGTGAGGCGACGCAGTACGTCCCCTCGGTGTCGCAGGGCTTCCCGTCGGGGCCGAGCAGGTTCTGTCCGGGCAGCACGCTGTTGATCTGGCCGAAAGCGTCGGCGATCCACGACAGCACGTAGCCGAAGATGAGGCCGACGAAGATCGCGATCCGGCCGAGGAAGCCACGCACCCCGACCGCGAACACGATCACGAACGCCATCGTGGCCAGCGCGATCCACTGGTCCTGCGGCCAGTAGATGTTGGCCACGACCGGAGCCAGGTTGAACCCGATCAGCATCACGACCGCGCCGGTGACCGCGGGTGGGAGAACGGCGTGCAGGACGCCGGGTCCGGCGAAGTGGATCAGCACGCCGATGACGAGCAGCACCAGGCCGGCCACCAGGATCGCGCCGGTGACGTCGGCGGAGTCGCCGCCCTGCGCACGGATCGCGGCGACACCGCCCACGAACGACGCGCTGGTGCCGAGGTAGCTCGGCACCTTGCCCTGGACGATGAGCAGGAAGCAGATCGTCGCGATGCCGCTCATCATGATGGCGAGCTGCGGGTTCAGCCCCATCACCAGCGGGAAGACGAACGTGGCGCCGAACATCGCCACCACGTGCTGGGCGCCGAGGCCGACCGTCCTTCCCCAGGACAGCCGTTCGTCGGGGGCGACGGCCTCACCCGGAGGCGGGGTCTTGCCGTCGTGCACGAGCTTCCAGGTCATCGCCATGAGGCACTCCCATCAAGCAGGGTGACGCAGCGTCACGCCACGTACACGATGCCGGAATCGCACCGCCTCGTACATACGACGCGCTACAGACCCCGCATCTGCATGACCCGCAGGGCCAGGGAGAGGTCGAGCTGCAGATCGGGGTCGGTGGTGAACGGGCCGACCAGGCGTTCGAGCTTCGTGATCCGGTAGCGCAGCGTGTTGTAGTGGAAGTGCAGCCGCCGCGAGGTCTCCGCGACGTTGAAGTTGGTGTCGAGGAGCACCCGCAGCGTGAGGCGCATGTCGGCCGCCTCGGGATCGCTCTCGTGGGCGAGCTCGCGCAGCACCTCGCGGACGAAGTTGTCCAGCTCGTTGGCGTCGTCGATCAGGCTGAGCAGCCGGAACGCGCCGAGGTCGTCGAAGTGCGCGACCGCAGACGAGCCCTGCAGCTGGTGACCGACGTGCACGGCCCGGCGGGCCTGCTCGTAGCCGGCGGCGATGCCGGAGGGGTCGCGGATGACTCGGCTGACCCCGGCGCCGAACGACCGCCGGCCACCACCACCGTCCCCGCGGACCAGATGGATCAGCCGATCCACGGTGGCCCGGGGACTGACGTCGTCGGACACGCCGACCAGCGCGACGACCTCGGACGCGAACCCCACCACCGGCGCGGCCCGGTCGTACCGCGACACGACCGTCGCCCAGGCGTTGGCGAACCGGTCCTGCTGGATGCGCTGGGCGACCTGGTCGGCCTCGCCCCCTCCGTCGCCGTTCCCGTTGCCGGAGTCGGTCTCCGAGGGCTGGTCGAGGGCCGCGACCACGACCACGAGCGGCCGATCGACGTCCCAGCCCAGCGAGTGGCAGTGCTCGACCACGCTCTCGGGGTTGCCTGCTCGGTCGATCAGGACGTCGCGCAGGAAGTCGCCCCGATACTTCGCCTCCACCGCCTGCACGGCGAGGGACTTCGTGACCGCGAGGGCGAAGACGGTCGCCGCCCGTTCGAGCACGGCGAGGTCGCCGTCCGGGACGGGGCCGTCGTGGCGGACGAGCACCAGCCGTCCGTGGTCGGCCTTGCCGGCGAGGACGGGCGCCACCGCCAGGAACACGTCACCCGCCTGGTGGTTGCCCGGGGCGAACCGCTCGGACCGGAAGCGCCCTGACTCGACGAAGAGGTCGTCGAGAGCGAGCAGCTCGTCGTCGTCGCCGACCGCCGCGAGCACGCGGCCGTCGGTGGTCGTGACGGCGATGTCGCCCTCGATCTGGGCGTCGAGCGCCTGGGCGAGCTCTTCCAGCCCGCCCCCGTCGAGGACGACGGAGACCAGGCTGGCGTGCACGGTGTCGGTCCGCTGGAGGTCGTGCCGTTGTCGGGTGATGACATCGGTCAGGACGGCGTTCAGCAGGTCGTCGAAGGCTGCGTCGTCGTCGAGCAGCAGGACGGGGAAGCCGAGCCGGTCCGCCTCCCGCAAGCATCGCGTCAGGCAGCACGTCGAGGTAACGACGCAGCTTGACCCCGAGTGCGGAGACACCGGCGGCATCGAGCTCGGAGACCAGGGAGGCCAGCCCGTCGGGCACATCGCGCAACGGGTAGCCGGTCGTGAGCAACAGCTCCTGCGGCTTCACCCAGGCCCCGATGTCGGGCACCTCCATGATGTTGGCGCGCGAGACCCGGCGTGCCAGGCCGTCGTGACCGGCGACGACGCGCGTCTGCGCGAAGGCCGGCAGCTGGAGCGCCTCCCACACCGCCACGCCGTGCTCGGACTCGGTCGTGGTGCGCTGTCGCGGTGGTGCTGCTGACAACTCACGTGGCATTCGCCGCGGATCGTTGGCAACTTTGCCCATGCGGGGACCGTAGCGCAGCGGTTACCGTGTGTCTGCCCAGAGCGGCCGCCGCGCGGCCGTGTCGGCCGTGGTCGCGGTCGACGACCTGCGTCGAGGAGGGCCACGGTGACCCGACAACCGGCCCACCGCTCGATGTCCGCAAGTGTGCTGATCGCCCCGTGGCTGGACGGTCCGGTGCGGCCGCTCACGGTCGCCCATCGCTCGAGGCTGGCCTGGAGCCTGGCAGACGACGAAGGACGTGTCGCGTTCTGCGTCATGTTTCCCGGCGCCGTGCGTCTCCCTGGTGCATGCGCCGTCGCTCCACAGGCCGGGCAGTCGACACCGTCGTCAACACCGATGTCAACACCGTCGTCGCTCTCGGTCGGAGACGGACTCCTGGCCTGGGGCGACGACGAAGATCCGGATGCGGTCCGACTCCGCGTCGCGCGCTGGTGGCGCCCGGCGCGGCCGGACCCCCGGGACCATGCCGTGCTCGCCGACGCCGTCGACCCGGCCTCCGTACGCCGGCTCGCGTCCGCCTGGCCGGACCTGCTCGGGCGCGGGCCAGGCCTGACGCCGTACGCCGACGACGTCCTCTGCGGCGCCCTCGTCACGTTGCGTGCGACAGGCCACCCCAGCATGACCGGCCTGGCGCACGACATCGCCGGCGCCGACCTCGAGCAGTCCACCACGGCAACCTCGGCGTCGCTGCTGCGAACGGCGTGCGAGGGTTGGTGCATCGACGAGCTTGCCGACCTGCTGCGCTGTCTGGCCCGGGGTGAGGACCCGACGTCCGCCCGGGACACGTTGCTGCGCGTCGGGTCCTCCTCGGGACGCGGGCCTGATCGAGGGAGTCGCCACCGTGCTCCCCCGCCTGGGCGAACCGCTCCTGGCCGAGGGGCGGGCCGCCTGATGCGCGACGTCACGGTGCGGCGCGGGTCCTACCAGGACTCCGTCACGCTGATGCAGGTCAGCCGCGAGCTGAGCGGCCGCGAGGACGTCGTGACCGTGCAGGTGGCGATGGCGACCGAGCTCAACCTCGACCTGCTGGTGCAGCTCGGTTTCGAGGTACCGGCCGACGCGTCGCCCAACGACATGGTCGTCGCGATCGAGACCGACACCGAGGAGGCTGTCGCCACCGCGACGGCGGCGCTCGACGAGATCCTCGCACGACGGCCGGGCGCTTCGAGCGGGCTCGGCGACGGCGTGCCGCCCGCCCCCACGGTCGGCACCGCAGCCCGACGGGTCGAGGCCACGCTGGCTCTGGTGAGCACCCCGGGCCGCGTCGCCGCCATCGACGCGGCCGACGCCCTGGCCGCCGGGCTCGACGTGATGGTGTTCAGCGACAACGTCAGCGTCGACCACGAGGTCGCGCTCAAGACGTGGGCCGGCGACGCGGGTCTGCTGGTCATGGGGCCGGACTGCGGCACGGCTGTCGTGGACGGGGTCGGCCTCGGCTTCTCGAACGTCGTACGACCCGGACCTGTCGGAATCGTGGCGGCGTCGGGCACCGGCGCGCAGCACCTGCTGTCCTTGCTGGACGGCGCGGGGGTCGGCGTGCGGCACTGCCTCGGTGTCGGCGGACGTGACCTGTCGGCCGAGGTCGGCGGGCGCTCCACGATCACCGCGCTCGACCGGCTCGCCGCCGACGCCGACGTGGAGACGATCGTGGTGATCTCCAAGCCTCCGGCGGCCGACGTGGTGGAGCAGGTGAGCGGCCATGCAGCCACGCTGCGCACTCCGGTCGTGATGGGCTACCTCGGTCCGGGCCGGCCAGACATCACCGCAACCGCGCAGCGCGTGGTCGAAGCGGCCGGCGAGACGTGGACCGCACCTCGGCGATGGGGCGGCGCGCCCGCACGGGCCGAGCAGGGATTCGTGCGCGGTCTGTACACCGGCGGGACCTTGTGCGACGAAGCGATGCTCATCGCCGCGGAGGCGTTCGGCACGGTCGCGAGCAACATCCCGCTGGCCGACCAGCCGGCGCTGGGGGCAGACCTCGCGTCGCAGGGTCACACCTTCATCGACTTCGGCGACGACCAGCTGACCGCCGGTCGCCCGCACCCGATGATCGAGCCGGGACTGCGCAACGAACGACTGGCTCGCGAGCTCGCCGACGACGACTGCGCGGTGGTACTCCTCGACGTCGTGCTCGGTCTCGGGTCGCACGCCGACCCGGCGACCGAGCTGGCCGCCGTCATCGCCGACGCCACGAAGCCGGTGATCATCTCGATCGTGGGCACCCGCGACGACCCCCAAGGTCTCGACGCACAGGCGGAGCGACTGGCCGCGGCCGGCGCGGTCGTGCATGCCTCCAACGCCGCCGCGGCCCGCGAGGCCGTCGCCCTGGTCCAGGCGGAGGTCTGATGAGCACCGAGACCGTCGTCACCGCGGGCGTCGAGCTGCTCGACGAGGCGCTGCGCGTGCAGGGCGTCACCACCGAGGCCGTCGACTGGACGCCTCCGGTCGCCGGCACGGAGGACGCGCTCACGACCGTCATGCTCGACCGTCGCCGCGCCGAGGCGAACGCCGAGGCGGTACGCCGGATGACGGCCGCCCGGGCTGCCCTGGTGGACGTCCGGCCGGCGTCCGAGGCACTCCAGCTCCGACGCGGTGAGTTCCTGCACGCGGGCCCGCCGATCAGCTGGGACCGGGCCTCCGGGCCGATGCGGGGTGCGTTGATCGGCGCCGTGCTGTTCGAGGGTCTGGCGTCGAGCGCGGAGGAGGCCGAGGCTCAGCTCGCGGGCGGTTCGTTCTCGTGGGAGCCCTGCCACCATCGCGGAGCGGTGGGACCGATGGCCGGCGTGGTCTCACCGTCGATGTGGATGCTCGAGCTGCACGACGAGGTGCACGACAACACGTCGTGGTGCTCGCTGAACGAAGGGCTCGGCAAGGTGCTGCGCTACGGCGCCTACTCGTCCGACGTCATCGAACGGCTGCGCTGGATGGCCGAGGTGCTCGGCCCCGCTCTCCAGGGCGCGACCCGGGCGCACGGACCGGTCGACATCCTGGCGATCGTCGCGCAGATGGTGCAGATGGGCGACGAGGGCCACAACCGCAACCGCGCCGGCACGCTGATGCTGCTCAAGGAGTGGCTGCCCGACCTGATCACGTCCGGGTCCGACCCCGCCGACGTGGCCGAGGTGGTGCGGTTCATCTCGGGCAACGACCACTTCTTCCTCAACCTGGTGATGCCCGCGTGCAAGTTGATGACCGTGGCCGCGAGCGGCATACCGGGGTCGAGCGTGGTCACCACGATGGCCCGCAACGGCACCGACTTCGGCATCCAGGTCAGTGGCACCGGCGACACGTGGTACGTCGGTCCGGCCCAGATCGCCGACGGTCTCTACCTCGGGCAGTACGGCCCCGACGACGCCAACCCCGACATCGGCGACTCGGCGATCACGGAGACGGCGGGCGTCGGCGGGTTCGCGATGGCGACGGCCCCCGCGATCGTGCGGTTCGTCGGAGGATCCGTGCCGGACGCGCTCAACACGACGCTGCGGATGTACGACATCTGCGCGGGTGAGAACCCCGGCTGGGCGATCCCGATCATGGAGTTCCGCGGGACGCCGACCGGGATCGACGTGACCTCGGTGCTCCGGGCGGGGCGCCTCCCCCAGATCAACACCGGCATGGCGGGCAGGGTCGCCGGCGTCGGGCAGGTCGGAGCCGGCCTGGTCACGCCTCCGATGGAGTGCTTCTCCGCGGCGATCGAAGGCCTCGCCGCGGCCGTCCCGACCTGCCTCGACGCCGCGTCCGACGGATCGTGCGCGGTCAGGTGTCGCGGTCGGTCCGGGTCTGGGACTGGACCAGGACGGCCAGCTGGCGCGCTGCCCGCGTCGCGCGTCCGCCGTCGGAGGTCTGGATCGCCATCACCGACATCGTGGTGCCGTCGTCGAGGTCGATCAGCACCCAGGGGCGGTTCGGAGACAGCGAGACGCGGACGATCTGGCCCCACTCGAGCTGGTGCCGCCGATACCCGTTGATGACGTCGAGGCCGCGGACCGTGGCCTTGGCACAGGTCCGGAAGATCCCGTTGAGCAGCACGAGGACCACCACGAAGAAGCCGATCAGCGTCGCCCGCTGGAACACCGTGAAGTCGTCCTGCACCTCACCGGGCAGCAGCACCCACAGCAGGGTCACGATGAAGACGATCGCCGCGGCCGCGATCGCGGAGGCGACGCGCGCCCCGAGCGGCCGGTAGGTGATCGGGAGCTGCGGGTCGGCCGCGTCGCCCGGAGGAGTTTGTTCAGAGTCGGCAGGCATGGATGTCGGTGACCAGGATTCCGCGGGCGCCGAGGTCGTAGAGGTCGTCCATCACGCGCTGCGCGTCGTCGCGGGGCACCATCGAGCGGACGGCGACCCAGCCTTCCCGGTGCAGCGGCGACACCGTCGGGGACTCGATGCCGGGGGTGAGGGCGCACGCGGCCTCGACCTGCTCCACCTGACAGTCGTAGTCCATCATCACGTAGCTGCGCGCGACCAGGACTCCCTGGATCCGTCGCAGGAACACGTCGAACACGTCCGGGTCGATCGCTCGACCCGGCCGCCTCCCGTGTCACCAGCACCGCCTCGGAGCTCAGGATCGGCTCGCCGAAGACCTCGAGCCCGGCAGCGCGGAGCGTGTTGCCGGTGGAGACCACGTCGGCGATCGCGTCGGCCACGCCGAGCCGGACCGCGGACTCGACCGCGCCGTCCAGCCGGATCACCTTCGCGTTGACCGCGCGCTCCTTGAACCAGTCCTCGAGCACACCGGCGTACGACGTCGCGACGCGCGCGCCGTCGAGGTCCTCGGGCACCGCGAACCGTCCCTCCGGCGCGGCGAAGCGGAACGTCGACTCACCGAAGCCCATCGTGAGCCGCTCCTCGACCGGCGCCCGCGAGTCGAGCACCAGGTCGCGCCCGGTGAGCCCCACATCGAGCGTGCCCTCGCCGACGTACACCGCGATGTCGCGGGGTCGCAGGTAGAAGAACTCGACGTCGTTGGCGGGGTCGCTCATCACCAGCTCGCGGGCGTCGCGACGCTGCCGGTACCCGGCCTCACGCAGGATCTGCGCGGCCGGTTCGGCGAGCGAGCCCTTGTTGGGCACGGCGATCTTCAGCATCGGACTCTCGGATCGAGTGTGGTCGTGGGGGTCATCGGTCAGCAGGTGGGCGTAGACGTCGTCGAGGCTCAGCCCGCAGGCCAGCATCATCACCTGCGCGTGGTACAGCAGCTGGCTCAGCTCCTCGGCCGCACGCTCCTTCGACTCGTGCTCGGCGGCCATCCACGCCTCGGCCGCCTCCTCGACCAGCTTCTTGCCGATCGTGTGCACGCCGGCGTCGACCGCGGCGACCGTGCCGGACCCGTCGGGTCGCTCGGCCACCTTGGTGGACAGCTCCGCGAACAGCACCTCGAAGGACTTCATCGCCGACCAGCGTATCTTTCCGACTCGTCCGGCTGACCCCGACCGACGGTCGTGAGACTCAGTCGGACGAACGCGACACCGAGCGCAGGGTCAGGGCGGTGGCGAGTGCCGCGTGGGCCGCTTCGTACCCCTTGTCCTCCTGCGAGCCGTCCAACCCGGCACGGTCCAGCGCCTGCTGCTCGGTGTCGCAGGTGAGCACCCCGAAACCGACCGGGACGCCGGAGTCCAGCGTGACCCGGGTCAAGCCCGAGGTCACCGCGTCGCAGACGTACTCGAAGTGCGGTGTCCCACCGCGGATCACGACGCCGAGCGCGACCACCGCGTCGCAGCGGGCGGCCAGGGCAGCCGCGAGCACCGGCAGCTCGAAGCTTCCCGGTGCACGTACGACGACCGGGGACTCGACCTTGCAGTCGGCCAGGGCCCGCAACGTGCCGGTGAGCAGCCCGTCCATCACGGTCTCGTGCCACGACGCGGCCACCACGCCGACCGTCATACCGCTGCCGTCGAGGGGCTCCAGCGTCGGGTGTCCGGCTCCGCTCATGTCAGGTGTCCTTCGGTGTCGGTGACGGGGTCGAGCTCGAGATGGCTCAGGTCGTGGCCCATCCGGTCGCGCTTGGTCGCCAGGTAGCGGCGACTCTCGGCGTGCGGGCTGCCCGGCACCGCGATCCGCTCGGCCACGGTGATGCCGAAGCCCTCGAGCGCGGTTCGCTTCTCCGGGTTGTTGGTGAGCAGCCGCACCGAGGTGATGCCGAGCTCGTGCAGGATCTGGGCGCCGGTGCCGTAGTCGCGGGCGTCGGCCGGCAGGCCGAGGTCGAGGTTGGCGTCGACGGTGTCGAGACCGCCGTCCTGCAGGGTGTACGCCTGCAGCTTGTGGAGCAGCCCGATCCCCCGCCCCTCGTGTCCCCGGAGGTAGACGATCACGCCGCGGCCCTCCCGGTCGACCGCCTCGAGGCAGGCGTGCAGCTGCGGCCCGCAGTCGCACCGCTGGGACCCGAACACGTCGCCGGTCAGGCACTCCGAGTGCACCCGCACGAGCAGGTCGCGGCCGTCGCTGATGTCGCCACGGACGAGGGCGATCTGCTCCGAGCCGTCGACCAGGTTGCGGTAGCCCGAGCGCGCGGAAGACCCCGAAGTCGGTCGGCAGCCGGGTCTCGGCGACCCGCTGCACCTGGAGCTCGTGGCGACGCCGGTAGCGGATCAGGTCCTCGATGGAGACCAGCGCCAGGCCGTGCTCGTCGGCGAACTCCCGCAGCTGCACGCCCCGCTTCATCGTGCCGTCGTCGTTCACCAGCTCCGAGATGGCACCGGCCGGCGTCAGCCCGGCGAGCCGAGCCAGGTCGACCGAGGCCTCGGTGTGCCCCGGCCGGACGAGCACGCCGCCCTCGCGGTAGCGGAGCGGGAACACGTGGCCGGGCTGGACGACTTCGTAGGGCTCGGTCGCGGAGTCGACGAGCACCCGGATCGTGTGGGCACGGTCGCCCGCCGAGATGCCGGTCGTGACGCCGTCGCGGGCGTCGACGGAGATCGTGTACGCCGTGCGCATCCGCTCCCGGTTGTGCGGCGTCATGAGCGGGATGCCGAGCCGGTCGAGTGCGAGACCCTCCATCGGCACACAGATCACGCCGCTCGTGTAGCGGATCGTGAACGCCAGCAGCTCGGGTGTCGCCTTGCTGGCCGCGAAGATGAGGTCGCCCTCGTTCTCGCGGTCCTCGTCGTCGACCACGACGACCGCCTTGCCTGCACGGATGTCGTCGATCGCGCGCTCGATCGTGTCGAGCCGCACCGCCGGGGCTGTCATCGTCGCCTCACGCTCCCACCATCTCGTTCGCCGGGTCGGCCAGCGGTTCCTCCCGGGCGATCCGTCGCCAGGAGAAGAAGCCGTAGATCACCAGCACGCCGTAGACGGCGTACAACATCGCCGAGGGGTAGAGCTGGAAGTGGATCAGCTCGGGCACGCCGACGAGGTCGACCGCGAGCCAGCACAACCAGAAGTCGACCCAGCCGCGCGCCATCGCGTACGTCGCGAGGATCGAGCCGACGAAGATCCAGGCGTCAGCGAGGAAGTACCAGGTCGGTGCCGGCCAGACCGCGCCGATCTGCTTGAACACGACGAACAGCACCAGGACCGCCGCGCCGGAGATGAGCAGGTAGGCGGTCCGTTCGGACGCCGTCGCCCATCGTGGTTGGACGGCCGGAGCGTCCTCGTCGGCCGACTGGTTCTTGGTGGCCCGCCAGCGGTACCAGCCGTAGATGCTGACGGCGATGAAGAAGATCTGCCGTCCGGCCTGCCCGAGCAGCGGGATGTGCTGGTCGTTGACCACTGCGGTCCCGATGAAGACCGTGAACAGCAGCACGTTGCCGATGATCCCGACGGGCCACGCCCACACCTTGCGCCGCAGACCACCGATCGCCGAGGCGAAGCCGAACGCGTTGCCGATGATCTCGCGCCAGGTGATCTCGTGCCCGCTGATCATCAGGTGGGCGTCGTAGGCGGACTGGAAGACGCTCACGCGTGCTCCTTCGGGTCAGGGGTGGACGGGGTGAGGAGCCGCTCGACGTACTTGGCGATCACGTCGACCTCGAGGTTGACCGGGTCGCCCGGCTGCTTGAAGCCGAGGGTGGTCAGCTCGAGCGTGGTCGGGATGAGGCTCACCTCGAAGGCCGGCTCGACGCCGTCGAGCAGTCCGCTCACGGTCAGCGAGATCCCGTCGACGGTGATCGACCCCTTCATCGCGACGTAGCGCGCGAGAGAGGCCGGGGAGGCCGATGGTGACGACGTCCCAGTGCTCGTGCGACGTACGCCGCCGGATCGTCCCGACCCCGTCGACGTGGCCCTGCACGATGTGGCCGCCGAGTCGCGCGTGCGCCGTGACAGCGCGCTCGAGGTTGACCCGGCTGCCGGGCGTCAACGCGCCGAGCGAGGTCTTGTCGAGGCTCTCGGCCATCACGTCGACGCCGAACTGCTCGGCATCCCACGTGACGACCGTCAGACAGCACCCGTTGACGGCGATCGAGTCGCCGTGGCCGGCATCGCTGACCACCTTCGGGCCACGGACGGAGAGCCGGACGGAGTCGCCGCGCGGTTCGATCGCGACGACCTCGCCGAGCTCTTCCACGATCCCGGTGAACATCAGCTCTCCTCCACGACGGACAGGTGGGCGCGCGCAGGGGTGCGCGGCCGGAGCGTGAGCCGGACGTCGTCGCCGAACGGCGTCGCCTCGACCAGCCGGAACCTGCGGATCTGCTCCATCGAGCGGATGCCGAGGTCGCCGATCGCGTGCGAGCCGCTCCCGAGCAGGGCTGGGGCGACGTAGGCGATCACCTCGTCGACCAGGCCGGCGCTGAGGAACGCCGCCGCGAGCGTCGGGCCGCCCTCGAGGAACACGTGCTGGCGCTCGACGGCGTACAGGGCCGCGAGCGCGAGGCGCGGGTCGTGCGTCGGCAGCACGACGGTGCGCGCGGACGCGTCGAAGACGTGTGAGTCGGGGTCGAGCTCCCGGTGCCCCATCACGACGCGCAACGGCTGCCGGTCCGGGGGTTTGGGTCGGTCGTGCTCGTCGCGCGCGGTGAGGCGCGGGTTGTCGGCCTCGACGGTGCCCGTGCCGACCAGGACCGTGTCGCACGACGCACGCAGGCGGTGCACGTCGGCGCGCGCCTCCGGCCCGGTGATCCAGCGCGCGGACCCGTCCGCTGCGGCAGACCGGCCGTCGAGCGTGGCGGCGAACTTCCAGGTCACGAACGGCCGCTGCTGGCGGACGGAGAACGTCCAGGTCTCGTTGATCGCCTCGGCCTCCTCCGCGAGCACCCCGTCCTCGACCTCGACCCCCGCGGCCCGCATCGCCTCGGTTCCCCCGTCGGCCGCCGGGTTGAGGTCGTGCTGGGCGAAGACCACACGGCGTACGCCGGCGTCGATCAGCGCCTGGGTGCAGGGGCCGGTCCGCCCGATGTGGTTGCAGGGCTCGAGCGTCACGACCACGGTGCCGCCACGGGCCGCGGCGCCGGCCTGCCGGAGTGCGACCACCTCGGCATGCGGAGTGCCCGCACCGAGGTGGAACCCCTCGCCCACCGTCGCTCCCGATGCATCGACGATGACCGCCCCCACACGCGGGTTGGGCCCGAGCGGGAGATCGGGGGTGCGGGCCAGCGCCAGTGCATGACGCATCGCCGCAAGCTCGGTGTCGGTCGCCACGCGCCGCCTCCTGCCACCTCGTCGTCTCGTGCGACTCCGGGGGCTTGCGACGTACGCCGAGCGGTTCCGGCCGGTGTCCGCGCTCCTGGCGCGTGACCCGGCCGTCGCCCTCGGGCGACGCGGCGTGCACCTCCCATCCGGACTTTCACCGTCGGTCCCGGAATTTCACCGGATCAACCGACCGCCGAAACGGCCGGGTCGCGGACTGTCACCGCCGGCTCGGAATTACACCGACCCCGGAGCACGCGAGAGCTGTTCGCTCTCTGTCTCCAGTATGACACTGCGGCGCCAGCGCCGCAAGACGTCCGGTGTATGCCGTGAGCCACACAGCCCGACGGCCGGACGCGCGGACCAGCCGGACGAAACGACGCGAAGGTCCGAATACGAAAAGACCCCTTGCACCGCTCCAGTCCCCGCTAGCGTGACCGAGGCCGGGCGGGCCGGCCGACGATGGTCGGGACAGCCCTAAGGGAGGGGACATGAGACAGACCTACCGCGTGCTCGCGATATCTGATCGCCATCGGGGTCGTGGTCCAGGCCGCGTGCGATCGCACTCGGCCTGGTCTCACAGTGATCAAGGACGTCGACGACGGGGCCAGGTGCATCGACAAGGACTACGACTGCAACGTCGGGCACGCACTGCACGGCATCTCGGGATGATGGTGATCCCGCTGCTCGCGATCGTTGCTCTTCGTCGATCTCGTTCTTCGCCAAGATCGACGGCGGCGTGAAGTGGGCCGGTTTCATGCTGCTCGCGGTGATGGTCCAGGTGGTGCTCGCGTTCATGCCTTCGGCGTACCCGCGGTCGGCGCGCTGCACGGCATCAACGCGTTCGTGGTCGCTGGGCCTCGCCGGATGTCGCCGGTAGGCGCGCCGCCAGGCGCCGACCACGGAAACAGCACACCCGTCGCGGCGTGAGCGAGACCTCCCTCCCCGACCGACGAACACCCTGACGACGCACCCTGACGGCGACCGACGAACCAGTTTCATCGGACGCAGCCGCGGCGGACAAAGCTGCACCGGAGAAGCTGCACCAGCGCGCTGCCGCGGTGTCCCCAGCGCGGCGCAAGCGTCGCCGACGGACCTGCATCGCGGTCGGCGCGGTCGTCGCGCTCGCGATCGTCGCGACGCTGGGCGTGGTTCTGGAAGCAGAGCCTGCTGCCGGACACGTACTCCGTGATGGTCATGGGCTACCACGACTACGGCGGTGGCGCGGTGCCCGAGTCGATGCACGGCGCGATGGACGACATGGGTGACATCAGATGTCCCACATGGACCACGGCGGCATGGGCGAGCCGGTCAGCGTCGCGACGTTGACCGGCCCTCGGGACAGCCGGACGAGTCGGTGACGCTGACGGCTCGTGAGGGGGACGGTCGAGCTCGGCGGCGAGGGCGACCGGTCGGTCTCGGGGTACACGATCAACCACCAGTCCCCCGGCCCGACCATCGTCATCCATGCCGGCGACCTGCTCGAGGTCACGCTTGTCAACGAGTCGGTCGTCCGACGGCATCACCTTGCACTGGCACGGCGTCGACGTCCCGAACGCCGAGGACGGCGTCGCCGGAGTCACGCAGGACGCCGTCCAGCAGGGTGACGAAGTACGTCTACCGGTTCGTCGTCGAAGACCCGGGCACCTACTGGTACCACTCGCACCAGGTCTCCGACAAGGAGGTCTCCGAGGGGCTCCTCGGACCCTTGGTCGTGCTGCCCGAGGACTCCGACGCTCGACACCGTGGGTCTTCCCGAGCCCGACGTCGAGGCGCTGGCGGTGCACACGCTACGACGGGAACCGGACCGTCAACGGCGTGGTCGGCACCGAATGGGTCGAGGCCGAGCCCGGCGACTCTGTCGCGCGTGCGCGTCGATCAACACCAACGACGGCCCGCTGCGTACCTGGGTGACCGGCTCGTCGTACGTCCTGCATGGCCGATCGACGGGCGCGACCCTCAACGAGCCGCAGCCGGTGACCGGCAAGACGATCGTCGTCCCCGCCGGGCGGCCGCGCCGACCTGCTCGTGGAGGCGCCCGGCCGACGGGACCGCGGCCGCGGTCGAACTTCGGTGGCGGCACGCTGAGTCGCGGTCGGCCCGGAGGGCGCCGAACGTCGTCGAAGGCGACGACCCCGAGCACGACCTCGACCTGCTGTCGTACGGCGAGCCCGAGGCACTGCCGTTCGACCCGGCCGACGCGGACCGGCACTTCACGTACAGCATCGGGCGGCGGCTGGCGTTCCTCGACGGCAAGCCCGGCTTCTGGTGGACGATCAACGGCCACCTCTACCCGGACGTGCCGATGTTCGTGGTCGAGGAGGGCGACCTGGTCGTGATGACGATCGAGAACCACAGCGGCCAGGTCCATCCGATGCACCTGCACGGACACCACGCGGTGGTGCTCTCGCGCGACGGCGAGCCGGCCACCGGCAGTCCGTGGTGGATCGACTCGCTCGACGTCCAGGACGGCGAGACCTACGACATCGCGTTCGTCGCCGACAACCCCGGCGTCTGGATGGACCACTGCCACAACCTGCCGCACGCCAGCCAGGGACTCGTGACGCACCTGATGTACGCCGGGGTCACCACCCCCTACGTCGTCGGCGGCGACTCCGACAACGACCCCGAATAACCCCCGAGTGGGTTGAGCGTCGAACCCCGACTCGCCAAGTATTGCGCCCCGAACCGCCAGGTTTCGCGCGCCCTCAGGCTTGTTCGGCGGCGTGGGCAGCCTGGTCGCGCAGCCGGGCCACCATCGCGTCCGGGTCGTCGGCGCCGAAGACGGCTGAGCCGGCCACGAAGACGTCGGCACCCGCCTCGGCGCAGCGCTCGATCGTCTCGGCGCTGACCCCTCCGTCGACCTGGAGCCAGATCTCGCCACCGTGCCGGGCGATCAGCTCGCGAGCGCGGCGGATCTTCGGCAGGCACACGTCGAGGAACTTCTGCCCGCCGAAGCCCGGCTCGACCGTCATGACGAGCAGCATGTCGAGCTCGGAGAGCAGGTCTTCGTACGGCTCGACCGCCGTCGCGGGCTTGAGCGCCATCCCGGCGCGGGCCTGCTTGGCCCGCAGCTCGCGCGCCAACCGGACCGGGGCAGCGCACGCCTCGACGTGGAAGGTCACGCTGGACGCACCGGCGTCGACGTACTCCGGGGCCCAGCGATCCGGGTCCTCGATCATCAGGTGGCAGTCGAGCGGCTGGTCGGCCACCTTCGCCAGCGCCTCGACGACCGGGAGGCCGAGGGTCAGGTTGGGGACGAAGTGGTTGTCCATCACGTCCACGTGCAGCCAGTCGGCCCCGGAGACCGACCGCGCGGCCGCCTCGAGGTTGGCGAAGTCGGCCGACAGGATGCTGGGTGAGATCTGAATGCTCATCGGTCGTGGAGTCTACAAAGCCCGCGCATCAGGGTGAGCCCTTGCGCAGCAACGCCAGGAACATCGCGTCGGTCCCGTGCCGGTGTGGCCAGAGCTGGAGGTGGGGCCCGTCGCCCAGGTCGGTGACGGCCGGCAGGAGGGTCCGCGCATCCTCCTCGACCACGTCGTGGCGGCCCGCCAGGACCGCGTCGACCACACCACGGGTCTCCTCGTGGTGGGGCGAGCAGGTGACGTACGCGACCACGCCGCCCGACCGGGTCGCGTCGAGCGCCGAGCCCAGCAGCTCGCGCTGGAGCGGCACGAGGGTCGTGACGTCGTCCGGCGTACGACGCCAGCGCGACTCGGGACGACGCCGCAACGCGCCGAGGCCGCTGCAGGGAGCGTCGACGATCACCCGGTCGAACGTCCCCGGCCGCCACGACGGCCGGGTGCCGTCACCGCACACCACGGTCGCGGGCGGCCCGTAACCACGCAAGCGCGGAGCGAACCAGGACGGCGCGATGCGGCAGCCGCTCGTGCGCGACCAGCACCGCGCCGCGCTCGCGCGCCAGGCCGGTGAGCATCGCCGCCTTGCCTCCCGGTCCGGCACACAGGTCGAGCCACCGCTCGTCGCGACCCTCGACCGTCGCCGCGGCCAGTGCCAGGGCCACCAGCTGGGAGCCTTCGTCCTGCACCCCCAGCAGCCCGGTCCGCACGTCCGGGATCGCACCCGGGTCGCCGCCCTCGAGCACACCGGCGTACGGCGACCAACGTCCCGGCGCGATGCCGTCACCACGCGGCACGGCCAGCCCGGGGCGCCCGGCGAGCGTGACCGACGGCGCCACGTTGTCGGCAGCCAGCAGCTCCTCGGCTCCGTCCTCGCCCAGCAGGCGCAGGAACTCGTCGACGATCCAGCGCGGGTGCGAGTGCCGCACGGCGAGGTGCCCCACCAGGTCGGTCGACCGCGCCGGGGCGACCTGGTCCAACCACGCGTCCAGCGGCTGGCCGCCCACCCGACGCAGCACCGCGTTGACCATCCGCACCGGGCGCTCGCCCACGTCGGCCCGGACCAGCTCGACCGAGGTGCCGACCGCGGCGTGTGACGGGACCCGCATGCTGAGCAGCTGGTGCGTGCCGAGGCGCATCGCCGTCAGCACCGCAGGCTCGAGCGTCTTCGTGCCCCCGCGCGCGAGCTCGTCCAGGATCGCGTCGTAGCTGCCCTGCAGCCGCGCGGTCCCGGCGGCGAGCTCGGTGGCGAAGGCGGCGTCGCGGCCGGTCACCCCGCGTTCGCCGAGCAGCCGGGGCAGCACCAGGTTGAGGTAGGCGTCGTCGGTGTCGACCGCACGCAGGACGTCGTACGCCGTCTGACGGGCCGGGTCGACGCTCGTCCGGGCCCGGGCGCGGCGTGGTTCGTCGGCCATCAGGTGCCCAGCCGGGCCGGGGCGGTGTGCAGGCCGCGAGCCCAGTCGGCGGCGCGCATCCGCGGCTTGCCGGCCGGCTGCACCTCGCCGAGCTCGAGCGCGTGGGTGCCGGTGCCGACCAGGACGGCCCGCTTGCCCACCGCCAGGTCACCGGGGCCGAGCTCGTCGCGCTCCGACCGTGGCGTCGCGGCCCCGATCTTCACCCGCTGGCCGTCGATGGTCGTCCAGGCGCCCGGGGAACGGCGTACAGCCCCGGACGTGCCGGTCGACCGCGAACGCCGGCCGGGTCCAGTCGATCTGCGCCTCCTCGACGGTCAGCTTCGGGGCGTACGACACCAGCTCGGGGTCCTGCTCACGCTCCTCGAGCACGCCGTCCTCGATGCCGTCCAGGGTGGTCACGAGCAGCCCGGCGCCGTACTCGGCCAGCCGGTCCAGCAGGACGCCTGCGGTGTCGTCCTCGCGGATGCGTTCGGTGAACAGCCCGTACGTCGGTCCGGCGTCCAGCTCCTTGACGAGCCGGAACGTCGTCGCGCCGGTCACCTCGTCGCCTGCCATCAGCGACCGCTGGACGGGGGCGGCGCCCCGCCAGGCCGGGAGCACCGAGAAGTGCAGGTTGACCCAGCCGCGGGCGGGAACGGCGAGCGCGGCCTCCGGGAGCAGCGCTCCGTAGGCGACCACCGGGCAGCAGTCCGGGCCGATCGCACGGAGCCGGTCGAGGAACTCGGGGTCGCCGGCCTTGGTCGGCTTCAGCGTCTCGAGGCCGTGCTCGGCCGCCACCTCCGCCACCGGGGACGGCGCGAGCCGGCGTCCGCGGCCGGCCGGCGCGTCGGGACGAGTCGACGACGGCGGCGACCTCGTGCCGGGACTCGAGCAGGGCCCGCAGCGACGGCAGGGCGACGTCAGGTGTCCCGGCGAAGACGAGCCTCATCGGCGTACGACGCTCACATGCCCCGCCCGAACATCGGGTGCGGGCTCTCCTTGACGGTGGGCGGCTCGAGGCCGTTCCACTCCGCCTCGCGGATGGCCTTCATCGCGGCCTTGCGGGTCTCGGCGTCGAGCCGGTCGACGAACAGGATGCCGTCGAGGTGGTCGGTCTCGTGCTGGATGCAGCGGGCCAGCTTCTCGGTGCCCTCGATGACCACCGGCTCGCCGTACATGTCGAACCCGCGCGCCACCACGCCGAACGCCCTCGTGCAGTCGAACGTCAGCCCGGGGATGGACAGGCAGCCCTCGTCACCGGTCTGGGTCTCGTCGGTCAGGGTCAGCTCGGGGTTGATCAGGTGGCCGACCACGTCCTCGACGTTGTAGGTGAACACGCGCAGCCCGACGCCGATCTGCGGGGCGGCGAGGCCGGCTCCGGGCGCCTCGAGCATCGTGTCGGTGAGGTCCTGCACCAGCTGCCGCAGCTGCTTGTCGAAGTCGACCACCGGCGCCGCGACCGTGCGGAGGACCGGGTCGCCGAACAGCCGGATGTCACGGACGGACACACGATCTCCCGTCGGGGCGAGGGGCAGGGCGCAGGCCAGTCTATGGCGTGTTGATCGCGGGCTCGTACGCCGTCAGACCAGGTCGGTCGGGTCGACCTGGACGCGCACCGGAGGCAGCTTGCGGGTGCTCCGCCCGGCCTGCAGGTCGACCAGCGCCTTGGAGAGCCCGGCGCCACGGTCGCGGGACGTCCGGACCACGACCCGAGCGGTGCCCTCGTCGACGTCGACGGGACCGAGCACCTCGGCCAGGCGAGGGAGCCGCAGCGCCGCGAGCGCCTCGGTCACCGCCTCGGCCGGGCCGCTGATCGTCGCGAGCCGGGCCGCCGGGGTGAGGTGGGCCGACGTGCGCTCGGCGAGCTCGCGGGCGGCGAAGCCCTCCGGGTCCCACCGCACCAGGGCCTGAAGGGCGGGCACGGTGGGCTCCCCCACCGCGATGACCCGGCCGCCCGCGTCTCCGGGGCGGACCAGGCTGGCGATGGCGAACCAGCGGCGCACGGACTCCTCGGTGGCGCGCAGCCCGGGCAGGCTGAGCGACAGCCAGGTGTCGAGCAGGACCGCAGCGGCGTAGCCGCCCTCGGCGACCGGCTCGGCACCCGGCGTGGCGATCACGATGCCGCGACCGTCGGGCCAGTCGGGCACCTCGTCGAGCACGTGGTCACCGCCGGACGTCGCCACCGGCACGGACGCGAAGCTGCGGCCCCACTCCTCCGCCGTGCGCAGCGACCCGACGACGGGCGAACGCAGCCGGTCGCCCTGGCAGTGAGGGCAGGCCCAGGACTCGGGGACGTGCGCCGCACCAGCGGCAGCCGGGTGCGGCACCGGCCGACGGTCGGGCCAGCGGTCCCTGGCAGCGTGGGCAGCGCGCCGGCGCGCGGCAGGTCGCACACGCCAGCGCCGGCTGATAGCCGAAGCGCGGGTTGTGCACCAGCACCGGGCCCTGGGTGAGCGCCTCGCGCACGACCTCGAAGACTCGACGCGGCATCCGCGCGGCGGCCGACGGCGGAGTCGCGCTCCTGCTCGCGCTCGGACTCGCCGGTCACGTGCACCTGGGGCGCCGCCGCCCGGACGACGGTCGCGGTCGGCGGTCAGCGGCGCGGCCCAGCCGCTCTCGACCAGCGCCTGCCCCTCGACCGACCGGACGTGCCCGGCCAGCAGCACGGCTGCCGACTCGCCGTGCGCGCGCAGCAGCAGCACCTCGCGGGCGTGGGGGTACGGCGCCCGGGGTTCGGCGTACAGGTCGTCGCCGTCGTCCCAGAGGGCGACCAGGCCCAGCGAGGCGACCGGGGCGAAGGCCGCCGCGCGGGTGCCGACGACGATCGGGACCTGACCGCGACTGACCGCCAGGAAGGCGCGGTAGCGCGCGGCCGGGCCGAGGTCGGCGGTCAGGACGACGTGGCGGCCCGAGCCGAGCAGGGCCGTGAGCGCCTGGTCGAGGCGGGCCACGTCGCGTGCGTCGGGTGCCAGCAGCAGGCTGCCGCGACCGGACGCCGCCGTGGCGGCGGCTGCCGCGGCCATCGCGGCGAAGTGACCCGAACCGGGCAGCGCCGTCCACACCGCCCGCGGGGACTCACCGTCGCCGAGCCGGCGGAGGAAGGCCTCGCCGCCGGGGTACGCCGACCAGGGCGCGGCCAACGTGTCGAGCGGCTCGTCGAGCCGGGTCTCGGCGGGCTTGGGCTCCTCCGCCTCGACCCGGGCGTGACGCGGCGGCACGGCGAGCCGGAGCACGTCGGCCAGCGTGCCGGCGTAGCGGTCGGCCACCTGGCGCGACAGGGCATGCACCGCCGGAAGCAGCACCGGCTCGCTGGAGACGACCCGGCGCAGCGGGGCGAGACGGCCCACGTGATCGGTGTCGTCGGCCCGGGCGATCAGGAAGCCGTCGACGTCGCGGCCGGCGAAGCGGACCTTGACCCGGCAGCCGGGCACCGCTTGCTCGTGCAACGTCTCGGGGACGAGGTAGTCGAACTCCCGGTCGAGGTGGGCGAGCGGGAGGTCGACGGCCACCCGGGCAACCGGTTGCGCGGGAGCGGGTCCGGCCGGCGGCTTCGGTCCACGCCGGCGAACCTCCTCCCGCAACAACGCGAGCTGCTCACCCTCCATACGGCGTTTCTACCAGCGGGTCGTGACAGCTCGGTCGCCCGTGCACCGGACCTGGCGACTCGGCGCACGAAACCTGGCCAACGTCGGCGGGTCAGCGCCGGTGATGGCGGCCTGCAGGGCGGCGACGCGGTCGGTGCGCTCCCAGGTGAACTCGGGCAGCTCGCGGCCGAAGTGGCCGTAGGCGGCGGTCTTCGCGTAGATCGGACGCAGCAGGTCGAGGTCGCGGATGATCGCGGCCGGCCGCAGGTCGAAGACCTCCAGGATCGCGTCCCGGATCTTCGTCGCGTCGACGGTCTCGGTGCCGAAGCACTCGATGTAGAGCCCCACCGGCTGCGCCTTGCCGATGGCGTAGGCGACCTGGACCTCGCAGCGGCGGGCGAGCCCCGCGGCGACGACGTTCTTGGCGACCCAGCGCATGGCGTACGCCGCAGAACGGTCGACCTTCGACGGGTCCTTGCCGCTGAACGCGCCACCGCCGTGCCGGGCCATGCCGCCGTAGGTGTCGATGATGATCTTGCGGCCGGTCAGGCCGGCGTCGCCCATCGGCCCGCCGACCTCGAACCGGCCGGTCGGGTTGACCAGCAGCTTGTAGTCGCTGGCGTCCACGTCGAACTTGGCGAGCACCTCGTCGACCACGTGCTTCTTCACGTCGGGCGTGAGCAGGCCCTCGAGGTCGATGTCGCCGGCGTGCTGGCGACGAGACGACGACGGTGTCGACGCGGACCGGGCGGTCGCCGTCGTACTCGATCGTGACCTGGGTCTTCCCGTCCGGGCGCAGGTAGGGCAGGGTGCCGTCCTTGCGGACCTCGGTCAGCCGCTCGGCGAGCCGGTGCGCGATCGTGATCGGCAGCGGCATCAGCTCGGGGGTGTCGTCGCACGCGTAGCCGAACATCAGGCCCTGGTCGCCGGCGCCCTGCCGGTCGAGCGGGTCGACGGAGTGGTCGCGTCGCTCCTCGTAGGCGTCGTCGACGCCCTGGGCGATGTCGCCGGACTGCGCGCCGATCGCGACCTGGACTCCGCAGGAGCGGCCGTCGAAGCCCTTCTTGGAGGAGTCGTAGCCGATCTCGAGGACGCGGTTACGGACGATGTCGGAGATGGGGGCGTATGCGTTCGTGGTGACCTCACCGGCGACCACGACCAGACCCGTCGTCAGCAGGGTCTCGACCGCGACGCGGCTCTTGGGGTCCTGCTCCAGCAACGCGTCGAGGACGGAGTCGCTGATCTGGTCAGCGATCTTGTCGGGGTGACCTTCGGTGACCGACTCCGACGTGAACAAACGACCGGACAACGCTTCTCTCCTCAATCTCGTCCCAGCGGGCCTGTCACCGCTGACAGGTCTCAGCCGGGCGCGGCATCCCGCTCAGGTTAATGCCTGACGGCCCGGACACCCTACGACGGTCCAGATGACACGACGTCCCAGATGACGTGTGCCAGCGCCGACTTCGATCCCCGTGGCACCGCCTGCTCGGTCCCGTCGGCGCCGAGGATCACGGCCTGGTTGTCGTCGTCACCGAACACCGCTCCCCCGCTCACGTCGTTGACGACGAGCCAGTCGCAGCCCTTGCGGGCCAGCTTGGCGCGGGCGTGGTCCAGCACGGACGAGGTGTCGTCGCCGGTCTCGGCCGCGAAACCGACCAGGACCGGTGCGGAGGCACCGGATCGTCGGCCGACCAGATCGGCCAGAATGTCCGGGTTCTCGACGAGCTGGATCGTCGGGGCCACCCCGTCGGGTTGCTTCTTGATCTTGTGGTCGGACCGGTCGGTCGGCCGGAAGTCGGCGGGCGCCGCGGCCATCACGACCACGTCGGCCTCGGCAGCGGCGTCGAGCACCGCGTCGTGCAGGTCGCGCGCGGAGACCACGGGCACCACCTTCACGCCGGCCGGGTCGGGCAGGTCGACGTTGGCCGCCACGAGCGTCACGTCCGCTCCGCGGGCCACCGCCGCGCGTGCGAGGGCGTATCCCTGCTTGCCGGAGCTGCGGTTGCCGAGGAAGCGCACCGGGTCGAGGTACTCACGCGTGCCGCCGGCGCTGACCACGACGCTCCGACCGGTGAGGTCGGCCGGAAGGCCGGCCTGCGCCGCGGCGGAGCACGTCGACGGCCACCTCGAAGATCTCCGCGGGCTCGGGCAGCCGCCCTGGGCCGGTGTCCTTGCCGGTGAGACGGCCGTATGCCGGGTCGAGGACGAGGACGCCGCGCTCGCGCAGGGTGGCGACGTTGGCCCGGGTCGCGGCGTGCTCCCACATCTCGGTGTGCATCGCGGGCGCCATCACCACGGGGCACCGGGCGGTCAGCAGGGTGGCCGCGAGCAGGTCGTCGGCGCGGCCGTGCACCGATCGCGCCAGCAGGTCGGCCGTGGCGGGGGCGACGACGACCAGGTCGGCCTCCTGGCCGAGCCGGACGTGCTGGACGGTGTCGACGTGCTCGAAGATCTCGGTCGCGACCGGCTTGCCGGACAGCGCCTCCCAGGTGGCGGCGCCGACGAACTTCAGGGCCGACGGGGTCGGGACGACGGTGACGTCGTGGCCGGACTCGGTGAACCGGCGCAGCAGCTCACACGCCTTGTACGCAGCAATGCCGCCGCTCACGCCGAGGACGACGCGAGGGCGGCTGCCACCGTTCATGCGAGATCCGGGCGGGACCGACCCGAGGGTCAGGCCTGCTCGGCCTCCGGCTCGATGTCCTCACAGGTGAGGAGGTCGCTGTCGATCTCGCGCAGGGCGATGGACAGCGGCTTCTCCTGGACGTGGGTGTCGACGAGCGGGCCGACGTACTCCAGCAGGCCCTCGCCGAGCTGGGAGTAGTAGGCGTTGATCTGCCGAGCGCGCTTGGCGGAGTACAGCACGAGCTTGTACTTCGAGTCGGTCTTCGTCAGCAGGGAGTCGATGGGAGGGTTGGTGATGCCCTCGGCGACGGGCAGGGTGCCGGACACGGCAGGGAGCCTCACTCAGTCATTCGGGGATGGGTCATACGCGGATGCTGCACGGTTCGTCGGACTGATCCGGCGGGACGTCGCGGACGGCTTCACGCGCGCCGGACCGAGTCGGAACGCATCAAGGATACCAATTCCTCCGCTGCGGTACGAACGTCGGTGTTGACAACGGTCACATCGAACTCCGGTTCGGCCCGCAGCTCCTCGACGGCCGTCTCCAGCCGTCGGGTCCGCTCCTCCTCCGACTCGGTCCCCCGGCCGATCAACCGGCGGACCAGCTCGTCCCACGACGGGGGCGCCAGGAAGACGAACAGCGCGTCGGGCATGGACTCCCGGACCTGCCGGGCGCCTTGGAGGTCGATCTCGAGCAGGGCCATGCGACCGGCTGCCAGGGCCTCCTCGACCGGGCCTCGCGGTGTGCCATAACGGGCGGCTCGGTGCACGACGGCCCATTCCAGCAGCTCGCCGCGCTCGACCATCTCGTCGAAGCGGGCGTCGTCGACGAAGCCGTAGTGCACGCCGTCGACCTCGCCGGGGCGGGCCGGCCGGGTCGTCACGGAGACCGAGATCCAGACGTCGGGGTGCTCGGCGCGGATCTGCGCGGAGACGGTGCCCTTGCCGACGGCGGTCGGTCCGGCCAGCACGGTCAGCCGGCTCTGTCGCACGGGCGCCGCGGGACCTGCCGACTCGGCTGCGTCAGGAACGGTGCTCAAACTCGCGCTCGAGCGCCGCGATCTGGTTGGCCCCGAGCCCGCGGACGCGCCGGGACTCGGAGATGCCGAGCCGCTCCATCAGGTTGCGGGCGCGTACCTTGCCGAGCCCTGGGACGGCCTGGAGCAGGTCGAGAACCTTCATCTTGGCGACGACCTCGTCGTGCTCGCCGCTGTGGAGAACTTCGGTGAGGGAGGCTCCGGAGTTCTTCAGGCGGTTCTTGACCTCGGCCCGCTGTCGGCGGACGAGTGCTGCCTTCTCCAACGCTGCGCGTCGTTGCTCGGCGGTCAACTCCGGGACGGCCACGGCCTCCACCTCACGTCCGCTCGACAGTTCGACTCGGACAACGTAGCGCGAGCACCCCGGCCGTGCACAGTCACATCACGACTTGTGTTCGCGCGCTGACAGCGGCTCGTGAAGGCGTCGTTACAGCATCGGTATGCCGAGGTCCAAGTCGCACTTGGACTGGGCGTCGTCCGCGATCGCGCGCAGGGAACTGAAGAGCGACAGCGCCTCCGACATGTCCGGCGAGCCGGACTGCGAGGACGAGATCGCGTCGTTGAGCTTCTTCCAGTCGTCGGCGACGACGTTCGGGGCGAGATCCATCGCGGTCCTGAGCTTGTCGGCCGTGCCGGCGTCGGCACCGCTCGAGGCCGCCCATCACGTCGCCGTCGCCCGCCAGGTCACGCAACGCGGCGCAGTAGGCCTCGCGGGTGTCCTCGCCGTCGTCGCGCAGCACCAGGAAGGCGATGCCGCCGGCGATCACGAGAGCGATCACCACCGCGATCGTGATGAACAGCGGCTTGCGGTTGCGTCCGGGCTTGACCTCCTGCGGAAGCAGGTTCTGCCGCGGGTACTGCGGGGGCGGGGCCTGGCCGCTGTCCTGCCAGCCCGGCCACGCCCCGCTCGGCTGCTCCCACGGGCGTGTGGGGTCGCCTCCCGGACCGCGAGGGTCCGGACGGTCAGGCTGGTCGGGGTGATCGGGCTGGTCAGGCATCGTCAGGTGTTCTCAGCAGCTCAGGAGCTCTGGTACTCCACGTCGCAGTTGTCCTCGTCGTACTTCTGGATGCTGTCCACGGCGTCGCCGACCTTCGCCGCGTCGGCGCTGGTCGGGTCCTCGAACGCGGCGATGATGGCGTCGTAGTCGTCCTTGACCTCGTCGGGGGCGTCAGCCTGGAGCTTCTTCGCCTCGGTGATGAACGTCTTGAGTGCGTCGGGGTCGCTCGGGTCGAGGTTGTCGAGCGTGTCGTCCTCGGCGTTGTCGCGGACCTGGTTGCAGTAGTCGCTGCCGTCGCCGCCGCTGCAGCCGGTGAGGAGGCCGGCGCTCACGAACGCGATCGCGGACAGTGCCGCGGGAAGCCTTTTCATGATCTCTCCTTCGAGGCGGAGCTCTCGCGCCTCATCCCCTTGGGTACCGCGCCGAAGGGCGCGACACAACGCGTGGCGTCGGCGCACAGCCTTGCACGGATCCGTGTCAACCGGCCCGTCGACACGGAGCGCGCGCTTCATGGTGTCGCGGCGCATCAGGAGCCTGCCGAGACTGCTGCCGACACGACGTCCCGCGCGCGCTGTGCAGCCTCGCGCAGGGCCGAGGCGTCGGGCCCGGCGGAGAGCACCTCGCGGGAGGTGCTGGCGAGCACGTTGGGGAGGGCGGCGGCGAAGATCCGGCGTACGTCGTCGGGGCCGCCTCCCTGCGCGCCGAAGCCCGGCGCCAGCAGCGGGCCGTTGACCGCGAGGTCCTCGTCGCAGCTGTCCAGGTTGGCCCCGACGACCGCGCCGACCGAGCCCAGCGGCGCGGCGCCGGCGTTCTCCCGAGCGATGGCCGCGAGCATCTCACCGGCCACCGTGCCGGACGGTCGCGCGCGCGTGCTGCACCTGCGGGCCTTCCGGGTTGGAGGTCAGTGCCAGCACGAAGACGCCGGCCCCGTGCGTGGCCGCCGTGTCGAGGGCCGGGCGCAGCGACTCGAAGCCGAGGTAGGGGCTGACCGTCATCGCGTCGACCGCCATCGGCGACGACTGGTCGAGATAGGCCTCGGCGTACCCCTGCATCGTCGAGCCGATGTCGCCACGCTTGGCGTCGAGCAGGACCAGTGCTCCGGCGTCGCGCGCGGCCCGGACGGCCTTCTCCAGAGCGGCGATGCCGGCCGAGCCGTGCCGCTCGAAGAAGGCCGACTGCGGCTTGAACACGGCCACCTCGGTGCCGAGCGCCTCGACCACGGTCATCGCGAACCGCTCCAGCCCGGCGGGACTGTCGTCGAGTCCCCACCCGGACAACAGGCTCGCGTGCGGGTCGATCCCGACGCACACCTGGCCGCGGGTGTCCATGGAGTGGCGGAGGCGGGTACCGAAGGGTTCCATCGCGGGCGTCTAGCCTTCCTCGTGGTGCATGCGGTGGTCGTCAGGGTCGGGGTGGACGTGGGCGACCGTCGCGGGTGGGTTGTGGGCGAGGCCGATCGCCTCGCTGAGCTTGCCGATGCCGCGCGCGGCGAGCTCGCCGCGCAGCTCGCGGATGACCCGCACCGGCGCGCTCGGGTCGTGGAAGATCGCCGTGCCCACCTGGACGGCGGAGGCTCCCGCGGCGATGAACTCCAGCGCGTCGGCGCCGGTGAGGATGCCGCCCACGCCGATGATCGGGACCCCCGGCATCGCCGCGGCCACCTGCCAGACCGCGCGGACGGCGACCGGTCGGACCGCCGGGCCGGAGAGCCCTCCGGTCACCCCGCCGAGGTGCGGACGCATGGTGTCGAGGTCGATGTGCAGCCCGAGCAGCGTGTTGATCATGACCAGCCCGTCGGCGCCGGCCTCCATCACGGACTCGGCGATCTCCACGATGCTCGTCACGTCAGGCGAGAGCTTGGCGAAGACGGGTACGCCGCGGGGGGTGTCCCGGCGTACGGCGGCGATCACCGCGGCCCGCCTGGAAGGGGTCACAGGCGAAGACGAGCCCACGGTTCTCGACGTTCGGGCACGAGATGTTGACCTCGATCGCGGCCACGCCCGGGGTGTTGCCGACCCGGCGGGCGAGCTCGGTGTACTCCCCCAGCGACGACCCGGCGATCGACACGATCGGCCGGGCGTCGTGCTGGAGCAGCCAGGGCAGGTCGCGCGCCAGGAAGGCGTCGATCCCCGGGCCTTGGAGGCCGATCGAGTTGAGCATGCCCGACGGCGTCTCGGCCATCCGCGGCGTCGGCCGGCCGGAGCGCGGCTCGCGCATGATCGACTTGGTGACGACGGCGCCGAGCTCGGAGACGTCGAAGAACTGCTGGAGCTCCCGGCCCGCCGCCGCGCATCCGCTGGCCGTCATCACCGGGTTGTCGAGGTGCGCGTCGGCAAGCACCGTGGACAGGTCGACGTCCTCGGGCCGGAGCCTGTGGTCACTCATCAGTGCCCACCTCCCCTCGGCGCGCCGTGGGTGCCGGCCGGGATCGTGCCGACGTCGTCCCAGCAGCACCTGGTCGCCGGCGAAGACCGGACCCTCGACGCAGGAGCGGGTCATCCGGACCACCCCGTCGTCGCCGCGGACCGGCAGCACACACGTCATACAGACCCCGATGCCGCACGCCATCGACTCCTCGACGGCGGTCTGGCTCCACGCGCCGTGCTCGGTCGCGACGTCGGTGACGGCCTTGAGCATCCCCATCGGGCCGCACGAGTAGACGACCTCGATCCGGTTGCGGGTGATCAGGGACGGCAGCGCGTCGGTGACCAGACCCTTGATGCCGACCGAACCGTCGAGCGTCGTGACGGTGACGGACTGGGCCGACCGTTTCGCCTCCAGCGCACCGAAGAGCCGCGTCTCGGTCGCGGCACCGAGCACCATGTGCACCGCGCACTTGCGCTCGCGGAGCCGCTCGGCGAGCCCGAAGAGCGGAGCCGATCCGTAGCCACCCCCGACGAGCGCGCACGCCACCGGCTCCTTCGGCAGCTTGAACGGGCGACCGAGCGGGCCGACCACGTCGATCGGGTCGTGCGGCTGCAGGCGCTCCATCCAGCGGGTGCCGGCGCCGTGCGCGGCGAACACGATCTCGACGGTGCCGCCGTAGACGCCCGCGGGCCTGACCCGGTAGATCGAGAAGGCGCGACGCAGCAGCGTGCCGGACGTCTCACCGCCGACCGCGAGCGCCACGAAGTTGCCCGGCCGGGTCCGCTCGGCGATGCCGTCGGCGACGATCGTCAGGTGCTGGTAGTCACCGACCCGCTTGATCGAGAACACCTCGCCACGGACCTGGAGCGGTCCACGCTCGGCGCTCGGGGGGACGGTGGACGTGTCGGTCAGGGTCACTCCGCTCCTTCCGGGTCGGGCTCGGGTCGGCTCCAGCTCTGCAACGACCGTACGTCGAGGTTGCCCGCGCGGAGCGCCTCGATGCCCTGCACGGTGGCGCCCAGGCCTTGCACCGTGGTGATGCACGGGATGTTGGTGGCGACGCACGCGGTCCGGATCTCGTAGCCGTCCAGCCGCGGCGACCCGCCGGAGGTCGCGCCGTGCGGGGTGTTGATGACCAGGTCGACCTCGCCGGCGAGGATCCGGCCGACGTGGTCGAGCTCGCCGTCGGGTCCGCGGCCGGCCGAGTGCTTGCGCACCACGGTCGCCGGTACGCCGTTGCGGCGCAGCACCCGGGCCGTGCCTTCGGTCGCGAGGATCTCGAACCCGAGGTCGGCGAGCCGCTTGATCGGGAAGATCATGTGCCGCTTGTCGCGGTTGGCCACCGAGACGAAGGCCCGTCCGCGCGACGGGCAGTCCTCCGAACGCCGCCGACTGCGACTTCGCGAAGGCCGCACCGAAGTCGGTGTCGTAGCCCATCACCTCGCCGGTGGACCGCATCTCCGGACCGAGCACGGTGTCGACGTTGCGGCCGTCCGGGCTCCGGAACCGGTTGAACGGCATCACGGCCTCCTTGACCGCGACCGGTGCGTCCGGCGGGTGGTCGCCGCCGTCACCCTCGGTCGGCAGCAGCCCCTCCGCCCGGAGCTCGCGCGATGGACGAGCCGAGCATGACCCGGGCGGCCGCCTTGGCGAGCGGCGTGGCCGTCGCCTTCGACACGAACGGGACGGTGCGCGACGCCCGCGGGTTGGCCTCGAGGACGTAGATGACGTCGGAGGCCACGGCGAACTGGATGTTGATCAGGCCGCGGACGCCGACGCCCTCGGCGATGGCCAGCGTCGACTCCCGGATGCGGGCGACGTCCTCGACGCCGAGGGTGATCGGCGGCAGGGCGCAGGACGAGTCGCCGGAGTGGATGCCCGCCTCCTCGATGTGCTCCATCACGCCGCCGAGGAAGAGCTCGTCACCGTCGTACAGCGCGTCGACGTCGACCTCGATCGCGTCGTCGAGGAACTTGTCCACGAGCACCGGGTGGGAGGGCGAGATCTGGGTGGCCCGCTCGATGTAGCCGCGCAGCGCGTCGTCGTCGTAGACGATCTCCATGCCGCGGCCGCCGAGCACGAACGACGGCCGGACGAGCACCGGGTAGCCGATCTCGTCGGCGATCAGCTTGGCCTCGGTGTACGACGTGGCGGTCCCGAACTTCGGCGCGGGCAGACCGGCGGAGGCGAGCACGTGGCCGAAGGCACCGCGGTCCTCGGCGAGGTGGATCGCGTCCGGACTGGTGCCCACGATCGGCACTCCGGCCGCCTCGAGCCCGGCGGCGAGACCGAGCGGCGTCTGCCCGCCGAGCTGGACCAGCACCCCGGCGACCGGCCCGGCCGTGGTCTCGGCCGCGACCACCTCGAGCACGTCCTCGAGGGTCAGCGGCTCGAAGTACAGCCGGTCGGACGTGTCGTAGTCGGTCGACACGGTCTCGGGGTTGCAGTTGACCATCACGGTCTCGTAGCCCGCCGCCGACAGCGCCATCGAGGCGTGCACGCAGGAGTAGTCGAACTCGATCCCCTGCCCGATCCGGTTCGGTCCGCTGCCGAGGATGATCACCGCCGGCTTGGTGCGCGGCTCGACCTCGGTCTCCTCGTCGTACGTCGAGTAGTGGTACGGCGTCTGCGCCGCGAACTCGGCCGCGCAGGTGTCGACGGTCTTGTAGACCGGGCGGACCCCGAGCGCGTGCCGCACCCCGCGGACGACCTCGTCGGAGCTGCCGGTCAGCTGCGCGAGCTGGGCGTCGGAGAAGCCGTGCCGCTTGGCCCGGCGCAGCAGCTCGGGCGTCAGCGTCTCCGCCTCACCCACCTCCGTCGCCACCTCGTGGAGGAGCAGGAGCTGGTCGACGAACCACGGGTCGATGCCGGTGGCGTCGTAGACCTCGTCGACGCTCGGCACCGGCCCGGATCGCGTCCATCACCACGCCGCAGCCGGCCGTCGTGCGGGACGGACGCGCGCGCGAGCAGCTCCGCCTTGTCGCCCGGCTCGTCCGCCCAGCCGAACGACGGCGTCGGGCTTCTCCAGGGAGCGCAGCGCCTTCTGCAGCGCCTCGGTGAAGTTGCGGCCGATCGCCATCGCCTCGCCGACGCTCTTCATGTGCGTGGTGAGCCGCGGGTCGGCGGCCGGGAACTTCTCGAACGCGAACCGCGGCACCTTGACCACGACGTAGTCGAGCGTCGGCTCGAAGCTCGCCGGTGTCTCCCGGGTGATGTCGTTGGGGATCTCGTCGAGCGTGTAGCCGAGCGCCACCTTGGCCGCGATCTTGGCGATCGGGAAGCCGGTCGCCTTCGAGGCGAGCGCGCTCGACCGTGAGACGCGCGGGTTCATCTCGATCACGATCATCCGGCCCGTCGCCGGGTCGATCGCGAACTGGATGTTGCAGCCGCCGGTCTCGACCCCGACGGCGCGGATCACGCCGATGGCCATGTCGCGCATGGCCTGGTACTCGCGGTCGGTCAGCGTCATCGCGGGTGCGACCGTGATCGAGTCGCCGGTGTGCACGCCCATCGGGTCGAGGTTCTCGATCGAGCAGACGATCACCGTGTTGTCGTGACCGTCACGCATCACCTCGAGCTCGTACTCCTTCCAGCCGAGGATCGACTCCTCGAGGAGCACCTCGGTGGTCGGGCTGGCCTCGAGGCCCGCGCCGGCGATCAGGCGGAGGTCGTCGGCGTCGTACGCCATGCCGGAGCCGACACCGCCCATCGTGTACGACGGCCGGCAGACGACCGGGAAGCCGAGCGTCTCCGCGGCAGCCTCGCAGTCGGCCAGGCTGTGGCAGATCACGCTGCGCGCGACCTCGCCGCCGAGCGACTCGACGATCGCCTTGAAGGACTCGCGGTTCTCGCCGGCCTCGATGGCCTCGATGGACGCGCCGATCAGCTCGACGCCGAACTTCTCGAGCGTGCCGTCGTGCGCGAGCGCGACCGCGGTGTTGAGCGCGGTCTGGCCGCCGAGCGTGGCCAGCAGGGCGTCGGGGCGTTCCTTGTCGATCACCTTGGCCACGAAGTGCGGCGTGATCGGCTCGATGTAGGTCGCGTCGGCGACCTCCGGGTCGGTCATGATCGTCGCCGGGTTGGAGTTGACCAGGATCACCCGGATGCCCTCGGCCTTGAGCACGCGGCAGGCCTGGGTGCCGGAGTAGTCGAACTCGCAGGCCTGCCCGATCACGATCGGGCCCGACCCGATCACCAGGACGGAGGAGATGTCGGTGCGACGTGGCATCAGCGGCGCTCCCTGCGGTGGTCGAGCTGCTCGGTAGTCACCGCATCAGCTCCACGAAGCGGTCGAAGAGGTAGCCGGCGTCGTGCGGGCCGGCCGCCGCCTCGGGGTGGTACTGCACGCTGAAGGCTCGCAGCCGCCCGTCGGGGCCGACGAGCTCGAGCCCCTCGACGACGTCGTCGTTGAGGCAGACGTGGCTGACGCCGGCGCTGCCGTACGCCGTCTCGGTGGTCCGGTCGAGCGGCGCCTCGACGGCGAAGCCGTGGTTGTGCGCCGTGACCTCGACCTTGCCGGTCGTGCGGTCCATGACCGGCTGGTTGATGCCGCGGTGGCCGTAGACGAGCTTGTAGGTGCCGAAGCCGAGCGCCCGCCCGAACAGCTGGTTGCCGAAGCAGATGCCGAAGTAGGGGATGCCGCGCTCGAGCACTCCGCGCAGCACGGCGACCTCGGCGTCGGCCGTCGCCGGGTCGCCGGGGCCGTTGGAGAAGAACACCCCGTCGGGCTCGACCGCGAGCACGTCGTCGAGCGTGGCCGTGGCCGGCAGCACGTGCACCTCGATGCCCCGCTCGGCCATCCGCTGCGGCGTCATCGCCTTGATCCCGAGGTCGACCGCTGCGACCGTCAGCCGCTTCTCGCCCACCGCCGGGACGACGTACGGCTCGGTGGTGGAGACCTCGGCCGCCAGCGCGGCGCCGGTCATCTCCGGCGCCTGCCGGACGCGCTCGAGGACGGCGCGTGGCGTCGCTGCCGTCGGACGCGATCCCGACCCGCATCGCCCCGCGCTCACGCAGGTGGCGGGTGAGCGCTCTGGTGTCGATGCCGCTGATGCCGACGACTCCCTGGGCGGCCAGCTCCTCGTCGAGGCTGCGCTGCGACCGCCAGGAGCTGGCACGCCGCGCCGGGTCGCGCACGACGTAGCCCGCGACCCAGATCCGACCCGACTCGGGGTCCTCGTCGTTGACTCCGGTGTTGCCCACGTGCGGGCTGGTCATCACCACGACCTGCCGGTGGTACGACGGATCGGTGAGCGTCTCCTGGTAGCCGGTCATCCCGGTCGAGAACACCGCCTCGCCGACGGTCTCGCCGATCGCGCCGTACGCGTCGCCATGGAACGTCCGGCCGTCCTCGAGGACGAGCACCGCCCCCGGCCGGGTGGCTGTCGGGGTCACTGAAGCTTCCCGTCCAGGACGGTCGGACGTCCGCGGAGGAACGTGGCGACGACCCGGCCGGGCAGCTCGAGCCCTCGGTAGGGCGTGTTGCGTGACAGCGACGCGGACTCGGTCGGGTCGATCACGCGCGTGGCTGCCGGGTCGACCAGGGTGAGGTTGGCGGGAGCGCCGGCCTCCAGCGGTGTGCCGTGGTCGGACAGCCGCCCGATCGACCGCCGGCCGCGCCGACATCCGGTCGGCGACGCCGGCCCAGTCGAGCAGCCCGGTGTCGACCATCGTGTGCTGGACGACCGAGAGGGCGGTCTCGAGGCCGAGCATGCCCATGGCGGCCGCCGCCCACTCGCACTCCTTGTCCTCGGTGGGGTGCGGGGCGTGGTCGGTCGCGACCGCGTCGATGGTGCCGTCGGCCAGGCCGGCGCGCAGCGCCTCGACGTCGTCGGCCGTGCGCAGCGGCGGGTTGACCTTGTAGATCGGGTCGTAGCTCGCGACCAGGTCGTCGGTGAGCATCAGGTGGTGCGGCGTGACCTCGGCCGTGACCGTCCAACCCTTGCTCTTCGCCCACCGGATCAGCTCGACCGAGCCGGCGGTCGAGACGTGGCAGACGTGCAGCCGCGAGCCGACGTGACCGGCGAGCAGCACGTCGCGGGCGATGATCGCCTCTTCCGCCACCGCGGGCCAGCCGCGCATCCCGAGGACACCCGACATGGTGCCCTCGTTCATCTGGGCGTCCTCGGTGAGCCGCGGCTCCTGGGCGTGCTGGGCGACGACACCGTCGAAGGCCTTGACGTACTCCAGCGCCCGCCGCATGAGCACCGCGTCGGAGACGCAGATGCCGTCGTCGGAGAACACCCGGACCCGAGCCGCCGAGTCCGCCATCGCGCCGAGCTCGGCCAGGCGCTGACCTGCCAGCCCGACCGTGACCGCTCCGACCGGGCGGACGTCGACGTAGCCGGCCGCCTGCCCGAGGTTGAGCACCTGCTCGACCACGCCCGCCGTGTCGGCGACCGGGTCGGTGTTGGCCATCGCGTGGACCGCGGTGAAGCCACCCGAGTGCCGCGGCGCGGGAGCCGGACGCGCACGGTCTCGGAGTCCTCGCGGCCGGGCTCGCGCAGGTGGGTGTGCAGGTCGACCAGGCCGGGCAGCGCGACGAGCCCGTCGGCGTCGATGGTCACCGCGTCCTTGGCGCGTCGTACCGGGTCGGCGATCACGCCGTCCTTGAGGATCAGGTCGGCGGCGTCGCCGCCGAGCAGTCGGGCGCCCTTGATCAGGTAGGTCGTGCTCATCGGGCGACTCCTCGTCACTGCTGGTGGCTTGTTGAGCCGGACTCGGCGGCTCCGCCGCTTCGGTTCGTCCATCAGAGCCGGAGAGCAGCAGGTAGAGCACGGCCATCCGGACGGCGACGCCGTTGGTGACCTGCTCGACGATGACCGAGCGGGCCGAGTCGGCGACGTCGGCGGAGATCTCCATGCCGCGGTTCATCGGGCCGGGGTGCATCACGATGGCGTGCTCCGGCAGCCGCGCGAAGCGACGGTCGTCGAGCCCGTAGCGACGGCTGTACTCGCGGGCGCTCGGGAAGAACGCGGCGTTCATCCGCTCGTGCTGGACCCGCAGCATCATCACGGCGTCGCACTTGTCGAGCGCCCCGTCGAGGTCGTACGACGTCTGGACCGGCCAGCTGTCGACCCCGACCGGGAGCAGCGTCGGCGGCGCGACCAGGGTCACCTCGGCGCCGAGCGTGGCCAGCAGCAGCGCGTTGGAGCGCGCCACCCGGCTGTGCAGCACGTCGCCGACGATGGTGATCCGGCGTCCGTCGAGGTCGCCGAGGTGGCGGCGCAGCGTGAACGCGTCGAGCAGCGCCTGCGTCGGGTGCTCGTGGGTCCCGTCGCCGGCGTTGACCACGCAGGAGCGCACCCAGCCGCGAGTTGGCCAGCCGGTGCGGTGCGCCCGAGGAGCCGTGCCGGATCACGACCGCGTCGGCGCCCATCGCCTCCAGCGTCAGCGCGGTGTCCTTGAGGCTCTCGCCCTTCGACACGCTCGACCCCTTGGCCGAGAAGTTGATGACGTCGGCCGAGAGCCGCTTGGCGGCCGCCTCGAACGAGATCCGGGTGCGGGTCGAGTCCTCGAAGAAGAGGTTGACCACGGTGCGGCCGCGCAGGGTGGGGAGCTTCTTGATCGGCCGGTCGGCCAGCGAGCGCAGCTCGGCGGCGGTGTCGAGGATGGTGATCGCGTCGTCGCGGGTGAGGTCCGCGGCGGAGAGCAGATGGCGCTTCATGAGGCACTCCCGTGGTTCGCCGAGGCGGGGTCGGTCGGGCTGGTGGTGATGACGACGGTGTCCTGCACGCCGTGCTCACCCGGATCGTCGTGGTCGGGTTCGAAGTCGCTCAGCGTCACGCTGACCCGCTCGAACAGCGAGGTGGGGAGGTTCTTGCCGACGAAGTCGGCCCGGATCGGCAGCTCGCGGTGCCCGCGGTCGACGAGCACGGCGAGCTGGACGGCCCGGGGCCGGCCGACGTCGTTGAGGGCGTCCAGGGCGGCCCGGATGGTCCGGCCGCTGTAGAGGACGTCGTCGACCAGCACCACCACGGCGTCGTCGATGCCGCGCGACGGGATGTCGGTGGCACCGATGGCACGGGCGGGCCGCATCCGCAGGTCGTCGCGGTACATGGTGATGTCGAGCGACCCGGCCGGGATCTCGACGCCTTCGACCCGGCTCATCACGGCCGCGATCCGGTGCGCGAGCGGCGTACCGCGCGACGGGATGCCGAGCAGGATGACGTCGTCGGAGCCCTTGTTGCGCTCGAGGATCTCGTGGGCGATCCGGGTCAGCGCCCGGGAGATGTCGTCGGCGTCGAGAACGACGCGGGAGACTGATGCTGAAGACGTACCTGGTGCAGTCGCAGGTGTTGCCGAGGGACTGATGGGCGCAGACGCCACCGTCAGGACCTCCTTCTCCGCCTCACGGGACGGCTCGTTAAAGGATGTCGGTCGGGACTCAACCTATCAGGTGGGTACCCGGTCACTCGGGCCCGTGACACGCCGGAAAACTTACGCTGAGTATTTTTCGCAACTCTGAGTAATCGGCGACGGCCCTAGGTACGCTCGATATCTCGGTGCAGGACGACATCCCGCGACGTTTCGTCCGCAGGGAAAGGGATGAAACATGACAGAGAACTACGCCAAGGCTCTCGGTATGCGCTTGCGGGCGATTCGCCAGCAGCAAGGTCTCTCGCTGCAGGGCGTGGAGGAGAAGTCCGACGGGCTCTGGAAGGCCGTCGTCGTCGGCTCCTACGAGCGCGGCGACCGAGCGGTCACCGTGCAGCGACTCTCGGAGCTTGCCGAGTTCTACGGCGTGCCGATGAACGAGCTGCTCCCGGGTGCGCACGAGCTCGGCGCGGCGCGTGAGGCGCCCCCGAAGCTGGTGCTCGACATCGAGCGGCTCCAGCAGCTCGACCTCAACGACGCCGCCCCGCTGTCGCGCTTCACCGCGAGCATCCAGTCGATGCGCGGTGACTACAACGGCCGGGTGCTGTCGATCCGCCAGGAGGACCTGCGCACGCTGGCCGTCATCTACGACGAGCCGCCGAGCGCGCTCGCCGAGCGGCTGATCAACTGGGGCGTCATGCGCCCGGACGAAGACTGAGGACCGCGGAGCGGGACTCCGTCTGAGTCCGGGAAAGCCACCCGGCGTCTCCCGAACTCGGCGACTCGGCGCGCGAAACCTGGCGACTCGGCGCGCGAAACCTGGCGAGTCGCGGGTCAGTCTGTGGTGGCCGGTTGACTGGCGATCTTGGCCAGGACGCCGTTGACGAACGACGGCGACTCGTCGGTCGACAGCTCGCGCGCGAGCGAGACCGCCTCGCGACAGCGCGACCGCGTCGGGGACCTCGTCGACGTGACGTAGCTCGAAGACCCCGATCCGGATGATCGTCCGGTCGACGGCCGGCATCCGGTCGAGCGGCCATCCGGCGGAGTACGCCGTGATCGCCTCGTCGATCTCGGCGCGGTGACCGTCCACGCCCTCCACCAGGGTGACCGTGTAGGGGTTCAGCGGAGTCGCGGACGCCTCCTGCCGGGCCGTCAGCGTCTCTGCCACCGGCAGACCGCGCTGATCGGACTCGAAGAGGATGTCCAGCGCCCGCTTGCGCGCCTTGGTGCGTGCCCCCACGGTGTCAGCTCGTGACCCGGCCGAGGTAGCTGCCGTCGCGGGTGTCGACCTTCACCTTCTCGCCGGTGGTGATGAACAGCGGCACGGCGATCTCGTAGCCGGTCTCGAGCCGGGCCGGCTTGGTGCCGCCGGTGGACCGGTCGCCCTGCAGGCCGGGCTCGGTGTACTCGATGAGCAGCTCGACCGAGGCCGGGAGCTCGAGGTAGAGCGGAGTCCCCTCGTGCACGGCCACGATCGCGTCCTGGTTCTCCAGCATGAAGTGCGACGCGTCGCCGACGGTCTCCGGAGACACGTGGGTCTGGTCGTAGGTCTCGGAGTCCATGAACACGTAGGACTGGCCGTCGTTGTAGAGGTAGGTCATCGACCGCTTGTCGACGTTGGCGGTGTCGACCTTGACGTCGGCGTTGAACGTCTTGTCGACGACCTTGCCCGAGAGGACGTTCTTGAGCTTGGTCCGCACGACGGCCCCGCCCTTGCCAGGCTTGTGGTGCTGGAACCACACGACGGACCACAGCTGTCCGTCGAGGTTGAGCACCATGCCGTTCTTCAGGTCGTTGGTCGTGGCCATGCGTGAGACTTCCTGCTTTCGATGGTGGGCGGCGAGCCAGTCTAGCCGTGGGCGGCGCGCTGACCCCAATCCGTCGGACGGCGATCGCCGGAGGGTCTACCGTGGACGGCCATGGGCGGCTTCGTGGTGTTCGTCATCGTGCTGATCTTCGTCATCGTCGCGAAGGCGCTCAAGGGCTCGTCGGCGTCGAGGAACCAACAGCTCTACGGACCAGGTCAGCTCGCGGTTCGAGCAGGCACGGCAGCGGCTGGAGGCGTTGCGGCAGACGCAGCGGACGCAGCAGGGGTCGAGCTCGTCGGGCTGGACCGCCCCCAACATCGCGCCGTCCGTCCCCGCCGGACCCCCCGGCGCAACCCCACAGCAGCCCGGCCCGGCGCCGTACGCCGCTGCCCCGGTGGATCCGCAACAGGCCTGGCAGGCCGCCTGGGCGCCCGTCGAGGAGGCCCGCGCGCCGGGACCGGCCCCGACAGCCTGGCCGGCTCCGATCGAGGCTGCTCAGGAGCTGATCGCCGACCTGCGTGACGACCCGCAGGTCCGCGCCTTCCTTCCGGACCTCGATCCCCCACCTCCCCTGGCAACCGAGCCGACGTCGAGCGTGCTGTCGGCAGCGCCCCCCGAGCGGTACGTCGGCTCGGCAGCCCTGGAGAGCACGCTCGACTCCTCGATCGAGAGCAGCCTGCTCGGCCTCCCGTCCGAGCCCAGCACCACGACCCTGTCCACGTCTCTCGTCGGCCAGACGGTCGAGCTGCCTCAGGAGATCGAGGCCCGGGTGCTGGCGTTGCTGTCCGACGGTCACGAGGTCGCTGCCGTCAGGCTCATCTGCGACGAGACGAACTGCGGACTGCTCGACGCGATGAGGACCGTGCAAACGCTGGCCTGAGGCAGCGCCACGGAGGCGCAGTCGTGCCTGGCGAACGGCCTAGGTGGCGACGGCCTGCAGGGCCAGCCGGTAGGAGTCGACGCCGAAGCCTGCGATCGTGCCCTGCGCGACGGGAGCGATCACGCTGGTGTGCCGGAACTCCTCGCGAGCCATCGGGTTCGACAGATGCACCTCGACGAGCCGTCCGTCGAGCAGGGCGCAGGCGTCCCGCAGCGCGTAGCTGTAGTGCGTGAACGCCGCCGGGTTGAGCACGACGGTCGCCCCGGCGTCCACGGCCTCGTGGATCCAGCCGACCAGCTGCGCCTCGTCGTCGGTCTGGCGCACGTCGACGTCGAGCCCGAGCTCGTCACCCCACCGTCCGCACGCCGCCACCAGGTCGTCGTACGACGTCGAGCCGTAGACCTCGGGCTCCCGGGTCCCGAGCCGGCCGAGGTTCGGCCCGTTGAGGACCAGGACACGCGTGCTCACGGTGCGGAGCCTATCCGGGTCCGGTGGGGCGAGCCGCGATCTCCGCGTACGCGGCCGTCAGCAGGGCAGGGTCGGGTGCCTCCAGCACCGCTGGTCGCGCGAGAGCCTCGAGGATGACGAAGCGCAGCCGGTCACCCCGGGACTTCTTGTCGACCTTCATGCCGTCGTGCAGAGTCGCCCAGCTCGCGGAGCCCGCGTACGTCGTCGGAAGGCCCAGCGAGGCCAGCACCTCGCGGTGCCGGTCGGCTGTCGGTTCGTCCAACCGGCCGGCCAGCCGCGCGAGCTCGGCCACGAAGACCATGCCGACGGACACCGCTGCGCCGTGCCGCCAGGTGTAGCGCTCGGCCCGTTCGATCGCGTGAGCCAGGGTGTGCCCGTAGTTCAGCGCCTCGCGGCCGACTGCGGTGCCGGTCGAGGTCTGCTCCCGCAGGTCACCTGCCACCACGCGAGCCTTGACGGCGATGCCGCGCTCGATCAGCTCGCGGCAGACCGTGGACGTCGGGTCCTGGGCGGCGGCTGGGTCGGCCTCGACGAGGCGCAGGATCTCGGGGTCGGCGATGAAGCCGCACTTCACCACCTCGGCGAGGCCCGCCGCGAGGTCGTGCGGGTTGAGCGTCTCGAGCGCTGCCAGGTCGCACAGCACCCCGGCGGGCTCGTGGAACGCCCCCACCAGGTTCTTGCCCTCGGCCGTGTTGATCCCGGTCTTGCCTCCGACCGCCGCGTCGACCATGCCGAGCAGCGTGGTCGGCACGTGCACGACCCGGATCCCGCGCAGGAAGGTCGCGGCCACGAAGCCGGCCAGGTCGGTCGTCGCTCCCCCGCCGACGCCGACGACCGCGTCGGTCCGGGTGAAGCCGACCTGTCCCAGCGCCTTCCAGCAGTACGCCGCGACCTCGGACGTCTTGGCCTCCTCGGCGTTGGGGACCTCGATGGCATGCGCCTCGAAGCCGCCCGCAGCGAGGTCGTCGCGGATCGCGAGTCCGGTCGCCGACAAGGCCTGGGGATGGATCACCGCCACCCGTCGTGCGTCCTCGAGCAGCCCGGCCAGCTCGCCCAGCAGCCCGTGCCCGACGACGACGTCGTACGGCGACGACGTCTCGACCCTGATCCGCGTCACGATGCGCCGATCTGCTGCTCGACCGTGGCGGCGACCCGCTCGACGACCTCGTCGAGGGTGAGGTCGTCGGTCACGACGGTGGCGGAAGCCGCGGCGGTGTAGAGCGGCCGGCGGGCGTCGAGCAGCGCCTTCAGCTGGGAGCGCACGTTGCCGAGCAGCAGCGGGCGGGTGCTGCCGAGCCCGACCCGGGAGGAGGCCTCGGCCAGCCCGACGTCGAGGAAGACCACGCGATGACCGGTCAGCCGTTCCTGGGTCGCCGGCGTGGTGACCGCCCCGCCTCCGAGGGCGAGCACCCCCGGGTGGTCGTCGAGGGCGGCAGCGACGGCGGCCGCCTCCAGCTCACGGAAGCGACCTTCGCCGTCGTCGACGAAGATCTCCGACACCGCCTTGCCCGCGACCTGCTCCACGTCCTCGTCGGTGTCGCGGAACGCCACCCCCCACCGCGTCGCGAGCGCGCGCCCGACCGACGTCTTGCCGGCACCGGGCGGTCCGATCAGGACCACGCGGGGGCCGTCCGCTGGTGTCACCGCTGCCTCAGGGACTCGAGGTAGCCGTCCTTGTTGCGCCGCGTCTCGGTCACGGAGTCTCCGCCGAACTTCTCCACCGCGGCCTCGGCGAGCACGAGCGCCACCATCGCCTCCGCCACGACCGCGGCAGCCGGGACGGCACACACGTCGGACCGCTGGTGGTGCGCGACCGCGGCCTCGCCCGTCGCGGTGTCGACCGTGCGCAGCGCGCGCGGGATCGTCGCGATCGGCTTCATCGCCGCCCGGACACGCAGCAGCTCGCCGGTCGACATCCCGCCCTCGGTGCCGCCGCTGCGACCCGACGTACGGCGCGGTCCGTCCGGACCCGGCTCGATCTCGTCGTGTGCGGCAGAACCCGGTCCGCGGGCCAGGTCGAAGCCGTCGCCGACCTCGACCCCCTTGATCGCCTGGATGCCCATCAGCGCGCCGGCCAACCGGGAGTCGAGCCGCCGGTCCCAGTGCACGTGTGAGCCGAGGCCCGGCGGGACACCGTAGGCCGCCACCTCGACCACGCCGCCGAGCGTGTCACCGTCCTTGTGCGCCTGGTCGATCTCGGCCACCATCGCGGCACTCGCGTCGGGGTCGAGGCAGCGCACCGGGTCGGCGTCGAGGCGCGCCACGTCGTCGGGAGTGGGGACCACGCCGTACGGCGCCTCGGCCTTCCCGATCGAGACCACGTGCGCGACGAGCCGGATGCCGACCGCCTGGTCGAGGAAGGCCGCAGCCACGGCGCCGAGCGCGACGCGGGCGGCGGTCTCGCGGGCGCTCGCGCGCTCGAGCACCGGTCGGGCCTCGTCGAAGCCGTACTTCTGCATGCCGACCAGGTCGGCGTGACCCGGACGCGGACGGGTCAACGGCGCGTTGCGGGCCAGGCCCTCGAGAGTCTCGGCGTCGACCGGGTCGGCGGCCATCACCTGCTCCCACTTGGGCCACTCGGTGTTGCCGATGGTGAGGGCGACGGGACTGCCCATCGTGCTGCCGTGCCGAACGCCGCCCAGGATCGTCACCTGGTCCTGCTCGAACGACATCCGCGCGCCGCGTCCGTAGCCGAGCCGGCGGCGCGCCAGCACGTCGACCACGTCCTGCGTGGTGACCTGCACTCCCGCCGGCAGCCCTTCGAGCATGGCCACCAGTGCGGGACCGTGCGACTCACCGGCCGTCAGCCAACGAAGCATGGTGCCAAGCATGTCACGGGCGCCACCGCGGACCGGTCAGCGTCCGAGGTACCAGTCCGCGAACGGACCGCCGGCCAGGACGCCGACCACGGCGCCGACGAGCATGAACGGCCCGAACGGGTAGCGCTTGCGGTCGACCACCTTGGCCAGCGCGAGGACGCCGCCGATGATGCCGCCGAGCAGGAAGCCGGCGTACATGCCGACGAGCACCTCGCCCCAGCCGAGATAGCCGAGGGCGAGCCCGAGCAGACCGGACAGCCGGACGTCGCCGTAGCCCGAGGCCGCGCGGGTAGACCACCCACATCAGGAAGTAGAACCCGCCGTAGGCCAGCCAGCCGAGCCCCGCGCGCACCAGGTCGTCGGTGTCACCGTCGAGCGCCGCGGCGAGCCCGATCAGGACGATCAGCACGCCGTACGACGGAGCGATGATCCGGGTCGGGAGCAGCCGGGTCTGCGCGTCGATGTAGCCCAGCACGACGCCGACCACGCCCAGGTAGATCCAGGCGAGCAGGATCGGTTCGTCGCCGATCCCGAGCCCCAGCAGCAGCCCGACGACCGCGCCCCAGATCGCCAGCTTGAGCGCCAGCAGCGGCCGCGCCGCGAGCTCGACGTAGGGCACCTTGGGCGGGGTCTCGACGCCGGCCATCGGCGAGAGCACCCGGTCCGACTCCTTCGCCCGCTCCGTTGCCCGCTCCCCCTCGTCACCGTCGTCGTGCGGCTCGGCGTCGCCCGGGTCCTCCGCGGGTTCGGGCTCCGGCTCAGGTTCGGGTTCGGGCAGCCGCGCGATCAGCCGCGGTCCGAGTGCGCACAGGCCGGCCACGACGAGCGCGGACACGACCGGGATCACGGCATCGGACACAGCCGGAGCCTAGACGCGCCCGACAGGTTCGGGTCCTCGCCACGCCACGGCTGTGGACGGAGCGATCAGACCGTGTAGGCGGAGTGGAAGAACCCGTCGGGGTCGTGACGGTCCTTGACCCGACGCAGCCGGCGGATGTTGCCGCCGTAGTAGCTGGCGACGGGGCGGCTCGGCTCGAGGTAGTTCACGTAGCCGCCGACCGACGACGAGCCGAGGGCGCGGTGCGCACTGTCGATCCAGTCGTACGCCGCTCCGACCGCCGCATGTGTGGGGTGCAGCGGCAGGCTGATGTACCACTGGATGTCCGCCAGGTGGCGACGCCACGGAAAGGCGCCGGCCGCGGGAGCATGGTCCCGCACCGCGCCCGTGAGCGGGTCGAGGATGACGGCCACCGCGTGGTGCGACGCGGCGCGCTGCGCGACGATCCGCGGCAGCGTCCGCGCCAGCCGCGGCGACATCGCCGCGATCACGTCCGAACCGGCGGCGAACGCCTGCCGATCCGACGTGGTCCCCCCGCCGAGGAACGCGATGCCGTCGAGGAAGGACCGTTGGAAGGTGGACGTGCTCGTCGCGTCGACCCCCACGGCACGTTCGATGGCAGCCGCCTCGTCGTCCTCGTCGCCCGCCTGGCACACCCCGACCACGCGGGCCCGGGTGCTGCCGTCGGCACCCGCCTCGAGGTGCAGGTTCATCCACGAGCTGCGCGGCATCTGCCTGACGCGGCGGCTCCACCCCTCCAGCAGGTCGCTCGCCGCCGACCACGGGAACGCAACGAGGAAGAAGCCGAGGCGGCGGGTCGGATGGGTGGCGAACCGCAGCGACGTGACGACCCCGAGGTTGCCTCCTCCGCCGCCGCGGCATCCCCAGAGCAGGTCACTGTTCTGGTCGGCATCGACAGTGCGGATCACGCCGTCCGCCGTGACGATCGTGAGGGAGACGAGGCGATCGCAGGTCAGGCCGTGCTCACGGCTGTCGACGCCGAGCCCACCGCCCAGGGTCAGACCGGCCGCACCGACCGTCGGACACGTGCCGGTCGGGATGGAGCGGCCGTGGCGGGCGAGCGCGGCGTGGACGTCGTACAGCCGCGCACCCGCCCCCACGGTCGCGCGCCGGGATGCATGCGTCGTAGCGAGTGCCGTCGATCCGGCCGACGTCGATGACGAGGCCGTCGTCGACGGTGGATGCGCCGACGTAGGAGTGACCGCCGGCACGAGGGCGAGCGGCCAGGTCGAACCGCCGCGCGAACCGGATCGCCTCCGCCACGTCGTGCGCCGAGGTGGCCTCGACGACGGCGAGCGGGCTGCGTGCGTCGAAGCGCGGGTCGAACAAGCGCTTGGCTGCCGCGTACGCGTGGTTGTTGCGGCGGATCACGTCGCCGTCGATCGAGGCCGCCAGAGCAAGCCAGTCGGCGCGGGTGGGCGCATCCCGACGCGTGGTGGTGCCGCCGCGGGCGGTGGAGGCCGGGCCGGACGGTGACTGACGAGTCGCGGGGGTCGACGATGCGGTGGTGCAGCCGGTGGCCAGCAGGACGGAGGCCGCAGCAGCGCCCTGCAGCACGACCCGTCGCGACACCGTGACATCGGCCCCCACATCTCAAGGATGCGCCCGAGTCACCGCGAAATCCCGACGAATCACCGACAATCTCAGCCAACGTGCAGCAAAGGCTCAGCCCGCCAGAGCCGCTCGCATCGCGGCGATCGGGGCCTCGTCGACACCCGTCATCAGCGTCACCTGGCGGGCCGCCTGGCGGAGCAACAGCTCGGTCCCGGGGACAGTCACCGTGCCGCGTCGGGTCGCGGCGGCGAGGAGGGGCGTCTCCCGCGGCTCGTAGACCACGTCGAAGACGAGCCCACCCGGGCGGACCAGCGCAGCCCAGTCCGCGGCGCGCTCCTGCTGCGCCGTCGCCGGGATGGTCGAGACGAGCACGTCGACGGGCTCGGCCGGAGTGGCCTCCAACGGGAGCCGCTCGACGTCGACGCCCCAGTGGCGGCCCAGCTCGACGACCCGCTGCGCACGTTGGCGGTGACCGCGCCAGCAGCACGACCTTGCGCGCCCCGAGCTCCGCCAGCGCGGCGAGCACCGAGCCCGCCGTGGCACCCGACCCGACGATGACCGCGCGCTCGACCGAGTCCAGACCGGCCGCGCGCACGGCGTCGACGCAACCACCGACATCGGTGTTGTGACCGGACCAGCCGGTCGCGGTGCGCACCATCGTGTTCACGGCGTCGACCTGCTCGGCCAGCGGCTCGACGCTCTCGCACAGCCGGATCGCGGCCTGCTTGAGCGGCATCGTGAGCGAGAGTCCGCGCCACTCCGACCCGAGGCCACCGACGAAGCCGGCCAGCTCGGCTGCCGTGACCCGGTGGGCGTCGTACTGCCACGGCAGGTCGAGAGCGGCGTACGCCGCCCGGTGGAGCAACGGCGACAGCGAGTGGCTGATCGGGTCGCCCAGCACGGCGCAGCGCGTCATCCGAGGGTCAGCACTCGTCGGAGGTGGTGCAGTACTCCCGGTACTCCGCGACGTTCTGGTTGTGCTCCTCCAGCGTCTCGGCGAACTTCGTCTCGCCCGTGGCCAGGTTGACGGTCACGAAGTAGAGGTAGTCGGTGTTCGCGGGGTTCAGCGCGGCCTCGAGCGCGTCCGCGCCGGGCGAGTCGATCGGCGTCGGTGGCAGCCCGGCCCGGGTGTAGCTGTTGTAGGGGCCGTCGGTGTTCAGCTGCTCCCGGGTGAGCTGGATGTCGCCGCGGATGTTCAGGCCGTAGTGCAGGGTCGAGTCGAACTGCAGCGCCATCCCGGCGTCGAGCCGGTTGTAGACGACGCTGGCGACCTTGGCCATGTCGGCCTGTCCCGCCTCCGCCTGGACGAGGCTGGCGATCGTGACGATGTCACCCGGATCCTCGCCCCAGCGACTTCGCCTTCGCCTCCAGGTCGAGGTCCTCGGCGTTCTGCGTGAAGCGGGCCACCATGTCGTGGAGCAGGCTCGCGGCCGTGGTGTCCTCGGTGATGTCGTAGGTCGACGGGAAGAGATATCCCTCGGGGTCGCCGTTCGCGTACGCCGGCAGGTCCAGAGCCGCCGTGTCGGCGTACGCCGCCCTGAGCTGCTTGGGGGTGAAGTCGGTGTTGGCCGCGATGGTGGCCAGGATCTCCGACGCCCGCAGGCCTTCGGGAATCGTCACGGTCGGAGCAGCGATCAGCGAGTCGGGGTTGATCAGCACCGCCAGCGCCGACTTGGCCGACATCTTCGAGAGCAGCTCGTACTTGCCGTAGGAGATGCTCGTGGCCTTCGGCTCGGACTCGTAGGCGTCGGCGAACGCGTCGACCGACTTGACCACGCCGGCGTCGAGCAGGACCGCGCCGATGTCGCGGCCACTGGCGCCCTTCGGCACGGTGACGGTCACGATCGGCTTCTGGCCGTTGCCGCTGTAGTCCGCGGCCGGGCTGTCGGAGAGCTGGTCCTTGATGAAGTCGACGCCCTTGACGTAGCCGAACGCCGCGATCGCGGCGACCACGACGAGAATCACCAGAATGGGCATGCACCCACGGCTCCGGCGCGGCTTGGCCCGGTGCCCGGTGCTGCGCAGACCTCCGACCCCGATCGAGGCCGGTGCGTCAGACTCGGTCATCCCACTTCCTGTCCAGCTGGTCGCCCCGTCGTCCGTTCGAAGTCGATCGCGTGCTGCAGGATCACCACCGCGGCGGCCTGGTCGACCACGGCGCGTCGCTTCGCGCCCTTCTTGCCACGTTCTCGCAGTACGCGTTCCGCGCTCACCGTAGTCAATCGTTCATCCACCAGGCGAACCGGGATCCCGCCAGGCGCGTCATCTCCACCTGGTTTGCCCGCTTCTGGCCCCAGCGCCGCGGCCAGGTCGACCGCGAACGCGCGCACCTTGACCGCCGCCGGACCCTCGCCGCCGGACAGCGAGACCGGCAGCCCCACCACGACCTCGATCGCCTCTTCCTCGCGGGTCAGCTGGACCAGCCGGGCCAGGTCACCGCGACCGCGCGCGACCGTCTCGACCGGAGTGGCGAGCAGCGCGTCGCGGTCGCAGCGCGCCACCCCGATCCGGACGTCGCCGACGTCGACGCCGAGCCTCACACCGGTACGCACGGTCGGTGGCTCGTCGGTGTGGTCAGCCACTCGTCACGCGCTCGGCGATCGCGCGCTCGACGTCCTGGAGCGCCTGAGGGGCCGCCTGGGGATCGGTGCCGCCGCCCTGCGCCACGTCGTCCTTGCCACCACCACCGCCGCCCAGGGTCGACGCCGCGACCTTGACCAGGCCTCCGGCTGCCAGACCCCAGCTGCGCGCGGTGTCGTTGAGCGCGATGACCACGGTCGGGCTGCCGCCTCCGGTGCCGACGATCGTGACCACGGCCGGCACGTCGCCGGGCATCCGACCACGGATGTCCAGCGCGAGCCGGCGTGCGTCGCCCCCGTCCGCGCCCTCGGCCACGGAGCCGACGAAACGAACGCCGTAGACCTCGCGCGCGGACGCCGCGAGCTCGCCGGCCTGCGACAGCAGGGTCGCAACCCGGACCCGGTCGATCTCCTTCTCCGCCGCACGCAACCGCTCGACGATGTCGTTGACCCGCTCGGGCAGCTCCTCGGGACGCACCTTGAGGGCGTGGGTGAGCTGGGCGACCAGCACGTGCTCGCGCGCGAGGAACTGGTACGCGTCAGCGCCGACGAGCGCCTCCACCCGTCGGACGCCGGACCCGATCGAGGACTCCCCCAGCAGCTTGATCACTCCGAGCTGACCGGACCGCCCCGCGTGCGTGCCGCCGCAGAGCTCACGCGCCCAGTCGCCCACCGAGATGACCCGCACCTGATCGCCGTACTTCTCACCGAACAGCGCCATCGCACCGATCTCTCGCGCCTGCTGCTGGGTCATCAGCTCGGCCTCGACCGACAGGTCGGACAGCACCAGGTCGTTGACCCGCGCCTCGACGTCCTGGAGGACGCTGTCGGGCACGGACCCGGTCGCGGAGAAGTCGAACCGGAACCGGCCGGGCGCGTTCTCGCTGCCCGCCTGGGTCGCGGTCTCACCGAGCGCCTCCCGGAACGCCTTGTGCACCATGTGCGTGGCGGTGTGCGCACGGCTGATCGACTTGCGGCGGTCGACGTCGACGACCGCGTGCGCGCCGAGGTCGCGCGTCACCTCGCCCGACAGCACCTTCACCTGGTGCACGATGACGCCGGTCGCCGGCGTCTGGACGTCGAGCACCTGGAGCTCGGCACCGTTCTCGAGCCTGATCACGCCCTGGTCGGCGAGCTGGCCACCGCCCTCGGCGTAGAACGGCGTCCGGTCGAGCACGACCTCGCAGGTCTCGCCCGCGCCGACCTGGTCGACCGAGCCGTCGTCGGTGATCAGGCCCGCGACCTTCGCCTCGGAGACGACCTCGTCGTACCCCGTGAAGGTGACCGCGGTGCCGAGCCGGTCGGCGATCTCCCGGTACGCCGTCGTGTCCGTGTGCTGGCCCTTCTTCGCCAGCGCGTCCGCCTTCGCGCGCTGACGTTGCTGGGTCATCAGGTCACGGAAGCCGACCTCGTCGACCGACAGCCCCTGCTCGGCCGCCATCTCGAGAGTCAGGTCGATCGGGAAGCCGTAGGTGTCGTGCAGCTGGAAGGCCTTGGCTCCGGACAGCGACGTGCCGCCCTGCTGCTTGGTCTCGTTCGCCGCGAGGTCGAACATCGTCGTGCCCGCCTTGAGCGTCTGACGGAACGCGTCCTCCTCGGCGTACGCCACCGCCGAGATGCGCGGCCACTCGGCGTCGAGCTCGGGGTAGGACAGCCGCATCTTCGACAGCGAGACGGGCAACAGCTCGGGCAGCGTGTGGTCCTCGACGCCCAGCAGCCGCATCGAGCGGACGACGCGACGGAGGATGCGGCGCAGGACGTAGCCGCGCGCCTCGTTGCCGGGGGTGACGCCGTCGCCGATCAGCATCAGCGCGCTGCGGACGTGGTCGGCCACGACGCGCATCCGGACGTCGTCGTCGTGGTTGGCGCCGTAGCGTCTGCCCGCGAGCTCGGCCGCCTTCTCCAGGACCGGGTTGACCTCGTCGATCTCGTAGATGCTGCCCTTGCCCTGCAGCAGCATCGCCATCCGCTCGAGACCCATGCCGGTGTCGATGTTCTTCTTCGGCAGGTCGCCGAGGATCTCGAAGCTGTCCTTGCCCGTGCCCTCGCCGCGCAGGTTCTGCATGAAGACCAGGTTCCAGAACTCCATGAACCGGTCGCCGGCCTTCTCGATGTCGTCGGGGCCGTACGCCTCCCCACGGTCGACGAAGAGCTCGGAGTCCGGGCCGCAGGGACCGGGGATCCCCATCGACCAGTAGTTCTCGGCCATGCCGAGCCGGTGGATCCGGTCGTCGGCCAGGCCGGCGACCCGCTTCCAGATCGCGACCGACTCGTCGTCGTCGAGGTAGACCGAGACGTGCAGGACGGACTCGTCGATGCCGTAGCCGCCCTCGGACTGCGGCTTGGTGACCAGGTCCCAGGCAGCCTCGATCGCGCCTTCCTTGAAGTAGTCGCCGAAGGAGAAGTTGCCGTTCATCTGGAAGAACGTGCCGTGCCGGTCGGTCTTGCCGACCTCTTCGATGTCGAGGGTGCGGATGCACTTCTGCACGCTGACGGCACGCGCGTACGGCGCCGTCTCCTGCCCGAGGAAGTACGGCACGAACGGCACCATGCCGGCGTTGACGAACAGCAGGTTGGGGTCGTCGAGCAGCAGTGACGCGCTCGGGACGACGGTGTGGTCGCGCTTCTCGAAGTGCGCGATGAAGCGGCGGCGGATCTCAGCGGTGTCCATGGGGTGTGCTCTCTGGTGACGGCGACCGGCTCGGCCGACAGCAGGGTCGGCAGCGGGCTGGACGCGGGGCAGGGCGGGCTAGCTCGCGCGTGGCGAGTCAGAGGCGGCTGCTGCCGCCCCGGTAGCTCGCGCGTCGCGGGTTGGCCGGCCATCCTCGATCAGCCGAGGGCTGTCCTCCGCCTGTCCCAGGCTCAGCTGCGCACGCAGCTGCTCCTCCTTGTCCGTCATGCCACTGACGACCTCGTCCCGGAACATCCGCGCCCCGACGTTCCACGCCGCGAGCCGCGCCGCGACACCGTCCGGTGTGAAGTTCCGCGCCGTGCGCTTGACCTTGACGAGGCCGTAGACACCTGACGCCGCACCCGCGGCGAACCAGAACACGCGGCTCATCGAAGGGCTCCTCTCTCGTCGTCAGGTCTGGTCGGGGGTCGTGGCATCAGCCCCACCCTCTCGAGGGTGCCTGGTCGACGCGCCGGCGTCGACGCATTTTGCGCTGCCGGCGCAGCTCCTTGCGGACGGCGTACGAGATCCGCATCCGTTGTTCCTCGTCGAGCGCGTGCCGGACTCCGTGCCCGAACGCGGCCACCTTGATCAGCGGGCCGCCCAGCGTCACGGAGGCGATCCGGGCCGTCGACAGGTCGTCGTCCACCCCGGTGGCCGGGTCCGAGACCCCGCGCAACCGGTCGGAGATGTCGGTGATCACGGTGACGTCCTGCTCGGCATCGACCGTGGCGGCCTCGGGTGGCGGCGGCGCCGTCAGCGCGAGCTCGAGCGCCCGGGTCGTCTCCTCGTGCTGGGCCAGCAGCTGTTCGCCCTGCTCGCGGATCGTCGCCAACGCCGAGCGTGTCTCGTCGAGGTCGCTGCTGAGCTGGCGGACCGCGCGGTTCTGCCGCACCACGACGGTGAGGAGGACGAGGGCGAGCACAGCCGCCGCAACGGCGATCGCGACAGCCACCTCGGTCATCGGGCCACCTTATCGCGCGGATTCAGGCCTGCCGGCCGGACCGTCCTGGCCGTCGAGGATCGCCTTGATCCGCTCCAGCCGGACGGCGTACTCGGCCTCCGCCCCGCGACCGGACGGGCGGTAGTAGGTCGCGTCCTTGACCGCGTCAGGCGCGTGTCGTTGCGGGGCGACGCCGCGCGGGTCGTCGTGGGCGTACTGGTAGCCGGCACCGTGGCTGATCTTCTTCGCACCCGCGTAGTGTGCGTCGCGCAGGTGCGCCGGGACCGAGCCGATCTTGCCTGCGTTGACGTCGGCGAGGGCTGCGTCGACGGCCGTGATCACGGCGTTGGACTTCGGGGCGAGGGCCAGCGCGATCACGGCCTGGGCCAGGGTGAGCCGGGCCTCGGGCATGCCGATCAGCTGGACGGTCTGGGCGGCGGCGACGGCTGTCGGCAGCGCGGTCGGATCGGCCAGGCCGATGTCCTCGCTGGCCAGGATGACCAGCCGGCGGGCGATGAACCGTGGGTCCTCGCCCGCGGCGATCATCCGGGCCAGGTAGTGCAGGGCGGCGTCGACGTCGCTGCCGCGGACCGACTTGATGAACGCCGAGATCACGTCGTAGTGCTGGTCGCCCTGCCGGTCGTAGCGGACCGCGGCCCGGTCGACCGCCGACTCCAGGATCTTCATGGTGATGACCGCGTCACCGTGCGACCCGGCGCTGCCTGCTGCCGCCTCGAGGTAGGTCAGGGCGCGACGGGCGTCGCCGCCTGCGAGCCGGACCAGCTGGTCCAGGGCGTCGTCGTCGATCGTCACCGCCCCGGAGAGACCACGCTCGTCGGTCAGGCCACGCGCCACGACCTCGCGGATCGCGTCGTCCGTCAACGGCTCGAGCGTGAGCAGCAGCGAGCGCGACAGGAGCGGCGAGATGACGGAGAAGAACGGGTTCTCGGTCGTGGCGGCGATCAGCGTCACCCACCGGTTCTCGACGCCCGGCAGCAGCGCGTCCTGCTGCGCCTTGCTGAAGCGGTGCACCTCGTCCACGAACAGCACCGTCTCGCGTCCGCCGCGGCCCAGCTCCTTGCGGGCCGCGTCGATGACCTCGCGCACCTCCTTGACACCCGCCGAGACCGCGGAGACCTCCACGAAGCGTCGGTTGGTCTGCGCAGAGACGATCCCCGCGATGGTCGTCTTGCCGGTGCCGGGCGGTCCCCACAACATGAGCGCGGTCGGCTGGTCGGCCTCGACCAGCCGACGCAACGGCGAGCCCTCGACCAGCAGGTGGTCCTGACCGGTCAGCTCGTCGAGGGTGCGTGGCCGCATCCGCACCGCGAGCGGCGCGGCAGCGTGGTCGCGGTCGGACAGGCTGCCGCCCGCGCCACGCGTCGACGTGGCGGCGGGAGCAGCTACCTCGAAGAGCCCCTCGGCGCCGTCGTCACTCACGCGGCCACTCTAGGCGTACGCCGCGCCGGGCCTAGCGGACCTCGAGCTGCGGGGCTTCCTCGCCGTCGGTCTGGGCAGCGATGTCGCCTTCGACGGCGGCGACGACCTCGAGCGGCTCGGCGAAGTGGCAGGCAACCTCACGACCGCCGATCTGCAGCAGCGGAGGCTCCTCCTGCTTGCAGATGTCCTGCGCCTTCCAGCACCGGGTGCGGAACCGGCAACCGGACGGCGGGTTGATCGGGCTGGGCACGTCGCCCTCGAGCCGGATCCGCTCGCGCCGGCCACCGATGGCCGCCTGCTTCACGTCGGGCGCCGCGGACAGCAGCGCCTGCGTGTAGGGGTGGTGGGGCGTCAGGTAGATCTGGTCGCGGTCGCCCTTCTCGATGATCTTGCCGAGGTACATGACCGCGATCTCGGGGCAGAAGTGCCGCACGATCGCCAGGTCGTGGGCGATGAACAGAAAGGCGATGTCCATCTCTTTCTGCAGGTCCTGCAGCAGGTTGACCACCTGCGCCTGGATCGACACGTCGAGTGCCGAGACCGGCTCGTCGGCGACGATCAGCTTGGGGTTGAGCGCCAGCGACCGGGCGATTCCGATGCGCTGCCGCTGACCGCCGGAGAACTCGCTGGGATAGCGGTTGTAGTGCTCGGGGTTGAGGCCGACGATCTCGAGCAGCTCCTGCACGCGGGGCAGGACCTTGTTCTTCGGCATCGTCTTGTGGATCACCATCGGCGCCCCGACGATCGTGCCGACCGTGTGCCGCGGGTTGAGCGAGGAGTACGGGTCCTGGAAGATCAGCTGGATCTCGCGCCGGTACGGCATCATCTGCTTGCGGGAGAGTGTCGCCAGCTCGTTGCCCTCGAACTTCATCGAGCCGGACGTCGGGTCGTACAACCGGGTGATGACGCGCCCGGTCGTGGTCTTGCCGCAGCCCGACTCACCGACCAGGCCGAGCGACCTGCCCTTGTTGATGGTGAACGACACGCCGTCGACGGCCTGCACCTGCCCGATGGTCCGGCGAACCACACCCGAGCTCTTGACAGGGAAGTGCTTGACGAGGTCGGTGACCTCCAGCAGAGGAGGGCCCGAGCTCTCCGGCTTCTCCGACGACACTGTCGTGGACGGCTGCTCGGTCACATGACCTCCTTTTTGACTTCTTCTTCGAAGATCTGGTCGGGATCGCTCAGGTGACACCGCAGGAGGTGCCCCTGGAACTTACCCTGGCGCAGCTCGGGCAGCTCGGACGAGCACCGGCCCGAGGGCACCTTGTCGGTGTGCGGGCACCGCGGGTGGAACGAGCAGCCCGACGGCGGGTTGAGCAGGCTCGGTGGCGTGCCCGGGATCGGGATCAGCGGCTTGCTGACGTCTCCGGCGACGTCGGCGATGCTGCCCAGCAGACCCCAGGTGTACGGCATCTCCGGGTGGGTGAGGATCTGCTTGCAGGGACCCTTCTCGACGCAGCGGCCGGCGTACATGACCAGCACCTCGTCGGCGATCTCGGCGATCACGCCGAGGTCGTGGGTGATCATCACGACGGCCGAGCCGAACTCGCGCTGCAGGTCCTGGATCAGGTCGAGGATCTGCGCCTGGACCGTCACGTCGAGCGCGGTGGTCGGCTCGTCGGCGATCAGCAGCTTGGGGTTGTTGACCAGCGACATCGCGATCATCGCGCGCTGCCGCATGCCGCCGCTGAACTGGTGCGGGTAGTCGCTGACCCGCCGGTCCGGCTGCGGGATGCCGACGCGGTCGAGCATCTCGATCGCGCGCTTCCTTGCGACGCCCTTGGACACCTTGTTGTGCAGGCGGTAGGCCTCGGTGATCTGCCGGCCGACCGTGTAGAAGGGGTGCAGCGCGGTCAGCGGGTCCTGGAAGATCATCGCCACGTCGTTGCCGCGGATCCGCCGCATGGTCTTCTCGGAGGCGCCGATGATCTCGCGTCCGCCGACCCGGATCGACCCCGTCATCCGGCTGCGCTTCACGTCGTGCAGGCCGAGGATGGCCATCGACGACACGCTCTTGCCCGATCCGGACTCCCCGACGATGCCGAGCGTCTCGCCCAGCTCCGACCGTGTAGGACATGTCCGTGACGGCCTGGACCAGACCGTCAGCGGTCGGGAACTGCACCGTGAGGTTCTCGACGGTGAGGAACGGCTCGGAGTCGGTCGCCGGGGCTGGCTCCGGTCGAGAGTCGGCGTCCGTCCAGCACCCCTGTCATGCAAGTCTCACTCTCGGGTCGATGAAGCTGTAGACGATGTCGACGATCAGGTTGGAGATGACCACCAACACGGCGTACACCAAGACGGTAGCGAAGATGATCGGGAAGTCGATCGGCGACAGGGCGTCGATGGCCCACTTGCCGATGCCGTCGATGCGCGAAGATGTACTCGGTGAAGATGGTGCCCGACAGCAGCGTGGCGAAGTCCAGGCCGAAGATCGTGATGATCGGGACGATCGCAGCGCGCAGCGCGTGCCCGAAGACGACCTTGTTGGAGGACACGCCCTTCGCGGTGGCGGTGCGCACGTAGTCCTCCCCCAGCACCTCGGCCATCGAACCGCGGGTGAACCGGGCGTACTGGGTCAGACTGGCAGACGCCGAGCACGAGCCAGGGCAGCAGCAGGGCTGCGAACCACTTGGCCGGATTCTCGGTCAGGGCGGCATAGTCGTTGCCGTCCTTGAATATGCCCCACTCGTTGACCAGGTAGATCCAGGCGACGCAGGCAGACCACGTAGTACGGGACCGCGCTGAGCAACAGGCTGCCGGTCACCAGGGACTTGTCGGTGACGGTGCCGCGCCAGCGCGCGGCCAGCACACCCAGCGTCACGCCGACGCTGAGGAAGATGATGGACGCCGCCGACGGCGATCCAGATGGTCACGGGATAGCGCTTGGTCATCTCCTTCCGCACCTCGAGCTTGGTGCTGTACGAGATGCCGAGGCAGGGGGCGTCGCAGTGGTAGGTGCCGCCGGCCTCGATCTCACGGTCGACGAAGAGGCCCTTGACGAACGTGCCGTACTGCGAGACGACGCTCTGGTCGAGGCCGAGCTCGTGCTCGATCCGCTGCTGCTTCTCGGCGGTGCAGTGACCACCCTGCTGGCAGATGAGGTCCGCGGGGTTGCTCGGTCCGAAGAAGAACACTGCGAACGTGATCATCGACGTCAGCACGACGACGAGGAACGCCGCGATCGAGTCGTCGGACGATGTAGCCGAACATGGAGTCAGCCCTCCGCGATTTCCAGATCTCGAGGATCTGTCCAAATCTGATGAGGTCGGCCCGGGGGTCGACGGTCTCTTCTTGGATATGGGGTGGGCCTGCCTCAGCAAGCCCACCCCACACCATGTCACAGATCCTTGTCCTCGTCGCGGCCCGGCCCTGGGCCCTTCGGGCCACCGGTTGCGGCCGGACCGCGACGTCGGTCAAGGTCAGCCGATCCAGATGTCCTTCCAGGTCGGCATGGCGAACGCGTTGTCGTCGTACATGCCGTGGATCTTCGATCCGTGCATCATCGCGACACCGTCGTAACCGGTCGAGAACGTCGGGAAGTAGGTCTCGGCGATGTCCTCGTCCAGCTCGTTCCAGAGGCCGTTCTGCTCGTCGAGCGGCGCCGCCTGGATCTTGGCGATCTGCTCGTCGACGTCCTTCTCCGAGAACACCGCGTAGTTGCTGCCGAGGCCCTCAGCCTTCAGGTTGGTCGACTGGAACACCGGCGGGAACCAGGACGAGCCGGTCGGCCAGTCCGAGCACCATCCGGCGGACCGGACGTTGATCGTCGTGTTCGGGTCGGCACGCAGCGTGGAGCAGTCCGCGACGGTGGTCGCGTACGGCTGCGGGTCGAAGCCAGCCGGCCTTCAGGCCCTTGACGATGGCGTCCTTGACGTCCACCGAGATCGGGTCGTCCTGCGAGTACAGGAACTTGATCGGGTAGTTCTCGTTGCCGGAGTCCGCGAGCAGCTGCTTGGCCTTGTCGGCGTCGGTCGTGCCGGGCTCGTGGTCAGGCAGCGGGTTGTACTCGGTCCGCTCGGGGATACCCGGGGGCATCAGGTTCGTGCCGGGCACGCGGGTGACACCGACGATCTCACCACCGGCGGCCCAGGCCTCCTGGTACGGGTACGCGTAGGCGAGCGCCTTGCGGACCTCGATGTCGGTGATCTTGCGGTAGTCCGGCGCCCAGTAGCACGAGCACGGCGAGGAGCCGAGGACCAGCCGGTCGCTGGCGTCCTGCTTGGCCGTGACGAAGTTCGACGCCTGGATGTTGTCGTAGGTCAGACGTGGTCTGACCCTCGCCCTCGTCGTTCAGGCTGATCTGGTCGATCTTCGCGCTCGGGACATCGAACTTCATGTCGTACTCGTCGACGTACTGGTGACGACCCGGGTCGGTGTTCGGGTCCCAGTTGGGGTTCTTGACCAGCGTGAGGGACTTCTCCGGCGTGTACTCGTCGAACATGTACGGGCCGGTCGCCCACGGGTGCAGGGCGTACTTGGCCGGGTCGCTGGCCTTGCCCGACGGGATCGGGCCCATGGCCGGGAACGCACCCCAGTACGGCATGTCGGGGAACGGCTTGGCCATCTTGATGGTGATGTCTTGTGCCGTTGACCGTCACGCAGTCACAGTCGCCGCTGCCGGTGTACGGACCCTCGTACTTGTCGCCGTTCAGGAAGTAGTCGTTGCTGTAGGCAGCGCCCTCCGGGAACGTCGTGCGGTCGAAGGAACGGTCGATGCCGAAGGCGATGTCCTCCGGCGTGACCTCCGTGCCGTTCTCGTACTTCACACCGTCGCGGATCGTGAAGGTCCACTCGGTGAAGTCGTCGTTCGGCGTGCCGAGGTCGGTGGCGAGATCCGGGACCAGGATCATCTGGCCGTCCGTCGTAGACGTACTGCGTCAGCGACCGGGTCACCAAGCTCGCGCAGGATCGAGCCGGTGTTGATGTAGTAGGCCTCGGTCGGGTCCATCGAGTTCAGACCCGCGACGCTGTTGACGGTGACGGTGCCGCCCTTCTGGGCGCCCTCGATCTCGGGGGCGGGGGCCTTGACGGTTGGCATCCTGTGCCCGACCCGGCGCTACCTCCCGTCTGGAACGTGTTGTCGCTCGCCGAGGGACTGCCGTCGTCGGAGCCGCCACAAGCGGCCAAAGCCAGCAGACCCACGGCGGAGACGGCAATGATCGGTTTCTTCAACCGCATTTCCTAACCCACCCTTTCCTTGGTTGGTTGTGCTTCTCTCGCGGAACGGACCTGCGCCGTCAGCGACGAGTTCTTGGGATCGAAGGCGTCTCGGACCGAGTCGCCGAGCAGGTTGAGCGTCACCACGAGGACGGTGACGATCAACACCGGTGCGTAGAAGTACAGGGGATAGTTCTTGTAGTAGTCCGAGGCGCGCAGGATCGTCTGTCCCAGCGACGGGAAGCCGGTGATCCCGATGCCGAGGAACGACAGGCCGGCCTCGGCGGCCACGAAGCCGGGAAGCGTCAGCGAGATCGACACCACGATCGGCGCGATGAGGTTCGGGAGCAGCTCCTTGAACAGGATGCGCGACGTCGGGGCACCGAGCACCTGGGCGGACTGGATGAACTCGCGCTCACGAAGCGAGAGCACCTGGCCGCGGATGAGGCGGGCCAGGTACATCCAGCTGAAGATGACGAGCACGAACATCAGCGTGAAGAACTGGACCCACTTGAGCTTGTCCTGCTGGGTGGCGAAGCGGGAGGTGATGATCGGCGCCAGGGCCAGCGCGCCCAGGAGGAACGGGAACGACAGGAAGAGGTCGATCGTGAACGAGATGATCCGGTCGACCCAGCCGCGGGCGAAGCCGGCGAGCAGGCCCATCACGATGCCGATGATGCTGCTGAAGAGGGTGGCGCCGAGCGCGATACCGAGCGAGACGCGCAGGCCGTAGAGCAGCCGGGCGAGGTTGTCGTACGCCGTGTTGGGCGTCAGGCCCAGCGGGTGGTCCCACGTGAAGCGGGTGGAACGGCGGGCCGACCGCCGGGTAGCCACCGGTGGCCAGGTCGAGGTCTTGGACACCGCGGGTGTCATAAGGACCGCCGATGCCGAAGATCTTCAAGATCAGCGGCGCGAAGATGGCCGCCAGGACGAGGAGCAGGACGATCGCGCCGGACACGATGGCGACCTTGTCCTTGCGGAGCCGCTCCATGGCGATCTTGGTCGGAGACCGACCGGTGATCTTCTTGCCCGAGCTGTCGCGCGGGACTTCTGCCTGCTCATCTCCGGGGCCCAGAGTCTCCAGGTCGGCAACGGTCATGGTGCCCTTCCCAGGCTGCGTCGCAGCCCTTGACCTCTCGATGGCGGCCGACGCGCGCTCGTGGCGCGTCGCCGACGTCTGTCTCCGGTGGCCGTGTCCAGCCGAGAGGACTCTAAACCACCGCCTGTTTCTGTACAGGACACGTGAGGTAACGGTTTGGGAACACTGCTGTTCATGCGCCGTCACACCCGCGTGATCGATTATGCCCGCGTTACTGCTACTGCGCGTCTCCGGGTACGGCGTCCACGCCCGCCTCCTTGCGTTGTGCTGCGGTGATCGGGCTGGGTGCCCCGGTGAGCGGGTCCCCGCCCGAGGCGGTCTTGGGGAAGGCGATCACGTCGCGGATGCTCTCTGCGCCCGCCAACAAGGCCACCAGGCGGTCGATCCCGAGGGCGATGCCGCCGTGCGGCGGAGGCCCGTAGGCGAACGCCTCGAGCAGGAAGCCGAACTGGCTGCGGGCCTCCTCGTGGGACAGCCCGATCACGTCGAAAACCCGTTGCTGCATCTCGGATTTGTGGATACGGAGCGAGCCGCCTCCGATCTCCGAGCCGTTGAGCACGATGTCGTACGCGCGCGAGAGCGCCTCTCCCGGGCGCTTCTCGAAGTCGGCGGCATACTCCTCCGTCGGCGCCGTGAAGGGGTGGTGGATCGCGGTCCAGCCCTCGTCGCCGCCGTCGAGCTCGATCCGCTCGAACATGGGCGCGTCGACGACCCAGACGAACTCCCACGCGTCGTGGTCGATGAGGCCGCAGCGCTCCCCCACCTCGAGGCGGGCGGCTGCGAGCAGGCCGAGCGCGTCGGTGCGTCTGCCTGCTGCGAAGAAGACACAGTCCCCGGGACTGGCACCCGCCTTCGCCGCGAGGCCGGCACGCTCGTCCTCGGACAGGTTCTTGGCGACCGGGCCGCCGAGCTCACCGTCCTCCTGCACCAGCACGTAGGCGAGACCCTTGGCGCCGCGCGAGCGGGCCCAGTCCTGCCAGGCGTCGAGCTCCTTGCGCGCCTGTCCGGCTCCGCCCGGCATGACGACGGCGCCGACGTAGTGGTCGTCGGAGCTCGGCTGGAACACCCGGAACGGCGTGTTCGCGAAGTACTCGGTGAAGTCGACGAGCTCGCAGCCGAAGCGCAGGTCCGGACGGTCGATGCCGTAGCGGCGCATCGCCTCGTCGTACGTCATCCGCGGGATCGGCAGCGTCACCTCGTGACCGACGAGCTCGCGCCACAGCCGGGCGATGAGCGTCTCGATCAGCGTCTGGACGTCCTCGGCGTCGCAGAAGCTCATCTCGACGTCGAGCTGGGTGAACTCCGGCTGCCGGTCCGCCCGGAAGTCCTCGTCGCGGAAGCAGCGGGCGATCTGGAAGTAGCGCTCCATGCCGGCGACCATGAGCAGCTGCTTGAACAGCTGCGGTGACTGCGGAAGGGCGTACCAGGACCCGGGCTGCAGCCGCACCGGGACCAGGAAGTCCCGCGCGCCCTCGGGCGTCGAGCGGGTGAGGTACGGCGTCTCGATGTCGAGGAAGTCGTGCTCGGCCATCACCTCGCGGATGATCCGGGTGACCTCGGCGCGCAGCCGGATGTTGGCGGCCATGTCGGGGCGGCGCAGGTCGAGGTAGCGGTGCTTGAGCCGCACCTCCTCGCTCACCGGCGTCGTGTGGTGCTCCTCGACCGGGAAGGGCAGCGCCGCGGACTCGCTCAGCACCTCGACCGTGGACACCACGACCTCGATCTCGCCGGTCGGCAGGTTGGGGTTGGCGTTGCCCGCCGGCCGCGTCGCCACCTCGCCGGTCACCTTGAGGCAGAACTCGCTGCGCAGCGGGTGGGCGACCTCCTCGTCGCGGATCACGACCTGGGCGACGCCACTGGAGTCACGCAGGTCGATGAAGGCCACGCCGCCGTGGTCGCGGCGCCGGGCGACCCAGCCGGCCAGGGTGACGGTCTGTCCGACGTGGTCGGCGCGCAGGGCGCCGGCGTCGTGTGTGCGGATCACGCGTGTTCTCCTTGCGAGGCGTTGAGCGAGGGGTTGACGATGCGCGGACGCAGGTCGTCGTCGGGTGGCGCCCAGGTGGTCACGTCGGCAGGCTGCTGGTCACCGGACCGGATGTCCCGCACGCTGTCGGGCTCTCCACCAGACCCGGGGAACCAGACGTACGGGATCCCCCGACGGTCCGCGTGCCGGATCTGCCGACCGTACTTGGCCGCGCTCGGAGCGGTCTCGGTCGGGATGCCGCGGGCACGCAGGGCGCGCGCGATGGCTCGCACGGACTCGCGCGACTCCTCGTCGGGCAGCGCGACGAGGACTGCCGACGGCACGGACCGGTCGGCGTCGAGCAGCCCGCGCCCGATGAGCGGTGCGACGAGCCGGGTGATGCCGAGCGAGATCCCGACACCGGGATAGGTCGAGCGTCCGTCGGACGCCAAGGCGTCGTACCGCCCGCCGGCGCAGATCGACATCGTCCCGAGCAGATCCTCCATCCGACCCTCGAAGACCAGGCCGGTGTAGTAGTCGAGGCCGCGTGCGATCTGGAGGTCTGCCACGACGGAGAACTGGTCCGAGCGGGTGTGGGCGGTCGCCTCGACCGCGGTCACCAGGGCGTCCAGGCCTTCGTCGAGCTGCGGGTGCTGCACGCCGAGTGCGCGCACCTCGTCGGCAAAACCGGCGTCGGTGCCCTTGATCCGGGCCAGGGCGAGGCACTGGTCGGCCTGCACCTCGGTGACCCCCTGGTCGAGCAGCAGGCGGCGTACGCCGTCGGCGCCGGCCTTGTCGAGCTTGTCGACGGCGCGGATGACGTCGACCACCGCCCCGTCGTCGAGGCCGAGACCGAGGTAGAACCCCTGGATCAGCTTGCGGTGGTTGACGTGCAGGGTCAGCGGCGGCACCGGCAGCCGACTCAGCGCCTCGGCCATCACCTCGGTGACCTCGATGTCGGCGTCGAAGCCGAGCGTGTCCCTTCCGATGATGTCGATGTCGGCCTGCGTGAACTCGCGGTAGCGGCCCTCCTGCGGCCGCTCACCGCGCCAGCAGCGCTGGATCTGGTAGCGCCGGAACGGGAAGTCGAGCTTGCCCTGGTGCTCCAGCACGTACCGGGCCAGCGGCACGGTGAGGTCGAAGTGCAGCCCGAGGCCGGGGCCGCTCGACGGGTCAGCTCCGTCACGGCTGTCCGGGTCCTCCTGCAGGCGACGCAGGACGTAGACCTCGTTGCTGGTCTCTCCCTTGCGCAACAGCTGGTCGAGCGGCTCGACGTGGCGGGTCTCGAGCGACGCGAATCCGTGCAGCTCGAAGGTCTCGCGGAGCGTGTCGATCACGACCAGCTCGGCGGCGCGCTGGCTCGGTAGGAACTCGGGGAACCCGCTCAACGGAGTGGGTCGCGTCATGGTGCTGTCCTTGAGGGCTCGTCGTGCCGACTGTCCGGCAGGTCTTGGAGGAAGGGGTTGGTGGCGCGCTCGCGTCCGATCGTGGTCTGGCCCTGGTGACCGGGCAGCACGACGATCCGGTCGTCGAGCGGCAACACCTTGTCGGCGAGGCTGCGCAGCATCGTCGGATGGTCGCCGCCCGGGTAGGTCGGTCCGCCCGATCGACCCGGCGAAGAGCAGGTCGCCGGAGAACATCACCTCGGGCACGTCCTCGGGACCGTCGTACGGCGCGCGGAACGTCACCGAACCGGCGGTGTGCCCCGGCGTGTGGTCGACGACGATCTCCAGGCCGGCCAGGGTCAGCGTGCTCCCGTCCGCCAGCTCGGCCACGTCGTCCGGCTCGGTGAACGTCGCCGAGCCGCCGAGCATCCCCTCGACCATCGCCACCGTCTCGGGCGAGATGCCTGCGCCGGGGTCGGTGAGGAGGTGGCGGTCGCTCGGATGGATGTAGGCCGTGGCGTCGTACGCGCCGGCGACAGGCGTGACCGACCACATGTGGTCGAGGTGTCCGTGGGTGAGCAGCACGGCGGCGGGGCGCAGGTGGTGCTCGCGGACGACGTCGGCGATGCCGGAGGCTGCGTCGTAGCCGGGGTCGACGACCACGCACTCCTCGCGCGGGCCGGTGGCCACGACATAGCAGTTCGTGCCCCACGGTCCCGCGGGAAACCCGGCGATGAGCACGTGGTGGCCCTTTCTGTTTCAGACGGAGCGAGCAGACACGGCAGCCTATCGAGGGGCGCACCGCGGGATGCCGCGTTGAGGGCACGGGGTGCGAGGCCCCGGCACTGGCCACACTTAGACTGGTCCACCGGTCAGGATGACGGAGGAAGGCTTCGTGGCAACAAGCAAGCAGCGCCAGCGTGAGCTCGCGCGTGCCAAGTGGGAACGCCAGCAGATCCGGCGGAGCGAGCACGCCCACCGCCAGCGGGTGATCTGGACCGTGGTCGGCACCATCGTGGGACTCATCGTCGTCGCCCTGCTCGGGTGGCTCGTCCTGCACATCGTGGACGAGGAGAACACGGGCGACCAGACGCCCTCGGTCCCGACCGACAGCTTCTCGACCAAGCTGCTCACTCCTTCGACGGCTCCCCCATCGACCACGGCCCCGGACAACGGAGGCAACGAATGACCGAGGCAGCCGACGACCCCGGCTTCGGCCGGGTCGACGCCGACGGCACGGTCTACGTCCGCACGAAGGACGGCGAGCGGGTCGTCGGGCAGTGGCCCGACGGCGACCCGGCGGCCGCCCTGTCCTTCTACCGCAAGAGGTACGACGGCTTGGTCGTCGAGGTCGACCTGCTCGAGCAGCGGATCAAGGCGGGCGCGCTGTCCCCCGACGACGCCACGTCGACGGTGTCGAAGGTCAAGCGCACGGTGGCCGAGGCGCAGGCCGTCGGTGACCTGGACGCCCTCACGGCTCGCCTCGAGGCCCTCGAGCCGCTGATCACCGCAACGCCGCGAGGCGCGCAAGGCCGAACGCGTCGCGAAGGCCGAGGAGGCCAAGCAGGCGAAGCTGACGATCGCCGAGGAGGCGGAGAAGCTCGCGGCCGAGCAACGACTGGCGCAACGGAGCGAACCGGCTGCGCGACCTGCTCGACGAGCTGGAAGTCGCTTCCCCGGATCGACAAGGCCAGCGACGACGAGCTGTGGCACCGGTTCTCGTCCGCCCGGACGGCATACACCCGGCGGCGCAAGCAGCACTTCTCCGAGCTCAACGAGAAGCGCGACGGTGCCCGGGTGGTCAAGGAGAAGCTGGTGGTCGAGGCCGAGGCGCTGGCCGACTCGACCGACTGGGGCGCGACGGCACGTGCCTACCGCGACCTGATGGGGCAGTGGAAGGCGGCCGGCCCGGCGCAGAAGGACGTCGACGACGCGCTGTGGAAGCGGTTCCGGACCGCGCAGGACACCTTCTTCGGCGCGCGCGACGCCGAGAACGCGAAGCTCGACACGGAGTACGCCGCCAACGCCGAGGTGAAGCGCGCGCTGCTCGTCGAGGCCGAGAAGCTCGTGCCGGTCGACGAACTCCAAGGCTGCGCGTGAGCAGTTCCGCGACCTGGCCGAGAAGTGGGACGCCGCAGGCAAGGTCCCGCGCTCGGAGATGAAGGAGCTCGAGGGCCGCTTCAAGAAGGTCGAGCAGGCGGTCCGTGGCGCCGAGGACGACCAGTGGCGGCGCAGCAACCCGGAGGCACATGCCCGCGCCGGCCGACACGGTGGCGCAAGCTGGAGACGTCGATCGCCGGGCTGGAGGCCGACCTGGCGAAGGCCGAGGCCGCCGGCAACGAGAAGAAGGCGGCCGACGCCCGCGCCGGGCTCGAGGCCCGCAAGTCCTGGCTCGACGAAGCCAAGAAAGCCCTCGCAGAGTTCTCGTGAGCTCGACCGCGTCCGCTCGGGTCTCGAGCCAAGCTCGACGCTGACCGAACGAGCTGGCACTCGACAATGCTCGGCCAGCCGGCGGTCTACTGGGTCACGCGGTAGGCGTCGAAGACGCCGTCGACGGTGCGGACGGCTTTGAGGACGTGGCCGAGGTGGGTCGGGTCGGCCATCTCGAAGGTGAACCGGCTCTTGGCGATCCGGTCCCGGGTGGTCGCGACCGACGCCGACAAGATGTTGACGTGCACGTCGGACAGCACCCGGGTGATGTCGGAGAGCAGCCGCGCGCGGTCGAGCGCCTCGACCTGGATCGCGACGAGGAACATCGACTGGGCGGTCGGCGCCCACTCCACCTCGACCATCCGACCGGGCTGTGCTGACAGGCTCTTGACGTTGGTGCAGTCACCGCGGTGCACCGACACCCCGTCGCCGCGTGTCACGAAGCCGACGATCTCGTCGCCCGGCACCGGCGTGCAGCAGCGCGCCAGCTTGATCCAGACGTCGGTCGTGCCCTTGACGATGACTCCGGCGTCTCCGCGTGGCGACTGCTTGCGCCGCTCGCGCTCGCTGGTGATCGTGACCGTCTCGGCGGCCTCGTCGGCCGCTGCCTGGTCGCCGCCGAACAGCTCGAGGATCCGGCGTACGACGGTCTGCGCGGTCGTGTTGCCCTCGCCGACCGCGGCGTACAGAGCTGTCACGTCGGGGTGGTGCAGGTCGGCCGCGACGACCGACAGCGTCTCGTGCGTGAGCATCCGCTGGAGCGGCAGGCCCTCGCGTCGCATCAGCCGGGCGATGCCCTCCTTGCCCTGCTCGATCGCCTCCTCGCGGCGCTCCTTGGTGAAGAAGTGCTTGATCTTGTTGCGCGCGCGGGGACTCTTGACGAACGTCAGCCAGTCGCGGCTCGGCCCGGCGTTCTGCGCCTTGGAGGTGAAGACCTCGACGACGTCACCGTTGTCGAGCTCGGACTCGAGCGGGACGAGCCTGCCGTTGACGCGGGCGCCGATGCAGCGGTGACCCACCTCGGTGTGGATCGAGTAGGCGAAGTCGACCGGGGTCGAGCCCGTCGGCAGCGCGATCACCTCACCGCGTGGCGTGAAGACGTAGACCTCGGTGGAGTTGATCTCGAACCGCAGCGAGTCGAGGAACTCGCCCGGGTCCTCGGTCTCGCGCTGCCAGTCCATCAGCTGGCGGACCCAGGTCATGTCGTCGCCGGAGCCGTCACCCTTGGCGATCGGCCGGTCCGTGTCGACGCCGGCGCGACCGTCCTCCTTGTACTTCCAGTGCGCCGCGACGCCGTACTCCGCGCGGCGGTGCATCTGGTGGGTCCGGATCTGCAGCTCGACCGGCTTGCCGCCCGGGCCGATCACGGTCGTGTGCAGCGACTGGTACATGTTGAACTTCGGCATCGCGACGAAGTCCTTGAAGCGGCCGGGCACCGGGTTCCAGCGCGCGTGCAGCACGCCGAGCACGGCATAGCAGTCGCGCAGCGAGTCGGTGAGCACGCGGATGCCGACCAGGTCGTAGATGTCGGTGAAGTCGCGGCCTCGCACGATCATCTTCTGGTAGATCGAGTAGTAGTGCTTCGGCCGGCCGGTGACGGTGGCCTTGATCTTCGAGCCCCGCAGGTCCTGCTGCACCTGGTCGATCACCGTGGCCAGGAACTCGTCGCGTGCCGGCGAGCGCTCGGCGACCAACCGGACGATCTCGTCGTAGACCTTGGGGTGCAAGGTGGCGAACGACAGGTCCTCCAGCTCCCACTTGATCGTGTTCATGCCGAGCCGGTGGGCCAGCGGGGCATAGATCTCGAGGGTCTCGCTGGCGATCCGCTCCTGGGTCGCCTGCCGGAGGAACCGGAGCGTGCGCATGTTGTGCAGCCGGTCGGCGAGCTTGATGACCAGGACCCGGATGTCCTTGCTCATCGCGACGATCATCTTGCGGATGGTCTCGGCCTGAGCGGAGTCGCCGTAGCTGACCTTGTCGAGCTTGGTGACGCCGTCGACGAGCAGGGTGATCTCGTCGCCGAAGTCGGCGCGCAGCTGGTCGATCGTGTACGCCGTGTCCTCGACCGTGTCGTGCAGCAACGAGGCGCACAACGTCGGCGGGGTCATGCCCAGCTCGGCGAGGATCGTGGTCACCGCGAGCGGATGCGTGATGTAGGGGTCGCCACTGCGCCGGGTCTGGTCGCCGTGCCACTTCTCGGCGGTCTTGTAGGCCTTCTCGACGATGGCCAGGTCGGCCTTCGGGTGCGTGTTGCGGACCACGCGGAACAGCGGCTCGAGGACCGGGTCGGAGCCGGAGGTGCGTCCGATCCGCGCCAGCCGCGTGCGCATGCGCGTCGGCGCCGCCGCGGCCTCGGCGACGGCAGCGTCGTCAGTCGTGGGAGCGAGAAGCTCGTCGGCCACGCTGTGCTCCTGCCTGCGACGGGATCATCCGAGGGCCGCTGATCGAGCTCGTCGAGATCCGGGTCGACGGGCTCCGGCCCAGGTTTCCAGTCTACGGGTAGGTCAGACGGTGAGGAGCGAGGTGAGCGCGGCTCCTCCGAGCTTGTCGCGACCGGACAGGAAGCCCAGCTCGATCAGCACCGCGACGGCCGCGACGCTGCCTCCGCCCCGCTCGACGAGCGTGCTCGTGGCGTTCACCGTGCCGCCGGTGGCGAGGACGTCGTCGATGACCAGCACGCGGTCGCCGGCCGCGAAGGCGTCCTGGTGGATCTCCAACGTGGCCTCGCCGTACTCGAGCGCGTAGGCCTGGCTGTACGTCGCCCCGGGCAGCTTGCCCGCCTTGCGCACCGGCACGAATCCCACGCCGAGCCGCAACGCGACCGGAGCCGCCAGGATGAAACCGCGAGCCTCGATCCCGACCACCTTGTCGACGGACGGCGTCCCGTCGGGCTCACGGCCCGCCGCAGCCAGCGCGTCGACGACGAGCGAGAAGCCTGTGTGGTCGCCGAGCAGCGGAGCGATGTCCTTGAACACCACGCCCGGCTCGGGGAAGTCCGGGACGTCCCGGACCAGGGTGGTGAGCACCCGCGCGAGCGCGGCATCGTCGGGCGCCGGGTGGGTCACCGCTTGCCGCGCTTGGAGCGGGACTTGCGCTGCGGTTGCGCGCGCTTGCTCGCCGAGCTGCTCATCGGCCGGGCGACCTTGGTCGCGGTACGGGCCGCCGGCGGTCGCTTCTCCGGCGCCTCCTCGACGACCTCGTCCTCGCCCCTCTCCTCCTCACGGGTGGCCTCAGCAGTCTCGCCGACGACCATCCGGCCGGTGGCCCCGCGGCGCGCGTAGACCCGCTTGGCCTGGGCCTGCATCGCCGGCTCGCGCATCTTGAGCTGGGCCAGCAGCGGCGTCGCGATGAAGATCGACGAGTAGGCACCGGCCGCCATACCGACGAAGAGCGCCAGCGCGAGGTCCTTCAGCGGTCCCGACCCGAGCTGGAACACGCCGACGTAGAGGATCGCGCCGACGGGCAGCAGTGCCGCGATCGAGGTGTTGATCGATCGGACCAGCGTCTGGTTGAGGGCCAGGTTGGCGCTCTCGGCATACGTACGCCGGGTCGAGGCGGTGATGTTGCGCGTGTTCTCACGCACCTTGTCGAACACGACGACGGTGTCGTAGAGCGAGAAGCCGAGGATCGTCAGGAAGCCGGTGACCGTCGCAGGCGTGACCTCGAACCCGGTCAAGGCGTAGACGCCCACGGTGATCAGCAGGTCGTGCCCCAACGCCACGATCGCGGCCACCGACATCCGCCATTCTCGGAAGTAGGCCCAGATGAAGATGACGACCAGGATGACGAACACGATGAGACCGGTCAGGGCCTTCTTCGCGATCGCCTCCCCCCAGGTCGGTCCGATCGAGGAGGTGCTCACCTCGGTCGATCCCTCGTCGGTCAGGGCCTCGGTGATGATGTTGATCTCGTCGAGCGACAGCGGCTCGGTCTGCACCCGGATGGAGTCGTTGTTGGACGCCACCACGACGGGGCTCTGGGCCGCCTCGATACCGGTTCCGGTGACGGCGTTCGTGACGTCCTCGACCTTGTCGGACGGGTTCGAGATCTGGGCCTGGAACTCCACACCGCCCTCGGAACTCGATGCCGTAGTTCAGCCCGCGGAAGAACAGTCCGCCCAGGGCGACCAACACGATGGCCAGCGAGATGAGGTACCAGGTGTTGCGACGCTTGACGAAGTCGATGGAGACGTCACCCCGGTAGAGGGCGGCTCCGATCTGTCCGAACTTGGACATCAGGCCTCCCCTCCCGCGGTGCGCGGTGTCTTCTTCAGCGGCGGCATGCCGAGGTGCTGGCGGTCCAGACCCGACCACTTGTGGCCCTGGCCGAAGAACTTGGTGCGCGACAGCATCGTCACCATCGGCTTGGTGAAGAAGAACACCACGAAGACGTCGATGAACGTCGTCAGACCGAGCGCGAACGCGAAGCCCTTCACGACGCCGATCGCGAAGATGAACAGGACGAGCGCGGCCAGCATCGAGACACCGTCGGCGGCCAGGATCGTGGACCGCGCCCGGACCCAGCCGGTCTCGACGGACGTCCGCAAGCGTGCGTCCGTCGCGGACCTCGTCACGCAATCGTTCGAAGTAGACGATGAACGAGTCCGCGGTGATACCGACCGCGACGATCAGTCCGGCGATGCCGGGAAGCGTCAACGTGAACCCGTAGCCATGACCCAGCAACAGGATGCAGGCATAGGTGAGCAGTCCCGCGATGATCAGCGACGCGACGACGACGATGGCCAGGCCGCGGTAGTAGAGGAAGCAGTAGAGCACCACCAGGATCAGGCCGATGATGCCCGCGACGATGCCGGCCGCGAGCTGGTTCGACGCGAGCTCCGGACCCTCGTCGGTACGGCTCTGGACCACGAAGGTCAGCGGCAGCGCACCGTACTTCAGCGAGTTCGCGAGGCTCTTGGCCTGCTCCTGGTCGAAGTTGCCGGAGATCTCGGCCCGGCCGCCGGTGATCGGCTGGTCGTTGGACGGGTCGGACAGCACCTTGCCGTCGAGCACGATCGCCAGCCGCTGCTGGTCGCCCATGTTGGTGTTCTGCTGGCCGGCGATCTTGGTCGTGACGTCGGCGAACTGCTAGGAGCCGGTGCCGTCGAACTCGACGTTGACCACGTAGTCGCCGACGCCCTGCTGCGGGATGCCGTAGCTGGCGTCCTTGACGTGCGTGCCCTCGACCATCGAGGGGCCGAGCAGGTAGCGGTTGCCCTGGTCGTCACAGGCGATGAGTGGCTGGCTCGGAAGGTCGACCTGGGCCGTGGCGGTCTCGCCCTCGCCCGGGCACTGGTACGACTGCAGCTTGACGATCCACTCCTGCGGCGGGTTGGCCACCCAGGCGTAGGGGTCCTTGATGTCGACCAGGTCCGGAGGCACCAGCTCGGTCGGCGGACCGGTGGTCGGGCCGCTCGGCGGTGGTCGAGCCACCCTCGGTCGGGGTCGGCTCGGTGGGGTCGGTCGTGGCGTTGTCGTCCTGCAGCCAGCGGCCACCGACCCGGTTCTTGCTCGTCGAGTCGCTCGAGCCCGGGCTCTGCTTGGGCCCGGTCGTGGCGGAGTCCGACGGGGTCGAGTCGCTCGGCGTCTCCGAGCCGGTCGTGGCGCCGTCGGTGGGCGCGGGGGTCTGCACGGCACCGGCCGGCGGGTAGCGCAGCGCCTCGAGGCGGAAGCGCAGCTGGGCGGTGGAGCCGATCGTCCGCTCGAGGTTCTTGTCCACCTTGCCGGGGATCTCGACGACGATGATGTCGCTGCCCTGGGTGGAGACCTCGGACTCGGCCACACCGGCGCCGTTGACGCGGCTGCCGATGATCCCGACGGCCTCGTCGAGCTTGTCGCTGGTCACCGATCCGCCGCCGGAGGCCTTGGCCTGGAGCGTGATCCGGGTGCCGCCCTGGAGGTCGAGCCCCAGCTTGGGCTTCCACGAGCCGACCGCCGCCGCGGCAGCGAACATGCCGGCGATGACGAGCAGGAAGACGATGAGCGTCCGACCTGGACGCGAGGTTTTGGTCGCCACGTCAGTTCGCCCCTCGGCTGTTCCGGTCGTGGCTCTCGCCGGAGGCGATCTCGGGGGTGTCGGGGGTCGCGTCCGTGTCGTCGGCGTCGTACGCCGGCTCGCCGTCGGCCGGGACATCACGGACGATCTCGCGCGATCGCACCGCGGTGGCAGGTCAGCACGACGCCGTCGGCGACCCTGACGTGGATCCGGTCGTCGGCGCTGACCTCGGTGACGGTGCCGAAGATGCCGCTGGTCAGCATCACCTCGTCACCGACGGAGAGGGCTTGCTGCAGCTGCGAGACCTTGTGCGCGCGCCTGCGGGCCGGGCGGATCACCAGGAGGTACAGCAGCAGCACCAGCACCAAGATGGGCAGCAGCTGACCGAGAACCTCTGGACTCACCTGTTGACTCTCCCTGTGTTGCGTGTGCGATCCCGGCCTCGGTGGGCGCGGTCGATCGAATCGGGGACATGACGACGCGGGCCGAATCACGGCCAAAGGCGGAGTCTAACCGGCGGCTTCGCAATCTCCGAAACCGGCGGCGCTCCCGACAGGAGCCGGGAATCGGCCTAGCTCTCGAAGAGGGAGACCTGGGCGTTCGAGACCGCCGCCGACGGCACGGCCAGACCCAGGTGCTCCCAGGCGAGCGGCGTCGCGACCCGGCCGCGCGGCGTCCGGGCGAGATAGCCCGACCGGACCAGGAAGGGCTCGGCCACCTCCTCGACGGTCTCGCGCTCCTCGCCCACCGCGACGGCCAGCGTGCTCAGCCCGACCGGTCCCCCGCCGAACCGACGGCACAGCGCGTCGAGCACGCCGCGATCGAGCCGGTCGAGGCCGGACTCGTCGACCTCGAACAACGCCAGCGCGTCGTGGGCCAGGTCGCGCGTGATCCGGCCGTCGGCCCGCACCTGGGCGTAGTCGCGCACCCGACGCAGCAGCCGGTTGGCGATGCGGGGCGTGCCGCGCGACCGCGACGCGATCTCCCGGGCGCCGCGCTCGTCGACCTCGACCTCGAGCAGCCGGGCGGAGCGGACGACGATCCGGTGCAGCTCGTCGGCTTCGTAGAAGTCGAGGTGTCCGGTGAAGCCGAAGCGGTCCCGGAGCGGTCCGGGCAGCAGCCCGGCGCGGGTGGTCGCGCCGACGATGGTGAACGGCGGGATCTCCAACGGGATCGCGGTCGCCCCCGGCCCCTTGCCCACGACCACGTCGACCCGGAAGTCCTCCATCGCCATGTAGAGCATCTCTTCGGCCGGCCGCGACATCCGGTGGATCTCGTCGAGGAACAGCACCTCGCCCTCACCGAGACCGGACAGGATCGCCGCCAGGTCACCGGCGTGCTGGATGGCCGGGCCGCTCGTGACCCGCAGCGGTGCGCCGAGCTCGGCGGCGATGATCAGCGCCATCGTGGTCTTGCCGAGTCCGGGCGGGCCGGACAGCAGCACGTGGTCGGGGCTGCGACCCCGGTTGCGGGCCGCCTCCAGCACGAGACCGAGCTGCTCGCGGACCCGGTCCTGGCCGATGACCTCGTCGAGGCTCCGGGGCCGGAGCGCTGCCTCGACGGTGCGCTCGTCGCCGTCGGCCTCGCTGTCGACGACTCCGCGTCCCAGGTCCGCCATCTCGATCTCGTGCTCCATCCGGCTCACGCCCTCGACAGCGACCGCAACGCGGCGCGCAACAGCTCGGCGACCGGAGCAGGCTCCCCGTCGGACAAGGACTCGGCGGCCATCGGGGCGACGGAGTCGACGGCGGCCTCGGCCTCCTTGACGGACCAGCCCAGCCCGAGCAGGCCCTCCCGCACCTGGTCACGCCAGCCGTCGCGGGAGCCGGCGGCGCTGACCGGGGTGAGCGCGCTCCCGGACGTCGGAGCGCCGATCCGCTCCTTGAGCTCGAGCACGATGCGCTGAGCACCCTTGCGGCCGATGCCGGGCACGGCGCACAGCGCGACGAGGTCCTCGGTGGCGACGGCTCGCCGCAGCTCGTCGGGCCCGTGGACGGCGAGCATGGCCTGCGCGAGCTTGGGACCCACGCCGCTCGCTGTCTGGAGCAGCTCGAACAGCGCACGCTCCTCGAAGTCGGCGAACCCGAACAGGGTCAGCGACTCCTCCCGGACCACCATGGAGGTCGCGAGCGTGGCGGGCTCGCCCACGCGGAGCGCCGGCGAGACAGCCCGGCGTGCACATCACCTGGATGCCGACGCCTCCGACCTCGATGACGGCGGAGTCGACGAAGACGGCGGAGACCTTGCCGGTCACGAACGCGATCATCAGGCACCCTTCCCTGCGGCACGAGCCAGGGCCGCGTCGATCCGCCCCTGGGCTGCCCCGCGCCAGATGTGACACATCGCCAGCGCGAGCGCGTCGGCCGCATCAGCCGGGACTGGGTCTCACGTCGAGCCGCAGCAACCGGGTCACCATCGTGGTCACCTGCGCCTTGTCGGCGCGTCCGCTGCCGGTGACGGCAGCCTTCACCTCGCTCGGTGTGTGCAGGGCGACCGGGAGTCCGTGCCGCGCCGCCGCGACCACCGCGAGCCCGGAAGCCTGGGCCGTGCCCATCACGGTGCGAACGTTGTGCTGCGAGAAGACCCGCTCCACCGCGACCGCGTCGGGCTGGTGCTCGTCGATCCACGCGTCGAGCGCCTGCTCGATGGCCAGCAGCCGGTGAGCCAGGTCGGCGTCGGACGGCGTACGCACGACGCCCACGGCCACCGCTGTCAACGGTCGGGACGGCGATCCCTCGACGACGCCGAGCCCGCACCGGGTGAGTCCCGGGTCGACACCCAACACCCTCACGGACAGGCTCCTTCGTCGGCCGGCGAACGAACAGGTGTTCGATCAGGACCCAAAGTAACCTGCGTGAGCGCTGGAGCCTCGGAGCGACGCGCCCTGCGATCAGCGGGTCATGCCGAGCTGCGGCGAGGACCTCGTCGGAGACGTCGAAGTTGCCGAAGACGTTCTGGACGTCGTCGGAGTCCTCGAGCGCCTCGATCAGGCGGAACACCTTGTTGGCACCGTCCTTGTCCACGGGCACGGTCATGCTCGGGACGAACGACGCCTCGGCCGACTCGTAGTCGAGGCCGGCGTCCTGCAGAGCCGTGCGCACCTCGACCAGGTCGGTGGGCTCACAGACCACCTCGAAGCTCTCGCCGAGGTCGTTGACCTCCTCGGCACCGGCGTCGAGGACCGCGTCGAGCACGGAGTCCTCGTCGGTCTGCGCGCCGCTCTCCTCGTTGCTCTTCGGCACGATGATGACGCCCTTGCGGTTGAACATGTAGGCCACCGAGCCGGCGTCGGCCATCGAGCCGCCGCCGCGGGTCATGGCGGTGCGCACCTCACCGGCGGCCCGGTTGCGGTTGTCGGTCAGACACTCGATGAGCAGCGCGACCCCACCGGGCGCGTAGCCCTCGTACATGATCGTCTGGTAGTCCGCTCCCCCGGCCTCGAGGCCGGAGCCGCGCTTGACCGCACGGTCGATGTTGTCGTTCGGGACCGACGACTTCTTGGCCTTCTGGATCGCGTCGTACAGCGTGGGGTTGCCGGCCGGGTCGCCGCCGCCCGTGCGGGCCGCGACCTCGATGTTCTTGATCAGCTTGGCGAACAGCTTGCCGCGCTTGGCGTCGATGGCGGCCTTCTTGTGCTTGGTGGTCGCCCATTTCGAGTGGCCGGACATGATGCAGGAACTCCCTAGACGCTGTCGGACGAGATCGACGAAGTACCGGTGCACCCGGTCGTCGCGCGTGATCTCGGGGTGGAACGAGGTGGCCATGATCGCGCCCTGGCGCACCGCCACGATCCTACCGGCGGCGGGTCCGCCGGCCACGGTCGCGAGCACGTCGACGCCGTCGCCGACCTTCTCGACCCAGGGCGCCCGGATGAAGAGCGCGTGGAAGGGGTGGTCGAACGGCTCGAAGTCGACGTCGACCTCGAAGGAGTCCACCTGACGGCCGAACGCGTTGCGCCGCACCACCACGTCGAGGCCGCCCAGGGTCTGCTGTCCGTCGATGCCGCCCTCGATCCGGTCGGCCAGCAGGATCATCCCTGCGCAGGTGCCGAGCGCCGGCATCCCCTCGCGCAGGCGACGCTGGAGCGGCTCGAACAGCTCGAAGATCGTGGCGAGCTTGTACATCGTCGTGGACTCGCCACCCGGCAGGACCATGGCGTCGACGGCCTCGAGCTCACTCGGACGACGAACCGCCACGGCGTCCACACCGGCACCGCGGAGCATCCGCAGGTGCTCGCGGACGTCACCTTGGAGCGCGAGCACGCCGATCGTCGGCGACGAGCTGGTGGGGGGCACCCCGCCATGGTAGGCGGGGTGCCCCGGGTTCTCTGAGCGAGGGCGACAGCTCAGAGAACCAGTCCAGGAGTGCCCTGCGTTGCCCTGTCGTGCTGTGGTGTGCCGTGTGCAGTTGTGTCAGTTCGATGCCGTGAAGGCGACCGCCGCCGATGTCCTCGTGCCGCCCGCGCCGTTCGTGGCCGTCACGGTCACCGAGTAGCTGCCGGACGAGAGCTCGCTCTTGTCGATGCCGCCGAACCAGTCGGCGTTGACGCTGTCGTAGGTCATCGCCACGTTGCAGCTGGTCCCGGACGTCGCCGTCGTGACGAAGCTCGAGCCGTTGTAGCAGGTGGTGCCCTTGATCAGGCGGTAGGTCATGGACGAGATACCGGACTCGGCGTCGGTCGCTGTGCCACAGATGCCGCTACGGCTGCCACACGTGCGGGACCAGCTCTGGGCGCCGTTGTTGCCGAGCTTGTAGTCCCGGCCCGCGTCCGGATCCGTCACGGTCGCGACCGTCGGGCCGAGGTGTCCCGCCTGACGGTGTACGTGTTCGCGGCCTCGACGTTCCCGGCCGCGTCGGTCGCGTAGTAGGTGACGACCGTCGTGCCGGTCGCGGACACGACCACACTCGCCGTCGAGCCGGACGTCGTGACCGCCGCGGCCGATCCGACCTTGTAGGTCACCGAGGCGACGGACGTCTCAGCGTCGGTCGCGGTGAACGTCAGCGTCGGGGCGGAGGCGAAGTAGCCGTTGGCGTTGGGCGCCGGCGAGGCCGAGACCGTCGTGGTCGGAGCCGTGCCGTCGCGCCGGACGGTGTAGGTCTTGGTGCTCTCGGTGTTGCCGGCGTCGTCCGTGGCGGAGTACGTGATCGTGGTGTTGGCGAGTCCCGGGCACGACGGAAGGACGCCGTCGCGCCGGTAGACGGTCACGGGCGCGGCGGTGCCGAGCCGGTAGGTGATCGACGCGACCGCGGTGCCGACGTCGGTGGCGTTCAGCGTGATCGTCGGAGCGGACAGGACGTAGCCGTTCGCGTTGGGGGCCGGGTTGCTGCGAAAGCGTCGTCACCGGCGCGACCAGGTCGAAGGAGAAGCCCGCGGCGTCACTGCCGGCGCCGGTCCAGCTCCGGTAGAGCGAGTAGACGCGGTACGACGAGTAGCCGACGACCGGCGCGTTGTCCGTGCAGGTGTGCGTCGGCTCGGCGACGGTGCAGATGGTCGTCGTGGTGGCCCCGGACGTGCGCTTGACGATGTAGCCGGTCGCGACCACACCGCTGTCGAGCACGCCCTGCGGCCAGCTGATGACGGCCGTGCTGCCGCTGCGGGTGACCGTCGGTGTGCCGGCCTTGACGACGTACGTCGCTCCGGCCGTGCCGTGTCCGACTCCCTGGGAGACCCACGCGGCAACCGCCGCGACCGGAACGGCCACGACGGCGACGACCACGAGGAGAGCGGTGACGATCCTGCGCTTCACCGCTTCACCGCCGTTGCGGTGACGTCGACCGAGACGTGCACGGCCTGGCAGGCGTCGGGCGCGGACTTCTTCATTCCGAACGGCACGGTGGACTTCACACTCCGGTGCGGGGAGACGTGGACGGGGGTGGTCAGCGGGTAGGTCCCGGTGACGAAGTACTGGGCTCCGCATGCGCCTGACCCCGGGGTGCTCACCACGACGCGGGTGACGTCGAGGGTGAACCAGTTGGGGTTGCGGTACTTCACGCGGAGCGGGGAGCTGCTGCCGGGGTAGAGGCCGGAGACGCGTCCGACGCGGACCCCGAAGGTCTTGCTGCCCGGGCGGCCGTGCGCGTGCCCCGTGGCGGGGATGACGCCGTGCCCGTGACCACCGGCCGGGTGCTGCGGCCGCTGGTGGTGGTGGCCCGACGAGGATCCCGACGGGCGGTGGGCGGCAGCGGCTCCGTCGCCACCGGTCCGGGAGTGCCCGGTGGCGGTGAACGTGACGGGAGAGGTACGGGCCGACGGACCGAACGCGACGTACGCCCCGGTGGCTCCGAACCCGCCGATGGCGAGCAGGAGCACCAGGAGGAGGTGCGTACGTCGACGTCCGATCACGTCAGGTCTTCTTTCCCGTCGGTGCTGCAGTCAGACCCGGTCAGCCGAAGGCTGAGCGAGGGTCAGTTCGATGCGCCGTGGACCGTCAGGTCGAACGTGAAGTTCGCACCCTGGCAGAAGTCGTTGGCGGTGTTGTCCATCGAGATCGTGACGGTGTGCGAGGTGCTCGTGCCGCCGGCGGCGATCACGTCGGTCAGGCTCTGCGCGGCGCTGGACAGCGAGCTCACGTTGCAGCCGCTGTGGCCGGCGTCGACACCGAAGTTGGTGGCGGCGTCCGCACCGGTCAGCTTGACGGCGTACGGGTTGGGGTTGGTCACCGTGAAGGTGGCGGTCTTGCTGCCGGTCGGGTAGAGACCCGAGGCGTTGCCGACGTTGACGGTGAGGTTGACGGCGTTGGTGGCGTCCGCGGTGCCGCTGCCGGTGCCGGTGCTGGTCCAGGCGGCGAACGCGATGCCGGTGCCGACGAGAGCAAGAGTGGCGACGCCGGCGATGGTGGAGCGACGGGTGAAGTTCTTCATGAGGGCTAGGCCCCTTTCAAACAGTTGGGACTGCGGGAAAGAGGACGGCCGGTTTCGCCATTGCTCGATGCGGGTCTCAGGCGACCAGTTGAACGGCCCGCATGTCTTTGCTCCGTCCAGGAACAGACCTGACTTTGGGGCACCGGAAACCGGGTTTCAATGCTTCGCGAGCGGGACCGAACCTTTGACGGAGAGGACTGACCGGTTGACTCTGTGTAGTCGTCCCGACCCTCATCCTTTCTGGCCCGGACGGGTCATGCCCGCCTAGTCAGGTTGACCGGATGCCCAGGTCAGAGGCGGTTTTGCGGTTGTTGTCCCCGGAGGGGACAAAAGCAACCATCGGATGAACGTGTAACTAAATCGGTCATTCCGGTGACGGTGTGTCACGATGCGTGTGCGGACGGCGTTCCCACGCCAGCGAGACCTCGATCCGGCCCTCGTCGAACAGCGACGTGATGCCGTGTGCGGCAAGCGTCTCCTGCACCAGGGCGAGGAGTGCGTCGCCGGGGGCGACGTTGGCGCTCGAGCCGTGCCAGACGTTCAGCTCGAGCATCCCGTGCTCCACCGCGTGCCAGACGTCCGCGTGGGTGAAGTAGGCGATCCCGGCCGGTGGCGCGCCGCGCTCGGCAGCGGCGGTCAACACCTCGTTGGCCGCCCAGTGGTCGTCACACGCCTCGAGCACGACGACGTCGCGAGCGCGCAGGTCGGCGAAGGCGCTCTGCAGCCGGTCGTACGCCGTCTGGGCCGGCCACTGCCGCGCCGCCTCGGCGAGCTCGGCGTGCGCCTGCTCGACGAACTCTGCGGTGAGACGCTCGGCCGTCGCCGGGTCGCTCTCCTCGTCGCTCACCGCGGCGAGAACGTCGGTGCGCACCTGGTCGTCGGTGAGGTAGCCCGACCAGACCTGGACGCGTGCGAGCGTCCGGAGCTGGTCGAGCCGACCGGCCTTGTCGAGACTGCCGATCGCCATCAGGTCAGCGTGCCCACGTGCCGGTCACCAGCCGCGCTCGGCGAGCCGGTGCGGCTGTGGGATCTCGTCGACGTTGATGCCGACCATGGCCTCGCCGAGGCCCCGGCTCACCTTGGCGACCACGTCGGGGTCGTCGTAGAAGGTGGTGGCCTTGACGATGGCGGCAGCGCGCTGGGCGGGGTTGCCCGCCTTGAAGATGCCGGAGCCGACGAACACGCCCTCGGCGCCGAGCTGCATCATCATCGCGGCGTCAGCCGGGGTCGCGATGCCGCCGGCCGTGAACATGACGACCGGGAGCTTGCCCAGCGTTGCGACCTCCTTGACGAGGTCGTACGACGCCTGCAGCTCCTTCGCCGCGACGAACAGCTCGTCCTCGTTCATCGAGGTGAGCCGCCGGATCTCGCCGCCGATCGTGCGCATGTGGGTGACCGCGTTGGAGACGTCCCCGGTGCCGGCCTCGCCCTTGGAGCGGATCATCGCCGCACCCTCGGTGATCCGACGCAGCGCCTCACCCAGGTTGGTGGCGCCGCAGACGAAGGGAACGGTGAACTGCCACTTGTCGATGTGGTTGCTGTAGTCCGCCGGCGTGAGCACCTCGGACTCGTCGATGTAGTCGACACCGAGGCTCTGCAGGATCTGCGCCTCCGCGAAGTGACCGATGCGGGCCTTGGCCATCACCGGGATCGAGACGGCCTCGATGATGCCGTCGATCATGTCGGGGTCGCTCATCCGCGACACCCCGCCCTGCGCGCGGATGTCGGCAGGAACGCGCTCGAGTGCCATCACGGCGACCGCGCCCGCCTCCTCGGCGATCGTGGCCTGCTCGGGCGTGACGACGTCCATGATGACGCCGCCCTTGAGCATCTCGGCCATGCCCCGCTTGACCTTGCCGGTGCCGGTCTCGGGGGCCTCGGGCTGCGCGAGCGAGGGGGAAGTGGACTGAGTTTCGGGTGTCACGATCTGCCTTCGTCGACGTGGTCGGCTGTCACTGCCGATTCTAGGGGCTGCACGACAGGCGCGACAAAGCCCGTTGCCCCTGTCAGGGGTGTCCCCCGTCACGTCCGGGCGAGCGTGCGGGTCCCGGATCCGCGTCGTCGGTCCGGTCGTCGAACGCGATCATCGGCGGTGGCGGCGCGTGCCCGGCCAGCCGGAACCAGCGGACGCGGTGGCGGCTCCGCAGTGCGAGCGTGGTCGCGACCAGGTCGTTGTGGATGCGTCGGGCCAGCCGGACGCGTTGGCCGGCCTCGGCGATCGCGTCCCACAGGGCGTCCGCCGGCGCATCGGGCCGCACGGCGCGGAGCACCGCACTCAGGTCGGACTCGTGCTGGAAGGACCGCCCGGCCGTGGCCGCGTCCAGCAGCAGGACCGCGCTCGCGGCGTCGGTGGACGGATGCGCGGCGACCTCGACGACGAGGGCGCGCCGTTCGGCCAAGGCGGCGTCGAGCGCTGCGGCAGCGCCCTCGCACCGCACATGCATCCGGTCCAGCCGTCCAGCCGTCCAGCTCAGCCAGACCGCGGTGACCAGGACGACGGCGAGGAAAACCAGGATCAGGGCCGGCGTCATCATCGCGCCGCCGCCCGGACGACCGTCTCGTAGACGGCCACGATCTCGGCACCCACGCGGCTCCAGTCGAAGCGTCGTACGACGGCGGTCCCGGCCTCCGCGACGGCCGCGCGCTCGTCGGGGTGGCGCAGCAGCCGGACCACCTGGTCGGCCAGGTCCGCAGCGTCTCCCGTGCCGGAACAGCCGCCCCGCCCGGCCGTCGTCGAGCACGGCACGGAAGGCGGGCAGGTCGCTGGCGACCACGGCAGCGCCTGCCGCCATCGCCTCGGCCAGCACGATGCCGAAGCTCTCTCCACTGGTCTGCGGGGCGACGTACAGGTCGATCGAGCGGAGCAGACGTTGCCGGGTCGGGTCGTCGACGGGTCCGAGGAACGTGACCCCGTCGGGCAGCCCGACGGGTGGCTCGCCGCGACCGGCCACCAGCAGCCGGCTCCCGGGGACGGCCGTCCCGGATCCGGTCCCAGCCGGCGAGCAGGGTGGTGAGCCCCTTGCGCGGTTCGTCGGTACGGCCGAGGAACCCGACCACGGGTCCCGGCCGTTGCCAGGTGGGCTCGGGTTCCGCCGACGCGAAGACGTCGCAGAAGAGTCCGTTCGGGATCACGACCGGCTCTCCACCCAGGTGCTGCACCAGGGTCGCGCGCGCGGCGTCGGACACCGCGATCCGCGCCGCGATCTTCTCGGTGCTGGGCCGGACGACCGACGCCACGGCGGCCAACGTCCGCGATCGCACGTTCGCGGTGTGGAAGGTGGCGACGATCGGCACCTCGCAGGCCCAGAGGGCGAGGACGGACACGCTCGGTGCGAGCGGCTCGTGGATGTGCACCAGGTCGAAGTCGCCCTCCCGAAGCCACCGTGTCGTGCGTGCGGACACCCGCGGCCCGAAGGCGAGTCGGGCGACGGAGCCGTTGTAGGGGACCGCCACCGCCCTGCCGGCGAGCGTGACGTACGCCGGGAGGGCGTCGGGCCGCTCGCCGGGGGCGAGGACACCGACCTCGTGGCCACGAGCCCGCAGGACCTCGGCGAGGTCACGGACGTGGTTCTGCACTCCTCCCGGGACGTCGAGGGAGTACGGACAGACCAGGCCGACCCTCATGCCGGGCGCAGGTCGGCGCGTGAACACCTGCTGCAGCATGTGCCAGTCCTCCGGGCTGCGCCGGATCCCGTCGGTGAACCAGTCGGCCACCTGCTGCGTCATCGCGCCGACGCCACCCGAGCCGCTGACCGTCGACACCGGGTCGCTGAAGTCGATCCGGAGCAGGGGGCCGCTGTAGCGCAGGCTCGCCGCCACCAACGGCGCACCGGTCATCCGGGCGAGGGCGGCCGGACCTCCCGGCAGGCGGGCCCGCTCCCCCAGCAGGTCGACCTCCACGCCCGAGCCCGTCAGGTCGCGGTCGGACAACAGGCAGACCAGCCGGCCCTGCTTCAACGCGGCCCGGAGCAGCCCGAGTGGGTTGCCGGCGCCGGTGAGCGCGATGACGTCCATCCCGAGCTGTCGGCGGTAGTCGACGAACCGGTTGTAGAGGGACTCCGGCCGGAGCCTCTCGGCCACGGTCGTCACCGGCATACCCGTCAGGCACGCCCAGGCCCCGGCGAGGTCCCAGTTGGCCATGTGTGGCAGGGCGACGATCGCGCCGGAGCCCCGCCCGAACCCGTCACGCAGCGGCTGCTCGTTCGTCGTCACCACGGTGTCGACGATGCGGCTGCTCCGACCACGACGGCAGCCGGAAGGCTTCGTGCCAGTAGCGGAAGTACGACCGCATCGCCTGCTGGAGCAGGGCGTCACGCTCATCCGTCGTCCGGTCCGGGACAGCGCGGCTCAGGTTGCGGGCCAGCTGCCGGACGCCGTCCCGCTGACTCCGGGTGACCCGGTCGGCTGCCCCTTCGAGCAGCTTCTCGGCAACGGGCTCAGGGGCGTGCCGGGTGATGGCCCAGCCGACGCGGAAGGCGTAGTCGACGAGGCCGTCCCTGGCCGTCCCCGCCGACCGTGGCCATCAGGCCTCACGCGGACCGGACACCGCTTGCCGGCGTACGAGCACCATCCGCTGCACCACCGTGATCGTGGACGCGGCCGCCAGCACCCAGAGCACCAGGGTCAGCAGGAACTTCGCAGTCGAAGATGTCCGACAGCCCGGTCATCACCAGCACGGCGACCAGTCGGTCGGAGCGCTCGGCGATGCCGCCCTTGGCCTGCATGCCGAGGCTCTCCGCCTTGGCCCGCGCGTACGACGTCACCGAGCCCATCACCAGGCCCACAGCGCGACGTACGCGAGCAGCTGGTCGTCACCGCCCTGGAAGAGCCAGATCGCGAGCCCGCGCGAAGATCGCGGCGTCGCCGAGCCGGTCGAGCGTCGAGTCGAGGAACGACGCCCCACTTCGACGAGACCCCCATCGTGCGCGCCATGTAGCCGTCGATGAGGTCGGAGAAGACGAACGCCGTGATGACGAGGACGCCGATGAGCAGCTCCCCGCGCGGGAAGAAGACGAGCGCGCCGCACACCACGCCGATGGTGCCGACGATGGTGACCGTGTCGGGCGTGACACCGAGCTTCATCAGGCAGATGCGCGACCGGCTTGAAGACGTTGGTCCAGAACTGGCGGAAGCGTTCGAGCATCGTCGACGGGGAGACGCCTGTGTCGAAAGGGCGGTGCACGAGCAACGCGGATGCTGCCGGCCCGCCACGGATCGACGCCGATGGCGGTACCGGCGACGCTCTTGTGCCAGCGCGTCGATGGGTCGAAGGTGGGGCTAGTGCCTCGGCAGCCGAGGTTTGCATGGTGGCGGCCAGGACGGCCAGATCGGCTCGGGCGACGACGTCGAACAGGAGGCGGGCGCATGTCAGGCAAGCCATCGGCGGCAGGTGACTGCCGAGACGGCGGCGCACCAGCCGACCACGCCTGATGCGATTCGCAACGTCGTCCTGGTCGGGCCGGCCGGCTCCGGCAAGACCACCCTCGTCGAGTCGCTGCTGCACGCGACCGGAGCGATCAACCGGCTGGGCCGCGTCGAGGACGGCACCACCGTCTCCGACTACGACGAGTCCGAGATCCGCCAGCAGCGGTCGGTCGGGCTGTCCCTGATCCCGCTGGTCCCGGCGGCGGCGACAACGTCAAGATCAACCTGCTCGACACCCCCGGGTACGCCGACTTCGTCGGCGAACTGCGCGCGGGTCTCCGCGCCGCCGACTGCGCGCTGTTCGTCGATCTCCGCCAGTGAGGGCGTCGACGGCACGACCCAGGCGCTGTGGCAGGAGTGCGAGGCCGTCGGCATGCCGCGCTGCGTCGTGATCAGCAAGCTCAACCACCAGCGCGCCGACTACCCCGCGGTGCTGGCAAGGCCGCACAGGACGCCTTCGGCGACAAGGTCGTCCCGCTCTACGTGCCCGTGGCCCATCCCGGCTCCGAGATCGACGACCTCGTCGCCCTGCTGTCGCAGACCGTCTCCGACTACTCCGAGTTCTCGACCAAGGGCCGCGTGGTGCGCCAGCCCGGCGAGGACGAGCAGCTGCTCGATCGAGGAGCACCGCGGCACGCTGATCGAGGGAGTGATCGAGGAGTCCGAGGACGAGAGCCTGATGGACCGCTACATGGGCGGCGAGGACATCGACGTCGACCTGCTCGTCGACGACCTCGAGACCGCCGTCGCGCGCGGCTCCTTCTTCCCCGTCGTCCCCGTCTGCGCCCTGTCCGGACTCGGCCTCGACGAGCTGCTCGAGATCATCACCTCGGCGTTCCCCTCGCCCTCCGAGCACGTCTTCCCCGACGTCTACACGACCGCCGGCAAGACCGTCGACCACTTGTCGTGCGACCCGTCGGGCCCGCTCGTCGCCGAGGTCGTCAAGACGACGTCCGACCCGTACGTCGGCCGGATCAGCCTCGTCGCGGGTCTTCTCCGGCACCGTCCGTCCCGACGCGACCGTGCACGTCTCCGGCCACTTCAGCGAGTTCTACGGCACCGAGCGCGGCCACGAGGACCACGACGAGGACGAGCGCGTCGGTGCGCTGTCGTCTCCGCTGGGCAAGACCCAGCGGCTCGTCGACTCCTGCATCGCCGGAGACATCTGCGCGATCGCGAAGCTGTCGCGCGCCGAGACCGGCGACACGCTGAGCGACAAGGACCAGCCGCTGGTCATGGAGCCGTGGTCGATGCCCGAGCCGCTGTTGCCGATCGCGCTCGTGGCCCACGCCAAGGCCGACGAGGACAAGCTCGGTCAGGCGCTCCAGCGGCTCTCCGCCGAGGACCCGACCGTCCGCATCGAGCACCAGGCCGAGACGTTCCAGCTCATCTTGTGGTGCATGGGCGAGGCGCACGCCGACGTCCTGCTCGACCGGTTGTCCAGCCGCTACGGCGTCCAGGTCGACCAGGTCGACGTACGGGTGCCGCTGCGCGAGACGATCGCGGCCCCGGCCAAGGCGAAGGGCCGCCACGTCAAGCAGAGCGGTGGGCACGGGCAGTACGCCGTGTGCGACATCGAGGTCGAGCCCACCGGCACCGGAGCCGGGTTCGAGTTCATCGACAAGGTCGTCGGCGGCGCCGTGCCGCGGCAGTTCATCCCCAGCGTCGAGAAGGGCGTGCGCGCCCAGCTCGAGAAGGGCCTCAAGGCCGGCTACCCGGTGGTCGACATCCGGGTGACGCTGTACGACGGCAAGGCGCACAGCGTCGACTCGAGCGACATGGCGTTCCAGACCGCAGGTGCCATCGCGCTGCGTGAGGCGGCCGCGTCCGTCGGCGTGCAGCTGCTCGAGCCGATCGACGAGGTGGAGATCCTGATCGACGACGACTTCGTCGGGGCCGTGATGGGTGACCTGTCGAGCCGTCGGGCGCGCGTGCTCGGCACCGAGCCGGTCGGCACCGGTCGCACGTTGGTGAAGGCCGAGACGCCGCAGCTGGAGCTCGTCCGGTACGCCACCGAGCTGCGGTCGATGAGCCACGGCACGGGGACGTTCAGCCGGACGTTCGCGCGTTACGAGCCGGTCCCTGGCCACGTCGCGTCGAAGCTGCTGGCCGAGGACTCCGCCTGAGCCGGACCATGGGGGCGGACACGCGGCGACGGGCCGGTACTCCTCTCGCCCTCACCGTGGTCTCGGTCCTCATGCTCTCCGCGTGCACGGGCGGGTCCAGCTCGTCGGGAGGCTCCAAGTCCGTCCCAGCCGCCCGAACTGCCAGCGCGACGAAGGTCGACGTCTGCGAGCTGGTGCCGGCCGAGACCGTCTCCCAGGTCGTGGAGCGCCCGCTGATCGTGGTGGGCCGCACGGCCGGCGCCCCGCGGAACACGACGGTGTCGTGCGACCTCGGTGAGCGCTTCGCCGAGCCCGTGGTCACCGTGACGCTGGCACCCGACCCGATCGCACTCGACGTGTTCGACGCGGCCTACGGGCTGCGCGCCGGTGGCAACCCGGACACGATGAGCCTGGGCGACAAGTCCTACCTGCGCACCGAGGACAACGACCGGGTGCTCCACGTCTTCGTGCACGGAGCGGTCCTCTCCGTGACTGCCGTGATCGGACCGCCCGGCAGCGCCGCGGCAGCCGGCGGATCCGGCGAGAGCGCGGCGGGCGCCGGCGCGGACGAAGGCGGCGTCAGCCGGGTCCAGCTGATCCGGATCACCCGAGCGGCCGTGCACGCGCTGCCGGAGAACCCGGTCGTCGACAGCAGCACCGCCCCGCCGAGCTGCGGCGAGGTCGACGCCACCGTGCTCGCCGAGACGCTGGGTCGCCCGCCGACGCTCGACGCGGGACTGGCGTTCGGCAACGGCGCCCTGATGTGCTCGTGGAGCGGTCAGCCTGGGTCGGTCACGATGACGCTCACGGACGACCCACGCGACCTCCAGCGCTACCTGCACACCCACCCGGCCGACGAGCAGATCGCCGTGGCCGGTGTGCTCCCGCCCTCCGAGGGGCGAGCCATGTCGAGCCCTGAGGTTGCCGGCGACATGGCGGTCCAGGTCGGCGACGACCAGCTCATGACCTTGCAGGTGATCCCCGCGGCCGGCTACACCGACGACGGCATCGACACCACGGCCAGCGAGCGCAAGGTCGCCAAGGCCGGGCTGGACCTGCTGGACCAGATGCAGTGACCCTCAGGGCCAGGCGTTGGTCAGCAGCTCGCGCGTCTCGCGCAGCAGCTGCGGTAGCACCTTGGTCTGACCGACGACCGGCATGAAGTTGGTGTCACCACCCCAGCGCGGCACGACGTGCTGGTGCAGGTGCGCCGCGATGCCTGCCCCCGCGACGTGGCCCTGGTTCATCCCGATGTTGAAGCCGTGCGCCCCCGACGCCGTGCGGATGGCGCTCATCGACTGCCGGGTCAGCTCGGCGATCTCCGCGACCTCGGCGGCGTCGAGGTCGGTGTAGTCGGCCACGTGCCGGTACGGGACAGACCATCAGGTGGCCGGGGTTGTACGGGTAGAGGTTCAACACGACGTACGTCACCTCACCCCGGCGTACGACGAGACCGTCCTCGTCGGTCATGGACGGGATCGAGCAGAACGGGCAGCCGTCCTCGTCCGCCGCGTCCGACACACCCTCCTGGCCCTTGATGTAGGCCATCCGGTGCGGCGTCCAGAGCCGTTGGAACGGGTCGGACTCCCCCGCACCCTCCTGGGGCTCGAAGACCGTCATACCTGCGCGCGGCTCTCGACCGCCTTCACGATCCTGTCGACGGCGTCGTCGATGCTGACGCCGTTGTCCTGCTCACCGCTGCGGTAGCGGAACGACACCGCACCGTCCTCGATGTCCTTGTCGCCGGCGATCACCATGAAGGGCACCTTCTGCAGCTGCGCGTTGCGGATCTTCTTCTGCATCCGGTCGTCGGAGTCGTCGACCTCGACCCGGATGCCCGCCTGCCTCGAGCCGCCGCGCCACATCGCGCAGATAGTCGTCATGCCGCTCGGCCACGGGGATTCCGACCACCTGGACCGGAGCCAGCCAGGGCGGGAAGGCACCGGCGTAGTGCTCGACGAGCACGCCGAGGAACCGTTCGATCGAGCCGAACTTCGCCGAGTGGATCATCACCGGCTGCTGGCGGGTGCCGTCGGCCGCCTGGTACTCGAGCTCGAAGCCCTTCGGCTGGTTGAAGTCGTACTGGATCGTCGACATCTGCCAGGTGCGGCCGATCGCATCGCGGGCCTGCACGGAGATCTTCGGACCGTAGAAGGCTGCACCGCCGGGGTCGGGGACCAGGTCGAGCTCGGTCTCCTTCGCGACGTCCTCGAGGACCTGGGTGGCGACCTGCCAGTCCTCGTCGGTGCCGACGAACTTGCCCGGATTGGCGTCGTCCCGGGTCGAGAGCTCGAGGTAGTAGTCGTCGAGCCCGAAGTCCGACAGCAGGCCGAGCACGAAGCTCAGCAGGTGCTTGATCTCGTCGGGCGCCTGCTCGGGGGTGACGTAGGAGTGCGAGTCGTCCTGGGTCATCCCCCTGACCCGGGTCAGGCCGTGCACGACGCCGGACTTCTCGTAGCGGTAGACCGACCCGAACTCGAACAGCCGCAGCGGCAGCTCGCGGTAGGACCGCCCGCGCGACCGGTAGATCAGGTTGTGCATCGGGCAGTTCATCGCCTTGAGGTAGTAGTCCGCCCCTTCGAACTCCATCGGCGGGAACATCGTGTCGGCGTAGTACGGCAGGTGTCCCGAGGTGTGGAAGAGCCCCTCCTTGCTGATGTGCGGCGTTCCGACGTACTGGAAGCCCTCCTCGATGTGCCGCTGCCGGACGTAGTCCTCCATCACCCGCTTGATCACGCCGCCCTTGGGGTGGAACACGGCCAGGCCGGAGCCGATCTCGTCGGGGAAGCTGAAGAGGTCGAGGTCGCGACCGAGCTTGCGGTGGTCGCGCCGCTCGGCCTCCTCGAGCCGGTGCAGGTGCGCCTCGAGGGCGTCCTTCGACTCCCACGCGGTGCCGTAGATGCGCTGCAGCTGCTGGTTCTGATCGTCTCCGCGCCAGTACGCCGCCGCCGAGCGCATCAGCCGGAACGCCGGGATCCGCTTGGTGGTCGGCAGGTGCGGGCCGCGGCACAGGTCCTTCCACGCCAGCGACCCGTCGCGCTTGAGGTTGTCGTAGATGGTCAGCCCGTCACCGCCGACCTCGACGTCGGCCCCTTCGACGGCTTCGGTGGTCGCTCCGGCCTCGGTCGTCGAGCCGCCTGGGCCCTTCAGCCCGATCAGCTCGAGCTTGTAGGGCTCGGCGGAGAGCTCGGCTCGCGCCTCGTCGTCGGAGACCGGCCGGCGGCTGAAGCGCTGACCCTCCTTGATGATCTTGCGCATCCGGGTCTCGATCTTCTCGAGGTCCTCCGGCTTGAACGGCTCCGTGACGTCGAAGTCGTAGTAGAAGCCGTCGGTGATCGGCGGGCCGATGCCCAGCTTGGCGTCGGGGAAGAGATCCTGCACCGCTTGCGCCATCACGTGCGCGGCGGAGTGCCGGAGGATGTCTCGGCCGTCCGCCGAGTCGATCCGGACCGCCTCGACCTGCTCGCCGTCGACCAGGACGTGTGCGAGGTCGCGGAGCTCACCGTCGATCCGCGCGGCGATGACCTGGTCCTGGTCGGCCGCGTCCGCGAACAGCTCCCAGGCCTTCGTCCCGGTGTCCACCGTGCGCTCGCTCGACCCTGCGGGGTCGGCGCCGGCGACGGTGACACGGATGCTGTCCATGGGGGCAGGCACGGCGTACTCCTCGGGAATCGTTCGGGCGGGTCTCGATCGTATCGAGCGCGCGCCGGACTCGTCGCGCCGCGGCTCGGGGCGGAGACGGCGTCACCACGGCTCGCCGGTGCCTGGGCCCTGACCGCGCGACTGCAGCGCACCTCATTCGTCTCGTGGACCATCGGCATGCTTCTCGGCGGCATGGCGTTGGGCTCGGTGACCGGCGACGTCGAAGGTCTGGTCGACGATCGCCCGGACCTCCGCGACGCGATCGCTCCCGACGGCGGAGACATCACGTCGGCGTACGTCGCCACGGCGATGCTGATCCTGGCGCTCGTGGCTGCCGGCTACACCGTCTCGTCCGTCCTGCGGATGCGGGGCGAGGAGACGAGCGGCCGGCTCGAGGCGCTGCTGGCCACCGGCCTGGCCCGAGTGCGCTGGGCGAGCGGGACGATCGCTTTCAGCCTGGCGACCACGGCCGTCGTGCTGCTCGCCGGTGGAGTCGGCCTCGGCGTCGCGAGCGCTGTCGGTGTCGACGACACGGGCCTGATCGGCGATGCGGTCGGTGGAGCGGCCGCCTATGTCCCCGCTGCGTTCGTGGTCGCCGCTGTGACCGTCGCCCTGGTCGGGTGGGCTCCCGGGGCGGTCGGGTTGGCATGGGCCCTCGTCGCCGGCTGCTTCACGGTGGGCTACCTCGGCCAGCTGCTGGCGTTTCCGGACTGGCTCCGGGACCTCTCGCCGTACACCCACGTGCCTCAGGTCGGCGTGGAGACAGTGGACGCCACGGCGCTCGTCACCCTGACGGCGCTTGCCGCGGTCGTGACCCTGCTCGGTGTCGACGGCCTCCGACGTCGCGACATCGGCTGACGCCGCGGCCGGCGGAGTCCATAGTGGCGGGATGAAGATCGGCACCATCGTGCTGCAGACCAGCTGGCAGCAGAACCGCAGCGCCTTCCTCCGCGCCGAGGAGCTCGGGATCGACACCGCCTACGTCGCGGACCACCTGACACATCCCACGATGGCCGGTCAGTGGCTCGCCGACGGTTGGACGACCCTCGCGGCGGCTGCCGTCGCCACCGACCGGATCCGGCTCGGGACGCTCGTCGCGTCGGCGGCGGTCCGGACCCCCACGACGCTGGCCCGGACCGCGGCCACCCTGCAGGACCTGAGCGGCGGGCGGCTCGTGCTCGGGGTCGGCGCCGGGTCACCGATCGACGCGGCGGCCGACCGCGGCGTCACTCCCGCAACGAGGGAGCTGACCGAGCGCTTCGCGGAGGTCGTCGGTGGTGTGCGTGCGCTGTGGTCCGGCGAACCGGACTGGGCGGGCGCCCAGGTCGCGGCCTCGGGTGTCGAGACGGCGCCCTTCGCTGCTGGGACGACGGCCCCGCCTCTCGTCGTCGCCGCCCACGGTCCGCGCGGCTTCGCCGTGGTGGCCGAGCACGCTGACGGCTGGACGACGTACGGCGGTCCGGCGAACGTCAGCCTGGGAGGCGACGCGTTCTGGGATGTCTTGGGTGAGCAGTCGCGTGGGGTCGACGCGGCATGCGAGCGGGTGGGGCGCGATCCGAGCGGGCTGACCCGGTCGGTGCTGCTCGGCTACGGACCCGACCGGCCGGTGTCGTCGGTCACGGCCTTCGCGGACTGCGTGGCAAGGGCCGAGGCCGGGGGGTTCGACGAGGTCGTCTTCTACTGGCCGTACGGCGAACCGGGCAGCCGCTTCTGGGCAGACCCTGAGGTCGTGGCCGCGGCCGTCACCGCGGTCCGCGCCGGCTGAAGCTCCCGTTTGCGCCGTCGGCCAGCCTCGCTCAGACGGCGGCGAACGCCATCACCCGACGCCAGGCGTCGCGGCACTGGTCTGCCCAGTCCTCGTAGCCGCGGTCGAAGAAGCTGTGCGGCGCTCCGGGGTAGACGTGGATCTCGTGGTCGACGCCCCCGTCGGTGAGAGCCTGGTCGAACCGCTCCACGTCAGCGACAGGGATGCCCTTGTCGGCGCCTCCGTACAGGCCGAGCACCTTGCCCTCGAACTCCGAGGCACGGTCGTAGATCGGCTCGAGCTTGCCTCTCCACGCGTTGGCGGTCCCGTAGAAGCTGACGACACCGGCAAGTCCGTGCCCGGCGAGCCCCTGGCGGAGCGAGAAGGCCCCGCCCATGCAGAACCCGACCGTCATCACGCGCGAAACCCCCCGCTCGCGGCGGAGCAGGTCGACCGCAGCGGCCACGTCGTCGCGGATCTGCGCGGGCTCGACCTTCTCCACGTGCGCCATGTGGTCCCAGTCGGCGTCGCGCGGCCCGAGGCCGGCGGTGCGGCCGAAGTAGTCGATCGACACAGCGTCGTACCCGCTCGCGGCGAACGCCTCGGCGAGCCGCTCGTAGAAGGTGAACAGCCCGCGGACGTCGGGGAGCACCACGATGCCGGTGCCCGTCGGCTCGACGGCATCGGCCCGGTGAGCGGCGAAGCGTGGCGCCGTCGGCCGAGGTCAGGGTGACCCGCTCGCCCGTGGGCAACGGGAAAGGCAGACCGATGTCCGGCAGCTCGGCATCGACGGGGACACACATGAGGCACTCCTGACCAGTGATCATGGCCCGTTCGGGCCAGTGCGAAACGGCTCCGCGTGACGCCGAAGTGTCACGAGAGGTGAGCCGACCCGCACACTTTGTCATTTTGTTCGAATCCCTGCATAGCTTGGGAGACCCGCGGGTACGTTGGCGCCTTCGGGGACCAGTCCAGTACCTCAACCATGCAGGGATCTGCCACATGCTCACTCGCACCACACCCACCTCTCACCTCAGTCCAGGTCCGTCGGGGGGTCCGTGCGGCCGCCGCCGGCACCGCTGCACTCCTGGCCCTCTCGCTGGCGGCCCAGCCGGCCGTCTCGGCCACCCTGTCCGGGCAGCCCGGAAGCGCCGCGATGGCGGCCGGACGCGCAGGCAAGATCACCACGGAGTTCCGCTACACCTTCGATCGCCGCGAGTCGCTCAGGCCGAGGACGATCGTCCGCGACGTCACCGGGCACGGCAACAACGGCAGGGTCTTCGTCTCCAACGGAGGGCGCCTCCACAAGGTCAAGGTCACCCCGGCAGGGCGGCGCTCTTCCCCTGCCGCGGCTGTGGTCGCGCCGTGATCAGCGCGCCCGACAAGCGGTTCCTCGACCCGGGTCAGCACCCGTTCTGGTTCGGCGCGACCATCAAGGTCCGCGACGACCAGGCACTTCCGGGTCGCGACCCCAACATCATGCAGAAGGGCGTGATCAACCAGCCCGGCGGTCGCTGGAAGCTGGAGCTCATCGGCTCGCACCCGCAGTGCACCGTGACGGGGAGGAACGGCACCGTCGTGGTGCGTTCGGACCGGCGCGTCGACAACGCGACCTGGCACACGCTTCAGTGCCGCCGCCAGGACGGCACGATCAGCGTGATCGTCGACGGCACGGTCGACGCGTCCAAGACCGCGGCCACCGGTGGCCTCAGCAACAACGCCCCGATCCGGATCGGGACCAAGAACGTCGGCTCGGCCGGGGACAACGACCAGTTCCACGGCCGCATCGACAGCGTCTTCCTCAAGATCGACCGACGCTGAGAGCACGTTCGATCGGGTCGTCGAGCGCGACCAGCAGCAGCGGGAAGTAGCTCGTCGCCGGGATCGCCAGGCTGATGGCCAGCGCCACGCCCATCAGGGCGGCGTTGATCAGGGCCGCCGCCAGGTCGGGGCGGCGGCCTGGTGCCCGGAGCTCGGGTCGCCGGATCATCACCACGTCGAGCACGGCCAGCACGAGCAGGTTCGCCGCCATCGTGCCGATGTAGAGGGTCTTGGTGAGCCAGTCGTCGGGGGCCTCGGCCACCAGGCTGGTCGGGAACGGCAGGAACACGATGGTGAGCGCCCACGCCGACAAGATGGTGAAGACCCACCCGTCGAACCCGACCAGGATCCGTACGGTCGCGTGCTGCGAGTACCAGAGTCGAGCGATCACCACGAAGCTGAGCAGGAAGGCCAGGAGCTCCGCCTGGTGCTCGTCGAGCGGCGGCGCTGCGGCCGTCGCCGAGGCGACTGTCATCGCCGCCGGAGGCAGCGCCGGCATGCGCCTGACGCCCACCGCGATCTCTTGTGCACGCCGAAAGGCGCGCTTATCGTCAGAACATGGGCTACGGCCTCTTCACACTGGGACTCGTCACCGTGATGCTCGGGGCGGCCGTCGGTGGCGTGCTGTACCAGCGAGAGATCGGAACCGTTGCCCGTCGCGTCAAGGAACGCGTCTCACCACCCCCTGAGCCGCCCCCAGCTCTGCCCATCGAGCGGATCGCCCGCAACGCCCGCCGGCTACGCCCTCAGGTGCTGGTCCCGGCTCCCGGCACGCCGCTGTCCCGGCGGATCGCCGTCACCCAGGCGTACGACGACCTGCTGGGTGACGCGTGCCAGGCCGTCGGGATCCCCGACACCTTGACCGGTCTGCCGCTGGGCCTCGAGCGCGAGGCCGAGCGGCTGCACGTGGAGCACGAGCTCGATGCCGCCGGAGTGCGTCTGATCGCTTGACCTTTGACCGAGTCCGGTGGTCGCCGCATGGTCGCGGCCCAAGTACGGGAAGGCCCATGCGTAGTCATGCGAGTCGATGTGTCTTTGCGGTGACCGGGTACGGATCTCCTCCGCAACTACGTCAAGGAACAGAACCGCGAACGCGCCCAGGGCCTTGCCTCGGTGACCAGGCTCGGCCTCTGGGTGTTGGTCATGCCTCACTCACGTGAGCCGGACCAAGCGGACGGACCCGTTGACTGGCGCGTCGGGACTACGCTCGGTGAGTGAGCGAGTGGAGTCGCGGTGAAGGGCCGTATGACGAGGTGTCTTTTCGGGAACCGCAGACCGTCGCGGGGCGTGGCGGCGGCACCGAAACCGCCTGGGTGGGCTAGCCGTCAAACATTCCGCATGTTGGTGGTGGGGCTCGCCGTTGGGCTGGTGATCGGCGGGGTTGTCGTTGCAGTGATGGGTCAGGCGACCCCGGAGGCGATGGTGGTCGCGGGCGACATCGAAGAGCTTCCTTTTTCGCAAGACGAGAATGGGCCGGCATTTGCTCTACAGCTGCGCAACGGCGGTGACGAGACCGTTGAGGTCGTCGGCTTCAGCTTCGACAGCTTTGACAGTGAGCTTGTGGCGGTCGAACACGCTTCGCTGCCGCCCGGCGTCTGGAGGTCTGTGAAATTCAGTGCGCCAACGGACTGCTTCGCCATTCCCCGGACCTTGGAATCGGTGCGCCTCACCGTGCGCACTCCTGAGGGGGACGCGAGCAGGAGATCCCGCTGGCTGGATCCGGTCGGAGCCTTCTGGACTACCACGCGGCCCGGTGTTCGCCGCAGTTCATCCCTGACCCGCAGGACCTGATAGGCGCGTGGGTGGTCGAGGAGGCCTACGGCGGGCAGGACTTCGTCGGCGTCATGGTCTGGCGCTTCGAGCGCGACGGCTCCTTCACCGCCGACCCCGAGGGCCTGGCCTTGCTCGATGTCGAGCACGGTGTGGAGGGGCAATACTCGTTGCAAGAAGGCGAGCTGCGGTTGAACGTCCGCGGCGGCTACGGGTGGATCCCGGTAACCGCTCCATCTGGCGTCCCTCGCTGGTCGACGGCCCCCTCACCAACGAAGTCGGTGAACGACCGCCCTTGATGACTGTGGCGTGGCTCAGTGGGAAATGCCCCGACGCCATGGATGGACAGATCTGGGTCCTCCGCCGCGTTCTCGAAGGCGCCAAGTAAGCCGAGTTGCACCTTAGTTATGTCAGAGTTATGTCGAGCCCCGCCATGCGAGCCGCTAGCTGGTCGAGGTCCTGGTCGAACGTGGCGTCTGGCACTGCCGGCGAGCTGGAGGCATGGCGAGCGCAGGACGGCCGCTGGCGCGGCTGCGTGCGATGGTCCCGGAGCGTCGGAGTGCGACGCTCGGCTGGGTCGTTCTGGGCCAGCTTGCGGCAGGTCCTTGGAGCAGAGTCTTGAACCCGCTTGGACCTCTCTAGCACAGTCGCGCGTGTCCGAACTGTCACGTGGGGTCACCGACGGGCGCGGTACCGGCGGGCGGCTGCCTCTCAGTCCCGGTCCAGCGAGGTGCACACGCACGCCTTGTTGCCCTCGGGGTCGGCCAGCACCGTGAACGCCGGCGCGCGGTCGTCGGAGACGAGGGTGCACTCGCCAGCCGCCAGCGCCGCCGAGATGCGGGCCTGTGCCTGCTGTGGTGGCACGGTCACGTCGATGTGGAAGCGCTGACGTGGCTCGTCGTGGGCGTCGGTCTGCTGGAGCCACAGAGTTACCTGCCGGCCCTGCGGGTCGGCAATGTCGCCCTCGTCGAGGTCGTACCCGAGGACCGCAGCCCAGAACGCGCCCACGGCAGCGCGGTCGTGGGCGTCGAGCCCAAGCTCGATTCGGCTGAGCTGTTCGGGGGTCCCGTCGATGCCGAGGTCGGCGGCGATGTCGCGAATCCTGGCGGCCAGCGCGATGTCGCGCCCGGTCACTCCGCCGGAGTCGTGGCTGAGCAGCCGGATGTGGACGGTTGGGTAAGCCAGGGTGATGTCGGGAT
>CAVTTO010000007.1:0-1235711 GCA_963737725.1 uncultured Actinomycetota bacterium
CTGTGAAAGGAGGAAGGCAGCCGTGTCTTGTCGGAGACCTTCGTCCATCACCTGTTCGGCGGAACCCACTTTGCGGACGGCGCTCATGAGATCGGCGCTGACCGTGAACTTGGTGACGTAGCCGGCGGCGCCGGACAGGATCGCCGCGATGGCAGCCTCGTCGTCGCTGGAGGCGGTCAGCAGGAGTCCTCGGATACGAGGCTCCGCCGCTCGAACCCGCCGACACACCTGCACTCCCGTGCCGTCTTGCAGATGGAGGTCAAGCACCATCACGTCGGGATTGAGCCGCACGATCAGATCCGGAGCCGCGACAGCAGATCTTGACTCACCGACAACGTGGATGTCCCGAGCGGTTGCCAGAGATCTCGCAGGCCGCGTCGCACCAGGTCGTGATCATCCAGGAGATAGACCCTGATCGGCTTCGCGCGCGGAGGCATGGTTCCGTTGTAGTAGCACGATGGTTGATCGCGCCACTCCGACCCGGCAAACGCACTCGAAGTGCGGTCAACCACCCGTCGTTCTGGACCGTCTCGGCCGTGGTGCCGCTACTGGAGAGTGTGAACGGTGGCGACCTCGACGAACCCGAGCCGTCGGAGGATGGGGAACGACGTGCCGTACTGGGCCTGGACGGCGAGTCCTGGAGTCCCCAGCTCGACCGCTGCGTCCCATCGAGCCCGCACCAGCGCGCGGTAGCAGCCCCGGCCTCGGGCCGCAGGCAGCGTCGATCCCCCGGCCAGAAACAGACCCGCATAGGCGCGATGAGCAGACTACGTATCGCAAGGCCACGTCGTCCAGCCAGGCGAGCCACTGGAAACCCCCACGCTGCACACGTCACACAAAGATCTCGTTGGCGCGGTCGCGTTCGGCCGCAGCGGCCTCGTCGGTCCACCGGGCCGCCGCCAGCATGATCTCCAGGCCCCGGCGATGGTCGTCGAGTGTCGTGATCCGGCGTACGTCGATCCCCTCCACCGCCGGCGGCGCCTCGTCCAGCGCCATCGCGGCCACGAGGGGATCCATCGGGTCATCCGGATCGTGCAACCCCAACGTCCGGAGCCGCTGCGGCAGGTCTGACGGCGTGGCCGACGAACCGACGTTCCACAGCACGGTGTCGATGCCTTCGACCTGGCCCTGAACCTCGGCGAAGACAGTCTCGACCTGATCGTGGTCCGGCGACAACCGCAGCCTGCACACGCCGGCCCATCGCCGTCGCGGCCCGATCACGACGCAGAACCGGTCGTCCACGATGCGGCGGGCACCCTCGGGTGGCTCCACGAACAGCTCGGGATCCTCAGCAAGGGCAACAGGCGCCGGCGAGGTCATGCAGCGAGCATCCCAGAAGGTCACCCTTGCGAAGGGTTGTACAACCGGTTCATGACCATCCGACATGTCAACGTTCCCGGGCTGGCCCGGCTGCCCCAGTTCTCCCACGCGACCATCGCCGGCAACCAGGTCTTCGTGGCCGGGATGATCGGTGCGGCACCCGGCCAGGACGCGCCGGTGGCAGGAGGCGCCGGCCCGGAGTCGCGCCAGATCCTGGTCAACATGCTCCAGGTCCTCGACGCCTGCGGGTGCACGATGGCGGACGTCGCGATGGTCCACGTGTACCTCACCGACATGGGCGACTTCCCGGCGATGAACGAGGTGTACACCGAGCTGGTCGGTGGCGAGCCGCCGGGACGGATCACGGTGGGCTGCACGGCTTTGGCGCTCGATGCCAAGGTGGAGATGGACTGCGTGGCGTTTCTCCCGGACGCCTGAGCTCGGCTCAGCGCGGGTCGGTGGGACCGCTCCCTGGCGGGTCGCTGAGCACGGTGGGGACGTACTCGAGGAGTTGCAGCTTCCCGTCGAAGGTGCGGCAGTTCACCATCTCGAGGGTGACGTCCGGATAGTCGTCGTAGATCCGCTGTCTGCCGGTGATCCCGGTGATCACCGGGAAGACGACCACGCGGAAGCGATCCACGAGCCCAGCCGACAGCAGGGTCCGACACAAGGTGATGCTGCCGAGCGTGCGAAGGGGGGTGGCGTCGTCGCGCTTCATGGCTCGCACGGCGTCCACCGGGTCCTCGGTGACCAGTGTCGAGTTGGCCCACGACAACGGGGCCTCCAAGGTCGAGGAGAAGACCACCTTCGACATCTGGTCCAGGGCGGCGAAGCTGTCGTCATCCACGCTCTCGGAGAACCCGGACATCAGCCGGTAGGTGTTCGCGCCCATCAAGGTCGTGTGCTCGCGCTCGGGCGCCTCGCCCAACCAGGCCAGGTACTCCGGGCCCTCCATGCCCCAGAAGCCGGGCCAACCCTCGGCGGCGGCGTAGCCGTCCAGTGAGGTGATGAAGTCCACCATCAGGTCTGGCATGTGTGGGTCCTTTCTGACTTCGACGTTCGGAGGCGACAATCGGACAAGCGCACGTCACAGGTGCCGGTCGAGGAACCGATCCGTCCTGCGGATCGACAGCAGCCAGTCGGCGATGAACGCGTGCGGCTCGCCCGGGTAGATCTGGAGCGACGCGTCGACCGAGGCAGCCCGCATCGCCCGGTAGGTGTCGTGCGACCAGCGCAACGGGCACGACTCGTCCGCCGTGCCGTGATGGATCAGGACCGGTTCGGTGATCCGGTCGAAGTAGGTCCGCGGCGACAGGCCCTTGTACACCGCAGGGCGCTCTGCCGGCGTCCCGAGCCGCGCCAGCACAGCATCGGCCACGTCCGGCCGCTCGGCACGCGTCCACCGGTTGAAGTTGTCGAGGTACCGCGAGCTCACCGGCGCGTAGATCACGGCGGCGTCGGCGAGTCCCGGCTTCGTGACCAGCACGTTCATCACGACGCCGCCGCCCATCGAGCGCCCGACCAGGCCGACCCGCTCGGCGTCGACGTACGGCAGCTGCTTGACGGCCTGCAGGGCCGTGATCACGTCCTCGGTGTAGCCGAGCCTGGTCTCCCGGTCGAGCTGGCTCGCTGGGTCCGAGCCCGCATGGCCGCGATAGTCGGTGTGCAGTACGACGTACCCCGCCCGCGCCAGGTAGTCCATCTCGCGCGACATGCCCTGTCCGGTGACATAGCTGCTCGGCTCGATGTATCCGTGCGCCAGCACCAGCGCCGGGAACGGCCCGCGGCCGGCCGGCACGTGCAGGACGCCCGTCACGCGGACCCCGTCGCTGCGATACCGGACCTCGCTGCGCGTGTACGCGCCGAAGTCCGCCGTCTGTCGGAGCACCCGTATCGGACCACCGTGGTAGGCCCGCGTCATCACAGCCGGCAGAGACTGCGGCCTTGGTACGTCGATGCCGCCCGTCGGTGACTCGGGCGAGCCCGTTGCCGGAGGATCCGACGGAGTCGACGTCTCCGGCGCGTCAGAGGGCGAGACGACCGGCGCGGAGGAGTCGACCTCCGTGCGCGACGTCGACGTGGTCTCGCCCCCAGCGGTGCAGCCGACCAAGGCGAGCGCAGTGGCACTCGCGAGGGCCAAGGACGTCCGGGTTCGGCGCGACACGCCTCAATTCTGCCGCGTAGTCGGTCCCGAACGGACTCGGTATCGAGACGTATGGGCGCCCGACGCGGTTCCCGTCCCGGGAGATGTCGAATTGGAGTTTCCGGAACCGACGGTCTCGCTCACCTTGTCCGTGATCTTCGAGCTTGCCTCGCCGGCCTTGTCCTTCGCCAGCTGCCCGGTCTGCGCGACCTTCTCCTGCACTCGCGGGTCACGCCACATCCCTTGTGCCTTGCTCGCGATCTGGTCGTAGCGCTCGCGGCCCGACCGTGCTCCCAACACGTAGCCGGCACCGAAACCGACGAGAAACGAAATCTTTCCGGCCATGTTCTACCTCCGAAGGCTCAGTCCACGCCCGGCGCGGGTGCATCCCGCTCATCTCCTGCGGCGTAGGTACGTTCCCGCACAGGTGCCCATGGTGGCGAAGTCCATGCGCCTGGACCTCGAAAGAGTTGGTACGCCGAGTTTGCCGTGCGCGACCACGGGTATATGCCGGTCCTTCGACCGAGATGAGGATGCCCGCATGGTGAAGCCTCAGCCCGACCAAGACGCTCCCTGCCGCTCGGCCCAGCCGGCGCCAAGAAGCTCGACCGGGACTACCGAGCACAGACGGGCGGTCGGCTCACCGCCGCCGGCGGCGTACGGCTGCCTGACACGGACACTCGTTGAAGGCTGGAGAGCGCGGGCCCACCCTGCTGGAGGACTTCCATCCTGCGCGAGAAGATCACGCACTTCGACCACGAGCGCATCCCCGAGCGCGTGGTGCACGCACGCGGGGCAGCCGCTCACGGCTTTTTCGAGGTGTACGAGTCGCTGGCGAGCTACACGAGCGGCCGGCTTCCTGCAGGACCGGAGCAAGCGCACGCCGGTCTTCGTGCGCTTCTCGACGGTGGCCGGATCGCGCGGCTCGGCCGACACGCACGCGACGTGCGCGGCTTCGCCGTCAAGTTCTACACGGACGAAGGCAACTTCGATCTGGTCGGCAACAACATCCCGGTCTTCTTTATTCAGGACGCGATCAAGTTCCCGGATCTGATCCACGCCGTGAAGCCGGACCCGCATAACGAGATACCGCAGGCCGCAGTCGGCCCACGACACTTTCTGGGACTTCGTCTCGCTGATGCCGGAGTCCAACGCACATGATGATGTGGGTGATGTCAGACCGCGCGATCCCGCGCAGCGTAGCGGATGATGGAGGGTTTCGGCGTTCACACGTTCCGATTCATCAACGTGAAGGCGAGAGCGCGCTTCGTGAAGTTCCATTGGAAGCCGGCGGCTCGGCATGCACTCGTCTGGTTTGGGAGGAAGCGCAGATGCTGCGGGTAAGGATCCGGACTTTCATCGTCGGGACCTGGGCGACGCGATCGAAGACGGTGACTACCCGAGCTGGGACTCGCTTTGCAGATCTTGCGAGGACACACACGACAGATTTTGAGGGCATCGACCTGCTGGATCCGACGAAGGTCGTGCCCGAGGAGCTGGCGCCGGTGCAGGTCTTGGGCACGATGACCGTTGACAGCCAATCCGACGAACTACTTCGCCGAGACTGAACAAGTGGCGTTCACACCGGTACATGGTGCCTGGCATGAAGCCACGGAGGGCGCGCTGATGCAAGGTCGTATGTTCTCTACCTCGACACACAGTTGAGCGGTAGGAGGACCGAACTTACGCAGCTACCGAAATGGCCACAGAGGGCGGCAACGACATGTTGGCGAGGCATGCACCAGACAGCCGTTCAAAGGCACAGCGGCGTACCTACCGAACTCACTCGACGGAAGGGAACAGCGCGTGGCGTCAGCAAGCAAGGTGCTACATCTACCTCGCGTCACCTCGACGGCGAGAAGGGCAGACAGGCACCGCTGTCGTTCTGGGATACTACAGCCAGGCAACCATGTTCTGGGAGAGCATGACCGCCGTCGAGCAAGCTCACATAATCGAAGCGTTTACGTTCAGAGCTGGGTAAGTGTTACGAGCAGCCGGTCGCGAGCGAGTCCTCGAGCAGCTCGCTTCTGTCGATGCCGACCTCTGCGAACTGGTGGCTTCCGGCTGGGGCTGCCGACGCAGAAACGCAAATCACTCCAGACGTCGTTGCCTCGCCGACCTTTCGATCATCACCACCGAGCCTGGACCGATCGAGGGACCAGGGTCGGGATCATCGTTGCTCCGGGGGGCGATCTGGCAGGAGTGGCAAAGCTGCGGGAGGCGCTCCAAAAGGTTGGCGTCGATCTGCACGTGATCGCGGCAGCGGGCGGCGCGCTCACCAAGCGCAACCGCAGCGAGACAGTGGGAGCGAACGTTACCTGACGACCCGTTCCATCGAGTTCGACGCTCTGGCCGTCGCCGACGGTGCAGGCTCCATCCGCGACATCAAGGTCGACGTCCTGCTTCAGGAGGCCTACCGTCACTGCAAGGCGATCGCTGCCTGGGGTGACGGGGCAGAGCTGCTGGTGGCCGCCGGCCTGGACACGGACGCTCCCGGCATGGTCGTCAGCGACACCGCGACGGCAGCCCATCGTAAGGAACTGATCGCAGCGATGCGGCTGCACCGCGCGTGGGACCGCGCCGAGATCATGATGGATTCTCAGTCCTCGTGACCTCCGAACGTCCACATGCCATTGCGACTGCAACAGACGAACGCGTCCCCGCGCACCACGAAGCGAACCGTGTTCGTGGATCGGTGGCGGACTGGCAGCCACATGGTGTCGGCCACGCTGTTGCCCGGGACACCACCAGCGGGCTCTGTCAGAACACGACGCTGTGCGGTATGTCCATCTACAACCTGCATCTGTTCGCTGAGCTGGCCTTCGGTCGCGGTGGAGCGACGTGCCCCGACTGCTGGACGATCTTCATGTGCCGTCGAGGTGACCGATCGCCGTCTCCGCCGCTGCGGAAAGCCCGTGATCGTCGGGGACAGCCAGAACGAGATGGCCGGATCCTCACGTGGGGCGTACCGTCGAGCGCACGACCGGTACTCGTCCCCTCTCTCCAAAAGCGTGGGCGAGGCGACCAGAAGGCGGTCCTGCGGCCCGGACCATGCCGTGCGGCGGATGGTGCCGCATGTGCGCCATCCGCCGCCCTCCTCGACGCCGGTCAGAGGACAGAGCTCGACGACCGCTCGACGTGCCGGGGCTAGGCGTCTTCTCGGAGTGCGACGCCTTGATCGGCCGCTGGATCAAAGGTCCCGTCAAGGATGCCTTGAGCAATCAGACGGAGCTTGAGGTTGCGATCATTGGACAAGCGAACCAGGACGTCGAAAGCTCGGTCACGGCTGATGGCGTACCGGCCCATGATCACGCCGACAGCAGCGCTGATGTCGCCCCGGGTCTCGAGAGCCCGCTCGAGATTCTCCACCGCCAGCGCATACCCCAGCACCACGCCGACATGGAGCCCGAACAGTTGGGCTAGTTGCATCGAGGACTCGTCGAACGCATTGATGCGTCGGGCATACAGGTTGAGCCCGGCCTGGCTGCCGTTGTGCGCTACCTGAGTGGCGAGCTGGGATCCGAGCCCGAACTCGGCGGCACGGGGCCCGTATTCGAGGTAGGAGCTGTGGCGCAGGTCGTTGACGAGGACGAGGTGCTTGTCGGTGACGGCGTCGTAGCAAGGCCCCTCGCGAAACTCGTACTGGATCTCATCAAGCCTGTGCGCGAGGTCGTCGGTCGCTGCCGCGGTCGTCACACGCTGGTCGGCGTCACGGATGCTGATGCTGGCCAGGTCGACCCCGGAGATGTTGGAGACAGCCGTGTTCATCAGCATGTTCAGGGCGTCATCGAGGTGAAGCGGCCTGAGATGGGCGTGGGTCTCGTCAGCCATGTGCGAGTCTCGATTCCTGAACGCCGAGACCGCCGCCCGACCTCTACCGTCGGGCCTACTGACGGAACACGCTCTCGTTTACGACGCTGACTTGCCCGCGGTTGGACGTTTGGTCGCCGATGCCTTTGACGCTACACCCCACCTCGGAAATTCCACGAGGTCGGCGACAGCCTGATGAGGACGTCATCTGTGCGACACATAGGCGAGCCCGGAGGCTCGCATCTTGAACCCCCGAGCTCTCGGCTCACCGATGCACCCGGGTGCATCCGCCGCCTTCCCCGGTGATACCCGTCTCGGCGCAGGTCATTCCCGGCATCTCTCCTGTGAAGACGTCGAGCTTGCCCGGCAGCTCGTCGAGCAGTTCTCGCGCGAGGATCCGGTGACCGGTCAGGGTCAAGCGGTCGCATCCTGCCGGCCGTCCGAGAGCGACGATGTGCTGGGCAGGGTCAGCACGAACGAGCCGGCCGGATAGGCGTCAGAGGGGGCTTCGTACGACGCGTCTCCGTCGTGACCTTGAGCGATCGACCGGGCGATGAACAAGCCGAGACCGACGCCGTCGCGAGCGTCACCGGAAGAGAATCGTGTGAAGAGCCGGGGTCGATGGGAGGGCTCGACTCCGTTGCCGCAGTCACTGACCCGGATCGTCACCTGGCCGTCGCTCTCCTCGCCCTCGACGCGCACGGGGGGCGCACCGTGCCGAAGGGCGTTGCGCAGCAGGTTGTCCAGCGCCTGCGCGAGTCGGGCTTCATCGACGAGGACCGTGAGCGACGGGTCGACGCTCACCACGACGTTGCCGCCGGCCCCTGCAGCCCGAACGGCTGACACCGCGTGGTCGAGAACGGAGCGAAGTCTCACGGGCCGCTTCTCCATGGCGAGCGTCACCGCGTCCGCCTTGGCGGCGGCGAGAAGGTCCCGGAAGAGCCGCTGCAGCTGGTCAGCGCCGGACTTCATCGCGGTGAGCAATGCCTCGCGTTCGCTGTCGGACAGGACATCCCAATGCTGAAGGAGGCTGTCGGCGGTCCCGGCGAGGACCGTGACGGGCGACCGCAGCTCATGGGTCGTCACCGCAAGGAATCGTGCTTGGTCATCAGCTGTCTGGCGAAGGCGGCCGGCGAGGCTGTCCAGCTCCTTGTTGGCTGCAGCGAGGGCCGCAGTGGAAGCCGACCGCTCGTCCTCGGCTCGACGCCGCTCGGTGGTGTCTCGAGTGACCTTGGTGAATCCGAGATGCATGCCCTGCTCGTTGAACACGGGGGTGATCAAGACGTTGGCCCAGAACCGCGTGCCGTCCTTGCGGACCCTCCAGCCCTCTTCCTGGTAGCGACCTTCGCTCAGTGCGAGTCTCAACTCGCTCTCGGGGTGGTGGACGCGCTGCTGCGTGTCTGGATAGAAGACCCGAAAGTGCTGACCGATGATCTCACTGGCGCGGTACCCCTTGATGCGTTGCGCGCCGGAGTTCCAGCTGACCACGTAGCCCTCGGGGTCGAGCATGAAGATGGCGTACTCCTGTACCGCTTCGATCAGGAGCCTGAAGCGTTCCTCCGTGCGCCGCAGCTGCTCTTCAGCGGCTGCCTGGGCGGTCACGTCCTGCAGCTGGAGGAAGACGTACAACGCCTCTCCCTCGGGGGCGCGCACGGCTGCCAGCGAGCAACGGCCGCGGCGGGGACCCGGCCATCCGGCGATGTCGTGCTCGAGCTGGACCACATCGGTCACGCCGGTACTGATCTGCTCGAGAGCGACGTCCAGCTCGCGCCCCTGCCCGCTGGTCAGCCGCCCGTAGTCGACCCCGACGAGATCGGCGGGCTTGCATCGCATCAGCGTCGCCATCGCCCGGTTGGCGCGCACGATGGAACCGCTCAACGTCATCGTCGCCATACCGATGGCTGCCTCGTCGAAGACCTCGCGGAAGCTCTCGAGGTGCTCGTCCAGCATGCGCTGGTCCGGACTGGTCGTCACGCCCATCGCCGCATCGACGACGGTCCAGCCGAGGAGGCTGCGGGACCTGGTCCTGCTGATCCTCGCCCTGAAGGAAGCGGAGCAGTCTCTCCGGAAGGTGGTCGATCGGAAGGGACTTCTCGAGGAAGCCGGCCGCACCCATCGCGCGCGCAGCTTCCAGGACCTCGTTCTCCTCGAATCCTGTGTAGATCACCACGCGCGTGGCGGGCGCGACCTCCAGGATCCCTGGGAGTGCCTCGAGCCCGTCCATGGTGGGCATCGACATGTCCAACAGCAGAAGATCGGGTTGCTTCTCGAGGGCCAGCCCGATGGCCTCGACCCCGTTGCCCCCGTCGCCCACCACCTCGAACAGACCCGACTGTTCCAGTCGGGTCTTCACGAGGAGACGGACATCGGGTGAGTCGTCCACCAGCACGACCGTTGGTTTGTCGCTCATGGGCCTCCGAGGTCCTCAACCCGCACCACTGTTCGAATCATGACACGAGAATGCGGCCCCGGCGCGCACTCCGGGGAGGGGTTGGACGCCGGGGCCTCACCGACGGCTCGCGCCGGCGCCACACGTCATACCCCGCCTCCGGGCTGCGAAACCGGGTGTCGCCCTTACCTGATGGTGACTGACGGTCTCGCGCCTGCGACTCATGCGCGTGCGAGATTGGCTGATGCGGTGCGGGTACCTCGGCCGGAGAAGGGAGCACGTGATGACGACCGAAGATCAGCCCGGAGCCGACGACAGGGTGAGAGACATGGTGCCCCGTGACCCGACGGACGAGGACTCCGCACACGCCGACAGCTCGAGAAGAGGAGTCGACGACGCGCCGCAGCTCGACGGCTCGGAGAGCGTGTCCGAAGACATCGATGAGCCGGATGACGCCAGTCGCGAGGGACAGCATCACTCGGGGCCGCGATAGCGACGCAGCTCAGCCGACAACCGCGTGATCTCCGCTTCCAGCTCCAGGATCTTTCTTGCCGCCGCAAGGTTGGCGCCGTCGGCGAGCAACCGGGTCACGGCGTTCACCTGAGCCACGTCGTCATCGCTGTAGCGACGCGTGCCGCCGTCGGTCCGGTGGGGACGGAGCAGACCCTTGATCTCGTAGTCGCGCAGTGCCTGCGGCTGGACTCCGGTGAGCTCGGCGACCACCGAGATCCCGTAGACCGGCCGGTTCGAATGCGGTCTCGCCATGCCTGACCCCTCTTGACATCGTCGCTTCGATGGAGAAAATCTATAGCGAGCAGTTTAGATTTTCTGCCACGGAAGGCAAGGGTCCGTGGCACGTTTCGGAGAGGAGTTTGATCGTCATGCTGATGCGAACCGACCCCTTTCGGGACCTCGATCGGCTGACGGAGGCCATGCTGGGCAGCCGCAACCGACCGACCGCGATGCCGATGGACGCATACCGGCAGGGTGACACCTTCCTGGTTGCTCTCGACCTGCCCGGCGTCGACGCCGACAGCATCGACCTGACCGTCGAGCAGAATGTCCTCACAGTTCACGCGGAGCGTCGACCGGCCGTCCCCGAGGACGCAGAGCGGGTCGTCGGCGAACGCAGCTACGGCACGTTCAGCCGCCAGCTCTTCCTGGGGGACACCCTCGACGCGGACCGGTTGACAGCGCAGTACGACGACGGCGTCCTGACGATTCGCATCCCGATCGCCGAGCAGGCGAAGCCACGCAAGATCGAGATCGGACGGTCGGGCGGACATCACCAGATCGCCGGCTGATCACCGTCGCCGGACACGGGGATGCGGTCCGGAACCGGGCCGCATCCCTGTCGTCCTTGGAAGTTGCCGCCCCCAAATGTACGATCCGCTCGTGGCTCAAGCAGCTCGGCCACCTACGTCATTTGTCGGAAGGACTCGACATGTCGTCCCGGACCCCAGACCCCGGTCCACTCGCTCAGCTGACCTCCCAGGTCCTCGAGTCAGGCTCCACCGATGCACAGCTGAGCCTGCTCACCCGAGCAGCAGTGGCCAGTTTCGACGTGGTCGACTTCGCCAGCATCACCATCGTGCGAGACGGCGAGATCGCCACCCTGGCGCCCACCGACGATGTTGCTCTGAAGCTCGATGTCATCCAGTACGAGCTGCAGGAGGGCCCGTGCTACGAGGTTGCCACCGACACGTCGGCGGAGGAGTCGATCATCGCCACGGCCGATGTGGCTCGCGATCCGCGTTGGCCCCGGTTCGGCCCCCGCGCCGCGGCGCTCGGCATCGCAGCACACCTGGCGCATCAGCTGCACGACGGCGGCGACGACAGGGCCGCCCTCAACCTCTACTCGAGCCAAGCCGGACCCATCATGGCCGAGTCCGAGCTGGTCGACGTGTTCGCTTCTCAGGCTGCCTTGGTGCTCGGCTGCGCCCGGCGGGTCAGCGATCTCCACGACGCCATGGAGAGCCGCGGGGTCATCGGTGAGGCGATCGGGTGGGTGATGGCCACCTATCAGCTGGACTCGCAAGCCGCGTTTGTCTACTTGGTGCGGCAGTCCCAGGACAAGAACATCAAGCTGCGGACCCTCTGCACCGATCTCATCGCCGACCTCGACACTCGCGCCCGGTCCAGCCGCTGACATCTCCGCCGGCGTCAGCACAGCTGCGCGACCAGTCGCTGTCTACGGGTCGCCACGACCGTGCCGGATCTCGCGGGCGCGGCGCACGTCGTCGTCGTGCTTCTTCTCGGCTTTCTCGATGTTGCGCACGTCACGGGCAGGAAGCTGGATGCTCTCCTCCGCCCCCATCCCCGCCTGAAGCTCACGGGCTCGCTCGAGCTCGGCATCCAGCTCCGCGCCGAACAGCAGGGCGAGGTTGGTGATCCACAGCCACAGCAGGAACACGATGATGCCGGCCAAGGATCCGTACGTCTTGTCGTACGCCGAGAAGTTCGCGACGTAGAAGCCGAACGCGACGGTGCAGACGATCCAGACGAGGATGGCGAGTGCTGCCCCGACGCTGAGCCAACGGAACTTCGGCTGTCGCACGTTCGGCGTCGCCCAGTACAGGATGGCCACGATCAGCATGACCACCACGAGCATGATCGGCCACTTGACGACGTCCCACACCGTCACGACCGTCGAGCCCAGGCCGATGGCTTCACCCACGGATTGCGCGACCGGACCCGTCACCACCAGTCCCAGCAGCGCTACCGCCGCCAGGACGACGAGCACGAACGTCACGACGAGCATGGCAGGTCGCAACTTCCAGACCGGGCGCCCTTCGCCGACTTCGTACATCCGGTTCATCGCCCGCCCGAAGGCTCCGACGTAGCCGGAAGCCGACCACAGGGCGCCGGCGAGTCCCAGGACGAGGGCGAGGCCGGCTCCAGGAGTGTCGGCGAGCTGCTCGATCGTCGGTCGCAAGGTGTCGGCCACGGAAGACGCGCCGGCATCCGACAGGATCCCCAGCAAGGTGTCGACCGACTTCGGCCCTTGACCGAAGAGCCCGACCAGCGACATCAGTGCGATCACGGCCGGGAAGGCTGCGAGCACCGCGTAGTAGGTGAGCGCCGCGGCCAGATCGGTGCACTGGTCCTTCGAGAACTCCCGGGCTGTCTTGCGCAGCACGAAGATCCACGAACGCTTGGTCAGGTCAGTGGGAGCATCCGGCTTGCGTGCGTCGTCAGGTTCAGGGCGGTCCCTCTCATCGACGCCTCCACCAGCGGAGGCGGTGCGGCGGGTCATCGACGCCTCCTCCGGATCAGCACGACAATGCCGATGGCGGCAACGACGGTGGCGGCGACCAGCGCACCTGACGGAGGAACTCTGCGGCCCAGCGACTTCGCGCTCTCCATCTGCTGACGCAGTCGTAACCGCGTCGCATCAGCTTGTGCCCTGGCCTGCGCCTTCACGTCGACCTTGGCTGCCAGCGCGTCGACGGTGTCTCCAAGCTGCCGGCGCGTCTGCTCGATGTCCGCGACGAGCTTGTCCTGGGTCGGCTCTGCGGCAGACGTGCGCTCCTGTCGCGTGGAGCCGTCAGCGGATGTGGTCATGGCTGCGCGCCTCCTGAACCTCGTGCACGTCGCGCTTGACGTTCTCCACAGCGCGTTCCGGGATCGGCGACACCTGGTCGACCTCACGCTTGCCCAGCAACGAGGCAACTCCGGCCGCGGCGAACAGGACCACCGTCACGATGAGAGCCGCCGCCCACAGGGGAAGCACGAGATCGAGCGCGATGATCGACGTCGCGATCAGTGCACCGACTCCGAAGAGGCCGACGACACCAGCAGCTCCGAAGAGACCGGCTCCTCTGCCCGCGTGTCGAACACTCTCCGTGAGCTCGAGGCGTGCCAGCTCGAGCTCCTCGCGGATGAGTCGCGAGCTCTGCTCGCTGAACTGTGAGACGAGCTGCCCTACCGACGGATCGGGAGAATGACCCCGAGCAGAATCGGTCATGGTGATCTCCAACGTGACGGGTGCGGCGTCCTCTGCGACGCCTCACGGAAACCGACCGATACCCACAAGGGGGCATCCCACACGTCGTCAGAGACCGTGAACAACCTCAGCGAGCCGTGTCCGCCGCGTTGTCCTCGAATTCAATCCTGGTCAGTGATCGTCCAGGTCGGCGCGATCGATCCGCTCGAACGGTTCCCACCCCTCGACGCGAGCGACCTTGCTTCGGTGCTCCTCCGCCGGCCGCGGCGGATTCTTGAGATCCGCCCCGGATCGTTTGCCGTCGTTCGACCCCGCAACGGTGTCGTTCTCCTGCACGATTCCCCTCCTCCTAGCTGCACGGAAGGGTCATCCCCCGACCCTTCCACTGGAACCATGACACGTCGGTCTCCCGTTCGTCCGGCGTTTGGTGGCACCCGTCAGCCGCAGAGGTCCCCGTCAGGGCGCGGTGTCCACGGCGTTGTTCTTGATCACGTCGCGAAACCAGATCGCGGACTCCTTGGGAGTTCGGACCAGGGTGTCGTAGTCGACGTGCACGATCCCGAAGCGCTGCGAGTAGCCCCAGGCCCACTCGAAGTTGTCCATGAACGACCACAGGTAGTAGCCGCGGACGTCGGCGCCCGGCAGCGATCGCGTCATGGACGGCCGCCACGTGGGACCGAAGGTAGGCGACCCGGTCGGGGTCGCGGACGCGGCCGTCGTCGTCCACCTCGTCGTCGTACGCGCAACCGTTCTCCGTGACCACCAACGGGACGTCGGGGTACGACTCGTGCACGTCCAGCAGGAGGCGGGTGAGCCCTTCGGGTGCGATCCGCCAGCCCATGGCCGTGTAGGGGCCAGGCTGGGGCACGGACATGGCCAGGTCCGTCCCGGGCCACAGCGAAGCACCGTCCGCGGTCTGCGCCGGGTCGTTCACCCAGCGCCGTTGCGCGTCGATCCGGTCGGCGTCGGCAGCGGCGATCCGTGCCGGCGAGTAGTAGTTGATGCCGAGGACGTCGATCGGCGCAGAGATCTCGGCCAGGTCGCCGTCCTGGACGAAGGACCAGTCGGTGATGTGCTGGGTCTGCTCGATCAGTCGCTCGGGATAGCGACCACGGAGAATCGGCTCGAGGAAGACCTTGTTCGCGATGTCGTCGACGTGGTCGGCGGCGGCGCGGTCCTCCGCGCTCGGCGACGCCGGCTCCACCTGTGCGAGGTTCAGCGTGATCGACAGCTTGTTCCCGGCAGGCAGCACCTCCCGCAGGGCGGTGACCGCGCGCCCGTGGGCCAGATTGAGGTGGTGCGCCGCGGCCAGCCCCGCGGCGTTGTCCGTCAGGCCCGGCGCGTGGATGCCGGCGGCGTACCCGAGGAACGCCGAGCAGAAGGGTTCGTTCAGCGTCGTCATCGTCGAGACCCGGTCGCCCAGCCGGTGACCGATCAGCTCGGCGAGCTCGACGAACCGGTCCACGGTCGTGCGGTCGGTCCAGCCACCCGAGTCCTGGAGGTACTGCGGCAGGTCCCAGTGGTAGAGCGTGAGGAGCGGCGTGATGTCGCGCTCGAGCAGCCCGTCCACGAGCTGGTCGTAGAAGTCGAGACCCATCGCGTTGCGTGTGCCTGCGGACGGCATGACCCGCGGCCAGGAGACCGAGAAGCGGTACGCGGGGATGCCCAACGTCGCCATCAGGTCCAGGTCCTGGCTGCTGCGGTGATAGTGGTCGCACGCCACGTCGCCCGTGTCGCCGTTGGCCACGTTCCCCTCGGTGTGGGAGAACGTGTCCCAGATGCTCGGCACGCGCCCGTCCGCGTCGGCACCGCCCTCGATCTGGTACGCCGCGGTCGCGGTTCCCCAGACGAAGTCGGTCGGGAACTTCAGTTGTCTCGTCATCCCTTGACAGCTCCTTGCATGATTCCGCCGACGATGTGCTTGCCGAGCAGGCCGAAGACGATCAGCACGGGAACGGTGCCGTAGAGCGTGCCGGCCATGATGATCGACTGTTGTGGTGCATATCCGGTGGCCAGGTTCTGGAAGGCGACCTGGACCGTGGGGTTCTGGGAGTTGAGCGCGAGGATCGGCCAGAAGAAGTCGTTCCACGTGGTCAGGAACGTCAACATCGCCAGCACTGCCATCGCAGGTCGCACGGCCGGTACGACGACCGACCAGAACACCTGGAAGGTGTTGGCGCCGTCGACGTAGCCGGCGTCGAGCAGCTCGTCCGGGACCGCGCTCACGATGTACTGGCGCATGAAGAAGACGCCGAAGGCCGTCACCAGCGTCGGGAAGATCACCGAGGTCAGGTGACCGGTCATCCCGAACCGCGACATCATCATGTACAGCGGGATGACGCCCATCTGCATCGGCACCATCATCGTGCCGATGCACAGGCCGAGCAGCAGGTTGCGGCCGCGGAAGTGCAGCTTGGCGAAGGCGAATCCCGCCAGTGTGCAGAAGGCCACCGTGCCGAGCGAGACGGCTCCGGCGACGATCAGCGAGTTGATCAGCCCGAGGTTCAGTGGCGCCAGGTCGAGCGCGAGCTTGAGGTTGTCGAAGAAGCTGGCGTTGGGCAGCAGGGGCGGGTTCTCGGCGGCCATCTCGGCATTGGTGTGCGAGGCCATCACGATCGTGTAGTAGAGCGGGAAGGCGGAGACGATCGTCAGCACGATCACCACCAGGTAGACCCGCCAGCTGGTGTCGGTCCGCGGCGCAGCGCCGCCGCTTCTGATGCTCACGCCCGCGCCCCCCGTCGCCGGACGAAGAACAGGTTGACCATCACGGCCACGATGATGATGACGAACATCGTCCACGCCGTCGCGGACGCCAGGCCGAGCCGGTCATACGTCCAGCCCTGCTGGTACATGAGGAGCCCGAGGGTCTGGTACTGGTTGGACGAGCCGCCGTTCGGCTGGCCCGTCGGGTCGTACAACAGCGGCTCCCCGAAGAGCTGAGCAGCGCCGATCGTCGAGAGGACGATGGTGAAGAGGATCGTCGGCCGCAGGCCCGGCAGCGTGACGTAGAGGAACTGCTTCCACTTGGACGCGCCGTCGATGGCGGCGGCCTCGTAGAGGGACGAGTCGATCGACTGCATCCCGGCCAGGTAGATCAGCGCGTTGTAGCCGGTCCACCGCCAGGTCACGATCACGGACACCGCGATCTGGCTCGGCCACTTCGATCCTTGCCAGTCCACCGGCGCCACGTGCAGGACGTTCTCCAACGCCCAGTTGATGATGCCCTGGTTGGCGAACAGCTCGACGAAGATCACGGTCGCCGCGGCCAGGCTGGTCGCGTAGGGCATCAGCAACGCGACCCGGAAGAAGGTGCGCCCCCGCAGCCGGTAGTTCAGCAGGTGCGCGATCCCGAGCGCCATGCACAGCTGCGGAACCGTGGAGATGATGCCGATCGTGAGCGTGTTCCAGAAGGCGTTCCAGAAGAACTTGTTGGTGAACAGGTTCTGGTAGTTGTCGAGGCCGACCCATTCCTTCTGCTGGTAGGTCGTCAGTCGCACCTCGTGCAACGAGACCCAGGCGGTGTCGAGCCACGGGTACAGGCTGAAGGCCAGGAAGATGATGAAGAAGGGCGCGATGTACGCGTAGCCGCTCCGCCACCCCGGCCGGTGGAGCCGCTGCGGCGGGTGCGTGTCCGCCTCGGGACGGGCGATCCCCCTGATCGACATCGGTTCACCTTCGCAGCAGGGTCAGGACATGGGCAGTCTCTCGAACATCGGGCCGGCGATCGGACATGTCCAACCGCCGGCCCGACAGCTGGGGTACGCCATCAGGAGGAAAGCCCTGACGCACCCCAGGTCAACCGGTGACCTGCTCGATCGCGTCCATCGCGTCGTCGAAGGCGTCGTCCGGGGACGTCCCCTTCGTCTCGACGTTGGTGAGCTGGGTCGTCAGCGCGTTCTGGATCTGGGTGTCGTAGAGCCCGATCGGGGGGATCTTCATCTGGGCCGCGATGCCGCCGAAGATCTCGCCCACCGGAGCGTCACTGAAGTACGCGCTCGTGGCGTTCTTGACCGCCGGGTCCTCGGCCGCGTCCTGGTTGGACGGGAAGTGGCCGCCCTGGTCCTTGGACGTCCACATCGTCACCTGCTGGTCCTTGTCGGACAGCCACTTCACCAGCGCGATCGCTGCGGCCTTGTTCGGCGCCTCTTCCGGTACGCCGAGCCAGGAGCCGCCCCAGTTGGTGGCGCCGCCGGGGAGGACGGGCGCGACGTTCCACTTGCCGGCGCCGTCCGGCCCGGCCTGGCCCTGGATGTAGCCCATCATCCAGGTGGGGCAGGCGATGGTGGCGAAGGCTCCGCTGGCAAATGCCTTGTTCCACGGGTCGGAGAACTGCGGGAGCCCCGCTGTGATGCCGTCCTGCGCCGCCTGCGTGGCGTAACCCCATGCCGTCTGCACGCCGTCACTGTCCTCGACGTTCGGCTGACCCTCGGCGTCGTTGTACGCCTCGTCACCCTGGTAGACCGCTGTCGAGAAGATGCTCGCGGCACTGTCCACGAACGCCTTGCCGGACTTCTGGGTGTACTCGTTGCCGAAGGCGATGAAGTCGTCCCACGTGGTCCACTCCTTGGCCAGCTCGTCGGGGTCGGACGTCATACCGGCGTCCTCGAGCAGGTCTGAGCGGTAGCAGATCGCCTCGGGTCCGATGTCGGTGCCGAGGCCGGCGGTGAAGGACCCGTCGGGGGTGCTGGCCTGCTGCCACTTCCAGTCGTAGAACTGCGCCTTGATGTCCTCGGCCCCGGAGACGTCGTTCCAGTTCACGAACTGCTCGCTGTGGTTCTGGACCACGTCGGAGACGAAGCCGATCTCGATGGCCTGCACGTCCGCGAGGCCGCTGCCGGACGCGAGCCGGGTCTTCAACCGGGTCCAGTAGTCCGCGGACTGCGTCACGACGTCTTCCTTGACCGTGATGTTGGGGCAGACCTTCTTGTACTCGTCGTAGAGGCCGTTCTCCTTGAACCCGAAGGTGCCGAACAGGCCGACGGTGAGCGTGGTGTCCTCGGACGTGCCGCACGGTTCGTCGGAGGAGACGTCGTCGGAAGTCCCCCCGTCGTCGTCGGACGAGCAGGCCGTGAGGCCGATGAGACCGAGTGCCATCGCGGCGATCGCGCTGGTCAGCCGGACAGTCGTTCGCGGGGATCGCCGCATGATTCCTCCTGGAAGGTACGCCGTGAGAGCGCTCTCACGAGAGAATGCTCGACCAGAGGGAGCCTGTCAAGAGCGCCGCGCCAACTTCTCGTCAGCGACACGCCGTGGACGCGTCGTCACGCAGTGTCGCGTCGGACGAGCTCGACCGGCAGCACCGCGGCGCGCGTCGGCTGCTCCCCGGCGACCCGCCGGAGCAGCACGTCGGCCATCGTCCGGCCGATCTCGTCGGTCGGCTGGTGGACCGTCGTGAGCCCCGGATAGCCCGTCCCCGTGTCGGCGATGTCGTCGAAACCGACCACGGCGATGTCGTCGTAGACGGTGCGGCCGCTGGCCTCGATCGCACGCATCACGCCGAGGGCATGAGGTCGGACGCTGCGAACACGCCGTCGATGTCAGGCTGGTCAGCGAGGAGTCGTTTCATCGCGTCATACCCCTGAGCGACGGTGAAGTTTCCTTCGGCGATCAGCTCGTCACGAACCGGCAGGTCCCGTTCGGCGAGGGCGTGGAGGTAGCCCGCCAGCCGGTCCTGGCCGGCGCACATGTCCTGCGGGCCGGTGACCGTTGCGACGACCCGGCGGCCGCTGTCGATGAGGTGCTCCGTCGCCGTGACAGCTCCGCCCACGTTGTCAGCGTCGACGTAGTACAGGTTCTTCGCCTTGCTCAACGGGCGCCCACACAGGACGGTCGGGATGCCGTACTCCTCGAGGCGCTCCGGCAGCTCGTCCTTGCCGTGCAGGGAGATCAGCAGGACGCCGTCGACGTGACCGCCGGCGGCGTAGTGGAGGAACCGCTCGTGGTCCTCCGGGCTCGACGCCACCGTGAAGACCAGCTGCATGCCGGCCTCGGCGATCCCGGTCTGCGTGCTGCGCAGCACACCCAGGAAGAACGGGTCGGAGAAGAAGCGATCCTGGCTCTCGTCGACGTAGAACGCGATGGAGTCGCTGCGGCGGGTCACCAGCGTGCGCGCCGCCCGGTTGGGGCTGTAGTGCAGCTCCCGCGCTGCGGTCTGCACCGACGTGCGCGCATCGTCGCTCACGTTCGACGCACCCCGGAGGACCCGACTGGCCGTCGCGCGCGAGACACCCGCACGCGCCGCCACGGCCTCGAGCGTCGGCGGGGCGTGCGGTTCGACACGCGCCTTCGTCACGACAGGGAGTGTGCCACGCGGACGCAACCCCGGCGCGGGCGTTCGCGGCAGACGGACGTGACTCGCCGCACCTGAGCAGTTCGGGACCTTGGTCCGTTCGGGTCCCGACGAATGTCACTGGCCGACGCGGCGAGACCCCAGTGAACTGACCCTGACCTCAGAAGGAGCCCTCATGAAAGCCGCCCTCGTTCCCGCACTGCGGGCACCGCTGGAGATCCGCGACCTGCCTGTCCCGGAACCGGCGCGGGACCAAGTCCTCGTCCGGATCGAGGCAAGCGGACTGTGCCACACGGACATTCATGCAGCACGCGGTGAATGGCCGGTCCCTCCGAAGATGCCGCTCATCCCTGGTCACGAGGGAGTCGGACGGGTCGTCTCCGTCGGCGCCGACGTCGTGGAGGTCTCGATCGGTGACCGTGTGGCGCTCCCCTGGCTCGCCCACGCGTGCGGGAGGTGCCGCCCCTGCGTGGCCGGCTCCGAGACCTACTGCACAGCGCCCGCGTACATGGGCTACACGATCGATGGCAGCTATGCCGAGTACGCCATCGGATACGCCAGCCACGTCGTCCCTGTTCCGGACGCCGTCAGCGCTGTCGACGCAGCCCCGATCACCTGCGCCGGAGTCACGACCTTCAAGGCGTTGAAGGCTGCCAGACCACAACCGGCGGAGACCGCGATGATCGTCGGGATCGGTGGTCTCGGACACCTGGCACTGCAGTACGCGCACGTGTTCGGGATGACGACCGTCGCCGTGGACGTCGACGACCAGAAGCTGCAGCTCGCCAAGGAGCTCGGTGCCGACGTGACAGTCGACGCACGAAGCGGGCTGGACCAAGGGCTCACAGCCGTCGACGGTGGTGTCGACATCGCTGTGGTGACGGTCCCGTCGCCCGAAGCCATGCGCCAGGCGCACGCGGTGCTGAAGCCGAACGGGCGGCTCGTGATCGTCGGCCTGCCGGCGGACAACCGGCTCGAGCTGCCGGTCTTCGAGACCGTCCTGCGCGGCATCCAGGTGATCGGTTCCCTGGTGGGAACCCGCAACGACCTGGCGGACTGCTTCGCGCTCCACGCCGGCGGGCGTACGCGGGTGGTGACCGAGGTACGTGCCCTCGAACAGGTGAACGAGTCCTTCGAGGACGTGCTTGCCGGGCGGGTCCCGGCGCGCATCGTCTTCGATCTGACCTGACCACACCCAGCCCCTTCTCACGCCGGCAACTCCTCGACATGATGAGTTACCGGCCAAGACCCACGCCTCGAGGAGCACTCCATGGACGTGCTGGAGATCGCACGCTGGCAGTTCGGCATCGTGACCGTCTACCACTTCCTCTTCGTTCCCATCACGATCGGGCTGTCGGCGATCGTGGCGGCGTTCGAGACGGTCTGGGTCCGGACGCGCACGCCGGCATACCTGCGGTTGGCCAAGTTCTTCGGGAAGCTGTTCCTGATCAACTTCGCGATCGGCGTCGTCACCGGGATCGTCCAGGAGTTCCAGTTCGGCATGAACTGGAGCGACTACTCGCGGTTCGTCGGTGACGTCTTCGGAGCCCCGCTGGCGATCGAGGGACTGCTCGCGTTCTTCCTCGAGTCGACGTTCCTGGGTCTGTGGATCTTCGGCTGGGAACGGCTCTCCCCACGTCTGCACGTGTCGTGCATCTGGATCGTGCACGTCGGGACGCTCCTGTCGGCGTACTTCATCCTGGCCGCCAACTCGTGGATGCAGCATCCGGTCGGCTACTCCTTCAACGAGGAGACCGGTCGCGCCGAGCTCGACGACTTCGTCGCCGTGCTCACCAACTCGACCCAGCTCGTGACGTTCCCGCACACCGTCCTGGCGGCGTACCTGACCGGTGGTGCGTTCGTCGCCGGGGTCGCGCTGTGGCTGCACGTCCGCCGTTCGACCGACGACGCCGACCGGCCGATGTACGCCACCGCCACCCGGATCGGCGCCTGGGTGATGGTGGTGGCCGGGATCGGGGTCGCCGTGTCCGGCGACGTCCAGGGCAAGATCATGACCGACCAGCAGCCGATGAAGATGGCGGCGGCCGAGGCGCTCTACGACACCGAGCAACCTGCGTCGTTCTCCATCTTCACGATCGGATCCCTGGACGGCTCCGAGGAGAAGTTCGCCATCAAGATCCCCGGCCTGCTGTCGTTCCTGGCCACGGGAAGCTTCGACGGTGAGGTCGAGGGCATCAACCAGCTCCGCGACCAGTACGAGGAGACCTACGGCCAGGACCCGGGCGCCTCGTACTACACCGCCGGCGACTACGTCCCGATCATCCCGGTGACCTACTGGGCGTTCCGGCTGATGATCGGACTCGGGATGCTGGCCGCCCTCGTGGGCGCCGTGCTGCTCTGGGTGATGCGTCGCGGTCGCGCCCTGCACGCGCCGCGGTGGAGCTGGGTGGCCATCGCCTTGCCGCTGCTGCCGGTCGCCGCGAACTCGTTCGGCTGGATCTTCACCGAGATGGGTCGGCAACCGTGGGTCGTCTTCGGCCTGATGACGACCGAGCACGGGGTCTCGCCCGGAGTCTCGACGACGGAGGCCTGGATCTCGATTGCCTCGCTGACCCTCGTGTACGCCGTCTTGATGGTCGTCGAGCTCGGCCTGATGCTGCGCGCGATCCGCGCCGGAGCAGATCCCTTCGAGGAACCACCCGCACACGACGAAGCCGACGAGGACCGACCCCTCGCCTTCGCGTACTGAGAGGCCGTCATGGAGCTCACTACTATCTGGTTCTGCCTGATCGCCGTGCTCTGGGTCGGCTACTTCACCCTCGAGGGCTTCGACTTCGGAGTCGGCATGCTGATCCCCACCCTGGCCCGGGACGATCGCGAGCGCCGCGTCCTGATCAACACGATCGGGCCGGTCTGGGACGGCAACGAGGTCTGGGTCCTGGTCGCCGGCGGCGCGACGTTCGCAGCCTTCCCGGAGTGGTACGCGACCCTGTTCAGCGGCTTCTTCCTGCCGCTGCTGGTCATCCTGCTCGCGTTGATCGTCCGGGGTGTCGCGTTCGAGTACCGGCACAAGCGATCCGAGCGGTCGTGGCAACGTCGTTGGGACGCGGCGATCTTCGTCGGGTCGTTCGTTCCGGCCCTGCTGTGGGGGGTCGCCTTCGCCAACATCGTCCGCGGTGTCGCCATCGACGCCGACAAGGAGTACGTCGGCAGCGTGTTCGACCTGCTGAACCCCTACGGACTCCTCGGCGGCCTCACCACGCTCGGGCTCTGCCTCACCCACGGTGCGATGTTCGTGTCGCTGAAGACAGACGGCGACATCCGGCACCGAGCGAACCGGCTCAGTGTCCAGGTCGGGCTCATCACCGCGGTCGTCGCCGTCGCGTTCCTGGTCTGGACCCAGGTGCAGCACGGCTCGCCGGGCTCACTCGTGTTGTTCGCCGTGGCTGCGGTGGCGTTGGTGCTCGGGCTCGTCGCAGCGTTGCGAGGACGTGAGGGCTGGGCCTTCCTGGGGACGTTCGTCTGCATCGGTGCCGCGGTGTTCGGACTCTTCACGGCACTGTTCCCGGACGTCATGCCGTCGACGCTCGATGCGGCGTACAGCCTGACCACCACCAACGCCTCCGCCACGGACTACACGCTGAAGATCATGACCGGCGTCGCGCTCGTGTTCACGCCGCTCGTCCTGATGTACCAGGGGTGGACGTACTGGGTGTTCCGGCGACGGATCTCGGTCCATCACATCCCGGAGTCCGGCGAGCCGCAGCGGGCGAGCTCGGCCTCATGAGGCCCCTCACGCCATGAAGGGTCTCGACCCCGTAGCGCGGACGTTCGTGCGACCGGCCCGCCGATCGCTGGCGGTGCTCGTGGTGGCCCAGGTCCTCCAGACCGCCACCCTGGTCGCCACCGCCTTCGCGATCGCCGGCGGGGTGCAGGCACTGGTGCGCGACCGGCCGGTCGGCTCCTGGGCCGCCGCCGTCGCGATCGCCATGATCCTGCGGGCGCTGACGTCAGGCGTCGCCGACCGCGCCGCCGCCCGTGCAGCCGAGACCGTCGCCACCGATCTCAGGGAGAGGGTGCTCCGCCACCTCGCCTACGAACCGGACGCGGCCGGCGTCGACACGGGCCGATCGGCTCTCCTGGCCACGCACGGCGTCGACGAGGTCAAGCCGTACCTGACGCGCTACCTGCCTGCCGTCCTGCTCACCGTTCTGGTGCCACCGGTCGTCCTCGTCGCCCTGCTCGCAGCCGATCCGCTGACCGCTCTGATCGTCGTGCTCACCCTCCCGCTGGTCCCGGTCTTCGGCGCGCTGGTCGGCCTGCACACGCGGGACCGCGCCGAGCGTCGGTGGCGCGAGCTGGGTTCGTTGGCCGGCCACTTCGTCGATGTCGTGCGCGGCCTGCCGACCCTCGTCGCCTTCCGCCGAGCCGAGCGTCAGGTCGAGGTGATTCGAAGCACGACCCATCGCTACCGCCGCGCGACGATGGAGACGCTGCGTCTTGCCTTCGCGTCGTCGGCGGTGCTCGAGCTCGTGGCCACCCTGTCGGTGGCGCTGGTGGCAGTCTCCGTCGGGCTTCGGCTCGCGGCAGGAGACCTCGACCTGCGAACGGGGCTGTTCGTCCTGCTCCTCGCGCCCGAGGCCTACCTCCCGTTCCGCAGGGCGGGCTCCGAGTTCCACGCTGCGGCGACCGGCAGGCAGGCCTTCGCGGACGCCGCCGATCTGCTCGCTCAGACCACACGAGAGCCCCTGTCGGACGCTGTGCCTCCTGTCGGTGTCACAGCGCCGATCATCCGGCTCGACCACGTCACCGTGCGGAGGTCGGGATCGGCGTACGACGCCCTGCGGACCGGCGAGGTCCAGCTGCCGAGCACCGGGCTGGTCGCTGTGTGCGGACGATCCGGCTCGGGCAAGACCACCTTGCTGGACGTGCTCCGGGGTCAGCTGGCGCCGACCACCGGCACGGTCACCGTCGACGGCGTCGACCTGCGGCAGATCGACGCCGACGGATGGCGACGACGGGTGGCCTGGCTGCCACAACAGCCGGTCTTCGTCAGCGGGAGCATCCGGGACAACCTGGTGCTGGCTCGTCCCGATGCCGACGATGCCGAGCTCTGGACCGCGCTGGCCGACGTCGGTCTGGCCGAGATGGTCGCGAGCCTGCCTGGCGGACTCGACGCCCCGGTCGAGGAGGACGCCCGCACCTTCTCCGCCGGTGAGCGAGCCCGGCTCTCGATGGCCAGGATCCTGGTCGCCCGCCGATCGATCCTGCTCCTCGACGAACCGAGCGCACACCTCGACCGCGAGACGGAGCAGCTGCTCGGCCGGCTGATCACCCGCGTGGCCGGCGAGCGCCTCGTGGTCGTCGTGACGCACAGCGAGGAGATCGCACGACTGTCCGACCTGGTCGTCGAGCTGACCTGCCGTGACGTCGCGGTCGCGGCGCCGAGGGCCGTCGTTCCCCGGTCCCTCACCGAGTCGAGCACCGCGGCGGACGTCGCCACCGCGTTCACCGACGACGGTGACGAGCAGGCGTCGGGCGGTCGAGCACGCGCGGCAGGAGCGGTCGCCCTCGGAGTCCTGGCGTCGCTGTCGGGTGTGGCGCTGACGGCGACGGCCGGTTGGCTGATCGTCAAGGCGTCGGAGCACCCGCCCGTCCTCACGTTGATGGTGGCGATCGTCGGGGTCCGGACGTTCGGCCTGGCCCGGCCGTGTCTTCGGTACGCCGAGCGGCTGATGTCGCACGACGTCGCCCTTCGACGACTGGCGACGGCACGCGAGCAGCTGTTCGCGGCCCTCGTTCCTTTGACACCCGGCCGACTCGGGCACCGCCGCGGGGAGCTGCTCGACCAGCTCGTCGAGGACGCCGAGGCCGAGGTCGACCGACGCCTTCGCGTCTGGCTCCCGTTGGCGACCATCGGAGGCGCCTGCGTGCTCGTGGTGGGCTTCCTCGCCGCTCGCCTGGCCGGGGCTCGCCGGACCATCGGCGGCTCTGGTGCTCGGTGCCGGCGCCGCGGGCCTGCTGCTCTGGTTCCGGACGAGGACATGCTCTGCGACGATCGCCGACGCACGGCGGGTCCTCGCCGACCAGGTCACCCGGCTCATCGAGGTCCGGGCGGAGCTGCGCTGGTGGGACGCGACGGACCGGGTGCTCGAGGAGGTGACCCTGTCGGGTCGTCGGCTCGAGCGGTTGACCCGACACGAGCGAGGGCGCGAATCCCTCGCCGGGTCCGCGATCATCACCGTCGTCGGATGCGCGACCGCAGCCTCGCTGTTGCTCGTCGCGGATGCCGTCGCAACGAACGGGCTCGAGCCGGCTTGGGCGGGGCTGCTCGTGCTGGTCCCGCTGGCCCTCGGTGAGCTGGTGCAGGGCCTTCCCGACGTGGCGGTGCACGAGGTCCGCACTCGCCAGGCCCTTCGGCGGCTGCGACGACACCACCAGCCAATCGCCCCTGGTCACGGACCCGCGACCAACCCCAACGCCTGGCGGTGGAGGGACTCGGGCTCAGCCGTCGAGGAGCTCGAAGCAGGGTGGGGCGAGCGCGACGCGGTGCATCTCGATGCCGCGTCGTGGCCGGCGGGTCAGCGGGTCGCCGTTTCGGGCCCGTCCGGATCCGGGAAGTCCACCCTGGCCGCCACCCTGGTCCGCTACGTCGATCCGCACCACGGCGAGGTCAGTCTCGGCGGCGCGTCACTGCGTGCTGCTTCGCTCGACCGACGTACGCCGACGGCTCCTGCTCGTCGATGACCGACCTCACCTGTTCGCCACCACGCTGCGCAACAACCTGCGGATCGGGCGGCCGGGGGCGGCGGACTCCACCCTCGTCACCGTCCTCCACTCACTGGGACTTGCCTCCTGGTTCGACGATCTCGCCGACGGGCTCGACACGATGCTCGGCGAGGGGCACCGCCCGGTGTCGGGAGGCGAGCTGACCCGGCTGGCGCTGGCCCGGGCCCTGCTGGCTGATCCCGACGTCCTCGTCCTGGACGAGCCGACGGCGCATCTCGATGCTCCGCTGGCGCGGGACGTGATCGCGACGATCCTGGTCAACGCCGGTGACCGCACCGTGATCCTGTTCTCCCACCGGGAGCCGGACCTGGACGCGTGCGACGAGCATTGGGCTCTCTCGGACGATGGGCGCTGCGAACGCGACCTCGGCTCCGAGCACTCACTCGTCGGAGCCATCGAGGCCTGACGAAGTCGCTCAGGCGGGATCGGCGGCTTCTTCAGCGCGGCGTTCGCGGCGACGCATCACCCGCCAGATGACGTAGGCGAAGGCGCCGGTGATGATCGGCAGGAGGTAGGTCCACATCCGGTAGACCAGGACGCCGGCCACGATCGCGGCTTGGGCGGAGTCGCCGAGCACCGCGGTGTAGACCGCGGTGTAGGCGATCTCGGTGATCCCGACACCGCCAGGCGTGATCTGGACGATGGTCGCGATCCGGCCGACGCCGTACAGCATCAGTCCCAGGCTGAGCGGAAGCTCGTCGCGCGAGGCCCCGCAGGCCCACAGGCACATGACGAGCAGCACTCCGTTGAGCAGATATCCGCCCACGACGCAGGCGAGCAGCCGGATGCCGTCGCGGCGCAGCTCGTCCACCAGGTCCGCGCGCATCGCGACCATCTGGTCCGGCCAGGTCGTCAGCTTCGGCTTGTTGAAGAGCCGGCGGAGGGGGTTCACGCACGCCTGCGCCCACCGTCCCAGCCGTGCCGCGAGCTTCACGCTGCTGGCGATCGCCACCACGACCAGGATGGAGACCGCGGAGAGGAAGACGGCGGCGATCCCGAACGCCCAGGCGTGCTCGCCCCCCTCGGCGGCCGGCTGCCCCACGAGGGTCCACCCGATGAAGAAGAGTCCAGGTCCGGCCATGATGAGCACGTCCGTAGAGACGCTCACCGCCACCGTCGCGCGGGCGAAGCGTTCGAGACCCGACCCCCCACGACCGGAGGATCGCGTACTGCGCGGCAGTCCCTGACGGGCCCGGGATGATGTTGCTCACCGCCGACGACGCCTCGCGCGCGACCAGCGACCTCCACAAGGAGAGGCCAGGCGTCAGGACCGAGTACGACGCCGCGAGGACCACCCGGATCGCCAGCGCCATGATCAGCATGAGCACGACCGTGGCGGGGGCGATCGACTTGATCGACTCGCCGACACTCTCGAACTCGGTGACCTTGGGGATGATCGCCGCGAACAGCAGCACGACCAGACCGCCGGAGAGCGCAGCGCTCAATACCTTGAGGAAGACCGAGAACGGGCCGGGACGCTCACCTGTCGCCTCGGCGGGCAGGCCGGCACCTGTGACGTGATCGGGAGCCGCGGGGTCCGTCATGGCGTCACGCGTCTCCTCTCCGATCACCGACGCACGCTCGTGGCCTACGGGCGCGCCGCGTTCGTGATGCTAGGCGCGGACATTACCGCGCGAGTCACCCGCTGAGGGTGAGCCTTGCCGAGCACCGGACGCGGCCCAGCATGTCGGACGGAGACCTGGGTACGTCGTGCTCGTAGTCGCATCCGGTCGGTGCCTGGGCTGTTCACTGCCCTGTCGGAGATGTCGGGCCTCGGGCCCAGATCAGTGATCATCCAGGTCGGACCGTTCGATCCGCTCGAACGGCTCCCAACCCTCTACCTGGGCAACTTTGCTCTTGGACTCGTCCCTCGACAGGCGGGGCGCCCCGTCCGGGCCCTGCTCGTATCGCTGCTCATCGTGTCCGCCGGCATTCCTCTCGTCCTGCGTCACGGTTCCTCCTTCTCTCGAAGCCTCGTCGACTGCGTACCCAGCCTGGGCCTGTCCGAACGTGCCTTCTGGCCATTCGCGCACCCGCCATGAGCGCGGCAGCGTGTAGCGAGCCGAGAATCGGGCATCGCTGAGGCATGACGACGTCCCCCGAACAGCCGGATCAGCCGGATCGCACCGACGACGAGCCCGTCGCACCGGCCCACGGACCACGGGGACGGCCCAAGGCGGCCTGGACGACGGTGACCATCGGCGTGCTCGTCGCGGTGGTCCTGATCGTGTTCATCGCTCAGAACACGCAGAAGGTCGAGGTCTCGTTCCTGGGCTGGGACGGAGACGTCCCCTTGGCCGTGGCGTTGCTCATCGCCGCCGTCTGCGGAGCCGCGATCGTGCTGCTCGTCGGCACGGTGAGGATCGCGCAGCTCACGGCGCGCCGAGCGGCGTCAGCGACGTCGCGCAACCTCGTGACGCTCAGCCGATCTGGGAGAGGGACACGAGGTCGTGCGCATGAGCAGGGTTCAGCCGCGTCGCGCGACAGGTGAGCTGTGCTGCCTCGACTCGGCGGACCCGGACGGACACCTGCCAGCGCTTGCTGGTCGCGGTCCAGGTCCACGGTCCAGACGTCACCGTCCCTGCGGCTCGACCGCGCCACGACGGAGTCGAGCGCGGTGTCGTCGAGATGGTTGCGGAGGTACCACTCGGCAGCCTGCACAGCTGTCGGATAGCTCGACCGGCCGCGCAGGTGCGCCAGCTCCATCCGACCCTGCGGTGTAGGCCGAGACCACGGTTGAAGCGGAGTCGGTGGTCACCCGGCCGTAGTACAGACCGTGCGGCAACAGCAGCAGGTTGCCCGCGAAACGATCGCCGCCGATGTGCGAGATCTCCCAGGTGACGTCGGGGTGGCTCCGCTCGAGCGCCCGCGCGACGGGTCGTCCCTGCTCGGCACAGCAGACGTCGTGGCGGCCATGGGTGCACACGCAGACCAGCCGCGCGTCGGTGCGGGTGAGGCCTACCGTCCCTCCTGTTGCGAGTGGAGAGAGGTCCATGCCGGCGACTTCGTCGAAGGAGTCGATGACGGCTGTCTCCAGCCACGGGTCGACGGGGTCGGCGTACGCCGCGAACACGTTGACACCGCTGAGCTGACTCCGCCGCCCGTGTCGGCGAATCAGGAGAACCTTGACTCCTAGACGTGCGACCGCGGCGAGACTTTGCCGAGTCCCTCTCGGCAGCTGGGCGTCCCGCAAGATGTCCTGCCCCCAACGGCCGGGGCACTCGAGCAGGAAGTACCCACGCACTCTCGAGGCGCTGCCGATCTGCGACTCGTCGCGGTCCATGCTCGCGTCACTGCACCGGAACGCGTTCAACCAGACACCCTGAGCAGACCCTCCCGGACGAGCCGGCGTACGAGCACGAGCCGACTGGTCGGATCGAGGAGGTCGGAGAGGTCGGCCGGCGCGAAGGTCGTGCCGTCGGGGACCGCGAGCAGACGCTTCACGGCCGGCGCCACGTACGCAGGAAGGCTCATGGTCCGATCGCCGAGCAGCAGCACCACCCGATCGGGGTCGGACGGCGACGCCTGCAGCTCGCCGATCGCACCGGGCCGACGCACCACCGCTGACGTGTCCTCGAGAGAGTCGAGCTCGACGCGGTCGACGATGGCTCCGCGCAGTCCCGGTGAGCGCGTGGACAGGAACCGCGTCACCTCGCGCTCGGCCAGTCGGTGTGGCCTCGACCTGGCCCAGCTCGTCAGCAAGCGTTCGCAACCGGCTCGCCAAGCCGTCCGCCAGCGTCTCCGGGCGGTCGAGCCATCCCGCCGGGAGCCGGTCGGCGTACGTCGGCGTCTCCAGCAGGTCGGCGACGATCCGCTTGAGCGTGTCCCGGTAGGAGGTCTGGTTGATCCCGATCGTGACGTGCAGAGAGGCCGTCTCCTGCGCTCGTGCGGCGTGGGGGGTGCCTGTCGGCAGGTACATCGACGTGCCTGGCTCCATGAGCACGTCCGTCGGGTTGCCACGGTCGTGGATCTCCCACTGCTTCGTGCCGAACGTCTGGAAGACGAAGACGTCATGCGAGTCCTCGTGCAAGGCGAAGCCTTGCGAGCCACGAGGAGTCAGGTAGGCGTTCGCCTGACACGGGTGGCCGAGGGATCGCTCCAGGTCTCGGACGAGCAGCGTGAGCGGCTGCCAGTACCGGTGCAGACCCTGCAACACCAGCGTGGCGCCACCGTCGATACAGGTCGACGACCTTTCTCGCGTCGACGAGCCCGGTCAAGCTCTCGCCGGAGATCGTCGCGTGCCTGGTGAAGCGACTGCTGGGCAGGACAGCGCCGTCCTGGGCGACGCGCAGGGCCGGTGCCCGGAGTGCGGTGCTCGTCAACAGGGTGTCGACGTCGTCGAGCGACAGCAGCTCCCGCAGGACGTCAGCGTCAGCCTTGTGCACATGGGCGTACGACGCCCACGGGCCGGTCAGGAACCCATGGGCGTCGCCACTCAGCAGATCGAGCGCCTCCACGACTGCCTCGTCAGGCGTCCGTACCGTCTGCAGTCACCGGAGTCGCCGTCGACCGTGTCCGTCGCGTCTCCGTCAGTGCCGTCCGCGTCACCGGAGTCACCGTCCACGGTGTCCGTCGCGTCTCCGTCAGTGCCGTCGGCGTCACCGGTGGGGCCTGTCACTCCGGCTCCCGTGGTCGTCTCCATGTCGTCGTCGTTCAGCGGCTCGTCCGGCGTCGTGGTCATGGTGCCTCCTCCATCGATGTGGTGCCGCGGCCGCGGCGCTCCTGGGGTACCCGTGGAGTCGACCGCCAAACCGATCCGGCGCGCAGGCCTCCACGCGTGACGCTACGGCAGATGGGTACGCAACGGGAGACATGGCCGGCCCCGTCGTGCTGCGCGAGCCAACGACGGGGCCGACACCCAGCGGGCAGTGGACAGGCCCGCGAGGCTCAGCCATTACCCCGCCGAGAAGGGTTCATTCGCCCTCTTTCCAGCACGTCGACAGGAGCAGAAGATGACCACGGGACCCCACGAACCAGGCAACCTCACCGGTACGGACGCCGAGGACGCTGACGAAGCTGCGGCCGAGCGAGACGAGGGAATCGTCGAGCGCGAGAACGAGCTGGCGCCGGGCGGTCACGACGACCGTCAGGTCAACCCCCACGACCGCGAGGACCGAGGCACGGCCGGCGACCCGGACGCACGCGATCCTGAGGCGGGTCAGCCGTAGACGGCCATGTAGCCGACGAAGCCCGCGTAGAGGCCGCCCCAGATCACCATCTCCGGCCAGCGGAAACGCCCTAGCTTCAGCACGCTGAACAACGCCACGGTTCCTCCGGCGAGCGCGCATGCCGTGGCGAGCGTGCTGGGCGTCGTGAACGCCCACGGGGTGAAGGCCAGCCCGACGGCGACCGGGATCATGGACTGGAAGACCATCGCTCCGCTGATGTTGCCCAGGGCCAACGCGTCCTGGCCTCGGCGCGACCAGATCACGCTGTTGACCTTCTCCGGGAGCTCGGTCGCCAGCGGCGAGAGGACGAGTGCCAGGACGAGGGGCGAGATGCCGGCGGCCAGGGCGATCGACTCGATCTCGCGCACGAACAGCTCGGCACCTCCGACGATCAGGGCGATGCCGGCGACGACCTGCACGACGACGGCCCAGGTCGGCGGCGAGTCGGACCGGTGGACGTCGAAGTAGAGCGGCTTGGGGTCCTCGTCGGCCTCGCCGCCGTGGCGCAGCGTTCGCCAGACGTAGACGGCGTACGCCAGCACGAACACGACGGCGGCCACGACCTTGACGGTGCCGTTGTCGATGAAACCGAGGGCACCGGCCAGCGAGAAGAAGACGAGGAAGACGGCCAGGTCCCGGACCGTGGTGGGGACGTCGATGTCCAGGTCGGCGTCCTGGTCCCGCCGACCGGACCAGGCGTGCGTGGAAAGTCCGACCAGCAGCATGGCCAACGTGGCGAGCAGGAAAGGTGCGCCGATGATGGCGCCGATCGCGATCTCACCGCTCTCGTCACCGCTGACGATCGCGATGACCGGGATCACGGACTCGGGCAAGGCGGTGGCGACAGCCGCCAGGACACTGCCGACCGCACCTGACCCGAGGTGCAGGCGCTCCCCCGCCCACTCGATCGCGTTGGTGAAGACGACGGCTCCACCGAGCAACAAGGCGAAGGCCAGGGCGAGCAGCAGGTAGGACACGTCGCCACGGTGCCCCTATCCCCGTGCGCGAAACGGCGCACGGCGTCAGAGCGGCGGCGGACACGGACATGGCTGCGCGCCCGAAGGGAGCCGTCGTCCTTCGGTGGGACGTGAAGCGTTACTGACCGACCCCGCCGGCGAGGTCGTCCAGACGCTCGGTGGGGCCGGAGTCCGCGTGCAACGGCGGCGTTGCATCGCCGGCACCCGCGCGGAGTCCCTCGAGGAACTCGGCGACCGCGCCGCTGGCGCTGTGCTGAGGCGACCACCCGAGCTCGTGTCGGGCCCGGGCAGTCGACATGACGGGCAGCCGCATCAGCGCGTCGAACAGGTCGGGCGGCGCCGGCACGATGCGGGCCGTCCAGGTGCTGGCAAGGATCCCGCGGACGATGCCGGGCGACACTCCGATCGGTCGGGCGTCGAACAGCTCAGCCAGCTCAGTCGCACCCAGGATGTCGTCCGCGGCGAGGTTGAACGCACCGGCGGAATCGGACTCGATGCACGCGGAGATGGCGTCGGCGACGTCGTCGCTGTGCACAGCCTGCAGCCGAAGTCCCCGCGGGACGGGCAGGGCAGGGATCAGGGACGGACGCACCAGGCTCCCCGGCACGAGCGGCCCCGCGAAGAGCCTGCGCTGCTGGGACGCGGACGACCGTTGGAACACGAACGCCGGCCGGACGCGGCAGACGCGTACATCGGGTTCTGCCAGCTCGAACCGGTCCAGCAGTCGCTCGACGTACGCCTTCTCGCGGCAGTACGCCGCAGCCGAGGCACCGTGCGTCGGGTAGTCCTCGCTCACGGGCTCGTCGTCGAGGGCCGGCGAATAGGCCGCAATGGACGAGGACACGACCAAGCGAGGAACCCTCGCGCGGCTGCAGGCTTCGAGCACGCGGGCTGCCCCCACGGCGTTGTTGCGCCAGGTCTCGTCGGGCCGATGGCTCGGTTGAAAGAGCCAGCCGAGGTGCACGACGGCGTCGGCTCCCTCCAACAGGTCGTCCAAGGGCTCGCGCGCAAAGTCTCTGGTGGCCACGTTCGCCAGGCTGCTCAGCTCCGAGCCGGGAAGCTCGGGTCTTCGGGCGACCGCTGTGACGTCGTGACGGTCCGCCAGCGTGCGGACGAGCGCGGTCCCGATGTTGCCGGTCCCTCCCAGTACGACGATCCGCACCGGCGACCCTCAGGCACTCATCGGCGTCTCGGGTGCAGCGCCGACATCACCCTCATCGCCGTCGAGACCGTCCCGGAGCTTGGCGAAGATCTTCGTCAGCAACCGTGAGACCTGCATCTGCGTGACGCCGATGCGTTCTGCGATCTCGCGCTGGGTGAGGTCTTCGTAGAACCGCATCCCGAGCAGCTGGCGATCGCGTTCGGGCAGCTCGCGCACGAGCCGCGACAGGGCGATATGGGTCTCGATCTGTTCGTAGCCGCCCTCGGCGACGCCCATGAGCGAGTGGTACGCCGTGTGGCCCTCGGTGTCGACGGACGCGTCGAGCGACCGCGGCGTGTAGCAGGAGCTCACGGACAGCGCCTGGTCGAGCGTCCAGGGATCCTCCTTGAGTGCTGCGGCAAGCTCCTGCCGAGAAGGCTCGTGTCCGAGCTCCTGCGCCAGCCGTTCCGTGACGGTGGAGAGCTCGGCATGAAGCTCCTGCACGCGGCGAGTTGGTCGGATCGTCCAGCAGCGGTCCCGGAAGTGCCGCTTCAGCTCTCCGGTGATCGTCGGCACGGCGTAGGCCGCGAACGGTGTGCCGTGGTCGAGGGTGTAGCCGCGCACCGCCTTCATCAGTCCGACACAGGCAGCTTGTCGAAGCTCTTCGTAGTCCTCGCCCCTGCCGCGGTAGCGACGGGCCAAGGCCTCGGCAAGGTCGAGGTACAGCTGAGCGAGCTGCCCCACGATCTCTTCGCGTGCCTCGGGATCTTCGGTGTCGGACAACCGACGGAAGAGCTCAGCCGCTGCGGAGTCACGAGCCTCGATCGAGTCGAGACGATCGTCGGAGGGTGGGTAACCCGGAGGAAAGGGAACGAGAGTCATCGGTGGGATCACCACGTTCTACTACCAAGAGACAGAAGGCCGTGATCTCGACCGGTACCCCCACAGAAACACACGATGCCGCGGGACGCAACTGGCAGTTCAACGGGGCGCGCCTGGTCGCCGACGAGCGAACTTGTGCGTCCGTTGCCCGGATGTTTCCTCCGCGGTCGAACGGGTACCGCAGGCGTCCGATGAGGGGGTGATCGCATGGCACGGAGGTCGGATCGACCGGGCGCCGAGTCCTGGGTTCCGGATGAGCCCACGTGGAGATCCCTGAGGTCAGCCGCCGAGTCTTGCCGTGGATGCGAGCTCCACGAGGACGCCACTCAGGCCGTGATGGGTGCCGGGTCGGACGACGCGGCGCTCATGCTGGTCGGGGAGCAGCCCGGCGACCAGGAGGACCGGCAAGGGCTGCCGTTCGTCGGTCCGGCCGGACGCCTGCTCGTGCGGGCCCTCGAGGCGGCGGAGATCGATCCCGGCGACGTCTACAGGACCAATGCCGTCAAGCACTTCAGGTTTCAGGGTCGGCATCTGGCCGGCTGAGGCGCCCGGAGAGCCGGAGTGGGCGCTCGCCACCGTTCATCCCTCGGCGGTCCTTCGCGCTGAAGACCGGGACGCCCTGTTCGCCGAGCTCGTCGACGACCTGACCGTAGCCCGAAACGCGCTCAGCCGCCTGAGCGTCCGACACAAGACCATCGACAAGGAGCAGACATGCGCGCACTGACGTGGCAGGGCAGACACGACGTCCAGGTCACCGACGTCCCTGATCCGGAGATCCAACAACCGACCGACGCGATCATCCGCGTCACGTCGACGGCGATCTGCGGGTCCGACCTGCACCTCTACGAGGTGCTGGGGTCCTACCTCTCGCCGGGTGACGTGCTCGGCCACGAGACGATGGGCATCGTCGAGGAGGTCGGCAGCGAGGTCGACCAGCTGAAGCCGGGCGACCGGGTCGTCATCCCCTTCAACATCTCGTGCGGGCACTGCTGGATGTGTGAGCGCCAGCTGTACGCCCAGTGCGAGACAACGCAGAACCGGGCGACCGGCAAGGGCGCCTCGTTGTTCGGCTACACGTCGCTGTACGGCTCCGTGCCGGGCGGCCAGGCGGAGTATCTCCGCGTCCCGCAGGCGCACTTCGGGCCGATCAAGGTCCCCGACGGGTACGACGACGAACGCTTCCTCTATCTGTCAGACATCCTTCCCACCGCCTGGCAGGCGGTGGCCTTCGCGGACGTCGACAAGGACGGCACCTCGCGGTCCTCGGGCTCGGGCCAGTCGGCCAGCTCGCGGCCCGGATCGCCCGGCACCTCGGTGTCGAGCGGGTGATCGGCGTCGACCTGGTGCCGGAGCGGCTGTCGACGGCGGCCGGCTACGGGATCGAGACGCTGGACATGACGTCGGTCGACGACGTCGCCGACACGTTGATCGAGATGACGTCAGGCCGAGGTCCTGATGGTGTGATCGACGCCGTGGGCATGGAGGCGCACGGGTCACCCATCGGCAAGGTCGCGCACACTGCGGTCGGCATGCTTCCGGACGCGCTGGCCGCCCCTTTGACCGACAAGCTGGCACTGGACCGGCTCGATGCACTGCACACCGCGCTCAAGGCGACCCGGCGCGGAGGAACCGTGTCGATCAGCGGCGTCTACGGTGGCGAGATCGACCCGTTCCCGATGATGGAGGTCTTCGACCGAGGCCTGCAGCTGCGGATGGGGCAGTGCCACGTCAAGCGCTGGATCGACGACATCATGCCGGTGGTGCTCGAGAACGACGACCCTTGGGGCTCGAAGAGCTCGCGACCCACCGGCCCCACCTGGAAGGCGCCCCGGAGGCCTACGAACTGTTCCAGAAGAAGGAGGACGGCTGCCTCAAGGTCGTGCTCAAGCCCTGACGGCCTCGACGACGGAGTCGAGGGCTGCCTGCAGCTCGGCGAGTGACGCGAACACCCGGGATGCTCCTGCTTCCAGCAGCTCGTCGCGAGAGAAGCCTCCGGTCAGGACAGCGACGGCCGGGACTCCTGCCTCGTCAGCGGCCCGGCAGTCCCAGACCGAGTCGCCGATCTTGACCGCCGACGTGCCGCTGACCTTGTCGATGGCGACCTGGAGCAGGTCAGGCGCCGGCTTGCTGTCATCGACGTCGTCCGAGGTGGTCCAGGCGTCGGCGACCGTGCGACCGTCGAGCAGGTCGAGGTAGGCGTCGACATGCTTCTGCTTGCCCGAGCTCGCCAGCACCAAGGACAAGCCACGTTCCTTGACGGCCGTCAGCAGCTCGCGTGCCCCGTCAACGGCCCGGATCTCACCGATCAGCTGGTCGAACTCGTGCTCCCAACGATCCCGGACCTGGTCGCCGTGTTCCTGCTCCACGTCCTCGCCCGCCACGTGCGCGACGAGGCGGTCGCCGCCCATGCCGATGGCGCGATGCACGCGCCAGAGGGGCACCGACACGTCGTACTCCCGAAACGCCCGGTCCCAGGCGATGACGTGGTGGTAGTTGGTGTCGACCAGGGTGCCGTCGATGTCGAGCACAACGGTGTCGTGCATGGGCCCTCCCCTTCCATTTCCCGGTCCGTACCCGTGCGGGCTCGAATGCACACCAGCGATCCGGGTAAGGCAGGGTCATGACGACCTTCGGCTATTTCCTGTCCTGCGAGGAGTACGACCCCGCCGAGCTGATCGACCAGGCGGTTCGAGCCGAGCAGGCTGGGTTCGACGCGCTGTGGATCAGCGACCATTTCCATCCCTGGAACGACGAGCAGGGCGAAAGTCCGTTCGTCTGGTCGGTGATCGGAGCGCTGTCTCAGGTCTGCCGCCTGCCGGTCACGACGGCGGTCACCTGCCCGACGATCCGGACGCATCCCGCGATCGTCGCCCAGGCCGCCGCCACTGCGGCCGTGATGCTCGACGGAAAGTTCTCGCTAGGGGTCGGCACCGGCGAGGCCTTGAACGAGCACATCCTCGGCACAGCCTGGCCGACCGCCGACGTACGTCTCGAGATGCTGGAAGAGGCCGTCGAGGTGATCCGAGCGTTGTGGACCGGCGACGTGGTCAGCCATCGAGGGACCCACTACACCGTCGACACCGCGCGGATCTACACGTTGCCCGAGCAGCCACCGCCGATCTACGTGTCCGCGTTCGGGCCGAAGGCAGTCGACGTGGCCGCACGGATCGGTGACGGGTTCGTCAGCGTCTCGCCTGACGAGGACCTCCTCACGCGGTACCGGAAGCAAGCCGGCGCGGACAAGGTCATCCAAGGAGGCTTCAAGGTCTGCTACGCCGACACCGCTGACGAGGGAGCCTCGATCGCGCACCGGCTGTGGGCGAACAGCGGGCTTCCCGGCGAGCTCGCGCAGGTCCTCCCCTCCCCCCGGCACTTCGAACAGGCGTCGAGTCTCGTGACCGAGGAGATGACGCGCTCATCGGTGGTGTGCGGCAGGGACGCCGCCAAACACGCCGAGGCGTTCGAGCCCTATCTCAACGCCGGGTTCGACGAGATCTATGTCGCCAACATGGGTCCGCACTACGCCGACATGATCCGCATGTACGGCGACGAGGTCCTGCCGAAGCTGCGCGACCGCCACCGAGCGGCGTGATTCGCACCCGTCGAGGTTATGCGAAACACCCGGGCACGGCGACGAAGCGCATGCGGGCGGACCCTCGGGGTAGTTGGGGAGCATGGACAACGTCTTGATCACCGGGTGCTCCAGCGGCATCGGTCGCGCCACCGCCGTCCGCTTGCACAAGGAAGGGTTTCGCGTCTTCGCCGGCGTGCGGGAGGAGCACGAGGTGGCCGACCTCGCCGACGAGCTTCGCGCGAGCCGTCAGGGCGAGACTCATGTCGTGGTGCTCGACGTCACCGACACGACCTCGATCAAGCAGGCGGTCGAAGAAGTCACGCGAGCTCTCGGCGACCACGGCCTGGACGCTCTCGTCAACAACGCCGGGGAAGGTTTCCCGGGTCCGCTCGAGACATTGCCGCTCGATCAGATCCGGGCCCAGCTCGAGGTGAACCTGCTCGGGCAGATCGCGGTCACCCAAGCGGCTCTGCCGCTGCTGCGTCGTGGCGCGGGCCGGGTGCTGTTCGTCGGGTCGATCGGCGGCAAGGTCACGTTCGAGTTCGCTGGGCCGTACCACGCGTCGAAGTACGCCATCGAGGCAGTGGCCGACGCCTGGCGTCAGGAGCTCGGCCCCGACGACATCTCGGTCTCGGTCATCGAGCCGGGTCCGATGACCACCGGCATCTGGTCCGGCGCGATCGAGCGCGTCGACGACCAGCTGGCCGACGCCGACCCGAGACTCGACCGGTACCGCCCGCGTCTCGAGGAGTTCCGTGAGAGCTTGCGAGCCGGCGACGAGAAGGGCTCTGACCCCGATCAGGTCGCGCAGGTGATCCACGACGCACTGACGACGGCCAAGCCGGCGACCCACTATCCGGTGGGTCTGCCGGCCAAGGTCACCAGCGTGGTCAGGGAACTGATCCCCGAGCGCGTCTGGGACCGGTTGGGCCGACGGGTGGCGGGCTGACAGCGAGCACCACCGACAGAGCCGAGGCCCGCCGAGTTAGAGGTCAAGCGCAGCGGGTACCACACTCGAGATGCCATTCGACGAGCCTGACCGGGACCAGCTGCTGGCGACCTATCTCAACGACCACCTGATGGGAGCGTCAGCCGGCGTCGACCTGTTCAAGCGGGTTGCCGGCGGGTACTCCGACCACGACACCCGAGGCGAGCTGAGTGAGCTCGCCGACGAGGTGGCGGACGATCGCGACTCCTTGCTCGTGATCATGGCCCAGCTCGACATCAAGCCCCAGACGCACCGGATGATCGCCGGTCGGCTCGTCGAGAAGGTGGGCCGGCTCAAGATGAACGGCACCGTCCTGAAGCGGTCGCCTCTGACCGATCTGATCGAGCTCGAAGGCCTGCGCATCGGAGTCGAGGGGAAGCTCGCCATGTGGCGGGCGCTGCAGGCCGGGCTCCACGATGACCGCGTCGTTCCTTCCGAGATCGACGCGTTGATCCAGCGTGCAGAGCATCAGATCGAACGGCTGGAGGCCATCCGGGTGACCGCGGCGCAGCGAGTCTTCGCGGCGCCCCCGAGCTGAAGGCCGCCGACGTCAGTGGTTCCGCAGGGCTGAGATCAGCTCCGACTTCGACATGCTCGAGCGGCGGCTGATCCCCACCTTGCGGGCGCGGTCGTAGAGCTCCTGCTTGGTCATGTCGTCGTACGAGCTCGACTTGCCGCCACGCTTGCTCACGGACTTCTTGCCCTCGTTGGCCGACGCGTTCGCGATGCGCGCAGCCTTCTCCTTGCTGGCTCCCTGGCGGCGGACCGCCTCGTAGGTCCGGTCGTCCTTGACCGACGGGCCTGGCTTCTTTCCTCCTGGCACGGCTACCTCCTCTGAGACGTCACCGGGAACTTGCCCGCGCGTGCGATGTTCAAACGCAAGGAGCTCTCACGTCGTGCTGCCCCGGCGATCCCGTGGCGCCAAGATCGGGTGGGCGGCGGCCACCTGGTCCAGTGACCCCGTGATGTTGCGCAGGTTGACCAGCAGAGCACCGTAGATCGGCCACTGGGTGTCGCCGGCATCGTGCTCCGCCACGTCGGAGGACAGGTCCTCGATCCGCCACGCCATCGCACGCAACGCATCGGCGTCCGCCTGCTCGATGGCCTGTCCTACGTCCCACAGCGCATTGATCCACGGGTCGCCGAAGCTCGGAGACCAGTCGTACGACGCGGTCGGATGCCGCGCGAGACTGCCGGCCAGACTTCTGGTCTCCGCAACAGCCTGCTCCAGCCGTCGCAGCACATCGCTCATCGGCGCACCTTCGCCTCGCGACGTCCGGCGTCCGCGGAAGTTGAAGCGGGCGCTCTCACCGGCCTGGCGCACCGAACCCCATGCATCGTCGATGCGCTGGTCGATGCCGTTGACCTCGTCGATCCAGCTCGAGGTCTGCTCCGTCGTGTGGCCCGCCCGCACCTCGGTCGCGATCCGGCACAGCAGCCGCCCGAGCCGCCCGTCGATCGAGGCCACCTGCCGAGCGGCGAAGCGGTCCTGCAGCGGCGGCCAGACCACCATGTTCACCGCCACTCCCACCAGGATCCCGATCCCGGTGTCCAGGAGTCGCTGCTCCAGAGACGCGGAGTCGTCGCCCGCGCCGGTGGTCAGCACGACCAAGGCGGTGGTTGCCACCGTCACACCCTGGTCGCCGAGCCGTGGATGCTTCCCGATGAGCAACGAGACCAGCACGGCCAGACCGAGCGTCACGGCGCTGAAGCCGATCAGGTCTCCGAAGACGTAGGCGACCACGACCCCGATCACGCTGGCACCGACCTGGCGAAGTCCTTCGCTCAGGGTGCGGTACACCGTGGCGTGGACGGTGAGCACCGCCGCCCACGGTGCCAGGAAGGCCTGGCTCTCACCGACCAGGTGAACCGCAAGGAGCCAGGCGACCACCGCGGCTGCGGCCGTCTTGACGGTCTGGGTCAGACCGGCGTAGAAGATCGGATCGCGCAGCCACCGCTTCGTCTTGCCGAGCCAGGGCTCGACGGTCTCGGCAGCCACGGTGGCCTCCGTACCCAGATCGGGGACGAAGCACGCAGCTACCGCGTCAGCGGCTGGCTGCCCAGGACAGGCACGCCAGCGCGCCGGCCGAGGTGAGCGAGCGCAGGACGTTGAGTCGCACCCAGCGAGGCTCGAACGCCGCTCGGACGGCGGCCAGGCCGTTGTTCCGATCGACCGGTCCCGCTGCGTCGAGCGCGTTGTTGAGCGGGATGTTGCCGACGGCGGTGATCGCCACGGTCGCCAGCGCGAGGACAGTCCCTGCGATCGCCCACGGGCGCGCCGGGCCGTCGGCCGTGGCGGCAGCGGCGCCGGCGAGGAGTGGAGCGCCGAGGAAGGTCGACACGAAGACGGGGTTCACGATGGCGACGTTCACCCGCTGCATCGCCTCGACGAAGGTCCGGTCGTCTGCGCGGGCCAGACCGGGCATCACCCCGGTCGCCCAGGTGAAGTAGGTCCCGGCCTGCAGGCCCGTGACGAGGGTGGCGGCGGCGAGGACGCTGTCGGCGAGAAGCGTGTCCGAAGAGGTCATGACTCGAGTCAAGCGCCAAGAGTCGAGACGATCCATGGTTGATCGTGCCTGTTTCATACGTCAGCGTCTAGGCTGACGCGTGTGGACACTCTCTCCGGCCTCCTCGACGGACCTCGCGCACGGGGTGCCTTCCTGCTGCGTTGTCTGCTCGACCCGCCCTGGGCGATTCGGCTCGAGGACCGCGCACCCCTGTCGGTGACCGCGGTGACCCGCGGGACGATGTGGGTCTGCGCCGACGACGCCGAGCCGGTGCGCCTCACGGCGGGCGACGTCGTCGTCCGCGTGAGCCCTGACAGCTGGACGATCGCCGACGATCCCGCGACCGACGTCCAGGTCCTCATCCAACCCGGCCAGGTGTGCGTCACCCTGGATGGCCGATCGCTCGAGGAAGAGATGGACCAAGGGGTCCGCAGCTGGGGCAACAGCGCTGTCGGCGAGACCGTGCTGTTGACCGGCGTCTACCTGGCGGAGGGCGAAGTGAACCGACGGCTGCTTCGCGCCCTGCCACCCACCTTGGTGTTGCGTGCTGCCGAGCTCGACACCTCCGTGGTCGACCTGCTCGCCGACGAGGTGATGCGCGACGCACCCGGTCAGGACGCGGTGCTGGACCGACTGCTCGACCTGCTGCTGATCAGCGTCCTGCGCACCTGGTTCGACCGCCCACAGTCCGAACCACCCGCCTGGTACGCCGCCCAGTCCGACCCGGTCGTCGGTCCGCCGCTGCGACTGATGCAGCACCATCCCGAGCAGCCGTGGACCGTGTCACGGCTCGCGACGCGTGCCGGGGTGTCGCGTGCCGCCTTCGCCCGTCGGTTCACCGCTCTCGTGGGAGAGCCGCCGATGGCCTTCCTCACCGAGTGGCGGCTTGCTCTCGCCGCCGACCTCCTGCTCGAGCCGGAGGCGACCATCGCGACGGTTGCCCGTCAGGTCGGCTACGCCACGCCGTACGCGCTGAGCGCAGCCTTCAAGCGTGAGCGCGGCGTCAGCCCTCGCGACCACCGACGGAGCCGCGTCGAGAGCCTGTCGGCATGAGTACGCCGGACGACGTCTACACACACGGTCATGCCGAGGCTGTCCTCCGGTCCCACCGCTGGAGGACGGCAGCCAACTCCGCCGCTTACCTGCTGCCGCGGCTCACACCGACCGCGCAGATCCTGGACGTCGGCTGTGGACCTGGCACCATCACCGTCGACCTGGCTCGCCACGTGCCCGATGGTGCCGTGGTCGGTCTGGACCGATCCGACGCGGTCGTCGAGGAAGCGACCGCCGCGGCCGAACAGGCCGAGGTGACCAACGCCAGCTTCCGGGTGGGCGACGTCTACGCGCTCCCCGACGAGGCGGACAGCTTCGACGTCGTGCACGCCCACCAGGTCCTGCAACACCTCAGCGATCCGGTAGCGGCGCTGCGCGAGATGAGCAGGGTCTGCAAGCCCGACGGGATCATCGCCGTGCGCGACAGCGACTACGCCGGATTCACCTGGTGGCCACGGGTTCCCGAGCTCGACACCTGGCTTCGCCTCTACCGCGAGGTCGCGCACGGCAACCGGGCCGAGCCGGATGCCGGGCGTCGGTTGAAGAGCTGGGCGAACGAAGCGGGGCTCCCTGTCGTGGCCTCGACCGCCGGGGTCTGGACGTTCTCGTCAGCAGACGACGTCGCGTGGTGGTCGGGACTCTGGTCCGAGCGCGTGACGAGCTCGTCGTTGGCCGAGCAGGCTCAGCAGCGTGGGCTCGCCACGGCTCAGGACCTGGACAGGATCGCCGCCGGCTGGCGCACGTGGGGCGAGTCCGCCGACGCCTGGTTCGTGGTGCTGCACGGCGAGCTCATCTGTACGCCTGTGCGCTCGGCCTGACCGCCGATCTCAACAGCTCGTCGGCTGCGCCACCCGAACGCGGTCCGGCGACGGGTCGTGGTGACCGGCGTACTCGTCCCGACGCCACAGCATCGCGAGCAACATCGTCACGAACATGGCCGAGTGCCCCACCGTCATCACCGCCCCGCGGCCAACTGCCCCGTACCAGTAGGGAACCAGCAGGACGACGAACGGAAGCACCATCGCGGCACTCATCTCGAGGATCGGCCTCCAGGCGTGACCGCGGAAGCGCATCCAGACGGCCATCGCGACGCACATGTCGATCGCCATGGTGATCGCGTCGACGTCGGTGCGGTCGGCGAGCTGCGACTGCCCGCTCAGCCAGAACAGTCCGAGCCAGACCGGCCAGAGCACGCCCATGCCGACGAACATGGCGATCACCATCTCGAGGTAGTGGCGGACGAACCGCCCGGTTGCGGTGCTGGACATGAACGACATGGCGTCTCCCTCTCGATCGACTTATACCCCCACTGGGTATCTTCGGCGACACGATAGCCCACTCTCGCAGATACCGCTAGGGGGTATATGCGAGTCGACGTCGACGAACCGCTTCCGGCTGGGCCGTAGGCTCGCGGACAAGGCCGAGATCGGAGGAACCATGTTGATCGTCGTCGCCCGCTACGTCGTCGCGGCAGGGCACGAGTCGACCGTGACCGAGCTGCTCCGGGCGAACGCCCAGGCGAGCCGCACCGAGCCCGGGTGTCTCGAGTTCACGGTCCACCAGGACATCGACGAACCGCGCCGGATCCTGCTCTACGAGCGGTACGACGACGAGGAGGCCTTCCAGGCGCACCGCCGGACGCCGCACTTCGCCGACATCATCGAGCGACAGGTCATCCCGCTGCTCGACGAACGCGATGTCACCCGCCTGGTGCCGGCCCCGTAGAACCGGAGCGCGGGCTGTCTCGGGGACTCAGTAGCCCGTGCTCGTGTCCGGCCAGCCGAACTCCCCGACGTACCAGCCCGCCCCGGTCCAGATGACGGCCACCAGCGACGCCAGCAGCAAGCCGGCCGCGGCGGGCAGGAGCCACCCGGGCGCGCGACGCGCGTGCAGGCCGACCAGCTTGGCCACCAACGCGCCGTACACGACGCATCCCGCCACCGAGTGCACGACGACCCTGGTGTCCGTGGTCTGGAAGCCCAGTGACCACAGGCAGTGGTAGGCGACCGGCAGGCTGACCAGGATCGCGGCAGCGCCCGAGAGCTTGTGCACGACACCGAGCCAGGACGGCACCGCCAGGCCCAGTCGCCCGTACATCCACAACGCGGTGAACACCTGCACGACGACCAGCACGCCGACGATCACCGAGAGGTAGACCTTCATGGCGGCCAGCCCGCCGAAGCCGAACGTCACGATCGCCTCGCCCGTCGGCTCGTGCTCTCGCCCGTAGAACCCCAGCAGCAGCGACACCACTGCCCCCAGAACGATCGCGCCGAACGCGATGGCGCCCGGTCCGGCACCCGAGCGCGTCTCCTCGTCGATCCTGGCCATGATGGACCCCCTCCGATCCCTCTGATGATGCGCGCGACCTCGGCGATCGACAAGGGTGATGTCGGGTAAGGCGATCCGACTACGATGTTCGGGCATCCGCTGATGGACGGGGCGGCACGATGCAAGGTCGGCCTGGCAGGCCTCGTGCTGATCCTCGGCATCCCGGAGGATGGGCGCCCCGTCTCATGCCATGGCGACGGGGTCAGGGCGCCTTGACGCCGTAGACCTCGATCTCGGTGAGCGACATGTAGGTGCACCCGCCGAATCCGCCCTCCGGACAGTTGTCTCCCCCGCCCGGGTAGGTCGCGGTGTCGCTGTAGACCTGCGAGGTCTTCATCGTGAACCGGACGTCCGTGACGTTCGAGGTCGTCGCGGGCAAGGCGACCGGGTTGTTGTGACCGCGGTCGGCGGCCACGAACGTGCCGTTGACCGGAGTCGTCCAGGTCGTGCCGCCGTCAGTCGACAACGACACGTCGTAGTCACCCGTCGAAGCACTGGCTCCGGTGTTGCACTGGCTGACCGGGTTGACCTCGACCGAGCTCACGTCGACCGCGGTCGGCAGCGTGATCTGGATCGTCTTGGGCGTCTGCGGTGTCAGCTCGCCGGTCGGGCTGGCGTCGATGGGGCTCACCCAGCCGCTGAACGTGCTCTGGTCGATCGCTGACTCACCGTTGCAGGGGCGCCCGAAGTCGGGACCTTCGGCGTCGGCGGTTGCCCCGCGCGACACCGCAGCCCAGTCCCGTCGCGTACTGAGGTCGACGGTCTTGGTGCCCGTTGTGACCCGGACGCCGCGCTGGACCACGTCGAAGCCCCGCGGCGGAAGGACCGCCAGCTTCGGGTACCGGCCGACCGGCACCGGGCCGATCGAGTAGTGCCCGCTGGCGTCGGTGACCGACGACGGGTTGGTCGCGAACGGCGAGCCCTGCCAGGCCAGCACGACGGTGGCGCCCTTGAGCGGCTGCCCCGTCACCGTGTTGGTGACGGTGCCCTCGATCGCGCCGACCGGCGAGCCTGCGGCCGGCGGCACGTGGAAGTCGGCGCCCGGCGTGGGGTCGTTGCCGCTGAGGGCGCCGGCGAAGTAGCCCATGCCGCGGTGGGCGAACGACCTGCCAGATCGCGGTCCTGGTGCCGGCCGCCGTACACGGCCAGGTCGGCGAGCAGGATCGCGTTGCGCATGTCGAGGAACGACGGGTTGTACGGCGCGAGCTCCATCGCCCGGGTCACCAGCGACTCCGAGACCTTCGAGCCGAGCCGGTTGCGCAGGTCCCACAGCGTCTGGGCCCAGATCTCGCCGTCGCCGTGGACCTCGGGCGACGCCGACGACGTGGCCGTAGTCGGCGTACGTGTAGCCGCCGCGCGTGGCCGGTCGGCCGCCGTTGCAGCGCGACGTCGTCGGCGCCGACCTTGCAGTCGATCGGCTCGGTGCGGTCGAGGACGACACCTTCGCCGTCGTACTGGAAGAACACGACGTCGACCGTGATCGGCCGGTCCGCCTGGAGACCTTGCGGTCGACCAGGTAGTCCATGGCGTACCAGTCGCTCCAGGCCTCGCCCATCGCGCCGGCCTGGACGCCGCCGAGCGTCGATCGCCCGGAGGCGTCGACGACCAGGCGGTTGGACAGGCCGTGCGTGTACTCGTGGTAGACGGTGTCGGCCTCGTCGCCGACGTTGGTCGGCGCGAACGGGTCACCGTCGGGGTACGACGTGAACGGCTGGTGCTGCAGGTACATCTGCATCCGCGGGGCGTGGCCGTCCGGCGGCGTCGCCATGTTGGCGTTGTCGACGTGGTTGCCGTCCGGCAGGCCGTGGTCGGTGTTGGCGCCGTCGTCGGTCTGCGTGTTGACCGCGTCGCCGCCCTTGCCGTGCTGGCTGTGGTTGACCCGCTGGAAGTTGCCGGCCGCCTCGGTGAAGCCGATCGGCGCCGCCAGCAGGTGGTCGTGCCAGTTGTTGACGAAGAAGAAGACCTGCGTCGCGTTCTGCTTGCGGTTGACCTGCCACGAGAACGGCTTGTTCGGGTTCCACGAGCAGGGGTACGGGTTGTCGCAGAAGGACTGACGTTCTGCAGGTGGAACGGCTTGAGCCGGTAGCTCCACGAGTGCGGCGCTCGCGGCGCGCACCTCCTCGCTCTCTGCGACGCGCGTTGTCGTCGTTGACGTCGGACCAGGTGTGCGAGTTGTTGCCGCGCAGCGACGTGGCGTGCGGCGGCAGCCAGCCGCGCGCGGTGAAGTCGGTACCCGAGCTGCTTGCCGCCGTGCCGCGCTTCGGGAAGTAGCGGTAGGCGAGCGCCGACGTTGTCGCTGGCGGGCTGCTTCGCAGGCCGCTCCTCGTCGCATCGCTCTCGAGCGGCTGGCGGTAGAGGACGGCGCCCGTCGACGAGTCGAGGACCGTGACGGCCGGGTGCTCGGCCGACATCGTGATGGTCTCCCACCCACGTCGCGTGCCCGTCGGCGTCTCGAACAGAACCGCCCGCGCGCTGTCGTCGCGTGCCCTGTGGTCAGCGACTCGGACAGGTCACGGCGTGCCGCCGACGATGGCCTTGTCGGCGCTGGGGAGCGGCTGCGCCTGCCGCGGCGGGCGCTCGAGACCACTCACCGGGGAGCCGGAGAGGCTCAGCAGCCGGCCGTCCTTGGTGACGTTGGCCTGCAAGCCGTTGCCGAACAGCGGTACGCCGTTCGACGCGTCTGGACCCAGGACAGGTGGTGGATGCCGGCGATGTCGACGTAGTCGCGCGCCAGGCTCAGCGCGCGACACGTCGGCGGAGGTCAGACCGAGGGCGGCCGCGTGACCGCGCACGTAGCCGAGCGCGACCTCGCTCGGCGGGCCGCGTGCTCGGTCCGGTCAGGAAGCCGTCGAGACGGGCCACCTGGCGCGGCGTACCGGTGAGGCCGTCGATGTCGACGACGCCCTGGACGCCGAGCGTCTTGCGCAGCGCCGTGGTGGCAGCGCGACTCTCGGCGAGGGCGGCGCTGCGCTCCAGCTGCACCTTCTGCAGAGCGGTGGCCGCCGTCACGGGCGTCGAAGTAACCCTTCTCGGGGGCCGCGGAGCGACCGTTGCCGTCGGCTGCCGTCACCGAGGGCGTGCCCGCCCGCGGCGATGGCGCGGCAGCGGTGGCAGCCGAGGTCGAAGCAAGCGTGGCGGCCGAGAGCCCGAGGGCGACGGCGGTCGACAGAGTCGCCGCCAGTGCGCGTCGGCGGCGACGAGAGAGGGAGAGCACAGACCCTGGGCCTTTCATCGGCATACATCAGAGAAAATGCTGCCCCGGCGTGAGGCAGCCGGATCAGCATGCGCCGAGGACAGGCCTGAGGGCAAGGAGAAGCATGTAACGACTTCATAGCGGCTGCGCTCCTTACAGAGCGTGACCGCTCGCGTGCATGCGAACGGCGCCCTCTTCGTCAAAGAAGAGAGCGCCGTGGGTGGTCGATCCGGTTTACAGGGGGAACCGGGAGAGACCTTGCTTTCCCTCGTCGCCGCCCATTGGTTCAGGCAGCGGCGACCGCATGGGTCCCGAAGCGGACGCGGCGACACGTCGCTTCAGGCGTTGAGGCAACCTCAGTCTGCCTGCCGCTGGCCGGGGACGCCCGCGAGCAACTCGCGAACTTCCGACTCACGGTAGCGACGGTGGCCGCCGAGCGTGCGAATCGAGCTCAGCTTCCCGGCCTTGGCCCAGCGCGTCACGGTCTTGGGGTCGACGCGAAACATCGCCGCCACCTCAGCCGGAGTGAGCAGGGGTTCAGACTCGGTCGGTCGTGCGTTCACGCCGCCTCCTCCTTGATTCGATGTCCGACTTGCCGTCAGCCAGACGTGTCCGTCCTCTGGAAGGTGTCGTGCTCCATGCTGGTCCACGGCGCCGTTGTTGCAGGCTACCCGCCGGTCGGGGCACGTTGGCGCTCCATTCATCGGCACGCCGACGAAACCTCGCAGTTCCACACCGTGACGGCACGTGCGCGGTGAGGAACTAAGCGGTCATCCTTTTCCAAAGCGTAGCCGAATCACCCAAACGTGTGGCGAAAACTTGCAGGAAAAGATCTGGCTTCACACAATTTCTTATCCGACATCCGGGTCGCTCCCCGACCCGGGATCCGCGCTCAGTTCGCCCGCTCGAAGCCGTTCACGACCCTCCAGCGCTCCTCGAACGTCCGGTACGCCGCCCCTGCGGTGGCGAAGTCTCCCGCACGCAACGCGGCCAGCGCCCGGTGGATGTCGCGGGCGGACTCGTCGGCCGCGAGCCCCTCACCGAGCAGCGTCGCGATGCCGGCGTAGTCGAGCTCGACCCAGCTGTCGGCGTCGAAGGCGTCGAGCCACTCCGTGAGGTCGGTGAGCTCGTCGAGCAGCTCGGTCTCGTCGATGACCTTGCGGAGCACGGCATGCGCGCGACCGAGCCGGCGCTTCGCGTCGACGACCGTCGCGCGGTAGCGCACGCTCGTCTGACCGCTCACCTCGTAGAGCTCGCGTTCGTCCTCCACCACGAGCACGAACCAGGTCCGCGGGATCCCCCACGTGGTCTGCCGGATGTGCGGCACCTCGCGCGGATGGTCGCTGCGCCACTTCGCGAACGCCGCGTCGGCGTTGGCCAGCGTGTCCGCGCTCAACCACAGGTGTGCGGTCGCACCCCCGATGTTCTCGACCAAGGAGCTGAGCGACAGCCAGGACCGCAGCGGCACGTCGGTCGGGCAGTAGTACGAGTGACCACCACGACGAAGCACGTAGCTGCCCGGCACCTGGTCGGCCTCCGCGACCAGGCCAGAGGACGCGACGGCTCGGGACAGCGCTGCCTGCTGCTCGGTCGCCCAGGTGACGCCACCGTCGGCGTTCGCGCCGAGGTCGTCGGCGAGCTGAGCCTGGGTCGCCTCGCCGAGGGCGTGCAACGGCTCGTAGACACGGAGGTAGGAGGGATACGGAAGCACGGACACAGGTTAATGCGGCAGAGCGGTCGTCGCGACCAGGAATTCGGGCAGCGTGCACCAGAGGCATATCGTGGACCCAACCGTTCTGCATCACCCCCGCGGAACACGAACCCGAAGGAAGCGTCACCACCGTGACCGGAACCTCTGGTGTATCCGTCGGTACGTCCGTCGACAACGCGGCCGAGACCGCCGTCGACGCATCGGCGTACTCGCTGTTCGACAGCACTTCTCACGAGCAGGTCGTGTTCTGTCACGACGAGGCCAGCGGCCTGAAGGCGATCATCGCCATCTACAGCACGGCGCTCGGCCCCGGGCTCGGCGGCACCCGGTTCTACCCGTACGCCGCAGAGGCCGACGCGGTGCGCGACGTGCTCAACCTGTCGAAGGGGATGGCCTACAAGGCAGCGCTCGCGGGGCTCGACCTCGGAGGCGGCAAGGCCGTCATCATCGGCGACCCGCACGTCGACAAGTCCGAGGCGCTGCTGCGTGCCTACGGCCGCTTCGTCCAGTCGCTCAACGGTCGCTACCTGACCGCGTGCGACGTCGGGACGTTCAGCGAGGACATGGACATCGTCGCGCGCGAGTGCGACTTCGTCACCGGCCGCACGGTCGAGCACGGCGGCGCCGGTGACTCGAGCGTGCTGACCGCCTTCGGCGTGTTCCAGGGCATGCGTGCCGCGGCCGAGGTGGCTTGGGGCGCTCCGACCCTGCACGGCAAGCGGGTGGGCGTCGCAGGCGTCGGCAAGGTCGGTCATCACCTCGTCGAGCATCTCCTCGACGACGGAGCCGAGGTCGTCGTCACCGACGTCTACGAGCCCGCCATCACGTCGGTCCGGGCCGCGCACCCCGAGATCGAGGTCGTGCCCGACAACGACGAGCTGATCGCGTCCGACCTCGACGTCTACGCCCCGTGCGCACTCGGCGACGCCATCAACGACGAGTCCGTCCAGCTGCTCAAGGCGCGGATCATCTGCGGCGCGGCCAACAACCAGCTCGCCCACGCCGGCATCGAGGACGTGCTCGAGTCGCGCGGCATCCTCTACGCACCGGACTACTGCGTCAACGCCGGCGGCCTGGTCCAGGTCGCCGACGAGCTCGAAGGCTTCTCGTTCGACCGGGCGAAGGCGCGCGCGACGAAGATCTACGACACCACCAAGCGGGTGTTCGAGGTGGCCGCTGCCGAGGGCATCGCCACGGCGGTCGCGGCAGACCGGATCGCCGAACGACGGATGTCCGACGTCGGTCGGCTCCGCGGGATCTATCTCGGCTGAGCGCCCGAGCGGAGACGGGTGGCTGGTTGAGGCTGTTCGCGCGGCTGCGCCGCCGCTAACAGCCCGATCAACGGTTGGCCGACTCGTTCTCGTCGTAGCGGTCCGCGTACGGGTCGTCGGACTCGTCGCCTTCTGCCTCGGTGTCCTGGCGAGCCTCGTCATGGTCATCACCGTGAAGCTCACGCTGGAGAGCGGAGAAGTCCGTGTTGAACTCGCGGTACTTCAACTCGCGAGCAACCTTGGTCTGCTTCGCTTTCGCTCGGCCGCGCCCCATAGGGTCGACCCCCTCGCACCTCGTGCCGGGTCCGCCCTCAGGACGCCCGGGCTTTCATCAATTAGTTCGTGGACAACACGATACCCGCCCCTGACCCCGGACACACACCGGCTCTCACGGGAGTTTCGACACCGTTCACTTTCGGCGTAAACCGCCGCGTGGGACCTCAGCCGGCGTACGCGCCCGTGAGCGTGGCGGTTCCCCCGGGTACGTCGGTGACCTCGCCACACACCCAGGCGTCGATCCCGGCCTGACCCAGCAGCGCGAGCGCGACCTCTGCCTCGTCGGCCGGCGTGACGGCGACCATGCCGACACCCATGTTGAGCGTGGCCTCGAGGTCGGCCTGCGGGACCTCGCCGACCTCACCGACCAGGCCGAAGACCGGCTGCGGCGCCCAGGTCGACCGGTCGACCACGGCGGTGACGGCAGCAGGCAGGACGCGGGCCAGGTTGTTCGCCAGCCCACCTCCGGTGACGTGCGCCATGGCGTGGGTGTCGGTCGCGTCAGCCAGCTGCAGACAGGGCAGCGTGTAGAGGCGGGTGGGTTCGAGCAGCTCCTCGCCCAGGGTCCGGCCGAGCACGTCGACGTGACGGTCGAGCGACCAGCCGGCTCGTTCGAGCAGCACGTGACGGACGAGGGAGTAGCCGTTGGAGTGCAGGCCGGAGGAGCCCATCGCGATCAGCAGGTCGCCCGGCACGACCCGGTCGGGGCCGAGGACCTCGGCGGCTTCGACCACTCCGGTCGTCGCGCCGGCCACGTCGTACTCGTCGGGACCGAGCAGCCCGGGATGCTCCGCCGTCTCCCCTCCGAGGAGGGCGCAGCCGGCGGCCACGCAGGCCTCCGCGATGCCCTTGACGATGGCCGCGATCCGTTCCGGCACGACCTTGCCGCAGGCGATGTAGTCGGTCACGAACAGCGGTTCGGCTCCGCAGACCACGAGGTCGTCGACGAGCATCCCGACCAGGTCGAAGCCGATCGTGTCGTGCTTGTCCAGCTGCTGCGCGATCGCCACCTTGGTGCCGACGCCGTCGGCGCTGGTCGCGAGCAGCGGGTGCTCGTACGCCGTGAGGGCCGAGACGTCGAAGAGCCCGGCGAAGCCGCCGATGCTGCCGACCACCTCCGGACGACGGGTCTTCTCGACCCACGTCTTCATCAGCTCGACCGCCCGGTCACCGGCCTCGATCGAGACCCCGGCGGCGGCGTACGTCGATCCGCCCGTCTCGTCACTCATCGCGCTGCCTCCTCGTGCCCGCCGGGCTCCGTCACGGCCTGCTCAAAGCATCGGGCGCGCCGCCACCGGCCATCGTCGTCGAGAGCCCGTCCGGCCGGAGCGGGGCGTCGAGCTCCTGCTCGAGCAGGTGCTTGCCCAGCAGTCGCGGCTCCGGCAGGTCGACCGGGTAGACACCGTCGAAGCACGCCCGGCACAGGTCGTCCTTCGGCACCTGGCTCGCCGCGATCAGGCCGTCGAGCGACACGTAGGACAGCGAGTCGGCGCCGATCGAGCGGCAGATCTCCTCGGTGCTCATGCCGTTGGCGATCAGCTCGGCGCGGGTCGCGAAGTCGATGCCGTAGAAGCAGGGCCACTTGACCGGCGGGCTGGCGATCCGGACGTGCACCTCGCGCGCGCCGGCCTCGCGCAGCATCCTGACCTGGGCGCGCTGGGTGTTGCCGCGCACGATCGAGTCGTCGACGACGACCAGGCGCTTGCCGGCCACCACGTCGGGAAGCGCGTTGAGCTTCAGCCGGATGCCGAGCTGCCGGATCGTGTTGCTCGGCTGGATGAAGGTCCGGCCGACGTAGGAGTTCTTCACGAAGCCCTGGCCGTACGGGATCTTGCTCTCCTCGGCGTACCCGATCGCGGCCGGCGTGCCGGACTCGGGCACCGGGATCACCAGGTCGGCCTCGACCGGGTACTCGCGCGCCAGGGTGCGGCCGATCTCGGCGCGGACGGTCTGTACGCGCTGACCGCTGATCAGGGTGTCGGGCCGGGCCAGGTAGACGAACTCGAACAGGCAGCCCTTCGGCTCCGGCTTCGCGAAGCACTGCGACCGCAGGCCGTCCTCGTCGATCGCGATCAGCTCGCCCGGCTCCACCTCGCGCACGAACGACGCGCCGACGATGTCGAGGGCGGCCGTCTCCGAGGCGACGACCCAGCCGCGCTCGAGCCGACCGAGGACGAGGGGGCGGATGCCCTGCGGGTCGCGGGCGGCGTACAACGTGCCCTCGTCCATGAACACGAACGAGTAGGCGCCGCGCATCGTCGGGAAGATCTCCGCGGCGGCCTGCTCGAGCGGTCGGTCGGAGTAGGCGGCCAGCAGTGCGGTGACCAGGTCGGTGTCGCTCGACGCCTCCGAGGTGTGGGTGGCGAGGTCGAGCTGGCCGTGGTCGCGAGCCAGCTCGTCGACCCGCTTGGCGAGGTCGCCGGTGTTCGTCAGGTTGCCGTTGTGGCCGAGCGCGATCGAGCCGTACGACGTGGAGCGGAAGGTCGGCTGCGCGTTGTGCCACACGCTCGAGCCGGTCGTCGAGTAGCGCGAGTGGCCGATCGCCACGTGACCGCGCAGCGCCTCGAGGGTGGACTCGTCGAAGACCTGGGACACCAGGCCCATGTCCTTGTAGACGAGGATCTGGCGACCGTTGCCGACGGCGATGCCGGCCGACTCCTGGCCGCGGTGCTGCAGGGCGTAGAGCCCGAAGTAGGTCAGCTTGGCGACGTCCTCGCCGGGGGCCCACACGCCGAAGACGCCGCACGCGTCCTGGGGTCCGCGGTCGTGGGGATCGAGTTCATGGGTCAGACGCCCATCTCCGCGAGGCACGGCCCGAGTCTACGGGTCGCTCGACACGCTGCGGCGCTCCCCCGCCCTCCCGCCCGCGTTTGCGGGAAAGATCAGGTCGACACGCCGCTGGTGAGGCAACCTTTCCCGCAATTCGCGGCGCTGGTCAGCGGGCGAGATTGCGGAGCAGGAGGGCCTCGGCCAGGCAGACCCGGGCGAACTCGGCGAGGTGGAGACCCTCGTTCGCCCCGTGGGCCCGGGTGTCCGGATCCTCGACACCGGTGACCAGGATCGCGGCGTCCGGGAAGCGCTCGGCGAACTCCGCGATGAACGGGATCGAACCTCCGACCCCGATGTCCACCGGCTCGGTGCCGCCCCAGGCCTCCGTGAACGCGGCCCGGGCTGCGTCGTACGCCGGTCCCTGCGCGTCGATCGCGAACGGCTGACCCGTGTCCTCGTCGTCGAACGAGACCTGCGCACCGAACGGCGCATGCCTGGTCAGGTGCTCCTTGAGCTTGCCGAGCGCACGGCCCGCGTCGTCGCCCGGCGCCACCCGCATGCTCACCGCGGCGCGGGCCACCGGGAGCAGGGTGTTGCTGGCGTCGGCGACCCGGGTCGCGTCGAGCGCGATCACCGAGATCGCCGGCTTGGTCCAGAGGCGTTCGACGACAGACCCGGAGCCGATCTCGCGAACGCCGTCGAGGAAGCCGGCCTCGGCGCGCAGCCGGTCCTCCGGGTAGTCGAGGTCGGAAGCCGGGCCGCTGACCAGGCCCTCGACCGCGACGTTGCCGTCGGCGTCGTGGAGCGTCGCGAGCAGCTGGATCAGGCTGGTCAACGCGTCCGGGGCAACTCCGCCCCACATGCCGGAGTGCACCGCGTGGTCGAGCGTGCGGACCTCCACGACCAGGGCGGCGAGGCCGCGCAACGAGGTGGTCAGAGCCGGCACCCCGATGTCCCAGTTGGTCGAGTCGGCGATCACCATCACGTCGCTCGCGAGGTCGTCGTGGTGCTGCTCGAGGATCGCGGGCAGCGACACCGAGCCCGACTCCTCCTCGCCCTCGACGAAGATCGTGACGCCGACCGGGAGGTCGTCACCGTGCGCGCGCACGGCAGCCAGGTGCGCGGCGATCCCGGCCTTGTCGTCGGCGGCGCCGCGCCCGAACAACCGGCCGTCGCGCTCGGTCGGCTCGAACGGCTCGGTCGCCCAGTTCTCGCGTGCGCCCTCGGGCTGGACGTCGTGGTGGGCGTAGAGCAGCACCGTGGGCTTGCCGGCGGGAGCGGGCTTGCGGGCGATCACCGCCGGGAGCCCGCCGTCCACCTCGACCGTCTTGGTGTCGAAGCCCTCGGCCTCGAACAGGGCGGCGACCGCGGCCGCCGAGCGGCGTACCTCGTCGTGGCGGGTCGGGTCGGCTCCCACGGAGGGGATACGGACGAGGTTCTCGAGGTCGGCGCGGACGCCGGGCAGCACCTCGGCCACCCGAGCACGCAGGTCGTCAGTCATGCCCCCGACCCTAACCAGCCCTTCGGTGATCGAGCCTGTCGAGATCAGGTCGCGCGATTCGGTGATCGAGCTCGTCGAGATCAGGTCGGGGTCTCGACGAGCTCGACCAGCGGGGTGCTCGACCAGCGGTCGTCAGGTGAGCGGGAGCAGCGGCGTGAGGTCGGAACGCTCGCCGGACGCGCGCACCCTGCCGTCGTGCTGGGCGTCGACGAAGGCTTCCTGCCCGCGGGCGAGGCGAAGCCAGGTCTCGGCATCGGTCTCGACCACGGCCGGCGGGGTCCCGCGGGTGTGGCGGGCGCCCTCGACGCACTGCACTGCGGCGTACGGCGGCACCCGGACCTCGACGCTCTTGCCCGGCGCCCGGGTCGTCAGCACGGCCAGGAAGTGCTTCACCGCAGCGCGGACGTCCTCCTTGTCCGGAGACTCCGCGACCGCAGCCGCCGCGTCCAGCCGGGCCAGCACCGCCTCGACCTCAGAGGCTTCCAACGGACGCAGACGAACCGGCACCGCCTCATCGTACGAACCTCCCCCGACACCCCCTTGGTGTTTGCCTGGTTAACCATCCGCCTGCATGGCTCACCAGGCAGATCTTCATGGCGTGAGGGGGATTTGCATGGTTAACCAGGCAAACGCCGACCGGCCGAGCGGCCTTGCAGGGTATGGCGGCCCCGACCTGGACCACGTTGCTGTCGGCCGGTGACACGCCGCTGGCCAAGCGCGGCTCGGCGAATGATCGCGTCCGCTACCTCCAGCGGGCGATCACGGCCGCGCGGGGGAAGAGCGAGACGATCAACGGGCTCTTCGGGGCTCACCTGGCGGAGTCGGTGGCGGCGTACCAGCGCCGGGTCGGCCTGCCCGACACCGGCGTGGCCGACGGCCCGACCTGGAGCGCCCTGCAGTCCGGCCAGCGCTGACGCAGAGACACACCCGCGCAGCGTTGGACCGTCGACGGGCCATCTCGCGGTGTTAGCCTGACCCCTTCCTCGGCGACCTCTCCACCAATCTGGGGTGAGACCATGCGCCCATCCGTCCCCGTCACCTCGCTCGTGCTCACCGGAGCACTGGCTCTCGTCGTACCGCTCACCGCGCCGACCTCGTCTGCCTCCCGGACCGCGGCGGACGACGCGTCAGCCGCCGACGTCGCGGCCGCACGAGCCCCAGAATCCGCAGCCACTCGCCTCGCGACGGCTGCTGCCGAGAGCCGGCGGGGCCGCGCTGTCCGGGTCCCGGGCAGCCTCGAGGGCCTCGGATTCGACACCTGCACGGCCCCCACGCGCCGCACGATGGACGTGCTCCGCACCCGGTCGCCGTACTGGGGTGTCGGGGTCTACATCGGGGGCGAGTCCCGAGGCTGCAGCCAGCCCGAGCTGACCCGCAGCTGGGTCGCGGAGCAGCACCGCAAGCGGTGGCGGATCTTCCCGCTCTGGGTCGGTCTGCAGGCTCCGATCCTGCGACGCGGGACGCCTGACGCGTTCGCCTGCTCCGGCCGGACCGAGCACCCGATGAGCGCGCGCCCCGACCGCGCCCGGGCCCAGGGCGTCGCGGGCGCCAACCGCGCGATCAGGCACGCCCGGGCGCTCGGCATGGCCCGCGGCAGCACGCTGTTCCTCGACATGGAGGCGTACGACAACCGGCGAGGACGGTGCACGCAAGCCGTGCTCAAGTTCCAGTCCGGGTGGAGCCATCGACTGCAGGCACGTGGGTGGCGTTCCGGCTTCTACTCCTCCGGCGCGAGTGGCATCGCCGACCTCGACCACGCCCGGGCGCGTACGCCACACCGCTACACCTGGCCCAACGTGCTGTGGCTGGGCTGGGGCAACGGGCGCGCAGACCTCGAGGGCGAGCCCTACGTGCGCGACTCCTTCTGGCGACGGCAGCGCCTGCACCAGTTCGAGCTCGATCGCTGGAAGCGCTTCGGAGGCGTCCGCGTCCACATCGACCAGAACGCCATCCTCGTGGGGCGTGGCTCCAGGCCCGGCAGAGCCCTGCACACCTGCGGGGTGAACGTCACCTACCCGCACTACTGGCGCTGGCGCTTCGGCGACCGCTCCTCCCAGATCCCGGCCGGCCAGTGCATGCTCCGGCGACACGGCCTGTACCGCGGGCCCTTCTCGAAGCGGTTCGACATCTCGACCGCCCGGGCGGTCGGCGAGTACCAGCGTCGTCGCGGGATCCACGTCACCCGAACCCTGAACCGCCCGACCTGGACGTCCCTGTTGGCCAGTGGCACCCGACCACTCGTCAAGCGCGGCTCGGCCAGTGACCGGGTCCGGTTCCTCCAGCGCAGTCTCACCGCCGCGCTCGGTCGTCGGGTCGACGTCGACGGCGTGTTCGGTCCGACCACGACGCGAGCGGTCCGCGACTACCAGCGCGGCGTCCGGATCGCCCCCAACGGGATCGTCGGCAAGGCCACCTGGAAGGCGCTCCAGCGCGGCCGCCACTGACCATCCGACCTTGGTGTTCGACGGGTTAACCATCCAGGTGCACGGTTCGCCACCGGGATCTGCTTGGCGAACCATGCAGGTGCATGGCTCAACCAGCGAGCACGCCGGGGTCAGGCGAAGGCGGTCGGCAGGGTGGCCGACCAGGCGGCCCGCAGCTCGGACAGCGGTACGACGAACTGGTCCTGCACGTCGAGCACCGCATCCTGGCCGAGTCCGTCGGTGACGCCGATCCGCACGTGCGGGAAGCCGCGAGCCGTGCACATGTCGGTGAACCGCACCTCCTCGCTGCGCGGCACCGCCACGATCGCGCGGGCCGTCGACTCCGAGAACAGCGCCACGAACGGGTCGAGCGCGTCCGGGATCCAGACCCGAGCCCCGACGCCGTGCCGCAGGCACGACTCGACCAGCGCCTGCGCCAGGCCGCCGTCGGAGAGGTCGTGCGCGGCGTCGATCAGGCCGTCGCGTGACGCGTTGACGAGGATGTCGGCGAGCTCGTGCTCGGCGGCCAGGTCGAGCGCCGGCGGGCGACCACCGAGGTGGCCGTGCACGACGTGCGCCCACTCCGAGCCGTCGAGCTCGTCGGCCGTCGCCCCGAGCAGGTAGATCTGCTGCCCCTCGGCGAGGAACCCGATCGGCGTACGACGCGTGACGTCGTCGATCACCCCGAGCACCCCCACGACCGGCGTCGGCAGGATCGGGGTGTCTCCGGTCTGGTTGTAGAAGCTCACGTTGCCGCCGGTCACCGGCACCCCCAGCTCGCGGCAGCCGTCGGAAAGCCCGCGCGCCGCCTCGGCGAACTGCCACATCACGTCCGGGTCCTCCGGCGAGCCGAAGTTCATGCAGTTGGTGACCGCCAGCGGCCGGGCGCCGGCGGCGCCGACGTTGCGGTAGGCCTCGGCCAGCGCGAGCTGCGCGCCGACGTACGGGTCGAGCTTCGCGAAGCGCCCGTTGCAGTCGGTCGCGACCGCGACGCCGAGCCCGGTCTCCTCGTCGACCCGCACCAGCCCGGCGTCCTCCGGCTGGGCGAGCACGGTGTTGCCCTGCACGTAGCGGTCGTACTGGTCGGTGATCCACGACTTGTCGCAGAGGTTGGGCGACGCGACCATCGTCAGCAGCGTCTCGCGCAGCTGGTCTCCTGACTTCGGCCGATCGAGCGACCTCGAGTCGTCGGACTGGAGCTCGTCCTGCCAGGACGGCCGCGCGAACGGCCGCTGGTAGACGGGGCCCTCGTGCGCGACGGTCCGCGGAGGGACGTCGACGATCGTCCGGCCGTGCCACTCGATCACCAGCCGGCCGCCGCGCTCGCTCTCCTCGTCGGTCACCTCGGTGACCTCGCCGATGACCGTGGCGTCGACGTCCCACTTCGCGCAGATCGCGAGGAAGCGGTCGACGTGCCGCGGCTCGACCACCGCCATCATCCGCTCCTGCGACTCGCTCATCAGGATCTCCTCCGGAGCGAGCGAGGCGTCGCGCAACGGCACCCGGTCGAGCCAGACGTGCATGCCACCGTCGCCGGCACTCGCCAGCTCCGAGGTCGCGCACGACAGCCCGGCACCGCCGAGGTCCTGGATGCCGACGACGAGGTCCTCGGCGAACAGCTCGAGCGTGCACTCGATCAGCAGCTTCTCCATGAACGGGTCGCCGACCTGGACGCTCGGCCGCTTCGCCGGCCCCTCGGCGTCGAACGTCTCCGACGCCAGGACGGAGACGCCGCCGATCCCGTCGCCGCCTGTCTTGGCGCCGTACAGGATCACCTGGTTGCCCGCGCCGCTCGCCTTCGCGAGGTGCAGCTGCTCGTGCCGCATCACACCGACGCACAGCGCGTTGACGAGCGGGTTGCCGACGTACGACGCGTCGAAGACGGCCTCACCACCGATGTTCGGCAGGCCGAGGCAGTTGCCGTAGCCGCCGATGCCGGCCACGATCCCGGGCAGCACGCGTTGGGTGTCCTCGGCGTCGAGCGGACCGAATCGCAGCGGGTCCATCACCGCCACCGGCCGCGCGCCCATCGCGAGGATGTCGCGGACGATGCCGCCGACTCCCGTGGCCGCACCCTGATAGGGCTCGACGTACGACGGGTGGTTGTGCGACTCGACCTTGAACGTCACGGCGTACCCGTCACCGATGTCGACGACCCCGGCGTTCTCGCCGATCCCGACCATCAGGTGCGCCCGCATCTCGTCGGTGACGTTGTCGCCGAACTGCCGCAGGTGCACCTTGGACGACTTGTAGGAGCAGTGCTCGCTCCACATCACGGAGTACATCGCGAGCTCGGACGACGTCGGCCGCCGACCGAGGATCTCGCGGATCTGCCCGTACTCGTCGGGCTTCAGGCCGAGGTCCTGCCAGGGCTGCTTGGTGTCGGGGGTTTCGGTCGCTCGCTCGACGGTGTCGAAGGATTCCGGTGGTTGAGCTTGTCGAAACTCGGGCTGCACGGTCACCGCGGTCTGGCTCCGGACTCTCTCGTACGACGGGGCAGGCACCACGCTACCGCCCGAGATCGCGAGTCCTGTCGCGCCGTCCCGGATCCGGCACGCCTCAGTCGTCGGCAGGCTCGGAGCCGTTGAACAGCGCGATCCGCCACTCACCGCGGACGAGGACCAGCGTCCCTGCGATCCGGTACGGCAGCCGCTTCTCCCGCCCGTCGTCGCCCTTGAGGGCGGCTTCGCTCGGAGCGACGAACCAGATCACGTCGCCAGACCGCTCTGCGTGCTCGACCTGCCACTCCCAGCCGTAGGTGAACGGTCGAGAGTAGATGTCGGTCAGGAACGCAGTCACGGCAGCCCGCCCGATCGCGGTCTCACCAGAGCCCGACCCGTAGACGGTCGGGTCGTCGGTCAAGACCGCAAGCGAGACATCCAGATCGCGTGCCCGCGTCGCCTGGTTGAACCGGGTCAATACTTCGTCGGCGATCGCCGCCGCTTCATCGCTCATGGCAGCCGATCATGGCAGCCGGTGTGCCGTCGCAGCCTCCGCAGCCGCCACGGCGATCTCGCCGGCGACCCGAGCGTTCGACAGCACGAGGGCGATGTTGGCCGCCAGGCTCCGCCCCTCGGTCTGCTCGTGGAAGTGCGCGAGCAGGAAGGGCGTGACGTCCTTGCCGTGCACGTCGGCCTCGGCGAGGGCCTTCAGCCCCGACGTCAGCACGTTGTCGTGCAGGGCCTCGTCCATCTCGTCGGCCGCGTCGATCGGGTTGGCGACGACGAGCGCCTGCGGCAGGCCGAGGGCCTGGCGGCGGTGCATCGTCGCGGCGATCTCCGCGACGTCGTCGAGCCGCCACGGCACCGTCTCGCCCGAGTCGCGGATGTAGAAGCCCGGGAACGCGTCGGTGCGATAGCCGACCAGCGCGACCGACAGCGTTTCGAGCCGTTCGAGGGTGGCGGGCACGTCGAGGATCGACTTCACGCCGGCGCAGACGACGGTGATCGGCACCTGGCTCAGAGCAGGGAGGTCGGCCGACTCGTCCCAGGTGTCCTGCGCCCCGCGGTGGACACCACCGAGACCGCCCGTCGCGAACACGTCGATACCGGCCTGCTTCGCGAGGTACGCCGTCGACGCGACCGTGGTGGCGCCGGCCGTTCCGCTCGCGAGCACCACCCCCAGGTCGCGGATGCTCGCCTTGACCACGTCGGGATCGGTGGCGACCCGGTCGAGAGCTGCGTCGTCGAGCCCGATCCGGACCCGTCCGTCGAGCACGGCCACGGTCGCCGGCACGGCTCCGGACTCACGCACGGCCGCCTCGATCTGTCGTGCCACCTCGGCACTCGACTCGGTCGGGAGGCCATGGCTGATGATGGTCGACTCCAGGGCGACGACGCCGCGGCCCGCGGCCAATGCGTCGGCCACCTCGGGATGCACCTCGGTGATCACAGCCGCGACCCTATGCGGAAAGGTGGCGGGCGACGAAACGCTCCGCACAGAACTGGGCGCCGACCATGTGGTCGACGCCCAGCCTGTATCCGCCCCTCGTCGCTACTGGACGCTCCACCTCACGCGGTAGATCGCGTCGCCGTCGCTGACATCGGTGACCTGCAGCGGGGTGTTCTGGCACGGGATGTTGTTGATCGCGCCGACCCGGGTGCGCACGTTCCCGTCCTTCTCGAAGACACGGAGATCGATCGAGTTCTGGAAAGTCTCCGTACCGATGTTGAACTGCTTGTCCCCGAGCGCGTAGTTCAGAGTCGGTGTGCGGCTGGTGCCCAGCTTGAAGAAGACCGAGTCCGTGCCGTTGTCCTCTTCGAGGTTCACTGCCTTGTTCGATTGGACGTTCAGCTGACAGGTCGCTGCCGCTGAGGCAGGAGCGCTTCCCACCGCCGCGAGCGACACGAGCACCAAGCCCGAGACGCCGACGGCCGCCGGAACCAGCTTCGTGATTCTGTTCATTGCTTCCCCCTTGTTGGTGGTTCGAGCCTGATGCCCTCCCCGTGCTTCGACTATGGGTCCGCCGGGCCACGGCGAACATCGGCAAGCCCGCCCTAGATTCGGCCGGCGGCGGCTCATTTTCGGCGACGGGAGACTTAGCCCGACCGGGATCGCAACTCGCCTCTCTGAACGACGAACGACCTTGCCCGTTCGTACGGGCAAGGTCGTTGACGGTATGCGTGCTGCTGCTCAACCGGGCGCGCGTCTCCGCCACAGTCCGGCGAGAAGCGGGCGACGGACGCGGATCGGTTGCGGCTCAGGCTTCGCGGGCGCCTGTTTCGGGGCCCTCAGCCCCGGGCACCTGTCCTGATGCTTGATCCGGGCGGTCTCGACGCGGTCCTGCATCGACTGCTGCGTCGTGGCCAGCGGTATGCCCGGCGCGAACTCGAGGAACGCCTCGAGGGTGGCTCCACATCGGTGGCAGCGATAGGTCTGGATCATGACTCCCCCTCAGGGCTTCGCCACGATGGCGCCCACGAGGCCGCGCAAGCGATCGGCGCGGACGAGGTGGAACGTCGGGTGGGTTCGGGTCAGGTCGGCCCGCGCGAGCTTGTTGTCCTCGCCACTGGGGCAGAGCACCTGCTCGACGTCCTTCTGACGGACGGTCACGGTGATCACGTCGTTGACCAGGAACCGCACCAGGAACTGCGCGCCCAGGTGTTCGCTCGCCGGAACCTTGACGATGTCGCAGCTGAGCGTCGGCTTGTCCGTGATGTCCACGCGCGGAATGCGACGGTGGTTGAACCACTCGAGCTTGAGGTCGCCGTTGGGGCGGGTGACGAAGGGCGCGAAGATCATCGTGTCCCGGCCGGTGTCGGCGGCGAACGCGTCGCTTCCGTCGCCAGGCGCCCAGATGTTCACATCGTCCCCGGTCTCCCCCAGCAGCACGTCGTTGTTCGGGGGCGCGAAGTTGTCCGGCCCGCCCACCAGGATGTCCGGGCCCTCGCCGGCCACCAACGTGTCGCTGCCGAGGTTGCCGATCAGGAGATCGCCGCTCTCGCGACCGAACAGCACGTCCGTGTTGTTCATGTGCTGCTGCGCGGTGACGCCCGGCGGTTGGATGAACGTGTTCGTCGCGTTGTCGTTGTCGAGCCCTCGTGTGACGTCCTTGCCCGCTGTCCCCGGTGCAACGGTCGCGAACGCTGCGGCTCCCGAAAGGGCGATGCCGGCTGCAAGAGCGAGGGTGGTGAAGTGTCTGGCTGGTGTGCGCATGAGAATCCTCGGCGGTTTCGTGCCGCATCGTGATCGATGTGGTCTCTTGTGAAACTAGGTCGAGCGGCTCGCGCTGAACATCGGGAGCGCACCTTAGATCCGGCCGAGGTGACGCTTATTTCTCGCGTTGTGGCGGCGACGGTGGGATCGTGGTGGCAGACAGCTGGGAGATGTCGGCCATTGAATGTGGCGCTGGAAAGCACCGTCGGATCACTCTTCGGACGTGACCGCGAGTGCGAGCGTGTGCGTTCCGTGCTCCTCGCCGCGGCGAACGGGAACCGTCAGGTTGCCGTCATATCGGGCGAGCTCGGCGTCGGCAAGACGACGCTCGTGACCCAGGTCCTCCAGTCCGTCGACGTGCACACGCTCGTCGGTCACTGCCTCCCGGTCGAAGGGGAGGCGATGCCCTTCGCGCCGGTCATGGCATCGCTGCGCGACCTCCTGCGCGATCTCACGCCCGACGCTTCGGCCGAGCTCGTCCGACAGTGGCCGCCGGCGTTCGTGGACTTCCTCCCCTTCGAGTACGTCGACCACGACGACGAGCGGCCGCCAGACAACGGAGGAGAACGAGCTCAGCAGCAGCGGACAGGCGCGGCTGTTCGAGTGGTTGCTGACGCTGGTGGTCCGGCTCTCGACCGAGCGGCCGGTGGCCTGGCTCATCGAGGACGTGCAGTGGGCCGACAAGTCAACGCTCGACCTGATCAGCTTCCTGGCCAGGAACCTCCGCACCGAGCGGGTGGCGATCATCCTGACGCTGCGCACCGACGAGCTCGACCGCGACCACCCGGTGAGGCGATGGCTGGTCGAGCTCGGCCGGATGGCCGAGGTGACGCGGATACCTCTGCAGCGGCTCACCCGCGACGCCACCCAGGCTCAGCTGGCCGAGCTGATGTCCCAGGACGACCTGCGACGTCGCCGGACCCTGACGGATCTCATCTTCGAGCACTCACAGGGCAACCCTTACTTCAGCGAGCAGCTCGTCTCGTGGGCTCGGGACGACACCGACCGGTGGCCCGAGAGTCTTTACGACCTGGTCGCCACGAGGCTCGCGGCTCTTCCCGTCACGACGCGCTCGGTCCTCGACGCGGCGGCCGTCGTCGGCCGGACCTTCTCTCTCGACCTCCTCGCGACCGTGCTGGATCGCGACGTCCACTCCGTTGAGGTCGACCTCGAGCCGGCCACCGAGCGACAGCTGGTACTGCCCCATCCGGCTGCGGACTACTCGTTCGCCAAGCCCCTCATCCGCGAGGTGCTCGAGGCGGACCTCCCTCCGGGCCAACGCCGTCGGCTGCACGAGGCGGCGGCGCGAGCCAAGTCGTGTCAGCTGTCGCAGGGAACCGACGTGCAGTTCGGTCTCGTCGGCGAGATCGCCCAACACTGGGACGCAGCCCGGGTCGAGGCCAAGGCATTCGAAGCCGCCGTGCGGGCAGGCCTGTCGGCTGAGCGGATGTACGCGCTGGTCGAGTCGGAGCGCTACTTCGACAAGGCTCTGTCGATGCCGTGCTCCGCCGATCCTGCGGCCTACGAGGCGCTCAGCGTGGACCGCCTCGATCTGCTGCTGCACGCCGCCCAGGCCGCACACCTGGTCGGCGACGGGACCCGGGCCATCGCCTTGATCGACGAGGCCACCTCGCTTGCGGAAGACCCGGTCCGAGTCGCGGCGGTGCTCGAGCGCAAGGGTGCCTTCGGCTTCAACACGGGCCGTGTCGAGGAGGCCTACGAGGCCTACACGAGCGCCCTCGCCTTGTTGCCCGACGAGCCGTCCGTCCTGCGCGCGCACGTGCTGGGCGGTCTCGGGTTGCTCACGATGGCGTGGAGCCGGATGGACGAAGCCGAGACGACCTGCCAGGAGGCGCTGCGCATCGCGCGGACGGTCGGCGCCCGCCAGGCCGAGGTCCGCGCTCTCAACGCACTCGGTGTGCTGAGGGCGTATCGCGGGGAGTTCGACGAGGGGATCGCCTTGTCCCGTGAGGCGGTCGCCATCGCCGAGGACCTCGGTGCAGCGGACGACCTGGCGACGGCGTACATCGATCTCACTCATGTGCTCGGCCTCTCCGGTCGGTACGACGACGCCGTCGAGGCGTCCCGAGTCGGCTACGAGGCCATGAACCGGGTCGGTCTGGCACGGCAGGACGGGAGCTTCCTCCTGGCCAACGCCGCCGAGTCCCTGATCAAGGCCGGACGCTGGGCTGAGGCGGACGAGCTGGTGACGCAGGCCCGCGCGTCCGAAGCCAGAGGGATCCGCGCCTTTCCGATCCTCGAGCACGAAGCCAGGCTCCGGCTGCGCAGCGGCGACTTCGACCGCGCCGAGGCGTGTGTCGAACAGGCTCGCGTGCTGTTCACGGAGTTCGACGCACCGGACGCGTGGCACCGCGAGTTCCACGAGGTCGCTGCCGAGCTGCTGGTCTCTCGCGGTCGTCCCGCTGAGGCCCTGGGACAGGCCAAGCAGGGGCTCGAGCTGATCGAAGGCACGGACGAGGAACGGTTCGCCGGCGCACTCATCCTGACAGCGGCCCAGGCGACCGCTGACCTGCTCGACGCCGCCAGAACTCAGCAGGACGAGGCGGCCGTCAGCGAGCTGAGAGTCGACGCCGAGGCGCTGCGGACCCGAGCCGACCTGATGTTTGCCGCGGCGGAGAAGGGGCGGGACCATCCGCTCCCCGAGACCGAGGCCGTGGCCCGGACCATCGACGCCGAGCTGTTGCGCTGCGAGGGGTCCTCCGACGCCGAGGTGTGGGGCGGAGTCGCAGCGCAGTGGGACGACCTCGGCCAGCCCTTCCCGTCGGCCTACGCGCTCTGGCGGGAGGCCGAGTGCCTGGTGATGTCGAAGCAGGTCGGTCACCGGCCGGTCGCCGCCGTACGACGGGCGCACGACGCGGCCACCCAGCTGGGCGCGGGCTTCCTGGTCGCTGAGGTCGAGAACCTCGCGCGCTGGGGTCGGATCGACTTCCTGACCGCGGACGAGACCGAGGATTCCGCCGGTGCCGGCCTCGCCACGTTGGGTCTGACACAACGCGAGAACGAAGTGCTGTCGGGATTGCTTGCGGGTCAGACCAACCGGGAGATCGCGGAGTCGTTGTTCATCAGCGTGAAGACGACCAGCGTCCACGTCTCCAACATCCTCCGCAAGCTCGGCGTCCACTCACGTGAGGAGGCCGCACGCGTGGCACACCGGCAGATCTCTCGCTGATCCCGCACCTCAGTGGTCGAGGTGCCGCGCGAGGAACCGGGCGGTTCGTTCGTCCTTCGGTGCGGTGAACACCTCCGACGGCGGACCCTCCTCGACGATCCCGCCGCCGTCGAGGAACACGATCCGATCGCCGATCTCGCGGGCGAAGACCATCTCGTGGGTCGCCATCACGATCGTCATCCCCTCCTGCTTCAGCTCACGGATCACCTCGAGCACGTCACCGACGAGCATCGGGTCGAGCGCGGAGGTGATCTCGTCGAGGAGCAGCAGGCGCGGCTTCATCGCCATCGCGCGGATCACCGCCACCCGTTGCTGCTGACCACCGGAGAGCGAGTCGGGATACGCGCGCGCCTTCTCGGCCAGACCGAAGCGTTCGAGCAGCTCGAGCGCTCGTTCCTCGCTGGCCTGGCGGGGCCGCCGCAGCGAGCGCCGGGGGCCCAGGGTGATGTTGTCGAGCACGGACAGGTGCGGGAACAGGTTGTAGGCCTGGAAGACGATCGCCACCTCGCGGCGTACGCCGTCCGGGTTGACGTCGGGAGCCGTGATGTCGCGGCCGTCCAGCCAGATCGTCCCGTCGTCGACGACCTCGAGCAGGTCGACGCATCGCAGCAGGGTCGACTTGCCGGACCCGGACGCACCGATCAGGCAGACGACCTGTCCCTCGTCGACCTCGAGCGAGACACCGGTGAGCACGTGGTGGTCACCGAAGTGCTTGCGCACCCCGTCGAGCCGGAGCAGAGCCATCAGGCGGCCGCGCCCTGCTCACGCCGGACCTGCCGCAGGGCGAGCCAGTCGCCGAGCCGGGCGAGCGGGATGGTCAGCGCGATGAAGAACAGCGCGGCCACGGTGTACGCCGTGAAGTTGAAGTCGCGACTGGAGTCGATCTGGGCCTGGCGCAGGATCTCGACGACGCCGATCACGCTGACCAGCGCCGTGTCCTTCTGGAGCGACACGAAGTCGTTCAGCAACGGCGGCAGCACCCGGCGGACTGCCTGCGGGAGCACCACGTGCCGCAACGTCTGCGTGTGGGTCAGCCCGAGCGCGCGCGATGCCGCCCACTGGCTCGGATGGATCGACGCGATGCCCGAGCGCAGCACCTCTGCGACATAGGCGCCGTAGGAGAGGGTCAGCGCGATCACCCCGAGCCAGAACGGGTCCGTCGGCGCTCCCTGCAGCTGCAGCGCCGGGACGCCGAAACCGACCAGGAAGATCACGAGCAGCGTCGGCGTACCCCGGAAGACGTCGGTGTAGACGATCGCGATCAGCTTCAGCGGCGCCATCGCCGGCGAGGGCGCCACCCGGATCAGCGCGACGACCAGCGCGACGACGAGGATGAGCACCTCGGCGACGAGGAAGATCTTGACGTTCAGCCAGAAGGCTTCGGCCAACCCCGGGAAGACGTCCTTGGCGTAGTCCACGTCGAAGTACGCCGTCTTGACCCGGTCCCACCCGGGCGAGCTGACGGCGACGACGACGAGCAGCGCGAGCACCAGCACGGTCGACAGAGCCGCGACCGTGCCGCGTCGCAGGGCGCGCCCGCGACGAAAGGCGTCGCGCTCCTGCTGGACCGCGCTCGGCGTCCAGCCCTCATCCGGTTGCGCAGCGCTCATCGACTGCTCCCCAGCTCAGTCGAGCGTCGGCGCGTTGGCGCTCTGGCTCAGCCACTTGTCCTGGATTGCCTGCAGCGTCCCGTCGGCCTTGAGCTCGTCGAGCGCCTGGTTGGCGCAGTCGACCAGCGGGTTGTCCTTCTCGAACAGCAGTCCGAACTCCTCCGGCTCTCCACCCGTGGTCTGGAACTGGCCGGCGATCGTAGCGCTCGGGATCTCGACGGCGGTGATGTAGAACGCCGTCGGGAGGTCGGCCACGATGCCGTCGACCTGGCCGTTCTGCAGCGCGTTCTTGGCGACGTTGGTGTCGTCGAACACCTGCGGCTGAGTGCTCGGCTGGATCGTCTCGGTGATCGCGTCCAGCGACGTGGTTCCCGACCTGCGCCCCGAGCGTCGCGTCCTGGAAGTCGGCGAGCGACGTCGCGTCGGCATACGGCGAGTCCTTCTCGACGATGATCGCCTGGGTCACGGTGTAGTAGCCCTCGGAGAACGTCACGGCCTCGGCGCGCTTCGGGCTGATCGAGATCTGGTTGATGTCGAAGTCGAACTTCTTCGCACCGGGCTGGTAGCTGGCGTTGAACCCGACTCGCGTCCAGTCCACGTCGTCCTCGGCGAAGCCCATCTTCTCCGCCACGGCGTACGCGACCGCGGACTCGAAGCCCTTGCCGTTGGTCGGGTCGTTGTCGTACATCCAGGGCTCGAACACCGGGTCGTCCGTGGCGAGCGTCAGCACGCCGGGCTTGTAGGTCTGTGGGTCGGCGCAGGCATCGGTGTCGGTCGCACCGGTGGCAGCCCCGTCAGAGGTCGCGGGCGAGTCGTCGGAGTCGGTGCTCTCGTCGGTGGGGGCGCAGGCGACGGAGAGAGCGGTCAGGAGGGAGACGCCGAGCAGCAGGCCAGGCCATCCCCGGAGAGCACGTGAAGACATGGCGGCATCCTAGACTCGGCGTCCAGGTCACCCGGTCAACAGCGCGCGGATTCGAGACGGCGCTGTGACCGTTCGGTCACTGTCCGTCGACAATCGGCGCGGCCTGAATCCCCTGTGACGCAAGGGAAAACGGAACTTCGATCGACCGCGTGGCGGCACTGCCGCCGAGGCCTGCTGGACCAGTACCCTGACGACCGGACGCACCGCGTCCGGAGCTGGAGGGGCCATGCACATCGCCACGTTGGGAGACGTGATGCTCGATGTGATCGTCAGCGCCCCCGACGGCCTGCACGAGGACGACGACGTCAAGGCCCAGATCGAGGTGACCGCCGGCGGCCAGGCCGCGAACGTCGCAGCCTGGGCGACAGCACTGGGTGCCCGCGCCACCGTCATCGGTCCGCGAGGACAAGCCACGACCGCGTTGTTCGTCGACGACCAGCTGAGCGCGGCCGGCGTCGGCATGATCGCGATCGACGTCGCGATGACCGGCACCGTGGTCTCCATCGTCAGCGACAAGACCCGCACGATGGCGTCCGACGCCGGCGACCCGACCTGGATCAGCCGGCTCGACGCGAACCGCGTGCCCATCGACCTCGACTGGCTGCACCTGTCGGGCTATCCGATCTGGCGGTCCCCCGACCCGCGACCGGTCCTCGGCTTCGTCGAGGCGGCCCGCCGCCACGGTGCGTCCATCTCGATCGACCTCGGGTCGGCCTCGATGCTCACGGCGTACGGCGTCGACGCGGTCTGGTCGGTGCTCGGCGAGCTCGCGCCGCGTCTGGTGTTCGCCAACGCCGCCGAGTGGGACGCCTGCGGCCTGGACTGGACCGACGTGCCGTTCGACGTCGTCGTCAAGGGCGGCGCGGATGGCGCGGTCACCGTCGTCGGCGGCGTCGTGATGGAGCACGCGGCGATGCTGACCGACGTCGTCGACCTCACCGGTGCCGGCGACGCGTTGGCGGCGGGCTACCTGGTCGGTGGCATCCAGCTCGGGCTCTCCGCTGCCGCCCGCTGCGTCTCGCAGCACGGCGCCCAGCCGGCCGACCCGGCCCCGCGTCCCGGTCGCCACCGCTCCGGCACCACCAGCGACTGACCCCGACTCGCCAGGTTTCGCGCCCCGACTCGCCAGGTTTTGCGTGCCGACTCGCCAGGTATGGCGGTCGCGTCAGACCGAGGTCAGGTGCGCCATCGCGCTGGTGAAGAACGTCAGGCCGTCGTTGCCCGGACCGCAGAGGTCCTCGACGGCGTGCTCCGGGTGCGGCATCAGCCCGACGACGTTGCCGTGCTCGTTGGTGATCCCGGCGATGTCGCGCAGGGAGCCGTTCGGGTTGACGTCGAGGTAGCGCGCCACCACCCGACCCTCACCTTCGAGGCGGTCGAGCGTGTCGGCGTCGGCGACGTACCCGCCCTCGCCGTTCTTGAGCACGATCGTCACCTCGGCGCCGACCTCGTAGCCGTTCGTCCACGCGGTCGACGCGTTCTCGATCCGGAGCCGCTGGTCGCGGCAGACGAACTTCCGGTGGTCGTTGCGGATCAGGGCGCCGGGCAGCAGGTGCGACTCGCAGAGGATCTGGAAGCCGTTGCAGATGCCGAGCACGGGCATCCCGCCCTTGGCCGCCTCCACGACCTCGGCCATCACCGGCGCGAAGCGAGCGATGGCGCCGCAGCGCAGGTAGTCGCCGTAGGAGAAGCCACCCGGCAGCACGACCGCGTCGACGCCACGCAGGTCGTGGTCGCCGTGCCAGAGCGCCACCGGCTCGCGCGCCGGCCACCCGGGCAGCCCGTTGCGCGTCGACGTCGTCGAGTGACCCGGGGAAGGTGACGACCCCGATCTTCACGACTCGACCTTCACCGTGTAGTCCTCGATCACCGGGTTGCTCAGCAGCGTCTCGGCCGCTCGGCGTACCTCGGCCAGCCGCTCCTCGGTGACGTCGCCCTCGAACTCGAGCTCGAAGCGCTTGCCCTGTCGGACGTCGATGACGCCGTCGAAGCCGAGCCGGGGAAGTGCGCCGTGCACCGCCTTGCCCTGGGGGTCGAGGATCTCGGGTTTGAGCATGACGTCGACGACGACGCGGGCCACGGGCGCTCCTTGGCTGCGGGCTGCTGAGCGGACGCCGTCAGTCTATGACCGGTACGCCGGATGACCGGTCCCGGATCGCCGCGGACGCGGTCCGCTGAGCGTGTCCGCGAAGATTGTCCAGAAAAATTTGGTCGATTCCGGCAACCAAATGGGCCGCTCCATCGTCCTTCTATGTAGTGACCCGGGTGACGCCGGACGGGGAACATCACCGCCGCCGTGGGGGACGCGTGGAGATGACGTGCGGCGCGCCCGGGTCAGACTTCTGTGAACGTCCATCCGGTGCCGTCGTCGAGTGCGTCCGTGCTCCACGCCCGGGCCGACCGCGGACGGATCCGCCAGATGCCGTCGCCGGCCGGGTCCGGGGCCAGCCGCCCGTACTTGCCCATCCAGTCGTCGACGATCCGTCGTCCGAGCTCGACGTCCGTCGTCACGTCCTCGGCGACACCTTCGAGGATGACCACGTCCTCGCCGCTCTCCAGGTGCACCGAGACCGCCGGGTGCGCGGTGAAGTTGCGCGCCCATCGCGTCGTCGGAGGTCCGTCGAGATACAGCATCCGATCGACCCACGATCCCCAGAGCGGGGTGACGTGCGGTGCTCGCCCTTCGCCCGGTCGGGCGGTGCAGAGCCAGTAGACGCGAGCCGCAGCCAGTCGTGAGTCGGCGTGCGACCACGGCAGCACCGCCCGGTCCGGGAAGGGGTAGCTCGCCGGCCCGGTCAGCGCGCGACCGCGCGGCTCAGGACCGCTGGCCGAGTCCGACATCGAAGCGCCGAGGTCCGTGACTAGCTGAGCTCGCGCTTGAGGATCTTGCCGGTCGCCGTCATCGGCAGGTCGTCACGGAACTCCACGATGCGCGGGTACTTGTACGACGCCATCTGCTCCTTCGCCCACTCCACCAGCTCGTCCTCGGTGATCTCGGCGCCGTCCGCCCGGATGACGTACGCCTTGACCTCCTCGCCGTGCTGGTCGTGGGGTACGCCGACGACCGCGACGAGCGAGACCGCCTCGTGGGTGAGCAGGACTTCCTCGACCTCCCGCGGGTAGACGTTGAAGCCACCCCGGATGATCATGTCCTTCGCCCGGTCGACGATGTAGTACTGGCCATCCTCGTCGCGGCGGGCCAGGTCACCGGACCGGAACCACCCGTCGCGCATCACCTCGGCGGTCGCCTCGGGGCGCTTGTAGTAGCCCTTCATGATGTTGTGGTCCGCGCATCGTCGATCTCACCGATCTCGTCGACCGCCTCGATCGTCTTCCAGTCCTCGTCGATGAGCTTCGCCTCGGTGCCCCAGATCGGCGTACCGATCGAGCCCGGCTTCGGCGGCCGGTCGAGATGGTTGAACGTCGCGACCGGTGACGTCTCCGAGAGCCCGTAGCCCTCGAGGATCTGCACGTGGAACCGCTCCTTGACCTGCTTGAGGATCTCGACGGGCAGCGACGAGCCTCCCGCGACGGCCCGGACGCAGGTTGCCCGCGATCTTGTCGACATCGACCGTGTCAGGACTCTCGGTCGAGCGCGTTCAGCAGACCCCAGTACATCGTCGGGACGCCGGCGAAGAAGGTCACCTCCTCCTTGTCCATCAACGCGAGCGCCTCGGCCGGGTCGAAGCGGGCCATCAGCACGAGGGTGGCGCCGACGCCGAAGCCGGCGTTGAGCTGGACCGTCTGGCCGAAGGAGTGGAACAGCGGAAGCGCCACCAGGTGCACGTGCGGCTCGTACTGGCTGAGCTCCCACATCCGGTGACAGGTCAGAGCGTTGGACACGATGTTCGCGTGGGAGAGCTCGGCGCCCTTCGGCTGCCCGGTCGTCCCGCTGGTGTACAGGATGACCGCGGTGTCGCCGCCTTCGGTCACCACGCTCTCGAACGTCTTGGGCTGGTCCTTCATCGCCGCGAGGAAGTGCTCCGCCCCGTCGATGACACCGCCGGTCGGGTCGGCCGGGATCACGAAGAAGTGCTCACACCCGTCGGTCGCGTCGAAGCCCTCCTTGCCGCACTTGGCCATGGCCAGCTCAGCGGTGCCCTCGAAGCACACGTAGGCCTTCGCGTCGGAGTCGTCGAGGTGGTAGGCGACCTCACGTCCCTTGAACAGGACATTGAGCGGTACGACGACCGCGCCGGCCTTGAGGATGCCGTAGTAGACGACCGGGAAGTACGGGAGATTCGGGCACGACAGCGCGACCTTGTCGCCCGGCTCGATCCCGCGCGACACGAGCAGGTTGGCCACCTGGTTGGCCATGGCGTCGATCTGTGCGTAGGTGAGGCGGGTGTCGTTGAACACCACGGCCTCACGGTCGGGAAGCCTGTCGGGCGCTGTCCTCGAGCATCACAGCAAGGTTGAGCACGGTCGACCTCCGACGGTCTCGTTGACGCGGGCGGTTGTCCTCTCAACGTAGTCACGACCGGCGCGATTCGCCACGGCCGATCGGGCATCGCGCCGCGCGAGGCGCGGGCGCGACGACTCAGCGGAAGGACTGGCCGGTGAGCCGCTCGAACGCCTCGATGTACGTCGCCCGGGTCTTCTCCACGACAGGGTCGGGGAGCGGTGGCGGCGCAGCACCGGAGCTCCGGTCCCACCCCGACTCAGCCGACAGCAGCCAGTCGCGGACGAACTGCTTGTCGTATGCCGTCTGGGCCCGGCCCGGCTGCCAGTCGTCGGCCGGCCAGAAGCGCGACGAGTCCGGAGTCAGCACCTCGTCGGCCAGCACGATCGTGCCGTCCGGTCGCGCGCCGAACTCGAACTTGGTGTCGGCGAGGATGATGCCGCGCTCGCGGGCGATCTCCTCCGCCCGGGCGTAGATCGTGAGGGTCAGCGTGCGGAGCTCGGCCGCGGCGTCGTCGCCGACCGCGGCCACGACGGCCTCGTAGTCGACGTTCTCGTCGTGCTCGCCGGCCTCAGCCTTGGCCGCGGGCGTGAAGATCGGCTCCGGCAACCTCGATCCGTCCTCGAGCCCCGGAGGCAGCGGGTTGCCACAGACCTCACCGGTGGCGCGGTAGTCGACCAGCCCGGAACCGGCCAGGTAGCCGCGCGCCACACACTCCACCGGGAACATCGCCAGCCGCTCGCAGACGACGGCGCGCCCGGCGACCGACGGTCGGGACGTCGGTCGAGATGACGTGGTTGGCGATGAGTCCGTCGAGCTGCTCGAACCACCACAGCGACATCCGGGTGAGGATCTCGCCCTTGTCGGGGATCGTCGGCGTGAGGACGTAGTCGAATGCCGAGATGCGGTCGGACGCCACCATGAGGAGGTTGCCGTCGGGGAGGTCGAACAGGTCGCGCACCTTCCCGGAGTTCAGGTGACGTGCTCCCTCGACCGGCGGTGTCGGCTCGCTCATGCCCGCATTCTGCCGCCTCGACCCGGACAGCGCGAGGGAGCGCACCGGGTGAGGATGGACGGATGTCGGACGCCGTCGTGATCGGGTCGGGACCCAACGGACTGGTGGCGGCGAACCTGCTCGCCGACCGCGGCTGGTCCGTGCTCGTGCTCGAGGCGCAGCCCGAGCTCGGCGGGGCGGTCAGGACCGACACCGAGGTCCATCCGGGCTTCCGCCACGACACGTTCAGTGCGTTCTATCCCTTCGCAGCCGCGTCGCGCACGATCGCCGACCTCGACCTCGAGTCACACGGACTGCGCTGGGTGCACGCCCCGTCGGTCCTGGGCCACCCGCTGCCGGACGGAACGTGGGCGGTGCTCCACCGCGAGCGCGAGCAGACCGCGGTGAGCCTCGACGCCCTGCACCCGGGAGACGGAGACGCCTGGCTCGAGCTCTGCCGCCAGTGGGACGGGTTCGGTCCAGACCTGGTCGGGGCCCTGCTGAGCCCGTTCCCGCCGGTCCGCCATGGACTTCGAACGGCATACCGGCTGCCGCGTGCCGCGGGCCTGGGCGGGATCCGGATGGCGCTCAGTGTCGGTGCGCCGGCTGGGAGAACAGCGGTTCTCCAGCGAGGGGGCTCGCCTGTTGCTGGCCGGCAACGCGCTGCACGCCGACTTCGCACCCGAGAGTGCAGGATCGGGAATCTTCGGCCTGATCATGACGATGCTGGCGCAGACCGTCGGGTTCCCGGCACCCGTGGGCGGCGCCGGAGAGCTGACCCGGGCACTCGCCCGGCGGTTGGAGTCCCTGGGCGGGCGGGTGCAGACATCGGCCGAGGTCGCGGAGGTGGTGGTGCGTTCCGGACGGGCCGTCGGCGTGCGGCTCGCCGACGGCACCGAGGTCGACGCCGGCCGCGCCGTGCTCGCGTCGGTCACGGCTCCTGCGCTCTACGGACGCCTGGTGGCGCCGGAGCACCTGCCGGATCGGGTACGACGCGGTCTGCGACGGTTCGTGTGGGACCCGTCGACGGTCAAGGTGGACTGGGCGTTGTCGGCGACGGTGCCCTGGACGGGCGGCCCCGACAGGTCGCCCGGCACGATCCACATCGCTCACTCGGTGGCGGAGCTCAGCACGCTACTCCGCCCAGATCAGCAGGCAGACCGTCCCGTCCGACCCGTTCCTGCTCGTCGGGCAGATGACGAGCACCGACCCCACCCGCTCCCCGGACGGGACCGAGTCGATGTGGGCGTACTCCCACGTGCCACGCGAGACCCGGGCTGATGCCGGCGACGAGGGAATCCGCGGGGCCTGGGACCACGACGACCTCGAGCGGTACGCCGACCGGATGCAGCGCAGGATCGAGCAGTTCGCGCCCGGGTTCGGCGACCTCGTCCTCGCTCGACGCGTGCTCGGACCGCACGAGCTCGAGGCGCGCGACGCCAACCTCGACCGCGGTGCCGTCAACGGAGGGACGGCCAACCTCCGCCAGGCGCTCGTGCTCCGGCCGATCCCCGGCCTCGGTCGCGCCGAGACGCCGGTCCGCGGCCTCTACCTGGCGTCGGCGTCCGCGCACCCTGGGGGCGGTGTCCACGGGGCCCCCGGCGCCAACGCCGCCCGCGCCGCCCTCTTCCACGAGCGGGTCCGGCGCCATGCGTGAAACTGGCGCGCATCGGGTAGGAAGGAAGGGATGCCCCCCGAGACCATCGCCGACCGTTACCGCGTGCTCCGACCGATCGGCCGCGGAGGCATGGGGACCGTCTGGCTCTGCCTCGACGAGGTGCTGAGCCGCGAGGTCGCCGTCAAGCAGATGGGCGCGCTGCCCGGTGAGGACACCCGGAGCACGACACGCGCGATGCGGGAGGCCCGGGTCTCGGCCGCGTTGAACCACGAGAACGCCGTGGCGGTCTTCGACGTCGTCGACCACGACGGCGGGACGTGGCTGGTGATGGAGTACTTCCCGTCGCAGACCCTCGCCGACCTGATCTCGTCCGAGGGAGCGCTGAGCCCCGCTCGGGTCGCGCACATCGGCGAGCAGGTCGCCGCCGCACTGGCGTCGGCGCACGGGCTCGGCATCGTGCACCGCGACGTCAAGCCCGGCAACGTGCTGGTGGGCGAGGGCGACATCGCCAAGATCAGCGACTTCGGGATCGCCCGGGCGCACACCGACCTCAGCCTGACCCAGACCGGCATGATGACCGGCACCCCGGGCTACTTCTCCCCGGAGCTGGCTCGCGGCAGTGACCCGTCGTTCGCGTCGGACGCCTGGGCGTTGGGGGCGACGCTGTTCACGGCGGTCGAGGGCGAACCGGCGTACCCGACGGAGTCCAACCCGCTGGCGATGTTGAGCACGATCACCCGTCAGCCACCTGCGCGGCCGCGACGAGCCGGGCCGCTGACGCCCGTGATCGACGCGCTCATGCAGCACGACCCCGAGCAGCGGTGGTCGATGGAACGGACCCGGCGAGAGCTCGCCCGGATCGACACGTCTGACGACGGGTTCACGGCGCGCTGGGAGACGGCGCCGGCTGAGGTGCCCGTCCCTGCTGACGGTGACGAGTCCCGGCGTCGTACCGGATGGTGGGTGGCGGCGCTCGTCGCGCTGATCCTGGTCGGGATCGGGGCAGCCGCCTGGTCCGTCTTCGCGCCCGGCGACACTCCCGAGTCCAACGACCGGACCGCGTCCCAGCGCAAGGGCCAGCCGAACGAGGGGACGGCGGGTCCGTCGACCGGCAGCACGTCGTCGCCCACGACGACGTCCCCGACCACGCCTGACACGACCACGCCGACGACCACGCCGACGGGCAACCGGAGCCTCGCCGCGGCCGAGAACTTCGTCAGCACCTACTACACGCTCGTCCCCGGCGACACCGAGGCCGGCTGGGCGCAGCTGTCACCGGACTTCCAGCAGGCGACGAGCCGCGAGTCGTACGACGAGTTCTGGGGCTCCTACAGCTCGGTCAGCGTCACGAACGTCCGCGCGGTGAGCCCCACCGTGGTCGACTACACGATCAGCTACGACGGTTCGAGTCCGGAGGCCAAGCAGATCACCTTGATCCGTAGACGGGTCGTCGTACCTCATCGACAGCGACGGCCAGCAAGGCTGATCAGCGCAGGCCTCAGCCCGCACGGAGCTGCTGAAGCGCGTGCGCGATGTCGGCAGCGCACTGGGAGACCACGAGCCGGAAGTCGGCGAGCTTGCCCCGGAACAGCAGGAGCCCGGCGCGGTCGCTCTCGGACAGAGTCACCTGCTGCCGGATGACGAGCGGCAGCACGTACTGGTCGTGAAATGTCTCGAGCCGGGTGGACACGAGCTCGAGGGTGCGCGCGCTCGTCTCGACCGCGACCAGCGACGTGAGCACACCCGGGCGCACCACCGACAGCGCCTCACCTTGCAGCGACCCGAGCAGGTCCGGTGCCCGCGAGACCGGCACCCCGTCGAGGACGTCCCAGTCGGGCGCCGTCGGCGACGGCGCCACCCACCCGTCGAGCTGCGTCTGCATGTCGTCGAGCATCGTGGCCACCTGAGGGAAGACGGTCTCGGTGTGGCCGAGCATGGTGGCTGACTGGTCGAGGTACTGGCGCAGCCACTCCTTCAGCCGACGGCGCTCGCGCAGGTTCTCGAGGAAGAACGCGAGGAAGGCACCGACGAAGACGGTGACCAGCGTGCCGGCGAACTCGGGGACGCTCACTCGCGTCACCGTAGTCGGATGGGGTGCCGATGTCGTGGATGCTCGCGCCCCGGTCCGGGAGCTGGCGCAGGCGTCAGAGGATCGCGCCGGGGCGGTACGCCGCCGCGTCGGGGTCGGTCGCCACGAGGGCCTCGATCCGGCGTACGACGTCGTCGACCTGGCTCACGGCCGCACCGGTGAACGACAGCGGCTCGGCGACCAGCGCGGCCAGGTCCGCCCCGCTGAGGTTGAGCCGGTCGTCGGCGGCGAGCCGGTCGAACAGGTCGTTGCGGTCGGCCCCCTTCTCACGCATCTCCAGCGCGACGGTGACGGCGTGCTCCTTGATCGCCTCGTGCGCGGTCTCGCGGCCGACACCGTTGCGGACCGCCGCCATGAGCACCTTGGTGGTCGTCAGGAACGGCAGGTAGCGGTCGAGCTCGCGGTGGATCACCGCGGGGAAGGCGCCGAACTCGGCGAGCACGGTCAGGAACGTCTCGAACAGGCCGTCGGCGGCGTAGAACGCGTCCGGGCAGGGCCACGCGGCGCACGACCGAGCAGGAGACGTCGCCTTCGTTCCACTGGTCGCCGGCGAGCTCGCCGACCATCGACAGGTGGCCGCGGAGGATCACGGCGAGCCCGTTGACGCGCTCGCACGACCGGGTGTTCATCTTGTGAGGCATCGCGCTCGAGCCGACCTGGCCGGGTTGGAAGCCTTCGGTCACGAGCTCGATGCCGGCCATCAGCCGGATGGTGGTGGCGAGGTTGCTCGGGCCGGCGGCGGACTGGACGAGCGCCGAGACGACGTCGAAGTCGAGCGAGCGCGGGTAGACCTGGCCGACGCTGGTGAGGACGTGCTCGAAGCCGAGGTGGCGGGCCACGCGCTGCTCGAGATCGGCCAGCTTGGCCGGGTCGCCGTCGAGCAGGTCGAGCTGGTCCTGGGCAGTGCCGACCGGTCCCTTGATGCCGCGCAGCGGGTAGCGCGCGATCAGGTCGTCGAGGCGCTGCAGTGCGACGAGCATCTCGTCGGCGATCGTCGCGAAGCGTTTGCCGAGCGTGGTGGCCTGCGCGGCGACGTTGTGGCTGCGGCCGGTCATCACCAGGGCCCGGTGCTGGGCGGCGAGCTCGCCGAGCCGGGCGATGGTCGCGACGACCTTGGTGCGGATGACGAGCAGCGAGTCGCGGATCTGGAGCTGTTCGACGTTCTCCGTGAGGTCACGCGACGTCATGCCCTTGTGGATGTGCTCGTGGCCGGCGAGGGCGGAGAACTCCTCGATCCTGGCCTTCACGTCGTGGCGGGTGCGGCGCTCGCGGGCGGCGATCGAGTCGAGGTCGACCTGGTCCACGACCGCGTCGTACGCCTCGATCACGCCGTCCGGCACGTCGACCCCGAGGTCGCGCTGCGCGGTGAGGACGGCGATCCAGAGCCGCCGCTCGGCGATGATCTTCTGCTCCGCCGACCAGATCGCGGCGAGCTCCGGCGAGGCGTACCGCGACGCCAGCACGTTCGGCGTCACGGAGGCGGACGCGTTCACGCTCGGACCGGGCTCGCTCACCGCCCCATCCTCCCACGCCCTCCCTGCCTCCCCGCTTGGTGTTTGCCTCGGTACCGAGCCGGATCGCTCGGTACCGAGGCAAATCCCGGTAGGGATCGGTGGATCTGCCTTGGCTGCGGTATGCCGATCATCGGCCGCGAAACTTGGCGACTCGGCGCACGAAACCTGGCGACTCGGCGCACGAAACCTGGCGACTCGGCGCACGAAACCTGGCGAGTCGGCGGGTCAGGAGCGGGAGGCGGCCTCGGCGATGTCGTGGCGGAACTGGGCGCCCTCGAAGGAGATCGCGTCGACCCCGGCGTAGGCCAGGTCGCGCGCCGCCGCGAGGTCCTCCCCGTCGCCGTCACCGCGAGCACCCGCCCTCCGGAGACCGCGAGGCCGTCCGATCCTGACGTCGTCCCGGCGTGCATCACGGCGACCCCCTCGAGACTCGGCGTCCTCGATACCGGTGATCCGGTCGCCGGACCGCGGCGAGCTCGGGTAGCCGGCCGCCGCCATCACGACCGCCACCGCGGACTCGTCGCGCCACCGCAGCGGCTCGATCTCGTCCAGGCGCCCGGTCGCCGCAGCCAGCAGCACCTGGCCGAGCGGCGACTCGAGCAGCTCGAGCAACGGCTGCGTCTCCGGGTCGCCGAAGCGCGCGTTGAACTCCACGACGCGGGTGCCCCGCGAGGTCAGGGCCAGTCCGGCGTACAGCAGCCCGACGAACGGCGTCCCACGCCGGGCCAGCTCGTCGACCGACGGCTGGATGACCCGCGCGACCACGTCGTCGACGAGGTCCGGCGGCGCCCACGGCAGGGGCGTGTAGGCGCCCATCCCGCCGGTGTTCGGTCCACGGTCACCGTCGCCGAGCCGCTTGAAGTCCTGCGCCGGTTGCATCGGCAGCACGCGAGTCCCGTCGCAGATCCCGAACACCGAGACCTCCGGACCGTCGAGGTACTCCTCGATCACCACCCGGTCGCACGCGACGGCGTGAGCCAGCGCGGCGTCGCGGTCGTCGGTCACGACCACGCCCTTGCCACCGGCAAGCCCGTCGTCCTTCACGACGTACGGCGTCCCGAAGGCATCGAGCGCCTCGGCCGCCTCGCTCTCGGTCTCGCAGACGCGCGCCATCGCGGTCGGTACGCCGGCTGCCGCCATCACGTCCTTGGCGAAGGCCTTCGAGCCCTCGATCTGGGCGGCGTCCTGGCCGGGTCCGAAGCAGTCGACACCACGTCGTCGTACGACGTCGGCGACACCGGCCACCAGCGGCGCCTCCGGACCGACGACGACCAGGTCGACCTCGAGCTCGATCGCCAGGTCGGCGACGGCATGCGGGTCGAGCGGGTCGACGGGATGGAGCTGCGCGACCGCGGCGATGCCCGGGTTGCCGGGCGCCGCGTGCACCTCCTCGACCTCCGGGTCGCGGGCGAGCGCCTTGGCCAAGGCGTGCTCGCGGCCGCCGTTGCCGATCACGAGGACCTTCACGGTGGCGACCCTATCCGGATCGACCGCGGCTCTAGAGCGAGGTCGTGGACCACGGCGGTCTCGTGTCGGCCGGGCCCGACACCGATCGCGGAGATCCGGGCGCCCGACATCTCCTCGACCGCCTTGACGTAGGCACTGCGCGTTCGGCGGCAGGTCGGCGAGCGTGCGCGCCCCGGAGATGTCCTCCCACCAGCCGGGCAGCTCCTCGAAGATCGGCTTGGCGTGGTGGAAGTCGGTCTGGTTGACGGGCATCTCGTCGTGACGTACGCCGTCGACGTCGTAGGCCACGCAGACCGGCACCGTCTCCAACCCGGTCAGCACGTCGAGCTTGGTGAGCACGAAGTCGGTGACGCCGTTGACCCGCGCGGCGTACCGGGCCACGACCGCGTCGTACCAGCCGCAGCGACGCGGCCGGCCGGTCGTCGTGCCGTACTCCCAGCCGGTCTTGCGCAGGAACTCGCCGCTGTCGTCGAACAGCTCGGTCGGGAACGGTCCCTCGCCGACCCGCGTGGCGTAGGCCTTGACGATCCCGATCACCCGGTCGATCCGCATCGGCGCGATCCCGGAACCGGTGCACGCACCGCCGGAGGTCGCGGACGACGACGTGACGAACGGGTAGGTCCCGTGGTCGACGTCGAGCAGCGTGGCCTGGCCGGCCTCGAGCAGCACGGTCTCACCGCGGTCGAGCGCCTGGTTGAGCACGAGCGAGCGTGTCGACGACCATCGGCGCGATCCGGTCGCGGTACTGCAGGAGCTCGTCCATGATCTGGTCGACCTCGATCGCGCGCCGGTTGTAGATCTTGGCGAGCACCTGGTTCTTCAGCTCGAGCGAGCCCTCGACCTTCTGGCGCAGGATGTTCTCGTCGAAGATGTCCTGGACCCGGACGCCGATCCGGTTCATCTTGTCGGCGTACGCCGGCCCGATGCCCCGACCAGTGGTCCCGATCTTGCGCGACCCGAGGAAGCGCTCGGCGACCTTGTCGAGGGTGCGGTGGTACTCCGCGATGAGGTGCGCGTTGGCACTGAGCAGCAGCTTGCTCGTGTCGATGCCCCGGGCCTCGAGCCCGTCGAGCTCCTCGACGAGGACGCTGAGGTCGACGACGACACCGTTGCCGATGACCGGCGTGCACCCGGGCGTGAGGATGCCGCTCGGCAGCAGGTGGAGGGCGTACTTCTCGTCGTCGATGACAACGGTGTGGCCGGCGTTGTTGCCGCCGTTGAACTTCACGACGTAGTCGACCCGGCTCCCGAGGAGGTCGGTCGCCTTGCCTTTGCCCTCGTCGCCCCACTGGGCTCCGACGATCACGACTGCGGGCATGTGCGCACCCCTTAGCTGCTCTCGCACACTTCATGGACTCGTGCCCGGTCGGTATGCCGATCGAGCGGTCCCTGAACATGAAACAGCCCCGGCAAGGACCGGGGCTCTTGCGGTCAAAGGGTAGCGGACAGGCCCCTGCCCGGGTCCAATCCGCGCGGCGTGGTCCGCCTGGCCGCCGAGCAGTGCCGACCGATCTGGGTAGTCTCCACCCTCGTGGAGCGCCTCCTTCTCATCACCAACGCCGACGCCGGCACCAACGACGAGCAGGCGGTCGACGCCGCGCTCGAGGTGCTGCGTCGCGCCGCCGACGTCGAGGTCGCTGCGACGTCGGACCCGGACGAGCTGGAGGAGGTGCTCGCCAAGCGCGACGGCCGCGACCTGGTGATCGCCGGCGGCGACGGGAGTCTGCACGCGGTGGTCGCCGCCCTGCACGCGAGCGACGACCTGGCCGGACCGACGGTCGGGCTGATCCCGCTCGGGACCGGCAACGACTTCGCCCGCGGCGTCCGTATCCCCCTCGACCCGGCGCGGGCGGCGGAAGTCGCGACCGGTGGACAGGAGACGCAGGTCGACGTCCTTGTGGACGACGAGGACGGGATCGTCGTCAACGCGGTCCATGCCGGCATCGGTGCCGAGGCCGGTGAGCGGGCCAAGCCGTGGAAGGAGCGGCTCGGCAAGCTCGGCTATGTCGTCGGCGCGGTGATCGCCGGCTTCCGCTCGCAGGGCACGCGCCTCCGCGTCACGGCTGACGGGACGGTGCTCGCGTCGGGCCATCGGCGGGTGCTCCAGGTCGGAGTCGGCAACGGTCCCTTCGTCGGCGGTGGGACACCCCTGACGCCCGACGCCGACCCCACCGACAGCAAGGTCGACGTGATGGTGTCGTTCGCCGTGCGTCGCCGCGAGCGCCTGCTCTACGCGATCCACCTCAAGCGCGGCACCCACGACGAGCGGCACGACGTGCAGACGATGCGCGCGACCCGGGTGGAGATCACCGGTGCCTCGTTCACGTGCAACGCCGACGGCGAGCTGGCCGGCCCGATGACTCGGCGCCGGTGGGAGCTCAAGGCGGGCGCCTTCACGATGATGCTTCCGACGAGCGAACAGGCCGAGATCGCCGACTGAGCAGTGACCGTGTCGAGCCGGTTAGAGCCAGCCCCGGCGTACGGCCTCCATGCCGGCCTGGAACCGCGAGTCCACACCCAGCTCGGCCAGCAGCGAGGCGATCCGGCGGCGTACGGTGCGCAGCGAGACCCCCATCGTGCGCGCGATCTGCTCGTCCTTGGCACCACCGGCCAGCAGCTCGAGCAGCTGCGTGCGGTCGTCGAGCGCCAGCTCGGTCCCGAAGCCCGGCGTCGTCACCGCGTGGCTCCAGAGCTGGTCGAAGTAGGCGATGCACGCCGACACCATCGCGGGCTGCCGGATGAGCAGGCGGGAACCCCCGGTGGTCCCCCAGATCTCCGGGAGGACCGCCGCCTCGCTGCCGAAGATCGCCATCCGCGTCGGCACCTCGGGCAGCACGCGGATCAGCTCGCCGGCACGTGCTCGGGCACCCACGCTCTCGGGGTTCGTCTCGATCACGCGAGCCGGGTAGATGACCCGCGACGAGCGGCCGGCAGCGATCGCCGTCGTCACCGCGATGTCCATCCGGGCGCCGGTCGGCAGGAACCACTGGTCGGGCCGGAGGAACATCAGCTCACCGGTCGTGTTCGCGACCAGGGTGAGCATCACGTCGGCCAGCTCGGTCGCGGGCACCACGTCGACGGAGACCGGCTGCCACTCGGCGCGCTGGCCGACCAGGTGCTCGGCGATGTAGCTGTTGACCTCGTCGCGGGCCTGGTCGAGCGCGGTCTCGGCCTCGACCAGTCTCCGGTTCTGCTGGTTGAGCAGGCGGCCGAGGGCGAACTCCGGTGGGTCGGGGAACACGCGGTCGTCGTCGACCGCGACCAGGTTGTGGTCGACCAGGGACTCGAGGTTGAGACGGACCTCCTCGATCCGCCGTCCGACGATGTCGCAGAGACTCTCGACGGACAAACCGGGACGTCGCAGACACAATCGGTAGATCTGCTCGCTCAGAACGTCGATGCCGAGCGCGCTCAACGGCCCGGTGAGCGGCAGCTCGGGCCCCGTCATGATTGGCAGGTTAGAGCCAGTGGCAGGTTAGTGCCACACTTTCGGGCCAATCCTTGGCACAATGGGGCCAGTAAAGAGCGCGGCCTCGGAATCGACGCAGGGGACGATTCCGTTGTCGCGCTCTTACTCTGTCCGCAGGCCGGCCACGCGGGGTGGCCCTGCCGCACCGGGCGCGGCCCCCGGTCGGCATCATGACCGTATGACGTTCGACAACCTGCTGGGCGGACCGCCCCCGACCTACCTCCCCGACGACCCGGCCGCCGCCGAGCTCGCGGCCGGCACCGACGCTGCGAGCGCAGCGCGCCACAACCCGGCGTCGTCGCTGGCCTGGGCCGTCCTCGCCGAGCAGTCGCTGTCCTCCGGTGACGAGCTCACCGCCTACGCCTTCGCGCGGGTCGGCTACCACCGCGGGCTGGACGCCCTGCGGCGCAACGGCTGGAAGGGCCACGGCCCGATCCCGTGGGAGCACGAGCCCAACCGCGGGTTCCTGCGCTGCCTGGCCGCACTCGCGAAGGCGTCCGAGCTGATCGGTGACGCCGAGGAAGCCGAGCGCTGCGCGACGTTCCTCACCGACTCCGACCCGAAGGCCCCCCACCTCTGACCCTCTCGGGCGCTGGTGTTTGCCTCGGTACCGAGGTAGATGGCCCGGTACCGAGGCAAATCCCGGTAGGGATCGGTGGAACTGCCTCGGTTCTGCCGGCGCCGTCAGTGTGTCGTCGTGGCCTTCGCGCTGCTCGCGGAGCACCTCGGCCCGCTCGTGCGGCTCGTCGTACGCCGGATCACGCTTCCTCGACCTCGCCCGCATCGCCTCGATCATGATCGGGATCACCGAGACGGCCACGAGCGCGAGCAGCACGATGTCGATGTGGTCGGCCAGGAAGTCGACCTGGCCGAGCCAGTACCCGAGCAGCGTCACCCCGGTCGCCCACAGCACGCCGCCGATGGCGGAGTAGGTGATGAAGCGGCGGAACGGCATCCGCCCGACCCCCGCGGCCAGGGTGATGAACGTGCGGACAATCGGCACGAAGCGGGCGAGCACGATGGCGCGGTTGCCGTACTTGTCGAAGAACGCGAACGTCTTGTCGATGTGCTCCTGCTTGAAGAACCGCGAATCGGGTTTGTTGAAGATCGCCGGACCGACCTTGTAGCCGACGCCGTACCCGACGACGTTGCTCAAGATCGCCGAGACCGTCAGCACCACGCAGGCGAACCACAACGGCACCGTGATCTGCTCCTGCTGCGAGATGAGCAGGCCGACCAGGAAGAGCAGCGAGTCTCCCGGGAGGAACGGGAACAGCCAGCACTCGATGAAGATGACGAGCGCCGAACCCCACAGCGCGTACGACCCGAACTCGTCGATGATGTTCTGCGGGTCCAGAAGGCCGCCGAGCAGCATCGGGTTGGTCAGGTCGGTGATCACCCCGCGAGCGTAACGAACCAACCTGTCGGCAACCTGACGGCGCATCAGGCTCCTAGGCTGGCCGCGTGCCGCCTGCCGACGACGTCCCTGACGAACCGATCGACCGGTACGACGTCGGGGTGGGGCCGTGGCCCGGGCCGCTTCCGGACGACTCCGTGTACGACGCCGAGCTCCTGGCGGACGGCGATCGCCGCAACGTGGCCGACCGGTACCGCTACTGGCGGCACGACGCGATCGTGGCCGACCTCGACACGCGGCGGCACCCGTTCCACGTCGCGATCGAGAACTGGCAGCACGACTTCAACATCGGCTCCGTGGTCCGGACGGCGAACGCCTTCCTGGCGGCGGAGGTGCACATCGTCGGCCGGCGGCGGTGGAACCGGCGCGGCGCGATGGTCACCGACCGGTACCAGCACGTCCGCCACCACGACTCTGTCCAGGCCTTCGCGGCCTGGTGTGGACAGGCTGACCTGCCGATGCTCGGTGTGGACAACCTGCCCGGGGCGGTGCCGATCGAGAACGCCAGGTTCCCGCTCGCGTGCGTGCTCGTCTTCGGCCAGGAAGGCCCGGGTCTGACCGACGACATGCGGGCCGCCTGCGAGACGACGTTGTCGATCGCGCAGTTCGGCTCGACCCGGTCGATCAACGCCGGCGCCGCGGCCGCGATCGCGATGCACACGTGGATCCGCCAGCACGCGTCACCCGGCGGCGCGGGCTGACGACGCCGAGCGTCATACGGGCTCGTCTCCCGGGCGCTGTGGCAACCCCGCCACGGAGGCGGAATACTGAACGACGCAAGCACTGGACTGCACTCGCCCGTACGGAGACCCTGATGCCTCTCGCAACGCCTGACGTGTACGCCGCCATGCTCGACAAGGCCAAGGCCGAGCGCTTCGCCTACCCGGCGATCAACGTGACGTCGTCGCAGACGCTGCACGCGGCGATGCGCGGCTTCGCCGAGGCCGGGTCGGACGGCATCGTGCAGGTGTCGACCGGGGGCGCGGAGTTCCTGTCCGGCGCGACGATCAAGGACATGGTCGCGGGGTCGCTGGCGTTTGCGGCGTTCGCCGAGGAGGCCGCGAAGAAGTACCCGGTCAACATCGCCCTGCACACCGACCACTGCCCGAAGGACAAGCTGGACGGGTTCGTGCGGCCGCTGCTCGAGGTGTCGAAGGAGCGCGTGGCCAAGGGTGGGCTGCCGGTGTTCCAGTCGCACATGTGGGACGGCTCGGCCGTGCCGCTCGACGAGAACCTCGAGATCGCGAAGGAGCTGCTGGCCAAGGCCGCCGAGGCGAAGGTGGTGCTCGAGGTCGAGATCGGCATCGTCGGTGGCGAGGAGGACGGTGTCGAGGGCGGCATGGGTGACCACCTCTACACCACGCCGGAGGACGCGCTCGCGACCGCGGAGGCGCTGGGGCTCGGCGAGAACGGTCGCTACCTGACGGCGTTGACGTTCGGCAACGTGCACGGCGTCTACAAGCCCGGCAACGTCAAGCTGCGGCCGGAGATCCTGCGGGATGCGCAGAAGGCGGTGGCGGAGAAGTACGGCCAGGGCGACGACGGCCGACCGTTCGACCTGGTCTTCCACGGCGGGTCCGGCTCCCTGCTCGAGGAGATCCACGAGGCCGTCGACTACGGCGTGATCAAGATGAACGTCGACACGGACACCCAGTACGCGTACACCCGGCCGATCGTCGACCACATGTTCGCGAACTACACCGGCGTGCTGAAGGTCGACGGCGAGGTCGGCGACAAGAAGACCTACGACCCGCGCTCCTACGGCAAGGCCGCCGAGGAGGGCATGGCCACGCGCGTCGTGACCGCCTGCGAGAACCTCAAGTCCGCCGGCACCGCCCTCTCCTAACTCCGGGCCTTGGTGTTTGCCTCGGTACCGATCCGGATGGCCCGGTACCGAGGCAAATCCCGGTTGGGAACGGTGCATCTGCCTTGGTTCGACGGCCTGCGGGCAGCGCGCTGGGCCATCAGTGAGGCCAGCCAGAGCCACTCACGACGAGGCGGGTCGTCAACAGGCAGCGCCGCAGCGCGCACTCGTCCACAGACCGTACGACGCTCGAGGTCTCACCGGGGTCTCACCACCACCCTCGAGGGATGCGCCCAGGACTAGACGGCATCATCGCCGAGCAACGAGGCATCTTCGCCCGCTGGCAGGCCATCGGCTGCGGCATCACACCACGCGAGTTCGACCGACTTTCCCGAGCCGGCGGGCCGTGGGTGAAGGTTCGCTACGGCGTCTACACGACCCGCGAGCGCTGGCTCAACCTCACCTCCGACGACCGGTTGCGGCTGAAGGATCGCGCCTCCCTGTTGGTCTGCGCCGACGACGCCGCGCTCAGCCACACCTCGGCGGCGCGGGCACTCGGGCTCCCGATCTACGACGTGCACGAGGATCTCAGCCACGTAGTCCGCGGGATCCAGACGCAGTCCGGCAGGACGCAGGCGGGCATCAAGCACCACGAGCCGACTCTGGAAACGGGTGACGTCACCGAGGTTGACGGCATGCGCGTGACCGCGCTCGAGCGCACCGTCGCCGATCTGGCCCGCGAGTTCGGCTACCTGACCGGCCTCGTCGCGGGCGACGCTGCGCTACGCATGGGCGCCGACCGCGTGCGGCTCCATGAGATCGCCGTGCACATGACGGACTGGAAGGGCGGTCCGTCCGTTTCAGCGGTGGCCGAAGACGTGCGTTCCGGCGCCGAGACGCCGATCGAGACCCTGGGCCGAGTGACCTTGCTCAACATGGGCATCGACGACCTCGAGCTGCAATACGTGATCGCCTTTCCCAGCGGCGGCATGGCCGTGTGCGACATCTACTCACGCGGGCTCAACCACGTCTTCGAGTGCGATGGCAGGATCAAGTACCAGAACCAGCTCGACTCCCGCGGAAACGTCGTGACACCCGAAGAGGTCGTCTGGCGCGAGAAGGGCCGCGAGGACAAGGTCCGCGGCCAAGGGGTGGGATTCAGCCGGATGACCTGGCAGCAGGTCCAACCCGACAGCTTCGAACGAACGTCAGCCCGCCTGTGGCGCGAGATCAGGCAGCAGGCCGCGGCTCGCAACCTGCGCCTGCCACCCGGCGCGTGAGGAGCCCAGGCGTCAGCTGAGGCCGAGGTCTTCGCGTTCGTACGCCGCCACGTACGGGATGCCGGCCGCCGCGATCGCCTCGCGGGCACCGCGGTCCACGACAACGGCTACGCCGACCACCTCCGCACCGGCCTCGCGGAGTGCGTCGATGGCCTGCATCACAGATCCGCCCGTCGTCGACGTGTCCTCGACTGCCAGGACGCGGCGACCTGTCACGTCCGGACCTTCGATGCGGCGCTGGAGACCGTGGGCCTTGCCTTCCTTGCGCACGACGAACGCGTCGAGCTTGCGTCCTGACGCCGACGCTGCGTGCATCATGGCGGCCCCGACCGGGTCGGCGCCGAGCGTGAGCCCACCGACGGCGTCATACGAGATGTCCGCGGTGGTCTCGAGCATCACCCTCCCGATCAGCGGCGCGGCCTCTCCGTCGAGCGTGACTCGGCGGAGGTCGACGTAGTAGTCGGCTTCACGGCCGGACGACAGGATCACCTTTCCGTGCACGACGGCTTTCTGCTTGATCAGGCCCAGGAGATCGTCGCGATCGCTCATGGCCTTGACCCTAGCGACCGCCCCCACCAAGGCAGACACCCCTCGCCCACGGAGGATTTGCCTCGGTACCCAGCCACCTGCCTCGGTACCGAGGCAAACACCAGCGGCAGGGGAGCTAGGGGGATTTGGGGGTGGTGGTGACGAGGTGGCCGAAGGCGACCATCCGGTTGTCGGTGTGGAAGAGCTCCGAGCAGGTGGTCAGGGTGATCAGGGCCTCGCGGGGGCGGGTCGAGGGGAGGCTCGGCATCCCGGGCGGTGCCTCGCCCTCGGGTGGGACGGGCACGGGGTCGATCACCCAGCCCTGGGTGAACGGGATGATCAGGTCGTTCGGGTTCGTGTCGAGCTCATAGGTGTACGTCGCATCCGAGGTCTCGACGATCACCTCGTCGCCGGGGCGCAGGTCGGGCATGCCGCGGAACGGTTCGCCGTGCGTCACCCGGTGTCCGGCCAACGCGAAGTTCCCGATCTGGCCCGGCCCCGTCCCCGGGAAGTGCCCGATCCCGCGCGACAGGTCCTCGTCGCGCACGCCCTCGATCAGCGGAACCTCGTAGCTGGTGCCGAACCGCGGGATCCGCACCAGCGCCTGCGCCGACCCCACCGCGGGCGCCGCGGCCTCGGGACCGATCACGTCGGCGACGGTCGGATGCTGCCATCGCTCGCGCAGGTCTTCCTTGATCTTGGCCTGCTCCTTCTTGGCGACGTAGTCGGTGCCCCAGTACTCCCAGCCGACGTACGCCAGCAACCCCGCACCGGTGAGCAGCAACGCCAGCGCGATGCAGAAGCCGATCAGCCGTCCCCGACCGCGACGTCGACGCAGCCGCGCGCCGGAGTTCGCCGGAGCCTCGGGCTCCTCGACGCCGCCCCCGTCGCTCCCCCCGGCCTCGGCTGCCTCGCCGGCCTCCCCGGGCGCGCCCGCCGCGGTGGGCTCGACGGCCTCGTCACGCTCGTCGGTCATGGTCCCGTCACTGTAACCAGCGCACCCACTCCGAACCCGGCCTTTAGGGTGTCGGGATGAGCGACGCACGGCTGGCCTCCCGGCTGCACGGCCTCGGGACGACGATCTTCGCCGAGATGTCGGCGCTGGCGCTGCGCACCGGCGCGATCAACCTCGGCCAGGGCTTCCCCGACGTCGACGGTCCGCGCGAGATCATCGACGCCGCCACGCAGGCGATGCGCGAGGGCCGCAACCAGTACGCACCCGGCTGGGGCGTCCCCGAGCTGCGCACCGCGATCGCACACCACCAGAAGCGCTTCTACGACCTCGACGTCGACCCCGACAGCGAGGTCCTCGTCACGACCGGCGCGACCGAGGCCATCGCCGCTACGTTGCTCGCCCTGGTCGAGCCCGGCGACGAGGTGGTCGCCCTCGAGCCGTACTACGACTCGTACGCCGCCTGCATCGCGATGGCCGGCGGGCGCCGGGTCCCCGTCACCCTGCGCGCACCCGACTTCCGGCTCGACGTCGACGCCCTGCGTGCCGCCGTGACCCCGCGCACCAAGCTGCTGCTGATCAACTCGCCGCACAACCCGACCGGCACGGTCCTCACCCGCGACGAGCTCCAGGCCGTCGCCGACGTCGCCATCGAGCACGACCTGGTCGTCGTCACCGACGAGGTCTACGAGCACCTCACGTTCGACGACGTCGTGCACCACCCGCTGGCGGCGTACGACGGCATGCGCGACCGCACGATCACCGTGTCGAGTGGAGGCAAGACGTTCTCGTTCACCGGCTGGAAGGTCGGCTGGGCCGTCGGGCCGGCGCCGTTGGTCCGCGCGGTGATGATGGCCAAGCAGTTCCTGACGTTCACCTCCGGAGCCCCGTTGCAGCCCGCCATCGCGACTGCCCTCGGCCTCGACGACGACTACTACGCGACGTTCACGGCAACCCTCCAGGCCAAACGCGACCGGCTCTGCTCAGGCCTGTCCGACCTCGGGTTCGACGTGTTCGTCCCCCAGGGCACCTACTTCGTGACCACCGACATCCGGCCGCTCGGGTATGACGACGGGGTGGACTTCTGCCTCGCCCTGCCCGAACGCGCCGGGGTCGTCGCCATCCCGACGCAGGTCTTCTACGACGACCCCGAGGCCGGAAAACCCTTGGTGCGTTGGGCTTTCTGCAAGCGCGACGAGGTCCTCGACGGTGCGCTCGACCGGCTCAGCACACTCCGGAGCTGACCCCGCACGGCGCGACCGGGCGACGTAGCGTGCGACAGCTCTTCGAACCGGCATCGTCGCGCTCGTCGCCGCGGTCGCCGTCCTCCTGGCCAGTCGGTTCTGCCGGAGCGGGAAGCCGGCCGTCGACGTCGCGTCGCGGACCGGTCGGAGGCCCCACGTTCGACGGCGGTCCCCCGGTGGGTGGCCCGCCGTAGGGCGGTCCCCCGTACGGCGGACCAGTCGGAGGCCCGGCGTTGGTCGGCGGACCACCGGCCGGAGGTCCACCCTGCGATGCCACCCCGTCGCCGAACCAGGCGCGCGCCGGACGGGTCCAGAGCAGGAAGATCGAGACGGCGATGTACAGGGTGCCGACCCAGCCGACCGGTCCCGCGACCAGCAGGGCGACGCCGGCCACGGCGCCGACGACGGTGAGGCCGATGCGTGCCGCGCGGTGCCGTCGCAGCACGAAGATCGCCAGCACGAGCGACGCCGCGCTCAGCACCGACAACACCATGATCGAGTAGCGCAGCAGGTCGCGCGCGGACTCGACGGTGAGGTCGAGGGCCGAGACCTGCTCCTGCTGCACGATGTCGCGGAGCGTGTTCGTCATCTGCTCGCCGTTGAGCTGCTGGGCGGCGCTGATCAGCATGACCAGCGCGAGCACGCTGCCGGCGACCGCCTGCACTCCGCCCAGCGTCACCTCACGCGGGCGGCGACCCGCGGGTGCTGGGCGCTGGTCAGGCAGTGGACTCGCTCTCCTTCTCGACGGTGGCCGGCTGGGATGGAGCCGGCCGGGGCGGTTCAGACCGGGTCGGCCGACTCGGCGGCTCGGACGGTCAGCCCGTCCTCGGAGCTGTCACGGTCGACCCGCACCACGTCGCCGTCGCTGATCTCTCCGGCCAGCAAGGCCTTGGCGAGCGCGTCCCCGATCGAGCTCTGCACCAGCCTACGCAACGGCCGAGCGCCGTACGCCGGATCGAACCCGGTGAGCGCGAGCCACTCCCGCGCAGCCGGCGTGACGTCGAGGGTGATCCGTCGCGACGCGAGTCGGCGGGCCATCGCCTGCACCTGCAGGTCGACGATGTGCGAGAGCTCGTCCATGCCGAGCGGGTCGAAGAGCACGACCTCGTCGAGCCGGTTGAGGAACTCCGGCTTGAACGACGCCCGCACCATGCCCATCACCGACTGACGCTTCTGCTCGTCGTCGAGCGTCGGGTCGACGAGGAACTGAGACCCCAGGTTGCTGGTCAGGATCAGGATCGTGTTGCGGAAGTCGACGGTGCGTCCCTGGCCGTCGGTCAGCCGGCCGTCGTCGAGCACCTGGAGGAGGATGTCGAAGACCTCCGGGTGCGCCTTCTCGACCTCGTCGAGCAGCACGACGGAGTACGGCCGGCGGCGGACGGCCTCGGTGAGCTGCCCGCCCTCGTCGTAGCCGACGTAGCCGGGCGGTGCGCCGACGAGCCGCGCCACCGCGTGCTTCTCGGAGTACTCGCTCATGTCGATCCGGACCATCGCCCGCTCGTCGTCGAACAGGAAGTCGGCGAGCGCCTTGGCGAGCTCGGTCTTGCCGACGCCGGTCGGACCCAGGAACAGGAACGACCCGGTCGGCCGGTCGGGGTCGGAGATGCCGGCGCGGGCGCGGCGTACGGCGTCGGACACCGCGGTCACCGCCGAGCGCTGCCCGACCAGACGCTTGGCCAGCTCGTCCTCCATCCGGAGCAGCTTGCCGGTCTCGCCCTCGAGCAGCCGACCGGTCGGGATGCCGGTCCAGGCCGCGACCACCTCGGCGATCTCGTCGGCTCCGACCTCCTCGCGCACCATCAGGTCGCCCTGCTGCTGCGACTCCTCGGCCTGGGCGGCTTCGAGCTCGGCTTCGAGCTTCTTCTTCTGCTGGTCGAGGTCGGAGGCCTCGCGCAGCAGGCTCCACTTGTCGTCGCCCTCGGGAAGCACGCCGGCGTCACGGAGCAGCCGTTCGGAGTCGGTGCTCAGCTCGTCCATCTGCTGCTTGATGTCGCCGACCCGGTTGAGACTGACCTTCTCCCGCTCCCAGCGGGTCTCCAGGGACCGCAGCTCCTCGGCCCGGTCGGCGAGCTCCGACCGCAGCGCAGCCAGCCGCTCCCGGCTCGCGTCGTCGTCCTCGGACTCGAGGTGGAACTCCTCCATCTTGAGCCGGTCGACGGCACGCCGGAGCTCGTCGATCTCGACGGGGCTGGAGTCGATCTCCATCCGCAGCCGTGACGACGCCTCGTCGACCAGGTCGATCGCCTTGTCGGGCAGCTGGCGGCCGGTGATGTAGCGGTCGGACAGCGACGCCGCGGCGACCAGGGCGGAGTCGGCGATCGCGACCTTGTGGTGCGCCTCGTAGCGCTCCTTGAGGCCGCGCAGGATCGCGACCGTGTCCTCGACGGAGGGCTCGCCGACCCAGACCTGCTGGAACCGTCGCTCGAGCGCGGCGTCCTTCTCGATCCGCTCGCGGTACTCGTCGAGGGTGGTGGCACCGATCAGCCGCAGCTCGCCGCGCGCCAGCATCGGCTTGAGCATGTTGCCGGCGTCCATCGCGGACTCGCCGGTCGCGCCGGCGCCGACGACGGTGTGCAGCTCGTCGATGAACGTGATGATCTGGCCGCCGGAGTCCTTGATCTCCTCGAGGACCGCCTTGAGCCGCTCCTCGAACTCGCCGCGGTACTTCGCGCCGGCGACCATCGCGCCGAGGTCGAGCGAGAGCAGCTTGCGGCCGCGCAGCGACTCGGGGACGTCCCCGGCGATGATGCGCTGCGCCAGCCCCTCGACGACGGCGGTCTTGCCGACTCCCGGCTCGCCGATGAGGACCGGGTTGTTCTTGGTACGCCGGCTGAGCACCTGCACCACGCGCCGGATCTCGCTGTCGCGGCCGATGACCGGGTCGAGCTTCCCGTCGCGCGCCGCGGCGGTCAGGTCGACGGCGTACTTCTCCAGCGCCTGGTAGGTGGACTCGGGCTCCGGGCTGGTGACGCGGGACGAGCCGCGCACGGTCGCGAACGCCGCCTGCAGCGCGTCGGCCGTGGCGCCGTGCGAGACGAGCAGCTCCTGGGTCGGGCTCGAGCCGGAGGCCAGCGCGACGAGGAGGTGCTCGGTCGAGACGTACTCGTCGCCGAGCGACCCGGCGAGCTCCCCGGCCGCCTCCAGCGCAGCGATCGTCGCGCGGGCGTATGACGGCGACGTGACCGACGGGCCGGTGGCGGCGGGCAGCTTGCGCAGCGCCTCGGCGTTGGCGGCGACGACGGCCTGGGCGTCGACGCCCGCGGCGGTCAGCAACGCGCCGGCGATGCCGTCGGGCTGGGCGAGCAGGGTCGCGAGCAGGTGCGCCGGCTCCACGGCCGGGTTACCGGCGGCGGTGGCGGCCTCGATGGCGGCGCCGATCGCCTCCTGGCTCCGGCGGGTGAACTTCGATGCGTCCATGGGTCTTCCTCGGTGTTGCTCTCAGGTCAAGCGGGTCATGCAGGTCGAGCGGGTCATGCGTGCGGGCCTCGGAACGGGCCAGGGGTCCAGCGCGTCATGGTCGTGGCGTGCCGGATCGCGGGGAGGTTGGCCGACGTGGCGCGGCCGGCTTCGAGCAGGTCTGCCTCGAGCTCGAGGATCCGCGCCTGGAGGGCGGCGACCTGGTGCTCGAGCTCGAGGATGCGGCGTACACCCTCGATGCCGATCCCCGAGGCGGTGAGCTCCGCGACAGCGCGCAGCAGCTCGATGTCGCGCTGGGAGTAGCGTCGCCCGCCGCCGGTCGCCCGGCCGGGGCTGACGATGCCCATCCGGTCGTAGCTGCGCAGCGTCTGCGGGTGCATCCCCGACAGCTCCGCGGCGACGCTGATCACGAACATCGGGGCGTCGGCGTCACTGAGGTCGACGGTGATGCGGGTGCGGCGCTTCGGTCGGTCAGCCATGGCCACCGCCTCGTGCGCGCGCCAGCAGACCGGCGCGCGGGTCATGGGTGGACTGTGCCTCACGGAAGGCCTCGACTGCGGCCCGCGACGAGTCGTCGAGGGTGGTGGGCAGCTCGACGTCGACGGTCACGAGCAGGTCGGCCATGGTGCCGTCGCGACGCGGAGCCCCCTTGCCGCGCACCCGGAAGGTGCGGCCGTTCGGGGTGCCGGCCGGGATCTTCAGCGTCACCGTCGAGCCGGTCATGGTCGGCACAGCGATCTCGGCGCCGAGGGCGGCCTCGTCGAAGCGCACCGGCACGGTCAGCGTGAGGTTGTCGCCCTTGCGCCCGAACAGCGGGTGCGGGGCGACGTGGACGGTGACGTAGAGGTCGCCGTTGGGTCCGCCTCGCTCGCCCGGAGCGCCCTTGCCGCGCAGCCGGATGCGCTGGCCGTTCTTGACGCCCGCGGGGATCCGGGCCGAGATCGTGCGGGTCGAGACACCGCGGCCGGAGCCGTGGCAGACCGGGCAGGGGTCGTCGACCTTGAGCCCTCGACCGAGGCAGTCGCGGCACGGCTCGGTCATGGCGAAGCCGCCCGACTGCCGCGACGTCTGCATGCCCGAGCCCTGGCAGGTCGGGCACACGCGCGGCATGGTGCCGGCCTTGGCGCCGGTGCCCGCGCAGGCCGAGCAGGCGGCATCGCTGCTGAGGCGCAGCGACACCGTCAGGCCTTCGAGAGCCTGGGCGAAGGTCAGCTCGGCCTCGGTCTCGACGTCCTGGCCGCGACGCGGCTGCGACCGGGCGCGGCCGCCTCCGCCGAACATGCCACCGAAGAGGTCGCCGAACCCGCCGGCAGCGCCATCACCGCCGCCGCCGAACAGGTCCTCGACGTTGAAGCCGCCGGGCTGCCCGGTCGGTCCGCGGAAGCCGCCGCCGGCCTCGAAGAAGGCGCGCTGCTCGTCGTACTCGCGGCGCTTCTCGGCGTCGGACAGCACGGAGTAGGCCTCGGAGATCTCCTTGAAGCGCTCCTCGGCCGCGGTGTCTCCGGGGTTGGAGTCGGGGTGGTTGGCGCGCGCCAGCTTGCGGTACGCCTTCTTGATGTCGGCGTCCGACGCGTCCTTCGTCACGCCCAGGACCTCATAGAAGTCCTTCGTCGCGTAGTCCGCCGGGCTCAAGCTTCCCCCTCTCCATCCGTCTGCTTCTCCGATCAATCGCCTGCGTGCGATTGGTGTCGTACGACGTCAGCTGCGGCCTTCCGCGGCGTCGTCGGCTCCACCGTCCTGCGGGCCGGCGTCCTCGCCGGGTGCGCCTTCCTGCGCAGAGCGAGATGCCGCGTCCTCCGCCGAGGGTGCCGCGTCCTCCGCCGGTGCGGGTGGCGCGTCCTCCGCCGCCGCGGGTGCGGGGTGCTCGGGCTCGACGACGGCCACCCGGGCGGGGCGGACGATCCGGTCGCCGAGCCGGTAGCCGACCTGAAGCACGGCCTGCGCGACCGGCTCGGTCACCTCGTCGGAGTACTGGTGCATGAGCGCCTCGTGGATCCGCGGGTCGAACGCGTCGCCCACGGCTCCGAAGGCCTCGAGCCCCAGCCCGGACACGGTGCGCTCGAACGACTCGGCGACGGCCTTGAAGCCACCCGTCAGCTCGTCGTGGTCACGGGCCCGGCCGATGTCGTCGAGCACGGGCAGCAGCGCGGTCAGCACCGATGCCACCGTCGTGTCCTTGACGACCTGGCGGTCGCGGTCGACCCGGCGCTTGTAGTTGACGTACTCGGCCTGGAGCCGTTGCAGATCAGCCGTGCGCTCGGCCAGCTCGGCCTCGAGCTTCGCGACGTCGCCGTCGCTCTCCGCGGCACCGGGCGTCGTACCCGCCGGACCGGCCGGGGCGTCGTCGGCAGCGGGAGGCGAGCCCGCCGGCGTGGAGGGAGCCGCGTCACGCGGCTCCCTCACCTCACCGGTCTCGGGGTCGATGCGCCGCTTGTCGCGGAACACCGGCTCGCCGTACTCGCTGCTGCCCGGCCCGCCGAAGCCGTGGGACCCAGCGGTCACTTGGCCTCATCCTCGGTCGAGCCGCTCGCCTGCGAGTCCTCGCCCTCGTCGACGATCTCCGCCTCGACGACGTCCTCGTCGTCGCTGGAGCCGTCGGCCGAGGCGCCTTCGGTGGCACTCGGTCGCGTCCTGGGCAGCAGCGTTCTCGTACATCGCCGAGCCCATCTTCTGGCTCGACGTCGCGAGCTTGGCCGCCGCCGCGGAGATCGCGTCGGTGTCCTCGCCCTCGAGCGCCTTCTTCACCTCGGCGATGTCGGTCTCGACCTCGGTCTTGACGTCGGCCGGGATCTTGTCGCCGTTCTCGCTGAGGAACTTCTCGGTCGAGTAGACGGCCGAGTCGGCGTGGTTGCGCGCCTCGACGGCTTCCTTGCGCTTGCGGTCCTCGTCGGCGTACTGCTCGGCGTCGCGGACCATCTGGTCGATGTCGTCCTTCGACAGCGCGGAGCCACCGGTGATCGTCATCGACTGCTCACGCCCCGTGCCACGGTCCTTGGCGGACACGTGCACGATGCCGTTGGCGTCGATGTCGAAGGTGACCTCGATCTGCGGGACGCCGCGCGGGGCCGGCGGGAGGCCGGTCAGCTCGAAGTTGCCGAGCGGCTGGTTCTGCTCCCACATCGGGCGCTCGCCCTGGGCGACCTTGATGTTCACCGAGGGCTGGTTGTCGGACGCCGTGCTGAACATCTCCGAGCGCTTGGTCGGGATGGTGGTGTTGCGCTCGATCAGGTTGGTCATCACGCCACCGTTGGTCTCGATGCCGAGGCTCAGCGGGGTGACGTCGAGCAGCAGCACGTCCTTGACCTCACCCTTGAGGACACCGGACTGCAGCGCGGCACCGACGGCCACGACCTCGTCGGGGTTGACGCCCTTGTTGGGCTCCTTGCCCTTGGTGAGCTCCTTGACCAGGTCGGTCACGGCCGGCATCCGGGTCGAGCCGCCGACCATGATGACGTGGTCGATCTGCTCGACGTTGACGCCGGCGTCCTTGATGACGGACGCGAACGGCTGCTTGGTGCGGTCGAGCAGGTCGGAGGTGAGCTTCTGGAACTCGCTGCGGGTGAGCTTCTCCTCGAAGTGCAGCGGACCGGTCTCGCTCAGCGTGATGTACGGGAGGTGGATGGTGGTCTCGGACGAGCTGGACAGCTCGATCTTCGCCTTCTCCGCCGCCTCCTGGAGACGCTGGCGCGCGATCTTGTCGGCACCCAGGTCGGTGCCGTGCGCGTTCTTGAACTTCTCGATCATCCAGTCGACGACCTTGGAGTCCCAGTCGTCACCACCGAGGTGGTTGTCACCGCTGGTGGCCTTGACCTCGACCACGCCGTCACCGATCTCGAGCAGGGACACGTCGAACGTGCCACCACCGAGGTCGAAGACGAGGATCGTCTGGTCGGACTCCTTGTCGAGCCCGTACGCCAGCGCGGCCGCGGTCGGCTCGTTGACGATGCGCTGGACGTTGAGGCCGGCGATCTCACCGGCCTCCTTGGTGGCCTGGCGCTGCGAGTCGCTGAAGTACGCCGGCACGGTGATCACGGCGTCGGTGACGGCCTCACCGAGGTAGGACTCGGCGTCGCGCTTGAGCTTCTGGAGGATGAACGCGGAGATCTGCTGCGGCGTGAACGACTTCTCGTCGATCTGCTGCTTCCAGTCGGTGCCCATGTGGCGCTTCACGGAGCGGATCGTCCGCTCGACGTTGGTGACGGCCTGCCGCTTGGCGACCTCACCGACCAGCACCTCGCCGTTCTTGGCGAAGGCGACGACGGACGGGGTGGTGCGAGCACCCTCGGCGTTCGCGATGACGGTGGGGTCTCCACCTTCGAGGACGGCTACGACGGAGTTCGTCGTACCCAGGTCGATTCCGACCGCACGAGCCATGGTGTTTGTCTACCTTTCGAGGAAGCTTGAGTCTTGCGGGCTCAAGTTTTACCGGGGAGCGGCCGGCTTCTCAAATCCGTGAGCCAGAGTTGAGTCGACCGCGCTCAAGTTGTACGTCGGTTACAACACCTGACCTGGCGGTTTCTTCCCGTCCCGCAGAACTTTCTTTCGTCAGTCGGTGATGAGCCGCGTGAGGAGCCGCCTGAGCTCGGCGTCCTCGGCCGCTCCGAGCCGGTCGACCACCTTCGCCTGGACCTGCCGGGCGGCGTCCTTGGCCCGGGACCACTTGCGGGCCCCCGCGGCGGTGAGGGTGAGGTCGTAGGAGCGGCGGTCATCCGCGTTGCGCTCCCGGCGTACGAGACCCAGGTGCTCGAGGTCGGCGACGAACGCCAACGCGGCCGGCGGAGTCACACCGAGCACCTGCGCCAGGTGGTTCTGCGAGCACGGCTGGTCACGCGCGATCGTCGACAGGACGCCGAAGTCGCGCGGATCGAGCTCGAGCGGGCCGAGGGCTTCCAGCGCCCAGCCCCGGACGAGCCGGTGCGCCTGCGCCACCAGGAACCCCGCATGCTGCTCGAACGACGCCACCCGCAGCCACTCCTCGTCGGCGAGCAGGTGGAGCAGGAGCCGCCGGAGCCGGCTGCGCTGCCGGGCGGTCAACCCGTGGGTGAAGAGCCGGTCGCCCTCGTCGAAGTGCGCGTGCAGGCGGCCGAGCGCCTTCTTCCCGGTGGTGGTCAGCCGCAGCGCGTAGGAGCGTCGGTCGTCGGGGTTGCGCTCGCGCACCACCCAGCCCCTGCGCTCGAGACTGTCGACGAGCTTGACCATGGTGGTCCGGTTGACGTGGGTGAGATCTGCGAGGACGCGCTGCGACAAGGCTCCCCGTTCGTCCAGGATCGCGAGGATTGCCGCCTCGCGCACGTGCGTGTCCGTGCCGATGCAGGCCTGGGCGTGGGTGGCCGCGTTGGCGTAGGCGCGGCGGAGCAGGAACCCGGTGAGCTGAGGCAGGCCGGTGTCCGGGCGGCGCACCTGCGCCGACGCCGGTGCGGCCGTCTTGCCCGTGCTCATCTGTCGGACCCTCCGCTTAGTTTTGGCGCCACAAGACGTCTATACCCGCAAGCGTCAGGGGTTTCCCTGATCTTGACCTGAACTTTACCAAGTTGATCGTTAATGAAGTTGACGATTTTCCACGTCGTTCATAGTCTCGCGGAGAGGGACCCGGGAAGCACCGGGGAAGGGGAATCGCATGCACATGAAGGTCGCCGGCGTCTTCACCGGGCGCATCACGAAATGGATCACCGTCGTCTTCTGGATCGCGGTGCGTCGCGGTCCTCGGTCCGTTGGCCGGCAAGCTCACCGGCATCGAGGACAACGAGGCATCGTCCTGGCTCCCGGCCAGCGCCGAGTCGACGCAGAACCTCACGCAGCAGGAGAAGTTCCACAACGTCGACGTGCTGCCCGCGATCATCGTCTACGAGCGCCCCAGCGGCATCACCGATGCCGACCGCGAGCTCGCCGCGCAGCAGATCGACCAGGTCAAGGACATCCAGTACGTCGTCACCGACGAGGTCGCGGGACCGATCGTGTCCCAGGACGGCCAGGCGATGCAGGTGCTCGTCCCGATCGACATCGGTCAGGCGGGTTGGGACGCACTCGCCGACGTCATCCCCGACATGCGCGACGACCTCGGCACCGAATCGGACAACGACGGTCTGACGATCCAGGTGACCGGACCGGCCGGCGTCAACGGTGACTTCGCGACCGCCTTCGAGGGCATCGACGGCCGGCTGCTGATCGCCGCCGGCATCGTCGTCATCGTCCTCCTGCTGCTGACCTACCGCAGCCCGGTGTTGTGGATCTTCCCGCTGCTCTCCGCGTTCGTCGCGTTGAGCGCAGCCGAGGGGGTCATCTACCTGCTCGCGAAGAACGACGTGATCACCGTCAACGCGCAGAGCACGGGCATCCTGGCCGTGCTCGTCTTCGGTGCGGGCACCGACTACGCCTTGTTGTTGACGGCGCGCTATCGGGAAGAGCTGCGCCGACACCAGGACCGGCACGAGGCCATGACGCTGGCCCTGCACCGCGCTGGTCCCGCCATCATCGCCAGTGCGGCCACGGTGGTCATCGGCATGCTGTGCCTCACCATCGCCGAGCTCAACTCCACCTCAGGCATGGGGCCGGTCCTGGCGATCGGCATCGCCGTCGGCATGCTCGCGATGCTGACCCTGCTCCCCGCGCTTGCTCGTCATCTTCGGCCGGTGGGTCTTCTGGCCGATGACCCCGCACTTCGGCTCCGCCGACCACACCGCCGAGGGCATCTGGGCCCGGCTCGGGCGTCGGATCGCGATCCGGCCTCGCACGGTCTGGATCGTGACGTCGCTCGTGCTCGCCGTGATGGCGCTCGGCGTGTTCCGGCTCGACGCGAAGGGCCTCAGCTACGAGGACAGCTTCGTCAACAAGCCCGAGTCCATCACGGGCCAGGAGATCTACGCCCAGCACTTCGACGCCGGTGGTGGCCAGCCGATCGTGGTGATCAGCAACGACGACGCGGCCGCTGACGTGACGCAGGCCCTCGAGTCCGTCGACGGCGTCGCCGAGGTCAGCAAGCCCCAGGTGCAGGACGGGCTCGCGCTGGTCAACGGCACGATGAACGTCGGCGCCGACAGCGAGCAGGCCCAGAGCATCGTCGAACAGGTGCGCGACGCGGTGCACTCCGTCCCCGGGGCTGATGCGACGGTGGGCGGCGACACGGCGATCCTCGTCGACACGCTCGACGCGGCCGACAGGGACAACAAGGTGATCATTCCGATCGTGCTCGCGGTCGTGCTGCTGATCCTGATGGTGCTGCTGCGCGCGATCCTGTCGCCGGTCATCCTGCTGCTCACCGTGGTGCTCAGCTACCTGGCGGCGCTGGGTGTCAGCGCGATCGTCTTCAGGGACGTGTTCGGCTTCGGCGGTGCGGATGCGGGGCTGCCCCTCTTCGTCTTCGTGTTCCTGGTCGCTCTGGGCATCGACTACAACATCTTCCTGATGACCCGGGTCCGCGAGGAGTCGCTCAAGTACGGCACGAGACGTGGCTCGCTGATCGGGCTCACCACGACCGGTGGCGTCATCACGGCCGCCGGGCTGGTCCTGGCGGGCACCTTCGCCGCCCTGGGCACGATCCCGATGGTCTTCCTGGCGGAGATCGGGTTCGCGGTCGCGTTCGGCGTGCTGCTCGACACCCTCATCGTGCGCTCGGTCCTGGTGACGTCGCTCAACCTCGACATCGGGCGGCGCATCTGGTGGCCGAGCCAGCTCGCCAACAAGGAGGACGTCGACGAGGCCGACATGCCCAGTGAGGACCGGGCACTCGTCTCCGCTGATGAGGGAGGGATGCCGGGCCGGTCCTGACCTGCTCGGCACACTGTTACCAAAGAGTTCACCTGATTGATCGTTAACTAGATTGACGATTGTGGCGAACGTCAGTACCTTCGTGACGTTGTTCCGGGGTGGAGCACAGCCAAAGAAATGACGCGACGGCGCCTGGGATCGGTGCCGCGCGATGACCGATGAAGCACGAGAGCAGGAGTAAAGACGTGGAACGTTTGGCCCGGCTGGTCATGCATCACCGACGCATCGTGAGCGCGCTCTGGGTCGTGCTCTTCCTCGCCGGCATGGCCGCCGCGAGCAACCTCTCCGATCGGCTCTCGCTCGACTTCTCGTTGCCCGGGCAACCCGGCGACACCGCCGAGCAGCAGATGATGGACGAGTTCGGCACCAGCACCTGGGACACCTTCGTCGCAGTCGTGACCGTGCCCGAGGGGCAGACGGTCGAGGAGAACTCCGACGCGATCGCCGACGTCTTCGACCAAGCGGTGGCCACGACCGACCCGGTCCGGATGGTCGACTACGCCAGCACCGGTGACGAGGGCTTCATCACCGACGACGGCCGTTCGACGTTCGCGCTCATCCAGGGGCCCATGCCGCAGTCCTTCGGCCCTGGCATCGAGGAGCAGATCGAACCAGCGCTCGACAAGGCAGCCAAGGCTCAGGGCTACGAGAGTGGCTTCACGTCGTACGGACTCCTGTCCGCGGGCGGTGACACCGAGGGGCCGAGCGTCTTGGTGGAGACGCTGCTCGGGGCGGCAGGCGCCCTGCTCGTCCTGCTGTTCGTGTTCGCGTCGTTCCTCGCCTTCGTGCCGCTGCTCATCGCGGCGGTGTCGATTCTCACGACGTTCCTCCTGGTGCTGATCCTGACGACGTTCAGTGACGTGAGCTTCGTCGTCCAGTTCCTGATCTCGCTGATCGGCCTGGGTGTCGCGATCGACTACTCGCTGCTGCTCGTGTCGCGATGGCGCGAGGAACGCGAGCACGGCCACGACAACGAGGAAGCCGTCGTCATCGCGATGAAGACGGCCGGCCACGCCGTGGTGGCCTCGGGTGTCACGGTGGCGATCAGCCTGCTCGCCCTGGTCGTCGTGCCGGTTCCGTTCCTGCGCAGCATGGGCATCGGCGGCATGTTCATCCCGCTCGTCAGCGTCGCGGTCGTGCTCACGCTGCTGCCCGCGATGCTGTCGAGCATCGGACCGCGCGTCGACTGGCCGAAGATCCGGCACGAAGGCCGGGCGTCGCGCGGCTGGACCGCCTGGGCACGCCTGATCGTGAAGCACCGGTTCGTGGCAGCTGCGTCGGCGCTGGTCATCCTGGGCCTGCTCATCGCTCCGGTGTTCAACCTCAAGATCGGGCAGTCGAACATCGACTCGCTGGCCAAGAGCGGTGACCCCTACGACACCCTGCAGGTCCTGACCGACGGAGGCGTCGGCAACGGAGCGCTGACTCCGCTCGCGGTGCTCGTCGACAGTGACGATGCGCAGGCGGTCGCGGACGCGACTCGTGAGGTCGACGGCGTCCAGATGGCCGTGCTCGGCGGCGAGCAGAACGGCACCACCATCGTCGACGTCCTGCCAGAGGACGAGACCGTCGACAGCTCGGCCAACGCCGTGGTCGACGGCGTGCGCGATGCCGCCGAGGGCGCCGCCTCCGGAGACGTGGGAGTGACCGGCGTCGGGGCAACCGTGCAGGACTACTTCTCCGCGGTCTACGACCGGTTCCCGTACGTCATCGCCCTGATCGCGCTGATCACGTTCATCCTGCTGGCCCGGACGTTCCGGTCGCTGCTGCTGCCGATCAAGGCGATCATCCTCAACCTGCTGTCGATGGCGGCGGTGTTCGGAGCGGTCGTGTTCTTCTGGCAGGAGGGTCACGGGTCGGAGGCGCTGTTCGACGTCTCGGCCACCGGCGCGATCACGTTCTGGCTGCCGGTGATCATCTTCGCGTTCTTGTTCGGGTTGTCGATGGACTACGAGGTGTTCATCCTGGCCCGGATGCGAGAGGAGTACGACGCGAGCGGGTCGACCGCCCAGGCCGTCACCGTCGGTCTCGGCCGGACCGGTCGGTTGGTCACGTCCGCCGCGCTGATCCTGTTCTTCGCGTTCGCCGCGCTGGCGTCGGCACCAGGGACGGACATCAAGGTGCTGGGCACCGCGCTCGGCGTCGGCATCCTGATCGACGCCACCGTCGTGCGGGCCCTGCTCGTCCCGGCGCTGGTCAGCCTGTTCGGCCGCTGGAACTGGTGGCTGCCGGGATGGATGGCGACCGTGCTGCGCGTCGAGCCGTCACCGTTGGCGCCGAAGGGCAGCGACCAGCCTCCGACCGCGAAGCCCGACGAGTCCTCGGCGACAGACCGACGTGACCGAGGCATCGCAAGGTGCTCGGATCGGCGAACCCGTCGAGCGACGACCGCGCGGTGTCCACCGGGCGCTCGGACTGCACGGCGGCCGGACTTGTAGGTCGCGTGCACGAGCGGGACGCCCGGGCGATAGGCCAGGTGCAGGTATGACGGAGCAGCCAGCACGGTCAGGTCGGCCCGGGCCCCCGCTTGGAGTCGGCCGACGTCGTCGAGCCGGAGGGCCGCCCCGCCCCCGGCCGTCGCCGACCAGACAGCCTCGTCCGGGCTCATCCGCATCTCCCGGACGGCCAGCGCGATGCACAGCGGCATCGACGACGTGTAGCAGGAGCCGGGGTTGCAGTCGGTGGCCAGCGCGACGGTGACGCCGGCCTCGAGCAGCGCGCGGGCGTCCGGGTAGGGCGACCGCGTCGAGAACTCGACACCCGGCAGCAGGGTCGCAACGACGCCGGCGTCGGCGAGGTTGGCGACGTCCTCCGCGCTGGCGAACGTGCAGTGGTCGGCCGAGGCGGCCGCGACCTCGCACGCCACGGTGATGCCCGGGCCGGGCCCGAGCTGGTTGGCGTGCACCCGCGGCAGCAGTCCCGCGGCGCGGCCGGCCGCGAGGATCGTGCGCGCCTGGTCCGCGTCGAAGGCGCCCCGCTCGCAGAACACGTCGATCCAGCGCGCGTGCGGTGCCGCGGCCTCGAGCATCGGTCCGGTGACCAGGGCGACGTACGCCGCGACGTCCTCGGCGTACTCGCGCGGCACGACGTGCGCACCCAGGAACGTCGTCTCCTCGGTGAACTGTCGCGCCACGGCCAGCGCACGTGTCTCGTCGTAGGTCGTGAGGCCGTACCCGCGACTTGATCTCGACGGTCGTCGTGCCCTGGCGGGCCATCTCCGCAACCAGCCGCGCGACGTTGGCGGCCAGTGCCTCGTCGCGTGGCCTCTCGGGTCGCGGCCACCGTGGTCGCGATACCGCCGGCTGAGTAGGGACGACCCTCCATCCGGGCGGCGAACTCCTCGGCGCGGTCGCCGGCGAAGACGAGGTGCGCGTGGCTGTCGACGAAGCCGGGGAGCACGGCCGCGCCCTCGAGGTCGATGCGGTCGTCGGCCGCAGGCGCTTGCGCGGACGGTCCCACCCAGGCCACCCGGTCACCCTCGACCACGACCGCCGCGTCGCCGGAGGACTCCGAGTGGTCCGCCGTGCGCGAGGTCGTTCGTGACCAGCTCACCGATCCGGTCGAACACCACCGTCGTCATCGTTCTCCCACCACCTCGGCGATTGCCCGATCCAGCCGCTCACCGACGGACCCGGCGTCGAGCGAGACCGGCCGACCGCTGGCCACGACGTGCCGGACGTCGGCAGCGCCGGCGGCGAAGACCACCGATTCCTCGGTCGCTCCGGTGCCGGCCGTGCGCGGGCTGTCGAGCGGCGACGGTCACGAGGTCGGCCCACTGTCCGGCGGCGATCTTCCCCGCGTCCGCGAACCCCAACGAAGCGTGTCCGGTCGCCGATCCCGCGCGCAGCAGGTCGGACGCCCGCAGGTGTCCACGGCTTCGCGTGGCCAGCCGCTGGTCGAGCTCGACCGCGCGCATCTCCTCGAACGGGTCGACCACGGCATGGCTGTCAGAGCCGAGCGTGAGCCGTGCACCCGGCCTCGATCAGTCCTGCCGCGTCGCCGATGCCGTCGCCGAGGTCGCGCTCGGTGGTCGGGCAGAAGCAGGCGTAGGCCGCAGCGGTGCCGAGGCGCTTGCGGTCGTCGTCGGAGAGGTGCGTGGCGTGCACCGCGGAGAACCGGTCGGTCAGCACGTCGTGCTCCGCCAGCAGCTGGACCGGAGTCATGCCGTACGCCGCCTGGCACGCGTCGTTCTCGGCGACCTGCTCGGAGACATGGGCGTGCAGCGGCGCCGCGGGCAGCGTCGTGGCGACCGTCCTCAGGTCGTCGCGGGTGACCGCCCGGACGGAGTGGATGGCCGCTCCGACGACGACGTCCGAGCCGCGAGCGTCCCGGTGGCTCGACAGGTCCGTGACGCGTTGAGCCCACCGGTGCGCGCTGCCGTCGGAGTACCTCGCCTGCACGCCCTCGGGCGCGGCGCCGAACCCGGACGACAGGTAGCAGGTGTCGAGCAACGCGATCCGCAGGCCGGCGTCGCGAGCCGCGGCGACGAGCGCCAACCCCATCGCGTTCGGCTCGTCGTAGGGCACACCGTCAGGCCCGTGATGGACGTAGTGGAACTCCCCGACCGCGGTGATCCCGGCCAGCACCATCTCGTCGTACGCCGCCTTGGCGAGCGCGTAGTAGCGTCTCGGGGTCGAGACGTTCGGCGACCGCGTACATCGTGTCGCGCCAGGTCCAGAACGACCCGCGCTCGCGCTGAGTGCGGCCGCGGAGGGCTCGGTGGAAGGCGTGGCTGTGGCAGTTGGCGAACCCCGGGATCGTCAGGCCCGTCAGTCGCGTCGCGCCATCGGGACAGGTCGCCACGCGGTCGACACCGACGATGCGGGTGCCGTCGATCTCGACCAGGACCCCGTCGACGACGCCGGCGTCGTCGAGCCAGGCCCGCTCACACCAGTACGCCGTCATCCGACCAGCTCCGTCAGGACCTGGGTGAGGGCGTCGACGCCGGCGAGGCAGTCGGCTGTCTCCGCGAACTCCTCCGGCGAGTGCGAGATGCCGGTGGGGTTCCGCACGAACAGCATCGCCGACGGGATGCCGGCGAGCTGCAAGATGCCGGCGTCGTGCCCGGCACCGGTCGGGATGACCGGGACGTCACCGAGCATCGCGGCGATGCGAGCCGCCCAGTCCGGGTCGAAGTCCACGGTCGGCACGACCGACTCGGCGGTCACGGCCACGGCGGTGCCGTCGCGTTGCGCCCGGTCGGTGGCCTGCGCCGCGATGGAGTCGACGACGTGTTGGACGGCGTCGGCGTCGGCGCCTCGCGCGTCCAGCCATGCCGAGACGTGGGACGGGATCGCGTTGGTGATGTTGGGCTCGACCGACACCCGTCCGAAGGTCGCCCGGGTCTCGCTGAGCCGTGCCTGCTTGTTGGCAGCCAGCGCGGTCATCGCGTACGTCAGCATCGGGTCGTGCCGGTCCGCCATGGCGGTCGCGCCGGCATGGTTGGGCTCGCCGTCGAAGTCGAAGCGCCAGCGTCCGTGCGCCCAGCTCGCCGATGCGACCCCGACGGCGACGTCGCGGTGGACGAGGTCGCGACCCTGCTCGACGTGCAGCTCGACGAAGAGCTCGACCTGGTCCAGCCAGTCGGACCGGCCGAGCTCCGGCTCGAGCCCTGCGTCGCTCATCGCGTCGAGCAGCGGTACGCCGTCCCGGTCCCGCAGCTCCCGCGCCTGCTCCGGCGTCATCCGACCGGTCGCGAGCCGGGAGCCGAGACAGGCGACTCCGAAACGCGAGCCCTCCTCCTCGACGAACATCGCGACCCCGACGGGACGCGTCGGCGCGAGGCCGGCGTCACGCAACCGATCGATCGCGGCGAACGAGGAGACCACCCCGAGCGGCCCGTCGAAGGCGCCGCCCTGGTCGACCGAGTCGAGATGGGAGCCGATGAGGATGCCCTTGCCCGGCGCCGACGCCGTCGGGTCGCCACCACGCCACCGCGTTGCCCTGACCGTCGTACTCGAGGTCGAGTCCGCGAGCCGAGCACTGCTCGGCGTACCAGGCGGCGCACTCACGCTCCGCCGACGCGAACGGCGAGCGGAGATAGCCGCCGGTACGGCTGTCGCGCCCGACCGGTTCGAGCTCGCGCCACATCTGCTCGAAGGACGTCACACCTGCAGTCTGTCAGCCCGGCCCGTGCCCGTCCCCACGTCGCTGTGACGCCCTTGTCTGGGATCTCAGACACTGTGGACCGGTGCCGACGGCACTTTCGTCTACGCAGGGTCACCAGCCATAGCGATTCCCGTTATTTGCCTGGTGTTTCGGTATCCGCGGGGAGACGATCACCTTTGGAACAGATATCGGCCGATGCTGGGCAGACAGCAGCGGCACTTTCGGACCCGACATGGGGGGACTTGCAGATGAGAACGTTCTCGGTGCGCAAAGGCATGGCGCTCAGCGCCTGTGCCGTGCTGGCAGTATCGCTCGGGGCGGCGACCCAAGCCCAAGGCTCGACCTACACACACCCGTCACCGGTCCTGACGAACCCGGTCGAACTACACGCCGAACCTTGTCGACACCGGTGACCGCAAGCCGGTGGCCTACGCGGTGGCCGAGGCCGGTACCCAGATGGTCGTCGGCGGTCGACTTCAACGCCGTCGAGAACAGCACGCGCACGACCCAGTACAACCGGTCGAACGTGTTCGCTTTCAATGCCACCACGGGAGTCATCAACGACGCACTTCAAGCCGCAGGTGCGACGGTGACGTCTGGTCCGTGCTGGTCGAACGGCGACTCCGTCTACATCGGCGGCGGCTTCAAGACCGTCGAGTGGGCGGAACGTCTACCGCGTCCCGCGCTGGCAAGCTCAGCCTGGCCACCGGTGAGCTCGACACGAGCTTCCAGCCCGACGTTCACGGGCGCCCGGGTCAGCGACATGGCGATGTCACCACGGGCAGCTCATCGTCGCGGGCACCATCAAGCCCCGGCTGAAGTCGCTGAACCCCGACACCGGCAAGCCGACGACCTACATGTCGAACGTCGTCACCGGCCGGCTGCCCAACAGCAACTCGGCCCAGGTGTTCAAGTTCGACATCAGCCCGGACCAGCAGCGCCTGGTGGCGGTCGGCAACTTCCTGCAGGTCGACGGCGCTGACCGTCCGCGGATGTTCATGCTGAACCTCGGCGACACCTCGGCGACCCTGTCGTCGTGGAACTACCCGCCGAACGGCGTGTCCTGCTCCTCCGGCCGGGTGAACGCTCAGATGTACATCCAGGACGTCGACTTCGCCCCGGACAGCCACTGGTTCGCCGTCGCGGCGTTCGGCTTCCAGTTCCAGTCGTCAACTACTACGGCCGCCAGCTGTGCGACTCGGTCAGCCGGTTCGAGACCAACAACCTGAGCCCGCAGCGTCCGACCTGGATCAACTACACCGGCGGTGACTCGCTCAAGTCCGTGGCCGTCACCAGTGCCGCGGTCTACGTCCAGGGCCACAGCCGCTGGCTCGACAACCCGGTCGTGACCAACGGCGTGACCAACCCGAAGAACCTGCCGTTCCAGAACGGATTCCCGTTCGACCGATGCGGCCCGGGCTGCGTGAGCCGCCCCGGTGGCGGTGCGGTCGACCCGAACACGGGCGTCGCGCTGGACTGGAACCCGGAGATGCCGCAGCAGTCCGGTGGCTACAAGATCCTGCCGACCGCGACCGGCGTCTGGTTCATCACCGACGGTGAGCGCTTCGGTCACGAGTACCGCCGCGGCATCCGGTTCGCGCCGCTGCCGTAACGCACACCGCAACATCTCGATCGGCCCGAGCTCCCCGCGAGCTCGGGCCGATCCGTTTGTCGGCGTAGGTTGCTGGTCGCAAGCCTTCGACGAACGGAGTGTCATGGAGTTCCAGGAGGTCGTCGACCGCCGCCGGATGGTGCGCAACTACTCGGACGAGCCGGTGGATCCGGCTGTCGTCGAACGGATCCTGAGCAACGCCCTGCACGCGCCCAGCGCCGGCTTCAGCCAGGGCTGGGGATTCCTGCTGCTCGACGACCGGGCCGCGATCGAGCGCTTCTGGGCGTGCACCACCGAGCCCGGGGACGGCCCGGACAGCTGGCTGACCGGCATGCACCGCGCCCCCGTCCTCGTCGTCGCGCTCTCGAACAAGGACGTCTACCTCGACCGGTACGCCGCGCCGGACAAGGGCTGGACGGACCGCGACGAGAGCCGGTGGCCGGTGCCCTACTGGGACATCGACACCGGGATGGCGGCTCTGCTCATGCTCCAGACCGTCACCGACGAGGGACTGGGCGCCTGCTTCTTCGGCGTGCCTCGTGAGTACTGGGACGCGTTCCGCACAGAGTTCGACGTCCCCACGGCGTACACGCCGATCGGCGCCATCACCATCGGCCACCGGGCACCGGACCGGAAGTCACCGTCGCTCAAGCGAGGCCGCAAACCCACCACGGACGTCGTCCACCGCAACGCCTGGAGCCCGTCCTAGCCCAGCTGCAACGCGGGGCGCGACCAGCCGCGTGGCCCGGGCTCGATCGACGCCTCCACCTGGGCGGCCAACGCGTACAGCACATGGTCGCGACCGGGCTTGCCGGCGAGCATCGTGCCGATCGGCAGACCGTTCTCCGACCAGCCCGTCGGCAGCGAGACCGCGGGCATGCCGGTGACGTTCCACGCGGCGGTGAACGGTGTGAACGCCTTCTGGTTCTCGAAGTCCTGCGCCGGGTCGTCGTCGTCGCGGATCGCGCCGACCAGCGCCGGGAGCTGCGCCAAGGTCGGCGTGAGCACCGCGTCGTACTCGGCCAGGGCCGCGAGGGCACCCGCAGCCGCCTGGCGCATGGCCACGAGAGCGCCGGAGAACGCCGGGCCGCTCACCCGGGCGCCTCGCTCGCGCAGCCACCGGGTCAGCGGGCGCAGCTGCTGCTCCTGGTGGTCGGGCAGCGGCCACGACGCCGTCATCACCGACCAGACCGTCTCGAAGGTGGGCACGATGCCCTGGTCGAACGGCATCGGCGCCTCGACCAGCACGTGCCCGAGGCCGGCGAGCCGTTCGGCCATCGCGTCGTACGCCGCGAGCACCTCGGGGTCGACCACGACGTCGGCGATCATCGGCGCGGCGAACCGCCCGATCCGCAGCCGGCCCGGGTCGAGCTCGCACCAGTCGAGGTAGCCGGCGCCGTCGGGCGGCCCGGGGGCCCACGACGCGTCGGTCACGCTCGGGCCGGCCATCACGTCGAGGAAGGCAGCGCTGTCGCGGACCGTGCTGGCGAGCGGCCCCGATGTCGACAGCCCGGTCACGTCGGCGTACAGCGGGGCGGGGCTGATCCGGCCGCGGCTCGGCTTGAAGCCGACCAGCCCGGTGACGCTCGCCGGGATCCGGATCGAGCCGCCGCCGTCCGAGCCGTGCGCGACCGGCAGCAGGCCGCCGGCAACCGCCGCGGCCGCGCCACCCGACGACCCGCCGGCGCTCCGGGACAGGTCGTACGGCGTCCGGGCCGGTGGCGCGACGTCGGGCTCGGTGTAGCAGGGTGCGCCGAACTCGGGCGCGTTCGTCTTGCCGATGCTGACCATGCCGGCCGCCTCGATCCGGCGTACGACCTCGTCGGAGAAGCCGGGCACGTGACCGCGCAGGGCCGCCGAGCCGAACGTCGTCTCCACACCCTGGGTCGCAGACAGGTCCTTGATCGCCGTGGGGACGCCGTCGAGCCGGGACAACGCCTGACCCGAGGCGATCCGCCGGGTCGCCGCCGCAGCAGCCTCGCGAGCGCGGTCGGGCGTCAGCCGGACGAACGCGCCGAGCTTCTCGTCCAGCTCTGCGGTCCGTGCGAGACAGTGCTCGAGGGCATCGGTCGGGGTCAGGTCGCCGCTGCGGAACGCGTCCGCCCAGCCGAGTGCAGTCGTCGGCAGATCCGTCATCGCGCTGTCATCGTCCCGTCATCGTCGGCACGCCTGCAGCCTAGGCGGAACTCGGCAGAGTGGCCGCGCGAGCCACAGGCTGTAGGGATGGGTGGCTTGCGTCGAATCGCCCCGAGACCAACCCTCCAGTCGGTATCCTCGGGGCGAGGGGAAAATGACATGAGGGAGCTCGATCGTGCCCGGGGGATCTGAAGCCAAGCGGGGCATGACACTGCCGCGCTACAACGAGGTGGTGCGCCGCGTCGTGCCGCGACCGGTCGTCGCGTCAGCGCGGGACGCGCTGCGCCGCTACGGCACCACCACCGCCTCCGCGCGCCCACTTCCTGACTACATGGTGGCCGGCACGAAGAAGGGTGGGACCACCTCGATCATCAACTGGCTCGTCGACCACCCGCACGTGTGCCGGATGTGGCCGTCGGCCCAGAAGCTGAAGAGCGCCCACTACTACGACATCAACTACGGCAAGGGCGAGGACTGGTACCGGTCGCACTTCCCGACCGACCGCTCCCGCCGCGGCCACGAGAAGAAGACCGGGACCTACCCGCTCGTCGGCGAGGCCAGCCCGTACTACATGTTCCATCCGGCAGTGCCCGAGCGGGTGCTCGAGACGGCGCCGTCGATGAAGGTGATCATGCTGCTGCGCGATCCCGTCTCGCGCGCCTACTCCAACTACCGCGACCGTCGCGCGACCGGCAACGAGGACCTCACCACCTTCGAGGAAGCCATCGACGCCGAGCCGGAGCGCCTCGCGACCGTCGACGAGGACCGGTTGCGCAACGACCCGTCCTACTACTCCTTCGACCACGACCACCACAGCTACCTGGCTCGGGGCCGCTACCTCGAGCACGTGGAGACCTGGGTGAAGCACTTCCCCAGCGACCAGCTCCTGATCCTGCGCGCGGAGGACATGTTCACCGACGCCGGGAAGGTCTGGTCCGACGTCCAGCAGTTCCTCGGACTTCCCGAGGTCGGGAGTGTCCCGCTGGACGCGTTCAACGAGCGACCGCCGAGCAACCCGATGAAGCCGGAGACGCAGCGACGCCTCGTCGAGTACTACCGGCCCTACAACGAGGCGCTGTACGACGCCATGGGGCGTGACTTCGGCTGGGAACAGAAGTACGACGCATGATCCCGGGCGGCCCGATGACGACGTCGGAAACTTCACATCCGAACGCTCCGAAGATCCTCGTCGTCTGCCATGCCAACCAGGCGAGAAGCCCACTCGCGGCAGCGTTGCTGGCGCAGGAGGCCGAGAAGTTCGGCCTCGACGTCCCGAAGCGTTTCCCCAGCGCCGGGACCGACGCTCACGCGGGTGAGCTCGCCCTGCCGTCGATGATCAAGGCCGCCGGCAAGCTGGGGCTCGACCTCAACTCCCACCGAGCGAGGCCGCTGACGCCCGTGATGGTCGACCGGTCGGACATGATCGTGACGATGACCGAGTCGCAACGCACCCGCGTCTCTCGCATGGGCGCGCAGGCGCTCACGCGGACCTTCACCCTGCGCGAGCTGGTCCGGCTCGGAGAGGCGATGGACGAGATCTCGTCGCCGCTCAACCAGCGGGCGACCGAGCTGCACCGGATGCGGAGCCGTGTCGTCGGCAGCACCGATCCGGAGGACGTCGAGGACCCGTCGGGCAGGGACGGACACGTGACCGACAAGATCGCGCGCGAGATCAAACGCTTGGTCGGCCGAGCCGGGCCGTCGCTGTTCACCGAGCTCTGAGCCCGAGGCGGTCAGCCGGTGCCGCCGTTCGTCAGCGGCCGCCGCCGCCCTTACCGGACTTGCCGGGACGGGACGGTTGGCCGCGCCCTTCTGGCCGGGGTTGCCCGACCTCTTCTGCGGGTTGCCCGAGGTCTTCTTGCTCGGCCGCCCGGTGTTCGTCCGCACCGTGGAGATGGGACGTGACGTGGCTGCCGGCACTGCAGACTCGCGTCGTTCGTCGACGGAGGGCTGGACGTGTCGAAGCCCGGCTCCGCGGGAGCGGTCTGCAGCGGCTCGGGGCCCCTCGGCGGGTTGTGGTAGCCGTAGGTGTACTGGCTGGCGCGTGCCGGCACGTCGTTGAGCACGACGCCGGACACCACGCCACCGACCTTGCGGATCCGGTCGGGAACGGCCTGGACGTGACGCCAGTGGCTGACCCCGCTGCGCGCGACGAGCAGCACCAGGTCCGCCGAGCGCACGAGCTCGAGGGAGTCGGCGACCCGCATCACCGGGGAGCTGTCGATGATGACCAGCTCGTGGTCACGCGTGAGGTCGTTGAGGATCGCCTGCATGGCCGGCGACGCGAGCAGCTCGGCCGGGTTGGGCGGGGTCTGCCCGCCCGGCAGCAGGACCAGGTTGGGAACCCCGACGTCGAGCAGGTGGTCGCGGACCGGGTCGCCCGAGGCGAGCAGGTCGGACAGGCCCGTGGAGTCGCCCATCCCGAACAGGCCGCTCAGCACGGGGTTGCGGATGTCGCCGTCGACCAATGCCACGTTGAGCCCGACCCGGGCGGCGGCGACTGCCAGGTTGGCCGCGACGGACGACTTGCCTTCCCTGGGGTCCGCCGACGACATCAGGAGGACCCGACCGCGGTGCCTGTTGTGCGGATCGGCCGGCGCGGCGGCCAGCAGGAAGCGCACGTTGGTGTTGAGCGACCGGAACGCCTCGGCCGAGGGAGACGACGGTTCGAGGAGCGACGCCAGACGGTTGCTGGGGGCTTTCGCCCAGTGCGGGATCTGGCCCAGGACCGGCGTGCCGCCCAGGATCTCCGCGAGCCTCGCCTCGTCGCGGACGACGTCGTCGAGGTGGTCGCGGGCGAAGGCGAGCGCGATGCCGAGCAGGAGACCGATGACACCACCGAGGATGCCGGACCGGACCGGCTTGGGGGCCGACGGCTTCTTCGGCGGGTTGGCCTCTACGAGGATCTCGCCGCCGGGCAGGTCGGGCGACTGGTTGGCTGCCAGCAGTGTCGAGGCCTGGGTGAGCTGGATCAGCAAGCCCTGCCGCCGCGCCTCGGCGACCTGCTTCGTCTCTTCCGTCTGGGCGCGGTTGAGTGTCCGCGTCGCTTCTGTGAGCTGAGCCTGCAGCTCGTTGACCTGCGTGGTGTACGACGCCACGGCCGCGTCGGCGCGCTCGGACGCCAGCTGGTGCCGGTACTCCAGGTACTTGGCTGCGAACGCGTTCGCGATCGAGGCCGCCTGGTTGGCGTCGCCGCGGGTGACCTCGATGTCGAGCACGCGGGTCTCGTCGACCCCAGCGACGTTGACGGTCCGGAGCAGGTCGGTGGGCGTGCCCGCGAGGTGCAGCTCTTCGATCACCTGTTGGGCGACCGGCTGCGACTCGATCACCTTGATCTGCGTCTCGATCTCGCCCGGCTGGACGATGATGCCGCTGGAGGGCAGCTGGACGGTCAACGGCTCGACCAGCACCTCGGCGCGCGCGGTGTACTGCGGAGACTGGCTGAAGGCGAGCGCGAGTCCGGCTGCCACGCCGAGGACGGTCATGAATGTCACGACACGCCAACGACGTACGAGGACCTGCGCCTGTGAGCGCAGGTCGATCGAATCGCCTTCCATGGTTCTCCTCACGCGGCAGTCCCCACGTTGGCCATAAATCAACCCAACTGGCGTGAGACCATCCCTATGACTGCTCTGCGCCTAGGCTACATCAGTCATTTCGCTGCGTTTCGGAAACGGGTATTGAAGTTGGGGGAGGTGACGAGCGGATGAAGTGGGCCTACATGGCGGTGTTCTGCCTGCTCCCGCTCCAGTGGTACTACGTCGCGACGACCCCGCTGGGTGTCGGCCGGCTGCACCAGCTCGCGATCCTCGGCTTCGCCGCCGTCTACTTCGTCACGTACAAGCCCCGCACCGTGCTGCCCCTGCGGCGTGAGCTCGGGGTCTTCCTGCTGGCCAACATCGTCATGCTCACCGCGTGGACGGCGACCGAGCTCTACCACGGCGAGCTGCCGACCGGGCCGGTCCAGGAGTTCATGTACCTCGCGCGTCTACCTCGCGATCGGTGGCTATCTGCTGCGGATCGCCGTCTACGAGGACCGGGGCGGCGTGGAGCTGATGCGATGGACCGCGCTGGCCGCCAGCGTGACGGTGCTCGTCGCCCTGTCGTTCTCGATGGCCAAGAACGGCGCGAACCCCGCCCAGGTGTTCAGCCAGACGGTGAGCTCCGGCGACCCCGAGGTCTTCCAGAAGGAGCTGTTCCGCACCGCCTTCAACGGCTACGGCCTGGACGAGGCGACCGTCCGCGGCAACATCCGCCACGAGGTCTTCGGCGCGGTGCTCGTCGCGATGTACGTCTCGTCGTGGGCGGTCCGTTTCCGGCCCCTGGTGACGCGAGCGCAGCGGACGGCATACACGGCCTCGATGGTCCTGAGCACGATCCTGCTCGTCATGTCGCTGAGCCGCTCGGTGATGATCGCTGCCTTCATCTGGCCGATGATCATCCTGTACCGGTCCGCTCGCACCCTGACCCTGACGGGACGCCAGATCGTTGCCGCGTACGCCGCCATCGGTGGTGTGGCCCTGCTGGCGGCGTCCGGCTTCGGCCTGGTCCTCTACAACCGGTTCACGGAGGACACCACGTCGTACACGGCGCGTGAGTCCTTGTACTCGACGGCGTTCAGCGAGATCCCGAGCCACTTCCTCACCGGTGGCGTCGACACGCTCGGCGCGAGCTCGCACAACTACGTCCTCGACGCGCTGCTGCGCGGCGGCATCTTCGTGGCGATCCCGGCCGCCGCCGTGTTCCTCTCGGTGCTCCTGACCTGGCTCGTTCTGCTGGCCCGCCTGCACCGCACCCCCGACTGGCTGGTTCCCGTCGCCGCCGCCTTCGCCCTTCCGCTGGTCCGGCTGTCGACGTCTGGCGGTGGGCTGATCAACCCGGTCGAGTGGGTCTGCCTGGGCTTCATCACCGGGGCACTGGCGTCGTACCGCATCGTGGAGGCGCGGCGCGTGAGCGCCGAGTCGGGTGAGACCGAGCCGTCGAGAGCCGGGGAGCCGACGCTCGCATGAGCTCCGCAGAGGACCCGGCTCTCCGTGTGGGGAGCTCTTGTCTGGTTCGCCGGCTCCTACGGAGTCGCGCTGCTCGGCTACGTGCTCATCAACGCCATCGCCAGCCGGATGCTGGGCCGCCAGGACTTCGGTTACTTCGTCATCGCCATCACCGCGACGACGCTGATCGGTCAGATCGGCCTGCTGGGAGTGCACCGCTCCGGACTGCGCGAGGCGGCTCGACTCGAGCTCACCGACACCGAGGGGCTGGCCAGCCTCAGGCGCGGGGTGCGCGCGGTCTCGCTGGTGACCCTTCCGCTGGTGAGCGTCATCAGCGCGGTCGTGACCTTCGTGATCATCGACGCCGAGAACGCCCAGACCCGGTGGGCGGCCTCGCTCGGGATCGGGTTGCTGGTGCTGCTCGGCGGCCAGCAGAAGATCTGGGCCAACTACCTGCGCGGCTTCGGGGAGGTCAGGTTCGCCAGCCTGCTGGAGGGCCGGTCCGGCGGCGCGATCGTCTCCTGCCTGCAGGCGGCGTTCCTCGGGCTCACCTGGTGGCTCGCGCCCGACTCGGGACTGCCGGGAGCCATCGGCGCCGTCGCGCTCGGGTTCGCGGTTCCTGTCTGGATCGCCCGGTCACGCGTCGTCCGGCTCTGGCACCACACCGCCATCGAGCCACGACGACTGATGGCGGACGTGATGGTGGTGCTGCGCCGGGACTGGCGGTTCACCAGCAACCAGACCGCGACCTACCTGAACTCCACGATCGAGCTGTGGCTCTGCGGACTCGTCCTGTCCAGCGTCGCGACGTCCAACTTCGGCGCGGCGCAACGGCTCGCCATGATGCTCGTCATCCCGCTGACCTCGCTGCAGGTCGTCTTCGCACCGGTCATCTCCAGGCTCCTCATCCGCGACGACGACAACCGGCTGCGAGGACCTGCTCCGCGGCGGGGCGAGCCTCGCCACCGCGGGCACGGCCGTGCTCTGGGTCCCGATGCTGTTGTTCCCGGCAGCGATCCTCACCCTGATCTTCGGTTCCGGCTTCGGCGAGGCGGCGCCGATCCTCGTGCTGCTGACCCTGGGCAACGTCGCGAACGTCGTGGTCGGCCTGTGCGGCACGGTGCTCATCATGAGCCACCACGAGGGGTCGGTCGCGACCGTCCAGTGGTGCGCTGTCGTTGCCCGCGTGGTCATCGGTGCGGCCGCTGCCCTGGCGTTCGGTGCGGTTGGCCTGGGCGTCAGCGCCGCAGTCTGCACGGTCGCGCTGTACGCCGCCATGTGGTTCGTCACCAAGCGCGAGACCGGGCTGCAGACGCAGGTGACGTTGCGGCCGAAGCTTCGGCTGCTCAAGTCGACGACGGGCTGAGGCTCAGCCCATCAGCTCCGCGTAGACCTCTTCGAGCCGTTGGACGTCGACGGTCGGCGAGTAGCGCCGCTCGTACGACGCCCGAGCCCGCTCGCGCATGTCGCGCAGCTGCGCAGGGTCGTCGATCACCCGGCGCAGCACGTCGCGGAGCGCGGTGGCGTCCCCGACGGGGAACGTCTCACCGACCCGGTCGGCCACGACGTCCTCCGCGAAGTTCTCCAGGTCGGAGGTGATGACCGGGGTGCCGACCGAGAGGCTCCGCAGCATCACCAGCGGGCAGTCCCTCGTACCACTCCGAGGGCACCAGCACCGCCTCGGCGGCCCGCATCAGGTCGGTCACCTCGTCCTCGGCGACCCAGCCGAGGAACGACGACGTCGCTGCAGTCGGCGACCAGGGCCTCGACCTCGGGCCGCAGCTCGCCGTCGCCGGCGATGATCAGCCGGACGCCGTGCCCGGCACCTGGCGCCACGCCTCGAGCAGCGTGTGCACGCCCTTGATGGCGATCAGGCGACCGGCGAAGACGAGGCGTCCGCGTCGCCGGTCCGGCGGCCGGGCCCGACGCCGGGGTCGGGCACGGAGTTGGGCTTCACGATGATCCGGACTCGTCGGATAGCCGTCGCGCACGAGCAGCCGCTTGGCGAACGTCGGTCAGCGTCAGGTAGCGGTCGACGCACTTCGCTGGAACGTGCCCAGGGCGCGGTGCACGGCCAGGCTGATGGTCAGCGCGGCGGAGCGCCGGCAGGCTGTCGTGGTAGCACGCGGTAGCCGGATCCCGGGCAGCTTGAGCTTCGAGCCCACGCAGTCCTCGCAGATGTGACCGTCGCGCACACACGTGCCGGCGACGCAGGAGTAGCGGTAGCTGTGCAGCGTCGTCACGGCCGGGACGCCCAGCTTGTGGGCGGCGCGGAAGACGACGGGCGACATCAGCGGGAACGGCGTGTGCACGTGCACGACGTCGGGCTTGAACGGTCTGGATGCGCGCGGCGAGCTCGTCGGCGATCTCCTTGTTCCAGATCGCCTTGGCCGCCGGCTCGAGCGGTCAGACCCAGCGACTCGGCGGCCGCGAGCGTCAGCTGCTCGACGTCGTGGCCGGCCTCGCGCAGCAGGTCGCCCTCGTGGGCGAGCACCTCCATCGCGCCGCCCTTGCTGCTGTGGTGGTTGTGCAGCTGCAGGATGCGCACTACCGCTTCCCCTTCCCGGCGGCCTTCTCAGCAAGCCAGCCTGGTCGCTCGCCGACCGACAGGCGGTCGAGCACGTCGTTGAGCCGCGCCAGGTCGTGCGTCGAACTGCGGCCCGAGCTCCTCGAGCGCCGCCCGCGAGACGTCGGTACGACGGAGCAACAACCGGCGCACGCGCTCCCGCATCCGGTACGACGTGAGCCGCTTCACCGTCCCGCGGATCATCTCGTGCCGGGTCGCCGCCCAGATGACACGTGCAGGGCGGCGCGAACCGCGGCGTGCCCGAGATGTTCACCCGCGGCACCCCGGTGGCCTCGCCCTGCTGCTCGGGTGCACCGAGGAAGCGGAGCACCTGCGCAGACGGTGCCTTCGTAGTCGCGCTCCAGGTCGTCGTAGAACCAGACGCTGATCTGCCCGCGGACCGACGGCGTCGATCATCGCCTCGATCGCGTCGGCGTACAGGCTCATGCGCGTGTAGTGCCAGAGGTGGTGCCAGTTGTCGCGCTTGCGCTGCGTGCTCGGCGCGACCGCCTCCAGGAAGTCCTCGAGCGGCTCGAACCCGCGCGCCCGCATGTACTGGAAGCTCGAGTGGGCGCGGGCGACCGGCTCCCGCAGCATCACGACGAGCCGCATGTCCGGGTTCATGCGCAGCACCTCGGGGAGCGCGTCGCTCGTGGTAGTACATCGTCGACACCGAGCCGTCGCCGAGGCGAGGTAGTCTGCTCCTGCGGGTAGAGCGCCAGGTAGGCGTCGCTGTCGGTGCACCGCCACCCGGTTGATCGTGTGCGGCGTCCCCGGGCCCGGTGAAGTCGACCGCGGCTCCGTGGAGCGCGAAGTAGTGCGGCTCCTTGGGGTCGGTGACGAAGACCCGCTGGTGGTGCCGCAGCCCTTCGACGAGGCCGGTGGTGCCGGACCGGGCCGCTCCGACGACCAGGAACGTCGGCACTGTCTGATCGGTCATGCGTTGTCCTTCTCTCGAACGTCGATGGTCGATGGCCTCGCGGTAGGCGCTCTCCAGGCGCTGCCCGACCAGGGCCGGCCGGAACCGGTCCTCTGCCCGCTCCCTGCCGACCGTCGCGTCCCGCCTCGACAGCGTGGGGTCGTCGAGGCGACGCCCGGCCTCGTGGAGCAGGCCGGCCATGTCGCCGAGCGGGACGACCGCGCCGCAGCGGTTCACCGGGCGGGTCGAGGAGCGTCTCGCGCGCGCCGTTGACGGCGGTCGCGACCACCGGCACTCCGCACGACATCGCCTCGGCGACCACGATGGCGACGGTCTCGTAGCGCGACGGGAGCACGAGGAGCGTCGGCCGCCCACATCCACGGGCGCACGTCCGGCTGCTCCCCGCCCACCGGATCGACTCGTCCCACTCGCGCGGCGCCGTGGCGGCAGAGTGCGTCCGCATCGCCGGGGCCGACGAGGACGAGGGTGGTCTCGGGAAGCGGCGACTTCTCCCACTCCGGGACCAGCAGGTCCTGTCCCTTCTGCCAGGCGAGCCGGCCGACACACACGAGGACCCGGTCGTCGCCGAGGTCGTGCTCAGCGCGCAGCCGGTCCCGCTCCGCTTCGCTCACCGGGTGGAAGTGAGCGCGCGTCGACCGCGACGCCGAGAGGCTGGGAGGGCAGCACGATCCCTGACGAGACGCCCTGGTCGATCTCGTCCTGGCAGTTCGTCACCAGCACGTCCGTACGACGCACGGCTCGGCGCTCCGCCGCCGCGACCAGGCGCGGCCGGAGCTTGTCGGCATACAGCTCGAAGGACCACGCATGGGGCTGGTAGACGACCGCTGACGTCGACGTCGGACGGCAAGACGCCGGGCAGCCGGCCGACGAGCCCGGCGACGAACGAGTGCAGGTGGATGACGTCGGGCTTCAGCTCAGCCACCAGGGCGCGCAGCTGCCGGATGGCGCCGGGCAACGTCCATGGCTTCGAGCGGACGATGGACCACTCGTGGAAGTCGACCCCGTCAGCCACCGGTCCGAAGTCAGGGGCCAGCACGTGGACGTCCATGCCACGTCCGGCCTGCTCGGCCGTGAACTCGCGGAGCAGTGAGACCACGCCGCCCCAGTGCACCTCGCTGACGTGCAGCACCTTGAGCTCAGACATCCGCTCCCCCTGCGGTCGAGACCAGGTTGTCGACCGTGGTGGCGAGCAGCGGCAACGCCCATCCGACCCGTCGCGGAGACACGTCCTGGTCGGACTGACCCTCGATGACGAAACGCACGTTGACGCGCAACAGGTAGAGGACGGCCGTCAGGTCGGCTGCCTCGGCCGGGACGTCGAGCCGCGCGAGCAACGAGCGGCGTTCGGCCCACCAGGTCTCCTCGCCGCGGTCGAGGTGCTTGCGATCGGCGTTGCGCAGCTGCTGACCCCGGAAGTGCAAGGCGTCGAACCCGACCGGGACGCCCTCCTCGTAGTGCTCCCAGTCCCAGAGCAGGACCTCGTCGCCGTGGCGAGCCATGTTCCAGGGCACCCAGTCCCCGTGCCAGGCACCGAACCGGAGAGTCTGGTCTCCGTAGCGCGACACGATCGCGTCGAGGTGGCCGGCGAGGGTGTCGCGGACCGCCTTCTCCCGGACCTGCTCGACATCGGCACGCAAACGGGCCAGGAAGTCGGAGTCCCCCAGCGTCGACTCGGCCGTGCCGGCGGCTTCGGCCAGCCGACGCATCGCAGCGACGGGCAGCTCGTCGGTCGCCGGCATCGGCTGGCCCGCGACGGCGGACATCACCAGCAGGTGCCGTCCGGCCCAGTTGCCCTCGTGGAGCAGCGAAGGAGCGGACACACCGTCGGGAGCAAGCTCGACGAGTCGGCGCAGGTGGTCGGCCTCGACGGCCAGTCGCGCATCGGAGATGTCGGTGCTGCCCAGCTTGGCGAAGGCCAGCGTCGCACCGTCCGCGGCGAGCACCTGGAGGACCAGGACGCGGTCGGCCCGCACCCGCCCCAGCCGGACGCCGACCCGGACCGGCTGCCCGAGCACGTCCTCGAGATGCTGTTCGATCCCGCGGTCCTTGGCCTCGAGCCGGTCGATCGGGAGCACCTTGCCGACCCCGACACGCAGCAGCCGTGACGCGAGCGCCTGCACCTGGTCGGCCCGGCCTCCCGCACCGGAGCGCGCCACGACGCGCCACCCGCCGGGCGAGTCGACCGGCACGAAGAACCTGGGGTGTCCCGCGCTCGGCAGCATCCACCAGGAGGTGGTGCCGGTCTTGGCCCGGGCGGCCGGCATACGCCGGATGGTCAGCTTGTCCTCGGGGCCGGGCCAGAGGAGCGTCGCGGCATCCTTCCAGCTCTGCGGGCCACGACGGGGTGCGGAGACCTGCCTGTTCACGCGGTCACCTCGCCGTCGCCTCGACCCAACGGTCGGCCCACGACAGACCGGTCCGGGCGTCCTGCGCGCGAAGGTGGCGCGTCACGGCCTCGTTCGCGCGCTGCGTCAGGGCGTCGAGCTCCTTGCGCTGCTCGTCCGTGCACGTCGCCAGGGCCTCGTCGAGGGACTCGCGCGGGGCTTCCTTCGTGAGCGCGGACCGGACCTTCCTGATCCGTTCGCCGCCGACGAGGGACCGGAACTTGGGGTAGGCCGGGTTGTTCTTGACCAGCTTGACGATCCGGTGGGCGAAGTCGCTCTTGAACGCCACCACGTCGTTGCGGTGCGTCGTCGCTGCGTCGTCCGCGGCCTCGTCCATCGCCGGCAGGCCGAGCCGTTTCAGGATGACGTCGAGGACAGCCCCGCCGTCGTCGGTGCTCGCCTGGAACGGCACCAGCAGGACCTGCTCCTCGGGGAAGCACTCGCCGGATCTGCTCGATCCAGTGGCCGAACTCGCTGGTGCCGAGGTAGATCGGGTTGCTCGCGATCGCCTCACCGAAGGTCGCGGCGGGCTCGTTGTTGAAGTAGTGCCGGTGCAGCTCGTAGTGGCTCAGGGCGCGCGCGACGGGGTTGCGCATCACGTAGACGACCTGTGCGTGCGGGGACGCCTTCGCCAGCGCCGCCAGTGCGTCGGGGAAGTGCGGGAACGTGTACGAGACGCTCGCGTCCAGCCGCAGGTGACCAGGCGCGCGCGGAGGGAACAGGTCGTCGTACCAGGCCTCACCCTTGTCGAGGTAGCGGCTGTAGAAGTTCGGCTCCTTGACGGCCGGCGCGTCGATCATCGGGTGCGCGGCGAGCTGGGCAGCGAGGTACGTCGTACCGCTGCGCGCCGCCCCCACGACGGCGACATCCGGGCCCGTCGAAGGCGGGTCCTTGTCCACGAGAAGTCTCCTTGCCGGTGCGCTGCCTACGGCAACGGCACGAATGCGATCCCGTGGTGGTACTCACCGTGGAATTGCTTGCTGTCGCTGACCACCCACAGCCCGGCCTTGGTGACCAGGAAGTCCTGCCCACCCTGGGCCGCGGGCTTGACCGGGTTCCAGGCGCGGGCCTTCCCGGTCTTCGGGTTGATCGCCCCGATGCCGGGCCGGTCGACGGCCCCCGGGCCTGCCGTGTTGGCGCCCTCCGGGTTGTCCAACCACCGGTTGTGGCCCTGCACGTAGACAGCCTTGCCCGTGGCGGCCACCGCGTGCAAGGTGTCACCGCCGGTGTAGTTGATCCAGGTCGGCTTGGTGGGGTGTGCGATGTTCGGTCTCGAACCGTGCCGCTGCGTCACAGACGTCGGTGCCGATGCGCGAGGTGAGCTGCGGCAGGTAACCCGTCGCCGCGAACACGAAGTAGTTGCCGTTCGGCGAGAAGTCGACGTCCTCGAGGTTGGCGATGATGTTGGGGTTCTGCGAGAGGCAACGGTGCTGCAGCGGCGCGTAGTGCCAGGCGTTCAGAGAGACCCGGCTACGCCCGAGGTTGAGCATGAACGCCCGGGCCTGCTTGCGTCCGTTGACCCGCTTGAAGTTCCCGACCGCGACCAGGCGCGTCTTCTGCGGGTTGACCGCGAAACGGTGCACCTCGACCTTGCCGGCGCTGCCGGTGAGCTTGTCGGTGATCTGGGTCTTGATGTACTTCGTGTTGCGACCGGTGTCGGGGTTGAGCGCCAGCAGTCGCTGCGGGAAGGTGCCGCCCACGAGGAGCCGGCCCTTGACCATCCGGATCTCGGAGACGCGCCCGGCGCTGAAGGGCGGCTTGAAGTTCGGGTCGACCGCACCGGTCGCGGCGTTGAGCTTCGCCAGAGCAGGACGGGTGACCCCGCCGATCGTCGTGAATTCCCCACCGACGTAGACCGAGTTGCCCACCCGGCGGATGGCCCAGACGACACCGTTCGGGTTCGGCTTGAAGGTCTGCGAGATCGCGCCCGTGGCGTTTTCGAACCGGAACAGGTTGATGCGATCGAACTGCGTCGTCCGGGAGGGATCCTCGACCTGGTTGAACTTGCCGCCGACATAGACGGCGGGGCCCTTCTTGGCGATCGCGAGCGCGAACGTGTGCGGGACGCCGGCGTCGTCGACCAGATGCGGCGTGGTGTCGACTGGGTCCTCCGTCACCACGGCGGACTGGAAACGCGATCCGTCTGCGGGCGTGCCGAATGGACTGATGGTGAGCGTCAGCGCACTGACAGCAGCCACCGTGGCCACTGACAACCGAGAACGTGCTGCCACGATTTTTTCCCCGTTTCTTCACGACGTACGAAGGAGAATCGTATATCGCGGACAAGGCGCAGGATGCCGATCGCACTTTTACCACGTCTGCGTGATCGCCCCATCACCCTGCGCATTCGCCGACTCGCCAAGTATTGCGCCCCGAACCGCCAAGAATTGCGCCCCGAGGCGCCAAGGATGGCGAGTGGGCGCACGATTCTTGGCGAGTCGGGGCGCGAAAGTTGGCGAGTCGGGGTTAGTGCATGGGGATGGGGACGTGGCGGTCTTGGGCGACCTCGGTGGCGCGGTCGTAGCCGGCGTCGACGTGCCGGATCACGCCCATGCCCGGGTCGTTGGTGAGCACCCGCGCAGCCTTCTGGGCCGCCAGGTCGGTGCCGTCGACGACGACCACCTGGCCCGCGTGGATCGAGCGACCGATGCCGACGCCGCCACCGTGGTGGATCGAGACCCACGAGGCACCGGAGGCGACGTTGACCATCGCGTTGAGCAGCGGCCAGTCCGCGATCGCGTCGGACCCGTCGAGCATCGCCTCGGTCTCCCGGTACGGCGACGCGACCGAGCCGCAGTCGAGGTGGTCTCGCCCGATGGCCAGCGGCGCGGACAGCTCGCCCGAGGCCACCATGTCGTTGAACCGCAGCCCGGCCTTGTCGCGCTCGCCGTAGCCGAGCCAGCAGATGCGCGCCGGCAGGCCCTGGAAGTGCACGCGCTCGCCGGCCTTCGCGATCCACCGGTGCAGCTGCTCGTTGTCGGGGAACAGCTCGAGGATCGCGCGGTCGGTCGCCGCGATGTCCTTCGGGTCGCCGGAGAGCGCGGCCCAGCGGAACGGGCCCTTGCCCTCGCAGAACAGCGGCCGGATGTACGCCGGCACGAAGCCCGGGTAGTCGAACGCCCGGTCGTAGCCACCGAGCCTGGCCTCGGCGCGCAGCGAGTTGCCGTAGTCGAACACCTCGGCACCCGCGTCCTGGAAGCCGACCATCGCCTCGCAGTGCCGCGCCATCGCCTCCCGCGCCCGCAGCGTGAAGTCCGCCGGGTCCTTCTCGCGGAACGACACCCAGTCGTCGAAGTCGACACCGACCGGCAGGTACATCAGCGGGTCGTGCGCCGACGTCTGGTCGGTGACGATGTCGATGGGTGCGCCCATCGCGAGCAGCTCAGGCACCATCTCGGCCGCGTTGCCGAGCACGCCGATCGACAGCGGCTTGCGCGCGTCCCGCGCCTCGGTCGCCAGTCGGACGGCGTCCTCCAGCGAGGACGCCTGCACGTCGAGGTAGCGGTGCTCGATCCGCCGCTTGATCCGGGACTCGTCGCACTCGATGCAGATGCAGACACCGTCGTTCATGGTGACCGCGAGCGGCTGGGCGCCGCCCATGCCGCCGAGGCCGGCGGTCAGCGTGATGGTGCCGGCCAGCGTGCCGTCGTACCGCTTGGCGGCGACGGCGGCGAACGTCTCGTAGGTGCCCTGGAGGATGCCCTGGGTGCCGATGTAGATCCACGAGCCCGCCGTCATCTGGCCGTACATCGTGAGGCCGAGGTGCTCCAGCCGGCGGAACTCCTCCCAGTTGGCCCAGTCGCCGACCAGGTTGGAGTTCGCGATCAGCACGCGCGGCGCCCACTCGTGGGTCTGCATGATCCCGACCGGGCGGCCGCTCTGCACGAGCAGCGTCTCGTCGACGCGGAGGTCGGTCAGCGAGCGGATGATCGCGTCGTACGACGGCCAGTCCCGCGCGGCCTTGCCGGACCCGCCGTAGACGACGAGCTCCTCGGGGTGCTCGGCGACCTCGGGGTCGAGGTTGTTCATCAGCATCCGCATCGGCGCCTCGGTCTGCCACGAGCGAGCGGTCAGGTCGGTCCCGCGCGGGGAGCGGATCGTGCGTGCCTCGGTCTGAGTCATCAGGAAGTCCTTCCGGCGGTTATGCCAACGGAGATGAGAGAGCGGAGTCGGCGGCGGCCACGAGCGCGCCGGAAGCCACGAGGTCGACGGTCGCCTCGATGTCGGGAGACAGGTGCCGGTCGGGCCCGGGGCCGGGCACGGTGCGGCGCAGCTGCTCGATCACGGCGCCGGTGACCGGCGAGGGCTCGAGCGGGCGACGCAGGTCGAGACCTCGCGCGGCGGTCAGGATCTCGATCGCCAGCACCCGCGTCAGACCGTCGACCGCGCGCCGGAGCTTCCGTGCGGACGACCAGCCCATCGAGACGTGGTCCTCCTGCATCGCCGACGACGGGATCGAGTCGACGCTGGCCGGGTTGGCGAGCCGCTTGAGCTCGGAGACGATCGCCGCCTGGGTGTACTGCGCGATCATGTGGCCGCTGTCGACGCCGGGGTCGTCGGCCAGGAACGGCGGCAGGCCGGCGTTGCGCGCGGTGTCGAGGAACCGGTCCGTACGCCGTTCGGCCATGCTCGCCACGTCGGCGACGGGGATCGCCAGGAAGTCGAGCACGTAGGCGATCGGGGCGCCGTGGAAGTTGCCGTTGCTCTCGACCCGGCCGTCGGGCAGCACCACCGGGTTGTCGATCGCCGACGCCAGCTCGCGGACGGCCACCGAGGCGGCGTACTCGACCGTGTCTCGTGCCGCGCCGAGCACCTGGGGCGCGCACCGCAGCGAGTAGGCGTCCTGGACCCGGTTGCAGTCGGGGCCACGATGGCTGGCGACGACACCGGAGTCGGCCAGCAGCGCGCGCAGGTTGCCCGCCGACGCCGACTGGCCCGGATGGGGACGCAGGTCCTGGAGGTCGGCCGCGAACACCCGATCGGTGCCGAGCAGGCCCTCGACCGACATCGCGGCGCCGATGTCGGCGACCTTGAGCAGCTGCCGCAGGTCGTGGATCGCCAGCACGAGCATGCCGAGCATCCCGTCCGTGCCGTTGATCAGCGCGAGCCCCTCCTTCGCGCCGAGCTCGACCGGCGTGATGCCCGCGTCGCTCAAGGCCTCGGCCGCCGGACGACGAACGCCGTCGGCGTCCACGACCTCTCCCTCGCCCATGAGCACGAGGGCGCAGTGCGCGAGCGGCGCGAGGTCGCCGGAGCAACCGAGGCTGCCGTGCTCGTGCACGACCGGCGTGATGCCCGCGTTGAGCAGCGCCGCCATCGTCTCTGCGGTCTCCAGTCGGATGCCGGTGCGCCCGGTGGCGAGCGTCGACAGGCGCAGCAGCATCAGGGCGCGGACGACCTCGGTCTCCACCGCCGGGCCGGACCCGGCCGCGTGCGACCGCACCAGCGACTTCTGCAGCTGGGTGCGCATCGGCGTCGGGATGTGCCGGGTCGCGAGCGCGCCGAAGCCGGTCGAGATGCCGTATGCCGGAACGGGTTCCGACGCGAGCTGCTCGACCGCGGAGCGCGCCGCCTCGATCGCCTTGCGGGCGTCGGCGGCGAGCTCGATCCGGGCCCCGGACCGCGCCACCGCGACGACATCGTCGAGACCGAGCGGTCCGACACCGACCTGGACGGTCGCCTGGGCGACCGCCTCTGCCATCTGCGGGGAAGCCATAGCGCCATTCCACTCCGCCCCCCGCCCGGTGCGCCAGCGCCGTATCCTGGATTCGGTCTCAGATCCGAGACAGGCTCGGATCTCGACAGGCTCGATCAGCGAGGACGTGATCTCGACAAGCTCGATCAACGAGAGGCTCGATCAGCGAAGGGGAGGTGGGGCGGTTGTCCCCGGCACAGGTCCCGGCCGCCACGCGCGCGCTGCGGGTGCTGAGGTTCCTGGCGTCCCAGCCGGAGCCGGTGGCGCTGGACCAGATCGCGCGGGCGCTCCAGCTGCCACGCTCGTCGGCGTACCACCTCGTCAACGCGATGATCGCGGAAGGTTTCGTGACCCACGTCGAGGACGAGCACCGTTACGCCCTCGGGGTGGCGGCGTTCGAGGTGGGGAGCGGCTACACCCGGCAGGCGCCGCTCCAACGGATCGCGCGGCGCCCGCTCGCCGAGCTCGTCGACGCGCTCGGCCAGTCCGGCCACCTCGCGGTGCTGCACGGCCGCGACGTCTACTACGTGCTCGAGGAGCGCGCCGCCGGACGCCCGGTGCTCGTCAGCGACGTCGGGGTCCGGCTGCCCGCGCAGATCACCGCCAGCGGTCGGGCGATCCTCGCGGCGCTCCCGGCGAGCCAGATCCGCGCGCTCTTCCCGGATCGCGACGCGTTCGTGTCACGGCACGGGACCGGGCCGGCGAGCCTGTCCGCGCTCACGTCACTCCTCGCCGAGACCCGTCAACGCGGCTACGCCACCGAGCAGGACGACGTGACGCCCGGCTTCTCGTCCGTGGCGGTTCCCGTCACGGACCACAGCGGCCACCCGCTCGCCGCCGTGGCCGTCACCTTCAGCTCCGAGCGACCTCCGGAGCTGCCCGACGCCGTGCTGCGGATCCAGGCCACCGCGGCCACGCTCTCGCGGCGCCTCGGGGCACCCGGGGGGTGACGTCGGTCACGAAACGCCGGTAGCCTCCCCTCTTGTTCGGGGATCGTCCCCTTCACGCATGCCCACGTTCACTCCTCGGAGGGTTCCTTCGTGTCAGCACCCATGTCTCGCACCCGACGTGCCGCGGTCGTCGGCACTGGCGGCCGTCGCCGTCGCCGGCCTCACGCTGAGCGCCGTGCCGGAGGGCAGCGCCGCTCCCGCCACCGCCTCGCGATCCGCGGCGAAGCCGTCGCCCCTCACCTCCGAGTCGGCGGGTGACCGCGAGCGCAAGGCGTCGTACGACTCCCGCATGGGGACGGCCAAGACGCAGCTGCGCGAGGCTCGCTCGATCGTCGCCGACCGCGGCGCGTCCTTCGACCGGTTCGCGAAGTCACTGGGGTCGCAAGCGGTGCTGGACTACGACACGGCGACCGGTACGCCGTCGAACCTCTCAGCGTCTCGACGGATTCCTGACCGGCCCCTCGGCGGCGCCGGCCAGACAGGTGGCGATGAGCTATGTGAGCGCCCACCTCACCGACCTCGGCCTGACCAAGCGCGACCTCGGGACCTTCTCGCTGCGCAAGGACTACGTCGACGTCGGCCGGCATCCACCACCTGTCGTACACGCAGTCGGTCGCAGGCATCCCGGTCTTCGGCAACGGCCTCAAGGCCAACGTGACCAAGAACGGCCAGCTCATCTCCTTGCAGGGCTCGCCGATCTCCGGACTCGCCGGTCTGGCGGCCGGCGCCGGCACGACGCCGAGCGTCTCCGCCGCCGGCGCCCGCTCCGCTGCTGCCAAGGACGTCGGCGGCACGGCCGCGACCTCCCGGCAAGCGTGGCCTCGCGCGACGGCACCACCCGGTGGAAGAACCGCGACTCCGCGCGAACTCGTCTACTTCCTCACCTCGAGCGGCCTGCGGCTCGGCTGGGCGACGTACGTCCAGGCCCAGGGCGGCGACGCGCTGAACTACCAGCACGTGATCGACGCCCAGTCCGGCACGGTCCTGTACCGCATCGACACCACGCAACTTCGACCGTGGTGACGCGTGGATCTACGAGAACTACCCGGGCGCACCCGTCGGCGGCACAGCGCAAGCTCGTCAACCTGTACGACGCCGGCTACATCGACGACGTCGAGCCGACCGAGCCCGACCAGCTGCTCTACGGCAACTACACCGCCGCCTGGGCGGACGTGAACGACGACAACCGGCAACTCCGGCAACGAGGTCGTCGACGTGCCCGGCACCGCCAACAACGGGAACCCGCAGTACAAGCTGATGCCGTTCAACGACGCGTCCGGCCTCTGCTCGGCGACGTTCGTCTGCACCTGGGACCCGAACGAGGCGGGCTCGTGGAAGACGAACATGAACGAGGACGTCACCAAGGCGTTTACTGGCACAACAGCAACTTCCACGACTGGCTCGGCAAGCCGCCGATCGGCTTCACCCCGGCGGCCGGCAAGTTCGAGCGCCGCCGGCGGCGACCCGGTGCTCCTGAACGCGCTCGACGGCGCGGACACCGACAACGGCTGCCCGGACGGCAACCACATCGACAACGCCAACATGACCACGCCGCCGGACGGCACCCCGCCGACCATGCAGATGTACCTGTGGCACTTCCCGGGCACGACCGACGAGCGAGGAGCCCTTCCTGCCGACGTCAGTCGGCGCGATCGACGCCGAGCGTCCTGTACCACGAGTACACCCACGGTCTGTCCAACCGGCTCGTCGTCGACGCCGACGGCAACTCGACGCTGAACAGCATCCAGGCCGGCTCGATGGGCGAGGCGTGGAGCGACTTCTACGCGATGGACTACCTGGTCTCGCAGGGCCTGCGAGAAGGACACCAAGGCATCCGGCGAGGTCCTCGAGGGCAAGTACCTGATCGGCGGCCAGGTGCCCGTTCCGCACCGATGGCGATCGACTGCCCGGTCGGCTCGACAGCGCGAACTGCATCAGCCGGACGGCGCGAAGGGTGGCTACACCTACGGCGACTTCCCGACCATCGGCGGGACGGCCCGAGGTGCACGCCTCCGGCGAGGTCTGGGCGCAGACCCTGTGGGACCTGCGCGAAGCGCTCGGCCGCAAGGCCGCGCGACATGCATCGATCACCCGCGGCATGGAGCTGTCCGCCGCCGACCCGACGCATGCTCGACATGCGCAACGCGATCGTGCAGGCCGACCTGGTCGTCTACGGCGGCGCGCACCGCAGCGCGATCTGGAAGGTCTTCGCCAACCGCGGCATGGGCTGGTACGCCGGCACCTTCGACGGCGGCGACGCGCTTCCCGGCCGAGGACTTCCACGTGCCGCCGGCACCGAACGACCCGCGCTCGACGGTCTCCGGCCAGGTGCTCGACGCCGAGACCGGTGCCCCGGTCGCCGAACGCGCTCGTCGCGATCGGCGGGCACGACTCGGGCTACACCGGCGACTACACCGCCGTGACCGACGCGAGCGGCAGCTACACGATCAGAACGTCGTACACCGGCACCTACCCGCAGGTCGTCGGTCTTCGGCACCGGGCTACGAGGTGCTCGTCCAGCCGGTGACGGTCACGATCGGCGGCCACGAACGCGGACTTCGCGCCGCGCCGTGACTGGGCCGCGTCCTCCGGTGGCGGCACGGTCACCGACTTCAACGGTCCGGACTACACCGACTTCGGGTGTGGGCCCGGCGAGGCGATCGACCTCGAGCCAGGGCACCGGCTGGGGCAGCACGACCGGTGACGACGACGGCACCCCGACCAACGTGATGATCCCGAAGCACATCGACCGTGAAGCTGCCGACGACGATCACGCTGGACGGGCCTCGCGGTCAACCCGTCGAACACCTGTGGCGACCCGGGCAGCTCCTCGACCGGCGACTACCGGATCGAGACCTCGCCCGACGGCACGACCTGGACGACGGTCGAGCGAGGGCACGTTCACCTCCGCCGACCGGAAGCTGACCGAGCTCACCGTCTCCACGCCGGTTCCTGACGTGCAGTACGTCAGGTTCACGGATGCTCTCAGCCCGCAGGTCCCGGACTTCGCGACGAACTGCCCCAGCCCCAGCTACGGCGGCTGCCAGTTCACGGACATGACGGAGCTGGAGGTCTTCGGCGAGGAGTGACCCCTTGCGTCGACGACGCCGACTCGGACAGGGTGTCAGCAATGAACCCCCAGGAGCGCGAGCTGCACATCGTCGACACGTGGGACTTCGACGATCCGAAGGCGACGTTCGACGCCTTCGCCGGCGACGTGGCGTCGGTGGGGGCGACCAGCGCTGACGGGCTGGTGCTGCGGACTCAGCAGGCGCGGGCGCTCGGGCTGCAGCGCCGGATCGACGAGGCGAACGCTCTGCTCGACGACGTCGACGTCCGACCTCGCCAAGACCGTCGGTGAGCTCGACGAGGCCGACGCCCATCACGTCCGGGCGCGGCTGGAGATCGAGCGGGGTCGGGCCCTGAACTCGGCCGGAGACGCCGCCGGAGCTCGACCGCACCTCGACGCGGCGTACGACGAGAGCATGGCCGTCGGAGCTCGACGGGCTGGCGGTCGACGCCCTGCACATGAGCGCGATCGTCGCGGGGAGCATCGACGGCCCCGCCGCGGCGTCAGCCATCAACGGTCAGGCGATCTCGGTCGCCGAACGCTCCAGCGACCCCGCGGCCCGACGCTGGCTCGGCTCCCTGCTCAACAACCTGGGCTGGGACCGGCACGACGCCGGCTCCTACGAGGAGGCGCTCGAGATCTTCCGACGTGCCCTCGCGGTGCGCCAGGAGCAAGGCTCCAAGCGCGAGATCGAGGTGGCCCGGTGGTGCGTGGGCCGCTGCCTGCGGTCGCTCGAGCGGTATGCCGAGGCGCTGGAGATCCAGGAGACGCTGGCCGCGTCCAGGTCGGGCTCGGAGGACGGCTACGTCTACGAGGAGATCGGCGAGAACCTGCTCGCCCTCGGCCGCGACGAGGACGCGGCGACGTACTTCTCCCGCGCGCACGAGCTGTTGTCCGACGACGACTGGCTGGTCGACAACGAGAGCGAGCGGCTCGAACGCCTGCTCTTCCTCTCCGACGACTGAATGCGGTGATCCGGGTCGCGCGAGACTCGGATCGTGGACGCGCACTAGTCTCACCTCAGGTCGCGGCCCCCACAGCGAGGAGTCTCCATGCAGGTGCTAGCCGTCGTCGTGTCGCTGGCGATCACGCTGGTGGCCGTCGCGCTCTTCGCCAAGGCGATCGCATCGATCGTGGCCGTCGTCCGGACCGGCCAACCCGCCGACCGGCCGCACCGACCGCAAGGCACTTCGCTGGGTGACGCTGGTCAAGGAGACGCTCGGCCACACCCGGATGCTCCAGTGGACGCACGTCGGGATCATGCACTGGTTCGTGTTCGTCGGGTTCGGGTTCTTGTTCTTCACCCTGGTCACGGCGTTCGGGCAGCTCTTCGACGCCGAGTTCGCGCTGCCGGTGATCGGCCACTGGGTGGTGTACGGGTGGGCGACCGACCTGATCACCTGGCTGATGCTGGTCTCGATCCTCGGCCTGATCCTGATCCGGGTCACCCACCTCCCCCGGGGCGCGCTGGCCCGCTACAGCCGGTTCTCCGGCTCGCGGATGTGGCAGGCGTACTTCGTCGAGGCGGTCATCCTCGGCATCGGCCTGTGCATCCTCACCCTGCGCGGCGCGGAGTACGCGCTCGACAAGCTCGACGGCGGCGCCGACACCGCGCAGTACCCGCTCACGTACTTCATCGGCGACGCGATGGACGGGATGAGCCAGGGATCGCTCGAGAACCTCGATCTACCTGGTGGCGATGATCAAGATCGTCATCTCGTTCACCTGGATGATCGTGCTCTCGCTCAACACCACCATGGGTGTGGCGTGGCACCGCTTCACCGCGTGGCCGAACATCTGGTTCAAGCGCGAGGGCAACGGCCGCCCTGCCCTGGGTGGGCTGCAGCCGATGATGGCCGGCGGCAAGCCGATCGACTTCGAGAACATCGACGAGCTCGACGAGGACACCGTCTTCGGCGTCGGCAAGGTCGAGGACTTCACCTGGAAGGGCATCCTCGACTTCACCTCGTGCACCGAGTGCGGGCGCTGCCAGTCCCAGTGCCCCGCGTGGAACACCGAGAAGCCGCTCTCGCCGAAGCTGCTGGTGATGGGTCTGCGCGAGCACGCCTACGCCAAGGCGCCGTACCTGCTGGCCGACGACGCCGGTCGCGCGGAGGCCGGTGACACCCTCACCCAGGAGGCCGAGCGCCCGCTGATCGGCGACGAGTCGTCGTACGGCGTGATCGACCCCGACGTGCTCTGGTCGTGCACCTCCTGCGGTGCCTGCGTGCAGCAGTGCCCGGTCGACATCGAGCACGTCGACCACATCATGGACATGCGGCGCTACCAGGTGCTGGTCGAGTCGAACTTCCCGAGCGAGCTCAACCAGCTCTACAAGGGCCTGGAGAACAAGGGCAACCCGTGGAACATGGCGCCGAACGCCCGGATGGACTGGGCCAAGGACCTGCCGTTCGAGGTCAAGCAGGTCGGCGGCGACATCGAGGACCTGGGCGAGGTCGAGTGGCTGTTCTGGGTCGGCTGCGCGGGCGCGTACGAGGACCGGGCCAAGAAGACGACGCGTGCAGTGGCCGAGCTGCTGCACGAGGCGGAGGTCGTCCTTCGCCGTGCTCGGCGACGGGGAGACCTGCACCGGCGACCCGGCGCGGCGGTCCGGCAACGAGTTCGTCTTCCAGCAGCTGGCGATGCAGAACGCCGAGGTGCTCAAGGAGGCCAAGGCCACCAAGGTCGTCGCGACCTGCGCGCACTGCTTCAACACCTTGAAGAACGAGTACAGCCAGTTCGGCGTCGCAGCTCGAGGTCGTGCACCACACCCAGCTGCTCGAGCGACTCGTGCGCGACGGCCGGCTCACGCCGGTGGCTCCGGTCGACGGCGCGGTCGAGAAGCGCACGATCACCTACCACGACCCGTGCTACCTCGGCCGCCACAACCGCGTCTACGAGCCACCGCGCGAGCTGCTGTCGATCATCCCCGGCGCCCGCTTCAAGGAGATGCCGCGCAACCAGGAGCGGTCGTTCTGCTGCGGAGCCGGCGGCGCCCGGATGTGGATGGAGGAGAAGCTCGGCGAGCGGATCAACCAGAACCGCACCAGCGAGGCCGTCGCGCACCGGCGCCGACCAGATCGCGGTCGGCTGCCCGTTCTGCCGGGTGATGCTCTCCGACGGCCTCACCTCCCTGCAGGCCGACGGCAAGGCGCGCGACGAGGTCGAGGTGCTCGACGTCGCCCAGCTGCTGCTCGCCGCCGTACGCCGGTCGGACGGGACGACGCCGCCCGGTGACCCCGACGTCGAGGCCGAGACTGCGGAGACCGCAGCCGAGACCGAGCCGCGAGGGGAGCTATCGGCTCCTGACGCAGTCCGTCGACGACCTGAGCCTCCCGCTCGAACCGGGTCCTCGTCGGGTATCACCGCAGTGACGTCACGGCGCAGCAGTGGCGTCACCTGGGCACGCGACGTCGTTGAGGTCACGAACAGCGACGCAACGCGTTCGTCGAGCCATTTCTGGCCTCTGACCAGGGACTTTGCGAAAAGTTTCGTTATGGTGTTGACCTGACACCATAGTGATGTCATAGTTCTGGACATGGACATCACGCAATTCGTCGAGGCGCTCCGCCGGGATCTTTCCCAGGCCGCCGAGGCCGGCACGGACGAGGTCCGCGCCGCCGCCGAGCGTCTGGCCCTGGCCCTCGACCCCGCCGTTCGGCTCACGCTGATGGACGCGCTCTCCCAGGCCGCCTCCGAGATCACCAACGAGCTGCACGGCACCTCCGTCGAGGTCCGGCTCAAGGGCCGCGAGCCGATCTTCGTGGTGCTCGGCGCCGGCGCCGAGGGGATGCCTCCGGCACCGCCGCACGCCGCCCACTCCCCCGGACCCGGAGGAGATGTTCGACAGCGAGGACGAGACGGTCGCCCGGATCACCCTCCGTCTCCCGGAGTCGCTGAAGACGAAGGCCGAGGACCTGGCCGCCCGCCGCGGGCAGAGCCTCAACACCTGGCTCGTCAACGCCGCGCGGATGGCCTCTGCAGCCAACATCGACATCAACATCATGGGCTCCATGGGCCCCGGCGCACCCGGCCGAAACCGATCGTCCAACAAGCGCATCCAAGGCTGGGTCCGCTAAGCCCCACCGCCTCCGCGTCACCCCACACACTTTCCGACCGACCGCACAGTCCTCCGAAGGAGCCTTCTCATGCACACGTTCGACACGCCCGGACCCGTCAACCTCAAGGTCGAGCTGCAGCAGGGACTGATCAGCGTCCTGGCCCGCGACACCACGACGACGACCGTCGAGCTCGAGCCGCTCTCCCGCGACTCGGCGGCCCAGGAGCTGATCGACAACGCCCGGGTCGAGCAGCGCGGCGACGACATCATCGTCGAGGTGCCGAAGGGCAAGGGCGGGCTGTTCCGCAGCCGCGGCGAGATCCGGGCCACCATCACGGTGCCGACCGGGAGCCGCGCCAAGCTGGAGAGCTCCTCGGCCGACGTCAAGACCGACGGCGAGCTCGGCGACACCAGCGTCGCCTCGGGCTCCGGCGACGTCGAGCTCGACGTCGTGGGCGGCCTGAAGGTCCGGACCGGCTCCGGCGACATCGAGGCCAACACGGTGCACGACAGCTGCGACATCAAGTGCGGCTCGGCCGACGTCAGCATCGGCATGATCGGTGGCAGCTCCGACGTGGTCGCCGGCTCCGGCGACGTGATGCTCGGTGAGCTCACCGGGATGCTGAAGATCAAGACCGGCTCCGGTGACATCGTCATCCGGCAGGCCGGCTCCGGGATCGACGCTCTCGCGGGCTCCGGCGACGTGCTCGTCCGACGCGTCGACCACGGTCGGCTCAAGGCCAAGACCGGCTCCGGTGACATCACGGTCGGCGTCGCGGACGGCACCGCGGCGTACCTCGACATCTCGACCGTCACCGGCGACGTGACCTCCTCACTCGACGCGAGCGAGGCTCCCTCCGAGGGCGACCAGACGGTCGAGCTCGTCATCCAGTCAGGAACAGGCGATGTGGTCCTACAACGCGCGTGAACGACGGCCACGCCCGGCCGAGCCCGCAGGCGACGGATCGACGTCGTACGACGGCAAGGACCGGACCGTCAGCCGCAGCAAGAACAGTCAAGAAGTCCGACGCCTCGGCAAGACAGACTTCCCCCAACGACCAGTGACCATCACGAGGAACCGAGAGGAGCAAGGCTCATGAACTTCAACGACCAGGTTGCACGCGAGATCATCCGCGAGCGTTCCCAGCGTCGCGTCGCGACTGCCCGTCCGACCCACCCCCGGACAGCACGCATGCTCCGCCGCCTCGCTGACCGCGTCGACGGCAAGTGACGCACTGACAGACCAACCCGAATGCCGGGCCGCCTCTTCTCCGGGAGGCGGCCCGGCCTCTTTTCTGTCTGCGGGGGGTGGTGTTTGCCTCGGTACCGAGGCGGGTGGCTCGGTACCGAGGCAAATCCCGGTAGGGATCGGTGGCTTTGCCTTGGTCGACGAGCGCCGCGCGCCGGCTCAGATGTCGGTGCGGTGGAAGTTCTGGAACGACCGCGACGGCGTCGGGCCGCGCTGGCCCTGGTAGCGCGAGCCGTACTTCGCGCTGCCGTACGGGTTCTCGGCCGGCGACGAGAGCCGGAAGAAGCAGAGCTGGCCGATCTTCATGCCGGGCCACAGCTTGATCGGCAGGGTCGCGACGTTCGACAGCTCCAGCGTCACGTGGCCGGAGAAGCCCGGGTCGATGAAGCCGGCGGTCGAGTGCGTGAGCAGCCCGAGCCGGCCGAGCGACGACTTGCCCTCGAGCCGGGCCGCGACGTCGTCGGGCAGCGTGATGACCTCGTACGTCGAGCCGAGCACGAACTCACCCGGGTGCAGGATGAACGGCTCGTCGCCCGGCGGCTCGACCTGGCGGGTGAGGTCGGGCTGGTCCTCGGCCGGGTCGATGTGGGGGTAGCGGTGGTTCTCGAAGACGCGGAAGAACCGGTCGAGGCGTACGTCGACGCTCGACGGCTGGATCATCTCCTCGTCGTACGGCTCGAGCACGACGCGCTTGTCGTCGATCTCGGCCCGGATGTCGCGGTCACTCAGCAGCACGGGCCGACCCTACCGCCCGGCGTCAGCCGGCCGAGATGAAGGCGACGCCCGAGAGCGTCACGACGACGCCGACCAGCTGGACCGCCCGGAGCCGCTCGTGCAGGACCGCGCGCGCCAGCAGCACCGTCATCACGGGGTACAGCGACGCGAGCACGCTGACGATCGAGACGTAGCCACGGTTGCTGGCCAGGGCGTACATCAGGTTGGCGGCGACGTCGAAGAAGCCGATGACGAACAGGGGGAACAGGTCGGTGCGGTCGAGGCCGCCGATGCTGCGCAGCGCGATCGCGGCGATCCCGAACATGACGATGCTGGTCGTCCGCATCCCCACCAGGGTCATCAGGGCCGACGACTTCGCGCCCTGGTCGACCGCGAGGAAGACGGTGCCGAAGCAGACGCCCGCGAAGGCGGCCAGCCCGACCGAGCGGGCGCTGGCTCCGCCGGACAGCTCCGGCCCGCTGGTCGCGACCGCCCCGACGAGGGCGATGACGAGGCCGACGGTCTGCAGCGTGCTCGGCGTCTCGCCGCCGATGAACCCGGCGATGACCGGGACGGCGACGCCCAGGGCGGCGATCGGCGAGACCACGCCCATGGTCCCGCTCGCCAGCGCGGCATAGAACGCGACCAGGCCGCTGGCACCGGCGAGCCCCGAGAGCACCGACCAGACCACCCAGCCGGTCGGGTCGTCGTACGCCCCGGTGACGGCGACCGCGATCGCGACGGTGATCAGTCCGGCGAACATCGATCCCGCGACCACCGCCACCGCCGGGCGCTTGCGGCTGCGCAGGCCACCGAAGAAGTCGGCGGTCCCCCACATCGCGCTCGACATGAGCGCGAGCAGGATGGCCATCGGGCCATTGTGCTGGGTCGACGACCCGCACTCGTCCGGGGTCTCACCGCACTCACCTCGGGTCGCGTTCTGGACATCGCTGCGCCGCATGGACAGGCGGAGGACACTGAGGCGTGGCCTTCGAGGACCTGCTGGGGACGCGCGACGTCAATGTGTATGCCGACTTCCTGCTGCCGTTCCTCGATCAGACGTCACACGTGCTCGATCTGGGGTGCGGCGACGGCGTCCTCGCGATCGGACTCGCCTCGCACACCGCGCAGGTCACGGCCGTCGACCTGGCACCCGAGGACTTCGCCGCCGCCGAGGTCTACGCGGCGATCCACGAGATCCCCAACCTGACGTTCGCCGAGGGCGATGCGACGCGGCTGGGCTTCGAGGACGCGACGTTCGACGCCTGCTTCTGCCACTCACTGCTCGAGGCGGGACCGGACCCTGCCCAGGTGCTGGCCGAGGTGTGGCGGGTGCTGAGGCCGGACGGGTACGTCGCCGTGGCCTCGACGGAGTACGACGGCCTGATCCTCGCCGGGCCCGACGTGGACCTGCTGAGGCGCGCGAACGGCATACGGGAACAGCTCTGGCAGCTCGCGGGTGCCGACCCGTTCCTCGGGCGCGAGCTGCGACGCCTGGTCGGACAGGCGGGCTTCGAGGACGTCGAGGCGACGACGAAGGCGTTCAGCTACGGGACGCCGGCGCTCGTGCGGGAGTTCGCCGAGGGCAGAGCGGCGGAGTGCTGGGACGACGACTTCGTGGCCTCGGCCGTCGAGGCGCGACTCGCGACCGCCGACGAGGTCGCCGAGATGGCGAAGGCGTGGGCCGGTTGGGGCGAGTCGCCGGCGGCCTATGCGGCGTTCACCTGGTGCCGGGCGGTCGGGCGCAAACCCTGACCCTGACCACGGGTGATGGCGGCGTCGGCGGGTAGTATCGTCGCGCTCGTCGTGGCCCGTCTTCGAGGCTCGGCCGCGTCGCGCGGGTGTAGTTCAATGGTAGAACTTCAGCTTCCCAAGCTGAGAGTGCGGGTTCGATTCCCGTCACCCGCTCTGATCGTGAACGGCCGGTCGGTCACGGTTGCCGTAGTCCCGCTGGGCATGGCGACGGAATAGTTGTGTTTGCGCATCAGGTCGGGATGACGACTCGTCGTCGCGCGCGTGACGCCATTCGATCAACTCAACGCAGCGGCCATCTGTGGCATGCCGGGTCAGAAGGATTCCATCGAGCTCGCGATGTACGCCGTCGCCTGGTTTGAGGTAGGAAGCGCGCCAGCGGGCGATCCCGGTGTCTCCTGCGACGGCAAGGACCTCGGCGTCCATCTGTCGTCGATCTTGATACTGCCAGAGGTCTTCCCAGCTCTGACGCATTGCGCTGGCGCCAGTTTCGGGAGGATCGAACGGCGTCTCCCAGAACACGCCATGCTCAGTGAACAGCCCGACCAATGCATCGGTGTCGGCATTCTCCCAAGCTCGGCAGAACGTGGTCAGCCACGCGCCATAGGTTTCCACCTCACAGAGCGCTCCGCCCGAGACGGTGATGTTTTCCGTGGAGATGCCGAACGCTCGATCCGTGCACAAGAAGGCGGCGAGCGTGGCGATGTCCTCCGCTTCGATCATGCGACCTTGCGGGCTCGTGCCGCCCACTCGGTGTTGTAGCTCTCCTGTGTCTGCTCGATTCCTTCCCGCTCCTTCCAAAGCTCGAAGCTGCAACGCGTTGTGGGCGTGTCGACCTGTCCCGGACTGATCGCATTGCACGAGATCCCGAACGGGGCGCCCTCGAGAGCCACGCAACGTGTAAGTCCCAGCGGCCGGCTTTCGAAGCGCAGTAGGCACCGAGTCCCGGGTAGCCGACGCTCGCGGCTGTGGACGCGATGTTCACGATCCGCCCCCAACGCTGTTCCATCATGGCAGGCAGACATGCCCGGATTGTTCGAAACGCTCCGCTCAAGTTCACATCGATCGTCGCGAGCCAGGCTTGCTCGTCGTGCTCCGCAATCGGCTCGCTGCCACCGATACCTGCTGCGTTCACAAGCACCCCGACGGCGCCGAGACGGTCGAGTCGCCTCGCTATAGAAGCTCTCCACCGAGCCTCGGCTACGCACGTCCAGCGGTCCCGCATAGCAGTCGACCCCCAGCGCGGCGATGGAGGTCTCCACGCCTCGCAGATCGTCTCGCGTCGGAAGATGGGTCAGCGCTCCAGGGTCATCGCCGTCGGCCAGCAACGAGCCAATGGCAATCGCCGCGCCAGCTTCGGCAAGCGCCATCGCTACGCTTGGCCGATGCCAGACGCACCGCCGGTCACGATTGCGCTTCGACCAGCTAGAGGGGCGTCCTTGTTCATGCTGTACGGATCTCCTGATGGCGGTGCGCTGTGTGAATTCGGCGTGGTCGATTCCCGTCACCCGCTCCGAGTCAGATGGTCCACCAGCGCCACCAGCGCTTCACCGTGACGAAGGCGAGCGGCGCGGTCACCACGACGGCCCCGCCCAGCACCCCGATCGCCACCCGCTGCATCTCGATGGCCCTGGCCGACGGGTGCTCCTTCGCCGCCCGCTCGAGCTCGTCGATCCGGTCTTGCAGCCGTTCGACCTCCTTGGGGTCGCGCGGTGCTGGGATCGTCGCGTCGCCGGACGACGCCCGGGTGGTGTTCTTTGCAGCCGTCATCCTTCAAGGCTAGGCACGCGGAACGGCGACGGGATCACCCGATCTGGACGAAGTCCAGGGCCAGGTCATCAAGGCCCAGATCCCCGCAACCACGACGATCTCGACGAGGATGTAGATCGGCCACGGCCCGGCGAGGTCCAGCAACGAACCGCCGGACGGCTTGTCGTTGACGAAGCCGTAGTTGGTGTCGGCCACGACGTTGAAGACATAGACCGCGACCAGCCACCCGAACGTCACGGCGACGACGATCCGGTATGCCGACCAGGTGGGCCGGATCCCGAGTCCCCAGACGAGATAGATGGCCGACCAGACGATCAGGTAGTGCATCAGCCAGAAGCCCAGGAACTTCGCGCTCCCCACGTCGGCGTGCAGGTCCGGCGTGATCAGGCCCTGCGTGCTGAGCACGAGACCCCAGTAATAGGTGAGGGACGCCGCGGTCTGGTTGAAGGTCCACAGCGCGTACGCCCCGACCATCCACGCGAAGTCACAGAGGTTGAGCGGCCAGCTGGTGTCGACGTCGTACTGGCCGGGCAGCAGCTGCACGACCTGCATCGTCATCGTCACGGCCACCAGGACGACGGCGTACGTCCGGCTCGTCCGGCGCGCGCGGTCCGGGTCGTCGCGGACCCGCCGTCCGAGCGCGACCACCACCGGGATGCCGGCAGCGAAGATCGCCAGCATCACCGCATGGGTGAGGCTGAACGACTCGAACTCGTTGCCCACAGGTCAATGGTCGGGCATGCGGGTGTGGTTTCGACAGGCTCAACCACCGAGGACCAGCTCAGCGAGCGAGCGCGGCGAGGGCCTCGGTGAGCCAGGGCTCGACGTCGTCCGTGCGGACACCCAGCTGGGCCAGCAGCTGCGAGGCCGGGTCGTCCGGCAGGTCGAGCAGGGCCAGCAGGACGTGCTCGGTGCCGACGTAGTCGAGGCCGCGCCGGGTCGACTCCCGGCCCGCGATCGCCAGCGCCTTCTTGGCCGAGGCAGCGAACGGCGAGTGCTCCCGCCGCGGCTCACCACCGGGCGGCAGCGCGGCCTCCACCGCCGTGCCGAGCTCGTCCCGGGTGACCCCGGCGGCCTCGATCGCCTGACCGGCCAAGCCCTCCCACTCGGCGGTGAGGCCGAGCAGCAGGTGCAGCGTGCCGACCTCGTCGTGGCCGCGCTCGCGGGCGTCGTTCTGTCCCTTGAGGACGACGACGGTCGCGCGGTTGGTGAACCGGCTGAGGTCGGGTTCGCCCGCGGTGAACCGCTTCTGCACCGCCTGCTTCGTCACGCCCATCGCCTGGCCGATCATCGCCCAGGAGGCGCCGTCGCGGCGGGCCTGGTCGACGAAGTGGCCGACCAGGTGGTCGGAGAGGTCGCTGATGTGGTTCGCGATCGTGCAGGCGCTCGCCAGGTGCTCGAGGCTCGTCGAGCCATCCGGCTCGGGCCTCGGTGATGAGCTCGTCCAACGTCATGCGTCAACCTTAGGTTGACGCTGTGAGATCGTCAACCCTGGGTTGACGGGTCTCGACAAGCTCGACCACCGAGAGTACCGGCTGGCTCGAGCCAGCCGAGCGGGTCAGCGTCAGGAGCGGAGGTAGGAGGCGCCGTTGACGTCGATGATCGTGCCGGTGGAGAACGACGCCTCGGGCGAGGCGAGCCAGAGCACCGCCGCGGCCACCTCTTCGGGACGAGCGACCCGGCCGTACGGCGACTGGGCCCGGACCGCGTCGCCGCCCGGACCGTCGAGCACCTCGCGCGCCATCTCGGTCTGCACGAACCCCGGCGCCACCGTGCCGACGGAGATCCCGTGCGGCGCGAGCACGAGCGCCATCGACTGACCGAACGCGTTGAGCCCCGCCTTCGACGCACCGTAGGCAGGGTTCTTCGGCTCACCCCGGAACGCGCCGCGGCTCGACACGTTGACCACCGCGCCACCGCCGGCGGCGATCAGGTGCGGCAGCGCCGCGAACGTCGCGTGCGCCGGACCCAGCAGGTTGGTCTGCAGCGTCTCGGTCCACGCCGCCTGCCAGTCCTCCCACGACGTCTCGAGCGGCGGGTGGGCACGGAAGACCCCGGCGTTGTTGACCAGCACGTCGAGCCCGCCGAGCTGGTCCGCGGCGGAGTCGACCATCCGGCGTACGTCGTCGGGCTGCTGCAGGTCGGCCTGCACCGTCACGTGGCCGTCGCCGGGGAGGGCCTCGACGACGGCGCGGGCTGCCTCCTCCGACCGGCCGTAGTGCACGGCGACCCGGTCGCCACGTTCGGCGAAGCCCGCTGCGATGGCGCGGCCGATCCCGCGGGACGCACCCGTCACGAGCACGCGTCGGCTCACCGCGACAGCTCCTCCACACCGGCGACCAGCCGGTCGACGTCACCCTCGCTGGTGTACGGCGCGAGCCCCGCGCGGATCGCCCCGTCGTCACCGAGCCCGATCCAGCGCGACGCCTCGAGCGCGTAGAAGTTGCCGCACGGAGCGTTGACGCCCCGCTCGGCCAGGCCGGTGTAGATCGCCTCTGAGTCCACGCCCTCGACGGAGAAGAGTGCGGTCGGCGTATGACGTTTGGGCGAGCCGTACAGCCGCACCCGCGGGTTCGCCGAGAGTCCGTCGACCAGTCGCTGGAAGAGACCCTCCTCGTACTCCTCGGCAGCCGCCATCGACTCGACCACGCGAGTCCGCCGGTCGGTTGCCGACGACGCGAGCCCGGCGATGAAGTCGACCGTTGCGGTCGTGCCGGCGAGCACTTCGTACGGCAGCGTCCCCAGCTCGAACCGCTCCGGCACCTGCGACGTCTGCGGCAGCAGCTTGTCCGAGTCGAGTGTCTCCAGCAGCGCGGGCGAGGCCACCAGGATCCCGTGGTGCGGCCCGAAGAACTTGTACGGCGAGCAGACGTAGAAGTCGGCGCCGAGCGCGGCCACGTCGACGGGTGCGTGCGGCGTCAGGTGGACGCCGTCGACGTAGGCGAGCGCCCCGGCCGCATGGACCGCCGCCGTGATCGCGGGGATGTCCGGGCGGGTGCCGAGCAGGTTGGACGCACCGGTCACCGCGACGACCTTGGTGCGCTCCGACAGCTGCGCCTCGACGTCCGCGAGGTCGAGCTCGCCCGACTCGCGGTCGAACTCGATCCACCGCAACGTCGCACCCGCCTGCTCCGCCGCGGTGACCCACGGGCGGACGTTGCCGTCGTGGTCGAGCCGCGTGACGACCACCTCGTCACCGGCGGACCAGCCCTTGGCGAGGGTGCGCGAGACGTCGTACGTCAGCTGGGTCATCGACCGTCCGAAGACCACGCCGCCCGGATCAGCGCCCAACAGGTCGGCCACGGCTTGACGGGCGCCGAGCACGATCGCGTCGGCGCGTCGTTCGGCGGCGGTGACGGTGGCGCGGTTCGAGATCCCCGAGCAGATCGCTTCCGCGATCGCGTCGCCGACGACGGACGGCACCTGGGAGCCACCCGGTCCGTCGAAGTACGCGACGTCGTCGCGGAGAGCGGGGAACGCCTGACGGGTCCGTTCGAGGTCGAAGGCCATCCCGGCATTGTGCCCCTCGCGCGAGCCGAGCGGAGCGACGCCTCTGGCAGTAGCGTCGTCGCATGACTGATCGCGTGCACGTCAAGGCCGAGCTCGAGATGTTCGTCGACGACGCCGCTGCGCTCCGTCAGAGCGCGTACGAGCGGATGCGGACGGCGTGGAAGGGCGACGACGAGTTCCCGTACGAGTCCGCCGACGACGTCCCCCTCGACCAGGCCGTTGCGAGTGCGCTCGCCGATGCGTTGCCGCTCGAGTTCCCCGGCGCCAAGCGCAGCGCGCTCGCCATCGAGGCCGAAGCCGCCGAGTCCGACGACGACGAGGACGAACGACGACGACGACGAGTCCGACGACAAGGACGACGACGAAGTCCGACGAGGACGAGGACGAGGACGACGAGGACTAACGTCGGTGATCGAGCGCCCCGGTGATCGAGCCTGTCGAGATCCGCGGTTTCGACAAGCTCAACCACCGAGCTCATCGGTTTCGACAAGCTCAACCAGCGAGTGAGGCTCAGGGGTTGGCGATCGCCTCGTGGTGACGGAGCACCTCGGCGATGATGAAGTTCAGGAACTTCTCCGCGAACTCCGGGTCGAGGTGCGCCTCCTGCGCCAACCGGCGCAGCCGCTCGATCTGCCGCGCCTCCCGCTCCGGATCGGCCGGCGGCATCGCGTGCTCGGCCTTGAGCACGCCGACCGCCTGGGTGCACCGGAACCGCTCGGCCAGCACGTGCACCAGCGCCGCGTCGAGGTTGTCGATGCTCTCGCGCAGCCGGTACAGCTCGGCCATCGCCGCGTCGTCCGTGCCCTGCCGATCCATGGTCACCGAGCCTAACCGGACCCCGCCGACCCGCCCGGGACGTCGTCTCAGAACCGCGTATTCACCGCGATAGGGTGGCCGCCATGCCGTTGCGCCGCGTGTTGTCAACGTCATGGGCGCCGGTCATCGTGACCGCCCTGTTCACGATCGCACTGCTTCTCCGCTACGACGTCGGGGTCCTCGATGTCGTCGTGTACGCCGTCTACTTCGCGCTCGGCATCAGCCTGCCGGGCGTGCTGGCCTGGCGGATGCTGCTGGCCCACCTGCACACCGACGAGCCGGACCTCGACGAGGCCGATCCTGGCGAGGGAGCCGGCGCCGAAGACGAGGTCGGCGAGGACGAGGACGAAGACCGGCCCGGCCCGACCTGGTTCGAGGACCTGAGCCTCGGCACGATCTTCGGCTTCGGCCTGCAGCTCCCGTTCTACCTGCTCGGCGTGGCCATCGGCGTACCGCTGCTCGTCGTGATCCTCCCGGTCGCGGCGATCGCGGTGAGCTTCACCGCCCTCGGGCGGCGTACCTGGTCACTCCCCACCGGCTCGGTGGACGTGCGCGCGGCCTGGGCGATGTCGATCACCATGATCTACGGGCTGGCCTGGCTCGGCCGGAACGTCTTCTCGCGACGACCGCTCGACCTGCCGCTCAACAAGCCGCCGAGCATCGACGAGACCTTCCACCAGGCCCTCGTCTCGGAGCTGGCCAACCGCTTCCCGCCGCGGATCCCGTTCCTCATCGACACGCCCCTCGACTACCACTGGTTCGTCCACGCACAGATCGCGGCCGCGGACCACTCCACCGGCGTCGACTCGATCACGATGCTGCGCGAGGTCATGCCGGCTGTCTCGTTGATCCTGTCGGTCGCGGGTCTTGGCGCCGTTGCGCTGCGGCTGACCCGGCGCCCGCTCGCCGCCGCGGTGGCGCCGGCGCTGCTGGTGATGGGCGTCTACCAGCTGATGGGGCCGCACTACGACACCTGGCAGTTCCTCGAGCCGTTCATGTCGCGCCGCTTCGTCTGGAGCCCCTCGCAGTCGTACGGCGTCGTGATGTCGACGCCTGCCCTCATGCTGATCCTCGAGGTGCTCCGACCCGGGCCGGAAGGCGCACCGCCTCACCTGGGTCGCGCTCGTGCTGGCCCTCTTCGCGCTGTCCGGTGCGAAGGCGACGTTCATGCCGATCTTCTTGTGCGGGGCGATCGCGGTCCTCGTCCTCACACTCGTCTTCGCCCGTCGTTTCGACCGCACGGTGGCGGTCCTCATCGGACTGCTCGTCGTGGTCAACGCTGTTCGCGCAGTACGTCCTCTTCGGCGGCCAGACCGGCGGCCTCAAGTTCGACCCCTTCCAGACGGTGCGGGCAGCGGCGGGTGCCGACAACCTCGACAAGACCACGTGTCCGATCACCGCGATGACGCTGGCCATGCTGACCGCCTGGCTGCTGTCCGGCGTCGGCGCGTACGGGCTGATCAAGGCCGACCGGTGGCGCGACCCGCGTGCCGTGTGGCTCGCCTTCTGCGTCCCGACCGGGATCGGTGTCGGGGCTGCTGCTGTACCGGAGCGGCTTCGCCCAGCTGTGGTTCCAGCGAACCGTCGCCGAGATGGTGGCGCTGCTGTCCGCCTGGGGGTTGTGCTACCTCCTGCCGAAGGTGAACCGACGGCAGGCGATCCTGTACGGCGGCGCCGCGGCTGCCTCGGGTCTTGTGGTGTTCGGCATCGCGTCGTTCTTCGAGGACCGTCGCAAGGTCACGATCGACTCGAGTCAGCTCACCCTGGTGGCGACCGTCCTCCTGCCGCTGCTCGTCATCGCCGTCTTCGTCGTGATCGGCCGGGTGCGTGCCCGAGACCGGGACAGCGGCATCGTGACGGGGACGTCGTGGTCGACGTCGGCGTTGTGCGTCTGCATCCTGCTCGGCTTCGGTGCGCATGAACGTCTGGTCGTTCGCGTACGACGTGGTCTCCGACCAGAAGATGAGGACGCCCCACTACCGCGCCCTCTTCGCACCGGGTGGGACACAGGCGGCGGAGAAGCTGCGCGACGAGTCCGGCGTCCACGACATCGTCGCCACGAACATCCACTGCGTCTTCCCCGACGACAAGGTGTGCGACAACCGCAACTTCTGGGTGTCGGCCTGGTCGGAGCGCCAGATGGTCATCGAGGGCTGGGGCTACACCGCGGCGACGAACAAGAACTACGTCGCCGGCGAGGCCAACTCCACGATCCCGGCGCCCGACCCGGAGCTGCTGAAGCTCAACGACGCGGCGTTCACCGACCCGTCGGCGGAGACGATCGGCGCGCTGGTCGACGCGCACGACGTGAAGTGGCTGTTCGTCAGCAAGGACTACCCGGCCGACATCGAGGGTCTGAAGGCGCTCGACGGCGACGTGCTCACCCAGGTCTACGAGAACGCCCACTACCTCGTCTTCAAGATCAACGCTGATCAGCTTCGAGATCACGGGTCTCGACAGGCTCGACCACCGGGGTGGCCGTATCCTCAGGGACCATGCGCGGAATCATCCTGGCCGGTGGCTCGGGCACCCGGCTGCACCCGATCACGCTCGGCGTGAGCAAGCAGCTGATGCCGGTCTACGACAAGCCGATGATCTACTACCCGCTGTCGACCCTGATGCTGGCCGGCATCCGCGACATCCTCGTCATCACGACGCCGCACGAGGCCGACGGGTTCGAGCGGCTGCTCGGTGACGGGTCCCGGTTCGGGGTCTCGTTCACCTACGCGCAGCAGCCCGAGCCGAAGGGGCTCGCCCAGGCGTTCACGATCGGCGCGGACTTCATCGGCAGCGAGCGCAGCGCCCTGGTGCTCGGCGACAACATCTTCTACGGCCAGGGGCTCGGCACCCAGCTCGAGCGGTTCGCCGACCTCGACGGCGCGGCGGTCTTCGCGTACTGGGTCACGGACCCCTCGGCGTACGGCGTGGTGAGCTTCGACCAGGACGGCAAGGCGACCGCGCTCGACGAGAAGCCCGAGAACCCGCGCAGCAACTACGCCGTGCCCGGCCTCTACTTCTACGACGACGACGTGGTCAGCATCGCCCGCGAGGTCAAGCCGTCGCCGCGCGGCGAGTACGAGATCACCGACATCAACCGGGTCTACCTCGAGCGCGGCGAGCTCCAGGTGCAGGTGCTCGCCCGCGGCACGGCCTGGCTGGACACGGGGACGTTCGAGTCGCTCAACGACGCGGGCAACTTCATCCGCGCGGTCGAGCACCGGCAGGGGCTGCGGATCGGGTCACCGGAGGAGGTGGCCTGGCGGCAGGGCTTCCTGAACGACGACGAGCTGCGTGTGCGCGCCGAGGCGATGCTCAAGAGCGGGTACGGCGACTACCTGATCGGCCTGCTCGAACGCCGCGACCTCCCCCGCAAGCTCCGCCCCCCCGAGCCCAGCTGAGCCACGCGCACCGCCTAGGCCTCCTTCACCACGGCGTACCAGACGCGGTCCGCCACGCGTGTCAGGCGTTCGCCGACCTCGAGCGTGCGACGGTAGAACTCGCCGCGGGTCACCACGTCACGAAGGTCATCCACGGCGAGGAGGTCACGCATCGCGCGGCGGTAGATCTTCTCCATCCGCCGCTCGGCCGACACGGCCTCGTCAGCCTCGCGCGTGGCCACGTCCGCGTCCTTGGCCAGGTGGTCGATCGCCGTGCGCAGATGCTGGACTCCCGTCTCGATCTCGGCGGCCAGAGACGCGATGGCTGTGTCGGGCTCGAGCGCATAGCTGTCGGCCTCGCGTACGACGTTCTTGAGGCCGTTCAGGACCGCGTCGAGCCGCTCGGACAACGTGAACAGGTCCTCCTGGTCGACGGGGGTGCTGAATGCCTGGCGGAGCTGCTGGCTCAGCTGCCGCCGGACCTCGTCAGCCTGGTGTTCGCATGCCCTCACCTGCTCCTCCTGCGCGAGGTCTCCCCCGGCCCAGGCGGCGAAGGCTACTGCGCCCGCCACGGTGATGTCTGCCTGCGCCACGAGTGTCTGCAGTACGTCAGGGTTCTCCGGGAGGAACCAGTGCTTCCTCATACGACCACTCTCTCCAACAGGGCCACCGTGGCGCCGATGCCCACACACGCCGGCAGAGTCACCACCCAGGCGAGCCCGATCTCGCGGACCACCGGCCAGCGCACATGTCTCCACCGACGCTCCGCACCCACGCCCACCACGGAGGAAGCGACCACGTGCGTGGTGCTCACGGGCGCTCCCAACGCCGCCGCACCTCCGATGATCAGGGTGCTCGACGACTGGCTCACGAGCCCGTCCACGGGCCGGATGCGGTAGATGCCACGACCGAGTGTCCGCACGATCCGCCATCCACCCATGGCGGTCCCGACGGTGAGGGCGATCGCACAGACCAGCTTCACCCACAGCGGCACGACGAACGAGGAGATCGAGCCTGTCGCCACGAGAGCCAGGGTGATGAGACCCATCGTCTTCTGGGCGTCGTTCGTCCCGTGAGCGAATGCAAGTGCGGAGGACGTCACCCACTCGCCGCGCAGGATCGGGCGGGTCACGCCTCGTCGAGCGCGCCGCAGCGACCAACCCGCTACGAGCGCGCCGAGCCAGCCGGCCAACCCTCCCAGCACCGGGGAGACCGCGAGGACAACCAGAACTCCTGCCACACCGACCGGACGCCAGCCCTCGAACCCTCCCCAGCGAACGGCGCCAACACCTCCGACGGCGACGCCGGCCCCCACGAGCCCACCGACCAGTGCGTGCGAGGACGACGACGGCAACCCCCACCACCACGTCGCCACGTTCCACGTCACGGCTGCAAGAAGTGAGGCGAACAGGATCCCCAAGATGTCGGCCGTCCCTACGCTGATGAGTCCGCCGACTGTGTCGGCAACCGCTGTACCAGCCAGGATCGGCCCCAGGATCGTGAACACCCCGGCCAACGTCACCGCGGTGCCAGGTCGCATCGCTCGCGTGGCCACCGGCGCCGCGATCGAGTTCGACGAGTCATGGAATCCGTTGGTGACGTCGAATGCGACGGCGAGCACGACGACGACAACCAGTGCGACCACGGCGCCATCGCTCACGAGGGCAGTGTCCCGCACGCCGAGCCTGGCGGATGGAGAACGCCGTATCGACTCCCGCGACTCGCCAGGTTTTGCGTGCCGAACCGCCAACAATTGTTGGCGACTGGGGGCGCAAAACCTGGCGAGTCGGGGTTAGGTCAGGTCGAGGACGCACCGGGTTTGTGCGTCGCCGGCGGCGATCTCAGACCAGACTCGCTCGGCCTCCGCGGCCGGGTGGACGTCGTACGCCATCCGGATCCGGCCGGCGACCACGTGGCCGAAGACGGTCGTGATCGCCTCTGCCCGCTGCTCAGCACTCAACGCGTTGTTGGTGTAGCCGAGGACCGACGCCGTGCGGCTGCGCAGGCCGGCCGACGAGAACGTCGCCTGGTCGCCGCCCGCACCGCCGAGGTTGACCAGTCGGCCGCCCGGGGACAGGACCCGCGACGCCGCCGTCGCGGCCACGCCGAAGACCGGGTCGAGCACGACGTCGAACGGCCCGTGCTCGTCCAACGCCGCGGTCAAGGCGTCGACATCGTCGGAGAGCGGTACGACGACATCGGCTCCGGCGGATCGCGCGCGTTCGACCGACGCCGGGCGCGCAACGGCGACGACCGCCGACGCCCCGAGCGCCCGCGCCGCACCGATCCCGACCTGGCCGACCGCACCGCCGCCGCCCAGCACCAGAGCCCGCTCCCCCGCCTTCAGCCCCGCGCGCCACGACAGCGCCATCCACGCCGCGACCCCGGACAACCCGACGGCCGCGGCCAAGGTGTCGGGGACTTCGTCGGCGAGCGGGACGACATCGGCATCCGGGACGCAGCAGAGGTCGGCCATGCTGCCGTCGCCGGGCTGCATCCCCGCCGTCGCGAAGAACCACACGCGGGTCCCGGCCGGAAACGCGTCGGACGACTCCACGACGCCTACCCCTTGGCCGCCGGGGACGTAGGGAGTCGCGGGTACGCCGAAGTACGACGTCCCGGACGCGCACAGCAGGTCGAGCGGCACGACCGGTGCGGCGGCGACGCGGATCAGCGTCGTACCGGCGACGGCAACAGGCGCCGGGTGCTCGCCGTACGACGGTGGCGACCCGGGCGTGTGGAGGACGACGGCGCGCATCAGGTGGCGATGTCCGGGTAGGGAAGGTCGAAGTGCTTGAGCCGAGCACCGAAGGCCATCTGGTACTCCAACGGCCCGTGGTCGCGCTCGAACATCGCGATGAACAGCGTGAGCGTCAGGAACGGATGGGCGCCCAGCTCGAACAGCGCGACGTGGTCCTGGCGCACCAGGACATCCCGCTCCTCGTCGGTGAACGCCAGCCAGGTCGAGCTCTCGCCGGAGTGGCAGTTGAGGATGGAGTTGGCCATCTCGGCCTCCCACCACGCCACGGTGCCGGCGGGATCGTCCCGGTAGCGCTCGACGAGCTCGGGGTCGCGGTCGACGGTGAAGAGGAACTTGTCCAGCAGGTACTTGCTCACGACAGCGCTCCCTCCGGGTACCAGGTGAAGTACGCCTCCATCGTGTGGAACAGGTCGAGCGAGTCGGCGTGGTCGGCCTTCACACCTTCACCGGCGACGCCCATCATCAGCATGAAGTCCATGAAGCCGTGGGTGGCGTTGCCCGGCAGGTGCAGGCTCTCGAGGCTGACCTCGCCGCAACAGCCCTCGATGTCGCCGTTCGCGATCCACTCCACGGCCTTGCGGTCGAAGTCCGGGTCGGGCCCGTGCTCGCCGAACTGGCGCGGCCCGCCGAGCTCGAGCGACAGGTGGCCGGTGCCGACGATCGCGACCCGCAGGTCGCTCTCCCACGACTCGACCAGCTCACGGATCGTCTTGCCCAGCTGGACGAACCGCTTCGGCTGCGGCAGCGGCGGCGCGAAGATGTTGGTGTAGATCGGCACGATCGGCAGGTCTGCCTGCGGCCGCAGGGTGATGATCGGGCAGGTGATGCTGTGGTCGATCCGCAGCTCGTTGCTGAACGCCAGGTCGAAGTCGCGGTCGAGCCCGCCGCGCAGGATGTGCGACGACAGCTCCTCGTTGCCGGCCAGCGTCATCCGCGGCAGTCCGAACTCGCGCTCCTCGTTGTACCAGTTGGCGTCGTAGTACGGCGCCTTGCCGACCAGGAACTGCGGCATGTTGTCGAGCCACAGCTGGTGGAAGTGGTCGCTGCCGACCATCACGAGCACGTCGGGCTCGGCCCGGGTCAGCGTCTCGCGGAAGGTCTCGATCTTGGAGACCCACTCGTCGGCGAACGGCGGTCGTTCGTCGCCGGTGCTCGTGCTGGCGCGGTAGTAGAACGGGTGGTGCGTCGAGGCGATGACCGCGGCGACGGTGGCCATGTCGTTAGTCCTCCTGCTCTGACGGATCGTCGGTGGTCGGGTCGACGTAGACGGCGTTGCGGTCGACGGTGAGGTAGGCGTCCATCCCGATCGGACGGCGTACCTCTTCGGCGAGCTGCCCGAGCAGCCCGGCGGCACGGGCGAGCAGCGCGAAGCCGCGGAGCAGCTCGACCGGGAGCCCGAGGTCGGCGAGGGCCGCGCCGCAGACACCCGCGCCGTTGAGCGGCAGCCGGCGTCCGAGCACCTGCTCGTGCACGCGCCCGATCGCCTCGAAGAGGCGCAGGTGCGGCCCGCGCAGGCCTTCCTCGTCGGCGATCGCGATCAGCCGCGGCGTGCGCGGGTCCTGGACCTTGTGCACGGGGTGGCCGAGGCCGGGGACGTACTTGCCTTCTTCACGCGTACGACGCACGGCCTCGAGGGCCAGCGCGTCCCACCCGTCGTCGTCGGTGGGAAGGTCGCCGTCGTGCTGCTCGAGTACGCCGTGCAGGTACTGACCGCAGTCCTCGGTCACGCCGAGGAACCGCGAGCCGCCTCCGAGCAGTCCGGCGGCCAGCGCGCCCTGGAGCGAGTCGGGCGCCGACAGGAAGGTGAGGCGCGCCGCGATCGCAGTCGGGGTGAAGCCGTGGTCGGCCAGCGCGACGAGCACCGCCTCGAAGACGCGGGTCTCCTGCGGCGTCGGACGTCGCAGCGTGACGAGCCAGAACGCGAGCTCGCCGAAGCCGACGTTGCCCATCAGGTCCTCGGTGAGGTTCTGCCCGAGGAGCCGGATCTCGTCCTCGGTCGACGTCCCCAGCGACGTCGGGAAGCGCAGCTCGCTCATCCCTCACCTCGCAACCACGCCCGGATCTCGTCGCCGTGCTCGTCGAGGGCCGGCGGCGGGAGCCGGTAGTCCACCGGCGTCTCGGAGAACGTGATCGGGTGCCGCACCGACGGGACCATCGCGTCGCCCTCGCCGACCTCGACGACCGGGTCGAGCCCGATCTCCTCGGCGAACGCGACGCCGCCGTCCAGGGTGTTGACCGGCCCGCACGGCACGCCGGCGGCGATGATCTCGCGGAACCAGTCCATCGTCGATCGGGTCTGCAGCCGTTCGACCAGCAGCGGCCGGAGCTCGTCGCGGTTGGCGGTGCGGTCCTCGTTGCGGGCGAACCGCGGGTCGTCGGCGAGCTCGGCGACGCCGAGCACCTCGACGAGCTTGCGGAACTGCGCGTTGTTGCCGGCGGTGATGATCAGCTCGCCGTCGCTGCACATCAGCGGCTCGTACGGGAACAGGCTCGGGTGGCTGTTGCCCATCCGGAACGGCACGACCCCGCCGGCGACGTACGCGCTCGACTGGTTGACGAGTCCGGAGAGCGCGGAGGCGAGCAGGTTGCACTCGACGTGCTGGCCGCGGCCGGTCTCGTGCCGCTTGTTCAGTGCCGCGAGGATGCCGATGCTCGCGTGCAGGCCGGCCATCACGTCGAAGACCGAGATGCCGGCGCGGTACGGCTCGCCGTCGGGGTCGCCGGTCAGGCTCATCAGCCCGGACATCGCCTGCACGATCAGGTCGTAGCCGGGGAGCACCCGGCCGCGTTCCGTCGTACCGAAGCCGCTGATCGAGGCGTAGACGATGCCGGGGTTGGCGGCGGCCACGTCGTCGTACCCGAGGCCGAAGCGGTCGAGCCCGCCGGGCCGGAAGTTCTCGATCAGCACGTCGGCGCGGCCGGCCAGGCCCTGGGCGAGCTTGACGTCGTCGTCGTCCTTGAGGTCGAGGGCGATCGATCGCTTGTTGCGGTTGACCCCGAGGTAGTAGGTCGAGACACCGTTGCGCACAGGCGGCTGCCAGGTGCGGGTGTCGTCCCCAGCCGGCGACTCGACCTTGACGACCTCCGCGCCGAGGTCGGCGAGCAGCATCGTGGCGTAGGGACCGGCCAGGATCCGCGAGAAGTCGGCGACCAGCAGCCCGGCGAGCGGTCCGGTCGGTCGGTCGGCCACGCGTGCCACCTTTGCTGGATTTCGGACAGGTGTCCGGTCAGTCTCGGTCTGGGCCGGCTGCCGCGTCAAGACCCTTGACAGCCCGCCGCGCGTGGGTCGAGAGTGACCAGGGTCGACGGCGTCGACCGTCATACGGACATATGTACGGGAGGGACCATGACCGACTCGATCGTCCTGCGCGGCGGGACCGTGCTCACCATGGACGACGGCCACACCGTCCACGACGCGGGTGACGTGCTGGTCGTCGGCGACAAGATCGAGGCGGTCGGCCCGAGCCTCGACGTGCCCGAGGGCACCCAGGAGGTCGACGCGTCGGGCGGCATCGTGATGCCGGGGATGATCGACACCCACAGGCACATGTGGCAGACGGCGATGCGCGCATACGGCGCCGACTGGGCCCTCACCCAGTACTTCGTCTGGTACTACCTCGAGCACGGCAAGACGTTCCGCCCCGAGGACATCCACGCCGGCAACCTGCTCTCGGGCTGGGAGTCGCTCGAGGCCGGCGTCACCACCACGGTCGACTGGTCGCACGGGCTGCAGACGGTCGACCACGCCGACGCCGCGGTCGACGCGCTGCAGGCGGTGCCGGGGCGGTTCGTGCTCGCCTACGGCAACATCCAGGCCGGGCCGTGGGAGTGGACCGCCGACCCGGCCGTTCGTGACTTCTTCGAGCGACGGCGTACCGGCGCGGGCGACATGCTCGGCTTCCAGCTGGCGTTCGACGTGACGGGCGATCCGTCGTTCCCGGAGAAGGCGGCGTTCGAGGTGGCCCGCGAGCTCGGGCTTCCGGTGACCACGCACGCCGGCGTCTGGGGCGCGACGAACGACGACGGCATACGGCTGGTCCACGAGAACGGGTTCGCGGCGCCGGAGAACATCTACGTGCACGCGGCGACGCTGAGCGCCGACTCCTACCAGCGGATCGCGGCGTCCGGCGGGTCGATCTCGGTGTCGACGGAGTCCGAGCAGAGCGCCGGCCAGGGCTACCCGCCCACCTGGCAGGTGCGGCAGTTCGACATCCCGGTGTCGCTGTCGATGGACACCAGCGTGTGGTGGAGCGGCGACCTGTTCTCGGCGATGCGTACGACGCTCGGCGCCGACCGCTCGCGCGAGCACCTCGAGGCGCACGTCAAGGGCGACACCGTCACCGCGCTGTCGCTGCGCGCCGAGCACGTCGTCGACTGGGCGACGCGCGGCGGCGCCAAGGCCCTTGGTCGGGACGACATCGGCCGGCTCACCCCTGGAGCCAAGGCCGATGTCGTCCTGATCAAGAACGACTCGTCGCCGGTCTCGTTCCCGCTGCTCAACCCGTACGGTCACGTCGCGTTCCAGGCCCAGCGCGGCGACGTGCACACGGTGATCGTGGACGGGAAGGTCGTGAAGAGCGAGGGCAAGCTGGTCGGCTTCGACGCCGCCGCCGTACGCCGGAACATCGACGCCACGATCGACCACCTGCGGTCGACGATGGGCGAGGAGACGTGGCACGCCGGCATGCACCCCGACCTGCCCGAGGGCAGCAAGGTGCTCGACAACCCGTACCAGTACACCGAGTACCAGTCCGAGAGCACGCGCAGCGCTCGCGGCTCGATGTTCGGCGACACGGGCTCGGACTCGTAGGGCTCTGCGTTCGATGGCTGGCCGTGGCTCGGGACCGGACTTCGTCGAGTCGCTCGCGCGCGGACTCGACGTGCTCCGGTGCTTCGACGAGTCACACCGGGCGATGTCGTTGGCAGAGGTCGCTTCTGCGACGGGGCTGGCGCGCCCGACCGCGCGCCGGCTGCTGCTGACGCTTGGAGGAGCTGGGCTACGTCCGATCCGTCGGCGCTGCCTTCTCGCTGACGCCGAAGGTGATCACGCTCGGGCACGGCGTACGTCGCGTCGCTGGGGTTGTGGGACATCGCGCGGCCTCATCTCGAGGCGCTGGTCAGCCAGACCGGTGAGTCGTCCTCGATGGCGCAGCTCGACGGGTCCGACATCGTGTACGTCGCGCGGGTGTCGGTGCCGAAGATCATCGCCCTCCGCGTCGACATCGGCACGCTCTTCCCCGCGCCGCAGACGTCCCAGGGCAAGGTGTTGCTCGCCGCGCTGTCGGCCGAGGAGCTGGACGCGACGCTTCAGATCCCGTCGCGGGCGGGCCTGCCGCGCTACATCGGCAAGTCGCGCGAGTCCCTCGACGAGGAGCTCACCCGCGTCCGGGCCCGCGGCTGGGCCGTCGCCGACGAGGAGCTCGCCCCCGGTGTCCGTTCCATCGCGGTCCCTGTCCGCGATGGCACGGGCACCGTCCGCGCCGCCATGAACGTCACCGTCCACGCCGCCGAGACCAGCAGCGAGAAGCTGCTCGACGAGCACCTCCCCAAGCTCATCCGCGCCGCCGGCAACGTCTCCGCCGACTGGGCCACCTGGCAGTCCCGCCCCCACGTCGAGATCTCCCCGCCGACGACCACCACCGGCACCGACGCCTGACGTGCCGGAGGTGCTCCACTCACCAGCCACCCCTTCCTGGTCCGCTTCATGGGCTGAAGTTGCTCGTGGCCGGTCCTGTGCTGGGAGAATCGCGGGATGACGCTACGGACTGTCTCCCCCGTGTTGGTCGGGCGGCAGCCGGAGCTGTCGCAGCTCGAGGATCATCTCCTTGCGGTCAATCGTGGGGAGGGCCGCTTCGTTCTCCTTTCGGGGGAGGCCGGGATCGGAAAGACCCGCCTCGCAACGGAGTTGGTCCACCGCGCCCGGAAGCTCGGCTATGACGTCCTCTGGGGAAGCTGCGCGGACGCGGAGCTCGCGCTGCCCTATCTGCCGGTCGTGGAAGCGCTGGGGAACCACCTCGGTGAGCAGGATCTCGATGTCGTGCGCACGGAGCTGGGGCACATGGCTTCAGAGCTGGGGCAGCTGTTCCCGCAGCTCGCCGACGGAGTGGCGACGTCGACTGCCGCAGATGCCGCGCAGGCGAAGCTGCGACTCTTCGAATCGGTGGTCGCTCTCCTGGAGCTCTGGGCCCACGATCGCGGGTTGCTGCTCGTGCTCGACGACATCCACTGGGCGGACGAGTCGACGCGTGAGCTCCTCGACTACGCCGCACGACGGCTGGCCCGGCGCCGGGTGATGCTCCTGGCCACCTATCGGAGCGACGAGCTCGATCGGCGCCACCCGCTGCTGCGCAAGGTCCAGGTGTGGCGCACTGCCGGACTGGCGGAGACCGTGGCGGTGTCGGCGATGTCGCCGGACAAGGTCGCCGAGATGATCGCCGTCATCCTCAATGCCGACGAGGTGAGCGCCGAGCTCGCCGGACTGGTCGGCGCTCGCGCGGACGGCAACCCCTTCGTGCTCGAGGAGATGCTGAGGGAGGCGCTCGATCGGGGCGAGATCGTCCGAACCGAGACCGGCTGGGGTCGCAAGTCGGATGACGCGTTCCCGATGCCCGAGACAGTTCGCGAGGCGGTGCTGCTTCGTCTGGCTCGGCTCGATACAGCACAGATCGACGTACTGCGGGCCGCAGCCGTGCTTGGTCGGGCGTTCGACTACGACCTGTTGGTGAGCGTCACCGAGGCAGAAGAGTCGGTGGTGTTGACGGCTATCGAGTCGGCTGTCAGTCAGCAGTTCGTGGTCGAGGGGTCCGACGCGAGCGCACGTTACCGCTGGCGTCACGCGCTCACCCAGGAAGCGATCGCCGAGGACACGGTCGTGCCGAAGCGCCAGCGGATCCACTCCCGGGCGGCCGACGCTCTGCTCGAGGCCGGCGGCAGCCCGATGTCTGTCGCCCACCACCTGCTCGGATCCGGACGGACTGAAGAGGCCGCCCAGGCGTGTCTGCGAGCGGCTGAGGAGGCCGAACGTGCGGTCGCGTTCAGCGAAGCGGCGGCGCTTCTCGAGCGGGTGTTGCCGCACGTCACCGACCACCGTGAGCGCGCTCTGATGCTGCTCCCGCATGGGTAACCTCCGTTGGCTGAACGGCGAGCCGGCGGCGGCCGAGCAGCTCCTCGTCGAATCGATCGAGCAGCTCGACGGGCTCGGACTCTCGGTCGAGGCGGCGCGGGCGCGGGTCCGTCTCGGCCGCTGCCGTTGGGAGCTCGACCGGCCGGATGAGGCCTTGCAGGACTACGAGCTTGCTCGGCGCGTGCTCGACGACGAGGGACCTTCAGCCGGATCTCGCGATTGCCTATCTGAGGATCGCCGGCGTCCACGCCTTCCAGCTCGACTACGAGCAGTGCCGAGTCGCGGCCGAGCGCGCCGTGACCATCGCCGAGCAGGCCGGTGCGGACTTCGAGCGGGTCTGGGCTCTCTCGCATCTCGCGCATTGGGCTACTTCGGCACCGCCGAGGAGTACGCCATTCTCGACGCCTGCTACCAGGAGGCCGTCGAGAAGGGCTACGGAATCATCGCCGGCAGTGTCGTCTACAACGAGGTCTGGGATCGGGTGCATGCGCTGACGGGCGGGTTGGACGGTCCACTCGACAAGCTCGATCGGATGCCGTTGGAGCCTCGGATGTTGAGCGGCGGCACGATCGCCAAGAGCCTCGCACTTGCTGGCCCGCGGCGAACCCACGGGCCGCGCTCGAGGAGGCGCGGCGGGCGTCCACGCGATACGAGAGTCTCGGCGCGAGCAAGTTCGCCTGGCGGTCCCAGCTGGTCGCGGCGGAGGCGCTGCTCGAGCTCGGGCGGGCCCCCGAGGCCGCGGCTGAGCTTCCTCCTACATCCCCGGGGAACGAGCTCCAGGACATCGTCTACGACACGGCGGCGCGGCTGGGAGTCGCGCTGGCGCTCGGCCACATCGACGAGGCCGTCGAGCTCGGTCGGCGAGCGACAAACGACGACGCGCTCCTGATCTTCCCGGAAACTGTCGCCCTCGCTGTCGAAGCTCTCGTCGCCGGAGGAGTCTTGGACGGGGCCGAATCCGTGCTACGCCGAGCCAAGCGAAGCAGTGCCGACCCCGGTAACGGCGGATTCGAGCTCGCAGACGGGCGCATCCTCCTCGCCGCAGGGAAGCCTGCTGAAGCCCTGGCCGTCCTGTGAGCGTGCGCTGCGGCGGTTCGAGGATTCCGGGCTTCGGCTGTGGGCTTGGCGCGCCCAAGCGCTCGCCGCCGAAGCAGCTGCCCTGACCGGGGACAGCGAGGCTGCGACGTCGCTCTTCACGTCGTGCATCGCCGCGGCGAGCACGGCCGGGGCCGCTCGGCTTCGCGACGACGCTCGGGGCAGGGCTGCTCGCGTCGGCATCGAGACCGCGTCGCCCACGGAAGAGCCCAGCCCGGACGCGGCCGAACCCAACGTCATGTCGTCGGCCGGCGAGCGTCTTGTGACATCCCTGTTCGCGGACGTCCGCGACTACACGTCGCTCTCGTCGGGCAGGAGCTCGCCCGAGGAGCTCGCGGACCGACTCACCACGCTTCACCGCTGGGCCGCCACGGAGGTGCGACGGCGCTACGGGATCGTGGACAAGTTCGCTGGCGATGCCGTGATGGCGACCTTCAACGCCGCAGGTGCACGGGTCGACCATGCTGTCTTGGCGCTCGAGGCAGCGTTGGCGCTGCGAGACAAGGCGGCGCTGATGGACCTCCCGATCGGTATCGGCATCGCCGTCGGTCCAGCCATCGTCACGCGCTCTGTCGATGACGCCAATGTCAGCGTCCTCGGCCCGGCGACGAACCTCGCCGCCAGGCTCCAGACCGCAGCCGGAGGTGGGGAGATCCTCCTCAGTGACGAGGCCTACCGCCGAGTCGCTCCATGGCTCGAGGAGCGAAGGCTCATCGCCGACTCAGAGGACCTGACGCTTGAAGGGTTTCGACGAGCCGCAGCGCAGCTACCGACTGCGCGCTCTGGTTCCCAGCTGAACGTTGGTCACCCACGCACAGGACAGCCCGACGAGTGCTCGCCCAAGCGCTCCCGGTCAGAGCTGTTCGGCCAGGCCAACAACATGACCCTGCGGGTCGGCGATCAGAGCGAATGACACGCCGGGCACGGTGACCGGCTCCTGCACGACTCGCCCACCGAGGCGAGTCGTGTCCGCGATGGTGTCGGCCATGTCCTCAACGCCGACGAAGAACGTGACCAGGTCACCGTCGCCCTGGAGAGGACTGATCGCGGTGTACAACGCGCCGGGCACGCCTGTCTCCACGAACGTGTACCCGGGAAGGGCGCCTTCATTGGGGTAGCTCCAGCCGAACAGTTCGCCGAAGAAGGCGCGGGTTGCGTCTGGGTCGCTCGAACGAATCTCGGCGTGCACGATGGGGTGACTCATGATGACCTCCGGTTCTGGGCGGCCACCGGATGGTGACCTCGTACAAGATGACGAACGACCGAGGTCCAGATCGACAGGACCGTGACTGCGTTCATCGAATCCTGCTTGCTTGGCGGAACGGCTTCTCCGAGTCCTTGGACGGCGGCTTCAGTCCCCCACCCGGCCGGTGTCGTAGGCCCACATCGCGATCTCGACCCTGTTGCGGGCGCCGATCTTGGCCAGCAGGCTCGCGACGTGGGTCTTGGCGGTCGTCAAGCCGATGAAGAGATCGGCGGCGATCTCGGCGTTCGTGCGGCCACGGGCGACCAGCGCCAGCACCTCCTCCTCGCGGTCGGTGAGCGGCTCGATCGGTTGGGTACGTCGGCTCGACGGTTCCCTGGCGGCCAGGGTGGACAGCAGCCGCCGGGTGATGTTCGGCGCGATCAGGGCATCGCCGACGGCGGCGGCATGCACGGCCTGGACGAGCAGCTCCGGCCCGGCGTCCTTGAGCAGAAAGCCTCGGGCGCCGGCCCGGAGCGCGCCGTGGACGTACTCGTCGAGGTCGAAGGTCGTGATCACCACCACCGCGATCGGGTCCGGGACGCCCCGCCCTGCGAGGAGCTCGGTCACCTCGATGCCGTCGAGCCCGGGCATCCGGATGTCGACCAGGCACACGTCGGGGCGGAGCCGACGCGCCAGCTCGACCGCGGCGTGGCCGTCGGCGGCCTGGCCGACGACCTCGATGCCAGGCTGCGCGTCAAGGATCATGGAGAGGCCGGTACGCACCAGATCTTGGTCGTCGGCCACCAGCACGCGCACCGTCATCGGCGTACCTTCGTCGGCAGCTCGGCGTCGACCGTCCACCCGCCCTCGGGCGCCGGCCCGGCACGCAGCGTGCCGCCGAGCAGCTGCACGCGCTCGGTCATCCCCAGCAGCCCGAAGCCGTGGCTCGCCGACCGCGCCGGGTCGATCTGTCCGTCGTCGGTCACGCGTAGTCGCAGCCTTCCCGCGCCCTCGACGACCCGGATCTCCACACGCGAGGCGTTGCGGGCGTGCCGCAGGGCGTTGGTCAGCGCCTCTTGCGCCAGCCGGTAGACCGCCGCGTCGACCTGGAGCGGAAGTTCGTCCAGGTCATCTGGCAACTCCACGTCGACGACCGGGACCGGGTCGCGGCGGGCGAGGGACACCAGGTCGGCAACGCCGGGCTGGGGGGCGTACTCCGCCGGCGCTCCGTCGCGCAGCACCCGGACCATCGCCCGCATCTCCGCGAGCGTCCGCGACGCTTCCCCTTCGATGACCGCCAGCGCCTCGAGCCCCGCTTCGGGTCGCTGCCCGGCCATCGCCCGGCCCGCCTGCGCCTGCACAGCGATCGCCGAGACGTGGTGGGCGACCATGTCGTGCAGCTCGCGCGCGAGGCCGACCCGCTCCTGGCTGCGGATCTGGTCCAACGCCCGGCGCCAGCTCTCGGCGCGGTAGCGGAACGCCGCTCCGCCCGCCGCCGCCGCCGCCAGGATGGCGAACCCACCAATGACGTCGGCAGGCCCGGTGTAGTCGGCGACCGTACCGATTACCGCAGCGACCAGCACCACCGCCAGCCCGATCACGATCTCGCGCCCTGAGCCCCAGCGGACCAGCGCGTAGACGAGCACCAGGATGTAGATCATCGTGTTGAGGCCGACACTGGGGGCCCCGCCCGCCAGGGTCGCCAGCCCCAACACCATCGCGGTGCCGAAGGCCACCACGACACAGGCCAACGGCCGGGTACGCCGCCACAGCAGCACCGGCGCGAGTCCGACCGCCACGATCGTCGCGAACGGCCGCCAGGCGACGTCGTCCCGGAGGACTCCCTCGAGCAGCGCCGTCACCATCAACACCCCGACCAGCACCCAGTCGCGCGACACCCGTTCGGGAGCGTCGGCTGCGCGGGGCTCGGCCCACAGCGAGCGCAGGGCGTTGGTGATCACACACCCAGCCTAGGGACCGCCGAGGCGTCGGGGACCGACCGAGAGAACGAGACGCCGCTCCTCCCAACGGCCGAGGCGGGTCCGGCCTCGACGCCGATGCGGCCGGGCCGGCGGTCCGCGAGCGTGGAGCCACCGGGCGGAGAGGCCGGACCATCGAGCAAGGAGAAGATCCATGTCACGGTTGCTGTACCGCTGGGGACGCTGGTCGGCCACCCGCCCCTGGATCGCCATCGGAGCCTGGGTGCTCCTCTCGGTCCTGGTCGTCGCCGCCTCGGCCGGCTTCGGGAAGCAGTTGGACGACTCGATGGCGGCGCCCGGGACCGACTCCCAGGCCGCCGCCGACCTGCTGGCGGGCGCCGACAGCGGCGCAGGCGGGCTGACGGCATACGTCGTGGCGACATCGAGCCAGGACGGTGAAACCTTCGTGGACTCCCGGCAGGCCAGGGTCGACCTGGACCGGCTGGAGTCGGCCGTGGGTGACCTGCCGAAGGTGCTGGGCACGACCGAGGAGGTGTCCCCGGACGGCCGGGTGGCACTGGTGCGGGTGCAGTACCCCGAGATCGGCGAGCTCGCCGTCTCCGACCTGGCCGCGCTCAAGGCCGTCCTGGCGGAGTCGAGGGCGTCGTCGTCGCTGCGGCTCGAAGCGGGCGGTGACCTCTACTTCAGCTTCGAGCAGCCGCCCGCCAACGTGGGCGAGGTGCTCGGCCTGGTGGTCGCGGCGGTGATCCTGGTGGTGGCCTTCGGGTCGTTGCTGGCCGCCGGGCTGCCGCTGGCGGTGGCGCTGTTCGGGCTGCTGGTGGGCGCCAGTCTGATCCCGCTGCTCGGACTGCTCATCGACATCCCGGTCTGGGCGCCGGTCATGGCGGCCATGGTCGGGCTGGGCGTGGGCATCGACTACGCCCTGTTCCTCCTCTCGCGCCACCGGGAGTACCTCGCCGCGGGCGTCCCGGTCGCGGAGTCGGTGGGCCGCTCCCTGGCGACCGCCGGGCAGGCCGTCGTCTTCGCCGGCGGCACCGTCGTGGTGGCGATCCTCGGGCTGGCCTTCGCCGGGCTCCCGTTCGTCTCCGCGGCTGGTGTGGGCATCTCGGCGGTGGTGCTCGTGATGGTGCTGGCGGCGATCACCCTGCTGCCTGCCCTGCTCGGGCTGGCCGGTCATCGCCTCCGGACACGCCGGCTGCTGCTCCGGCTGCGGCGCGGGCAGGCGGCAGCAAGCCGGACCTGGGGCCGACGCCGCGGTGCTGCGGTGGTCCCGCTGGGGTGCGCACGTCACGCGGCACGCCGCGGCGTACGCCGTCGCCGGCACGATGCTGCTCCTCGCGCTCGCCGCACCCGTCCTCGCCCTGCGGCTGGGACTGCCGGACCAGGGCAGCTACCCGCAGGCGCGCACCGAGCGGCGGGCCTACGACCTGGTCGCCGAGGGCTTCGGGCCCGGCGCCACCGGGCCGATGGTCGTGGCCGTCGACGTCTCCCGGGACCGGTCGGTGGTGGAGCCGTTGGTCTCGGCCCTGGCTGCCGACCCGGGCATCGCGTCCGCCGCAGCCGCCCCCGTGGAAGCGACATCCGACGTCGCCGTGATCATCGCCCAACCGACGACGACACCGCAGGACGCCGAGACCGCACGCACACTCGACCGGATACGCAGCGAGGTGCTGCCCGCCGCGCTGGCGAGCAGCCCGGCGACCGCGCATGTCGGCGGCTACACCGCCACCATGTCCGACCTCAGCCAGCGCGTCGAGGAACGGCTGCCGATCTTCCTGGTCGCGGTCGTGGCGATGTCATACCTGCTGCTGATGGTGCTGTTCCGCTCCATCCTGGTGCCGCTCAAGGCAGCGGTGCTGAACCTGTTGAGCGTCGCCGCGTCGTACGGCGTGCTGGTGATGGTCTTCCAGTGGGGCTGGGCCGCGAGCCTGATCGGGTTGGAGTCGACGGTGCCGATCATCTCGTTCATCCCGCTGTTCATGTTCGCGATCCTCTTCGGGCTGTCCATGGACTACGAGGTCTTCCTGCTCTCGCGGGTGCGCGAGGAGTATCTGCGCACCGGCGACAACGGCTACGCCGTGGTGCGAGGGATCGGGGTCACGGCGCGGACGATCTCGTGCGGTGCCGCGATCATGGTGTCGGTCTTCGTCGGCTTCGGGTTCGGCGACGACCCCGTCCTCAAGATGCTCGGCCTCGGCCTCGCGACCGCGGTGTTCCTCGACGCGACCCTGGTGCGCCTCGTGCTGGTGCCCGCGACGATGAAACTGCTCGGCGACGCCAACTGGTGGCTCCCGGCGTGGCTGGACCGGCTGCTGCCGAAGTGGGACCTGGACGGCGCGGCTGACAACCTTCCCGCTCATGAGGAGCCCGACTCGAACCGGCAGGCGCCACAGCCCCCAGTACGGACTGGGTAGGTCCGCGTAGGCAACGATCCGGACGGAGTGACGCACCCTTCGGCGAGAGCGCGACGGGGTTTGTTGCGGCGGGGTTACTCGGGTACGACGTTGACAAGCCTGGGTGGGCGGGCGATGACGCGAAGCACGGGGCGGCCGTGAAGTATGCGCCTGCACAGTGGCGGAGGCTAGCGCGAGGGCGCGGAGTTCGTCTGCGGTCACAGTTGCTCGGACTTCCAGGCGATCGCGGACCTTGCCGTCCACTTGGATGACGGCGGTGACGAACTCGACGTTCAGCTGCACGGGGTCGGCCTGCGGGAAGGCTTGGTAGGCCAATGAGGAGTGGTGCCCGATCCGCGACCATAGTTCCTCGGCGATGTGGGGCGCGAGAGGTGCCACCATCAGGACGAGGGGTTCGGCGACCTCACGTGGTGTCGCGGGTTGCTGTGTGAGGTGGTTGTTCAGCTCGGCGAGTCGGGCGATGGCGGTGTTGGCCTTGAGACCGTCGAGGTCGTTGCGTACGGCCTCGATTGTCTGATGCAGCAGGCGACGTGTCTGTTCGTCGGCTGGGTCGTCGACGACGCGGCTTCGGCCGGTTTCCTCGTCGATGAGGTTCCGCCACAGGCGTTGCAGGAAGCGCTGCGAGCCAACTACAGCGCGGGTCTCCCAGGGTCGCGAGGCGTCGAGCGGACCTGTGGACATCTCGTACAGACGGAAGGTGTCGGCTCCGTAGGCGTCGCATATCTCGTCGGGTGAGACCATGTTCTTGAGGCTCTTGCCCATCTTCCCGTAGGCACGAGCCACCGGCTGGCCGTGCCAGGTGTAGCTGCCCTGGCCGTCGTCGCTCACCTCCGCTGCGGGCACGTACATGCCGCGCGAGTCTCGATAGGCGTGGGCTTGGATCATGCCCTGGTTGAACAGCCGGAAGAACGGCTCGCTGCTGGACACGTGCCCGAGGTCGAAAAGCACCTTGTGCCAGAAGCGCGCGTACAGCAGGTGCAGGACGGCGTGCTCGGCGCCGCCGACGTATAGGTCGACGCCGCCGGGGTGCCCGGGTCCTCGAGGGCCCATCCAGTAGCGCTCGACGTCGGGATCCACCAGGCGGGTGGCGTTTGAGGGGTCGAGGTAGCGCAGTTCATACCAGCAGGAGCCTGCCCACTGCGGCATCGTGTTCGTCTCGCGTCGGTAGCTCCGGCGGCCGTTGCCGAGGTCGAGCTCGACGGTCGTCCACGCGGTGTTCCGTGCGAGCGGAGACTCGGGGTTGCTGGCGGCGTCGTCCGGTGCGAAGGTTCGAGGCGTGTAGTCGTCGACCTCGGGAAGCTCGATCGGGAGCAGCGAATCGGGGAGCGCGATCGGCATGTCGTACTCGTCGTAGACGATCGGGAACGGTTCGCCCCAGTAACGCTGCCTGCTGAACAACCAGTCCCTCAGCCGGTAAGCGACTGCACGGTGCCCGTGCCCGGTCTGTTCGAGCCAGTCAATGACGTGAGTCTTTGCCTCGGTGACGCTCAGTCCCTCGAGGCTCAGGTCGCTGCCGGCGGAGCGGACCACCTTGCCATCGCCCGGGTACGCCTCACCTTCCCAGTCGTCCGGGGGCTGGACGGTCCTGATGATCGGAAGAGACATCCGCTCGGCGAAGTGCCAGTCCCGCTGGTCCTGGCCGGGCACGCCCATGATCGCGCCGGTGCCGTAGGTCATCAGCACGTAGTCCGCGATGAACACGGGGATCTGCCGTCCGCTTGCCGGGTTGCGCGCATACCCGCCGGTCCACACCCCGGGCGTCGATGGCTCAAGATCACCGTGCCCACGGAGCGCGCCGGCCGTGACCTCGCGGTATTGCGCGATCGCATCGGCGGGGGTCGATGCCCCCGCCGTCCATGCCTGCCGCGCCCGCGCCGGCCACGCGCCGCTGGCGAGCTCGTCGACGGCGGGATGATGGGGCGACAGCACAAGGAACGTCGCGCCGAAGATCGTCTCCGGCCGGGTCGTGAAGACATCGAGCCCGCCGGCCGGTGACTGGAAGCAGATGCGGGCACCATCCGAGCGGCCGATCCATGCGCGTTGCTGGGCCTTGATCGACTCCGGCCACTCAAGCGCTTCCAGGTCGGCGAGCAACCGCGGCGCGTACGCGGTGATCCGCATCATCCACTGCCGCAAGTCCCGCTTGAACACGGGAAAGTCCCCGCGCTCACTCCGACCCTCGGCGGTCACCTCCTCGTCCGCAAGGACCGTGCCGAGCGCGGGGCACCAGTTCACCGGCGCCTCGGCGGCGTACGCCAGCCGGAAGGAGTCGACGACCCTGCGCCGCGACACCGCGTCGAGGTCGGCCCACGCGACATCCTGCGTCACGCGGGGTACGCCGAGGGGCATCGGCCTTTCCCCCGCCGCGAGCAACGCCACGAGCTCGTCGATCGGGCGTGCCCGCCCGGCCTGCTCGTCGTACCAGCTGTTATAGATCTGTAGGAAGATCCACTGAGTCCAGCGGTAGAACGTCGGGTCGGTGGTCGCAACGCTGCGTCGTTCATCGTGCGCCAGCCCGAGTCGACGTAGCTGGGCGCGGCTTGCCGCGATGTTGTCCTCGGTGGTAACCCGTGGATGCTGCCCCGTCTGCACGGCATACTGCTCCGCGGGCAGACCGAAGGCGTCGAAGCCGAACGCGTGCAACACATGATGCCCGGTCATCCGCTTGAAGCGCCCGAATACATCCGTGGCGATGTAGCCGAGCGGGTGCCCCACGTGGAGCCCGACTCCCGACGGGTACGGGAACATGTCGAGCACGTACATCTTCTGTCGCGATGCCTGCCCCGCCTGGACCCCGAGGGGACCGGCCCGGTCCGCCGTCTCGAAAGTCCCGTCTGCCCGCCACCGCTCCTGCCAGCGCGCTTCGATCTCGTTGGCCAACCGCGCCGTGTAGCGGTGCGGAGGCAACAGTGCACCCATGCCGCTCACGGTTCCGTCGGGTGTGGTCATCAGTCACCTCCCCGGCCGCGTCCGCTTCGGCCAACCTAGTCCTTCGCGGGCACACAGCCTCGCGCGGCGATATGACGCGGACGGCCGGGTAGGGTCGGCGTATGAATACGAAGACCGGGACCGACGATTCGGTGCGGGTCCTGATCCATGCATGGGACCGGGACGGCGACGTGCTCGACAAAGCCCAACTCGCAGCCTTCGCCGGCCGCGGTACCGGGTGACTCGCGACGATGTCCTGGCGATCTGTCTCGATCTGCCTGCGGCCGAGGAGACTTACCCGTTTGGGGAGGAGGTCGCCGTGATCAAGGTGGGCGGCAAGATGTTCGCATTGGTGCCGCTCTCCGGAGGGCCGGGTTCCGTCAACCTCAAGTGCGACCCTGGGCGAGCGCTGGAACTGCGCGCGGCGTACGCCGGGATCCGGCCCGGCTACCACCAGAACAAGCGACACTGGAACACCGTGGACCTCGATGGCTCGGTCGAGGACGATGTGGTGCGCGGCCTGATCGAGGACTCCTACGACCTGGTCGTCGCGGGCTTGCCACGCGCAGTCCGTGAGGAGCTGAAGCTGCCCTGAAACGCGCAGGCGCATGAAGCTAGGACTGATCGGGAAGGGGCCAGGCTATGGCGACACTGCTGTCGGTCAACGTCGGGATGCCGACGGACGTGTCGTGGCGCGGCCGGACCGTGCACACGGGAGTCTGGAAGAGCCCGGTCTCCGGACCGCAGATGGTGCGCCGGCTGAACATCGACGGTGACGGGCAGGGCGACCTGGCCGGGCACGGTGGGGAGATCCGTGCCGTCCTCGTCTACCAGATCGAGTCGTACCGGCACTGGCAGGAGTTCCTCGAACGCGACGACCTCGAGCCCGGCGCCTTCGGGGAGAACTTCACTGTCGAGGGCCTCCCTGACGACGAGGTCTGCATCGGCGACCGCTACCGGATCGGCGAGGCGGAGTTCGAAGTCACCCAGCCGCGGGTGACCTGCTTCCGGGTGGGAATGCGGATGCGAGAGCCGCAGCTCCCCTCCCTGCTGGTCGCCCACCACCGTCCCGGGTTTTACCTGCGTGTGCTCACCGAGGGCCACGTCAGCGCCGGCGACGACATCGTGCGTACTGCACGCGGGCCGCACGCGCTGAGCGTGGCCGACATCGACGCGCTCCTCTACCTCCCTGGGCACGACCCTGAACAGCTGAGAGCTGCCCTGGACATTCCGGCCCTGAGCCCCGGCTGGCGCGGGTCCTTCCGGAGCATGCTGGAGAGCGACGCGGGCGCGGCTCAGCCGGCCGGCGTCGCGGTCGCGCCACCGCCGGCGTGGGTCGGCTTCCGAACCCTGACCGTCAGCGACGTCATCGCCGAGAGCGCTTCCGTGACGTCGTTCCGGTTCGCCGCGGACGACGCGCTGCCGGCCTACCAGCCCGGGCAGTTCCTCACCCTGAAGGTGCCGGGGGCAGGCGACGCGGTGCCGGTGCGGACGTACTCGCTGTCGGGCGACCCGCAGGGCGGCGAGTACCGGATCAGCGTGAAGCGCGAGTCGCACGGGAGGGTGAGTCAGTATCTGCACGAGCACCTGCAGCCCGGTGACCGGCTCGAGGCCGCGGCGCCACGCGGCGACTTCGTGCTCGGCGAGAGCACCAACCCGGTGCTGCTCATCTCGGCCGGCATCGGCCTGACGCCCGTGCTGGCGATGCTGCACCGGCTGGCGAGCGAGGACAGCACCCGTGACGTGTGGTGGATCCACACGACGCATGACGCAGACAGCCACGCGTTCTCCGCCGAAGCCAGCGACCTGCTCGGCCGATTGTCGTCAGCGCACTCCCTCGTCTACTACACGACTCCGTCCCATCCGCTCGCTTCAGACTCGGGCATCCGGACGGGACGGCTCACCGCTGATGTGGTCGCGGGGCTGGGCCTCCCGGTGGACGCGAACGCCTACGTCTGCGGTCCAGAGCAGTTCATGGACGACGTCGCGGCCGCGCTCGCCGCACGTCGGCATCGCCCCTGCCCGCATCCACACCGAGCGGTTCGGATCACGGTCGCCGATCAACCCCGGCGTCGTCCGGGCTGACGCGCCCCCGCCACACCCGCCACCAGGCCCGCCTGGCGTTGGTCCGGCGGTGACCTTTGCCCGCTCGGGGCTCACGACCGCATGGTCGGACACCTACTCCTCTGTGCTTGAGCTCGCCGAGGCGTGCGACGTGCCCACCCAGTGGTCGTGTCGCACCGGCGTCTGCCACACCTGCGTTACGGCGGTCCTGTCCGGGCAGGCGTCGTACGAGACGCCGCCGCTCGAGGCGCCTGGCGAGGGCGAGCTGCTCATCTGCTCGGCGCAGCCGACCGCGGACCTCGTGATCGACCTTTAAGCCCGACTCCGAATCTCACGCCCGCACCGCCGCCCAGAGGGTGCCTGCTCATGGCGGAACTGATGTCTTCTCCTTGAGCCTTCGTCCTGACGCGTCTCACTCGAGAGGGTTTGCACGCAACATCCGCACCTCCTCCTGATCGAGACGTGCCTGCACCCGCCGCAGCACGATGTCGTCGATGCGCTGCTCGTCGCGCAGTTCAAGAAGAGCCTCGCGCCGCCGACCGATGAGAGCGAGTGAGAGGGTTCGGTACTGGTCGTCGTGCTGGATGACGGGGTGACCTTCTATACCGACGGCCGCCTGCAACTTCCTTTGTTTGTCCAGCTCGTGACGCACCCGCTCGACCACCATGTCGCCGCTGCCGAGCTCGCTGGCCGTGCTGTCGAGAGCATCGATCGCTGCGTCCAGGGAGTACTCGTCGGCGAACTGGAGTTCCTCGGCGACCGATGTGTCGACTGGCAGTCGCGCGAACCGCACAACCGACGGCAGGAAGAGCGCTTGGAGGAGGGTCAGCACGATGACGCCGCAGGCGATCAGCACCATGAGGTCCCTGTCGGGAAACGGAGCTCCAGAGTCAAGTGTGTGCGGCACGGCGAGGACCGCCGCTAGAGACACGGCGCCGCGGAATCCGGCCACCGCGCTGACGGTGCGTTGCCGCGCCGGGACCCGGCGCAGCCGCTGGGCGGGCCGCCGATCGAGGAGCCGGATGATGTATGGCGTGGTGTAGACCCACGCCCACCGCACTCCGATCACGACGGCGGCGACGACGAGGACGTCGACGAGCGCCCGCAGCGTGGAGGTGCTGTTCAACTCGTGGAAGGCGGACTGGGCCGAGACCCCTATCAGTACGAAGAGCGCACTGCTCAGCACTGTGGTGGACAGCGCCCAGAACGGGAGGGCGATCTGGCGGGTCAGGGCACCGGTGATGCGGGGCGTCACCTGACTCATGAACAGTCCGCAGACGACGACGGCCAGTACGCCGGAGGCGTGGGCCGCGTCGGCGAGCAGGAACGCGGCGAATGGGGTCACCAGCATGGCGATGCTCTCGAGCATGGGGTCTTCCATCCGGCTGCGCAGCTGCCAGCTGAGCAGTCCGATGAGTGCGCCGGCGAGCACGCCTCCGACGTAGGACCACACCAGGAGCCACGTCACGTGCCAGCCGGTGAGCTGCTGCTCGCCGACCGTAACGCCGACGGCTAGCCCATACAGGACGAGGGCGGTGCCGTCGTTGATCAGGCTCTCGGCGCGGAGCACGGTAACCGTGCGGCGCGGCAGGTCGCCGGCTAGGACGCCGACGGCCGTCGCATCGGTTGGCGCCAGCGCGGCGCCGAGGACCCACGCCGGCCCCCAAGCGAGGCCGAGCCAGTGCGCGGTGGCGGCGACCGCGGCAGCAGTGGCGAAGACCAGCGCAGTGCTGGTGAGGACCACGACCCGCAGGTTGTTGCGGATCTCCCGCAGCGAGGTTGTCAGGCTCTCCCAGTACAGCAACGCGGGCAGGAACACGAGGAGCACGACCTCCGGTGGCAGCTGAGCCTGCCGCAGGTGCGGCGCGAACCCGATCAGCACGCCCACCAACACGAGGAGGATGGCAGGTGCGATCGGGTAGCGGCGCGCGAGGGCGCCGCACGCGACCAGGGCGACGCCCAGCAATACGACCATCTCAAGTCCAAACACGAACTCATCTTGGCCAGGCGCGTGCCCATCGACTACATCGGCCCTCTACCTTGTCGGTGCGAACGCCTCGTCCGGATCAGGTCCGTCAGGTCCACGGACCGGCTGCTGCGATCAGCGGGTGAGGCGGGCGCGGTCCTTCAAGGGCTCCCACCAGGGGCGGTTCTCGGCGTACCAGGTCACGGTGGCCGCGAGGCCTTGCTCGAAGTCGACGGCCGGCTGGTAGCCGAGCTCGCGCGAGATCTTGCTGATGTCGACGGAGTAGCGCAGGTCGTGGCCCTTGCGGTCCTCGACGTACTCGACGCTCTCCCAGTCCTTGCCGCACGCCGCGAGCAGCCGGGCGGTGAGCTCCTTGTTGGGCATCTCGGTGCCGCCGCCGATGTTGTAGACCTCGCCGGGCCGGCCGCCGCCGAGCACCAGGTGGATGCCGCGGCAGTGGTCGTCGACGTGCAGCCAGTCGCGGACGTTCGCGCCCTCGCCGTACAGCGGGACCGTGCCGCCGTCGAGCAGGTTCGTGATGAACAGCGGGATGACCTTCTCGGGGAACTGGTGCGGCCCGTAGTTGTTCGAGCACCGCGTCACGCACACCGGCAGCTTGTGGGTGCGCCAGTACGACCGGGCGATCAGGTCGCTCGACGCCTTCGAGGCGGAGTACGGCGAGTTGGGCTCGAGCGGCTGCTCCTCGTCCCACGAACCTTCGTCGATCGACCCGTAGACCTCGTCGGTCGACACGTGCACGAACTTCGTGATGCCGTGCTGCAGCGCGGAGTCGAGCAACGTCTGGGTGCCGACGACGTTGGTCATCACGAAGTCGGCGGCGCCCATGATCGAGCGGTCGACGTGCGACTCGGCCGCGAAGTGCACGACCACGTCGACCTCGGCCATCAGGTCGTCGACCAGCGCGCGGTCGAGGATGTCGCCCTCCACGAACCGCAGCCGCGGGTCGTCGAGCACCTCGGTCAGGTTGGTCGTGGTGCCGGCGTACGTCAGCTTGTCGAGCACGACCACGGACTCGGGCGCGTCGAGGCCCCAGCAGTTACCGAGGACGTTGCGGACGTAGTGGCTGCCGATGAACCCGGCGCCACCGGTGACGAGCATCTTCACGCTGCGGTCCTTTCAGGAGATCGCCCCGAGTCTCCCATGCACGTGCGGGCGGGCTCAAAACCTGGCGACTCGGGGCTCGACATGACGGCTCGATCACCGACTCGGCGGGGTCATCGGGTTTGGTGGCGGCGAGGAAGACCGAGGAGCCGAAGGGGAGGTTGCCGCGGCGGAGCGCGCGAGCCTCCGCCCGGGTCAGGCCCATCAGCACCTTGTCCATCGTGGGCGAGACGCGGGGCAGCTGCTTCTCCAGCGCAGGCTCCGGCTTGGTGAGCCGCCGCTTCAGCCGCTCGGCCGCGAAGAACGGGAACACCCCGGCAAACCCATAGGTCGCCCGCTCCACGACCAGCCCGCCACCCTCGATCGCACGCACCAGCCGCTTGCGCGTGTAGCGCCGGTAGTGGCCGGCCTGCTCGTCGTGGTCGCTCCACGCCCAGGTGTATGCCGGCACGGACACCAGCAGCCGCCCGCCCGGCCGCAGCACGCGCGCCAGCTCGGACACCGCCTGCACCTCGGGCTCGCAGTGCTCGATCACGTCGAAGGCGCCGACCACGTCGAAGGTCTCGTCGGGGAACGGCAACGCCATCGCGCTCGCGCAGACGCCCTCGCCAGGCTTGAGCCCTCGGGGGTCGACGTCGATCGCCGTACGCCAGTGGTTGCCGCGCATCCAGGACACGCTCGGGCCGTCCGCGCTGCCGACGTCGAGCATCCGCTGCGGAGTCCCGAGGTAGTCGCGCAGCGCCACCTCGAGCAGCAGCGCCCGCGCCCGGTACCACCAGTACCCGGGGTGCTGGATCGACGCCGATCCGGTCTGGACCCGGCCTGGGTGCTCAGGCGTCATCGGTCCTCCAGACGTCACGACGAGCGCGCTGCGGACAGCACGCTGACGAAGCTGTCGATGACGCGCTCGCTCTCGGCCTCGGTGAGGTTGTTGTAGAACGGCAGCCGGATCAGCCGGCCGCTGATGTCGTCGCTGACCGGGCACTCGGCGTACGCCGCGGAGAACTTCCGGCCGGCCTCCGAGCTGTGCAGCGGCACGTAGTGGAACGTCGGCGCGATGTCCTGCTCGCGCATGCCCGAGAGCACCGCGTCGCGCGTCGGCCGGTCGGGCATCAGCACGTAGAACATGTGGTAGGTCTGCTCGCAGTGCTCCGGCACGACAGGCAGCCGGATGCCGAGCTCCTCGACGCGAGGCGCGAGCGCCTGCTCGTAGCGCTCGAACACGGTCCGGCGCTTGCCCTGGATCACGTCGCGCCTTCTCGAGCTGCGCCGTGAGGTATGCCGCCAGCACGTTGGCCAGCGCGAACGACGACCCGGTGTCCTTCCACGAGTACTTGTCGACCTGGCCGAGGAAGAACGCCCGGCGGTTGGTGCCCTTCTCGTAGAGCACGCGGACCCGGTCGACGTCGCCCGGGTCGTTGACGACGAGCGCGCCGCCCTCGCCGCAGACGATGTTCTTCGTGTCGTGGAAGCTCTGCGTGGCGAACCGGCCGAGCGTGCCGAGCGGCTGCCCGTTCCACCGGCCGAAGAGTCCGTGCGCGTTGTCCTCGATCACCGCGACGTCCGGCCAGTCGACGAGCGCCTTGCGCATCCCGTCGATGTCGCACGCGACGCCCGCGTAGTGCACCGGCACGACCGCGCGCACCGTCTCGTCGAGCAGCGACTTGAGGTGCTCGGTGTCGAGCCCCAGGGTCACCGGCTCGATGTCGCAGAACTTGATCTTCGCGCCCTGCCGGACGAAGGCGAGCGCGGTCGTCGTGAACGTGAACGACGGCACGATCACCGTGTCACCCGGCTGGAGATCCAGCATCAGGGCGGTCAGCTCGAGAGCCGACGTGCACGAGGTCGTCAGCAGCACGTCCTGCGCGCTGAACTCGGCCAGCAGGATCTCCTCGGCGCGCTTGACGAACTCGCCGCCGGACGACGTGTGTCCCCGCTCGAGCGCCTGCTGGATGTAGGCGAGCTCGTTGCCCTCGATGGCCGCTCGGTTGAACGGGATCGGCTGGTCCTGGTGCATCGGCCTACCTTAGCGAGCGGGTGACGGGTCGGGCTCCGCCGCGGTCGGCCAGGGCAGCGGTCGGCCGAGCCGCCGCGAGAGCTCGGCGTCCGAGGCGGCGAAGTACTCGCGCAGCCGCGCCTCCAACGACGAGTCGAGACTGGGCGCCTTGCCGACGCTCTCGTTGACCTTCTTGTCGCCGTGCTCGGGCCGGAAGGCGGGGTCGACACCCAAGGCGGCGTACAGGTCGCCGATCGAGCCCGGGTCGGCGAGATGGTCCTCCAGGAAGCGCACGTGGACGTGGCCGGGGAACCGGTCGAACCAGGGCTGGAGGTACGCCGTGTAGCGCCCGCGCTCGAGATAGGCGAACGGCGACACCGACGTCTTGCCGCGGTCCCAGTCGCGCGGACCCTCGAGGTTCTCCGTCAGCGCCTGGTCGAGCGGCCGGTCCTCGGCCCCGTGGTGGGTGCTGAAGCGCCAGTTCGAGACGGCCCGCTTCACCGGATCGCGCAGCTGGACGACGATCTCGGCCTCGCCGAGCACGGCCCAGGCCCGTCCGGCAGCGCCGGCGTCCTCGATGTAGCTCGTGCTCTTCTCCCCGTGCAGCTGCTCAGAGGTGGCGTGCGCGAAGTAGGTCGACTCGTACCAGTCGAGGCCCCGCCCGGCCAGGTCGTCGGACATGAAGACCTTGGGCTCCGGCCGGGCCGGCTGCGCCATCGCGATGTCGGGGTGCGCCTCCAGGAGCGCCACCAGCCCGGTGGTCCCGCAGCGCTGTCCGCCGATCACCAACAGGTGTCGCGGCGCCATCAAGGAGTCCCGGACGGCGTGGTGCTCACCGGCCGACCCGCTCGACCACGTGGTAGGTCTCCTGCGCACTGACCGCGTTGAGCGTCCGGACGACGTACTCCCCGAGCATGGACAGCAGCGCGATCGTGACGCCGTTGAAGATCGACAGCAGCACGACCAGGCTGGTCCAGCCTTGGATCTGGGTGTCGGTGAAGAGGCCGCGGATGAAGTACGCGCCGCCGAGCAGGAAGCTGAGGATGGCGATGACGAAGCCGCACGTCGCCGCCAGCCGGAGCGGGAACGACGAGTAGCTGAACAGGATCGTGAAGACCAGCCGGAGGATGCGGGTCATGCTGTAGGAGCTCGACCCGACGGTGCGCGGCTCGTGCCGCACCAGCACGTTGGACCGGTTGCTGGAGTACTGCAGCGCCTGCCCGGTGATGTAGGGGTACGCCGTGCGCGACGCGCAGATCCGGTCGACCACGTCGCGGCGCAGGATCCGGAAGTTGGAGACCACCAGGTCGTTGGGCTGGCCGAAGATGCGCCGGTTGATCATCCCGATCAGGTTGCTGCCGAGACGTCGGTATGCCGCAGCCTTCTTGGTCTCGAAGCGCCCGAACACCACGTCGCGGCCCTTCATCGCCTCGTCGATGAGCAGCCGCATCTGGTCAGGCGGGTTCTGCAGGTCGTCGTCCATCGTGATGACGTAGTCGCCCGTGGCCTCGCGGAAGCCGGCCAGGTTGGCGTTGTGCTGCCCGTAGTTGCGCAGCAGGTTGAGCGCGACGACGTGCGGGTTCTGATCGGCCTTGCCGGAGATGACCTCCCAGCTGCGGTCGCCGCTGCCGTCGTTGACCAGGATCAGCTCGTACGACAGGCCCTGCTGCTCGAACTCCGCCACGATCCGGTCCACGGTCGTGCCGACGATGCCCTCGCTGTTGTAGACGGGGACGACGACGGAGTAGGTGAAGCTCGTCGGGTCGAGCGGCTCGAGCACGTCCGGCTGAGGGCGGTCGACCGGCACCGGCTGCGGGTCGGGTCGGAGCCCGGTCTGCGGCTCCGGGGCCTGATCCTGCGCGTCCGGCTGCGACTCGGGCTGCCGCTTGGGCTGCGGCTCCGGCTGGGTCGGATTGAGGGCGGTCATGTCCGTTCCGGGCTGGTCGGTCTTCGGTCGCCCACGACTGTATCCGAGCGTGACCTGGTCCAGCGTGACCGCAGGCGTCGTCCGGCCCGCGGGCCGCGGGTCTGCCAGCCACGGGCACTACGCTCGACTCCGTCATGCCTGGCCGATCCCGCAACCCGACCGTGCTGGCGGCGGGTTCGCTGACCAGCGGGCTCCTGGCCTACGGATTCTTCGCCGTGAGCACCCGCGCGCTCGGTGCGGAGCTGGCCGCGCCGGTCTCGGTGCTCTGGACGTACTGGAGCTTCGCCGCGGCCTGCCTGACCTTCCCGCTCCAGCACTGGATCGCCCGGACCGTGGCCGCCCAGGAGGGCGAGGGGTCGGTCCGGGCGGCGATGAGCCGGGTGGTCGCCATGATCGCCGCGGCGTCGCTCGGCGTCGGGTTCCTGAGCTGGCTCGGACGCGACCAGCTCTTCCATCGCGACGACATCTGGTTCCCGGTGCTGGTGGCCCTCGTGACGGTCGGGTCGGGCTTCATCGGCATCGTCCGCGGTGGGCTGGCGGCCCGCCACCAGTTCACCGCACTGGCCCTGACCATGGTCGCCGACAACGGGCTGCGCTGCGCCAGTGCGATCGTCCTCAGCATCGCCGGGGTCGACGACTCGCTGGCCTACGGGACGTGCCTCGCCGGTGCCGCCGTGGTCGGGCTGTGCTGGCCGCAGTCGTTCCGCTTCGTCCGCGACGACGACGAGGCGTCCACCGAGTCGGCGCTGCGCTTCATCGGCGGAGCCGCGGGCGGCCAGCTGATCGGCCAGGCCGTGCTGACCGGTGGCCCGGTCGCGCTGGCGCTGGCAGGCGGCGCGCCGGCCGAGGTGACGGCTCTCTTCGCGGCACTCGCGCTGTTCCGCGCGCCGTACACGATGGCGATCGGGCTGGTGTCGGCGCTGACCGGTCGGCTCACCACGCTCGTGGTCACCGGACAGACCTCGAGGCTGCGGCAGTTCCGGCTCGGCACGCTCGCGGGCACGGCGGTGACGGTCGTCATCGCCGCTGTGATCGGCGAGGCCATCGGACCGTGGCTGCTGAAGTTCATCTTCGGCGACGACGTCCACCTCGACAACGTGGCCTGTCTGCTGGTCGCTGTCGGCAGCGCGTTCGCGCTGGCCAACCTGGTCGCGACCGTGTCGATCATGTCGCTCGACCGCAACGGCGTCATCGCTCCCGCCTGGATCATCGGTGTCGTCGGTGGCGTGATCGCCTACGTGGTCGCGGGCACCGAGACCGACGTGCTGATGCAGACCTGCTGGGCGTTCCTGGCGGCCGAGGCGGTGGCGTTCGTCGTCCTGGCCTTCGAGGACCACCGGGGCGGTATGGCGCTCGAGCGCCGCCAGCAGCCCGTCAGTGCGACTGCCAGGCGTCCTCACTCTTCGTCATCTTGACCACCTCGGCCGGCAGCTTGCCGCTGGCCAGCATGCTGACCGTGACGTGCTCGAACACCTCGCGCAGGTTGGCCCGGGCCGCGATCCAGACCAGCTGGAGCACGTCGGCCTGCTCGTTGTAGGTCACGGCCTCGGGCCGGAGGCCGTAGACGCTGACGAGCGGGCCGTCGACGGCGCGGATGATGTCGGCGACGCTCACGTCCTCGCTCCTGCGAGCCAGCCGCCACCCGCCGCTCTGCCCCCGCACGCTCATCACGATGCCCGCGCGACGCAGGTCGGCGAGGATGGCCTGGAGGAACCCGTGCGGGATGTCCTGGAGGCGCCCCAGCTCCTCCGCCGAAACCGGATCACCGCTGTCCCGGGTGGCGATCTCGATCAGCGCCCGAAGGGCGTAGTCGGATTTCGCGGAGACTCGCATGGCGCAAGTTTGTCAGATGACCCGACTTACTGACCTCGGTTGAGGTTCGCGTCTTACTCGTTTGTAGAGACGTACATCAGCTTTTCGCCCGGTGAGGCTAATGTCGGGCGGGTGTCGAGGACGAGGTGGCGCTCGATGATCGACGCCATCACGTCGATGCCACCCCTGGCGGCGTACACCCTGATCGGGCTGCTCGTCTTCGGCGAGGCCGCGGTCTTCATCGGCTTCGTGCTGCCGGGAGAGACCGCCGTCGTGCTGGGTGGGTTCCTGGCCAGCCGCCACGAGCTCGAGATCGTGACCTTGTGCGTCCTCGTCTTCGTCGCGGCCGTGGTCGGCGACACGGTCGGGTACGAGGTGGGCAAGCACTTCGGGCCACGGCTGATGCGGCTCAAGATCTTCGCGCGGCATCAGGAACGGATGGACTCTGCGTCCGACATGCTGCGCCGACGTGGCGGACCTGCCGTCTTCCTCGGCCGGTTCACGGCGTTCTTCCGAGCCGTCATGCCGGGACTCGCCGGGCTGAGTCAGATGCCGTATCGGACCTTCCTGCCCTGGAACGCGCTCGGCGGGCTGATCTGGGGCGTCGGCTTCAGCCTGGTCGGCTACTTCGCCGGCGAGTCGTACGAGAAGGTCGCCAGCGAGATCGGCCGCGGCACTGCGATCGTGATCGCCCTCCTCGTCATCGGAGCCCTGGTCGTGTGGCACTTCCGCCGCCGCCGCGCCGAAACCTCCTGACCTCCCGCCCGGCCCCGCGCCGCGAATTGCGGGAAAGGTCTGCCCGACACGCCGTCCGACGGCTGACCTTTCCCGCAATTCCGGGCGCAGGGCCGGTCAGGGGAGGGACTGGGCGGCGTAGAGGAGGCCGACGAGGACGGCGAGCGAGCCGAGCAGCAGGCGGAGCGCCCGCTCGGGCAGGCGTGGCTGGAGCCGGGCACCGAGATAGCCGCCGAGGATGCCGCCGAGGCCGCAGGCGATGCCGATCGACCACTCGGGCGCGACGGGCTCGCTGGAGGTCAGGGCGAGCAGGCTGAACGCGACCGCGCCGACGAGCGACGCCGCGAACGTCGACAGCAACGCCGCCGGCGCCACCACCGCCATCGTCATGCCCGACCCGACCAGGATCGGGCCGAGGATCGACCCGCCACCGATGCCGTAGATGCCACCGATGACTCCGACGCCGAGGGCGAGCACGGACACGGTCCGGTCGCTCATCGGCCGGTACGCCGCCGGGGCGAGCGTCCTGCGGATCAACCACACCCCGATGGCCAGCAGGACGACCGCGGCGATCAGCCGGAAGGCGCCCGGGCCGGACACCACGTGCACCCGGATCGCAGCGCCGACCACGACGCCCGGGACCGTGGCCACCACGAGGCGTCGGGCCAAGGGGCTCGCCAGGCTTCCGCGGCGCGCATAGCTGAGCAGCGCCCCAGGTCCGGCGACGACGTTGTAGAGCAGGTTGGTCGGCGTGACCGCCGGGTTGGGGACGTGCAGCACGCTCAGCTGGACCGGCAGCAGGAAGACCGCACCCGAGACGCCGACCGGCGCGGTGACCGTCGCGATGCCGAATGCCGCCAGGAATCCGACGAGCACCCGGTCCCACTCCACGCCGAGAACCGTAGTGCCGCGGAGTCCGGTGTCGACCGTCGCGTCCGCTAGTCGGCGCGGCGGATGATCCCGGCGACGGCGGTCTGTCCGCTCCGCTCGGCGTGCTCCAGTGCCGTCACGCCGTCGCCGTCCGCGATCGACGGGTCGGCGCCGGCGTCCAGCAGGATGCGCACGATCTGCTGGTACGGCGTCGAGCCGTCGCCGAGGATCACCGCCTCGAGCAGGGCGGTCCAGCCGAGGTCGTTGACGTGGTTCACGTCGATGTCGGTCTGCACGACGCGGCGTACGTAGGCGACATGGCCACGCTCGCTGGCCGGGATCACCGAGATGCCGCCGTACCGGTTGCGGATGGTCAGGTCGGGGTGCGCCGGGAGCAGCGTCTCGAGCATGGCGACGCTGCCGGTGACTCCGGTGACGAGCCACGGGGTGTCGTGGCGGTAGTCGAGCGCATCCGGGTCGGCGCCCAGGGCGACCAGGATCCGGGCGACCTCGACACTGTCGCGCGTGGAGGCCACGAGCAGCGGCGTCTGCTGTCGCTCGTTCCGCGCCTCCAGGTCGGCTCCCGCCCGGAGTGCGAGCGCGGCCGCGTCAGCGTCGTCCACCGAGGCAGCGCGCAGGACTCGTGCGTCGGCCGCGTCGCCGCCCTTGCCCGGATCGACCCGACCCGCGCGACGAAGCAGGTCCGCGATCGCGTCGTACCCCTGCGACTTCGCATGCTCGTACGCCGTCTGCCCGTCACGCTCCGCCGGCACGCTGACGTCGGCGCCGGCCGCGACCAGCACGCGCACCGTGTCGAGCGCAGACCGGCCGCCGTCGCCGAGGATGACCGCCTCGTGCAGCGCGGTCCAGCCGAGGTTGTTCACGTGGTCGATCGAGACGCCGGCCTGGACGAGTCGGCCGGCGATGTCCCAGTGTCCGCGCTCGGCGGCCCGGATCAGGCCGGTGCCGTTGAAGCTGTCCTTGCTGTTCACCTGCGCCCCGTTGCGCAAGGTCAGCTCGAGCAGGTCGAGGTATCCCTCACTGGTGGCGATGAGGTACGCGCTCTGCTCGGTGTCGTCCTTGGCGTTCACGTCGGCGCCACGCGCGATCAACGACCGCGCCCGGTCCACGTCGTCGTCCCACGCGGCGGCGATCAGTCGGCGGTCGAGCTCGGCCTGATCGGCGCGGGACGGTTCCGGTTCCACGGTTGGCTCCTTGGTCGGCGAGGGCGGCTCGGTCTCGCGCGACGTCGGCGCGGTCGGTGTCGATGGCGTCGCCCGCGACGGCTGCTCGCGCTCCTCGCCGTCCGCGTCCGAGGTCGTGCACCCCACGATCGCACCCAGCACCAGCGCGGTCCCGCTCGCGGCGACGGTCAACCGCCGGGTTCGCGTCGTACGACGGACGCGGTTCGGATCGGTGGCGCGACGGGCACGGCACTTTCCTCAGGGCGTGAGCGGGCTTCCTCTACCCAACGCACGGAGCCGCCAATTCGTTCGCGGCATGCACCGGGATGGTTTCGACAGGCTCAACCACCGAGAAGGCTCACCCCTGGACTCAGAGCCTGCACTCCTCGCCCCGGAGCGCTCACTCCTCGAGCGTCGCGGACATCGTCGGCAGCCCGTCGCCGGACATCTCGACCCGCTCGACGGACCCGACGGGCACGTCGACGGTCGTGCCCCACGAACCAGACCCGTCGCGGACCTTGCAGAGCCCGAGCCAGCGTGAGTGTCCGTCGGAGGTGACGAGCTCGACGTGGTACGTGCCGGACTTGGCTCCCTCGACGGTGACGAAGACCCAGGACGGCTTCCCCTCGTACGCGAAGACGTTGCCCGTCGTGGTCCCGTCGACGGTCAGGTCTCCCGCTCGCAGGTACTCGCCATCCGCCACCGCGAGCGTGTCCCGGTACTGATCGGCCAGGTTCCGGTCGTCTGACCCCTGCCACCAGGCGAGTCCCGCGCCGAGCACGGCGACTGCGGCCGCTGCCGCGACGGCGAGCAGGACGCGAGGTCGGCGCTGCCGGGTCGCGGGCGGCTGCATCGCCGACAGCACGCGAGCGTCGAAGCCAGGCGGTGGTTCGTGCTCGGGCGCAAGGAGCAACAGCTCGTCGACCGTCGCCGTGACGTCCTCGAGCTCTCGCCGGCAGTCGGCGCAACCGGCGAGATGCTTCAGGGCGCGTGCCCGGTCGTCGCCCGAAGCCACCCCCATGGCCAGCTCGGGGATCAGCTCACGCACGTCCGCGCAGTCTCGAGACTCAGCCGTCATCGCGCGCCCCCATCCGTCCTCTGAGCGCCATGAGCCCACGTCGGACCCGGGTCTTGACCGTGCCGAGCGGCACGTTCTTGTTGAGCGCGACTTCCTTGGCCGTCATGCCGTAGAAGGTCATCATCACGATCGGGACGGCCTGCTCCCGGGGGAGCTCCGCCAGCGCCTGGCGGAGCCGCAGGCTGGCGTCCGGATCGTCGCGTCCGGCGCCGTCGTCTCGTGCGGCGAGCGCCGCGGCCAGCAGCTCGGGATCCATCGGGTGCTCGTGCCGGTAGCGGATCGCGTCGATCGCAGCGTTGCGGGTGATGGTGAGCAGCCAGCTCGGCACTCGGCCGCGGCGTGGGTCGTACGAGTCCGCGCTCCGCCAGGCCTTCACGAACGCCTCCTGGGCGACGTCCTCGGCGAGGGCGGGCACACCCACGACGGACAAGGCGAGTCCGTAGACCCGCGCCTGGTAGCGGCGTACAAAGGCTGCGGCCGCGGTCTCGTCACCGCTGGCCATCCCGGCCAGTAGTGACTCGTCCGACAAGCCGACCATGGGAGTACTACGGTGCGAGGCGCCGCCGGGGATTCATCCAACGGGCGCGCCGTGCCGATCACGGTGCGTCGCCCGCGACGACACGACCGAGGTTACGCCGCCGTCAGTAGCCGTAGCCGCCACCGCCACCGCTGGTGTCAGGCGCTGCAGGAGCGGCGGAGCCGGGCGCGCTCACGGCCGACCAGACGAAGTGCGTTCCCTGGAAGTCGTCGGTGAAGCCGTTGCCGCGAAGCTCGCCCGCGCCTTCCTCGGCGAAGGTGTAGACCGGCTTCCCGTCGTACGTCAGCTGGGACGTGCCGTCGGGGCGGTCCACGACACCGAGCTCCTGACCGATCTGTCCGGAGGCAGCCTTGATGTCGGACGACGATCCGGCCACGGGCACCCAGAACGACGTGCACGCGTCGACGCAGCGGATCTGACCGCCCTTCTCGACGTCGGCGGTGTACAGCGTGTGGCCGTCGGCGTCCTCGAGCACGGACGTCCCGTTGACGGATGCCTCCGCGACCGGCCCGTTCGAGGAGCGGCTGCCGGAGCCTGAATCGTCGTTTCCGTTGCTGCATCCGGTGGCGAGGAGCGCGATCGCTCCGGCCCCGGCCAGGGCCTTGAGCCCAAGAGAAAGAGTGATGTTCATGCCTGGATTACGAGGCGATCCGCCGTCCGGGATTCATCTCGTGGGCGGCCGGGCCGGGTCGACACGTGGGGAGTGTCACCCTTTCGGCCAATCCCCTTGTGCCGGCTACTCGCCAGTAGGATACTTAAGTTACTGACGAGTAGACGCTGCTGGGAAGAGGTCTCCTGCCCGATGAGCCACTACAAGAGCAACCTGCGTGACATCGAGTTCAACCTGTTCGAGGTCTTCGGACGCGACCAGGTGCTCGGCAGCGGGCCCTTCTCGGAGGTCGACGCGGACACGGCGCGCGAGATCCTGCACGAGGTCGACCGGCTGGCGCGTGAGGACCTCGCGCCGTCGTTCGAGACCGCCGACCGCAACCCGCCGGTCTTCGACCCGGCCACGCACACCGTCACGATGCCGGAGGACTTCAAGGCGGCGTACCACGCGCTGATGGACGCCGAGTGGTTCCGGCTCGAGATCCCCGAGGAGCTCGGTGGGCAGCCGGCACCCTCCAGCCTGAAGTGGTCGATCAGCGAGCTCGTGCTCGGCGCCAACCCGCCGATCCACCTCTACTCCGCCGGTCCCGGCTTCGCGACCGTCCTCTACCGCAACGGCACCGAGCGCGACCAGAAGATCGCGCAGCACATGATCGACCGCAAGTGGGGCGCCACGATGGTGCTCACCGAGCCCGACGCCGGCTCCGACGTCGGCGCGGGCCGCACCCGGGCGACGCTGCAGGACGACGGCAGCTGGCACATCGAGGGCGTGAAGCGCTTCATCACCTCCGCCGAGCACGACATGAGCGAGAACATCGTGCACCTCGTCCTCGCCCGCCCGGTCGGCGTCGAGGGCGTCGGCGGCCCGGGCACCAAGGGCCTGTCGCTGTTCGTCGTCCCCAAGCACCACTTCGACCTCGAGACCGGCGAGCTGACCGGCGAGCGCAACGGCGCCTACGTCACCGGCGTCGAGCACAAGATGGGCATCAAGGCGTCCACCACCTGCGAGCTGACCTTCGGCGAGCACGAGCCGGCGAAGGGCTGGCTGCTCGGCGAGGTGCACGACGGCATCGCGCAGATGTTCCAGGTCATCGAGCACGCCCGCATGATGGTCGGCACCAAGGCGATGTCGACGCTGTCGACCGGCTACCTGAACGCGCTGGAGTACGCCAAGACCCGGGTCCAGGGAGCCGACCTGACCCGGTCCGCCGACAAGACCGCGCCGCGCGTGACGATCAGCCACCACCCCGACGTACGCCGCTCACTGCTCACGCAGAAGTCGTACGCCGAGGCGCTGCGCGCACTGGTCATCTACACCGCGACGTTCCAGGACGCGATCGCCGTCGCCCAGGCCAAGGGCGAGAGCGACGAGATCGCCGAGGCGGTCAACGACCTGCTGCTGCCGATCGTGAAGGGCTACGGCTCGGAGCGGGCGTGGGTCGTGCTCGGCACCGAGTCGCTGCAGACCTTCGGCGGGTCGGGGTTCCTGGAGGACTACCCGATCGAGCAGTACGTCCGCGACTCCAAGATCGACACGCTCTACGAAGGCACCACGGCCATCCAGGGCATGGACTTCTTCTTCCGCAAGATCGTGCGCAACAAGGGCCAGGCGCTCGGCGTGGTCGCCGGCGAGATCACCACCTTCCTCGAGACCGAGGCCGGCAACGGCCGCCTCAAGGAGGAGCGCGGTCTCCTCGCCAAGGGTCTCGAGGACGCGCAGGCGCTCGTCGGTCTGCTCATCAAGGACCTGATGTCGAGCAACCCGGAGGCCGAGGAAGGCGACCTGGCCAACATCTACAAGGTCGGCCTCAACACGACCCGGCTGCTGATGGCGCTCGGCGACGTGGTGTGTGGCTATCTGCTGCTCCGCCAGGCATCGGTGGCGCTCACCGCACTGTCCGGCGAGGTGTCGGCGAAGGACAAGGCCTTCTACGAAGGGAAGGTCGCGGCGGCACAGTTCTTCGCCCGCAACGTGCTCCCGAAGGTCACCGCCGAGCGCGCCATCGCCGAGGCGACCGACCTGATGCCGATGGACCTCGACGAGGCCGCCTTCTGAGCTGATCCGTCGCGACGGGGTACCGCCGCGACTGAACGAGGCCCGGTCATCATGGCGATGGCCGGGCCTCGTCGTCGCGTCCCCCGAAGACGCGACGGACAGGGTCTTGTACTGCTCGTAGCGACGCTCCTCGACGTGCGTGGTCGTGCTGCGGTTGCGCTGCGCCTGGACGAAGAAGGACAGGACGATGGCGAGCACTCCGGCAACCATCAGGATCCAGCCGAGCGTGTTGTCGTCGATGAAACTCAGGTCGACCTCGAGGGCGAACGCGAAGATCGCACCGAGGACGATCAGCAACACTCCAAATCCGATAGCCAACGTGGGCTCCTTTCGGGGAACAGGTGCGACAACGGTAGACCGAGAGTGCCTTCACCGCCCCTCGAGCACGCCACGGTTGCCGGGCTCGCGGAAGGGGTTCGACTCCTAGGATCGGGTGTCACACTGACCCCATGACGATGGTCTCGGAGGAGCCGCGGGTGCGCCCGCGCGTCGGCTGGTACGCCGTGCCGGTCGTCCTCTGGATCGTCGCCGCCGTCCTCTTCGGGCTGGCGCTGGCGGCACTGAGCCACATCATCAACAGCGGCATCGAGCCGGTGCGCAACCAGGGGACCATCAGCGTGCCCGAGGACGGATTCACGCTCTACACCACCGACCCGGTCTCGACCGCGACCTGCACCTTGGGCGGGGGTGGCGAGCGGGTCGAGCTCGAGACGTTCTCGTTCAACCTCGACATCAGTGTCAACGGCCCCACCTATCACGGGATCGGCGTCACGCCGGAGGATCTGCCGGCGGGGACGTACCGGCTCGTCTGCACCGACGTCTCTCCCGACTCGCGGCTCGGCACGGGTCCGCGGATCGACGTGACCGCGATCGCGACGCGGGCCGTGTGGGGCTTCGTCCTGCCCCCGGTGCTGGGGATCGTCGGCGTGGTGGTGCTGATCGTCGTCGTGGTCAGGCGTCATAGCTCGAAGGCGCGGATCCGGAGCATGCAGGCGTACGCCGGGGCGGGTTCCGGTTACGGCGCGGCCTGGAACCAGCAGTACGGGTCCGGACCGTCGGGGTCGGGGCCGTCCGGGTCGGGGCCGCCGACCTCGGGCAACTCCGAGTCGCCGCCTCCCCCGCCACCTCCACCGTCGAGGTCGTAGCCGGAAGCGTGCCCGGCCGCTACGTCAGCGATCGAGCACCTTGGTCATGAAGACCCGGTTGAAGCCCGACTGGGTCTCCCGGTGCGTCTCGACGTAGCCGAGCGCGGTGTAGCGGGCGATGTTCTCGACCATCGACACATGGGTGTAGAGCCGGATCTCGCTGCGGTGCTCGGCTCGGGCGCGGTGCTCCGCGTACGCCAGCAGGAAGCCGCCGATGCCACCGCCCTGCCGGCCCGGCGCGACGGCAACGTTGTCGAGCACGAGGTGGTCAGGTTCCCAGTGCAGGACGAGGTAGCCCGCGGCGTCGCCGCCCTCGTCGCAGACCAGCCAGCACTCGTCCTCGACGACCCGCGTCTCGTAGTCGTCGACCATCGGGCCCGGCTCGCGGCCGACCCGCTCGACGTAGTGGGAGTAGGCCGCTCGGGCGAGGTCGCGCAGAGTGGCGGCGTCCTCGGAGCCGGCGCGACGCAGGACGAGGCCCGCAGGCGGCTCGGGTGTCGAGGTCGAGGACTGGTCGGTCACGCCGTCTCCGGGTCGGTGCTTCCGCCGAGCGGGAGCTCCAGCCGTCGTACGCCGTCCGAGGTGATCCGCACCGGGACACCCCAGTCCTGCTGGTGGATCCGGCAGGCCGCACCCTCGCCCTCGTGGTCGTCGCAGGAGGCGGCCCGGGCGGCGATGTGGAGGACGCCGTTGCCGACGGACGGGTCGAGACGGAGGTTGCGGCGCAACGCGGTGTCGCGTCCAGCGCCGTCGGCCAGCAGCGCAGCAGGCGTGGCGTCGACGAACAGGCTGGTGCTCGGACCGAACCGGTCGTCGAGCTTCTCTCCGGGCGGTGGCGTGAAGACGACCTCGAGCTCGACACCGTCCGCGGCGATGTCAAGGGTCGGCCGGGAGCTTGTGCGCGCCATGCCGGTGGCGCTGACCGCTGTGGACGACGCCACCACGCTCAGCCGGTGTGCGGCGGACTCGACCGCGACGAGACCGGCCTCGGTGACGACGAGACCGGACACCTCGGGAAGATCGGCCGCCAACGTGGTGACCTCGGTCGTGCTCGGGTCGTAGCGGCGGACGGCGTGGTTGTAGGTGTCGGCGACGGCCACCGTCCCGTCAGGAAGGACGGCCACGCCCAGCGGGTGCTGGAAGAGTGCCTCGTCGGACTTGCCGTCGCGGAACCCGAAGTCGAAGAGCCCCTGCCCGACGGCGGTGTGCACGCCCTCGATGTCGATCCAGCGCAGCGCCGACACCTCGGCGTCCGCGATCCAGAGCCGGTCGGCGTCGGCCGACAGCCCGGACGGTTGGGCGAACCAGGCGTCGGCCGCAGGCCCGTCGACGAGCCCTTCGTTGGTGGTGCCCGCGGCAACGGCGGCCTCACCGGTGCGTGGGTCGAAGGTCCAGAGCTGGTGGATGCCGGCCATCGCGACCCAGACCCGGTCCTGCCACCAGGCGACGTCCCAGGGAGAGGAGAGGCTGGTCGGTGCCGCTGCCCTGCATCCAGGGTTCGCCGTCGCCCGCAAGGGTCGTGACCGTTCCGGTGGACAGCTGCACGCCTCGCAGCCGGTGGTTGACGGTGTCGGCGACCACGACGTCGTAGCCCACCGCCTCGGCCACCGCTGTCGGGAGCAGGCAGAGGCCGTTCGGCTCGTTGAAGCGCGCCTGGTCGGGTGCGCCGTCGGCATGCCCGCGCTCGCCCGAACCGATCCGGCGTACGACGGTCTCGGCGTCGGCCGCGAGCTCGACCAGGCTGTGGTGACCCGCGTCCGCGACGAGGAACCCGCCGCCAGGCAGGGCTACGGCCTTCGCGGGGAACCGGAGCTCGGTGTCACTCGGCTCCGGCGGGACGTACGGTCGGTCGCCGGGCTGCAAGGTGCCACGCTCGCGATGCTTCTCGACCAGGTCGGAGAGCAGGGCGTCGATCGCGTGCGCGTGACCCTCGCCGGCGTACTGCGCGACGACGTAGCCCTCGGGGTCGACGAGCACCAGGGTCGGCCAGGCTCGGGCGGTGTAGGCCTGCCACGTCACGAGCTCGGGGTCGTCGAGGACCGGGCGTCGGACGTCGTACCGCTCGATCGCTGCCGCCAGCGCGACCGGGTCCGCCTCGTGCTCGAACTTCGGCGAGTGCACCCCGACCACGACCAGCTCGTCGGCGTACTTCTCCTCGACCTCCCGCAGCTCGTCGAGGACGTGCAGGCAGTTGATGCAGCAGAACGTCCAGAAGTCGAGCAGCACGAAGCGGCCGCGGAAGTCGGCGATCGAGTACGACGTGCCTGCCGTGTTCAGCCAGCCTCGGCCGACCAGCTCGGGCGCGCGCACGCGAGGGCGAGGAGTCACGAGGACCAGTCTCTCTCGCCGGGCAAGTGGGCGGAGGGACCGTCTCGCCGTCGGTCTAGGGTCGAGCGGTGACCGAAGTCGACGGCGCCGTGGCGTGGGCGGAGGCAGCGTGGGGACGTCGGGTCGCTTCGAGCCGGCGGCTGCACGGCGGCGTCACCTCGACGATGGTGGCCCTGACGTCCGACGACGGGAGCCAGTCGGTCCTGCGGCTGATGACCGAGGAGCCCTGGCGTCGCCATGCCGACGGGCTGCTCAGCCGGGAGTCGCTGGTGCAGACCCAGCTCGCCGACTCCGACGTCCCGGCCCCGCGCAGCATCGCCCTCGACGCGACGGGTGAGCAGGCCGGCGTCCCGCGCACCTGATGTCGCACCTGCCCGGTGCCTTGGTGCTCGACCGTGACGACGACGCTCAGCTCGAGGCGCTGGCGGCACTGCTGACCCGCATCCACGCGATCGACCCGGGCGACGGCGGATGGCCGCGCGCCTACCAGTCCTGGGCCTGGCCCGGGAAGCGCATCGTGCCCGAGTGGACCGAGCAACCCGCGCTCTGGCGGCGGGCGTTCGCGGTGCTCGACGAGGAGCCGCCGGCGTACGAGCCGACGTTCCTGCACCGCGACTTCCATCCGGGCAACGTGCTCTGGGAGGGCGACGTCGTCAGCGGTGTCGTCGACTGGGTCGAGACGTCGACGGGTCCGGCCGCGCTCGACGTGGCGCACTGCATGACGGGACTCGCGCTGCTGCACGGCGTCGACGCGGCGACACGCTTCGCCCAGCACTACCGAGCGGCGAGCGGACGAGACGAGCCCGGTTCGGCGTACTGGTGGGTGATGGACGTCGTCGGTTTCCTGCCCGGGCCGCAGAAGGTGACGGTGCCCTGGCGGGAGGCCGGGCGCGTCCATCGACGACGCGCTGGCGTACCAGCGGCTCGAGGCCGCGTTGGAGGCGGCGCTGGACGGGCTCGATTCCGGCGAGGGTTAGGCGGCGTACGACGCCGAGCCGTCTCCATGTCTCGGGAGTCGCGGCGGCCGGCGCGACCAACCGGTCCAGGGCAGCCTGCCAGTGCGCCGACACGGAGTCGCGGCCGACCGGCTCGGGGACGTCCTCGACGTGGGCGGACACGCGGGTCCGGCCGTCGCCCGCCTCGACGCCGGAGATCTCGACCAGGGCGGGGGTGTCCCAGCTGTCCGGCTGCCAGGTGAGGACGATGCGTTCGAGCACGACGACCTCCTCGATCCGGCCGTGCGCGTGCTCGCTGTCCAGAGCACCCGTCGACGGCGTACCGCCCGGTCTGCTCGATCCGCACAGCGTCGCCGAGCCACAGCTCGGGGCACGAGACGAGCAGCTCCCAGGTGTCGGAGACCGTCGCCGGGACCAAGCACTCGACGTGGACGGTGGTGCTGTCGACGAGCAGGTCGTCGCTGTCGGCAAAGGCAGTGAAGCGGGTCATGGCGGTCTCCCTCGACGGTCTGGACATGAGGTGAGACTGTCCCGAGCGCCGAACTCATCGGTCCCGGCGCCACGTTGGTGTCAGAGGTCGTACGCCGTGGGGTGGCCGGGCTCGTACAGCTGGATGTCGTCGGTGCCCGGGACCTGCAGCATCAGCACCTTGCCGTAGCCGAAGTCGTTCACGTCCCCGGTGAACGAGGCGCCCTTGCTCTCGAGCTCGGCGCGGGTCGCCTCGATGTCGTCGCACATGAGGGAGACCGAGTGCTGGCGCGGCGTGGACCAGTCCTTGCCGCCGTGCGTGCCCGACGTCGGGTGCACGCCCAGCTCGCTCGGTCCGGTCTGGAAGATCAGCCAGCCCTGGCCCGACTCGGCGTGCTCGACGAACGGCCAGCCGAGCACGTCGCGGAAGAACGCCCGCGTGGCCGGAGCGTCGTCGGAGTAGATGAGGGTGTGCACCGCGGTGATCATCTGGTCAGCGTAGGCACGGGTCGGGTGGTCTGGCGAGGGTGAGCGGCCGGCGGCGGTTAGGCTCGCGCCGTGGACGCTCTGCGCAGGTTGGTGGAGGTCTGGCGGTCGGCCTGCGCCGACTTCGAGGATCTCGCACACCAGCTGACCGACGACGAGTGGCGCCTCCCGACCGACTGCACCGGCTGGGGCGTCGGTGACGTCGTCGCGCACGTGGCGGCGCTGGAGTCCGAGCTGGCCGGCGACGAGCCGCTGCGCGTGACCATCGACAAGCAGGCGCCGCACATCAAGAGCGGCGCCGGGATCTACACCGAGCGCGGGGTCGTGGCCCGGCGCGACCACGAACGCGAGCGGGTGATCGAGGAGCTCGAGCGCGCGGTCGAACGGCGTACGACGATGCTCGCCGACGAGCCCCTCGACGACCCCGAGGGGACTCCTCCGATCACGCCCGGTCGGATCGACTGGAACTGGCAGACGCTGCTGCGCAACCGGGCTGTCGACGTCTGGGTACACGAGCAGGACATCCGGCGGGCTGTGGGCAAGCCGGGCGACCTCGACTCCGCCGGCGCCGCCCACGTGCAGGCCGTCTTCGCGGCCGCGCTGCCGTACGTCGTCGCCAAACGCGCGGAGGCACCGGCCGGGACCACCGTCACCTTCGACGTGACCGGACCGCTGCCTGCGGTGTACGCCGTCGAGGTGGACGCGAACAACCGCGGCCGTGCCATCGAGCCGAGCCCGGACCGCCCGACGCTGCGCTTCACGCTCGACACGGAGTCGTTCACGATCCTCGGTGCCGGACGGCGCGACCCCGACACGCTGCCGATCCGGATCGAGGGCGACGGCAGCGCGCATCCCACCTTGGCGCGCCGCATCCTCGACGGCCTCAACGTCACCTTCTAGCCCGAGTTGTCAGCACCTCATCGGGTCATAGCCCGATGAGGTGCTGACAACTCGGTCAGGGTTTCCACAGATCGCGCGCTCGGGGTTCCGTACGCCGCAGCCGACCTCGACTCTGAGCGGATGCACCTGCCCGCTCTCGATGGCCTCGCCGAACTCGCCAGGAGACAGCGCGGCGTCGTCACCCGTAGCCAGCTGCGTGAGCTGGGAGCGACCGCGGCCCGCATCGACAGCGAGTTGGGCGGCAAGCGATGGTCAGCCGTCACCCCCGCTGTCCTGACATTGCACAACCACGCACCGACGCGGGAGCAGTGGATGTGGGTCGCTCTGCTGGACGCGCCAGGATCCGCGGCACTCTGCAGCCACACGTCGCTCGCTCTCCACGGCATGCGGGTCTTCGCCGACGAGGGCTCCTTCATTCACCTGCTTGTGCCCCACGGAGCGAGGGTGCGCCGGCTCCCCGGCGTCATGGTTCACGAGTCGCGGCGGTTCTCGGAGTCCGACATCCACCACGTCCATGACTTCCCGTGCACCGCAGCAGCCCGGTCGGCGATCGATGCTGCTGCGTGGCAGCGATGGCCCCGGTTCGCCATGACGATGATGGCGGCCGTCGTCCAGCAGCGAGTGACCACCGTGCAGGCGCTCGACCTCGCTCTGGCCACCTGCGGGCGCGTGCGCCACAAGCAGTACATGCGGATCGCGCTGCGCGACATCGCTGGAGGCGCGGAGTCGCTCGGCGAGATCGACGTAGCGGCCATGTGTCGGCGCTTCGGCCTCCGTCCACCCGACCGACAAGTCGTCCGACGGGACCCCTCCGGCCGACGGCGCTACCTCGACTGCGAATGGCGCCTGGCGGACGGCACTGTGGTGGTTCTGGAGATCGACGGCGCGCACCACCTCCAGGTCGAGCACTGGGAGGCCGACATGCGACGTGAAAGGAAGATCGTCCGGTCGCGCCAGTTCGTGCTGCGCGCCACGGCGGCCGAGGTACACCTCGATCCTGCGGACGTCTGCGGCGATCTCCGCGCGATGGGTGTCCCCTCCACCTGAGTTGTCAGTACGTCATCGGGTCATAGCCCGATGAGGTACTGACAAGTCGGTTAGATGTGGCGGCGGGACTGGATGAAGCGGAAGCGGCTCGCCACGTAGGCGCCGTCGGTGTACGTCGCGTTGGCGGCCGGGTTGGCGCCCGTGCCGTGGAAGTCGCTGAACGCCGCCGACTGGTTGACGAAGACCTGGCCGGTGAGGTTCTCGCTGAGCGCGACTCCTGCGTCCAGCGCCGCCGACCGCATCGCACCGATCACGTCGTCGCTGGTCGAGTAGACCGCGGCCGTCATGGCGCCGTGCTCGATGACGGTACGCCGGAACGTGTCGATCGACTCGGCCGTCGACCCCGTCTTGATCAGGTAGGCGACCGGCCCGAAGCACTCGGTCTCGTAGGTCTTGCCGTCGCTGACGTCGAGGACCACGACAGCCGGCGTACGCACGACCGCGTCCTCGAACGCCGGGTGCGTGACCTCGCGCGACTCGATCACGACGTCGCCCGACGAGCCGACCTGACCCAGCCGCTCGAGCACTCCGGCGTTCACCACGCCGCCCAGCAGCTCGACCGCGCGACCGTCGTCGCCGGTGAGCTTGCCGAGCGCGCCGCGCAGGCCTTCGACGACGTCCTCGACGGACTTGTGTCCCTCGTCGGTCTCGATGCCGTCGGCCGGGAGGTAGAAGTTCTGCGGCGCCGTGCACATCTGCCCGGTGTAGAGCGCCAACGAGAAGGCGATGTTGAAGCACATCCCCTTGAACGAGTCGGTCGAGTCGACCACGACCGTGTTGACGCCGGCCTTCTCGGTGAAGACCGTCGCCTGCCGGGCGTTCTCCTCGAGCCACTCGCCGAAGGCGTTGCCACCGGTGAAGTCGACCAGCTTGACCTCCGGGCGGACAGCAAGGACGGCGGCGAGCCCGTCGGCCGGGTCCTCCGCAGCGAGCGTGACGAGGTTGGGGTCGAAGCCCGCCTCGGCCAGCACCTCCTGGCACGCCTGCACGGTGATCGCGAGCGGAAGCACGGCTCCCGGGTGCGGCTTCACGATGACGGGGTTGCCGGTGACCAGCGACGCGAAGAGCCCCGGCCACGAGTTCCACGTCGGGAACGTGTTGCACCCGACGACCAGCGCGAGCCCGCGCGGCGCGACGGTGAACGTCTTCTCCATCCGGATCGGGGCGTCACGACCCGGCTTCTCCCAGACCGCCGTCGCGGGCACCCGCGTCATCTCGACGTAGGAGTAGGCGATCGACTCGAGCGCACGGTCGAGCGCGTGCGCGCCACCCGCCTGGAAGGCCATCACGAACGCCTGGCCGGACGTGTGCTGCACCGCGTTGGCCAGCTCGAACACGCGCCCGTGCAGCCGCGCGAGGATCTCCAGGCAGACGCCGACGCGGGCCTCGATCCCGGCGTCGCGCCAAGCGACCAGGCCGGCCGACGATGCTTCGACCAGGGCCGGTACGCCGTCCGGGGTCACCCGCGGGTAGCGCACGTCCAGCGGCTTGCCGAACGGCGACTTCTCGGTCGCCACCGTCCCGTCTGCACCCGGCGTCGTCAGGGGGAAGTCAGCCCCCAGCAACGCCTCGAACGCCGCCATCCCGTCGGCCGCGGCGGTCTCGCCGTAGACCTTCGGGCTCGGCGACTCGGGGAACGCCGAGTAGTAGCCCCGCGTCCGGGTCGCCTCGACCGCCTCGTCGAGACGGCTGCGGTGGGCGGAGAAGAAGTCGGCTGCGGTGGTGGCGGTGCTCACGGCGTACCTCGGAATCGATGACGGGCTGTGACAGCAGAAGGATCCTTCGACCCTAGCGCGTCACATCTCGCGCGGGCCCGGGGCCGCATCGGGCGCAGCCGTCATGGCCAGCACCCGCTCCTGAGACTCCGCAGCAGCCGCCGTCTCCTCCTCGAGCAGCCGCCCGGTGAGCCGGTAGAGCGCGTCGTCCAGCTCGCCGTGGTCCGACGGTCCCGGCTCGGGGAGCCGACTCCTGATCCACTCCTTCAGCGCGGTGACGAACAGGCCCCACTCGTGGAGGCCGGCCTCCGTCAACGCCCAGCCGTCGCCGTCCTCGACCAGGTAGCCGTGCTCGGCCGCCACGAGGAACGCCGGACGGAGCACACCCGGAGGAACCCGGACGACGCTGCCGATGGCCTCGAGTGACGTGTTCATGCCGTGGCGGCCACGCAGCCGCACCTGAGCCACGCACCACCCGTCCGCCTCGCCGAGGGCGCTCCCGGACTGCTCGCGCAGCTGCGGCAGAGCGGTGCGCAGGTCCCGCACGAGCAGCCGCGCGAGCGACGTCTGCAGGGTGACCTCCGAGCTCTTCGAGTCCGGCATCGCGAAGCCCTCGCCGATGTCCCGCGCGCCTGCCAGGGCGGTCTCGCGCAACGGCACCTGCTTGAGGAAGAACCCGAGCACGAACGCGGTCGCCGCCACCGGTGCCGCCCACAGGAACACCATCTGGACCGCCTCGGCGTACGCGTGCACGATCGGCGCGATCAGCTCGTCGGGATAGGCGTGCAGCGCGCTCGGCGTACCCGCGGCACTCGGCGACACCTGAGGCGCGGCGGCGAAGGCCGCCGGGAGCAGCTCGTCGAGCTGGTTGGTGTAGATGGCTCCGAAGATGGCCGCACCGAAGGAGCCACCCAGGGTCCGGAAGAACGTCACCCCGGACGTCGCGACGCCGAGGTCGCGGTAGTCGACGGTGCTCTGCACGATGATCGTCAGCACCTGCATCGACAGCCCGATGCCGAAGCCGAGGACCACCAGGTCGAACGAGAAGACCCACAGGCTGGTGGTCTCGTCGATCCGGGACAGCAGCAACAGCCCGAAGGCGGTGAGGGCCGAGCCGACGATCGGGAAGATCTTGTACTTCCCGGTCCGGCCGACCACCGACCCGGCGAAGACCGACGCGATCAGCAGCGCGACCACCATCGGCACCATGGAGATGCCCGACGCCGTGGCGGACTGACCCTTGGCGAACTGCAGGTAGGACGGCAGGAACGTCAGCGCGCCCAACATCGAGAAGCCGACCACGAACCCGATGACCGACGTCACCGAGAACACCGAGCTCCGGAAGAGCCGCAACGGCAGGATCGGCTCGACCGCGCGCGCCTCGGCGAAGATGAACGCCGCGATCGCGATCAGGGAACCCACGACCAGCACGACACTGGTCGTCGAGAGCCAGTCGAACTCCGTGCCGCCCAGGCTCGTGAACAGCGTCAGCCCACCGGCCCCGAGCGCGATGAACAGCGCACCGAGGTAGTCGATGACCGGTCGAGACGTGCTGGGGATGTCGGGGATGACCTTCGCCGCCACCACCACGACCAGGATGCCGATCGGGAGGTTGACGTAGAAGCACCACCGCCAGCTCAGGTAGTCGGTGAAGAAGCCGCCGAGCAGCGGCCCGATCACCGTCGCGACGCCGAAGACCGCGCCGAGCGCTCCCTGGTACTTCCCACGCTCGCGCAGCGGGACCACGTCGGCGATCAACGCCGTCGCTGTGACGGTGAGACCGCCACCCCCGATGCCCTGGATCCCGCGCGCGGTGATCAGCCAGGCCATCGACGTCGCCAGGCCGCACAGCGCCGACGCCCCGACGAACAGGGCCGCGCTGAACTGGAAGACCCGCTTGCGCCCGAAGAGGTCGCCGAACCGTCCGGCGAGGACGGTCGCGATCGTCTGGCTCAGCAGGTACGACGTGACGACCCAGGAGACGTGGCTCTGGCCGTCGAGGTCTCCGACGATCGTCGGCAGTGCGGTGGAGACGATGGTCTGGTCGAGTGCCGCCAGCAGCATCCCGAGCATGATCACGCCGAAGACGAGATTGATGTGGCGGCGGTCGAGCGTCGGCCGCGGCGGTTCCGCCGGCAGGGCCTCCGCTGTGCTGACTGAGGTCGTCATCCGCCCCCCTCCCTCGGGGCACTCTAACGCTGCTTCGCGGGTGACGCCTGTCCGCTGCCGCGACACCCATGAGAAGGTCCGAGGGTGGAGATCAGGTCGATCGAGGACGCCGACGGCTCAGCCGTGATCGGCATCAACGCCGCCTCCGTCTGGGCCACGAGTCCGATGGACGAGTCCGGGCTGGAGCGAGCGCGACAGCAAGCCGCGCACGTGCTCGTCGCCGACGTCGACGACCAGGTCGCGGGGTTCGCCATCGCCTACGCGCCGGGGTCGGCATACGAGTCGATCAACTACCAGTGGCACGCCGAGCGCTTCGACGACTTCCTCTACCTGGACCGGATCGTGATCTCGTCCGACTTCCGCCGCCGCGGACTGGCGAGCGCGCTGTACGACGCGATGGAGTCCCACGCTGCGGCGCACGGGCGGATGGTCTGCGAGGTCAACTCCGAGCCACCGAACGTCGAGTCGCTCGCCTTCCACGCCGCACGGGGCTATCGGGAGGTCGGACACCTCACCCAGGCCGACGGCCACCAGACCGTGATGCTGGAGAAGGCGCTGTGACGGCGCGTATGACGCCGGACGAGCTCGCGCAAGCGTGCGCGGAGAAGATGTGGGCGGACGACCGCGCCTCCCAGCAGCTGGGGATGACGCTCGACGCCGTGACGGCCGGCGCGGCCACGCTGTCGATGACGATCCGCGACGACATGGTCAACGGCCACGGCAACGCGCACGGCGGGTTCATCTTCAGCCTCGCCGACTCGGCCTTCGCGTTCGCCTGCAACTCGCGCAACGAACGCGCCGTGGCCCAGGCCTGCGACATCGTCTTCGCGGCGCCCGCCCGGCTCGGCGACCGGCTCGTCGCGACGGCCACCGAGCGGCACCGGTTCGGCCGCAACGGGATCTACGACATCCGGGTGACGAAGGACGCCGCCGACGGCCCGGTGCTCGCCGAGTTCCGCGGGCGCAGCCGGCTCGTCCCCGGCGTCTGGGTGGAGGACGTCGAGCTGGCGGAGACGGAGGGATGACGATGCAGGACCTGTCCACGCCGCGCGACCTCTGGGACGACGCCGAGCGACTCTCCATCGACGAGCTGCGGGCGATCCAGCTGGACCGGCTCAAGGACACCCTGACCCGCGTCTACGCCCACGTCCCGCACTACACAGCCGCCTTCGACCAGGCCGGCATCCACCCCGACGACCTGCACGACCTGGACGACCTCGCCCGGTTCCCGTTCACCAGCAAGGCGGACCTGCGCGAGAACTACCCCTTCGGCATGTTCGCCGTCCCCCGCGAGGACGTCGTCCGCGTCCACGCGTCCAGCGGCACCACTGGCCGGCCGACGGTGGTCGGCTACACCAGCGACGACATCGCCATGTGGTCCGACGTGATGGCCCGGTCGATCCGGGCCGCGGGTGGGCGCAAGGGCGACCTGCTGCACGTCGCGTACGGCTACGGCCTCTTCACCGGCGGCCTCGGCGCGCACTACGGAGCGGAGCGGCTCGGCTGCACGGTCGTCCCGATCAGCGGCGGGATGACCGAGCGACAGGTCCAGCTGATCACCGACTTCCGGCCGCGCATCATCATGGTGACCCCGTCGTACTTCCTCGCGATCGTCGACGAGATGGAGCGCCAGGGCATCGACCCCGCCGAGTCGTCGCTGGAGATCGGCATCTTCGGGGCGGAGCCCTGGACCGACGAGATGCGCCGGGAGATCGAGCAGCGCTGCGCGATGCACGCCGTCGACATCTACGGGCTCTCCGAGGTGATGGGGCCGGGCGTCTCGCAGGAGTGCGTCGAGTCCAAGGACGGGCTGCACATCTGGGAGGACCACTTCTACCCGGAGATCATCGACCCGGTGTCAGGCGCTGTGCTCCCCGACGGCGAGGAGGGCGAGCTGGTCTTCACCTCGCTGACGAAGCAGGCGATGCCGGTGATCCGCTACCGGACCCGTGACCTGACGCGGTTGCTCCCTGGCACCGGGCGGCCGTCGTACCGGCGGATGGAGAAGGTCACCGGACGCACCGACGACATGATGATCGTGCGCGGCGTCAACGTCTTCCCGACGCAGATCGAGGAGCAGCTGCTCAAGGTCGAGGGCCTGACGCCGCACTACCTGTGCGTGCTCACCCGGCCGGGACGGATGGACGAGCTGACCGTCCGGGTCGAGGCCCACGACGCGGGCCTGTCCGACACGGCGCGCACCGACCTCGGACGACACCTCGTCGGGCTGGTCAAGGACAACGTCGGCGTGACCATCGACGTCGAGGTGACCGAGCCGCACGCGCTCGAGCGCTCACTCGGCAAGGCCAAGCGGATCGACGACCAACGGCGGCGCTGACCTCGCCCGACGGTTCGGTGGTTGCTTGTCGAAACCCGACGAAGTCGGTGGTTGAGCTGTCGAAACCCGCGAGCTCAGAGTGCCTTCACGAGGATCAGCATCGGGTTGTCCTCGGGCCAGACGTCGAACAGCTCCTCCAGCGGCACGAACCCGCGGGCCTCGTAGAACCGCCGGGTCCGCTCGTACTCGTCGTCGGCGCGGGACGGGCCCAGGGTCTTGACCTGGAGGTAGCGGACGCCGTCGGCACGCAGCTCGTCCTCAGCGCGCTCGAGCAGGCGAGTTCCGATCCCGGCGCGGTGGTACGACGGCTCGACAGCCATCAGGTGCACCTCGGCCGACTCGGGGTAGTGCCGCTTCCAGAGCAGCGCGCCGACCACTGCTCCGTCCAGCCTGGCCAGCACCGTCGGGAAGGTGCGCGCGTCGTCGATGTAGGACTGCGTCGCCGCCTCGATGCCGAACCAGTCCGGCAGGGCGCGCAGCAGCCGCGCGACGGACTCCGCGTCCTGTCGGCCGACCTCGAGCTCGACGTCGAGTGACATGCCGAGCACTGTGGCACTCGCGGCCGGCATACCCAACCGATTAACGGCGCCGACGTGGCCGCCTGCCCAAGGCAGATGCTCCCTTACCGACCGGGATTTGCCTCGGTACCGAGCTGGCTGGCTCGGTACCGAGGCAAACCCCCGGCCTCAGTGGGGGTGGGGGCGAAGGTGACGGCGACACCGAAGGAGGCGCGGCGGGAGGCGCGGCGCAGGGTGGCGAGCACGGCCGGGCCGAGCGCGAGGATGGCGAGCGCGTTGGTGACGGCCCGCCCGGTGTCCCAGCCGAGGCTGGACGTGGTGATCGTGAACACGACGTAGCGCTGCAGGTTCTCGAGCATCGGGTCGCCGGCCACGAACGAGACGTCGGTGCCCGGACCGACGGCGTACGGCCAGAACCAGAGGTTCATCACGAAGCCGAAGAAGTACGCCGCGAAGACGCCGTAGCCCACCAGCATCGCGATCTCGGCGCGGCCGGAGACCCGCCGCGGCAGCAGACCCGCCCCGAGACCGATCCAGGCGGACGCCACCATCTGGAAGGGCAGCCACGGTCCCACTCCCGCGGTGAGCAGCGCCGACGCGAAGACGGAGGTGCACCCGAGGGCGAAGCCGAAGCCCGGACCGAAGACGCGTCCCGCCAGCACGAGCAGGAAGAACACCGTCTCGATCCCGGCGAGCCCGGCGCCGAGCGGCCGCAGCGCGGCGTTCACCGCGGACAGCACGCCGAGCATCGCGAGCGCCTTCGAGTCCATGCCGCCCTCGGTCATCGAGGCCAGCACGATCGCCACCACGAACGGCAGCACGAGCGCGAAGACCAGGGGCGCGTCGGTGGTGTGACCGACCGACTCCGCCGGCACCCGGACGAACAGCGGCCAGCAGAACATCACCACGCCGGCCAACGACGCGAGCACCAGGACCAACGCCGTACGACGCCCGACCGCCACCGCCTCGTCGCCCGGCGCCCGGATCAGCTCAGCCATGCGCCATCACCTGCCCCGGCTCCCGGGAGAGGGCCCGCGCCACCTCGTCGACGGTCAGCAGCGGCAGCGGAGCCAGCACCTTCGCCACCTGCGGTGCGAACATCATCGAGCCGGCCAGAGCCTCGCGTGCCGGGGCATCGGTCACGACGGCACCGTCACCCAGCACGACCACCCGGTCGGCCAGCTCGGCCACGAACTCGACGTCATGGGTGGCGAGGACGACCGCCTTGCCCTGCTCGGCGGCACAGGCGCGAAGATCCGTGGCGAGCCGACGCTTCGCGGTGTAGTCCAGCCCTCGGGTCGGCTCGTCGAGCAGCACGACCGCGGGGTCGGTCGCCAGCTGGACAGCGAGCGCGAGCGCCAGTCGCTGCCCTTCGGAGAGGTCCCGTGGGTGTCGCCGCGGGTCGATGTCGTCGCCGCCGGCCAGCCGCCGGAACACCGCCCAGGTGGTCCCGTCGGCGGCACCCGCGCTCACGTCGGCAGCGCGGCACTCGGCGTCGAGGTCCACGTGGAAGAGCAGGTCGGCGGCCTGCTGCGGAACCAGCGCGACCAGCCCGGCCGCCTCGCGCCGACTCACGTCACGCGAGGACCGGCCGTCGACCTCCACCCGTCCGGACGCCATCGGGCCCGACCCCTGGAGCGCCCAGAGCAACGAGGACTTGCCGGACCCGTTGCGGCCCATGAGCGCGACGACTTCGCCCGGCGCGACCGCCAGGTCGACCTCGCGCACCACGTCGCGCTCGTCCGTAGCGCACGACGACTCCGCGTGCCTCCAGGCCCGCGGACCCGGCCGCCACCGAGACGCCGCCCGCCGCGGCATGCGCCGGTCGACTCCGGCAGGCTCGGCCGCGCCACGTCCCCGATCTGCGACCGCAGTGGCGCGGCGAGCCGACGCGCCGCTCGCACCGAGAGCGGCATCGGGTCCCACCCGGCGAGCCGCCCCAGCTCCACGACCGGCGGGGCGAGCACGGACTCGCGCATCATGGCCTCCGGCGCGCCGCTCCGGACCCGGTGCTCGTCCACGAGGAGCACGACGTCGGCGTACTCCACGATCCGCTCGAGACGGTGCTCCGCCGCGACGACGGTGATGCCGTTGTCGTGGACGAGTCGGCGCACGACGGCCAGCACGTCCTCGGCGGCTCCCGGGTCGAGGGACGACGTCGGCTCGTCGAGGACGAGCACGTCGGGCGCTGCCACGCAGCGCGGCTCCGATGGCGACGCGCTGCTGCTCACCGCCGGACAAGGTGCGGAGCGCCCGCCGGCGCAGCGATGCGATCCCCAGCGCGTCGAGCATCTCCTCCACGCGTCGCCGCATCACGGGCGGCGGGATCGCGAGCTGCTCGAGCCCGAACGCCAGCTCCTCCTCCACCGTGTCGGTGACGAAGCCCGCCAGCGGATCCTGTCCCACCACCCCGACCGTCCCGGCGAACTCCCGGGGCGGCACCGTCCGCGGGTCGCGCCCGGACGTGACGACCCGGCCCTCGACGTGTCCGCCGGTGAAGTGCGGCACCAGCCCGTTGACGCGCCGAGCAGGGTGGACTTCCCCGACCCGGTCGGGCCGACCACGAGCGCGAACGTCCCCTCGTCGAGCGACACCGACACGTCGGCGAGCGCAGGCTCGGACGCTCCGGCGTACCAGAAGCTGAAGCGGTCGATGTCGATCACGCCGACACCTCTGCGCCGCGCGACGTTCGACTCGAGCATGACCGGTTCAGGAGCCGCGAACGCCGGGATCACCCCGACCAGCACACCGGCGAGCGGAAGCGCCGCCAGCTGCGGCCAGACCAGCGGGAACAGCGTCGGGTCGAGCGTCTCCGGAGCGACGTGCGTGCAGGCGACCAGGACAGCCGCGCTCGCGATGCCCGAGGCGACCACGACGAGCTCGGCGAGCTGCCAGCGGTCGGGTCGGTACGCCGTCCGGCGCACTCCCGTGCCCGACAGCGCGAGCCCGGTCGACCCCCACGAGGACACCCGCGACCATCAACGGCATCGACAGGATGCGCGGCGTGGTGCTGTCGAGCAGGCCGTACGCCGCCGACGCACACGCCGCCGAGCCCGACCACCATCAGCACCCCGACCAGCCGGGAGCGGCCCGGGGTGCGGTCGCCGCTGCGTCCGTACCCGCGCGAGTCCATCGACGCGGCGAGCAGGAGGGATCGGTCCAGCGCGTCCTCCAGCACGGGGATCACGAGCGAACGAAGCCCCCGCAGCCTCGACCAGCGCCCCGCGTTCGGCAGCGGCCGGAGCCGACGGGCTCGCCGCACCCGCACGATGCTCTCCGCGAGCTGCGGGAACACCGACATCGCCACCACGACGGCCGTGCTCACCTCGTGCAGCGCGGGTGGCATCGACCGCAGCAACCGCCGCGGGTTGGCCAGGGCGTTCGCGGCGCCCGAGGCAGATCAGCATGGTCGCGAGCCGCAGTCCGTCGTAGAACCCTCCGAGCAGCGACTCCGCCGTGATGTCGCCCAGCAGCGAGATGCCGGAGCGCGGCAGGGTGAACTCGGGCAGCGGGACGAGCACGGTCGTGCCCTCACCGCCGGCGAACAGGATCCGGAAGAACGACCCGGATCGCGATGACGAGCAGCGCCGGCGATGACGTACAGCCGGAACGCCTTCGCCCACGGCGCATCCGAGCGTCGCGCCATCACGACCCAGGTCGCCACACCGATCACCGCACCGAGCAGGAGCGGGTTCGTGGTGCGGCTCGCGGCGACCGCCAGACCAAGAGCCCACAGCCACCAGGCGAGCGGGTGCAGCGCCCTCGGCAGCCGGCGGTGGCCCAGGGCGTGGCCGCGACTCAGGCGCGGTGCGACCGTCGCCACGCCGCCACTCCTGCCCCACCCGCCAGCACCGCGAGCAGCCCGACGCCCCACAACGTCCCGATCCCGGAGCCACCGTCGGACGAGCCGGCGGTGGGGTCGCTCGGCAGCTCCCCGGTCACCCGGGACGTGTCGTCAGCGTCTGACGGGTGGTCTCAGCAGACGCCGTGGGTGACGCCGGCTTCTGGGACTCGCTCGGCCCGGCCGTCGTGCGATCCACGACGCTGGTTCTTCGCACCGTCGGCCGGGGACTTCGTCGCGCCCCGCGGCCCGTCCGACGTGGACCCCGACGTCGTGCTGCCGCCGGGTCCGGAGCCGCCGGGGCCGGCCTGTCGCGGCCCGGTCGCGCCCGGTGCGTCAGTGGTCGACGAGCCGGGCCCCGTCGTGGACCCCGGCGAGGAAGGGCCGGACGTGGAGGGCGACGACGGCGTGGTCGAGACGGGCCGGTTCGGCGCCACTCCTGGAGGAGGGTTGCTTCCTGCGCTGTGGTTCAGCGAGAACGACCAGCCCTCGAAGCCGCCCTTGATCGCGTCCCGGTTCTTCGGCCCCGCGTTGCTGTACGACCAGGCGCCGCCGTTGCGGGCGTACCAGTAGCCCCAGTACGCCGACGACGGTGGCGTGTCGACGCACCGCTCGTGGTAGTCCGGGTTGCCGTCCGTGCTGAGCGACTCGTCCGCGGAGGGACGGCCCTGGATCCGGCAGACGAAGGCCAGGCCCCACCGCTGCGTCCCGCTCACGCCGAACCCGGCGCCCTGAAGCGCGTCGAGCCCGCTGTAGCCCGGCTTGACCGGACCGGGCGCGCAGCGGACGACGATGTCCCCACCGAGCTCGGTGAAGTCGACGACGACGGTGACCCCGGTGTCGTCCTTGCAGTAGCCGGCGCCCCCCGCCGCGGCAGCCGGCATCGACGACACCGTCCCCACGGCGTACGCCGTGGATGTGGTCCAGCCGGTCAGCCCGGTGGCGAGGACCAGCCCGGCGCCCCCGAGAGCCGAGCCGAGAGCCAGGGCGGCGACGACCCCCGTACGCCGCACGCCCCGGCCCGGTGCGCCTGCTCGCGTCACGGCGCCGTCAGCACGCCGAGCGGCTGCGGATCGATCGCGAAGTACGCCTGCGGGGTGGCCCGCTGGAACTGGCCCCGGCTCGTGTCGGTGAGCCCGTTCTCGATCGCGTCCCGGATCCCGGCCCGGTCGAAGGCGATGGCGCCGATGTCATGCCGCGCCGGACCGGTGCCGGCCTTGCCCGGCGTGATCTGCAGCCGACCGACCCACAGGCCCGCCGCCTGCGCGGGCGTGTTGCGGTGCGCGGCCTTCAACGCCTGCCCGGCGAGACCGGTCGAGTTGGAGTTGCTGGCCTCGGTCCCGACACCGCCGCCGAACGACCCGTTGGTCTTCTGGACCGACACGAGCCACGCGACCGAGCCCCCCAGGGCGCCGTCCGGCAACGTCACTCCGGAGTCTCGCGCCGCGATCAGGGCCTGCACGGCGATCGCCGTCGCGTCCACGTCGGCCGGGCTGGCGGCCTCGTCACAGGTCTGGTCCGGCGACTCGAAGATGCGGAAGTAGCCCGCACTCGCAGCGCTGGTCGAGCAGGTAGTCGACGACCTCGGTCGGGACGCCGCCGCTGCGCGCGAGACCGATCACGCCGTACGCCTGACCGAACGTGTTGCTGAAGTCGTCGGGCGAGTCGACGGTCGTCCGGTCGGTCAGCCGACCGAGCTCCTCGTCCGGTCCGGTGCCGCCGACGCGGTTCAGCACCAGCTTGCGCACGTCGCGGCCGCCGAAGTTCCGGGCGTTCTGGCCGAGCACCTTGGCGGCGACCAGCGTCTTCGCGGCGGCGTTGGCGGAGATGGAGCGCGGTTCGGTCGCGGTGACGCGGAACGTCACGTAGTCCGCGAACCAGTGCTCGCGCAGCGCCTCGGTGACCGCGGAGAGGCGTCCCGGGTGCTTCCCGTCGGCGGCCAGGGCGAAGGCCGTGTCGACCGTGAGGCCCCAGTCCTTGAAGCCACCCCCGAACGGCGACGGGATCGCGCCGGACTTGTCGAGCTGGGTGCCTTGCCAGCCTGCTGCGGCGTACGCCGGTCGGAACGTCTCTGCCGCGCGCGCCTGATGCTGCGCGGCAGCGGACGGGAGGGCGGAGGTCGCGGTCAGCGCAGCGCCGACAGCGAAGGAGATCGCGGGAAGAAGAGCCGCGCGGACGCCTGAACGGGTCACGCGGGACGGGTGGAACACCATCGTCTGATGCCTTTCACGAGCGGTCCCAGGTTTCGGATTCCTGGTGACGGCGGAAAGGCCGTCAGGCATGTTCGGACGATGTCCGGACTCCGACCCTGCAGACCTCGACAGATAGGAGCCGCTCGCTCAGTACAGGCAATCCGACTTACGCGACGGTAGGTCGCGATCACGGCTGCGGGACAGTGCCGGACTCACACCGGCTTCCCCTGTCTTGAGCTTGTGGTTGTTCAGTTGTGGGTGCGAAATCTAGCAGAGCCGAGCGACCGGCCTCGCCGATGAGTTTTGGGGTCCGAACCGGTCTGTCCCCACATCAGCCCACATCTCCGGACCGGAAGGGTCACTCATGAGCACGAGCCCCACGATGATCTTCGTCAACCTGCCCGCGAAGGATGTCGCCGCGTCCGGAGCGTTCTTCAGCAAGCTGGGCTACGAGATCAACCCGCAGTTCAGCACCGACGACTGCGTCTGCGTGGTCATCAGCGACACCATCATCGCGATGCTGCTGAGCGAGTCACGGTTCTCCGACTTCACCGACCGCCCGATCGCCGACGCGACGGCAGACCACGGAGTCGATCATCGGCCTGTCCGCCCCGAGCCGGGAGGCGGTCGACGAGCTGGCCGACAACGCGCTCGCGGCCGGCGGGGCGGCTCACCAGGAGGCGAAGGACGAGGGCTACATGTACGGCCGCAGCTTCTGCGACCTCGACGGCCACATCTGGGAAGTCATGTGGATGGACCCCGCCGCTGTCGCCTGACCTCCTCGACGGGGAGTCGGGCAGGATGGCGGGATGCTGCTGAGCGACATCGTCGTCGTCGACCTCACCCGCGCCCTGGCCGGTCCCCACGCGGCGCTCATGCTCGGCGACCTGGGCGCCCGGGTGATCAAGGTCGAGACCCCGGGGTCGGGTGACGACAGCCGGGGCTGGGGGCCGCCGTTCGTGGGCCCCGACGACGAGCCGCAGTCGACGTACTTCATGAGCGCGAACCGCAACAAGGAGTCGGTCACCGCCGACCTCAAGTCCGACGAGGGCAAGACCTTGCTGCGCCGGCTGGTCGCACAGGCCGATGTCGTCTGCGAGAACTTCCGGCCGGGGGTGCTCGACCGGCTCGGGTTCTCGATCGACGAGCTCCATGCGATCAACCCGCGGTTGGTGGTGCTCTCGATCACCGGCTTCGGCCACGACGGGCCTGAGGGAGGCCGCGCCGGCTACGACCAGATCGCCCAGGGCGAGGCCGGCCTGATGAGCCTCACCGGGAACGGGCCGCACGAGCCGATGAAGGTCGGCGTCCCGATCGGCGACCTGCTCGCCGGCATGTACGGCGCCTACGGGGTCGTCGCGGCGCTGCACGAGCGCGAGCGCACCGGACAGGGCCGACACGTCCGCACGAGCCTGCTCGCCGCGATCGTCGGCGTGCACGCCTACCAGGGCACCCGGTGGACCGTCGCAGGCGAGGTGCCGACCGCGATCGGCAACCAGCACCCTTCGATCAGCCCCTACGGCCTGTTCCACACCGCCGATGCGCCGATCCAGGTGGCCTGCGGCAGCGAGGGACTGTGGCGCGCCTTCGCGCCGGTCGTCGGCCTCGACCCGGATGACCGGCGCTTCGCCAGCAACCGGATGCGCGTCGAGCGCCGCGAGGAGCTGACCGGACTCATCGAGGCTGCGCTCACCGAGCACGGCGCCGAGCACTGGCTGCCCGTCCTGGCCGACGCCGGCATCCCTGCCGGCAAGGTCCGCACCGTCGACGACGTCTACACCTGGGAGCAGACCCGGTCGCAGGGTCTGGTCGTCGAGGTCGACCATCCGACGGTCGGCACGATCGAGCTGCCCGGACCGCCGCTCCGCTTCGACGACCTCCCGTACGCCGGAGGACGCGACACCCACCGACCACCGCCCCGGCTCGGCGAGCACAACGACGCCGTGCTCGCGTGGCTCGAGCAACGTGAGCAGGGCGGCTGACCGTCGTACTAACGTCTGCGCATGACCAGAACCGTCTTCGCCGGTGGCACGCTCTACGACGGCACGACGACTGACCCTGCGCCGGGCGACCTCGCGGTCGAGGCGGGTCGGATCGTCGAGGTCGGGTCCGGGCTCGACGGCGACGAGGTGGTCGACTGCGCCGGGCACTGGGTGTCTCCGGGCTTCTTCGACACGCACGTGCACGTCATGTTCAACGAGCCGGACACGTTGCGGATCCTGCAGACGCCGTTCAGCCTCTCCTTCTTCCAGGCGGTCCACAACCTGCGGCGGACCCTGGACGTCGGCATCACCTCGGTCCGGGACGCGAGCGGCGCCGACCTCGGGGTCAAGGAGGCGATCGAGACCGGACTCGTCGCCGGGCCTCGGATGCAGATCTCGATCAGCATGCTGTCGCAGACGGGTGGCCACGGTGACCCGTGGCAGGTCTGCGGCAGCGACGTCCGCCTCTTCCCCGCGCACCCGGGCCGCCCGAGCGGCATGGTCGACGGGGTCGAGGAGGTTCGCAAGCTGGTGCGGACTCTCGTCCGGATGGGTGCCGACGTCATCAAGATCGCCACGTCCGGCGGCGTGCTGTCCTCGCGCGACGACCCGCGGCACGCGCACTTCCGCGACGCCGAGATCGCGGTCGCGGTCGAGGAGGCGTCAGCAGCCGGCATCTTCGTGATGGCGCACGCGCAGGCGTCCGAGGGGATCAAGAGCGCGATCCGCAACGGCGTCCGGTCGATCGAGCACGGTGTCTTCCTCGACGACGAGGCGATCGCGATGATGCTCGAGCACGGGACCTGGCTGGTGCCGACCCTGCACGCCCCGCGATCGGTCATCAAGGCGATCGAGGCGGGCGCGGCCCTGCCCGACTCGGTCAAGGAGAAGGCGTACGCCCTCATCGAGGTGCACCGGCAGAACGTCACCCGTGCGTACGAGGCCGGGGTCAAGATCGCCATGGGCACGGACTGCGGAGTCGGCGAGCACGGCACCAACCTCGACGAGCTCGAGATGATGCGTGCCCTCGGGATGACGGCGACCGAGGTGCTGCACGCGACCACCGGATCGGCGGCCGACCTGCTCGGCGTCGAGGCCGACCGCGGCCGGCTCCGGCCCGGTCTGCGCGCCGACCTCGTGGTCGTCGAGGGCGGCCCCGACGACGTCGCCGACATCGCGTCGCGGGTACGCGGGGTGTACCTCGACGGCGTGCTCGTCTCATCCGGTCAAAACCACCCAGATCTCCGGTCGTAACCTGTTCAACATCCCTGCGTAACGGGCATTCTCACGCTCCGTGTTGACGTCATGCGAATGCCGTCATGTTTGTTTCTTTTTGGTCTGGGCACGCATACGATCGCGTCACGCGCCTGTGGGACGAGCAGGATCTTTGAGGTCCGACGCCCGGGGGAAAAGTAGGGGCTTCCTGGTGTGCGTGATCGACTTTGGGAGGAGTCGTCGCGCCGCCGCTAGTCGCACCACAGATGGATAGGGGAAACACATGCGACGTCCGGATTCGGACGGGACAAATCGCGTGCATGCCGGCGACCGGCATGTACGGAGGGGCAGCAGCGAAGGATCGGGGGGGACCCAGACGCGAGTTCGCGTCCACGGGTCGGAGGACGGACGGACCACGGTGACACTCGAGTGTCCCGACCAGGTCCTCGACGTCCCTGTCCAGCTGCGTCCCGAGGTCGACCTCGTCGAGAGTCACCATCGACGCCGACGTGACGACCCTGGAGGAGCACGAGACTCCGACCAAGGAGAAGTTGCAGCCGGGGCATCGCGACCACGCCGCCTTCCGCAAGGTGCGGCGCATCGTCATGGTCAGCGATCTCCTCTGCGCTCTGCTCGTGCTCGCGGTCGTCCCCTCATGACCCAGGGCAAGGTCTGGGTTCTTCCGGCGACCTGGCTGCTCGTGGCGCTGATCTGCAGCGCCCGTAGCGATCGGATCGAGGACCTCCTCGACCGCCGCCCCTACCTCAAGCGCAACGCCCACCTGACGTTCGGTGTGGTCATCTTCGCGGCCGTCTACGCGACGTCGCTCGAGCGGATCCAACAGGTGCTGGTCGCGAGTGCCGTCCTGGCCTTCTGCGGTGTCGCCGTCCGCACGATCATCCGCTGGATGCTGGCCCGGGGCCGCATCGGCAAGATCACCGAGACCGTGCTCGTGGTCGGTCGCGCCGAGAGCGTGCGCCGCACCATCGCCGAGTGGCGCGACCAGGCGACCGTCGACGTCGTCGGTGCGTGCATCAGCAGCGCCGACACGGCGATCGACGAGATCGACGGCGTCCCGGTGCTCGGCCACGTGTCCGACGTCGAAGGTGTCGCCCGCCAGCTCGGCGTGGACATCATCGCGCTGCACGACGTCGAGCAGCTCGGCGGACTCCGGCTCGCCCGCCTCCAGTACGCCCTCGAAGAGGTCGGCGCCCAGCTCTCGGTGATCACGCCGGTCACCAACATGCGCGTCGACCGCGCCTCGGTGCGCCGGCTCGGCCGCCGGGTCGTGATGGACATCAGCTACGGCACGCCGCGGCGTCTGGACCGGGTCATCAAGACCGCGGTCGACCAGGTCGTCTCGCTGCTGCTCCTGGTGATCGCGCTGCCGATCCTCGCGGCGTGCGCGCTGGCCGTCCGCCTGACGTCATCGGGTCCCGCGTTCTTCAAGCAGGTGCGCGTCGGCGAGGCCGGCACCACGTTCGTGATGTACAAGCTGCGCACGATGCGCCTCGACGCCGAGGACCAGCTGCCCGAGCTGCTCGACCAGGACGAGATCGGGGGCGGCCTGTTCAAGATCACCGACGACCCCCGCATCACGCGGGTCGGCAAGTTCCTGCGCCGGTCGTCGCTCGACGAGCTGCCGCAGCTGCTGAACGTCCTCAAGGGTCAGATGTCGCTGATCGGTCCCCGTCCGGCCCTCCCGCGCGAGGTGCAGACCTACGACGACGCCGCGCGTCGCCGGCTGGCGGTCAAGCCCGGGATGACCGGTCTGTGGCAGGTCAGCGGACGGTCGAACCTCAGCTGGGACGAGTCGGTGCTGATCGACCGCGACTACGTCGACAACTGGCGTCCGCGCCGCGACCTCGCGATCGCGATGCGTACTGTCTCGGCCGTGATCACCCGACGCGGCGCACACTGACGCGAGTCAGCCCAGCTCGGGTCTAGAAGAGCAGGGCGTTGCCCGGCTCCTCGAGCACTGACGCGACGTCGGCGAGGAAGCGTGAGCCCTGCTCGCCGTCGACGATGCGGTGGTCGAACGACAGCGCCAGGGTCGTGATCCAGCGCGGCCGGATCGCGTTGCCCACGACCCATGGCTGCTTGCGGATCGCGCCCATGCAGAGGATGGCCGACTCGCCCGGGTTGATGATCGGCGTACCGGCGTCGACGCCGAAGACGCCGACGTTGGTGATGGTGAAGCTGCCGCTGCTCATCTCGGCCGGCTGCGTCTTGCCGTCGCGCGCGGTCGTGGTGAGCTCGCCGAGCGCCTGAGCCAGCTCGACACCGTCGAGCTGGTCGGCGTCCTTGATGTTCGGCACCATCAGGCCACGCGGCGTGGCCGCAGCGATCCCGAGGTTGACGTAGTGCTTGAGGACGATCTCCTGGGTCGCCTCGTCCCAGGTGGCGTTGACCTCCGGCGTACGCCGGATGGCGGCACAGACCGCGCGCGCGACGATCAGCAGCGGTGAGACCTTCACGCCGCGGAAGTCGCGGTGCTCGCGCAGCCGCTTGACCATCTTCATCGTCCGGGTCGCGTCGACCGTGATCCACTCGGTGACGTGCGGAGCCGTGAACGCCGACGCCACCATCGCCTGAGCCGTCATCTTGCGCACGCCCTTGACCGGCACCCGCGTCTCGCGCTCGCCGGTGACCTGCGGACGCGGCGCGACCACCGCGGCAGCCTCGGGAGCAGCGGCTGTGCCCGACGCGTGGTTCTGCACGTCGTCACGGGTGATGCGTGCCGTCGGGACCGGTGGCGGTGACGGTCGCGAGGTCGATCCCGAGGTCCTTGGCGAGCTTGCGCACCGGCGGCTTCGCCAGCACCTTCGTGGTGCCGGTGGCCGCGTCGGATCGAGCCACGACGGACTCGGCCGGCACGTCGGCCGCTGCCGCGTCCTCGAGGCTGACGTCGGGTGCCGGGGTCGCGTGCGGCGTGAACGCGTGCTGCACGCCCGACCTGAGCGGCAGCCGGTGACGAGCCAGCCGGTGTCGACCCGGTCTTGCGCGGCCGGCGCTTGGCCTCGGTCGTGCGCGGGCCGTAGCCGACGAGCACCGAGGTGCGGCCGCCGGGAGCGGGGCCACCGATCAGACCCGGCTCGACGGCCTCGTCATCCTTGGGTGACGGCACCAGGTCCTCGGTGAGACTGCCGACCTCGGGCGCGGCCGGTGCGGCGGCTGCCGGAGCAGCTGACGCATCACCCGTCTCGACCGCGATGATCGGGGCGCCGACGTTGACCGTCTCGCCCTCGGACGGCCAACAGCTCGGTCACCGTGCCGGCGTACGGGCAAGGAAGCTCGACGAGCGACTTGGCGGTCTCGATCTCGACGATCACGTCGTTGACCTTGACGGTGTCGCCGACCTTGACGTTCCAGGTGACGATCTCGGCCTCGGTCAGACCCTCTCCCACGTCAGGGAGCTTGAACATCTTCACATCAGACATGCAGGAGTCCGTTCCGGATCGGTCGGTCAGGCGGTGTTCATCAGTAGGAGAGCGCGCGGTCGACGGAGTCGAGCACCCGGTCGAGGTCGGGGAGGTACTCCTCCTCGATCCGGCTGGGCGGGTAGGGCGTGTCGAAGCCACCGACGCGCAGCACCGGCGACTCGAGCGAGTAGAAGCACTCCTGGGTGATCCGCGCGGCGATCTCCGAGCCCAGACCCAGCGTGATCGGGGCCTCGTGGACGACGACGGCGCGGCCGGTCTTGCGGACCGAGTCGAGCACGGGCGCGAGGTCGAGCGGCGACAGCGTGCGCAGGTCGATCACCTCGACGCTCTTGCCCTCCTCCTCGGCAGCCGTGGCGGCCTCGATGCAGGTCTTCACCATCGGCCCGTAGGCGAGCAACGTCAGGTCGGTGCCCTGCTTGACCACCCGCGAGGCGAACAGCGGCTCGGGCTCGGTCGACTCGTCGAGCTCGGCCTTCTCCCAGTAGCGGCGCTTCGGCTCGAGGAACACGATCGGGTCGTCAGACGGCGATGGCCTGCTGGATCATCCAGTAGGCGTCGACCGGGTTGGAGCACGCCACCACCTTGAGGCCGGCGGTGTGCGCGAAGTACGCCTCCGGGCTCTCGCTGTGGTGCTCGACCGCACCGATGCCGCCGCCGAACGGGATCCGGATGACGATCGGCATCTTGATCGAGCCGCGGCTGCGGAAGTGCATCTTGGCGACCTGGCTGACGATCTGGTCGTACGCCGGGTAGACGAAGCCGTCGAACTGGATCTCGCACACCGGCCGGTAGCCACGCATCGCGAGGCCGACCGCCGTGCCGAGGATGCCGGACTCGGCGAGCGGGGTGTCGATGACCCGGTCCTCACCGAAGTCCTTCTGCAGACCGTCGGTGATCCGGAAGACGCCGCCGAGCTTGCCGACGTCCTCGCCCATGATGATGACCTTGGAGTCCTGCTCCATGGCCGCGCGCAGTCCCATGTTGACGCCCTTGCCGAGCGTGATCGCGCGTCATGAGTGCGCTCCTTCGCTCGTACGAGCTCCGTCGAAGTGACGAGCGTCAGAGGTACTCGGCGAACTGGGCCTTCTGGGCCTCCAGCTCCGGCGTCGGTCTCCTCGTAGACCTGGTCGAAGATGTCGAGCGGGCTCGGGTCGGGCAGCTCGAGGCAGCCCTTGCGCAGGTGCGCGGCGAGCTCGTCGGCCTCGCGCTCGACCTCGGCGTAGTAGTCGTCGTCGGCGACGCCGTTGCGGGACAGGTAGGCCTTGACGCGCTCGATCGGGATCCTTGAGCTTCCAGTGCTCGAGGTCCTCGGTGACGCGGTACTTCGTCGGGTCGTCGGACGTGGTGTGCGCACCCATCCGGTAGGTGTAGGCCTCGACGAAGGTCGGGCCGCTGCCCTCGCGGGCGCGCTGGAGGGCTGCCTGCGTCACGGCGTACGTCGCGAGGACGTCGTTGCCGTCGACGCGCAGACCGGGGAACCCGAAGCCGAGAGCGCGCTGGTAGAGCGGGATGCGGGTCTGCCGCTCGATCGGCTCGGAGATGGCCCACTGGTTGTTCTGGCAGAAGAACACGACGGGAGCGTTGAAGACGCTGGCCCAGATGAAGGACTCGTTGACGTCGCCCTGGCTCGTCGCGCCGTCTCCGAAGTAGGCGATGACGGCCGCGTCACGGTCGGGGTCGCCGGTGCCGACCGCCCCGTCGCGCTGCATGCCCATCGCGTAGCCGGTCGCGTGCAGCGTCTGTGCGCCGATCACGATCGTGTAGAGGTTGAACTTGTCGGCGATCGGGTCCCAGCCGCCCTGGTCGACACCCCGGAAGAGTCCGAGCAGGTGCAGCGGGTCGATGCCGCGGCACCAGGCGACGCCGTGCTCGCGGTAGGTCGGGAAGGCGAAGTCCTGGTCGCGGAGTGCGCGGCCCGAGCCGATCTGGGCGGCCTCCTGGCCGAGCAGGCTGGCCCAGATGCCGAGCTCGCCCTGCCGCTGCAGCGCGGTCGCCTCGGTGTCGATGCGCCGGGTCATGACCAGGTCGCGGTAGAAGCCCTTGATCGCCTCGTCGTCGAGGTCGAAGGTGAACTCCGGGTGCTCGACGCGCTCGCCCTCGGGGGTGAGCAGCTGGATGAGCTCGGGTCCGCCACCTTCTTGGTTCGGTCCGAAGACCTCACCGAGGCCGGGACCAAATCCGTCGTTGGTCACGCGTACTCCCTTGTGTCGTCGGTGTTCCGGGATCACCGGCACCGTCAGGTCGTCTCGGCCGGCCGGGCGACGGGGTGTTGCGCCCGGTGACGGCCTTCGATCGGGACGCTGCCTGCTTGAGTCCACAACGCCCCGCTCACCGCGCGAGGGTGAAGCAGGGCACCGGATCTCGGGCGTTGTGACAGCGACCACAACCACCATTGACGATACCGACCCGCCGGGCGTCCCACCTAATCCCCCCGACCCCCGACGAGGCGTAAGACGGGAGCCCACGATGCGGACGTTCGGACTGGCGGGAAATCCATGCTCTCTGTCCGAAAACCACGCGACCTGGAGGCGGGCCGGGCCGTAGGCTCGAGACGTGCGACAGGAGCAAAAGCCCACGACACTCGTTACCAAGCGCCCGGCTGCGGCGTCGGTCGTGAGCGCCGTCGCCCCTGCTCATCGCCGTCGCCCTCGGCATCGTGTACGTCGTCTGGGGATCGACCTACCTCGCCATCCGGATCACGGTCGAGGACCTGCCCGCGATGTCGTCGGCGTCGTGGCGCTACGGCGTCGCCGGCGTGATCCTCGGCGGGATCCTGGCCGTCCGGTCGGGCTGGTCGGTGCTCGCCGTCAACCGGCGCGAGCTGGCCGGGGCGGCGCTCCTCGGTCTGCTGCTCCCCACCCTCGGCAACGGACTGGTCAGTGTCGGCGAGCAGAACGGCGCACCGTCCGGCATCGCGGCGCTCATCGTCGCCGCCGTCCCGCTGTGGGTGATCGTCTACCGCACGGCCACCGGTGACCGGCCGCGCCCGCTGACCTTGGTCGGTGTCCTGCTCGGCTTCGCCGGGCTGGTCGGGCTGATCACCTCGACCGGACTGGGCGGCGACGTGGCCTGGGGCGCCTGCCTGGTGATCGTCTTCGCGACGGTCTGCTGGTCGTTCGGCTCGTGGTCGACCCCGCGGCTGACCCTCCCGCGCAACCCGTTCGTCACGACGGTCTACGAGATGTTGTGGGGATCGGTCTTCCTGTTCGTCGGCGCCTTGATCCGGGGCGAGAACGTGGTGCCGCAGTCCGCGCCGCTCGACGCCTGGCTGGCCTGGTCCTACCTGGTGACGTTCGGCTCGGTCGTCGCGTTCACGGCGTACGTCTGGGTGCTCTCGGCGGCGCCGATCTCGCTGGTGGCGACCTACGCGTACGTCAACCCGGTGGTCGCCGTGTTCCTCGGCTGGCTGATCCTGTCCGAGGCCGTCACGCCGGCGATCGTGTTCGGCGGTCTCGTCGTGGTCGTCGCCGTGGCGATCGTGGTCTCGTCGGAGCGCAAGCCTCGGGTCCGTGTCGCCGAGCCGGAGCCGGGCCCGGAGCCGGCGAAGATCGGCACCTGATCAGGCTCGGACGACCTCCAGGATCCACTCCCCGTCGAGCGCCGGGAGCCGCTGCCGCAGTCGAAGCCCGGCGGCTGCGAACAGGTCGGCGAACTGCGCCTCGGATCGCTCCCGCCCGCCAGGCATCACGAGCATGTTGAGGTCGGAGAACTTCGCGTCGGCACCTTCGTTGGGACCTTCGAGGACGCGTTCGAGGACGAGCAGCACGCCGGACCCGGTCAGCACCTGGCGGCAGCGCTCGAGGATCGCGGCGCAGTCCCCGTCCGTCCAGTCGTGCAGGATGTGCCGCATCACGTAGACGTCGCCGCCTTCGGGATGGTCGCCGAAGATGGTCCCCTCGACGAGGGTGCAGCGCTCCGCTGCTTCGGACGCGTCGGCGTGCGCCAGGACGGCCCGGGCTCGGGCGATGACGCCGGGCTGGTCGAACAGCACGCCGCTCAGGTGCGGGTTGCTCGCGAGGACTCCCAGCAGCAGCGTCCCGTCCCCGCCACCGAGGTCGACGACGGTGGACGCGTCGGAGAAGTCGTAGAGCCCGCCGAGCTCGTCGGCCAGCGCTGCCGTGTTGCCGGACATCGCCGCGTCGAAGATGGCGTTCTGCTCGGGACGCTCGTTGCGGTAGGTCCAGACGTCGGTGCCGTAGCGTCCGACGAAGGCGTTCTCCCCCGTGCGGACGCTGTGCATCAAGGTGCCCCACGTCTCCCAGAGGTGCTCCTGCCCGATGAGCACCGCCGTCGGCCGGACGGAGCGCGGGTGGTCGGAGCGCAGCGCCTCGCTCATCGGGCTGTGGGTGAACCGGCCGTCGTCGGTCTCCACGAAGACGTCGACCGCCGCGAGCGCGCGCAGCACCCGCGCCAGACCCTCCGCGTCGCACCGGAGCAGCTCGGCGAGGTCGGTCGGTGAGACCGGTTCGTCCTCGATCAGGTCGGCCACGCCGAGCGCCGCGACGACATGGATCGCCTGGGAGACCCGGAATCCCACCGTCATCGCCCGGAGTCTCTGCAGTTCGTCCACCCCGTGATGATGCTCGCTGCCGGCCCCCGGGGCAACGGGCGGCTGTCGGTGACGTCCGGCAGAGTGGGTGTCGCGGGCGAGCAGCGGGAGGGTTGACGATGGCGACCAGGATCCAGGTGGCGGTGGACTGCCACGACTCCAAGCTGATGGTCGAGTTCTGGTCCACGGCGCTCCACTACGTGATGCCGGACCCGCCGTCGCCGTTCACCCGCTGGTCGGAGTACTGGCGCAGCTTCGACCTGCCGGAGGAGGAGATCGACGACCACCCGAGCATGGTCGTCGACCCCGACGGGGTGGGGCCGCGGATGTTCTTCCACGAGGTGCCCGAGGACAAGGTCTCGAAGAATCGCTGGCACCTCGACCTGGCGGTGAGCGGTGGCCGCGACGTGCCGATCGACGTACGCCGCGAGCGTGTCGACGCCGAGGCCGACCGCCTCGTCGCCGCCGGCGCCACCAAGGTCCGCGTGCTCGAGGCGCCCAACCACTACGCCATCGCGATGCTCGACCCCGAAGGCAACGAGTTCGACCTCAACTGATCGGAGCGAGCCCGGGATTGCGGGAAAGGTGGCCCGTCGAACGGCGTGTCAACCGCACCCTTCCCGCAATTCGCGGCGAGCAGCGCGGGCGGATCGTCAGGCGAGCGAGCCAGCCGTCAGGCAGGAGGCGAGCCAGGCGTTGTGGAGGTCGGAGAACCGGCCGGAGCCACCCGCGATCAGGTCGGACGGCGTCCCGTCCTCGACGATCTCGCCGTGCTCCATGACGAGCACCCGATCCGCGATCTCCACCGTCGACAAACGGTGGGCGATGATGATCGCCGTCCGCTCCGCGAGGATCGTGCGCAGCGCGTGCTGGACCAACCGCTCCGACGGCACGTCGAGGCTCGACGTCGCCTCGTCGAGGATCAGCACCGCCGGGTCGGCGAGGAAGGCGCGAGCGAAGGCGACCAGCTGCCGCTGCCCTGCCGAGAGCCGTCCGCCTCGGTTGGCCACCTCGGTCTCGTAACCCTCGGGCAGACCGATGATGAAGTCGTGGGCGCCGATCGCCTGGGCTGCCGCGACGACTTCCTCGATCGACGCGTCGGGACGCCCGAACCGGATGTTGTCGGCGACGGTGCCGTTGAAGAGGAAGTTCTCCTGGGTCACCATCACGACGGCCTTGCGGAGGTCGTCCTCGGTGAGGTCGCGCAGGTCGACTCCGTCGAGCGTGATCCGTCCGTCGGTCGGGTCGTAGAACCGGGACACCAGCTTGGCCAGCGTCGTCTTGCCGGCGCCGGTGGTGCCGACCAGGGCGAGCGTCATGCCGGACGGGACCTCGAGCTCGAGGTCGGGGAGGACCGGTCGATCGGAGACGTAGGCGAACCGGACGTGGTCGAGGTGCAGGTCACCGCGCGCGTCGTCGAGCGGGACCGGCTTGATCGGCTGCGGGACCGACGGCTCCTCCTCGAGCACACCGGACAGCTTCTCGAGCGCGGCCGACGCGGACTGGAACGTGTTGTAGAACTGCGAGATCTCCTGCATCGGCTCGAAGAACTGGCGCAGGTAGAGCAGGAAGGCCGCGAGCACACCCGGGGTGACCTCGCCGTCGATCGCCAGCACGGCGCCGTACATCAGGACGATCGCGATCGTGATGTTGCCGATCAGCTTGATGCCCGGCATGAACAGACCGACCAGCCGGAAGGCCCGCTCGTTGGCGAGACGGTAGTCGTCGTCGACGTCGTCGAAGATCTCCTGGTTGCGCGGCTCGCGACGGAAGGCCTGCACGGCCCGCATGCCGTTGATCGTCTCGACGAAGTGGACGATCACGACGGCGACGGTCTCGCGCGTACGCCGGTAAGCCTTGGCGGACTCGCGCCGGAACCACCGGGTCAGGACGAGCAGGAACGGGAAGCAGAGCAGCGCGACGAGCCCCAGCTTCACGTCGAGCACGAGCAACAGCACGGCGGTGCCGACCAGCGTGAGCAGGGCCGAGATCAGGCCGTCGAAGCCGGTCTCGAGCAGCTCGTAGATCGCATCGACGTCGGACGTCTGCCTCGAGATGACGCGACCGGACGTGTATTCGTCGTGGAACGCCGGCGACAGCTTCTGGAAGTGCGAGAAGACCCGGCGACGCAGGGTGAAGAGCACCTCCTGCCCGATCCGTCCGGCGAGCATGAGGAACGTGATCCGGGAGATGGCTTGGATCACCACCGCCATCAGCACGGCGCCCACGATCAGGAGCAGGGTGCGATTGTCGTTGTCGTCGACGATCGGCGGGATGCCGTTGTCGATGCCGAGCGCGACGAGGAAGGGGACCGAGAGCCGCGCGGCGTTCTCGATCACGACGGCGATCATCAGCAGGACCAGCAGCTTCTTGTGCGGCCGCAACAGCTGCTTCAGCAGCCGCCGGGACCGGTCCTGCAGGACCAGCGAGACCTTGTCGGGGATCTCGTCGCGATCCTCCGCCGCGACTCCGCGCCAGTCGTCGGCGCCGAGGGCGACTTCCTCTGCCATGTCCTCGGTGCTCTCGTCGACCACGTCGTAGCCGCGCTGCTCATGGGGTGTCATCGCAGCGCCCCCTGACCCTGCACGGACTCGAGATCGTCCTCGTCGGCATCGCCGGCGAGCAGGTCGTGATAGGCCGGGACCTCGGCGAGCAGCCGCTCGTGCGCGCCCACGTGGGTGATGGTGCCGTCCTGGAGCAGGGCCACCTTGTCGGCGAGCATGACGGTCGAGGCGCGGTGCGCGACCACGATGCCGGTGGCGTCCGCCAGCACCCGGCGCAGGGCCTTCTCGACCAGTGCCTCGGTGTGGACGTCGAGCGCGGACAGCGTGTCGTCGAGCACCAGGATGCGCGGCCGGGACAGCACGGCTCGCGCCAGGGCGAGCCGCTGGCGCTGGCCACCGGACAGCGACATGCCCTGCTCACCGATCCGGGTCTCGAGTCCCCAGGGCAGGTCGTAGACGAAGCCCGCCTGCGCGGTCTCGATCGCCGCGTGGATGTCCTCGTCGCTCGCGTCCGGGCGACCGAGCGTGACGTTCTCGCGTGCGCTCATCGAGAAGAGGGTGGGCTCCTCGAACGCCGTGGCCACCACGGTGCGCAGCGAATCGAGGGTCAGCTCGCGCACGTCGACGCCGTCGATCGTGATCTGGCCCGACGTCACGTCGTAGAGGCGCGGGACCAGACCGGTCAGGGCGGTCTTGCCGGCACCGGTGGCGCCGACGACGGCCACGGTCTCGCCCGGAAGCACCTCGAGGTCGAGGTCATGCAGCACGGGCTGGTCGGAGTCGGGGAAGTGGAAGCCGACCTTCTCGAAGCGGAGATGTCCGCGGGCACCCTCGAGCACGCGGGTGCCGCTGGTGATCGCGGACTTGGTGTCGAAGATCTCGTTGACCCGGTCGGCCGCAGTCATGGCCTCCTGGGCCATCGCCAGGATCACGCCGAGGGCCGCGATGGGCCAGACGAGGGACAGCATCAGCGTGATGAAGGCGACGAGCGTGCCGATCGTGACCTCGCCCTCGCCGACGGCCTGCGCCCCCAGCAGCAGGACGATGACCAGGCTGACGTTGGGGATGATCTCGAGGAACGTCCAGAACTTCGACGACAGCCGGACCTTCTCGATGGACGTGTCGTAGAGGATCTGCGCGCGCTCACGGAACTGACCCTCGACGTAGCGCCGCCGCCCGAAGGACTTGATCACCCGGAACCCGACGGCGGCTTCCTCGACGGAGGTGGCGACGTCGCCCTGCTGGTCCTGGACCGCGCGCGACACCACGACGTACTGCTGCTCGAAACGCCGGCTGAGCCAGATCGTCGGCACCGCGGAGACCGCGACGACGAGTCCGAGCGGCCAGTAGAGGTGGAGCAGGAGCGCGGTGACGATCGTCAGCTGCATGATGTTGATGACCAGGAAGAGCATGCCGAAGCCGGTGAAGCGGCGGATCGCACTCAGGTCGGTCGTCACCCGGGAGAGCAGCTGCCCGCTCTGCCAGCGGCCGTGGAACTCCATCGGCAGCGCCTGCATGTGGCGGTAGAGGTCGTTGCGGACCGCGGTCTCGAAGCCGAGGACGGCCCGGGCCTGGACCCAGCGCCGGATCAGGATCAACGCCGCCTCGGTGATGCCGAGGAAGAGACCGAGCATCCCCAGCGGCCAGATGGCCGAGAGGTCACCGTCGGTGATCGGCCCGTCGATGATGGCCCTGGTGACCAGGGGGATCGCCAACGACACGAAGACGCCGATGACGGCGGTCGTGCCCATGACGGTCAGCGCGCCGACGTACGGACGGAGGTAGGAACGCAGTCGCCACAACGAGCGGACACCGCCCTGACGGGGCGGCGCGGGTGCGTGATCGGTCGCGGCGGCTTCGGTCATCAGTGGCGTTGGCCCCCTGTCAGTGGACGGCGGTACCCACCAGCATCCAGCCTTGTTCCGACAGTCGGGCGACCAGCCGGCCCGGCCCGGCCTGCGCACCGTCAGGCAACCTTCGAGGGTGGTGGGTTGTAAGCACCACTCTAGACGATGCCTCTGACGCCTGACCAACCGATATCGGTACGCCGAGGGCGAACAATCGGTGCCTCAGGCGGCACCCGACGTCACGCGCGTGACGACCGCCACGCGGCCGCGACCTCCAGCAGGATGCCGTTCGCCTCGACCTCCCCGATCGAGACGCGGGCACCGTCGCCCGCGAACGGTCGCACGCTGATGCCGGCCGCGTCGCAGGCCGCAGCGAAGTCGACCGTGTCCTCCCCCAGCCCGAACCAGACGAAGTTGCCCTGGGCGTCCGGGATGTCCCACCCCTGCTCGGCGAGAGCCGCCGTCACCCGGGTCCGCTCGGCGACGAGGGCGGAGACTCGCTCCAGCAGTGCCTCCTCGCTGTCGAGCGACGCCAGGGCGGCCGCCTGGACGACGGAGGAGACGCCGAAGGGCAGCGCGCACTTGCGGATCGCCTCGGCGACCGGAGCCGGCCCGACGGCGTACCCGAAACGGAGGCCGGCGAGGCCGTACGCCTTGCTGAAGGTCCGGAGCACGACCACGTTGTCGCGGCCGGCGGCGAGCTCGAGCGCATCCGGGGTGTCGGGGTCGGTCACGAACTCGCGGTACGCCTCGTCGACGGCCACCAGGACGTGGCTCGGCACCTGGTCGAGGAAGGCGGCGAGCTCGTCGCGGTGCACCGACGGCCCGGTCGGGTTGTTCGGCGTACAGACCACGACCACCTTGGTGCGGTCGGTGATCGCGGCGAGCATCGCGGGGAGGTCGTGGCGAGCGTCGGCGTCCACCGGCACCTGGACACTCGTGGCGCCGGTGAGACCGACCGCGATCGGGTAGGCCTCGAACGAGCGCCAGGCGTAGACGACCTCGTCGCCGTCGGCGCAGGTGGCCTGCAGCAGGTGGTAGAGGACGGCCACCGAGCCGGCGCCGGACGCGATCTGCTCGACGTCGACGCCGAAGCGGTCCGCGAGCGTCTGGTGGAGCGCGCTCACCCCCATGTCGGGGTAGCGGTTCATCGCCTCCACGGCCTTCGTGGCGCGCTCGATGACGCCGGGAAGCGGCGGATACGGGTTCTCGTTGCTCGACAGCTTGTACAGCTGACGGCCGACCTCACCGGACTGCGCGGGCGGCTTCCCGGCCTTGTACGACGGGATGGTCTCGAGCGCCGGACGGAACCGCGGAGTCGTCATGTCGAGTCACTGTAGTGACCGCCGCGGTGCCGTCGAGCGGCCGTCAGCGAGGCAGCACGACCCGTCCACCGGGGACGCGCTCCAGGTCACGTCCGAGGGTGACGTCGAGCGGGTTCGTCAGGCAGCGGATCGAGCCGCCGCCCTTGTGGAACTCCGAGAGGTCCAGCAGCTGCACCGTGAAGCCGGCGTCCTCGAGCTGCTCGCGCACAGCCGGCGGGCAGGCCGGCATCAGGATGGTCCGGCCGACCACGATCGAGTTGGCGCAGAAGGTCAGGGCATCCGTCTCGGTGAGCACGATCGGCTCCGGCACCAGGTCGAGCAGGGCTCGCGCGCCGGCCGCGTCGAACGCGGCGGGGCAGACCATGGCCCGGCGCTCGTCGAGCGGGCAGAAGCCGAGGTCGAGGTGGTACATGCCCGGGTGCGTGATCTGGACGCCGACGACCTGCACGTCGAGCTCGGTCGCCAGGTGCTTGAGCGCGAGCTCCTCCGTGCGCGGGCCGTAGCCGACGACCAGCCGACCGGCGTACGCGAAGGCGTCACCGGCCTCGAAGTGCGCGCCGACGCCGTCGCGTCCGAAGGCGGACGGCGCGAAACCTGCGCGTGTCGAACCAGGGGCGCGAGGTCTCGGCCTCGCGGCGCCGTTCGGCGTACCGCATGTGAGACATCACGACCCGGTTCTCGGCCGGGTGCTCGCCGGCGACAGCCAGTCCCAGGTTCATCGCGTAGACCATGTCGGGCGAGTCGGCGCGCTGCTCGATCACGTCCACCCGGCCGCCGGCGTTCTCGATCGCCGCGACCAGTCCGCGCCACTGCTGCATGGTGCGCGCGGCGTCCGGCTGCCGGTCGAGGTCCATGTAGGGGTTGATCCGGTAGTCGACGCGGAAGTGGTCCGGCCGGACCATCGCGTAGTGGCGGCCCCAGGCCAGCGGCTGGTCGGGACGCTGCATCGTCGAGTCCTGCACCTGCACGGTCATCGGTTTCTCACCCTCTCGGCGTCGAAGGCAGCCCTTCCGTGGTGTGGCCGGGCTGCAGGGTTGTGGTCTGGACGTCTGATTGTCAGACAATCTGACATCTAGAGTGACACTCGGCTCGGGCGGGAGTCAAACGCGGGTCGGGCAGCGGCGTCATCGACCCTCCGGACGCCCTAGAGTTCGCAGCACCATGTACGACGACCTGCAGCTCGAGCTCGAGAACTCCTCGACCGTCGACCGTGCGGCGGAGGAGATCCGGCGCGCGATGTTCGCGGGACAGCTCGAGCCCGGGACACCGCTCCGTGAGGTCGCCCTGTCGGAGGCGATGGGAGTCGGCCGGAGCACGATCCGGGAGGCGCTCGGCGTCCTCGTCGCCGAGGGCCTCGCCGTGCGGATCCCGAACCGCGGCGTCGCCGTCAAGGAGCTCGGTGCCGACGACGTGCGCGACGTGAGCCGGGCGCGGACGGCCCTGGAGTCGGCCGGCGTACGCCGTTGGAACGAGGCGGACGAGGCGGACCGCCAGGCGCTGCGCGAGGCACTGCACGAGTACGCCGCCCTGGCCCGGACCGCCGGAGCACGCGACGACCCGGCCTCGCTGACCGAGGCACACCTGCAGATCCATCGTGCGCTGGTCGGCCTCTCCGGCAGCGAGCGCCTGCTCGCGGCCGGTGACGCGCTGATCTCCGAGATCAGGCTGGGGCTCGCCCACCTCGACCGCACCCGCGCCAACCTCCGCCAGCAGGTGGCCGAGCACGCGTACCTCGTGGAGCTGCTCGAGGCCGGACAGGTCGACGACGCGATCGACGAGCTCGCACGACACCTCGACGCGGCGGAGACGTCACTGCTCGATGCCACCGGACACGGGGAGGCGCGATGAGGCTCAGCAACCCGCGTGAAACGATGCGGCCATGAAGGCGTGGCTCATCCGGATCGCGACGAACGCGTGTGCGCTGGCCGTCGCGGCGTGGCTCTTCTAGGGGATCAAGATCACCGGGGACAACGACCGCGACCGGGTCCTCACCCTGCTCGTGGTCGCCCTGCTGTTCGGGGTCGTCAACGAGTTCGTGCGGCCGATCGTGGCGTTCCTGTCGCATCCCGCTCTATCTGCTGACACTCGGACTGATGTTCTTCGTGGTCAACGCGTTGATGCTGATGCTCACGAGCTGGATCTGCGACCAGTTCGACCTCGGCTTCCACGTCGACGGCTTCTGGACCGCGGTGTTCGGCGGCCTCGTCATCTCGGTCGTGAGCTGGATCGTCGGCCAGGTGCTGCCCGAGTCCGACAACCGACGCTGGCGCATCGAGACGCGTAGCTGATGATGGCCGAGGCGCTGCCCTCGCTGCCGTCCCTGCCCGGGCCGCGAGGGACCGGACCGGCGTACTCCGTCGCGTTCGTCTGCCTCGGGAACATCTGCCGCTCACCGACAGCGGAAGCCGTGATGACCCGCAAGCTGGCTGAGGCAGGGCTCGACCGCGACGTCGTCGTCAGCAGCTCGGGCACCGGGACCTGGCACCTGGGCGAGGCGATGGACCGCCGCGCCGCGACCACGCTGGCCGCGCACGGCTACGACCCGAGCCGGCATCGCGCCGCGCTGTTCGAGGGTGACGGGTTCGCTGAGCACGACCTGGTCCTGGCGATGGACAAGCAGAACTTCCGCGACATCGTGGCGATGGCGCCCGACGACGAGGACCGGCGGCGGGTGCTGATGTTCCGCGCGTTCGACCCGTTGGCCGGTGACGAGCTCGACGTCCCGGACCCCTTCTACGGTGCGCAGGGCGGCTTCGACGAGGTGCTCGCCATCGTCGAGCGCACCTGCGACGCCCTGGTCGACGCGCTGGCCACCATCCGGCGTCCACCCTGACGAGGCAAACGCCCCCGTCACCAGGCAGATCTGCCTGGTTCACCAGCCGCCTGCATGGCTCACCAGGCAAACACCGAGGCGGTAGTCAGGGTTGCAGGCAACGCGTAGGTTCGGTGCATGGCACGGATGAGCACGATCGCCGGCCGGGCAGAAGACCTGCTCGGGACCCCGGTCGTGTCCACCACGCCGGTCGCCGGAGGCGACATCTGCACGGCCACCCGACTTCGGCTGAGCGACGGCCGGAGCGCGTTCGTCAAGACCCGGCCGCATGCTCCCGAGAACTTCTTCGACGTCGAGGCCGACGGTCTCGGCTGGCTCGCAGCGGCCGGTGGCGCGGCCGTGCCGGACGTGCTCGGGGTCAGTGACGACTGCCTGATCCTCTCGTGGATCGAGCCCGGCCGCCCGAGCCTCGACGGTGTCGAGGACTTCGCCCGGCGCCTGGGCCAGACGCACGCGGCGGGGGCCGCGCAGTTCGGCGGTGAGCGTGACGGCTACATCGGCACGGTGCCGCTCACGAACAGCCCCACCGACACGTTCACGGAGTTCTGGCCGTCCCGTCGGGTGCTGCCCTACCTCAAGGTCGCGCGCGACCGCGACAACATCGGGGCCGAGGACGCCGAGGCGATCGAGGCCGTGATGGAGCGGATCAAGGACTTCGCCGGGCCGCACGAGCAGCCCAGCCGGATCCACGGCGACCTGTGGTCCGGCAACGTGGTCTGGAGCTCGGACGGCTCCGGCTACCTCGTCGACCCGGCCGCGCACGGTGGCCACCGCGAGACCGACCTCGCGATGCTCGCCCTGTTCGGCGCGCCACACCTGGCGCGGCTCCTGGAGGCCTACGACGAGGCCGCGCCGCTCGCGGACGGCTGGCGCGCACGTCAGCCGCTGCACCAGATCCACCCGTTGCTCGTGCACGCGATCCTCTTCGGAGGGTCGTACGGCTGCGCGGGCCGGGTCGGCCGCCCGCTCCCTGCTGGACGGCACGGCCGGCAACGGGCCTGCCTGATGAATCCAGCGCGACGTGCGACCCGCGTGAAATCTCAGCCCGCTTTCAGACCTGCATGGCAGGCTTGACGCATGCGCATCCTGGTCGTGGACGACGATCGCGCCGTACGTGACTCGCTGCGGCGCTCGTTGGAGTTCAACGGCTACGAGGTGGCCCTCGCCAACGACGGGGTCGAAGCCCTCGCTCGGATCAACGGCCTGGCACCCGACGCTCTCATCGTCGACGTGATGATGCCGCGGCTCGACGGCATCGAGACCACCCGCGCGCTGCGCGCCGCCGGCAACGACCTGCCGATCCTCGTCCTGACCGCCCGCGACTCGGTCGACGACCGGGTCGACGGCCTCGACGCCGGCGCCGACGACTACCTCGCCAAGCCGTTCGCGCTCGACGAGCTGCTCGCGCGGGTCCGGGCGATGTTGCGTCGCCGCACCCTCGGCACGGGCAACGGCGACGACGAAGGCCCGCTCACCTACGCCGACCTGACGATGAACCCGGTCACGCGCGAGGTCGAGCGCGGTGGTCGCGCGATCACGCTGACGCGCACCGAGTGGGACCTGCTCGAGCTGTTCATGCGTCGGCCGAAGCGCGTGCTGGAGCGCGCGTTCATCCTCGAGGAGGTCTGGGGCTACGACTTCCCCACGACGGCCAACTCGCTGGAGGTCTACGTCGGCTACGTCCGCCGCAAGACGGAGGCCGGTGGGGAGTCGCGGCTGATCCACACCGTGCGAGGCGTCGGCTACGTCTTGCGCGAGACGCCTCCGTGACCTCGGCCGAGCCCGCCCCGAGCTCCGGACCCCCCGTCGTCTCCGCGAGCCGCATCTCGCTTGCCGCGCGCATCTCGATCCTGTGCCGCTGTCGCGGTCGGGCTCGCCGTGGCTGTGGCCGCCCTGGCGGCATACCTGACCCTGCGGTCCCAGCTCTACAGCCGCCAGGACGCGACGCTGCTCGAGCGCGCCCACGCCGCTGCGGCGAGCGGCGTCGTCAGTGAGGTCACGATCCGCCAGCTGCCGATCGAGTTCATCGCCGCCGCCGACCTGCGCATCTACCTGCTGTACGCCGACGGCACCATGACCCCGGCCAACCACGAGTGGCTCGAGCCGGCCACGCCGGCCGAGCTCGCCGTCGCGAACGGCCGGCTCGAGGAGTCGCTCCGCACGGTCGACCGCAACGGCAACGACTCCCGGGTCGCGACGGTCAACGCCGGCACGGGCGTCGCGCTGATGTTCGTGCAGTCGACCGAGCCGATCGAGCGGACGCTGGACCGGATGGGTCTCGTCCTGCTCTTCGTCGGCGGCGCCGGCATCATCGTCGCGCGGCCTGACCGGCCTGGCCGTCGCCCGGTCCTCGCTTGCGCCCCGTACGACGGCTGAGCGCGGCCGCCGACCACGTCGCCCAGACCGAGGAGCTGCGCCCGATCGAGATCTCCGGCAACGACGAGCTGGCCAGCCTCGCGACGTCGTTCAACAAGATGCTCGCCGCGCTGTCCGCCTCCCGCGAACGGCAACGTCGACTCGTCGTCGACGCCGGCCACGAGCTGCGAACGCCGCTGACCAGCCTGCGAACCAACCTCGAGCTGCTCGCCCAGGCGGACCGCCAGGGCGGCATGTCGTCCGAGCAACGTGACGAGATCTTCGACGACGTCACCGCCCAGGTCGAGGAGCTGTCGACCCTGGTCGGCGACCTGGTCGAGCTCGCCCGTGAGGAGCCGGTGACCTCCCGGCCGGAGCCGATGGACCTCTCCGACATCGTCGCCCGCGCCGTCGAACGGGTGCGCCGGCGTGCCCCGGACGTCACGTTCGACGTCTCCACGTCGTCGTGGTGGGTCGTCGGTGAGGCCACGATCCTCGAGCGAGCGGTGACCAACCTGCTCGACAACGCCGCCAAGTACGGCCCGTCCGACGGCGTCGTCACGGTGCGGCTCGAGGACGGCGTGCTGACCGTGCTCGACGACGGCCCCGGCATCAGCGACAGCGACCTGCCGATGGTGTTCGAGCGGTTCTGGCGGGCCGACGACGCGCGCACGCTTCCGGGCTCGGGACTCGGGCTCAGCATCGTCAAGCAGGCCACCGAGCGGCACGGCGGTCACGTCACGGTGGCCAACCACGAGCCGCACGGCACGCTGGTCACGATGGCGCTTCCGGGACAGCCGGACGAGATCGAGGTCGCCTTGGGCGCCCGGTCGTCCCAGCCGGTGTGAGCGCGGTCACGGGCCTCGCGTCGTACTCACAGCGACCTCTCGGCACCGTCTCAGTCCCCTTTCAGTCAGGTGCCACAGGCTATGAGACATGACCAACGGCACGTACCCCCCTTCCTACCCACCTATGAGCTCGCCGGATCCCCTTGCGGCGGCTCCGAGGAGGGGGGGTCGTGTCGTCGGCGCAGCGCTGCTCGTCGGAGCTCTCGCCGGCGGCGCAGCGGGCTTCGGAGGCGCCGCCGTGATGAACGACGACGGCGCCTCCACCGCAGCCACCAGCAGCACAGGCGCGCTGACCGTCAGCCCGTCCTCGGACCACAGCGCGCCGGTCGGCGGCACTGAAGGCGCCGCCGCCAAGGCGCTGCCTTCGGTCGTCAAGATCTACGCCAGCGGGCCGCAGGCCAGCGGTTCCGGGTCCGGCATCGTGCTGACCAAGGACGGCGAGATCCTCACCAACAACCACGTCGTCGAGATCGCAGCCGACGGCGGCAAGATCGCTGTCAGCTTCAACGACGGCACCTCCGCGAAGGCGACCATCCTCGGCCGCGACCCGCTGACCGACCTGGCCGTGATCAAGGCCGACGGTCAGGACAACCTGACACCCGCGACGCTCGGCAACTCCGACAACCTCGACGTCGGCGAGCAGGTCGTCGCGGTGGGTGCGCCGTTCGGTCTGGAGAGCACCGTGACCACCGGAATCGTGTCCGCGCTGAACCGGCCGGTGACGACACAGGGCGAGTCCGCTGACGACCCCACCACGGTCTTCCCCGCGATCCAGACCGACGCGGCCATCAACCCGGGCAACTCCGGTGGTCCGCTCATCGACCTCGCCGGCAACGTCGTCGGCATCGACTCGGCCATCAAGACCGACTCGAGCGCCTCCGGTGAGCAGAGCGGCTCGATCGGCCTGGGCTTCGCGATCCCGATCAACGACGCCGTCCCGATCGTGCAGGAGCTGCGCGCGGGCCAGACCCCGACGCACGCCCGCATCGGTGTCGAGGTCGGCGACGCGTCCGACTCGGTCGGTCTCCCCGACGGCGCGCTGGTCGGCAAGGTCGACCCGGGCACGGCGGCCGCCGAGGCGGGTCTCCAGAAGGGCGACGTCATCACCAAGGTCGACGACTACCGGATCGACAACTCCGACTCGCTCGTGGCCACCGTCCGGTCGTACCGACCCGGCGACAAGGTCACCCTCACCGTCGTCAGCTCCACCGACAACGGCGCGACGACGAGTGACTCGCACACGATCGACGTGACCCTGGGTTCCGACGAGAGCTAGCACCCCGAGACCGAAGGACCGGACCTCACCTGGCTGGGAGGTCCGGTCCTTCTCTTGTCCGCGCCGCGAATTGCGGAAAGGCCCGGTCGGCCGCCGAGCGGCACCGTTCCCGCATTCCGGGCTCAGGGGCCCGTCGAGGACGGAGCGGAGGGCGCTGACCTTCCACTGGGTCTCGGCGTACTCCGCGTCGCACTCCGACCGGACGGTGATCCCGCCGCCGGTGCCGAGCGTGTAGCGGTCACCGTGGTGGACCAGGGTGCGGATGATGATGCCGAGATCGGCGCTCCCGTCGTCGCCGAGCCAGCCGATCGCGCCGGCGTACGGGCCGCGTGCGGTCGTCTCGACGTCGGCGATGATCTCCATCGTGCGCAGCTTCGGGGCGCCGGTCATCGAGCCGCCCGGGAAGAGCGCGTGCACCGCGGCGATGCTGCTCACGTCCGGCCGGAGCCGACCACGGATCGTGGTGACGAGCTGGTGCACGGTCGGGTAGGACTCGACGTGCATCAGCTCGGTGACCTCGACCGTCCCGACCTCGCAGACCATGCGACATGTCGTTGCGCAGCAGGTCGACGATCATCAGGTTCTCGCCGCGGAACTTCGGGTCCTCGGTCAGCTCGAGCGCGGCCGCCCGGTCCGCAGCCGGGTCGGTGTGCCGCGGCGTCGTGCCCTTGATCGGACGCGTCTCCATCCACCCGTCCGGCCGCACGGTCACGAACCGCTCCGGCGAGCTGCTCAGCAGGCTGCTGCCGCGATGGGTGATCCAGGCGGCGTACGGCGCAGGGTTGGCGCGACGCAGCCGCCGGTACGCCGTCAACGGGTCCAGCCCGCTCGCCACCTCCGTGCGGTAGGTCAGGTTGGTCTCGTAGGAGTTGCCGCGGCGCAGCTCGGACTGGACCCGCACGAAGGCCTCGGCGTAGCCGCCGGGGTCGAGCGTGGCCACGACCTCGCCGCGGTCCGACGCGTGGTCCGGCGGCTGCTGTCGGAGTCGCCGCGACCAGCGCGGCCACCTCGTCCCGCCAGGCGCCGTCGACCGATCCCGGACACCGTGCGGCTCGCGTGGTCGAACACGACCATCCGCTCCGCCCGCAGCCAGCACGCCTCGGGGACGTCTGCGCTCTTGTCGAGCCGAGCCGGGAGATCGGGACGCGACGCGTACCCGAGCCAGCCGACCCAGCCCGGTCCGATGTCGCGGTGAGCATCGCCGTCGCCCTGACCCGACCGCGCCAGTCGGTCCGTCAGCACCGCGAAGACGTCGTCGCCGACGACCTCGCTCGTGTCTCCGTGGTACGCCGTGACCGTCTGCGCCGTCGCGTCGTACGCGAGGCTGACGTCGTCCGGACCCAGCCAGCCGACGTACGAGAAACGGCCCGACCAGGGACGCGCGCCGGTGCCGTCGAGCCAGAACGCCCGGTCCTTGCCGGTCAGGTGCGCCACCACGAAGTCCTCGGGGTCGACCCAGGGCACGGCGTCACCAGTCGGAGCTGTCACGGCGCCGTCCGAAGGAAGTTCGCGACGAGCGCGTGCGCCGTGCTCGGTCAGGATCGACTCGGGGTGGAACTGCACGCCGTGCAGCGGGCGCTCGCGGTGGGCCACACCCATCACGACCCGACCCTGCGGCTCGTCACACCAGGCCGTCACCTCGAGGGCGTCGGGCACCGCGACGGCGGCCTGCGAGTGGTAACGCACCGCCTTGAAGTCCTGCGGCACCCAGCGAAGACGCCGGTGCCGGTGTGCCGGACCAGCGAGACCTCGCCGTGCGCCGGGTCGACGACCTCGACCTCGCCGCCGCAACCCTCGACGATCCCCTGCAGCCCGAGGCAGACACCCAGCACCGGGACGGTGGCCTCGGCGATGATCGTCCGACCGAGCGCGAAGTCGTGCTCGTCGTGGACCGTGCCCGGCCCGGGTGACAGCACCAGGTGGGTGAATCCGTCGCGCCAGCTGGTCGGTCGCCGCCGGATCGTCGTGCTGGACCACGTCGGGCAGGGTGCCGGTCACGCCGGCGATCAGATGGACCAGGTTGTACGTGTACGAGTCGTGGTGGTCGACGACCAGGACCCGCCCGTTGTTCATCCGTCCTCGTCGAAGAGCGGTCCAGCAACAGCTCGCGGATCAGGTCGAAGCCGTTCTCGGTCAGGATCGACTCGGCGTGGAACTGGATGCCGCGGAACCCCGGCCCCGCGACGAGGTGGACGTCGCCCGTCTTGGCGTCGGCCTCGACGAGCAGGTCGTCACGCGCGTCCGCCGGCTGCTTCGCGACGAACGTGTTGTAGAAGCCGACGTTCTCCTGACGACCGAGCAGGTCGACCTTCGTCTGCGTGCCCTGGAAGACGATGTCCTTGTACGCCAGCTCCAGACCGAGCGCGCCACAGAGGACCTGATGTCCGAGACACACGGCCAGGAAGGGCTTCTCGCCTGCGAGCAGGTCGTCGACCGCTCGGCGTACGGCGCTGATCTTCGCGTCGTCGACGTCGCGCGGGTCACCGGGCCCGGGGCCGACGATCACGAGGTCGGCGGCGTCGAAGGCGCCCGTGCGGTAGTCGTGGTGCCGCACCGTCTCGCTGGTCATGCCGAGCACGGCCAGCACGTGCCGCAGCATCATCACGAAGTCGTCCTCGCCGTCGAGCACGACCACGTGGCGCCCGGCGAGCGCTGACGAATGCGTCGCGTCGGACTGGTCGTTGAACCAGAACCGGCTCAGCCGCTGGTTGCGCTTGCCCAGGGCGACCAGCACGTCCTCGTCGCGCGCCAGGTCGGCGATCTCACCGCTGGGCGCGGACGGCGCCGGCACCAGTCCGAATGCCGTGAGGATCCCGCCTGCCTTGGCGTGCGTCTCCGCGACCTCGTACGCCGGCTCGGAGTCCCTGACCAGCGTGGCCCCGGCGGTGACGCGGAGCGCGCCCGTCCGGACTGACGTCGGCCGTGCGCAGGATGATCGGTGCGTCGACCGTGGGACTCGCCCTCGTCGTCGCGCCCGATCAGCGCCATCACGGCCCCGTAGTAGCCGCGCCCCTGCTGCTCGTACTCGGCGATCACGCGGCAGGCGTTCTCCACCGGGCTGCCGGTCACCGTGGCGGCGTACATCGAGGAGCGCAGCACGTCGCGCACGTCGCGGTGCGTGCGCCCGGCGAGGATGTACTCGGTGTGGATCAGGTGCGTCATCGGCTTGAGGTACGGGCCGAGGATCTGGCCGCCCTCGCTGCAGATGTCGCACATCATCTTCAGCTCCTCGTCGACCACCATGAAGAGCTCGTAGATCTCCTTCTCGTCGGCGAGGAACTCGAGCAGCCGGGCCTTCCGCTCGCTCGGGTCGCCGATCCGGCCGACCCGGAACGTGCCGCTGATCGGGTTCATCCGGACCTCGCCGCCCTGCACGCTCACGTGCCGCTCCGGGCTCGCGCCGATCAGGAACCGGTCACCGGTGAAGACGACGAACGTCCAGTAGGCGCCGCGTTCGCGCTCGAGCAGCCGACGGAAGACGGTCAGCGCCTTGGCGTGGTCCCAGTCGGCGATCGTCGCGGTGTAGTTGCGCGCGATGACGAGGTTGGCGCCCTCGCCGTTGCCGATCTCGTCGTCGATGATGCGCCGGACGATGTCGGCGTACGCCTCGTCGTCGATGTCGAAGCCGTGCTCGCCCGTGGTCGCGATGGGCTCGTCCGGGAGCTGGGTCGAGGAGCTCGTCGACCGAGACCCGGTGCTGGTCGTCCACCTCGATGCTGACGAGGCGCGCGTCGTCGCCGTGCGCCGCGAACCCGCGCTCGCGGATCTGCGCGAACGGCATACAGACCAGCCGGTCGACGGTCCTGCCCTCGGGACGTCCCTCGTCGAGCGGCACGTCGGCGAGGCGCTCGTGCACCTCGGGACGGCCACGCAGCAGCGTGACGTGGTCGTCCCCGTGCAGCCGGACCAGCGCGTACGCCGGCGCCGACGTCACGTCACCGAGGAGGTCGGGCCCGTTCATACCCAGACTCTAGGGTCAGGGGTGCCAGTCGTGGGTGGGGCCGAGGATGTCGAGCTGCTGGGTGGCCCGGGTGAGCACGACGTAGAGCGTCCGGATGCCGGCCTCCGACTCGGCCACGATCTCGTCCGGCGCGACCACGACGATGCCGTCGAACTCCAGGCCCTTGGTGTCGATCGCCTCGAGGACGGGGATGCGCTCGGTGTCCCGCTCGCCCAGCCACGCCTCGACCTCGGCGAGCCGGTCGACCGGGGCGACCACACCGATGGTGCCGTCGAGCTCGTCGGCCAGTGCGGCCGTGGCCTCCCGGACCGCCTCCGGCAAGGACGGGATCGGCACCTCGCGCACGCGCGGGTCGACGCCGGTCTCGCGGACCGCGTTCGGCAGGTCGGCGCCCGGGATCGCCGCCCGAGCCAGCTCGGCGGCCAGGTCGAAGATCTCGCGGCTGTTGCGGTAGTTGGTCGACAGGTGGAAGGAGTTCTGGTCCTTGCCGGTCAGCGCCTCGGCTCGGGCCGACGCCGCCTCGTCGGGCAGCGACCACGACGACTGCGCCGCGTCACCGACGATCGTCCAGCTCGCGTACCGACCACGACGGCCGACCATCCGCCACTGCATCGGCGACAGGTCCTGCGCCTCGTCGACCAGGACGTGGGCGTAGCCGTCGTCCTCGATCGACAGCGTCGGCCGTTCACCGCCGCGCCACGGCACCGGTCCGCCCGTACGCCGCTCGTCCACGGTCGACAGCTCGGGCACCGTCTCGTCGTAGAGGTCGGCCAGCGGGTCGTCCTCGGGATCGGGCTCCGGCGGCTCGCCCAGCAGGTAGCGCAGCTCGTCGAGCAGGGGCACGTCCTCGACGCTGAAGTCGAGGGCGAGCGACTCGAGGAAGTCGTCGATCTCCTGCCGGCTCAGCACGTCACGCGCGTCACGCGCGAGCCGCTCCGGGTCGGCCAGCCAGCCGTACACGTCGACGGCGTCCACGACCGGCCACCAGGCCCGCGCGAAGTCGGTGAACTCGCGGTCGCCCCGCATCGTGTGGGCGAACTCGTCGAAACCGTGCTCGCGAGCCCGGTCACCCGTCGCCTTGCGCCACAACGCGTCGATCAGCTCGTCGGCCACCTTCGGCGCGACCCGGTTCCGCTTCTGGCCGGAGCTCAGCAGGGTGCGCCGCAGAGCGTTCAGCTCGCGATCGGTGAGAGTCAGGACGTCGTCGCGGTAGAAGATGCGGAACGACGTCGGCGCCTCGGGCACCGGACCGCGCGACGTGCGCCGCAGCACGGTCTTCATCCGCGACGAACCCTTGATCGCCGCGACGACCGGGCGGTCGTGCCGTCGCGCGGTGACGCCGTCGACCACCTCGCCGAGGGCACGCAGCGACACGCTGGTCTCGCCCAGCGAGGGGAGCACCCGCTCGATGTAGCTCATGAAGACGGCGTTCGGGCCGACCACGAGGACGCCGCCTCCCTCGAAGCGGCGCCGGTCGGTGTAGAGCAGGAACGCGGCACGATGCAGCGCCACCACGGTCTTGCCCGTGCCGGGGCCGCCGCTGATCGTCGTGACACCCTTCTGCGGCGCACGGATCGCGTCGTCCTGCTCCTTCTGGATCGTGGCCACGACGGAGTGCATCGACCGGTCACGCGACCGGGTCAGCGAGGCGATCAGGGCGCCCTCGCCCACCACGACCAGGTCGTCCGACGCGTGCTCGGCATCGAGCAGGTCGTCCTCGATGCCGACGACGGTGTCGAAGCTGGACTGGAGCACCCGACGGCGTACGACGCCCAACGGGTCCTGGGCGGTCGCCTGGTAGAAGACCGAGGCGGCCGGCGCGCGCCAGTCGATGAGCAGGATCTCGTGGTCCTCGTCGCGCAGGCCGAGCCGGCCGATGTAGCGCGCGTCGTCGTCGGTGAGCATGTCGAGCCGGCCGAAGACGAGACCGTCGTGCGCGGCGTTCAGGGTCGCGAGCCGCTTGCTGGCCTGGAACACCATCGCGTCGCGCTCGACCAGGCCGCCCTCGTTGCCGAGCCGGGCGCGGGCGTGACCGTCTGCGGCGAGGGCGCGGGCCGAGGCGGTGGCCGCCTCGAGCCGCGCGTAGATGCGGTCGACGACCGACTGCTCGTGCTTGATCTCCTGCTCGACCACGTCGTCGGTGACCGGTCGTGAGCGAGCCTCTGACGGACGATCTGACACTGGTGCTCGTTCCTATCCCCCGGAAACTGGTGAACATCCAAGTCTAGATCACGGTTTCCGTCGGGTGAGGCAAATCGTCGTACGACGCCGACCCTCCGCCGAACTCGGGTTGAGCTCGTCGAACCGGATCAGAGACTCCGCGGACGGAGGCGTGGCCGCGGAGCAGGTTGCGGCTGATGGTCCGGCGCTGGATCTCGTCGGTGCCCTCGTAGATACGGAGCAGCCGCAGCTCGCGGTACCAGCGCTCGAGCGGCAGCTCGCGGGTGTAGCCCATCCCGCCGTGCACCTGCAGCATCCGGTCGACGATCTCGTTGGCCTTGATGCCGCCGTAGAGCTTCGCGATCGACTGGGCGTGCCGTGAGTCCAGTCCCTGGTCGACCTGCCACGCGGCCGACAGCACGAGCCAGCGCAGCGCCTCGATCTCGACCGCGGAGTCGGCGATCATCCACTGGATCGCCTGCCGCTCGGCGATCGGCATGCCGAAGGTCACCCGGTTGTGCGCGTGCTCCATCGCCATCTCGACCATCCGCTCGCACGAGCCGAGCGCCCGCGCCGGCAGCAGGTAGCGGCCCTGACCGATCCACCGCATCGCGAGCGCGAAGCCCTGGCCCTCCTCGCCGAGGATCGCCGAGTCCGGCACGCGCACGTCGTCGAAGGTGAGCGACGCCGGACCCCACTCGCCCATCGTGTCGATCGGTGCGGACGTCCAGCCGCGGTCACGGTCGACGAGGAAGCAGGTGACACCGCCGTCGGCGCCGCGCTCCTTGTCGGTGACCGCGAAGACCATGCAGAAGTCGGCGTCGTTGCCGCCGGTGATGAACGTCTTCTCACCGTTGATCACCCACGCGTCGCCATCGCGGTGCGCCGAGGTGCGGATCGCCTTCGCGTCCGACCCGGCGCCGGGCTCGGTGATGGCGAAGCAGCTCTTCCGCTTCCCCTCGATGGTCGGGACGAGGTAGGTCTCGCGCTGCTCCTCGTTGGCGTCGTACAGGATGTTGTCGGCGTACCCGCCGAACTTGAACGGCACGAACGACCGGCCGAGCTCGCACTCGACGAGCGCCGTCATCACCGCCCCGAGGTCCATCCCGCCGTACGCCTCCGGCGTCAGCACACCCCAGAAACCCGACTCGCGGGCCTTGTCCTGCAGCCGCTCCAGCTCGTCCTCGGGCAGGCCGCGCTCGCCCGCACGTTCGCGGCGCAGCACCTCGGGCTCGAGCGGCATGATCTCGCGCTCGACGAAGGTCCTGACCCAGTCGCGGATCGCCCGTTCCTCGTCGCTCAGCCTGAAGTCCACACTCACTCCTTGTGCTCGTCCGCCGCCGTGAGCGAGCGACTCATCTGCATCTTCACCGGGTAGGGCTCGAAGACCTCGGGCTCGCGCACGCCGGTCGGCGCCCACCCCCGGCGGACGTAGAAGGACCGGGCACGGTGGTTGTCGACCAGCACCCAAAGGTACGACGTGGAGACGCCCTGCGCCGCGAGCCCGGCCAGCACGGCGGTGTGCAGGTCGTCGGCCCGGCCGGTTCCCCACAGCCGCGGCCGGATCCCGAAGTGGTGCAGCCAGCCGTCGCCGTACGCCGCGTAGCCGACCGGCCCGGTCTCGTCCTCGTCGAGGAGCGTGGTGGTGTCGGGGTTGTCGAGGACGATCCGCCAGCGCGCCAGCACGTCGTCGACGGGGAACGGTAGGTCCGGCCCGAAGACGTGCGCCAGCCCGGTGCTCGATGCCTCCCGCTCGAGGTCGAGCAGGGTGAGGAGGTCCTCGTCGGTGGCGCGCCGGATCACGGCACCAAGGTAGGCGCTCCCGCGACCAGGTCAGCTCGAGGACTGGGGCGCATCCCCGAAAGGTTGCGCCCCAGACCCTGCTCCCCCAAGGTTCGCCCGCCGTCCCCTCAGCCGGCTGGGCGAATGTTCTGGTTGCGGTGGAACCGGTTGGTCGGGTCGTACTCGGCCTTGATCCTCGCCAGCTGGTCGTACGCCGTCTCGCCGTACGCCGCCCGCACCCTGTCCTCCCCCTCGTCACCGATGAAGTTCAGGTAGGTGCCGCCGTTCGCGAACGGGGCGATGTTGGCCCGGAACTCACGCACCCACGCCATCACCCGGTCGTCGTCGGCCGGGTCCTCCCACATCGCGAAGGGGTGGCTGACCCACAGGGCGTCGCGCTGTGCCATCGGGGTGTCGGCTCCCAGGCGTGCCACCGCGCCGCCCCAGGGGAAGACGATCTGCTGGGTGATCGGCGACGGCAACGTCTCGCCCGACTCCAGGAAGACGTCGAGGGCCTTCTCGTCGAACTCGTCGTGGAAGTCGGCGCTCCAGTAGTTCCGGAAGCCTGGCGGGTCGTCGATCATCTTCTGCAGCTCGGCGTACGGCATCCGGTTGACCAGGTCGACCTCGGGCCGCAGCGCGCGCATCGGCGCCACCACCTCGTCGGCCATCGCGTCGTCACCGCACCAACAGACCGCGAGGCCGACGAGCTTCTTGCCCTGCAGGTGGGGCGGGATGAACTCCTCCGGCGGACCGGTCAGCACCACCAGCGCAGAACCCAGCTCCTCCGGTGCGTCGGTCGCCCAGGCGAGGTAGGCCCTGCCTACGTCAGCCGCGGCCTCGAACGGCCACGCCATCAGCCCGGACATCAGGACCGGGCCCACCGCATGCAGGCGGAAGTCGAAGCTGGTGGCGACCCCGAAGTTGCCACCGCCGCCGTGCAGCGCCCAGAACAGGTCCGGGTTCGTCGACTCGTCCGCGCGCACCTCCCGACCGTCCGCCGTCACCAGGTCGACGCCGATCAGGTTGTCGCAGGCCAGGCCGTGCTTGCGCTCGAGCCAGCCGGAGCCGCCTCCGAGCGTGAAGCCGGCGACCCCCGTCGTGGACACCCGGCCGCCGGTGGTGGCCAGGCCGTGCAGCTGTGCTGCCGCGTCGAACTCTCCCCAGGTCACGCCCGCACCGACTCTCGCCGTACGCCGGTCGGGGTCGATGTCGATCCCCTTCATGCCGCGGACGTCGATCACCAGGCCGTCGTCGACCGTGGACGTGCCCGCGACCGCGTGGCCGCCGGAGCGGACGGCGATCTCCAGGTCGTCCGACGTGGCCCGGGACAGGGCCGCGACGACGTCAGCAGGTGACTCACACGTGGCGATGAGGCGAGGGCGGCCGTCGATCATTCCGTTGAACAGAGCGCGTCGTTCGTCGTACTGATCGTCGGTCGGGGTCGTCCACCTCATGGTCCACCTGCCTCGTCGGGTCGCTGGGCTCCGGTCGCACCTGCGGTGCGGCTCGGTCCCACCCTGATCCCGGTCCTGTCGGTCACGCAGTCCGACCAGGCGTGGGTGAGCAGGGACGCCTGGTTCGGGCTGCGTCACGTCCGAGCCTGCCGCCCTGCACTCGTGGTGACCATGGCGCGTTCGGGCTAGGGATGTCTCCCTCTTCGGGACATGTCGGATCAACCTGGCAGGCTGGGCGCGTGGCGGACGGCATCCGGTACCGATCGACCACCGGCCGGTGGGTGCTGGCAGCCGCGGTTCTCGGATCCGGCATGGCCATGCTCGACGGCACGGTGGTCAACGTCGCGCTGCGCACGATCGGCCGCGATCTCGACGCGAGCCTGCCCCAGCTGCAGTGGATCAGCAACGGCTACCTGCTGTCGCTGGCCTCGCTGATCCTGCTCGGCGGGTCGCTGGGCGACAAGTTCGGCCGCCGCCGGATCTTCGTGGTGGGAGTCATCTGGTTCGCGGGCGCCTCGCTGCTCTGCGGTGTCGCGCAGAGCCCGGAGCAGCTGATCGCGGCGCGGGTGCTGCAAGGCGTCGGCGCGGCGCTGCTGACGCCGGGCAGCCTGGCCATGATCCAGAGCTCCTTCCACCCGGCTGACCGGGCGCGCGCGATCGGCGCCTGGTCGGGCCTCGGCGGGATCGCGGCGGCGATCGGACCGTTCGTGGGCGGCTGGTTGGTGCAGTTCGCCAGCTGGCGGTGGGTCTTCCTGCTCAACCTGCCGCTCGCGGTGATCACGCTGCTGGTCGCGCAGCGGCACGTGCCGGAGACCCGCGACCCGGAGTCGGTGCCGGGCTTCGACCGGGTCGGCGCCACGCTCGGCGCGTTCGCGCTGGCGTCCGTCACGTTCGCCCTGATCGAGTCGCAGGCGATGTCGAGGGCGCTGGTGGCCGGAGTCGCGATCATGGGCGTGGCGGCGTTCGGGTTGTTCATCCAGGTCGAGCGCACGAGTCCGCACCCGATGATGTCGACCTCACTCTTCTCGTCGCGGCAGTTCAGCGCCGCCAACGCGATGACGCTGCTGACGTACGCCGCCCTGGGTGGCGTGACCTTCTTCCTCGTCCTCCAGCTGCAGACCGTGGCCGGCTACGGCCCGCTCGAGGCCGGCATCTCGCTGCTGCCGATCACGATCGTGATGCTCTTCCTGGCCTCGCGTGGTGGTCAGCTCGCCACCCGGATCGGGCCGCGGATCCCGATGACGGTCGGGCCGTTGGTGTGCGCGGCCGGCTTGGTGCTGTTGACCGGTGTCGGCGCCGATGCGTCGTACTGGAAGGACGTCTTCCCCGGTGTCACGATCTTCGCGCTCGGCCTGTCGCTGCTGGTCGCGCCGCTGACCGCGACGGTGCTCGCCGCGGCGCCCGACCGGTATGCCGGGACCGCGAGCGGCGTCAACAACGCCGTGGCGCGGACGGGCTCGCTGCTGGCGGTGTCGGCGCTGCCGGCCGTGGTCGGGCTGAGCGGCGCGGACTACGACAACCCGGTGATGTTCAGCGCCGGCTACCAGCAGGCCACCTGGATCTGCGTCGGTCTGCTGACGGCCGGCGGCATCGTCTCCTGGCTCCTCATCCGCAACCCCCTCCCCTCCCCCGACTGACCCGCCGTCTCCGGTGGTTGAGCTTGTCGAAACCCGGATCTCGACAGGCCTGTCCTGTGCCTGTCGCAGGGTTCAGATCACCGAAACTCGCCGAGTCGCCAGGTTTTCCTGAGCGTGTCGAGTCGCCACGAATGGCCGGGTCACTCGCCGCGCAGGCCGTCGATCCGTTCGCGCACGATGTCGGCGTGGCCGTTGTGCCGCGCGTACTCCTGGATCACCTTGAGCAGACTCCAGCGCACCGAGAACCAACCCGTCGCACCGTCAGCACCCAGGTCGTCGTACCGCGCGATCAGCGCATCGGACTCGCGCATCTGGTCCTGCCAGTTCCGCTGCGAGACCTCCACCATCGAGACGTCGAGGTTCTCGATGTCGGCCTCCTCGTCCTCGTCGGTGCAGTAGGCAAACCCGCGGCCGTCGCCGGACAGCGCGTGCCCGATGTAGTGCCGCTCCATCTCGGTCAGGTGCCGGACCAGGCCGAGGAGCGACAGCGTCGACGGCGGTGCGGACTGCTCGATCAGCTGCTTGTCGCTCATGCCCTCGCACTTCGCGGCGAGGGCGTCGCGGTGGAAGCTGAGCCAGCCCAGCAGCAGCTCGCGTTCGGGCACGGACTCAGGCTCGGGAGTGCGCTCCATGGCCCCATCATCGGGGACTCGGGCGCGCGGCGACAGCGGCCTACGGTTTGCACCGGTACGCCGTTAAGGTCGCTGGGTGCGCGTGCTCAACATCGATGTCGGACCGGGGCTGCTCGAGCGGTGGCGCAGCTGGTTCGCGCCGGACCCGCAGCCCTTCCTGGTCGACGCCGCGCTCGCGGAGACGCTCGGCGTCGAGCGGAGCGCCGGGCCGCTGCCGGACGAGCTGCGCGACACCTACGAGGTCTACGGCCTGCCCGAGGGAGTCGGGATCGTCTGGTACGCCGAGGAGGAGTTCGCCGACCTGCCGCGCTCGACCCGGGCCACGTTGGTCCGGACCCAGACGGCGTACGAACGCGAACTCGTCCCCAGCGTGCGGCGCTGGCGCGACCGGTTCGGCGACGAGGTGCGCGAGCAGGCCGACGGTCACCGGTTCGTCTGGTGGCCGGGACTGCTCGACGGGTACGCCGATCAGGTCCTCACGGAGTACGTCGAGGACGGCCGGCTCGCCAGCCGACACGACGAGGTCGACGCGGCGACCTGGCGTCGAGCTGCCGCCGTGTTGCCGGGCGCACGCGACCTGGCCGGGGCCTTCGCCGATGCGAGTGGACCGAACTGTTTCGGCACGGTGATGGCTGCCGCGGGTGTCGCCGGCGCGGAGGACGTCTGGATGCTGCGCGAGCCGTTCGAGGAGTGGCTCGAGGCGACGCGGAGCCTGGAGGCGATGACCAGGAGGTCGGGACGGTGCTCGTCTGGCGCGCACCCGACGGGCAGGTCGAGCACGCCGCGATGACGCTCGGCGATGGCTGGGCGTTGCACAAGCCGTCGCAGGGGTGGATGAGTCCGCGCAAGGTGCTGCGCGTGGACGAGGTGAAGCGCAGCGCCCGGAGCCGCGGCCGCCGCCTCCACCGCTACCGCCTCACCCGCTGAACGCAACCGCGACCGCTGATCGAGCTTGTCGAGATCCAGGGGTTTCGACGAGCTCAACCACCGAACGGCGCGCGAAACTTGGCGAGTCGGGGTTAGAGGGGGCCGTGGCGGGAGCAGCGGGCGGTCCAGCCCTTCGGGACCACCTGGACGACCAACCGGCGTCGGCAGAACGGGCAGTACCGCGGCGGCTCCAGCTCGCGCCGCGCCCGGCAGGCCGTGTGGTCTCGCGCGTCGAGCGGTTCGCCGCAGTGGTCGCAGTACGCCGGCTGCGGTGAGGCTGCGGTCACAGCGTCTTGGACAGTTCCTTGATCGGCATCTGCAGCTCGCCGAGCAGGTCGAGGTCCCGCGCCGGGTCACGGCCCAGCGTCGTCAGGTAGTTGCCGACGATGACCGCGTTGATCCCGCCGAGCAAGCCCGTCGCGCGTGCCCAGGTCGCCGAGCGTGATCTCGCGCCCTCCGGCGTACCGCAGGATCGTGCGCGGCATCGCCAGCCGGAACGCCGCAACGGTCCGGAGCGCGTCACCGCTCTCCATCACCGGGAGGTCGCCGAACGGCGTGCCCGGGCGCGGGTTGAGGAAGTTCAAGCGGCACCTCGTGCGGATCGAGCTCGGCGAGCTGGGACGCGAGCTCGGCGCGCTGCTCCAAGCGACTCACCCATGCCGACGAGCCCGCCGCAGCACAGCTCCATGCCGGCCTCGCGCACCATCAGACAGGTGTCCCACCGCTCCTCGTACGAGTGCGTCGTGACGACCTGCGGGAAGTAGCTCTTCGCCGCCTCGAGGTTGTGGTTGTAGCGGTGCACGCCCATCGCCACCAGCCGGTCGACCTGCTCCTGGGTGAGCATGCCGAGCGAGCACGCGATGTTGATGTCGACCTCGGCCTGGATGGCCTTGATGCCCTCCTCGACCTGGCTGAGCAGACGCTCGTCCGGACCTCGTACGGCGGCCACGATGCAGAACTCCGACGCCCCGGTCGACGCCGTCTGCTTCGCCGCCTCGACCAGCTCCGGGATGTCGAGCCAGACCGACCGCACCGGCGAGGTGAACTGACCGGACTGCGAGCAGAAGTGGCAGTCCTCGGGGCAGCCGCCGGTCTTCAGCGACACGATGCCCTCGACCTCGACCTCGGGACCGCACCACCGCATCCGCACGTCGTGCGCCAGGTCGAGCAGAGCCGGCAGCGCCTCGTCCGGCAGCCGCATCACCTGCACGAGCTGGGCCTCGCTCAGGCCTTGTCCGCCCTCCAGCACCTGCTTGCGCGCGACGGCGAGGATGTCGCTCGGCAGCGGTCGCCCCGCTGCCGGTCACCTTCCTCAGTGGTCGCCGCGTCCATGGTCGTCGGGGAGGGCAGCTGATCGGTCACCCGGGCAATCTATCCGCCCGTCCCGCGGCTGCTACGGTCGGCTTCCGAGCACCGGACGAGGGGCACCATGACCGCTGACGCACCCAGCACCCAGATCAGTCCCGTCCGCGCGCTGGTGGACACCGGCGGACGCTTCATGGTCTCGCCGCAGATGGAGGCCGCCGCCGAGCCGTTCGGGATGAAGAGCGGGGCGTTCTACTTCCGGGGTCGGGTGTCGGCCCTCGGTGCGGTGTCTGCCGAGGTGGCGACGGCCGCGCTGGCCATCTTCCCGGCGCCCCTGATCGAGCTGGTCTGGGAGCGCTCGTCCGCGATGCCGGCCGCCGTCGCGCTGAACGGCTACTCCGACGCCTGCGTGCTGTGGGGTCGCGAGCACTTCGCGTCGTTCGACGGCGCCGCGCGGCTCGGGGAGCTCGTCACCCGCGTCGTCGACACCTGCGACCCCTCCAGCCTGGTGCTGTTCTCTGCCTGGCGGGCGCAGCCGCGACCGGACGACGTCGAGGGTCATACGGCGTACGCCGTGATGCTGCTGCGCGAGCTCCGCGGCGGGTTGCACTTCGCGGCCCTGCGCGCCCACGGGCTGGACATCCCGGTGGCCGTGCTCGCCGATCCCTCCGGCGGGGTCTCGCGGCTGCGCCGCACGGGCTGGCGACACGACCAGATCGAGGAGCTCGAGACCCGGGCATCGGCCGTCCACGACCTGGTGAACCGCTGGAAGGCCGCCGAGGCGATGACCGATGCGGCGTACGAGGGCGCCATCAGCGTGCTCACGCCGACCGAGCGCACCGAGCTCGAGGCGTTGCTCCTGGAGGCGGAGCTCGTCTCCCGCTAGGCGGTCGGGAGCCGCCGGCGCCCTGACCGGCGATAGCCTCGTGGCGATGCCGCGGCACGAACCCCTGACGACCTCCGCTGCGCTCGCCTTCGACCGCGAGCACCTCTGGCATCCCTACACGTCGATGACGCAGCCGACCGACGTGCAGCTGGTCACCGACGCCGACGGCGTTCGGATCCGGCTGGCCGACGGCCGCGAGCTGGTCGACGCGATGGCGTCCTGGTGGTGCGCGATCCACGGCTACCGGCACCCGCGGCTCGACGACGCCGTACGCCGTCAGGCCGACACGATGAGCCACGTGATGTTCGGCGGGCTCACCCACCAGCCGGCGGTCGACCTCGGCCGCCGCCTGGTGGAGCTGACGCCCGACCCGTTGCAGCACGTGTTCTTCGCCGACTCCGGCTCGGTCTCGGTCGAGGTCGCGCTGAAGATGGCGGTGCAGTACCAGCGCGGTCGCGGCCGACGCGAGCGCACTCGGATGCTCGCGCTGCGCGGCGGCTACCACGGCGACACGACCGGGGCGATGAGCGTGACCGATCCGGTCAACGGGATGCACGCCATGTTCGCCGAGGCCCTGCCGCAACACCTCTTCGCCGACCGACCACCGTCCCCAGGCGGAGACGTCGACGCGTGGGCGGCACACGTTCGCGGGATCGTCGAGCAGCACCGCGACGAGCTCGCCGCGGTGATCTGTGAGCCGGTTCTCCAGGGTGCCGGCGGCATGTACGTCTACGACCCGGGCTGCCTCACGGCGTTGCGCGCGATCTGTGACGAGCACGACCTGCTGCTCGTGCTCGACGAGATCGCGACCGGCTTCGGACGGACCGGCACGCTGTTCGCCGCCGAGCACGCCGGCGTCGTCCCCGACGTGATGTGCGTCGGCAAGGCGCTGACCGGGGGCTACCTGACTCTCGCCGCGACCCTCTGCACGACGGCGGTCGCCCAGGGCATCGCGGCCAGCGACGCCGGCGTGCTCATGCACGGACCGACGTTCATGGCCAACCCGCTCGCCTGCGCCGTCGCCATCGCCAACCTCGACCTGCTGACCGAGCGCGACTGGCAGGCCGACGTACGCCGGATCGAGGCCGGTCTGCGCGCAGGCCTCAAGCCCGCGACCGATCTCGACGGGGTGCGCGACGTCCGGGTGATCGGCGCGGTCGGTGTCATCGAGCTCGACCACCCGGTCGACGTCGTCACCGCCTCCCGGGCGGCAGCCGAGCGCGGCGTGTGGATCCGGCCGTTCCGCGACCTCGTCTACACGATGCCGCCCTACGTCGTGGGCGACGACGACCTCCAGACGATCTGCGACGGCCTGCTCGCAGCGGCGGCGGCCCGATGAGCCTCGACGACTGGCTCGACGCCCGCCGAGAGGCACGCGAGGAACGCGGTCTCGAGCGTGACCTCCGACCCCGCGAGGCGTCCCCCGACGTCGTCGACCTGGCGGGCAACGACTACCTCGGGCTCAGCCGCGACCCGCGCGTGGTCGAGGCCGCCGCGGCCGCGGCGCGCGCAGTGGGGAGCCGGCGCCGGCGCATCTCGGCTCGTCACGGGCACCCTCGAGCTGCACGCCGAGCTCGAGTCGGCACTCGCGGCGTTCACCGGGCATCCCGCCGCCCTCGCCTTCTCCACGGGCTACCACGCCAACCTCGGGGTCGTCGCCGCTCTCACCGACCCGGACACGCTGATCGTCAGCGACGCCCACGTGCACGCGTCCCTGGTCGATGCCTGTCGGCTGGCCAAGCCCGGTGCGTTGGTGATCTCGGGCCACAACGACCTCACCGCAGTCGAGCAGGCCCTGCGCGACCGGACTCAGCCGCGCGCCCTCGTGCTCGTCGAGTCGGTCTACTCCGTGCTCGGCGACGCCGCACCGCTGGTCGAGCTGGCCGCGATCACCGAGACGTACGACGCCGTGCTGGTCGTCGACGAGGCACACGCGATCGGCGTTGCCGGCAAGGACGGTGCGGGACTGGTCGCGAGCCACGGCCTCGCAGGTCGCGCCGACGTGGTGATGACGATGACGCTGTCCAAGAGCCTCGGCAGCCAGGGTGGCGCCGTTCTCGGTTCGACCCGACTCATCCGCCACCTGGTCAACACCGCTCGCCCCTTCATCTACGACACCGGACTCGCGCCCGCCGCGGCCGGTGCGGCGCTCGAAGCCGTCACCATCGTGCGCCGCGAACCCGACCTCCCGCACCGCGCGCTGTCGGCAGCCCGTCGACTCGCGGACGCCGTACGCCGACCCGAGCCGGCCGGTGCCGTGCTCTCCGTGCCGATGCCGGGGCCGCGCGAGGCATTGGACTCGCAGCGACGTCTGCTCGACCACGGACTCCGCGTCGGGTGCTTCCGCCCTCCGTCGGTGCCGGACGGGCGTAGCAGGCTGCGCGTCACCGCCCGGGCCGACCTCACCACCGAAGACCTCGACCTGGCCTGCCGGCTGCTCACCGAGGTCGGGACCGGGTGACGCGCTTCGTCGTCGTGACGGGCACGGGCACGGGGGTCGGCAAGACGGTGACCACAGCTGCCCTGGCCTGCGCGGCGGAGGCCGGTGGGTCACGGGTGAGCGTCGTCAAGCCCTACCAGACCGGTGTGACCGGTGACGAGCCCAGCGACGTCGCGACCGTCACGGCACTCTCCGGCTGCACCGACGTGCACGAGCTGGTCCGCCTCGACGACGCGCTGGCTCCCGAGTCGGCCGCGCGACTGCGCGGTGTCGACATCCCGTCGGTCGAGGACCTCGTGGACGACGTCGTCGCACGAGGCGTCGAGCGAGACCTCACGCTGGTCGAGGGTGCCGGCGGTGTGGCAGTACGGCTGGACCTGGTCGGCGGAACGATCGCGACCCTGGCCGTCGCGCTGCGGGACGCCGGGCACGCAGGTCGAGGTGCTGGTGGTGACCAGTCTCGGGCTGGGGACGCTGAACCACACCGAGCTGACCGTCGACGCGCTGCGGCGGCAGGGGCTCGAGCCGTCCGGACTGGCTTTGGGCGCCGTGCCTGGCGAGCTCGGGCTCGCGGAGCGCTGCAACCTCGACGACCTGCCGCGGCTGACCGGGGTCCCGGTCGTGGCGCGGATCCCGGCCGGCGCCGGCGCGTTGGAGGCCGCCGAGTTCCGCGCCGCCGCCCCCACCTGGATCTCTGAACTCGATCCGGGTGGCCTGTTGAGCCGTGGATCTCGACAAGCTCGGTCATCGACGCCGATCTCGACAAGCTCGATCAGCGGTAGAGGTCGTTGGGGAGCTGGCTGAGGACGGCGTCGACGATCGGTGCGGCGTCGTGCGATCCGGACGTCCCGTTGGCGACGAACACGGCGAACGCGACGTCACCGCGGTAGCCGATCATCCAGGCGTTCGTGCCGGTGCCACCGTTGTCCTTGGCGTACTCGGCCGTGCCGGTCTTGGCGTGCACCGGAAGTCCGGGCAGGTCGACTGCTCCGCCCGTCCCTTCGGTGACGACGAGCCGCATCATCCGTTGCAGGTCGCCGATCGTGGCCGGGTCGAGCTCGTCGAGCCGCGTGCCGGGCTTCTCACCGGGCAGCAGGGTCGGGGTCCGGGACACGCCTGAGTCGACGGCGGCGGCCACCATCGCCATCATGAGCGGGCTGGAGACGACCTTGCCCTGACCGATCATGTCCGCGGCCCGCGTGACCAGGTCGCTGTCGGCCGGCACCGAGCCGCTGTACCCGTCGATCCCGAGGTCCCACTTGGCGCCGAAGCCGAAGTCCTTGCCCGCGCTCGCGAGCTGCTCGCCGGTCAGCTTGTCGGCGTACTGGACCATCGTGGTGTTGCACGAGGCGGCGAACGCCTGCGCGAACGTCGGCGAGGCGGACGTGATGCCTGCCTCGTAGTTCTTGAACCGCTTCCCGTCGATGACGGTGGCGTCGGGGCACGTCACACGCGTCGTCGGCGTGACGATGCCGTTGTTGATGAGCGCGTAGGAGCTCACGGTCTTGAACGTCGATCCCGGCGCATAGTGACCGATGAAGGCGGTGTTGTACGACGTCGGGCCGGGAGCGTTCGCCGCCGCCAACACCTCGCCGGTGCTCGCCTTGACGAGCACCACGGCCGTGGTGTCCTTCGCGTCGGACACGGCGCGCTCGGCGGCGCCCTGGGCACGCAGGTCGAGCGTGGTCTCGAGCGGTTCACCGCGCTTGGTGCGCTTCACGTAGACCTGGTCGACGGTCGTGCCGCCCTGCGCCTTCTCCGCCAGGTCGATCGTGACGCCCGGCTCTCCGGCCAGCCGCTGCTGGTAGTTGTACTGCAGGCCCGAGATGCCGACCTCGTCGGTGGGCAGTGCCAGGTCGCCGGCGTTCTTCAGGGTCTCCTCGGTGGCCGGGCCGACCGTGCCGAGCACTGCCCGGCCCCACTCCGCGGTCGGCGCGAGCGCCCGCCGCGCGGTGTCGATCGAGATGCCCGGGATCTGCAGCAGGTCATCCCGGATCGGCTCGTAGTCCTTGTCGCGCAAGTCGATGACCGAGACGAACCAGCCCGGCTTCGACGCCTGCACCCGGTCCTTCAGAGCAGCGGCATCGACGTCGAGCAGGGCAGTCAGGTCGTCGTACGTCGCCGGCTTCACCTTGTCGGAGACCACGCCGACCCGAACGATCGCGCGTTCGGGCGTGAGCGCCACGCCGTTCCGGTCGAGGATCGGCGCGCGCGGCGGAAGACGCCGGTGCCGCACGAGCGTGGTGACCTCGGTCAGGTCGGGGTGGAACGTCGACGGGCTCCACGAGACCAGCCACTGGCCCTGGTTGAGCTCAGCCTTGATCAGCGTCTCGTAGCTCCACGGACCGACGCCCGCGAGCTCGTGCGTGACCACGGCATGCTCGTCGCACGAGTCGCTGTCACAGTCCAGGTCGCCGGACGGCTCGACCGTGGTGGACGTGATGCCGAGCTCGGCGACGTGCGCCGAGATGTCGTGCGCGGCCACGCCGGGTTCGTCGACGACGCCGCGGAACGCCGAGACGGACGGCTTCTCCCAGGCTGCGGCGAACTCGTCGATCACGGCTCCGCCGTCGTCACCGGTCTCGTCGGGAGGCGTGGGCGTCGGGCTCGTCGGACCCGCCGGTGCAGGCGCTCAGCAGCAGCGTGCAGCAGGCCAGACCGACACCGACGGCGGCTGTCAGGCGGACCCGACGCGGCCGATGTCTCCTCACGCTTTGCCCCTCCTGCCCCGATGCGATTGCGAGTCACACCCTAAGTCATCCACCCGTGCGGACCGGTGGGCGGTTGGTACCGATCGGGTCACAGCGGACACCGCCTTGTTGCGGCTACATCAGGCGGCGTACGACGCGCAGCGGGAGCAGCCTGCTGGCGAGCCCGATCGGCCGCCACGGCCAGGCCGGCACGGTGGCCTCGGCACCCTCGCGCTCGATCGCGTCGACCATCGCGCGACAGCCCTTCTCGGTGTCCACGATGAAGGGGGTCTTGCGGGCGCGGGCCGTCATCTCGGACGCGATGAAGCCCGGGTACAGCGTGGTCACCGTGATCGGGCTGTCGAAGACGTCGGACCGGATGCCCTCCGCCAGCGCCGCGACTCCGGCCTTCGTCGCGCCGTACGTCGTCATCGGACCGCGCACACCCCGACGGGCGGAGACCGACGAGATGACGACGAGGTGGCCGGCGTCGCGAGCGCGGAAGATCTCCATGGCCGCCTCGCACTGGGCCAGGGCACCGATGAAGTTCGTCTCGGCGGTCTGCCGGTTGGCCCGGAAGTAGCCGGTCCCGATCGGCGCACCCTTGCCGAGTCCCGCGTTGACCACCACGCGGTCGAGCCGGAGCTCGGTGTCGAGGGCGTGGAAGACCGCGAACACCGCTTCGTGGTCGGTGACGTCCAGCGACCTCACCTCGATCCGGCGACTGGGATGCGCAGCAAGCAGCTCGTCCCGCAGCTGCTCGAGCCGGTCGAGGCGCCGCGCGCAGAGGGCAAGGTCGTGTCCGCGTTCGGCGAAGAGCCGGGCCATGCCCTCACCGAGGCCGGAGCTCGCACCGGTGATCAGGACGGTGCGGCGGTGCGGTGTCGTCATCGCTGGCCCTTCGGGGTCGGTCCGGGACGGGTGGGTTCAGTGGTAGGTGAGGGCGCCCGCGGCCTCGACGTGACCGTGCTCGTTGAACGAGACCACGGTGACACCGGACTCACCGGCGACCAGCTTGGTGACACTGGCGTTGATCACCAGTCGGCTGACCATCAACCAGGCCGTCATGTCGAGCCCGAGGCCGGTGGTCGTGGCAGCGGCCACCGGGCCGCCCGAGCTGAACACCACCACCGTCTGCCCTGTCGCGGTCCTCGCGACGACGTCGTCCAGCGCCGCATCGACCCGAGCCCGGAACTCGTCCGGGGTCTCGACGTAGCGCGCCACCGCCGTCGACCCACATCCGGAGCGCATCGTCGAAGACGGTGCGGAAGGCACGGTCGGGCTCCGGGCCGTCGACCAGGGCGTCGACCATCGCCGCGTGCGAGGTGTACGCCGGCTCGTGCGCCTTGATGATGTCGACGTGGTCGATCTCGTTCCACCGCGGGTCGACCTCGACCGTCGATCCCGTCCCACCCGGCGGCCTCCAACGCCGCCTCGGTCGTCTGCTCGTGCCGTCGCATGGTGCCGCGCACGACCACGTCCGGGCGTACGCCTCGGTCCGCGAGCGCAGCACCGACCACGCGGCTCTGCTCGACGCCCAGGTCAGAGAGCACGTCGTAGTCGCGACCGAACAGCGACGCCTGCCCGTGCCGCACGAGGTAGATGACGCTCATCGACGACCTCCTGGTCTCACGATGCCCTCACCTGGGCGCATCGGCGGTCGAGGTAGACGACCAGCTCGTGGAACCGTTCGTAGGCGGGGTTGTGCGTCTCGCCGACGTGGAACCGGTGGTAGATCTGCTGCGCGATCACCGCGAGCCGGAACAACCCGAACACCTCGTAGAACCGCCGGCCGGAGGTGTCGATGCCGGTCTGCTCGGCATACCGGTCCCACACCTCGTCGCGGGTGAGCATGCCGGGCAGGTGGGTCGGCTGCCGCCGCAGCGCGAGCATCGTCGCGTCGTCGTCGGCCTGCGCCCAGTAGGCCAGCGCGCCGCCGAGGTCCATCAGCGGGTCGCCGACGGTCGCCATCTCCCAGTCGAGGACGGCGACGATCCGTTCGAGGTGGTCGGGGGCGAGCACGACGTTGTCGAAGCGGAAGTCGTTGTGGATCAGGCACGCCCCGACGTCGTCCGGACGTCGATCCGCGAGCCAGGCGGTCGTGTCCGCGAAGCGTCGGCACATTCGGCGTGCGAGCGCGGCTGAACCGGTCCGTCCAGCCGGTCACCTGGCGCTCGACGTACCCGTCGCCCCGGCCGAACCCGGCCAGCCCCGCCTCCTCCACGTCGACGGCGTGGAGCGCGACCAGCAGGTCGACGAACCCCTCGCAGAGCCGGCGCGTCCCGCTGGCGTCGAGGTCGTACGACGCCGGCGGGTCGGCACGCAGGATGACCCCGTCGACCTTGGCCATCACGTAGAAGTCGGCGCCGATGACGGAGGGATCGGTGCAGCGGGCCAGCATCTCCGGGACGTACGGGAAGGCGGTCGCAAGACCGGCCTGGATCGCGTGCTCGCGGCCCATGTCGTGGGCGCTCCGGGCCGTGCTGCCCTGCGGCGGCCGGCGCAGGATCAGCTGCCGGTCGGGGTAGGTCAGCTCGAAGGTCAGGTTGGACGCGCCTCCCGGGAACTGGCGGACCTCGGGCAGGACCGACGCGTCGACACCGGCGACGCCCTGCTCGCCGAGCCAGGCCGAGACTGCAGCGACGTCGAACGCGTCCTCCTCGCGCACGGCCACGGCCGTCGACAGGTCCGCGGGGACGCTGGAGGTCTCAGCCACGCCGAGCCGCGGCGTCGCGCTTGGCGGCACTCCTGACGACGCGCGCGCCGACCCGCTTCATCGCCCAGTGGTAGCCCGGCCCGGTCAGCCGCTTGCCGTAGAGCACGAGCCGGCCGTCGCGCGACGGCAGCACGAGGAACCGTTGCTTGTCCACGGCGGCGACCGTGCGCGCCGCGATCAGGTCGGCCGAGACCTGCGACTTCGACACCAGCCCGGCTCCCGACTCCTCGACGGACGGATCCGAGCCGCGAGTGATGCTGGAGGCGAGGTTGGTGCGGAAGAACGACGGGCACACGACCGAGACCGCGATACCTGCGGAGGCCAGCTCGTGCAGCATCGTCTCCGAGAGCGCCACGACGCCGGCCTTGACCGCGTTGTACGACGCCATGCACGGCGCGTGGACCAGCCCGGCCATCGACGCGACGTTGACGACGTGGCCGTGTCCCTGCTCCTTGAACAGCGGGACGAACGCCTTGCACCCCTTCACGACGCCCAGCAGGTTGGTCTCGACGATCCACTCCCAGTCCTTGATCGGGACCACGTCGATGCGACCGCCTGCCCCGACGCCGGCGTTGTTGACGAGCACGTCGAGGCCACCCCAGTGCTCGACCACCCACGACTCCGCCTTCTCCCAGGCCACCTCGTCACGGATGTCGAGCTGGAGATACACCACCTCGCCGTCACCGGTGGCTGCGGGCAGCACGGCCGGGTCAGGCTCGGCCGCGAGGTCGGTCACGAGCACGTGGTCACCGCGAGCGGCGTACACCCGGGCGATCGCCTGCCCGAACCCCGACGCTCCGCCGGTGACGAGGACGCGGCGGCGCGTGGCGTCCGGGTGTCGTCTTCTCATCGGTCTCCTCCGGTGTCGTGGCGGGCCAGCTCGAGGCGGGCGATGAGGGCGCGGTGCACCTCGTCGGGGCCGTCGGCCAGTCGCAGCGAGCGAGCGGACGTCCAGGCGGCGGCCAGCGGGTGGTCGGCCGAGAGCCCCCCGCCTCCGTGCAGCTGGATCGCGAGGTCGATCACGTCCTGCGCCACGCGCGGGGCGGCGACCTTGATCTGGCTGACCTCGCTGCGTGCTCCTGCGAGTCCTTCGGTGTCGAGCAGCCAGGCGGTCCGGAGCACGAGCAGCCGGAGCTGGTCGATCGCGATCCGCGCCTCGGCGATGCGCTCGGCGTTGCCTCCGAGGTCGACGAGCCGCCGGCCGAACGCCGTGCGCGTGGTGCCGCGCTCGATCGCGAGCTCGAGGGCGCGTTCGGCCAGCCCCACCAGGCGCATGCAGTGGTGCACACGCCCGGGTCCGAGACGACCTTGCGCGATCGCGAAGGCCTGGCCCGGGCCACCGATGACGTTGTCGATCGGGACGCGGACGTCGCTGAACGAGACCTCGCCGTGCCCGAAGGGCTCGTCGTACAGACCCATCACCGAGAGCATCCGCTCGACCTTGACGCCCGGCGCCGCGCGCGGGATCAGCACCATCGAGTGGCGGCGGTGCTTCGGGGCGTCGGGGTCGGTGAGCCCCATGAAGACGAGGATCTCGCAGCGCGGATGGCCGATGCCGGTGCTCCACCACTTGCGGCCGTTGACGACGACCTCATCGCCGTCGACGACGGCGGTGGCGGCCATGTTGGTGGCGTCGGATGAGGCGACGTCGGGCTCGGTCATGCAGAACGCCGACCTGATCTCCGCGTCGAGCAGCGGTCGCAACCACTGCTTCTGCTGCGCCTCGCTGCCGTAGGTGGCCAGCACCTCCATGTTGCCGGTGTCGGGGGCGTTGCAGTTGAAGATGTGCGGCGCCAGGGCCGAGCGCCCCATCAGCTCGGCGCACGGGGCGTACTCGACGTTGGACAGCCCGACGCCGTGCTCCTCGTCGGGCATGAACAGGTTCCACAGCCCTGCCTCGCGGGCCTTGGCCTGGAGGTCGGCGATCAGCGGGAGCGGTGTCCACGGGTCGTCGCTCGCGGCGACCTCGCGGTGGTACGCCGGCTCGACCGGGTCGATCTCGTCATGGATGAAGGCCGCGACACGCTCGGCGTACGCGCGGGCCTTGGGTGAGTGGCCGAAGTCCACGCCCCGACCCTACCGCCGGGTAGATGGACGGGTCGCAGCGGCGAAGCCGCGCGACCCGGCTCAACAAGCCACGGGTCTCGTGACGAATTAACGGGCCGCCACGGTGGCGACGACCCAGGAGCGGACCTCGGGACGGCTCCAGTCGCCGGCCGTGATCACGATCCGGCGTACGGCTGCGATCAGGAAGGGCAGCGCGGCGATGGCGGCCCACATCGGCGACGACGCCCGGGCCGTGATCGTGAACACCATCCCGGTGAGCGTCGAGGTCAGGGCCAGGTAGGACGAGTAGACGACCATCGCGGACGGCGGGGCCGGGGTGCCGCGAGACGAGCGCAGGTCCATCGAGAACGGACGGCGCACCGACCAGTGCATCGACCGGGCGACCACCTGCACGCTGACGACCAGCGTCGTGGCGACCAGGGAGACGAGCTCGGCGCTGGTCGGAAGCGCTCCGGCGCGCAGACCCGCGATCACCAGGGCGATGACCATCGCGACGATCAGGATCTCGAGCAGGACCCGAGCGCGTGCGTAGAAGACCTTCTCGGGGTCCACCGGCAGACTGTCCCGCCAGAGTGCGCCGGTCGCGTCGAGGCACCAGGCGTTGACGCCGAAGAGCAGCGCTCCACCGGCGGCGACGAGACCGGGCAGGATCGGCAGCATCTGCCACTCGAGCTGACCGGCTGCGGCGACCAGACCTGGGAGCATCGCGAGCACGACGAAGCCGCGCCGCAACGGCACCGAGCGCCAGACGCTGGCGCGGTCGGTGCGAACGAGGGCGGCGTAGTCGCTGCGCGGCATCGCTCGCGGCGTGACCGAGCGCCCGGCCTCCTTGAGCTCCTCGCGCGGCTGGCGCCGAGCGACCGCGTGGTTGACCCAGGCGCCGAGGCAGACAGCGGCGGCGAACCCGGCGGCCAGGATCGCGACGCCGAGCAACCAGACCAGCCAGCTGCCGTCGTGCCCGGCGAAGACGGCGGTGACGAGCGCGACCGTCGGGCTGTGGTCGAGCAGGCCGGTCACCTGGTGGGTGGCCACGAGGATGCCCGCGACCACGGCCAGGGTGATGCCGAGCGTGCGCACGATGAGCACGCCATACGGCCCGCGTCGGATCCACTCCACGCCCCACGCAAGCGCCTGGGCGAGCGTCGTCGCGGCGATCAGCCAGGCGAGCACGATGATCTGCGTGGCCCAGAGGTTGGTGAGCCCGGCGGCGAAGGCGGTGAAGCCGAGCAGGGCCCAGGCCTGGATCATCCAGGCGATGTTGAGCGGCGCGAGCAGCAGTGCGCCGAGGTGGTCCGTGGTCGGACTGATCGGAAACCCGACGCCCTCGTCGCGCGGCAGCAGCTCGCGACCACCGCCTGCACCGACGATCGAGAGCGTCACGGTGGCCAGGAAGGCCAGGTACGCCGTCGGGAGCAGCACGGCGATGTCGAGGGCACGGCTGGAGGTGCCCGCGCCGACGCCGAACGCCGGGATGATCGCCGACGCGACCGTGAGGAGCACGAAGATCGCGATCGCGATCTTCGCGCCCCGACGGGATCTTCCGCGTAGCCCCGCGACGCGGAAGGTCATGAGAGAACGGACGTCGCGGACCGAGCGCCTGGCCTCGGAGAACAGCCCGGCGCGCGTGGAAGGAGGTGCGCTGATGGTGGTCATCGGCGTCGCTCAGGACAGCAGGGCGCGGTAGGACTGCGCGCCGGTCTCGCCGCTGAGCTGGTGCGACGGTGCGGCTGCGACGACCTGGCCGCCGCGGAGCACGACCGCCTCGTCGCAGGCCTGGACGGCGAGCTCGAGCAGGTGCGTGGAGATCAGCACGGCGGCGCCACGGCTGCGGGCGTCGGCGACGACGTTCATGGTGGCCTCGACACCCAGCGGGTCGACACCGTCGAAGGGCTCGTCGAGCAGCAGGACCTGGGGTTCGTGGAAGGCCGCCAGCACGACGGACATCCGGCGCCCCATGCCATGGCTGAAGCCGGACGTGACGCGGTGCATCGCGCCGCCGAGGTCGAACGCCTCGAGCAGGTCGCGGGCTCGCTCCTCCCATCCCGGCGGCAGCTGACGCAGCCGGGCGGACAGCTGGAGGTGCTCCCACGGGGTCGCCCGAGGGATGAGGCCGCCGACGTCCGGGCAGTAGCCCGCCTGGCGCTTGGCCTCGAGCGGATGACGTCGGACGTCATACCCCGAGACGAGGACGTCGCCCTCGGTGGGTGGGATGACGCCGGCCAGCACACGCATGGTGGTCGACTTGCCGGCGCCGTTGCGGCCGACCAGCGCGGTGGAGCCGCCCGGTGGGACGCTCAGGTCCAACCCGCGGACGGCCTCGACCGCACCGAACTGCACACGCAGGCCGGTGACGTCGATCGCAGGGGTGCTCATGGGGTTCACTGCGGTCAGTCTGCCAACGATCCCCGCCTGCGGGGAGAGCGTTCACCGAACGTCTGAGCGGGATCAGCCGTTCGGGCCATGCGACTGCTTTCGCTAGAAGCGCTCGCCGGCCTCGGCCTTCTGCACGAGCAGGGCCGGTGGCTCGAACTGCGGGCCGTACGCCGCAGCGAGCTCACGAGCCCGGGCCAGGAAGCCGGGCACGCCGTTCTCCGTCCCGTCGCGGCCCTGGTAGTTGTTGACGTACTGCAGCGCACCGCCGAAGAGGGGCGGGAAGCCGATGCCGAAGATCGACCCGATGTTGGCGTCGCGAGTCGAGCGCAGGACGCCCTCGTCGACGCACTTGATCGTCTCCAGCGACATCACGAAGGTGAACCGCTCCTGCAGGTCGTGGAAGACCTCGTCGCTGACCGGGTTCTTCGCCGGGTCGACGAAGTGGTCCCACAGGCCCGGCCACAAGGTCTTCTTCGCCTTGCCGTCGCCTGCCGGGTAGTCGTAGAACCCGGCCCCCGCCGCCTTGCCCTTGCGATCGAACTCGTCGACCATCCGGTCCACGACCTTCATGGCCGGGCTCGCGAACGCGCCGGCTCCGGCTGCCTCTGCAGCCTTGGCCGCCTCAGCGGCGATCTTCTGCGGGAGCACGAGCGAGACCTCGTCGACCATGGCGAGCGGCGGCGCGGGGAATCCCATCTGGGTCGCGGCGCGCTCGATCGTCACCGGGTCGATGCCCTCGCCGAGCATCGCGACGCCCTCGAGGACGAGCGTCCCGAAGACGCGTGAGGTGAAGAACCCGCGGCTGTCGTTGACCACGATCGGGGTCTTGCGGATCTGGCGGACCACGTCGTACGCCTTGGCCAACGCCTCGTCGGACGTCTGCTTGCCGACGATGATCTCGACCAGGGGCATCCGCTCGACCGGCGAGAAGAAGTGGAGCCCGATGAAGTCGGCCTGGCGCTTCACGCCGGTGGCCAGCCCGGTGATCGGGAGTGTCGACGTGTTGGAGCACAGCAGCGCGTCCGGCTCCACCACGTCCTCGACCTCGCCGAACACCTGGTGCTTGAGCTCCTGGCTCTCGAAGACCGCCTCGATCACCAGGTCGCAGCCGGCCAGGTCGGTCGCCTTGTCGGTCGGGGTGATGCGGGCGAGCACCTGGTCGCGCTTGTCGACCGTCGAGCGGCCGCGCTCGACCTGCTTGTCCAGGAGCTTGACGGAGTAGGCCTTGCCCTTCTCGGCGGCCTCGGTCGAGACGTCCTTGAGGACGACGTCCATGCCGGCGCGGGCGCATTCGTAGGCGATGCCCGCGCCCATCATCCCGGCGCCGAGCACGCCGACCTTGCGCGCGGTGTACGCCGGGACGCCGTCGGGTCGGGACTTGCCGCCGTTGATGGCCTGCAGGTCGAAGAAGAAGGCCTGGATCATGTTCTTGCTGATCGGACCGGTGACCAGGTCGACGAAGTAGCGCGACTCGATCCGGGTGGCGGTCTCGAAGTCGACCTGCGATCCCTCGATCGCGGCGCTCATGATCGCCCGCGGCGCCGGGTACGCCGCACCCTTGAGCTGCTTGCGCAGGTTGGCCGGGAAGGCCGGGAGGAACTGCGCGAGCTTGGGCGTCGACGGGGTCCCGCCCGGGATCCGGAAGCCCGGCCGGTCCCAGGGCTGGCTCGCCGCCTCCTCGTCGTCGCGGTGCTCGAGCACCCACTTCTTGGCCGTCGGCAGCAGCGCGTCGACGTCGTCGACCAGCTCGTCGACCAGCCCGACCTCGAGGGCTTGGGCCGGCTTGCGGCGCTGGCCCTGGAGAAGGACGTTCATCAGCGCGTCCTGGAGCCCGAACATGCGGACCGTGCGGGTCACCCCGCCGGCTCCCGGGAGCAGACCGAGCGTGACTTCCGGGCAGCCGATCTCGATGCTGCGGTCGTCCACCGCGATCCGGTGGTGGGCCGCGAGCGTGATCTCCATGCCGCCGCCGAGCGCGGATCCGTTGATCGCGGCGACGACGGGCTTGCCGAGCGTCTCCAGCCGGCGGAAGTCGGCCTTCACCTGCTCGATCATCGCGAAGATGTCGGTGGCGTCGTCCTTGGTCGCTTGGACCAACGCGACGAGGTCACCACCGGCGAAGAACGTCTTCTTGGCCGACGTGACGACGACACCGGTGATGTCGTCCTTCTCGGCGTACAGGCGGTCGACGACCGCGGTCATCGAGGCGACGTAGCGGCCGTTCATCGTGTTGGCGTTGCCGTGCGGGTCGTCGAGGGTGAGCACGACGACGCCGTCAGCGTCCCGGTCGTAGCGGATCGTGCTCTGGTCGGTCTCGCTCATGTCGGAGGCTCGTTTCGTGGTGGGGACGAGGGCGGGATCTTGGTGCGCTGGATCCACGGGCTTCGGGTCGGTCAGAGCCGCTCGACGATCGTGGCGACACCCATGCCGCCGCCGACGCAGAGCGTGGCCAGGCCGTAGCGCTGGTCGCGGCGCTCGAGCTCGTCGATCAGGGTGCCGAGGATCATCGCGCCGGTCGCGCCGAGCGGGTGGCCCATCGCGATGGCCCCGCCGTTGACGTTGACGACGTCGTGCGGGAGGCCGAGGTCCTGCATGAAGCGCATCACGACGGCGGCGAAGGCCTCGTTCATCTCGAACAGGTCGATGTCGGAGACCTCGAGCCCGGCCTTGGCGAGCGCCTTGCGCGCGGCCGGTGCCGGGCCGGTCAGCATGATCAACGGGTCGGAGCCGCTGACCGCCGTCGCCACGATGCGGGCGCGTGGCGTGAGGCCGTTGCGCTCACCGACCGCCGCGTTGCCGACGGCCACGAGGGCGGCGCCGTCGACGATGCCCGAGGAGTTGCCGGCGTGGTGGACGTGGTCGATCTTCTCGACCCAGTGGTACTTCTCCAGGGCCACGGAGTCGAAGCCACCCTGCTCACCGATGTCGGCGAAGCTGGGCTTGAGCGCGGCGAGGGACTCGACCGTCGTACCCGGTCGGATGAACTCCTCGTGGTCGAGGACCGTCATGCCGTTGCGGTCCTTGACCGGGACGGTCGACCGGGTGAAGTAGCCGTTCGCCTCGGCCTTGGCGGCCCGCGCCTGGGACTCCGCGGCGTACGCGTCGACGTCGGTGCGGCTCCAGCCACCGAGGGTGGCGATCAGGTCGGCCCCGATGCCCTGCGGGACGAAGTCGGTGGCGAAGGCCGTCTCCGGGTCCATCGCCCAGGCGCCGCCGTCGGAGGCCATCGGCACCCGGCTCATCGACTCGACGCCACCGGCGAGGATCAGGTCCTCCCAGCCGGAGCGGATCCGCTGGGCGGCCTGGTTGACGGCTTCGAGGCCGCTCGAGCAGAACCGGTTGAGCTGGACGCCGCCGGTCGTGTCGGGCAGGCCGGCCGCGATGGCGGAGACCTTGGCGATGTCGGCTCCCTGGTCGCCGATCGGTGTCACGCACCCGAGCACGAGGTCGTCGATGGCGGTCGGGTCGAGGTCGGGGAACCGGCGCCGCAGCTCGTCGATCAGCCCGACGACGAGGTTGACCGGCTTGACCTCGTGCAGAGCGCCGTTCTGCTTGCCGCGTCCGCGCGGGGTGCGGATGGCGTCGTACACGAATGCATCGGGGATCGCGCTGGGCATGGGTGGAGCCTCCAGGTCTAAGTTACTCACGAGTATAGATCGGTGCGGTGGCCGGCAGGAAGGGGTCGCCGGGGTGTGGTGATTCACATCCCGGACGCCCGCCTTGGGGGTTTCGTGCGTGTCCGCCGACGTGACATGAGACAGTCGTGGGGAGGCCTTGCAGAGCCGGACTTCGGCGCGGGCTGTCGCAGAGGCGACCACAAGAGCACCCAGGGGAAGGCACCGCCACCATGAAGAAGCTGTTGGGAATCACCGCTGCCGCGGTGCTGCTGGGGATGCCCGTGCTGGCCGGATGCGGTGGCGGCGCGGACGACGTCTCCGGTGACGAGGAGACCACGTCGTCGAGCCCCGGCTGAGACGACCGAGTCCACGGAGCCGACCGAGTCCTCCGAGCCCACCGAGGACAGCAACGCCGACAGCGACTACTGCGACGCCCTGACCGGTGCCAAGAACAACCTGTCCACGGTCAACTTCAGCCAGATCGACGAGGACGTCTACGGGAAGCTGACCGGCGAGCTCGTCAAGGTGGCCGCGGTCGCGCCGAGCGACGTCAAGGACGACTGGGCGAGACTGCTCGGAGTGCTGACCTCGATGCACAGGCTGCTCGCGACGGCCGGGATCGACTTCGACGACCTGCAGGACCTGAGCGCCGGCACGATCCCGCCAGGGGTGGACGCGCAGAAGCTGCAGAAGCTGGCGCCGAAGATCACGAAGCTGTCGTCCGACACCAAGCTGCAGCAGGCCGCGACGAACATCCAGAAGAGCGCCCAGGACGAGTGCGGCATCACCCTCAACTAACCGCCGACTCGCCAAGTTTTGCGCCCCGAGTAGCCAGGTTTCGTGCGCCGCACTCGCCAAGTTTTGCGCGCGCCGAGTCGCCAGGTATTGGCGGCCGAGCTGATGCCTGTGGATGAATGCCCCGCGCCTAGGTCAGAACCCACCACACTGCGCGGATGTACGAGATCCCGCTTCCCTCACCCTTCACGCGACGGCAGGCCCTCGACGCGGGTCTGACCGACCACCAGCTCCGGACGTGGACCCGTGACGGCGTCGTACGACGAGTCCTCCAGAGCGTGTACGCCGATGCGTCGTTGCCGGACAACCTCCTCCTGCGGACGGCCGCCCTGCGGCTGGTCACGACGCCCGCGACGGTGGTCGCCGACCGGACGGCCGCGTGGCTGCACGGCGTCGACACGTTCGCCTACCGCGAGCTCGAGATCCTGCCGCCGCTCGAGGTCTGTGTGCTTCCCGATTCCAACCGCGTACGACGACGTGGCGTCCGCGGCCGCACGCGAGACCTGACCGCCGACGACCTGATGGCGGTCGGCGGGCTCTGCGTGACGACTCCGCTCCGCACCGCGCTGGACCTCGGCTGCGGACTCCGCCGGCGCGATGCTCTGGCGGCACTGGACGGCTTCATGCGTCATCACGACGTCACGCGCGCACAGCTCCGCGCCGAGCTGAAGCGGTTTGCCGGCCGTCGCGGCGTCATCCAGCTCCGTCAGCTGATCGAGATCGCTCACGAGCTGGCCGAGTCACCCGGCGAGTCGGCGACCCGGCTGGCGATCATCGACGCCGGGCTGCCACCACCCGAGCTGCAGCACTGGGTCACTGTCCACGGCGTACCCACCTATCGGCTCGATCTCGCGTACCCGGCTCACCGGGTGGCGGTGGAGTACGACGGCCGGGAGTTCCACGATTCGCCGGAGCAGCGGGCCAAGGACGCGGCGCGGCGTCGATGGCTCCGCGAGCACGGCTGGACGGTGATCGTCGTGACCAAGGACGACCTGGCCTCGGGATCGGGCGCGCTGGCTCGACCTGCTGGCGCGCGAGCTCCGGCTGGCGTGAACCTTGGCGAGTCGGGCGCAAACTTGGCGATCGGGTGCAAACCTGGCGAGTCGGGGCGCAAAACTTGGCGAGTCGGCGGTCAGAGGTCGAGGGTGCGGCCGATGATCTCCTTCATCACCTCGGTCGTGCCGCCGTAGATGGTCTGGGCACGGGTGTCGAGGAAGGCCCGCGCGATCGGGTACTCCGCCATGTAGCCGTAGCCGCCGAACAGCTGGAGACACTGGTCGACGAGCCGCTTCTGCAGCTCGGTCGTCCACCACTTCGCCTTGGCCGCGTCGACCACGCTCAGGCCACCCGCAACGTGCTGCTCGATGCACCGGTCGACGTACACCCGGGCGATGTCGGACTCCGTCACCAGCTCGGCCAGGGTGAAGCGGGTCGCCTGGAACGACCCGATCGAGCGCCCGAACGCGCTGCGCTCGCGCACGTAGTCCATCGTCAGCGCGAGGATGTGCTCGCACGCGGCGGCCGCGGTGACCGCGATGCAGAGGCGCTCCTGCGGGAGGTTCTGCATCAGGTGGACGAAGCCCTGGCCCTCCTCGCCGATCAGGTTGGCCGCCGGCACGCGGACGTCGTTGAAGGACATCTCCGCGGTGTCCTGCGCCTTCAGCCCGATCTTGTCGAGGTTGCGACCGCGCTCGAAGCCCGCCGCGCCACGCTCGACGGCGATCAGCGAGATGCCCTGGTAGCCCGCTGACGGGTCGGTCTTGGCCACCACGATCACGAGATCGGCGTTGATGCCGTTGCTGATGAAGGTCTTCGAGCCGTTCAGCACGTAGCTGTCGCCGTCACGGGTGGCCGTCGTCGTGATGCCCTGCAGGTCGGACCCGGCGCCGGGCTCGGTCATCGCGATCGCCGTGATCAGGGAGCCGTCGGCGTACCCCGGGAGCCACCGGGCCTTCTGCTCGTCGGTCGTCAGGTTGAGGAGGTAGCCGCCGTTGATGTCGACGTGGACCGGGAACCCGACGCCACTGCCGCCGACGCGCGTGAGCTCCTCGTTGAGCACGACGTTGAACCGGAAGTCGTCGACACCCGCCACCGCCGTACTCCTCCGGAACCGCGAAGCCGAGCAGCCCGAGTGCCCCCGCCTTCTCCCACACCTCGCGCGGCACGATGCCGGCGCGCTCCCACTCAGCGTGGTGCGGCGCGACCTCCTTGTCGCAGAACGCGCGGCACGTCTCGCGGAACGCCTCGTGGTCGGCGTCGAACAAGGTGCGTTCCATCGTCTGCACTCCTCCGTATGACGTTCGAGCTAGTCGGTCTCGCGCGGGTCGTCGCGCCCATCCGGCGGCGTGGCCGGGACCGCGACGCCCGCCTCGATCAACGCGTCGGCATCGTCGATTCCCCAAGCCAGCAAGGCGTTTCGCGTGTCATGGCCGACCGGGACGGGTGGCGTCGTGAGCGCTCCCGGCGTACGCGAGAAGCGCGGCGCGGGCCCCGGCTGGACCACGCCGTCACGGTCCTCGAACACCCGTCGCGCCGCCAGGTGCGGATGCGTCGCAGCCTCCCGCAACGACAGCACCGGCGCCACGCAGCCGTCGCTGTCGGCGAAGACCTCGGCCCACTCGTCCCGGGTGCGAGTCGCGAAGACCTTGGTCAGCCGATCGCGCAGCTCGTCCCACGCACCGACGTCGTCACGGTCAGGCAACGGCTCGTCGATGCCGAGGCGGTCGGCGAACTCGCGGTAGAACGACGGCTCCAACGGGCCGATCGCGACGTGCCGTCCGTCGGCCGTCTCGTACACGTCGTAGAACGGCGCGCCACCGTCGAGCAGGTTGGAGGCGCGTCGGTCCGCCCACGCGCCGGCGTTCATCAAGCCCGTGCACCATCGTGGTCAGGTGCGACGCACCGTCGACGATCGCCGCGTCGACGACCTGCCCCTTCCCGCTGGTCCGCGCCTCGAGCAGGGCGGCGAGGATCCCGACGAGCAGGTACATCGAGCCGCCGCCGAAGTCGCCGATCAGGTTGAGCGGCACCGCCGGCTTCTCGGCCGGGCCGATCGCGTGCAACGCCCCGGCGAGCGCGAGGTAGGTGATGTCGTGTCCGGCCGTGCCGGCGAGCGGACCGTCCTGGCCCCATCCCGTCATCCGCCCGTAGACGAGCGAGGGCTGCCGCGCGAGCAGGACGTCCGGGCCGAGACCGAGGCGTTCGGCCACGCCGGGGCGGAAGCCCTCGACGAACACGTCCGCCCGCTCGACCAGTCGGCACACCGTCTCGACCCCGGCCGGCTGCTTGAGGTCGAGCACGACGCTGGGGCGACCGCGGTTCAGCAGGTCGACCTCCGCCGGGATCCCGAGGCCGCTGCCCGACGCCCGGTCGATCTTGACGACGTCCGCGCCGAGGTCGGCCAACGTCATACAGGCGAACGGCGCCGGGCCCAGTCCGGCGAGCTCGACGACGCGGACTCCGGCGAGCGGGCCGCTGCGAGCAGGCGCCGCGCGGTCGTCAGTCCTCACCGATGTCCTCGTTCCACAGGCTCGGGTGCTCGGCGATGAACTCCCGCATCATCTCCACGCAGCGCTGGTCGTCGAGCTGCACGATCTCGACGCCGGCCTCGCGCAGCAGGTGCTCCGGACCGGTGAAGGTCGTGCTCTCGCCGATCACCACGCGGCCGATGCCGTAGAGCAGGATCGTGCCGGTGCACATCGCGCACGGCGACAGCGTCGTGTAGAGGGTGGCGCGGCGGTAGACCGAGGCGGGAAGCCGCCCGATGTTCTCCAGGCAGTCGGTCTCGCCGTGCCGGATCACGCTGCCGAGCTGGACACGCTGGTTGTGGCCGACCCCGCGCAGCTCGCCGTCGACGGCCATCGCCGCTCCGACCGGTACGCCGCCCTCCCGACGGCTGGCCTGAGCCTGCTCGATCGCCGCGGCCATGAACCGCGCGTCGTCCTGCTCGGCCATCAGACCTCCGTTCCTGGCGACTCGGCGCGCACCAAACCTGGCGACTCGGCGGTGAACCGGGCTGCTCTGTCGATGTTACTCACGAGTTGGGAGGCTGACCCCGGATGTCGTACGCCGATCTGCTCGCCCGCCACGATCGGTCGAGTCGAGCTTGTCGAGATCCCGGAGTTTCGGCGAGCTCAGCGCCGAAGGTCGGCGAGTCGCGGTGCTAGCGGCCGAGGGCGTCGGCTTCGGCCTTGATCGTGGTGGAGTCGCCGTGGCCGGTGTGCACGACGGTGTCGTCCGGGAGCGTGAACAGCTTGGCCCGGATGCTCTCCTCGAGCACGCCGCGGTCGGAGAAGCTCCGCCCTGTCGCCCCGGGTCCGCCCTGGAACAACGTGTCGCCGGTGAACACCACGCCGAGCTCCTCGGAGTAGAGGCAGACGGCACCGGGCGCGTGACCCGGCGTGTGCAGGACCGTCAGCGCGATGTCGCCGACCACGATCCGCTTGCCGTCCGACAGCGGGCCGTCGGGCTCGAGGTCGGGATGAGTCAGCTGCCAGACCGGCGTGTCACCGGGGTGCAGCAGGATCGGCGCGTCGACCGCCTCGGCCAGCTCCGGTGCGACGCGTACGTGGTCGTCGTGGGCGTGCGTGCACACGATGGCGAGCACGCGGCGCCCGTCCACCACCTCGAGGATGCCCTTGACGTCGTGCGGGGCGTCGATGACCAGGCACTCGTCGTCGTTGCCGACGACCCACACGTTGTTGTCGACGTCGAACGTCTCTCCGTCCAGCGAGAACGTCCCGCTGGTGACTCCGTGGTCGATCCGGACGTCGGTCACAGCGAGACGACCGAGCGCAGCACGTCACCGCCGTGCATCTTCTCGAACGCCGCCTCGACGTCGCCGATCCCGATCGTCTCGGTGACGAACGCGTCGAGCGGCAGCCGGCCCTGCAGGTAGAGGTCGATCAGCATCGGGAAGTCGCGGCTCGGGCAGGCAGTCGCCGTACCAGGACGACTTGAGCGAACCACCGCGCCCGAACACCTCCTGCAGCGGCAGGTCGATCCGCATCTCGGGCGTCGGCACGCCGACGAGCACGACCGTGCCGGCGAGGTCGCGAGCCTTGAACGCCTGCTTGTAGGTCTCGGGGATCGCCCACCGCGTCGATGACCACGTCCGCGCCGAACCCGTCGGTCAGCTCGCGGATGCGATCGACGACGTTCTCGTCCTTGCCGTTCACGGTGTGCGTGGCGCCGAGCTCGGTGGCCTTCTCCAGCTTGCGAGCGTCGACGTCGACGGCGATGACCCGACGGGCGCCCGGCGAGGTGAGCGCCGGCGATCGCCGCGCAGCCGACCCCGCCACATCCGATGACCGCCACGGTGTCGCCGCGGCTGACGTTGCCCGTGTTGATCGCCGCACCGAGTCCGGCCATCACGCCGCAGCCGAGCAGTCCGGCGGTCGTCGCCGGCGCTGCGTCGTCGACCTTCGTGCACTGGCCCGCGTGGACCAGGGTCTTGTCGGCGAAGGCGCCGATGCCGAGCGCCGGCGAGAGCTCGGTGCCGTCCTCGAGCGTCATCTTCTGGCTCGCGTTGAAGGTGTTGAAGCAGTACCACGGACGACCCCGGCTGCAGGCGCGACAGGTCCCGCAGACGGCGCGCCAGTTCAGGATGACGTAGTCGCCGGGTGCCACGTCGGTGACTCCCTCGCCCACCGACTCGACGACTCCGGCGGCCTCATGGCCGAGCAGGTAGGGGAAGTCGTCTCCGATGCCGCCCTCGCGGTAGTGCAGGTCCGTATGGCAGACACCGCAGGCCGAGATGTCGACCACGGCCTCGCCCGGACCCGGATCGGGGACCGTGACGTCCACCAGCTCCACCGCCGCGCCCTTCGCCCGAGCGATGACTCCCTTGACCACCTGCGACATACAAGCTCCTTCTCACATGAAACGAGTCGTGGGGCAGATCATTTGCGATCTGCCCCACGACCTTAACTACGAGTTCGCTGGTTGAGCTCGTCGAGACCCTCGAGGTCGAGTGATCTCGACGAGCTCGATCACCGAGTGGGTCTAGTCGACGTCCTCGTCGACCCAGTCAAAGGTCTTGGTGACGGCCTTCTTCCAGTTGCGGAACGTCTTCTCGCGGGCACCCTCGTCCATCTGCGGCGACCAACGCTTGTCCTCGCCCCAGTTGTTGCGGATGTCGTCCTCGGACTCCCAGTAGCCGATCGCGAGACCGGCGGCGTACGCCGCACCAAGAGCCGTCGTCTCGGCCACCTTCGGCCGGACCACGTCGACACCGAGGATGTCGGCCTGGAACTGCATGAGCGTCTCGTTGACGACCATGCCGCCGTCGACCTTGAGCTCCGTCAGCGGGACACCGGAGTCGGCGTTCATCGCGTCGACCACCTCGCGGCTCTGGAAGGCCGTGGCCTCCAGCACCGCGCGGGCGATGTGGCCCTTGTTGACGTAGCGGGTCAGACCGACGAGCGCACCACGGGCGTCCGATCGCCAGTACGGCGCGAACAGACCCGAGAACGCCGGCACGAAGTACGCGCCACCGTTGTCGTCGACGCCCTTGGCCAGCTCCTCGATCTCCGGAGCGTCCTTGATCAGGCCGAGGTTGTCGCGCACCCACTGGACCAGCGAGCCGGTGACAGCGATCGAGCCCTCGAGCGCGTAGATCGGCTTGTTGTCGCCGATCTTGTAGCAGACCGTGGTCAGCAGACCGTTCTCCGACGGCACCTGCTCCTCACCCGTGTTGAGCAGGATGAAGTTTCCGGTGCCGTAGGTGTTCTTCGCCATGCCCGACCTCGAGGCAGGCCTGGCCGAAGGTGGCCGCCTGCTGGTCACCGAGGATGCCCGCGACCGGGACGCCGTTGATGACGCCGGGCTTGCACTCGCCGTACACCTCCGACGACGACTTGATCTCGGGCAGCATCGACATCGGGATCTTCATGTCGGCGGCGATGCCTTCGTCCCACGACAGCGTCGAGAGGTCCATCAGCATCGTGCGGCTGGCGTTGGTCACGTCGGTGACGTGGACGCCGTCGTTCTCCGCACCGCCGGTGAGGTTCCACAGCACCCAGGCGTCGGTGTTGCCGAACAGCAGGTCACCGGCCTCGGCCTTCTCGCGGGCACCGTCGACGTTGTCGAGGATCCAGCGGACCTTCGGGCCCGAGAAGTACGTGGCCAGTGGGAGACCCACCTTGGCCTTGTACTTGTCGTTGCCGTCGCTGCCGGCCAGCTCGTCACAGATCTTCTGCGTGCGGGTGTCCTGCCAGACGATGGCGTTGTAGACCGGTTGTCCGGTCGTCTTGTCCCACACCACGGCGGTCTCACGCTGGTTGGTGATTCCGATCGCCTTGATGTTGCTGGAGTTCAGGTTCGCCTTCGACAGAGCGCTCCCGATCACCTCGCGGGTGTTGTTCCAGATCTCGATCGGGTCGTGCTCGACCCAACCAGCCCTCGGGAAGATCTGCTCGTGCTCCATCTGGGCGACGGAGACGACACTGCCCGAGTGGTCGAAGATCATGCACCGGGTGCTCGTGGTGCCTTGGTCGATTGCTGCGATGTAGTCAGCCATAGATAGTCACGTGTCCGATCAGACGAAGTTGACGATGTTGGCGAGGACGCCGGCCACGACGCCGCCGATGAGGGGGCCGACGATCGGGATCCAGGAGTAGCCCCAGTCGCTGTCGCCCTTGCCCTTGATCGGGAGGATCGCGTGTGCGATACGCGGCCCGAGGTCACGTGCGGGGTTGATGGCGTATCCCGTGGGACCACCGAGGGAGGCACCGATACCGACAACGAGCAAGGCGACAGCCAGCGGGCCGAGGCCACTGGGGGTCTTGCCGAAGCTCAGGATCACGAAGACCAGCACGAAGGTGCCGATGATCTCGGTGACCAGGTTGTTGACGGTGTTGCGGATGGCCGGACCGGTCGAGAACGTGCCGAGCTTGGCGCCGGGCTCGCTCTCGGGGTCGTCGAAGTGGTCGCGGTAGGCGAGCCAGCACAACACGGCACCGATGAAGGCACCGGCGAACTCACCGATCAGGTAGGCGATGCACGTTGTCGAAACCGCCGAGGTCGCACGTCGGCGGCCAGCAGGCCGAACGTCACGGCAGGGTTGAGGTGGGCGCCGCTCTTGTACGCGACGTACACACCGGAGAAGACGGCGAAGCCCCACCCGATGTTGATCATCAGGAAGCCGCCGTTGAATCCCTTGTTCTTGGCCAGCACTGCGTTGGCGACAACGCCACAACCCAACAGGGTCAGCATGGCGGTGCCCATCAGTTCGCTGAGGAGAATGTCTCCGAAACTCACGTCCACAGATGTGTCCCTTCGAAGGAAAGGACGGGCAGGAGACCCTCCCCGACCTCTGCGCCAAATGGTTAGTGTGTATGACACTAGGGGCGTTGTTCCCCAAGGGTCAACGGCGCGTTTCACTGCGGTTTCGCAGATCGCGCCATACGCAACGGAGGGAATTGTCCATGCCGACACCTGCTCGACTCGACGCCGACAGGCGTGCGGCTGCCTGGGAACGACTGGGTTCGACGAAGTTCGACGTGCTCATCATCGGCGGTGGCGTGACCGGTTCCGGGGCCGCTCTCGACGCCGCGACGCGCGGCCTTTCGGTCGCTCTCGTCGAGGCCCGTGACTTCGCGTCCGGCACGTCGTCACGTTCGTCGAAGCTCTTCCACGGCGGGCTTGCGCTACCTCGAGCAGTTCAACTTCGGGCTCGTCCGTGAGGCCCTGCACGAGCGCGAGCTGATGCTGACCCGGATCGCTCCGCACCTGGTCAAGCCCGTGTCGTTCCTCTACCCGTTGACCCACCGGATCTGGGAACGCCCCTACGTGAGCGCCGGCATGACGTTGTACGACTCGATGGGCGGCGCGCGATCGGTGCCGCGTCACCGTCACTTCACCCGCGGTGGCGCGCTGCGCATGGTCCCGGCTCTGAAGCGCGACTCGTTGACCGGCGCCTTGATGTACTACGACGCGCAGGCCGACGACGCCCGCCACACCCTCACCGTCGCGCGCACCGCCGCGACGTACGGCGCCAACATCCTCAACTCCGCCGAGGTCGTGTCACTGACGCACGCCGGTGAGCGCATCGTCGGCGCACGGGTGCGCGACGTGGAGACCGACAACGAGGTCGACGTCAAGGCCTCGGTCGTGGTCAATGCGACCGGTGTGTGGACCGACGACATCCAGACGATGGCCGGCGGACGCGGCCGCTTCCACGTGCGCGCGTCGAAGGGTGTCCACATCGTCGTCCCGCGCGACCGGATCAACTCCGAGACCGGGCTGATCCTGCGCACCGAGAAGTCCGTGCTGTTCGTGATCCCGTGGAACACGCACTGGATCGTCGGCACCACCGACACCGACTGGACCTTGCACAAGGCGCATCCGGCGGCGAGCAAGGCCGACATCGACTACATCCTCGAGCACGTCAACAGCGTGCTCGCCAACCCGCTCACCCACGACGACATCCAGGGCGTGTACGCCGGTCTGCGGCCGCTCCTGTCGGGCGAGAGCGAGTCGACCTCATCGCTGTCGCGCGAGCACGCTGTCGCCCGGCCGCAGCCCGGGCTCATCTCGATCGCCGGCGGCAAGTACACGACCTACCGGGTGATGGCGGCCGACGCGATCGACGCAGCACTCGAGGACGTGGGTGGACCTGTCCCGCCGAGCGTGACCGACATGATCCCGCTCGTCGGCGCCGAGGGCTACCACGCGATGGTCAACCAGGTCGACCGGTTGGCGCGCCGCGCGGACGTGCCGGTCTGGCGGATGCAGCGGCTGCTCGACCGCTACGGGTCGATGACCGACGAGCTGATGGCGCTCGCCGTCGACGACCACACGTTGCTCGAGCCGCTCGAAGGTGCGGAGGAGTACCTCCGGGTCGAGGCCGTGTACGCCGCGACGCACGAGTCGGCTCAGCACCTCGACGACATCCTCGCCCGGCGTACCCGGATCTCGATCGAGACACCCGACCGCGGCACCACGGCGGCCTCCGCGGTCGCCGACCTCGTCGCGCCGATCCTCGGCTGGGACGAGGAGCGGATCAAGAACGAGGTCGACTCCTACGGTGCTCGGGTCGAGGCGGAGCGACGGTCGCAGCAGGAGGACGACGACCTGGCTGCCGACGCGGCCCGGATCGCCGCCCCCGACACCCGTGCCGTCGCCGTCGGCCGCGCCCTCGACTAGGCCACCCGCTGATCGAGCCTGTCGAGATCCCCGCGCCGGGTTTCGACAAGCTCAACCACCGGGGGCGACCAGGCCCATCGCCGTGCGGGCCCGGACGAGCACAGGCGCTGAGGTCTCCAGGGCACGGGCAGCTCCGACGGCGAGGGCCCGTCGGAGCTCGCCTTCGTCTGCACGCAGCTCGGCGTACCGCTGCTGGATCGGCTCGAGCACGCTCACCACCGCGTCCGTACATGCCGTCTTGAGCGCGCCGTACGACGTGAACCGCGTCGCCACGTCGACCGGGTCGGAGCCCTCGACGACGGCGATGATGTCGAGCAGGTTGGAGACACCGGGCTTGGCCTCGGGGTCGTAGCGCACCGGGTCGGCGGAGTCGTCGGAGTCCGTGACGGCGCGGCCGATCTTGCGCTTGATCAGCGCCGGCTCGTCGAGCATCCGGATCACGCCCATCGCTGCGTCAGGCGCCGACTTGCTCATCTTGGCGACCGGCTCGGCGAGGTCCGCGACCCGGGCCGCGAGCGCCGCCTTGGCGAGATCGGGAACGACGAAGGTCTCGCCGTACTCCCGGTTGAAGCGCAGCGCCAGGTCACGAGCGAGCTCGACGTGCTGGTCCTGGTCGCCGCCCACCGGCACCGAGCGGGCGTCGTACAGCAGGATGTCGGAGGCCATCAGGCACGGGTAGGTGAAGAGGCTGGCGCGGGTCTTGGGCCGCCCGCCCTTCTCCTTGAACTGGATCATCCGGCCGAGCTCTCCGACGTATGCCGTGCACTCCAACAGGTAGGCGAGCTCGACGTGGGTCGCGACGTGCGACTGCACGAAGACCGTCGATCGTCGGGGGTCGAGCCCGGCCGCGAGGAACAGCGCCGCGGTCTGGAGCGTGAGCTCGTGGAGCCGGGACGGCTCGTGCTCGGTGGTCATGGCGTGGAGGTCGGCGACGAAGAAGTAGCCGTCGGACCGGTCCTGTCCGTCGACGAAGCGGCGCAACGCCCCGAGGTAGTTGCCGAGGGTGAGCGGACCGCTCGGCGTGATCCCGGAGAGCACACGCGTCCGGTCGGTCGACGTGGTGATGCTGGTCATCGGTGTCCCTGAAGGTTCGAGCCCCGGGAGCGGACACACGACAGCCGCCCACCTGGGGCGGCTGGATGAGAGGTGACTCGATCTGGCGACGCCCTACGAGGGCGGCCACCACGCGCAACGCGAGATCGAGCAGGTCATGCCGCTCAGGATACGCCCTCGCGATCCTGGTCGGCCTCTTCCTTCAGCTTCTTGGCCGCCTTCTCGGCGCGACGGCTTTCGCGGATGGACTCGTCGAACGTCACGTCCACGCTCTGGAACCCCTTGTGGCCCTGCGCCTGCGCGTACCCGGTGTAGACCGCGCGGTCGGCGTCGGTGAGGTCGACGTTGTCGGTGAACGGAGTGAGCAGGGCGCGCGGGAACAACCTCCTCGCCAGCACGACGTTGATCTCGATCCCGAGCACGACGGCGAGGGCGCCGAGGTAGATCCAGGCCATCATGCCCAGCACCAACGCGAACACTCCCGCGGTCGCGCTCGAGTCCTTGACGATCGCACTGACGTACGCCGTACCGCTGTACTGCAGGAGCTGCCAGACCCCGGCGACGAACAAACCGCCGGCGACATCCTTGAGCGGGTTGTGGCGATGCGCCGACGCGAGCCAGAACAAGACGGTGAAGATGGCGCCGTTCAGCAGGATCGTGCCGAGCGTGAGGAGCCACGACAGGCTCGTCTCGAGGTTGCCACCCAACGCGCTGATGCCCGCACCGATGTTGGCGATGAAGGTGGTCAGCAGGATCGCGAGCCCGGCGACGGCGAGCAGGCCGACGCTGCGCAGTCGCGCCATGATCGGGTTGGGACGCCGGTTGCGCGGCACGGCCCACGCGATGTTCAGGGCGTTCTGGGTGGCCTGGGCGACACCCAGCGCGCCGTACAGCGCGACCAGCACCCCGACGACGACGGCTGTGGTGCAGCCCTTGAGCCCTTCAGGCGCGCGGAGCTCGTCGCCGATCACCGGGAAGCGGGCCAGCGTCGAGTCGAGGATCTCCTGCTGGAGCTGCGGGTCGTTCTGCAGGATGAAGCCGAGGATCGATGACGCCAGGAGCAGCAGCGGGAAGATCGACAGGAACGCGTAGTACGTGATCAGCGCGGCGAGGTAGTTGCCCTGGTCGTCGCCGAACTTGTAGACGACCCCCAGCGGGAAGCCGGCCCAGCGGTGCTTGCGCTGGTACCCGTCCACCCGCTTCCACCAGGACACGTGCCGTGCCGCTCGTCAGACGGCGAAGGATCGCCAGCGAACGTCGTCAAGTCGTGGCTGCGGGCTCCAGCTTCCAGGCGATCGCGAGTCAGCGCTCGACGTTCGGAGAGCCCCACCCGTGCCAGCGGTCGATCACGATCCACGCACTCACGCGTGCTCTCTCGCGGTTGCGGTAGGGACGCCCCGTGTAGTGCTTGGCGAGCCGATCGATGTCGGCGAGACCGTCGTCGTCACGCATCTCCACGACCTTCCCCTGCACGCTGATGTGGGTGTACCAGTCGCCCTCCTTGAGCATCGTGAGGGACACGCGCGGGTCGTGGCGGAGGTAGTCCAGTCGCTTCCTTCCGCCGTCCATGTTGACCAGGATGCGGTCGCCGTCCATCAGGTACCAGGTCGCGACCGAGACCGGCTGGCCGTCGGCGCGCAGGGACGTGATGACGGCAGGGTTCGGCTGCTGGAGCATCGCAGCAGCTTCTGGCGTGAGGGGTGCGCTCGGCATGTCTTCTCCTGGCGTGGGGACGTAGTCCCTTCCACTGTGCCACTCTGGTCCGGCGGGGGCGGCCGACGCGGTGGCGCAGCGGAACACGCTGGGCACCGCTGTTCAAGTGAGGGTGAGGAATGCCGGAGATCGACCGGGCCCGTCTGCACCAGCTGATCGCGCAGGAGCAGACCACGTACGAGCGGCTGCACCCGACGAGCAGGCTGCTGTACGACGAGGCGACGCACCTGTTCGGCAAGGTCCCGATGACCTGGATGAACATGTGGTCCGGTGGGTTCCCGTTGTCCTTCGACCGGGCGCGCGGCAACCGCATCCTCGACGTCGACGGGCACGAGTACGTCGACTTCTCCCTCGGCGACACCGGCGCGATGGCGGGCCACTCCCCCGAGCCGACACTGCGCGCGGTGCAGGCCCGGATCTCAGAGCTCGGTGGCATCACCACGATGCTTCCCACGGCCGACGCGACCTGGGTCGGCGCGGAGCTCGCCCGGCGCTTCGGCCTCACGCTGTGGTCCTTCACGTTGTCGGCGACGGACGCGAACCGGTGGGCCATCCGGCTGGCCCGGGCGGTGACCGGCCGGTCGAAGATCGTCTGCTTCAGCTACTGCTACCACGGGTCGGTCGACGAGACGTTCGCCGTGGCCGGACCGGAAGGAACGACCGTGGCACGGGCCGGCAACGTCGGGCCGCCGGTGCCGGTCGAGATGACGACGCGGGCGGTTCCCTGGAACGACCTGGAGGCCCTGGAGACGGCGCTCGCACATGGTGACGTCGCGGCGATCGTGGCCGAGCCTGCGCTCACGAACATCGGCATCGTGCTGCCCGACCCGGACTTCCATCACGCCATGCGCGCGCTCGCGACGACGTACGACACGCTGCTCCTGATCGACGAGACGCACACGTTCTCCGCAGGACCTGGCGGCGCGACAGCGGCCTGGGGACTACGCCCGGACATCCTCGTGATCGGGAAGAGCATCGGCGGAGGCGTGCCCTGCGGCGCCTACGGGATCACCGACGACGTCGCGCTCGCGATCGAGGCGAGGATCGCCTCCGGGGAGGCCGACGTCGAAGACGTGGGCGGCGTCGGCGGGACACTCGCCGGCAACGCGCTCTCGTTGGCGGCGATGCGGGCGACGTTGTCGGAGGTGCTCACCGAAGAGGCCTTCGTGTCCATGATCGACCGCGCCACCGAGTTCACCCAGGGCGTCCAGGACGTCATCGACCGCCACGAGATGCCGTGGTCGGTGACCCAGCTCGGTGCCCGCACCGAGTACCGGTTCGCGGCGACGCCTCCGCGCGACGGCGAGACGTCGGAGCAAGCGGCGGACGTCGACCTCGACGGCTACCTCCATCTCGCCCTGCTCAACCGCGGCATCATGATGACGCCCTTCCACAACATGGCACTGATGTGCCCGACGACGACCTCGGCCGACGTCGACCGGCACACCGCCGCCTTCGACGAGGTCGTCGGCGCTCTCCGGGGCTGACCTACCCGACCGGCATCGAACGACGGCGCCGGCCCCACCCGAGGGCAGGACCGGCGCCGGTCGTCTCAAGAGCAGACAGGATCTGCGGCGTCAGAAGCAGCAGCCGCCGGTGTTCTCCTTGATGATGCCCTTCTGCGGGACGACGACATAGCGGTTGTCGCCCGAGCCACGCAGGTAGAACTTGCGATAGCTGTTGTTGTTGTCGGTCGCCGTCTCGTGGATCACGCCGAAGGGGTTGGCCTCGACCGCGATGTAGTACGTGCCGTTCGGGAGGTTCTCGACGTTGAACGACTGCCCCGGGAGACCCTGGTAGTAGGTGTCACCGTTGCCGGCGTCGAGCACCTCGCGAACCGCCATCGACGTGTAGGTGCCGCACGACGTGTGCAGGTCGGTGTTGTACGGGTTCCAGTTGGCGCCGGGCAGGGTGTAGTCGACCGCGTCGGTGTTGGCCAGGCAGAACGCCTCCTTGCGGCTGCGGACGACGTGGTCCTTGTTCGCGTCGAGCAGGCGGTAGCGCGCGAAGTCACGGAAGTGCCAGTGCGTGTGTCCGTGGCGGGCGTCCCACTCCATCGACCCGGCGGGGTCGTGGCCGAGCTCGTTGCCGTTCTCGTCGTAGTAGTACTGCACAGCGTCCATGACGTCCTCGTCGGCACGACGGAAGCCGTCGACGACCAGCGGGGACGGACCGGCGTTCCACACCGTCGCGGCGAACGAGACGTAGTGGCGGTGCAGCTCGATCGCGGTCGCCGGGAGGCTCTGCAGGTCGGGGTAGACCGCCGCTGTCGGGGCCGCCTCGCTGGGCGTGGTGGGCCGGACGGGGTTGCGCGGGACGCTGCCGCCGACGGCCTTCGAGGAGTCCGAGCCCGTCTTGGTTGTCGCGCCGTCCGCCTTGCAGCCGTGCAGGGAGGACTCGGTCCGGCAGCCGTCGCCGTCGTCCTTCACCACGTCGACGTCGACCGTGGTCGTCGCGTCGGTCGGGCTCAGCGACATCAGGCCGGCGTACGGCTCGGCGATCGAGACGGTGGCGGTGTAGTGCCCGAGCGGGAGCTCCATCCGGCTGCCGTACTCGTCGAAGATCCGGGTCGCGTACTGCGGGCTGATGCCGTAGACCGCGCCGCGGGTGAACGGGCTGTAGGGGCAGAAGGTCGGGTAGGGATGCGTCGGGTTCGGCGCCTCGGGCACCGAGCGGACCTGGTCGTTGGCCGGGCAGAAGCCGAAGCCGCGGCTGCTCACCGTCTCTCCCGTGCTGCGCTTCGTGAACGTGACGGTGACGAAGTTCTTGATCTTGCGGAAGCTCGTGATCGAGCCCTCGGGCAGCGCGATGTTGCCGGACGGCGAGACGATCTCGGCGGTGATCGGCTTCCACCACGAGGTGCGGTGCGCATCGATCCGGAAGCCTTCGTCGCCGGCGATCGCGTAGACGCCGAGGTCCAGCCGGACCCGGTCGTGTCGGCCCTGCTCGACGCTGACCCGGCTCACTGCGCTGTGCAGGCGGAGCATGGGTGATGCCGCAAGCTGGGAGTCCTTGGCCCCGGACGTGGTCTGCGCGGGCGCGACGCCCGCGATCGTGGTCGCGGCAAGGCTGGCAGCCGCGCCGATCAGGATGCTGCGACGGATGCCCGTCGGCATGCGAGACATGACGGTGGTTCCCCCCTCGTAAGGCACCGGAACAGACTCCGGCGCGACAGTCGGTCATTCAAACAGACGCAGCGAGCGACCGAAAGGTTGCCAGCCCGTGTCGACGGACCGGTCCGAGGGGTGTCGGTCAGTCGAGAGCGGCGGGGTCGAGCTCGTCGATGAGACCCACCAGGTCGGCCACCGAGTCGACGACCCGGGTGGCCCGGTAGGGGAACCGGTCGACCTGGTGCTCGCGGGTCGAGCCGGTGAGCACCAGGATCGTCCGCATCCCTGCCTCGAGCCCGGAGATGACGTCGGTGTCCATCCGGTCGCCGACCATCACCGAGGTCTCGCTGTGCGCCTCGATCTGGTTCAGGGCGCTGCGCATCATGAGCGGGTTGGGCTTCCCGATGAAGTAGGGCTGGACGCCGGTCGCCTTGGTGATCAGTGCGGCGACGGACCCGGTGGCCGGGAGGGGACCCTCGGGTGAGGGGCCGGTCACGTCCGGGTTGGTGGCGATGAAGCGCGCACCGCCCTCGATGAGCCGGATCGCGGTCGTGATCGCCTCGAACGAGTACGTACGGGTCTCGCCCAGCACCACGTAGTCGGGATCGCGGGTGGTCAGGACGTAGCCGACCTCGTGCACGGCGGTGGTGAGTCCTGCCTCACCGATGACGTACGCCGACCCGTCGCTGCGCTGCTGCTCCAGGAACTGGGCCGTCGCCAGCGCCGAGGTCCAGATCGCACTCTCGGGCACGTCGACGCCGGATGCCAGCAGCCGAGCGCGCAGGTCGCGGGGGGTGAAGATCGAGTTGTTGGTCAGGACGAGGAACTTGCGTCCGGAGTCGCGCAGTCGCTGCACGAACTCGGCCGCACCAGGGATGGCGCGCTCCTCGTGCACGAGTACGCCGTCCATGTCGGTGAGCCAGCTCTCGACCGGCTTGCGATCCGTCATGGGTCCATGCTCCCAAACCCCACGCTCGCTGCGCGCCGCGTCCCACGCCTGATCGCTCAGACGGCCTGCAGAGCGACGGGCGAGGCCTCGTCCACGACCGTGGCCGGGGCGGCGAGGCCACGGTGGCTGCGCAGCACCATGGCAGCGGCGAGCACACCGAGCACGCCGCAGATCACGAACGTCGCGCGGGCGCCGAGGAACTGTCCCCCGAGACCACCGATGGCCATGGCGAGCACGGAGAAGCCGCGCGCGGTCCCAGTCACGGTCGCGAGCACCCGCCCACGCACGTGGTCAGGGGTGCGGGTGACGACCAGGGTGCCGATCAGAGCGTTGAGCATGCCGCCCGCGACGCCACAGCCGGCGAACAGGACGAGCACGATCCACACGCTCGGGCTGAGGCCGATGGCGATGATCAGGGCCCCGACGACGCCGGCACTCGCAGCGGCCCCCACCAGCCGCGACGCCTCGGCCGAGATGCGGGCTGCCAGCAGCGGGCCGACGATCTCGCCGAGCAGGAAGGCGGCGGTGACGAGCCCGTAGACCGCGGCGGACGCCCCGAAGTCGTCGGTGATCAGGAAGACCTCGACCACGTTCGGCGCCTCCAGGGCGAGCACGACCAGGTAGAGAGCGGGCACCAGCAGCCGCAGCAGGGGGTCGCCGGCGATGACGGACCGACCCGAGATCGACGCCTCCTCTCGCGCGGTCGCGACGGGAGCCGACGACGTGCCTGCGTCGTAGCGGCGGCCACGTCGCGTGCGCACCAGGGCCCCGACCACGACGAGGAGGGCGAAGGTGCAGGTGTCGATCAGCAGCGACGCGTGGTAGCCCACGGCGGCGTACAGCAGACCTCCGGCAGCGGCACCGCCCAGACCGGCGAGGGCTGACAGCGACTGTTGCGACGCCGACCGCCTTGCCGACGAGCTCGTCGCCCACGATGCGCGGGACCACGGCCCCCCACGTCGGTGCGGTCACCGACTGGCCGGCCTGGAGCAACAGCACGAAGCCGAGCAGCGCGACCGGGTTCGGTCCCCACACCAGGCCGAGCGACGCGACCACCTGGAGTCCTCCCGCCGCGACGAGAAGCGTCCGGGAGTCGTGCTCGTCCACCAGCCGACCGGCCACGGGTGCGAGCAGGAACATCGGGAGGCTGAAGGCGACGAACAGCAGCGTCATCAGGATCGGGCGGTCGCTGCGGGCGATCTCGAGCGACAGGACGACGAGAGCGAGCGAGTCGCCGAAGAACGACACGGCCCGGGCAGGTATCACGAGGCGCATGTCGCGGAAGGACCAGATACTCGGCTTGTTCTGAAGTGACTGCTTCATATTTGTGAAGGTAGTGCTTCACACCAACCTTGTCAAGGACTAGGCTGTGACCATGCCGGGCCGCAAGAAGAAGACCCTCGTCCTCAACGACCCCCGCGCGCTTCGCGCACTCGCGCATCCCGCTCGCCAGCGGCTCATCGACGAGCTGTATGCCGGCCGGGTGCTGACGGCCACCGAGGCGGCCGAGATGGTCGGTCTCACGCCGTCCGCCGTCAGCCATCACCTGCGCGCCCTGGAGAAGTGGGGCATCGCGCGTCGGGCGACGGGCACCGGCGACGGGAGGGAACGTCCCTGGGAGTCCACGGCCGACAGCATCACCCTGCGCCCCAAGGGAGGAGCGAGTGCCACGGCGGCCCTGCACTCGGTGGTCCGGATCAAGATGGACGAGCTCACGCGTCGCCTCGACACGTTCATCGAGAGCGGCAGCGACCCGTGGGCCGGTGCCTACCGCGGTCTGGCCACGGGCGACCTCTACCTGACCGAGGACGAGACGCGGGAGATCAACGACGCGGTGATGGAGCTGGTCGACCAGTTCGAGCGGAAGCGAACCGATCGCCGTCCGACCGGTTCACGTCGCGCGACCTACGCCTGGCTGATGATGCCGCTCGAACCACCGTCAGAGAGCGAGCCGGCCAAAGGGAAGGCCTGAGATCCGGGAGGCGGTGTCGGATGCGGGCAGATCTGTTCGTAGCAAGGGTGAGAGGCCGCCCACGAGGGGCGACCGCAAGGAGGAGGAACCGCGATCATGAGACTGACGACCACCACCCAGGTCTCCGTCGATGGAGTGATGCAGGGCAATGGCGGGCCGGACACGACCGGAGGGTTCGAGCGGGGCGGATGGGCCAGGCCGCTGTTCGACAGCGAGTCCATGGCGTTCGTCGACCAGGTGTACCAGCGCGCCGACGCGTTCCTGTTCGGCCGGCGCACCTACGACCTCTTCGCCGCCTACTGGGGGGCGAGGGAAGATCTGGACAACCCCATCGTCGGTGCCCTGAACACCAAGCCGAAGTACGTGGCATCGACCACGCTCACCGATCCGACGTGGGCGGACACGACCGTCCTCTCCGGTGACCTCGCGGCCGCCGTCGGCGAGCTGAAAGCCAAGGGCACCGGTGAGCTGCAGGTGCACGGCAGCGGCGCCCTGACCCGATGGCTGCTCGAGAACGACCTGATCGACGAGATGCGGCTGCTCACCGTCCCGGTGGTCGTCGGCCAAGGGGAGCGGCTGTTCCCCGCCAACGGCCCGGACGTCGCACTCGACCTGGTCGAGTCGCGAGCCTTCCCGCAGGGCATCACGCTCCAGGTCTACCGGCCGGGCGGACGCCCGGAGTACGCCACCGGCGGCGTCGATCCGAACCGTCTGTCATAAGTGCCGCAAGACGACCCACAGGAGATGATCTGAGATGCAGTATCTGGTTTCCGTGATCCATGACGCGGCCGGCCTCGCCACCCCGGAGGAGGACGTGGCCATCAACACCTTCAACGACCAGCTCCAGGCGGAGGGTCACTGGGTCTTCGCCGGTGGCCTCGCGGCGCCCAGCTCGGCCACCGTCATCGACAACCGCGGTGGGGAGGCGATGTTCACCGACGGCCCGTTCGTGGAGTCGAAGGAGTTTCTCGCCGGCTTCTGGATCATGGAGGCCGCCGACCTCGACGTGGCGCTCAAGCTCGCCGCAGAGGGGTCGAAGGCCTGCAACCGGAAGATCGAGGTGCGGCCGTTCCTGTGAGCTCGGTTGACGTCCGGGAGGCGATCACCCAAGCGCACCACGAGGAGTGGGCCCGGGTGGTCGCGTCCTTGACCCGTCGCTTCGGTGACCTGGACATCGCCGAGGAGGCGGCAGCTGAGGCGTTCGCGATCGCCGTCCAGCGGTGGCCGGACGACGGCGTGCCCCCCAACCCTGGCGCGTGGCTGACCACCACCGCCAACCGCAAGGCCATCGACCGCATCCGGCGCGAGAACAAGCGCGACGACAAGCACAAGGAGGCTCAGATGCTGTACGACGGCGACCCGCCTGGGCCTCTGGGCGCCATCGACGACGACAGACTCCGGCTGATCTTCACCTGCTGCCACCCGGCGCTCGCGATGGAGACCCGCGTCGCGCTGACACTGCGCATGGTCGGCGGCCTGACCGTGCCCGAGATCGCCCGCGCCTTCCTCGTGCAAGAGACCGCCATGGGGCAGCGGATCACCCGCGCGAAGGCGAAGATCAAGGCGGCTCGTATCCCCTATCGGGTGCCGTCCGCGGAGGATCTCCCGACCCGCGTCTCCGGCGTACTCGCCGTGCTGTTCCTCGTCTTCAACGAGGGCTACCTCGCGACCGGCCCCGACAGTGATCCCGTACGTCACGACCTGACCGCCGAGGCGATCCGGCTCACTCGCCAGATCCGTGCGCTCATGCCGGAGGACGGTGAGGTGACGGGGTTGCTGGCGCTGATGCTCCTCACCGAGGCCCGCCGCGCCGCTCGTGTCTCGAGGAGTGGTGAGCTGATCACCCTCGACGAGCAGGACCGTGGGGCCTGGGACTCGGCACTGATCGCCGAGGGTCATCAGCTGGTGCGTGAGCGCCTGGCTGCTGCCGCCGCCGGCGTGGCTCCGGGTCGCTACCAGATCCTCGCCGCGGTCAACGCCGTGCACACCTCCGCCCGCGACGTCCGCGACACCGACTGGTCGCAGATCGTCGCCCTCTACGACCAGCTCGTCCGCCTCGACCCCTCACCGATCATCGCCCTCAACCGGGCCATCGCCGTCGCCGAGCTCGACGGACCGGACGTGGCACTGGCGACGGTCGACCGGCTCGAGGACAGCTTGGCCGGCTATCACGCCTACCACGCCACCCGGGCGGACCTGCTGCGCCGGCTGGGCCGCAGTCGGGAGTCGCGAGCGGCGTACGACCAGGCCATCGAGCTGGCGGGCAACACCGCCGAGGTCGCCTACCTGACCCGCCGCCGCGACCAGCTGGAGTAGCGCCAGAGCTGGCAGCCCGAGCTCGACCAGCCGATCGCGAGTCCGATCCGACGGCGGCGACGGACTGGGTCAGGCCGCGGCGACCGTTCGGACCATCACGCAGTTCTTCAGTCCCTTGGCCCGCTGGAAGGTGAAGCCGGCCTCCTCATACATCCTGCGGGTGCCGTTGTAGAGGAAGGACGACGACATCTTCTTGCCTTCGGGCTGCTTCGACATGTCGTGCGGGTATCCCTCGACCACGCCGCCACCGGCTTGGGAGATCTGGTCCAGCGCCCCTCGGAGCGCCAGCGCCGCGACGCCGCGACGCCGGTAGCGTCGGTCCACGAAGATGCAGGTGATCCGGTAGTCGGGCGCCTCGACCAGTCCCGCCTCGTAGTCCTGCCGATGGTGGATGTTGGGCAGCTCTCCCGGTGGCCCGTACTCCGCCCAGGCCACCGCCTCGTCGCCGTCGAACACCAGCGCGGCGTGGGCACGCCCGTCCTCGACCAGCTGGCACTTGAGGTCACGATTGCTCTCGTAGGTGCGGTCCTTGTCGCGGGACAGCGAGTGGAAGTACGTGCACCAGCACCCGCCGAACACGCCGTTGTGCCGCTCGACCAGCCCGGCGAAGGCGGGCCAGGTGTCGGGCGCGAGGGGCCGGATGGTGAGGTCGTCCGTCGAGGTCTTCTCGGGCATGGGATCAGGCTAGACGGCATTCCGGACGACCGCCGTCCGGAATGCGCGACGGCGACTTTCGCGCCCGACTGCGCAGATCTACCCAGCGCCGCATCCGAGGGATGGGTGCTTCTCCCGATGCGAGGCCACCGCGACGCCGCCTAGCGTGAATGGCGAAAGAGGAGGCTCGATGTCTACCTTCATGGCGCCCTTCGCGGCGCACGCCAGCCGCGGCGCTCCGTTGGTGACGCCGACCGGCGACCAGGCGATCGTCATGGCCGACACGCACAACACCCATGGTTCGCTCACCGTGATCGAGCTGACCAACCAGCCGAAGAACGGACCTCCGCTGCACAGCCATGTCACCGACGACGAGGTCTGGTACGTCCTCGAGGGCGAGTACCGGTTCAAGGCAGGCGACGAGATGTTCCACGTGTCGGAGGGCGGGATGGCATTCGGCCCACGCGGCATGCCGCACTGCTTCCAGAACGTCGGCACTGCTCCCGCTCGACTGTTGATCATCACGACACCCGCCGGCGCCGAGCGGTACTTCGAGGACTTCGCCAAGCTCCCGCCCGGGCCGATCGACCCAGAAGCCCTGGCGGCGCTCGCCCTGGCAAGCGGGATCGAGCTGCTCGGTCCGCCGCTCAGCGTCACCGACCCGCTCTAGGGACCATCCGCCTTGACGTTTAGCTGGTCATCGAGTCACGACGAGTTGCCATGCGGCACGGTGAGGTGGCCGTGCACCCGCATCCGGGCCAGCCCGCCGTCGGGGTACACGTCGAGGCGCACGTGCGTCGCCGGGCGCTCGGTGTCGACCAGGAAGCGGTGCCGGGTGTCGGGGAGCGACGGTTGTCTCGGCACCACGTCCCACCACTCGAGCTGCTCGAGCGTCGCCAGGTCGGGCTCGCCGTCACGGCCGACGTGACAGGCCTGCAACCGCATCCACCCGGGCGCGTTGCCGACGAAGTACGACGTGTCGAGCTCGACGTGCTCGATCACGCCCTCCCCCGCGAGCGCGAACACCGCGAAGTCGTTGCCTTCGCCGCGGCGCCGGGCGTTCTCCCAGCCGTCGCCCATCAGCTGCGCACGGCCGGGCAGGATCAGCTTCGCGGGCGAGGAGTAGAACGCGTCGGAGCAGCCGACGAGACGGCCACCGTTCTCCAGGGCGGCCAGGTCGATCGTGCCGGTCAGGAAGCGCGGGTCAGGGGTCGGACGTCCGTGCACGCGGAACCTGGCCACGCCGCCGTCCGGGTAGATCGTCAGCCGCAGGTGGGTCCAGACCTGGCGGTCCTCGACGGCGTACGGGTTGGCCGTGTCCCCGAGGGCCGGGGACTTCGGCACCAGGGTCGTCCAGTCGCGCCCGAGCAGCTCGTCGGCAGGTGGGTAACCGTCGACGTGCAGGCCCTCGACCGAGACATGGGTCGGGTAGTTGCCGGTGAACCACGCCGTGTCGACGACGACGCCGTGCACGACACCGGGCACACCGAGCCGGACGATCGCCCAGTCGCCGGTCTCCTGCCTGCGGTCGTCGCGCCGCCGGCGGGTCTCCCAGCCGTCGTACACCTTGCCCTTGTGCCCGAACTCGCTCGGCGAGAAGACCGACGGCTCGGGCTTGATCAGGTTCTCCCGCTGGGCGAACAGCTCGTCGCTCGCCGCGATCACGCTCCCGGCGAGGGCTCGAGAGGCGAGGTCGGGCAGCGACGTGAACGCCGGCAGCGGGACAGGACTCGACGTCTCGGACACGCCCGTCATTGTGCACCCCCGCGCCGCAGGAGCCGGCCGGTCGGCACCTCGTCGACGTCGACGCCGCTGGCGATGCGTCGACCACGGAGCCAGGTCTGGCGGACCACGCCGCGCAACGTCCGGCCGGCGTACGGCGTGACCGGGTTCTTGTGGTGCAGCCGCGCGGGGTCCACCTCGAAGGTGGCATCGGGGGCGAGCACGACCAGGTCGGCGGAGCGCACCCACCGCGATGCCACCCTTGCCGGAGACGTCGGCGATCTCGGCCGGTCGCGACGACATCCACCGGGCCACGTCGACCAGTCCGTGCCCGCGGGTCGCGGCGGCTGTCCACACGATCGGGAGGCCGAGCTGCAGCGAGGCGACCCCGCCCCAGGCCGTGCCGAAGTCACCGGTGTCGAGCTGCTTGAGGTCGGCGGTCGACGGTGAGTGGTCGGACACCACGGCGTCGATCGTCCCGTCCGCGAGGCCCTGCCACAGGCGGTCCTGGTTGGCGGCGTCCCGGATCGGCGGGCAGCACTTGTACGCCGTCGCACCGTCCGGGACGTGGCCGGCGTCCAGCGTCAGGTAGTGCGGGCAGGTCTCCACGGTGACGCGGAGACCGTCGGACTTGGCCTGCGCAAGGCGCTCGAGCGATCCGGCGTTCGACAGGTGGAGGATGTGGACCCGCGTGCCGTGCCGGGCGGCGAGGGCGAGCACCTCGGCGATCGCGGTGTCCTCCGCCGCGGGTGGGCGCGACCGGACGAAGGCGGCGTAGGACCGCCCGGCCGCCCGTGGTGCCTCATCGATCGTCGTGGCGTTCTCGGCGTGCACGATGAGCAGTCCGTCGAACGCCGCCACCTCACTCATCGCCCGGTCGAGCTGGTCGTGGTCGAGCGGGGGGAACTCGTCGACCCCGCTCGGCAGCGTGAAGCACTTGAAGCCGTGAACGCCCTTGTCCTGAAGGGGTTTCAGGCTTCCGATGCTCGTCGGCACCGCGCCACCCCAGAAGCCGACGTCCACGAAGCGCTGGCCGTCCGTTGCCCGTTGCTTGACCTCCAACGCATCGACGTCGACGGTGGGCGGGATCGAGTTGAGTGGCATGTCGACGATGGTCGTGACGCCGCCGGCTGCAGCTGCGCGCGTCGCCGACGCGAACCCCTCCCAGGCGGTCCGGCCCGGCTCGTTGACGTGCACATGGGTGTCGACGAGGCCTGGCATCAACACCTCGTCGGCCGCCAGCTCGACGTCGACCACCTGGCCGCCGGGCTCGCCGACGGAGACGATGGCCCCGTCGTCGACCACGACGTCGGCGTACCTGCTCGCCGTCCGGCAGCACGCATCGGCCGCGGAAGACGGTCCGGGTCATCGCTTCACCCGAACCGCCGGGCGGCCAACCCGCGGAGCTCTTCGATCCCGGTCACGCCGCCCACCCGCTCGGCGTCGACCGCACCGCAGTCGACACCGCGCAGCAGGAAGCCGGCCAGGGCCTGGGCGGTCGCCGGCTCGTCGAGGTAGCCGGAGGCGCTGAAGCCCTCGTGGCCCAGGTAGCCGCGCACCCGCTCGATCGCGGAGTCGAGGTGCCGGCCGAGTCCGAAGAACAGGAACGTCGCGGCGAACCGGCTCGGCAGGTGCACCGGCCCGAGGTCCCAGCCCTGGTACCAGCCACGGGCGAGGGAGCGCCGGACCAGTCGGGCATGGTCGGCCCAGATCGCGGGCACCCGCTCGTCCGGCCCGAGCACGTTGCTGGAGCCGTCCGAGAGTCGCACGCCCGTCTGGGCGGCGGCGAGTGCCATCACGTGCTTGGCGTGGTCGGCGACCGGGTGGTCCATGGCCTGGTGCTCCGCACTGATCCCGAGCGCCGCGGTGTAGTCGTAGGTGCCGAAGTGCAGCCCGCTCACCCGGCCGTCACCCGCGTGGATCATCCGGGCCAGCGGTGCCGTGCCGTCGTACGCCAGCACGGCCTGCGGCGTCTCGACCTGGATCTCGAACCTGAGCCGATGGTCCGGCAGCCCGTACGCCGCCTCCAGGCGCGCACACGCCTCGACCATCGCCTCGACCTGTTCCAGCGAGGTGACCTTCGGGAGCGTGACCACCCAACCGTCCGGGAGACCGCCGGCGTCGACCAGCGTCCCGATGACCAGGTCGAGCGTCCGGAGCCCGCGCCGCCGCGTCGGCTCCTCGAACGACTTGAACCGGATGCCGCTGAACGGTGGAGCAACGCCGGCCTGGCCCGCCTCGACCAGGGCTCGTGCGGCCGCGACCGCGTCTCGGTCCTCCGTCTCGTCGTCGCGGACGCCATACCCGTCCTCGAGGTCGATCCGCAGGTCCTCGATCGGTTCGGTGTCGAGCTTGGCCAGCAGCCGCTGCCAACCTCCGTCAGCGCCGAGCGCGTCCGCGTCGTCCTCGGAGAGCTGGAGCGCCCGCGCGAACGCGCCGGCGTCAGGAGCGTGCCGATCGAGCAGCTCGCGGGCCTGCTTGCCCCAGCTCGGAACCACGTCGGGCGTGATCCGGTCGGCCGGCACGTACACCGTGTGCACGGGCTGTCGGCCGGCGCTGTCGCCGGGATAGATCCGGGTCATCCGCGCGTCGGCGGGTGCCACGATCGCGTCGAGCGCCGCGAGGTCGTCCTCCCCGAGGCGCGGTACGCCGGAGGGCGGCTCCGTCACGCGACGTACTCCGCGTAGGCCGGGACCGTGAGGAAGTCGGCGAAGTCGTCGTCGAGAGCCACGGTCTCGAACAGGGACCGTGCCTGGTCGAGCGCCTCGATCGTCTCGGGCTGGTCGGCCCAGGCGATGCTCAGCTCGGAGTAGACCTCCTCGACGACGGTCCGGACGTAGTCGGCGGTGATCGCGGTCCCGTCGTCGGTCGTGCTTCCGGCATGTGTCCACTGCCAGAGCTGGCTGCGCGAGATCTCCGCGGTGGCGGCGTCCTCCATCAGGTTGTCGAGCGCGGCCGCGCCGGTGCCGAGGAGCCAGGACACGATGTAGCGCAGCGCCACGGAGACGTTGCCGCGCACGCCCTTCGTGGTGATGACGCCCTCGGTCGACGCGACGTCGAGCAGGTCGGCGGCGGTGACGCGGACGTCGTCGCGCTGCCGGCCGAGCTGGTTCGGCTTGTCGCCGAGCACCGCGTCGAACTCCTCCAGGCAGATCGGGACCAGGTCGGGGTGGGCGACCCACGAGCCGTCGTAACCGTCACCGGCCTCGCGCTTCTTGTCCTCGTGGACCTTCTTCAGAGCGGCTTCGTTGACCTCCGGGTCCTTGCGGCTCGGGATGAACGCGGCCATGCCGCCCATCGCGAACGCGCCGCGCTTGTGGCAGGTGGCGACGAGCAGCTCGGAGTAGGCCCGCATGAACGGCTGCGTCATGCTCACCACGTTGCGGTCCGGCAGCACGAAGTCAGGGCCGGCGTCGCGGAAGCTCTTGATCATGCTGAACAGGTAGTCCCACCGTCCGGCGTTCAGTCCCGAGGCGTGCTCCTGCAGCTCGAAGAGGATCTCCTCCATCTCGAAGGCGGCCGGGATCGTCTCGATCAGCACGGTCGCCCGGACGCTGCCGAACGGGATGCCGAGCACGTCCTGCGCGTGGGTGAAGACGTCGTTCCAGAGCCGCGCCTCGAGGTGGCTCTCCATCTTCGGCAGGTAGTAGTAGGGGCCGAGTCCGCGCGCGAGCAGCTCCTCGGCGTTGTGGAAGAAGTGCAGGCCGAAGTCGAGCAGGGCTCCCACCATCGGGTTGCCGTCGACGAGGACGTGCTTCTCCGGCAGGTGCCACCCGCGCGGACGGACCACGGGGACGGCCAGGTCGCCGTCGTCGAGCGCGTACTCCTTGCCCTCGGAACTGGTGAAGCTCAGCTGGTGGCGGTGGGCGTCGTACAACGAGACCTGCCCCTCGATCACGTTCGCCCAGTGCGGGGTGTTGGCGTCCTCGAGATCGGCGAGCCAGACCTTGGCGCCGGAGTTCAGCGCGTTGATCGCCATCTTGGCGTCGGTCGGGCCGGTGATCTCGACCCGGCGGTCCTGCAGAGCGACCGGCGCCGGTGCGACCTGCCACTCGGCCTCGCGGACGTCCTTGGTCTCGTCGAGGAAGTCGAGCGTGCCGGTCTGGCTGATCGTCGTACGCCGCTCCGACCGGGCCGCCATCAGCTCGTCGCGGCGTCCGCCGAACATCCGCTGCAGGTCGGCCACGAACGCCAGTGCCTCCGGCGTCAGGATCTCCTCCTGACGGGGCTCGTCCTGCGGCGCGCGGACCTCGACTCCACTCAGATCAGTCATGCGTTCCATCGTGGTCGGCACGGCCGACGCCCGCAACGCCTCACCCGTACCGGCGGCGGGCGAGGTCGCCCGTCGGGTCGTTGATCACGTCGCCGGTGAACGTGAGGTCGTCGTCCGGCGCGACCGGGTACGCCTCCAGCTCGTCCTGGGCCAGGACGGCCTCGACCAGCTCCTCCGACCCGCCGACCAAGGTCGAGTCGAAGTCGATCTCGGTCGCCACGCACCAGGCGAGGTCGGACGGCCAGGACAGCTGCGGCGTCTGTCGTTCGCGGAGGGTGAACTCCTCCCGCGTCGTCTCGAAGTCGGCGGCTGCAGCGACCGGGCCCGCGAACAGGAAGTACTCACGGTGCGGGAGCCGGACCAGAGGTCCTTCGGTGACCTCGGGCGGCAGCACCGGCGGGATGGGGTCGGGTCGGACCGACGCCGGGTCGTCCGGGTATGACGCGGGCAGCTCGCCCTCGCTCCAGGCCTGCATCACCACGGCACCCGAGGTCCAACCGCCGAAACCGTTCCAGAGGGCGTGGTAGGCGTCGTCAGGGGTCGTCGTCCGCTCCGCGAGCAGGCCGAAGAGCACCGGCAGCTGGTGGGGGTCGAGCTCGCCCTCGTCAGGCTCGGCACCGTCCCAGTCGGGGATCTCGCCCAGCCCGGCCTTGATCGCGTGCCACTGCATGAGCGGGTAGGCGGCGCGTCCGGTGGAGGCCGCGACCTCCGCCCAGCTGGCCTCGACGACGTCGGCGCCGTACGACTGCGGTCGGTGCAGCACGCGGGCGTACGCCGCGAAGCCACCCGGCACGATGGCCGTCACCCCGCTTCCGAACGGGGCCAGCCGCGGACCGATCCAGTCGGCGGGCGACACGTCCGTGCAGTGGGTCAGCCGGTTCAGCGTGTACGTCATCGCCCGCCAGCCTCCGGGTCAGGTGCCAGTGATGTGCTCGGGGCGGACGGGGACGCGGTTGAGGTCGAGTCCGCAGGCCTGGCGGATCGCCGCCAGCACCGCCGGGCCGGACGAGATCGTCGGCGCCTCACCGACACCGCGGACGCCGTACGGCGCGTTCGGGTCGGCGTACTCCAGCACCTCGATGGGCATCGGTGGCACGTCGAGGATCGTCGGGATCAGGTAGTCCGTGAACGAGGGGTTGCGGATCTTGCCCGCACTGATCTGGATCTCCTCCATCAACGCCAGCCCGAGGCCCTGGGTGGAGCCGCCCTGGATCTGGCCGACGACCGCATCCGGGTTGATCGCCTTGCCGACGTCCTGGGTGCAGGCGAGCTCGACCACCTTGACCAGCCCGAGGTCCACATCGACGTCCACGACCGCGCGATGGGCGGCGAAGGCGTACTGCACGTGCGCGAAACCCTGGCCTGTCTCCGGGTCGATCGGCTCGGTCTTGCGGTGCCGCCACTCGACCGTCTCCTCGATCGCGTCGGCTCCCAGCACGTCGGCGAGCGAGGCGAGCACGACGCCCTCTGCGGTGATCATGCCGTTGTCGAGACGGAGCGCGTCGACCGGTCGTTCGAGGTACTGCGCGGCCCGCTCGAGCACCTGGCCGCGTACGCGTTGGCAGGCCGCCTGGACCGCACCGCCGGTCACGTAGGTCTGTCGTGACGCCGACGTCGAGCCACCCGACCCGACCTGGGTGTCCTTGGGATGGATCACGACCGTGTCGACGCCGAGCTCGGTCCGGACGATCTGCTGCTCGACCGTGACGAGTCCTTGGCCGACCTCGGCGGCCGCGGTGTGCACGGTCGCGTGCGGCGAGCCGGCGACGACCTCCAGCCGCACCCGGGCCGTCGAGTAGTCGTCGAACCCTTCGGAGAAGGCGACGTTCTTGTACGCCACGGCGTAACCGACACCTCGGCGTACGCCCTCACCGTGGGTCGTGTTGGAGACACCGCCGGGCAGGTGTCGCAGGTCCGATGGGTCGAGGTCCTGCGGGAGCGGCATCGCGCGCAGCCGGTCGAGCAGCTCCGAGACCGGCGCCGCGCTGTCGATGATCTGTCCCGTCGGCGCCGGGCTGCCTTCTTCCATCGCGTTGGCGATGCGCAGGTCGACGCGGTCCAGGCCGAGTGCGTCGGCGAGCTTGTCCATCTGCGCCTCCACCGCGAACGCCGTCTGCACGGAGCCGAAGCCGCGCATCGCCCCGCACGGTGGGTTGTTCGTGTAGGCGCCGTAGCAGTCGACGTGGATGTTCGGTACGACGTACGGACCGAGGCCCATCGTGCCCGCGTTGCCGACGACGGCAGGCGTCGACGACGCGTAGGCACCGCCGTCCAGGTAGATCTCGGCCCGGACCGAGACGAGCTTGCCGTCACGGGTCGCCCGGTGCTCGTAACGCATGCTCGCGGGGTGCCGGTGCACGTGCCCGAAGAAGGACTCCTCGCGGTTGTAGACCATCTTCACCGGCTTGTCGGTGTGCAGCGCGAGCAGGCAGCCGTGCACGTGCATCGACAGGTCCTCGCGACCGCCGAACGCGCCACCGACGCCGGCCAGCGACAGCCGGACCTGGTCGGGTCGGAGGCCGAGGGCCGCGCAGATCTGGCGCTGGTCGACGTGCAGCCACTGGGTCGCGACGTAGAGGTCGACGCCGCCGACCCCGTCGGGAACGGCGAGCCCGGACTCCGGACCCAGGAACGCCTGGTCCTGCATCCCGACCTCGTAGTCGCCGACCACCGTCACGACATCGGGGTCGTCGGCGCCGGTCTCCATGTCGCCGACACGGATCTTGAGGTGGCGGACGAGGTTGCCCTGCGGGTGCAGCTGCGCGGCTTCTCGACTCAGCTCGGTGACGTCACCGGCCAGGTCGCCGTGCAGGTGGGGAGCCGCGTGCCCGAGCGCCGTCCGAGCGTCGGTCACCGGCTCGAGCACGTCGTAGTGGACGACGATCTTCTTCGCCGCCTGCCGCGCCACCTCGGGGTGGTCAGCCGCGACGAGGGCGACCGGTTCGCCCTGGTAGCGGACCACGTCGATCGCCAGCACCGGCTGGTCAGCCACCTCGAGGCCGTAGGTCTTGTCGCCCGGCACGTCCTCGTGCGTCAGGACCGCGAACACTCCCGCGGTGGCCAGCGCCTCACCGATCTCGATGCCGGTGATCCGGGCGTACGGGTGCGGGCTGCGCAGCGTGACGCCCCAGAGCATGTCGTCCATCCAGAGGTCGCTGCCGTAGGCGAACTCACCGGTCACCTTCAGCGTCGCGTCCGGACGGGTCGGGCTCTCGCCGACACCACCGATGGTGTTGTCGCGCAGCGCGTCCGGTGCACCCGTCGGGGTCCGCGGTGCGGTGGTGGGAGGGGCCTCGGTCATGCGGTCACTCCTGCCCTCGACAGCAAGGCGGCGCCGGCACGCTCGACCTGGCCGGTGAGCTCGGCCTCGTCGACCGTGACGAGCTCGTCGCGCCGTACGACGGCGGAGCCCTGCACCAGCAACAGCTCCAGCGGAGGCGGCGACCCGAGCACCAGTGCCGCCACCGGGTCGGCGATGTCGACGTGAGCCAGCGTGTCGAGCCGCCACAGCGCGACGTCGGCGAGCTTGCCCGGCTCGAGCGAGCCGATCTGGTCGTCCCAGCCGAGCACCCGCGCCCCTCCGATCGTCGCCAGCGCCAAGGCGTCGCGCACCGTCATCGCGGTCGGGCCGCCGACGGCACGGGCGAAGAGCAGGGCGTGGCGCAGCTCCTCGACCAGGGAGCTCGCCTCGTTCGACGCCGCCCCGTCCACGCCGAGCCCGACGGGGACACCCGCAGCGCCCAGGTCCCGGGTCCGGCAGACGCCCGCTCCGAGGCGGGCGTTGGAGGAGGGGCAGTGGGCGACGCCGGTCCCACTGTCGGCGAGCCGTCCGAGGGCCTCGTCGTCGAAGTGGATGCCGTGGGCCATCCAGACGTCCTCGCCCAGCCAGCCGAGCGACTCGACGTACTCGACCGGCGAGCAGCCGAAGGACTCCCGGCAGAAGTCGTCCTCGTCGGTCGTCTCGGCGAGGTGGGTGTGCAGCCGCACGCCCTTGTCACGGGCGAGCTCGGCTGCCTGCTTGAGCAGGTCGCCGGTGACCGAGAACGGCGAGCACGGTGCGACACCGACCCGCAGCATCGAGTCGGGACCGGGGTCGTGATGGGTGTCGATCGCCTCCGAGGTCGCCCGGAGGATCGCGTCGATGTCCTCGACCACGTGGTCGGGTGGGAGGCCGCCGTCGCTGACGCCGAGGTCCATCGACCCCCGCGTCGGCAGGAAGCGCATGCCGAGGACACCGGCCGCATCGATCTCGGCCGCGAGCAGGTCGCCGCCGTCGCTCGGGAAGACGTAGTGGTGGTCCATCGACGTCGTGCAGCCGGTCTTCGCGAGCCGCGCCAGTCCACCGAGCGCGGCCGCGCGCACCGTGTCCTCGTCGATGCAGGCCCAGACGGGATACAGCGTCGTCAGCCACTCGAAGAGCGTGTGGTCGACCGCGAAGCCCCGGGTCACCCACTGGTAGAGGTGGTGGTGCGTGTTGACGAATCCGGGCGTCGCGAGGCATCCGGTCGCATCGACGTACGAAGCATCGACCAGGTCACGCGGCGCCGGGCCCGCACCGACGGCCGTGATGCGGGCGCCTTCGCACGACGACGTGACCGACCGCGTGCTCCGTCCGCCCGGCGTCCATCGTGACGACCGCGCACCCGTCCAGCACCGTCGTGGTCACGGCGCTTCTCCGGGAGCCGCACCCGGGGTCGCCCCGCGCGCACCCATCCGGCCGGCCGCGAGCCGAACGGCGTCGAGGATCTTCTCGTAGCCGGTGCACCGGCACAGGTTGCCGGCGAGGGCCTCGCGGATCTCCGCGTCGTCGGGCTCGGGGTCACGCCGCAGCAGGTCGTGGGTCTGCACCAGCAGGCCCGGCGTGCAGAAGCCGCACTGCACAGCGCCCGCCTCGACGAACGCCTCCTGCACCGGGTGCAGCGCGTCGTCGTGCGAGAGGCCCTCCACCGTCACGATCTCGCGCCCGTGCGCCTGGCCGGCGGCGACCAGGCAGGCACACACCGGGATGCCGTCGAGGTAGACCGTGCACGATCCGCACTCCCCTTGCTCACAGGCGTTCTTCGAGCCGGGCAGACCCATCCGCTCGCGAAGCACGTAGAGCAGGCTCTCCCCCTCCCAGACGTCGTCGGCCTCGTGCTGCTCGCCGTTCACGTTCGCCACGATCCTCATGCTCAGCCCTCCCCTCCCTGGCCGCGGCGACCGCTGTCGCCGTGCGGATGGGCGTAGTCCTGCCAGGCCCACGTGAGGGTCCGGCTCGCCATCACGGCGAGAGCGTGCAGGCGGTACGCCGCTGTGCCCCGGACGTCGTCGATCGGCTCGGCCGCGGCCGTGACCTGCACTCCGAACTCCCGCACGAGCGGTTCCGGCAGGTCGTCCCGCGACTCCCACAGACCGTCGGCGGTCAGCGCCTCGCCGAGGAACGTCTCGGCCTGCCTGGCTCGTCGCGGAGTCGGCGCCGCGGAGCCGATGCCGGTGCGCACCTCGCCGCGGTCGGGGTGCAGGGCGAGCCCGAACGCAGTCACCGAGATGACCATCGCGTTGCGCGTGCCGATCTTGCTGAACTGCTGAGGTCCCGCCGGTGGCGTGATCAGCACGGCCGTGATCAGCTCGTCCGGCCGGCCGGCGTGCTTCTTGACGCCGGTGTAGAACTCGTCGATCGGCACGGTGCGCGTGCCGGACGTGCTGGCCAGCTCGACGTCGGTCTGCGCAGCGAGCAGCGGCGGGTGCGCGTCGCCCGCGGGAGATGCCGCACCGAGGTTGCCGCCGACGGTGCCACGGTTGCGGATCTGCGGAGACCCGACCGTGCGCGACGCCATGGCGAGGCCCGGGAGCAGGGCGCCGAGCTCGTCGATCACGCGCGTGTAGGTGACGCCGGCACCCAGGCGCACCCGGCCGTCGTCCATCGACCACTCGGCCAGCTCCGGGACCCGGGTCAGGTCGAGCAGCGCAGGCGGACGGTGCCGGTCGAAGTTGAGCTCGACCATCACGTCGGTGCCGCCGATGATCGGCATCGCCTCCGGCTGCTCTGCCTTCGCGGCCAACGCGTCAGCCAGCGACGTCGGGGCTAGGAACTCCATCGCGCCTCCCACGCAGCACCGGCGTCGGGTGCGTCGGGACGCGACAACGCGGCCTGGATGAGCCCGTAGGGACGGTCGTCGGCGTGCAGCACCTCGCCGTCGTTCTCCAGGCCGAAGCGCGCCAGGTCGTAGACGAAGTGGTGGATGTTCGGCGCCGAGAGGCGGATCTCGACGACCTCCGGTTGCTGCTCGAGGACGGCCTGCCCCATCGCGAACAACGTCTGCTGGAGGGCGAGGCTGTGCACGACGGCGTACTGCTCGAGCAGGGTCTGCCTGATCGCGTCGTACGACGCCTGCCACTCGATGCCGGAGAAGCCGGCGTAGCGCCAGCGAACGGCGAGCGACGTGGCCATCACCCGGTCATGGGTCTCCGCCAGCGTGGTGAACTCGTCGCTGAGGAAGCCGGCGAACTCCGAACCGGTCGACTTCAGCACGACCAGGTCCTTGACCCCGGACACGACCCAGGTCTGCCGGTCGTCGCCGTCGCCCTCGACCGTGACGGCGGTCGTGCGGACGCTCTGGCCCGACCGGACGAAGCTGTGGTCGTGTCCACTGCCGTCGACGTCGATCCGGTCCCAGGCGTACTCCTCGATCGCGACCCGGGCACCGGTCACGGGCGCCACATCGTCCACGAAGTGCTCGGCGAGGGCGAGCCCGAAGTCCTCGATCTGGTCGACACCGTGAGTCTTCGCGAACGCGAACACGGTGTTCTTCTGCGTGTCGGTCGGGAGCACCTTGCTCTGGTCGCCCTCGGTGTACGCCGCTGCGAAGTCGCCCCGCAAGCGTGGTCGTGACGTTGAGGTCGTGGATGACGTGACGCGGGGTGTCACGGTCGACCCGGACCAGTCGGTTCTCGGCCTTGCCGTACTGCTGGCTCAGGACGAAGCGGCCGCCGTCGCCTGTCATCAGCTGCCCCGGTAGGTCGAGAATCCGAAGGGGCTGAGCAGGAGCGGCACGTGGTAGTGCTCGTCGTCGGTCACCTCGAAGCTGATGGACACCTCGGGATAGAACGCCGTGGTGCCGGTCGCCGCGAAGTAGGCGCCGGTGTGGAACCGCAGCCGGTAGATGCCGGGCTCGAGCGCGTCCGGGCCGAGGTCTCCGACCCGGCCGTCTGCGTCGGTGACTGCCGTCGCCACGGCGGGAGGGTCGCCGAGGTCCTGCTCGAGGACGACCGTGACACCCGGCGCCGGACCACCGGTCGCCGTGTCGAGGACGTGCGTGGTCACCTGGCTCATCCGTGCACCAGCTGCTGCAGTCGGAGCACGGCGATGTCGCGCAACGCGTCGACGGTCTCGCGTCGCTCCGACTCGTCGTCGTTGTGGAGCCGACGCTCGAGCTCACCCAGGATCTGTTCGCCGGAGCGCCCGGCGGCGCGCACGATGAAGACCCGGTCGAAGCGCTTCTCGTAGTCGCGGTTGCCGTGGCGAAGTCGGTCGGCGAGGTCGGCGTCGTCGGTCCCGACCCCCGACTGCTCAGCGCGGGAGAAGGACCCCTCGTGCTCGTCGGCGGAGCTCGTCTCCGGCGCCTCGCCGATCCGCGGGTGGCGGCTCATGGCGGCTGCGAGCTCCGCGTCGTCGAGGTTCTCGGCGCTGGCCTTGGCCTGGCGGATCAGCCCGGCGAGGTCGGCGTACGGCCGTCCCTCGACCACTTCATCGACCCACCGGCGGACGCCGAGACAGGGGTCGATCCGGTCCTGCGCCTCGCTGGCCCCGAGTCCGTTGAACTCCCCGAGCTGCATCTGCTCCCTCTCCAGCCGGCCGCTACGTGGCGTCACACACTACTCGTCGCGAGGTCGCGGATCCGGACCCCCGGACGTCACGCGCCGCCCTCGGCGGCGTACAGCGCGGCGCCGATGATGCCGGCGTCGTTGAGCAGGGTCGCGGGGACGATCTCGGTGTCGATGTCCACCAGCGGGAGGAACTTGTGGGCCTTCTTGCTGACGCCGCCGCCGACGACGAACAGCTCGGGCGAGAACAGCATCTCGAGCGCCCGGTAGTAGGTGGTCAGCCGCTCGGCCCACTCCTCCCACGAGAGGTCCTTGTGCTCGCGGACGCTGGAGGCCGCGCGCTTCTCGGCGTCGTGGCCGTCGATCTCGAGATGTCCGAGCTCGGAGTTGGGCACGAGCACGCCGTCGTAGACCATCGCCGAGCCGATCCCCGTGCCGAGCGTGGTCACGATGACCAGACCCGTGCGTCCCTTGGCCGCGCCGTACCGCACCTCTGCGAGACCGGCCGCGTCCGCGTCGTTGACCACGTGCACGTCACGGCCAGTCGCGTCGGTGAACAGCTGGTCGGCGTCCTCGCCGATCCACGCCTTGTCGATGTTGGCCGCGGAGCTGACGACGCCATGGCGTACGACGCCGGCACCGTGACGCCGACCGCACCCGACGAGTCGTCGAAGTTCGCGAGCAGGGCAACGAAGACATCGGCGACGGCCTTCGGTGTGGCCGGGTGCGGAGTCTCGATCCGGACCCGCTCCTCGGCGAAGCGCCCCGCCTCGAGGTCCACCGGCGCCCCCTTGATGCCGCTTCCCCCGAAGTCGATCCCAAAGGGATGGTTGCTGTCCGTCATGCGTCCAATGTGGTCGCGGAACGTCGGGTCGGCAACCCGTCCCTCGCGCTCAGCGGCTCCGCTGAGGCGCCTCGCTAGCCTGGACGCATGCGGATCGTGTCGCTGCTCCCGTCGACCACGGAGATCCTGTTCGCGCTCGGCGCGGGTGAGCAGGTCGTCGGCGTCACGTTCGAATGTGACTACCCGCCGGAGGCGCGGCGCCGCCGCATCGTCTCGACCTCGAGCCTCCCGGAAGGGCTGGCACCAGCGAGGATCGATGCGCTCGTCACGGAGCGGATGGCCGCCGGCGAGGACCTCTACCACCTCGACGAAGGCGCTCTGGCCGGGCTGGACGCCGACGTCGTCGTCACCCAGGACCTGTGCGCGGTGTGCGCGGTCGATGTCTCCGTCGTGGACGACGCCTTGGCTCACCTCGGCTGTCGCGCCGAGGTGGTCACGATCGACCCGCACACGCTGGACGAGGTGCTCGACTCGATCGGCGTGCTCGGCAAGGTCTCGGGCACCGAGTCGCGCGCCGCCGAGCTGGTCACCGATCTGCGCGCACGACTCAGCCGGGTGGAGCAGGCCGTCGCGGGTCGCCCGACGCCGCGGCTCCTCGTGCTGGAGTGGACCGAACCGCCGTTCGCTCCCGGGCACTGGGTGCCGGAGATGGTCGAGCGTGCCGGCGGCGTGTCCACGCTGGGAGTGGCCGGGAGCAAGTCCTTCCGTACGACGTGGGAGGCCGTCGCCGCGAGCCGTCCGGACCTGATCGTCTCGGCTCCGTGCGGCTTTGCACTGCCGGAGTCCACGCGGCTGGCGCAGGAGCTGCTGGCTTCAGGAGTTCTCCCGGACGGCGTACCGCTGTGGGCGGTGGATGCGAACGCGTCGTTCGCCCGGCCCGGGCCTCGTCTCGTCGACGGCGTCGAGACGCTGGCCGCGATCGCCCATCCCGACGCCGACGGACTCCCGGCCGTCGACCAGGAGTCCGCCACGCGACTGCGCTAGGCCGCGAGACCTGGACTCGACAAGCTCAACGCGGATCGGCTCAATCCGCGAGGGAGCCGGGGAAGAGGTTGGCGTCGGAGGGGCGGCCGGTCTCGAGCACCCACTCCTGCCAGAACGACGTGAGATCGACGCCGGTCCGGGTCTCGAGCTGGTTGCGCCAGCCGTTCATCGACATGTTCCCTCCGCCCTCGTCGCGCTGGATCGCGCGCATCGCCCGGAAGAACCGGGCGTCGCCCACCTTGTTGCGCAGCGCGTGGACGAAGAACTTCCCCTTGACGTAGACCGGGTCGTCGAACTCGTTGCCCGCCCCCATGTCGTAGAGCTTGCCGTCGAACAGCTGCGTCGCCGCGGTCGCGGATCTGCTGCCGGTAGAGCCGGTCGAGGTTGACGCCCTCGTGCTCCTGCCAGATCCACTGCGAGTACGACGCCAGGCACTCGTTGAAGCAGATGTCCTTCCACCGGTGCAGGGCGATGTGGTCGCCCCACCACTGGTGACCGTTCTCGTGGACGATCGTCGTCAGGCTCGTGTGCGTGGAGTAGACCGGTCGGGTGTAGGTCTCGAGCTCGTACGGGATGAAGTCGTCGACGAACATGCCACCGGCCTGCGGCGCCGGGTAAGGCCCCCAACGCCGGGCGAGCACGCGCAGGATCTCGGGCAGGTGACTCTCCCGCTGCATCGCGCCCTTGTGGTGCGGGCCGTACGCCGAGATGACCTTCGTGCCGTCCGCGAGCCGGGAGCGCCGGAAGGTGAGGTCGTCGGCATACCACCCGACCATGTAGGTGGCCGTCGGCTCGGTCAGCCGCCAGCGAAACGTCCGGACCGGATCACCGTGGCGGGAGCCGCTGGTGGTGCGGCCCTGGTCGCCGACCGAGACGAGGTCCAACCGCCGCGGCAGCGTCATGGCGAGCGAGAAGCGGGCCTTGTCGGTCGGGTGGTCGTTGCACGGGAACCAGGTGGCGCAGCCGTGCGGCTCGCCCTCGAGGTAGCCCGCCCCCGACGCGGCGCCGCCCCTGATGAAGCCGCTCGGTGCCCCACCGTCGTTGACGCTGTGCAGCTTGCCGCGATAGGTGACGCGGGTCGTGAACTGGTGCCCGGCCCGGACCGCGCGCGCCCGGCTTGACGACGAGCTCGTGCTCGCCGGTGCGGGTCCAGGTCGCGCGCCGCCCGTCGACCGTGATCGCCTCCACCCGCAGACCGTCGAGGTCGAGGTGGAACGACGGCAGCCGCTGCGAGGCCCGGGCGTGCACGGTGGTGACGGCCGACAGGGAGAAGTGCTGCGGCAGGTAGTTCATCACCACGTGGTACGCCGAGACGTTGTAGCCGGGGTTGCCGTCGGCCGGGTAGTAGGGATCGCCGATCCCGTCCTCAGCCGTCACCGCGACGGCTGGTGCAGTCACCACGCCCGGTCGCCAGGAGGGCGGCGGACGCGACGAGGGCGGCAAGGGTGCGGCGTGTCATGACGGCTCAGACTAGGTCAGTCGCCGAGGGTGCCGGGGTAGAGGTTCTCGTCGGACGGCGTCGTGGTGCCGAGGACCCACTCGTTCCAGAAGCTGGTCAGATCGGCTCCGGTGCGGGACTCGAGCTCGTCGCGAAGCCCGTCCATCGAGAGGTTGCCTCCGCCGAAGTCGGCCTGGATGCCCTGGAGTGCGGAGAAGAAAGCCTCGTCGCCGAGCTTGCGTCGCAGAGCGTGCAGGAAGAAGACGCCCTTGTAGTAGACGCCGGGGCCGTCGAACTCGTGGCCAGGTCCCATGTCGTACAGCGGGTAGGACATCCACGGTCCGCCGCTGTCGACAGCCGCGTGGTACCGCCGGTCGAGGTCGTCGCCGCGCGCCTCGTCCCAGAGCCAGACGGAGTACGACGCGAAGCACTCGTTCAGGCAGATGTCCTTCCAGCGGTACAGCGCGACGTTGTCACCCCACCACTGGTGGCCGTTCTCGTGCACGATCGTGTCGACGTCGGCGCCCTCGGTGTAGATGGGCCGGGTGTAGGTCTCGAGCGAGAACGGGACATCGCCGTTGACGAAGATGCCGCCCGCGGCCGGCGCCGGGTAGGGCCCCCAGGCGTCGCTCAGCACGTCGATGATCTTCGGCAGCTTGGCCTCGCGGTTCGGCGCCGTTCCCGGCTCGGGCCCGTACGCCGACACGACCGGCGTTCCGTCCGGGAGCTGCGACCGTTCGAAGCTCAGCTTGTCGATGTAGACGGTGGTCTCGTAGGTCGGCACCGCCTCGCCGAGCCGCCACCGGTAGGTGCGCGCGGCCGATCCGTCGGCGAGCCTGGCGGTGGTCGTAGCCCCCTCCAGTCCGACCGAGACCACCTTGAACGGCTTCGGCACCGTCGCCGTCAACGCGAAGGTCGCCCGGTCCGTCGGGTGGTCGTTGCACGGGAACCAGAGCGTGCACGAGTGCGGCTCGCCCGCGATGAACCCGCCGCCCGGCGTCGTGGCGTCGAACCACCCGCTGTGCACCTGTCCGACGTCGTCCACCCCCGGCTTGCCGTGGTAGCGGATCTCGGTGACGAAAGCGGCCCCGTCGGCGATCGGCCGCTGCGGCGTGATGACCAGCTCGTGCGCGTCTCGGCGGACGAAGGTCGCCGGGGCCCCGCCGACCGACACGCGGTCGACCGTGAGGCCGAGCAGGTCGAGGTGGAATGACGTGAGCCGTTTGGCGGCGGTGGCGCGGATCGTCGTGCGCGCGGCGATGCTCTGCCGGTCCGGCTGATAGGTGAGGCGGACGTGATAGCCCGCGACGTCATAGCCGAGGTTGCCGTCGTCGGGGTAGTACGGGTCGCCGATGCCCTCGCCGTTCGCGGCGCCAGAACCAGCCACCGCCGCGTCGGACGTCGACGCGGTCGATGCCGTGGTGCACGCCGTCGTCACGCCGACGACGCACGCGAGCCCGGCGACGAGCCACGGGCTCACCCGACGATGCCGCACCACTCACACCCCGCTCAACCCGGCGTCTCCGGGTGACGCGATCATCGCATCGCTTCCGACGCCGACGGAACCGATGCTGCCGAGTTGTGACCCGCCTGCCCACGGATCAAACCCCTGGTGAGAGTGCCTCCAAGGCTGGCTAGAGTGGAATCGTGGGGATCATGGGGAGGACCGGGACACCCGAGTCGGCACCCGCCGCGGAGCCTGGCGCCGACGGCCGGGGCCGGCACGCGGCTGCGGTCGCGCGACTTCAGGCGTCGTACGCCGCCATCCCCCGAGGGCAGACCGTGCGGCTGGCGAAGAAGACCTCGAACCTGTTCCGTCCGCGTGCCGCCCAGGAGCACGGGCTCGACGTGTCCGGCCTCGACGGCGTCATCGCCATCGACCGCGAACGGCGGACCGCCGACGTCCAGGGCATGTGCACCTACGAGCACCTCGTCGATGCGACCCTGCCCCACGGCCTGATGCCTCTGGTCGTCCCGCAGCTCCGCACGATCACGCTCGGCGGCGCGGTCACCGGACTCGGGATCGAGTCGTCGTCGTTCCGCAACGGCCTGCCGCACGAGTCCGTGCTCGAGATGGACGTGCTCGTCGGTGACGGCCGGATCGTGACGGCCACGCCGGACAACGAGCACAGCGACCTGTTCTTCGCCTTCCCGAACTCCTACGGCAGCCTCGGGTACGCCGTCCGGCTCCGGATCGAGCTCGAGCAGGTCGCGACGTACGTCGGCCTGCGCCACGTCCGTTTCGACGACCTCGACTCGCTGGCCAAGACGGCGGCCACGATCACCGAGTCGCGTGACTACGACGGGGAACGGGTCGACTTCCTCGACGGCGTCGTGTTCGAGCCCGACGAGGCCTACCTGACGCTCGGCCGTTGGACCGACGACGTGGCGGAGTCGGGCGTGCTCGCGGCCGAGCGACTACACCGGCCAGGACGTCTACTACCGGTCGCTGCGCGAGCGGTCGCGGGACGCGTTGACGGCATACGACTATCTCTGGCGCTGGGACACCGACTGGTTCTGGTGCTCGCGCGCCTTCGGTGCTCAGCATCCCGTCGCGCGGCGGGTGTGGCCCCGGCGGTGGCGACGCAGCGACGTCTACTACAAGATCGTCGGGCTCGAGAACCGCTTCCGGGTCAAGGAGCGGATCGACCGCCGGCGCGGCAAGCCCGACCACGAGCGCGTCGTCCAGGACATCGAGGTGCCGGTGGACCGCACCGCCGACTTCCTGCGCTGGTTCACCGAGCACGTGCCGATGCGCCCGGTGTGGCTGTGCCCGCTGCGGCTGCGCGACGTCGGACGGTCCGGGATCGGCGCGCACGTGGCCGCTGTACCCGTTGAAGAAGGACACCACCTACGTGAACGTCGGCTTCTGGGGCACCGTGCCGATCGAGGCCGGCCGCGCGGACGGCGACGTCAACAAGGCCATCGAGCAGGCGGTGGCGGACCACGACGGTCACAAGAGCCTGTACTCCGACGCGTACTACGACGAGGAGACGTTCGCCCGCATCTACGGCGGAGCGACGTACGAGGAGACGAAGAGGAACTACGACCCCGATCACCGGTTGACCGGGCTCTACGAAAAGGCGGTGGGACGACGATGACGATCGCGGAGATGGTGCGCAAGCTGACGGCCGACGAGCCGCCGCTGCGGTTCGAGGCCTATCGACGGCAGCGGGTTCGGGCCGAGGGACACCGGCGTCACGATGCGTCTGGTCAACGAGCGCGGGCTGCGCTTCCTGGTGACGGCGCCCGGCGACCTCGGGATGGCGCGGGCGTACGTCGCGGGCGACCTGCTGCTCGAAGGCGTGCATCCCGGTGACCCGTACGAGGCGCTCCGGCTGATGGGAAGCTGGCGCGGCCGGCGACCCACCGCGGCCGAGATCGCCTCGATCGTCCGCGAGCTGGGTTGGCGCCGGCTGGTCCCGCCGGAGCCGCCGGCCCAGGAGCACCTGCCGCGTTGGCGCCGGGTCGCGGAGGGGCTGCGCCACTCGCGGCTGCGCGACTCCGAGGCGATCCACCACCACTACGACGTCTCGAACTCGTTCTACGAGAAGGTGCTCGGCCCGTCGATGGCCTACACGTGCGCGGTCTTCCCGACCGCCGACGCGACGTTGGAGGAGGCGCAGGCGGAGAAGTTCGACCTCGTCTGCCGCAAGCTCGACCTCAAGCCCGGGCAGCGTCTGCTCGACGTCGGCTGCGGCTGGGGCGGGATGGTCCGGCACGCCGCCAAGCACTACGGCGTCACCGCGCTCGGCATCACGCTGTCCGCCGAGCAGGCGAAGTGGGCGCAGCTCGCGATCCAGCACGACCGGCTCGACAACGCCGAGGTCGTGCACGGCGACTACCGCGACGCACCTGGTGCCGACTACGACGCGATCAGCTCGATCGGCCTGACCGAGCACATCGGTGTGCACAACTACGGCGCCTACTTCGGCTTCCTGCACGACAAGCTCCGCGTCGGTGGCCGGCTGCTCAACCACTGCATCACCCGGCCGCACAACGACACCCAGGTGACGACGGGTGCCTTCATCGACCGCTACGTCTTCCCCGACGGCGAGCTGACCGGGTCGGGGCGGATCATCACCGCGGCCCAGGACGCCGGGCTCGAGGTGCGGCACGAGGAGAACCTGCGCGAGCACTACGCGCTGACCCTCAAGCAGTGGTGCGCCAACCTGGTCGACAACTGGGAGGCGTGCGTCGCGGACGTGGGCGAACCGACGGCCAAGGTCTGGGGCCTCTACATGGCCGGGTCGCGCTACGGGTTCGAGTCGAACGAGATCCAGCTGCACCAGGTGCTGTGCGCCAAGCCGTCCGAGTCCGGCGACGCCTCCTGGCCGCTGCGTCCCACCTGGCTCAGCTGACGACTCCGCTGGCTAGCTGTTCCAGAGGCCGTGCACCCGGATCAGGTTGACGACGCGGTTCTGGAGGTAGCGCGCGTCGTCTCGATCGGCGCAGACCGCCCAGCAGCACTCGAGCCCGAGCCGGTCGACGGCATCGGCCGCCCACTCCTTGGCCTTGCTTCGGCCCGTGCTCACGCAGCGACGTCAGCTGTGCCTCCAGCCAGGCCGGGTCGGCGAGCGCCTGGTCGAGGGCGGCCTCGCCGAATCCGCTGACCGCGCCCGACCCGGCTCCGTAGCCGGCCAGCCGACCGCGCAGTCCTTGCGGTCGCCCTCCGCCGGCCCGCTCCCCGGCCATGCCGGCGTACCGGATGGTCTGGGAGAGCGGCTCCCGCAACAGGTAGACGCCGGGCTCGCGCGGTGCGCCGTGGCGTGCGACATCGAACGGCATCCACTCAGACCAGTCGGCGAGCGCGGCGACCTCGGCGTACGCCTCGCGTCTGGCCGGGTCCTGCCAGCCGGCGCCGGCCGACGTCACGCCGGGCTGAGACCGGGGAGCTTGGCTGCGGACTCGTCGTCGAGCGGGGTGTAGACGAGCAGCCGGACCGAGCCGCCCTGGTTGACCCACAGGCTCGTCGACTCCAGGCGGAGCAGACCCACCTTCGGGGAGTCGATCACCTTGAGCCGCTGACCCATCGGGGCGACCTCGTGCCGCTCCCACCGCTCGGCGAACTCCGGCGAGGCCGCGCACAGCCGGGTCAGCAGGTCCTGCCAGCCGGGCTCTCCGAGGTGCTTGGCCATGTTGGACCGGAAGGTGCCGACCAGCCGGCACCGGGACTGTTCGGCGTCGATCATGGCCGCCCGCCAGTCCGGGTTGGTGAAGGCGAGCCAGAGCAGGTTGTGCTCGATCGCCGGGAGCGCGTCGAGATCGACGATCAGCTCGCGGTACTCGGGGTTGTAGGCCAGCAGGTCGAAGCGGTCGTTGAGGACGGCGGCGGGGTACGGCGCCACCTGGTGCATGACCTTGCGCACGGCGGCGGGGAGCGCGGCGCACTGCTGCGGCTGCGGCCCGGTGGCGATGCCGGCCAGGGTGGACAGGTGTGCCCACTCGTAGCGGTCGAGCTTGAGGGTGCGGGCGATGGCGTCGACCACCTGGGTGGAGACGTTGATGTCCCGGCCCTGCTCGAGCCAGGTGTACCAGGTGACGCCCACCCCGGAGAGCTGGGCGACCTCTTCGCGACGCAGGCCCGGCGTACGACGGCGGATCCCGGGCGGCAGGCCGACGTCCTGCGGCTGGACGCGCTCACGCCGGCTGCGCAGGAACGACGCCAGCTCGCGGCGTCGTGCGTCCGGGTCGATCGTCTCGACGGACGGGACGTCCTCGAGAGTGTCGGTGGTCAACGGCAGAGTGGCCATGTCGTCATCATCGCCTCGCGGATACGGCCGGTCCAGGGCTCTACAGACTGGTAGCCAGGTGGTCTTGATACCAGGATAAACAGGCTCTCACCACAATGACCAGATCTCCGTCACCCTAGTACTCATGGCTTCCGGCACCCCCACACCCACGCTCACCGCGACGCTGCCCAGCGTGTCGGCGCCGCCGGACGAGACCGAGGTCGGCTCGTGGACGCTGCTGGTGCTGCTGTGCGGGGCGTTCCTGCCGATCTCGTCGTTCTTCGTCATCAACGTCGCGCTGCCGTCGATCGGCACCGACCTGCAGGCGTCGCCGGCGGCACTGCAGCTCGTGGTCGGTGCCTACGGCATCGCGAACGCCATGCTCGTCGTGGTGGGTGGTCGGCTCGGTGACGGGTTCGGGCGACGCCGGCTCTTCCTGCTCGGGATGGCCGGGTTCACGTTCTTCTCGCTGCTGTGCGGGCTGGCCCCGTCGATGCCGCTGCTGCTGGCCGCTCGAGTCGGCCAGGGCGCGACCGCGGCCCTCATGACGCCGCAGGTGCTCGCCACGATCATGGCCACGATGAGCGGGGGTCAGCGTGGCCGCGCGATCGGTCTGTTCGGGGCGGCCGGCGGGGTCGCTGCGGCGGCGGGCCAGGTGATCGGCGGCGTCCTCGTCTCGTCCGACCTGTGGGGACTCGGCTGGCGCTCGGTCTTCCTCATCTACGTCCCGGTCGGGCTGTTGGCACTGGCTGCGGCCTGGCGGCGGGTCCCGGAGAGCAAGGCCGAGGTCCGCATCCCGGTCGACGCGGTCGGTGCGGCGCTGCTCGGACTGACGCTGGTGCTGCTGCTCCTGCCCGTGACCGAGGGACGGCCGCTGGGCTGGCCGCTCTGGGTCTTCGTGGTGCTCGCGGCCACGGTTCCGGCGGCGGCGATCTGGTCGGCGCACCAGCGTCGTACCGAACGCTCCGGACGGGTCCCGCTGGTGCCGCCGTCGGTGCTCGGACTCCGGCAGATGCGGCTCGGGCTGCTGATCGGCTTCCTCTTCTTCACCTGCTTCGGCGGCTTCATGTTCGTCTTCGCACTGGCGACCCAGGGCGAGGCCGGGCTCAGCGCCTTCGAAGGTGGGCTGACGCTGACGCCGCTGGCCGCCACCTTCCTGCTCGTGTCGATCTACGGCCGGCGCTGCAGGCACGCTGGGGTGCGGGGATCATCACGCGCGGCTGGCTCGTGCAGGCCGTGGGCTACGTCCTGCTCGCCGCCGACGTGCACCTGGTCTGGCCGGACGTCACGCCGGTCAACCTCGCGATCCCGATGCTGGTGATCGGGCTCGGCAACGGCATGGTGATGATGCCGCTGTTCGGGGTCGTGCTGTCGCAGGTGCCGCCGGCCCAGGCCGGACTCGGCAGCGGCATCCTGATCACGTTGCAGCAGACCTGTCTCGCGCTCGGCGCCGCTGCGATCGGCACGCTCTACCTGACCTGGTCCGGCGACTCCGTCGGGCAAGGGGGCGCGTTGGTGGGGGTCAGCCTGGTCATCACGGCGGTCTCCGTGCTGGCGCTCCCCGCCAGCCGCGCCCTCGACCACTGAGTCCGCCGACTCGCCAGGTTTCGCGCGCCGAGTCGCCAGGTTTTGCGCCCGAGTCGCCAACGATGGCGGGCGTCACGGCCTCGTAAGGTCCTTTCGGCGGGATCGCTCTTACCCTCGAAGGAGAGCCGAGGCAGAGGAGCCCGCTGTGAACGACATGATGCATTCGACCGGAGCATTGATCGCCCTGGTGGTGATCGTGCTGGTGGTCGTGTTCGGGCTGTTCGCCGCGCTCCGGGTCGCCGGAGCTCGCGTCCACGCCGGTGACGAGCACTCCCACCGCCACCCGCCGGAGGACCCTGAGCACTGACGCAGGGACTCGTTGATCGAGCTTGTCGAGATCACGTGTGGCCGCGCAATACCTGGCGAGTCGGGGGAGATAGCGTTGGCGCGTGACGTCGCTGTTCGCCGAGCTGACCTTGCGAGAAGCCCGGCTCGACGACCCGGACGCGGTGCTGCTCATCGACGAGGTCCAGAAGTTCTACGTCACCCTGTACGGCGGTCCGGACACGACCCCGATCGACCCGCTCGAGATGGCCCGGCCGGACGGCGCCTTCTTCATCGGCACCCTTGACGACGAGCCGATCGTGATGGGTGGGTGGCGGTTCTCGCGCGAGCCGATCGAGCTGCCGGCCCGGCGACCGGCCGAGCTCAAGCGGATGTACGTCGTCCCGGCGTACCGCGGCCGAGGTCTGGCCCGCGACCTGCTGCGCCATGTCGAGGACTCCGCGCGCGAGGCCGGGGCGGACGCGATGGTGCTCGAGACGGGCGGCCCGCAGGTCGAAGCGGTCGGGCTCTACCGCGCCACCGGCTACACCGACATCGGGCGGTTCGGGCACTACAAGAACGAGGCGGACGCCGTCCACCTCGGCAAGCTGCTCTGAAGCGGCCCGCCGTCAGCTGCCGGGCTCGGCGTCCGCTTCCCGCCGCAGGTCGTCCGGGTCGGCCAGGGTGATGCCGAGTGCTCCGGCCATCCCGGCCGTGAACGTCAGCATGTCGAGCGGCGAGGCGTTCGCGACGACCGCCCCGGTCAGGTTGGCGATCCCGCGCACGCCCTCCCACGTGCAGTCGACGAAGACCGCCTTGGCCGCCCGGACGTGGGAGAAGTCGGCACCGGACAGGTCACAGCGCTCGAACCGCGCACCACGCAGGTCGGTCGACCCGAAGTCCGCCCGCGTCAACCGGCAGTCCACGAACTCGACGGCCAGGCTCGAGGCGAACCGGAACGACGTCAGGTCGGCCACGCAGTCGACGAACCCGACATGACGCAGCGCCGCCGCCGACCAGGTGGCGCCGGTCAGCCGACACCCCTCGAAGAGCACCCGGTTGAGCGCCGCCTCGTGGAGCGAGACGTTGGCCAGGTCGCACCGCACCAGGGTGCTGTCGGACACGGTGAGCTTCTCGATGTCCGACCCGGTGAGCCGACACCCATTCAGCCGGCAGCACTCCAGGTCGACCAGCCGCGCGGTGCGCTCGGTCAGGTCGGCGTCGTGCCAGTCGACCTCCTGCAGCAACGCGTCGTCGACGAGGTCGTCGTCGGGAAGGACGCCCGCGCGGCCGGGATGGCTCAGTCGCGGCGCGATCCGGCGTACCGGCTTGGAACGGGGAGGCACCCGGCCACGCTACAAGCGGCGTACGACGCCCGTGCTCGTCAGACCAGCTGGGAGGCGCTGTAGATGAGCAGACCGGCGAGCCCGCCGACGATCGTGCCGTTGATCCGGATGAACTGCAGGTCCCGTCCGACGTACAGCTCGATCCGCGACGCCGCCTCCTTGCCGTCCCAGCGTTCGATCGTGTCGGTGATGACGGTGGCGAGCTCGTCGCCGTAGCGGGTCACGACGAAGGCGGCGAGGTCGGCGGCGTGCCCGTCGAGTCGGCTCTGGAGTGCGTGGTCTTCGCGGAGGTGGACGCCGAACGCGGTCAGCCGGTCGAGCGCTCGGGCCGTCAGGGCGCTGTCGGGGTCGGCGAGGGTGGTCTGCAGCGTGCGGCTCAGAGCGCGCCACAGGGAGAGGGCGGTCTCGGCAACCTGAGGCTGCACGAGCAACCGGGCCTTGAGCCGCTCGGCGCTCTCGCGGGTCTCGTCGTCGAACTGGAGGTCGTGCGCGAGCTGCTCGAGCAGGTCGTCCAGGGCGCGACGGGCATGGTGGTTCTGGTCGGCGCTGATGTCGCGCACCCACGCGAGCACCTCCTGGTGCAGCCGTCGGGCGACGCGTTCGTCCAACCAGGTCGGTGACCACCAGGGAGCCCGGGTGCGGATCGCGGCCGAGAACGCCAGCTCGTTGTCGGCGAGCCAGCGGTCGGCCTCGGAGAGCACCAGGTCGACGATCCCTCGATGCGCTCCCTCCTCCACGACATCGCCGAGCAGCTGACCGGCCAAGGGGGCGAGGGGTTCCGCAGCAAGCCGGGGCAGGAGCTCGGTGCGGACCAGGTAGTCGACGTCCTCGTCCTTGACCCGGGCCAGGCCGGCTCGCAACAGCGACGACGCCTCGGTGACGACGCGCCGGGCGTGGTCGGGCTCGGACAGCCAGCCACCGACCCGCCGCGACACCTGCGCATCGGCGACGCGCGTCCGGATCACGGCCTCGCTGAGGAAGTTCTCGGTCACGAAGTCCTGCAGGCTGCGCGCGAGCATGTCCTTGCGGGTGGGGATCAGCGCCGTGTGCGGGATCGGCAGGCCCAGTGGGTGCCGGAACAACGCGGTGACCGCGAACCAGTCGGCGATCGCCCCGACCATCGACGCCTCGGCGGCCGCGTGGACGTACGCCCAGCCCCCGTCACGGTCGATCGTCGCGACGTACACGACGGCTGCGATCAGGAAGAGCGAGGTGGCGACGCCACGCATCCGGCGCAGCGCGCGCCGACGTTCGTCGTCGGCAGGGGTCACCGTGAGCAGGCCAGACACGCTGCCGAGCCTAAGGGGCGACGGGCGTCACCAAACCTGGCGACTCGGGGCGCAATACTTGGCGAGAAGGCGGCGCTCGGCGGAGGCCGCGCAAGGAGGAGCACGGTCAGGCGACCCCGTCGGCGATCGAGACGCCGAGGTGCCCGCCGAGGGTCGCTCAGGCGAAGGGGTCGTAGCGGTCGGCTCCGAAGGGCAGCTGCTCGTCCTCGTCGTCGACGGCCGGCTCCTCGACCTCGGCGCTGAAGCTCTCGGTGAGGCCGGCGGTGAACTCGTCGGTGGCGGCGGCGCTCTCCTCGAACTCCGCGTTGCGCGCGGCGATCTCGGGGTCCTCCTCGACCTCCTCCTCGACCTCCGTCTCTTCCTCGACCGGCTCGTCCTCGACGACGACCTCGGGAGCCAGCCAGGCGGGCTCGACGACGTACTCGGCGTCGGCCTCGGCGAGGTACTGCTGGACGGCCACGGTGGCGTCGTTGAGCTCTGCCTCGTCGGCCTCGGTGTCGGTCTGCGTCTCCTCGACGTCGGTGTCGGACACGAGGTCGGTCTCCGTGTCGAGGTCGGCCTCGGCGTCGGTGCGGCGTTCTCCAACGCGGCCGCCGCGAAGCTGCTCTGCACCTCGTTCGCGATCTCCTGCGCCTCCAGGGCGGCCCGGGTCACCGGGTCGTCGAGGTCGGCTTCGGCGGAGGGGTCGAGGCCGTCGAGCTCGTCGCCGAGCAGCGAGTCCTCTGTGGGTGCGGGACGGTGGGCGCGGGTACCGACGCGGCTGAAGCCGTCCTCACGGGCGTCGGGACCGAGCGCGGTCAGCGGGGGCATCCAGGTGAGCTCGACGGTGGTGCCGAGGTCGGTGGGCGTTCCGAAGCCGAGCCGCTCCACGAAGCGGATGGCGCCGCTGTCCTTGCGGACCTTGACCTTGACCGGGACGCGCGCATTCCGCGCTTCCTCCAGGATCTCGGTCATCAGCTGGGTCCCGATGCCGTTGCCGCGGAAGCGCGGGAGCAGGCTCAGGTCGACCAGGTGAAGCATGTTGTTGCGCATGCAGACGAGAAGCCGGCCGACCGGCATCTCGTCGACGCAGATGGTGAGCCGGTCCATGCCGGGGTAGAGGCGGGCGCGGTTCCACTCCTCGGTCTGCGCCTGCATGATGACGAACGTGCGCTGGCTCCCGATGGTCCAGCCGAGGTCGTCCAGGACGTCCTTGGAGGTGCTCGCGTAGAGCTCCAGCATGAAGGCCGAGTCCTCGGCGACCGACGGACGTGTCGTGATCTTGCCGAGTGAGCCTTCGCGCACACCAGTCTGTGCACCGCTTCCTCGCGTCGGCGGTACCTCTGCCAAGGTCATCGTGGACCCTTTCCGTGTTCGCACCCGACGTTGTCCCATCGGTTGCCGTTCGTACGCCGGTTTCGGTGCGAAACCCCCCTGTTGCTGAACGAGTTCATCGTGTCACTTTGCGTGAGGGTTGGGAATGGTCCGGACGGAGGATCAGCCGAACGACTGACCAAGTCCGGATGAACGGTTCGATCGGAGTTTGCCCGTTTTCCAGGGGTTTCCGCCCCGGTTCAGGCGTGGAGTGGCCGTACGCCGGCTCAGGAGCGGGGGTCTCGCCCCAGGTACGCGAGCAGCTTCTCCTGCTCGGTGGCGTCCTGCGGCGCCGCCACCTCGGGGCCACAGGTCCCCGACGACCGGATCATGTCGCCGAGCCCCTCGACGTCCTGCCAGAGCTTGGGCAGCTCCTCGGGGTCGATCGTCTCGTCCTGACCGGTGGCGTGGGCAAGGTCCCATCCGTGGACGTTCAGGTCGAAGCAGATGAACTGGTTCACCGAGTCCTGCAGCGTCGTCGTGCCGCCCATCCCCTCGAACTCCGCCTCCGCCACCTCGGGGTCGTCCAGCCAGGCCTGCATCTGGTCCCGCGCCGCGACCCAGGCGCCGCGAGGGTCGTCGGCAGGGTCCGGCCCGTCGGCGGCGGGAAGCTTCACGAAGCCGCCGAACATCGCGTGTGTCTCGGCCAGGTGCTTGACCAGGTCACGGACCGTCCACTCCTCGCAGGGCGTCGGGTCGTCCCAGGCGCCGTCCGGGATGCCGTCCACGCGACGGGTCATCGTGTCGGCCAGTCGGGCATAGCGTGCGGAGATGTCAGTCATGCCTCCATCGTGTCCAAGACCCCGCGGATCCGCTTGAACAAACGCGACAGGCTGTCAGCCCTGGACCTTGATCCCGAGGCCCTCGATGAGCTCCGCTCGTGGGTATGCCGCCAGGTGCGCTCCGCTGAGCATCAGCTTCGACCGGCGTACGCCGCTGCCGATCATCGCGACGTCGATGTCGGCGACCGTGGCGTCGACCAGCACCCGCCAGGTGTCCGGCAGCCCGATCGGGGTGATCCCGCCGTACTCCATCGACGCCTCGGCCACGGCCCGGTCGGTCGACAGGAACGACGCCTTGCGCACGTCGAGCACCCGTTTGACGAGGTTGTTGACGTCGGCCCGGGTGTCCGCGGTGACGACGCAGGCGGCGACCCGTTCCTCGCCCGCACGCTTCCCCGCGACGACCACGCAGTTGGCCGACGCGGTCAGGGGGAGGTCGTAGGCGTCGGTCAGGGCCGCGGTGTCGGCGAGGCCCGGGTCGATCTCGATCACCGACACCGCGCTGCCGAGCTCCCAGTCGAGCAAGGCGCGGTGAACCGACGGCGCGAGCAGCTCCGGATGCTCGACGGCCGACATGACCTCGAGGGAACCGATGGTGGGCAGGTCGGTCACAGCGTCCTCCATGAGATCTCGGTACAGCTCGCCGACCGGGAGCTCGGCGGCGAGAGTGTTGCCCGGGCCGGCGAGCGGGCAGGCCCATGCGGGGTCGTAGGCGCACGACGGCTGGTAGGCGAAGTTGAGGTCCACGACGAGGCTGTCGCCGTTGCCGCCGAGATCCGCGCCCTTGACCGTGTCGAGCAGGTAGCGACCGCCGCCGTACGTCGAGCTTGCCGCGTCGCGGACCGGCACGAAGATCCCTCCGCCGTAGGAGTCCAACCACCAGACGTCGAGCGAACCGATCCCGTCGAGGTCGACCCGTCCCAGTCGCGAGAAGGACACCACGCCGTCGGTGCCGGTCTCGTACGCGTAGGTCTCCGGCTCGACCGCGGTGTCGACCGGGACGACGAACCGGTACGCCGGGTCGTAGGCGGCCACGTCGGCACCGGGATAGCGGTCGCGCAGGTCCACGGGCACGGGTGAGGCCGGGTGTCCCGTCAGCATGGCATTGCGGCCCTCGACCCAGCGGGCATGGGCGGCCGCGGGGTCGTCCTCGGCGCGCACCGCGTCGTACAGCGCGAACGTCCGGCGCCGCCAGTCCCACACCTGCAGGCTCATGCGGCGACCCTAGCCGCGCGGGAAATCGCTCGCCGCGCGGCCGCTGCCCTCTCTACCCTCGGCACATGCCCACCACCAGCCAGACCCTCGCGTTCGCGGTCACGGCGACGATCCTCGTCGTGATCCCCGGACCGAGCGTGCTGTTCACGATCGGGCGCGCCCTGACGATCGGCCGCCGAGGTGCGCTCCTGACCGTGCTCGGCAACGCGCTGGGGATGTTCGTGCAGGTGGTGGCGGTGGCGTTCGGGCTGGCGGCGCTGATCGAGACCTCGGCCCACGTCTACACCGCGGTCAAGCTGCTCGGTGCCGCGTACCTCGTCTTCCTGGGCGTGCAGGCGATCCGACACCGGCGGGCGCTCGTCGCGTCCGACGTCCAGGCGCCGGTGATCCGGACCCGGCGCGTGCTGCGCGAGGGGTTCATCGTCGGTCTCACCAACCCGAAGATGATCGTCTTCTTCGCCGCGGCCCTGCCGCAGTTCATCGACCGCGGCGCCGGGCACGTCCCCCTGCAGATGGTGGCGCTGGGCTCGATCGTGCCGGTCGTCGCGGTGGTCTGCGACAGCGTCTGGGCGCTCGCCGCCGGCACTGCGCGCACCTGGTTCGCCGGGTCCGAGCGCCGGATCGAGCGGATGAGCACGGTCGGCGGGGTCGCGATGATCGGCGTCGGAACCACCCTCGCCTTGTCCGGCGGCCGCGCGGAGCCCTGATCGCGGAATCGCCACCGGTTGGTTGGATGGGGTGATGACCTTCAGCACCCTCGACCGTCTCGAGTGCCCGCGGTGTCGTGCGACGTACGACGCCTTCGTCCTGCAGGGCCTCTGTCCGGCGGACGGGTCGCCGTTGCTGGCGCGCTACGACCTCGACCGGGTGACCAGCAGCCCCGCGGAGATCTCGGGCCGAGCGCCTGACCTGTGGCGCTACCACGAGCTGCTCCCTGTCGGAGACGCCGAGCACGTGGTCACGTTGGGCGAGGGCATGACGCCGCTGCTGGCAGCTCCGCGACTGGGCGCCGAGCTCGGTCTTCCGCGCCTGATGGTCAAGGACGACGGGTTGTTGCCGACCGGGTCGTTCAAGGCACGCGGCGCCGCGGTCGGTGTCTCGCGCGCGAAGGAGCTCGGTGCTCGGCGGTTGGCCATGCCGACGAACGGGAACGCCGGCGCGGCCTGGTCGACGTATGCCGCCCGGGCCGGTCTCCTCGCGACCATCGCGATGCCGCTCGACGCGCCCACCATCACCCGGGCCGAGACCGTGGTCACCGGCGGAGACCTGCGCCTGGTCGACGGCCTGATCTCGGATGCCGGGGCGCTGGTCAAGGCCGCGGTCGAGGCCAGCGACGACGACTGGTTCGAGGTGGCGACGCTGAAGGAGCCGTACCGGATCGAGGGCAAGAAGACGATGGGCCTCGAGATCGTCGAGCAGCTCGGGTGGCGGATGCCCGACGTGATCGTCTACCCGACCGGTGGTGGCGTCGGGCTGATCGGCATCCACAAGGCGCTGACGGAGCTGCTCGAGCTCGGCTGGGTGACCGGCGAGCTGCCGCGGCTCGTGTGCGTCCAGGCCACCGGGTGCGCGCCGATCGTGACGGCGTTCGAGGCCGGGGCGACGGAGTCGGAGAAGGTGGAGAACTCGTCGACCGTCGCGTTCGGCATCAACGTGCCCAAGGCGCTCGGGGACTTCCTGGTGCTCGAAGCCGTTCGCGAGACGGGCGGCACCGCCGTCGCGGTCGAGGACGCCGATCTGCTGGCAGACCTGGCCACGACAGCGCGGCTCGAAGGGATGTTCCTCTGCCCGGAGGGTGCCGCGACCGTGACCGCCGCCCGCCAGCTCGTGAAGAGCGGCTGGCTGTCCGCCGACGACGAGGTCGTGCTGCTCAACACCGGTGCCGGCGTCATCTATCCCGACACCGTCACGGTCGACGCCCCCACCATCGCCAAGGACGGCGTCCTCGAGCTGTGAGGTCCGGTCGAGTCTCCACGTGGCAGGTGGCTTGTTGAGCCTCGTCCGTTAGCGCACGCCGTGAGGGCGGAACTGGACGGAGATGCGTGGACCGGCAGGTCGCGCGGTCTTGAGGATCGCGTGCTCCCAGGTGCGTTGGCAGGACCCACCCATCACGATCAGGTCGCCGTGCCCGAGCGCGAAGCCGATCGACTGTCCACCTCCACGAGGTCGCAGCATCAGCCGGCGGGGATTGCCGAAGGAGACGATCGCGACCATGGTGTCCTCGGTGCGGGACCGGCCGATCGTGTCGCCGTGCCAGGCGACCGAGTCGTTGCCGTCGCGGTAGAAGCAGAGCCCGGCCGTGGTGAACGGCTCGCCGAGCTCGTCGGCGTACCGAGCGGACAGTGCGTCCCGCGCCTCGCTGAGCAGCGGGTCGGGCAGCGTCTCGCCCTCGCCGTAGAAGCTGAGCAGCCGGGGCACGTCGACCACCCGGTCGTACATCTGCCGGCGCTCGGCGTACCACGGGACGGCTTCGATCAACCGCTCGAACAGCTCGTCGGACCCGTGCACCCACGAGGGCAGTACGTCGACCCAGGCGCCCCGGGTCAGGGTGGTGCGGCGCAGGGCCTGCAGGGATCCGAGGTTCGGGCCATCGAGGTCGGGGCCGTCGAGAAGTGACCCCTGGAATGCTGCGGTCATGACTCCACCTTACCTCGTATTCGAACATATGTTCTAGAGGCAGGTGGCCGCGTGACGGACTTCGGGCGATGCTACGGCGGCGACTCATCGACTGGACCACCGTGAGTCTGCTGGGCGCGGGGCTGAACGAGCGACTGCGGTCGGCAGATCCGCGCTGAACTCCGTTCGCCCGCTGACCCATCCGGTGCACGCTCCGTGACGAATCAGGGGTGAAAGCACACGGAAACAGAAGGGTTCATTCATGCGTATCGACCGCACGTCCTCCACCGTCCGCAGGATCGCCGGGGTGACAGCGGCCGCCTTGCTCGCCCTGCCTCTCGCGGCCTGCTCCAGCGACGACGACAAGAGCAGCGACAGCAAGCCGGAGCCGGTAGCCGCCGTCACCGACCTCAGCGGCCAGAGCACCGCTGTGACGCTCGACCCGGGCTTCGTCAAGGCTCTGACCTCACTCAAGCTCGCACCGGGTGTCGTCGGCGACGCGACCCTGGCCAACGGCGCCGTCAGCTTCCCGATCACCGGGGGCGACGTGACGTACTACAAGCCGGGCAGCGTCAGCCCGTACGTCACCGGCAAGATCGACCACGACGGCTCCGGCCTCTCGCTGACCGCCGGCTCGACCGAGGTCGACCTCACGAACTTCGTCGTCGACCCGGGCACCTCCCGCGTCGCCGGTGACGTGAGCGTCAACGGCAAGTCCGCCGCCGAAGGTGCGACGATCTTCAACCTCGACGGCCGCACCCTGAAGCCGCTGCAGACCGAGGGCGACACCGCCGTGCTCGAGGGCACCAAGGTGCAGATCTCGGCCGACGCCGCAGCGCTGCTGAACAAGACCTTCAAGACCGACGCGGTCAAGCAGGGTCTGCTGGTCGGCATCGCGAAGATCACGATCAACACGAAGTAACCAGGCAGCGAGCACGCTCCACCGCTTGCCCGAGGGCACGTCGCATCCACCCGCGACGTGCCCTCGTCCATGTCCGCGATCGATCGCGGGCAGGCAGCGGAGGCGTCAGTCGCCGGCGTACGGCGGCGTCGAGCACCTGCGCCAACCGCGCCGCCAGCGGGTGACTCGGTAGGTCGTCGACGTCGACGGGGAGCGGGATCGACCAGTTGGGCCGGCCCGACGTCCCCGGCATGTTCGGTCGCGGCGGCTGCCCGACCGCGTCCTCGAGGGTGGCCGACAGCAGCACGCACGGCGCCTCGCCCAGCCGCCGGTGCGCCGCGACCACGACTCCCGCCGCACCGTCACCGTCCGCCTCGGCGGGAGTCGGCAGCTGCGCGAGCAGCACGGCGCGGTCGCGTTCCAGCGCCGGCCGTGGCGTGGGCACGTGGGCGACCTGGTCCTCGAGGTCCGATCCGGTCCAGAGCCCGGTGATCGTCGGCAGGTCGTGGGTCGTGATCGCACCCATCGCGAGCGCCGGCCACGACGTCGGCTCGTCCTGCTCGAACCACATCAACCGGTAGGACAGCACGGCGTGCTCGGCGAGCGACTCACGGACTCCGGGCTCGACCGTTCCCAGGTCCTCGCCGACCACCACCGAGCGGGCGCGATGGCTCTCCAGACGCCACGATGTCGAGCAGGTCGTCGGCGGGATACCGGACGTAGGCTCCGTCGGCCGGCGACCCGTCCTTGGGGATCCACCAGAGCCGGAACAGACCCATCACGTGGTCGATCCGGATGCCGCCACCGCCGGCCATCGTCGCCCGGATGGCTGCGACGAAGGGTTCGTAGTTCGCCACCCGCAGCCGCCACGGCGCGAACGGTGGCGACCCCCAGGTCTGGCCTTGCGCGTTGAAGATGTCAGGCGGCGCCCCGACGGTCGCGCCGTCGACCAGGGTGTCCTGCCAGGCCCAGGCGTCCGCGCCGCCGCCGTCGACGCCGATCGGCAGGTCCTGCAGCACCGCCAGGTCACCCGAGGCCTCACGGAACTGCTGCTCGAGCAGCCACTGCAACCACGCGTGGAATCGCACCCGGTCGGTGTGCCCGGGGTCGTCGCTCAGCCGTCGTACGCCGTCGGAGTCCGGCCGCCGCACGCTCTCGGGCCAGTCGCGCCAGTCCGGGCCATGACGCTCGGCCAGCACGCACCAGGTCGCGAACGACTCGAGGCCCGGCCCCTGATCGCGGCGCCAGGAGTCGAACGTCCTCGGGGATGCGGCCGGCGGCGTAGGTCTGCTCGAGCGCCGCGAGCTTGACCTGCCAGACATGGTCGCGGTCGATCAGCGCCCCAGGGTCGTCGTCGACGTCGTCGTCTGGTGGCCGGCCCGGATGCCGTCGAGACCCTCGACGCGCAGGTAGATCGGGTTGCGGAAGCGGCGGGTCGCAGGCAGGTACGGGCTGGCCTCCTGCGGCAGGGTCGGCGCGACCGCGTGCAACGGGTTGACGAGCAGGAACCCGGCCCCGAGGCCCTCGGCCCACTTCCGGATCGCCGCGAGGTCGGCCAGGTCACCGATGCCCGCGCCGGACCGGGACCGAGCCGCGTAGAGCTGGACCGTCCAGCCCCACGCCCGCCAGCCCTCGGGGAGCCAGCAGCGTCCGGGCGAGACGATCAGTCGCCGCGATCGTTCACCGGCTGTCGATGTCGTGGTAGCCGAACGGGAAGTCGTCGGGGACCGGTCCGTCGAACGTGCGGCGGATGCCGTCCTCGCAGGCGACCTCGACCCGACCCAGACCGAGATCGGCACCGCGACGGGCGACGATCGGCGCCCGGTCCTCGAGGTCGTCCGGTGGCGAGCCCATGGCCGCGCGCAGCCGCTCGACGGTCTCCGCCGCCACCGTCACGACCTCGTCGCGGGCGTCCACCCAGGACGCGTGGATCCCCCACGCGTCCGGGAGCATCCGGTCGTCGGGGGTCGTGGGCACGCGCTCATCATGCCGGGTCGGGCCGGCGTGGACACGAGGCGGTTCGGCTCGTGGCGCCGGGCGTCGCGCCAGTCGGCGACGGCGGCCTCGACATCGACGGTCTTGATGAAGACCGGAGGGCCGCTGGTCGGGCGACGACGGGCCTCGACGATGCGTTCGTTGAGGTCGTCGACCAGCTCGCGCACGTCCTGCTTCGCGGTGCAGCTCCGCCAGCGTCTTCGGGAGGTCCTCGACCTCCTTGCGCAGGGCGAGACTGGTCGGCAGCACGAACGACAGCTGCTCGCGCGCCATCAGGCCCTTGACCCACCAGTCGGGATCGTGCGTGTCGAGGTTCTTCAGCGGTTTGCCGGCACCGGGGAGGTCCTTGAAGGCACCCCGCTCCTCCGCCTCACGAATCTGGCGGTCGACCCAGGACTCGTACCCCATGCCTCCACCCTAACGAGCAGGATCAGGCCGTTCAGAGGGTGCTGCGTCAGGTCGCGGTCAGCCGGCGTACGGCCATCTCGGCGAGCCAGGCTGTGCAGTCAGGCAGGATGCTGTCGTCGAACGCCGCGCGCGGCGAGTGGTTGTCGGGGAAGTTCTGATAGTCCTCGACCGGGCACGCGCCGACGTTGAGGTAGGCACCCGGCACCAGCTCCATCACGAACGCCATGTCCTCCGAGCCGAGCTCGGGCGTGGGCAGCTCGGTGAAGCGCTCGGCGCCGAACAGGTCGACGACTGCCTGCTTTGCTCGCGCGTACTCCGTGTCGTCGTTGACCGTGACGGGATAGCCGAGCTTGTAGTCGACATCGACCTTGACTCCGTGCGCCGCCGCGATGCCCTCCACCACGCGGGTGATGTCGGCCTGGATCTTCTCCCGGTTCTGCCGCGACAACGAGCGCACCGTCGCCTCGAACTCCGCGTCGTCCGGGATGATGTTCTCCTTCGTGCCGCCGGCGATCCGGCCGACGGTGACCACCACCGGGTCGAAGACGTCGAAGCCACGCGTGACCATGGTCTGCAGAGCGAGCACCATCTCGCAGGCGACCGGGATCGGGTCCTGGGCGCGGTGCGGTGCCGAGCCGTGACCACCTTGGCCGAGCACGCGCACCTTGACCTCGTCGGCCGCGGCTCCGGTGGTGCCTGCGCGCGACGCCCACTGCCCGAACGGTTCGTCGTTGGAGTAGACGTGCAGCGCGTATGCCGCGTCGACGCGGCGGCCGGCGACGTCGAGCAGTCCTTCCTCGATCATCGGCTCGGCGCCGCCCGGACCCTCCTCACCGGGCTGGAACATGAAGACCACGTCACCGGGGAGCTGGTCGCGCATCTCGTGGAGCACGCGCGCCGCCCCGACGAGTCCGGCCATGTGAAGGTCGTGGCCGCACGCATGCATCGCACCGACGTGCTCGGAGACGTACTCGACGTCCACCTCCTCGGTGACGGGCAACGCATCCATGTCACCGCGCAGGAGCACGACCTGCCGAACGCCGTCGGCCGGTTCGCCGGTGCCCCGCAGGACAGCTGTCACGGACGTGAGTGACCGGCCACGGATGATCTCGAGGTCGAGCCCCTCGAGCGCTTCGAGCACGACCTGTTGGGTCAACGGGACCTGGTTGCCGATCTCCGGGATCCGATGCAGGCGCCGACGCAGCTGCTGCAGCTCGGGTCCGATCTCGCGGGCGAGCCGCAGCGTTGTCGGCGTACGGGAGTCGTCGGAAGATCGCTCGGTCACGCCGGGAGTCTAGGCGTGGTCGGTGCCAGGATTTCTCGCGGCCTAGGGTCGCGGGCGCCACGGTAGGCGGCCTCACCGGCGGCGACACCGTCTGCCACGCGCGTGATGTCCGTGATCTGCTCCGGCGTCACCTCAGGTCCGGCTGCGTCCAGCTCGATGAACATCTCCTCGTTGCCCGCCGGGGAGCAGACGAAGAGGATCCTGCCTCCGGTCGTCGTGAACGTGTGCTGACTCCCGCGCGGGACGACCACCACGGTTCCTGGTCCGCCTGAGCTCTCGACGTCGCCGACCCGGAAGTCGTAGTGGCCCTCAAGGACGTACAAGACCTTGGCGAAGCCGAGGTGAGCGTGGGGAGGGTTCGCCTCGATCGGACCATGCCTGAAGTCGAACACGCCGAACTGTCCGTCAGTCTGCGTCGAGCGCGCCAGCACCTCCATCCAGTGCTCACCCATCTCGATCCGGATGCCTTCCCCTGGACGACTGACCAGACCGTCCGGCCCCCACACGCTCATCGCAATCCCCTCTCACCGCCGCCCTGCGCCGATGATCCCGCGCGCGGCAAGAGCCGTCCAGGTCCGGCAGAGCCGACGACCGGGTGCGGTCGTCAGCTCTGTTGCGCGAGCCAACGCAGTGCGTCGGGAGCGGCGTGCATCACCGAGATGTGCCCGTCGCCGGGGAAGATCCGTGCCTCCGCCCCGGGGATCGCCGCCGCCAGCCAGTCCCCGTGGTCGGCCGGGACCATCCGGTCGGCCCGGCCGTGCACGACCAGCACCGGGACCTCGATCCGGCGTACGTCGAAGCCCCATGGCGCGGTCGAGGCGACGTCGTCGTCGATCATCGCGTCCGGTCCCTGGGCCAGCGCGGGGCGAACGACCTCGAGGAACCAGGACCAGTCGCCGGACAGCGCCTGCTCGTCCGCCGCGATGAACCCGATGTCCTCCTCGGAGCTCGACTCCTCGTACGCCGCTCGGGCCGGGCGCCCCTCGGCTGCCGCGTGCAGTGAACCGACGCCGGCCGCGGCCATGCCGGCGAAGTAGTCGAGACCCTCGGCGTCGTACGGCGCGAGGCCGGAGACGCTGAGCGCGGCCCGCACTCTGCCCGGGAGCAACGCGGCGCAGGCCAAGGCGTGCGGGCCGCCGCCCGAGTGACCCATGACCGTGCAGGTCTCGATCTCGAGGGCGTCCAGGATCGCGCCGACGTCGTGGGCAGCAGAGGCGACGTCCCGGCCGCGGTTCGGCGTGGAGCCGCCGTAGCCCGGTCGGTCGTAGGAGACCCATCGGATGCCGAGCTCCTCCGACGTGGCGAAGAGCGGCGTCGGCGGAAGTCCGATGTTCGGTGTGCCGTGGTGCCAGACGACGGTGCGGTCGGCACGCGCCCGCACCGGTGTCGTAGATGTGCAACGTCCGGCCGTCCGGTAATGCGACGTTCTGCTCGGACACGGTCGTGGTGGTCACAGATGGCTCCTCGATCGGACGGGTGCGCGAGCTGATGCCAGTCTCGCGCACGATGGCTGCACCTGGACGTCGGAGTCCCGACGGATTTCTCGACACCGCGCCGATGAGTTGCAAGGCTCGACCGAGTCCACTCCTCGTCGGCCCGAGCCCCGGGCCCCGCTGAAAGGTGCATCGCATGCGCAAGGTCGTCGTGTACACGCTGCTGTCGGTCGACGGGGTCGGCGAAGCTCCCGAGAACTACTTCTTCGACTTCGACGAGGTGATGCTGGCCAACCTGACCGCCGTGATCGAGGCCCAGGACACCGTCCTCCTCGGACGGGCGCAGTACGAAGAGTGGTACCGGTACTGGCCGAGCGCCGACGACCAGCCGTTCGCCGACTTCATCAACACGGTGACGAAACACGTGGCGACGTCGCGTCCGCTCGGCGACGACCCCTGGACGAACTCGCACGCGATCGAGGGGTCGGTCACCGACTTCGTGCGGGAGCTGAAGTCCGGCGAGGGCAGGGACATCGGCGTGCACGGCAGCCTCACGCTGGCGCGGTCGCTGCTGGAGGCGGGGCTGGTCGACGACCTGTATCTCGTCGTGGCGCCCTGCATCGCCGGTACCGGCCGGAAGCTCTTCGACGGCACGAGCGACCTGCGGCGGCTGACCCTGGCAGCCAGCGCGAGCAGCCCGACGGGGTCGGTCATGCAGCACTACCAGCTGGACGCAGCCTCCTGATCGAGGACCGGCCCCACGTCACTGCGAGCGGGTCGTGCCATGCTGCGGCGCATGTCACTCGAGCCACACCTGTCCGCCGAAGACGTCCTCTCCAGTCCCACCCGGGTACAGCTCGAGGTGTTCCTCGACGAGCACCGCGCGATGTTGAACGAGTGCCTCGACGGGCTCACCGAGGAGCAGGCACGTCGCTCGCTCGTGCCGTCGCTGACCACACTGCTCGGTCTGGTCAAGCACGCGATCTTCGTCGAGAAGGTGTGGTTCGACGAGGCGTTCACCGGCCGGAGCCGCGCCGAGATCGGCATACCGAGGACGGTGGACGAGTCCTTCACGCTCGACGACGACGACACGGTCGAGTCGATCCGACAGGCGCATCTCTCGGCGTGTGAGCAGTCGCGCCGGGCCGCGGCCGGCAAAGACCTCGACGACGTCGTCACCGGCAACCGGCGAGGTCCGATGCCCGTGCGCTGGATCTACATCCACATGATCCGCGAGCTCGCCCAGCACTGCGGCCACGCGGACATCCTGCGCGAGCAGATCCTCGCGCGCGACTAGACCTCGAGCTCCAGCCCTCGGGCCAGCTCGGCCAGGTGGCTCATCGGGATCTGGTGCACCAGCGGGTCAGCGTGCCGGTGCACGAGCTCCCACCTGTCACCGGCGCGCCGGAAGACGAGCGTCACCCGGAGCGACAGGTCCTGGTCGGGGAAGTCCCCGATCTCTCCGTGCTGACGCTCCACCGCGACGAGCACGACCAGATCGCCTGACGTGTAGGTGTGCTGCAGCTCCAGGTGCCCCTCGCCGGTCACGAAGAAGCGGCTGGTCTCCTCGATCGCCTCCTCGGACGGGGAGTAGCCCTGGACCGTCTCTCCGCCGTACGGCGGCATGAGCGAGTAGTCGTCGGGGTGGTCGAACAGGCTCAGGTAGTGCCGGATGTCACCGCGGATGTACGCGCCCACCGCCTCGTCCATCGTGGCGACGAGCTCGTCGACGTCGCTGCCGGGATCAGCCACGTCCTGGTCGGCGTCGTCTCCCGACGCGGCAGTGAACCCGTCGATGGGTCCGAACGTGCACGTCATCACCGCCCTCCCGTCGAGGACAGGGACCGTGCCGCGGCGAACGCGCTCGCGGAAGCGTCGTCGGGCGCGGCGCCGGCCATGGCTGCGGAGGCGCGCGCACCACGAACGACGCGCGCGACCGTGGTGGGGGCGAACAGCGCAGGCGGCGAGTCCAGCAGGCCCGCGACTCGCATGAACCGGCGTGCGACCTCGGGGTCCTGCTCGGCGGCCGCGAGCACCTTCGCGACGTACCGGCCCATCAGCTGGCCGACCTTCGTCCGGCGGCCCTGCGTCTCCGGGAAGAGCAGGTCCGCGCCGGTCGAGAGCTGCCACGCCTCGCGCAACGGCCGCACCCCCGACCGGTAGAACCGTCGAGGCAGTCCGTCGGTGGATCCTTGTTGCTGACTCGCGCGCAGCGCATCCCGCAAGGCGAACGCCTGCTTGGTCGCCACCGTCATACCGGTGCCGTAGATCGGGTTGAACGCCGCGATCGCGTCACCGAACGCGATCAGACCGTCGGGGAGCCGGCGCAGTCGCTCGTAGTGCCGCCAGACGCTGGCCGGATGGGTGTGCGTGATGACCTCGCCCTCGGGCTCGGCACCATCGAGGGCGTCGGCGAGCCATGCCGGCGCGAGCTCTCGGATGATCCGTCGCCGCTCGTCCGGCTCGACGGGAGGGCGGGCGCCGTGCCCGTACGACATCAGCGACACCGTCCAGCGGTCGCGCTCGCAGGCGAACGCCGCGAAGCCGTACGTGCGGTCCGGGCATCCGCCCCTCGATCACCATGTCTCGGGGATAGCTGCCGGCGGGAAGGTGGACGACCTGGCTGGCGTAGCCGACGTGGACGACCACGCGCTCCTCCTCGGGACGCTCGTAGCCCAGGTCGTGCAGCCACAGCGGTACCCGGCTCCCGCGACCCGTCGCGTCGACGACGAGCTCGGCCTCGATGGTCCGCTCCGGTGCGTCCTTGGTTGCGGACGGGGCGACGCGTACGCCGGTGACACGTGACCCGTCTGCGCTCCCGGCGTCGTGGCGAGGCCGAGGACCTCGAGTCCGTCCGCGACCCGCACGCCCGGGAGGTGCCTGACCCGCTCCCGCACCCTCCACTCCAGGTGCGGCCGGGTGACCGGGAGCACCGGCGCGATCGGCTGAGCCTGCTGGCTCAGCAGCCGACCGCCGAGCCGGAAGCCGAGCCGGCCGAGGTCGTCGACCTCGCGGACACCGTCCTCGGCCAGCTCGGCCCGAAGGCCGGGAAAGAGCTCCTCCATCAGGGGCAGGCCCCCCGCCTGCATCCCGTGGACGTGGCGGCCCTGCGGCACACCCCGTCGACTCTTCCCTCCTCCTGGGAGCACGTCGCGTTCGACGACGGTGATCCCGTCGAAGAACTCCGCGAGGACCCGGGCGGCCAGCAGGCCACCCATCCCCGCTCCCAGAACAACCGCTCGACGCTGCGTCATCATGCATCCCCTCAGATGTGTCCGGCCGTTCGGCGCTCGAGCGACCCCCTCACGCAACTGTCGCCCGACGCGTGCGCCGTTGCGTGCAGACGATCTGGAGATGATCCGGAGATCTGCGGGAGACGGCCGGTGGCCAGGGACTGACAACGAGGTTGTCGCGGCCGCTGGTGCTGGTCGAGACTGAGAGCGAGCCGAGGGTGAGGGCGTTGCCGGTGTACTACTTCGAGCAGTGTGAGCTGGACCCGCTCCGGCGCGAGCTGCGGCGCGGTGGTCGCGCGGTGCACGTCGAGCCGCAGGTGTTCGCCGTCCTGCTGCACCTGCTGCGCCACCGGTCCCGGGTCGTCACCAAGCCTGAGCTGCTCGACGCGGTCTGGGGCGACCGGTTCGTGAGCGACGCGACCGTGACCAGCAGGCTCAAGGCCGCGCGGCGCGCGATCGGCGACGACGGGCGCTCGCAACGCCTGATCGCGACCGTGCACGGGATCGGCTACCGGTTCGTCGGGCCGGTCCGGGACGAGTCCGGGGCCGGGTCGGGGGCCGAGGGGGTCGACGGGGCTGACGGGATCGGGGGATCGCCTCTCGGGTCGGCCGACGCCGGGGTCGGGGAGGCTCCTGGTGACAGCGCACCCGTCCGTCATCGGCATACCCAGGAGATCCGGTACTGCCGGTCCCCCGACGGGGTCCGGATCGCCTACGCCACCTCAGGCTCCGGTCCTCCGCTCGTGAAGGCGGCGAACTGGCTCACCCACCTCGACCTGGAGTGGCAGAGCCCGATCTGGGCGCACTGGATCGACGAGCTCTCGCAGTCGCGCCAGCTCGTCCGCTACGACGAGCGCGGGTGCGGGTTGTCCGACTGGGAGGTTCGCGAGTTCAGCCTGGACGCGTGGGTCGAGGACCTCGAGCTCGTCGTCGACTCGGTGGGTCTGGACCGGTTCCCGCTGCTCGGTCTGTCGCAGGGCGGTGCGGTGGCGCTCGCGTACGCCGTCCGGCATCCCGAGCGGGTGTCCCGTCTCGTCCTCGTCGGGGCGTACTCCCGCGGGCGGCTGGCCCGGGCTGCGACAGCGGAGGAACGCGAGGAGGCCGACCTCGACATGCAGGTCGGCCGCGTGGCCTGGCGCCGGGACGACCCGGCGTACCGCCAGGTGTTCGCGGCCCAGTTCCTGCCCGATGCACCGCGGTCGGCCTGGGATGCGTTCAACGAGGTCCAGCGCGCCACGACCTCGACGGAGAACGTCGTGCAGTTCCTCGACGCCTTCGCCCACATCGACGTCGCCGACCTCGCCGCCGAGGTCGCGTGCCCGACCCTCGTCGTGCACTCGCGGCGCGACCGCCGGGTGCCGGTGGCAGCAGGCACGTGAGCTCGCCGCCTTGATCCCCGGCAGCGTCCTGCACCTGCTCGACAGCGGCAACCACATCGTGATGTCGGACGAGCCCGCCTGGCCCGAACTGGTGTCGCGCCTCGACGCCTTCCTCGGTCAGTAGGGTGACGCGGTGCGCCTCGCGACCTTCAACGTCAACTCGATCCGGTCCCGGATCGACCGGGTGGAGGCGTTCCTGGCGCGTCACGAGATCGACGTGATCGCGCTGCAGGAGACGAAGGCGCGCGACGACCAGTGGCCACTGATGGGGCTCGAGGCGTTGGGCTACGAGGTCGCGACACTGGGGCTACAACCAGTGGAACGGGGTCGCGATCGCCTCGCGCGTCGGCCTGAGCGACGTACGCCATGGGTTTGACGGGCAACCGCAGTGGGGCGAGCCGTTGACGTCCGAGGCGCGGGCGCTCGGCGCGACGTGCGGCGGGGTCCAGGTGTGGTCGCTGTACGTGCCGAACGGTCGCGCGGTCGGTGACCCGCACCTGGACTACAAGCTGGCCTGGCTCGGCGCTCTCCGCGACGCGGCGGCCGGGTGGCTCGCGGACTCTCCCGACGCGCAGGTGGCGCTGACCGGGGACTGGAACATCGCGCCCACCGACGAGGACGTGTGGGACATGGCGGCCTTCGCGAAGAGCACCCATGTCACGCCGGACGAGCGGGCGGCGTTCGACGCCATCGTGCAGACGGGGTACGCCGACCTGGCCCGCCCGCACACGCCAGGGCCTGGGGCCTTCACGTACTGGGACTACTACCGCAACCGGTTCGAGCGCAATCACGGGATGCGGATCGACTTCGTGCTCGGGTCACCTGCGTTGCAGGCGCGGGTGACCGGCGCCGCGATCGACCGCGACGAGCGCGCCGGCAAGGGCGCCAGCGACCACGCCCCCGTCATCGTCGACATCGCCGACTGAGCTGTCAGCCCCGGGTCAGGGCGCGGGGAAGACGAACCGGACGCGTTGTCCGCCGGCCACACCCTGGGCGAGGGCGCGAGGTGCCGGTCGAGATCGTTCCACCGCAGGGTCAGGTCGCTGGGTTGCGCACCGGGACCGTCACGTGCACGTGGGCACGGATCAGGCCGGAGTGCCGGTACCACCGGATCGTCCCGGTGACCGCCACGTCGCGGTCCCAGTGGACCGACGGCGCCGCGTCAACGGTTGGGCGCTTTTCGTGGCGGCTTGTCCGCGTGGCTCAGCCCTGGGCCATGTCGACGAAGCGCGAGTAGTGGCCCTGGAAGGCGAGCACGATGTCCTTGGTCGGGCCGTTGCGGTGCTTGGCCACGATGATGTCGGCCTCGCCGGGGCGGGTCGACTCCTTCTCGTAGATGTCCTCGCGGTGCAGCAGGATCACCATGTCGGCGTCCTGCTCGATCGAGCCGGACTCGCGCAGGTCGGAGAGCATCGGGCGCTTGCTGGTGCGCTGCTCCGAGCCACGGTTGAGCTGCGAGACCGCGATGACGGGGACGTCGAGCTCCTTGGCCAGCAGCTTGATCTGGCGGGAGAACTCCGAGACCTCGAGCTGGCGGGACTCGACCTTCTTGCCGGACGTCATCAGCTGGAGGTAGTCGATGATGATGAAGCGCAGGTCGTGCCGCTGCTTGAGCCGCCGTGCCTTGGCGCGGATCTCCATCATCGTCAGGTTGGGCGAGTCGTCGATGAACAGCGGCGCCTCGGAGACCTCACCCATCTTGCGGACGAGCTTGTTCCAGTCGTCGTCGTTCATCTTGCCGTTGCGCATGTGGTTGAGCGGGATCCGCGCCTCGGCCGAGAGCAGCCGCATGGTGATCTCGGTCTTGCTCATCTCGAGCGAGAAGATCGCGCTGGTCAGTCCGTGCTTGATCGAGGCGGAACGTGCAAAGTCGAGCGCGATGGTCGATTTGCCGACCGCGGGACGCGCCGCGACGACGACCATCTGGCCGCCGTGCAGCCCGTTGGTCAGCTCGTCGAGCTCGGCGAAACCGGTCGGGACGCCGGCCATCGCACCGTCGCGGTTGCCGATCGCCTCGAGCTCGTCGATCGTGAGCTCCATGATGTCCGACAGCGGCGCGTAGTCCTCGGACGTGCGCTTGTCGGTGACGCCGTAGACCTCGGCCTGGGCGCGGTCGACGACGTCGTCGACCTGGCCCTCCTCGGCGTACCCGAACTGGATGATCCGGGTGCCGGCGTCGATCAAGCCGGCGCAGGATCGCCTTCTCGCGGACGATGCCGGCGTAGTAGCCGGCGTTGGCGGCGACCGGGACGCCGGCGACGAGGGTGTGGAGGTACGGCGCGCCACCGACCCGGGCCAGGTCGCCGGAACGGGTCAGCTCGTTGGACACCGTGATCGCGTCGGCGGGCTCGCCGCGGCCGTAGAGGTCGAGGACGGAGTCGTAGATCAGCTCGTGGCCGGGGCGGTAGAAGTCGGTGCCGCGGATGACCTCGACCACGTCGGCGATGGCGTCCTTGCTGAGCAGCATGGCCCCGAGCACGGACTGCTCCGCGTGCTCGTCCTGCGGTGGGGTGCGGCCGACCGGACCGCTGCGGTCGTAGTCGACGGGAGCGTCGTGGATCTCGGCGATGCTCACGAGGGCTCCCTTCGGACGGTGGGGGTGGCGGTGCGGGTGTCGAAGAGCGGGACGGTGACTGTGAGGCCGGCGGGTGGTGCTGTCACAGTAGGGATTCACACCGACAGTTCCGAGGTGACGCTACGGCCCGGCCGGGCCCGCGCCAAGGCCGCCGTACCCAGGCCCCTGTGGACAGGCGGCCAGGTCTGTGGAAAACGCCGCAAGGGAGTGTGCACAGGTTGGGGATAGATCCGTGGACAGAACCGAAGAACGTCCCGGTGACCCTGGTTTGACCAGGCAAAACGTTCGTCCGCACGTGTGGAGAAAAGAAATCTCGGCACCAATTTTCTGCCGTCGACCACGCCGTTCGGGGCGCTGCACTAGCAGGTCCGGACCCCGCCGGTCCCGGTTTTCCCCAACAATCTCGGCGACACGCCCGACGACACGCCGAGGTGAGCATGACCGCTGACCCGGACGTCCGCCGCAGTCGTCGCGCCCAGGACCGGGAGATCGCCCGGCTCGCCCTGCCGGCGTTCGCGGCGCTGATCTCCGAGCCGCTGTTCCTCCTCGCCGACGCGGCGATCGTCGGCCACCTCGGCACCGCCCAGCTCGCCGCGCTCGGGATCGCGGGGACGGTCGTGCAGACCGCGGTCGGCCTGTTCGTCTTCCTCGCCTACGGGACCACCTCGACGGTGGCGCGCTCGGTCGGCGCCGGTGACCGGCGCGGCGCCCTCGAGGTCGGGATCGACGGGATCTGGCTCGCTGTCGTGATCGGCGCGCTCGCCGGCGCGGTCACGGCGGTCCTGACTCCGCAGATCGTCGCGGCGTTCGGGCCGTCCGAGGCGGTGCGCGACTACGCGACGACCTACCTGCGGATCGCGGCGTTCGGCATACCGTCCTTGCTGCTCCTCTTCGCGGCGACCGGCGTCGTCCGCGGTCTCCAGGACACCCGGACCCCGCTGTACGTCGCCGTCGCCGCCAACCTGGTCAACATCGGGTTGAACCTGCTGTTCGTCTACGGCTTCGACTGGGGCATCGCCGGGTCGGCGCTCGGGACCCTGGTCGCGCAGACCGCCGGCGCGGTGGCGCTGGTCCTCGTCGTCCTGCGGGCTGCTCGACGGTTCGGCGCCTCGGCCCGGCCACACGGACCCGGTGTGGCCGCGGCGTGGCGAGGCGGGGTGCCGCTGATCGTGCGCACCCTGACGCTGCGGCTGGCTCTGCTGCTGGCCACCTATGTCGCTGCCACGATCTCGACCCCGGCGGTCGCGGCGCACCAGGTCGCCTTCACGATCTGGACCTTCCTCGCCTTCAGCCTCGACGCGATCGCCATCGCCGGCCAGGCCATCACCGGTCGGCTCCTCGGTGCCGGCGACGCGGTGGCCGCTCGGGCCGCCACGCGGCGGATGATGTGGTGGGGCGTGGTCGGCGGGTTCGCGCTCTGCGCGCTCCTGATCCTGACCCGGCCGCTCGTGGTGCCGCTGTTCAGTCCGGACCCGCAGGTGCAGGACCTGTTGGCCACGGTGCTGCTGATCGCCGCGCTGCACCAGCCGGTGTCGGGCATCGTCTTCGTGCTGGACGGGGTGCTGATCGGAGCCGGTGACGGTCGCTACCTCGCCTGGGCCGGCGTGATCAACCTGGCCTGCTTCGTGCCGATGGCGCTGGCCGTGCCGTGGCTGGGCGGCGGGCTCCCGGCGCTGTGGTGGGCGTTCACGGGCTTCATGGTGATCCGGATGCTCACGCTGCTCTGGCGCGAACAGGGCGACGCCTGGCTCGTCCTCGGGGTCTCCCCCTCCTCCCGCCGCTGACCCGACTCGCCAACAATCGCGCGCCCACTCGCCAAGAATTGCGCTCCCGTCGCCAGGATGGCGCTCGGGCGCGAGACCTGGCGACTCGGCACACCAAACCTGGCGACTCGGGACGCGATCGGCTTGGCGGCTGGCGGCATGCGGGTTCGGGGTCTTCGTCCTGTCCGGATCACCAGTCCGGCGTCGACGTGGTGCCGACTCGATCGGCCTCGCGTTGTACGCCGTCGGCATGTGGCGGCTGGCACGGCGTCCTGCTCGCGGCCACGGCGATGAGCGCTCGCGCGTCCTCGCGCTGTCGTTCTTCGCACGGACTGGCTGCACGGCACCGCCGGGACGTCCTGGACGCGCGTACGCGTCACGTGCTGTCGCCGCGCGTGACGACGCGTCGCCGTCGCTTCGGTGATCGCCGTCGCGTCCGGGCTGGTCGCTTCGTGCTGGTGACGGGGTACGCCGTCAACGGCGCCGACCACGACCGCGCCGTCGCGATGATCGGGTCGGCCGGCGTGGTCGGGCTGATCTCGACGGCCTGGTACACCGTGCTGCTCATGGTCTGCGCCAACCGGCCGTGGGCGCAGCCCGTCGGCATACCGACGACTCCAGAGCCCGAGACCGCCCCGCACATGAAGGAAGCTCCGGGTCCTCGAAGCTGAGGATCCCGGAGCTTCCGCAACGCGCGGGCTGTCGCCGTCTGGGTCAGGCGGAGGCAGCAGGTACGACGTTGAGGTTGACCGTGGCGGACACGTCGTCGTGCACCTTCACCGTCACCTGGTGCGAGCCCAGGGTCTTGATCGGGTTGCCGACCTGGATCCGACGCTTGTCGATGTCGGGGCCGCCGGCCGCCTTCACCGCGTCGACGATGTCGGTCGGGGTCACCGCGCCGAAGAGCCGACCGGACGAGCCGGCCTGCGCCTGCAGCAGCACGGTGAGCGCCTCGAGCTGAGACTTGACCTCGTCGGCGTGGCGAGACGTCGCGGACCTCGCGGACCTCGCGCGCCTTCTTGATCGAGTCGATCTGCTTCTCGGCACCGCGGGTCCACCGGATGGCAGCGCCGCGGGGCAGCAGGTAGTTGCGGCCGTAGCCGTCCTTGACCTCGACGATGTCACCAGGGGCGCCGAGGTTGAAGACTTCCTGAGTCAAGATGAGCTTCATCAGTGGGTCTCCTCTCAGCGCGCGGTGGACGTGTAGGGCAGCAGCGCCATCTCACGGGCGTTCTTGATCGCCGTGGCGACGTCGCGCTGGTGCTGCGTGCAGTTGCCGGTGACGCGACGGGCACGGATCTTGCCGCGGTCGGAGATGAACTTCCGCAGCAGGGTCGTGTCCTTGTAGTCGACGTACGTGGCCTTGTCCTTGCAGAAGGCACAGACCTTCTTCTTGGGTTTGCGGACAACGGGCTTGGCCATTGTGGTGCTCTCCTTTCAAGAGCCCGGCGTGAGCCGGAATGGTCAGTGGAACGAGGATCAGAACGGAGGCTCGTCGTTGGACGAGCCACCGGCGGGCGCGGCCCACGGGTCGTTGCCGGGCTGGCTCTGCTGCTGCTGGCCACCACCCGCCGGAGCCGAGGTGGCCCAGGGGTCGCTGGCCGGCTGGCTCTGCTGCTGGCCACCACCGCCGCCGGAGTAGCCACCACCCTGGCCGCCACCTTGGCCGCCGGAGTAGCCGCCTCGCCGCCGGAGCGGCTCGCGCGGGTGACCTTGGCGGTCGCGCTGCGCAGGCTCGGACCGACCTCGTCGACGTCGATCTCGAAGACGGTGCGCTTCTCGCCCTCGCGGGTCTCGAAGCTGCGCGACTTGAGCCGGCCCTGGACGATGACCCGCATGCCGCGCTGCAGCGACTCGGCGACGTTCTCCGCCGCCTGCCGCCAGACCGCGCAGGTCATGAACAGCGTCTCGCCGTCCTTCCACTCGTTGGTCTGCCGGTCGAAGGTGCGCGGCGTCGACGCGATGCGGAAGTTGGCGACCGCCGCACCGGACGGGGTGAAGCGGAGATCCGGGTCGTCGACGAGGTTGCCGATGATGGTGATGGTGGTTTCGCCTGCCATGGCAGTCTCCCTAAAGGGTCGGTGGCCTACGGCTCCCGGCCGCCGATCGGGTGATCGGGGCCGAACGTCAGTGGATCTCGGGGCGGAGCACCTTGGTGCGCATCACGGACTCGTTGAGGCCGAGCTGGCGGTCGAGCTCCTTGACCGTAGCCGGGTCTGCCGACAAGGTCACGACGGCGTAGAGGCCCTCGCTCTTCTTGTTGATCTCGTAGGCGAGGCGACGACGGCCCCAGACGTCGACGGACTCGACGCTGCCGCCGTCCTGCCGGACGAGGTTGAGGTACTGGTCGAGCGACGGCTGGACCGTCCGCTCCTCGAGGTCGGGGTCGAGGATGACCATGAGCTCGTAGTTACGCATGAGCGCATCCACCTCCTGTGGACTCTGCGGTCACGGTCTTTCCGTGACAGGAGGTACATCGGCGTACACCGGCCCGATCGTGTCAGGCCGGGGAAGTCTGCTGATGTGGTGCGACCCGGCGTCTTGCCGGGTCAGCGCAGGCCAGATTATCAGCGGGACGGCGTACGACGGAAATCGTCATCCACAGGGCCGGCCAGCCGCTCCACCTGCCCGAGAACCGGCTGCGACCAAGGCAGATTCCCCGATGCCTACCGGGATTTGCCTCGGTACCGGGCCATCCGGATCGGTACCGAGGCAAACACCACGGCGAGCGACTACTCGGTCGTGATCGCGTCGAGGACGTTGAGCCTGGCTGCGCGCCGGGCCGGGAGGGCAGCCGGCGAGCACGCCGACCACGGCCGCCGCGACCAGGAAGACCACGAAGCTGCACCCACGGGATCCGCAGGATGTCGAGGCCCTCGTCGGCGAGCGCACGCTGCAGCGCCACGCCGAAGACCATGCCCATCACGAGCCCGAGCACCGCGCCGAGCAGCGAGATCGCCATCGACTCGAGCCGGACCATCCGTCTCAGCTGCGCCGGCTGAGCCCGACGGCGCGCAGCAGCCCGACCTCGCGGGTCCGCTCGATCACCGAGAGCGCCAGGGTGTTGATGATGCCGAGCACCGCGATGACGATCGGCCAGCGCCAGCAGCGCGTAGATGATGAACAGGAACGTGTCGACTGAACGACAGCTGCTCGTCGACGAACTCCTGCGGGTCCTTCAGCGTCACCGTCGGGCAGGTCGGCGAGCACCTTGTCGATCGACGACCGCACCTGGTCGATGATTCGGCCCCCGGTTCGGTGGTGATGAACAGCAGCGAGTCCGCCGGCTTGAGTCCACCCCTCTCGAAGGTCGTCGAGACTGGTGATGTAGGTCGCCGGCATCGAGTTCGCCAGGAACAGCCCCGCGACCGTGTTCTTGATCGGCTTGTCGTTCTGGAACTCGAGCGTGACCGTCTCGCCGACCTGCAGGTCCTTGTTCTCGGCCGACCCGCGCGTCGACGAGGATGCCGTCCGACGGGAACTGCTCCTGCCCGGAGGTGATGTCGACGTTGAGCGCCTCGGCGAGCTGGTTCGGGTCGGCCGCGCCGAGGAACTCGTCCGAGCCGTCGACCTTCGCTTCGGCCTGCCGGAACTGCGCGACGGTCTCGACCCCGTCGATCGGCCGGATCTCCTTGGCGATGGCCGGCGAGAACGGCGTCTGGATCGCGTTGCTGACCACGAGCTGGGAGTTGACGGCAGCCGTGATGACCTGGTCGAAGCTGGCCTTCATCGAGGCGCCGATGATCGACATCATCGCCACCAGGGTCAGGCCGATCATCAGCGCACTGGCGGTGGCCGCGGTCCGGCGTGGGTTGCGCAGCGAGTTCTCCGCGCCAGCACGCCGACGGTCCCGAAGAGCTTGCGGTAGAAGAAGCCGAGGCCGCGGATCACGGGCGTCCGATGACCGGGCTCATCAACGAGACGCCGACCAGGATGGCGAGCAGCGCCCACTCCGACCAGCAGCGCACCCTGCCCACCTTCGCCGACGAAGCCCAGCACGATCGAGCCTGCCCCGAGCACGGTGAGGATGACGCCGCCGAGCAGCCGCTTGTGCAGCGCCGACTCGGGCAGCGCGACGTCGTCCCGCATCGCCGCGACCGGAGCGATCTTCGACGGCCCGCCGTGCCGGCAGGTACGCCGCGAACATCGTCACGACAAGACCGACCAGGTAGCAGATGATGATCGTGCGCGGCTTGATCGGGAAGTCGGCACCGGACAGGTCGAGACCGATCTGGCCGAACAGCGCCCGGATCCCGAGCGCCAGCAGGTAGCCGACACCGATCCCGATCGGTCGAGCCGATCAGCCCGACCGTGAACGCCTCGATCAGCACCGACCGGCGTACCTGCCGCCGCGACGCACCCATCGCCCGGAGCAGCGCGAGCTCACGGCTGCGCTGCGCGACCAGGATCGAGAACGTGTTGATGATCAGGAAGGTGCTCACGACGACGCGCGACCGCGGCGAAGACCAGCAGGAAGATGTTGATGAACTTCAGGTCGTCGGCGATGCTGCTCTTGTTCTCCTCGGCGGACACGTCACCGGCGGTGGCCGTCACGCCCTCCGGGAGCACCTTCTGCACCTCGGCCGTGCACCGCGGCCTGCGACGCACCGTCGGGGATGTCGACCGAGATGCTCGGTGAAGACGTCCTTGCCCTGGAAGAACAGGTCCTGCATGGCCTGTTGGTCGAAGACCGTGAGGGTCGCTCCGACCAGACCGCCCTGCGAACCGAACTCGACGAGTCCGGTGAGCTTCGGCCTTCATCGTCGGCGGCTCGGCCGGGCGTCACGAGCGTGACCTTGTCGCCGATCTGCGTAGCCGGCCTTGTCGGCGGTCGCCTCGTCGAGCGCGATCTCGGTCCTCGCCGGTCGGCAGCTCACCCTCGGCCAGCGTCAGGATCTGGTCGCCGTCGAGGGACGATCGCTCGTTGTAGTTGAGGGCGAAGCCGGGTGGCCCGTTGCCGCCGACGAGCTTGCCGTCGGAGCCGATCACGTAGACGCCCTGGGTCTGCACGACGCCGTACGCCTTCTCGACGTCGGGGAGCGCCGTCGATCTCGTCGACGACCGACGCCGGGATGGTCCGGTTGTCCTGCGACCGAGTCGAAGTCGCAGGCACCGGTCGGGCAGACCTCGACGTCCGACGTCGTGCCGTTGACGATGCCGTTGAACGACCCGCCCAGGCCGTCGGTGAAGATGAACGACCCCGCGACGAACGCGACGCCGAGCACGATCGCGAAGCCGCTGAGGGCGAGGCGGATCTTGCGCGCCATCAAGTTGCGCCAGGTGACTTTCAACATGGCGATCAGGCCTCCGGCGGCGGTGCCGGCGACCTCGCGCAGGCTCAGCTCGCGCATCTTGTCGAGCACCGTCTCGGCGGTCGGCTGGCGGATCTCGTCGACGACCTTGCCGTCGGCGAGGAAGACCACGCGGTCGGTGTAGCCGGCGGCGACCGGGTCGTGGGTGACCATCACGATCGTCTGCTGGTACTCGTCGACGCTGCGGCGCAGGAAGCCGAGGACCTCGGCGCCCGACGTGGAGTCGAGGTTGCCGGTGGGCTCGTCGGCGAACACGATCTCGGGCCGGGACGCCAGTGCGCGGGCGCAGGCCACGCGCTGCTGCTGGCCACCGGAGAGCTCGTTCGGCCGGTGGCTGAGCCGGTCACCGAGGCCGACCGTGTCGATGACGGTGTCGAACCACTCCTGGTCGGGCTCGCGACCGGCGATCGACATCGGCAGCAGGATGTTCTCCTTCGCCGTCAGGGTCGGCACGAGGTTGAACGCCTGGAAGACGAAGCCGATCTTGTCGCGGCGCAGCCGGGTGAGCTTCTTGTCGTTGAGCTGGGACAGGTCCTCGTCGCCGAGCAGCACCTGGCCCGCTGGTCACGGTGTCCAGCGCCGCCATGCAGTGCATGAGCGTGGACTTCCCGGATCCGGACGGCCCCATCACCGCGGTGTACTCGCCGGAGTAGAAGTCGATGGAGACGCCGTCGAGCGCGGCGACCTGCGCGTCTCCCTCGCCGTAGATCTTGTGGACGTCGATCGCGCGCGCGGCGACGCCGGTGCGGTCGATGCTGGCCTCTGCTCCGGCAACCTGACCGGTGTTCACGTCTGACATGGTCCCCTCAAACCTGTGTTGCGTGGTTGCGTCTTCGCCCCGCGGACGAGGTCAGGTGCAGCCCCCCGCAGGTCTCGCTGGCCCCCACGCTAGTGCGTCGGGGTTCGCCGATGCGATCGGGTTTCCCCTGAGACGGCCCTGGTTGAAGCGTCCATGAGTGCTGTCGGGAGGCCGTCCTAGAGTGAGGGCATGAGCCCGTTGCACATCGGTGGACACGTCGAGCAGACCGACCCGATCGCCGAGGCGGTCGACCGCAAGGCCACCTTGTCCCAGTTCTTCCTCGGCGACCCGCAGAGCTACAAGGGCCCGGTCGTGTCGTACGCCGGTGGGGCCGCCGGGCTCAAGGCCGACGCCGAGGCGGCCGGCATCGACCTCTACGTGCACGCGCCCTACCCGATCAACGTCGCCTCGACCAACAACCGGATCCGCATCCCCGGCCGCAAGCTGCTGCAGCAACACCTGCACGCCGCCGCCGAGATCGGCGCCAAGGGCGTGATCGTCCACGGCGGCCACGTGCTCAAGGACGACGACCCCGACGTCGGCTTCGACAACTGGCGCAAGTGCATCGACGGCCTCGAGATGCCGGTCCCGCTGCTGATCGAGAACACCGCGGGCGGCGACAACGCCATGGCCCGCCGCCTCGAGCGGATCGACGGGCTGTGGGAGGCGATCGGCCGTGCCAAGGGCGGAGACACCGTCGGGTTCTGCCTCGACACCTGCCACGCCCACGCCGGCGGCAACGAGCTGGCCACCGTGGTCGAGAAGGTGCTGGCGATCACCGGGCGGATCGACCTGGTGCACGCCAACGACTCCCGTGACGAGTTCGACTCCGGCGCCGACCGGCACACCAACTTCGGGTCCGGCCACATCAAGGGCGACGACCTGGCGGCGGTCGTGCGCGAGGCGGACGCTCCGGTCGTCTGCGAGACGCCCGGCGGCGCCGAGGGACAGGGCGGCGACATCGCCTGGCTGCGTGAGCAGGTCGACTGACCGATGCCTCCCGCACCGGCAGCTCCGTCGAGCTCACCACGCCCGCTCGACCGCATCGCACTGATCTCCGACGTGCACGGCAACCTCGGAGCACTCGAGGCCGTGCTCGCCGACATCGACGCCCGCGGCATCGACCGGATCTTCAACCTGGGCGACTACGTCGGCAAAGGTCCGCGTGGTCGCGAGGTGATCGACCTGTGCCAGGAGCGCTGTGAGGTCAACATCCTCGGCAACTGGGACGACTTCCTCCCCGACCCCGACCGCGACCACGACAGCGAGGCGCTCCGGTGGTGGCTCGCCCAGCTCTCCGAGGGCCAGGGCAAGTGGTTGCGCGACCTTCCGTTCTGCCACGACTTCTCGATGTCGGGTCGGCAGATCCGGCTCTTCCACGCCTCCGAGACCACGGTGCACCGCCGGGTGCGCTTCGACCACGACGGCAACGAGTTCGCCGCCATGTTCACCAACACCGAGGCGACGGGTGACGGTCCGCTGCCCGACGTGGTCGGCTACGGCGACACCCACGACGCGTTCTACGAGGTCGACCAGTTCGGCGGTCGGCGCTACACCTTGTTCAACACCGGCAGCGTCGGCAACAGCATGAGCGACCCCACGCCGGTCTACTGCATCCTCGAGGGTGTCGTCGACTCCCCCACCCAGGCGCCGTTCTCGATCCAGTTCGTGCGCGTCCCGTACGACGTCGAGGCCGAGATCGCCGCGGCCGCCGCGCTCGGGATGCCTGAGCTCGAGGCCTACACCGTGGAGATCCGCGACGGCATCTACCGCGGCGACCTCAAGTCCGGCGAGCCCACGACCTACCACCGGCGCACTCCCGCCTGAGCCCTTTCGCGGGGAAGTGCCGGACGGGCGAGGGTCTGCGGTGTTACGTTCCCGGCGCACGCACCCGCCGCGACCTACGCCCGGATGTTCCCCGGCCGGGTCCGCGCCCTCATCACCGACGGTGTGCTCGACCCGGTGGCGTGGTCCACCGGCCGGAACGGCACCGGCACCAAGATCCCGTTCTCCACGCGTCTGCGCAGTGGCCACGGCGCGGCTGAGGCCCTGGTGTCGGCGTTCGACGTCTGCGACCGGGTCGGACGCCAGCGCTGCGCGTTCGCCGGCAACGCTGCCGGCAAGTGGCGGTCGATGGTCGCGCGGCTGCGCAAGGGACCGGTGCGGCTGGGCGGCAGCAGCTTCCACTACGCCGACCTGGTCGGCGGTGCGCTCGGCGCCCTCTACTCACGCGGTGACTACCGTCCCCTGATGCGTGACCTGCAGAGCATCTGGACCCACTTCCCCGCACCCCAGGCGCGCACCAAGACCGCAGGACCCGAGGTCTCGGCTGCCGACGCGAAGGCACTGACGCAGGCGAGCAAGCGACTGGCCGACCGCGCCCAGCCGTTCCCCTACGCCTCGCGCGTGACGAGTCCGCGACAGACCAGGGCGCTGGGCACGCAGCCGGCATACGGGCCGCTCTTCTTCCCGATGTTCGAGGGCGTGGCGTGCGCCGACACCGTCAACCCGACCGACCCGTACGCGTGGCAGCGCGCGGCGGTGAAGTCCGAGACCACCGGGCAGCCCTGGTTCGGCCGGGTGTGGACCTGGGCCTCGCAGGCGTGCCCGCGCTGGCCCGGCTCGCACGCCGACGCCTACCGCGGTCCGTGGTCGATCCGCACGGACTACCCGGTGCTGATCGTCGGCAACAGCCACGACCCGGCCACGCCGGTCAGCGGTGCACGCGCTCTGCACCGCGCGTTCAAGAACTCGCGGCTGTTCACGATGAACGGCTGGGGACACGGTGCCCTCGGGACCAGCGACTGCGTGACGCGGACCTTCCAGGCCTACCTCGTGCACCAGGACCTGCCGTCCTCCGGCCTGGTGTGCCAGCCGAACAAGGCGCTGTTCCCGGCGCGCTGACCCGCGACCGGACAGCCGAGTCTCAGAGGTCGCGCGCGAGCTCGAGCTCGTCCCTGATCGGGATCCCGTCGTTGCCGATCAGGGGGATGGCGGGTTTGAGCCGACGTGACTCCTCGATGGCGCCGAGGTGCAGGTCGACGAGCCGGAAGCCGTGCCGCTGGTAGAAGCGCAGAGCGCGGGTGTTGTCGTTGGTGGTGATGAGCCACAGCCGCCGGCACCCGTGTGCGCGCGCCCGGTCGCACACCGCCTCGACGAGCGCGGCGCCGACACCGAGACCGTCCACGAACGCGTTGATCGTCACCAGCTCGCAGACATCTCCGACGACGTCGTACGTCGCCAGACCCACCCGTTCCGGCCCCGACTCCACGACGACTCCCGGCAGGGTCGTCGGGTCGATCAGGCGGCCTCGGCTCACCACCTCGACCGAGCCCCAGGCCGCCTGCAGCCGCTCGGCGACCCAGGCTGCTTCGTCGCGTCGGAGCTCTCGTGCCGACGGCGCCGGACGTGCCGTGTCCATGCCTCCACGCTAGTGCGACCTGCGTCCGGTGCGACCCCGTCCGGGCTCACCCGGGTCCGGTAGCGTGACCCCGCGTGAGCCCGATCGACGTCCGCACCATCAGCGCCGCCGACCACCTCGCCTTCCTTCGCTCGCAAGCATCGGCGAGCTTCCTGCAGACGCCGGCCTGGGGTGAGGTGAAGCAGGAATGGAGGCGCGAGTCCATCGGGTGGTTTCGCGGCGACGACCTGGTGGGAGCCGGGCTGGTGCTCTACCGGCAGCTGCCGAAGCTGAAGAAGTCCCTCGCCTACCTGCCCGAGGGGCCGGTCCTCGACTGGGCGGACCGTCGACCTCGCGGCGTGGCTGGAACCGATGGCGTCGCACCTGAAGGCTGCCGGCGCCTTCGGCATCCGGATGGGACCGCCCGTCGTCGTCCGGTCCTGGCGTGCCGACACCGTCAAGAAGGCGATCGCCGACGACGCCCACGCCCGGCTCGGAGACGTGCCGCCCGACGAGCGGGACGACGTGGGCGGTGCCGTGCAGGCCGCGCTGCGCTCGCAGGGCTGGCGACCGCTGTCGTCCGAGGGTGGCTTCACCGCGGGCCAGCCGCAGTACGTGTTCCAGATCCCGCTCGCCGGTCGCACCGAGGAGGACCTGCTCGCCGGCATGAACCAGCAGTGGCGTCGCAACATCAAGAAGGCCGACAAGGCCGGCGTCGTGGTGAAGCAGGGCACCGTGGAGGACCTGCCGGCCTTCCACACGCTCTACGCCGAGACTGCTCGAGCGTGACCACTTCACGCCGCGACCACTGTCGTACTTCCAGCAGATGTTCGCCGCGATGACGGCGGAGGACCCGGACCGGATCCGGCTCTACCTGGGCCACCACGAGGGCGACCTGGTCGCGGCCACCACGTGGGTCCGGGTCGGCACGCACACCTGGTACTCCTACGGTGCCTCGTCGACAGCCAAGCGCGACGTGCGTGGCTCCAACGCGGTCCAGTGGCGGATGATCCAGGACGCGGTGGCAGCCGGCGCGGAGGTGTACGACCTTCGTGGCATCACCGACACCCTCGACAGCGACGACCCCCACATCGGGCTCATCCAGTTCAAGGTCGGCACCGGCGGCGAAGCCGTGGAGTACGTCGGTGAGTGGGACCTGCCGCTCAACCGCCTGCTCTACAAGGCGTTCGACCTCTACATGAGCAGGCGCTGACATGCCGTTGACGCTGTACGTCGACGGCCCGCGCTGGCGGGAACATCTGCGCGCCACCGCCGAGCAGAACCCGGGCCTGGTCCCGGTCGCGAAGGGCAACGGCTACGGCTTCACCGTCGGCCGACTCGCCCGCAAGGCCGAGTGGCTGGGCGCCGACACCATCGCTGTCGGCACGTACGCCGAGGTGCCCGAGGTCGCCCAGCGCTTCTCCGGCGACATCCTCGTGCTCGAGCCGTGGCGACCCTTTCTCCCGGCGCTCAGCTACGACGACCGGATCGTGCACACCGTGGGCCGTGCGGAGGACCTGGCCGCGCTGTCCGACGTGGACGGCACACCGCGGGTCGTGCTCGAGGCGCTCACCTCGATGAACCGGCACGGGTTCGACGTCAACGCGCTCGCTGCCGTTGCCTCGTCGGCTCGAGGCGTCCGGGTCGAAGGGCACGCCGCCCACCTCCCGCTCGGTGACGGCCACGTCGCGGAGGTCGAGCGCTGCCTGGCCGCAGCGCCGAGCCCGCGCTGGTTCGTCTCGCACCTGACCACCGACGAGCTGGCCTCGTTGCGGGGCCGCCACCCCGAGGTGGAGTTCCGGCCGCGCGTCGGAACCTCGCTGTGGCTCGGCGACCGCGAGGCCTTGTCCGCCCGCGCCACGGTCGCTCGACGCGAGGCCGGTCGGGCGAGGCGACGTGGCGGGCTACCGAGGACGATCGTTCGGCAAGGCCGGCACCTTGCTCGTGCTGTCGGGTGGCACGGCGCACGGCGTCGCCCTCGAGGCCCCGACCCCGGCAGCGTCGACGCGGCAGCGGGCGGTTTCGGTGGCCCGCGGAGGACTCGAGGCCACGGGTCGGGCGTTGTCGCCGTACGTCATCGGCGGGAAGCAGCGCTGGTTCGTCGAGCCCCCGCACATGCAGGTGAGCCTGGTGTTCGTGCCGGCCGCCGTCACCGCACCGTCCGTCGGCGACGAGGTCGAGGTGCAGGTGCGGTTCACGACCACGACGTTCGACGACGTCGTCATCAGCTGACCGACGCTCGCGTCCTAGGGCTTCAGGTCGCCACGCGGCTGCGCGATCACCACGAAGTTGTCCTGGTAGCCGCCACGGGCCGGGTCGAACTCTCCCCCGCACGTGATCAGCACGAGGCGGGCCGCGACGGCGCGGAGTACAGCGGGGACGACGCCGTGAGGGAGGTCTTCGGCATCAGGTGGGCGCGGACGACCTCGAACCGCTGCGTCAACTTCCCCGCGCCCACGACGACGTCGTCACCGGGCCGGACCGAGAGCAGCTGTGCGAAGACACCCAGCCCTGTGACGGTGCGGATGGGCGGAGCCGGAGTGCTGACGGTGCACCAGCACGTGCGTTTCTCCGAGCCGTCGTACAGCTTGAGCCTGTCTCCCGACCCGCCGGAGATCTCCGTCGGGGACGAGGAGCGGTTCCGGCCCTTGATCACGCACGTCACGGCCCAGGCGCCCGGCCAGCCCGACCAGCACGTACGCCGGGTCGACTACGACAGCCGGGTGTCGTTCACCGAACCGGTCCGCGAGGTCACGCTCGAGTACCGGATGCGGGGGGTCATGGCGCACCAGCGGCCGTCGGTGCCCGGGCGTTTCCTCGTCTACGCCACCGCTCTGTCGGTCGGTCCGGTCGACGGGGCCGAGCGCGTCGTGACGGTGGAAGGCGCTCTCAACCTCGGGTGCCTGACCGGCGACGGGGAGCTGGACGTGTGTGGACGTCAGACCGAGGACGGGTGGACGGTCCGCCTGCCGCCGGACCGCGCGGCAACGTCGGTGCTGGCCCAGATCCAGGCGACCTGACCTCCGGGCTCAGCGCGCGTAGATCGGGTCTCGATCCGGCTCCTCGGCGTCCTCGCTCGCGGGCCGTTCGACATGCCGTGGCCGGATGACCGGCTCGTCGGCGGCGCGACCCGGTGGCTCGCTGTCGATGCCCTCGTCCAGGACGCCGCCGAGCGGGTCGTCCGACAACCCGTCCATGCGCACGGGGTCGTTCCAGGGGTGGAGGATGTCGCGGATCACCAGCACCGCGAGGTAGAGCTGGCCCGCGATCCGGATCGCGATCGCCGTGACATAGGCCCAGTCGGAGTCGCCCTCGGTCACGAAGAAGCCGGCGAGGTGCATCCAGACCGCGAAGAAGTAGAGCACCTCGCAGGCCTGCCAGATCAACAGGTCACGCCAGCGGGGACGCGCCAGCGCCGCCAGCGGCAACAGCCACAGCACGTACTGCGGCGAGTAGACCTTGTTGACGAGCAGGAACGCCAAGGTCACGAGGAACACCAGCTGCGGCAGCCGCGGGCGTCGTTGGGCCAGCAGACCGAGTGCGGCGATCGCGATGCAGCAGGCGCCGAAGAACACCCACGTCACGATGTTGATCGTGTGTGGACTCGCGACGTGCCGGTACTCGAGAGCGGCGCCCCACACCGACCCGAGGTCGGGTCCCCGCGACGCGTTGAACTGCCAGAACCACAAGAACTGGTCAGGCGACCAGAAGTAGATCGGCAGGTCGATGATCAGCCAGGCGGCGATGGCAGCTGCGCCTGTCTTGACCCAGGTCTCCATCTTGCGTTCGCGGAAACAGAGCACCAGCAGCGGGCCGAGGATGAACAGCGGGTAGAGCTTGGTGGCGGTGCCGACGCCGATCAAGATGCCGGTGAGCACCGGTCTTCGGGTCGACCAGGCCCAGAAGATCCCGGCCACGATGGCGAGGGCCAGCATGTCCCAGTTGATCATCGCCGTCAGCGCCACGGCCGGTGCCGCCGCGACGTACATCGCGTCCCATGGTCTTCGGCGTTGCGCGAACACCAGCAAGGCCAAGCCCGAGCAGCAACATGATGAAGAAGCCGATCGCGTTGACCGCCCCAGAAGATCGCCGAGTCGAACTGGGCATCGAGGTTGACCTGGACATCGGCGTGCGGGACCCCGTCGAGGTCCGGGTTGCGACCGATCGCGTGCGTGACCATTCCGGTCACGCCCATCCACACGCCGGTCAGCACCGGGTACTCGACCGAGAGCTGGTGCTCCTCGGTGGCCGCGTTCGGCTGCGCGCTCGGCGGCACGTCGTCCGTTGGCGTGTAGGGGAAGACGCCCTCGGCGAGTCCGCGGGCCAGGTAGAGGTACTGGATGTCGGAGTAGCACATGTGCGAGAACGGCCTTGGGCTTGGCGACGTCGCCGAAGTCGGTGACCACGCACGGCGACTTCTGCACCACCCCCAGGCCGAAGCAGATCGTGGCCACCAACAACGTGACCCGAAGTGCGGTCCACCATCCGGCACCGGCCCGGTTGTGCCGCCCGACGGGACCACCGATCCGGACCGTGCCGGCGCGCGCAAGCGGATCCGCGAGCGTCGGGGCGACGATGTCGTCGCTGGTCCGGGACGACTGGGGGTACGGCACGCAGGCAATGGTGCCTCATGGGTCTCGGTCACACCGAGCGGGACACCAGCGGCCGCGGCTGCGCGCTAGCCGCCCCCGGGAGGCTGGGCCTGCTGGGTCGTCGGTAGACAGTCCGGCGGGTCGCAGGTCGTGGTTGACGTCGGCTCCGAGGTCGGCGGCTCCGAGGTCGGTGGCTCAGAAGTCGTCGGCGGCTCGGACGTGGTCGGCTCCGAGGTGGTCGGCGGTGCCGACGTGGTGGGCGTGGTCGTCGTCGGCGTCGTGGTGGTCGGCGCGAACGTCGTCGGCGGCGGCGAGTAGGTCGGGTTCTCGCCGTGCAGCTCCATCGGGTCCGGGAAGTTCCGCACCGGCTGGCCGGCGAGCGCGAGCTCCATGAACGCCGTCCACGTCTGGGTCGGATAGTTCGCGCCGTAGAACGGTTCGAGGTAGCCCTCGAGCGAGTCGTTGCCGTCGCCGCGCGTGTAGGTGATCGCGGTGGCCAGCTGCGGTGTGTAGCCCACGAACCACGACGAGGAGACGTACTGGTCGTCGGCCGTCCCGAGCGTCGCCGTGCCGGTCTTGCCGGCGGCCGGCCGTTCGAGGGCCTGCGCCGCGGCACCGGTGCCGCCGTCGACGACCTGCTCGAGCGCGTACGTCACGTTGCTCGCCACCGCCGGGGTGAAGGCCCGGTCCGCCTTGAGCTTGTGCTCGTAACGCAGCCCGTTGGGGTCGCTCACCTCCTCGATGACGTACCAGTCGTGGTGGACGCCGTTGGACGCGAAGGTCGCGTAGCCCTCGGCCATCTCGACGTTGGGGATCGTGGCGCTGCCGAGGGCCACGCCGAGGTTGGGCTCGAGATCGCCGGAGTCGCGGGGGACGCCGGCCGCGACGGCGGCGTTGACCACCTTCTGCGGCCCGTTCTCCATCCGCGAGGTCAGGTCGGCGAACGCCGTGTTGACGGACTGCTGGGTCGCGACCGTCAGCGAGATCGCCGAGCCGTAGGAGTTGCCCGACGGGTTGGACGCGGACTGGCCTTCGTTGCGGACGGTCTCACCGTTCGGGTACGTGTAGGGCGAGTTGCCGTCGAAGGTGTCGCGCAGCGTGAAGCCGTCCTCGAGGCCCGCCGCGACGGCGTACGCCTTCATCGTCGACCCGACCTGGGTCGGCGCCAGCGCGAAGTTGACCTGGTCCTTGGGCCCGCCGCCCGTGTAGTCGCGACCGCCGACCATCGCGCGCAACGCGCCGGTGGCCGGATCGACCGCGGACAGCGCCACGTGCAGCTGCGGGTGCCCCTCGGGCCGCTGCTCATCGACGGCCTTCGCTGCCGCGACGGCGTCGCCGTAGTCGAGCGTGGTGACGACCTTCAGGCCACCGCCGTTGATCTCCTCGTCGCTGAAGTCGAGGCTCTGCAGCTCCTGCTGCACCAGGTTGAGCAGGTAGCCGCGCTGGCCGCCGTAGTTGCTGACCTCGGGGATGACCGGGAACACCGGCAGCTTCTTCTCGTACTTCGCCGCGTCGGCGGCGTCGAGGTTGCCCATCGCGACCATGCCGTCGAGCACGTACTGGTAGCGCGCCTTGAGCGCCTTCTTCGCGGCCTTGCCCTCGGCCGGGTCGAGAGTGCCCGGTGAGTTCAGCACCGAGGCGAGGACGGCGCTCTCCGGGACCGTGAGGTCCTTGGCGTCCTTGTCGAAGTACGCCTTCGACGCAGCCTGGATGCCGTACGCACCACGTCCGAAGTAGATGGTGTTGAGGTAGCCCTCGAGGATCTCGTCCTTGCTCAGGGTGTTCTGCACCTTGACCGCGAGGAAGGCCTCCTTGATCTTGCGTTTCCAGGTGCGTTCCTGGGACAGGTAGAGGATCTTCACGTACTGCTGGGTGATCGTCGACGCGCCCTGGGTGCCGCTGTCGGAGTGCAGGTTGCTCCAGGCCGCGCGCACGATGCCCTTGGGGTCGACACCCGCGTTGGTCTCGAACGACCGGTCCTCCGCCGACATCGCCGCGTCCTGCATCGACTTCGGCATCTCGCTCAGGGGGATGCTCTCCCGGTTCTGCAGCGCGAACCGTCCGAGCACGTGCTTGCCGTCGGCGTAGTAGACCGTCGTGGTCTGGGCCTGGAAGTCGGTGTTGGGGTTGGGGATGTCGATCATCCGGTAGGTGACGTAGACGGCGATCGAGGCCAGGACCAGGCCGCTGAAGCCGACGATCGCGCCCCACTTGAACGTCTTCTTCGCGACGTGCCGGGTCTTGGCCCAGCCGGACAGGTCGCGGGCCTTGACCTTGCCCTTCTTGCCGCTCCCGATGAGCTTGCCGTCCGGACCGCGCGTCACCCCCGCCTTCTTCGCCGCGGTCTTGCCGTTGCCGCCGTTCGGGGTCGCCTTGCGGGCGCCCGGTCGGGCGGCGCGGCGGCCGGGGCCGCTGGCAGGGGGTTGCTTGTCGCTCACAGGGGAATCTTCTCGCTCGTTCGGTCAGGGCACGCGCGCCGACGTGGCGCGCGCACGATCAGTCGATCAGTCGTCGTCCTCGACGGTGCGCTGGCGTCGCGGGGCTTTGCGCGGTACGCCGTCTCCGACGACGTACGACTCGACCAGGTGGTTCCAGGCGCAGTTGCGGCACACCTCGAGCACGTAGATCCGGATCTCGCCGTGCTCGTGGGCCATCTGCTCGATCTCGGTGCGGGACTTGATCCGGCCGGAGTACTGGCCGAGCTCGTCCCCGAACACGTAGTTGAGGTGGGACAGCTCGGGCTTCTTGCAGATCGGGCAGGGCGTCGGTGCCGGCTCGCCGTGGTGCTTGGCTGCGCGCATCGTGTACGGGTCGGCGTCGCAGACGTCCTCGACGGCCGCTCCACCCCCGCGGAACAGGGTCGCCAAGGTCGCTCGCCGTTGCAGCGAGTAGTCGATGACCGAGCGTTGGGACCACATGGTGCCTTCGAGGGTACGAGATGAGAAGCCTTCATTCCCAACTCGCGAGGTGGGGGCGATGGTTCCCACTGGTAACGGGCCGATGTATCATTTCGATACGTGGGGCCGATAGGTCCACCCGATAGGAGCTGACGTGGCCAAGCGAGGAGACGCTCTCGAGCTGGCAGTCCTCGGACTGCTGCACGAGGCTCCGATGCATGGCTACGAGCTGCGCAAGCGGGTCACCGGCCTGCTCGGCTGGGGGCGGGTGCTGTCGTACGGCTCCCTGTACCCCTGCCTCAAGCAGATGCTCCGCGACGGGCTGATCACCGAGGACACCACCGACGAGAAGCCGGTCACCGGCACGGCGACCCGCGGCGGCCGCCGCGGCAAGATCGTCTACAAGCTCACCGCCGACGGCAAGGAGCGTTTCGCGACGCTCGTGTCCGCCAGCGGTCCGAGCGCGTGGGAGGACGACAACTTCGGCGTTCACTTCGCGTTCTTCGGCTCCGCCACCGCCGAGACCCGCATCCGCATCCTCGAGGGTCGGCGCAGCCGCCTCGAGGAGCGGCTCGACGGTGTGCGTACGACGCTGGCCCGCTCTCGCGAGCGGGTCGACGCCTACACCTTGGAGCTGCAACGGCACGGCCTCGACTCGGTCGAGCGGGAGGTCCGCTGGCTGACCGAGCTGATCGACTCCGAGCGTCGCGTCGACGCCGGTGACACCACGAGCAGCACAAGCACAGGTACCGACAACACCACCAGCACCGACGGGACCCCGTCTCGGTGTCGACAACCGGGAATGAGGAGAGCCGAATGGCTTCGGTTCGAGTAGCGATCGTGGGCGTGGGAAACTGCGCCACGTCACTGATCCAGGGCGTGCACTACTACCGTGACGCCGATCCGTCGGGGACCGTCCCCGGACTGATGCACGTGCAGTTCGGTGACTACCACGTCCGCGACGTCGAGTTCGTCGCCGCGTTCGACGTCGACGCCAAGAAGGTCGGCTTCGACCTGGCGGACGCCACCGCGGCCAGCGAGAACAACACCATCAAGATCTGCGACGTCCCGCCGACGGGCGTCATCGTCCAGCGCGGTCACACGCTCGACGGTCTCGGCAAGTACTACCGCGAGACGATCGACGAGAGCGACAGCGAGCCGGTCGACATCGTGCAGGTGCTCAAGGACACCCGGGCCGACGTGCTCGTGTCCTACCTGCCGGTGGGCTCGGAGGACGCCGACAAGTTCTACGCGCAGTGCGCGATCGACGCGGGCGTGGCCTTCGTCAACGCCCTGCCGGTGTTCATCGCGTCCGACCCCGTGTGGGCCAAGAAGTTCGAGGACGCAGGTGTCCCGATCATCGGCGACGACATCAAGTCGCAGGTCGGTGCCACGATCACGCACCGCGTGCTGGCCAAGCTGTTCCAGGACCGCGGCGTCGTGCTCGACCGCACCTACCAGCTCAACGTCGGCGGCAACATGGACTTCAAGAACATGCTCGAGCGTGACCGCCTGGAGTCCAAGAAGATCTCCAAGACGCAGGCCGTGACGTCGAACATCGACCACGACCTCGGCGCGAAGAACGTCCACATCGGCCCGTCCGACTACGTGCAGTGGCTCGACGACCGCAAGTGGGCCTACGTCCGGCTCGAGGGTCGCGCGTTCGGCAACGTCCCGCTCAACATGGAGTACAAGCTCGAGGTGTGGGACTCCCCGAACTCCGCCGGCATCATCATCGACGCGATCCGCGCCGCGAAGATCGCCAAGGACCGCGGTATCGGTGGCGCCCTGCTCTCGGCGTCGTCGTACCTGATGAAGTCCCCGCCGGTGCAGCGTCCGGACGACGAGGGCCAAGCGTCCGTCGAGGCCTTCATCCGCGGAGACGTCGACCGCTAAGCACTCATAGAAGACCCCGGCTGTCCCGGCAGCCGGGGTCTTCTCATGTCCGTTGCTGGTGGGACACCAGTCCGACGGTGTTGCCCTCGGAGTCGACGACGAATGCCATCCACTCGTCGGTGCCGGCAGGACCGAGCCGGTCGTCGTCGTGGCTGAAGATCACGCTGCGGCTCCCCGACGATCTCGACGCCTCGGGCACGCAGTGCCTCGACGGACTCGTGCACGTCAGCGACACCGAGGTAGATCAGCGCCGATGGCGCGGAGGCGTCGAGGAGCAGGCGGACGCCGTCGAGATCGAAGAAGAGCAGACCTGGCGGATCGAAGCTGGCCGTCGGGCCGGTCCCGAGCAGGTCGGTGTAGAACTGTTCGGCCCGGGCGAGGTCGTCAGCGTGCTGGGCCACCTGGACGAGACGCATCCGGTCTCCTTTCGTAGCAACCCTATCGAATGGTAGGGATGCTATACATGATCCGTGGCCGGTGACAAGGGGCGTCAGGAGCGCGACCAGCGCGACGTCGCGCGCGCCCTGAACTCCGGCGCCATCCACCTGCTGCGCGGCATGCGTCGCGTCGACCGGCTCTCGGGCCTCACGCCGGCTCGGCTGTCGGCGCTGTCCGTGCTCGTCTTCGGCGGGCCCTGCTCGCTCGGCCGGCTGGCCAAGACCGAGGATGTCGCCGGACCGACCATGACGCGCATCGTGGACGGGCTCGAACAGGCCGGGCTCGCCCGTCGTACGCCGCACCCCGACAGCGCGCGATCGGTGCTGATCAGCGCGACCGACGACGGCGTCGCGCTCATGCACGTGGCCGCGGAGCGGCGGCTCGACCTGATCCTCGAGGCCCTGCACGCCTTGCCGGTGCGGCAGCGGGACCGGATCGTCGCTGCGGCGCCAGGGTTGGTCGAGCTCGCGACGGCCGTGCGCGAGAGCGACCTCGAGGACGACCGGTGAGCGAGGCCACGGGCATCGTCGGTCGGCTGCGGGCGGCGGGCTGCGTCTTCGCCGAGCGCGAGGCCGACCTGATCGGCGCTGCCTTCCCGGACGACGCCGATCGTGAAGCGGCCGTCCGTCGGCGGGTCACCGGTGAGCCGCTCGAGTACGTCGTCGGCCACGCCGCCTTCGGCGAGGTCGACGTGGAGATCGGACCGGGCTGCTTCATCCCGCGCGCTCGGGCCGTCGCTCTCGTCGACGCCGCCGACCGGCTGGTGACCGGTCCGGACATCACCGTGCTCGACCTCGGCTGCGGGGCGGGTCCGATCGCCGCGCTGCTGGCGCGACGGCACCCGGCCTGGCAGGTGCACGCGAGCGAGCTCGACGAGACGGCGCTCGCATGGGCACGGCGCAATGCCGAGACGTTCGGCTTCTCCGTGCATGCGGGTTCGTGGTGGTCGGCCCTCCCCGACCGGGTGCGCGGCCGGCTCGACCTGGTGGTGGCGCACCTGCCCTACGTGCCGAGCGACGAGGTGGCGCTGCTGCCGCGCGACTTCCGCGACCACGAGGATCGACGCACCGTGGACGGTGGCGGCGACGGGCTCGACCCGCTGCGCGCCGTCACCGCGGACGCGATCGAGTGGCTCGCGCCCGACGGCCTGCTGCTGACCCAGGTGACGCACGCACAGCGCCCGACCGCGGCGCTCGTGGCAGCGCGAGCCGAGCTCGCCACCGAGACCGTCGACGACGCGGCGGCCACCCGACGACGTCGACGAGGACACCGTCGTGCTCGCGCTGCGACCGTGGGTGGGAGGTGCGCGGTGAGGTTCGGCGCAGCACTACGCCACCTGCTGCGGCGGCAGCGCTTCCGGCAGCTGTTCGCGGTGCGCGTCACCAGCCAGTTCTCCGACGGCGTCTTCCAGGTCGCCCTGGCGTCGTACGTGCTGTTCTCCCCCGAGCGGCAGCCGGACGCCGCCTCGATCGCGGCGGCGCTGGCTGCGGTGCTGTTGCCGTTCAGCGTGCTCGGCCCGTTCGTCGGGGTGTTCCTCGACCGGTGGAGTCGGCGTCAGGTGCTGCTGGTCTCCAACCTGATCCGCCTGGTGCCGGTGCTTCTCGTCGGGGTGATGATCGCCGCCGACCTCGACGGGCCGGGGCTCTTCGGGGCGATCCTGGTCGCGTTCAGCATCAACCGGTTCTTCCTCGCTGCGCTGTCGGCGTCGCTGCCGCACGTGGTCGAGCCGGACGAGCTCGTGCTGGCGAACTCGATCACGCCGACCAGCGGCACGCTGTCGTTCATGCTCGGCCTCGGAGTGGCGTCCGGGCTGCGGAGCTTCCTGCCCGGAGACGATCCCGACGTGGCCGTGGTCGTCATCGCGGCGGTCGGCTACCTGAGCGCTGCCCTGCTCGCGCTGCGGCTACCGCGTCCGCTGCTCGGCCCGCACCTGGAGGACGCCCGCGACGACGTGACCGCCGCCCTGCGCAACGTGGTGACGGGCATGGTCGCGGGGCTCCGGCACCTGGACGAGCGTCGTCCGGCGGCATACGCCTTGCTCGTCATCGGCGCGCACCGGTTCTGCTACGGCCTGACCACGGTCGCGACGATCCTGCTCTACCGCAACTACTTCCACGACCCCGACGACACCGACGCTGCTCTGGCGGGGCTGTCCATCACGATCCTGGTCTCCGGCGCCGGCTACTTCGTGGCCGCGGTCGTGACGCCGGTGGCCACCACCCGGCTGACGCCACCGCGGTGGATCGTGGTGCTGCTGCTCGCGGCGGCGGTCGTCAACATCTTCCCGGCCGGGCTGTACGTCGAGCCGGCCATCGTGGTCGCCGCCTTCTTCCTCGGGATCGCCTCGCAGGGGATCAAGATCTGCGTCGACACGTTGGTGCAGACCGGGGTGGACGACGTCTACCGGGGCCGGGTCTTCTCGCTGTACGACGTCCTGTTCAACGCCGTCTTCGTGGCCGCCGCGGTCGTCGGCGCGCTCGTCATCCCGGCCGACGGCAAGTCCTATCCCTTGCTGGTCGCCATCGCCGCGGGCTACGCGCTGACGGCGTTGGCGTACAGCCGCACCGCGTCGGTCCGCGGTGTGGTCGAACCGGTCAGTTCGAGTCCTCCGGCTCGATCGTGATCAGCCCTTGCCGCAACGCCATGCTGGCTGCCTGCGTGCGACTGCTGGCTCCCAGCTTCGCCAGGATGTTGGACACGTGAACGCTCGCGGTCTTCGACGAGATCACGAGTCTCTGCGCGACGCCGGCGTTGTCGAGTCCCTCCGCGACCAGGGCCAGCACCTCGACCTCGCGCGGGGTCAGTGAGCCGACGCGACCGTTGCCGTCCTGACGCTGGTGCGGCATCGACGACTTCACGCCGAGCCGCAACCGACGCGACAACCCGGCCACCTCCGTCGCCAGCGGCGCCGCGCCCAGCTGCTCGGCGATCGCTCCGGCCGACGTGAGCAGCTCGACCGCAGTGGCGCGGTCACCGGCCCGGGCGTGGCACTCGGCCGCTCGTGCGAGCGCGTAGCCCTGCTCCGGCTTCTGACCGAGGGCGGTCCACGCGTCGACGACAGCCTCCCAGGCCCGGAGGTCGTGCTCTCCGTTCGCGCGTGACCGCTCCGCCGCGAGCTGGCACCGCCAGGCCTCGCCGGTCGGACCGAGGCGATGCAGCCGTTCGGTGACCTGGTCGAGCGCGGTCCAGCTGGCGGGGTCCGCCGTGCTCCCCGGCCCGCCGAGGGTCGCGTCGTCGGCCTCGAGCCGGGCCAGCAGCAGCATCGGGCGCCAGATCGACTCCGAGACGACCTCGGGATGTGGCGACTCCCACAGCGGCGCCAGCGTGGAGCGCACGGTGTCGAGGTCGCGCTCCGAGGCGGCGATCTCGGCCGCGAGCCAGCGCGGCGGAAGTCGCTGGCTGAGCAGCGCGTCCTCCTGCGGTGGCGTGTGACGCCGGGCGACCTCGAGGTGCTCGCGTGCCGCGGCCACGTCTCCGCGTCGTACGGCGAGGAGACCGGTCAGGCAGTGCACCGTCACCGCCGCCTGGCCGGCCAGGGGCACGCCGACCGCGTCGTCGAGGACGCGCTTGGCCTCGTCCCACTCGCCGAGCGAGATCAGCGCCTCGGCCAGGCTCTCGGCCAGCCATGCCGTCCGTTCCCAGGCGACCTGCGGTCGGCGGATGTAGCGCATGGCGGCCCGGGCGGCCTCGACCGCAGCGGGGTACCGGCCCTGGCTCCACAGGTACCAGGACAGACTGCCCCCCAGCATCGACGCCCAGTCCGGAGCGGTGTCCCGGGACAGCTGGACTCCGTTCTGCAAGGTCTCGATCGCGTCATCGAACCGTCCCAGGTTGGCCTGGCTCCACGAGAGCGCGTCGAGCGCGGCCAGCTCGGCCTGCAGGTCGCCTCTGTTCGCGCGCCGTCGCGGCGGCCCGCTCGCACAGCTCGATCGCCGTCGCCGCGTCGTCGTCGGAGAGGTAGTAGGCGCACATCACCAGCGCTGGAGGCAGCCACGGGTTGTCCGGGTCCGCGCTGCGAAGAGTCTCGATCGCGTCGGCCAGTGAATCGGTCGCGGCCTCGTCCTGTTCGCGCGCGAGCTCCTCGAGCACGACGTTGCGACGTAGCCGGAGGTAGATCGTGGCAACCGGATCGCGCTCCCGCTCGAGCTCGCGCTCGATCACCTGGAGACAGTCCTCGTACTGACCGCGCGGCGAACAGGGTCGCGATGGCCCGCACCGCCACGGTCGAGCGTGTCGTCCCGAGAAGAGACTCGGCGTCCGGAACGCGGGACCAGAGGTCGAGCACCCGCCGCAGCAGCCGGGCTCTCCTCGTGCCGGCCTGATGCCTGCTGGGCGAGGAGTGCGGCGGCGTACGCCGACGTGAGCGCCTTCTCGGGATCTCCGGCCTGCGCCCACTGATGAGCCGCCTCGATCCGGAACGTGCTGTCCGGACCGTCACCGGCTGCCTCGTCGAGGGCCGTGGCCCATGCGCGGTGCAGGCGTCGCCGCCGACCCGGCAGCAGGGCGTGGGCGACCGCCTCGCGCAGCAGGGTGTGGCGGAATCGGAAGGCTTGGCCGTCGTCGTCGACCCGGAGCACGTGGTGGCTCACCGCCTCGGCACAGGCCCAGTCGACCTCGAGCTCGGGCAGGTCGCAGACGCGCGGGAGCAGGGCATGGTCGGCGTGGTCCACGACGGAGACCGCCTCCACGACCGCACGCGTGGCATCTCCGAGCCCGAGCAGCCGGGTCCCGATCAGACCCGCGAACGGACTCAGGGACCGGGCCGGTGCCGTCCAGGCCGCCGAGGACGAGCTCCTCCGTCCAGAACGGGTTGCCCTCACCGAGTCGACGTACCCGCTCGAGCACCGGCGAAGCCACCGGTCCCGCAGCGAGCTGGTGGATCTGGTCGACCAGCTCGGTGCCGGACAGCGGACGCAGTGAGAGCCGGGACACCTGCGGGAATCGGATGGTCTCGGCGACGAACTCCTGCAGATCGTCCGTCCAGGGCTCGCCGGTCCGAACCGTCATCGTCACGAGGAGCTGCGCCGGACCGACCGCCCGGATCAGGTAGCTGAGCACGTCGCGGCTGGACGTGTCCGACCAGTGCAGATCCTCGACAACCCACCAGACGAGGCGACCACGGCCGAGCGTCTCGACCAGGGTGACGAACGAGTCGAGCAGGAGCCCGCGGTCGAGCTGCGGCGTCTCGCCGCCGGTCAGTGTCGTGAGCAGGTCCTCGAGGCTGGTCCGGACCGCCGGCTCGAGCGTGCGACCGACGCCGAGCTGAAGTCGTCGCAGGCCGCGGAGCATGTCGGCCACGACGCCGTACGGGATGTCTCCGCCGGACAGCTCCACCGCCTGACCATGCAGGACGATGTCACCCGGGACGACGTACTGCTGCGCTGCCTCCGACAGCAACCGGGACTTCCCGATCCCGGCCTCGCCCTCCACGAGCAGCACGGTGCACTGGTCGTCGCGAGCGGCCGACACCGCGGCGGCGACCTGGCGCATCTCTTCTGCTCGGCCTACCAGGGTGGCCGATCGTACGGCCGTCATGGGTCGAGTATCGCGCCGTGGCAGCGGCGGTGTCGCCCGAATTGATGCCGCGCATCGGGCTGGGCAGGCACGTCGCGTCCGTCATGTCGCATTGACACCGAGAGCAAGATGGCGACGACGCTCGCACCCGACGACGAGTCCACGAGAACCGATCGAGGGGAGAGCACATGCCGTTTGAAGACAATCTCGAACGGTGCGGCCGACTTCGTCGCCACCTTGTCCTTGGCGGACACGCCGACCTACGTCGAGCTGACCGACGGAACCGCCGGCCTGATTCTCGAAGTCACCGTCTCGCCGACCGGCCCGGCCATCCTGAGGATTCTCGTCACATCGCTGAGCGACGACGCGCGACCCTGAGATCGAGTACGAGGAGAAGTCGAACTCGCCGACGCAGACCTACGCCACTGCGAACCTGTCCAAGGTCGCGCTGGCCAAGCGGCCACCGAACGGATAGTCACCAGACCTGGCGACTCGGCGGAAGGTCCGTTGATCGAGCTTGTCGAGATCCGGGTTTCGACAAGCTCAACCACCGCCGGGGCGCGAAACCTGGCTACTCGGCGGAGTGCCACCAGGCGAGGAGCTCGGCCTTGGCCCGCTCCTCGCCGAGCGGTCCTTCGTCGATGCGGCGTTCGAGCAGGAACCGGTAGGCCTGGCCCACGACGGGTCCGGGTTCGATCCCGAGGATCTCCATGATCTGCGAGCCGTCGAGGTCGGGCCGCATCGACGCGAGCTCCTCCTCCTCGGCCAGCCGCGAGATCCGGGCCTCCAGCTCGTCGTACGTGCGCGCCAGTCGCTCCGCCTTGCGCTTGTTGCGCGTCGTGCAGTCGGCGCGGGTCAGGATGTGCAGCCGCTCGAGGAGGGGGCCGGCGTCGCGCACGTAGCGGCGGACGGCGGAGTCGGTCCAATCGCCATCGCCATAGCCGTGGAAGCGCAGGTGCAGCTCGACCAGCTTGGCCACGTCGTCGACCTCGGCCGAGGAGAACCGCAACGCCTTGCAGTCGCTTCGCCGTCATCTTCGCGCCCACCACGTCGTGGTGGTGGAACGTCACCGACCCGTCCTCGCTGAAGCGCCGGGTCCGCGGCTTGCCGATGTCGTGCAGCAGCGCGGCCATCCGGGTCACCAGGTCGGGTGCTCCGCCGAGCCGGTCCTCCAGAGCCATCGCCTGCTCGAGCACGGTGAGCGTGTGCTCGTAGACGTCCTTGTGCCGATGGTGCTCGTCGCGCTCGAGGCGCAGCGCCGGGAGCTCGGGCAGCACGATGTCCGCCAGGCCGGTCTCCACGAGCAGCACCAGACCGAGGCGGGGTGCGGGTGCGCAGACCAGCTTCACCAGCTCGTCGCGCACGCGCTCCGCGGACACGATCGTGATCCGTTCACGCATCGCCTGCATGGCGGCCACGACCTCGGGTGCGACGCTGAACCCGAGCTGCGCCACGAAGCGCGCCGCCCGCAGCATCCGTAGCGGGTCGTCGGCGAAGGACGCCTCCGGCGTACCGGGCGTGCGCAGCACTCCGGCCGCGAGGTCGCGCATGCCGCCGAACGGGTCGACGAAGTCACCGTCGGGCAGGGCGATCGCCATCGCGTTGACGGTGAAGTCGCGGCGGAGCAGGTCGGCCTGGAGGTCGTCACCGAACGCCACCTCCGGCTTGCGGGAGGCGGCCGAGTAGGAGTCGGCCCGGTAGGTCGTGATCTCGACCTCGGTGTCGCCGAGGCGCGCCCCGATGGTGCCGAAGTCGCGGCCCATGTCCCACATCGCGTCGGCCCACCCGCGGAGCACGGTCTCGATCGCCTCGGGCCGCGCGGAGGTGGTGAAGTCCAGGTCGTTCGACGGTCGCTGGAGCAACAGGTCGCGCACCGGACCGCCGACGAGCGCCAGGGTGTGGCCCGCATCCGCGAACCGCCGCGCCAGCTCCTCCACGACCGGGTGCGCGTCGAGCAGCGCCGCGACGCTGAGAGCCGGCGGAGGCGTGGAGGGGCGCTCGGCGTCGGAGGCGCCGCGCACAGGGGGTTGGGACACGATGGTTCACTCTAGAAGTCCGGGGTCGGGGCGGCAGGGATGGGCCGGTCGGCGGAACCCGATGGCCTAGCCTGTTCGCATGCTGTGGGCCGCTCGTACGCCGTGTGAAGTCTGCCGGTGATGGCCCGAAAGACCTCCCGCCACGGCCCCTGGCGGCGGCTTGCCACGCTCGGTGGACTGGCGGCAGGTCTGCTCGTGCTCAGCAGCACGCCGACCGCTCCGGGTGCCACCGTCACGATTGCTCCTGGAACGTCCCACGACCGCCCCGGCACCACCGGCGACCTCGGCGGAACGTCTCCGGGCTCCACGCCGACCCGTCCCCGCACCCAGCTGGAGCGGGCCACCGACCTCGTGGCGACCATCGACTCGGTGTCGCCGTCGACCCTCGAGCGCGGCACCGACCTGCACGTCAAAGGCGTGGTCGACAACGTCGGCTCGGAGACCTTCGAGAACGCCAAGGTCTACCTCGACGTGGGGTACGACCCGGCCCGGTCGCGGGAGACCCTGGCCGAGTTCGCAGCCAACACCGGCGGGTTCGGCAACCGCGTCGTCGACATCGGCTACTTCGACGAGCTCGGGCGGCTCAAGCCGGGCACGACGACGGACTACTCGCTGCGCGTCCCGTTCAACCGGCTCCCGATCAGCGGGGAGCCCGGGATCTACCACATCGCCGTCACCGTGATCGCCGGCGAGGAGACCCGCGAACCCGTCGCGCGCGCCGACACCGTGATCCCGCTGCTCCCGGAGTCGACGTCGGGCGACCCGCTCGACAGGACCGGCGTCGTCACGCTGATCCCGATGGCGGCTGAGATCCGGCGTACGGCCAACGGCATCTTCCTCGACGACGACCTGGCGGGCTCGATCGCGTACGGCGGTCAGCTGCGCAACCTGCTCGACTTCGTGGAGGCCGCACCAGCGCACACGATGGAGGTCGTGCTCGACCCGGCGCTTCGACAGGCCATCACCGACATGGCCGACGGCTACCGGGTGCAGACGACCGCGGAGTACGACGCCAACGAGCCCGGCCACCCCGGCCAGGGGCAGAACGAGGCCCAGCGGTTCCTCGAGCGACCTCGACGCCGCGATCGCCCGCCAGGACCTCATCTTCATGGCCTGGGCGAGCCCCGACGCCAGCGCTCTCGGCACCGGACGGATGCCCGGCGTCGTCGGCTCGGCCGTGCGGGCCAGCCAGCGGTACGCCGCAGACCAGCGGATCACGACCACCGTGGCCAGCTGGCCGTTCGCCGGCGCCGCGACCCGGCGCGGGCTCGCGGTCGCGGCCGTGTCCGGGGCGCCGTTGCGCATCATCTCGCAACGCAGCCTGGTCAACCTGCGCGGCACCGGCGCCGACGGGAGCTACCCGCCGAGCCAGGTCCAGGTGGCGACCATCGCCGGGCCGACCACGGCTCTGGTCACCCGCACCGACGTCGCCGGCGACGTCATCGAGCCCGACATGTCCGCCGAGCAGCTGCTCCAGGACATCGTGTCGGAGGCGACTGTCCGGTCGCTCGACGATGGCCCCGCCGCGGTCTCGGTGATCGCGGTGCCCTTCGGCTGGGACCCGGGCAACACGATCAGGCGCAAGGACCTCAGCCAGGCGTACGACTTCCCGACCGTCGCCCCGACCACCGCGGCAGCGGCCTCGCAGGAGGAGGCGGTCCCCTACAACGGCCCGATCCGGATGCCGCGCGTGGTCGCCGGGCTCTCGCCGTCGGTGCTGGACTCGGTGGCCGAGCTGCGCAACAAGGGCCGGGTCTACACCGAGCTGCTGACCGACCAGGACCGGGCGATCCGGCGCTTCGACCAGATGCTGGCCGAGTCGGCCACGTCACTGTGGCGCAACGACTCCATCACCCGGGTGATCGTCAACGACCGCGCCGCGCGCCAAGCCGGCCACCGCGCCTCCCGGGTCAGCGTGACCGGTCCGACCTTCCTCGCGCTCTCCAGCGAGTCGGGCCGCTTCCCGCTCACGGTCAGCAACGGGCTCCCGGACGCGGTCACGGTCCAGGTCGTGGTCCGGGCGGACAACCCGGCCGTCCGGGTCGATCCGATCGACGAGCTCTCCCTCGAACCGGGGCAACGGCGCGACATCGAGGCAACCGCCCGGACTGACGGCTCAGGTCTGACGACGGTGCGGATCCAGCTCACGACGACGAGCCACCGCCCGGTCGGACGCGCCTGGAGCTTCGACATCCGGTCCACCCAGATCGGGCTGGCCATCTGGATCGTGATGGGGATCGGCGGCGCCATCTTGTTCGGTGCGGCGGCGCGTCGGATCTACGTGCGGATCCGGAGCGGTGCGATGCAGACCCGTGAGGAGCCGCAGCTGTGACCTGGTGGCAGCCTCCGATCGAGTCGGACGAGAGCCGGGTCATCGAGCCTGCTCCGACCGAGCCGGTCCGGGTCGAGGAGACCACCGACGAAGCCACGCGCGGCATCTTGTCGGCGAGCTGGATCATGGCGTCGGGGACGCTGGTCTCGCGGCTGACCGGCTTCGTCCGAGCGGCTCTGCTCGCCGCCGCCTTGGGCCTCGCGCTCAACGCCGAGGTGTTCAACGTCGCCAACACGATCCCGAACAGCATCTACATCCTGGTCGCGGGCGGCGTGTTCAACACCGTGCTGGTCCCGCAGCTGGTCCGAGCCATCAAGAACGACCCGGACGGCGGCGACGCCTACGCGAACCGGATCATCACCCTCGGCGCGATCGTGCTCGCGGGAGTGACTGCCGTCCTCGTGCTGGCCGCACCACTGTTCCTGCGCCTCGTCGTCGACGGCAGCTACTTCAGCGACCCCGACCTCGCGCCGCAGCGCGAGTCACTGATCGCCTTCGCACGCTGGTGCCTGCCGCAGATCTTCTTCTACGGGATGTTCGTGCTCCTCGGGCAGATCCTGAACGCGCGCCGACGCTTCGGTCCGATGATGTGGGCGCCGATCGCCAACAACCTGCTCTCGATCGCGATCATCATCGTCTACCTCGTGGTGTACGCCGGTGGACCCGACCAGGCGGGCTACTCGACCGGCGAGGAGGTGCTGCTGGGGCTCGGCTCGACGCTCGGCATCGTGCTGCAGACCGCGATCCTGTTGCCCTACCTGCGCGCGAGCGGCTTCCGGATGCACCCGCGCTTCGACTTCCGTGGGACCGGCCTCGGCCACACGCTCCGCCTGGGCATGTGGACGGTCGGGTTCGTGATCGTCAACCAGCTGGCGTTCTACGTGATGGTGCGCCGGGCCACGTCCGGACCGGCGTCCGGTGGCGGCGGGGAGGCGTCCTCCAGCGGTTACACGGTCTATGCCAACGCGTTCCTGTTCACCCAGGTCCCGCACTCGATCGTCACGGTGTCGCTGGCCACGGCCACCATGCCGTACGTCTCGGCGATGGCCGCGGACGGACGGCTGCGCGACGTCGGTCGCGAGATGACGTCCACGCTGCGACTGGTCCTCGCGGTCATCGTCCCGTTCGCGGTCGCCCTGCTCGTCGTCGGACCGGCGCTGGCGACGGTGATGTTCAGCTGGGGCGCCTCCACCGGCGACACCGGGCCGCTGGGCAACACGCTGATCGCCTTCGCGCCCGGCATGCTGTTCTTCAGCGTGCACTACGTCGTGCTCAGGGGCTTCTACGCGCTCGAGGACACCCGTACTCCGTTCTTCATCCAGTGCGTGATCGCCGCGGTCAACATCGTCTTGGCCATCACGCTGACGATGATCGTCGAGCCGCAGAACGTCGCTCCGGCGCTGGCCCTGGCCTACGGCGCGTCGTACCTCGTCGGCGCGCTCATCTCCCTGACCCTGCTGTCGCACCGCATCGGCGGACTGCAGAAGGTCGACCTGCTCGAGTTCGTGGGCCGCGTCCTGGGAGCAGCCGTCCCTGCCGCGCTGCTGGCCGCGCTCACTCTGGGCCTGCTCGAGGCCTCCGGGCTGCACGTCGGGAGCAAGGCCGACTCGCTCGTGCTGCTCACCGTCGGCGCGGTCGTCGGGCTGCTCGTGTACATCCTCGTGGCCCGGCTGCTCAGGATCGACGAGATCCGCCAGGTGGTCTCCGTGGTCACGCGACGCGGCCGATCCGGGGCCCGACCTGCCGCCTGACCCTTGCGGATCCGGCGATGTCGGCGTACGACCAGGCGTGATGGCCGCCGACGCACGGGTGACATCGCACCGTCGGGAGGCAGTTGACGCCCTACCATGAAACCGGGGAAATCCACCGACAGGTGGTCACAGGCCACAGCAGGCACGAGACAGACGGGAGGATCGTGGGAGCACATCTGGTCGAACCGGGCAGTGTGCTCGCGGACCGGTACGTCATCGAGGATCTCCTCGCCGAGGAGGGGGACTCCGACTCGTGGCGTGCGCGCGACAAGATCCTGGCGCGCTCGGTCGTCCTCCAGATCCTGCCCTCGTCCTCCCGCCACGCCCCCGACCTGCTCGCCGCGGCCAAGCGCGCGTCCCGTGTCGTCGACCCCCGCATCCTCCAGGTGCTCGACGCCGTCGACGACGGCGAGCTGACCTACGTCGTCCGCGAGTGGGCCACCGGCCAGTCGCTCGACGTGGTGCTGAGCGAAGGTCCGCTCCCTGCGCGCCGGGCCACCTGGCTGATGCGCGAGGTGGCGGCGGCCATGTCGAACGCGCACCGCAGCGGCCTCCCGCACCGACGGCTGGCTCCCGACACGGTCGTGGTGACGAAGTCGAGTGGCATCAAGCTCGTCGGGCTCGGCACGTTCGCGGCCCTGCGCACCGGCGTCGACACCGATGACGACGCGGAGCCCGAGGAGCAGGACGCGATGGACCTCGGCAGGCTGCTGTACGCCTGCCTGACCGCCCGCTGGCCCGGCGGTCCGAACTCCGGCCTTCCCGGAGCACCCACCGAGCACGGCCGCCTGCTGCGTCCGCGCCAGGTCCGGGCCGGCGTCCCGCGCGACCTCGACGTGCTCTGCGAGCGGATCCTCGGCGACCCTCCGCGCTACGGCGAGCCGATCCGCTCCGTCGACGAGATCCACGACCAGCTGACCTTGATCCTGAACGAGGAGGGCTTCACCGGCGGGAGTGTGGGCCTCGCGGCCCCGGCCAACCCCGCATCGCCCTCCGCGGTCGAGCCGCCGCCCGCGCTCCTACCGCGTGACGACCTCGGGCCACCGACCGGCGAGCAGCCCTCGTACGTCCAGGGCCCGGCGCCGGACCGCTCGCCCCTTCGCCGCTGGCTGATGGCCGCGATCGTCGCCGTGCTCGTGATCGGCGCGGCGCTGCTGGCCTACATGGTCGGACAGAACGGCAACGACGCCGCGTCCAGCACCGACCCGACCGGTGCCGCCGCGCCGCCGGACCTGAAGCAGCTCACCATCGAGAGCGGCCAGAGCTTCGACCCGCCGCCCGGGTCCGGTGACGAGAACCCGGAGCAGGTGCCGCTGGTGTACGACGGCAAGCTCAACACCGCGTGGCCGACGATGACCTACTTCACGCCGCTCGAGGGGCAGAAGCCAGGCGTCGGGATCATCCTCGATCTCGGCAAGGTGCAGGAGGTGGCGCAGGTCGACGTACGCCAGTCCAGCACCCCCACGGACATCGAGCTGCGAGCCGCCCCGGCCGACGCGACGACGGCACCCACCGGGTCCGCCGACGACTACACCCTCGTCGAGACCCTCACCGATGCCGGCGCGGAGGCGTCGTTCACCCCTGACAAGCCTTTCAAGACCCGCTACCTGCTGATCTGGCTGACCAAGCTGCCGCAGGACGACACCGGCTCCTACCGCGGCTCGATCTCCGAGGTCAAGGTCTACGGGTGACACCGGGCGACGACGTCGACGACGACCGCGCCCTGCTCGCGGCCCACGTCGCAGGTGACGCCGACGCGTTCGCCGAGCTGGTCCGCCGGCACCGTGACCGGCTCTGGGCGGTGGCGCTCCGTACGACCGGCGACCGCGAGGAAGCGTCGGACGCGCTCCAGGACGGGCTGATCTCTGCGTTCCGGCGGGCCGAGACCTTCCGTGGCGACGCGCAGGTGACCACGTGGCTGCACCGGATCGTCGTCAACGCCTGCCTCGACCGGATGCGGCGGCGCAAGACCCGGCCCACCGAGGCGCTGCCGGAGGACGAGGACCGCGCGGCGGAGCTGGCCTTCGAGCCCGCTGAGGATCCGGCGGAGGTGAGCGAGCGTCGTACGGACGTGATGGCCGCGCTCGCCCAGCTCCCGGACGAGCAGCGGGCGGCGCTGGTGCTCGTCGACATGGAGGGGTACTCCGTGGACGACGCCGCCGCCATCCTCGGGTGCGCACCGGGCACCGTGAAGAGCCGGTGCTCGCGGGGACGCGCGCGGCTCGTGCCGCTGCTCACCCAGTACCGGCGTACGAGCCCGGATCCGGGTGGAGCGAACGACGCGGCGAGGTCACGGAACCATCACGACCCGGCGCACGTCCAAGCAGATGTCCCCGCGGGGACGAAGAACCACGGCTCGGCGCCGACTGCCCTGCAGTCTCCGGCTCCCGAGCCTCCGAGCCCTGGAGGAACCCCCCTGTGACCGCCGACTGGCACCCGACGATCGACCAGATCGCCGACGACGAGGCCGGGCTGACGTCTGCCGACGACAGCCGGGCGATCGCGGAGCATCTGGCCGCGTGCTCGACGTGCCGGGAGACTGCCGAGCAGCTGGCCGAGGTGTCGACCTTGCTCGCGGAGGCGGGAGCCACGGCGGAGCCGATGCCGGCCGGGGTCGCGGACGCGCTGGACCAGGCGCTGGCGACGGCCGCCGCCGAACGTGCTGCCGGAGTGCCATCGCTGGACGAGCACCGGACGCACCGCGAGGAGCGCGGTGAGGACGAGGCGTCGGGCTCGCCGGGATCCGGCGGCGCCGGCGACGGCACGAGTGGCTCGGGGCGGCGCGGCCGTTGGGTGTTCGGGGCAGCGGCGGCCGTGGCGGTGTTCGCCATCGGAGCCGCGGTCGCGAGCAACGGTCTTCCGGGTTCCTCGAGCAGCGACGACTCCGCGGCCTCGTCGACGGCGGAGTCCGACGCCGGGGCAGGGGCCGCCGGCGACGCTGCCGGTGGCAAGGCCGAGACGACGCCCGAGGCCGCGACCGATGGGGCCCTGCGTGCCAGCAAACCGGAGCTGAACGCCGACAACGTCGACGCCTACGCCAAGGACCTCGCGGAGGGCAAGACGAAGGCGACCGCGCCGCGCCGCGCGACCTGCGGCAACCTGGCAGCCGAGCCGAGTGACTCGGCGCTCCCGTCCGCTGTGAGCTCGGTCGTCTCGTACGACGGCGAGCGTGCCCTGCTGCGCGTCGACCCCGACTCCCGTCGGCTCACCGTGCTGTCCTGCCCCGGACCCACCCGGGTGCTCTACACGTCCACCTACTGACGCCCCTGTCGCTGTCCCGTGGCAGGCTGCCGCGCGTGACCTTCCGCGACCTCCAACCCGGCTGCTACTCGTGCGACCAGCTCAGCGATGCGTCCCGACCGCCGCGCGAGGACGTCGTACACACCGATCACTGGAGCGTCGTCCACGCGTTCAACAGCACCCTGCCGGGGTGGCTCGTCCTGCTGCCGACCCGCCACGTCACGGCGTTCACCGAGCTGACGCCGGAGGCCGCCGACGAGCTGGGCGGACTCGTGCGGCGACTGAGCGTTGCCCTCGAGACGGTCACCGGGTGTGTGAAGACCTACCTGATGCAGTTCTCGGAGGCCGAGGGGTTCTCCCACCTGCACCTCCACCTCGTTCCGCGGCTGCCGGACCAGCCCGAGGACGTGCGCGGACCGCGGGTCTTCGCCTATCTCAGCGAGGACCAGGCCGCCTGGCTCCCCGAGACCGAGCGCGACCGCATCGCCGTGGCCGTCCGCGCGGCTCTGGGCTGAGCTCGGGGAACGGTTGTGCGGCGCCTCTGACGTCACATCCGAACCTTCTGTCACGACCGTTCGCGCACCGGGCGATCCGGTCCCACGGCGTGCCGTGCGCCTGCTCACCCGGGAATGCCGAACGCCTAAGATCGGTTGACATCCTCGCGGGGACAGAGCCGTCGTACTCGCCTGGCGAAACTGCCGAATCCCGCACCGAGCAACGAAAGCAGGAGCATGACCGACGTCCGCAACGTGATCATCATCGGATCCGGGCCGGCCGGCTACACGGCCGCGATCTACGCTGCCCGCGCTGACCTGAAGCCCCTCGTCTTCGAGGGCTCGGTGACCGCCGGCGGCGCCTTGATGACCACCACCGACGTGGAGAACTTCCCCGGCTTCCCGGACGGCATCATGGGTCCGGCCCTGATGGACGACCTGCGCAAGCAGGCCGAGAAGTTCGGTGCCGAGCTGGTCGCCGACGACATCACCGACGTCGACCTCACCGGCGACGTCAAGATCGTCACCGACAGCAGCGGCACGGCGCACCGGGCGAAGGCCGTGATCCTGGCGATGGGCTCCGGCTACCGCAAGCTCGGACTGCCCAACGAGGACGCGCTCTCCGGCCACGGTGTCAGCTGGTGTGCCACCTGTGACGGCTTCTTCTTCCGCGACCAGCACATCGCGGTCGTGGGCGGCGGTGACTCCGCCGTCGAGGAGGCGACCTTCCTGAGCCGCTTCGGCTCGAAGGTCACGATCATCCACCGCCGCGACGAGCTGCGCGCCAGCAAGATCATGGCCGCGCGTGCGCTGTCCAACGACAAGATCGAGTTCGCCTGGAACAGCGAGGTCGACGAGATCCTCGGCGACGGCCAGCTCGAAGGTGTCGTGGTGCGCGACGTCGAGACCGGCGAGACGCGGAAGATCGACGCGACCGGGTTGTTCATCGCGATCGGCCACGACCCGCGCTCGGAGCTCGTCCGTGGTCAGGTCGACCTCGACGACGAGGGCTACGTGCTCGTCGAGGGCCGGACGACCAAGACCAACCTCACGGGCGTCTTCGCCTCCGGCGACCTCGTCGACCACACCTACCGCCAGGCCGTCACCGCCGCCGGCACCGGGTGCGCCGCGGCGCTGGACGCCGAGCGCTACCTGACGGCGCTGTCCGACCAGCCTGACGTGTCGGAGGCCTGAGCTAGCGTCGACGTACGACGCCGGCTCCCGCGACCACTGCCCACCCCTGACCCCTTCACCCACCACCCGCACAGGAGCACACAGATGAGCAACGTTCCCCCCGTGACCGACGGCGACTTCGAGGCCACCGTGCTGAAGAGCGACAAGCCGACGCTGGTCGACTTCTGGGCCGAGTGGTGTGGTCCGTGCCGCCAGGTCGACCCGATCATCGACGAGATCGCCGGCGAGCACGGCGACAAGATGAACTTCGTCAAGATGAACGTCGACGAGAACCCGGTCACGCCGGCCAACTACCGGGTCATCGGCATCCCGGCGATCAAGGTCTACCAGGGCGGCGAGGTCGTCAAGGAGATCGTCGGCGCCCGCCCGAAGGCCTTCATCCTCAACGAGCTCGCGGAGTACATCGGCGCCTGACCGCCCTTCCCTCCTCGCACCGCTGGTGTTTGCCTCGGTACCGATGCAGCTTGCTCGGTACCGAGGCAAATCTTCGTGAGGGGACGGGGTAGCTTGCCTAGGGCCACCTCTGGCGACTCGGCGCACCAAACCTGGCGACTCGGGCGCAAACCTGGCGACTCGGGGCACCAAACTTGGCGAGTCGGCGGGGTTAGCGGACGGGCCAGGGGCCGGGGGGGTCGATCCGCGGTGCGACGCCGACCGGGCCGCGCTTCTTCTCGGGCCGGATCGCTCCGACCAGCCGCTCCAGCGCGACCTCGACCTCGGCGCGCCAGGTCAGCACGCTGCGCAGGTCGAGCCGCAGCCGCGGGTAACGCGGATGCGGATGAATCGTCTTGAAACCGACGGCGGTCAGGAAGTGCGCCGGGATCACGCAGGTGTGCTCGTGGCCGTGCGCGTCCGCGAACGCCTCGATCGCCTTGACGCCCCGGCGCGCCATCAGGTCCTTCACCACCGACTGGACCAGGACGCGGCCGAGCCCGGAGGCGGCGTACTCAGGCAGGATCCGCGCCGTCATCAGCAGCACGGCGTCGTCGCTGACCGTTCCGCCCCCGACCGGACCCGTCATCGCGGCGAACTCCGGTGGGGCATAGAGGGCGAACCCGGCCACTTCGTTGTCGACGTACAGCAGCTGTCCGCACGAACCCCACTCGAGCAGCACCGCCGAGATCCAGTCGTCCTTCAACCCGGGCTCGGGCAGCCGGGTGCCCGCCTCCCAGAACGCGCACGACCGGCACGGGTCGGGCAGCTCGCCGACGTTGTCGAGCGTGATCGAGACCAGACGACGTCCCATCAGCGCGCTCCCCCGCTCCGAGGTCGGAAGCCCGTGCTGCGACTCGTCGCGCCCGTCATCCCGTCGATCGCCGTCGCCGCCCTCGGAGGTCTTGAGCCCGGTCGCGTAGATCGTCGGGGGCCGGCTCCGCAGCAGTGAGCCGACGAAACCCCCGACCACGCCCAGACCGAGACCGCCGAGCACGCCGACGACGCGCCTGGTGCTCACGGTCTGGTGACCGTCCGAGGGCTTGCTCACCGCAGGGTCCTTCGTTCGCGTGGTCCAGGGCGATCCGGTGCGATCCGGGGCCTGGTCGGCGGCGGTGCCGCCACGACACGTCTCACCAGTCATTGTAGGAGTGACGCGGTGGAGAGAACAGCGGCGAGAATGGACGGTCATGAGCGGCAACGACGGAGCCCGGCACGCTGCCTCAGCCTGCCCGGCACACCCGGCTCGACGGCTACGTCGACCGGTATGCCGCTCGCACCCACGCGATGAAGGCGTCGGAGATCCGTGCCTTGTTCGCCGTCGCCAGCCGGCCCGAGGTGGTGTCGCTGGCGGGCGGGATGCCCAACATCTCGGGCCTCCCCCTCGACGCGGTCGCCGAGACGCTCGGCGACCTGGTCCGCGACCACGGCACGGCCGCGATGCAGTACGGCTCCGGTCAGGGCGACCCGCGGCTGCGTGAGCAGATCTGCGAGGTGATGGCGATCGAAGGGATCCGCGCACATCCCGACGACGTCGTGGTCACGGTCGGCAGCCAGCAGGCCGTCGACCTGGTCACCCGGGTGTTCTGCGATCCCGGTGACGTGGTGCTGTGCGAGGCACCCAGCTACGTCGGTGCGCTCGGCGTCTTCGGCGCGTACGAGTGCGACGTCGTCCACGTCGAGATGGACGACGACGGCCTCGTTCCGGCCGCGCTCGAGCAGGCGGTCGTCCGCGATCGCCGCGACCGGCCGACGGGCCAAGTTCCTCTACACGATCCCCACCTTCCACAATCCGGCCGGAGTCACTTTGTCGACAAGGCGACGTGTCGAGATCCTGGAGATCTGCCGCCGCCACGACCTGCTGGTGCTGGAGGACAACCCCTACGGCCTGCTGGGCTTCGACGCCGAGCCGATGCGGGCCATGCGGGCCGACGAGCCCGAGCGGGTCGTCTATCTCGGCTCGTTCTCCAAGACGTTCGCGCCCGGCTTCCGCGTCGGGTGGGCGCTGGCCCCGCACGCCGTGCGCGAGAAGCTCGTGCTCGCGCAGGAGTCGGCGACGCTGTGCCCGCCGTCGTTCAGCCAGCAGGCCATCTCGGCGTACCTCTCCGGTCACGACTGGCGCAGCCAGATCAAGGACTTCACCGAGATGTACCGCGAGCGGCGCGACGCGATGCTGGCCGCCCTCGACGAGCACCTGACCGGGCGGGCGACCTGGACGGTGCCGGCCGGCGGGTTCTACGTCTGGCTCACCCTGCCCGAGGGCCTGGACGCCAAGGCCATGCTGCCGCGCGCGGTCACCGCCCGCGTCGCCTACGTGCCCGGGACCGCGTTCTACGCCGACGGCTTCGGGAGCCGGTGCATGCGGCTGAGCTTCTGCTACCCCACGCCGGAGCGGATCCACGAGGGTGTACGCCGGCTGGCGGCGGTCATCGACGCGGAGCTCGAGCTGCGCGAGACGTTCGGCGCCGTCACCCACCACCTGACCCGGGGCTACGAAGGCCCCCAGTCCGACCTGAGCTGAGGCGCGATGACCGAACAGCCGCATCGGCGGTCCGAGCAGCACCGCGTGGTGATCCTGGCCGGCGGGCTGTCCCACGAGCGCGACGTGTCGCTGCGGTCCGGCCGCCGGGTGGCAGACGCGATGAGGGACGTCGGGCTCGAGGTGACGGTCCGCGACGTCGACGCCGGCCTGATGCAGTGGCTGCGGTCGGAGAAGCCGGACTGCGTCATCCCGCTCCTGCACGGCGAGGCGGGCGAGGACGGCGCGCTCCGCGAGGTGCTCGAGCTCGCCGGCGTCCCGTACGTCGGCGCGACCCCCGCCGCCGCGCGCGTCGCGTTCGACAAGCCGATCGCCAAGCAGGTGGTGGCGTCGGCCGGGCTGCGCACGCCGGAGGCGGTCGCCCTGCCTGCCGACACGTTTCGCGAGGTCGGTGCGGCCGCCGTCATGGAAGCGCTGGTCGAGCAGCTCGGGCTCCCGCTGTTCGTGAAGCCCGCCAAGGGGGGCTCTGCCCTGGGCTGCTCGTTGGTCCGGACCGTCGACGACCTGCCCAACGCGATGGTGGGCTGCTTCTCCTACGGCCCGGTCGCCCTGGTCGAGCGCTGCGTCGTCGGCGTGGAGGTGACGGTTCCGGTCATCGCGGACGGATCGGACGGGTCCACCCGCGCACTGCCGGCGGTCGAGATCCGCCCGGACGGCGGCGTCTACGACTACACCGCGCGCTACACCGCGGGTGCGACGGAGTTCGTGGTGCCGGCGGAGCTCGACCGGTCGACCGCGGAGGAGTGCGCGCGGGTGGCGGAGCTGGCGCACCGCAGCCTCGGGCTGCGCGACCTCTCCCGCTGCGACCTGATGGTCGACGAGGACGGGGCTGTCTGGTTCCTCGAGGTCAACGTGGCGCCCGGAATGACCGAGACGTCACTGGTTCCGCTGTCCGTCGAGGCGGCCGGCCTCGAGCTCGGAGCCGTCTTCGCCTCGCTCGTCGACGTCGCCGTCGCTCGCTGACACCCCGCTCGCCACCGGCACGGCGGACTGTCGACGACACCGTCCGGGACTGCCGACGTGCCGGCTTCGGCGGGCTCCTCGTCGTCCGACGCCCGCAGGCCGACGTCTTGCGCGGCCGAGCGCCCAGCACGAGATACAGGCTGCGGCGGCGATGACCGCCGGCGATGATCCAGTACATGGTCCGGTAGCTGATCAGGCTGACCAGCAGCGCCCCGACCGCGATCGAGATCGCCTGCGGGTGTCCCCAGCACGACGTCGGCGGCCGCCGAGACGCGTCCCCATCAGCCGGTTCGGCGTACGCCGCTGCATCAAGGTGTTGAACGCCACGATGAAGACCGGCAGCGCGAAACCGAGCACGACGACACCGACGAACACGACGGTGAGCAGGGGCGATGCCGCGCACAGGGCCAGCCCGACGGCGAAGCATGAACAGGCTGGCGATGATCGTGTTGGCCTCGCCGAGCCGCTTGACGATGAGTCGACGAAGACAGACCGCCGAGCACGGCGCCGACGCCTTGGACCGAGACCACGACGCCGACCCAGCTGGCCGGCTTGTCGAACGCGTCGACCATCGAGAACACCGCAGACTCCATGAAGCCGATGACGAGCAGCGCGACCCCGATCGCGATCATCGTGTGCAGCAGGACGGGGTCGCGTCCGATGTGCCGGACGCCGGCGAGCACCTCGTCGCGGAAGTGGGTCTCCTCGCGGATCGGCTGCGTCCTCGGGGACCTTGAGCAGCCTGATCGACGATCGCAGCGATCACGAAGGTAGCCGCGTCGACCATGGCCACGCCGCCGCCGCCGATCGACGGTGAACAGCCCGGCCCCGATCAGGGGCCCGACCAGCCGCAGCGCCTCCTTGCTGGTGGACAGCGAGGCGTTGGCGTCGACGAGCAGCTCGTCGGGGAGCATCTCCTTGAGCAGTCCGAACAGACCGGCGGGCAGCACGATGAACGAGATGCCGTAGAGGAACGCGACGGCGTACACGATCCAGACGTCGTCTCGGTCGTGCACGAGGAGCAGCGGCGCAACGGCCAGCGCGGAGACGAGGTTGCCCCAGAACAGCAAGTGTGCGCCGCTTGAACCGGTCGACGAACATGCCGAACAGCGGCGCCACCAGAGCCGGGATCGCCAGGAAGAAGAAGGTCAGCCCGGCGGCACCGTTGCTGCCGGTGAGGTCCTTGACCCAGATCGCCAGCACGATCAGCATCAGCGAGTCGCCGATCATGCTGGCGAGCTGGCCGGCGAACAGCAGCCGGAAGCCGGGCTGCCCGAAGGCGGCCTTCACGACGCGGCCTCCTCGGCGGTGAGAGCCGCCACGGCTCCGACCGGTGCCGTCGGCCGGCCCGTTGGGGACGACCCACGCCATCAGGGCCATCACCCGGGCGTCCGCGGGACGGTTCGCGGGGTCCTGACGCTCCTCGGCCTTGGTCAGGAACAGCTGGCGGATCTGCTCCCCGATCTCGTGCGCCTCGTCCGGCGTCAGCCACAGCCGGGACTGGTGGACCTGCGTCACCTCCCGCCACGCAGCTGACTCCTGGCCGGCGTTCGCCAGCGCGACGCGCAGCTTCTGCACCTCCCGCTCGAGCGCGACATCACGCAAAGCCGACGCCGAGGCCTCGTCCTCGGCGTCGTCGCTCCAGGACAGCGACTCGGCCACCACCTTCCACGGGCGGCGACGCCCAGGACCGCTGGTGGCCTGGCGGACGAACCCGTGCTCGGCGAGCTTGCGCAGGTGCCACGACACGTTCGCGGGAGTCTGGTCCAGCTGGACGGCCGCATCGCTGGCCGTCATCGGGCCGTTGACGATGAGCAGCTCCAGGACGTCGAGGCGGACCGGGTGGGCCAGCGCCTTCATGTCAGCGGCGGAGGTGACGCGGCGTCGGGTGATCGGCATGGATTGAAGGTATCGTTTCGAAACATCTCTTGCAATAGATGCGAGTCACCGCTGAGCAGAGTCTGTCCCTGAGATCCCGGCCGTCGAGCCGGCCAGGCACCCAGGAGCTCGGGATCGACCTACCGGTTTGTCGACAAAGCGACGTGTCGCTCAGTCGGTTTGGGGATCCATCAGCGAGAGGATCCGCTGCAGGTCGTCGAGGGAGGCGAACTCCACCGTGATCCGACCCTTGGCACGGCCCAGGGTGACCTTGCACCGGGTCTCGAACCGGGTCTCGAGCCGGTCGGCGATCTCGGCCAGCCCCGGCGCCGACACGCGTTGCCGGGTCGTCTTCGTCGCCGGCTCGGCTCCGTCGCCCACGGCCACCAGCTCTTCGAGGCCGCGCACCGAGATGCCCTCGGCCACCACGCGGGCGGCGAGAGCGTCCTGGCGCGCGGGGTCCTCGACCCCGAGCAGGGTCCGTGCGTGTCCGGCAGAGAGCACGCCGGCGGCGACCCGGCGCTGGACCGGGACGGAGAGCTTCAGCAGTCGCAGGGTGTTGGAGATCTGCGGGCGCGACCGGCCGATCCGGCTGGCCAGCTCCTCGTGCGTGCAGCCGAAGTCGTCGAGCATCTGCTCGTACGCCGCCGCTTCTTCCAGCGGGTTGAGCTCGGCCCGGTGCAGGTTCTCGAGCAGCGCGTCACGCAGCAGCTCGTCGTCCTTGGTCTCGCGGACGATCGCGGGAATCGCCGGGAGCCCGGCTTCCTGGGCGGCCCGCCAGCGTCGCTCGCCCATGATGAGCTCGTAGCGGTCGGGCGCGATGGACCGGACCACGATCGGCTGGAGCAGGCCCACCTCGCGGATCGAGTGCACCAGCTCGGCCATGGCCTCCTCGTCGAAAACCGTCCGAGGTTGACGCGGGTTGGGCGTGATCGCCGTCGGCGACAGCTCGGCGAAGTAGGCACCGTCGACCGCGGCGAGCTCCTCCTGGGGAGACGCCGGCGCACTCGTCTCGGACGACTCCACACCGGAGTGCGATGCCGCAGCTGACTCCGGATCCGCCGGAGTCGGAGGCTCGAGCACGGCCGTCTTCGACGGTCCGGTCGGGATCAGGGAACCGAGACCGCGGCCCAGTCCTCGTCGTGGCGTGCTCATCAGCGGCTCTCCTCCGGTCGGGCGGCCTGCGCCTCCTGCTGGTCGGTGATCTGGTGCGCGAGCTCGGCGGACGCCTCGAGGTAGGACAGGGCGCCGGCCGAGCCGGGGTCGTAGGTGAGCACGGTCTGGCCGTAGCTCGGAGCCTCGGAGATCCGGACCGAGCGGGGGATGGCGGTCTTGAGCACCACGGTGCCGAAGTGCTCGCGCACCTCGTCGGCGACGCCCGCGGCGAGGCGGGTCCGGGCGTCGTACATGGTGAGCATGATGGCGCCCACCTTCAGTCGCGGGTTCAGGTGCTCGCGGATCTGCTCGATGGTGTGCAACAGCTGGCTGAGACCCTCGAGGGCGTAGTACTCGCACTGGATCGGGATCAGCATCTCGTGGCCGGCGCTGAGCGCGTTCACCGTCAGCAGACCGAGAGACGGCGGGCAGTCGATGAAGACGTAGTCGTAGGAGTCCTCGACCTCGGCGCACTCGGCAAGGTGGGCGTCCAGCGCCTTGCGGAGCCGCGTCTCCCGAGCCACCAGGGAGACCAGCTCGATCTCGGCACCGGCGAGGTCGATCGTGGCCGGGACGACGAACAGGCCCGGCACGTCCGGACACTCGACGATGACCTCGTCCATCGCGGTGCCCTCGACGAGCACCTGGTAGCTCCCGGGTGTCCCCTCGCCGTGCTCGACGGCCAGGGCGGTCGAGGCGTTGCCCTGCGGGTCGAGGTCGATCACCAGCACCTTGAGTCCGTGCTGAGCGAGCGCGGCAGCGACGTTCACCGTCGTGGTGGTCTTGCCGACGCCACCCTTCTGGTTCGCGACCACCAGCACCCGGGACGACGCGGGGCGGGGAAGCTGACGCCGCAGCGGACGTCCGGCGGCGACCGCCAGGCTGTGCTCGGTGGCCTGGGCCAGGGGAGTGGACCGGTCACCGGCCAGGGCGTGCTCCGGGACGCGCTCGGACACGAGGTCCGCGGCGCGCGGCACCGAGGTCAGCGGCGAGACTGCTGGCGGTGTTTCACGTGAAACCTCGGTCGCTGTTTCACGTGAAACGGCGCTCGCGGTGTCCGTGGAGGTGTCCATGCCGTGCCCTTCGGATTCGTCTGTCGTGCCGGTCCGAGGCCCCGGTGAGATCTCGGAGTGCTCTGGGGCCGCTGGGTCCGAGGACGAGCTCGGTGGTGTGATCGTCGCGTCGTCAGGCGCGTCGGCCCGGTCCGGCCAGCCGAGGCCCGGAGCCGTGCGAGCCGGTGCGGCGGGCCACCCGAGGTGCGGCGTCACCTGAGGTCGGGGCGACGTCGGAACGGCGGTGGTCGGCGCGGACACGGGCGGTACTGGATCCTCAGAACGGGGGCGATCGGGCTCGGTCACGGCGACTCTATCCTGACGACACGGGTCGGATCGGTTCCCGCCACGGGGTACTCCACGAACTCGTCCCGAGGTCACGCCCAAGCTCCTCAGATCGGGCCAGGCCTCTGCCAGCTCAGCCTCGGCCGTCGTCCCCTTCAAGGCCAGCACCAGACCCCCGGAACGCGCCAGGGGAAGGCACCACCTGACCAGCTTCGGCAGCGCTGCGACCGCGCGGGAGGTGACGGCGTCGAAGCCGGCCGCCGCCGGGTCGACGTCCTCGGCCCGGGAGCGCAGCACGGCCACGTTCTCGAGACCGAGGGTGTCGACCACCTCGGACAGGAACGTCACCCGGCGCAGCAAGGGCTCGATCAGCGTCACGTCCAGGTCGGGACGCGCCAGCGCCAGGACGACCCCCGGCAGACCGGCACCACTCCCGACATCGGCCACCCGGCTGCCTTCGGCGAACGCCGGCGCCGCCGCCGCGCAGTTGAAGATGTGCCGGTCCCACAAGCCGAGGCGCCTCGCGCGGCCCGATCAGACCCCGCTCCACCCCGGCGTGTGCCAACAAGTCGACATACCGATAGATCAACGAGTCGTCAAAGAACACCGCCGCCACGCGATCGGGATCGGGTGGCGGCGGTGACGCGTCGGCGGTGTGTTTCACGTGAAACGACGGCCCGGCACGGGAGGACGACGCCCGCTAGCGGGGCGGGAGCACCACGACGCAGCGCGTGGGCTCGACGCCCTCGGACTCGCTGGTCAGTCCCGCCGCAGGCGACGGCGTCGTGCACGACCTTGCGCTCGAACGGCGTCATCGGCGCCAGCTTGACGGCCTCGCCGGACTGTCGGACGTCGTCGATGGCTTCCTCGGCCAGGATCTCGAGGTTCTTCCGGACTTCTGCGCGGTAGCCACCGATGTCCAGCATCAGCCGGGACCGCTCGCCGGTCTCGCGGTAGACCGCCAGCCGGGTCAGCTCCTGGAGGGCCTCGAGCACGTCGCCCTCCTCGCCGACCAGTGCCTCCAGGTCGGCGCCGACGATGGACACCGACGCACGGTCGCCTTCGACGTCCATGTCCAGGTCGCCATCGAGGTCAGCGATGTCGAGGAGCTCCTCGAGGTAGTCCGCGGCGATGTCGCCCTCGGCCTCGAGGTCCTTGACCCGGTCGCGGGGTCGCTCGTCGTCCGCCGGACTCTCGTCGAGCTGCTCGCTGTCGGCTCTCGGTGGCCTCGACCGGCAGGTCCGAGGTCAGGGTGTCCGTATCGACGTCGGGTGTCGACTCCGGTGCTTCGCTCATGGGGCTACCTCTTCTTCTTGCGCTGGGAGCGCGACTGCTTCTTGGGCTGGACTCGGGGCGGCGGCTGGGGGCGTCGGCTCCTCGACCGCCACCGCTGTGCCGGAGACCGTGGTGGCCTCGGTGCCGTGGTGCTTCAGGGCGTCGCGCTTCTTCTTCGCTTCGAACGCCGGCGTACCCGGCGTGGGGTTGTTCCGGATCACGTAGAACTGCTGGCCCATCGTCCACAGGTTCGAGGTCGACCAGTAGAGCAGCACCCCGATCGGGAACGCGATACCGCCGACGGCGAACACCACGGGCAGCACGTAGAGCAGGATCTTCTGCTGCTGGGCGTACTGGCCGGTGAGCGCGGACTCCGGCATGTTCTTGCGCATCAGCTGGCGCTGGGTGGTGAACGTCGTGGCCGTCATCAAGACGACGAGTGACATCGTCAGGATCTTGGTCGAGGTGCTGTCAGCGGACGTGAACGAGTCGGAGATCGTCACGCCGAAGATCTGCGCGTTCGCCAAGGACTTGGCCAGGCTGTCGGTCATGAACCCGACACCGTCGCCGTCGGCGGCCTCGTTCAGCGTCCGGAACAGCGCCAGGAAGATCGGCATCTGCAGCAGCAGCGGCAGGCAGGAGGCCAGCGGGTTGGTGCCGGTCTCCTTGTAGAGCTTCATCGTCTCCTGGGTGAGACGCTCCCGGTCGTGGCCGTACTTCTTCTGCAGCTCCTTGACCTTGGGCTGCAGCAGCTGGAGGTTGCGGCTGTTCTTGATCTGCTTGACGAACAGCGGGATCAGCGCGGTCCGGATGACGATGGTGAGGAAGATGATGGACAGCGTCCAGGACCAGCCCTGGGAGAAGCCGATGATGTCGTAGAACAGGTTGTGCCAGAGGACCAGGATGCCGGAGGTCAGGTAGTACAGCGGCGTCATGATCGTGTGGCCGATGTTCACCAGAAAGTCGATCACGAGGGTTCCTGCATCTCCTTGGTCAACCCGGTCGAGCGGGTGGCTCTCCAGGTGAAACGGGTGGGTACCGGGTCATATCCCGCCGGCGGCCCAGGGGTGACAGCGTCCGATCCTGCGCACGGCCAGCCAGCTGCCCCGCAGAGCGCCGTGCTGGGTGACCGCATCGAGGGCGTACGCCGAGCACGACGGGTGGTACCGACAGACCTGACCGTACAGGGGGCTGATCAGCAGCCGGTACGTCCGGAGCAGTCCGATGAGCACGTATCTCATCGGCTCGCCTTGTCCAGGCAGGCGTCCAGCGCGGCACCGAGCTCGTCGGAGGAAGCGGTCGCCGCCGCCGGGATTCGCCCGCACGACGTACACCGACCCCAGGGTTCAGCCGATCCAGCCGGGCGCGCACCTGGTGGCGCAGCCGGCGCTTGACCCGGGAGCGAACGACGGCTGGGCCGACCTGCTTGCTCACCACGAAGCCCACCCGAGGGGGCTGCTCGCGGTCGGTCGGGTCCGCCGCGGCCGCCCAGTGCACCACGAGCAGCCTGCCGCCGGCACGAGCGCCGCTGCGGAGGGCGCGCCGGAAGTCATCGGCTCGCCGGAGCCGATGGGAGGCAGGGAGCACGGGTGGGTCACCGACTGCGACGTACGCGGGTGAACGGACGCCGGACTCAGGCAGCGAGCCGGTTGCGGCCCTTGCGGCGACGGGCGGCCAGGATGCTGCGGCCGGCGCGGGTGCGCATGCGCAGACGGAACCCGTGGGTCTTGTTGCGCTTGCGGTTGTTCGGCTGGAACGTGCGCTTGCTCATGGCAGCGGTACTCCCGGAGGTCGGTCAGGTCTGGACAATCGGCTGGCGGGTTCTCGCGGGGTCCCGCGGTTCGTCAACACCGCCCATCCACAGCGAGAAGTCGACAAAGACACACATGGTTTTGTGGACTTGGTGAGGCGGTCCCGTGTGTGTCCGTGGGCTGACCTGTGGACATGCGGCACCTGGCGACGCCAAAGCCGACCTGCCAACGGTACGCGCTCGCCGGGAGGGGGGTCAAACCGGGAGCTGGCCGCCCGGGCCGATCACGGCGCCGGTCGCCGGGTGACCAGCGTAGATGACCAGGCGACCTGGCCCGAACATGAGCAGAACCGGCCAGCCTGATGGCACGAACGGAGGATTTCTCGGCGACACGCCGCGCGGCATCCACGACACTCCGCGTTTTCGACCCTCAACCTGTGGATGACGCCTTGAAACCGGTCCGTGATTCTTGTTACGTTCCCGCGGCACAGAGTTTCCCCTCGGTTCCCCCGCCCAGGTTTCGCACCGTCCACCCGGACGAGCGCGCTGCGGCGCCCCCGGGTTCACTCCGGGCAACGCGACATCATCGCGACATGGTTCCGTGTGCACAGCCTGTGGACAACAATGTGGATGCGTTAGCCTCAGGGGCTTTTGCGCCCGCCGAACCGGCCTCGCGCAGCAGCCGACGCCGACGACATTTATGAGGGGAACTGCATCGATGACCGAGGTCGCCGACCTGCGCCACGCCTGGACCACCCTGATCGACGACCTGCCCGCCAGCCACCGCGCCTGGCTGTCCGCGTCGCAACCGGTCACGCTGCACGAGAACACCGCGATCGTCGCGGTTCCGGACGATTTCACCCGTAGTCAGCTCGAGACCCGGCTCCGTCCACGCCTCGAGGACGCGCTGAGCCGCTCGCTCGGACAGCCGGTGCGGCTCGCGGTCACGGTCGACCCCAGCCTCGGCGACTCCGACATGAGCCCCGGCGACCTCGACTCCGACTTCGCGCCGGGCTCGCTGGCCGAGCAGGCACCGGCCGTCGCCCAGTCCGTGATGGAGTCGCGCCGGTCAGATCGAGCCGACCGTCGATGCCGGGCTCGACGCGACGCCCGACGGACTGGTCGTGGGCCAGCCCGGCGGTGGCCAGCCGGTCCCGGGCAACGCACGCGACACCCGGCTCAACCCGAAGTACATCTTCGAGACCTTCGTCATCGGGTCGTCCAACCGGTTCGCGCACGCGGCGGCCGTCGCCGTCGCCGAGGCGCCGGGCAAGGCGTACAACCCGCTGCTCATCTACGGCGACTCCGGACTGGGCAAGACCCACCTGCTGCACGCGATCGGTCACTACGTGCGCAGCTTGTTCAGCGGCGCCCGCGTTCGCTACGTGAGCAGCGAGGAGTTCACCAACGACTTCATCAACGCGATCCGCGACGACCGGGCCGCCGGCTTCCAGCGCCGCTACCGCGACGTCGACGTGCTGCTGATCGACGACATCCAGTTCTTGGAGGGGAAGATCCAGACGCAGGAGGAGTTCTTCCACACCTTCAACACGCTGCACAACGCCAACAAGCAGATCGTCATCACGTCGGACCGGCCGCCCAAGCGGCTCGAGGCGCTCGAGGACCGGCTGCGCAACCGGTTCGAGTGGGGTCTGATCACCGACGTCCAGCCGCCCGACCTCGAGACCCGGATCGCGATTCTCCGCAAGAAGGCCGCCACCGAGCGGCTCACCGCGCCACCGGACGTGCTCGAGTTCATCGCCAGCAAGATCCAGACCAACATCCGCGAGCTCGAGGGCGCCCTGATCCGGGTGACGGCGTTCGCCAGCCTCAACCGGCAGCCGGTCGACCTGACCCTGGCCGAGATCGTGCTCAAGGACCTGATCCCCGAGGGCGGCGAGCCGGAGATCACCGCGGCGGTGATCATCGCCCAGACCGCTGCCTACTTCGGGCTCTCGATCGACGACCTCTGCGGCACCAGCCGCAGCCGGGTCCTCGTCACCGCCCGGCAGATCGCGATGTACCTCTGCCGCGAGCTCACCGACCTGTCGCTGCCGAAGATCGGCCAGCAGTTCGGGGGCCGCGACCACACCACGGTGATGCACGCCGACCGCAAGATCCGTCAGCTGATGGCCGAGCGACGCAGCGTCTACAACCAGGTGCGCGAGCTCACCAACCGGATCAAGCAGCAGGCTCGGCAGCAATGACAGCGCACCAGTGACCTGCCGGCGTACCCGATCTGTCCGGTTCGCAGCGTCTCAGCGGCATCGCACAACCTGGGGACAAGCCTGTGGATGTCGGGGGACAAGTGCTCGTCGGTCCTGGGGACGGCTGTGGACCGCAGTCGAATCACATCGATGTACCTCCACCGGTCGACCGGGTCGACGACCCGGTGGTCCCCAGCTCCCGCACAGGCGTATGTCGCTCCTGACCTGGGAATTCGGACGTTGTCCACACTGTCCACGGGTGCTATGACCCTGATGGAAGAGTTACATGTCTGATCACTCCTCCAAACCCTCCCGGCCCGGGTGCTGGGGAAAAGTTGTCGTCCCTCTGCCCCAACGGTCCCCGAGGAGGCCGGGACGTGGCAGGATTCAACCCCACCTTTCGTCCCAGGCTCCTTTGTTCCAGCCGCGGGCCTGTCGGCTCGTCGAAGCAGGAGGCAGTGCACCGTGAAGTTCCGCGTCGACCGAGACGTCCTCGCCGAGGCCGTTGCCTGGACCGCCCGTTCGATCCCGAACCGGCCGGGCACGCTGCCCCAGCTGTCCGGGATCAAGGTGAGCACCGGGCAGCACGGTCTGTCGCTGTCCGGCTTCGACTACGAGACGTCGGCCCAGGTCACGATCCCGGCCGACGTCGCCGACGACGGTGAGGTCCTGGTCTCCGGCCGGCTGCTGGCCGACATCGCCCGCGCCCTGCCCGACAAGCCGGTCGACGTCGCGCTCGACGGCGCGAAGCTCGGCGGTCACCTGCGGCAGCTCGCGTTTCAGCCTGCAGACCATGCCGGTCGAGGACTACCCCGCGCTGCCCGAGATGCCCGAGGTCGCCGGCACCGTCGACGGCGACCTGTTCGCGACCGCCGTCGGCCAGGCCGTCACGGCTGCCGGGCGCGACGACATGCTTCCGGTGCTGACAGGCGTCAAGGTCGAGATCGACGGGTCGACCCTGTCGCTGCTCGCCACCGACCGCTTCCGGCTCAGCCTCCGCGAGCTCGAGTGGAGCCCGGTCCAGTCCGACCTCAGCGTGAGTGCGCTGGTCCCGGCCCGGGTGCTGTCCGACACCGCGAAGTCACTCACGGCCGGGCTCGCAGCTGACGATCGCGCTGGCGACGGCGGGCTGGTGAGGGCCTGATCGGCTTCGAGTCCGAGGCGGCCGGCGGCCAACGTCGTACGACGACTCGGCTGATCGAGGGCGCCTTCCCCAACGTGCGCCAGCTCTTCCCGGCCACGTCGGAGATCACCGCCCAGCTCGAGGTGGCTGCGCTGATCGACGCGGTCAAGCGGGTCTCGCTCGTCGCCGGCCGCAACACCCCGATCCGGCTCGGCTTCTCCGACGGCCTGGTCACGCTCGAGGCCGGCAACGGTGAGGAGGCCCAGGCCTCGGAGTCGTTGGAGGCCGCGCTGACCGGTGAGGACATCTCGATCGGCTTCAACCCGTCCTACCTGCTCGACGGTCTGGGCGCGATCGGCGGCAGCCACGTGCACGTCGCGATGACCCAGCCGGCCCGCCCCGCCGCCTTCACCAGCATGGCCGGAGCGGACGCCCAGCCCGACCTCGCGTTCCGCTATCTGCTGATGCCGTTGCGCATGCAGGGCTGAGCGGGTACTCGATGGGTGAAGGGCTCAACCACCGGAACTCCGTCGCGAAAGGACCTGCGCATGCACATCGGACTCATCGGACTGGGCAAGATGGGCGGCAACATGCGAGAGCGGTTGCGGCGCGGCGGGCACACCGTCGTCGGCTACGACCGCAACGCCGAGGTCAGTGACGTCGGCAGCCTCGAGGAGCTCGTCGACAAGCTCGAGTCGCCGAAGGTCGTCTGGGTCATGGTGCCGTCCGGCGACCCGACCCGCGAGACGGTCAAGACACTGGGCGAGCTGCTCGGCGAGGGTGACGTCGTCGTCGACGGCGGCAACTCCCGCTGGACCGACGACATCGAGCACGCCAAGATCCTGGCCGAGGAAGGCGTCGGCTACGTCGACTGCGGCGTCTCCGGCGGGGTCTGGGGCCTCGACAACGGCTACGCGCTGATGTGCGGCGGCGACGCCGAGCACGTCGCGAAGGTGCAGCCGGCGTTCGACACCCTCAAGCCCGAGGGCGACTTCGGCTTCGTGCACGCCGGTCCGGTCGGTGCCGGCCACTTCTCCAAGATGGTCCACAACGGCATCGAGTACGGCGTGATGCAGGCCTACGCCGAGGGCTACGAGCTGCTCGAGAAGGCCGCGGTGTGCGAGAACGTCACCGAGGTGTTCCGGTCCTGGCGCGAGGGCACCGTGATCCGCTCCTGGCTGCTCGACCTGCTGGTCGCCGCGCTGGACGAGGACGCGGAGCTGTCGCAGATCAGGGGCTACGCCGAGGACTCCGGCGAGGGCCGCTGGACCGATCGAGGCGGCGATCGAGCACGCCGTGCCGATGCACGCGATCACCGCGGCGCTGTTCACCCGCTTCCAGTCGCGGCAGGACGAGTCACCGGCGATGAAGGCGGTCGCGGCGATGCGCAACCAGTTCGGTGGTCACGCGGTGAAGGCCGGCGGCGGCAAGAGCGAGACGCCCTCGGGCGACGTGCAGTCCTCCTAGCGTCGTACGAAGCCAGACGCCCACCGTGTACGTCTCCCACCTCGCCCTGGTCGACTTCCGGTCGTACGCGCAGGTCGAGGTCGAGATCCCGTGCCGGGGTCTCGGCGTTCATCGGACCCAACGGCCAGGGCAAGACCAACCTCGTCGAGGCGATCGACTACGTCGCGACGCAGTCGTCGCACCGGGTCGCGAGTGACCAGCCGCTGGTCCGGTTCGGTGCGACGCAAGCGATCGTCCGGACCACGATCTGCCGCGGACGACCGGCAGGCGCTGATCGAGCTGGAGATCAACCCCGGCAAGGCCAACCGGGCACGGCTCAACCGTGGTGCGGTGCCGCGGGCGCGCGACGTGCTCGGCATCCTGCGCAGCGTGGTCTTCTCGCCCGACGACCTCGAGCTCGTCAAGGGCGACCCGAGTGCCCGCCGCGCGTTCCTCGACGACCTGCTGGTGGCGCGGCAGCCGCGGTTCGCCGGCGTCCGCTCCGACTACGACCGTGTGCTCAAGCAGCGCAACACCCTGCTGAAGACGGCCGGCGGTCGCGGGACCGGCCGCCGCAACGAGGGTGCGCTGTCGACGTTGGACACGTGGGACGCGCATCTGTGCCGGGCCGGGTCGGAGCTGTTGGCCGCCCGGCTCGACCTCGTCGACGAGCTGCGCCCGCACGTCGCCCGGCACTACGCCGACGTCGCGATGTCGGTCCCGAAGGCCGAGGGCGGCAACGACGCCGGACTCAGCTACAAGCCGTCGCTCGAGCTCGAGCCCGACGTCCGGACGCGCGACGAGCTCGCTGCCGCGCTGCAGGCGGAGGTGGTGCGCCGGCGCGACGACGAGCTCGACCGCGGGATCACCCTCGTCGGTCCGCACCGCGACGACCTGACCCTGTCGCTCGGTCCGATGCCGGCCAAGGGCTACGCGAGTCACGGGGAGTCGTGGTCCTTCGCGCTCGCGCTGCGGCTGGCGGCGTTCGAGCTCCTCCGCGCCGACGGCGACGACCCCGTGCTGATCCTCGACGACGTGTTCGCCGAGCTCGACGACCTGCGCCGGGCCCGGCTGGCCGAGCTGGTCATCGAGACCGAGCAGGTCCTCGTCACGGCGGCGGTCCGCGACGACGTGCCCGACAAGCTCGTCGACGCACCTGTTCGACGTCCGCGAAGGTGCGGTCACCCGTGCCTGACGACGACGTGCAGCTGCCGCCTCCCGGCGAACCGGGCTGCTGATGCCGAGCCCGTCGACGACCCGGCTCAGTCGCACGACCCGGCCGGACTCGACACCGCCCGGGCCCTGGCCTCGGGGCTGCGCGGAGCCGCCGTACGACGTCCGACCAAGCGGACCCAGTCGCGCACCCGCGGCGAGCACACCGCTGTCCGGAGCGCACCCCGACGCCCGTGACCCGGAGCTGGTCGGTTCGGCGGTCGACAAGCTGGTCTCCGACGGCGGGTGGGACACCGACCTGGCGGTGCACGGCGTCTTCGGCCGCTGGGACCAGATCGTCGGTACCGAGGTGGCCGCGCACTGCGTCCCCGAGAGCTTCGCCGAAGGCCGCCTCACCGTCCGGACCGACTCGACCGCATGGGCGACCCAGCTCAAGCTGCTGGCGCCGAACGTCGTCGCGCCGGCTGAACGAGGAGCTCGGCCACGGCACCGTGCTGCGGATCGACGTGGCCGGCCCGGCGACGCCGTCCTGGCGCCGCGGTCCGCGCACGGTTCGCGGTGGTCGCGGCCCCCGCGACACCTATGGCTGAGATCGCACCGCCGTGGCGACGTTTGGGCCAGCTGACCAGCCGCCGCTGTGGCGATCTGCGGGCCGCTCAGGCATACAGGGACCCGTGCGGACCCCTGGTCGTGCGTCCGGCGGGCGTTCTCGCGCCGTCTGGGCCGGGTTTTCGGTGCAAGGCACCCGTCCACAGGGCACGCCGATGCCGTCACAGGGCCGAGGATCGCCTATACTGGAAAATGTTCTAGCAAGGCCGCAGCTGTTGTGCGGACACGGCCTCCGGGCCGTGAGTGGCGCCCTCGCGCCGCGCTCCGCTCAGGCGGCCTTTGTGCTGAGTTGATGGGTTTTCGTCCGGCGCCCTCGCGCCCGGCCCGACCCGACCGGAGGAAGCAAGCGTGACGCCAGCCGACAACGCCGACGCCGTCGAGACGGTTTCCCTCGAAGCCACCGATCTGCCCCACCCGAACGGCGCCGCGGAGACGGTGTACGACGCGTCGCAGATCAGCGTCCTCGAGGGACTCGAGGCCGTCCGCAAGCGCCCGGGCATGTACATCGGCTCGACCGGGGAGCGCGGACTGCACCACCTCGTCACCGAGATCGTCGACAACGCGGTCGACGAGGCGTTGGCCGGCTACTGCGACCAGGTCGTGGTCACCCTGCTGGCCGACGGCGGCATGCGGGTGGTCGACAACGGCCGCGGCATCCCGACCGGCACCCACGCCCAGGGCGTCCCGGCGGTGACCCTGGTGCTGACCGAGCTGCACGCCGGCGGCAAGTTCGGGGGCGGCGGCTACAAGGTCTCCGGCGGTCTGCACGGCGTCGGTTCGTCCGTCGTCAACGCGCTGTCGGAGAAGCTGATCGTCGAGGTGAAGAACGACGGCTACCGCTGGACCCAGTCGTTCACGCTTCGGCGTGCCCGACGCCCCGCTCGAGAGGCACGAGGCGACCGACGAGACCGGCACCACCATCACCTGGTGGCCCTCACCCACGATCTTCGAGACGATCGACCACTCGTTCGAGACGATCGCCGGCCGGCTTCCGCGAGATGGCCTTCCTCAACAAGGGCCTCGAGATCGTCGTACGCGACGAGCGCCCCGACCGCGCCGGCGGCATCGCCGAGGCGGTCGCAGACCAGACCATCGACGCATCGGTCGACGGCGGAGCCGACGGCGTCAAGCCCGACGCGTCCGGCGGGATCGAGCGCCGGTTCCTCTACCCCGACGGGCTCGTCGACTACGTCACCCACCTCAACAAGACCAAGGACCCGGTCCACCGCAGCATCATCGCGTTCGAGGCGTCCAACGAGGACGTCGGCATGAGCCTCGAGGTCGCGATGCAGTGGAACACCAGCTTCACCGAGTCGGTGCACACCTTCGCCAACACGATCAACACCCACGAGGGCGGCACCCACGAGGAGGGCTTCCGCGCCTCGCTCACCACGACGGTCAACAACTGGGCCGAGGAGTGGGGGCTGATCAAGAAGAAGGAAGACCGGCTCTCCGGCGACGACGTCCGCGAGGGACTGACCGCGATCATCTCGGTCAAGCTCACCGAGCCGCAGTTCGAGGGCCAGACCAAGACCAAGCTCGGCAACACCGAGGCGAAGTCGTTCACCCAGAAGGTCGTCAACGACCAGCTCGGGGAGTGGTTCGAGAAGAACCCGGCCGAGGGACGCGACATCGTCCGCAAGGGCATCGCCGCTGCGACCGCCCGGGTGGCGGCGCGCAAGGCCCGCGACCTCGCGCGCAACCGCAAGGGTCTGCTCGGCGGCGGCGGTCTTCCCGGCAAGCTGTCCGACTGTCAGTCGACCAACCCCGAGGAGTGCGAGGTCTTCATCGTCGAGGGTGACTCGGCGGGTGGGTCCGCACGCGGCGGTCGCGACCCGCGCATCCAGGCGATCCTCCCGATCCGCGGCAAGATCCTGAACGTCGAGAAGGCGCGCATCGACCGGGTCCTCGCCAACACCGAGGTGCAGGCGATCATCTCCGCGCTCGGCACCGGCATCCAGGAAGACTTCGACGTCGACAAGCTGCGCTATCACAAGATCGTGATGATGGCCGACGCCGACGTCGACGGGCACCACATCCAGACGCTGCTGCTGACGTTGCTGTTCCGCTTCATGAAGCCGCTGATCGAGGGCGGCTACGTCTACCTGGCCCGACCTCCGCTCTACCGGCTGAAGTGGAACAACCCGCACGCCGCACGAGTTCGTCTACTCCGACCGTGAGCGCGACGCGTTGATCAAGGCCGGCCAGGAGGCCGGCAAGAAGCTGCCCAAGGACAACGCGATCCAGCGCTACAAGGGCCTCGGTGAGATGAACGCCGACGAGCTCTGGGAGACCACGATGGACCCCGACAACCGGGTGCTGTCGCAGGTGACTCTCGACGACGCAGCGCAGGCCGACGAGATCTTCTCGATCCTGATGGGCGAGGACGTCGAGCAGCGTCGCTCCTTCATCCAGCGCAACGCCAAAGACGTCCGCTTCCTCGACATCTAAGCCTCGTGTCGAGCTGCGACCACGCCCTGATCTCGACAAGCTCGATCGCCGAGTGACCAGCAAAGGAATCAAACAGTGACTGACGACGGAACCATCACACCCGACGGTCCCGATCGGCGGACGGATCGAGCCGGTCGAGCTGCAGACCGAGATGCAGCGCTCCTACATCGACTACGCGATGGCGGTCATCGTCGGCCGCGCGCTGCCCGACGTGCGCGACGGCCTCAAGCCGGTGCACCGCCGCGTGCTCTACGCGATGTACGACGGCGGCTACCGACCCGACCGCGGCTTCTCCAAGTGCAGCCGCGTCGTCGGTGACGTGATGGGTCAGTACCACCCGCACGGCGACACCGCGATCTACGACACCTTGGTCCGGCTCAGCCAGCCCTGGGTGATGCGCAACCCGCTCGTGTCGGGCCAGGGCAACTTCGGTTCGCCGGGCAACGACCGGGCCGCCGCGATGCGCTACACCGAGTGCAAGATGGCGCCGCTGGCCATGGAGATGGTCCGCGACATCGAGCAGGACACCGTCGACTTCCGGCCCAACTACGACGGCCGCAGCCAGGAGCCGGTGCTGCTGCCGGCGCGCTTCCCCAACCTGCTCGTCAACGGGTCGGCCGGCATCGCCGTCGGCATGGCGACCAACATCCCGCCGCACAACCTGCGCGAGGTCAACGACGGCGTCCAGTGGTCGCTGGCCAACCCGACCGCCACCCGGCAGGAGCTGCAGGACGCGCTGCTCGAGCGCATCAAGGGACCCGACTTCCCGATGGGCGCCCTGATCGTCGGCACCCACGGCATCGAGGAGGCCTACCGCACCGGTCGCGGCTCGGTCATGATGCGCGCGATCGTCGACGTCGAGGAAGACGGCAAGAACCGCACCTGCCTCGTCATCACGCAGCTGCCCTACATGGTCAACCCCGACAACCTCGCGCTGAAGATCGCCGAGCTCGCCGACTCCGGCAAGGTCCAGGGGATCGCCGACGTCCGTGACGACTCCTCGTCGCGCACCGGTCAGCGCCTGGTCGTCGTACTCAAGCGCGACGCGGTCGCCCGGGTCGTGCTCAACAACCTCTACAAGCACACCGACCTGCAGCAGAACTTCTCCTGCAACATGCTTGCGCTCGTCGACGACGTGCCGCGCACGCTGTCGATCGACCAGTTCATCTCCAACTGGATCGCGCACCAGATCGACGTCATCCAGCGGCGCACCCGTTACCGGTTGGCCGAGGCCGAGAAGCAGGCGCACGTCTACCGCGGCCTGGTCAAGGCGCTCGACGCGCTCGACGAGGTCATCGCGCTCATCCGCCGCAGCCAGACCACGGAGGAAGCCCGCGACGAGCTGATGGCGTTCCTCGACATCGACGACGTGCAGGCGCGCGCCATCCTCGACATGCAGCTGCGCCGGCTCGCCGCCATGGAGCGGCAGCGGATCATCGACGCGCTGGCCGAGCTCGAGCGGTTGATCGCCGACCTCGAGGCGATCCTCGCCAGCGAGGAGCGGCAGCGCCAGATCGTCAGCGACGAGCTGCAGGAGATCGTCGACAAGTACGGCGACGAGCGACGCAGCCAGATCATCCCCGCCGACGGCGACCTGTCGATGGAGGACCTGATCCCCGACGAGGACATCGTCATCACGATCACCCGCGGCGGCTACGCCAAGCGCACCAAGGCCGACCTCTACCGGGTGCAGAAGCGCGGCGGCAAGGGTGTGCGCGGCGCCTCCCTCAAGGGCGACGACCTGGTCGAGCACTTCTTCGCCTCGACCAACCACCACTGGCTGCTGTTCTTCACCACGGCCGGCCGGGTCTACCGCACCAAGGCCTACCACCTGCCCGAGTCCGCGCGTGACGCGAAGGGCAGCCACGTGGCCGGGCTGCTGTCGTTCCAGCCCGACGAGCAGATCGCGCAGGTGCTCGCGATCCGCGACTACGAGCAGGCGCCCTACCTCGTGCTGGCGACGCGCAACGGCTTGGTGAAGAAGACCAAGCTCACCGACTACAACTCGCCGCGTCAGGCCGGCGTGATCGCGATCAACTTCCGCGACGACGAGGACGAGCTGATCGGGGCGCGCCTCGCCACGGCCGACGACGACCTGCTGCTGGTGTCCCGCAAGGGCCAGTCGGTCCGGTTCCGTGCCGACGACAGCCAGCTGCGGCCGATGGGCCGGGCCACGTCCGGAGTGACGGGGATGAAGTTCCGCGCCGGCGACGAGCTGCTGTCGATGTCCGTCGTACCCCATGCGCCGGAGGAGGACGCACCGGTTCGCTATGTGTTCACCGTCACGAACGGCGGCTGGGCCAAGCGCACCGTGGTCGAGGAGTACCGCGTGCAGGGCCGCGGCGGCCTGGGGATCAAGGCGATGAAGCTGCAGGATTCGCGTGGATCGCTCGTGGGTGCCATGGTGGTGACCGACACCGATGAGGTCATGGCGATCAAGGCGAGCGGCCAGGTGACGCGCTCACCCGCTGCCGACGTGCCTGCCAAGGGACGTGACACCATGGGGGTCAAGTTCGTCACCGTGGCGGACGACGACTCAGTCGTGGGCATCGCGCGCAACACCGAGCGCGAGGTCGACGAGGAGATCCTCGACGGTGACGCCGAAGGTACGCCGGAGGGGATGACGGCGGAGTCCGACGACACTCCGGAAGCACCGGAGGGTCCGGATACGGAGACAGCCGACGAGACGGTTGAGGAAACCCAGGAGGATGGGTCTGCATGAGCAACCCGCGTGACAACGGGCCGCTGGCGCCGCGGCGACCCCTGAGCAAGGCCGGTGCACCGGCGCCCGCTGGGGCGAACGGTGCCTCCAGTCCTGCCCCGAGCTCAGGCACCGGCGTCAGCTCGAGCGGCGGCTCCGGTGTCAGCCCCAGTGTCTCCACGTCCAGCCGTACCACCGACGCCCCCACGCAGCCGGTGATGACCCCGCCGTACGGCGGCAACCCGCAGCCCTACTCGGCCGTCGAGGTCGAGCCCGGCCGCACCTTCCCGGTGCCGCCCGGCGCCGGGTGACCAGGGCGACCACCGCGACGACGGGACGGCGAAGCAGAAGGTCGACAAGCGCAAGCAGCGCGCCGACCGCCGCGCCGCGGCCAGCCGGCCGCGCACGGTTCGCCGGGCCAAGCTGAAGCTGATGCGGGTCGACCCCTGGTCGGTGACCAAGGTGGCGCTGCTGCTGTCGATCGCGTTCGGGATCATGTGCGTCGTCGCGGTCTTCCTGATCTTCTCGATCATGGACGCGGCCGGCCTCTGGACCCACGTCAACGAGACCATCCAGGGCGTGCTCAACCAGAAGGCCAGCGACCGGTTCGACATCAACGACTACGTCGGGATGGACCGGGTCATGGGCATCACCATGCTGATCAGCGCCATCGACGTGGTGCTGATCACCGCACTCGCGACGTTGAGCGCATTCATCTACAACATGGCTGCCTCGCTGCTCGGCGGCATCGAGGTCACGCTGGCCGAGGACGTCAAGTAGGCAGAGTTCGGACGCTGCTCGCGGCCGGCTATCGGTTTGGGAGCAGTAAGCCGGATGGGGTAATCTTCCTCGTCGTCCTCCGACCGCGTGCACGGCGGCGCTCGATGGCGGACGAGGCGTCCCACGGGCCTATAGCTCAGACGGTTAGAGCGCTTCCCTGATAAGGAAGAGGTCAGAGGTTCAAGTCCTCTTAGGCCCACCCACTCCCTCTCGAAAACAGGAGCCGTCATGCTGAAGAAGCTGATCGCCGTCGTCATCGTCGGCGTGATCGCCAAGTTCGTCCTCGACAAGCTGACCAAGGGCGACCAGGACGCAGAGCTGTGGGCCGAGGCGACCGACACGGTCGACCCCGGTCGCTGACCGAGGCTCCCTCCACGGGGACGTGGCGCAACTGGTAGCGCACCTGCTTTGCAAGCAGGGGGTTGAGGGTTCGAGTCCCTTCGTCTCCACCATCCCGACCCGGACTCCGGGCAGCGGTCAGTGAGCCAGCGAGAAGCTGGGGCGGATGAACGACGCGCCCCACAGCCAGGCCTTCAGCAGGGGTCGGGACCGGCGCGAGGCTGCCGGGATCGCGCGAGGTTCAGCCGTTCGGACGAGCCACGACGTCCTGCACCCGGAGGGCTATGGCCTCTCCGCTGCAGGACGTTGCGACCGGCTAGGTTCGGCGTCATGGATGGCCAGCAGGTTGTGACGATCCGTCCGGCACTCGACGACGACGCCGACACCATCGCCCGGATCTGGCACGAGGCGTGGGGTGACGGCCACCGCGGCAACGTGCCGGATGCCTTGGTCAGGCACCGCGGCCGTGAGCAGTTCCTACCGCGGGCTGCGGAGCGAGTCGCCCACAGCTGGATCGGTGAGCTCGACGGCACGGCGCACGGCTTCGTGACCGTCGCTGACGACGAGCTCGAGCAGATCTTCGTGGTGGGCGCCGGGCGCGGAAGTGGTTTGGCCACCGCGCTGATCGAGCGGGGCAAGGCTGCGATCCGCGACGCGGGGCACGACACCGCGTGGCTCGCTGTGGTCGCAGGCAACGCCCGTGCCCGGGCGTTCTACGAGCGCGAGGGATGGGTCGACGCCGGACCCTTCGACTACCAGGCGGAGACGGCCGACGGCCTGATCGACGTCCCCTGCCGCCGTTACACCATCAACCTCGGCTGAGGTTGAGCCAGCCGGGCTGGGCACCTTGCCCGGGACTAGGCTGGCGCAAATGCGGGTCTTGATCGTGGGTGTCGGGTCTCGCGGCGATGTCGCTCCGTATGTCGGTTTGGGCCGGCGATTGCTGGAGCGTGGATGGCAGGTGGCCATCGCCACCCACGACCGGTTCGCGGTCATGGTGCGCGAGGCGGGACTGGAGTGGCGCAGGCTGTCAGGCGAGTCAGGCGACTGGCACCGACTTCACGACCGAGATGGGCGACGACATCGCCGACGCCGCGCAGCTCGGCACCGACATCGTGCTCACCCCCTTCGGCCAGGCCCCGATGTGCTCGTTGGTGGCTGCCGCTCTCGGTGTGCCGTGCATGGGCGTCCTACCTCGCGCCGTCCGTGCCGACCGCCGAGTTCCCGCTGCCCGGTTCCTCGGAGACGCCGACGCCCATCTGCCATGGCTACAGCGCGGCCGTGGTTCCCAGGCCCGCGGACTGGCCGGACAACGTCGACGTGGTCGGCTACTGGTGGCCGCCGGCACCACCGAGCTGGCAGCCCAGCACGGAGCTCACCGATTTCCTCTCGCAGGATCGCCGCCGGTCTTCGTCGGCTTCGGCAGCATGGCGGTCGGGCGAGGTGATGAGCTGGGTCCCATGATCGTGGAGGCGACTCGGGAGGCGCGGGTGCGTGCCGTCGTACAGTCCGGGTGGGCTGGCGTGGCCGTCCACGATGACGACGTCCTCCAGATCGGCGATACCCCGCACGAGTGGCTGTTCCCGCGCATGGCGGCCGTCGTGCACCACGCCGGGGCAGGCACGACGGGCGCCGGGGTCCGCGCCGGGCTGCCGGCCGTCACCGTGCCGGTGATGATCGACCAACCCTTCTGGGCCGACCGCATCCACCGCCTCGGCGTTGGACCTGCCCCCGTGCCCTTCGCGGACCTGACCGTCCAACGGCTCGCGGCAGCGATCCGAGAAGCCCTCGATGAGCCGTACCGCAACCGGGCGAGAGAGCTGGCGAGGCTCGTCAACGCCGAGGACGGCGCCGAAACCGTCGCACGCCGCATCGAGCAGCTCGCAGGATGACCTCACCTCGAGCGAGGCAGGATGCTGGTATGACCGACCGTGCCGTGGATGAATGGCCCCTGCTGGGCAAGCGGATGTTCGTCAGCCGTCGTTTGCACGAGCAGGACACTCGACCCGGATTCGTGTACCGGGAGCCGCCCGACAACGACGACGACTCCGGGTGGCGTGCGCTGGTCGGGGACGAGTCTCAGGCCGAGGTCGATGACCCCGGCAGCATCCTCTTGCAACCCGTCGGGTTCATGCTCGACAGGTGGCCCGAGCTGCGGCCTGTCCTCGAGACTGATCCGAAGCTCGGAGCGTGGGTGTGGGACGCCGCAACGGAGCAGTTCGTGCCCCACGAGGACACCGAGTCCTAGTCACTGCTCCTCGCGCAGGATGCGCGCGGCCTCGGCCATCGATCGCAGCTTGCCCTCGGCGCTGTCGCGCGGGAGGTACTTCATGCCGCAGTCCGGGGCGAGCACGATGCGTTCGGCGTCGACGACGGAGAGGGCGCGGCGGACGCGCTGTGCGACCACCTCCGGCGTCTCGACCTCGTGGTCGGACAGGTCGAGGACACCGAGGATCACCGTCTTGCCCTCGAGTGTCCCGAGGACCTGCGGGTCGAGGCCCGACTGCGCGGTCTCGATCGAGACCTGGTCGCACGGACAGTCGGCGAGCTCGGACAGGAACGAGTACCCCGAAGGGCGGTCGTGGATGATGGCGGCGTACCCGAAGCACAGGTGGACGGCCGTCGTCCCCGTCACTCCGTCGAGCGCCCGCGTCAGCGCGGCCACGCCGAACTCCCGAGCCGCCTCCGGCCGCGCCTGGAGGTAGGGCTCGTCCAGCTGCACGATGTCGGCGCCGGCCGCGAACAGGTCCTTGATCTCCGCGTTGCAGGCCTCGGCGTACCCCATCGCGAGTGACTCGGGGTCGCGGTAGTAGTCGTTCTGCGCCTGTTGAGACATCGTGAACGGACCGGGGACCGTGACCTTGATCGTGCGATCGGTGTTGGCTCGCAGGAACTCGGTGTCGCGCACCTGCACCGGGTGGGGACGCCTGATCTCGCCGACGACGCGCGGGACCGGGTTGGGGTGCCCGCTGCGATCGAGCGCCTCTCCGGGGTTGTCGATGTCGACCCCGTCCAACGCCGTGGCGAAGTGGTTGGAGTAGCTCTCGCGCCGGATCTCTCCGTCGGTGATGATGTCGAGGCCCGCCCGCTCCTGGGACCGGATCGCCACGAGGGTCGCGTCGTCCTGGGCCTCCGCCAGGTACTCGTCGCCGGGCCGCCACAGCTCGCGAGCGCGGACGCGCGGCGGGAATCTGCCGGCCAGGCGTGCCCGGTCGATCAGCCAGTCCGGCTGGGCGTAGCTGCCGACGAGCGACGTGGGGAACAGCGAGGGCAAGGTCGGTGCTGCCGGGGCAGTCGTCATAGCGGGTTCCTACCACTTTCCGATTCCGCACGTCGGCGTCGCCCGGGGCGGGTGACACCGCTCATTCTGAAGACGGGGGTGACAAGTCATCAGATGCGGCGTATGACGTGACACAGGGCGACTCGCACACGCTGCGCCAGCGCAGGTGAAGCTCCTGCTCGTCGCTCGCGAAAGGAACGAACCCGAGCCGTTCGTACAGACGGCGCGCATGCGTGTTGGCGTGTTCGACACCGAGGTCCACGACCCCCTGACTCGACGTGGCTTCCGCCTGCAGGTCGCGAATGATCGCCGTGCCGATCCCGCGGCCTTGGACTGCGGGGCGCAGCTGGATCCCGCACAGGGTGATGCGCGGGCGGCTGCGGCCATCGATGACCACGTGGTCGCGCTCGGTGCGCAATCGCCCTACCGGCTCGCCTTCCAGCTCGACGACGTGCAACGTGTCCGGCCCGTCGACCGACTCGCGACTCCACCGCGCGAAGCCGTCATGCCACTCCGCTTCCTCAGCCTGCGTCATCTCGGGCCAGGAACCCTGATCCCGTGCTGCCTCAGCGACGATGGCGGCCAACGTCTCGCCATCGTCGTACGCCGCTGGGCGCAGCGACCACGGCGGTGCGGCCATCTCCATGCCGACATCGTGGCGGCTCGACGGCGAGAAGTGCGACCGATTTCCCGATCGACGAGGTCAGTCCAGGACGCGCTCCCGGGCGGTCTCCTCGGACTTGTCGGTGGACTCGTCCCCGTGGCCGGGCCACCACGCCGCGTCCGAGGCAGCAGTGAGCAGGAGTCGGAACGTGCGATCCGCGGCCGGCGAGGTGATCCGGAGGAGAAGTCGTCCACGCCACCTCCTGAGTCTTAGTCGCTCAACAAACTCTGCATTCTACCGCGAATGGCAGACTCATCGCATGCTGCGCGCGCCGCACCAGCGACGACGTCGTACGCCGTTCGACGTCCTCCGGCGTACCGCGGCCACGACGGTGGCTGTCGTGCTGGCTCTCACCGCGTCCGCCTGCAGCGGCGGCGGAGCCGACGACAGCAGCCCGCGCGGACTCGTCGACAGCCCGTCGGGGAGCGCCGCGGCCCGGGACGGCACCCCGTCCGGCGAACCGCCCATCACCTTCGCGTCACCGACCGGGACCTCGGGACTGCTCGACTACCCGCACTTCGTCGCCGCGATGGCCGTCGTACCCCAGAAGGCCGCGGTCGTCACGTTCACCGATCTCGACCTCGTGAAGAAGCGACTGGGCTACGCCGGGGTGACGAGCGAGTCACCCACGAGTGAACGCTTCGACTTCTGGGAACGCGCACGCGCGGACGGTGCGATGTTCACCGGCACGCGGCTCTACGACGACTCGTCGGTCATGTCGCTCGACTACGGCTGGACCGGGGAGGACGTCGCCTGGGAGGTCGACTTCGTGCTCACCGAGGACGGTTGTCAGCGGTCGATGTTGTGTGACACGTCGCATGGGTTCGTGCTCGGTCTACGCCGTGACCTGGACTGGTCGGTGGTGACGAAATCCCTTCAGGACAACGGATTCGCGGCCGATCCCACCGATGACGAGACGTTTCGAACCGACGACCCGAAGGCACCGTTCGAGCTCGTCCACCTGATCCCCGAGCTGCACGCGATCGCCGGTGGCAACGAGCTCGGACTGCAGCGGATCTCTGACGTCGTCGACGGGGCACCGCCGTACGCACCGCTCCTCGGTCCGATCTACGACCGTCTCGACACCGTCGAGTCGATGCACGCCGCGACCGGATGTGTCGACCTGCCCGCGGCCCTCGGACCGGATGCGACGACCGACGACGTCACGGCCTTCCTCAAGAAGAACCCGATCGGTGACCTCGCCGCACCGGTCTCCACGACCGTCGTGGTGTCCGATCGTCGAGCTGCGGACATCGAGGTCGAGGTCGGTGCCGAGGCGCCGCCGGACGACCTGGCAGTGCGCCAGACCGCGATCGAGTCCTGGCCCGGTCTGCAGACCGGGATCCCGTTCGCGGAGGTTGCCGCAGTGAGGGGCGAGCGTGCCGACGCCTACGAGTCCTTCGACGTCGAGGTCGCCGACCCGCCCACGTTCCGCGCCATGGTGCTGACCGACGACGCACCGTGGGCGCTGTGTCCGTACTCGGAGGCCGGGTGACCAGCCGCCTGCTCTCGCGACGCGCCCTGGGTCTCGGGATCGTCGCCCTGCTTCTGATGGCTGCCATGGTGGCGCTCGGGATGTGGCAGCTCGGGGTGTACGACGACCACCAGCACGACGACGCTCGAGCCCGACTCGAGAGAGCCCCGGTGCCGCTGAGCGAGGTCATCGGCCCGGACGATGCCTTTCCCTCCGACGGCGTCTCGAGGCCGGTGACCGTGACGGGTCGCTACCTGAGCAACGAGGAGTTCACCGTCCGTGGCAGCGACACCCTGGACGTGACCTCCGCGGTGGTGACGCCGCTGGTGCTCGAGAACGGGTCTGCCGTGCTCGTGGTGCGCGGTGAGGACGACGGCATACCTGCACCGACCGGAGAGGTGGAGGTGACCGGTGTGCTCGAGCCGTCGGACGCCACGGGTGCCGCCCTCGACGACGACCGGGTCACCGACGGCATCCGCATCGCCACGGTGGTGAACGCCGTCGACTTCGACCTGTACGGCGGCTACGTCATCCGCACGGCCAGCAACCCGCCGGACGCGTCGACGCCGGTAGCTCCCCCGACGCCCGACCCCTCCCGCTGGGCGGGCGTTCGCAACCTCGTCTACGCCGTCCAGTGGTGGGTGTTCGCGGCGTTCGTGGCCTTCATGTGGTGGCGGATCGTCACCGAGCCGACGCGGCCGAGGAACGACCCCGAGGCCGAGCCGTCATCGCCCAGGTCGGTCGGATAGCGTCGGCGCCCATGAGCACGCAGCAGGGGACCACCGAGGTCCCCGAGGACATTCGCACCCGGCTGACCTTCTTCAAGGTGATGGCCATCATCGTCGGCTGCGGTCTGCTGCTGCTCGTCCTCGGCATGATCCTGCGCTACGGCTTCGGGCACCCGACGTTGTCGAAGACATGGAGCCCGATCCATGGCTTTCTCTACATCGTCTACCTGATCTCCACGGCCATGCTCGGCGTGAAGGCGGGGTGGACGCTGTCGAAGATGGTCGGCGTGATGCTGGCCGGGACGGTGCCGTTCCTGTCGTTCTGGATGGAACGCCGGGTCGTCCGGTCGTTCACACGTCCTTCTGCTTGAGCGGCTTGTCGGGCGTCGTGGGCGTCGGTGACTCGACGGTCTCCTCCGATGCCAGCGGTGCCGTCGGTGCGGTGTCCGAACCGTCGACCGGAGCGGTGGCCGCGTGGGCCGGTCGGGTGGCGGAGGAGTCGCGGCTCTGGGTCCAGGCGGGGTCGGCGTCCTTGCCGGTCACCTTCTTGTAGACGAAGGCAGCGAGTCCTGCGAGTCCGAGGATGATCAGCAGGTTGCGCAGCTTGTGGCTCTTCTTCGGCTCGTCGGTCACACCGAGCTTGACCGCGGCGCGACGCCCCCGGGCTTTTCCTTCGACGAGGGCTGCCGCCGCCAGCGGGACCAGCGTCTCCTTGTAGGTTTCGAGCGCCTTGTCCTTGGCGTCCTCGACTGCAGGCTTCACGGAGTCGTTGGTGACGTCCTTGGCCTTGTCCTTGGCGTCCTCGAGCGCGGGACCGACGGTGGACGCGACGGTGGACACGATCTGCTCCGTGGCCGTACCGATCTTGTCCAAGGCGGTCTCGGCGGCCGGCTGCACACTGCTGCGGGCATCCTCGACGGCGTCGCGCACCTTGTCGCGTCGGGTCTTCGTTCGCAGGGCCACAGTCAGCTCCTCCTCGTGGGTATGCCGTCAGGCACGGGCGCGCGAGGTGCAGCGCCCTCGCCCCTACTCTTACCCATCGCGCTCGTTTTCACCACATCACCCGGCCCGCGCGACGCCTGCCCCCGGCCGCCCGAGGCGGCTTGTCCGGCATGCAAGGATGGTGTTCCGAGACCAGCAGCACGAGCCGACCAGAAACGGGTGACCCGGTGGCCGACGACCTTTACGCCACGCTCAAGACCAACCGCGGAGACATCACGCTCCAGCTGTTCCCCAACCACGCGCCCACCACGGTGCAGAACTTCGTGGGACTCGCGGACGGGTCCAAGGAGTGGCGCGACCCGCAGTCGGGGGACACCAAGACCGAGCCGTTCTACGACGGCCTGACCTTCCACCGCGTGATCGACGGCTTCATGATCCAGGGCGGGTGCCCGATCGGCACCGGCACCGGCGGCCCGGGCTACCAGTTCAAGGACGAGTTCCACCCCGAGCTCACCTTCTCCAAGCCCTACCTGCTCGCGATGGCCAACGCCGGGCCCGGCACCAACGGCTCGCAGTTCTTCATCACGGTCGGCCCCACCCCGCACCTCAACATGAAGCACACGATCTTCGGCGAGGTCGCCGACCAGAGCAGTCGCGACGTCGTCGACGCGATCGCCTCGACCTCGACCGACCGCGGCGACCGCCCGAGCGACCCGGTCGTGATCGAGTCGGTCACGATCGAAGAGCGCTGATCGAGCGCCGCCGGGAGCTGGTCCCGTGACGACCGAGGACCCGACGTCGTACGACGCCGGCACGATCCCGCACTGCTACCGCCATCCCACGCGCGAGACCTACATCTCGTGCCAGCGGTGTGGGAAGCCGATCTGCCCCGACTGCATGCGGCAGGCCTCGGTGGGGTTCCAGTGCCCCGACTGCGTCAAGGAGGCCGCCTCGGGGTCGCGTCAGGGCCGCACGGTCTTCGGCGGTCGGATCACGGACGGCTCCAACGCTGTCACCGTCGGCCTGATCGCCGTCAACGTGATCGTGTGGATCATCGCGCTGGCGTCCGGCGGGATCGACAGCGCATTCGTGCGCCAGCTGATCATGATCCCCCAGGGATTCGGCCCCTACGTGGACTCGAACGGTGCGGTCGTCACGGTCGACGGGGTTGCCGACGGCGCCTACTGGCGGATGATGACGTCGGCCTTCCTGCACACCGATGCGCTGCACATCATCTTGAACATGATCGGCCTGTGGATCTTCGGCTCGTTCCTCGAGCAGGCGCTCGGACGCTGGCGGTTCCTGGCGCTCTACCTGCTGTCGGCGTTCGCCGGGTCGGTGGCGATCTACTGGCTCTCACCCGAGTTCAGCCGGTCGCTCGGTGCGTCCGGTGCGGTGTTCGGCTTGTTCGGAGCGGCGCTCGTGATCCTGCTCAAGCAGCGCCGCGACGTGACACAGCTGCTGGTGCTCCTCGCGCTCAACGTGTTCCTCAGCTTCAGCGGCTCCAACATCTCGTGGCAGGCGCATCTCGGTGGACTCGTGGCCGGCCTGGTGATGGGAGCCGGTTTCGCCTACGCGCCCCGGCAGCACCGCACCCAGGTCCAGGTCGCCGTGCTCGTCGGCATGGCGGTCGTCCTGGTCCTGGCCACGCTGGCCAGGACCGCGGCCCTGGCCTGATCCCGCCGGTTCTTTGTCCACACTGGGGATAACCGTTGTGGAGAACTACACGCGTGTAAGTACGGGAGGTGAGCGTCAGGTGAACAGCACGTGGCGCACCCGCCGGATACGCCCGGTTACTCCCACATCGTGGAGAAGATGAAGCCGATCGCGATGAACACCATGCCGACCGCGAGGTTCCAGTTGCCGAGCTCGCGGAAGTACTTGAGGTCGGGGGCCAGGTAGTAGACGACGATCCAGGCGAGTCCGAGGACCCAGCAGGCGACCATGGCAGGGGCGACCCACCGGCGGCCGCCGACCCGCACCGGCTTGGTGCTGGACTTCGGGGGCGTGTAGTCCGCCTTCTTGCGTGGTCGTGACTCGGGCACGGTGTCTCTCTCCTGCGTCTCACGGTCATCAGGGGCGCCCGGGGTGACCAGTGCACCCGGACGGCTCGGCTTCATCGTAGACGGTGGAGGTCTGAGCGCGAGATTGTGGCCGGGCACGGCCGGGCGGCTACCCTGACCGCGTGTCGAACCAGCCCGACGAGCCGCCGCAGGCCCCTGAGCGTGGACATCAGTCCAGCCGGGGCCGGCGCTCGCCGTGGAGCTGGCTGATGCCGAGTCGGCACAAGAGCCCGTTCGCCTGGCGGGTGGCGGTCCCGCTCGCCTGCGCCTGCGCCGGACTGCTGGCCACCACGAGCATGATCAACGCCCGCGGCACCGATCTGCGCGGAGGCCGGCACAGCGACCTGACCGGCATCGTCGCCGACCAGAGTGCCCGCGTGAAGGAGCTGCGCGCCGAGGCGGCCGCCGTCCAGACCGACATCGACGCGCTCACCAAGCAGGTGGGCGACCCGCTCCTCGACACGATCGAGAGGCGGGTCGGCAGGCTCGACGGCCCGACCGGGCTCACCCCGCTCTCCGGCCCCGGGCCTGGTCGTCACCCTCACCGACGCGCCCCTCGACCAGGACGTGCCTGACAACGTCGACGACAACCTGCTCGTGGTGCACCAGCAGGACCTGCAGGCCGTGATCAACGCGCTGTGGGCCGGCGGCGCGGAAGGCATCACGCTCCAGGACCAGCGGATCATCGGCACCACGGGCATCAAGTGCGTGGGCAACACGGTGCGGCTGCACGACGTGCCGTACGCCCCGCCCTACGTGATCAAGGCCGTCGGGCGACCCGTCGGAGCTGTTCGACGCCCTGAACACGTCACCGCAGGTGCAGAACTACCGGGGGTACACCCTGCCGCCGTACAACCTCGGCTGGGAGCTGGAGGAGGACTCGAAGATCGAGGTGCCGGCGTACAACGAGCCGATCACGCTCCAGTACGCCGAGCCCCTCTCTGACTGACCGCCCAGCACCGATCCGGTAGATCAACGGGCTCAACCACCGACCTCGGTGATCGAGCTTGTCGAGATCCCCGAACCCGTCAGGGACTCGTCGTGGTCGTGTCGGTCGGCGTCGTCGTGGTCGTGTCCGTCGGTGTCGTCTCGGTGGGAGTGGTCGGCGTCGTCTCGGGTGGACCGAGCGAGACCTGGATGACGATCACCGTGCCGTAGGGCTGCTTGGTGCCACCCGGCGGATCCTGTCCGACGACCTGACCCTTGGGCTGGTCGCTGACGGCGTCGGACCGGGTCGGCTTGAAGCCGGCCTGGGTGAGCAGCTGGGTCGCCGCGTTCTCGTCCAGGCCGACGACACTCGGCACCTCGCGGAAGCCGGTGGAGAAGTAGACCTTGACCGTCGAGCCCGAGGGGAGCTTCGTCCCTGCCACCGGGTCCGTGCTCGTCACCTGGTTCTTCGGCTCGGTGCTCTTGTCGTCCTCGACCGGCACCACTTCGAACTTGCGCGCCTCGAGCGCCTCGGTGGCCTGCTGCAGGTTCATGTCGGTCACCGACGGCACGATCGCGGTCTTGGGTCCGCCGGAGTAGGTGATGTCGACCTCGGTGCCCTCGTCGACGAGTGACCCCGGTGTCTCGCTCTGCCGGAGCACCGTGCCCTTCTTCTCGTCGCTGGCGACGGCGTTCTCCTGGCCTACGTCGAGGTTGGCGTCCTCCAGCAGCTGCTCCGCCTCATCGAGCGTCTTGCCCTGGAGGTTCGGCACCTCGGCCTGCTTGACGTCGTCGCCGCCGGTGTTGAAGAAGTAGAAGGCGGCTGCCGCGATCGCCGCGAGCACCAGCAGACCGAGCAGGATCCACAGGCCGGTACGACGACCGGGCTCCTGCCGATCCTCGGTGTGGTACGCCGACGTCTCGGCGGTGGGGGTCGGGTCGGTCGCGGGCGGCGGGAGGAACGCCTGGGTCTCTTCGCCGGCAGCCACCGCGGGCGCGAGCACCGAACGGCCGTCGAGCGCGCGCATGATGTCGGCGCGCATCTCCGACGCGCTCTGGTAGCGCTGGTCGACGGGCTTGGCGAGGGCCTTCAGCGTGATCGCGTCGATGGCCGGGCTGATCTCCCGGTCGATGGTCGACGGAGCGACCGCCTCCTCGCGCACGTGCTGGTAGGCGACCGAGACCGGGGAGTCGCCCACGAACGGCGGGCGGCCGGTGAGCAGCTCGAAGAGCAGGCACCCGGTCGAGTAGAGGTCGCTGCGGGCGTCGACCTGCTCGCCGCGTGCCTGCTCGGGCGAGAGGTACTGCGCGGTGCCGACCACGGCAGCGGTCTGCGTCATCGTGGCGGACGAGTCGGCGATCGCCCGAGCGATGCCGAAGTCCATCACCTTCACGTCACCGTTCGGCGTGAGCATCACGTTCGCGGGCTTGATGTCGCGGTGGATGATGCCGGCGCGGTGGCTGTAGTCGAGCGCGTCCAGCACGGAGCTGGTGATCTCGAGCGCTCGCTCCGGCAGGATCCGGCGTCCCTCGCGGAGGATGTCGCGCAGGGTGCGGCCCTCGACCAGCTCCATCACGATGTAGGGGAGCATCAGGCCCGAGCCGTCGGTCGCCTCTTCCTCACCCGTGTCGTAGACCGCCACGATCGTGGGGTGGTTCAGCGAGGCGGCCGACTGCGCCTCGCGGCGGAACCGGGCCTGGAACGTCGGGTCGCTCGCCAGGTCGACGCGCAGCCGCTTGATGGCGACCGGCCGTCCCAGCCGGAGGTCTTGGGCGCGTCGTACCTCGGCCATGCCCCCGCGGCCCAGCAGGCCGCCCATCTCGTAGCGACCGTTCCCGATCATGGTCTTGTCCATGTCCATGGGTCAGTTCTCTTTCGGCTTCGAAGGCTTGGGGCCGTGGCCGTTCTCGTCGGAGTTGCCGGGTCTTCTTCGTCCTCGCCGGTGTAGACCGCCAGGGTCACCTGCGTCCCCTCGGGCACCTCGCCGGTCGGTGAGATGTCGGCGACGGTGTCCTTCTCGCCACCGGTCACCTCCTCGCCGCGGACCGGCTCGAGTCCGAGGTCCTTGAGCTCCTTCTCGACGTCCTTGACCGGGCGGTTGAGGTAGGTCTCGGGGTCGATGGTGACGGTCGTGGTGGTCGGCGTGGTGGTGGTCGTGGTGGTGGGGGAGGTCGGGCTCGTCGTCGTGGGCTCGCTGGTCGACGGAGCTTCGGTGGTCGGTGTCGTCTGTGTCCCGGCGGCCGGGGTCGTCGGCTCGTCGTCGTCACCGCTCTGTGTCACCGCGTACGCGATGCCGACGATCAGCAGCACCGCCAGGACGGCCGCGGCGATCGGCAGCCAGGCGTTCCGCCGGCGGCCGGTCTGGTCGGTTGGCTCGCCACCGCTCGTGGTCGTCATCGCGGTGGCCGGTGCCCCTGCCGGCAGTACCTGAGTCGAGGCCACGGGCGGAGCGACCATCGCGGCCGTGCGCTGGTCGTCGGGATCCTCGGCGAACTGACGCAACGCGGCTGCGAGCGTCGCGGCGTCCGGCGGGCGTTGGGCAGGGTCGCGCGCCATGGTCGACTCGACGATCGAGCGCAGCTGGGGCGGGATGTTGCCCGGCAGCGGTTTCGGCTCGTCGCGCAGGTGGGCCAGGGCGATCGCGATCGGCGTCTCGCCGCCGAACGGCTTCGTGGCGGTCAGGGCTTCGTAGAGCACGACGCCGAGCGAGTAGAGGTCGCTGGCCGGGGTGGCCTCGTGCCCCTCCGCCACCTCGGGCGCCACGTAGTGCGGGGTGCCCAGGATCATGCCGGTGTCGGTGACAGATGCTGCGCCCCGAGCCCGGGCGATCCCGAAGTCGGTGACCTTGACCTTCCCGTCAGGCGTGACCAGGAAGTTGGCAGGCTTGACGTCGCGGTGCACGATGCCGGCGGCGTGGGCGACCGCGAGGCCGTCCGCCGCCTGCGCGATGAGCAGAGCAGCCTGGTCGGGGGCGATGGGTCGCGTGATCAGCTCCGACAACGGCTTGCCGTCGACGAGCTCCATCACGAGGTATGTCGTGTGACGTCCGGTGGCCGCGTCGACCTCGTCGCCGTAGTCGAAGACCGTGGCGATGTGCGGGTCGTGCAGCGAGGCGGCGTGCTGCGCCTCCGACGCGAACCGGCTGCGGAAGGCATCGTCGTCCGCGATGTTCTCGCGCAGCAGCTTGATCGCGACGGTCCGGCCGAGCGACGTGTCGGTCGCACGCCAGACCTCGCCCATGCCTCCGGCCGCGATCCGCTCCTGCAGGGTGTATCGGCCGCCTGCGACCTCCGCCGGGCTCACTCGTTGATCACCGCCTCCATCACCGACCGTGCGATGGGACCGGCCAGGCCGTTGCCGCTGATCTCGTCACGACCGACACCGGTCTGCTCGACCAGCACGGCGACGGCGACCTGCGGGTCGTCGGCCGGTGCGAAGGTGACCATCCACGCGTAGGGCGCCTTGTCCTCCGCGGAGTTGGCGGTACCGGTCTTGCCGGCGACGGAGACGTTCGGGATCCGGGCGTTCGTGCCGGTGCCGTTGTCGACGACGTCGACCATCATCTGGGTCAGCTGGTCGGCGACGGACCCGGAGACGGCCTGGTGCAGCACCTCGGGGCTGGCCTCGTCGAGGGTCTGCAGGTCGTTGGGGGCGCGGACGTTCTGCACGATGTAGGGCTTCATCACGGCGCCGCCGTTGGCGATGCCGGCCCCGACCATCGCCATCTGCAAGGGCGTGGCCGCGGTCGTCGTACTGGCCGATCGCGGTCAACGCGGTCTGCGCCTCGTCGAGGTCGTTGGCGTCGGGGTACACGCTCTCCGCGGACGGCAGCTCGTCGAGGATGTCGTCGTTGAAGCCGTACTTCTCGGCCTGCTCCTGCAAGGTCTCGGCGCCGAGCTTGACCCCGAGATCGGCGAACGCGACGTTGCACGACACCTCGAGCGCCGTGGTGAGGCTGATCTCGGAGCCGCCGCAGTCCGAGCCGTTCTCGTTCTTGATCGTGTCGCTCGAGCCGGGCAGGTCGAACACGGTGCCGCCCTTGACGGTCGACTCCGGCGTGTAGCCGTTGCTCAGCGCGGCCGACGCGGTGACCAGCTTGAACGTCGAGCCGGGCGGGTAGGTGAGCTGCGCGGCACGGTTCAGTCCGCGGTCGTCGGGGTCGTTCACGACCGACTCGAAGGCCCGCTTGGCGAGCGTCGGGTCGTGCGAGGCGATCAGGTTGGGGTTGTACGACGGCTGGGTGACCATCGCGAGGATCGCGCCGGACGTCGGGTCGAGCGCGACGACGGCACCCTTGGTCGGTCCGTACTGGGCCTGCAGGTCCTGGAGCCCGGAGAGCGCGGCCTGCTGCGCCTTCGGGTCGATCGTCAAGGTGACGCTGCCGCCCTTGGGCTGGTCGTTGCCGACCAGGTCGATCATCCGGTTGACGAACAGCCGCTCGTCGCTGCCCGACAGCAACGAGTTCTCGGTGTTCTCGATCCCCGTCGTCCCGTAGATGCAGGAGAAGTAGCCGGTGAGGTTCGCGTACATCGGCCAGTTGGTGTAGCGGCGCTGGAACTGCAGGCTGTCGTTGCTCGGCACGCTGCGCGCGACCGGCTCGCCGCCGACCAGGATCGGGCCGCGCTCGCGTGAGCACTCCGCGTCGCGGGCGCGCTTGTTGGCGGCCGCGTCGTTGAGGTCGTTGGCCTTGATGACCTGGACGTAGTTGGCGTTGATGAGCAGCGCCGCGAACAGCAGCAGGCACCCGACGGCGAGCGTGCGGATCGGTCTGTTCATCGCAGCTTCACCACCTGGGTCTCGTCGTCTGCGGTCGGCATCCGCAGGTCAGGTGGTGGTTGCCGCGCGTGGTCACTGATGCGCAGCAGCAGCGCGATGATGATCCAGTTGGCGACGAGCGAGGACCCGCCGTACGACAGGAACGGCGTGGTGAGTCCGGTCAGCGGGATCAGGCGCGTGACGCCGCCGATCACGACGAACACCTGCAGCGCCATCGCGATCGACAGGCCGACGGCCAGCAGCTTGCCGAACGGGTCGCGGCAGACCAGCGACGTGCGGAAGCCGCGCTCGACGATGATCCCGTAGATCACGATGATCGCCATCAGCCCGGTCAGGCCGAGCTCCTCGCCGAGCGAGGTGGCGATGAAGTCGGAGTACGAGAACGGCGTGAGGTAGGGCGCGCCTTGGCCCCAGCCGCGGCCGAGGATGCCGCCCCAGGCCAGGCCGTACTGCCCGTACATGATCTGGCCGCGCGGGTCGGGGTCGAGCCAGTCGTCGATGCGCGCCTGGACGTGTCCGAAGAGCAGGTAGGCGATGTAGGCGCCGGCGAGGAAGAGCAGCCCACCGACCGCCAGCCAGCTCGGTCGCTCGGTCGCGACGTAGAGCAGCACCACGAACAGGCCGAAGAAGAGCAGCGACGAACCGAGGTCGCGCTGGAAGACGAGGACACCGAGGCTGACCACCCACATCAGCAGGATCGGTCCCAGGTCACGGCCGCGGGGCAGGTCGATGCCGATGAAGCGGCGACCGGCGAGCGCGAGGGCGTCGCGCTTCACGACCAGGTAGCCGGCGAAGAAGATGGCCAGGCAGATCTTGGCGATCTCGCCGGGCTGGAACGACAGCGAGCCGAGATGCACCCAGATGCGTGCGCCGTTGATCGACGTGCCGATCACGGGAAGCAGCGGGAGCACGAGCAGTCCGATGCCGACGAACCCGAACGTGTAGGTGAAGGCCTGCAGCCGACGGTGGTCGCGGACCAGGGCGAGCGTGCCGCAGAAGCCGGCGACAGACAGGCCCGCCCAGATGATCTGCTGGCCGGCGAGCGAGGTGTCGCTGCCGAGGTCGATCCGCCGGATCATGGCCAGGCCGATGCCGTTGAGCGCGACGACCGCGGGGAGCAGGACCGGGTCGGCGTACGGCGCGAGGAACCGGACGGCGATGTGGCAGACCACGCCCGCCAGCACCATGAAGCCGCCGTACTCGATGATGTCGGTCGGCACCTCGCCGTCGCGCCCGAGCCCGACCAGTGCGTACGAGCTGACGCCGACGATGAGCGCGAGCACCAGCAGGAAGAGCTCAGCACCTCGGCGTTTGCGCGGGACGAACGTGCTCACGATCCGGCCCGGAGCACTGGCGAAGGTGGCGGCGCTCATCGCGACGTCTCCGTGTCGTCGGTGCCCGAACCGGAGGCCGTGTCAGTCGTGGCCGGGGTGGCGCCGGCGCAGTCGCTCGGCGTGCGCTTCGACCCGTCGCCGGTGTCGGTCGAGTCCTTCGTCTTGGTCTTGGAGTCCTTGGTGTTCTTGGTGCGGTCGTCCGGCGCTGGCTTGCCGTCGCCGGTCTTCCCGGTGCTCTTGTCGTCCTTGGTCGGCGTCCGGTCACCCTTGGTCGAGTCGTCGGTCGTCTTGCCGGTGTTCTTCGTCGTGTCCTCGCTCGTGCTGCTCGAGGAAGCGGTCTGCTCCGAGCACGCGCTGGCGAAGGACTGGAGCCGGCCGACGATCGCGTGGGCGTCGCCGAGGCTCTCGGCGGACAGGCCCTCGATCACCTGGCTGCGCTCGTACGACGGCAGCTCGTCGAGAGTGAGGTCCTGCATCTCGTAGACGTGGTGCAGGTCGACTCCCGGCAGGTCGGCCTGGATGCCTTGGTAGATCGCGACCTGCTCGCCGTCGCTGGAGACGTAGTACTGGTCCTGGGTCCAGCCGTACGCCCACGCGCCGCCGCCGATCAGGAGCGCGGCCACGACGAGCGCGATGATGGTGCGCACCACCCAGCGGTAGCGCTTCGGCTCGCGCGGGGCGTAGCGGAGCTCCTCGGGGTCGATGTCGTCCGGGAGGAGCATCGCCTCCTCGGGCTCCTCGCGGTGGGTCCAGCCGCGGAGCCGGTTGCGGATCGACGGTGCCTCGTCGGCGGCGGCCCCGACCACGACGGGCGCGGCCTCGATCGGCGGCTCGTCGACGACGTCAGCGAGGACGACGGTGATGTTGTCGTTGCTCATGCCCTCGAGGGCGAGCGGTGACGAGCTCGGTGGCGACGCTCTCGGCCGTGCCGATCGACAGCGCGCGCTCGATCCGGTCGTGCGGCACGAAGCTGGACAGGCCGTCGCTGCAGAGCAGGATCCGGTCGCCGGCCTGGACGTCGTACAACGTCAGGTCGGGGTCGTTGTCGTGCCGGCCGTCGAGGACCTTGAGCAGGAGCGAGCGGTGGGCGTGGGTCTTCGCCTCCTCCTCGGTGATCCGGCCTTCCTCGATCAGGCTCTGCACCCAGGTGTGGTCGCTGGTGAGGCGGAGCAGCTCGCCCTCACGCCACAGGTAGCCACGCGAGTCGCCGAGGTGGGCGACGCCGATCCGGGCGCCGTCGAAGAGCACGGCGTCGACGGTGGTGCCCATGCCCTCGACCGCGGTGTCCTCCTCGATCGCCTCCGCGAGCCGGTCGTTCGCGCGGTGGACGGCGCCGGCGAGCGCCTCGAGCATGTCCTCCGGTGCCTGGGCGTCGAGCCGCCGCATGGTCTGGATCGCCAGCGACGAGGCGAGGTCACCGGCCGGTGCGCCGCCCATCCCGTCGGCGACCATGAGGAAGTTCGGTCCGGCGAACCCGGAGTCGTCGTTCTTCTTCCGGCTCCGCCCGACGTCGGAGACCGCTGCGAACCGCAGGCTGAGGGCCATCGCTACTTCTTCAGCTCAGCGATCGTCTTGCCCACCCGGACCTGGACGCCGATGGAGACGACCATCGGGGTGGTGATGCGCTGGCTTCCGATGTAGGTGCCGTTGGTCGAGCCGAGGTCCTCGATGTACCAGTCGTCGCCGTGCGGCACGAACCGCGCGTGCCGGGTCGAGACGTAGTCGTCGTCGAGCCGGATCGTCGCGTCGGCACCGCGACCGAGCAGGATCGGCGCGCCCTCGAGCGGCACGGAGACGCCGGCATTCGCACCCTCGCTGATGACCAGCTGCGTCGGGGCGCCGCGCTTCTTCTTCTGCGCCCGTTTGGACGGCTTGGACGGCTTCGACGACTTGGGTGCGGCGGCACCTCGCTGCGGGTCCACGCGCTCGCCGAACATGTCGGACCTGATGACCGACACCGAGGAGAGCACGAACATCCAGAGCAAGGCCAAGAAGCCGACCTTGATCAACGTCAGCGTGAGCTCAGACACCGGTCATCCGTTCCAGGGACGCTGGGGGGACGGGGCACTCGCGGATCCGGACGACGAGCCACCGGGGGCGCTGGTCTGCGGCTGGTACGGCGGGTAGGGCGACTGCTCGTACGACCCGCCGGAGGTGCCCGGGCCGGTGTTGGCCGGGGTTGCTGGGGCCGGGGTCGGCCGGAGCGTCCTCCGGACGGCCGGGTCGGCCGGGACCGGACTCCTGGCTCGGTCCGGCCGGGCCACGCGAGGGCGCACCGCCGACGTGGACCGTGATGCGGGTGCTCCCGATCTGCACCACCGAGCCGTTGTCGAGCGCGGCGTGCTGGATGCGCTGGCCGTTGACCAGGGTGCCGTTCGTGGAACCGAGGTCGACGACGCTGACCGACGGCGTACCGTTGCCGGCCGCGACCCGGAACTCGACGTGCCGGCGGCTGACGCCGGGGTCGTCGATGCGCAGGTCGGCGTTCGTGCCGCGGCCGATGGTCAGGCCGGGGGGCTCCAGCGGGTGGCGGGTGCCGTTGATCTCGAGGAACAGAGGTGCGCGCGAGATCATCGTGTCCGACATCTGCGCGGCGCCGGGCGGAGGCGTGACCGCGGCCGAGGCCTCGCTGCGCACCCGGAAGCGACCCGTGGTCAGGTCGTCGGAGCGGGTGAAGTTCATCGAGATCGGCCCGGCGAACATGTAGTGCTGCTCCTGCGCGTGCTCGTGGAGCATCGCCGCGAGCTCGCGGGACAGGGTGTCGCCGTACGTCGACAACCGGTCGAAGTCGGGGCCGGACAGGTCGATCATGAAGTTGTTCGGCGCCAGGCGGCGGTCACGGCTGAGGATCTGCGCGGAGTTGTCCACCTCGCGCTGCAGGGCCGCGGCGATCTCCATCGGCTGGACGGCGCTGCGGAACGCGCGAGCGAACGCACCGGTGACCATCTGCTCGAGCCGTTGCTCGAAGCGGTGAAGGGCACCCACGGTGTCGCTCACCTCACCTTCTCGCTCGACTCCGGGTTCGGGGTAGGACGTCCGCGCGGCGCCAGAAGTTGCGCCTGGGGGGTTGCGGGCAGGCAGGCGCGCCGAACGTCCTCGTTCGGGCTCGATCGTAGCCGGAACGGGCAGTCCCAGCCGTCCACGCACCGCCTGAGGCGTGGTCAGCGCCACTCTCGGGGCGTCCCCGGCGGTCGAGCCTGTCGAGACCTCGCCTTCCCGGTGGTGTTAGTCTGTCTCTTCGCCGTGGGGCAACCCGCGGCGAATGCGCGCGGGTGGCGGAATAGGCAGACGCGCACGGTTCAGGTCCGTGTGCCCGAAAGGGCGTGGGGGTTCAACTCCCCCCTCGCGCACACTCGAGAGATCCGGGTTTGGCAGTGCAACGGCATTGTCGGGCTCGGATCTTTGTCGTTGTCGGGCCGGGTGCATACTCGCGACGTGGGCGATTGCTGTGATGGATCGGGCTATGACGACATGTTCGGCGACCGGTTCGCGCGCCGGGTGGCCCGTCGCTACGACCGCCACGGGCTGAACAAGACCCAGCAGCGGATCGTGGACTTCCTGGCCGCACGCGGGATCGAGGGGGCGAGCGTCCTCGAGATCGGTGGCGGGCTCGGCGAGATCCAGGTGGAGCTGCTGCGTCGTGGCGCCGCGCACGTCACCAACACCGAGATCTCCTCCGGCTACGACGAGCAGGCCGACGCGCTGCTGCGTGACGCCGGCGTGCGGGACAAGGTCGACCGTCGCCTGGTCGACATCGCGCAGCGACCCGACGACGTCGACGAGGCCGACGTGGTCCTGCTGCATCGCGTCGTCTGCTGCTACCCCGACTACGACCGGCTGCTGTCGGCAGCAAGCACGCACGCCCGCCGCCTCGTCGTCTTCTCACACCCGCCTGCGAACCCGGCCATCCGCGCCTGGATGGGGACGGAGAACCTCGTCCGGCGCCTCCAGCGCAACGACTTCCGCAGCTTCGTGCACCCACCCGACGCGATGGCCTCCGTCGTCGAGCGCCACGGCTGTCGCCTGAAGTATCGGCACCGCGGGCTGAGCTGGAACGTGGTCGGCTTCGAACGAGCCGCCTAGCGAGGAGCAAAGATCCGAGCGTGGCAGGGCTTGAGCACTGTCAGACTCGGATCCTTCAGGACGAGGGAGCGACATGTCTGCGAACACCGACACGGTCCGGACCTACCTCGACGGGTTCAACGCGTCCGACCACGAGAAGATCCTGGGCTGCCTGACCGATGACATCGTCTGGACGGTGTACGGCGCGTTCCGCATCGAGGGCAAGGCGGCGTACGACGAGAACATCGAGGGGCCTGGCTTCGACGGCCCGCCCCGTATCGAGATCGTGCGCATGGTCGAGCAGGACGACACGGTGATGGCCGAGCTCACCGCCGAGGCGACGCGTGACACCGGAGAGGTGATGCGACTGTCGATGGCTGAGGTGTTCGTGATGCGCGGCGGTCTGATCTGCGAACGGCGCGCCTGGGTGATCGAGCTGAAGGAGAACGACTTCAGGTAGCCCAGCGGGGATGCGCAAAGATCCGACGTCCACGTCGCTATGGCAACGTGAACGTCGGATCGTTCCGTCGAGACAAGGAGCGCGTGATGCAGGTCAGTCGGATGATCACGGCGGTCGACGCGCACGCCGGCGGGGAGCCAGGGCGGGTCATCACCGGCGGGGTCGGGCCGATCCCGGGAGACACGGTCTTCGAGCAGCAGCAGTACCTGGCCGCGCACCGCGACGACCTGCGCCGCCTGATGCTTCGTGAGCCGCGCGGCTACCCCGGCCTCTGCTGCAACCTGATCGTGCCGCCCGGCCATCCCGACGCAGACCTCGGCTTCATCGTGATGGAGCAGACGGAGTACGCGATGATGTCCGGCTCCAACACGATCTGCACGGTCACGGTGGCGCTCGAGACCGGCATCGTGCCGATGGTCGAGCCGGTGACCGAGCTCGTCCTGGAGGCGCCGGCCGGTCTGGTGAAGGTCCGGGCGGAGTGCGACGGAGGCAAGGTCCGCCGCGTGACGTTCACGAACGTCCCCGCCTTCGTGCTCGCGCTCGACGTCCCGATCGAGGTGCCGGAGCTCGGCACGGTGACGGTGGACCTCGCCTGGGGCGGCATGATGTTCGTGCTCTTCGACGCGGCGCAGGTCGGGCTCCGGCTGACACCTGACCAGGGCGCCGAGTGCGTCCGGGTGGGCTCGATGGTCAAGGCGGCCACACTCGACCAGCACCCGGTGGTGCATCCCGAGAACGACGTGATGACCGGCCCCACGATCACCTGCATCACCGGCGACGCGATCGGACCCGACGCGCACGGTCGCAACGCCACGGTCATCTCGACCGGCGCCTTCGCCTGGGACGACCGGTCGACCTGGACCGGTGCGCTCGACCGCTCCGCGTGCGGCACGGCGACGTGTGCCCGGATGGCGACCCTGCATGCGCGCGGCCTGCTTCAGCTCGGACAGGACTACGTGCACGAGTCGATCCTCGGCACGACGTTCACCGGCCGGTTGCTCGAGGAGACGACGGTGGGCGGCGGTCCGGCCGTGGTTCCGCAGATCAGTGGTCAGGCCTGGATCACCGGGATCGCGCAGTACGTCGTCGACCCGACCGATCCGTTCCCGGAGGGCTTCACGGTCGGCGACATCTGGGGAGGTATGGCCGACCCGGCGTGATCAGTCGCCCGGCCACTCCCCGGACCAGCGCTGGAAGGCGCGGGCGCCACCACGGTCGACCGCGGCCTTGACCACGGCGAAGATCGCACCCTGGATGGCGGCCGCCACGAAGATCTCCTTGATGTCGTACTCCGACTCGAGTGCCTTCGGGGCGTCCGCGTCATCTCCCCGGCTCACCCGCTTCCACACCTGTTTGAAGATCTGTCCCGCCACGATGCCGGCGACGATGCCGCCGATCATGCCGACCGGTCGGTACATCACCTTGGCGGTCTTGCTTCCGGGCTCTTCAGCCGGCACCTCGGGCTCCTCTCGTGAGCGGCGGGTCGCCGTCACGTCGGCGACCCGGTCCCGATCACCCCGTGCCCCGCGGCGGAGACTCAAACCAACCGAGCCACGCCCGCGACCCGCGTGCCAGCATGAGGGCCAGACAGAGTGACGTAGGGGAGGGCGACGCATGGTCGAAGACTCGAGTGCCCCGATGTGGATCGGCGCCGACGAGCTGGTCCGCCGGGTGTCACCGGGCCGGGCGCGTGAGCTGCTCCGCGCCGCGCTCGCGACCGGGCTCGACCCGTCGTCGGACCCGCCGCGCACGATCATCGAGGCCGGGCGTGGTCAGCTGCTGCTGATGCCGAGTGCCGGCGCGACGGCGGTCGGGACCAAGGTGGTCGGCCTGGCGCGCGACAACCCGACGCGCGGCCTGCCGACCATCCAGGCGGTCTACGTGCTGATGGACGCCGAGACTCTCACCCCACAGGCGCTGATCGACGGGATCGCGCTCACCAACCTGCGCACGCCGGCCGTCTCGGCGGTGGCCATGCAGGTGCTCGCGCCGGACGACGTCGAGAGTGCGGTCATCGTGGGCAGCGGGCCGCAGGCGCTCGGGCATGCGGAGGCGCTCCTGGCCCTGCGGTCAGTACGCCGGATCACGGTGGCCGGCCGGGACGCGGATCGTGCCGAGAGCTGCGCCCGGCGGATCGAGGCCTTGGCGCCGCAGGGCGGGGCGGCGCCGGCCGAGGTGCACGCGACGGCGGACGGATCCGAGCTCGAGGATGCCGTGCGTGCGGCGCAGGTGGTGATGTGCGCGACCTCGTCGTCGACCCCGGTCATCGACGGCGCCTGGGTCGCCGACGGAGCCTGCGTCGTCGCGGTCGGCTCGCACGAGCCAGCCAGTCGCGAGCTCGACTCAGCCCTGATGGCGCGTTCGGTCGTGGTCGTCGAGGACGTCCCGGCGGCGCTGCGCGAGGCCGGCGACGTCGTCCAGGCGATTGACGAGGGAGCGCTCGAGGCGACCGATCTGCACACGCTGTCGGACCTGGTGGCCGGCAAGGTACGACGTTCGACCGACCGGCCTCATGTCTTCAAGAGCGTCGGCATGTCCTGGGAGGACCTGGTGGTCGCCGAGGGCGCCGCTCACCGGATGAGCGCGAGCACGGCGTCGTCCACGCCGGTCCAGCTGCCGGTCAGCAGGTCGGCGCCGTCCGGGACGGGCGGCAGGTCGGCACCGATCCGGCGTACCAGCAGCAGTTCGAACCCCTCACCGCGGATCACGGTGGCGTCGCCCTCGTCGTGACACGTGACCGTGGAGACATCCACGCCGTCCGCGGCAGAACCACTGCCGCGCACGGTCATCAGCGGCGGCAGCGGTCTCCCGGTGCCCGTCGATGTCGATGTGCTGCTCAGCCTGTTCGCCACCCGTGCGGATCGCCGTCGCCAACGCACTCGCCCAGACCGGGTCGGCGCAGGCGTCGTACGCCCAGCGCGGGCCGAGGACGGAGTGCTCCATCGTGCCGACGAGGTGGCCGTCGGCACCGGCGAGCGGAGCAGCGCGGTAGGTGAGCGGCACCTGGTAGACCTCGTCGCCGCTGCTGACCAGGATCGCCTCCAGACCGACCTCGCCGGCCGGGTCGTCGAAGCGGTACGACGCCACCTTCTCGACGCCGGCCGCTCCGTGGAACCAGGGCCGACCCGGCAGCCACGCGTCCAGGATCTCGAGCTTGGTCGGCGTCACCGTCGCCTTGTGCAGGAGGGCCATGGGGCGAACCTAGCGCCTGTCGGACGGCGGCCGGCAACGGAAATTCGCTCGCCTGACGGCCTGAGTCGCCCTACGGTCAGGGATGACACCCGCCTGGTGCGGGCCGACACGAGGACGGAGCAACGGGATGCGCGGATGGCTGCGGACAGATCGCCTCATCTACCCGATCGACCCGAAGGCCGTCAGCCATGCCCTCCGTCACCTCGAGCCTCAACCTGGGAATCGTCGCCCACGTCGACGCCGGTAAGACCACTCTGACCGAACGCCTCCTCTTCGAGGCGGGCGTCACCACTCACATCGGCCGCGTCGACCACGGCGACACGACGACCGACGCCGACGCGCTCGAACGCCAACGCGGCATCACCATCCGTTCCGCGGTCGTCACGTTCACCGTGCCCACGCCCGACGGCGGGACGACCAGGATCAACCTCATCGACACCCCTGGCCACTCCGACTTCGTGGCCGAGGTCGAGCGCGCGCTCGCTGTCCTGGACGGCGCGGTGCTCGTCGTCTCCGCGGTCGAGGGCGTGCAGGCGCAGACGCGCGTGCTGATCCGGATCCTGGAGCGGCTCGGCATCCCCTTCCTGATCTTCGCGAACAAGATCGACCGGGTCGGGGCGTCGTACGCCGAGACGATGGACGCGCTGCGCGAGGCGCTCACCGGTGACGCCGTCGCGGTGACCGAGCCGATGGACCTCGGCAGCCGAGCCGCCCGGACCCGGCGCCGGTCCGGACCCGAGTTCGTGGAGGAGCTGGTCGATCGGCTGTCGGCGTACGACGACGGGCTGCTGCGCCAGTACGTCGACGGCGCTCAGGCCGTGACGGAGCCGCAGGCCCTGACCGACCTCGCGCGACTGACGGCGGCAGGTCGGATCCACCCCGTCGTGTTCGGCGCCGCGTTGACCGGGCTGGGTGTTCAGGACGTCTCCGACGCCGTCGTCCGCTACTTGCCGACGACCGCGTCGAAGTCCTCAGATCCCTTGCACGCAAGCGTTTTCAAGATCGAGCGCGGGGCTGCCGGCCACAAGCTCGCCTACGCACGCGTGCACGCCGGAACCCTGACCGCGCGCGACCACGTGGTCGTGCACCATCGCTCGGCCACGGGGTCTGTCATCGAGCGCGAGGCGCGGGCGACCAACGTCAGCACCTTCCGGTCCGGTGCCGAGACCGTGGCCGGGCCGGCGTACTCCGGTGACATCGCGACGATCATCGGTCTGGGTGACGCAGCCATCGGGGACCAGCTCGGCCGGTGGGACCCGGCGCGGGGAGGTCGGCACTTCCCCTCACCCGGTCTCGAGGCGGTCGTCGAGCCGCGCAACCCGGGTGACCGCTCGGCGTTGTTCGCTGCGCTGCAACAGCTGTCGGAGCAGGACCCGCTGATCGACGCGCGGCTCGACGGGCGGGAGCGGGAGATCACCGTGAGCGTCTACGGCGAGGTGCAGAAGGAGGTGCTCGCCGCGCGGCTCGAGACGGAGTACGGCATCGTCGCGGCCTTCCTGCCGACCCGGACGGTGTACGTCGAGCGGGTGGCCGGCGTCGGCGAGGCCGTCGAGCAGGTGCCGACCGGCAACGCGATCGTCGGTCTGCGGGTGGAGCCCGGGGCGCCGGACTCCGGGCTCGCCTACCGGCTCGGGCCGGACGTCGAGCGCGGCTACATCCTGCCGAACCATCACGTCGCGATCGAGGCGACCTTGCCGCGTGCCCTGGAGGAGGGACCGCAGGGCTGGCGGGTCGTTGACTGCTCGGTGTCGCTCGTGCACGCACGCTTCTGCGCCCCGACGCCGCCGGCGGGATACTTCCGCGACCTGACGATGTCGGTGCTTCGCGAGGCGTTGCGCCAGGCCGGGACCGTGTTGTGCGCGCCGGTGAGCGAGTTCGAGACCGAGGTGCCGGAGAGCGCGATCAGCGTCGTCCTGCAGAAGCTGCACGCGCACCGCGCGACACCCGAGCCCCCGGTCGTGACGGGCACGCGCTGCCGGATCACCGGAAGCATCCCGACCGAGGAGGTGGACGGGTTCGAGCAGCGGCTGCCGGGCATCACCGGCGGTGAGGGGGTCTTCTTCTCCCGCCCCGCCGGCTACGAGCCGATGCCGGGAGCACGGTCAGGGCCAGCTGAGCCCTGCCGTGGCGGCCGCGAATTGCGGGGAAGGTACGCCGTCATACGGCGTGTCGACCTGACGTTTCCCGCAATTCGTAGCGCTCAGCCGGTCGCGATGTCGGCGACCAGGCCGGCGATCGGGCGGCTGTGCTTGGCGTGGTACTGCGCCTGGTCGGCGGCCGCGAACAGCTCGCTCGGCGTCAACGTCGTGTCGGCGGTGATGACCGCGCTGGAGCAGCCGCACGAGATGCCCGGCTGGGCACCGAGCCGCCACGAGCGCCGGTTGAGCCGGTCCGCGATGGAGATCACGGCAGACGGGTCGTGCCCGACGACCAAGGCGGTGAACTCGTCGCCACCGACGCGGGCGACGAGACTGCCGGGGAGGTGGCTGAACTCGGCCAGGAGCGTGCTCGCCACCGACTGGATCAGCTGGTCGCCGGCGTTGTGGCCGAGGGAGTCGTTGACCTGCTTGAGCCGGTTGATGTCGACCTGGACGACGGTGACGGTCCGACTCGCGCCCGGTGCGACCGCGAAGGCCTCGGCGGCCCGCTCGTCGAGGGCGCGGCGGTTCCAGAGGCCGGTCAGCGGGTCGAGATAGACGAGCCGCTCGAGCGACTCCTCGCGCAGCGCACGGGAGACCGAGCCCGACAGGATCGCGACCAACGCCTCGACGTACGCCACGTCCCGGTCGTCGAACGGGTCCTCGCCAACCGGCCGGGTCGCGTAGAACTCACCCCACAGCTGACCGTCGACGATGACCGGCGAGCCGAGCGACGAGGCCTTGCCGAGCCGGCGCAGCAGGTCCTTCTCGCCCTCGGGGGAGTCGGGGTCGTCGAGCGATGCGGTCCAGGTGCGGTGCTCCTCGAGGACCAGACCGAGGTACGGCGAGTACGACAGGTCGTACGTCTCGTCCTCCGGCCAGCGCTCCTCGTCGGGGCCGAGCTGACCGACGTTGAGCAAGGTGCGGATCTTCATCAGGCCCGGCTCGACCCGGCTGATCGACGCGGTGCTGGCGTCCAGCGCGGTGCGGGCCTCCTCGGCGGCGATCTCCAGCAGGTTGAGCAGGGAGTCGGACCGCCCGAGGGCGCGCGCCATCACCGCGAGACTGCGGATGCGCGCGTCGTCGCGACTCTTCACATCACTCACCGCCACCAAGTCACTACTGTGTGTATACAAACAGTGTTGACTGCCGAGGACCTCCCTGACGAGTGTCGCAGCAGGAAAGCGCACCAACGGCGTACGAAACTCGGCCGTTCGGACCAGCGCCGCCTCCGCTCATCACCCGACGTCTGGCCGCAATTGCGATGGCATGGTGGGTTTTGCCCACCCGATATGGCCGGTCTTCCGCAGTCGTCCGGGTCAGGTGAGGGCGGTGCGGATCGCCTCCGCTGTCTGGCGTACGACGTCGGGGTCTGTGGGCGCCGCGTCGGTGCCGACCGAGGCGACCAGGTAGCGCGGGCCTCGGAGCTCACCTGACGACGACCACGGCACCAGCCAGAGATGAAAGTGCGGAAAGGCGTCCATGGTCGCCCACTGGTAGACGCGGTCGCAGCCGGTGGCCTGCTTGATCGCGGTCACCAGACGACCCGTCACCCCGACCAGGGACGCCGCTTCCTCGCGGGTCATGTCGGCCTGGTCGAGGACGTGCCGGTGTGCCTCGAGCACAACGCTGCCTGCGATCGCGTAGCCGACCGGGGCGTGGCCGGCGCGCCAGATCCCGTCGTCGTACAGCCATCCGGTCGGCGGCAGGTCCGTGCGCATGTCGTCGTCGCAGAACCAGCACGTCGCGCCGGCGGTGTCGGATCGTGTCTCGCTCATGCTCAGAAGTCTGGGCGACTGGCGGCGGTTGCGTTTGATCGCCATTGCGCGCCGCCCTCACCAGGCAAACACCCTCCACGCCATCCAGGTTTGCCTGGCGAGCCATGCAGGCGGATGGTTAACCAGGCAAACCGCGAGGGGGTCAGGTGATCCAGTACTTGGGGTCGCCGTAGCCGAGGTCGTCGATGCCGTACCCGGCCAAGGCGGTCACCGCGAGCAGCCGGTGGTGAGCGGAGAAGGTCAGCACGTGGGCCACCATGCCGCCGTACGTCAGCACCTTCGGCTCGGGCCCCATCGTGTCGACGAACGTCTCGTCGTACCGGCCTTCGCGACTCACCGCGCGGACCTCCTCGACGAACGCCGCGCCGACCCGGGCGAGCCGGCTGCGCAGCACCACCGGAGGGTCGTCACGCCCGGCGAAGTCGTAGGAGCCGTCGTGCACGGCCTGGGTCCACTGCTCCATCTGGCCCACCAACCGCCACAGCACCCAGCGCAAGCAGTCGCCGTCGACGCCTTCGACCGCGGTGCCGAGCGGTGCGTCGAGCTGCTCGTCGCTCAGCCGCTGCGCGCGGTCGAGCAGCTCGCCGACCACCCAGACGTGGTGCTCGACCATCCGGACCGCCAGGTCGAATCCGCGGTAGGACTCGGCCGCCGGCAGCCGCAGTCCGGCAGGTGGATGGAAGTGCACGCCGCTCGGGGCGTCGAGCTGGAATCGGCGCGGCGTCTCCCGCCACTGCGACGGGGGGCAGCCGTAGCCGCGTTGGAAGGCCCGGGTGAACGCCTCGTGCGAGCCGAAGCCGGCCTCGGTGGCCACGTCGATGATGCTCGCGTCGGTGGTGATCAACCGGTATGCCGCGCGCTCCAGCAGGACCCGGCGACGGAACTGTTGCGGCGGCTCGCCCGACACCGCCTTGATCACCCGGTCGAAGTGGAACCGCGACAGGTGCGCCCTGCGCGCGAGCTCCTCGGGGCCGGTGGACTGGTCGTCGAGGCTCTGCTCGAGCGTCGCCACGAAGGTCACGAACGTGTCGTCCACGGCATCGATCTTGCCTCAAGGGTGGCGTCTGGGAGGGAGGTCCGACTTATGCTGCATCGTCGAGGAGGGGTCGTATGACGTCGAGGTCTCATGCCCGCAGCATCGCGGTCTCGGTGCTGGCCGTCGTCCTGACGGCGGCGCTGGCGGGCTGCACCGGGGACTCCGACGACGAGGGGTCCGGGGGCTCGCCGACAGCGGACCCGACCACCACCGTCGACGCGGCGGACTCGGGGATGCGCGCCACCGTCGTGCAGCAGCGCACCGACGTCGGCACGCCCAGGATCGGCCTGGAGGTCACGACCGACCACCACACGACGCTGCACGTCACCGACGTCCAGCTCCTCTCGGACGCGTTCGAGGAGCGGTCGCCGACCCCGAAGGACACCGACTTCACCCCGGACCGCACCATCGACCTCACCGTTGACTACGGGACGCCCGTCTGCGAGGGCGATGTCGCTGTGGACGATGCACAGGTCCTCGTGCACTACGAGCAGGACGGCACAGCCAAGACAGCCGTCCTCCCCGTGGCCAAGCTCGGGCTCGACCTGTTGGCCAACCTCCACGACGGCGGCTGCGCGCAGCAGCAGCTCGACGCTGCCGCCGCCTTCAGCTACCGCACGCCCTTCCACCGCGAGACCGTCGACGGCGACCTGGTTCTCGTGGGTGACCTCGTGTTGAAGCGTCCGGCCGACGGCGGATCTGACGAGAAGGTCGTGGTCGAGTCGGTCTTCGGCAGTGTGCTGTTCCAGTTCGAGGCCACCGACGCGCCCAACGTCCTCGCACCGGGTCAGCCCTCGACGAAGGTGCCCGTCCTGATTCGCGGCAACAACCGCTGCGACCCGCACGCGCGGTCCGCCAGCCAGCAGACGTTCGTCTTCACCGTCGACGTCCGGGTCGGGTCGTCGGCAGAGCACCGCGAGATCATCGAACCCCCTACACCGTTGCGGGTGCAGGCGATGGCCTACCTCGACGACGTCTGCTGAACCGGCGGTCGACCAGCGGATGGGTCACGGACAGGAGGGTGGGGCGGACGTAGTCCCAGTAGCCGTGCCCGCCGAGCGTCTCCTGGTAGTGCAGGTGCTTGCCCCGAGCGTTGCCGGTGGCCCCCATCATCCCGACCTGGTGGCCCTGCATGACGTGGTCGCCGACGCTGACGGAGCGACGTGCCAGGTGGCAGTACCACGAGAACCGGGTGCCCTCGTGCTGGAGCACGACGTAGTTCCCGAACCCGTCGGAGTCGTACGACGCAGTGACCACGACCCCGCGCCGGGTGGCCCGGATCGCGTCGTCGCCGGAGTCGCCGAAGTCCACGCCGGTGTGCTCCCCTGCGGCATACCGGGAGTCCTTCACGCCGAACCCCTGCGTCACGCGTAGCCCGCTCACCGGCGCAGCCCCGCGGCTGGGCGGCCGACGTGGTGGCCGCTCGGTCATCAGCCGGGTCCACTGGCTCTGCCCGAACCAGCCGTCGGGCTCGTCACCCATCAGGATCTGGCACTTCCTCACGTTGGTCCGGTCGAACGTCGAGAACTCCGGACCCGGTACGTAGGCGTCACCGGCACAGGCGATGTCGCTGCGCAGCCAGACCTTGAAGCGCTTGCCCATCACCGTGAACAGCTCGTTGTGCCGCCCGGGGCGGAAGTAGCCACGTGTGGGCACGACCTTCGGGTCCGGTTTGTTGTCCCCAGCGGGCCGAGCACGGCGTCGCACGATCGCGAGCCGGGTCGCGAGCACGTCGTGCGAGTAGTCGCCTCCGGCGGTGAAGCGGTCGACCGACGACCCTGCCGCCAACGCCTTCTGCACGTTGCCGGGCCCACAGTTGTACGCCGCCACGGCCGCGTCCCAGCGGTCGAAGATCCGGAAGTTCGCGGCGAGCAGCTCGGCGGCGTCCATCGCCTGGCGGCGGACGTTCTTCAGGTAGGCCGGCCCGACGCCGAAGGCGCCGGAGTCGCGTTGCCAGACGCCGAACCCGTGATGCCGAGGCGACGACTCGCCGGGTCGTTGCGAGAAGTCGCCCATGATGTTCTGGAGGTGGGTCTCGCGCCACCCCACGGCGTACAACAACCGGGCGGGCAGCTTGTGACGCTTCTCGATCGCGTCGATGAAGGGCCAGGTGTGGTGGGCGCGGCGCACCTCGGTGGTCAGGCTCGTCCCGTTCACGATGCCTCCTTGATCGCATGTCAGGCATCTCGTGGTGCGCCGAGAAAACGTGTCTTCTCCAATGCGGAGGGACGAACCTGGGTCCCTGATACGCGCCAGACCGGAGCGAGTCGGGATTGTCATCCGGGTTGGGACTTTCGGCGCGATGTATTGCCCGGACGGCTCAAACCTCCTACAACGACAGAAGGAGACTTCGACTCTCCTGTCAAGAGCCCTGCATCCGAGGAGGTCGTGATGAAGCGACTCGTGGTCTGCTGTGACGGCACGTGGAACGAGCCCGCCAGCGACAACGTGACGAACATCGAGAAGATCGCCCGCACGGTCTCGACCGACCCGGACCAGTGCGAGCAGGTCCAACAGCTCGTGCTGTACGTCGGGGGCGTCGGCATCGGCTACAAGCTGGACCGGCTCCTCGGCGGGGCGTTCGGGTCCGGGCTGTTCAACAACGTCAAGACGGCGTACCGCTTCCTCGCCCTCAACTACGAGGAAGGCGACGAGATCTTCGCCTTCGGCTTCTCCCGTGGCGCGTACACCGCACGCAGCCTGGTCGGGATGATCGGGTTCATCGGCCTGCTGACCCGTGAGTCCCTGATCGCGAACAAGCTGCCCGAGGCGGTGGCCCGCTACCAGCGCAAGGAGCCGAAGAACGGGGGCTTCGGGAGCGGCAACGACGAGTTCAAGCGCGACTTCTGCCACCCGAGCACGCCCACCAAGTTCCTCGGTGTCTTCGACACGGTCGGGGCGCTCGGGGTGCCCGGCCTGCTGCCGAAGGACCACCAGTTCCACGACATCAACCTCGGCGACTCGGTCGAGTGTGCGCGGCAGGCGTTGGCGATCGACGAGGACCGGATGGTCTTCGCCCCGTGTCTCTGGAACGCTCCGAAACGCCCCGAGCGGGTCAAGCAGGTGTGGTTCGAGGGCGCCCACTCCGACGTCGGCGGCGGCTATCCCAAGACCGGGCTGTCGGACACCACGCTGCTCTGGATGGTCAGCGAGGCGAGTCGGCAGGGTCTGGTGTTCGACAAGCCGCTGCTCGACACCTACGTCAACTCCAGGTCGGAGGCGGAGCGGCACAACTCGCTCACCTGGTTCTACAAGGTCTCCAACCTGCGCGAGCGGATGCGGCCGCGACCGGAGAGCGAGCGGGTGCTGTTCACCGGCACCCACCGCAACCTCGACTCCCCGGGCTGCGGCGTCATGGTCGCGTCGTCCGCTCGCGGGCACTTCGCCGGTGAGAACTCCTCGTACCGTCCGGCCAACCTGGAGGGGTACGTCGATCGACGTTCGTCCGGCGAGCTCGACACGGTCACCGAGGCCGTCATCCCGCTGCCCGAGTCGTCGCAGGCCGTCATCGACGAGCAGCTAGCCACGCTCGGCGTCCACCTCGGTCCGGCCTGACGCCGCGCCGGCGTCCCTGGCGGGGATCGCGATCAGGACCACCACGCCCGACACGAGCACGAGCGAGGCCGCCAGGTCGAGCGCCGGCAGGATCCCGACGAGATCGCCGAGCACGCCACCGACCACCGCGCCGAGCAGGCTGAGCAGCCAGATCGTTCCCTGCAACGAGCCGAAGACCCGGCCGCGAAGCTGCTCGGGCACCCGTTCCTGCGCCAGCGTCTCGACCCCGACCGAGGACGCCACCGAGGTCATGCCGCCGATGCAGGTCAACACCACCGCGACCCACAGCACGGCCACGTTGTACTGGATCAGCAACCAGATCCCGGCCAGGATCGACGGCCAGCCGATCAGCTGCCGGGGTGCGAGCCGGCCGCCGTACCGCCCGACGAGCAGGGAACCGACGATGCCCGCCAGCGAGTGGGTCATGCTCAGCACGGCAACCACGCCGACGCCCTCGTCGAGCACGTCGCGGATCCACGGCACGAAGAGCGGGTCGATCATCGTCCCGCCGAACGTCATCAGTCCGAACACCAGGAAGAGCACCGCGATCGTCCGGTCGTCGCGGACCACGTGCAGCCCCTCCCGCCACTCCCGCCAGAACGACGCCAGCGCGGACTCGGCCTCGTGCGCCACCTCGGCGACGCTCTCGTCCTGATCCGCGGGTTCGGCCGGCGCGGGTACGACGATCGGCGCCACCAGGGCGGCCGCGACCAGGAACGTCGCGGCGTCGACCAGCACGACGGCGTCCAGCCCGAACCAGCCGAGCAGCGCGGCGCCCAGCGGCACCCCGCTCAGCCGGCCCAGCCGGTTGTTCAGGGCGTTCATCGCGTTGGCCTGCACGAACTCCTCGCGTGGCACCAGCGTGGGCAGGAGGGCAGCCTCGGCGGGCATCGAGAAGGCCGAGATCGACGACTGGGCGACCGCGACGACGTAGACGAGCCAGAGCATCCCGTCGTCGCGGACGAGCAGGAGCACGAGGACCGCGACCGCTTGGCTCAGCGCGGCGATGACCAGCATCCGCTTGCGGTTCCAACGGTCGGCGAAGACGCCGGCCACGGACGTGAGCACGATCGCCGGGGCGAGCTCGGCCGCCGTCATCCCGGCGGTCGCGATCGTGGAGCCGGTGCGGACGTAGACGTAGTACGGCAGGGCGGTCATCAGCACCCAGTCCCCGGCGACCGAGATCAGGCCGGAGAACCAGAGGAGTGCGAAGTCGCGCCGCCGGAGGACGGCGAACATCACCGTCCTGCTGCGGACCAGACGTGGACCAGCCGGAGCGAGTCCCGGAGGAAGACCACGCTCGCCACCTCGCGGTCGCCGCTGCCGGAGAAGCCGACGACCTTGGCCGGCTGGTCGTCGCGGATCACGTCGCGGACCGGCAGCATCCGCATCGCAGGCTCGCTGCGTCGGACCGCCTGCACCTCCGGCTGGGCGAGCGCGAGCCCGGCGATCGAGCCCGAGACCTCCTCGCCGCACGTCCCGCAGGTGGCGTACCAACCGTGCCGACCGGCCCAGCAGAGCCGTTCCTCGCGGGTGTACGCCCGGGCCGTCACCACGGCGCCGCAGCGGACGCAACGAGCCAGGTTCGAGCGGCCACCGGTGGCCGACGTCGAGGCCCAGTAGCTCCGCGACCACTGGGAGACGCGGGCGAAGATCGCGCTCGGCCGGCGCACGCTCCCGATGAGCGCGGAGAAGAACGGGACGTCCATCGGCACCCGCGTGGTCAACCCGTTCGGGTCGCAGCCCTGGCAGCGGAACGCCACCTCCGCGGCGTCATGGCGCAACGCGACCGTGGTCCGCCCGCAGTCCAGGCAGCGCAGCCGGGTCGGCCGCCAGCCCGCCTCGTCCCGGCGTACCCACCCCTCGGCGATCGCGTCGTCCGCGAACCTGGTCTCCAGCAGGTAGCGCAACCGGTCGCGACCGCGGCTCACCCGCATCGAGACCGCGCCGGTCGAGCTGCCGATCTGCTCGGCGATCTCGGCGTGGCTGCGTTCCTCGACGTAGTGCGCGACGAGCGCCTCGCGGGTCGCGTCGGGCAGCAGCGCCAGTGCGCGGTCGAGCAGCTCGACCAGCTCTTCCCGCTCGAGCACGGTGTCGAGGTCGCGGGCGACGCGTGTCGGCGGACAGGTGAGACTCGGGATCCGGAGTCGGCAGCGGGCGCCGTCCCTGCGCGTGCAGCCAGCGCCGGCAGACGTTGCGGCCGATCGCCGAGAGCCAGGCGTCCGCTCCGGACGGATCGGTGAGCTTGTCCTGGTGTCGCCAGGCCTCGAGCAAGGTCTCCTGGGCGAGGTCCTCCGCGGCGACCGGGTCGCGCACGATCGCCGTGCACAGGCGCACGAGACGGGCGCGTTGCCGGCTGGACCACAGCACAGCGTCGAGCGGTGCCGCGGCGGGCACCTGGGTGTCGACGTCGCTCACGGGCTCTCCTTCAGGTCAGCAGTATGACGTGACCTGATCGTCGGATCAGCCCTTCGACCAACGCCGTTCCTCGAGATTCCTCCCGACGGGTCTGCCAGGATGGCGCGATGCCGCACGACTCGCACTGGCAGCACTGGCACGAGCAGTACGCCGAGGCGGACAGTGCGCTCAACCGCCGGCTCAGCATCGTGCGCGCGCACATCGTGCACTGGCTCGAGCACCGACCGCCGGGTCGAGGGCCGGCGCATCCTCAGCCTGTGCGCGGGCGACGGGCGGGACGTGCTGGGTGTGCTTGGCCAGCGCCCGTCGGACGCGACCGCCGTGCAGCACCGTCCTCGTCGAGCTCGACACGTGCCTCGCCGACGCCGCACGGCACCGGGCGGAGGACCAGGGGATCGCCAACGTCGACGTGCGGACGGCAGACGCCGGGAACACGCGCGCGTACGCCGATGCGGTCCCGGCCGATCTGCTCCTGCTCTGCGGCATCTTCGGCAACGTGAGCGACGAGGACGTCCGTCGTACGGTCGCAGCGGTGCCGCGGCTGGTGAGCTCGGACGCCACCGTCATCTGGACCCGCTCCCGGCGCGCGCCTGACCTGACGCCGCAGATCCGCGACGTGGTTCGTCGACGCCGGTTGCGAGGAGCTTGCCTTCAACGCACCAGACGGCGAGCTGTTCTCCGTCGGGGTGAGCCGTTTCACCGGGACGCCCGCGCCGCTCGAGGACGAGACCGTGCTGTTCGGCTTCGCCACTGGACTCCAGCCCCCCGGCGGTGGACAGTAGCCTCACAGCAAGGAACCGGGTCGGGGCTCGGCCAGGACCGAAGGGAGCCGATGATCACCGCAGCTGCCCGGTTCGCGCAGATGGCGCTCGACCTGCAAGGCCAGCCCGACGTCGAGGAGACGCTCGTGGGCATCGCGTCGTACGCCCAGACGACCCTCGGCACCGACCACGCGGGCATCCACGTCGTGCACAACCGCGAGATCGAGACCGCGGCGGCAACGGATCCGGTCATCGAGCACGCGGACAAGCTTCAGACCGAGCTCGGCGAAGGCCCTTGCCTGCAGGCCGTGTGGTCGGGCAACTCGTTCCTCGTGCACGACACCGCGACCGACGAGCGGTGGCCGAGGTTCGGTCCGCTGGCGGCGGAGCTCGGGCTGCACAGCATGCTCAGCGTCCGGCTGTTCGACTCCGAGCAGACGCTCGGGCGCACTCAACCTCTACTCCACGTCGGTGCGGGACTTCGACGAGGACGACGTGGCGATGGCCCACATCTTCGGTCAGCACGCGTCGGTCGCCCTCGCGACGGCCCGACGCGAGGCGGGTCTGCGCCAGGCGATCGACGCCCGGCACCTCATCGGCCAGGCGCAGGGGATCCTGATGGAGCGGTTCGACCTCACCGCCGACCAGTCCTTCGCCGTGCTGCGTCGCTACTCGCAGGAGAACAACGTCAAGCTGCGCTCGGTCGCCGCCGAGATCATCGAGACCCGGCAGCTCCCCGGCGTGGTCAGCCCGGCTGAGCGCGTGTGACGTCAGCCTGGGCGAGCACGCCGAGGTAGCTGTGCTGCGGGTCAGGCGACCGGAGCGGCCGCTGCGTCCAGCGCGCTGGCACCGGCACGACGCTGGGCCGGCCCGATGTCGATGGCGTCGAGCGACCCGAGCTGTTCGCGGAGCTTGGTGAAGATGCGCGTCAGCAGGCGCGACACCTGCATCTGGGTGACCCCGAACTCCTCGGCGATGCGCGCCTGGGTCCACTCGTGGAAGAAGCGCAGGTAGACGATCCGCCGCTCGCGCTCGGTGAGGTTCTCGCACAGCGGTCGCAGGGCGACGACGGCCTCGGCGTGGGCGTAGCCGGGGTCTTCTGCTCCGAGCGCCTCGGCCAACGGCGTCGACTCGTCCTCGCGCGGCGGCCGGTCGAGCGAGGTCGGCGCGAAGCAGCCGTCGGCGGACAGCGCCTCGACGACCTCCTTCACGTCGATCTCGAGAACGTCCGCGACATCAGCCGGCGTCGGGACGCGGCCGGTGTCCTGCATCAGCTGTGCTGAGGCTGCGGCGATCTCGGCCTGGAGCTCCTGGATCCGGCGCGGAGGACGCACCGCCCAGGCGTTGTCGCGGAAGAACCGCTTCACCTCGCCGAGGATGGTCGGGACGGCGTACCCGAGGAAGTTGTCGCTCTTCGTGGGGTCGAAGCCACGGGCCGCCTTGACGAGTCCGAGGCAGGCGACCTGGACGAGGTCGTCGACCGGCACCCCGCGGTTGCGGTAGCGCATCACGATCGACTCGGCGACCTCGACGTTGATGAGCACGATCTCCTCGTGCAGGCGTTCGCGCTCGTCATCGGAGGCGTCGACGCACTGCATCAGCAGGTCGTGGGTGCGCTGGGCACGCTCCTCGGCGGTGGCCAGAGGGCGCCAGATCATCGTGCAGATGATCATGTTCTGCGTCGTACAACTGGTTGGAAAGGTCAACAGATTGGAATATGGGAGACACCAGGGGTCCTTTTGAACAAGAACACAAGTGGCAGTTGTCTCAACCACTGCCTTCATGCAAGCACGTTCGCCAACTCGAGCACAAGGTCGCGCTGTGAAGGTCGCCTGACACAGGGTGACATAGCCACCGACAGGTGAAGTGCCCGGTCTGACGCCCTTCAGTGCCGGCGGCGGACGGGGAGCGCGCGGCGGATCCGAGCCACTCGTGACTCGTCCCGCTCGGGCGCCGGGCGCGGCTCGGCGCCGGTGTCGGCGGCCCGGATGTGCTCGAGCAGCTCGAGGATCGCGTCGATCCCGTCGTCCGGTCCGACGGGAGGTGGCGGCGCGCTGGGCTCGCGGTGCACGAGCTCTTCCTGCAGCCGAAGGATCGTCCACGTGGCCACCTCGTCGACCTCCGCATCGGTGACCTCGCTGACCAGGCGCGCGTCAGCCGGCGCCGGGGCAGGCGCGAGGTCGGTGAGGTCGCCCGCGACGTCGTACCCGGAGGTCGCGACCTCGTCGAGGATCGCGCGCGACCGGTCGGCGAGGAAGGCCGCCAGGTCGTCGGGGAGGGCGAGCGGCGGTGCGGGACGCCGGGCGAGGATCTCGTGGGCCAGGAGCTGCCGGGTCCAGAGGTGTCGCTGCGGGTCGATGAACCGCGGGTCGCGCCGTGCGTGCACGCGCCGCAGCAGCTCCAGCTCGGCAGGCCCCAGCGGGAGCGTCGTGACGTCGAGGTCGCTGTCGTACGCCGTCGGGTCGAGGTCGAGCGCCGTGGCGTACCGGTTCCAGAGCTCGGTCGGTCCGGCTGTCTGCGGCAGCCGCAACGGACGGACCGGTACGACGTGCACGTGCGCGGCGGGCACCCGGTCACCTCGCCAGCGGGTCACGAGGTCGGCGATGTCGTGGACGCGCCAGAAGCGGCGCCCGCGGGACCGGTCGTCACGCAGCCCGGCCAGGAACGTGTCGAAGTCCGTCGCCAACCCGCTCTTGACCTGGTCCTGCCAGGAGAGCGCGGGTTGCAGGTGCAAGGCTCGCGCCGTCACCACCAGGTGCAGGTCACCGGCCTGCTCGGCGAGGGAGTCGAGCGCGGCGGCGGCCTGCTCCACCGAGGCGCCGGCCAGCTGCGGATGACCGAGGAACGCGCTGCCGTCCCATCGCTGGACCTGCCGGGTCAGCTTCGACCACGCGTTGTCGGCGGCGTGCGAGCCCGCTCGCGTCCGGGTCGGCCTCGCCCTGACGTGACGTGACCGCGCGCGCGGCCGCATAGTGCGCGACCATCCGGCCAGGGAGGAGGAAGCCGGCTTCGCGCAGCGCCTCGGCGTTGCGCCAGAGGACACCGTGCAGGAAGTTGGTGCCGGACTTGGGCGTGCCGATGTGAACGAAGGTCTGCTTCGCCATCATCACCTCGACGTTCCGTGCCTGATCGACAGCGGCCGACGTCACTACCGTGTCGGCGACTCTACGCGGGCTGGACCGGCACGGCGTACAACGCCTGCCACGCCATGGCAGCCAGCAGCGTGCGCATCCGCTCCTCGCGGAGTCGCGCGCTGTGCGGCGTCGAGTTGAGCAGGCCGAAGACGGCGTGCGCGGCCGCCTGCCCGGCGCGGCTGTCGACCTCGGGCCGGAGTCGCCGAAGCGCCTCGACCCACAGTCCGACGTAGGCCCGCTGCAGGGAGCGGACGCGCTCGCGTGCGTCGGCGGGGAGGGACGCCCAGTCGCGGTCCTGCACGACGATCAGGGCCTTGTGCTCGAGTGCGAAGTCGATGTGCCAGCCGACCAGGGCCTCGAGGGCCTGGCGGTCGCCGGGGGCCTCGGCGACCCGACGCCGGCCCTCGGACAGCAGGCGCTCGCTGATGCTGACCAGCATCTCGGCGAGCATGGCGTCCTTGCTGGCGAAGTGTCGGTAGAGCGCTGGGCCGCTGATGCCGCAGGCGGCGCCGACGTCGTGCACGGACACCCCGTGGAAGCCGCGGGCCGCGAACAGCTCCGCGGCCTGCGTGAGGATCTGCTCCCGCCGACTCGGGCGGGCCTCCGTGTTCGTCGCCATCACCCGTATCCTAGACCTGACAGGTTAACAACCGTTAACATCATTGAGCCGCAGGTTGGGCTCGAGCCGCAGGTTGTCGCAGGCCGCAGGCTGGTCAAGAAGCCACCCGATGGAAGGCCGAGGAGCGCGATGGCTGAGGACCTTCGTGGTCTGGTCGACGAGCTGCGCTCGCGGCTGGCCGTCGTGCGCCAGGGTGGTTCGGAGGCGGCCCGTGCCAAGCACACCTCCCGGGGCAAGCTGCTCGTCCGCGACCGGGTCGACCGGCTGCTCGACCCGGGCTCGCCGTTCCTCGAGCTGTCGCCTCTCGCCGCCGTCGGGATGTACGACGACGCGGTCCCGTCGGCCGGTGTCGTCACCGGTGTCGGCCGGGTCAGCGGGCGCGAGTGCGTCGTGGTGGCCAACGACGCGACCGTCAAGGGCGGCACCTACTACCCGATGACCGTGAAGAAGCACCTGCGCGCGCAGGAGGTGGCTGCCGCCAACCGGCTGCCGTGCATCTATCTCGTCGACTCCGGCGGCGCATTCCTGCCGATGCAGGACGAGGTGTTCCCCGACCGCGACCACTTCGGCCGGATCTTCTTCAACCAGGCCAACCTGTCGGCCGCCGGCATCCCGCAGATCGCGTCGGTCATGGGGTCGTGCACGGCCGGTGGCGCGTACGTCCCCGCGATGTCCGACGAGTCGGTGATCGTCAAGGAGCAGGGCACGATCTTCCTCGGTGGCCCGCCGCTGGTGAAGGCCGCGACCGGCGAGGTCGTGTCCGCCGAGGACCTCGGTGGTGGCGACGTGCACGCGCGCACGTCCGGTGTCGTCGACCACCTCGCCGCCGACGACGCAGAGGCGTTGGCGATCGTGCGCTCGATCGTCGGCACGCTCGAACGGCGTACCGGACCATCCCTGGCCCAGCACGAACCGGAGGAGCCGGCCGAGGACCCGAGCACGTTGTACGACGTCGTGCCGGCCGACACCCGGACGCCGTACGACGTCCGCGAGGTCATCCGTCGCGTGGTCGACGGATCACGTCTGCACGAGTTCAAGGCGCTCTACGGCGAGACCCTCGTGTGCGGCTTCGCGCGGATCTGGGGCTACCCGGTCGGCATCGTCGCCAACAACGGCATCCTCTTCAGCGAGTCGTCGCTCAAGGGCGCCCACTTCATCGAGCTGTGCAACCAGCGCGGCATACCGCTGGTCTTCCTGCAGAACATCACCGGCTTCATGGTGGGTCGCCAGTACGAGTCCGGCGGCATCGCCAAGGACGGTGCGAAGCTCGTCACGGCGGTGGCGTGCTCGGTGGTGCCGAAGTTCACCGTGGTGATCGGTGGCTCGTTCGGGGCCGGCAACTACGGGATGTGCGGTCGTGCCTACGACCCGCGCTTCCTGTGGATGTGGCCGAACGCCAGGATCTCCGTGATGGGTGGGGAACAGGCCGCGTCGGTGCTCGCGACCGTACGCCGTGACGGCATCGAGGCTCGCGGCGACGAGTGGTCGAGCGACGACGAGGAAGCCTTCAAGGCGCCGATCCGCGACCAGTACGAGACCCAGGGCTCGCCCTACTACTCGACGGCGCGGCTCTGGGACGACGGCATCATCGACCCGGTGGACACCCGCCGCGTTCTCGGCATGGGGCTCGCGGCCGCCGCGAACGCACCCGTGCCCGAGCCCTCCTACGGCGTCTTCCGGATGTGATCGGCATGAGATTCGGAACGGTCCTGGTCGCCAACCGTGGGGAGATCGCGCTGCGGGTGATCCGCGCGTGTGCGAAGGCCGGGCTGCGCAGCGTGGCTGTCTACTCCGACGCCGATCGCCTCGCACCGCACGTGCGTGAGGCGGACGTGGCGACGCGGATCGGCCCGGCCAGTGCAGCCGACTCCTACCTGTCGATCCCGGCTCTGCTCGCGGCCGCTGCCCGAACGGGCGCAGACGCCGTCCACCCCGGCTACGGCTTCCTGTCCGAGCGCTCGTCCTTCGCGCGTGCGGTGACTGACGCGGGGCTGGTGTTCATCGGACCGTCGGCCGACGTGATGGATGCGATGGGGCGCAAGGACCGGGCGCGCGAGATCGCCGTCAAGGCGGGTGTCCCTGTCGTGCCCGCCGCCGACTCCGACGGGTCCGACCTGGAGGCGGTCGCGTCCGAGGTCGGCTTCCCGCTGCTCGTCAAGGCTGCGGCCGGTGGTGGTGGAAAAGGCATGCGGATCGTCCGAGCTGGGGACGAGCTGGCCGACGCCGTGGCCGCGGCACAGCGCGAGGCGGCGTCCGCGTTCGGCGACGACACCATGCTGTTCGAGCGATACGTCGAGCACGGTCGGCACATCGAGGTGCAGATCATGGCCGACGAGCACGGCAACGTCGTGCACCTGCACGAGCGCGACTGCTCCGTCCAGCGCCGCCACCAGAAGGTGCTCGAGGAGGCACCGGCGAGCGAGATCTCCGACGCGGTCCGCACGATCGTCACCGCGTCGGCCGTCGACCTGGCCCGCGAGGTCGGCTACGTCAACGCCGGCACCGTCGAGTTCCTCGTCGCCGGCGAGGACGCCTTCTTCCTCGAGATGAACACCCGACTCCAGGTCGAGCACCCCGTCACCGAGCTCGTCACCGGACTCGACCTGGTCGACCTGCAGTTCGCCGTCGCGCAGGGCGAGCGGCTGCCGGTGACCCAGGACCAGATCGTCGTACGCGGACATGCCATCGAGGCGCGGGTGTACGCCGAGGACCCGTACGCCGGATTCCTGCCGCAGGCCGGCGTCGCCGAGGTGGTCGCCTGGCCGACGCATGCACGCGTCGACGCCGCGCTCGAGTCCGGACAGCGCGTCGGCACCCACTACGACCCGATGCTCGGCAAGGTCATCGTCAGCGGTACGACGCGTGAGGTGGCCCGTCGCGCGCTCGTCACGGCGCTGGACGAGTCGGCCGTGCTCGGGCTGACGACCAACCTCGGCTTCCTGCGCGACCTCGCGGACTCCGACGCCTACCGCGACGCGGCGATCGACACCGCGTGGCTCGACTCCCACCCCGACGTCTTCGAGCGGCGTACTCCCACCGTGGCCTGGTGCCTCGCCGCGTGGGCGCTGGCGACGAGTGGGGACGCCGACGCGACCCACCCGTTCGGCGCGTCCGACGGCTGGCGGCTGGCCGGGCCGACGGCAGCCGTGCCGATCGAGCTGACCGACCTGAATCTCCCGACCGACGAAGCGACCAAGCTGCTCCAGGTCGACGTCTCCGCGGGTTCGATCACGGGCCCGACGGGCAGCCTCGAGGTGCGGGCGCTCGGAGTCGTCGCGACGGGATCTCGACGAGCTCGATCGCCAGAGCTGCGACTCGAGGTCGACGGCGTCGTCCAGGAAGGCCACGTCCTGGTCGGCGACCACGAGGTCGCCGTGGCCTATCGCGGCCAGACCTACGTCTTCACCCGTCCGGACGCGTTCGGACCCGGCGCGCGGACCGCGGCCGGCGACGGCACCGTCACCGCCCCGATGCCGGGCACCGTCCTTTCCGTCGGCGTCGCCGCGGGCGACCGGGTCGACGAGGGTGACACGCTGGGCACCATGGAGGCGATGAAGATGGAGCTCGCCTTGAAGGCTCCGTTCGAGGGTGTCGTCACCGGCGTCACCGCCGCGGCCGGCGAGCAGGTCGACCTCGGCGCCACGCTCTTCGTGGTCGAGCCGGCGACCGACAGCGACGGCGAGGACGAGGGCGAGGCCACGCCGTGAAGCGCACTCCCCAGGTCGTCTCCGATCCGGCCCTCCCGACGAGCGTCACGATCTACGAGGTCGGCCCGCGCGACGGGCTGCAGAACGAGGACGCGATCGTCCCGGTCGAGACCAAGGCCGAGTTCATCCGCCGACTCGTCGCAGCCGGGCTCCAGACGATCGAGGTGACCAGCTTCGTGCACCCCAAGTGGGTCCCGCAGCTGGCCGACGCCGAGCAGCTCATCGACGCACTCGACCTGACCTCGGCGCCGAGGATGCCCGTGCTCGTGCCGAACGAGCGCGGACTGGATCGGGCGCTCGACAAGGGGATTCGCGACATCGCGATCTTCGGGTCGGCGACCGAGACGTTCGCCCAGCGCAACCTCAACCGCAGCCTCGACGAGCAGTTCACGATGTTCGAGCCGGTCGTGGCGCGGGCCCGCGACGCCGGGATGCGGGTCCGCGGCTACGTCTCGATGTGCTTCGGCGACCCGTGGGAGGGCGATGTCCCTGTCGACCAGGTCGTGTCCGTCGGTCGCCGGCTGTTCGAGCTCGGCTGCGACGAGCTCTCCCTCGGCGACACCATCGGCGTGGGCACGCCGGGCCACGTCGAGGCGCTGCTCGGCGGCTTCACGGAGGCAGGGCTCCAGCTCGACCAGCTGGCGATGCACTTCCACGACACCTACGGCCAGGCACTGTCCAACGCGCTGACCTCGATGCGGCTCGGCGTCACGACCTTCGACGCGTCCGCGGGCGGACTCGGCGGCTGTCCGTACGCCGAGAGCGCCACCGGCAACCTCGCGACGGAGGATCTCGTCTGGCAGCTCGCCGGTCTCGGCATCGACACCGGCGTCGACCTGGAGGCGCTGGTCGCCACCTCGGTGTGGATGGCGGAGCAGATCGGCAAGCCGCCCGCCTCGCGCGTCGTCGCCGCGCTCGGAGCTACTTCCGGCGCTTGAGCTGCTTGACGGCGTACCTGCCGATCTCGTAGGTCGCGAGCCCGTCGGTCACGGCGCCGACGCCGCCGCCGATCACCGGGGTGCGGCGGGCGATGAACGCGATGGTCTTCTTGCCGGCCACCCGGGCGATGAGCTCAGAGGCCACCTCGCTGGCGACCCGGTGGTCGAGATCGGGGTCGTACGCCGGAGCGGTGGCGATGGCCATCGGGCTGCTCGGGAGCTTCTTGCGTTTCACGAGCACCTTGACGCCGTCCTCGCCGACCAGGCACGCCATCACGGCGTTGCGGACGCGCGGGTCCTGCAGGTCGTAGCCACGGAGGTGTGCGATGCCGGCGACCATGTGGCACTGGAGGAGCGCGAGACCCGAGATGTTCGCCGGGATCGTGATCGCCATCGTGACGACACCGCCGAGGTTGGTGAGGAAACCCTGAAACCCGGCGAGCCCGACGTGCTGGTCGACGATGGCGCGAATGGCCTTGTCCACGTCGCCGCCGTGCTCGGCGAGCTGGTGGTCCGCCGAGTCGGCCGCGCTGCGGAGCGGACCGGCGCCGTCGAGCGCGCGGTCGAACGCCTGCCGGACGAAGCTGGCGGCGAGCCCGGGGGCTGCGCGGGTCGCCACGGGGACGGCCACCCGCGCGACCATGCTCTTCTTCGCCATGCGTCGAGAGTAGGTGGACCCAAGCAGGTGCACAAAAGAGTGGTCTCCGGGCCCCGGCTTTGCTTGAGTAGAGGAGTACCCACTCGCTCACGGCTGCCCTGCCACCGTCGAACCAGGAGGAAGCGATGTCGGACTCGCCCGCCGCCCCCGACCAAGACGACGAGCAGCACAAGAAGTTCCGCGAGGCGTTGGAGCGCAAGAAGGCTGCGCAGCACGAGGCGCCCGTTCGCGGTGCGCGCAACAAAGGCGTCGGGGAGACGCACAACGACCACCAGCGCCGGGAGTTCCGCCGCAAGTCCGGCTCCTGACCTCACCCGCGGCGCCCGACTCACCTGCCGGACGCGCCTGACGAGGGCACAATGACGAACGTGACCGCGCCGAGCGAGCCGCCGATGACGGGCTGGATCTTCCCGGACCCGATGGAGGCCGACGAGGACATCGTCGCGGTCGGTGCGGACCTCGAGCCGGGCACGGTCCTGGCGGCGTACCGCCTCGGACTCTTCCCCATGCCGATGACCGAGGTCGAGGGCATGTCGTGGTGGTCGCCGGTACGCCGCGGCATCCTCCCGATCGAGGGGTTACGGGTGACGCGGTCCATGCGCCAGTCGGCCAAGCACTTCGACGTCACCGTCGACAACGACGTTCGACGAGGTCGTGGCGCGCTGCGCGAACCCGGATCGGCCGGGCGGTTGGATCGACCGGGACATTGCCAAGGCCTACGCCGTCCTCTACGAGCTCGGCTGGGCGCACTCCGTCGAGGTATGGCGGGAGGGCGAGCTGGTGGGAGGGCTCTACGGACTGGCGATCGGGGGGTTGTTCGCCGGCGAGTCGATGTTCTACGTCGAGCGCGACGCGTCGAAGGTCGCGCTCATGCACCTCGTGGAGCTGCTCGACGACGGTGACAGGCGCCGACTCATCGACGTGCAGTGGTCGACGCCGCACCTCATGACGCTCGGGGTGATCGAGGTGCCGCGGTGGGAGTACCTCGCGCTGTTGCGCGACGCGTTGGGCGTGCCGTTGCCTGCGGTGTGGAACGCCTCGCCGGCGACCGCCTGACCCGCCGCGGGACGAGTCGGCCTCTGCTCGCCGGCATCCCTATCCGACGTGCTAGCTGGCGTTGGCCTGGCCGCCGAACGCCCATTCCGTGAAGGGCTGCTCGCCCTCGTCGGCTGCTTCGTCGTCACCCTCGCTGAACTCGGGGAAGGTCTGATGGCCGGTCTCGGCCGGCTGGTGCGGCTCGGGCAGCTCGGAGCGATCGACCACGGGAGCACGATGGCCTCCGGGCGAGGCCACCTGGACGCCGGGGGCGTCGCGCAACCCGTCGATGAGGGCGTCGATGAACTCGTTGACGTCTTCCTTGGACAGCCGGAACGTGCTCGCGCACGTGCCGTCGCGCCACAGGGAGAGGACGACCAGGTCGGACTCGTGATGCCAGGTGAGCCGCATCGCTCGACCGTTGCCCCGGGCGTCGAGGAACACCTCGCCCTGGGGCCGGGCCACGTCATGCATCCCGCAACTATGCCCGTGGCGCGCTGGGCCCGGCAAGCAAAACGGCAGATTCTCGCCCACCGTGAGCGCTCCCGTACAGGCCGATCACACGGCACACTAGACGTCGTGCCCGAGCTGCCCGAGGTTCACGCCCTGGCCCACGACCTGTCGGTCCGGCTCCAGGAGCGGGCCGTGGCGCGCCTGGACATCGTAGCATTCTCCGCATTGAAGACATATGACCCTCCGGCGTCGGCGCTGCAGGGTCTGTTCGTGGGAGACGTGTCCCGGCACGGCAAGTTCCTCGACATCGCCGTCGACGACCTGCACCTCGTGGTCCACCTGGCCCGCGGCGGCTGGATCCGCTGGCGCGACGAGGTGCCGACCACGCCGCCACGTCCGGGCAAGAGCCCGCTCGCGGCCCGGCTGTCCCTCGACAACGGCACCGGCCTGGACTTCACCGAGGCGGGCACGAAGAAGGCGCTGTCCATCTACGTCGTCCGTGACCCGGCCGACGTGCCCGGAGTGGCCCGGCTCGGCCCGGACCCGATGTCGGAGGAGTTCACGCCCGACGTGTTCGCCGCGATCCTCGAGCGCGCCGGCCGTGCCCAGATCAAGGGAGTGCTGCGCGACCAGTCGATCATCGCGGGCATCGGCAACGCGTACTCCGACGAGATCCTGCACGTGGCGAAGATGTCACCGTTCAAGCCGGCCGCGATGCCCGAGGAGGAGCAGGCGCGGTTGTACGCCGCGATCGGCGAGACGCTGCGCGAGGCGGTGGAGCGGTCCGACGGGCTCGCCGCCTCCGAGCTCAAGGCGGAGAAGAAGTCGGGACTGCGGGTGCACGCCAAGACCGGACAGGCGTGCCCGGTCTGCGGAGACACGATCCGCGAGGTCTCCTTCGCCGACTCGTCGCTGCAGTACTGCCCGACCTGCCAGACCGGGGGCAAGCCGCTCGCCGACCGCCGGATGTCCAAGCTGCTCAAGTGATGGACGGACTCGAGCGACGGAGTCGCCGAGGCCGGCTCGACAAGCCACGCGGAATTTCCTTTGCCCCTCCGGCGTACGACGAGTAAGTTGCTGCGATTGTGCGCGCGGACCTCCACACCTACCGGGAGCTGTTCCTCGCAGGGTTCCGCCGCCAGACGGCGTACCGGCTCGCGATGTTCGCCGGACTGGCCACCAACATCGTCTTCGGGTTCATCCGCAGTGCCATCCTGTTCGCCGCCGTCGAGAGCGCGGGCGGTGAGCTCGCCGGCTACTCCGCCGGCACGATCAGCGCGTACGTCTGGCTGAGCCAGGGTCTGCTGGGCGCGATCCAGATGAACGGCGCCGCCGACGTCGGCGACCGGGTCCGCACCGGTGACGTCGCCGTCGACTTCACGCGTCCCGTCGACCTGCAGACCTGGCACCTGGCCGAGGACATGGGCCGGGCGTTGTACACGGTGATCCCGCGCGGCCTGCCGAGCGTGCTGGTCGGGGCGCTGACCTTCGGGCTGGTGATGCCGACGACGGTCCTGCCCTACGTGCTCGGCACGATCAGCATCGTGATCGGCGTCGCGATCTCCTTCTACGGCCGGTTCGCGGTCAACATCGTCGGCTTCTGGCTGATGGACGTCCGTGGGGTGCGCAGTCTCTACATGGTGACGTCGACGTTCCTCGCCGGGTTGTACGTGCCGGTCTCGATGTTCCCGGACTGGCTGCGGACGCTCGCGTACCTGACGCCCTTCCCGTCGATCCTGCAGTCGCCGATCGACGTGCTCTCCGGCCACGTGACCGGCACGGAGGCGTTCCTGACTGTCGGCATGCAGCTCTTCTGGCTCGCGGTCACGTGCCTGATCGGCCGCGTCCTGCTCAACGCCGGCCGCCAGAAGCTGGTGGTGCAGGGTGGCTGACGTCCTCCAGTCCTCCACGACGACGGTCCGGCCGGGCGGCTGGTTCGGGCCCTACCGCGCGGTGATCGCCTCCCGGATCCGGGCGCAGCGTGCCTACCCGGCGGGGTTCGCGCTCGACATCTCCAGCTCGCTGCTGATCGGCTTGACGGAGTTCGCCGAGCTGTTCGTGATCTTCCACAACGTCGACGTGCTGGGTGGTCTCGACTTCGACGCGATGCTGCTGCTGTTCGGGCTCTCGAACCTGTCGTGGTCGATCGCGGACATGGTGGTGGGGCACGTCGACACGTTGCCGACGTACGTCCGGGCGGGGACGCTCGACGCGTTCTTCCTGCGCCCGCAGCCCGTGCTGGCGCAGCTGATCACGAGCGAGTTCACGCTGCGGCGGCTCGCGCGGCTGTCGGTCGGGCTCGTGACGATGGTGATCGGCCTGGTGATCAACGAGATCGACTGGGGCGTCGACACCGTCGTCGTCCTGGTGATGGCCGTGGTCTTCGGGTCGCTGATCTTCGCCGCCTGCTTCGTCGCGGCCGCGTCGTTGCAGTTCTTCCTGATCAACGGTGCCGAGCTGACGAACACCTTCACCTACGGCGGTTCCTACGCGTCCGCGCAGCCGGCGTCGATCTTCCCGATGTCGCTGAAGATCGTGTTCGGCTACCTCGTCCCGGTGACGTTCACGTCGTACCTGCCGACTCTGTGGATCCTCGACCTGCCGGGTCCGCCGCTGCTGCCCGCCTGGCTGGTGTGGCTGCTCCCGGTGGCGGCACTCTGGTCGTGGGCGGTTGCGCTCCGGCTGTGGGGCTGGGGCTGCCGGCACTACCAAGGAGGGGGCGGATGACCGCGCCGATCATCGAGCTGACCGAGCTCACCCGCGAGTTCGTCGTACGCCGCAAGGGCTCCGGGCGGCTGCGCGAGCGGCACGTCATCTCGGCCGTCGACGCGATGTCGTGGACGGTCGAGCCAGGCGAGTCCGTCGGCTACATCGGAGCGAACGGCGCCGGCAAGTCGACCACGATCAAGATGCTCAGCGGGATCCTCGTGCCGACGTCCGGGTCGGTCCGGACGTGCGGCCTGGAGCCGGTCACGCAACGACGTGACCTGGCGCGGCGCATCGGTGTCGTCTTCGGCCAGCGGTCGCAGCTGTGGTGGGACCTGCCGCTGCGCGAGTCCTTCACGATCCTCACCGCGATCCACCAGCTCGACCCGGCACGAGGCGACGCCCGGACTGCTGAGCTGGTCGAGCAGCTCGAGATGGGCGAGACGCTCGACACCCCCGTGCGGCAGCTCTCGCTCGGCCAGCGGATGCGCGCCGAGATCGCGGCGGCGCTGCTGCACCAGCCCGCGCTGCTGATCCTGGACGAGCCGACGATCGGGCTCGACGTGCTGTCGAAGGCACGGCTGCGGGAGTTCCTCATCCACGAACGCGGCGACCCACGGCACGACGCTGCTGCTCACCACCCATGACATGGGCGACATCGAGCGGCTCTGCGACCGGGTGCTGGTCGTCGACCACGGCCGGCTCGTGTACGACGGCACGCTCCCGGGCCTGGCGGGGACGGTGGGCGCGCAGCGGATGCTCGTGGTCGACCTGACCGCACCCGCCGACGACCTGGTCGACGTCCCTCACACGACCCATGTCGCGAGCGAGGCGGAGGGGCTGCGGCAGCGGCTGGCGTTCGACGCCGAGGAGACGACCGCCGCCGAGGTGCTCCAGGCGGTCACCGCCCTGGTCGACGTGCGCGACCTGTCCATCGAGGAACCCGACATCGAGGACGTCGTCCGCCGCATCTACCAGACCCAGCGCTAGCCCCCGCTGCTCCCGCGCGGGGCGGTGTTTGCCTCGGTACCGATCCATCCGGCTCGGTACCGAGGCAAATCCCGGTCGGTCGGGGTGGAACTGCCTAGGTCGAGGGTCCCGAACCGCCGAGGCCGGTGTACGACGGACGTGGCAGGCTGGGTCGCATGAGTGAGCCGATCCTCGAGGTGGACGTCGCCGGCGTACCGGCCGAGCTCCCGGACGCCACGACCGTGCTCGACGTTCGTGAGGACGGCGAGTGGATCGCGGGACACATCGAGGGCTCCCTCCACATCCCGCTGATGCAGGTGCCGGGCCGGATGACCGAGCTCCCCGCCGATGGCCAGGTGCTCGTGGTCTGCCGGGTCGGCGCCCGGTCGGCGCAGGCTGCGGCGTACCTCCAGGCCCAAGGTGTCGACGCGGTCAACCTCGCCGGCGGCCTGGTCTCGTGGGCCCGGGCAGGTCGTCCGCTGGTCAGCGACGGACCCGGCGACGCCTGGGTCGTCTGACGCCAGACCTAGTCGACCCCGGCGGACGGGTTCGTTGATCGAGCGGTCGAGATCCGGGGTTTCGACAAGCTCAACCACCGGTGGCGGCGCGAAACTTGGCGACTCGGCACGCAAAACTTGGCGAGTCGGCGGGTTAGGCGGTGGCGCTGACGGGGAGCTCGGCGGTGTGCCTCGTGGTCGCTCGCCGTGCATCCGAGCGCCGCTGCGCTCCGCCCCGACCCCGGCCGCGACCACGAATCCCAACCCGACGACCGGGAACAGCCCGGGTGTCTGGTCGAGCAGGGTGAATCCCACCACCAGCGCGATCGCCGGCTCCAGGCACATCAGCGTGCCGAACGCCGCCGTCGTCAGCCGCCGCAGCGCCAGCAGCTCGAGCGAGAACGGCACCAACGGCAGCAGCATCGCGAGCCCGATCCCCGCGATCCACAGCTGCCAGGTCATCTCGTCGATCGTGCTCGGAGCGATGAAGATCGTCGCGACCAGACCCGCGACGGGGAGCGAGACGGCGAGCCCGTTGAGCCCGGTGACCTCGTCGCCGACCCGCTGGGTGAGCAGGATGTACGCCGCCCAGCAGCACGCAGCGCCGAGGGCGCAGAGCACGCCGACCACCTCGACCGGACCGTGCCACGGCTCGGTGAGCAGCACCACGCCGACGGCGGCGAGACCCGGCCAGATCAGTGCACGGCGCGAGTGGCTGCGAGCGGCGGCGACACCCAGCGGGCCGAGGAACTCCAGCGCGCTCGCGGTGCCCAGCGGAAGCCGGACCGCGGCGGCCATGAAGAGCAACGTCACGCCGGCGGTGACGATGCCCAGCGCCGACGCCGCCACCAGGCTTCTGCGCGTGAAGCTCGAGCGGCGCGGCGCGCACGATCAGCAGCATGATGACGCCGGCCCACATCAGGCGGAGCCAACCGGCGCCCTCGGCACCGATGTCGTGCGAGATGCCGATCGCGGCCGCCATGCCGACCTGGACGCAGCTCATCGAGGCGACCGCCATCGCGGTGCCGGCGCGGGTCTGCGTGGTGCTCATGCATCCAGTAGGCCACGCGAGAAACCGTTCGTGTCCACGTCGAATCTCTGGACAGTATGTTCATGAATCCTGAATGATGGCGTCGATGGATCCACGACGACTCGAGCTGTTGCTGGCGCTGTCCCGCGAGGGATCGATGCGTGGCGTCTCCGAGGCCCTCGGGGTGACGACGTCAACGGTGTCGCAGCAGATCGCCGCCCTGTCACGCGAGGTCGGCACGCCCCTGATCGAGCCGGAAGGACGTCGCGTGCGGCTGACGCCCGCGGGTCACAGGCTGGCCGACCACGCGGTCACGATCCTCGGTGCGATGGAGGCAGCGCGCGTCGACCTCGACCCGTCCGCCGAGCCGGAAGGCACGGTGCGCGTCGCGGCGTTCGCCAGTGCGATCCGTCAGGTGATGGTGCCGCTGCTGTGCGACGTGCAGGAGACCCATCCCGGCATACGGCTGCGGTTGCTCGAGCACGAGCCGGCCGAAGCGCTCGACCTGCTGGAGGCCGACGCCGTCGACCTGGCGCTGACCTACGACTTCAACCTCGCGCCGGCGCGGCTCGACAGCGCCCTCGTGACCCGACAGCTCGGGACCACGGAATGGGGACTCGGCGTGCCGTCGCGGTCGGGACGTGCACGGAGTACGGCGTTGGACGAGTTCGTCCGGTACCGCGACGCCGACTGGATCGTGAACTCGCGCAACACCGACGACGAGGAGGTGGTGCGCGTCATCGCGTCGCTGGCCGGCTTCCACCCGAACATCACGCACCGCGCCGACAGCCTCGAGCTGGTCCAGGACATGATCCTGGCCGGCATGGGCGTCGGGCTGCTCCCCGTCAACCAGCGGACCGCGCGCGGCGTGACCGTGCACCGGCTGCGTCAGCCGGATGTGCAGCTGCGCTCGTTCGCGGTGACCCGTCGAGGCCGGGACAGCTGGGCGCCCCTCGCCGTCGTGCTGCGACAGCTGGCCGACGTGACCCTCACCTGATGTCCGGTCACAATGCCGGGGTGGACGTGGCTGACGACGAGCTGGCGCGACGGCTGGCCCACGTCTACTGGCTGGGCGGCGCGTCGGGCGCGGGGAAGTCCACGATCGCCGCGCGCCTGGCCGAACGGCACGACCTGCACCTCTACTCCACGGACGACGTGATGCCCGACCACGCCCGGCGGAGCACCGCGGAGTCGAGTCCGCAGCTGGCCGAGTTCGTCGCGATGAGCATGGACGAGCGCTGGGTCGACCGCTCGCCGGAGGCGATGCTCGACTCGTTCCACTGGTATCGCGGCGAGGCGTTCGACCTGATCGTCGAGGACCTGCTGGCGCTCCCGCCCGAGCCGGTGATCGCCGAAGGCTTCCGGCTGCTGCCGGCACTCGTGGACCCGCTGGCGGGGCACGCCAGGGCAGTCTGGCTGCTGCCGACCCCGCAGTTCCGGCGGGCGGCCTTCGAGGAGCGCGGCTCCCTCTGGTCGATCGCGAACCGGACCAGTGACCCCGAACGTGCGCTGCACAACCTGCTGGAACGCGACGCGCTGTTCACCGAACGGCTGCGCGCCGACGTCGCGGTCGCGGGTCGTCCCGCCGTGGAGGTCGACGTCGGAGACGCCGAGGAGGACATCCTCGACCGGGTCAGCCGACTGCTCGGGCTGGGGACGACGACACGCGGATAGCGGAGTATGGCCCAATCTAGGGAAAACGCTAGACGGGCTCATACAGTCGTAGCGTGGACCCGATCCGGAACCCGTACGCACCCGGCGCCGGCCAACGACCCCCCGAGCTGGCCGGCCGTGACCGCGAGCTGAAGCAGTTCGAGATCACCCTCGAACGGGTCGCCTCCGGCCGCCCCGAGCGCTCCCTCGTGCTGTCCGGGCTGCGTGGCGTCGGCAAGACGGTGCTGCTCAACGCCCTGCGCAGCCTCGCCGTCCAGCGCTACTGGGGGACCGGCAAGATCGAGGCCCGGCCGGACCAGAGCATCCGGATCCCGATCGCCCAGGCGGTGCATGCCGCAGTCCGCGACATCGGGCACCGGCATCGCGATCCCGAACGCGTCGACGGCGTGTCCGGCGTCGTGAAGGCGTTCGCGCAGCGCACCGGCATGGCCGACCGCAAGGGACACCGCTGGACGCCGCCGATGGACGTGGCTGCGACGAGCGGCCGCGCGGACTCGGGCGACCTCGAGCTCGACCTGACCGAGCTGTTCAGTGACGTGGCCGAGCTCGCCCGCGACCTCGGAGTCGGCGTGGCCGTCTGCATCGACGAGATGCAGGACATCTCCTCCGCCGAGCTCTCCGCGCTGTGTGCCGCGTGCCACGAGATCAGCCAGCAGGGTGGCCCGCTGATCGTGGTCGGCGCCGGGCTGCCCCACCTGCCCGTCGCCCTCGCCACGTCGAAGTCGTACGCCGAACGGCTCTTCCACTACCGCTCCGTCGACCGGCTGCCGCGTGCCGAGGCCGACCGCGCGCTGCTGATCCCGGCCTCGACCGAGGACGTCGGGTACGACGACGACGCCCTCGCCGAGCTCTACCGCCTCACCGACGGCTACCCCTACTTCGTGCAGGCCTACGGCAAGGTCGCCTGGGACTGCGCACCCGCGTCGCCGATCACCGCCGCCGACGTGAAGGAGGCCGCGCCGTTGGCGGAGGCGGAGCTCGCGGTCGGCTTCTTCGGCGCGCGTTTCGAGCGCGCCACTCCGGCGGAGCGTGACTACATGCGGGTGATGGCCGAGCTCGGCCTCGAGACCGACGACGGACCGGTCTCGACCGCCGACGTCGCCGGGCGGCTGGGACGCAAGCCGTCGTCCCTCTCGCCGGCCCGCGACGGCCTGATCAAGAAGGGGCTGGTCTTCGCCGAGGAGCGCGGCGTGGTCCGGTTCACCGTCCCGCACTTCGGCCAGTTCCTCCGCACCCAACGCGACTAACGCGGCATCTCCTGGAACCAGACCTGGCGGTCGAGCGGGTCAGGACCATGGCGTCGTCGTACCGGCGGATCACCCTGCACGGGCCGGTAGTGGTCGAGCTCGCTGGTGAGCGCGCCCGTCCCTCCGGTCAGGTCAGGCAGCCGCGAGGTCAGGGCGTGCAGCTGTGCAGCCGGCAGATGCCCCACGATGCGGGTGTACGCCGCCACGGCCGGGTCGTCGAACTGGGTGTCGATCGGGACACCACCCAGCCGGCTGACCATCGAGATGACCGGGTCGATGAGCCGCGTCGGCACCTCGAGCGTGAACCGGTCGATCGGCTCGCACACCTGAGTCCGTGCCTGCTGCAACGCCGTCATCACGACGACCGGCGCGAGCCGGCGGAAGTCGGCCGCCACGGACGAGAACGCCTTGTTGAACTTCTGGTGCGCGTGGCTCTGGCGCGCCCAGTAGCCGGAGTCGGTCATCACGACCGCGCAGTCCTCGACCGACCAGCCGTGGAGGCCCTGGCGCAACACGTCGCGCACGCCTTCCTCCGTCGCGGCGAAGAACGCGGGCGGCATCGCGCCGGCCTCGACCTCGAGCGAGAAGACGACTCCGGAGCCGACCGGCCGCGGCTCCACCCGGAGCCCGACGGTGGCGAGGTAGGGGTTGTCACCGACCCGAATCCTCTCGACCGCGGCACCGGATCCGACCACGCGCTCGATGCAGACGACGCTCGTCTCGTCGAACTCGACGGCGATCCCGTAGTCCGCCTCGAGCAGCGACCCGATCACGTCCTTCTGGACCTCGCCGTACAGGCGGACGGCGATCTCGCCCGTGGCCTGGTCGGGGTGCAAGGCGATCAGCGGGTCCTGCTCGGCCAGCTCGGTCAACGCGGCGTACATCGAGCCGCGCTGGGTCGGGTCGGCCGGCCGCACGACGGTCTCGAGCACGGGCGTCGGGAAGCGGGCGACCGCATCACCACCGACCTTGCCGAACGTGTCGCCGACCCGCGCCGACTCGAGACCGCGGATGACGGCGATCTCACCGGATGAGGCAACGCCACGATCGGCGAAGCCGGCGGACGTGCTCACCTCGACGGCCGTGACCCGCTCGGGCTCGCGACCGGACAGGCTCACCCGTTCGCGCGTGCGAAGGTGGCCGCCTCGCATCCGGACGTACGCCCGCTTTCCTCGTTCGTCGCGCTCGATCTTGAAGACGGACCCGCTCGCCTCGCCGTCGCGCATCGCCGCGGCCGGGAGCCAGGACGCGATCGCCTCGGTGAGTGCCTCGACCCCCTGCCCGTTGCGTGCCGAACCGGCCAGCACGGGCACGAGCTCGGCGCGCGCCACCGATCGGCGTACGACGACGTCGAGCCGGTTCGGAGCCCGGCACCTCGCCTCGCGACCACAGGTCGAGGATCTCGTCGTCGTACGCCGCCAGCGCCTCCAGCCGTTCCGTCGCGGTCGCCGCTCCGCGTAGGGCATCGGCGTCGATGAAGGACACCGCGCGCGTCGTCAGCCGCTCCGTGATCTCGGCGGCCACCCGATGGGGGTCTGCGCCCGTGCGGTCGACCTTGTTCACGAACATCAGGGTGGGCACGCCGAGCCGCTCCAGGGCACGCCACAGCACCACGGTCTGCGACTGCACCCCTTCGACCGCCGACACGACGAGCACGGCGCCGTCGAGGACCGTCAGCGCCCGCTCGACCTCGGCGATGAAGTCGGGGTGACCGGGAGTGTCGATCAGGTTGATCGTGCGGTCGCCGACGTCGAACGACGTCACGGCCGAGCGGATCGTGATGCCGCGCTGCCGTTCGAGGTCCATCGAGTCGGTTCGCGTGGTCCCGGCATCGACGCTGCCGGGTTCGTCGAGGGCGCCCGCTTCGTAGAGCAGGCGTTCAGTCAGAGTGGTCTTGCCGGCGTCGACGTGCGCCAGGATTCCCAGGTTGAGCGAGGGCATACGGCTCCATCCAGTCGTTCGATGACGGTGGGGGACGCCGTAGCAGCGCGCATGGCAGCTCCTGGGTCGTGGGTCGTTCGGACGCCGAAACGGTATCCGGGTGAACGGGATCGCGGCGAGTGGTTTTCGGCGCAGGCTGGTGGCTTTCGCGCCGACCTCGTACGACGACTCGGTCGGTGGGTACGCTCTGCACGTCGTCCGTGAGACGCTGACGACGTATCGCCTGACGAACCCGAGACCCAGGGGGAGATCCGCCATGCAGTGTCCTCGTTGCGGGTTGCAGAACCAGCCCGGGATCACCGCCTGCGCCCGCTGCGGTCTTCCGGTCCCCAACGCGCAGGGCGGTCAGTCCTCCTCGCAGACGCAGCAGCCGACCCCGCCTCCGTCGCAGCAGCCCTCGCCAGGACAGCACGCCGGCCCATCCGGCGACGAGCAGACCACGGTGGTCCCGCGCGGCGAGCCCGGCCAGCAGCCGCCGCCCGCCGGCCAGCAGCAGGGCTACGGACAGCAGGGTTACGGACAGCCTCCGCAGCAACGGGGTTACGGCAGCAGCAGGGCTACGGACAGCCTCCGCAGCAACAGGGTTACGGGCAGCAGCAGGGCTACGGACCGCCCCCGCAGCAACAGGGCTACGGACAGCACCAGAGCTACAGCCCTCCTCAGCCGCAGCAGGGCTACGGTCCAGCCGGACGGCGGTCGCGCGGCCTACCAGGGCGGAGCGACCCCCGGCGCGGCCTGGCCCGTTGCCACGCGCGGTGAGGCGACCTCGTCCGCTCGCGACAACGGGGCACTGGCGGCCGTGATCGCCCTCGCCCTGGGTGCGCTGCTCGCCCTCGTCTACGCCGTCTGGGCGTTCACCGCGCGCCGCGGAGTCTTCGCCGACTTCTCGGACGGCAAGGTCGTCAGCGCCGACGACGCCAAGTCGAGCGACAACCTCGACACCTTCCTGCTCATCGTCGCGGCGTTGCTGGTGATCATCGCGCTCGCGCTCTGGATCATGCGCAAGGTCAACGACAAGACGTCGGGTGGCGGGCTCGAGCTCGGTGGCCTCGTCGCGACAGGCGTCGGCATCGTGGTCGTCCTGGTCGGACTGTTCCTGTCGAGCAACATCTCCGACGGAGCCGACCAGGCGGCGCAAGGCGACAAGGGCGTGACGGCCACCCTGGTGACCGGTGTCGGCTTCCTGATCATTGCGATCGGCCTCATGATCGGCATCGTGGCGGTTCGCGGGTCCCGTGACCCCAAGTCCTCCACGGCCCCGGCATACGGCCAGCCGCGCGGCAGCCACCAGAGCTGGTAGCCGAGCCAGGGCCCCGACGACGTCGAGACAGCCTCAAGACTCGCCGAGCACCATGTTCCGCCTTGCGCCACGCGGCCCGATCCGGCTCTGTCACGATGGATGACGTGACGGGACGACGAGGCCTGGACGGCCTGCTCGGACTACGTCTGCGTCGCCGGGCGTCGATCGCCTGGTCGGCGAGCGGTGACCCGCCGCAGGTCGTCGCGCATCGAGGCTCGAGCGAGAAGAAGGCCGAGCACACGTTGGCGGCGTACGTCGAAGCCATGGACGAGGGCGCCGAGGCACTCGAGTGCGACGTGCGGCTCACCGCCGACGGCCACCTCGTCTGCATGCACGACCGCCGGATCGAGCGCACCAGCAACGGCCGCGGCGCGGTGTCGACGCTCGAGCTCCAGCAGCTCGAGGAGCTCGACTGGGAGTCGTGGAAGCAGCCCTGGCCCCGGCTCGACGACGAGACGGTCGCACCGGACCCGCGAGGCTCGTCGATCCTGACCCTGGAACGACTCCTCGACACCGTCCGCGACTACGACCGCCGGGTCGAGGTCGCGATCGAGACCAAGCATCCGACCCGTTTCGCGGGGTTGGTGGAGCGGCGGCTGGTGGAGCTGCTGGACCGTTACGGCTGGGCCCGGCCGCGCCGCGGGACGACATCGCCGGCCCGGATCATGAGCTTCTCGTGGATGAGTCTGCGGCGGTGCCTCGAGCTCGCGCCGACGTTGCAGACGGTCTACCTGATGGACCGCGTCCCCCTGCGGTTCCGCGATGGCAGCCTGCCGCTCGGAGCCAGCGCCGCCGGGCCCTCGATCGAGATCATCCGGGCGCATCCGGAGTACGTCGCCAAGGTCCATCGCACCGGCAACCAGGTGCATGTCTGGACGGTCAACAACCCGGTCGACGTCGAGCTCTGTGCGGCGCTGGGTGTCGACGCCGTGATCACCGACAAGCCCGGGAACACCCTGCAGCAGCTGAGTGAGCGGACCGCCTGACCTGGACGCCACCTTGCGGTTGGGCGTCCCATTAGTCACAGTAGGGGGCGTGAGCGCAGGCGCGAACCTGGCCACCGGCGGAGAGTCGCGGGGGACCACGGAGTCGTTCTCGGAGACCGACGGACACATCTGGACCGTCCCGTTCGCCGCGTCCGCAGTCCAGGTGGCGCGCGCCGCCGTCTCCCACGCGCTCACCAAGGCCGGCATCGCCGCGCACATCGTGGAGGACGCCCGTGTCGTCGTGAGCGAGCTGCTCGGCAACGCACTGCGGCACGCCCGCCCGCTCCCGGACGGCACGCTCATCGTGGAGCTGCTGCTCGAGGCGCGGTCGCTCCGGATCTGTGTCGTCGACGGTGGTTCGGTGACGTTGCCGACCCTGTTGCACCCGCCGCCGATGTCGGTGGGTGGACGTGGCCTGTCCATCGTGCGCACGCTCACCCAGAACTGGGGTGTGCAGGAGTCGGGCAGCGGCAACACGGTGTACGGCGTACTCAGCCTGCCGTGAGGTCGGAGCCTGGCGTGCGTCGGACGAGCTCAACCCGGATGCTCGCCGACGGCGTCGATAAGCAAGACTGACGAACCGGAACGCCACCGACCGAAAGGGTCGCCAAGTCCATGGGCAAGAAGGCGCGTCAGAAGGCCAAGGCACAGCGCGGCAGCACGGCCACCGTCGACGGTGCGGGCGCCGCAACCGACGGGGCAGTCGGCCCGCGCCAACCCTGCCCCTGCGGTTCCGGGAAGCGCTACAAGGCGTGCCACGGCAGCGCCGCGGGCGACGTCTACGTCGTCCGGACCTTCGACGGCCTGCCGGGGGAGTGCGACTGGGTGGCACTGCGCGAGTTCGTGCCCGCCGCCAAGGTGCCCGTGACTCTCAAGTCCGACGCCTTCGACGGCGCGGCGAAGGGTGTCGACGTCGCCATGGTCACCGTGCTTCCGGGGATCGCTCCTGCGCAGGTGCGGTCCGACGGGGACGTGTGGGTCGCACTGCAGGTCACGCACCAGTCCGGCGACCCGAGCCGTGACTTCGCCGAGGCGCTGCGACTCGGACTCGGGGCCGACGCCGGCACGACCGTCGTGATGCCCGACCTGGCGACCAACGGTCCCCGGTTGCAGGATGTGGTCGACCCGAAGGGCACGTTCGAGGTCGAGGTTCTCGACGGCTTCGACTTCTGGTTCGAGGACGGCGACCAGGACGAGGCCGACGTGGCGGCGACCCTGGAGCAGCTCAACGCGTCCATCGACCCGACCCGTCGGTTGGAGTCGGTCGACGCGGCGTACTGGACCTCGGTCGGCACCAAGGAGCACCTGCGCTGGGTGATGCCGTACGACGAGGAGGCGTTGCTGACCGCGCTCGCCCGGCTCCACGCAGCCGACGGCGACCGGTTGAGCGAGGACTCGCGGCTGGTCGGGTCGTTCCGCGCGCACGGTCTGCTCGTGCCGGTCTGGGACCTGCCGGTCGGCACCGGGAGCGACGCGCTGGAGGAGCCGGCCGCAGCGTTCGCGGGCCGTCTCGAGGAGGCGTTGGCGGACTCGTCGACGCTGTCGGAGCGGGAGCGATCGGCCCGCAGCGGCCTCGCCAACCGGCAGATCACCATCCGCTGAAGCGGCCCTGATCTTGTTGAGTGACCAGTCAGTAAGTGCAACAACAGCAGACCTAGGCGATCCCGGGATAAACGGTCTAGACCTGCACTGAGATTCGCGTCACGGATGCCCTTTCGGCGCTTGTGTGGGTCACACGTACGCTTTATGCTTCAAGTACACCCGGTCGTTGCTGTATCCCCCGTCAGTAACGGCCGGGTTCTCCATTTCTCGGGTCCGGTCGGCCGCCGATCAGCACCCGACCGGACCTCGATCCGGCCTAGTGTGCGATCGCCTCCAGGCCCTCCTCCTCCGGGGTGACGACCTCCTCGATCATCTCGTTGATCTCCTCGGTGGGCAGCGCCACGGCGAGGGCCCAGTAGTAGATGATCAGGCTGAAGATCGCCACGACGAGCATGTCCCACCACAGCTTCAGGTCGCCGGTGCCGCCGAAGGTGCTGAGCCTCGAGATGATGCCCATCCCGACCAGGTAGACCGGCAGCCACGAAGCTGAACGAAGCTTGAGGTGTGGTGCCCGCTCGTTGAGCTTGAACAGCCGGTTGACGATGAGGACGGCGTACCCGATCAGGATGGCGACACCGAGCTTCCAGACCGTCTCCCAGGTCGCCCACATGATGATGAAGTTCGACACCACGAAGGCGGCGGGGCAGAGGAGCTGCGCAGCCGGCAGTCGATAGGGGCGGTCGGCGTCCGGCAACCTTCGCCGGAAGACTCCGAGGGAGAGCGGCGCGCCGGCGTACATCAGCACACTGGCGCTGGTGATGAGCCCGACCAGCGACTGCCAGCTCGGGAACGGCAGGAAGCACACGCAGCCCGCGACGAAGGCGGTGATCAGGCCGACCCAGGGGACGCCGCGCGCGTTGGTCCACTCGAACGGCGTCGGGACGTAGCCGTTGCGGGCGAGACCGTACGAGACCCGCGAGCTGCCGGTCGTGTAGATCAGGCCGGTACCGGCCGGGGAGACGACCGCGTCGAGGTAGAGGATCGTCGCGAGCCACCCGATCGAGACCAGCGTCGCGATCTCGGCGAACGGTCCGGTGAAGGCGGTGTAGAGGCCCTTGCCTTCCTGGTCCCACGTGTCACCGATGGCGCTGGGCGGCAGGGCGGCGAGGAACGCGACCTGCAACGCGATGTAGATGACCATGCCGAGAAGGATCGAGCCGATGATCGCGAACGGGACGTCGCGTTTCGGGTTCTTGCTCTCGCCTGCCAGCTGGTCGGCCTGCTCGAAGCCGAGGTAGCTGAAGATGATGCCGCTGACGGCGACCGCCTCGAGGATGCCGTGCGCGCCGTCCGGGTTGAACCCGTTCGCGGCGGTGAAGTTGGAGGTGTGGAAGTTGGTCACCGCGAGGACGAAGATCGTCAACAGCGGGACGGCCACCTTCCACCAGGTCATCGCGCTGTTGGTGTCGGCGAGCTTCTTCACACCGAGGAAGTTGATCGCCGTCATCAGCGCCATCAAGATGACTGCCGCGATCAGGCCTGACGTCGTCAGGACGGGTACGCCGTTCTGCGTCTCCAGCCATCCCTGGGCGAAGTCGTAGTGCTGGCCGTACTGGATCATCGCCAGCACCTCGATCGGCGCGACGGTCGCGGCCTGGAGCCACGAGAACCAGCCGAAGGACGCGCCGGCCGCACCGCCGAAGGCGTAGTGCGGGAAACGTGCGGTGCCACCCGAGACGGGGTACATGCCGCCGAGCTCGGCATGGACGAGCGCGAGCACCAAGATGGCGACGCCACCGATGACCCAGGAGATGATCGCGGCCGGTCCGGCGGCGATCAGACCTTCTTGTGCACCGAACAACCAGCCGGATCCGATGATCGATCCCATGGACGCCCAGAGCAGGCCGATGAGGCCGACTTCACGGCGGAGAGACGAGGACCGGGCCTTGGGTTGACGGGGCTCAACCGTTGTTGTTGCTGACATGCCGACCTCCGAAGAAACGGGTGTCGAGGCTGCCGTTCAGTCTCAAACGAGTCGAGCATAGGTCGGGGTCCTGTGCTCGGCATCTTGGATGAGAATCACCTGAGAGACCTCAGAAAAGTGCCGTCCGCAACGGCGCCGACAATGGTCGGTCAGAGCTCAGTCGGAGCAGGGTCAGAGCGGGTCGCGGCTGATCGGGCACGACATGCAGCGCGGCCCGCCTCGCCCCGATCCGAGCTCGGATCCGGCGATGGCCACCACGTCGATCCCGGCCTCACGCAACCTCGCGTTGGTCTCGGTGTTGCGCTCGTACGCGACGGTCACGCGGGGACCGATCGCGAGCGTGTTGTTGCCGTCGTCCCACTGCTCGCGCTCGGCCGTGACCGGGTCGAGCCCGGTGTCGATCTGGCGCAACGTGTCGATGCCCATCGCCTTGGCGGCCGCGACGAGGAAGGGCTCGGCGTCGGCGACGTTGAGCTCGATCAGGGCCTCGTCGTCGTCCGGCTCGAGACAGGTCACGGCATGTGCCGACAACGTGTCGGCGACGATCGGGTACATCACGATCGAGTCGACGTCGACCATCGTGCAGACGGTGTCGAGGTGCATGGTGGCGCGCTCCTGCGCGATCGGCACGGCCAGCACGGTGTGGGCGATCCCGTCGGCGAAGGCGCGTCGGGCGAAGCGCTCGACACCGGCAGGCGTCGTACGCTCGCCGACACCGACGGCGATGACGCCCGGACCGAGCAGCAGGACGTCGCCACCTTCCATGTGCTCGGCCTGCCAGCCGTGCACCCGGTCCGTGCCGGCGAAGCGCGGGTGGAAGGTGTAGATGAGCTCGGTCAGCTGCGTCTCGCGCGAGCGTGCCGGCATCGCGAGGCTGGTGACGGCGACCTGGTCCTTGAGCCAGACCGACGAGTCGCGGGTGAAGAGCAGGTTGGGCAGCGGGTCGATGACGAAGTCGTCGTGGGCGAGCAGGCTCGTCACGAGTCCGAAGCCGCCACGCACCTCGTCGTTGCGGACCCCGGCGGTGATGGCGTCGGTCAGCTCCGTCGCCGACAGCTGCTGCATCCAGCCGGTGAGGTACCCGCGCAGCGTGTCGCCGAGGCGCAGGCTTGCCGTGACCTGCTGGATGGCCTGCTCGCGCGCGTTCGGGTCGGCGAGCGACTCGACCAGCAGCTCGACGAGGTAGAGCACCTCGACGTCGCGGTCGCGCAGCGCTTGCGCGAAGGCGTCGTGCTCCTCCTGGGCGCGGCTCACCCACGGCACGCCGTCGAAGAGCAGGCTGTCGTTGTTGCGAGGGGTCAACCGAGCGAGCTCGGGACCCGGCCGGTGCAGCATGACGGTGCGAAGGCGGCCGACCTCGCTGTCTGCGCCGAGCGGGGCAGGGGTACTCGTCATGCCCCGCAGCCTACGCGGCGGCCAGCTGGAAGACGCCGACCGCGACGAAGATCAGGCAGACGCCCGCGGCGATGTAGTGGAGCAGGGACAGCCGCATGTAGCGCAGCAGCACCCGGCCGCCGATGACCGCGAGCCCGGAGACCGTCAGCAGCGCGACCCACGACCCGAAGAAGACCGAGACCGGCGAGCCGTACTTCGCCACCAGGTTGAGGGTGAGGATCTGCGACAGGTCGCCCCACTCGGCAGCGAACAGGACGAGGAACGACGTCAGCGCCGCGTGCCACCCCTTCTGGTCCTGGGTCGCCTTCCGGGCGAACTCCTCCTCCTGCTCCTTCTCCTCCGCGTCGGCCTTCGGCGCCTGACGGAGCAGGATGATCGCGCCGACCAGGAACATCAGCGTGCTCAGCGCGTGCACGAACCACTCGGGCAGGAACGACACCGCCTGCCCGGCGGTGACCGCCACCAGGCACTGCACGCCGAACGCGAGCCCGACCCCGATCCAGACCGGCAACGGCCGGTAGCGGGTGGAGAGGACGAGGGCGGCGACGAAGGTCTTGTCTGGCAGTTCGACCGGGAAGATCAGCAAGAAGCTGACCAGGAAGAGGTGCCAGTCCATGGAGTGCCCAACAGTCGACGGGAGGATCGACCGGGCAGTCTACCTAGCAGTCAGTGCTGCCAGAACTCCGCAGCAGCAGCGACGGCGTCGGCCATCACGGTCTTCACCGGACGGTCGAGCGCCTTGGCGGCGGAGACGACGTCCTCGTACTCCGGCTGGACGTTCACGACCCGGCCACCGTCGACGGCGATCTTCACCGCGATCGTCCGGCCCTCGACCTCGACCTTCTCCATCTGGCGGTCGAGCGCGTGCTTGCCGACGTACATCTCACGCAGGCCGATGGCAGACGTCTCGGAGAAGATGACCTTCCGCACGTCCACGGCGGCCGCCGCCTTGAGCAGCACCGAGAGCGTGTATGCCGGACGGCCCTTCTTCATCAGGATCGGCGTGAGCCACGCGTCGGATGCACCGCAGTCGAGCAGCCGCTGCAGGATCTCGGGCCACAGCCGCGGGTCGAGGTCGTCGACGTTGGTCTCGTAGAGCACGGCCTGCGCCTGGCTGGCTTCGTGCGCGACGCCGATGAAGATCCGGACCACGTTCGCGTGGCTGCCGAAGTCCTTGGTGCCGCAGCCGGTGCCGATCTGGTCGACCGTCATCATCGGCTGGTTGCCCCAGTTGGAGACCCAGTGCGAGAGCAGGGCGGCCCCGGTCGGCGTGCAGAGCTCGCTCTTGGCCGGGCCGGCGTGCGTCGGGACGCCACGGAGCAGGTTGGCGACGGCCGGCGGCGGGACGCTCATCTCGCCGTGACTGGTCTTGACGGTTCCGGAGCCGACCGCGACGGGGGAGCAGTAGATCTCGGCCAGCCCCAGGTCGACGAAGCCGGCGCAGACCCCGACGATGTCGGCGATCGCGTCGAGCGCCCCGACCTCGTGGAAGTGCACGTCGTTGACGGGGACTCCGTGGACCGCGGCCTCGGCGGCGCCGAGCCGGCTGAAGACCTCGATCGCGTGCCGCTTGACCTCGGGCTGCAGGTTCGCGGCGCTGATGATGGACACGACGTCGCGCAGCCCGCGCGGCGTCGTGGAGTCCGAGACCTCGACGAGTGCGTGGTTGCCCCACAAGGAGCCGCGCTGGACGCGAACGAGGGACAGGCTCGTGCGCTCGGGAGCCACGGCGAGGATCGAGCGGCGCATGAACTCCTCGTCCGCGCCGGCGTCGAGCAGGGCGCCCAGCAGCATGTCGCCGGATGCTCCAGATGATGCGTCGATCCAACCGATCACGGATGGGTTCCTCTCGGTGCGGCGTTGCGAGCAACACGGGCAGCAAACACGCCGGCACCGAAGCCGTTGTCGATGTTCACGACGACGACCCCAGGGGCGCAGGAGTTCAGCATCGCAAGAAGGGCCGCCAACCCGCCGAAGGATGCGCCATAACCAACCGAAGAGGGGATGGCGACCAGGGGCGTTCCGGTTAGTCCTCCGACGACCGACGGGAGGGCGCCTTCCATGCCCGCGACCACGATGAGGCAGTCCGCCTCGTCGAGCTCGCCGCGTACGCCGAGCACGCGGTGCAGCCCCGCCACGCCCACGTCGTTGATGATCGTGACGCCGGAGCCGAACACGCGGGTGGTCACCGCGGCCTCGTGGACGACGGGAGCGTCCGACGTGCCGGCCGAGACGATCGCCACGCTTCCGCGCGGTTTCGGCAGCTCGCCGTACGTGGCGGCCCGTCCGATCTCGTCGATCACCGCACCGGGGAGCTGCTCGCGGACAGCGACGATCGCGTCGTCGGAGAGGCGGGTCGCGAGCACGCATCGGTCGGGGTGGGCCTCGTGCAGCCGGGTGAGCAGCTCGACCACCTGAGCCGGCGTCTTCCCGGCGCCGTAGACGACCTCGGGGTCGCCGGTGCGGTGGGCGCGCTCGACGTCCAGCCGGGCGAACCCGAGGTCGAGCGCCGGGTTCTCGGGAGGGGAGTCGCTCATGTCCGCGAATGTAGCCTGCCCGGCGCGGTGGCCGGCCGGAGCGCGGACGCGAGTGGCTTCTTTGAGCCGGACCGGGTGACTCCGTCACTCCGGTCCGTCCATCTACAGTGGTGCCGTGCCTGGAGTGCCGCCTGCTCGCTACGCCTACCTCGGACCCGAGGGGACGTTCACCGAGGCCGCCCTGCGCTCACTGCCCGCGGCGGCGAAGGCGGAGCTGCTGCCCTGCAGCACGGTGACCGTCGCGCTCGAGGCGGTCCGGGCGTCCGAGGCCGACGGTGCCGTCGTCCCGATCGAGAACTCCGTCGAGGGCGGTGTGGCGGCGACCATCGACGAGCTGTCCAACGGCGACCCGTTGATGATCACCCGGGAGATGCACGTCGAGGTGCAGTTCTCGCTGCTGGCCAAGCCCGGGACCCGGCCGGAGGACATCAAGAAGGTCGCGACGCACCCGCACGCCGAGGCGCAGTGCCGGCGCTGGATCGCGACGCACCTCCCCGACGCCGAGGTCGTGCTGGAGTCGTCGACGGCGCACGCGGCGGCACTCGTCGCGGTGCCGGACTCGCCGTACGACGCGTCGATCTCCGCCCCGATCGCGGCCCAGACCTACCGGCTCGCGACGCTGGCCACGGCGATCGCAGACCGGGCCGGCGCGGTGACGCGCTTCGTCCTCGTCTCGAGGCCGGGCACGCCTCCGGCGGCGACCGGGGCAGACAAGACGTCGCTGGTCGCGTTCATCCACGACAACCACCCGGGGGCGCTCCTCGAGCTGCTCGAGCAGTTCGCCGCACGCGGCGTGGACCTGACCCGGATCGAGTCCCGGCCGACCGGCTCGGCGCTCGGCAAGTACTGCTTCTCCCTCGACTGCGAGGGACATGTCGCTGACGCCCGGGTCGGCGAGGCCCTGATGGGGCTGCGGCGTACGTGCGCCGACGTGCGCTTCCTCGGCTCCTACCCACGCGCCGACGGTGCGGTCACCGAGATCTCCACCGGCACGTCCGACTCCGACTTCTCCGACGCCGCCGCCTGGCTCAAACGGCTCCGCGCCTGACGTCGGCTGCCGCTGCCGCGCCGGCCGACGTAGCCTGACGACATGGCCAAGGTCGCAGTCGTCGGAGGGCACGGCAAGATCGCGCTCCAGCTCCATCCACTCCTGGTCGCGGCGGGACACGTGCCGGTCGCGCTGGTCCGCAGCGATACCTACCGCGCGGAGCTCGAGGAGCTCGGTGCCGAGGTGCGCCTGCTGGACATCGAGAGCTCGACGGCGAGTGACTTCGCGTCGGCGTTCGCCGCGTGCGAGGCCGTCGTGTTCAGCGCCGGTGGCGGGCCGGACGGGAACATCGACCGCAAGCGCACCGTGGACCTGGAGGGCTCGCTCAAGTCGATCGACGGAGCCGGTGCCGCAGGGATCCGTCGCTTCGTCCAGGTGTCGGCCATCAAGGTCGACCAGCCGGTCGCGGACGACGCATCGCCGGTGTGGACGGCGTACGTCGACGCGAAGCGCCGCGCCGACGAAGCGCTCCGGGCGAGCGACCTCGCCTGGACGATCCTGCGGCCGGGTTCGCTGACCGACGACGCCGGGACCGGGCGGGTCACCCTCGACCGGGAGGTCGAGCGGGGCAGCATCCCGCGCGCGGACGTCGCCGCCACGATCGTCGCCGTGCTCGACGACGAGACCTCGGTCGGCGGCCAGTGGGAGCTGGTGTCCGGCGACCAGCCGATCGTCGAGGCGGTCGCCCAGGCCTCTCGGACCTGATTCTGGTTTCGACAAGCTCAACCACCGAGGGAACCGTCAGGAAAGGACGTCCGCGAGATCGAGGGCGGCCAACCGGTCGGGCTCGACGATGATGTCCATCTCCGCGACGCGCCCGTCGGCCACCGTGAAGGCCATCGTGCGGAGCTACTTGCAGGCGGCGGGCAAGCACCGGCTGACCGTCCCGCTGCACCTGCCTGGGAAGGCCGCTGCGGCGTACCGCTCCGGGGCGAACCTGGCTCCTGACCACGCGGTGGGGCAGCGCAGCTGGGAGCAGTTCCTCGTCGACCGCGTCGCCGCGCAACGTCCTGCATCGGCGACGTCATAGCCCCTCGGTTGCAGGACGTTGGCCCGTCGTCGGTGCTGGGTCGTACGCTCGCGGCATGCACCCGGTGATGGCATCGGCCCGGCAGTTCGTGCTGACGCAGGGGCGGCTGCTCGAGCAACGCCTGTTCGACACCTGCTTCCTCGGCGAGCCGGCGAGTGGCGTGGTGGACGCGTTGCGCGGCTACCGCAACGACGACGGTGGCTTCGGGCACGGGATGGAGCCCGACAAGCGGTGCCCGGCCAGCCTCCCCATCGACGTCGAGGTCGCGCTCAAGACGCTGGTCGCCGCCGGCGGCCACGACGACGACCTGGTGCTGGGCGCCTGCGACTACCTGGCTCGCGTGGCCGACGAGGCCGACCATGGCGGCGCGGTGCCGCTGGCCTTCCCGGTCATCGAGGACTATCCGCGCGCGGACCACTGGACCGACTGGACCTACGCGCCCGGGCTCAACCCCACGGCCGGACTCGTCGGATGGCTGCACCGGCTCGGCGTCGACCATCCGTGGGTCGAGGCGGGCACGTCGTACTGCTGGCAGGCGTTGGAGTCGGGGGGTGGCCGCGCCGACGTGCACGAGGCTGTCGGAGTCGTTGATCTTCCTCGAGAACGTGCGCCGACCGACAGCGGGCTGTCGTCGCCGCGACCGCCCTGGCCGAGCACTTCGACGACGTGCGGCTGCTCAACCTCGACCCCGCGGCATCGGACTACGGCCTCACGCCTTTGCACCTGGCTCCGACACCCGAGTCGCCGTGGCGCGCGTTCTTCAGTGACGAGGTGATCGAGGCACACCTCGACCGGCTCGTTGCGGGCCAGCAGGACGACGGCGGCTGGCCGATCACGTGGGATCCGCCGAGCGAGGCGTCGCGGTGCGAGTGGCGCGCGATCTGGACGGTCGAGGCGGTGTCGAAGCTGGCGGCGTACGGCCGGCTCGGCTAGTACGCGATCGGGCGCTAGACCCCGGTCGAGCCGTCGACCCGCTCGCGGACCAGGTCGGCATGGCCGTTGTGGCGGGCGTACTCCTCGATCATGTGCAGGTAGATCCACCGCAGCGAGACCGTGACGTCGTGACCCCCGCGCCAGCCGCGGCCCTCGCTGTCGAGCGACGGAAGCGAGTCGGCGAACCGACGGCACTCCTCGACCTCGTCGCGGTACGCCGCCAGGTCCTGCTCGGCCGTGCTCGCGTCGGCGCGGTCGAAGTCCTCGCCCCAGGGGAACGGTGCTCCGTCGTCGGCATCGAACGTACGTCGGAACCAGGCCCGCTCCACCATCGTCAGGTGACGGACCAGGCCGAGCAGGCTCAGCCCGGACGGTGGCACCGAGCGCTGCGCGAGCTGATCTCCCGACAGGCCGTCGCACTTGAGCAGCAGCGTGGCGCGATGGAAGTCGAGCCAGCCGACCAGCATCGCGCGCTCGTCCCCGACCAGAGGGGGTTCGGTGCGTTCGTCCATCAGGACTCGGCCGCCCGGGCGAACCCGATGGCCTCGTCCTCCTCGGGCGACAGCTGCTGGTTGGCGCTCCAGGAGGAGATGTTCTTGGCGTAGGTGCGGGAGTCGCTGCGACCGTGGATCGAGGTGAGCACGACCCCGTCACCACCGTCGTCGAGCAGCGCCATCGACCACGACAGGTGACCGCCCATGTCGCCGAACGCGTCGTAGCGGACGACGGCCATGTGCCGCAGCGTCGTCGACACGTCGCGACGCAGCCGGTGGATCTCGGCCGAGACCTCGTCGGAGGACAGCGGCGTCGTCTTGCCGCGCGGCAACGCCTGCGGCCGGCGCCTGACCGGGCGAGGGCCACGGCCGCGACGGATGCCGGCCCGCCGCAGGGCGGCCAGAGCGACCAGGAGAGCCAGGCCCGCGAGCACGAGAGCGGCCAGCACGAGCCAGCTCAGCACGGTCGCGGAGAAGGGCATGCCCGAGCGTATGCCGCGTGGACCGGCTCACCCCGGATGACGCACCGACGTCCGCCTTCGGATGGTTGAGCTTGTCGAGCCGCTCCGGCAGCTTCGACCGCTGCGGAGCGTTCATCGGGGGACGCGGACGAGGAGCAGGCCGGGCTCGATGCTGGCCCGCAGCTCCTTGCCGGACCCGACCGTGTCGCCGTCGAGCTGGCGGGGCGTGGCGTTCGGGGTGGTGAGCACGACGGACTTGCCGGTGTAGCGGTCGAGCCGTTCGTCGACGCGTTTGCCACGGGAGAAGATCCGCAGCGCCAGCCCGACCCATCCGAACAGCCGCCGCGGGGCGATCACCACGACGTCGATCAGACCGTCGTCGATCAGGGCGTCGGGCAGCAGCGGGATGCCCGCCTGGAGCGATCCGACGTTGCCGATCACGACCGTGCGCGCCCGGCGGCGTACGGGCTCGGCTCCGTCGACCGAGATGTCGACCCGGACGGCGGGGTAGCGCAGGTGACGGGCGCCGGCGACGACGTACGCCGTCCAGCCGATCTTCGCCTTCAGCGCGTCCGGCGCCCCGGCCATGATCGCGGCATCCAGACCCAGCCCCGCCATCACGACGAACCGCGTGCGGTCCAGACCGTCGCCCTCGATCGCGACGACGTCGATCGCCCGGTCCTGGCCGCGCAGGGCGACGTCGAGCGCCTCGTCGGCGGTGAGCGGGATGCCGAGGTTGCGGGCGAGCAGGTTGCCCGTGCCCATCGGGACGATGCCGATCGGGATGCCGGTGCCGGCCATCTCCGCGCACACCACCCGGACGGTGCCGTCGCCTCCGGCCGCGACGACGACGTCGGCGCCCGCCGCGACGGCTGCCCGCGCCATCGAGGCACCGGCGTCGTCGATGGTCGTCTCGAACCACAGCGGCTCGTCCCACCCGGCGGCCCGCGCAGCGAGCCCCATCCTCGGTCTTGAACGCGTCGGCGTCGGCGACCTTGATCGGGTTGAGCACGATGGCCAGCGTGCGGAACGGCTGCTCGGGCATCGTGGACAGCCGCGGCTCGGCCGGCCGTTCGCTGCGGGGTGTGCTGTCGATGACGCCCAGCGCGACCCCGAACGCGAAGGTGATGAACGTGCCGAGCAGGAAGCCTGCGATGACGTCGCTCGGGTAGTGCGCGCCGACGAAGATCCGGTCCACACCGACCAGCAGGGCGATCGCCACCCAGAGCGCGACGAGGCCGAGCGCGCAGCCGACGTCGGCGTACTCGCTGCAGCGTCAGGACGACGAGCACGCTCATCGTCGCGGCGATCTCCATGGCGTGCCCTGACGGGTACGACCAGCCGCCGATCTGGTCGCTCGATGTCAGGGCGCGGACGCTCGACGAGTCGCTTTGAACACCTGGTTGATCGGCCCGGTGACCAGCGCGACGACCAGGATCCAGAGCGCCGTCCGCACCTCGCGGCGCACCAGGAAGACGACGGCGACGATGAACAGGAACGAGCCGGTCGTAGTTCGGGCGAGCTGACCCGGGCGACGAACTTCCAGAAGTCGAGCATCCCCGAGTCGACGACCGCAGCCGTGCCAGGCGTCGACCACGTTCTGGTCGAACGTCATCAGTGGACCCCACTCGATGACGACGAGCCAGGTGAGCACCGCCAGCGGCACGAGCAGCGCCGCGGCGATGACAGCAGCGCGCCGCTCGGCGTGGGAATCGGTCACAGGTCGTCTCGAGGATGGGCGAGGCCGACGAGCGGCCGGGTGGGCAGGTCAGCGGCCCAGTATGCCGTCTCACCTGCCTGGACGCGGAATCCGCGGATGCGGCGACCGGGAAACGGGGGTGAGCCGGAGGCAGCCGGGTGGATACCCTGGCCGGGTGATCGATTTGCGCGTACTCCGAGATGACCCCGAGCTCGCCCGCGAGGCCCAGAGGCGTCGCGGCGCGTCCCCGGAGCTGGTCGACGAGATCCTGGCGCGCGACGAGGCCCGCCGGTCCGCGATCACCGAGTTCGAGCGGCTGCGTGCCGAGCAGAAGGCGATGGGCAAGCAGGTGGCCCAGGCCTCGGGCGACGAGAAGGCAGCGCTGCTGGCGCGGACCAAGGAGGTCGCCACCCAGGTCAAGGCGGCCGAGGCCCGGCAGAGCGAGGCCGAGGAGGCCTTCGCGACGAGCATGGCGCTGATGCCCAACCTCGCGGCGCCGGAGGCCCCGGCCGGCGGCGAGGACGACTACACCGTGCTCGAGCACATCGGCACGCCGCGCGACTTCGCGGCCGAGGGCTTCGAACCGCTCGACCACGTCGAGCTGGGTCGGCGGCTCGGTGCCATCGACATCGAGCGCGGGGCCAAGGTGTCCGGGGCACGCTTCTACTACCTGACCGGTGCCGGCGCCGACCTCGAGCTCGCGCTGGTCAACATGGCGATGGACCAGGCGCGCAACGCGGGATTCACCACGATGATCCCCCCGGCGCTGGTCAAGCCGCGTGCGATGGAAGGCACCGGGTTCCTCGGTCAGGCGGCCGGTGACGTCTACCGGCTGCCCGAGGAGGACTTCTACCTCGTCGGCACGTCGGAGGTGCCGCTGGCGGCATACCACTCCGACGAGATCCTCGACGTCGAGACGTTGCCGCGGCGTTACGTCGCGTTCAGCCCGTGCTACCGCAAGGAGGCAGGCTCCTACGGCAAGGACACCCGGGGGATCTTCCGGGTCCACTGGTTCGACAAGGTCGAGATGTTCGTCTACACGACCCTCGAGGACTCGTACAAGCAGCACGACGCGCTGCTGAGCTGGGAGAAGGAGTGGCTGGACAAGCTCGAGCTGGCGTACCGCGTCATCGACACCGCGGCCGGCGACCTCGGGCTCTCGGCGCAGCGGAAGTTCGACTGCGAGGCGTGGATCCCGACGCAGGGCAAGTACCGCGAGCTCACGTCGACGTCGAACTGCACGGAGTTCCAGGCCCGGCGGCTCAACATCCGGGTGCGCTCCGAGGACGGGATCCGGCCGGTCGCGACGCTCAACGGCACGCTCGTGGCGATCCCGCGCGCGATCATCGCGATCCTCGAGACCCACCAGCAGGCCGACGGCTCGGTGCGGGTTCCCGAGGCGCTGGTGCCCTACCTCCAGGGACGTACGACGCTCGAGCCCATCGCGTGACCGACCGACCGCCGAGGGCGGGCCGGTGACGCCTCGACTCGTCGCGCTCGACATCGACGGGACCCTCGTCCACTTCGACGGCACCGCCCACCCGGCGGTCGTCGACGCCGTGGCGGCGGTCCAGCGGCAGGGGGTGCACGTCGTGCTGTCGACGGGTCGGTCGGTCTTCGGCATCACGCCGGTGATCGACGAGTTCGGGCTGGCCGACGGCTACGCCGTGGCGAGCAACGGCGCCGTGACGTTCACCTACTCACCGCCCGAGGTGCGGACCACGCATCACCTTCGACCCGGAGCCCGCGGTGCGTGCCGTGCTGGACCGGGTGCCGGGAGCGTTGATCGCGGTCGAGGTGATCGGGCGCGGCTACCGCGCCAACCGGCACTTCCCGGTCGGCGAGATCAACGGTGAGCTGTGGCTGGAGACGGTCGACGAGCTGGTGAGCGAGCCGGTGACCCGCGTGATCATCCGGCACCCGGAGTCGTCGGTCGAGGACTTCGTCGCGCTCGCGTCCGACCTCGGCCTGCACGGGACGAACTACTACGTCGGCTACACCGCGTGGCTCGACCTGGCGCCCGAGGGTGTGTCGAAGGCGTCCGCCCTGGCCGACGTCGCCGCCGAGCTCGGTGTCGCTCAGGCCGACGTGCTGGCGATCGGCGACGGGCGCAACGACCTGGAGATGCTGGAGTGGGCCGGGCGCGGTGTCGCGATGGGCCAGGCGCCCGACGTCGTCAAGGCCGTGGCCGACGACGTGACGGCGTCCTGGGAGGAGGACGGCGTGGTGGCCGAGCTGGGTCGGTGGTTCGATCTCGAGGCCGCGGCAACCGACCGGGCGGATCGGACGTCATACCCGGCGTGAGCGGCGAACGGACCGGCGGACGCGGATCTTGTCGCAGTGCTGCTGACCCGCCGACTCGCCAAGTTTCGCGCCCCGACTCGCCAGGTTTGTTGCGCCGCGCGCATCGGTGGTTGAGCTCGTCGAACACCGCGTACTCGACGACGGATCCCAAGGCAATCACACCGTCACCAGGGGATTTGCCTCGGTACCAGGCCAGGCGGATCGGTAACCAGGCAAACACCAACGGGACGTGGGCAGGGGCGGTCAGGCGGAGGGCATGGCGAAGGTGACGACGGCGTCGGAGGTCGGGGCCTCGGAACCGCCCTCGGGCTCGACGGTGATCGCCATCGTGGTCGCGTCGAACGACGAGTCCGGCAGTGCGAGCAGTGAGCTCGAGTCGTCCGGCGTGAACGTGCCGGCCGGCTGCGGGTCGTCAGCCCCCTGGATCGTCCAGGCCTCGTAGACCTGGTCCGACGGCAGGTCCGGGAGGTCGGAGGCGACGAAGATCGCCTCGCCCTCGCTGCGCGACATCACGATCGCGCCGGTGTGGCCCTGCTTCTGCGAAACCCCGGGCACGGTCTGCACGTCGTCCGCGCTCAGCAGCGTGGTCAGCTGCTGGGCCTGGGCGACGGCGTCGTCGGCGTCCTGCCGCTCCTGCCACCACAGGCCGCCGAACGCGACGGCCGCCAGCACTGCGGCGGCGGCGACCAGCGAGCTCACGGTCGTGGCCCACGAGCGACGCAGCGGTACGACGTTCGAGGCGGCTTCCTCCTCGGAGGAGCGCACGCCCTCGTGCTTGCCGCCCGTCGGGACGGGCACGGCGCGCAACGGCTCGGGTTGAGGCTCAGGCTCGGACGCGGCCGGCTCCTGGGGCGTCTGGGCGATCGCGGCAAGGACAGAGGCGCGCAGTCCGGGCGGTGGGTCGACCGCGACGCTCTCGGACATCGCCGACGTCACGTCGAGGAGGTCGGCCACCTCACGGCGACAGGAGGGGCAGTGCTCCAGGTGCGCGGTGTACTCGGCGTACTCGGCCTCGGTGAGGGCGCCGACGGCGTAGGCGTCTGCCAGGTCGTGGATGTTCTGGTTCATACCGAGGGCTCCTCTCTCAAGTAGGTCCGTAGTCGTTTCATGGCGTCTCTGATGCGCGTCTTGACGGTGCCGAGCGGCACTTCGAGGTACTCGGCGACTTCGCGCTGTGACCGGCCGTCGAAATAGGCCAGCTCCAGCGCGGTGCGCTGCACCTCGGGCAACCGCTGGAGCGCGTCGCGTACCCGGCGGCCGTCGTCGCGAGCGATGACGAGGTCGGAGACGTCAGGCTCGGGCGCGCGGGTCTCGTGCTCGAAGTGCTGTTGGTCCCGGGCCGCGGCCCGCTCCACCGACCGAACCCGGTCGACGGCCTTGCGGTGCGCGATGGTGTTGAGCCAGCTGGTCGCCGACCCGCGCTCACCGTCGAAGCGCTTGGCCTGCCGCCAGGCGTCGACGTAGACCTCCTGGGTGACCTCCTCGGCCTGAGCCCGGTCTCGCAGCACCCGGAGGACGATCCCGAAGACGGTGCGCGACGTGGCGTCGTACACCTCGGCGAAAGCCTGCTGGTCTCCCTCGGCAACCCGTGCCATGAGGCGACCGAGATCGGCGCGCTCGTGGTCGCGGGTCGAGGCGTGCATGTCCACCACTGTGCCACGTGACAGGAGCGCGGTACCCGGCATGGCGTCCGCCTCCTGGCGTGAGGGTCAGGGTGGTCATCGTGGGTCCTTCGTCAGGTGTTCCGTATGCGGTCCGGCAGGGCTGGCGAGCGGTGGTCGAGCTCGTCGGGGCAAAGGGTGGAGGGACCCCGACGAGCTCGACCGAGCAGGGTCAGCTCATCGACGGCGGCATCATCACCGAGTCGATGAGGTACACCGTGGCGTTCGCCGTGGTGACGCCACCGCAGATGACGGTGGCACCGTTGACCTTGAGGTTGTCGCCGGAACCGGTGACCTCGAGGTCCTCGCCCTCGACGGTCTTGTGGGTGCCGACGATGGCGTCCGGAGCGATCTGACCGGCGAGCACGTGGTAGGTCAGGATGCTGGTCAGGAGCAGGGCCTTGTCGTTGGTCCCCAGATTGTCCACCGCCCAGTCCTTCACGGCGCCGGGTGTTGCGTCGATGACGCGCGACCCGACGGCCGTGACGGGCGTGGGCGAACCCCCAGCAAGGACCGAAACGAAGAGCGACGCTCCCACCCCGGCGGCAGCGGAAAGGAGGCCAGCTGCGGCGCCGAGTGCAGTGCGGTTGCGTCGCCCGGGGTTCACGCCGTTGATTCGGTCGCAACCTCAGATCGGATTGCAGCCTTTCCTTTCTGTTTGACAGTCTGTGCACGAACGATCCACCGAGGGAGTGAGTGGGAATCGCCGTGGCTCAACGTGTTTGGCTGCACATCGGACTGCCGAAGACCGGCACGAGCTACCTCCAAGACATCCTGTGGAAGAACAGGCGCACCCTCGAGCGGCAAGGACTGGCGCTGCCTGGATCCCGCCAGCAGCATTTTCGTGCCTCGAACCACGTACGGGCCAAACGCAGAAAGGCCATCAACCCTGCTGCCACGGAGGCGGCGTTTCATCGCCTGACTCAGCTGGTCCTCGGTGAGCCCGGAGACGTACTGATCACTCACGAGCTGTTCGCCCGAGCGACCACTGAGCAGGCACGCTTCGCGATTGAATCCTTTGGCGGAGCGGAGACCCACGTGATCATCACCGTCCGCGACCTGGCTCGCCAGGCTCCGGCGTCGTGGCAGCAGCAAGTGCGACAGGGCTCGACGCGCAGTCTCGCTGGATTCCTCGACGATCTGAAGCACGAGGGAAGGTGGGGCGCACGGGCGTTCTGGCAGTTCCAAGACATCGCGGCGGTAGCTGAGCGATGGGGTGCAGACCTTCCGCCCGACAGGGTGCATCTGGTGACGGTGCCCAACGCGAAGGAACCGCATGAGTTGTGGCGGCGATACGCCTCGGTACTGGGAATCGATCCTGACTCGGTGACGTTCGACACGGGGGGAAAGAACGCGTCCCTCGGCTACGGGCAGGCAGAACTGCTGCGGCGCATCAACGAGCGACGTCAACGTGAGCTCGAGCGCGTTGATGCCCAGCTCCTCTTCAACAAGGTGCTGGCCAAGCAGGTGCTCAGCGGAGCAGCAACGGGTCAGCCCATCGGCATCGACGAGCAGACGCATGCCTGGCTACGCGACAAGGCTCGCGCCATGGTTGCGGTTCTGGAGCAGCGAGGTTATGCCGTCACAGGGCATCTCGACGAGCTGGTCCCTCCGCAGTGGCAGGAACGAGTTGGCACCGCCGGCGCCAGCAACGAAGAACTCCTCGACATGGCCATGGACGCGATCATCGCGCTGGTGCAAGACTATCGAAGGCCGTCCGGAGAGGCCGACCCAGAAGAGACCGACGAGCACTGATCGCCTCAACCAGGGCCGCCTGGTCAGTACAGCTAGAGGTACATGCCGTTGGTGGGGTTGGAGTCGTCGGGCTGACCCGGCTGTCCCGGCATGCCGGGCTGCGGAGGCATGACCCCCGGCGGGAGTCCCTTGCGCATCTGCTCGAGCTGGGCGCGGGCCGCCATCTGCTGGGCGTAGATCGCGGTCTGGATGCCGTGGAACAGACCTTCGAGCCAGCCGACCAGCTGGGCCTGCGCGATCCGCAGCTCGGACTCGCTCGGCGTCTCCTGGGCGAACGGCAGGCTCAGCCGCTCCAGCTCCTCGACGAGCTCGGGGGCGAGGCCTTGTTCGAGCTCCTTGATCGAGGCCTGGTGGATCTCGCGCAGCCGGGTGCGGCTGGCCTCGTCGAGCGGCGCGGACTTCACCTCGTCGAGCAGCTGCCGGATCATGCTGCCGATCCGCATCACCTTGTCGGGCTGCTCGACCAGGTCTGCGACCGAGCGCGGCTCGTCCCCGTCTTCGCGTCCGCCGGCCTGGTCTCCTGCGACGGCCATGCCGTCCGGCCCGATCACGACGACGCGCGGGTCGTCGCTGGTGTTGGTCTCGTTCTCGCTCGTCATTGCTCCCACCCTACGTGCGCAGCAAGACCTTGCCGAGATGACTGCTCTCCTCGACCACCTCGTGGGCGCGTCGTACGTCGTCCAGCGGGAACGTCGTGTGCACGATCGGCTTGACGGTCCCGTCGGCCACGAGGGGCCAGACGTTGGCCTCCACGCTCGCGACGATGGCGGCCTTGCTCTCCAGCGGGCGTGGCCGCAGCAGGGTCGCGATCAGCGCGGCGCGCTTGCTCAACAGCGCTCCGAGATCGAGCTCGCCCTTGCGGCCGCCCATCAGTCCGATCACGACGAGGCGGCCCTCGGTGGCGAGCAGGCTCACGTTCCGCTCGAGGTACTTCGCGCCGATGTGGTCGAGAATCACGTCGGCCCCGGAGTCGTCGAGCGCGCCGGACCTCCTCGACGAAGTCCTGCTCCCGGTAGTTGACGGCGAGGTCGGCGCCGAGCTCCCGGCAGAACTCCGCCTTCTCCTCCGAGCCGACGGTCGTCGCAACCTTCGCGCCGAGGGCGTGCGCGAGCTGGATGGCCATCGTCCCGATGCCGCCTGCGCCACCGTGCACGAGCAAGGTCTCGTCAGGCTGAAGGGCGGCGAGCATGAAGACGTTCGACCAGACGGTGCAGGCCACCTCGGGCAGGGCTGCGGCCTCGAGCAGACTGACGCCGGCCGGCACGGGGAGCACCAAGCCGGCGGGAGTCACGACCTTGTCGGCGTAGCCGCCACTGATGAGGAGTGCGCACACCTCGTCGCCCACGTGCCAGCGTTCGACCCCGTCGCCGACGGCGCTGATCGTGCCGGAGCACTCGAGTCCGAGGACATCGCTCGCCCCGGGCGGCGGGGGATAGACACCGAGGCGCTGCTGAAGGTCGGGGCGGTTGACTCCGGCAGCCGCGATGTCGATGACGACCTCACCGGGCCCCGGAGTCGGTTCCGGCACCTCGCGGACCTCGAGCACCTCGGGACCACCGGCTTCACGACACACGACTGCACGCATGCTCGCCACGGTAGATGGACGCGCGGCCGCGGCGGCAGCCGGGCCGCGCGGCTCAACAAGCCACGCGCGAAAGAGCTGTCGATAGCCTGCGCGGCATGGATGCCTTGGACCTGCTGGGCTGGGCCGGCTCTGCCCTGCTGATCTTCTCGTTGCTGCAGGCCCGGGTCCTCCGGTTCCGCGTGCTCAACCTCGCGGCCTGCCTCGTGCTCGTGGTGTTCAACTTCCTCATCGAGGTCTGGCCGATGTTCGCGATGAACGTCGTGCTCTGCGGGATCAACCTGTTCTTCATCCGGCGCCTGCTCTCCGAGCGGCACGACCCGACGGCGTACGAGGTGCTCGAGGTCGGCCGCTCCGACGCCTACCTGCGTCACATGCTCGGGCAGCACGGCTCGGACATCGCGACGTTCTTCCCGGAGTTCGACACAGGTGCCGGACGAGCCCGGCGCGGCGGCGTACCTCGTCCAGCACGGCGACGAGACCGTCGGCGTCGTGCTGATCCGCGACGCCGGAGACGGGGTCGCGCAGGTGGAGCTCGACTACGTGACGCCGCGGTTCCGCGACTTCTCGCCGGGCGAGTTCGTCTACCGGCGCAGCGGGCTCTTCCTCGACCGCGGGTTCCGGCGCGTCGTCACCTCACCCGGGATGGTCGCGCCGTACTACGCCGACCTCGGCTTCTCACCGGTGAGTACGCCGGACGGACCGGCGTACGCGCTCGACCTGACCGCGCCGACACCCGGCTGACCGAGCGTCACTCGTCGTCGGCGGGCGCGGCCAGCTCGGCGGCGATGTCGATGCAGTCGGCGACGTCGTCCTGGGAACCGCCCCGGACGCCGGCGGCGTACCCCACCAAGAAGGTCGTCAGCGGCGCGGCGGGCCGCTCGACCCCGTGGGCTGCGTCGCGGGCCAGGTCGAGAATGGGGTCGATCTCGACCTCGAGGTCGATCCCGAGTGCGTCACACAGCTGCTCCGTCCAGCCGGACAGGCTCATGGTTGCTCTCCTCGTATCTCCGCTCGTTCCCGCGCGCGACGTTGCTGCGCGAGGGTTTGGGTTCGTCGAACGTCGGACCAGGTATCGGTGTCCAGCGTGATCTCAGGATCAGCCTCGATCTCGACCATCGTCAAGCGCTGCGCGACGTGTCGCATCGCCGCGCCGTCGACGTCGCCGATCTCGTCGAGCGCGGCGCGCAACGCGATCGTCCGGTACGCCGCGGCGAGGTGCTGCCGCCGGCCGCCCGCGTCCACGAACGCCGCTCCGTCCCCTGGTTGCGACCTGGCGGCGCCGACCAGCCGTGCCACCGCGCCCGCGTCGACGAACGGCATGTCGCAGGCGAGCACGACGACGATCTCGGGGTGGTTGTCGGCGAGCTCGCTCAGTGCGACGAGCCCGGCCGCGACGGCGGCGACCGGACCTCCGCCCGGCGGCTGCTCCTGGGTGGCGACGACACCGTCGGGCAGTGGTCGAGCCGGACCGACGACGACGATCCGGTCGGCCTGGTCCACGGCGGCCAGAGCGCGGTCGAGGAGGGTCCTGCCGTCGATGTCGATCGCTGCCTTGTCGACCCCGCCGAGCCGACTGCCCGCGCCACCCGCCAGCACGATCGCGGCGTACGACTCATCGGGTCGCCGCGGCTCGTCCATACGCCGATCCTTGCACCGCGCGCGTCGGCCCGACCACGGCAGATCCCCCCTTACCTACCGGGATTTGCCTCGGTACCGAGCCAGGCTGGCCCGGTACCGAGGCAAACACCGGAGGGCGGCGAGGTGGGGTGAGATAGGACAACAGGGACTGTTCGGACGATGTCCCCGGGAGGGCAACGCTGGCAGACTGTCGGGATGCGTGTCGCATCCGTGCAGTTCTCGGCCACGACCGACGTGGTGGCCAATCTCGAGACCATCGCGCCCCTCGTCCGCGAGGCAGGTCGCCAGGGCGCGGAGCTGATCGTGCTGCCCGAGGCGTCGATGCACGACTTCGGCAAGCCCGACTTCCCGCTCGGCCGCGCGGCACAGCCGGTCGACGGGCCCTTCGGCGCCACGATCGCCGAGCTCGCCCGTGAGTCCGGCACGCTCGTCGTCGCAGGGATGTTCGAGCGCAGCGACGACCCGAACCGGCCGTTCAACACCCTGGTCGCCTTCGGCCCGGCCGGCGACCTGGTCGCCTCGTACCGCAAGACCTACCTCTACGACTCGTTCGGCTACCGCGAGTCCGACCGGCTCACCGCGGGCGAAGGCAGTCCGGTCACGATCAAGACGAACGAGCTCACGCTCGGCCTGATGACCTGCTACGACCTGCGCTTTCCCGAGTTCGCCCGGCTGCTCGTGGACGCCGACGCGGAGGCGCTCGTGGTGCCGGCGGCCTGGGTCCGGGGTCCGCAGAAGGAGGACCACTGGGCGACCCTGCTGCGGGCGCGGGCCATCGAGAACACCTGCTACCTGATCGCCGCCGCCCAGACCGGACCGACGTACGTCGGTTGCAGCATGGTGGTCGACCCGATGGGGGTCGGGATCGCCAGCCTCGGCGCCGAGACCGGCCTCGTGCTCGCTGACGTCTCGGCCGAACGTCTGGCCGAGGTACGCCGGACGAATCCCTCGCTCGAAAACCGCCGCTGAGCCGTCCTGGTCAGCATGCGATAATCACAAGCCACCCGGTCCCCTCCGGGGCAGCCCAGACCGACCCGACGATCACCGGGGGAAGGTGTTGTCCGACAACGAGGCAGGCTCTGCCCGCCACGCAGCTGGACGCCGCATCGCCATCCGTTCGGAGTCCGAGGGACCCGACGCACCGCAGCCGAATCCGAACAGCTCGTCCCATGTGCTTCCGGGCACCGGCCGCCGTCGTCGCGCCGTCCCGTCCGCCGACTCCGCACCGGCGCCGGCCCCGGCGAGTCCCGCGTCCCCGAACGCACCCGACGCAGCCCGCCCCGCTCCGGGTCGGCGGCGCGCCTTCGTGCTGCCCGACCCGCCTGCGTCCTCACCGGCTGCCGCACCCGCAACGGCCCAGCCGACGCCCCAGCCGACGCCTCGCACCGACACCCGCTCCGGAACCCGTACCGGAGCCAGCGCCCGAGGTGGCCGAGGTCGACCCGACCCCGCGACCGGCTCCGGAGCCGGAACCCCGGCCGGAGCAGGTGCCGTCCGGCGCTCCGAAGATCGCGATCCCCGAGTCCGGTCCGCACTGGCCCTTCCTCAACCGCGAACGGACGGCGGCGCACTGGGTCGCCCCCTTGGCCGCGACGCAAGCCCCTGCCGCGCCCACCTACAACGAGCTGCGCGCGGCTCGAGCGACGTCGTCGACGGCGACGCCGGTCGTCGAGCGGGAACCGCTGACCCGACCCGAGCCCGTCGAGACCCCCGCGCCGTCGCACACGCCCGTGCAGGGACCTGCCGAGCCTCCGCAATCCCACGGTGCGCCGCTCGCCACCGCCGCGGTCGCCACGGACGTCCTCACGACGACGCCCGTGCGGGAACGCGACCTGGCGCCCGAGGCTGCGGTCGTCGAGACCGCTCCCGCGGTGTCCGAGCCGACCACAGCGCCGACCACGGAGCCCGACAGAGCCGGCGACGGAACCCGCGACGGTGTCGGAGGAGCCGGACGGGTCGGCCGTGCGGAGCGAACCCTCCCGGCTCAGGCGTGCGCTGATCGCCGTCGTGACTCTGGTCTGGATCGCGGCGGTCGCAGTCTCCGCCGGCCGGCTCGCCGAGGCGCACGACCTGTGGTCACAACCGGAGAACGTGACCCGGGTGGGCGCGGTGGTCGCCACCTGGCTGGCGATCGTGGTGCTGGCTCGTCGCTGTGGCGGCCGCTTCATCCTGATCGGCGTGTTCGCCGGCGTCGTGCTCGGACTTGTCACGGCATACCCCGAGGACTGGGCGCTCGCCGGCGCCGGCGTCACGGCCGCGACCGTGCACGGTGTGCTGGGGATGACGCTGACCCGCCCGGCCAAGGGGCTTCGCCCGTTGAGGGAGATGCTGATCTCCGCCCTGATCGGTGCGGCCGGCGCGGTCGTCGTCACGGGGTACGACGTGATGCTCCGTCCCTTCCGGTTCCGGATCATGGTGCTGACCCTGGTCCTGCTGGCCGGGTTCGCGTTGGCCTGGCGGCTCGGCCAGGGCGTCGGGAGCCTCGGCCGCAGAGGCCTGGTCCTGATCGGCGGCGGCGTGCTCGTGCTGGCGCTCTCGATCGCGTACTCGCAAGCCATCCGGGCGTGGGGGTCCCCCGGTGTCGTCTCCTCGGTCTCCGACCTGGTCGACACCTTGGAGTCCCGACTCGGGGCGGTGCCGCGACCGATCGAGGCCTTGGTGGGCTTCCCCGCGCTCGTCTGGGGTGTGGCCACCCGGACCCGGCGGCGGCAGGGCTGGTGGATGTGCGCGTTCGGCGCCCTGGGCGCGGCCGGCGTCGCGACATCGCTGATCCAGCCCACGACGCCGTTCGTCGACAGCATCACCGCGACGGGCTACGACCTGGTGATCGGCGGCCTTCTCGGGCTCGTCCTGATCGGGCTGGACCGGCTCGCGACCGGACGTGGGCGACGCGCCGCCACGATCTCCGACGACCCGCTCGAGCGCCCCGAGCCACCCCGCTTCGCCCCGCTGCTCTGACCCGGCGGAGACGGGATGAAATGATGGCCACCGGTGCCGTCCGTGTCGATCACGGGAAGTGCCGAGGAGGGGTGCCGGAGAGGCCTATCGGAACCGCCTTGAAAGCGGTCGCTGGCAGTGATGTCAGCCGCGGGTTCGAATCCCGCCTCCTCCGCCCGAGAGAGAATCGTGACATGACAGCAGACGCCTCGACGCACGTCGTCTACCGCTGGCCGCGAGCCCGGCTGGTCGCGGTGCTGGGTCGGATCGTGGTCGTCCTGGGCGCGCTGTGGGTGGTGGCGACGATCGCTGTGGCTGCCTGGGACCTCTCCGACGGGTGGTTGCTGGCGTTGGGTCTCGTCAGCCTCGGGGTGCTCGCAGCCTCGGCGGTGCTGTTCGCACGTCCACCCGCGGTCCTGGAGCTGACCGAGGAGGGCTACCGGGTCTCCGGCGTGCGCGGTGGCGGGACCGCGGCCGCGCGCTGGACAGACGTCCGGGCGGTGTCGACCGGGGAGTCGGTGGCAGGACCAGTGCTCGTGCTCGAAGGTCGCGCCGCCCCGTCCGTCGTACCGCTGGAGCTGCTCGGACCGCAGGCGGCGGACGCCGAGGCGAGGATCCGCGCCCTGCTCGACGCCGCTCACGGGCGAAGTCGGAGCTGATCCTGCCGACCCGGGTCGGCAGCCGATTGGAGTCCACCGAGCGCAGGCCGGTACTCTGTGGCGGCTGCCGGCGCTCGTCGGAGAACGCACCTGGAGGTGTCGCATAGTGGCCTAGTGCGCCCGCCTGCTAAGCGGGTTGAGGGTGATCCCCTCTCGCGGGTTCAAATCCCGCCACCTCCGCCACGTGATCGGCCCCCGCTCCATCTCGGACCGGGGGCCGTCGCACGTCACCGATGAGTTCGCGGCGCCCGGACCGTCTCCATGGGTACGAGCACCGCCACACCGAGGAGACGAGATTCGCCGTGACCGACCGAACCGAGCTGGACCGTGCCGCAGTCGACGAACTCACCCGACGCGCGCACGACGTGATCGCCGCCAACAAGTACCTGACCCTGGCCACCGTCGACGGTGACGGCATTCCCTGGGTGAGCCCGGTCTTCTTCAGCCCGGACGGCGGCACCCGGTTCCTGTGGGCGTCGTCGCCGGACGCCTTGCACTCGCGCAACATCGCCGCGAACGCCGAGGTGTCGCTGGTCGTCTACGACTCGTCGGTGCCGATCGGGGGTGCGCGCGCCGTCTACGTCCGGGCCGAGGCAGGGGTCGTCCCCGACGCCGAGCTCGAACAGTCGGCGACGATCTACTCCGGCCGCCTCCCGGAGCAGCGTGCGTTCACCGTCGACGACCTGCGGACGGACCTGCGGCTCTACCAGGCCGTCGTACGCCGGAGCTGGGTGCTGGTCACCGGACGCGACCCGGACTACGGCACCGGCATCGACCGCCGGGTCGAGGTCACACTGTCGTAGCTCAGTTGCCGACGGCGTCGGAGCGGGTGCTCCCCTGCGGCAGGTCGACGAAATCCTTCACCACGATGTCGCCGTTGGTTCGGATCGCCACCGGCTGCAGTCCGACCGGCCGGCCGTCGCGGAAGGTCACCAGGGTCACCTCGGCGTCCCGGCGGATCTTGCTGCCCAGGGCAAAGGCGTACGCCGCTCCGCCCGTCGTGCCGTTGGTGTACGTCGTCCCCGTCCGGCCGTTGTCGCCCACGACCTCGTCCGGACCGACCTGCAGGTGCAGGTGGCCGGCCAGCACCAGGTCGACACACCCTCGGTCGAGGGCTGGGCGGCCGAGGTTGGCGTCGTGCACGAGCAGCGTCCCGACGCGTTTGCCGTCCTCGTCGGCCGCGCACGCGGCGTCGGCGAGGCTGTCCGCCTGCTCGTCGAAGGTCGTCCCGGTGATCGTCTTCCAGTTGCCGAGGCCGCTGCTGCGCGGATCCGGGGCGCCGATGCAGGCGGATCCCGTCTACGCCCTTGATCGGCTCGCCGGTCAGCATGGTCACGCCGTGATCGGCGAGATAGTCGCTCACGAACCGACCGTTGTCATGGTTGCCCGCGACGGCGAACTGCTGCTCGTAGCCGTCGAACGCCTTGGTGAGCGAGTCGAGGCTGAAGGCCTCCCATGACTCGCCCGTGGAGGTGTCGTCGCCGCCGTCGAGCAGGACCGTCGCCCCGCCTGCGTCGCCGATCGCCCGCGCGACCTTGTCCATGCCGACGTTGTCGTGCCGGTCGGTGACGAAGACGGCGACCGTCTCGTCGTCGCTCGGTTGCCGCAGCTCGGGTCCGATCGCCGCTGCGCGCTCGGCCAGGTCACGGTAGAACGCCACGCTGGTGTCGTAGGTGTCGAACGCGCTCTTGATCAGCGCTCTCGTGCCGCTCGTCAGCAGACCACCCTGGATCTGCAGGCGTGCCTCCGGGCCACTGATGGTCCTTTCGGTGATGAGCTCGCCGATCGGCTGCCACTCGTGACTCCCGGCGACGCTGTCCTCAGCCCGGTCGTCCTCGAACGGACGCGACGCGGTGACTCCGATGACGACCGCGACGACAGCAGCGCCGGCGATCGCGCGCCGGGTCGTCAACGCCCGGAGCAGCTCGCGACGACGGTGACGCCCGATCAGGAGCCAGAGGGCGGGACCGGCCAGGCCGACCACGGCGCCGAACGCCATCGCGTCCCAGGCCATGTCGTTGACGAGGTCGCCGACCTTGGCGATCTCACCCTCGGGCTGGCTGGCGATCACGGCGTAGCGCTGGATCAGGGCGTTGTAGTCCTCGAGGTTGGTCGCCCCTACGTCGATGGTGACGCCGAGCGTGCGGTCGGTCGGGTAGCGGACGTCAGGCAGGAACGCCCCGAGGTCGATCGTCGCCCAGCCGTCGCGGGTGGGGGAGACGACCACGTCGTGCCCGGCGATCACGGTCGCGCGCTCGTCGGTCATGAACGCGTGGTAGGCGACCGGGACAGCGATCACGGCCCAGCCGAGCAGGTAGGCGAGACCGACGCCGAGGGCGTGCCACCACGAGCGCGGGCGGTGCGCGCGCAGGTACGACGTCAGACGTCGTACCTGCTCAGAAGCGCTCCACCGAGACATCTGTCCAGGTTACGGACGGCACCCAAGCGCGTTTCGTGGTTGCCGAAATCTCCGCCGTTCAGGTGAGGCCGGTCAGGTCAGCCGAGGCGGGCCTTGAGGCCGTCGAGCTCGGTCCAGAGGACGGTCGGCAGCTTGTCGCCGAACTTCTCGAACCACTCGGTGATCTGCGGGATCTCCTCGCGCCACTCGTCGGGGTCGACGGCCAGCGCGGCCTCGAGCTCCTCGCGGGTCATGTCGAGGCCCTCGATGTCGAGCGCGTCCGGCGTCGGCACGTGACCGATCGGGGTCTCGGCCGCCTCGGCGGTGCCCTCGATGCGCTCCACGACCCACTTCAGGACCCGGCTGTTCTCGCCGAAGCCCGGCCAGAGGAAGCCACCGTCCTCGTCACGACGGAACCAGTTGACGTAGAAGATGCGCGGCAGCTTGGCGGCGTCGTGCTCCTTGCCGACCGTGATCCAGTGGTTGAAGTAGTCCGCGGCGTTGTAGCCGATGAACGGGAGCATCGCCATCGGGTCGCGGCGTACGACGCCGACCGCGCCGGTCGCTGCGGCCGTCGTCTCGGACGAGAGCGTGGCGCCCATGAACGTGCCGTGCACCCAGTCGCGGGCCTCGGTCACCAAGGGGATCGTCGTCTTGCGTCGGCCACCGAAGAGGATGGCGTCGATCGGGACACCCTTGGGGTCGTCGTACTCCGGCGCCAGGATCGGGCACTGCTTGATCGGCGTGCAGTAGCGGCTGTTCGGGTGGCTCGAGAGCTCCTCGGAGTCGGGCGTCCAGGGCTGCTTCTTCCAGGACGTCGCGCTGTCGGGCTTGTTCTCCATGCCCTCCCACCAGACGTCGCCGTCGTCGGTGAGCGCCACGTTGGTGAACATCGAGTTGCCACGCTCGATCGTGCGGATGGCGTTGGGGTTGGTCAGCTCGTTGGTGCCGGGGGCGACACCGAAGAAGCCGAACTCCGGGTTGACGGCGTACAGCCGGCCGTCCTCACCGAAGCGCATCCACGCGATGTCGTCGCCCAGCGTCTCGACCTTCCAGCCCGGGATCGTCGGGGCGAGCATCGCGAGGTTGGTCTTGCCGCACGCACTGGGGAAGGCGGCCGCGACGTAGCGCGGCTTCCCCGTCGGGGGCGTGAGCTTGATGATCAGCATGTGCTCGGCCATCCAGCCCTCGTCGCGGGCCTTGGCCGACGCGATGCGCAGGGCGTAGCACTTCTTGCCGAGCAAGGAGTTGCCGCCGTAGCCGGAGCCGTAGCTCCAGATGACGCGCTCCTCGGGGAAGTGGCTGATGTACTTCGTGTCGCTGCACGGCCACGCGACGTCGGACTGGCCCGGCTCGAGCGGCATACCGACGGAGTGGATGCACGGCACGTAGTCGGCGTCCTCGCCGAGCTCCTCGATCCGGCGGAGCACCTTGGTGCCCATGCGGGACATGATGCGCATCGACGCGACGACGTACGCCGAGTCGGTGATCTCGACGCCGAACATCGGGTGCTCGGAGTCGAGGTGGCCCATCACGAACGGGATGACGTACATCGTGCGACCGCGCATGCACCCGCGGTACAGCTCGGTCATCGTCGCCTTCATCTCGGCCGGCGCCATCCAGTTGTTGGTCGGGCCGGCGCCGCTCTCGTCGAGCGAGCAGATGTAGGTGCGGTCCTCGACACGCGCGACGTCGGACGGGTCGGACGCGGCCCAGAACGAGTTCGGCTTCTTGGCGGGGTCGAGCTGGACCAGGGTGCCCTGCGCGACGAGTGCCTGCGTCAGGGTGGTCCACTCCTGCTCGGAGCCGTCGCACCAGTGGACCTGGTCGGGTTGAGTGAGCTCCGCTACCTGATCGACCCACGCCTGGAGTCCGGCGTGGGTCGTGGCTGCGGGGGCAGGGTCAGCTGAGGGGGAGGACGAGGTGGTGCTCGCGGCGCGCGCGTCCGTGCTGGGTTCGTCGGTATTGCCGGGTGTTTCTGTTTTCTCCGCGGTCATGCTGGTTCTGTCATCCCTCTCGCGCATCGCGGTGGAACGCCACCGGCCGCCGGTGATCGGCGGAATGATGTGGATATGGGTGCCCCTGGTCTCGATTCCGGGGGCGGTTTCAGACACCGTACGCCCGCTTGCCTTCGTGTCCGCCATTCGGACCTTTGTGAAGCGCCTCACAAGCCCGGTGTGTCGCGGCTCACGCACCTCCGGCACCGATTTCATCGCCGCAGCCGGCACGCGCTAAACTCACTCCTCGCGCCTGGACGCCGGTCCTCCCGGTCCACGCGTCGGCATACCCACGCCGAGCGCTCGTAGCTCAACGGATAGAGCATCTGACTACGGATCAGAAGGTTGGGGGTTCGAATCCCTCCGAGCGCGCCATCTGCGCAAAGCCAGGACGCGGTAGCCCTTCCCGGACGACGATGCATACGGACGCCATCTCAGGTGTCACGACGCCGCCGGAAGGAATGAGTCCTGATGGGATGCCTGCTCCTCCTGCTCGCCAGCTTCGCGCCGAGGGTCGCGCTGGCCTTCATCTGGATCTTCTCCAACCTCGTCGACCGGGCGTTCTCAGGGTTCTTCGTGCCCTTGCTCGGTCTCATCCTCTTCCCGTACGCCACGCTCTTCTACGTGCTGGCCTGGGCGCCGGTCGGCGGAGTCAGTGGATGGGGTTGGGTCCTCGTGGTCATGGGATTCATGCTCGACCTGGCCCACTGGGCGAGCGGCGGCCTCATCGGACGACAGCGCTACGCCTGATCGGCAGCATCCGTCGTCCACCCGTCATTCGGTGGGACAACCTGCCCTGACATCAGGCGCTGATCTCGACTCCGCCGAACCAGGCGTTGGTGATCACGTGCAGCGTCGGGGCGTCCGCCGGAAGTTCTGCGGAGTCAGTCAGCCGGGCGTCGACGCCGCCCATCTTGCCGCGGTTCTCGACGTCGACGGCCCAGCCCGGTGGCAGCGTGATCTCGATGCCACCCATGACGGCTGTGACGTCGAGGGTCGCGCCCGCCGGGTCGAGCGTCGCCTCGCGGAGGTCGAGCTCGACTCCACCCATGACGGCGAGGGCCGATGCTGATCGGAGTGCGGTCGCGCGGCTGTCGAACTCCTTGCCCCCGAAGATCGTGGCGAGCCGGAAGTCATCGGAGTCCTCGTCGCCGCTCGTCATCCGCTTGGAGACCAGCTGACCGACCACCCCAGCCAGGATCACCAAGAACAGTGCCCGCAGGATTCGTGCTCGTCCCGACCGTCGATGACTCATCCTGCGATTCTTCCACGACGTCTGCCCGGGTTAGTAGATGTGCAGCTTCTCCAGGAGTCCGAGCGGGTTGTCGATGGACTCGAACAGGTCCTTGTTGTGCTTGATCATCTTGCTGCGCATGTAGACGCGGAGCCACTGCTTGTACATGTACAGCTCGTAGCGGTCGAGCTTCTCCCGGAGCGGGAGGTCGCGCCGCGCGATGAGCCCGGCCACGTACGTCGCGCACTCGAACCCCAGCGAGATCGACTGGAAGTACGGCGAGCCGATGGCGGAGTCGCCGGCGAGCAGCACCGGTGACTGCGCGAAGGGACTGTCGTTGCGCCCGGAGGCGAGCCACGGCCGGTTGGTCGCGTTGCGAGCCCGGTAGAGGTCCAGGGGGATCCGGACGATCTCGAGGTCGCCGACGACCTCGCCGTGCGTCTCCTGCCGGACCTTGTCGATGAAACGGTCCATGGACTGAGCGGCGTCGGGGAAGTTGCTGCGAAGCCACGCGCCGTCGAACCGGGGCGGCATCGCGTCGTACTCCTCCGCGGTGATGTTGACGATGCCGGTGACGTGACTGACGCTGCCGTCGTAGTGCGTCCGGTTGACCATCGGGATGAACTTGTAGTGCGCGTTCTCGATGTTCTTGTAGTACTTGCAGTACTCGTTGCAGTCGTACGGCTGGCCGTACAGGAACGTGATGACGAGGGCGTACTCGAGCCGCACCTTGAGGGTGTTCGCGTCCTCGTCGGGCTCGGGGGACGGCGTCAGGTGGTCCCGGAGCAGCGACTTGCTCCCCGTGCAGTCGATCACGATGCTGCCCGGCTCGAGCATCGCGATCGCGTCCTCGGTCGACACGACGGCCGAGGTACGCCGAACCGGGTTCGACACCCGGCCGTCGATCAGCTCGCTGAGCGAGCGTTCGATGGCGTTGAGTGGACAGAAGCCGAGCGACCATCCGCGCAGCAGCGTCATCAGGTCCGGTGCGATCGACTGCCTCGACGCGATGCCCTCGGCCAGCTCATCCGGATCGAAGAGGGCTCCGATGCTGTCTCCGTCGATCGCATCGGTGCGGTAGGTCTCGACCGAGTCCGCGAGGAGGTAGGGAGCGAGCTGAACCATGCGGGTCCGCGTGTACTCGCTGCGCTTCTCGTACAGCGACACCGACAGACCGTCGATCTGCTGGAGCAGGGCCGTCAGGAGGAGCCCGACGGGCCCGGCGCCGATGACGTGCACGTGCTCACTCGGAGGAAGGGTGTCGAGGGTGGTGGAGCCTGCCGACACGGGCATGAGCCTCCTCGCTCGTGCCGCAGCACCTTGGCGCGAGAGGCGGCCTCGGGAGACGCTCCCGACGAAGGCGACGGCCAGCAGTCTAGCCACCGCCTCTGGGTGGACGGCCGGCCTCCGGTGTGCGCTCGGGTCAGAGTGAAGCGAGCCCGCGGGCGTCGTGCGTGACCTCGGGCCACGGCTCGCGGGCAACGGTCAGCACGGTCAGGGCTGCCTCGACGATCTCCCCGCGCGCAGCCGCGATCCTGTCCAGGTCGTCGGTCATCGCATCGACGACCTCGCCGGGATGAGCACGTCGCAGGACCGGCTCCAGGTCGCTGAGAAAGGTGTCGAGCCACTCGCCCGGATCGCGGCTCAAGGTCTGGTCGAACGTGCGGTCACCGGGCTCGCCACCGGACATCTGAGGATGCCAGTGCATGCGATCTGCCGCGAACGGTGCCGACTCGAGGAGGTCGACCCGCACCAGAGCCGGCGCCAGGGTCATCGTGGGAGACGCGTAGACCGAGCCGACCGGCTGCGTGCCCAGCGGCCGGACCTCGAGGCGAACACCGCGCTCGCGCGCGTCCGGCTCGTCGGCGACAGCCGGGTCGAGGAAGTCGACGCCGAAGACGGAGACGGCTGAGGACTCGAACGTCCAGATGCGTTCCATCCGTGGACTGTACGAGATCGGGCATGCTGGTCGCGTGCCCCGTCGTGCCTTGGTCCGCCGCCCGAGCCCCCGTCTGGCCGACGGGCTGCTGACTCACCTGGATCGGATCCCGGTCGACGTCGACCTCGCGATGCAGCAGTGGACGGCGTACGTCGACGTGCTCGGCGCCGCCGGCTGGGAGCCCCTCGAGGTCGAACCGGCCGACGACTGCCCCGACTCCGTCTTCGTCGAGGACACCGTCGTGATGTACGACGACCTGGCCGTGATCACCCGCCCCGGCGCCGACGTACGCCGTCCGGAGACGCCGGGCACCGAGAAGGCCCTCCAAGGGCTCGGCTATCGCATCGCTCGCATCGAGGAGCCCGGGACGCTCGACGGCGGCGACGTCCTCAAGCACGCCGGCACCGTCTGGGTCGGACTCGGTGGACGCACCAACCAGGCGGGGGTCGACCAGCTCGCGGCACTGCTGCACCCGCTCGGCGCCACGGTCGTCGGCGTCCCTGTGAGCCGAGTGCTCCACCTGAAGTCGGCCGTCACGGCCCTGCCCGACGGAACCGTGATCGGCCACGTGCCGCTGGTCGACGATCCCGGCGTCTGGCCGCAGTTCCTCCCGGTGCCCGAGCCTGACGGTGGCCACGTGGTGGTGCTCGACCAGGATGCCGTGCTGATGGCGAGCAGTGCGCCCCGCACGCGCGCGATCCTCGAGGCGCGCGGGCTGCGATGCCACGTCGTCGACATCTCCGAGTTCGAGAAGCTCGAGGGGTGCGTGACGTGTCTGTCCGTCCGGCTCCGGACCAGTCCCTGAGTGACGGCTCCGCGCGTTGTCCGGCGTCCGGTCAGCGCGGGGTGAACTTCCTGAGCTGGCGCTGGTCGATGTCGACGGGGTCAGCCTTGGCGATGCCTCGGTGGTCGAGTGTCCCGAAGGAGAAGATGACCGGCTTGAACAGCTGCAAGGTGCCGTTGGGAGAGATGCAGATACCGCCTGGGTCCGCATCCGGTCCGATCCGGATCGTCGCGGCACCCGACATGGCGGCGGGGAGTCCACCGGGAATCTGGACTGCAGAGTCGGCGACGTACACCCGGGTGTTCGGGGTGTTGAAGGTGTTGAGGTCGAGAACGCCACAGATCACCGACGCCGCCGTCGCGTCCGGGTCGTCAGGCTCGATGTTCAGGATCGCCCGCATCGACACGTTGTAGATGCCGGGTTCGACATCGAGCGACCAGAGTGCCCCGGGCTGAAGCTCGTCACCCGTGGCCCCCGCTCGGAACGCGGTGGCTCGGGTGAGCAGCTGGGCCGCATTGCGGCCGTCCACCCGGTCGACGTTGAGGTTCCGCACCCAACCGGTCGAGTTGACGGTCAGGGGGGCGGATGAGCGCTTGCCGGACTGCAGCCGCAGCGCCGGCCCCGCACTGCTCCGAGCGATCGTGGTCACGCTGCTCTCGACGTTGCGCGCTCCCGCGATCAGCGGGCTGCCCTCCGTGGCCTGGCTGCTGAACGCAGTGGCCGTGACGAGTCCCGTCGCCAGAACCAGCCCGGAGGCGGTGGTGAGTGCGAGGACACGGCGCGACACGAACATGGGGACCCCTCCCGGTAGCCGGCTTCAATCGACGGTAATGGTCGTCACGTCCGTTTCGCGGCAGCCTGATTTCTCCCGTGTCGTCCAGGATCGGCAACCCACGGCCAGGACTGCGATGAGTTCAGGGACGAGACGATGTCCATACGTCGTACGCGGATGGGCACCCTGCCGGACCGCCGTGGAGAGGACTCGCGATGACCGGATTCCGTGCCGAGCTCGAGCTGGCCGGCAAGACCGCCACTGGCTTCGTCGTACCGGACGCCGTCGTCGACGAGCTCGGTGCCGGCAAGCGCCCTCCGGTCGTGGTGACGATCAACGGCGCCAGCTTCCGGACCTCGATCGCCCGGATGGGCGGCCGCTTCCTGCTCGGCGTCAGTGCGGCGAACCGCGCCGTGACGGGCACCACCGCCGGTGAGGAGTACGACGTCGAGGTCGAGGTGGACACGCAGCCTCGCGTCGTGGAGGTGCCGGACGACCTCCGCGCCGCGCTTGAAGGCGTCCCCGGCGGCCACGGCGTTGTACGAGAGCCTCTCCTACAGCCAGCAGCGCCGGGTGGTCGAGCCCGTGGAGCAGGCCAAGACGGCCGAGACGCGAGCCCGTCGGATCGACAAGATGGTCACGCAGCTCGCTGCCGGCACCAAACCCTGACCGAGGTCGGGTCAGGCCTCGTCGTGCGCCGCCTCGGTGCTGAGCAGGACGAGCGTCGAGGAGCGGTCGATGCCGAGGGCTGCTCGCCGGTCGGCCACCAGGGCGGCTCGGACACCTGCCAGGGAGGCCGCACCGGACGGGCCGGACGAGACACCGAGCCGGACGAGGTCGGTGACCGCGCGGCGGGCGGAGTCGTCGCTCACGACGACGGCGGCGTCGCATCCGGCCCGGAGCACCGGCCATGCAGCGCTCGACACCGTCCCGCAGTTGAGCCCCGCCATCACGGTGGCGCCCGTGTCCACGCGCACCGGCCTCCCGGCGACGAGACTCGCCAGAAGACAGGCGGCGCTGTCGGGCTCGACCGAGAGCACGGTCGGTCGGCCGCTCCCGGGACGGCGGTAGTGCGTCACAGCGGCCTGCGCCAGCGAGCCGACCCCGACAGGGACCGCGACGAGGTCTGGCGCTCGACCGAGCTGGTGGTCGATCTCCTCGAACATCGTGTCGTAGCCCTCGACGATCCAGGCCGGGACCCGTTCGTATCCGTCCCAGGCGGTGTCCTGGACCAGCGCCCGCTCTGGCTCCTCGTCCGCGAACCTGGCGGCGGTCGCAACGGCGGAGTCGTAGTCGCCGTCGGTGTGCACGACGTCGGCTCCTTCGGCCGCGATGGCGTCGGCAGCCCGGGCCGTCATCACGGCAGGCACGAAAACAGTGGCCTCGAGTCCCAGCAGCCGGGCCATGTGCGCCACGGCCCGGCCGTGGTTGCCGTCGGTCGCGGTCACCAGCCGGAGGCCCGACGAGGCAGCGGCATGACGAAGCGAGGCGAGGTCCGTGCCGGATCCCGTGCGCTCCGAGACGAGACGTGCGGTGGCCCACGATGCGCCGAGCACCTTGAACGCCGGCAACCCGAGCCGGGCGGACTCGTCCTTGACGTGAACCGCGGAGACGGCGAGCTCGTCTGCCAGCTCCGGAACGCTCACCAACGGCGTGGGCGCGTACTCGGGAAGGCTCTCGTGGAACGGCCGTGCGGCCGGCATTGCCGACGTGTCGACCCAGTCCCGGGCAGCCGCCCGGTGGTACCAACCGCCGCCTCCGGCCACCGCGTCAGTACCCGATCAACCGGTGCAGGCGCAGGAACGTCGTACGCCATCCGAGGGCTGTCCAGGTGCGGGACGAGAGCAGGTTCGGAACCCGCCAGTCGGTGACCACGCTGTCGAAGCCGGTCTCGCCGCACCAACCGAGAACGGCCTCGCCCAGGGCGCGACCCGCACCCAGCCCGCGAGCCTCGGGCAGCACGGCTGCGAAGCCGAGGAAACCGGCGTTGTCCGGACGCGCAGGCCCGGCGTGGCTGCCCGACTTCTCCAACGCGCACCCGACCGCCGACCCGACGACCTGGCCGTCGTGCTCCGCGACCAGGACCCGGAAGTCCTCGTCGTCGAAGTCCTCCTCCCACTCGGCCAGCGTCTCCTCGTACGTGCCGGTCACGCCGGCGGAGAACGTCGGGGCGAGGCCCTGGTGGTCGGGCAGCACCAGGTCGAGACGTGCCAGTGCCGGGATGTCGTCGCGCTGCGCCACCCGGACGACGACGTGCTCCGGCGGGTCGACGGCGACGAGGGGTTCGCGGATCGCGTGCGCCTGCTGCTGACCGAATCCGAGCCGAAACCAGGCGTCGAGCAGGTCGGGGTCTCCCGTCGGCACGATCACGTACTGCGCGGTGAGGTCGCGCGCCATCCACTCCGTCGCCGCGGCGGCGTACAGGTCGCGCATCACCTCGGCCTCGGACGTGGCCAGCCCGGCCGACTCCACCCACACGTTGGGGCCCCAGACCGGGGACGACTTCGGGGCGCCGAGCAGGTAGCCGATCGCCTGGCCACCCCGCGTTGCGACGGCTCCTGACGAACCGTCCTGGGCGAGCGCGTCGGCGACCTGCTGGGCGGCCGTGTCGGGGTCCTCGAAGCGTGGCGACAGCAGCGGTTGCGTCGTGCGGTGCCGCCGGTGCCGGTCCGCGAGCATCCGGCCGGCGGCGGGCACGTCGTCGGCGGTGAAGGGATGGATCTCGACTCTCACGACAGTGAAGGTACGGGTCCGCGCCACCGACCGGCGACCGAATATCGGCGTCGCCGCGACCTGGCAGACTCGGCCGGGTGACACCCAGGGCTGAGCAGCGACCGGACGAGTCGGCCGCGTCCTTCACCGGCTTTCCGACTGAGGCGTTGGACTTCTACGACGACCTGGAGATGGACAACACCAAGACGTTCTGGACGGCACACAAGGACGTCTACGAGCGTGCGGTGAAGGCTCCGATGACCGCCTTGACGACCGCCCTCGGACCGGAGTTCGGCGAGGCCAAGCTGTTCCGGCCCTACCGTGACGTGCGCTTCGCGAAGGACAAGACGCCTTACAAGACCCACCAGGGTGCGTACGTCGCCACCGGTCCGTCGACAGGCTGGTACGTCCAGGTCTCCGCACCGGGTGTCCGGGTCGGCTTCGGCTTCTACGACGCGTCCTCGGAGCGGCTCGGCCGGATCCGCGACGCCATCGCGGACGACCGCACCGGTGCCGAGCTCGAGAAGCTGCTGGCCAGCCTCCGGCGACGTGGCTGGCAGCTCGGCGGCGAGACCCTCAAGCGCACTCCGCGGGGCTACGACGCCGACCACCCCCGCACGGAGCTGCTCCGGCACAAGTCGATCACGCTCGGCAAGGACTACGGGTTCGAGCCGTTCATCCACACCGCCGAGCTGCTGACCCGGGTGCGCAAGGACTGGCGCCAGGGCAAGCCCTTCCTGGACTGGATCCGGCAGTACGCCGGCTGACCGCGATCCTGATCGAGCGCCACCCGCTGATCGAGCTTGTCGAGATCCCCCGGTTCGACAGCTCAACCACCGGTGGGCACGCAATTCCTGGCGATTCGGCGGGTCAGCGCAGGAGGTGCCAGGTCGGCGGCCACGGTCTCCAGTGACCTCGTTGCGTCCCGCAACGCGGTCGCGCGGTGGTCCCGGATGATGAACTCGTCGACACCCACGTCGCGGTAGGCAGCCAGCTGCTCGGCGACCGCGTCCGCCGGTCCCACCAGGTCATCGGGGTCGACCGGTCCGGTGTCGCCAACCGTCACGAGCAGCACGCCGCCCGTGAGACGCCGCACCGACCTCGGGTCCCTGCCGGCGACGACACAGGCCTCGTCCAGGACAGCGCTCTTGTGCCGGAACTCGGCGGGATCGGTCCAGGCGTGCCAGGCATCGCCGTGCCGGGCCGCGATCGGGATGGTGCGGCGCTCGCCCGCACCGGCGACCAGCAACGGCAGCGGCCGCTGCACAGGCGCCGGGTCACAACGAGCGTCGACCAGCGTGAAGTGTGTCCCGTCGAAGTCGACCGGACCGCCGTCGAGAAGGGCTCGGACGACCTGAGTGGACTCCTCGAACCGGTCGAGACGCTCGCGTACCGGAGGCAGGTCGATGCCGTACGCCGTGTGCTCGTTCTGCTGCCAGCCGGCGCCCAGGCCGAGGGTCAGGCGGCCACCGGACACCTGGTCGAGGGTGGCGGCCATGTTGGCGACCACGGCCGGGTGTCGGTACGTCGCTCCGAGCACGAGCGTCCCGAGCCGGACCCGACGGGTCAACGCCGCCAGTGCCGTCAGCGTGGTCCAGCCCTCGAGGACCGGCGCGGACGGAGCCGCACCGCCCGCGGGGGCGTAGGCCATGAAGTGGTCGACGGCGTACACGGTCGCGAGTCCCGCGTCGTCGGCCACCTCGGCCAGCACGCGAACCTCGTCCCAGGGCCGGCCCGGGTCCACACACACGCCGATCAGCACCCGCTCACTCTAGGAGTGCGGTCCGAGGGCCGTGTGCGACAGCGCTGGTCGGTGCCGGCCGGAGCGTGAGTCCCCGGGGCTGACCCCCATCCCCTGGACGGAGTTGACGGGGGCCAGCCGACCCGGGGCTCCCGACGATGTCTCCATCCGCGTGCAGGGGGGTTCGCGGATGGAGAAGGGGTGATCATCGGTGCAGCCACCATCGTGACGCACGCCTGCTGCGGAGGGCAGGGTCCTTGGTCCTGACTTTCGCGGGACCAAGGCCAGAGCGAGCAGGTCCGAACGGCTGAGGCCGGCCCGCGCTCGGTGACGCGTGGTGACGTCGGGTGGCGAAGTGCTGACTGTGAGCGCACGGGTAGGGGACAATGAGTGCCGTGACCGCCAGGTTCGCGCCACAGGCCTCGGTCCGTGCGGTGACACGTCCGACCGAGCGCTTCGGCGACGCCACTCCCGCAGCGCGGGTGTTCGTGACAGCGGCGGTGGCTGCCGCCGTCGTGCTGCCGACCTTCGCGCCGGAGACGGGGGACCTCGGCTACGGCATACCCGAACCCGTCGTCGTGCTGATCATCCTGGCCTGCTCGGCGATCAGCGTCGAGGTCGGCTGGATCGTCGAGGGGCGGTCCCGGGTCGAGCAGCGCCCGCACAAGGCACTGTGCGTCTGGGCGTTCGCCGTCGTGTTGTCGGTCTACCCGGCGTGGCTCCTGGTCGTCGTGCCGTTGACGTACGCCCACGTGTACTGGCGGGGACTGCGTCCCCCGTTGTGGAAGTGGGTCGGTTCGGCGGCCTTCGTGACGCTGGCCGCGGTCGCCGCCTCCGAGGCGCTGGCCCTGGGCAACGACGACTTCTCGCTCGAGGGGGACCTCGCCTCGCTGCTGCCGATCCTCGCCTCGATGATCGTGTTCGTCGCGGTCGAGTCGGGGCTCTTCTTCGTGATGTCGCGGATCAACCACGCCGACCAGGAGGTCTGGCTGCGCGCCACGCTGGCCCATCCGTCCTTCTACTTCACCGAGTTCGGACTGCTCGCCGTCGGAGCGATCTCGGTACTGGTCTGGTCGCAGTCGCCGTGGGTCGGCATCCTGCTCATCCCGGTCTACGGCTTCGTCCAGCAGGCTGTCGTGTTCGAGCCGTTGCGGACCGAGGCGCTCACCGACGGCAAGACCGGGCTCATGCGGTACGAGCCCTGGAGGGCGACGAGCGCGATCGAACGAGACCGGATGAACCGGGACGGACAGCCGTGGGCCGTCGTCTTCGTCGACCTCGACCACTTCGGTCGCTACAACGAGCTGCACGGTCACCTCGGCGGTGACCAGGCGCTGGTGCTCGTGGCCGACGTGCTGAAGCACAACATCCGCAAGCCCGACCTGGTCTGCCGCTTCGGCGGCGAGGAGTTCGCCGTGCTTCTGGTGGGCGCGACCTGCGACGAGGCGAGGACCGTGGGTGAACGGCTGCGCGCTGCCATCGAAGACCTGCCCGGAGCACGCGCTGACCGGAAGTGTCGGGGTCGCGGCGGCGACCGCGGTCGAGGGCGAGACGGTCGAGCTCGCCGTCGCCCTGTCCGCCGCCGACCGTGCGCTGTACGAGGCCAAGGCGGCCGGACGCAACACGGTGATCGTGCGTCTGGTCGGGCCTGATGCGGAGCCTGAGCGCCTGGCCATGCCCTAGCGTCCGGCAGCGGCAGGGAACAATCCGGGCCTGGATTCGGTTGACGACCCCGTAAGACCGATATTCGACGACTACGGGAGAGTTTCTCCATGAGCACGACCAACCTGACCCTGGACTCCTTCAAGACCACCATCGAGGCCGACGGCATCGTGCTCGTGGACTTCTGGGCTGAATGGTGTGGTCCGTGCCGCCAGTTCGGACCGGTCTTCGAGGCCGCCTCCGAGACTCACCCCGACATCTCCTTCACCAAGGTCGACACCGAGGCCGAGCAGCAGCTCGCCGGTGGACTGGGGATCCAGTCGATCCCGACGCTGATGGCGTTCCGCGACGGCGTCCTGCTGTTCGCGCAGCCGGGTGCCCTCCCGGCGCCGGCGCTGGAGCAGGTGATCACCGCGGTGCGTGAGGTCGACATGGACGACGTACGCGCCAAGCTGGCGGAGCAGCAGGCCGAGCAGGGCCAGCAGGCTCAGCAGAACTGACGCGCGACGCCCCAGCGTCAGTCGTCCTCGTCCGCTTCCTCCGGGGCGTACTCCGCGGCCAGCAGAGCGAGGTCGTCGTTCAGATCTCCACCGGTGGCTGCCCGCAGCCGGGTCAGAATGCCGTGCAGCCCTGACGCCCAGCGGGCCCTCGTGCAGCGGCTCCGCCACCTCGAGGAGCTCGGCGAACCCGCCCGCGGCGGCGCGCGCCTCGATCAGGCCGTCGGTGTAGAGCAGCAGGCGGTCACCGCGCTTGAGGTCGAGCTCGATCGGCTCGGGCCGGGCACCGAGGCCCAGCGGCGGGCTCGGGTCGACGGCGACCTCGTGCAGCTCGCCGTCCCGGGCCAACAACGGCGGAGGGTGGCCGCAGCTGACCACCGAACAGGATCCGTCGCCGGAGATCTCGAGCATCAAGGCCGTGACGAAGTCCTCTTCGTCCAGGTACGGCAACAGCCGGGCATCGAGCTGCCGCGCCAGGCGTGCCAGGTTGCGCGACTCCACCGCCGCCGTGCGGAAGAAGCCGAGCACGACGGTCGCCAGCCGGACGGCCTCCAGTCCCTTGCCGCGGACGTCGCCGATGAGCAGCCGGACGCCGCCACGGGTCGGCACCACCTCGTAGAGGTCGCCTCCGACCAGCGCTTCCTCGGCCGCGCTGACGTACGAGCCGGCCAGCCGGATCGGCCCGACCCGTGCCGGAACGGGCGCCAGGATCGCGTGCTGCGCGGTCTCGGCGATCCGGGTGATCCGTGCGAGCTGTCCGGTCTGTTCGTCGAACTGGTGGGCTCGCTCGGCAGCGAGAGCCGCGCGCCCGGCCAGCTCGTTGGCGAGCAGCAGGTCCTCCTCGTCGTAGCGCCGACCGGACTCGGCGTACAGGAGGGTCATGGCGCCGAAGGTCCCCTCGCTTCCGGTCAGCGGCACCACGAGGGCGCTGCACAGCTCGAGCTCCCGGGCCAACCGGGCCTGCTCCGGATCCCTCGAGGCGGCGACGATCATCTCCTCGGTGATCTCCGCGTACAGCTCGGGCTGTCCGGAGCGGATGACCCGCGCCGTGCCGGTGTCGTCGTCGAGGCTCGACGGGAACGCCTTCTGCCACTCCTCCGCGAGTGCCACCTTGTCGGCATCGGTGTGCGCGATCGCGACGCTGTGGAGCTCTCCGTCGTCGACGGTCTGCACGCTGCACCAGTCGGCGAGCCTCGGTACGACGAGCTCCGCGAGATGGGACAAGGTGGTTCGCGCGTCGCGGCTGGACGCCAGGGTCGCCGAGGCCTCGGCGAGGAAGGCCAGCTTGTCGGCCGTACGCCGGCTCGCGGTCAGGGCGCGACTGCGATCCAGCGCCTGGGCGCACGCGTTGGCCAGGCTCGACAGGAACGCCAGCTCATCGGGGTCCGAGAGGTCGCGGTAGAGCGGGAACGTCTGGGCGATCACGCCGATGCAGCGGTCCCCGATGCTCAACGGCATGCAGGCCACCGAGACGTCCTCGACGGGCCGCGCCAGCAGCGCGGGGTAGAGCCGCCCGATCTCCGCAGCTCCGCGCAGCACGATCGTGGAGTTGGTCCGGATCGCCTCACAGATCGGCAGGTCGGCACGAAGCGGCACGCGGGACCAGAGGTCGTCGGTCTCCGGCGTGCTGCCACGCACCTGGAGCGCGACGATCTCGTCCGGGTTCGACTCGGTGCGGACGTAGAGCGCGGCGAACCGCGCTCCGAACGCGTCGGCTGCGTGCCCGACCACGATGTCGGCGATCTCGGACAGGGAGCTGACGCCGGTGAGCTCCGAGGTGAGTTGCTGCAGGTGGGCCAGCCGCGACGCGAACGCCTCGGCCTGCGACTGCGCCGCAGACACGGAGTCCAGCTCGCGCAACAGGTGCTGCTCGAACGTCTCCTGGATCTTCGGGATCCCACCGGTCGCGGCGTACCGGAGCTGCTCGATGATCGTCTCGACGTACCAGCGCCGGAACGCTCGGTGCTGCGGCGGTGTCTCGAGGGTGAGGATCTTGGCGCTGCGCGCGTAGGCGTCGGCCTGGTCCAGCGCCTTCAGGTAGGCCTCGCCGGCTTCGGCGGCCGACAACGGCAGCGTCAGGCTGAGCGTCGTCCGCTTGTCGCCCCGGCTGGCGGACGCGAGCGCCTGAACCTTGATCGCGTGGCGAGGACCCGAGAAGCGGTGCAGGACGGTGTCGACCATGGTGGCCATGTCGGCAGGCATGGCCTCGGTCTCTCCGCTCGACGCACCGGACGCGGCGAGGGCGAACTCCCGGCCGAGGTTGTCCATGTGCTCCTTGGCCGCGAGCAACAGGTCGGTCGGGACGTCGCCGAGCTCCACCGTGAAGACAGGATCCGCCGCTTTCAGGTCGGGGTCGGGGTCCCAGCTCTCCAGGATCGCGTCGATGAGGTCGTCCGCGACGGCCTCATCGACATCCATCCCGTTGGACGGGTGTCCCTCGACTGCGGGTATCACGCACCAGACGACCTTCCCGGCCCTGGTCCGGTCGACACCGACCTCCTGGGAGAGGCTCTCGATCAGGGCGAGCCCACGCCCGGTCATCGACTGCGCGCTGGGCAACGGTCGCACCGGCGTCACCGGGCTCGCGTCCTCGACCTCGATCCGGACCGACGGCGGCATCAGGGTGATCCGGACGACGATCTCGGTCCCCGCGTGCAGGATCGCGTTGGTGACCAGCTCACTGACCGCGAGCTCCGCGTCGGCGACGACATCGGGTGGAAGATCGCCGGTCAGATGGTCTGCGACGAACCGGCGCGCCCGCGGAACGGTGTCCGTGTCGCTGGTCAGCCGGAGTTCGTGCACGCGCCTCATTGTGGTGCGCGCTACGCAGAACTGTGTGGAAAATCGTGCAGGGTTGCGATCCGCATGCATACCGCTACACAGCGTCAGTGGTGAGAACCCGCGTCCGCCACATGACCAGGAGCGCCCCCACGAGACCTCCGAGCGTGCCGAGCGCCTCGTCTCCCAGCGTGTCCTCGTAGGCGGTGTCGAGCTCGGTGCCGTGACGGATGAACGTGAACCACTCGCCGAGCTCCCAGCCGATCGCGAGCAGGGCGCCGAGCCCCGTCACCGCCAGCACGAACACCCACCGGGAGCGGGATGTCGGCACGTGCGATCAGCACGCCGAACCCGGCACCGAGCAGCACCCAGTTGGCGAAGTGGTTCAGGTCGTCCCACCACCCGATCGAGTCGTAGAGGTCGAGGGTGTTGCCGGTGACGTCGACGAGGAACGGAGCCATGATCAGCGCGAATGCCGACCAGGGCGGCGAAGGTGGCGGACGTGCTCCGTCGAGCCGTGAGCCACCAGACCGCCGGCGTGACCAGCATGAGCAGCGGGTAGGCCAGCAGCCGGGCGCCGAACGCCTTGCCCTCGAACTGGTCGAGCCCGGGGATGAACGTCGCCACGGCCAGCTGCGCGACCGTGGCGGAGAAGATCAGCCACGTCAGCGCCTTGGCGCTCACAGCATGCTCCGGAGCCGGTCCCAGGCGGCGGCTCCCAGCTCGCGGTCGGCGGCCTCGGTGCCACCGCGGACGAGGTGCGCGGACGGCGGTGGCGGCTCGTTGCCCGGAAAGATGGGCGTGTGGCCGGCCTCGGCAACCGTCACGACAACGGTCTCGCGGCCGTGCCGTCGGCGGGTGCGCGTGATCTCCTCGGCGAAGTCGACCGACGGCCAGACCTGGTCGTCCCCGCCGGCCACGAGGACCAGGTCCGCGGCGATCTGCTCGACGGGGATCCGGGCGGCGTCGCGCGCGTCGGCGTACGTGTCGAGGCTCTGCCGGTACTGGCCGACGAAGCTGTACGGCGGCTCGGGTTCGGGCGGCTCCCAGCTGTCGTCGTACGGGATGAAGGCGAGCGGCTCACCGCGCCACGTCCACGATGAGCGCGCGGGCCGGGTCGCGCCGTCGGCGCCCGGTCCGACGTTGGCCCAGACCCATGGCGTCGGGGCCTGCGCGACGACGAGGTGCGGGCGGGGGTCACGAACGGCCAGCAGCAGCGCCGCCTCCGCCCCCTTGGAAAGACCCATCAGGACGAGCCGCTCGACGGGTTCCTGCTCGAGTCGGTCGAGCCCGGCGGCGAAGGTCTCCAAGGGGAGCTCGCAGATGCCGGGCAGCTGGCGAGGTCCGCCGAAGTAGCGCAGGGCCAGCACATGGGCACCGTGCCGGCCGAGGAACCGGGCGGTCTGGTCGTCGATCCGCCCGCTCGACCCGGCCATCAGCAGAACGCCGACGCCGGTCGGCTCGTCGGGTCTCACGAGCAGTCCGGGCGCGGGCTCGTCGACCTCCAGCTCGTGCACGGGCGTCACCCTGCCACACCGGCTCCGCCGAGCTCCCGCTCTGACATCGTCCGAGCGCTGCCGGGGTCGCAGCCGCCCCGCGTAGGGTCGGGGCATGAGTGAGCAGACCAGCAAGGGCACGGCCGTCCGGCCGCAGGACGATCTCTTCGGGCACGTCAACGGCGCCTGGCTCGCCTCGGCCGAGATCCCGGCCGACCTGCCGATCGCCGGCTCGTTCGTCGACCTGATCCTCGCCGCCGAGCGCGACGCGGCCGAGATCCTGCGTGACGCGGCGGCGCGCGCCGCCGCGGGTGAGGCCGCGCCGGGCTCCAACCAGCAGAAGCTCGGCGACATCTTCGCCAGCTTCATGGACGAGGACCGGGTGGAAGAGCTCGGAGCAGAACCGCTGCGCGAGGACCTGGCCGCGATCGATGCCGTCGATGACATGAGCGCGCTCGTCCGGGTGTTGGGTCGCTTCGAGCGAACCGGCGTGAGCGGTTTCGTGGGTGTGCACGTCGACACCGACGACAAGGACTCCGACCGCTCCGTGGTCAAGGTCTCGCAGGGTGGCCTCGGGCTGCCTGACGAGTCCTACTACCGCGAGGACACCTTCGCCGAGATCCGGAGCAAGTACGTCGCGCACGTGGCCGCCATGCTCGAGCTCGGTGGGGACACACCTGACGACGCGGCTGCCGCGGCCGACCGGATCATGGCGCTCGAGACGCGGCTGGCCTCGGGCCACTGGGACCGCGTCGCGAGCCGGGACGTGCAGAAGACCTACAACCTGAAGACCCGCGCGGAGCTGGCCGACGCGGCACCGTCCGTGGACTGGGACTCGTGGATCGCCGGCATGGGCGCGCCCGACATCGCCTTCGACCAGGTCGTCGTGCGCCAGCCGTCGTACCTCGACACGTTGGACGCCGCAGTCCGCGAGGTCCCGCTCGAGGACTGGAAGGCATGGCTGCGCTGGCAGGTCGTGCACGAGGCCGCGCCGTACCTGTCCGACGCGTTCGTGCGCGAGAACTTCACCTTCTACACGAAGACGCTGTCGGGCTCGGAGGAGATGCGCGAGCGCTGGAAGCGTGGCGTGTCGTTCGCTGAGGGGGCGCTCGGTGAGGCGTTGGGGGAGGAGTACGTCGCTCGGCACTTCCCGCCGGCGTCCAAGGCGGCGATGGACGCGCTCGTCGCCAACCTGGTCGAGGCCTACCGCCGCGACATCGAGAAGCTCGAGTGGATGGGCCCGCAGACCCGGGAACGGGCGCTCGAGAAGCTGACCACGTTCCGGCCGAAGATCGGCTATCCCGAGCGCTGGCGTGACTACTCGGCGCTGACGATCGACCGCGGTGACCTGATCGGCAACGCACGTCGAGCGGCCGCGTTCGAGACCGACCGGCAGCTGGCGAAGATCGGCCGGCCCGTCGACCGCGACGAGTGGCTGATCACGCCGCAGACCGTCAACGCCTACTACCGGCCGAGCACCAACGAGATCTGCTTCCCGGCGGCGATCCTGCAACCGCCGTTCTTCGACATCAACGCCGACGACGCGTACAACTACGGCGGCATCGGCGCGGTGATCGGCCACGAGATCGGCCACGGGTTCGACGACCAGGGTTCGCAGTACGACAGCGTCGGCAACATGGAGAACTGGTGGACCGACGAGGACCGCGCCAACTTCACCGAGCGCGCCGACAAGCTGATCGCGCAGTACGACGTGTTCGAGCCCCGCGAGGTCCCGGGCCAGCACGTCAACGGCGCGCTGACCGTCGGCGAGAACATCGGCGACCTCGGTGGGCTCACGGTGGCGCTGCAGGCCTACGAGATCAGCCAGGGTGGCAGCGAAGGCCCTGAGGAGGACGGTCTCACCGCACGGCAGCGGTTCTTCACCGGGTGGGCCACGATCTGGCGCTCCAAGCGTCGCGCCGAGTACGCGCAACGGCTGCTCTCGGTCGACCCGCACTCACCGCCGGAGTTCCGCGCCAACATCGTGCGCAACCTCGAGGAGTTCCACGTGGCCTACGGCACGCAGCCGGACGACGCCCTGTGGCTCGACCCCGAAGACCGCGTCCGGATCTGGTAGCTCGATCACCGGGGGCGATCACCGGGTGAGCAGCTGCTCCACGTCGGCCACCAGGTCGGGGTCGTCGGGCTGGGTCTGCGGCCGGTAGCGGCGGACGACCTGACCGTCGGCGTCGAGCAGGAACTTCTCGAAGTTCCACTGCACGTCGCCGGCCTCACCGTCCGCGTCGGAGGTCGCGGTCAGCACGTCGTACGCCGGATGCCGTCCTGGTCCGTTGACCTCGACCTTCTCGGTCATCGGGAACGTCACGCCGTAGGTCGCCGAGCAGAAGTCCGCGATCTCCTCCGACGTGCCCGGCTCCTGGCCCCCGAACTGGTTGCACGGCACGCCCACGACGGTGAAGCCGCGATCGGCGTACGACTCGTGCAGCTTCTCGAGGGTTGCGTACTGCGGGGTCAGGCCGCAGTTCGACGCGACGTTGACGACGAGTGCCGGTCGACCGGCGGTGATCTCTCCGAGGGTGCCGGGGGTCCCGTCCAGACGGGCGATCGACACGTCCAACAAACTCATGCCGCCACTTTCTCATCCGGCCGGTCGGGGACGACACAATGGCCGCGTGAGTGACACAGCCGCACGCGAGGACTCGAGCAAGGACATCAACCTGACGCTCGACCTGGCCCTGCGTGTCGGGGAGCTGCTGATGTCGTCGGGCGCCGGAGCGGCGGACGTGACGGCGACCATGCTGTCGATCACCGCGGCCTGCGGGCTGCGCAACTGTGAGGTCGACGTGACGTTCACGGCCTTGAGCGCCGGCTACCAGCCTGGTCCCGACGTCCCCGCCCACACCCAGATGCGCGCGGTCCGCCAGCGCCGGACCGACTACAGCAACCTCACCGAGGTCGACCATCTCGTTCGCGCACTCGTGATGGGTGAGGTCGACCGCGACGAGGCCAGGTCCCGGCTGGGCTCCATCACGTCGTCGGGCCACCGCTACCCGCGCTGGACTGTCTCGCTCGGCTGGGGGGTGATGGCCGTCGGCGCGGCGATGTTCCTCGGCGGCGACTGGATCGTGTGCGTGATCGCGTTCGCGGTCGCGATGGTCATCGACGCGATGCAACGCGAGATGACGAAGCGTCGGCTGCCGACGTTCTACCAACAGGTCGCCGGAGCCTTGCTGGCGTCGTTGGTCGCGGTCGGGGTCGCCGCCGTCGACATCCCGGTCGACCCGTCGCTGGTCGTGACCGCGGGGATCATCATGCTGCTCGCCGGCATCGCGTTCGTCGGTGCCGTGCAGGACGCGCTGACCTCGTTCTACGTCACGTCCGGAGCCCGTGGCCTGGAGGCGTTGCTGCTCACGGGCGGGATCACCGCCGGCGTCAGCGGCGGGCTGGCCGTCGCCGACAAGGCAGGGGTCGACGTCGTGCTGCGTCCGTTCACGCCGGAGTGGAACGACCTGCCGGTCGCGCTGATCGGATCTGCGTTGACGGCGGCTGCGTTCGCCTTCGCGTCGTACGCACCGGTGCGGGCGCTCGCCCCGATCGCGGTGGTCGGGGTGCTGGGGCAGTTCATCTACCGGTTCATGGTGCAGGAGGGCTTCGGCCTGGCCTGGGCGTCCGCGGTCGCCGCCGTCGTCATCGGTGTCGTCGCGTACTCGGTCGCGGGACGCTTCCGGGTCCCGTCGCTCGTCGTCATCGTCTCCGGGATCACACCGCTGCTTCCCGGGTTGTCGATCTACACCGGTCTCTACCTGATGGCGGCCGGGAGCAACGCGGGGTTGCTGTCCCTCGCCACCGCGCTGGCCATCGCGCTCGCGCTCGCCTCGGGCGTCATCCTCGGCGAGTACATCGCCCAGCCGCTCAAGCGGGAGGCGCGTCGCCTGGAGGTCCGGCTGGCCGGGCCGCGCCTGGTCGGCCCCTGGCGCCCGCGGTCACCGCACCGGCGTCGCCGCCCCCACCGCGACTGACTCCGCCGGATCCAGAACTACTTCTTGCGTTGTTGGCGCCGTTTCTCGGCACGGCGGCGCTTCTCCTCGCGATCGAGGACCTCGGCCTCCTCGAGGGTCGGCGCGGTTCCGCCGTACGACCGGGGCATCCACCAGGCGCCCTCCTCGGTCTGCGGATAGGTCGTGATCGTCTGGTCGAGAAGCACCTTCATCCGGTCCCGCAGCTCACGCGTCTCGGCGACGGCGTTCGTCCCGGTCACCTTCATCGGCTCACCGACGGTCAACGCGATCGTCTTGCCCCGGGAGAAGTCCTTCGGGTGGTCCTTGGTGAACATCCGCTGGGTCCCCCACAGCACCAGCGGGATGAGCGGTACCTCGGCGGAGGCGGCCAGCCGGACGGCGCCGGTCTTGAACTCCTTCAGCTCGAAGCTGCGGCTGATCGTGGCCTCGGGGAAGATCCCGACCACCTCGCCGGCCTTCAGGTAGTCGATGCCCGTCTGGAAGGACTGCATCCCGTCGGCCCGGTCGACCTCGATGTGGTGCAGCGAGCGCATCAGCGGACCGGTCACCTTGTGGTCGAACAGCTCGCGCTTGGCCATGAAGCGGACGAGCCGCTTGGCCGGCTGGGTGGCGAACCCGCCGAAGATGAAGTCGAGGTAGCTGATGTGGTTGAGCGCGAGCACCGCGCCACCCGTGCGCGGCACGTGCTCGCTGCCGGAGATCTGGAAGGACAGACCCCAGACCTTGAAGGCCGCCTTCGCCGTGACGATGATCGGCGGGTACGTGATGTCGCGCACCGGCTCACCGTAGTGCTTTCGTGAGCGCGTCGCGCCCCTACGGTCCCAGGCGTGGGATGGTGAGGCGGCGGCACGGCACACGGCGGTCGGCAGGTCAGGAGGGACGGGCGATGTTCGCAGTGCTCGGCGAGGCCCTGCTCGACATGGTGCAGACGCAGCGCGGCACCACGTACGTCGCCCGGCCGGGTGGCGGTCCGTTCAACATCGCGGTGGGTCTGCGCCGGCTCGGGCACCCGACCGCCCTGCTCGCCCGGATCTCGACGCGCGGGCTCGGCGGCATCGTCCGCGCCCATGCCGCGCGCAACGACCTGGACCTGTCCGGATGCATCGACACCGACGACCAGACGACGCTGGCGTTCGCCTCCCTCGACGAGGACGGTCGCGCGTCGTACGACTTCTACGTCGAGGGCACGGCCGACTGGGGCTGGACGCCGGCCGAGCTGGCCACGCTGCCCCCGGACACCCAGGTCTTCCACACCGGCTCGCTGACGACCGCCTTGTCCCCAGGCGCCGACGTGGTGCTTGACCGGATGGAGCGCCTGCACGCCCAGGGCCACGTCCTGCTCAGCTACGACCCGAACGTCCGACCGGCCCTGGCGGGCCCGCGCGAGGAGGCGGTACGCCGGGTCGAGCGGTTCGTCGCCGCCGCGCACGTGGTCAAGGCCAGCGACGAGGACCTGGCCTGGCTCTATCCGGACATCGACCCGGTCCTGGCGGCGCGCCGCTGGTCGGCCCACGGCCCACGCCTGGTCGTCGTCACCCGCGGACCTCAGGGCTGCCTGGCCGTGACCCGGTCCGGCGCCCTGGTCGAACGGGACAGCGCTCGCGTCGACGTCGTCGACACGATCGGGGCGGGCGACTCCTTCGAGTCCGGGCTGCTGTCCGGCCTCGTCGATGCCGGCGCGACCACGCCCGAGCGCGTGGACGCGTTGGCGGAGTCCGCCGTCGGCGACGTCCTCGACCGCGCGGTGCTCACCTCGGCGATGACCTGCCAGCGGGCCGGTGCCGACCCCCCGAGCCGCGCGGAGTACGACGCCCGTCGTGGCGCGGAATGATCTCGCTCAGGATGCGGACCGACACGTCGGCGTAACACGGCCTCGTCAGGATGGACTCATGAGCCATCTGCTCCGCGTCGCCCTGCCCGACGTCCCCGGCTCCCTCGGGGCCGTCGCGTCAGCGATCGGTGTCGCCGGCGCGAACATCACGGCCATCGAGATCGTCGAGCAGCGGCTGGACGGCACCGCGGTCGACGACGTCTTCGTCGAGCTCGAGCCCGGGATCATGCCCGACATGCTCGTCTCGGCCGTGCAGCGACTCGACGGCGTCCGCGTGCTCTGGGTGTCCCGGTACGCCGCGGCCGGCAACCTGCACCTCGACCTCGAGGCGGTCGAGCTGATCACGCAGCGGCCGGCTCGTGCTGCCGAGCGGCTCACCGAGCTGGCTCCGCGCACGTTCCGCAGCGACTGGGCCCTCGTGGCGTCGCTGGGCGAGCGCGGAGTGGTGCGCGAGCACGCCTCGCCGGGGGCGCCGAACCTGCCCGAGGAGGCGGCCGCCTGGTTCCCGTTGGACAAGCCGTCGCGGCCAGACGTCGACGAGTGGGACGGCTTCAGCGCGACCGTGGTCGGACTTGCCCCCCTCGGCTCACGGGACCGGCTGGTCGCGTTCGGGCGCCACGGGGGCCCCGAGATCCTGGACTCCGAGCTGGCGCGGCTGGCTCACCTCGCCGCCCTCACCGCCTCGATCGAGGAGAACCGCTGAGCCGTCAGCCGAAGACGGTGGCGAGGTCGACGCGTTCGTACGGCGACTCGCACGGAGGGCCGGACGAGTAGAGGAACTCGCGCTCGTCGAGATTCATCACGACCGAGGCGGCCGAGATCGACTTGAGGTCGTCCGGGTCGGCGTCGTTGACGTGACGGCAGATGGCGTACGGGAAGCCGAGGTGGTCCTGCAGGCCGGCGATCACGTCGTCGACGAGCACCTTCCGGTCGGCCGCAGGGCCGGCCAGGACCTGGCGCAGCCGTTGGTCGCGGAAGAGTGAGGAGCCGCCGGTGTCATAGATCGCGTCGACGACCGCGATGCCGGACTCGAAGTGGTTGGCGTGCACGAGCAGACCGTCGGTGGGGAGGATCCGGCCGACCAGGCCCGGCGCCACCTCGAGGTCGACAGCGGTGCCGCCGGCGGCCGCGACGATCAAGTTGATCGAGGCGCTCCGCGGCAACGAGGTGACCTTCAGCGACGCCGCCAAACCGTCCGGCTGGTCGAGCACGAAGCGGATGAGCACGTGGTAGGGCACGCCACCCAGCACGCCGTCGCGGTCGCTGTGGATCAGGTTGACGCAGACCCCGACACCGGCCGAGTTCAGGCCGGTCTTCGCGAGCATCCCGGCCTCCGCCAGGCTGACGATCTCGTGCCCGCGCTCGTCGCGCGTGGCGAGGACGACCGTGTAGGGCTGCTGAGTCGGGTGCCAGTCCCAGTTCTGCGCGAGCAGGGTGTCGCCGCTGGCGGTGTGCTCGGGCAGGACCGCCACGCCGGTGCACTCGGTGATCTGCAGCCCCGTCGGGAGCATCAGCTCGGTGCGGGCGTTGAGGGCGTAGATGTCTCCGGTCGCGACCCCCGATGCCTCCGCGACCGCGTCGAGCGTGGCCGCGATGCGCGGGGCGTAGGCCCGGGTCGTCTCGCCGAACTGCTCACCGAGCTCGGTCGCCTGTGCCCGGTCGAGGCCGACTGCGGCAAACTTCTGGCGGTAGTCCTCGAGGTTGCCGGCGATGAGGTCTGCGGCCTGCTCGCCGTACGCATGACCGATCTCGGTCGGCGTGCCGGTCGCGCGGATCAGCGGGTACGTCATGTTTCGAGCGTAGGCCATGGCCCGGCAACCGCTAAGGTGCGAGCGACGCCGACCACGAGGAGCCGCCGTGCCGTCCCGCTACGACCGAGTCGTCCTCAAGCTCAGTGGTGAGGCCTTGGCCGGTGCGGACGGGTGGGGCGTCCAACCCGCCGCCCTCGGTGCGCTCGCCGACGAGGTGCTCTCGGTCTACGACCTGCAGGTCCAGGTCGCGGTGGTCGTCGGCGGCGGCAACTACTTTCGCGGGCGGATGGCGGAGGACTGGGGGATCGGTCGCGCTGAGGCCGACAACATCGGGATGCTCGGCACGGTGATGAACGCCCTGATGATGCGTGGTGCGCTGACGGCGCGGACGTCGGCCGACGTCCGGGTGATGACCGCGATCCCCATGCAGAGCGTGGCCGAGCCCTACATCCGGCTGCGCGCGATGTCTCACCTGGGCAAGGGCTCGATCGTGATCCTGGCGGGCGGCATCGGCCAGCCGTACGTCACCACCGACTACCCGTCGGTGCAGCGCGCCCTCGAGCTGGACGCCGACGCGTTGCTCGTCGCCAAACGCGGCGTCGACGGGATCTACGACGCGGACCCGAAGACGAGCCCGGACGCGCGGCGCTACGACCGACTCACGTACGCCGAGGCGATCGACCGCGACATCAAGGTGATGGACACCAGTGCGTTCGTGCTGGCCGGTGAGCAGGGACTCACGATGCACGTCTTCGACATCGGCCGACCCGGTTCGATGCGCAGCATCTGTACCGGTGAGGACGTCGGCACCCTGGTCACCCGGTAGGACGCGGCCGTGTCCGATCCGTACGCCGCCGCCCGCCTCGCCGCCGACGACCTCCGAAGCCGCGGCTTCGCCGAGCACGACGTCATGCTGGTCCTCGGATCCGGCTGGATGCGGGCGACCGAGGCACTGGGCTCGCCCACCGCGACCGTCCCGATCGGCGACGTCCCAGGGTTCCGGGCGCCGGTGGCGGAGGGGCACGGCCGGGAGATCCGCTCGTACGACGTCGGCGGCGTGCGGGTGCTGGCGTTCACCGGGCGCACCCACCTGTACGAGGGCCACGGGGTCGATCCGGTGGTGCACGCGACGCGGGTGGCGGCGGCTCTCGGTTGCCGGATCGCCGTGTACACGAACGCCAACGGCGGCTACCACAGCGAATGGCGACCCGGCGACTGCATGCTGGTGCGGGACCACCTCAACCTGACGGGACGGTCGCCGTTGCCGGGCGCACGTTTCGTCGACCTCACCGACGCCTACTCGCCCCGGCTCCGGGCGATCGCGAAGCGCCTTCACCCCGGGTTCGTCGAGGGCGTCTACGCGATGCTGCCCGGCCCGCACTACGAGACCGCGGCGGAGGGCGCGATGCTCGCGACGTTGGGTGCCGACGCGGTCGGCATGTCCACGGTGCTCGAGGTGATCGCCGCGCGCGAGCTCGCGATGGAGGTGCTGGCCCTGTCGCTGGTGACCGTCACGGCGACGGGCGACACCGGCATCGACCCCAGCGCCGTCGTCGAAGTGGCTGCAGAATCGGCAGCAGCACTAGGTTCGACCGTGCGGCAGATCATCGAGGCAGCGGGAGGCACGTCATGACCACCGACAGCGCGTCGGCCCCTTCCAGCACGACCCCGCCCTCCGGAGCGGGCTCGACCTTCGCCATCGAGCGCAACGGCATCAACGTCATCCACGAGAACGAGCGCAAGGGCCGGCCCCGCGATCTCTTCTGGCCCTGGTGTGCCGCCAACATCTCGTTCCTCGGCATGTCGTACGCCGCCTTCGTCCTCTACTTCGGCCTGTCCTACTGGCAGGCGCTGTTCGCGTCCCTGGTCGGCACCGTCCTGTCGTTCCTTCTCGTCGGCTTCGTCTCGGTCGCCGGCAAGCGCGGATCGGCCCCGACGATGACCTTGTCCCGCGCGGCGTTCGGCGTACGCGGGAACGCCTTGCCGACGCTGGTCTCCTACCTGATCCTGGTCGGCTGGGAGACCGTCCTCGTCGCGTTGTCGACGCTCGCCACCGCCACGGTGTTCGAGCAGATGGGATGGAGCTCCGGCGACCTCACCAAGGTGATCGCGTTCCTGGTGACCGCAGCCCTGATCGTGGTCGCCGGCGTGCTCGGCTTCGAGACGATCATGCGGCTGCAGAAGGTGATCACGATCGCCACCGTGCTGCTCACGGTCGCCTTCATCCTGATCACGTTGGACGAGCTCGACTTCGACGCCGTCCAGGACATGCCGTCCGGCACCACGCAGGCCGTGATCGGCGCTCTGGTGCTGATGATGACCGCCTTCGGGCTGTCCTGGGTCAACTCGGCGGCGGACTACTCGCGCTACCTGCCACGCTCCGCGTCGACCGGCGGCGTCATCGGCTGGACCACGTTCGGCGGTGCGGTGGCACCGGTCATCCTGCTCGTCTACGGGCTGCTTCTCGTCGGGTCGCGGCCGGAGCTGATCGACCAGATCGGGGCCGATCCGCTCGGCACGCTGGCCACGCTGCTCCCGAACGGGCTCTCGCACGACGCCGGTATCGCTGCGCTGCTCATCTACGCCGTCGTCGTGGTCGCCGGGCTGGTCGCCGGAGCCGTGCTCGACATCTACTCGTCCGGTCTCAGCCTGCTGACCCTCGGCCTCCCGGCAGCGCGCTGGGTGGCCGCCCTGATCGACGGCATCATCATGATCCTGGGCGCGATCTACATCGTCTGGATCGCGGAGGACTTCATCGGTCCCTTCCAGGGGTTCCTCATCACGCTGGGTGTCCCGATCACGTCGTGGTGCGGGATCTTCCTGGCCGACCTGCTGCTCCGGAAGAGGGACTACGACGAGGTCGACCTGTTCGACGCGGAGGGACGCTACGGCTCCGTCAACGTCGCCCCGGTGCTGCTCATGGTCATCAGCGCGGTGGTCGGATGGGGGCTGGTGGTGAACTACTCCGACGGCTTCGGCTGGGAGGGCTACCTGCTCGACCCGCTGGGCCTCGGCGGCAAGACGGGCACGTGGAGCGGAGCCAACCTCGGCGTCGCGTTCGCCTTCGCCTTCTCGTTCCTCGGTTACCTGCTGCTGTGCACGGGGCGGGTCCGCCGGCAGGAACGCGTGGAGTCCCGGGTCGCCGACGAGGCCTCCGTCTGACATGGACGCGCACAGCAGCACCGTCGAGGTCTGCGACGGCGAACAGGCGGAGCCGCTCGCGGAGGAGGTCTTCGCCGTGTACGACGCGGTCTTCGGGGACCACCCCGACCTGGCCGAGTGGCGGGCCGAGCTCTACGACAAGCACGCTGCCCGCGACGGCTTCCGGCTGGCCCTGGCCAGGGACGATGACCGGCTGGTCGGGTTTGCCTGGGGGTACGTCGGCCGACGCGGCCAGTACTGGTCGGACTGGGTGGTCCGTGAGCTCCCGGCCGAGGTGACCGACAGCTGGGTGGGCGGCCACTTCGAGTTCGTCGAGCTGGCCGTGCTGGAGGACAGTCGGCGGCACGGACTCGGGCGACGGCTTCACGACGCCCTGCTCGACGGCGTACCGAGCGACCGGGCGTTGCTGAGCACCGACAACCACGACAGCCCGGCAGTCCGGCTCTACACCTCGCACGGCTGGGTCCGGCTGGGCGAGCTCTCCCCGCAGGCGCAGGTGATGGGGCTCCGGCTCCCCGCCGGCCTCTGACCGAGCAGCGGGGTGGATAGGGTCGCCGCATGAGTGACGCCATGGTGTCGGAGATCTTCGACGCGTCGGCCTGGCGGGCGGTTTCGGGGTTCGAGGACCTGACCGACGTCACGTATCACCGCGCGGTCGACCATGGCACCGTCCGGATCGCCTTCGACCGTCCTGAGGTGCGCAACGCATTTCGGCCGCACACCGTCGACGAGCTGGCCCGTTGCCTGGAGCACGCACGCGTGTCGTCCGACGTCGGTTGCGTGCTGCTCACGGGCAACGGACCCTCGCCCAAGGACGGTGGCTGGGCCTTCTGTTCCGGCGGTGACCAGCGGATCCGCGGCAGGTCCGGCTACGAGTACGCGGACGGCGAGACGGCTGACACCGTCGACCGTGGAAGGCTCGGGCGGCTGCACGTCCTGGAGTGCCAGCGGTTGATCCGGTTCATGCCCAAGGTGGTCGTCTGCGTCGTCCCGGGCTGGGCGGCCGGGGGCGGTCACTCGCTGCACGTCGTGTCCGACCTCACGCTGGCCTCGGCCGAGCACGCCCGCTTCAAACAGACCGATGCCGACGTGGCGTCCTTCGACGGCGGCTTCGGGTCGGCGTACCTCGCTCGTCAGGTCGGTCAGAAGTTCGCTCGCGAGATCTTCTTCCTCGGCGACGAGTACGACGCGGACGCCGCCCACCGGATGGGGATGGTGAACGCGGTGGTGCCGCACGCCGATCTCGAACGGGTCGCGCTGGACTGGGCTCGGAAGATCAACGAGAAGTCGCCCACGGCGCAGCGGATGCTCAAGTACGCCTTCAACCTCGTCGACGACGGGCTGGTCGGCCAGCAGCTGTTCGCCGGCGAGGCGACCCGCCTCGCGTACGGAACGGACGAGGCTGCGGAGGGCCGCGATGCCTTCCTCGAGAAGCGCGATCCGGACTGGTCCGACTTCCCCTACTTCTACTGAGCCACCCGCAGGCGTAGGCCGGTCGACCAGATCGTGATGGCCCGATCGGGTCATGTCCTGATCGTCCGGTTCGGTGAGATCTCGTAATTCGCATCGTGCGGACACGGCGAGTGACAGTCTGGCTTCGCAGCAGCACAACGGGGGAAGGCCAGACGGGGTGGACCAGCAGCAGGATGAATCGGAGCCTGACATCGTCACGCCTACTCTCGACTACTTCCAGGACCTCGTCGACGCCGATCTCGACGTCCGTGATCTCGGCGGCGCGCCGCTTGCGCCGCTGCGGTGCGTCGCGGTCGACGACCGGGGTCTCTCGGCCGGGTTCCACTCGTTCAGCGTCACTCTCGCCGGTCCGACCGAGCAGGCCCTGACCCAGGGCACGGTCGTCGTCGAGGCGCCTGACCATGCACCGGCGTACGTCTTCTTCACCCCAGCCGGCGTCTCTGACGACCGGGTGTACTACACGGCCGTGTTCAACCAGCCGGCCACCGACGAGGAGCAGCGATGACAGCAACTCTTTCCGAGCAGCGCGCGCTTCGGCTTCGGCCGGTGACCGACGCCGACGACGCCTTCCTGTCGCGGCTCGTCCACGACCTCAGCGGCGGCGGGCTGGCAGCCGAAGCCTCCGGTGAGGGACCCGACGAGCTCGACCTGCAACGTCGTGCGCAGGACGACCACCACACGGCCGCCCACCCGACGCTGTCGCGCCTCGTGGTCGTGGTCGACGGCGAGCCCGTCGGACGGCTGCTCGTTGCGGAGACGTCGGCGTCCGTCCACGTCGTCGACATCGCGCTGCTCGAGTCTCACCGCGGCCAGGGCATCGGGACCTGCCTGATGCTCGACGTCCAGGCGTGCGCGCGGGAGGTCGGACTCCCGGTGACGCTGGACGTGGTCAAGTCCAACCCGGCGCGCCGGCTGTTCGAGCGGCTCGGCTTCACCGTGATGGCCGACGGCGTGCTGCACGTGACGCTGTCCTGGACCCAGGTGGCGCTCTAGCAGGTCGCCCGGCCTACCCGTGGCGTCGGGCGAACGAGGCGACCTTCGCCCGGTTGCCGCAGGAGGCCATGCTGCACCACCTCCGGCGCCCACGAGGGTCGAGGAAGAGCCAACCGCACTCGTGACCGGGGCAGGCGCTGACGCGCCCGAGGTCCTCGCGAGTGACCAGGTCGCCGACGGCCCAGGCCGTTGCCAGGAGCGGGAGGTCGAGGCCGGTGTCGGTGCCGAAACCCCATGCTGGTCGGCGCCCCGGCGTCACGCGGACGGCGGAACCGCTTCGGCGGACGTAGCGGGTCACGACTGCCATCGCGCCACTGTTCGAGGGGTCGAGCGCGACCGTGTGAGCTGCGGTGCGCAGGGTGCGCGCCTCGGACAGGACACGGGTGGCCCGACCCGGGTCGCGCGCGGCTGAGCGCCTCAGGCGTCGTACGTCGCTGGTCGACACCAGCTCCGCGTGCAGGGTCCAGACCGCGAAGTCGTCGTACGTGCGCAGCCATTCACCCCGTGGGTTCGTCCGGTCGTCCCAGCCCGCCCAGGTGTTGCAGAAGTCCAGGGCCGGGTGTCCGCCGATCCGGACCGGGACGTGGCGGCCCTCGAGCTCGATCCAGTGCATCGCGCGATTGTGCCTTGATTCGTTATCTGGACATGTGGGTACGGTGCTAACCGTTCAAAGTCATTTTAGCGGTTAGGAGAGTTGAACGTCCATGAACAAGCTCACGACACTCGCTGCATCCACGGCCCTCAGCTGTGCGGTCCTCGGTCTGGCCCCTTCCATGGCCTCGGCCGACCAGACCTCGTCGCCGTGGATCCAGTACCGAGAGCCCGACTTCTCGTTCCCGGCCGGCGGCTGCGCCTTCCAGGTCGACGCCCACGTGGTGAACGACCACGAGGCCTACCGCGTGCTCGAGTCCTACCCGGACGGCACCGACAAGGTGCAGGAGTGGAAGGGCTTGCTGATGATCGAGTTCACCAACCACGACACCGGCGCGTCGGTGACGCGAAACGTCAACGGGCGCGGCCTGATCGAGTACACCGCCGACGGTGCGTTCCACAAGATCACGATCGAGTCGGGACACTTCACGACGGGCTTCCGACCCGGCAGCGGAGTCGAGCCCGGCGTCTACTACGTCGGCGGCAAGGGCACGAGCATGACCGTCAACCCCGACGGCACGAAGACGCTGGTTCTCGGCAAGAACGGATCTGCCGAGAACCTCTGCGTCGCCCTCGGTGGCTGAGCCGAAGCCGGTCGGTCAGCGGTGGGATGGGGGAGTGACCACCGGATCGGGGAAGTCGAGACCCTCGCTCGTGGCCAGCGCCTGCAGCTGAGCGTCATCGAGGGTCCAGCCCTGCTTGGCCTCGTCGGGCGTCGTCGCGGCGACGATGTCCGAGGCGACGACGCTCTTGCCGTCGGGCCGCTCCACCACGACGGTGCGGTAGAACGTCGAACCGGTGCCGTACAGCTGCGTCACGACCGTGGAACCGTCCGCCAGGGTCTGCTGCTGGCAACCGTCTGCCTGCGGCGGGCAGCCCGCAGTGTCGTCCTCGTACGGGACGGGTAGCCCGACCACGATCCGCACCGTGTCGATGCCGCCGGTGGTGTAGTAGAGCTGCCAGTCGGTGGCGTTCTCGGCCTGGCCGGCGGGGAGCGGGGTGTCGCGGGTCCAGTCACTGGCGTAGACGTCGCTGCTGACGAGACCGGGCGGAAGGTTCGGTGCCACCGCGGCCTGCAGCTCCTCGTCGACCTGGGTGCCGGCAACGTAGTCGTGGGGTGCGAAGGTCCGGGGCTGGGCGTGCTGGCGCGCGTCCTGCTGGGGTCCGGACGCAGCCGGCTGCAGCTGCTCGACCTGACCGTCACGCTTCCCGTCGCTCGGCGCCAACGTGAACGCCGCTGCGGCGACGAGTGCCGCGACGCACGCCGAACCGCCGGCGACCGCGAGATGCCGGTTGCGGCGACGGCGTCGGCCGGTCTCGATCGCGCGGCCGAGATCGGGTCCACCGACCACGTCGGTGGAGAGCTGGTCCATCTCCTGCTTGAGGGTGTCTTCGAAAGTCATCGTGAATCCTTGGACTCGGTCGCCGTGGTCATCAGACCCTCGAGCCGTTTCAGGGCTCGCGAGGTCTGGCTCTTCACCGTGCCGGTGGGCACGTCGAGGATGGCCGCGACATCGTGGACAGAGAGGTCGTCGAGGTAGCGCAAGGTGAGGACGACCCGGTCCCGCGTGTTCAGGAGCTGGAGTGCCCTGGCGAGATCGAGCCGGTCGGCTGCGTCGTGACTGACACCCCGGTCAGGGGGTGCGTCGGTGACCGTCTCGTTCCTGACCGAACGAAAGGTGGCCATGCATGCGTTGACCAGGACGCGTCGCGCATACGCGTCCCTGGACCCGTCCTGGATCCGTGGCCAGTGGACGTACATCGTGCTGAGCGTGGTCTGGACCACGTCCTCGGCGGACTGCCAGCTGCCGAGGATCGTGTACGCGGTCCGCATGAAGGCGCGCTGTCGTGCCACGAAGAACTCGCAGTACGCGTCTTCCCAGACGGGCCGTCGACCCATCGACACAGGTCCTTTGCTCGTGCTCGGTTACCCCGGTCAGCTCGATGTCGCCTCCGGCCGCCTGGCTGACGACCGATGCTCCACGATGACAAGAGTCTGCCTCGCCCGGATCGGTTCCCTCCAGTCCGAATGATTTCCGGCCGACGTCAGGGTCGCCAGATCCAGCTCTGCCGGTCGAACAGCGTCCGACACAGGGTGCCGACCGCGGGCAGATGGTGTCGCTGCCGGTGTGTTTGCTTTAGGTTCGGCACGTGCTGGTCGCCATCGTGAAGGAGACGCTCGACGGGGAGGCGCGGGTCGCCATGGTCCCCGAGCTGGTCTCCAAGCTGACCGATCTCGGCTACGACGTCTCGGTGGAGCCTGGCGCGGGAGTCGCCGCGCAGTTCACCGACGAGGAGTACGCCGAAGCCGGGGCGCTGCTCGACGAGAAGGCCACGGAGTACGCCGACGTCGTGCTCTCGGTGCAGCCGTTGACCACGCCGCAGCTCCGCGCGCTCCGCACCGGGGCGGCGTCGATCTCGTTCTTCCCGACGCTCCAGTCGCTCCCGGGCGTGGCCGAACGCCGCGACCTGGAGCTCACGTCGTTCGCGGTCGAGCTGATCCCCCGGATCTCGCGTGCCCAGTCGATGGATGCGCTCAGCTCGCAGGCCCTGGTGGCGGGCTACCGGTGCGCCATCGTGGCTGCCGGCCGACTCCGCCGCTTCTTCCCGCTCAACATGACCGCGGCAGGAACCGTCCCACCGGCCGAGGTGGTCGTGCTGGGTGCCGGCGTCGCCGGACTCCAGGCGATCGCGACGTCGAAGCGCCTCGGCGCCGTCGTCCGGGCGTACGACGTCCGAGCGGCTGCGGCGGAGGAGATCCGGTCGGTGGGTGCTGTCGCGATCGACCTCGAGCTCGACACCCTCGAAGGCACCGGCGGCTACGCGCGCGAGATGACCGAGGACCGGGCGGAGCTGCAGCGGGAGAGGTTGACGCCGTACATCGCTGCTGCCGACGCCCTGATCACGACCGCCGCCGTGCCAGGTCGGGCGGCTCCGAAGCTCGTCACCACCGCGATGGTCGAGCAGATGAAACCGGGCTCGGTCGTGGTCGATCTGGCCGCGGAGTCCGGCGGCAACGTCGAAGGATCGGTGCCCGGCAGTGTCGTCCAGGTCGGCAACGCGCAGATCTGGGGCGCGCAGAACGTGCCGAGCCAGATGCCGGGACCGTCCAGCAAGCTCTACGCGCAGAACCTGGTCAACCTGCTGACCTTGATGACGGGGGAGGACGGCTTCGCCCCGGACTTCGAGGACGAGATCGTGGCCGGCTGTTGCGTCACGCACGCCGGCCAGGTCCTGCACGAGCCAACCCGCGAGGCGCTGGAGGCCCAGCCATGAGCCAAGCCGACCTGACCTGGCTGACCATCTTCGTGCTCAGCGTGTTCGTCGGGATCGAGGTCATCTCGAAGGTGTCCTCGACCCTGCACACGCCGCTGATGTCCGGAGCCAACGCGATCCACGGCGTGATCCTGGTCGGTGCCGTCCTCGTCACCGGCTTCAGCGACTCGACCGGCGCGACGATCGTCGGGCTGGTCGCGATCGTGCTCGCCACCGTCAACATGGTCGGCGGCTTCGTCGTCACCGACCGGATGTTGCAGATGTTCAGCGGCCGGAAGAGGGAGCCGCGCGAATGACGAGTACGACGCAGGGCCTCTTCTACCTGATCGCGGCCGTCTGCTTCATCCTCGCGCTCAAGGGCCTCTCGTCGCCACGGACCGCGCGCAACGGCAACCTGCTCGGCGCGGCCGGTGCCGTGCTCGCCACGATCACGGTCCTGACGACCAACGGCCTCGAGCACCTCGCGCTGATCCTGGCGGCGATCGCGATCGGCACGGTGATCGGTGTCATCGGGGCGCAGCGCGTGCAGATGACCCAGATGCCGCAGCTCGTCGCGCTCTTCAACGGCGTGGGTGGTGGTGCGGCGGCACTCGTCGCTCTGCTCGAGCTGCACGAGATCGTCTCGCTCGGAGAGGGTGCCGACACTCCCACCTTCAACCTGATCGCGACGGCGTTCACCATCCTGGTCGGGACCGTCAGCTTCTCCGGCTCGATGGTCACCTTCGCGAAGCTGCAGGAGCTGATGACGAGCCGCCCGGTGTTGTTCCCGGGGCTCCCGATCCTGTTCGGTGGGTCGATCATCGCGGGGGTCGCCCTGTCGGTGGTCATGGTCGCCGACCCGTCGATGTGGTCGGGCGTGGTGATCGCGGTGGTCGGGCTGCTCCTCGGCGTGCTCCTCGTGCTGCCCGTCGGCGGCGCGGACGTGCCGATCGTGATCTCGCTGCTCAACGCGTTCACCGGACTGAGCGTCGCGGCCGGTGGCTACGTGCTCGGCAACACCTTGCTGCTCATCGGCGGCACGCTCGTCGGTGCGTCCGGCACGCTGCTGACCCGGCTGATGGCGTCGGCGATGGGGCGGTCGCTGGCGAACATCCTGTTCGGTGCGCTCAAGGGCGGCTCGACGCTCGGCGGCGGCGAGGTGTCCGACCGCCCGGTGAGGTCGGCTGGTCCGCAGGACGTCGCGATCCTGCTCGGGTACGCCGAGCGGGTCATCATCGTGCCCGGCTACGGCCTCGCGGTGGCGCAGGCCCAGCACACGCTGCGCGAGCTCGTCGACGTGCTCGGCGAGCGGGGCGTGGAGGTCGACTACGCGATCCACCCCGTGGCGGGTCGGATGCCGGGGCACATGAACGTGCTGCTCGCCGAGGCGCAGGTCCCGTACGAGCAGCTCAAGGAGATGGGCGACATCAACGGCGAGTTCAAGCAGGCCGACGTGGCGCTCGTCGTCGGCGCGAACGACGTCGTCAACCCCGCCGCCAAGACCACGCCGGGCGCCCCGATCTACGGGATGCCGATCCTCGCGGCCGACGAGGCCAAGCAGGTGATCTTCATGAAGAGGTCGATGCGCCCCGGGTTCGCCGGCATCGAGAACGAGCTCCTCTTCGACCCCAGGACCACGCTGCTGTTCGGCGACGCCAAGGACACCATGAGCAAGCTGCTGTCCGCCGTCAAAGCCCTCTGACCCTTGGTGTTTGCCTCGGTACCGAGGCGGGTGGCTGGGTACCGAGGCAAATCCCGGTAGGTCGGGGTGGATCTGCCTTGGTCGGGCGGCGTGGCCGCCATCACGGCGCGCGACCCGGCGAATCGGTACCCTCGAGGCAGGGAGGGAGACGTCGCGAACGACACCAGGAGGCGTTTCCCGATGGATTCCGACCACCAGAAGTACGACGGACCCGAGGACCCCGACGACACCAGAGGCAAGGCCTGGAGCTACCTGATCGGCGGCGTGGTCGTGCTCGTCCTGCTCTACCTCGTCGCGACCGGGCAGGTGCCGGTCTTCAACGGGTGAGCCAGCAGCCGCCGTCGGCAGCCGAGCCGGCGGACGCGTCAGCCGACGACGCCGTAGAGACGGTCGCCCGCGTCACCGAGGCCGGGGACGATGTAGCCCTTCTCGTTGAGCTTCTCGTCCATCGCGGCCGTCACGACGGTGACCGGGATGTCGAGGCCGGCGAGGTCCTTCTCCAGCCGCTCGCACCCTTCCGGCGCGGCCAGCAGGCAGATCGCGGTGATGTGATCGGCGCCGCGCTCGACCAGGAAGTTGATCGCCGCCGCCAGCGTCCCGCCCGTCGCGAGCATCGGGTCGAGCACGAAGCACTGCCGGCCGGAGAGGTCGTCCGGGAGCCGTTCGGCATACGTCGACGCCTTGAGCGTGTCCTCGTCGCGGATCATCCCGAGGAACCCCACCTCGGCGGTCGGGAGCAGCCGCACCATCCCCTCGAGCATCCCGAGCCCGGCGCGCAGGATCGGCACGACCAGTGGCTTCGGCGACGCCAGCTTCACGCCGACCGCGTCCGAGACCGGCGTCGTGATGTTGACCGACTCGGTCCGCACCTCACGAGTCGCTTCGTACGCCAGCAGCGTCACCAGCTCCTCCGCGAGTCGACGGAAGGTCGGCGAGTCGGTCTCCTCGTCCCGCAGCACGGTGAGCTTGTGAGCGACGAGCGGATGGTCGACGACGTGAGTCTGCATGCGCCCAACCTAGGCCATCCGCGCGCGACGACGGACCGGCGTACGACGTACCTCGGATCCCGCAGAACCTCGACTCTCGCCACCAGTCCCGCTGTCTGTCACCATCGAGGTATGGACGCGATGGATGCCGAGTCCGCAGCCGCCATCGACTTCGCTGTAGCTGCCTACCGCGAGGACGGCGACTGGACCGTGTCCAGCCTCCCGCCGCGGGCGGCGACCGAGCTCGACGTGCTCGTGCACGCGCTCGGCCAGCTGCCCTCCGACGTCGGGACCATCGGCATGGTGAGCGTCGACGAGGACTTCTTCGTGCTGGCTCGGGTCTCCGGCGGCCACGTCCGCCTGCTGCTCTCCGATGTCGGCGCGGCCACCGAGTCGCCGCTCGCGATGGCCGTCGTCGAGCGCCTCGAGCTCCCGATGCCCGACATCGACGACGACGACCAGGTGCAGCCCGCCGGCGACCTCGGACTGCTCGCCGACCTGGGCCTGGTCGCGATGGAGCTCGGCGCGATGTGCGACGACCTCGAGCTGTACCCCGACGAGCTGCTCGGCGACATCGCCAACCGGCTCGGCTTCGGACGCCAGTTCGACGACCTGCTCGACGCCGCGATCGCCTGACGTTGGACGCTGCGTACGCCGACTTGATGCGGCAGGCCATCGACGTCGCGCACGATGCGGGGACGTCCGACGACGTGCCGATCGGGGCCCTCGTCGTCGACGCCGACGGGAACGTCCTGTCCACCGGGCACAACCGCCGTGAGGCCGACGCCGATCCCACGGCCCATGCCGAGATCGTCGCCATGCGCAGCGCGACCAGGGACAGAGGAGAGTGGCGGCTCGACGGATGCACGTTGGTCGTCACGCTCGAGCCGTGCACGATGTGCGCCGGCGCGATCGTGCTGTCCCGCCTCGACCGGGTGGTGTTCGGCGCCTACGACCCGAAGGCGGGGGCGGTGGGTTCGCTGTGGGACGTGGTCCGCGACCGTCGGCTGAACCACCGGCCGGAGGTCATCGGTGGGGTGCTGGCGGAGGAGACGGGCGCCCTGATCCGGGAGTTCTTCGACCGCCACCGGTGAGCCTCGGAGGGCGGTCTGCCCGATTTCTCGACCCGTTCTGGCTCCGGTAACCTAGCGCGCGGTGGCGTGTCCGAGCGGCCTAAGGAGCACGCCTCGAAAGCGTGTGTGGGTGCAAGCCCACCGTGGGTTCAAATCCCACCGCCACCGCCACGCAGGTCTTTGACAGAAGGCCCGCACAGAGATCGACAGCGAGGCGTCGCAAGAGACGCCGCCTTGTTGTCGATCTTTCGTTTCCGGGCACGTGCCGGCCGGTGTCGGCGGCCGGTGACTCGCCGCGGTCTGGCGTCACGCGCCCACCTCGACTAATCATGTCCGAGTGGGGAGTCTGCCAACAGGCACCGTGACGCTGCTCTTTTCCGACATGGAGGAGTCGACGCGGCTGTTGTCTCGTCTCGGTGACCGCTATGCCATGGCGTTGGACGAACAGCGGATGATTCTGCGGTCCGTGTGGACCCAGCACCACGGCACCGAACTGGGTACCGAAGGTGACAGCTTCTACGTGGTCTTCTCGACCGCGGCCGACGCCGTCGCCGCCGTCGAGTCCGCCCAGCGACGGCTGGCCGCCCATGCCTGGCCGGAGGACGAGCAGGTCCGCGTCCGGATGGGGATGCACACCGGTGCCCCGATCCGGCACGCGGATGCGTACGTGGGCATGGACGTCCATCGCGCTGCGAGGATCGCGTCTGCCGCCCACGGAGGGCAGGTCGCGATGTCAGCCGCGACCGCCGAGCTGGCTGGGTCGTCCTTGCCGGGCGGCTGCCGGCTGCGTGACCTGGGCACGCACCGACTCAAGGACCTCCCGGGTCCCGAACACCTCTTCCAGCTCGACATCGACGGCTTGGACAATGAGTTCCCACCGTTGCGCAGCCTGGGCACCGCCACCAATCTCCCGTTCGCCGATGCGCCACTGCTCGGCCGCGGCCTGGCCCTCCACGAGCTGACCGGGCTGCTCAAACGCCGTGACACCCGACTCCTGACGCTCACCGGCCCGGGCGGTTCGGGCAAGACCCGGTTGGCGGTGGAGATCGCGCGCGAGCTCGCCCTCAGCTTCACCGACGGGGCGTACTTCGTGCCACTGGCCGCGGTGACCGGCCGGCGGGACACCTGCGCAGGGATCGCGGAGACACTCGGCGTCGAAGGTGCTGACACGGACGCACTCGGGATCTCATCTCGCTCCGCGACAGGTCCTCCTCGTGCTGGACAACCTGGAACAGGTGACGGGCGCCGGCGAGGTCGTCGCGGCTCTGCTGGCCGCGGCCGGTGAGCTTGTCGTCGTCGCCACCTCGCGGCGTCCGCTGCACGTGTCGAGCGAGCAGGAGTACGGCGTACCGCCGCTGACGTTGCCTGCGGCCCGCACCGTCGACGACGTGGTCGCATCTCCGGCAGCACAGTTGTTCATCCGGCACGCCACCCGGGTACGGCCGGACTTCCAGCTCTCTTCCGAGAACGCGGCCGACGTGGCGGCGATCGTCACGCGCCTGGACGGGCTGCCGCTGGCGATCGAGATCGCGGCTGCGCGCTCCAAGCTGCTGACGCCGCACGCGATGGTCTCCCGGCTCGGGACCGCCCTGGACCTCTCTGTGTCGGACGGTTCCCGCCCTGAGCGTCACCGCACACTGCGCGGAACCGTGGACTGGTCGTACCGGCTGCTCGACCCCGACCAGCAGACCTGTGTTCGCCCGACTCGGTGTCTTCGCGGACGGCGGTGACCTCGCCGCCCTCGCTGACGTCTGCCCGTGCAGAGCTGGTCAACGGACGGGACCTCTTCGACCTCGTCTTCGAGGTCGTCGATGCGAGCCTCGCCGACGTGACCGACACCTTCGAGGGGGAGCCGCGGGTGACACTTCTCGAGCTGGTTCGTGACTTCGCCCGCGGGACGACTGGCGGCTGACGGCCAGCTGAGTGATGCGCTGGACCGGCACGCCCAGCACTACGCCGACCTCGCCGAGGCGATGAGGAAAGCCATCGATGCCGGACGGGACAGCATCCGGGCCGCATCTGCCGTCGTCACCGAGTACGCCAACATCCGAGCCGCCCTCGAATGGCTCCTCGTGGCAAGCGTTCGGGTTGGCGGCGCTACAGAGGACGACGCGGCCCGACGCTCGCTCGCGGGGCTGCACCTGGCCGCCGCCATCGGTGGGGAGTGGATCTACGAGGGCCGGCACGCGGAGGCGGAGCACTGGTTGGAGGTGGCCATCGAACGTGCGGGGCCGATCGACAGTCGCGACATGGCGACCTGCCTCGCGACACTCTCCAACTGCCGCCGTTTCCGTGGGCGAGACCCGGATCTGATCATGGACGCCGCGCTGGCCTCGCTCGCGGTGATCGATCGTTCAGCCGAGGCAGACTCAGTCCGTCCCTACGCGCTTCGGACGTTGGCCGCGGCGCAGTGGGAGATCGACGACCTCGACGCCGCTGAACGACACGTATCGAGAACAGCTGGAGGTCGCGAAGGCCCAAGGCAACGCGATGCAGTTCCACGTAGGACTTGCGGAGACCGGGATGCTCGAGTCGGCCCGTGGCAACCATGAGCGCGCGTTGGAGCTCTACCTCGAAGCCGTGCGGCTGGCCGAAGAGGCCGGCAACGTCGACCAGGTCGTGAGCTACCAGGTCATCAGTCTGCAACGCCTATCGTCGGCTCGGTCGACTCGATGAGGCTGACGAGACGCTCGAGCGACCTCGTGGCACCGATGCTGGCGTTCAACGACGGGGTCGATCTGGTCTGGTTCGCCGAGGAGTACGCCGCTGTGTCGGCCGAACGAGGTCGGGTGCGAATCGCCGCGAGACTGTTCGCCGCTGCAGAGACCGCAAGGGCCGAGGCCGGGATGCCACGAAACTCGTTCGAGGTGGAAGATCTCGCCGGTGCGATCGACCTGGCCCAGGAGGCACTCGGCCCGTCGGAGTGGGAGGCGGTCCACACCGCCGCACGACGCGACGACATACGGGACGTCCTGAACGAGACCCTCAACGACGAGAAGCCGTGACAGCGCGGCTCTCCGGCGCGTGAGTACTGAGCGGACGCCGCCTCGTCGATCAGCCGGGTGAGCGTGGTCTTGGGGTCCTCGTCCTGCGTGAAGGCGACCTGGTCACCGTTCACGAAGTAGGTCGGGGTCCCGTTGATGCCGTCCTGCGACGCCTGGTCGGTCGCGTCCTTGACCCAGCCGTCGTACGTGCCCTTGCTCTGGCACGCGGCGACGGCGTCCTGGTCCGCTCCGGCCTCGCCGGCGAGCTTGGCGAGGGCCTCATTCGTCAGACCCGCAGTGCCTTCCTTCGGCTGGTTGGCGAACAGCAGCTCGTGCAGCTTGTTGAAGACCTTCGGCCCGCCGTCGTCGAGCGCGCAGGCGGCAGTCGCCAGCGCGCGGGACGAGTAGTCGGTGGTCGAGGCTCGGTCGAGGAACGCGATCGGCCGGTACTCCATCTGCACGGTGCCGTCGTCGATGTATGACGTGAGCGTGGAGCCGACGTTGTCCTCGTAGGCCTTGCACACCGGGCACTGGAAGTCCTCGTAGACGACCACGTGGACAGGGGCGTCGTCCTTGCCGCGCAGGACGCCGTTGTCGCTGGTGACTCCGGGCGGGCGGGTCACGTTGGCCGTCGTGTCGTCGCGGGAGGACTGCACGGCGATCGCGATACCGACGACCGCAGCGATGGCGACCACGACGACCACCCCCACCGTGAGTGCTCGACGCCGCCGCGCGGCTGCGGCCTCCTGCGCCTGCATCGCCTTGACGCGCTCGGACGCCTTGGACCGCTGGGCCGCCCTGCGGTTCTTGTTGCTCGTCACGTGGCACTCCTGACCTCGGGGAGCAGCCAGCCGTCGAGGCTGACCTTCGTACGGGGGAACGCCACGAGCAGCAGCGACGCGAGCAGCAGCCCGACGTCGCGTGCTATCTCCAGCGGGTACTTGCTGGTGGCGTCAGCGGCGTACCCTCCGCCGCCGAAGCAGCCGCAGTCGATCTGCAGACCGCGCGCCCAGGCCGAGGCGATGCCGATGATGAACAGCGTCAACAGCACCGCGGAGATGGCGGCCACGATGCGCGTGCCGAGCCCGAGGATCAGGAGCAGCCCGATGATGATCTCCAGCGCCGGGAGCCCGTAGCCCACGGCGTGGACGGTTGCCTCCGGCAGCAGGCGATAGGCACGCACCGCGCGGACGCTCTCGGCGGGATCGGGCAGCTTGAGCATTCCCGCCGCGATCCAGACCCCGCCGACGACGAGCCGGGCGACCACTCCTGCCCAGGGCAGCCAGCGCTCCAGGACAGGCGGCACCTGTTCTCCTCACTGCCGAGCTCAGCACGGGACGGTCGATCCCGTCAGGTCAACGAAACCAGATCGAGCGTGGTTCCCGTGGCTGACTTGCTGAGGATCACCCGATGACGCAGGCGTCCACGCAGCGGTCAGTCGGCGAACTGGATCGTGGAGACGCAGCGGCGTTCGCGCACCGGCGACGGTGTCACGGTTGACATGACCATCCGAGCTTCTCGCGCCCTCGGCCGTCGCGTTGGTGGAATGCGGAATGACCTGGTGGCTGAACGTTGCTCGCGTCGGTCGACGCAACCTTCAGCCGCAGCCGCCAGGATGAGCCGATGAAGATCGTGTCCGGAGGGCAGACGGGGGTCGACCGGGCCGCCCTCGACGTGGCGATCTCGCTCGGCATCGAGTACGCCGGATGGTGTCCCCGCGGTGGTCTCGCCGAGGACCACGCGTCTCCGCCGGGTCTGCTCACGGCATACCCACAGCTCACGGAGACGCCGTCCGACGACCCACGCCAGCGCACGGTCCGCAACGTCCGCGACAGCGACGCGACCCTCGTCCTCACCCGCGACGGAGTCGTCTCGCCCGGTACCGCCCTCACCGTGCTCACGGCGCAGCGGCTGGGGCGCTCGCTGCATGTCCAACCGCTCGACGAGGAGGACGCTGTCGACCAGGTCGCTGCCTGGCTCCGGCTTCTCGACCCGGAGGGCACGCTCGACGTCGCCGGCCCGCGCGAGTCGCAGGCCCCAGGCATCCACGACGAGGCCGCCGCCCTGCTGACGACCGTCCTCGCGGCGTACGCCGTCTGAGGTCGGAACCTCAGGACGGAACCGCGCGCGCGTAGCGGTCGCTGAGGGTGCGCAGGTGATCCAGCAGCTCAGGCGGCTCGGTGACGTGGAAGTCCAGGCCGAGCATGCCGATCCAGACGGCGACGACCTCGACGCTGTCGCCGCCGGTGACCAGGACGCTGTGGTCGTCATCGACGCTCTCGACCACGCCAACGGTCGGGTTGATCCGTCGGAGCACCTCGTCGGCCGGCGCATCGACGGCGATCCGGACGTGCACGTTCCATCCGCTGAACGCGACCTCGCGCAGCACGAAGCCGGTGTAGTCCTCGCCCGGCAGCGGTGAGGGCGTGAACCGGCGGCCACCGGGCACCCGCAGCTCCAGCCAGTCCACCCGGTACGGCGCCCAGGCGTCCTCGGCCCGGTCCCGCCCGACGACGTACCAACGCCGCTGCCAGCTCACCAGTCGGTACGGCTCGACCACCCGAGCCTCGTCGCCGCGGTACCAGAACCGGATCTCCTCGTGGTCGCGGATCGATGCCGCGATGCCGGTGAGCACCTCCGCGTCGACCTCGGGGTCCTCGACGTTCGATCCGGTGTTCTCCGGCCCGGCGACCGTGGCGTCGGCGAGTGCGTTGACCTGTCGCTGCAGCCGGTGGGGGAGGACGTGCTCGAGCTTCGTCAACGCCCGCGTCGATGTCTCCTCGATACCCCGGACGCCGACGGCCGCGCGCAGCCCGATCGCGACCGCGACCGCCTCGTCGTCGTCGAGCAGGAGCGGCGGCAGCTTCGCGCCGATGCCGAGCCGGTAGGAGCCGGTGGCGCCACGCGTCGCTTCGACCGGGTAGCCGAGGTCGCGGAGCCGGGTGACGTCGTTGCGGACGGTGCGGCCGGTGACGCCGAGCCGCTCGGCGAGCTCGGGGCCGGACCAGGTCGGCCGGGTCTGGAGCAGGCCGAGCAAGGAGAGCAGGCGTGCTGAGGTCTCGAGCATGTCGGCATACCACCGTTGATAGCGGAACGAACCTTTCCGGTATGGCTCCTAGCGTAGCCGCATGACCACTTCGAAGAACTCCACCGACACCACCGCAACCACCACGACCGAGGCCACGTCCGAGGCGATCCGTCCCTTCCGGGTCGAGATCCCGCAGGACGCCCTCGACGACCTGAAGCGGCGCCTGGACACCACCCGGTACGCCGCCCCGGCCCCGACCGACGACTGGTCCTACGGCACGCCGGTCTCCTACCTGCGCGGCATGGTCGAGCGCTGGCGCGACTTCGACTGGCGCGCGGTCGAGGAGCGGGCCAACGCCTACCCGCACTTCCTGACCGACATCGACGGCCAGACGGTGCACTTCATCCACGTCCGCTCACGCCACGAGGAGGCCACTCCGGTCGTGCTCGCGCACAGCTACCCCGGCTCGTTCCTCGACTTCCTGGACATGATCGAGCCGCTCACCGACCCCGAGGCGCACGGCGGAAAGGCGGAGGACGCCTTCCACGTGGTGATCCCGTCGATGCCCGGCTTCGGGTTCAGCACGCCGGTGAACGGGGGCGGCTGGACGATGGCCCGGGTCGCCCGCACCTGGGACACCCTGATGCGGCGCCTCGGCTACGACAGCTACGGCACGCACGGCAGTGACGGCGGTGCGATGGTGTCGCGCGAGCTTGCCGTGATGGACCCCGAGGGCTTCCTCGGCGCGCACGTCCTGCAGCTGTTCTCGTTCCCCTCGGGCGACCCGGCGGAGTTCGCGAACCTGACCGAGAAGGACCAGGCAGCGCTGGAGTTCCTCGGCTGGTTCCAGAGCGTCGGCGGCTACAACCAGATGAACGGGACCCGACCCCAGACCATCGCGGCCGCCCTCTCCGACTCACCGGTCGGCCAGCTCGCCTACAACGAGCTGTTCGAGAACTTCGGCAACGGCACCAGCCAGGTCACGCCCGACCAGGTGCTGGCGCAGGTCTCGCTCTACTGGCTGACGAACACCTCCGCGACCGCTGTGCGCTTCCACTACGAAGAGGCGCACGCCGGCACCGAGCCGGTCGTCAGCAACGGGCGGACCGGCGTCGCCGTCTTCGCTCACGACTTCCAGACGATCCGGCCGTTCGCCGAGCGCGACAACGCGAACATCGTGCACTGGAACGAGTACGACGAGGGCGGTCACTACGCATCGCTGGAGGTTCCCGGCCTGGTCGTCGACGACCTCCGCCTCTTCTTCAGCTGAGCCGCTCGACCGTCGGGTGGCGCTCGATCAGCGGGTCAGACCGTAGACCGGCGGACGGGTTGCTCGGTGTCGTCGACCAGCTCGGCCGGCTGGCGACCGGGCAGCACCCGGACCGCCACCGCGGCGGCGACCAGGCAGAGCACGCCGATCACCAGACTGGCCACGCTCAGACCGGACATGAACGAGTCGCGCACCGCGTTCTGCAGCTCGGCGGACTGGGCCGCGATGGACTGGGCCGCCCCGACCGAGTCCTGGGCCGTCTCCAGCGCGCCGCCAGGCAGCCGGGCGAGCGCGGAGTCGGCCAGGTGGGCGGCGTACACCGAGGAGAAGATCGAGCCGACCACGGCCACGCCGAGCGTGCCGCCGAGCTCGCGCGTCGCGTCGTTGACCGCGGACCCGACACCCGCCCGCGCCGGCGGCAGCACGAGCAGGATCGACTCGGTGGCCGGCGTCGAGATGAAGCCCATGCCGAGCCCCATCATCACCATCTGCGGGACGATCACGGTCGGGTACGACGTGTCGACGTCGACGCGTGGAGATCCACAGGAACGCCGTTCCGAACAGGACCAGCCCCGTGGTGACCACGGCGCGGGTCCCGATCCGGGGAGCCAGCATCGCACCGACGACGGAAGCGACCGCGATGCTCAGGGCGACGGGGAGGATGCGGGCGCCGGTCGACAGCGTGCCCCAGCCGCGGATGAACTGCATGTACTGCGTGATCAGGAAGATGAAGCCGAACAGCGCGAAGAACGTCACGGTCACCGCACCGCTCGCCGCACTGAAGCGCGGGTCCTTGAACAGCGTCACGTCGAGCATCGGGTGGGTGCTCCGCCGCTCCACGACGACGAAGGCGACGAGCAGGGCCACGCTGATGACGAACCCGGAGACGGTCTCGGTCGAGCTCCAGCCGTTCTCGGGCGCCTCGATGATCGTGTAGACGAGGGTCGACAGCATGGCGACCGAGAGCCCGAGGCCGGGGAAGTCGAGGCGCGGCACGTTGGGGTCGCGCGACTCGGGCACGATCAGGTATGCCGCCAGGGCCGCCACCAGCGCGAGCGGGACGAGGGCCCAGAAGACGCTGCCCCAGTAGAAGTGCTCGAGCAGCAGACCACCGGTGACCGGGCCGGCCGCGACGCCGAAGCCGACGACAGCACCCCAGACGCCCAGGGCGGCGGCCCGCTCCTTCCGGTCGCGGAAGGTGTTGCTGATGATCGACAGCGTCGTCGGGAAGATGACCGCCGCGAAGGTGCCCATCGCGAACCGCGAGACCACCAGCGCCTCACCGCTCGTCGAGAGCGCGCCGGCGACGCTGGCGGCGGCGAAGCCGAGCAGGCCGAGGATCAGCGCCGGCCGCCGCCCGTACCGGTCGGACAGGCTGCCGGCCGCGAGCACGAGCGCGGCGAAGGCCAGGTTGTAGCCGTCGACGATCCACTGCAGCTGGCGGGTGTCGGCGTCGAGCTCGGAGGAGATGCTCGGGAGCGCGACGTTGACGATCGTGGTGTCGAGGTTGATGGCGAGCACGGCCGCGCAGACCGTGAGGAGGATGCCGAGCTTGGAACGCATCGCTGCTCCTGGAAAGGCTCAGAATGTGGACACTGACAACATCGAGTGAAGCACGCGTTGTTACCAGTGTCAACATTGATTTAGGATGAGGTCGTGAAGCCCTACCACCACGGCAACCTGCGTGAGGCCCTGATCGAGGCTGCGGCCGACCTGGCGCGCGCCGAGGGGCCGGACGGCGTCGTGCTCCGCGAGGTCGCCCGTCGCACCGGCGTCTCGCACAACGCGGCCTACCGGCACTTCGACGACCGCGAGGCGCTGCTGGCCGAGGTCGCCTCGGTGGGCATGGACCGGCTGGAGCGGGCGATGCGCGAGCAGATGGACGCGGTCCGGAGCCGGAGTCCGCAGGACCGGGCCCGGCGTCGGCTGCGCGCGGCCGGCCGTGGCTACGTCACGTTCGCGTTGACCGAGCCCGGCTACTTCGAGGTGGCGTTCTCCACCAAGCAGCTGCCCGACGAGCTGTCCGACGCCGAGTCGCCTGCCTCCGATGACGGCGACGCGGAGCAGACGGCCGAGGGTCCCTACGCGCTCCTCGGCGCAGCCCTGGACGAGCTCGTCGACGTGGGCGACCTCGAACCCCAACGGCGTACCGGCGCCGACGTCACGTGCTGGGCCGCGGTCCATGGCTTCGCCGAGCTCAACCTGCACGGTCCGCTGCGGTCGCTTCCCGACGAGGCGCGCGACCTGATGCTGGAGGGTCTTCTCGACACCATCGAGCGTGGTCTGACGCTGCGCACGGCCGCCCCCGCCGAGGCCACGAGATGACGCCGCGTCGCGGTTGCGCGTCCCCTTAGGGTGGGCGCGTGGACGCCGACAGTCTCAATCAGATGCTGTTGGCGGGGTCTGCCATCGTGCTGTTGGCGGTGCTGGCCGTGCGCGGCTCGGTGCGGGTGGGTCTGCCCAGCCTGCTGATCTACCTGGGGATGGGGATCATCCTCGGCGAGGCCGTGCTCGGCATCCGCTTCGACGACGCGAGCACAGCCCAGGCGCTCGGTTTCGCCGCCCTCGTCGTGATCCTGACCGAGGGTGGTCTCACGACCCGCTGGTCGGAGGTGCGACCGTCGCTGGGCGTCGGTCTGGCCCTCGCCACGGTCGGGGTCGGCGTGAGCGTCTGCCTCGTCGCGGTGTTCGCCCACTTCGCGCTCGACCTGTCGTGGCAGCTGTCCTTCCTGCTCGGCGCGATCACCTCCCCGACCGACGCCGCCGCGGTCTTCACCGTGCTGCGCCGGGTGCCGCTGAAGCCGTCGCTGCTCGGCGCGCTCGAGGCGGAGTCCGGTCTCAACGACGCACCGACCGTGCTGCTGGTGGTCCTGATCAGCACCGAGCACAGCGTCCAGGGCGGGGCACTCGGCTTCGCCGCACTGGTCGTCTACGAGCTCGTCGGCGGTGCTGTGCTGGGCGCCGTCGTCGGCTGGCTCGGCGCGATGCTGCTGAGACGAGTGGCGCTTCCCGCCTCCGGTCTCTACCCGATCAGCGTGCTGGCGATCGCCGTCCTGTCGTACTCCGGCTCGGCGGCCGTGCACGCCAGCGGCTTCGCCGCGGTCTACGTCACCGCGCTGATCCTGGGGAACTCCGAGCTGCCGCACCGCTCGTCGACCCGGTCCTTCGCCGAGGGCCTGGCCTGGCTGGCGCAGATCGGGCTGTTCATCATGCTCGGGCTGCTCGCGTCGCCCGGCACGTTCACCATGGGGCAGGTCGTCGGTGGGGTGGTCCTCGGCGCTGCGCTGACCCTGGTCGCGCGCCCGCTCAGCGTGATCGTGTCGGCTGCACCCTTCGGCCTGCCGTGGCGAGAACAGGGCTTCATCGCGGTCGCCGGGCTGCGCGGCGCTGTGCCGATCGTGCTCGCGGCCATCCCGCTGGCCGAACAGGTCGGTCGCTCGGCCGAGATCTTCAACGTCGTGTTCGTGCTGGTCGTCGTCCTCACCGTTGACCACCGCCCCGGCGCTGCCCGCTCTGGCCCGCACCTTCGGCGTCACCGTCGAGCGTCCGCGCGACGTCGACGTCGAGGCGGCGCCGCTCGAACGGATCGCCGCCGACCTGCTCCAGGTCAAGATCACCGAGAAGAGCCGGTTGCACGGTGTCGAGATCGGCGAGCTCCGGCTCCCCAAGGGCACGAGCGTCTCGCTGATCGTGCGCGGTGACAGCAGCTTCACGCCCGACCTGCGGACGTCGCTACGGCGCGGCGACGACATCCTGGTCGTGACGCGGCGCAAGGACCGGGAGGCGACGGAGCGGCGGCTGCAGGCCGTGAGCCGTGGAGGTCGGCTCGCAGGCTGGACGTCGGCCCGGCGTCGTACCCGCTGAGCCATCGGTGTCCGGGCGTGCCTAGCCGTTGCCGCCGTTGGCGTTGTCAGCGGGCGTGGACTGCTCCTTGCCCACGCAGGTCTCGACCTTGCGGTTGACCCGCACGAAGGTCTGCGACGCGGTCTTCACGCCGCGGAAGTTGTCGCCGACGATGACGTCGACCCCGCGCCCCAGCTCCGGCCCGTCGACGTACTTGACGATCCCGAGGAACTGGTTGTGCACGAGCCGGGTCGTCGGCTCACCGGCGCCACCGGGCAGCACGATCGAGGCGTTGCCCCACGTGGTGATGTCGTCGGGGGCGTTGTCCGCGACGCCACGCTTGAAGCCCTTCTCGACGAGCAGGTTGAGGGTCTCACTGGCCAGGCCGCTGCGGTTGCCGGCGTTGTAGACGTTCACCGTCACCTGGCCGGCCTGGATCTGCTGGCCCTTCTTGATCACCGTCTGGTGCTTGCAGGTCGTCTGTTTCGGGTCGTCGGACTTGTCGGCCTTGTTGTCGTCGTCGGGGTTCACGATCGTGTTCCAGCCGTAGTAGGCCGCCCCGAGAAGCACGCCGAGGAGCACCACCATGGTGATGGGTGTTCTCCAGTTCACGGCGTACGTCCTCCCTCGGTGCGCATGATCTGAGACCTGAGACTAAGCCATCTCGGGCGCGGCTAGCCGCGCATCACGTGCACGCGGGCGTGCAGGACGTGCCGCTGCTGGAGCGCAGCGCGCAGAGCCCGGTGCAGGCCGTCCTCGAGGTAGAGCTCGCCCTGCCACTCCACGACGTGCGCGAACAGGTCGCCGAAGAACGTCGAGTCCTCGTCGAGCAGGGTCGCCAGATCGAGGGTGCCCTTGGTGGTCACGAGCTGGTCCAGTCGGATCTGGTGGGGAGGCAGCTCGGCCCAGTCGCGCATCTTCAGTCCGTGATCGGGATAGGGACGCGTCTCGCGAACACCTTTGAAGATCACGCGGCGAGTCTAAAGGCTGCCGTGTCACGGTGCCGGACCGAGCGTCCCGCATCGGCCCAGACCCCGGTCTGACCTGGTACGACGCCGCCGGCGGCCCTAGTGTTGCTCACGACCGCGCCCGCCGGCCGAGGGAGGCAGCATGAGCGAGTCCGCTCTGTCCGAGCAGGCTGGGGCGGTCGCCGCCGGGTACGCCTTCGAGGGCGCCGCGCTCGAGCTGGGCCGCCTCGTCGAGGCAGCGCAACCGGACGCCGTCACCGCCGTCGACATGAAGATCCCGCTCGCGATGCTGAACCGCCACGGTCTGATCGCCGGGGCCACCGGCACCGGGCAAGACCAAGACGCTGCAGCTGCTGGCCGAGCAGCTGTCCGCCGCCGGCGTGCCGGTCTTCGCGGCTGACATCAAGGGCGACCTGTCGGGCCTCGCCACGCCCGGACAGGGCGACGAGAAACTGCTGGCGCGGACGGCCTCGCTCGGCCAGGAGTGGGAGGCGACGGCTATCCCGTCGAGTTCGTCGCGCTCGGTGGCAAGGGCAGGGCGTGCCGATCCGGGCGACGATGACGGCGTTCGGACCGACGCTGCTGGCCAAGGTGCTCGACCTCAACGCGACCCAGGAGTCGTCGCTCGAGCTCGTCTTCCACTACGCCGACAAGGCCGGGCTGCCGCTGCTCGACCTCGAGGACCTGCGGGCGGTCGTGCTCGTTCCTCGTCAGCGACGAGGGGAAGCCCGAGCTCAAGGCGCTCGGCGGTCTCTCGAGTGCGACCGCCGGCGTGATCCTGCGTGAGCTGATCGGGTTCGCCGACCAGGGCGCCGACAAGTTCTTCGGCGAGCCCGAGTTCGAGACGGCCGACCTGCTGCGCACGGCACGCAGACGGTCGCGGCGTGATCACGCTGCTGGAGCTGCCCAACCTGCAGGACCGGCCGGCGGTCTTCTCGACATTCCTGATGTGGATGCTCGCCGATCTCTTCCAGGACCTCCCGGAGGTCGGTGACGTCGATAAGCCGAAGCTGGTGTTCTTCTTCGACGAGGCGCACCTGCTCTTCGACGACTCGTCCAAGGCGTTCCTCGAAGCGATCGAGCAGACGGTGCGGCTGATCCGGTCCAAGGGGGTCGGGGTCTTCTTCGTGACCCAGAGCCCGACCGACGTGCCCGAGGCGGTGCTGGCTCAGCTCGGCTCGCGGGTGCAGCACCAGCTCCGTGCGCACACCCCCAACGAGGCGAAGGCGCTGCGCGCGACCGTGCGCACCTATCCCGACTCGGCGTACGACCTCGAGGAGGTGCTGACCCAGCTCGGGATCGGGGAGGCGATCGTCACGGTGATGAACGAGCGCGGCGCTCCCACCCCGGTCGCCTGGACCCGGTTGCGCGCACCGGAGTCCTTGATGGACCCGAGCCCGACAGAGACGTTCGCATCGGTGATCGACGGGTCGGCGCTCAAGCCCAAGTACGCCGTCGAGGTCGATCGCGACTCGGCGGAGGAGATGCTGACCCAGCGACTCGACGAGGCGGCGAAGAAGCGCGCCGCCGACGAGGCCGCGGAGCAGGCTGCCAAGGACGCCGGCAAACAAGCCAAGTCGAGGCCGACGTCTCGGTCGTCCGGCTCGTCGAAGAAGGACGACGGCGGGATCATCTCCGACATCGCGGGGAGCAAGCAGTTCAAGGACTTCCTGCGCGACTCCGGCAAGACCCTGGCCGAGGAGATCGCCCGTGGTGTCTTCAAGATCGGACGACGCTGATGTCCGCGGCCGTGACGCTTGACCGGCTCGGTGTCTTCCAGCACCGCAACACCGGCCGGGACGAGCTCACGGACTTCGCTCGCTGGGTCGACGAGCGCGGCTTCGGGAACCTGTGGCTCAACGAGCCCGGCCTGGTGCGCGACCCGCTCATCGACGCCTCGGCTGCGGCGGTCCTGACGGACCGGGTCGGCATCGCGATCGGGCTGTCGAACATCTGGCGGTCGCTGCCGGCGGTGCTGGCCTCGCAGGTCGCCACGCTCGAGAGACTCGCTCCCGGACGGCTGACGATGACGATCGGGCCGTGGCACGAGCCGCAGGCGACCCTCGCCGGAGCCACCCGACACGACAACCTGGCGGCGATGCGGGACACGACTGAGATCGTCCGGCGGCTGCTGACGGGTGACCAGGTGTCGTACGACGGCTCGGTCTTCTCGGCGCGCGACGCGACCCTCGGCGTACCGCCGCCGACGGCCCCGGTGCCGCTGTTGTGGGGCGTCGTACGGCCGCGGATGCTCGAAGCCGCCGGGCAGCATGCCGACGGCGTGATGATCAACTACCTGCACAGCACCGCTCGGGTTGCCGCCACGATCGAGACGGTGCGGGCATCGGCGAAGGCTGCCGGTCGTGACCCGGACGAGCTGCAGTTCCCGGCCGCCGTGCTCATGCGGGTCGACGAGGACCGTGACGGCGCGCTGGAGTTCGTCCGCGGCATCGTCGACCAGACGGCCTTGCTGCGACACGAGGCGAACATCCCCGACGGCCACGCCGTCACGACCGAGGACGTCGCGGCCTGGGCGGTGGTCGGCCCACCCGAGGAGTGCGCCGAACGGCTGCAGGCCTACCTCGACGCCGGTGCGACGTCGTTGGGCATCGTCGTGATGGGCCCGGCGCGCGAGTCGCTCGAGCCCGTCCTCGCCGCGCTGAGCCTCTGACTCAGCCGGCGAAAGATCCGAGTCTGGCGGTGCCGCAGCACGGTGAGACTCGGATCTTCCCGGATGGTGGCGGAGGATAGGGGATTCGAACCCCTGAGGGCGTTAACCCAACACGCTTTCCAAGCGTGCGCACTAGGCCACTATGCGAATCCTCCGTGGAGGAGGTTAGCGCCTGCGGCCCGCTCCGCCGAAATCGGTCGGATGCGGATTCGGAGAAGGCAGCCGGTGTCCTTTAGACTCGGCGAAGCCCCTCGTGTGGCGGCATCTTGCCCAACTCCCCCAGGGCCGGAAGGCAGCAAGGGTAAGTGAGCTCTGCCGGGTACACGAGGGGTCTTTTGCTGCTCAGGCGCTCTGCCAGAGCCCGATCACGTTGCCCTCGGAGTCGGTGAAGTAGGCCGCCCAGCCCATCTCGCCGACCGCCATCTTCTCGCCCAGCGCCGATCCTCCCGCAGCGCTGATGGCCTCGACGGCCTTGTCGATGTCGTCGACGCCGATCGTGACGGTGGGGTGCTCGGAGTGCGGGCTCTGTCGCTTGCCCATGCCGCCGTTGATGGCGCCCGGGTTGGCCGGCATGCCCTGCTCGTTGCTCTCGGTGGTCATCACCATCGTGTACTGCATCTCCGGCATGTGCTGGAGGTTCCAACCGAAGGCATCGGTGTAGAACTTCTGCGCCCGGTCGAAGTCGTCGGCGGGGATCTCGAAATGGACGACGCTGTTGCTCATGGGTCCTCCTGGGACGTGTGGGTCGAGGGGGTCGCCCTCGTTTGCGACCCTAGGCCTGACGTCCGACAGCGTCATCCCCGAACGGGTGAACATTTGGCAACGGTCGCGGCGTCGGGCCTGTCGTCGTACGGCAGTAAGGTCGACCCCGTGGATGCCCCGCTCGCGCTCTACCGGCGCTACCGCCCCGACACGTTCGGCGACGTGATCGGGCAGGAGCACGTCACGGCTCCGCTGTCGCACGCCCTCGACAACAACCGGGTCCACCACGCCTACCTGTTCTCCGGCCCACGCGGCTGCGGCAAGACCACGAGCGCCCGGATCATGGCGCGTGCGCTCAACTGTGAGAAGGGGCCGACCTCACAGCCGTGCGGCGCCTGCGAGTCCTGCGTCGAGCTGGCGCGAGGCGGCCCGGGCTCGATCGACGTGATCGAGATCGACGCGGCCAGCCACGGCGGTGTCGACGACGCGCGCGAGCTGCGGGAGCGGGCGTTCTTCTCCCCGATGAAGTCGCGCTACAAGGTCTACATCATCGACGAGGCGCACATGGTCAGCTCGCAGGGCTTCAACGCCCTGCTCAAGCTGGTCGAGGAGCCGCCGTCCCACCTGCGCTTCATCTTCGCCACGACCGAGCCCGACAAGGTGATCGGCACGATCCGGTCGCGCACGCACCACTACCCGTTCCGGCTGGTGCCGCCGAAGATCCTCGGCGACTACGTCGTCGAGCTGTCCTCGCGCGAGGGTGTCGCGATCGAGCAGACCGCGGTGCCGCTGGTGGTCCGCGCCGGGGCGGGGTCGGTGCGCGACAGCCTCTCGGTGCTCGACCAGCTGATCGGTGGCTCGGGCGACGACGGGGTGACCTACGAGCTGGCCGTCGCCCTGCTCGGCTACACACCGGACAGCCTGCTCGACGAGACGATCGACGCGATGGCGGCCGGCGACGGGGCCACGGTGTTCGGCGTGATCGACAAGGTCGTCGACACCGGTCAGGACCCGCGCCGTTTCGCCGAGGACCTGCTGCAGCGGCTGCGCGACCTCGTCGTGGTGCGCGCGGTGCCCGACGCCGCGAGCCGTGGGCTGATCGAGCTCTCCGACGACCAGGCCGAGCGGCTCGGCGGTCAGGCGCAGCGGTTCGGCGGGGCCGAGCTGACCCGTGCGGCCGACATCGTCAGCCAGGGCCTCACCGACATGCGCGGGGCGACGGCGCCACGGCTGCTGCTCGAGCTGATGTGCGCACGTGTGCTGCTGCCCGGCGCCGACGACTCCGCCGAGGGCCTCGGCGCGCGGATCGATCGGCTCGAACGCCGGATGTCCGTGGTCGGCGGCGGTTCCGCCGGTACGCCGACGCCGCCCTCCCGACCTGCCGCAGCGTCACCGGCTCCTGAAGCGCCGCCCGTCTCTGCGCCTCCGGCCCCAGCCGATGCCCCGGCGGCCGCTCCGGGCGGACGAGCCGGTCGCGGAGCCGTCGGCTGCGTCCACGTCGGCCGAGGAGCCGGCCCCGGAGCTGTCGGCGCCCGCGGCTGAGCTGCAGATCGAGACCCCTGCCGCAGCGGCGACCGCTGAGCCCGCCGCCGAGCCCGTCTCTGAGCCGACCGCAGAGCCTGCCGCCCCGGCCGAGGGCCAGGCGGGTGGCCCGTCGAGCCTCAACCTGGTCGACGTCCGCCAGCTGTGGCCGGGCGTGCTCGACCGCGTGGCGAAGATGAAGCGGATGACCTGGATGTTGCTCAGCGGCAGCGCCCAGGTGCGCGACGTGCACGACGGCATCCTGACCGTGGCCTTCACCGAGGGCGCGCGCAAGAACTTCCTGGCCAGCGGCCACGACGAGATCCTGCGCCAGGCACTCATCGACGAGCTCGGCGTCGCCTGGAAGATCGAGGCGATCATCGACGAGTCGATCGGCAAGGGGCCGCGCAGCTCAGGTCGCGACAGCGGGTCGCCGGCGCCGACCCGGTCACCCGCAGCTGCGCCGGCACCGGTCGAGACCGCTGCCGTCGTCGAGCCGGTCACGCCGACGGCGCCTCCGGACTGGGCGGTCGGTCCCGACGAATCCGCCGGCGCCAGTCCGTCGGAAGGGGCGGCAGGGCCGGACCCAGACGTCGTACCCGAGGACACCGCCGCAGCGCCGAAGCCCGCTCCGACCGCCGCCGCCTCAGCCGCCAAGGGCGCGATCCGCAGGACGCGGTCGGGCCGTGACGGGGATTCCACCGAGACCGACGAGTCGCCCGAGATCCGCGACGACGACGACGTGATCGACGACGCGACGGTGAGTGGCCACGAGCTGCTCGCCCGGGAGCTCGGCGCCGAGGTCATCGACGACATCCGGCACGACCGCTGACTCCGCACACCCGACCCACGACCGCTCCCCACCGACACGGAGGCACGTGATGTTCCCCGAGGGCTCGCCCGACATGAACGCCCTGCTCCAGCAGGCCGCCGCGATGCAGCAGCAGCTGATGGCCGCTCAGGAAGACCTCGCCAACCGCCAGGTCGAGGGGAGCGCGGGTGGCGGGCTGGTGCGGGCCACCGTCACCGGCACCGGCGACCTCGTCGGACTGACCATCGACCCGGCAGCCTGCGACCCCGACGACACCGAGACGCTGGCCGACCTGGTCCTCGCGGCGGTGCGCGATGCGACGTCCAACGCGCAGCAGCAGGCTGCCGCGCAGATGGGGCAGCTCACCGGCGGCTTCGGTGAGGGCCTTTCGGGTCTGGGGTTGGGCGGTCCGGGCGGGTCGGACGATGACGACGACCGGCCGCAGGGACCGGCCGGCTTCGTCCACTAGGCGAACGATCAGGACGCGTTCACAGCCGCCGTAACCTACGGTGGCGTAACCTTTGGTGATCGACCACCGAAGGGAACCCCGATGACGACGAACGAGGTCAGCGAGTCCGACCTGCTGCGCGAGCTCGAGCAGGTGGTCGAGGTCGAGCTGAACCGGCACCTCAAGGTGGCCAAGGAATGGTTCCCGCACGAGTTCATCCCGTGGAGCGAGGGCCGCAACTACGACGGTCTGATGGAGGGTGACCCGTGGTCGCCCGACGACGCGGACGTGCCCGAGGTGGCCCGGACGGCGTTGATCGTCAACCTGCTCACCGAGGACAACCTGCCGAGCTACCACCGCGAGATCGCCGTCATCTTCGGCCGCGACAACGCGTGGGGCGAGTGGGTGCACCGTTGGACGGCCGAGGAGGGCCGGCACGGGATCGCGATGCGCGACTACATGCTGGTCAAGCGGATGGTCGACCCGGTCGCGCTCGAGCAGTTCCGGATGGAGCACATGTCGCAGGGCTACCAGAGCGCGCACGGCGAGGACGTGATGCGCTCGCTGGCGTACGTGTCGTTCCAGGAGCTCGCGACCCGCGTCTCGCACCGCAACACCGGACGGTTCACGAACGACCCGATGTGCGACCAGCTGCTCGCCCGGATCGCCGCCGACGAGAACCTGCACATGATCTTCTACCGCAACCTGCTGAAGGCGGCGCTGGAGATCGCGCCCGACCAGGCGATGGCCGCGATCCGCGACGTGGTGGCCGGCTTCGAGATGCCGGGTGCGAACATCCCCGGCTTCCAGCGCAAGGCGGTCTCGATCGCGGTCGAGGGCATCTACGACCAGCGGCTGCACCACGACGAGGTGGTGATGCCGGTGCTGCGCTACTGGGGCGTCTTCGACATGGAGGGGCTCTCCGGCGAGGGCGAGCAGGCCCGCAACGAGCTCTCGGACTTCATGACCGGGCTCGACACCTCGGCCAGCCGGTTCATCGAGAAGCGCGACGCGCTCAAGGCCCGCCTGGCCAGTCGCGGATAGCGCGCCTACCCACCAGTTAGGCTCGTCCTTCGGCGGTCCGCACGGGTCTGAGCCCGTCCCGGATGCCGCCGGCGAGGCGACAGGAGTGGGGAGCACGTGTACGAGGGCATCGTCCAGGACCTCATCGACGAGCTCGGGCGGCTTCCCGGCGTGGGTCCGAAGAGTGCCCAGCGGATCGCGTTCCACCTGCTCAACGCGGATGCCGTCGACGTACGCCGACTGGCGAGCGTGCTGGTCGAGGTCAAGGAGAAGGTCCGGTTCTGTGCCATCTGCGGCAACGTCGCGGAGGAGGAGCAGTGCCGGATCTGTCGCGACCCGCGCCGTGACCTGACCGTGCTCTGCGTGGTCGAGGAGTCCAAGGACGTGGTCGCGATCGAGCGGACGCGGGAGTACCGCGGGCGCTACCACGTGCTCGGCGGGGCGATCAGCCCGATCGAGGGAATCGGCCCCGACGAGCTGCGGATCCGCGAGCTGATGACGCGGCTGGCGGACGGCACGGTCACCGAGGTGATCCTCGCGACCGACCCGAATCTGGAGGGCGAGGCGACCGCGACGTACCTCACTCGGCTGCTGCGCCCGATGGGCCTTCGCGTCACCCGACTTGCCAGCGGCCTACCTGTCGGGGGAGATTTGGAGTACGCAGACGAGGTCACACTGGGCCGCGCCTTCGAAGGGAGACGCACCGTTGACGACTGAATCACGTGCGATGTCGAGTGAGCTGGAAGACCTGGCTCAGGGCATCGCCGACCAGACAGAGAGCTTCCTGCTCGCCGTGCGCGAGATCGCCCGGAGCGGCGACCCGGGTCCTGCCGTGCCCCTTTTGCTGCTCGAGGTGTCGCAGCTGCTGCTGGCCGGCGCCCGCCTCGGCGTGCAGGTGGACTTCGTCCCGAGCGAGCAGTTCGAGCCCGACGCAGGGCCCGATCCCGACCTCGACGAGATGCGGGAGCGGCTGGCCACGCTGCTCGAGGGCGTCGACGACTTCACGGAGGTGTTCGACCCGTACGTCGACCCGCCGGAGCTGGTCTCGTCGCGTCTGTCCGACGACCTCGCCGACATCGCCGCCAGCGTCGCCCACGGCCTCCAGCACTACCGCCGCGGCTCCACCCAGGAGGCGCTGTGGTGGTGGCAGTTCTCCTACGTGTCCAGCTGGGGTGCCGAGGCGTCGGCCTCGCTGCGCGCCCTCCAGTCGGTGATCGCCCACGACCGCCTCGACGCCTCCGAGGTCGGCGAGGTCGAGGCCTCCCGCGTCGCCGCCGCCCAAGACATCTAACCGTTGAGCCGCACCTTGTGGCCCCTTGAGCCGCACCTTGTGGCCCGTTGAGCCGCAGGTTGTGGCGCCACAACCTGCGGCTCAACCCGCCCGAACCTGCGGTTGAACGGGCCACAACCTGCGGGTCAACCGAGGGCTTGGATGACGTCCTTGCTGTGGGTGAGCGGGATGCGGTTGCCCTCGAGCTCGATCCGGGCACCACTCGACGTCTCGATCAGCTCGAGGATCCGGACGTTGACGCGCTTGTGCACCTTGATCTCGAGGTCGCGGCGGGGGATCCGGAACACCAGCCCGCCGGCGTCGGTGTTGCGGTGCGCCTGCGCCCACCCGCACACGTGCGTCGACGTCACGCCCACGAGCATCTGGTCCGGCAGCCCGGACGCCGCGTCGTGGATGTGAGCACCGGCCAGCGCCCCGCCCACCGTGGCGGCCGAGTTGACCAGCCCGCCGGCCATGTCGGTCAGCCCGTCCCCGAGGAAGCCCCCCGCGAACATGCTGCCGGTATGGCCACGGGGCAGGAACTGACCGGCCGCCTCGACCGTCTCCGGTACTCCCAGGTCGACCAGCGCCTTCTCGGCGATCTCGACCATCCGCTCTTCTGACATTGAGTGATCCCTCCCGAGCGTGCCGACGGACGCGGCACTGTTCCATGGTGCACGCGCAGTGCAACCCCTGAAAAGCGCCGGGTTGAGACCGGAACGAGGCGGACGGACCGGATCGTTAGAGTGGGTGACTGCGAACTTTCCGACCCAGTACGACGTCGTACCCGAGGACATCGACGAGCTAAGGAGCCAGCCGCCGTGGGGATCGTGGTGCAGAAGTACGGGGGATCCTCCGTCTCCGACGCCCAAGGGATCAAGCGCGTCGCGCAGCGGATCGTGGCCACCCGCAAGGCCGGCCACGACGTCTGCGTCGTCGTCTCGGCGATGGGCGACACGACCGACGAGCTGCGCGACCTCGCCCAGCAGGTCTCCCCGCTTCCCCCGGGCCGCGAGCTCGACATGCTGCTCACCGCCGGCGAGCGCATCTCGATGGCACTGCTGGCCATGGCGATCGCCAACCTGGGCCAGGAGGCCCGGTCGTTCACCGGCAGCCAGGCCGGCGTGATCACCGACTCCACCCACGGCCGCGCCAAGATCATCGACATCACGCCCGGCCGGATCGAGAGCGCGATCGCCGAGGGCGCACATCGCCATCGTCGCCGGCTTCCAGGGCGTCTCGGTCGAGACCAAGGACATCACCACGCTCGGGCGCGGAGCGTCGGACACCACGGCGGTCGCTCTGGCGGCAGCGCTCGGCGCCGACGTGTGCGAGATCTACACCGACGTCGACGGCATCTTCACGGCCGACCCCGCATCGTCCCGGCCGCGCGCCGGATCCCGCAGATCACCTACGAGGAGATGCTGGAGATGTGCGCGTCCGGCGCCAAGGTCCTGCACCTGCGCTGCGTCGAGTACGCCCGCCGGCACGGCATGCCGATCCACGTGCGCTCGTCCTTTTCGCAGAAGGCGGGTACATGGGTGAAGGACTCCCTCGAGGACCAGGAGAACTCCATGGAGCAAGCGATCATCTCCGGCGTCGCACACGACCGCAGCGAGGCCAAGATCACGATCGTCGGGGTCCCGGACAAGGTCGGTGAGGCAGCCAGACTGTTCGAGGCCCTCGCCGCTGCCGAGATCAACATCGACATGATCGTGCAGAACATCTCCGCCTCCGCCACCGGCCGTACCGACATCTCGTTCACGCTGCCGCGCGAGGACGGCCAGGTCGCGATGACCGCGCTCGCCCGGCTCAAGGACGAGGTCGGCTACGAGCAGCTGCTGTACGACGACCGGATCGGCAAGGTCTCGCTCGTCGGCGCCGGCATGCGCAGCCACCCCGGCGTCACCGCCAGGTTCTTCGCCGCCCTCGCCTCCGCCGGCGTCAACATCGAGATGATCTCCACCTCGGAGATCCGGATCTCGGTCGTCATCGACGAGGACCAGATCGACACCGCAGTCGCCGCTGGTCACGCGGCGTTCGACCTCGACAGCGACGAGGTCGAGGCGGTCGTCTACGGCGGGACCGGACGATGAGGGGCCGCGAGAAGCCGACCCTGGCCGTCGTCGGCGCGACCGGTGCCGTCGGCACCGTGATGCTCGAGATCCTGTCGCACCGCGAGGACGTCTGGGGCGACATCAAGCTGCTCGCCTCTGCCCGCTCGGCCGGCAAGGTGCTGCAGTGCCGCGGTCAGGACCTCGTGGTCGAGGAGCTGACCGAGACGTCCTTCGACGACGTCGACGTGGCGATGTTCGACGTCCCCGACGAGGTCTCGGCCGTGTGGGCGCCGATCGCGGCCGAGCACGGTGCCGTCGCGGTCGACAACTCCGGCGCGTTCCGGATGGACGCGGACGTCCCGCTGGTCGTGCCCGAGGTCAACCCGGCCCAGGTCCGCAACCGCCCGCGCGGCATCATCGCCAACCCCAACTGCACGACGCTGACGATGATGGACGCACTCGGCGCGCTGCACGCCGGCTGGGGACTCCGCGAGCTCGTCGTCGCGTCGTACCAGGCGGCCTCGGGTGCGGGGCAGGCCGGGATCGACCGGCTGTACGACGAGCTCGACATCGTCGCCGGCGACCGGTCGCTGGGCCAGGCCACCGGCGACGTACGCCGTACGGTGGCGAACAAGCTGGGCGACGAGTCGCCGTTCCCCGCGCCGCTCGCGATGAACGTCGTCCCCTTCGCCGGCTCCCTGAAGGACGGCGGCTGGTCGAGCGAGGAGCTCAAGGTCCGCAACGAGTCGCGCAAGATCCTCGGCATTCCGGATCTCAAGGTCTCGGCGACCTGCGTCCGCGTCCCGGTCGTCACCACGCACTCGCTGGCCGTGCACGCGGTCTTCGAGCGGGAGATCGACGTCGACGCCGCCCTGCCAGGCACTCATCGAGGCACCGAGCGTGGTCGTGATCGACGAGCCTGCCGAGGGCGAGTTCCCGACGCCGGTCGACGTGGTCGGTTCCGACCCGACATTCGTCGGCCGCATCCGCCAGGCGCTCGACTTCCCGAACACGCTCGAGCTGTTCGTCTGCGGCGACAACCTGCGCAAGGGTGCTGCACTCAACACCGCTCAGATCGCCGAGCTCGTCGCGGCCGAGCTGACAGGCCTAGCGCTCGTCGGCGTACGGTCTCGGGTTGGCGGCCTCGAGCGCTCGGGCGAGATACGCCGAGAGCCACGAAGCCGACCGCCACGAGGAGCGGCACGGCGTACGCCATCCAGGTGTCGAAGACGTCGTCGAGCAGGAAGACGAGCACGACGAGCAGCGGCAGCGTGATCCCGAAGAACGCCGTCACGCCTGGGTCCCTCACGTCGAAGGCCTTCAGCAGCACGAGCCCGACCAGGTAGCAGATCACGATGATCGCGATCAGCATCAAGAGGCCGTAGCCGCCGCAGGTCGGCCGGCCGCGGGCAGCGTCACAGCCGCGCTCGCCGCCCCAGACCAGTGCGGTGGCGACCAGCCCGCAGACGAGCCCGGTCAGCGCCGTGGCAACCGGCGTCGGCAGGTGCGGGAGCCGCGGCGAGGGAGGCCACGGACGGCAGGCGGGAGCGACCGGTGCCCTCGCGTGTGCCCTCGTCGTCAGCCATGGTCCTCAGTGTGCCGGTATGTCGGTTTCGCTGCCACCTCAGCAGGCCCGGCAGCCCGAACGGGAACACCCCCGACCTCGGTGGAGATCGGGGGTGTCGTGCTCTGCGGTGCGATAAGTCGGGCTGACAGGATTTGAACCTGCGGCCTCGTCGTCCCGAACGACGCGCGCTACCAAACTGCGCCACAGCCCGAGAGCGCAGCCACTCTACCGGAGCCCTCCCGCTGCGCTAAATCGAGCTCCAGGCCGACCTGACTCAACCGACTCATGAAGGGGTCAAGGTGAGCAGGGTGGCCTCGGGGAAGCAGCAGAACCGGTACGGCGCGAACGGCGACGTCCCGAGTCCGGCCGACACGTGCAGCCACGAACGACGCCCGTCGCTCGTGTGGTCGTGCAGGCCTCGCGAGCGCCGCGCCTCGATGTCGCAGTTGGTCACCAGGGCGCCGTACCCGGGGACGCGCAGCTGCCCACCGTGGGTGTGGCCGGCCAGGACCAGCTCGTAGCCGTCGCGGGTGAAGGCGTCGAGCACCCGCCGGTACGGCGCGTGGGTCACGCCCAGACGAAGATCCGCCTCGACCGGCGCGGGCCCGGCCACCTCCTCGAGCCGGTCGTAGCCGAGATGTGGGTCGTCGACGCCGGCGAAGGCCAGCTGCAGCCCGTTGATCGTGAGCGCGCCGGTGGTGTTGGTGAGATCGAGCCAACCGCCTCGGCCCAGCTCGGTGCGCAGCTCGCGCCACGGCAGCGGTGGCCCGTGGAAGCGCTTCTTGCCACCGCTGGGCAGGAAGTAGCGCAGCGGGTTCTTCATGACCGGGCCCCAGTAGTCGTTCGAGCCGAAGACGAAGACGCCGGGCACGTCGAGCAGCTCCCCCAGCGCGTGGACGAGCGGGCCGACCGACTCGGCGTGACTGAGGTTGTCCCCGGTGTTGACCACCAGGTCCGGCTCGAGTGCCGCGAGCCCGGTCAGCCACTCGAGCTTGCGCCCCTGCGTCGGCGTCAGGTGGATGTCCGAGAGGTGCAGGACTCGCAGTGAGTCAGAGCCGGCCGGAAGGCACGGCACTGTCGCCTCGCGCAACCGGAACGCCCGCACCTCGTAGCCGGCGCTGTAAGCGAGAGTGGCCGCCCCGGCCGCCACCAGGCCGACCGAGACCTTGCCCAGCGGATGCATGCGCACAGGCTTTCACAGACCCACCTGCCCGGCCCCATAGGCTGGGGCCATGGCTGAGCTCAAGGACAAGCTGCGTGCGGAGCTGACGGCGTCGATGAAGGCGCGCGACGAGCTGCGTTCGTCGACCCTCCGGATGGTCCTCACCGCGATCACGAACGCCGAGGTCTCCGGCAAGCAGGCCCGCGAGCTCAGCGACGACGACGTGACGTCCGTGCTCGCCACCGAGGGCAAGAAGCGGCGCGAGGCGGCCACCGCCTTCGACGACGCCGGCCGCGGTGAGCTGGCGGCGAAGGAGCGCGCCGAGGCGGCGATCATCGGGGAGTTCCTGCCCGAGCCGATGAGCGACGACGAGATCGCGGCGCTGGTCACCACGACGATCGACGAGCTCGGTGTCCGCGACGACGGGATGAAGGCGATGGGTCGCGTGATGGGCACCATCACCCCGCAGGTCAAGGGCCGCGCCGACGGTGGCGCCGTGTCTGCCGAGGTACGACGGCAGCTGGGTTAGTTGCCTCCGCCGGGCCCGTTGCCTCCGGGACCGTTGCCTCCGGGACCGTTGCCTCCGGGCCGTTGCCTCCGGGCCGTCGCCCGGTCCGTTCCGCCAGGGTTGTTGCCGCCGTCGTTGTTGTTGTTGTCGTCGTTGTTGTGTCGGTGGCGGCGGCACGTACCCGTTGGACACGTAGATGCTCACCGTCTCGCCGCTGGTGCCTTCGTACGACGGTGACGTGTAGGCCACCGTGCCCTCGGGCGCGCTCGAGTTCACGCTGTACGAGACGATCTGCGGGTTGAAGCCGAGCTGCGTCAGCTGCTGGGCGGCGGCCTCGGGGCTCTGCCCGTAGAACGACGGGATCGACACGGTCTGGCCCTCGATCACGCTCGGGTCAGGCGACACGAAGTTCTCGTCGGGCAGCCACTGCTCGATGGCGCGCATCGCGGCGCCCCACATCGGACCCGCGGTGGTGGAGCCGTGCACGTCGCCGACGTTCTGGTTGGCGAGCACGGTGTAGTCGAGGTTCTTCGGGTCACCGTCGGGCTGCACGCCGGCGATCATCGACGAGGTGGCGAGCGTCGGCGTGTAACCGATGAACCAGACGGAGTACGACGGTGCGACGGTGCCGGTCTTGCCGGCCGACGGCTGGTTGAGCGCGATGTCCTGACCGAAGCCACCGGGCTCCATGACGCCCTTGAGGATGTCGTTGACGGCGTCGGCGACGGCAGGCTTCACGACGCGCTGGCACTGCGGCCCGTCGATCGGGATGTCATCACCGTTGCGGTCGCGGATCTCGGTGATCGGGGTCGAGTCGCAGTGCACGCCGCGGTTGGCCATCGTCGCGTACGCCTCGGCCATCTCGAGCGGGGAGACGTCGGAGACACCCAGGGTCGAGGACGGCACCCGGTCGGGGTTGGGCTCGCCGCGTGTCGGGTCGAGCTCGACGCCCATCTTGCGGGCCAGCTCCCACGGCGCGCACAGGCCGGTCATCTTCTCCAGCTGCACGAAGAAGGTGTTCACCGACTCCTGCATGCCGGAGTACATGTCCTTGTTGCCGCTCTCGGTCGAGTTGTGGAACGTGAACGTCTCCGTCGACGGGTAGTTGCCCGTGCAGGTCCGGTAGCCACCGAGGTAGGCCGGGTAGGCACCCGGGCTGTAGATCGTCTTGTTCAGCGGGATGCCCTGGGAGATCGCCGCCGCGAGGACGAAGAGCTTGAAGGTCGATCCGGCCCGGAAGCCGGGGGCGTCGCCGTAGCGCGTGGGGACGGTGAAGTTCAGGAAGGTCTGGCCGAGCGCGTGGTTGTTGCCCATCGGACGGGACTGGGCGAGCGCGCGGACGTAACCCGTGCCCGGCTCGACCATCGCCATGGCCCCGACAGCCTGGTCCTTCGGGTAGACGGCGTTCGTGACGGCGTTGTCGGCCGCGCGCTGGAAGCGGAGGTCGACGGTGCTCTGGATCGTGAGACCGCCGCCGAAGACCTGGTGCTTGCGCTCCTCGGCGGTCTTGCCGAGCGCCGGGTCGTCGAGCAGGTAGCGCTTGAGGTAGTCGCAGAAGAACTGGGCCCGCGTGCTCACACAGCCGTTCTTGTTGGTGGTGAGGTGCAGGTTGAGGTTGGACTTGATCGCCTGCTTGGCGCGCTTGGTGCCGATGATGTGGAGGTCGAGCATCTTCGGTGATGACCGTGTTGCGACGGTCCTTCGCGTCACCGGGGTTGTTGGTCGGGTCGTAGTCCGACGGGTTCTTCACGATGCCGGCGAGCAGGGCGGCCTGGGTCAGCGTGAGCCGCGCCGCGGTGGTGTTGAAGTAGTGGTGCGCGGCGGCCTCGATGCCGTAGGCGCCGTCGCCGAAGTACGCCGTGTTGAGGTAGTGCTCGAGGATCTGCTGCTTGGTCAGGTGGTCCTCGACCCAGACGGCGTACCGCAGCTCGTCGAACTTGCGGGCGTAGTCCTTCGCCGACGCGGCTGCGCGCTGCTGGTCGCTCGTGGCGTTCTCCTGCAGGGTCAGCTTGACCAGCTGCTGGGTGATCGACGAACCACCCTGGACGACCTGGTCGCTGGCCTGGTTGATGAACAGCGCGCGGAGCGTGCCTCGGACGTCGAGCGCGCCGTGGTCGTAGAAGCGGGCGTCCTCGATCGCGATGATCGAGTGCTGCATCACCTGCGACACCTGGTCCAACGTGACGTACTTGCGGTTCTCGTCGTAGAAGGAGGCCAGCTCGCTGCCGTCGGCGGCGAGCACCCGGGTGCGCTCGTTGAGGGGCTTGAAGACGAGCTTCTTCGGGAAGTTCTTGACGGCATCGGCGCTGTTCTCGGCACCCTTGCTGACCAGACCCACCCAGGGCAGGGCCAGACCCGCGATCAGCGCCCCCGAGAGGACGCTGATTCCGATGATGACGACGATCTGATGGACCAGACCGCCCTCGTGCCGAGCGGGCGCGTGGTGCCGAAACATGGGTCCCAGGGTACGGGAGACGCGGGGGAAGTCGTATTCCCGCATTTCGGGCATCCGGCCGACGCGTGCAGGCGGGTGACCCCGGCGCGGCTCCCTTACCAGACGTGACGGTCTGACTACAGGGAAACCCGGGACGTGACTAGCCGGAAATGATCCGAAAGGACTACACAGGTTGAGCAGTTCGGACCTTCCCAGTCAGTTGTCACGCTCCGTAACGTTCGGGAGAACTTGAGCACCACGGCTTTCACGAGTCGCACGGGTTCGAGACAAGCTCATCTTCTCTCGGTAGGGGCTGGAAAACATGACATGGAACGAGCAGTGGGCGGACGTGGCGTCCTGCAAGGGCGCACGCCCCGATGAACTCTTCGTTCGGGGTGCGGCACAGAACCGCGCCAAGCAGGTGTGCGGGCAGTGCCCCGTACGCACCGAGTGCCTCGCGGAGGCGCTCGACAACAACATCGAGTGGGGGGTCTGGGGCGGAATGACCGAGCGTGAGCGCCGTGCGCTGCTCCGCCGCCGCCCGAACGTCACCTCGTGGCGTCGTCTGCTCGAGGCTGCTCGTGAGCAGCACCTCGCCGTCTCGGCCTCAACGGGGGCGAGCGCGGTCGGCTGACGCCGACCAACAGAGACGAGCCGGTCCAGGCGGCTCCGGAGGGGTGAGTCGCCTGCCCGGTTCGTCCGTGCACTGACCCGGTCGTCTCGGGTGCAGGGCGGCGCTCAGGCCGTGAGCAGCGTTCCGACCTCGCGCAGCGAGTCCAGGTCGTGCACGTCGGTCGCCAGTGCGGCCACGCTCGCCGTCGGGACCGTCGGGTGAGCCTTGGCGAACCGTCGCCGCAGCGCCCGTTCCTGGTTGATCCGGCCCAGCCGCTGCGCGTGCAGCCGTAGCAGCGCCGCCGTCAGCGGTGACTGCTCGTCGAGCCGCTCGGCGCCGGCCCAGGCCGCCTGGGCCGAGATGCCGGGCGCTCCGTCCGCGGTGACCCGGTTGAGCACCAGGCCGGCGAGCGGCATGTGCTCCTCCGCGAGCCGTTCGACGAAGAACGCCGCCTCGCGCAGCGCGTCCGCATCGGGGGAGGCGATCACGACGAAGGCCGTCTGCGGGTCCTTCAGGATCTGGTACGTCGCGTCGGCCCGCGCCCGGAATCCGCCGAACAACGTGTCGAAGGCCGCCACGAACGTCTGGACGTCGCGCAGCATCTGGCCACCGAGCACCTTGGTGATCGCGCCGGTGACGACGTTCATCCCCGACGACAGCAACCGCGCAGGACCCTTGGCCGGCATCAGCAGCAGCCTGATCAGCCGCCCGTCGAGGAAGGACGACAGCCGCTCCGGCGCATCGAGGAAGTCCAGCGCCGACCGGGACGGCGGCGTGTCGACGACGATCAGGTCCCAGCGCCCGCTGGCCTGCGCCTCGGCGTGCAGCTGGCCGAGCTTCTCCATCGCCATGTACTCCTGCGTGCCCGCGAACGAGCTCGACAGGGCCTGGTAGAAGGGGTTGCTGAGGATCTGCTCCGCCTTCTGCGGGGTCGCGTGCGCCTCGACGACCTCGTCGAAGGTGCGCTTCATGTCGAGCATCATCGCGTCGAGGCTGCCGCCGGCGCCGGTGTCGACACCCGACACGGCACGGGGCACGTTGTCGAGCTCGGACAGCCCCATCGACTGGGCGAGCCGGCGTGCGGGGTCGATGGTGAGGACGACGGCCTTGCGTCCCTGCTCTGCGGCGCGCAGCGCCAGCGAGGCGGCCGTCGTGGTCTTCCCGACCCCGCCGGACCCGCAGCACACGATGATCCGTACGGACTCGTCTGCGATCAGCGCATCGACGTCCAGGGCGGGAACCGCCGCGAGCCGCCCCGTCATCGGGCCGACCCGGGGCGGACTGCCGCGGCCGGGTTGGGTCTTCGGGCGGCGCGTCGGCTGGCGCCGCGGCGTCTTGGTGCGGGCCATCAGACGATCCCCGCCGAACGCAGCGTGTCTGCGAAGTCGTACAGCGTGCCGAGGTCGACCCCGTCGTACGACGTAGGGCAGCGTCGCCGTCGGTCGTCCGGTCTCGTCGAGCCGCTTGCGCTGGTCGCGTTCGAGCTTGACCCGCGCTGCGTGGTCGTGGGCCTCGTCGAACAGACCCTGGAGGGCCTCCTCGTCGGCGGTGATCCCGGCTTCCTTCAGCGCGGTCTCCACCTCACCCTCGTCGAGAGTGCCGGCGACCGCGGAACGGAGATCACGACTGGAGAGGTCGGAGCCGCGCACCTGGTTCACCAGCAGCGCGCCGACACCGAGACCGATCTGGCGCAGCTCGTCGATGCCGTCGAGCGTCTCCTGGACCGGCATCTCCTCGAGCGTGGTGACGACGTGCACCGTGGTCACGTCGGACTTCAGCAGCCGCATGATCGAGGACGCCTGGTTGCGGATCGGCCCGACCTTGGCGATCCCGGCGACCTCGGTGTTGACGTTGAGGAAGCGCCCGATCCGGCCGGTCGGTGGTGCGTCCAGGACCACGGCGTCGTACGACGTCTGCGAGCCCTTCGCCGCCCGCGCAGACCGACCGGGCGCACCGCGCCGCGTCGCCTCGTAGACCTTGCCCACGACCAGCACGTCGCGGACGCCGGGGGCGACCGTCGTCGCGAAGTCGATCACGCCGAACCGGTCGAGCGCCTTCCCGGCCCGTCCGAGGTGGTAGAAGAGGTCGAGGTACTCGAGCAGGGCGGCCTCGGGATCGATGGCGAGCGCGAACACCTCGCCGTGGTCCAGGCCCAGAGCGATCCGCCGCTCGCCGTACGGCAGCGGTGCGACGTCGAACAGCGACGCGATCCCCTGCCGTCCCTCGACCTCGCAGAGCAGAACCTTGCGTCCCTCGGCGGCCAGGGCGATCGCCAGGGCGCCGGCAACGGTGGTCTTGCCGGTTCCGCCCTTTCCCGTGACCACGTGCAGGCGTGGTGACGCGGGCGGTGCACTGGTCGGGTCCGGGGTCATCGTGTCGAGCGTAATGCTGCCCGCTGTGCCGTGAAACTCGACGTTTCCGGGGCCAGGGGGACCGAGCGGAGGCAGGGGCGGGTTGTTCGGTGGGGACGGCGGCGGCGGACGTCCGAGAGGGCGGTCGGCCGTTCGGCGACATCTGCTGCGGTGAACGTCTGATTTGGTCGCGGATCGCCATCAATCGCCGAACGGGATCCCGGATCGCTGACATGCTCCCCGAGCCGAAAACCTCTCGCACCGGGGAACCCAAGGTTGGCGGCGCCCGATCGTCTGGCTGGATACCAGGACTGATCGACCGCGCCGCTGGGCATTGCTGTCAGCCATCTGGTTGGCAGTGGACAGGTATGACCCACGAGAGGATCGTCATGGCAGCACGTTTCACCCGGTCTCGCACCGGCATCATTGTCACCGGCGCGAGCGCCGTTCTGCTCCTCAGCAGCGTCGGCGGCGCCGTCGCCGCGAACAAGGTCGGCTCCCCCGAGATCGTGAACGGGGGCGTCAAGAAGGCCGACATCGCGTCCAACGCCGTCGGCAGCAAAGAAGTGAAGAACCACAGCCTGCGAGGTCGCGACCTCAACCCGAAGCTGGTCAACCGGCTCCGCGTGGCCGGCCCTCCCGGCATCCAGGGCATCCCCGGCACGAACGGCCGTGACGGCATCGACGGTGTCGACGGCATCGACGGGACCAACGGTCTGAACGGCCTCGACGGCACGAACGGCGCTCGACGGCAGACGGCAACGGCGTCGACGGGACCAACGGTGTCGACGGCTCAACGGTGTCGACGGCAACGGCAACGGGCGTCGACGGGACGAACGGTCTTGACGGCACGAACGGTGTCGACGGCACGAACGGTGTCGACGGCGCCCCGGGTGCGCAGGGTCCCGCAGGGTCCGCAGGGTCCCCAGGGTCCGCAGGGCCCGGCCGGTACGGCCGGCGGCCTGTCCGGTTGGGAGATCGTCACCAAGACCACCGCCTTCTCCGGCACCGGCGACCAGACCGCCACGGCGAGCTGCGGCGGCACCAAGGTCGCCGTCGGTGGAGGCATGAGCAGCACGACCTCCGCCAGCCACCTGTACGCGTCCTACCCGAGCGCGTCGAAGACCTGGACGGTCGGCTTCGACCGGGTCAGCGGCTCCGGCGCCTACAGCGTGACCGTGTACGTCATCTGCGCGAACCAGGCCTGACCTGGCCCACGCACTCTCTGGGGAACACCGGTGTCCGTTCCCCACTGGCAGGGAACGGACACCACCCGATGGGGCAGCCACACCGGCTGCCCCATCGGCCTGTTCACGGGCGCCTGACATCTGGCTAGCCTGAGCGGATGAGCGACGTGACCGTGCGGGTGGCGACCGCGGACGACGTGGCTGGTGTGACGGCATCGAGCGCCGCCCTGTTCGCCGAGGACGCCGGGCAGCGTGACCCGCTCCGCAACCTGGCGTGGCCGGCCACCCACGGTCGACAGTGGGTCTCGGACCTGCTCGAGGACGACAACGCCCTGGTTCTCGTCGCGGACGCGGACGGTGACTGCGTCGGCCACCTCGTCGGGAGCTTCAAGGAGGCGTCCGAGATGTGGGTGGTCCCTCGCGCCGAGCTGGTCAGCATGCAGGTCGACCAATCCCGTCGCAACAGCGGAGCCGGAGCAGCACTCGTCGATGCGTTCAAGGCCTGGGCGAAGGAGCGTGGGGCGGTCCGTCTGGAGGTCGTGGCGTACGCCGAGAACGAAGGGGCGCTGCGCTTCTACGGGCGCAACGGCTTCGTCCCGAAGGAGATCACGCTCGTCATCGACGACTGATCGCCAGCGCGACCTGACCGACGGGGCGCAACGTGATGTTGGGCATCACCGGGAGCTCGGCCCGTTGCGCGGTGACGCGGCGTCGGCGGAGGAACGCCGCCAGCAGACGTGACCGCCTCGAGCATCGCGAAGTGCTCACCGACGCACGAGCGCGGGCCGCCGCCGAAGGGGAAGTACGCGTAGCGCGGCCGGTCGTGGTCGCCGACGAACCGACCGGGGTCGAACTGCTCGGCGTAAGGCCAGAACTCGGGGTGCCGGTGCGTCGTCCACGGCGAGACGAGCACGATCTGGTCCTTCGGCAGCCGGTAGCCGCCGAGCGTCACCGCCTCGGACGTCGAGCGTTCGGTGACGTGCGCGCTCGGAAACAGCCGCATGCCCTCCATCAGGGCGGCGCGGGTGAGCTCGAGACGGCGCACCTGGTCCGGCGACGCGACCGGGTCGTCTCCCAGCACGGTGCGGATCTCGTCGGCCACCTGGTCCTGGATCTCGGGATGCCGCCCCAGCAGGTGCAGGGTGAACGTCAGGGCGCCGGCCGTCGTCTCGTGCCCGGCCATCAAGAAGATGAGCGCCTGGTCGCGGATCTCTCGCTCGCTGATCGGCTCGCCGGTCTCCGGGTCGCGGGCCTCCCGCAACCGGGTGACGAGGTCGTCGCGGTCGGCGTCGTACGACGTCTCGCCGGGCCGGGGCGAGCGCGCGAGGACGTCGTCGATGACGTCGTACTGGCGTCGCTGCAGGGTCCGGGCGTACCGGTTGCCCGGGCCGGGTCTGTTGATGGGCACCTGGATCGGACGGAACATCCGGCGGCGGGTCACCTGTGACACCTCCGGCACGAGCTCGTCGAGCACGCCGACGATGTTGTCGAAGGACTCGACGTCGTCGCCGAACAGCGCTCGCCCGACCACGCGCAGGGTGTACTCCATCATCAGCAGGTGCGCGTCGACGGTCCGCCCGTCGTCGGGTGCCCGCGCAGTCACCCGCTCGGCCTCCTCGGCCATCAAGGTGGTGTAGCCGTCGACCCGGCGCGGGGTGAAGAGGGGCTGGACGATCCGCCGCTGCCGTTTCCACTCCGCGCCCTCGGTGGTGAGCAGCCCGTCGCCGAACATCTCGGCCATCACGCGGAACGCGATGGTGTCCTTGGTGAACGTGCGTTCGGTCTGCGCCAGCACCGTGTGCACGTCGGCCGGGTGGTGCGCCACGACGATCGTGATCCGCATCGGGGTCGCGCGCGGTCCGATCGGGTAGGCCACCATGTCGCCGTACCGATGCATGCCCGTCGTCAGATGGCCCAGCAGGTCGCGACGGAAGTGCCTCGCGTTGCCGAGGAAGAAGCCACCGGCCGGTCCGGGGATGTCGGCGACCGTGCCACGGAGGAGCGTCGGGTCGGGAGCCAGAGCCGTCACATACCGACGGTATGCCGGGCCTCGGTTGCACCGCAAGTGGCGACGGATCAGGGACGCCGTGCATGGAGTAGGTTGCGAGGACCGTCGCCGGTCGGAGAGGGAGTGGACGTGGACAAGGTCGTGGCCAGCGCCGCAGAAGCGGTCGCGGACATCGGGAGCGGGTCGTCGCTCGCCGTCGGGGGTTTCGGCCTCTGCGGCATTCCCAGTGTGTTGATCAAGGCGTTGCTCGACGCCGGCGTGACCGACCTCGAGGCGGTCTCCAACAACTGCGGCGTCGACGACTGGGGACTCGGGATGCTGCTGCTCGACAAGCGGATCCGACGGATGGTCTCGTCGTACGTCGGGGAGAACAAGGAGTTCGAACGGCAGTACCTGTCCGGCGAGCTCGAGGTCGAGCTGACCCCGCAGGGCACCCTCGCTGAGCGGCTGCGCGCGGGTGGCGCCGGCATCCCGGCGTTCTACACCGTCACCGGCGTCGGCACCCAGGTGGCCGACGGTGGCCTGCCGTGGCGCTACGACAGCGAGGGCAACGTGGTGACCGCGAGCCCGCCCAAGGAGACCAAGGCGTTCGACACGGCCGAGGGCCCGAAGGACTTCGTGCTCGAGCGCGCGATCATCACCGACTTCGGCCTGATCCGGGCCTGGCGCGGTGACCGGCACGGCAACCTCGTCTTCCGCGACTCCGCCCGCAACTTCAACCCGCTCTGTGCGATGGCGGGCCGGGTGACGATCGCGGAGGTCGAGGAGCTCGTCGAACCCGGCGACCTGACGCCGAACGACGTCCACCTGCCGGGTGTCTACGTCCAGCGCGTCCTACCCCTGACGCCGGAGCAGGCCGCCGACAAGCGGATCGAGAAACGGACTGTCCGCCCGCGCGAAGGAGCGAACTGACATGGCGTGGACGCGTGAGCAGATGGCGGCCCGAGCCGCGAGCGAGCTCGAGGACGGGGCGTACGTCAACCTCGGCATCGGGCTGCCGACCCTCGTCCCCAACTACGTGCCCGACGACGTGGAGATCGTGCTGCAGTCCGAGAACGGCATCCTCGGCGTCGGCGCCTACCCGTACGACGGCGACGAGGACCCGGACCTGATCAACGCCGGCAAGGAGACCGTGACCCTGCGACCGGGTGCGGCGTTCTTCGACTCCGCCACGTCGTTCGGGATGATCCGCGGCGGCAAGATCGACGCGGCGATCCTCGGCGCCATGCAGGTCTCGGTCAAGGGTGACATCGCCAACTGGATGATCCCCGGGAAGATGGTCAAGGGGATGGGCGGCGCGATGGACCTCGTGCACGGCGCGAAGCGGGTCATCGTCTTGATGGAGCACGTCGCCCGGGACGGGTCCTACAAGATCGTCAACGACTGCTCCCTGCCCTACACCGGCCTCGGCGTGGTGCAGCGGATCATCACCGACCTGTGCGTCATCGACGTGACGGAGGACGGGCTCGAGCTGGTCGAGCTCGCTCCCGACGTGACCGCCGACGAGGTCCGCGCCAAGACCGAGCCCCCGGTCGCCGCGTAGAGCACTTCCGGGCCTGCATCCGAGACTCGCGTCGCTGCGGCCGGCAACTCGATGCCCCGCGCAACGTTCCGTCATGGTCGACCCTCGTCGGTGAGACGCGACATCCGGGTTGCGGCGACACGTCACGGTTGTCACGTGATGTGCGCGACAGCCTGGCCGGACCGGAGCGGATTCACTTGCGCGGAAGCGCGCACGTCCAGGACGACCTGGTGCGATGACACGGCGCTCGCGGACGGGACACCGGTGATCCGTCTGGTGACGGCCACGCGTCTGGCGATGGGCGCCGCAGCGGTCTCGGCCGGGGTCGCGGTGCTGCGAAATGACGTGACGGTTCTGCCATCGAGTCTTCCGGACGACGCAGCGGACCTGCCTACACCGAGGAGACCTGCCGATCTCCATCGACCAGCTCGTGAGCTGGCCTCCGACCCGAGGATCGGCCTGCAGACGACGGGCGTACAACGAAGCCGGTGAGGACATCGAGGGTTTCAAGGAGAGCTTGGCACGTCGTCGGGCTCGGGCTCCTCCGAGGGCCACGGCGAGGACTCGACCACGCGCAGCAACTGAGACGACCGGCGGTACTACGCTGCTGTGCAGCTAGCGCCTGTATGCCGAGCTCGGACGCCAGCCGGTCGGCCCGGGCCTGGAGGACGGGGCGGCGCGGGTCGTCGTCGGGCAGCTGCTCGAGCAGACCGACGATCGCCTCCTGGTCGTCGGCGCCGTAGGGCGAGCCCACCCAGGACTCGAGCGCCGCGCCACCGGACTGGAGCACCGCCCTCCGCATCATGGTGTGCAGCTCCTCGCGCAGCATCTCGACGGCCAGCGAGCCGGACGCCGGAAGGAGCGGGCCGGAGTAGAGCGCCAGCGCCTCCTCGGTCCGTCCGTGCAGGACGTGCTCGCGCACCTCGAGGAAGTCGGCCGAGAAGGGGCCGGTCAGCCGGTACGGCTTGGCCGAGATGCGGTCGCCCAGGATCTGGCGGACCCGGTGCAGCTCGGCGCGGGTGGTCGTCGGGTTGCCCTCGTCGCCGTACAGCTGGACCGTGAGCAGGTCGGCGCTCATGCCCGCCGGGCTGGCAGCCAGCAGGGCCAGGATCTCGGCGCGGCGCAGCGTCATCGGCGTGGCCTTGCCGCCGAGCTCGATGCTGGGGGTCTCGCTGCCGAGGAACCGCATCGAGAGGCGCCCGTCGCGACGGGACTTGTCGCCGGCGATCCGGAGCAGCGTGTAGTCGTCGATCGACTCGGGTTCTGCACGACGGCCGTCGGGCAGGTCCCACAGTCCGTCGTCGGCGGGCTGCGGGAGCGTCGCGACGGTGTCGCTGTCCGGCCGGTGCGGCGCCGCCGATGCGATGCACGATCCGGCCGCCGGGCGAGATCACCCACGCGTCACCGGTGAAGCCGTGCAGCTTGCTCGACGCGAGCAGGCGGGCCCGCTCGTCGAGCCCTTGACGTCGGCTGCGCATCATCTCCTCGACGACCCGGGCCGCCGACTTCACGAGGGCGAGCGTGTCCGGATGGAGGGTCTGGTAGGGACCGCTGACGTCGATCACGCCGAGGGTGGCCCCGGTCTCGGGGTCCTTGATCGGGGCGGCGGAGCAGGTCCAGGTGTGCAGCTGGCGGACGAAGTGCTCCGCCGAGAAGACCTGCATCGGCCGGCCCTCCCACAGCGCCGTGCCGATCGCGTTGGTGCCGGCTCCGGCCTCCGACCAGCGGGCGCCCTCGACGAGCTCGAGCTGCTCCGCGCCGCGCTCGACCGCGGTGTTGCCGTTCATCCAGAGCACGTCGCCGGCGTCGTTGGTGATCACCATGACGTGGCGCGCCGACGAGTCGTCGTCGACGAGCAGCTCCTGCAGGACCGGGACGTACGGCGCCAGCGCGTGCTCGCCCCGCATCTGGAGCACGTCGCGGTGCTCGTGCAGGTGCGGCGGCGAGTTCGTGTCGGGGTCGACGCCGGCAGCCTGCGATCGCCGCCACGACTCGTACATCACGTCGTACGTGTCGTCGACCGCGCGCCCGTACTCGTCGACGATGAGCTCGTGGACGGACAGGCCGCCGTTCAGGACGCGCTCGTAGATCTCCAGTGCCAGTCGCGCTCGAACGTCCGGGTCCAGGGCGGCGGCCTGCGTGCGGCTGAGCTGCTCTGGCGTCATGGGGGTCCTGGACAGGAGGAGGAAGTCACCGGGCGCCCTCAGTCTCCGGCGCGACCCGGGTCAGCGCAAGGCGAACCCGAAGATGTCGCTCCGAGCCCACCCGTTCGGGTGGTTCACGAGCCGGACAGCGCGGGCAGGACGGTCGATTTCCACGCCTCGGTCAGCGGATCGACGAGCGCGAAGTGCTCGACACCGCCGAGCTCGACGTACGAGACGTTGGCCGCGTCGGCGAGCGCGTCGGCGACGGCCCGGTTGGCATCGACGGGAACCAGGGTGTCCTCGGCGCCCTGCACGATGACGACCGGCACGTCGCCGGGCAGCAGGTGCATGGGGTCCGCCTCGGCGTACTCCTCCGGCAGCTCGTCCGGCGACCCGCCCATGAACTCCACGGCTGCGCCGCTTCCCATCCCGGTGCGGGCGGCCGCGGTCAGGTCGGCGACGGGAGCCAGCGCCACGATCCGCCGGACGCGGTCGGGTCCGGCGGTCAGGCCGCCCCAGAGCGCGAGGTGGCCGCCGGCGGAGTGACCGGTGAGCGTGTACGCCGAGGTGGGGTCGACGAGTCCCGGTGCGACTCCTTCGACCAGACCGGCCACCTGGCTCGAGCGCTCCCGCGATGTCGTCGCGCGTGCGGGACCAGGCTGCCGGTCCGCGACGGTACTCCGGGAGCGCGACGGCGAACCCGCGGCCGACCAGCGCGTTGGCCATCGGGCGCAGGTGCGTGCGGTCCCACTCCTCGTGCCAGAAGCCGCCATGGATCGCGACCACGAGCCGGTGGGGGTCCGCGGAGCGGCCGGTGCTCGAGCCGACGGTGCGGGAGGAAGAGGTCGATCAGGCCGCAGTCGTGGTCGGCGTACCGGACCACGGCGTCCGGCGGCTCGGCCGCTCGGGTCAGCACCTCCATCGGATCCCGCTCCACCTCCCCGACCCTAACCATCGCCGCCCCGGCGGGTTTGCCTGGTGAGCCATGCACCTGGCTGGTCAACCAGGCAGATCTCCCTGGTGCGGAGGGGGTTTGCCTGGTGAGGCGCCCCGCGGAACGGGAGCGTTAGAGTCGCGGTCATGACCAAGTGGGAATACATCACCGTGCCCGTCCTCGTGCACGCGACGAAGCAGATCCTCGACAACATGGGTGAGGACGGCTGGGAGCTCGTCCAGGTGGTGCCCGGCATGAACCCGGAGAGCCTGGTCGCCTACTTCAAGCGTCCCAAGGAGTCCTGATGCCCACGCCCGAGGACCGTCTGGCCGAGCTCGGCCTGTCCGTGCCCGACGTGGCCAAGCCGGTGGCGGCGTACGTCCCCGCCGTCCGCACCGGCAACCACGTCTACACCTCCGGCCAGCTGCCGATGAAGTCCGGCGAGCTGATGCACACCGGCAAGGTCGGCGGCGAGGTCAGCGTCGAGGACGCGACGGCCTGCGCGCAGCAGTGCGCGCTCAACGGCCTGGCCGCGGTCAGGTCCGTGATCGGCGACCTGTCCCGCGTCGTGCGCGTGGTCAAGCTGGTCGTCTTCGTGGCGAGCACGCCGGACTTCACCGGTCAGCCCGGTGTGGCCAACGGTGCGAGCGAGCTCGTGGGCTCGGTGTTCGGCGACGCGGGCCAGCACGCGCGGTCGGCCGTCGGCGTACCTGTCCTGCCCCTCGATGCACCCGTCGAGGTCGAGATGATCGTCGAGGTCACCTGAGTCCGTGGCTTCACCGGGTGACGCGACACGACGGCTGCCGCCGGAGCTCGTCGAGCACGCGCGTTCCTTCCAGGTCGGCGACCGTACGCCGGTGACGCCGAAGGGCGCGTCGACCGTCGTCCTGCTGCGCGACACGACGAACGGTCCCGAGGTCTACCTGCTGCGCCGCCACCTCGGCATGGCCTTCGCGGCAGGGATGTTCGCGTTCCCGGGAGGGACGGTCGACCCGCGCGACTCGGACGCCGCGGTCGCCTGGGCAGGACCGTCGACCGCGGACTGGGCCGAGGTGCTCCAGTGCGACGAGCGGGAGGCCCGGGCCCTCGTGTGCGCCGCGATGCGCGAGACGTTCGAGGAGTCCGGCGTGCTGCTGGCCGGCGAGTCGCCGGACTCGATCGTGGCCGACACCACCGGAGACGACTGGGAAGCGGACCGGGCGGCTCTGGTCGACCGGAGCCTGGGGTTCGCCGACTTCCTCGACCGACGCGGCCTCGTGCTGCGCACCGACCTGCTCCGTGCCTGGGCGCACTGGATCACTCCGGAGTTCGAGCCACGTCGCTACGACACCCGCTTCTTCCTCGCCGTGATGCCGGCCGGTCAGCTCACCCGCGACGTCAGCGGTGAGGCCGACAAGGTCGCCTGGATGCACCCGCACGAGGCGTGCGCCGGCGTCGACGACGGGTCGATGGCGATGCTGCCTCCGACCTACGTCACGGTGCAGGAGCTGACGGCGTACGCCACGGCGGCCGCCGCGCTGGAGGCCGCGGCCGGACGCACCATCACGACCGTGACTCCAGGGGTGGAGATCGTCGGCGACGAAGGGTTCCTGACCGTCGACCCGAGCGTGCTGCCGTGACGGTGCCGCTGGGGGAGTGGAGCGGCGGCTCGTTCGGGCACGCGCGGTGCGTCCTGGCCGACAACGCCTCCCCGATGACGCTCGACGGCACGAACACGTGGGTGGTCAAGGCCGACGACCACGGCCGCTCGATCGTGATCGACCCGGGTCCCGACGACGCCCGGCACCTCGGCGCGGTGGCGGACGATGCAGGCGAGGTCGTCGCCGTGCTGCTCACCCACGGCCACCTCGACCACAGCGAGGGTGCGCGGCGCTTCGCCGAGATGGTCGGGTGCGGGGTGCGGGCGCTCGATCCGACGTTCGTGTACGGCGACGAGGGTCTGCACGACGGGGACGTCGTCGACGTCGACGGCCTCGAGGTCCGCGTGGTCGGGACGCCGGGCCACACCAGCGACTCGCTCAGCTTCGTGCTGCCCGAGGACGACGCGGTGCTCACCGGAGACACCGTGCTCGGCCGCGGCACGACGGTGGTGGCTCATCCCGACGGAGCGCTCGGTGCCTACCTCGGGTCACTGCGGCGGCTGCGCGACCTGGCATCGGAGCAGGGGCTGTCCACGGTGCTGCCCGGACACGGGCCGGTCCTCGACGACGCGCTCGGTGCGCTCGACCACTACCTGGCCCATCGGGCGGAGCGCCTCGAACAGGTGCGGGAGGCGGTGGCGGCCGGCGCGGTCGAGCCCATGGACGTCGTACGCCGGGTCTACGCCGACGTGGACGAGCGCCTGTGGCCCGCGGCCGAGCTCAGCGTCCGCGCCCAGCTCGACTACCTGCGCGAGCAGGGCTGAGGACACCCTCAGCGGTCGGTCGACAAGACCTCGGCCGGGCCCTTCCGTTGACGTGGAGAGCACTCTCGCAGGGAGGAAGCCGGCCCGACTCGCGACGATCAGTTGTCGCCGGAGGGAACCGTTACGGGCTCTCCCTGCGACAGGAGAGGTATGCAGCAGCACACCGGCCAATCCGACCCGGAGCTGCTTCGCGCAGTCGCAGCCGGTGACTCGGTCGCGCTCCGACAGCTGTACGACCGACACGCCCCATGGATGTCGGTCCGGCTGCGCTGCCGCTGCAATGACCACGGTGTGGTCGCCGAGGTGCTGCAGGACACCTTCGTCGCCGTCTGGAGGGGTGCGGGAGCGCTACCGCGGCGACGGGCAGGTGGCTGCGTGGTTGTGGGGCGTGGCCATCCGACGGCTGGTTTCCCGGCTGCGCCGGCGTCCGCGCACCGCAGAGGTGCTGGTCGCCGACGTGCTGGGCGGCGCCGAGGGGAGCGCCGAGGAGCACTGTGCTCGCCGGAGTCGAGTACGGCGACCTGGGTCATGGCGCTGGCGCGTCTGTCGCCCGAGATGCGGGCCGTGGTTCAGGCGACCGTGCTGGACGGGCTCACGATGCGCGAGGCATCTCAACTGCTCGGGGTTCCGGCAGGGGACTGTCAAGACCCGGTTGCACCGCGCCAAGGCGCAGTTGCGCCGCGAGCTGATGATGGAGGGCCTGGCATGACCGAAGCACCGCCTCGTGCACTGGCATGTGGACGACGACTCTTTGCGACGGTGGGTTGACGGCCTCGTCCAGTCCCCTCGTCAGCCGTCTCCGTGGAACAGCATCTGCTGCAGTGCGAGACGTGCCGCGCCGACGGTCGCGACGCCTGGCGCCGCCCATCCCGCTCGACCGGATCTGGGACGACGTCCTGACCGCGGTCGAGGTTCCTCGCCCCGGATGGGTCGAACGGCTGCTGTGGCGGCTGGGTGTGAGCCGTCCAGATGCCTTGGTCGTCGGGTCAGCCGGTCGCACTTCGGGCCGCCTGGCTGGGTAGGGACGGTCGCAGTCCTGGCGTTCGTCGTGGCGGCCGCGACTGTTGGGCAGCGGACGGCGGGGTATCGCCTTGTTCCTCGTTGCCGCCCCGCTGATCCCCGTCGCCGGGGTGGCCACTGGCGTACGGGCCTCCCGCCGACCCGTCGTACGAAGCCGTCCTCGTGGCGCCGTACGCAATGGTGCGCCTGATCCTGATGCGGACCGTCTCGGTGCTGGTGACGTCCGTCCCGATGGTGATCGTCGCCGGTCTCCTGCTCCCGATGTCCCCCTTCGTGGCGGTCGCCTGGCTGCTCCCGGCATCAGGGTTCGTCGCGATCGTCCTCACAGCAAGCAACTGGTTCGACCCGAGCTCGGCAGCCCTCGCGCTCGGCGTTGGCTGGGTCGTCGCTGTCGCCCTTGCCGGCCGTGCGGGCGATCCGCTTGCCCTCTTCGACGCCGATCGCTGTGGTTACTCTACCGTGCTCCTCCTTGCCGGTGCCTGCCTCCTCTTCGTCTACCGCTTGTACGGCGCGACGCCATCGTGGCGACTGCGCTGACACCTACCCGAAAGCGACTACCATGCTCGACACACCGTCAGGTCTGATCCCACGGTCTCGTTGCGAGGCGCAAGCAAGGCGTATCGCGGCGTCCACGCTCTTCGCGACGTCGACCTCGACCTCTACCAAGGCGTCGTTGGTCTGCTCGGTCCCAACGGGGCCGGGCAAGACCACGCTGCTGCGCATCCTCGCGACCGTCCTGGGTGCCGAGGAGGGCCGCGTGCAGCATCCTCGGGCGCGACCCTTCGGTCGCCGCCGAGCGCACCGACATCCGTCGTCGGCTCGGCTACCTCCCGCAGGAGCTGGGATACCCGCGTGGCTTCACGGCATACAGCTTCGTCGACTACATGGCTGTTCTGAAGGAGTGGAACGAGCCGCAATCCAGGCGGGCAGAGGTCCGGCGGGTGTTGGAACCAGGTCTCGTTGACAGACCGATCGACCAAGCGGATCCGCGCCTTGTCGGGCGGGCAACGCCGCCGGGTCGGCCTCGCCCAGGCGCTGCTGGGTACGCCCCAGCTGCTGGTCCTCGACGAACCGACAACCGGGCTCGACCCCGAACAACGCGTCTCATTGCGCCGCGCCCTCGCCGAAGCCGGTCGAGGCTCAACGGTCGTGGTGGCAACCCACCAGACCGAGGACGTCGCCGCCCTCTGCGATCGGGTCATCGTTCTCGACGACGTGGATCCGTGAGGTTCGACGGGCCGGTCCAGGAGCTGGTGCAGCTGGCGGCGGGCCGCGTCTGGCTCACCGATGCCGCCGACCCGCCGCGCTCAGACGTCCTGGCGCACCGGAACAGGCCGTTACCGCAACCTCGGGCGATTCGGCGCCGGCCGGCGCCGACCTCGGGGAGCCGTCGCTCGAGGACGCCTACCTGCTTGCTGCGCGAGCGACACCGGATCGGAGGCCGTCGCATGAGCACTGCGACCCGAACCCCCCACGTGGTGGAGGCACCCTCGACCGTTCGCACCCTGGCGTGGCTCGAAGCCAAGCGGTACGCGCGACACCCGCTCTTCCTCATCGGACTGGCGCTGGCGGTCGTCTTCAGCGCCGGCCGCCACGGACCGATCGAGCTCGACTACCACGTGATCCCGTCGTTCTTCATCGGCGTCCTCGGTCTGGTTGTGGCGGCGAGACTGACCACGTCGACGGACCGACAGCGTTCGGTCATCGGTGCCGCCCCGGTCTCGGAGACGAGTCGGACCGCCGCGCTCTGCCTGGCCTGTCTCGTGCCCACATTCGCCGGGCTCGCCGTCGTCCTGATGCACCGCACCTTCGTCATGGCGGACCCCAGTCCCCGCCTGGATGTACGGCACGTATGACTCCTTCGATCGCCTGATGATCTCCATCGCCATCCCGGTCATCGCGTGTGCCGGCGGACCTCTGCTGGGGGTAGCGGTCGGCCGCTGGCTGCGTTTCCCGGGCGCCGCCTTGCTGTGCGTCATCACGGTCTTGTCGTGGAGCACGATCTCGGGCTACCTGCCCACCCAGAACTGGCAGAGCGACTCATTGGGCGCGAGACTCTTGCACCTGGCCGCTCCGTACACGGCCTTCGCCACCTCGGACGGCGACGGAGAGGCTCCTGCGAGCCTTGTGACGTCCTACCCGGGATCACCCTTCTGGTACGCCGTTTGGACACTGTGTCTGTGCGGGCTTGCCGTGGCGGCCGCGCTCTGGGTCGGTGCGGATCGGCGGACACGCCGGACATTGAGCTCGGGCGTTCGTTGTCCTGCGGTGTGGTCGGCCTCGTCAGCCTGGGACTGTCCGCCGCAAACGGCAACCAGCACTTGTACGACACGACTCCGGACGGCACGGTGGCCGTGGCCGGGGCGCACCGCCCTCGGGTCCTGAGACGATGTACGGGATCCGCGTCCTCCGGTGTGCGCCGTGGAAGGTGCTCCTGGGCGGCACGGGTCTCGCCGTGATCCTCTTCGTCATCGCGACCCTCACCGCCACGACGTCACTGTGCTGGCCGACCTGCCTGTTGGGCCTGTCCACGTGCGGCGCCACCGCGGCGTATGTCCTGGACGAGGAGAGCCGCGAGCATCGCGGACGCGACCCGGCCTCGCCGCTCGCGGCGGACCTGCTGGCGGCTGTGCATCGTCGCGCTGCCGGCCGTCGTCGCGACAACGGCCCTGGCGCGTCTGAACTGGCTCGATCCGTCGACGCACTGGCTGCGTCTGATGCCTCTGGCTGCCGGTTCGATCGTGACCGGAGTCGCGGTCGCCGCTGCACTGCGAAGCGCGGGCTCGGCGACGCCGGGGGACCTGGCCGGAGCGATCGCGCTCGCCACCACGGTGGTCTTCGTGATGACCGATCCGCTCCGCCGCTGGGTCTCGGTCGCCGCATTGGGCGAAGGTGATGCGGCGGGCGTGATGCGCAGCCAGTTGCTGTGGGCGGGAGTCATTCTGGCGGGCTGCGGCGTCGTGCTGGTCTGCAGCCGTGACCCCGGACGGGGCAGGTACGTCGGGCGGCAGCCAACTCCGGGCTCAGACGTCGTACGACGATCCGGGGCGCAGGTCGACGAGCTCGCAGCCGTCCGGACCGAACCGCTCGACGTGCATGAGGTAGCCCGCGAGTCCCTGCTCGTTGAGCAGACCCGTGTGGATCGGCACGACGACGCGCGGAGAGACGGCGTGCAGGAACGCGAGGGTCTCGGCCATCCGGCACCAGGGCGCGTTGAGCGGCAGGCCGAGGACGTCGATGTCGCTCGGCGCCTCGTCGTAGGAGTCGCCGGGGTGGAAGAACGAGCGGTCGTCGGCCCGTACGACGAAGCCGACGTTGCCGGTGGGTCGGGACCTGGTCGTGGTTGACCGCGTGGCGACCTCCGATCGCGCGCAGGGTCAGGTCGCCGGCGGTCAGCTCCTGTCCGGCGGCGACGGCGGTGACCCGCTCGTCCTCGACGGCGGCCGCCGTCTCGGTCTCGAAGAGCAGCTGGGCCTGCGGGTTGGCGTCCACGAGGGCGTCGAGCCGCGCCGGGTCGACGTGGTCGGGGTGCTGGTGGGTGACGGCCACGGCGGCCAGGTCCGTCAGCCCTTCGAACCCCGTGGAGTAGGTGCCGGGGTCGATCAGCAGGCGCCCGCCGCCGTCGGACTCGAGCAGGACGCAGGCATGGCCGAGGTGAGTGATCCGCATGCCTCGACGTTAGCCCGTGCGCGGCCTCCCGACCAAGGCAGATACCCCGATCCCCAGGAGGATTTGCCTCGGTACCGGGCCAGGCGGCTCGGTGAACCGAGGCAAACACCGAGCCGGAAGGGGTCAGCGGGCGCGGCGCTTGAGGCGTTCGACGTCCATGAGCACGACCGAACGGGCCTCGAGCCGCAGCCAGCCGCGGGAGGCGAAGTCGGCCAGCGCCTTGTTGACGGTCTCGCGGGAGGCGCCGACCAGCTGGGCCAGCTCCTCCTGGGTGAGGTCGTGGTGGACGTGCACGCCGTCGTCGGCGACCCGGCCGAACCGCGAGGACAGGTCGAGCAGGGCCTTGGCGACGCGGCCCGGCACGTCGGAGAAGACCAGGTCGGCGGCGACGTCGTTGGCCTTGCGGAGCCGGCCGGCCAGCTGGAGCAGCAGCCCCCGCGCCACCTCGGGCCGGCCGTTGAGCCAGCGGCCGAGCTCGTCGTGGCTCAGGCTCTTCATCGTGCAGTCGGTGACGGCGGTGACCGTCGCGGAGCGCGGGCCGGGGTCGAACAGGGACAGCTCACCGAACATCTGCCCGGGGCCGAGGATCGCCAGCAGGTTCTCGCGGCCGTCGGCGGACGTGCGCCCGAGCTTGACCTTGCCGTCGGTCACGACGTACAGCCGGTCACCCTCGTCGCCTTCGTGGAACAACACGTCGCCGCGCCGGACCTTCGTCTCGTTCATCGACGCGCTCAGCGCCTCGGCGGCCTCGTCATCGAGTCCGCTGAAGAGCGGAGCCTCGCGAAGCATCTCGGTGTTCACGTCAGTCCTCCTCGCCGCCTGCGGCAGACGGTGTTCTGCGTCACAGTCTGACCTATTCGCCCAGGTGATGCTACGGCCGGAGGCGTCGGCGGCACACCGTAGGCTGGGTGCCATGTCCGCCGGCACCACTGCAGCTCGCGCGTCGACCGGCGACTCCGCATCCACGACCACGACCCGCACCGAGACGCGCACCGCGCTCGTACGCCGGGCCCGCCGGATCAACCGCGTCCTGGCCGAGACCTATCCCGACGCCCGGTGCGAGCTCGACTTCACGAGCCCGTGGGAGCTGCTGATCGCGACCGTGCTGTCCGCACAGACCACCGACAAGCGGGTCAACGCCGTCACGCCGACCCTGTTCTCGCGCTACCCCGGCCCGGCCGAGCTGGCGGAAGCCAACCCCGACGACGTCGAGCAGATCATCGCCTCGACGGGCTTCTTCCGGGCCAAGACCGCCTCGATCATCAAGCTCGCCGCAGCCGTCGAGGAGGACTTCGGTGGCGAGGTCCCCGGCAAGCTCAAGGACCTCGTCACGCTCCCCGGCGTCGGCCGCAAGACCGCCAACGTCGTGCTCGGCAACGCCTTCGACGTCCCTGGCATCACCGTCGACACGCACTTCGCCCGGTTGGTACGCCGCTTCGCCTGGACCGACGAGACCGACCCGGTCAAGGTCGAGCACGCGGTCGGCGCCCTGTTCCCGCGCCGCGACTGGACGATGCTGAGCCACCACCTGATCTGGCACGGCCGTCGCCGCTGCCACGCCCGCAACCCGGCCTGCGGCGCCTGCCCGTTGGCCCGGCTCTGCCCGGCGTACGGCGAAGGACCCACCGACCCGAAGAAGGCGGCCAAGCTGGTCCGCACCGAAGGTCGCGCGTGAGCAGAGGTCGCCGTCCCGGGGGGCTGGTCGCCCTGGTCTCGCTCGCGTTGTTCGCCGTGCCGGCACTGTCCGCGTGCGCCGACGACGCCGCGATCTCGAACAGCACCTACTCCTACGACCCCGGCGATGCGGCGGTCGACGTCGACACGACGCAGCTGCGCGCCCAGAAGGCCGAGGCGGGCATCCCCGACTGCCCGAAGGTGGACGCTGACGCCGCGGCCGTCGACGGCGGGGTGCCCGCGATCACGTTGCCCTGCCTGGGGGGTGGCCGCGACGTCGACCTGGCCGGCCTGACCGGCGAGCCGACCGTGCTGAACTTCTGGGCGCAGACGTGCGGGCCCTGCCGGCAGGAGTCACCGCTGTTCCAGCAGCTGCACGAGACCGGCGACGTGCGCGTGCTCGGTGTCGACTTCTACGACCCGATCCCCGGCAAGGCGCTCGCGTTCGCCGACGAGCTCGGGCTGACCTATCCGCAGATCGCCGACCCCGAGGCGGCCACGCGGGCGCCGATGCGGGTCCAGGGCCTGCCGATGACGGTCTTCGTCGACGAGGACGGCCAGGTCACCCACGTGGAGTACGGCGCCGTGCAGTCGGCCGACGACCTCGCCAGACTGGTCAAGACCTATCTCGACGTCGACGTGGAACTGGGGTGACACCCGCCGTGCCCTCCGCACCCGACGACCGAGCCGTGCCCGGGTGGCTGGCGCCGGTCGTCGATGCGGCCTCGACGGTGCGAGGGCACCAGCTCTCGCGGTTCCTGCCGCCGGAGGGATCCGACCCTCGCGCGGCCTCGGTGCTCATGCTGTTCGGCGACAGCTCCGGAGAGCCCGACGTGCTGCTGATCGAGCGCGCCCACGACATGCGCTCGCACCCAGGTCAGGTGGCTTTCCCCGGTGGCGCTCAGGACGCCGACGACGCCGATGCGGTCGCCGCGGCGCTGCGCGAGGCCGAGGAGGAGACCGGGCTCGATCCGGCGGGCGTGGACGTGATCGGCGTACTCCCGACGCTGTGGCTGCCGCCGAGCAACTTCGCCGTCACACCCGTCCTCGGCTGGTGGCGTACGCCGTCCGAGGTGTCGGTCGTCGACCCCGCCGAGATCGCCTCCGTCCACACCGTCCCGGTGGCGGAGCTCCTCGACCCCGACCATCGGGTGACGGTCCGGCACCCGTCGGGCTTCCTCGGCCCGGGGTTCCTCGTGCGCGACCTGGTCGTCTGGGGGTTCACGGCCGGGCTGCTCTCGCGGCTGTTCGCGATCGTCGGGTGGGAGCGGGAGTGGGACGACCAGGTCCTGGTCGACCTCCCCGACGACATGGTCAAGAGCTCGATGCGCGACCTCGAGCGTGCGGTCGAGGCGGGCACGATCCGCCGCTCCGACCTTCCCGGGGGCCGTGACGCCGGGGGCGCCCGGTGATGAACGCTCTCGACTGGGTGCTGCTGCTCTTCGTGCGTCCTCTACGCCCTGTCCGGCTACCAGCAGGGCTTCATCGTCGGGTCGGCGTCGACCTTCGGGCTGCTGGTCGGCGGCTTCATCGGCGTCCAGGTCACCCCGCTTCTGCTCGACGGGTTCGACCCGGGGCTGTCCGTCTCGCTCGCGGCGCTGCTGCTCGTGATGGCCTGCGCGTTCGTCGGTCAGGCCTCGGGGGCGTACGGCGGAGGACAGCTGCGCGGGCGGGTCACCTGGCAGCCCGCCCGGGTGCTCGACGCGGTCGGCGGGGCGGCGTTGAGTGTCGTGGCCATGCTGCTGATCGCCTGGGTGCTGGGTGTCGCCGCCAGCGGTGCTGACCTGCGCGGGCTCAACAAGGAGGTCCGCACGTCGTCGGTGCTGCAGGGCGTCGACAACGTGCTGCCGGGTGGCGCCGACCGGGTGCTCTCGGCCTTCAACTCGCTGGTCGACTCCTCGCTCTTCCCGCGCTACCTCGAGCCCTTCGCGCCCGAGCGGATCAAGGAGGTGCCGGCGCCGACCAGTGGGGTCGTCGCCCGCCCCGGTGTCGAGCGGGCGCGTGCCAGCGTCGTGAAGATCCTCGGCTCCGCCGACGCCTGCGGGCGCAGCCTCGAAGGCAGCGGCTTCGTCTTCCAGACCGGCCGGGTGATGACGAACGCCCACGTCGTCGCGGGTGTCGAGCACCCCCAGGTGCTCGTCGGTGAGACGCAGTACGACGGCACGGTGGTCTACTACGACCCCGACGTCGACGTGGCGGTCATCGCGGTTCCTGACCTCCCGGCCCGCCCGTTGTCCTTCGCCACCAAGGCCGCCACGACGATGACGCCGGCCGCTGTCCTCGGCTACCCGGAGAACGGGCCCTACAACGCCCAGCCGGCACGCATCCGCGACCGGCAGACGCTGCGCAGCCCGAACATCTACGGCGACGACACCGTCTACCGCGACACCTACTCGATCCGGGCGCTGGTCCGGCAAGGAAACTCAGGCGGCCCCCTGGTCGACGTCCAGGGCAACGTGCTCGGCGTGATCTTCGCGGCCTCCGTCACCGACGGCGACACCGGCTACGCGCTCACCGCCGACCAGGTGTCCGACGCTGCGACGGCCGGGAGCTCCGCCGCCTCGAGCGTCGACACCGGCGACTGCGCCGCCTGACCGCACCTACGGTGGTTGAGCTCGTCGAAACCCGCCTCAACCCGCGGACGTGCTGGCCAACCACGAGAGCAACGTGTCGGTGAAGGTGGCCGGCTGCTCCTCGTGGGGGAAGTGACCGGCGGACTCGATCGCGACGACCCGGTGCGATGACGAGTCGCCGGAGACGTGCCGCGCCGAACGGCGTACGGCGGTGAGGCTGATCGCCGGGTCGTCCGCCCCGACGACCTGCAGGACAGGCAGGTCCAGGGCCGGTCGCATCAACCGTCCGAACGCGCGACCGTCGGCGCGCAGCCGCGACCGGACGAGCCAGCGGTGGTACTCCAGCGCGCAGTGAGGGGACGGCCAGTCCGCGAACGCCTCCGCGTAGCGGTCCACCTCGTCCGAGGACGGGAACTCGGACGAGGGCGACGACCAGCGCTCGAGGTGTCGGGCGACGTACGCCGGCCGGCGGATCCTGCGCTCCGGCAACCACGGGACCTGCATCGCGAGCGAGGTGGCCGATCGGGGCGCGCGAGGCGAGCCTGGCCGGCGTTCGCACGAGCTCGGCCGGATGCGGCGCCGCGACGCTGCACAGCGCCGACACGCAGTCCGGGTGACCGGCCGCGGCCGCCCAGCCGACGTGCCCGCCCCACCCCTGGCCGACCACGACGGCAGCGGGGACGCCCAGGGTGCGGATCACACCCGCGACGTCGGCGGCCAGCGTCATCGGGTCGTAGCCGCGCGGTGTCTTGTCGCTGCCGCCGTAGCCCCGGAGGTCCATCGCCACGGCGCGGTAGCCGGCGTCGGCGAGCGCGGGGAGCTGGTGGCGCCACGCCCACCAGAACTCCGGGAACCCGTGCAGCAGCAGGACGAGCGGACCGGTGCCGAGCTCGGCGACGTGGAAGCGGGCTCCGTTGGCCGCGACCTCGCGGTGGGTCCACGGCCCGTCGACCTGGGTCATCGTGGCGAACTGTCCGGGACCACAACTGCCGTCGGAGTCAGCCGCGCTTGAGCACCTGTTTGTTGCTCTTCATCGCCGCGATGGTCTGCTCGGGTGCCTTGACCTGCTTGACCTTGCGTATGCCGATGAAGGCGAGCAGGCCCGCGATCAGCACGTAGATGGCGAAGACGAGCAGGAACGACGTGGCCAGGCCGAAGTACAGCCAGTTGAGGAACAGGGCCAGGGCGATCGAGATCATGACGATCGACAACAGGACGAGGAAGGCCGCGCCGGCGAACAAGCCGATCGCCATCCCGCCGGCCCGGACGCTGAACTTCAGCTCCGTCTTGGCGAGCTCGATCTCGTTGCGGACCAGGGCGGACAGGTCGCGGCTGGTGTCGGCGAACAGCTTGCCGATCGTGGGGTCTTCGTCGACACCGGAGTGTGGAGGCGTGACGTCGGAGCCCTGGGGCGTCGTCATCTGCAGTCCTCTCGTCATCGACATACCGATGGCAGAACCCTACGGGGTCATCCAGGGGGGCGCGATTCGTGCCCGCTCAGCCTCATGCACGCGCCCCGTCAAGGACGCCCGATCAACCGCGCGGACCTGAGGCGCCACCGGGCCGGGTGAACAGCGCCAGCAGCTCGTCGCGGAGGTCGGGGTCCGCGAGGACGAGGACGTCGTCGCCGGGGTGCAGGACGGTGTCTCCTCCCACCGGGACGAGCTGCTGGTCGCGCACCACGAAGCTCACCCAGACGTCGTCGGAGCTCACCGGGAGATCGCCGATCGTCACCCCGTCAGCCGCGCGAGCCCTCCGCGACCACCAGCCGGTGGACGCCGTCGGGCTCGTCCCGAAGGCGCACGCCCAGCGCCCAGGGCTCGGGGTCGTGCCTCCGCATGGGGATGTTCAGCCGCTGCGCGACGGTAGGCACCAAGGTGCCCTGGACGAGGACCGACACCATCACGACCACGATGACGATCCCGTACACCCGGTCGCCATCGGGCACGGCCTCGCTGAGGATCAGCGTGCCGAGCAGCAGCGGGACCGCGCCCTTGAGGCCGCAGAAGAGCACGAACGCACGCTCGTTGCGGGCGAACTCGAAGGGCAGCATCACCGCTCCGACCAGCAACGGACGGATGACGACGATCAACGCCAGCCCGATGACCAGTCCGACCACCCAGACGTCAGCGTGCGTGATCTCGTCGAGATCGACGGTGAGACCGAGCGCGACGAACGCGACGATCTCGGCAAGGCTCGCCACGACGGACGCGAAGCGCTCGACCTCGCGCTTGTACGGCGCCCGCTCGTCCCCGATGAGGATGCCCGCCACGAAGATCGCCAGGAAGCCCGAGCCGTGCGCGACACTGGCGAGCCCGAAGACGACGAACGCCGTCGCCAGCGCGCGCAGCGGGTAGAGCGCCTCGCTGGGCAGCGGAACGTTGCGCATGAACCACAGCAGGGCGATGCCGCCGAGGACGCCGACCGTCGTACCGACCACCATCTGGAGCGCGAACTCGCCGACGACGTGCCCCCACGCACCGAGGCTGACGCCACCGGCGGCGAGCAGGCTGACGAGCAACGCGATGCCGACGGGGTCGTTGGCTCCCGACTCGCCTTCGAGCACGGTGCCGCTACGGCCCGCGATCTCGCGACGCCCGAGCACGGAGAAGACGACGGCGGGGTCCGTCGGCGCCACGGCCGTGCCGAGCAGCAGCGCCACCCACCAGTCGAACCCGAACACGACGTGCGCGGTGACGGCAACAGCAGCCGCGGTCGCGAACGTGCCCAGGACGCCGACCGCGCTGATCACGCCGACTGCGCCGCGCAACCGCGACCTGCCGATGTTCATGCCGCCGTCGAACAGGATCGCCGCCACGGCGACGGTCACGATGCGCTCGGTGGTGACGAGCGGGACGTCCCCGAGTGGCGGATGGATCGCCGTCGCCGCCACCGCGAGCAGGAAGAAGATGGCCGGTGCCGGTACCTGCAGCCGTTCGCTCAGGCGGTTGGACGCGATCGCGACCACGGCCGCCACGGCCGTCAGCAAGATGAGCGCCCCGAAGTGCGCCAGGTCGTCCATCTGGCACCTCCGGGTCGTCGAGGAATGGTGCCGACCAGACTTCCCGGCTCACCGTGATCATGCTGCGGCTGTCAGGCTAACGCTCCACCGGTCTGCCCGCGATGCCGCGCGCGAACCGGCTCGGCCGACTACTCGTACACGTCAGGGACCTGGTCGTGGTCTTCGTCCGCCTGTTCCGCGGCTCGGATCTGTTTGTAGACGCGGTTGCGCAGGCGTAGCACCACCGAAGCGAGGAGCGCGGCCAGCAGGGAGCCGCAGAGCACCGCCACCTTGGCGTGGTCGAGCTCGGAGCTGCCCTCGTCGAACGCCAGCTCGGTGATGAGCAGGGACACCGTGAAGCCGATGCCGCTCAGGATCGCCAACCCGAACACGTCGACCCAGGCGAGGTCGTCGTCGAGCTCGGCATGGGTGAACCGCGCCACGCCCCAGGTCGCGACGAACACCCCGACGGTCTTGCCCACCACGAGCGCCACCATGACGGCGACGGCGACGGTGTCCGTGAGCGCCGAGCCGAGCCCGCTGAGCCCTCCGACCGCGACACCTGCCGAGGTGAAGGCGAAGATCGGGACGGCGATCCCGGTCGAGATCGGTCGCCAGGCGTGCTCGAACGACGCGGCGGGACCGGCATCGTCATCGGCGCCCCTGGTCGAGGCAACGGGGACGGCGAGGGCCAGCAGGACTCCGGCGACCGTGGCGTGGATCCCGGCGGCGTGCACCAGGGCCCAGGTCGCGACACCGAGCGGGATCAGCAACCACCACGCCGTGATCCTTCGCTGCACCAGGACAGTGAAGGCTCCGAGGGGAAGCAAGGCGAGCAGCAGCAGAGCGAGATCCAGGTGATCGGTGTAGAAGCAGGCGATCACGATGATCGCGATCAGGTCGTCGACGACCGCCAGGGTCAGCAGGAAGGTCCGGAGCGCTGCCGGGAGTGCGCTCCCGATGACGGCGAGCACTGCCAGTGCGAAGGCGATGTCGGTGGCCGTCGGGATCGCCCAGCCGTCCCGGAGATCCGTGCCACTGGTCACCACGAGGTAGATCGCCGCGGGCAGCAGGACTCCGCCGAGTGCCGCCGCGACCGGCACCGCAGCCACCCGTGGATCGCGGAGGTCGCCGGCCACGAACTCGCGCTTCAGCTCGAGGCCCGCGACGAAGAAGAAGATCGCCAGCAGTCCGTCGCCGGTCCACTGCGTCACCGTCAGGTGCAGGTGGAGTACCTCCGGCCCGATCGCGCTGGACACGAGGTTGGCGTAGCCCTGGGAGCTCGGGGAGTTCGCCCAGCCGAGCGCGACCACCGTGGCGAGGATGAGCAGGACGCCGCCGATGGTCTCGGTGCGGAGCACCTCGGCGATGCGGCGAGCCTCCGGCCACGACCCGCGCGCGAGCACATGGGGCGTGTCGAGCGGCTGCTGACGCGGACGGGAGGACATCCGAACGCCTTTCTCGAACCAGGGTCACGGACGACGAGGCGAGGTGGCGCTAGTCGTCGTCGAGCTTCTCGGTGATCTTCTCGGGCCGCTTGGCTGCCCGGTCGGCGAGCGCGTCGACGTCGGAGAACATCCGCTCCAGCGGCTCCTCGATCTTGCGGCGTACGTGCTCCTGGATGCGGCGCGACAACCGGGTGCCGAAGTCCTCGTCGATCGGCGACGGGCTAGGTGTCGCGGGTACCGGTGGAGCGGCAGGGGGAGCTTCGACGCGGAGGCGGAGCGAGCTCCTCCGTCACGGGGACCGCTGTCTCGCTCGACCGGGGGAGTCGGCGTCGGGGCGCCCTCGATGTCGAGCTCGAACACCCGCTCGGGTTCGTCGATGTCCTTCAGCCGGCGTTCGCCGAGCATGTGGACCGCGACGCCGTCGGGGAGGGCGCTCCCCACCAAGGCCCGCGTCGTCTCCGAGAGGACGACCTGGCCGCCGCGCCCGATCGTGCACAGCCGGGCCGCTCGGACGACGTCGATGCCCAGGTAGCCCTCGCTGCCGACCGCGGGTTCGCCTGTGTGCAGTCCCATCCGCACCCGGACGGCATGACCGTCGGGCCAGTCATGCGACGCGTGCTGTCTCTGCGCCTCGACCGCCGACGAGACGGCATCGCGCGCCCGTGGGAACGCGAAGAAGAACGCATCGCCCTGGGTGTCGATCTCGACGCCGCCTCGCGACGTGAAGCACTCGCGCATCAGCCGCCGGTGCTCGGACAGCACGTCCCCGTAGCCGTCACCGAGTGCCTTCAACAAGGTGGTCGAGCCCTCGATGTCGCTGAAGACGAACGTGACGGTTCCACTCGGAAGGTTCGCCATGGGGTCAGTATGCCGGGACGCCGGTATGTTGCCGAGCACGGATCTGGTCGAGGGAGCGAAGGTGGACGAGGTCGACGAGCTGGTCGAACGGGCCCGAGGTCTGATTCACGGTCGGCACCGAAGCGTGCTGGGTATCTGCGGACCTCCCGGCGTCGGCAAGTCCAGGCTGGCGGAGCTGCTGCTGGAACGCCTGGGGCCGTCGTGCGTGGTGCTGCCGCTGGATGGCTTCCACCTCCATGACGAGGAGCTGGCCAGGCAGGGTCTGTTGGACTGCAAGGGTGCGCCGGACACGTTCGACGTGGACGGGTACGTCGCCCTGCTTCGTCGGGTCGGCGCGGCCTCTGAGCGGACGGTCTACGCGCCGGCGTTCGACCGGGCTCGTGAGCTGTCCCTGGCAGGTGCCATCCCCGTCCTGCCGCAGCATCGGCTCGTCGTCACGGAAGGGAACTACCTGCTGCTGGACGCACCCGGGTGGCGCGACGTCGCGGGGCAGCTCACGGAGTGCTGGTTCCTCGAGAGCGATGACGACGTGCGTCGCAGTCGGCTCACGGCGCGGCACGAGCAGCACGGTCGGAGCAAGGAGGCAGCCACGGCGCGGGTGCTGCGGTGCGACGAGCCGAATGCGCGACTGGTGGCAGACAGTCGGCATCGAGCCGACCTCGTCGTGAATCTCGGCTGAACACAGGCGCAGCCCGATGTGCGCGGTCAGCCCTCGTCGGCTCCCTTGCCGGCGGCGAGGTTGTCCTTGATCAGGTCCATCACGCTCGAGTCGGCCAGCGTGGTGACGTCGCCGGTCTCGCGGTTCTCGGCCACGTCCTTGAGGAGCCGGCGCATGATCTTGCCCGACCGCGTCTTCGGCAGCTCCGGCACGACCATGATCGACTTCGGCTTCGCGATCGCGCCGATCTCCTTCTGCACGTGGCTGCGCAGCTCCTGGACGATGTCCTCGCCCTCGTCGTTCTCCACCGCGGACTCGCGCAGGATCACGAAGGCGACCACCGCCTGACCCGTCGTCTCGTCGGCGGCGCCCACGACCGCAGCCTCGGCGACCTTGGGGTGCGACACCAGCGCCGACTCGATCTCGGTGGTCGACAGCCGGTGGCCGGACACGTTCATCACGTCGTCGACCCGGCCGAGCAGCCAGATGTCGCCGTCGTCGTCGAGCTTGGCGCCGTCGCCGGCGAAGTAGACACCCTTGAACCGCGACCAGTAGGTCTCCTTGAAGCGCTCGTCGTCGCCCCACAACGTGCGCAGCATCGACGGCCACGGCTCGGTCAGCACCAGGTAGCCACCGGATCCCGGTTTGACGGCCTTGCCGTCGTCGTCGACGACGAGCGCCTCGACACCGGGGATGGTCTTCATCGCCGACCCGGGCTTGCCGGCGGTGACACCGGGCAGCGGGCTGATCATGATCATGCCGGTCTCGGTCTGCCACCAGGTGTCGACGACCGGGGCCCGGTCACCGCCGATCTCCTTGCGGTACCAGATGTACGCCTCCGGGTTGATCGGCTCACCCACCGACCCGATGACGCGCAGCGAGCTCATGTCGTACTTCGCCGGGATCTCGGCGCCCCACTTCATGAAGGTCCGGATCGCGGTCGGCGCGCAGTACAGGATCGTCGCCTTGTGGTCGGAGACGATCTCCCACCAGCGGCCCTTGTGTGGCGTGTCCGGGGTGCCTTCGTACATCAGTGACGTGGCGCCGTTGGCGAGCGGGCCGTAGACGATGTAGGAGTGGCCGGTGACCCAGCCGATGTCGGCGGCGCACCAGTAGATGTCGGTGTCGGGCTTGAGGTCGAAGATCGCCCAGTGCGTGAACGACGTGCCGACGAGGTAGCCGCCGGTCGTGTGGAGGATGCCCTTCGGCTTGCCGGTCGTGCCCGACGTGTACATCACGTAGAGCGGGTGCTCGGAGTCGAACGCCTCGGGCTCGTGGTCGCTCGACTGCTTGTCGACGACGTCGTGCCACCACACGTCGCGGCCTTCGGTCATCTCGGTGTCCTGGCCGGTCCGGCGTACGACGAGGGAGTGGCGGACGTCCGGGCACTCCTCGAGCGCCTGGTCCACCGCGGGCTTCAGCGCGGACGGCGCTCCGCGCCGGTAGCCACCGTCGGCCGTGATGACGACGCGTGCGTCGCAGTCCTGGATCCGGCCCTTGAGCGCGTCTGCGGAGAAGCCGCCGAAGACGACCGTGTGCGGCGCACCGATCCGCGCGCACGCCAGCATCGCGATGACCGTCTCGGGGATCATCGGCATGTAGATGGCGACCCGGTCGCCGGTCTGCACGCCGAGCTCGATCAGGGCGTTGGCGGCCTGGCAGACCTCGTCCTTCAGCTCGGCGTACGTGATGTCGCGGGTGTCGCCCTCCGGCTCGCCGATCCAGTGGAAGGCGACCTTGTCCCCCTTGCCGGCCTCGACGTGCCGGTCGACGCAGTTGTACGCCGCGTTGACCTTGCCGCCGATGAACCACTTCGCGAAGGGCGGGTTGCTCCAGTCGAGCACCTCCGTGAACGGCTCGGCCCAGCTGATCCGCTCGGCCTGCTTGGCCCAGAACCCCAGCCGGTCGCTGTCAGCCGCGTCGTAGTCGTCGTTGGTCACGTTGGCGTGCTTGGCCAGCTCCGGCGGCGGCTCGAAGCGGCGCTCCTCGTGCATCAGGTTGGAGAGCGTCTCGCCGCTGCCGTCCGAGGCGTCGGTGGTCTGCGTGGTCTCGCTGGCGTCAGAAGGGGTCACAGCACTTACCTCAGCACGTCATGGGTGGACTGACAACACTCACCCGACCTGGCGACTCGGCCCGCCAGACCTGGCGACTCGAGGCGCCAGACCTGGCGAGTCGGCGTTGTCAGTGCACCACGGCCTTCTCGGAGCCGGCGCCGGTCAGCGCCCGCACCTCGAGCTCGTCGAACCGGTCCTCGGCGGCGGCGTCGCGCGATGTGACGGTGCCGATGTAGCCGAACAGGAAGCCGATCGGGATCGAGACGATGCCGGGGTTCTCGAGTGGGAACCAGCTGAAGTCGGTCCCGAGCCCGAACAGCGACAGACTCTCTCCGGTCGCGGGGTCGACCTTGCCCGACGTGACCGGCGAGAAGAACACCAGTCCTACGCACGAGATCAGCCCGGCGTAGATGCTCCACACCGCACCGCGGGTGTTGAACCGACGCCAGAACAGGTTGTAGAGCAACGACGGCAGGTTGGCCGACGCGGCGACCGCGAACGCCAGGGCGACGAGGAACGCGATGTTGAGCTTCTGCGCCGGGATGGCCAGCATGATCGCGATGAAGCCGATGCCGAACGCCGCACCACGCGCGACGTTGACCTCCTGCTTCTCGGTTGCCTTGCCCTTCTTGATGACGTTGGCGTAGATGTCGTGCGCGACGGAGGACGCCGAGGTCAAGGTGAGGCCCGCGACCACAGCGAGGATCGTCGCGAACGCCACCGCCGCGATGAATGCCAGGAGGATCGCGCCACCGAACGAGCCGGCGCCTCCGCCGACCTCCTCGGCGAGCAGCGGCGACGCGAGGTTCCCGGTGCTCGTGGCGACGGCACTCTCGGGACCCGTGTCGAGCAGGGCCGCGGCGCCGAAGCCGAGCACCAGCGTCATCAGGTAGAAGAAGCCGATCAACCCGATCGCCCAGAGCACCGACGTGCGGGCCGTCTTGGCCGTCGGGCACCGTGTAGAAGCGGATCAGGATGTGCGGCAGCCCGGCGGTTCCGAGCACCAGCGCAAGGCTGAGCGACACGAAGTCGATCTTGCTGGTGGTCGAGAGGCCGTACTTGAGGCCGGGGTCGAGGAAGTTGGGCTTGCCGGTCTTGTCGACCGCTGCGCCGAGCATCTCCGAGATGTTGAAGTGGAAGTGCAGCAGGACCAGGAACGTGATGAGGATCGTGCCGGCCATCAGCAGCACGGCCTTCACGATCTGCACCCACGTGGTGCCCTTCATGCCGCCGACGGTGACGTAGAAGACCATCAGCAGGCCGACGCCGATGATGACCCAGTTCTTGGCACCTTCGTCGGTCACGCCGAGCAGCAGCGTGACAAGTGCGCCCGCGCCGACCATCTGGGCGAGCAGGTAGAAGATCGACACGACCACGGTCGACGTCGCCGCCGCCGTCCGAACAGGCCGCTGCCTCATCCGGTACGCGAGCTGGTCGGCCATCGTGTAGCGACCGGAGTTGCGCAGCAGCTCGGCGACGAGGAGCAAGGCCACCAGCCAGGCGACGAGGAAGCCGATCGAGTAGAGGAAGCCGTCGTACCCCGACAAGGCGATCGCGCCGGAGATGCCGAGGAAGGACGCCGCGGACATGTAGTCACCGGCGACTGCGAGGCCGTTCTGCGGGCCGGTGAACGAGCGGCCGCCGGCGTAGTAGTCGGTGGCGCCGCGCGTCTGGCGGCTCGCCCAGAACGTGATGCCGACCGTGACGATCACGACGGCGATGAACAGCGAGGCGGTGAGTCCCTGGTGGTCGGACCCGGCCGCGAGGTAGGTCGTCGTACTCATCGTCCGACCTCCGTGTTCGGGCCGGCTTCATCGTTGTACGCCGACTCGATGCGTTCCGCGATCGGGTCGAGATCCTTGTTGGCGTGCCGCGCGTAGAGCCAGGCGATGAAGAACGTGGAGACGAACTGCAGCAGTCCGAAGATCAGGGCGACGTTGATGTTCCCGACGATGTCGGTGCTCATGAAGTCGGTCGCCCAGTTGCTGCAGATGACGTACAGCAGGTACCAGGACAGGAACGCCACCGTCCACGGGAACACGAAGCCCCGGTAACGGCGGCGCAGCTCCTGGAAGTCGTCTTCGGCATGCAGCCGCCCATAGACCGCGTGCCGGTCCTCGGCCGCTCTGTCCGTCGTGGGTCTGGTGCCGGGGTCGGTCGCATCAGTCATGACTCCACCTTCCGGGTGCGCGTGATGTGGGTCACTGATGCCCAAAAACCGTAGAGGGGTGGGGGAGAGGTCGCAACCGGTGAGGGCTCCACGCGGCGCTGACGAATCACCTCATATCAGCCCATGCGCTCTCGCGGGGTTCACCGCCGCAGCCTCGCCGTCGGAGCGTTGTTCGTCGCTCTCTCCACGGCCGCGTCTGCGCTGGTCGCAGCGCCTGTTTCCGCCGTGCCGGCGCGCTCGAAGACGCCATCGGCCACGGCAACCGGTCTTGACCGTCCCGGCCGCAAGGAGATCGCGATGAAGCTGGTCTCGAGTGCCGAGAACTCCACGCTCGCGTGGCGGAAGCAGTACCGCTACATCGAGGACATCGACGACGGTCGCGGCTAGGCCGGGTCGCGCAGGTCTCCGGGCACCACCGTGACGGCTGTCCCGATCCGCGCGGCCAGCTGTTCGAGCCGGTCTGCCCGGCGACCCGTGACGACCAGGTCGGCCCCTGCTTCGGCGAGCACGGTCGAGAACCGCTCACCGAGGCCGGACGAGGCACCCGTCACCAGTGCCACCGTGCCCTCGAGGCCGAACCCGCTCGTCGCCGAGCCGCGCACACGATGTCGAGGGGCGTCGGTGAGATCGGGGACGTCGAATCCGTCGGCGGTGCGGCGCAGGACGAGCTCGTCGACCACGGCGGACGCGTTGAGCGGTCCGTAGATGTGCGGGAACGGGTCGTCAGCACCGGGAACGTCGTCGAGCTGCCACGGCGACGTCAGCAGGTCGGTGTCGATCACGAGCAGGAGCAGGTCGTGCTCGAGGTCGGCGTACACCGCGTCGAGGACCAGCGCGACCTGCTGCGGCTGGCTGCAGTGGATGAACCCCTCCTCCTCCAGCGTCCGGCCGCGCGTCGACATCGTGAAGGAGCCGGTCGGGCGAGCACGTGCCCAGGTGTCGGGCTCGGCGATGTGAAAGATCCGCACGTCGCCACTCTGCCAGCCGGCGCGTCCGGGGATGATGAGGCGTGGACAGCAGCGAGATCGTCAGCCGATCCTTCAGCGAGCTCGACCCCGAGACGGCGTACCACCTGTGGAGGTTGCGCGCCGACGTCTTCGTGGTGGAGCAGGACTGCGCCTATCCCGACCTCGACGGCCGTGACCTCGAGCCCGGCACTCGCCACGTGTTCGCACACGAGGACGGTGAGCCGACGGCGTACCTGCGCATCCTGGCCGAGCCCGACGGCGTCGCCCGGATCGGCCGCGTCTGCGTCGCGCCGGCACATCGGTCCGCCGGTCTCGCCGGACGGCTGATGCGCGCCGCGCTCGACGAGATCGGCGACGGAGCGAGCGTCCTCGGCGCGCAGGCGCACCTCCGGGAGTGGTACGAGCGGTTCGGGTACGTCGTCGACGGTCCGGAGTACGACGAGGACGGGATCCTGCACGTGCCGATGCGCCGCCTGGCCACGGTGTGACCAGCGACGTCAGCTCAGCTCGTCGGACCTCTCAGAGCCACCCTCTCCGTCCGGCGTTGCGCTGACCAGCTGGGCAAGACGGACTGGACCGGACACCAGCTACCCGGACAACGCGTCGCGCTTCGTCTCGTTGCGAGCGCGGGCGTGGGACAGCAAGGGCAACACGGTGACGCAGGAGATCACCCGGGCCTACGGCCTGAAGTAGAAGCTGGAGCCCGGCTCACAAGCCACGCGCGCTGGTCCAGGATGGACGTCCCGGTCGACCTCCCGTTATCGGAAGTCGACGAGCAGGCCGTCGTCGAGGTCGTCGTCCTCGATCGGGCCGGTCTCCTCGCCGTCCGCCGACGGGTCGTTCCAGCGATCGCCGGGCAGCCCTGTCACGCGCGAGCGGTAGCAGTAGGTGGTCCAGGGGAGCAGCATCCCGTCGGGGCCACGACCGTAGGAGTCGTAGATGGTGCCGACCTGGTCGAGCAGGTCGCGTTGCTCGGACGCGGAGAGCTGGGTGAACATCGAGTTCGAGGAGCAGAACCCGAGCAGGGCCTCCCGGCCGAGCTGCTGCCAGTGCCGGATCTCCCGGCGCTCGCTCGGCGCGAACAGATCGGAGTCGGCGACCGGGTCCTCACCCACGTCGGAGTCGCTGGACATGCCGAGCAGCCGGAACACCTTGTTGACCCAGGGCACCTTGCGGTCGGCGACGTTCCAGAGCATCACGAGCACGCCACCGGGCCGGAGCACCCGCGCGATCTCCGGCAGTGCTCGGTCGAGGTCGAACCAGTGGAATGCCTGTGCGGCAGCGACGGCGTCGACCGAGCTGCTCGGCAGCGCGATGGACTCGGCCGTGCCGACCGCGGTGTGCGCCGTCGGGGTCGACCGACGCAGCTCGGCCAGCATCTCCGTCGAGGGGTCGGTGGCGACCACGTCATGTCCCAGCGCGAGGATCGACTCGGTGAGCTTGCCGGTGCCGGCGCCGAGCTCGAGGACGCGTCCGGGACTCGTGCCGAGCAGCCAGCTGACCGCTTCCTCGGGATAGCCGGGTCGGTACTCGGCATACACCCGGGCGACGGAGCCGAAGCTGGCCGCGCGGAGGGCCTTCTCGTCGGCGTCCATGTATGCCGAGGTTAGCCCAAGTCGGGGGCCTCGACGCGCGGCGCACGCGGTCCATCAGCAGTGTTCGGAACGTGATCTTTGAGCCGGTCCCGGCGGCTCCGCCGCTCGGGCCCGTCCATCTAGACTGCGCGGATGCTCAGCGTCGACGAGGTCGAGTCGTGGTGTGCGCTGGAGGGAGTGCCGTCCGCCCTCGCCGCTGCCCGCGACGCCGTCGACGCGCGACTGCGTGACCGCGGTCTGCGGCGTACGACGCCCGAGCTGACGACGGAGTCGCTGCTGCGGGGCGCGGCCGCGAGTGCCGAGCTCGACGGGAGCAAGTCGAGTGCGGCCGAGCTCCGGGACGGCGCGGGTGACCAGGTGGCGGTCGCGGCGGCGCGAGTCAACGGCGAGCTGCTCGGGCTCGTTCCGGTCGTGTCGCGGTCACCTCTGCAGGCCCTGGCGCGGCTGCACGCACTCGCGGCGGCAGGGATGGTCCCCGACGACGTGCTCGGGCGACCTCGTCCGGTCGCGGGGGTGGCCCAACGTCTGCAGGCGTTGGGCGCGGTGCTGGTGGCCGAGACCACGGCGCCGGCGATCGCGGTGGCCGGCATCGCGCACGCCGAGGTGCTGGCGGTCGAGCCCTTCGAGTCGGGGAACGGCCTGGTGGCGCGTGCGGTCGAGCGACTGGTCCTGGTCGCGCGTGGCGTCGACCCGACGTCGGTCACGGTGCCGGAGGTCGGACACCTCTCGTTGGAGCCGTCGTACCGCGCCTCGCTCGGGGCTTACGCGACCGGCGACGCGGCTGGTCGTCAGGCCTGGCTGCTGCACGTCGCGGCCGCCGTCACACGTGGTGTCGAAGCGAGCCCACTGGCATAAGGCGCGATTCGCACAGGTCTCGCGCCGACACGCCGGTAGGCCTTCCGCTGGGACTCCGAACGGCGTACAAAGGAACCACAACTCCAGACCCGCACATGAGCCCGGTACCCACGCGGTGACCCACCCTTCTTTGAGGGCAGTCGGTTTCGGGACACTCCCGGGGCGACGTTTGAGGACCTGCACGCCTGGTAGCCGAACGCTCATGTGTCAGCGGCGGCGCCTTCTCTGAGGGCGCCGCTCGCATGTCCCCCGACTCGCCAAGAATGCGCGCCCACTCGCCAGGTTTTGCGCCCCGAGTCGCCAGGTCTGGTGGTGACCGGCGAGGACGACGTCCGATCAGGTACGACGTGAGCGCCGCGCCGACAGCACGACCGCTCCGGCCGCCGCGACCCCTGCACCGATCGCCACCGCCGCCAGCGTGCCCTTGCGCGTCTCGAACGGCACACGCTTGCGCAGCTCGACCGGCTTGACGAAGTCGAGCACCGGCCAGCCGCGGTCGTTCGCGATCTTGCGCAGCGCCTTGTCGGGGTTGACCGCGTGCGGGTGGCCGACGATCTCGAGCATGGGCACGTCGGTCGCCGAGTCGGAGTACGCGAACGACGCCGAGAGGTCGTAACCCTCGGTCTCGGCGAGCTCCTCGATCGCCGACGCCTTGTTGCCGGCGTAGGCGTAGAACTCGATCTCGCCGGTGTAGCGGCCGTCCTCCTGCACCATCTTGGTCGCGATCACCCGGTCGGCTCCGAGCATCTCTCCGATCGGCTCGACCACCTCGGCGCCGGACGTCGAGACGATCACGACGTCGTGCCCTTCGAGGTGGTGCTGCTCGATCAGGCTCACGGCTTCGTCGTACACGAGCGGGTCGACGATGTGGTGCAGGGTCTCGGCCACGATGTCCTTGACGGTCTGCACGTGCCAGCCGGTCGCCTGCGCGGAGAGGTAGGCCCGCATCCGTTCCATCTGGTCGTGGTCGGCGCCGCCGACGAGGTAGACGAACTGGGCATAGCCGCTGCGCAGGACGCTGCGCCGGTTGATCAGCCCGCCCTCGTAGAACGGCCGGCTGAAGGCCAGCGTGCTCGACTTCGCGATGATCGTCTTGTCGAGGTCGAAGAAGGCGGCCGGACGGCCGGAGATGGGGGACATCGGCGCGTTCCTCCCTCTCGGTCCAGGCTCGTCCGGCTGGGTCCCGGCACGTCCCGTCAGGGCCTCCCGCGCCGAGATTCGGGCCGTCTGTTTCGAGCATACGGCTCTGACGTGGTGGTTTGCGTGAGGACGCCGACAGGGGGGTATGGTGGCATCAGAGCCAGCGGCATCCCCCCTCGTCGCTGGACCTTGCGGGTCTATTTCATCCCCCCGGAATAGATGGCCCGCCGCGGCGGCCCCCGGTACCCCCCCACCGGGGGCCGCCCCATTTCTCCGGACCCCTGTCCACAGCGCGCGCGCACGCCGGGCAGCCGTCCACAGGTGTCGCCGACGGTCTCGTCTCGCCGCAGCTGGTGCGGGGATCGTCGAGCCATGGACATCGCGGTCGTCGAACGCGCCGGACCTGCGCCTCTCGTGGTCACGGCAGACGCCGCGCTGCGCGAACGCATCCTGCTGCTGTGCGCGGCCTCCGGCGTCACTCCGCGCGTGGTCGATGGCGCGAGCGAGGCACGCGCCGAGTGGCGCAGCGCCAGCTGCGTCCTGATCGGGCACGACGCCGTCGAGACCTTGCCGACCGACGTGCCTCTGCCGCGTCGTGACGACGTCACCGTGGTCACCGACGCGCATGCGCACGACGCCAGCGTCTGGCGCGGAGCGGTGATGATCGGCGCTCAGAGCGTCGCCAGTCTGCCCGCCGACCAGGAGCGCCTCGTGGGCTGGCTGGCCGACGTCGCAGAAGGTCTCGAGCTGGCGCGCACGGTGGCTGTCGTCGGGGCACGCGGGGGAGTCGGAGCCTCGACGTTCGCCGCCACCCTTGCTGTCAGGGCAGCACGAAGAGCGCCCACCTTCCTGGTCGACGCCGACCCGTCGGGCGGCGGTGTCGAGCTGGTGATCGGGAGCGAGCACGTCGACGGACTGCGATGGCCCGACGTCGCGCTGACGGACGGCCGGATCACGGCGTCGACCTTGCGGGGTGCGCTTCCGGAGCATCGGGGCGTCACCGTCCTGTCGTGGTCACGCGGCCCGGTGACGACCGTCGCGGCGGCCACCATGCAGTCGATGGTCGCGGCGGCGGCACGGTCGTTCCGTCACATCGTCGTCGACCTCCCGCGCACACTCGACGCGGCAGCCGGCGCCGCACTGTCGACGGCCGACACCGTCGTACTCCTCGGTGCCGACGACGTGCGATCCGTGGCCGGCACGGGCGCCATGCTGCCGGCGCTCCGTGAGGCGGGCGCCGACATCGGGCTCGTGGTGAAGAGGTCACGGCGTGCGGTGACACCGTCGCCGGAGGCCCTTGCCGCGTCGGTGGGTCTGCCGTTGCTCGGTGCGTATGCCGCTCGACGGTCCGTGGGCCGGGCGATCGACGAGGGCTTCGGTCCTCCGCGACGCGGGTCGCTCGTGCGCTGTTGTGACGCCGTGCTGGACCAGGTCATGCCGACGGAGGCGGCGTGACGGTCCCGAGCCTCGATCCCGTCGACCGCGTGCGCGCCCGGCTGGCCGAGCACGGCGGCGGCAGCTCGCCCGGCGAGGTGGCGCGGGCCTTGCGCGCCGACGGCGGCCTCACCAGCGACGCGGTCGTGCTCGACGTCTTCCACACGTTGCGGAGCGAGAGCACGGGAGCCGGGCCGCTCGATCCGCTGCTGGCTCTCCCCGGAGTCACGGACATCCTCGTCAACGGACCACGCGAGGTGTACGTCGACACCGGTGCCGGGCTGACCCGCAGCGACGTGACCTTCCGCGACGACGAGTCCGTACGACGCCTGGCGCAACGTCTCGCCGGCACGGCCGGGCGCCGCCTCGACGACGGCTGCCCCTACGTCGACGTACGGATGCCGGACGGCACACGCTTCCATGCCGTTCTCGCCCCGATCGCGCGGTCAGGCACCTGCCTGTCCCTCCGGGTGCCGGCCCGTCAGCTGCTGACGCTCGACGAGCTGGTCGCGAGCGGCACCGTCCCTGCCCGAGCGGCGCCCCTGCTCGCGGACCTCGTCGGCTGCCGGCTCGCTGTCGTGATCACCGGCGGCACGGGGAGTGGCAAGACGACTCTGCTGAACGCCTTGCTGTCGATGGTCGACCCGAACGAGCGCATCGTCCTCGTCGAGGACGCGGGAGAGCTGCGCCCTCGACACCCGCACGTGGTCGGTCTCGAGGCACGACGTCCCAACGTCGAGGGCGCAGGCGAGATCGGGCTCCGGACCCTGGTGCGACAGAGCCTGCGGATGCGTCCCGACCGCCTCGTCGTCGGAGAGGTCCGCGGCGCGGAGGTCGTCGACCTGCTGGCGGCGATGAACACCGGTCACGAAGGATCCTGCAGCACGGTGCACGCCAACTCCGCGCGCGACCTGCCTGCGCGGTTCGAGGCGCTGGGGGTGGCCGCCGGCCTGCGACGTGACGCGGTGCACGCGCAGCTCGCTTCCGCGATCGACGTCGTGCTTCACCTCCGCCGAGATCGGGACGGGCGCCGCCGACTCGACGAGATCGGCGTGCTGGGGCGGGATGAGTCCGGGTTCGTCGAGGTCCAGACTGCTGTCCGCTTCCGGCCCGGGGGCGAGGCCGACCTCGGCCCCGGTGCGCGTCGATGGGACGCCTTGCTGGTCGATCGGAGTCGCAGATGACAGCGAGTCCGACGGTCGCCACGCTGCTGGCGGTCGCAGCCGTTGCGGTGGCGACCATGAGGCCGCGAGCCGACCCCGCTCCCGGCTCTCCGATCGCGCTCGCGGGAGGATCGACGGTGTTGCCGCGCATCTGGCAACGCCTGTTCGCCCGGGTCCGAGCGCGTCGGAGCAGCGTCCGGCGTCGCACCGCCGTCATCGAGCTCTGCGACGGGCTCGCGGCTGAGCTGCACGCCGGGGTGCCGGTCCAGCAGGCGCTCGAGCACGCGTGCCGCGGCGACCCCGAGTGGTCACCGGTCGTCGTCACGGCGCGCGTCGGCGGCGACGTCGTCGGTGCTCTACGGGAGGCTGCGTCGCGGCCCGGTGCCGGTGGACTGTTGGCCGTGGCGGCTGCCTGGGAGGTGTCGGCGCGTTCTGGGGCAGCCCTGGCCGTCGTCCTCGACCGGATCGGAGTCGGGCTGCGCGACGAGGAGGAGGCGCGTGCCGAGGTGGCGGCGTCCCTCGCGCCCGCCCGGGCAACGGCGAAGCTGCTCGCCGGCTTGCCGGTCTTCGGCCTGGCCCTGGGGATGTCGATGGGTGCCCGGCCGTTGGACTTCCTGCTCGGCAGCGGGCTCGGGCTCGCGTGTCTGGCCGGCGGGCTGCTGCTCGCCGGACTCGGCGTCATCTGGGTCGAGCGGCTCGTCGACGCGGTGGAGGTCTGAACGATGTATGCCGTCGCCGCTGTGGTGATGGGCGGAGCAGCGGTCTGGGTGGCCCTCCTCGGACCCCGACCGACGCCCACTCCCAGGACCGCGAAGTCTGCGCGCACGTCGGACACCGTGGATCGAAAGTCAGGGCTGGTCGAGGACGCGCGTCGCCGCGGTCTCGTGTGCGTGGTGGGCTGCGCCCTCGTCGGGAGCGTCGCGGCCGGACCTGCCGGAGTGCTCGTGGGCGGGGTCGGGGGCGTGCTGCTCACGCGCGCCCTGGGTCGGCTCGAGACGCCGAGCGTCGCCCGCGAACGCCTGCGCATCCAGCGCGATCTTCCGGTCGCCGTCGACCTGCTGTCCGCGTGTGCGGTGGCAGGCCTTCCGGTGATGGCTGCGCTGCCGACCGTGGCGCGGGCGTTGGGAGGGCCGATCGCGCAGCGGTTCGACACGCTGCACGCGCGGTGGGGGCTCGGCGCGTCCGTCCCCGAGGAGTGGGAGCGCCTCGCCGCAGACCCCGCGCTGCACCGGCTCGGGTCAGCGATGGTCCGGGCGCACCGGTCGGGTGCGCCCGGTCGTCGAGACCCTGGGCCGACTCGCGGCCGACGTCCGCCGAGAGCGACGCAGCCGGCTGCTGGAGGCGGCGCGGGCTGTCGGGGTCAAGGCGGCGGCGCCGATGGCGGCCTGCTTCCTGCCCGCGTTCATGCTCATCGGCGTCGTGCCCACGATCGTCGGTGGGTTCCGCCACCTCGGCCTCTGACCGTTCGTCCCCAGCCAGCCGTCACCCGGGCACCTGTCAACAGACTCCCGCGCCACCAGGGACCAACGGGTCGTGCCGGGTTTGGCTGACCGAGACCTGTTCACCCGTCGCCGAGGCGACGCTCTCGAAGGGACCACGATGACCACCTCCACCCGCACCCGCCGACGCCGCTCCGGACCCCGCCCGCACCTCCCGGTCCGCGACGAGGCCGGCATGAACACCGCCGAGTACGCCGTCGGGACCGTCGGCGCCTGCGGCTTCGCCGGACTGCTCTACCAGCTGCTCACGTCCGACTTCGGCCGTCAGCTGCTGCAGACCCTGTTCGACAAGGTGCTGACCCTGCTCCCGTTCTGACCAGCCGCCCGACGACCGGCCGGGCGGGCTCACCCCGCCCGGCCCGTCAACGAGGAGGAGAAGAGATGAGACGTCCTCGACCGCGCACGGCAGCGGGTCACGAACACGGAAGCGTCACGGCAGAAGCGGCTCTGGTGCTTCCGCTCGTGGCCGCCTTCGCGCTTGCGCTCGTCTGGCTGATCTCCCTCGGCTTCGCGCAGGTACAGGCGGCAGACGCCGCCCGGGACGCCGCCCGCGAGATCGCACGAGGCGGTGACCAGGGCACGGCGACGGTGGCTGCCCGGCGGACGGCACCGGACTCTGCGTCGGTCGTCCTGCACCGCGACGGCGACCTCGTCACGGTGTCGGTCTCCTTCCCGTCGCGCCCACCGTCGTGGCTGCTCGTTCCGGTCCCCAGCGTCGACGTCCACGCCTCCGCGACCGTTGCGGCCGAGGACGGTGCCCGGTGAGACCACGGCCACGAGACGCAGCAGGGCTACGCGACGGTCTGGGCGGTCGGATGGATCGCCGTCCTGGCCACCGTCGCCTGGGCTGGGGTGCTGCTCGCCCTCGCAGTGGCTCATCAGCACCGGCTCGACGGTTCGGCCGACCTGGTCGCGCTGTCGGCTGCTCAGTCGCTGCAACGCGGTGGCGATGCCTGCGCGACCGCCGCGGAGGTGGCGAGCGCCAGTCACGTCCGGTTGGCCACGTGCACACGTGAGGAGTGGGACGTGACGGTCCACGTCACCGAGCGCCTCGACCTGCCGCTCGGGCTCACCGTCACGATCGACGGCTCAGCCCGCGCCGGACCGCCCTGACCTTGCCCGCAGAACAGCGGGGCTAGCGCTCGCGAGGAGTGGAGTCGAAGTGCTCGTCGGTGCCCGACTCGACATGCCGGCCGGAGTCGTCCACGCGGGTCTGCTGCGGTCGTCGGCGCCGTCCGGGTCTGATCGCCGGTCTCACCTTGCGCAGCTGCCGCCTGTTCGCGTCGGGCGGCCTCCTCGTTGCGCGAAGCGCGGTCCCGCAGCTCGCGCATCTCCTGACGGCGGTGCCGGGAGCGCACCAACCCCTTCTTCAGCAGCCAGACCCCGAGCACGGTGAGGAGCAGCGCGCCGGCTCCGGCGAGGAACATGCCGGTGCCGTCGGTCTCGAGGGACAACGACCCGACCTTGAAGGTCACCGGGTCGCTGCCACGGGCGATCGCGACGACGGCGACGGCCACGACGACCACCAGGACCAGCAGTCCGAGGACGATCATGTGTGACTCCTCTCGAGCCAGCGGGCTCGTTCGTCCCCCGAGCGGACAACCGTCACCCGTGAGGCCACGGAGGGCCAGCGGGTGCGACCGCTTTCACCGTAGCGACCTCAGCGATGGTCCGCGAGGAGAGCATCGAGCAGCAGGATGGCGCCACGCTTGTCGAGCGGGTTGTTTCCGTTGCCGCACTTCGGTGACTGCACGCACGACGGACACCCCTCGTCGCACCCGCACGCCGCGATCGCCTCGCGCGTCGCCGTCAGCCACTCGGCCGCCATGTCGAAGCCCCGCTCCGCGAAGCCGGCACCGCCCGGGTGGCCGTCGTACACGAACACCGTGAGCAGCCCGGTGTCCTCGTGCAGCGCGGTCGAGACACCGCCGATGTCCCAGCGGTCGCACGTCGCGAAGAGCGGGAGCAGCCCGATCGACGCGTGCTCGGCCGCGTGCGCCGCTCCCGGCACGTCGCGCGGGTCCACTCCGGTCGCCTCGATCTGCTCGGGCGTGAGCGTCCACCACACCGCCTTGGTGTGCAGCTGCCGCGCCGGCAGGTCGAGCGGCTCCTCGCTGAGCACCTCGCCGGTCGCGGTGCGCTTCTTCAGATAGGACACGATCTGCGACGACACCTCGACGGAGCCGAAGCAGAGCGTCGATCCGCCCCAGTCCTCGTCGAGGAGCCTGCCCAGGATCGTGATGTCGGTCAGGTCGCGCGCGCTCGTGGAGTAGTCGACGTCGGCCGCGTCGACCACCGCGACGCCCTCCTCGTGGTCGAACGACGCGACCACGTAGCTCTGCCCGAAGTGGATGTAGACCGCGCCCGTGTGGACCGTCGCGTGCGCGGACGACGCGTCGACCGTGCCGACCAGCCGACCGGTCGAGCCCTCGACGATCCGCACCGGGCTCCCCCCGCTGGAGCGGATGTCGGCCAGGTTGGACGCCCGGTCACGACTCGTCCAGAACCACCCTCGGCTCCGCTTGCGCAGGTAGCCCGACTCGACCAGCGACGCGATGATCGCCTCGACGTCGCCGCTGAAGATCGCGAGGTCGTCCTCGGTCAGCGGGATCTCCTGCGCGGCTGCGCACAGGTGCGGCGCGACGACGTACGGGTTGCCGGGGTCGAAGACGTTCGCCTCGACGGGCGCACCCAGCAACGCCTCGGGATGTGTGACCAGGAACGTGTCGAGCGGGTCGTCACGCGCGACGAGCACGCCGAGTCCGCCTTGCCCCTCCCGTCCGGACCGTCCGATCTGCTGCCACATCGACGCCCGTGTCCCGGGGAAGCCCGCCATCACGACCGCGTCGAGGCCGTCGATGTCGATGCCGAGCTCGAGCGCGTTGGTCGCGGACACCGCGAGCAGGTCGCCCTCCTTGAGCCGCTGCTCGAGCTCGCGCCGGTCCTCCGGGAGGTAGCCACCCCGGTACGGCGCGACCCGGCGCGCGAGGTCCGGGTCGACATCGTGCAGGCGGGCCTGGGTCTGCAACGCCACGGTCTCCGCACCGCGACGACTGCGGACGAACGCCAGGGTCCGGACGCCTTCGGCCACCAGGTCGGCCACCAGGTCGGCGGCCTCGAAGGACGCCGAACGGCGTACCGGCGCGCCGTGCTCGCCGAGCGCGGCGGTCAGCGGCGGCTCCCACAGCGCCACCGCGGTCTGTCCCCGCGGTGACCCGTCGACGTCGATCGCCTCGACCGGTACGCCGGTCAACCGGGTCGCGGTGACGCCCGGCTCGGCCGCCGTGGCCGACGCGAGCACGAACGTCGGACTCGCGCCGTAGTGCGCGGCGACCCGGCGCAGCCGCCGCAGGATCTGTGCGACGTGCGCGCCGAAGACCCCGCGGTAGTGATGGCACTCGTCGACGACCACATAGCGGAGCGATCCCCAGAACGGAGACCAGCGCGCGTGCGACGGCAGCATCGTGCGGTGCAGCATGTCGGGATTCGTCAGGATGTAGTTCGCGTGGTTGCGGGCGAAGTCACGCTCCTCCTGGGTCGAGTCGCCGTCGTACGTCGTCGGGCGCACGCCGGGCACCGCGAGTCCCGCCATCGAACCGAGCTGGTCGTGGGCAAGCGCCTTGGTCGGTGACAGGTAGAGGACGGTGTCGCCGCGCGCTCCTGGTCGTTCGACGCTGCTCGCGATCGTCGAGAGGGTCGGCAGCAGGTAGGCGAGGGACTTGCCCGAGGCCGTCCCGGTTGCCACCACGACGTGCCGTCCCGACCAGGCCAGCTCGGCGGCGTCCGCCTGGTGGCCCCACAGCGAGACGACTCCGCGAGCGAGATACGCGTCGATCAGCTCCGGCCGCGTCCAGGCGGGCCAGGGCGCCGGCTGGGCCTCCCGAGCCGGCCGAAGCTCGAGGTGGGTCAGCCGGTCCTTGCGGCTGTCGCCTGCGGCCAGCCGCAGTGCCACCGCCTCAGGATCGAACACCCGTCCAGACCGGCCCACGCAGCGCATCCTTGCATCGGGCACCCTCACACCTGCTGACGTGGTTGAATGTGCTGCAACAGGCGCCCCCAACGGCACGGCCGGGGGCGACAACAAGGAGGCGTGCGTGGACCTGTCCCTGGACAACAGGACTGACGGCGACCGCATGGTTGTCGACGTCGGCGGAGAGATCGACGTCTACACCGCACCCAAGCTGCGTGAGCGTCTGGTCGAGCTCATCAACTCCGGCCACTATCACCTGATCGTCAACCTCGAGGGTGTCGACTTCCTCGACTCCACCGGGCTCGGCGTGCTCGTCGGCGCGCTGAAGCGCGTGCGGGCCCACGAGGGCTCGCTGCTGCTGGTCTGCACGCAGGAGCGGCTGCTCAAGATCTTCCGGATCACCGGCCTCGCCAAGGTCTTCCCGATCTACGAGTCGGTCGAGGCCGCGGCCAAGGCCTAGCAAAGTCCATCCCGGAATCGGCATCCCGACGGGTTGCGGTTAGACTCCGGCGGACTTGTCTCGTGTGAGCGGCATCACCGCTTCGTGCGGTCGAGTCTGCACACCAAGCTGACCCAGGGTGCGTCGTCCGGCGTGTCACGCGTACGGACTCACCTGGGGATACCTGGGCCCGCGCGGGCTCAATGGAGGTAACGGATGTCCCGGCTCAACCTCGCCGACAGTGGCGTGGAGGTGTCTCTCTCCGGTGGCAACATCACTTGCGTCGCCGTCGTAGCCGTCATCGCCCTCGCAGCACTGGCGTTGGCCTACGTGTTCCGGCAGGAAGTGTTGGCCGCCGACGAGGGCACCGAGAACATGAAGCGCATCGGCCTCGCGGTCGAGGAGGGCGCCCAGGCGTACCTGACCCGCCAGTTCAAGACGCTGGCGATCTTCGCCGTCATCGCCTTCTTGCTGCTCTTCGTCCTTCCGGGCGACGCGAGCATCAGGATCGGTCGGTCGCTCTTCTTCGTGGTCGGGGCTGCGTTCTCGGCCGTGATCGGCTACCTCGGCATGTCGCTGGCGGTGAAGTCGAACGTGCGCGTGGCAGCTGCCGCCCAGACCGTCGGCCGTGACCCGGCGATGCGCGTGGCGTTCCGCACCGGCGGCTTCGTCGGCATGATGACCGTCGGCCTCGGCCTGCTCGGCGCCTCGCTCGTCGTGCTGATCTACAAGAGCGACGCCCCGAGCGTGCTCGAAGGCTTCGGCTTCGGCGCTGCCCTGCTCGCCATGTTCATGCGTGTCGGCGGCGGCATCTTCACCAAGGCCGCCGACGTCGGCGCCGACCTGGTCGGCAAGGTCGAGCAGAACATCCCCGAGGACGACCCGCGCAACGCCGCGACGATCGCCGACAACGTCGGTGACAACGTCGGAGACTGCGCCGGTATGGCGGCCGACCTCTTCGAGTCGTACGCCGTCACGCTCGTCGCCGCGCTGATCCTCGGCAAGGCCGCGTTCGGCGAACAGGGCCTCGTCTTCCCGCTGATCGTTCCTGCCATCGGCGCGCTCACCGCGATCGTCGGCGTCTACCTGTGCAAGCCGCGCGAGGGCGAGGGTGGGCTCACCACCATCAACCGGGCGTTCTACATCTCGGCCGCCATCTCGGCCGTCGCCTGCACGATCGCTGCGTTCCTCTACCTGCCTGGGTCCTTCGACGAGCTCGACCAGGGCACGAGCAGCAACGGGCAGCTCGAGCAGATCCTGGCGGCGATCTCCGAAGAACCGACCGGCAACCCGGCGGTCATCGCGGCCGTCGCCGTCGTGATCGGGATCGTGCTCGCAGCGCTCATCCTGGCGCTCACCGGCTACTTCACCGGCACCGAGTACCGCCCGGTCCGGGACGTCGGCAAGACGTCGCTCACCGGTGCCGCGACCGTGATCCTGTCCGGCCTCTCGGTCGGCTTCGAGTCCGCGGTGTACACCGCCCTCGTGATCGCGGCCGCTGTCTACGGCGCCTTCCTGCTGGGCGGCGGCGTGGTCGTCATCTCGTTGTTCGCGGTCGCGCTGGCGGGTTGTGGTCTGCTGACCACCGTCGGCGTCATCGTCGCGATGGACACCTTCGGTCCGGTCTCCGACAACGCCCAGGGCATCGCGGAGATGTCCGGCGACGTCGACGAGCGCGGGGCAGCGATCCTGACCGAGCTCGACGCGGTCGGCAACACGACGAAGGCCATCACCAAGGGCATCGCGATCGCCACGGCCGTGCTCGCGGCGACCGCACTGTTCGGCTCCTTCACCGACGCGGTCACGCAGGCCGCGGTCGATGCCGGCGCGTTCACGAACGACCTGAGCTTCGCCGACGGTCTTCCGCTGCTCGGTGTTCTGAACGTCGCGAACCCGGCGAACCTGGTCGGTCTGCTGATCGGTGCCTCGGTCGTGTTCCTCTTCTCCGGGCTGGCGATCAACGCCGTCGGGCCGGGCCGCTGGGGCCGTGGTCTTCGAGGTGCGTCGCCAGTTCCGCGAGATCCCGGGAATCATGGAGGGCACCGGTCGTCCGGAGTACGGCAAGGTCGTCGACATCTGCACGCGCGACTCGCTGCGCGAGCTGGCCACGCCGGGCCTGCTGGCCATCCTGGCCCCGATCGCGGTCGGCTTCGGTCTCGGCGCCGCACCGCTCGGCGCCTACCTGGCCGGTGCGATCGGCACGGGCACGCTGATGGCGGTCTTCCTGGCCAACTCCGGTGGTGCCTGGGACAACTCCAAGAAGCTGGTCGAGGACGGCAACCACGGAGGCAAGGGGTCGCCTGCCCACGAGGCGACCATCATCGGTGACACCGTCGGTGACCCGTTCAAGGACACCGCCGGCCCGGCGATCAACCCGCTGCTCAAGGTGATGAACCTGGTGTCGCTGTTGATCGCCCCGTCCGTGATCACGCTCTCGGTCGGCGACGACCAGAACGACGGTCTGCGGATCCTGATCGCCGTCCTGGCGGCGGCCGGGATCGCGATTGCGGTGTACATCTCGAAGCGGCGTCCGATCGCGATCGGCGACGCCGACACCGAGGCGAACCAGCCGGCCTCGACCGGCACCGCCTGATCCACTCGCACGACACGAAGGGGCCCGGACGCGCACCAGCGTCCGGGCCTCTTCCGCGTCGGGGCGCAACCGACGACTGGCGCGAACTGGCGTCGGGGCGCGAAACCTGGCGAGTCGGCGGGGGCTTTAGGATCAGGTGTTCGTCCGGCCGGTCACGTCTTGGGAGGATCCCCTGTCCCGCACGGTCTTCTTGCACGTCGGCGTCGCCAAGACCGGGACGACGTACCTGCAGCGACTGCTCTTCGCCAACCGGTCGCTGCTCCGGGCCAACGGCGTGCTGTACCCCGGGGACCGTCCGGCCGCGCACTTCCTCGCCTCGATGGACCTCCGCGGCGCGGGTTTCGGCGGGCACCAGTACCCCGGAGCGGCCGGCATGTGGGACCGCATCACCGCCGACGCCAACGGCTTCTCCGGCACCACGGTCATCTCGCACGAGACCCTCGCCCGCACCCGGCGCAAGACCATCGAGCACGCCGTCCAGGGCTTCAAGACCGACGACGTCCGCGTCGTCCTGACCACCCGCGACCTCGGCCGCCAGATCCCGGCGGTCTGGCAGGAGAACGTCAAGAACCGCAACGACCAGCGGTATGCCGACTTCCTCCAGGACGTGCTCGTCGGCGTGCCTCCCGCCGACCCCGACAAGCACGACACCGAGCTGATCCGGTCCACGTCCTTCTGGCGCGCCCAGGACCTGCCGGCCCTCGTGAAGCGGTGGGCCGGGATCGTCGGTCCCGACAAGGTCGTCGTCGTGACGGTCCCGCTGCCGGGCGCGGAGCGCAACGAGCTGTGGCGCCGCTTCGCGACCGCCGTCGAGCTCCCGGACGTGGAGTACTCGTTCGACCTGGAGAGCGAGAACGTCTCCCTCGGTGCGGCCGAGGCCGAGCTGTTGCGGCGGATGATCCCGCACGTGCCCGAGACGGTCGACTGGCCGCAGTGGGAGACCCGCGTCAAGCGCCGCTTCGCCGAGCGGACGCTCGCGCCGATCCAGACCGCGGGCAAGATCGTCGTACCGCCGCGCTGGCACGAGGACGTCGCGCAGACCTCCGAGCGGATGATCCGCCGGCTCGAGAAGCTCGACGTGACGCGTCATCGGTGACCTCGACGACCTGCGTCCGCGGTTCGAGGAGCCGACCGGCCCGCTGCCCGACGAGGTGCCCGAGGCCGACCTGCTCCGGTCCGCCGTCACCGCCCTCGGCGCGGTCGCCAGCACGACGCCGGAGCCGCGGCGCTCGATCACCGTGGCGAGCCGTTCGCTGGCCGACCGGATCAAGGGGAAGCTGCGTCGTGGCTGAGCGCGTCTACATCCACATCGGTGCGCCCAAGACCGGGACGACGTACCTCCAGCAGGTCTGCGGCCTCAACCGCGAGCCGATGAAGGCCGCCGGAGTGCTCTACCCGCGCGGTGCCGCGGCATCGCGCACCACCGTCGCGTTGTGGGACCTGCGCGAGATGTGCGAGCAGCGCGAGTTCAACTCGCGACGTCCGCGGCGCCTGGGACAGCGCGGTGCGACGCGGTCCTCGGCTGGGACGGTCCGACCGCGCTGCTGTCGAGCGAGCTGTTCGTGTACGCCGAGGAGGAGCGAGGTCGCCAGGGCCCTGTCGTCGTTCGGCGACGCCGAGGTGCACGTCGTCTACACCGCGCGCGACCTGGTCCGACAGGTCCCGGCGGTGTGGCAGGAGCGGCTGCAAGAACCAGCGCACGATGCGCGTACGAGCAGTTCGTCGCCGGACGTGATCGGGCACAGTCGAAGTCCGGCATGGCGCAGAGCTTCTGGACGGCGCAGGACGCGCCCGCCGCCTCGAGCGCTGGTCGACAGGGCTGCCGGCCGACCGCGTCCACGTCGTGACGATGCCGCCGTCCGGGCGCGGCGCCCGACGTGCTCTGGGACCGGTTCGCTTCGGTGGTCGGGCTGGACGGGTCGGCGTACCAGGTCGACGTTCCGCCGGTGAACACGTCGATGGGCATCGTCGAGGCCGAGGTGCTGCGCCGGCTCAACCAGCGACACGGTCGACGACATGGGCCCGGTGACCTACCGGCGAGATCTTCCGGCATCGGGCTGTTCGACGTGCTCTCGACGAGGTCGTGGCGGACAAGGTCAAGATCGTGCTGCGACCCGAGGAGCACAACGCGCTTGTCGAGCGCGGCCGGCGATGGTCGCCGACGGGATCCGGTCGCGCCGGGTACGACGTCGTGGGCGATCCTCGACGACCTGGTGCCCGCCGATGACCGCCGACGCCCGGCCGCCACGGCGCGACGCCGCCGGCCGACGTCACGGCCGGCCGAGGTCGATCGAGACCCTGCTCGACGTCGTCAACGCCCTCCTCGACGCCGAGAAGCCGCTCAGGCGCCGCGCAGGCTCGTCGCCAAGCACGAGCGCCGAAGCACGCCGGATCCACGGCCGTGATCGAGCTGCCTCGAGCAGCCCGACGGCTGATCGACGAGCTCGATCAGCGGCGACTCGGCAAGCTGGATCAGCGGCGCTTGAGCAGGCCGAGCTTGCGGAGCACCTTGCCGACCCGACCACGCACCGACCAGTAGGCGTCCACGCCGACCTCGCGCGCCGAGCGCTTCGGTGGCGGGATCCCGTCGGCCCGGTTCTGCCAGTCGACCAGCTGCCGCCGCTGCCGCCCGGCCAGCTGAAGCAGACCGGACGCCGCACGCACCGCCGCCGGACCGAGGTCGGCGTCGGTCAGCTCGGTCGGCGACACGTAGCCCTCGTGGTCCTCCGGCCGCGGAATCAGGTCCTCGAGGTCGCCGACGACGTCGTAGCCCGCGACGCGCAGCTCGTCGATGAGCCGGCGCGACCGCTCCGTCACCCAGTCCATCCGTCCGGTCGGCAGCACCAGCTTCGGTGGCTGGCCGCCCAGGATGTGCTCGGCCAGCTGGATCCGGACGAGCGGGTCGTAGTTCTCCGGCGGCATGCCCTGGACGTCGGCGTTCATCCGGCGAACGAGCTCGGTCTCGGCGACGCCCATCGACGGGTTCGAGCTCTCGGTCACGGCGTCGTACGGGTCGGGGTCGATGCCGGTGGTCTGGCAGAAGCGCCGCCACAGGGTGTCGCGCGGCGCGCCCGGCGGCGGCAGCGTCACGACGTGGATGTTCTCGGTCGGCACCGACACCGACCACCGGCGCAGCACGTACGCCGCGTCGTGCATCCCCCAGAACAGCTCACCGAACGGCTTCGGCGCGTCCAGCCCGAGCTCGATCAGGTCGTCGACGAACGTCTCCAGCGTCACCTGGTGCTTGTGCTTGATGTGCTCCTGCCAGTCCGACACGAGCTGTCGAGCGAAGTCGCGGGCAGAGAAGATGACGTGGATGTCCGCCGGCCCGACGTCGGCCAGCCCGCTCGCGATCCGCTCGGGCGTCGCACCGCCCAGCAGCTCGTTGGAGATGACGACGGTGCTCCCGGTCCAGTCCCGCGCCCGGTCGGCGACGGTGCGCCACTCGCCCTTGAACGCGCTTGCCCGCTGCGTGCCCCAGCCGACCTTGCGGAAGTCCTGCATCGAGCGGAAGGACTGGCCGTGGTCGTCGTACGGGTAGAGGACGCCGGCTTCCGCCAGCTTCTGCTTGTTCTGCAGCAGGACGTGCTGCAAGTACGTCGTCCCGGTCTTCGGCGCGCCGATGTGGAAGTAGATGCGTTTCGCGCCCGGAGCCGTGCCGGCACCTGCCTGGTCTGTCACGCCGAACCCTGTCGTCGTCCCTGGATGCGGCCCATCAACGTGCGGGCCCGGCGACCGACGGAGTCGGGGCGCTCGGTGACCTCGAGCTCGGCCGCGAGCAGCTGCACTGCCGCGCGGGTGACCTTAGCGGGTCTCGCCGTGGCCCGGCCGAACGCCGTCTCGCGCGGCCGGAGGTCGTCGAGGTCGCCGACCACCCGGTAGCCGGCCGATCCCAGCCCCTCGATCTGCTGCTCGGCCCGGGCGAACACCTCGTCGCGGTGCCGGCGAGGGATCTTGGTCCTTCGCCCCGACCGTCCGGCGTTGGCGACGTCGTTGAACCGTCGCTTCACGATGTGCTCGTACGCCGGCCAGCTCCAGGTCGTCGGGCAACGCCTGGTTGAGCATCCGGAGGACCTCGCACTGGGCAGCGCTGAGTGAGGCGTTCGTCCGCGCCACGTCGAGGTCGAGCCCTGAGCCGTCGATCTCGAGCGCCTGGCAGAACCGGTCCCAGAGAACGTCGCCTCCGGTCGACACCGCGTCGGCCGGCGGCAGGGTGACGACCGTGATGCGGTCGGCCGGCACGTGGGCGGCCCAGCGAGCGAGCACGTCGACGGCGTGCTGAGACCGCCAGAAACCGCGGTCGACCGCTGCGTCGTCGAGCAGCGACCGCTTCAGGAACGGGCCCCAGCCACGCGTCTGCCGGTTCTTCAGGCCCTCCTGCCAGACGGCCGGGAGCTGCCGGCCGAGGTCGCGGGCGCCGTAGACGACATGGACCCTGGCGGGCGCCAGGCTCGAGACCGCCTCGGCGATCTGCTCGGGCTGCGCGCCGGCGAGCACCTCGTGGCTGATCACGACCTTGCCCGAGGCGGCACGCGCCCGAGTCGCGAGCCGGGCCCAGGCGCCGGGCACGGCCGGGTCGTCGTGGCCGCCGAACTGGATCCCGCGCAGGTCGAGCGCCGCGTGGAAGTGGTCGACCTGCTTGCCCGGGACGTTGACGCCGCGCTCGGCCAGCCGCGCCTGGTTGAGCCAGAGCACGTCCTGCAGGTAGGTGGTACCGGTCTTGGGCGGGCCGACGTGCAGGTAGACAGCAGGGGGGTCGGCGGGCACGCGATCATGGTAGACGTCGGAGTTCATCTGCCGTACGCCGCGGATTGGCTCGCCCGTGGGGCCGGGCGATACCGTGAGGGTGAGCCCCCGACGCCCAGACCCGCCAGGACGAGACCCACGTGACCGACACCGCGACAGCCCCGTCGACCGACCCTGCTGCCGAGACCACGCCCGCTCCGACCGCCGACCTGATCCCTGCCGCCTCGGCCGAGCCCGGCTGGCGAGTCGTCGCCCGCACCATCATCCGGGGCGACCAGGACCTCGACATCCGGCCGCTCTACATCAACGGTCTGTCCAGCTTCGGCGGCGCAGCCAGCGACTCCCGGCAGTCCGGCTCGGCCGACGACGTCGACGTCGAGAGCAACGTCCGTGGCAAGGGCGCGGCCAAGAACCAGTACGACGACACGGTCGGCGAGGCCGTCGAGAGCGTGAGCGGCTTCGGCTCGATCACCGACGACGGCGCCACGGCCGAGCCGGAGCGCCGGCTCACCTTCGGCAGCTACTTCAACGCCTTCCCGGCGAGCTACTGGCGGCGTTGGACCGACATCCGCACGGTCCGGCTCACCGCCACGGTCTCCGGATCCGGCACCCTCCTCGTCTACCGCTCGACCGCCAAGGGCCACGTCCAGCGCGCCGACTCGGTGACGGTCGAGCAGGTCGACCACGACACCCTCGTCGTCGACCTCTCGCTGCAGAACTTCATCGACGGCGGCTGGTACTGGTTCGACATCGAGGCCGGTGACGAGCCCTTCACCGCTGCACAACGCGCACTGGAGCGTGGAGACCGACCGTGACGAGCCCGGCACCGTGTCGATCGGCATCACGACGTTCAACCGGCCGGACTTCTGCGTCGACCAGCTGGTCAAGCTGGCCCAGCAGCCGGCCGTGCTCGAGATCCTCGACGAGGTCATCGTCGTCGACCAGGGCAACCAGAAGGTCCGCGACCACACGCTGTTCGAGCAGGCGTCGAAGGCACTCGGCAGCAAGCTGCGCTACATCGAGCAGGGCAACCTCGGCGGCTCGGGCGGGTTCTCGCGATCGATGGACGAGGCGACCGTCAAGGGCTCGGCCGACTACGTCCTGCTCCTCGACGACGACGTCGTCTGCGAGCCCGAGGGCATCCTCCGCGCGGTGACCTTCGCCGACCTGACCAAGCAGCCCATGCTGGTCGGCGGCCAGATGTTCAGCCTCTACGACCGGACGGTCATGCACGCGTACGGCGAGACCGTCGCCCGCTGGCGCTGGTTCTGGGGACCCGCGCCGAAGACGAAGCACGGTCACAACTTCGCTCAGCGCTCGCTGCGCTCCACGAAGTGGCTGCACCGCCGCGTCGACGTCGACTACAACGGCTGGTGGATGTGCCTCATCCCGACCGACGTGATCCGGCAGGTCGGCCTGTCGCTGCCGATGTTCATCAAGTGGGACGACGCCGAGTTCGGCCTCCGCGCCGCCGAGGCCGGCTTCCAGACCGCGACCCTGCCCGGCGTGGCGGTCTGGCACGTGCCGTGGCACGAGAAGGACGACACGATCGACTGGCAGGCGTACTTCCACCGCCGCAACCGGATCGTCGCGGCGCTGCTCCACACGCCGTACGAACGAGGTGGACGGCTGGTCCAGGAGAGCTTCGAGACCCAGGTCAAGCACGTCCTCTCCATGCAGTACGCCCCGGCCGAGATGGGCCTGATGGCGATCGAGGACATCCTCGACGGACCGGAGCGGATGCACCGCGACCTGCGGATGCGCCTCGGTGAGCTCAACGCGCTGCGCAAGCAGTACGACGACTCGATCGCCAAGGCCGACCTCGACCAGTTCCCCACAGCGCGTCGCAAGAAGCCGCCGCGCCGGGGCAAGGGGCCGGGCACGCCGGTCGGTCTGGTCGCCCGGGCGAAGACGATGGCGCTCAGCGGCATCCGGCAGGCGCTGCCGGTGCGTGAGCTCTCCCAGTCGCACCCGGAGGCGAACGTCCCCCACGTCGACCTCAAGTGGTGGCTGCTGGCTCAGTACGACTCCGCACTCGTCTCGTCGGCGGACGGCACCAGCGCGTCCTGGTACAAGCGTGACCCGAAGAAGGCGCGCGACCTGATGTCCCGCTCGGTCGCGCTGCACGTGCGGCTCGCCAAGGAGTGGCCGGAGCTGGCGCAGACCTACAAGGACGCGCTGCCCGAGCTCGCCTCGCCGAAGACCTGGGCCGCCACGTTCGAGGACTCTCTTGATGGACGGTCCCAGCGCGAAGCGCGGGACGGCTCAATAAGCCACGACCTTGACTGGCCGTCGCTTCCGCCTGACACGGTTGCCGCGCTTCGCGACGCGCTGACCAGGGCCGACTTCACCGTCGACGGCGTCGCTGCGCTGTTGGGTCCGCACGCGCACGCCGCGCTCGGACGCAACGAGACCACGCCCGGGCTCCGGCGTACGGCCGACGGCTCAGCACTCGCGACGCTGGTCCGGCTCTGGACCCTGCAGGCGCCGGTGGCCCGATCGGCGGTCGACCAGGCGCTGCCCGGGGTGGTCGATCAGCTGGTCGAGGGCGGCGTGCTGGAGCGGTCGGGCGGCGAGGTGCGCGCGCTCGTCGACGTGCGGCCGTACGCCGACGACGAGTCGTCGCTGGTGGGTCGTGTCCGACCTGACCCCGGGCCTCGACGGGCGCGAGCGCCGGATGCAGGTCGACCACGTGCTCGGCGTCTCGTCGGCCTCGACCAGCCTGGCCCAGCTGACGATCCGTGAACCCGTCGGTCGTGCCCTCGACCTCGGCACCGGCTCGCGGCGTCCAGGCGCTGCACCTCAGCCGTCACTCCCTGGACGTGGTCGCCACCGACGTGAGCGAGCGCTGCATCGCACTGGCCCGGCTGACCGCGGGCCTCAACGACGTCACCGTCGACCTGCGGGTCGGCGACCTCTTCGCGCCGGTGGAGGGCGAGACCTTCGACCTCGTCGTCGTCGAACCCGCCCTTCGTGATCTCACCGGCAACCGACGAACGGCTGGTCTACCGCGACTCCGGCCTGCCCGGGGACGAGGTCGTGCGCCGGGTGCTGGTGGAGCGGTGCGTCGCACCTCACGGACGGCGGCTGGTGCCAGGTGCTGGCCAACTGGGCACACGTCGACGGGCCGTCCGTGGGAGGAGCGGGTCGGCGACTGGCTGCGCGGGACCGGCTGCGACGCCTGGGTCGTGCAGCGGGAGCAGATCGACGTGACGCGGTACGCCGAGATGTGGCTCGACGACGCGGGCCTGCGCGGCGCCGACGACTACGTCGACCGCTATGACAGGTGGCTCAGCTGGTTCGACGAGCAGGGGATCGAGAGCGTGGGCTTCGGCTGGCTCAACCTGCGCAGGGCCGGTCGGGACGACCCGGTGCTGCGTCTGGAGGAGTGGCCGTACGACGTCGAGCAGCCGATCGGCCCGCACGTGGCTGACTGGGCGCGGCAGGTCGATGCCGCCGCGACGTACTCCGCGTGAGGACTCCTGGCTCGGCGCAACGGCTGGTGCGCGCGGCGGACGTGATGGAGGAGCGGACCGGCGTGCCCGGAGATGCCGACCCGCAGCACATCGTGGTCCGGCAGCAGCGCGGGCTGCGCCGGGCTCGCGAGATGACCACGGTGGAGGCCGCGTTCTACGGCGCCTGCGACGGCGAGCTGACCGTCGGCCAGATCGCGGACGCGGTGGCGATGCTGCTCGATTCGGACGTGGCGGCGACCCGGCGCGAGGTCGTCGACGCCGCCCGCGACCTGCTCACCACGGGCTTCTTCGCGGTCTGAGCTCGTGGATGCCGCCGTCAACCGGTTTGACGGGCGCGTTACCGTTCTTCGCGGCGCTGTGTCAGGCTCGGCACGGCGTACGGCCGAGAGGCACCCCGAAGAAGCAGGAGCGCAACACCCGTGGCTGATGACGGACAGAAGCTGGTCATCGTGGAGTCGCCTGCCAAGGCGCGCACGATCTCTGGCTTCCTCGGACGTGGGTACGTCGTGGAGTCCTCGATCGGTCACATCCGCGACCTGCCCAACAACGCGTCCGAGGTGCCGGCCAAGTACAAGGGTGAGTCCTGGGGTCGACTCGGCGTCAACGTCGACGACGGCTTCACGCCGGTCTACGTCGTGCCCAAGGACAAGAAGCCGCAGATCACCAAGCTCAAGTCGCTGCTGAAGGACGCCGACGAGCTCTACCTCGCCACCGACGAGGACCGCGAGGGCGAGGCGATCGCCTGGCACCTCTACGACGAGCTCAACCCCAAGGTGCCCGTGCACCGGATGGTCTTCCACGAGATCACGCCCGAGGCCATCGCGGCTGCGGTCGCCAGCCCGCGCGAGATCGACAGTGACCTCGTCGAGGCCCAGGAGGCACGACGCATCCTCGACCGCCTCTACGGCTACGAGGTCTCGCCGGTGCTCTGGAAGAAGGTGATGAGCGGGCTGTCGGCCGGACGCGTCCAGAGCGTCGCGACCCGTCTCGTCGTCGACCGCGAGCGCGAGCGGATGGCGTTCCGTGCCGCGGCGTACTGGGATCTCGAGGCCACGTTCGACGCCGGCGAGGGCAAGCGGCCGCAGACCTTCCCCGCGAAGCTGACCGGTGTCGACGGCAAGCGGGTCGCCCAGGGGCGTGACTTCTCCTCGCTCGGTGCGCTCAAGGACGGCAGCGATGTCGTCCACCTCGACGAGGCGACGGCCGGTGCCCTGGCCCAGGCGTTGCGTGAGCAGACGTTCTCGGTGCGATCCGTCGAGGCGAAGCCGTACCGTCGCTCGCCCGCGGCGCCCTTCCGGACGACGACGCTGCAGCAGGAGGCGTCGCGCAAGCTCGGCTACGGCGCTGCCCGCACGATGCAGATCGCGCAACGGCTCTACGAGAACGGCTTCATCACCTATATGCGGACCGACTCGATCACCTTGTCGGGCACGGCGGTCAGCGCCGCCCGCAACCAGGTGACCGAGCTGTACGGACGCGAGTACCTGCCGGACGCCCCGCGCACCTACCGGTCGAAGGTGAAGAACGCGCAGGAGGCGCACGAGGCGATCCGGCCGTCCGGGGAGAACTTCCGGACGCCGGCGCAGACCGGTCTGCACGGCGACGAGTTCCGGCTCTACGAGCTGATCTGGATGCGCACCGTGGCGTCGCAGATGCGCGACGCCGAGGGTCGTTCGGTGTCGGTGCGGATCGCGGCGACCGCGGCGAGTGGCGAGGCCTGCGAGTTCTCCGGCGTCCGGTCGGGTCATCACGTTCGCCGGCTTCATGAAGGCGTACGTCGAGGGACGCGACGACGACGACCGCGAGGAGCGCGAGACGCAGCTGCCCGACCTGTCCGAGGGCGACCCGCTGACCGTGGCGGAGCTGGGCTCGGCAGGCCACGAGACCCGTCCGCCGGCCCGCTACACCGAGGCGACCTTGGTGCGCGAGCTCGAGGAGCGCGAGATCGGCCGCCCGTCGACATACGCCTCGATCATCGGCACGATCCTCAACCGCGGCTACGTCTACAAGAAGGGCACCGCGCTGGTGCCGGCCTGGCTCGCGTTCTCGGTCGTGCGGCTCCTCGAACGGCACTTCGGCCGGCTGGTCGACTACAACTTCACCGCCGGCATGGAGGACATCCTCGACGAGATCGCCGGTGGCCGCCGCGACTCGACGGCAGAGCTGGCGGAGTTCTACTTCGGCTCCGACACGCAGGAGGGGCTGAAGACGACGGTCAGCGAGCTCGGTGACATCGACGCTCGCGAGCTGGCCACCTTCGAGATCGGCGACGGCATCGACCTGCGCGTGGGTCGCTACGGGCCGTACGTCGAGGACGAGGACCAGAACCGCGCCAACGTCCCCGAGGACCTGCCGCCCGACGAGCTCACGGTCGACAAGGCGAAGGAGCTGCTGGCCAACCCGGCCGGCGCCGAGCAGGAGCTCGGCAAGGATCCCGAGACCGGGCGCACCGTCGTCGCGAAGAACGGTCGCTACGGGCCGTACGTCACCGAGGTTCTCGAGGAGGACGCACCGAAGTCCGCCAAGGCGCGGACCGGGTCGCTGTTCAAGTCGATGTCGCTCGACACCATCACCCTCGAGCAGGCGCTGACCCTGCTGACGCTGCCCCGCGTGGTCGGCGCCGACCCGGAGTCCGGCGAGGAGATCACCGCGCAGAACGGTCGCTACGGGCCGTACCTGAAGAAGGGCACCGACTCCCGCTCGATCGACACCGAGGAGCAGCTGCTCACGATCACCCTCGACGACGCGCTGAAGATCTACGCGCAGCCGAAGCAGCGCGGCCGGCAGGCCGCCTCGGCTCCGCTCAAGGAGCTCGGCAAGGACCCGCAGACCGACCTGCCCGTCGTGGTCAAGGACGGTCGTTTCGGTCCGTACGTCACCGACGGGGAGATCAACGCGACCCTGCGCAAGGCCGACGACGTCGAGACGATCACGATCGAGCGGGCGGCCGAGCTGCTGGCCGAGAAGCGGGCCAAGGGCCCTGCCCCGAAGAAGCGGGCCGCCAAGAAGACGGCGAAGAAGTCCACGGCCAAGAAGACCGCCAAGAAGGCCACCAAGAAGTAACGCCAGAAGCGACCGCCGAGTCGCCAGGTTTCGGCGCGCCGAGTCGCCAGGAATCGCGGCGGCTGGCCAGGTCCATCTAGGCTTACGGGGTGGCGACAGGTCGAGGTGGCGTGCTGTCGATCCGGTCGTTCCGACGGCTCTGGATCGGGCTCGGGCTGTCCAGCCTCGGCGACTGGCTCGGACTGCTGGCGCTCACCGCGATGGCCAGCGCCCTGGCCGACAAGACGTACGCCGACCAGAACTTCGCCATCGCGGGCGTCCTCTTCCTCCGCGTGCTCCCGGCGGTCGTGCTCGGACCGCTGGCGGGATACGTCGCCGACCGGCTCGACCGGCGCTGGACGCTGATCATCGGTGACATCCTCCGCGGGATCGTCTTCATCACCATCCCGATCATCCACACCCTCGAATGGGTCTTCATCGCGACGGTGATCATCGAGGCGATCACCCTGGTCTGGCTGCCGGCGAAGGACGCGACGATCCCCAACCTCGTCCCGCGGGACAAGCTCGAGGCGGCCAACCAGATCAGCATCGCCACGACGTACGGATCGGCCCTGCCGGCCGCCGCGATCTTCGTCCTGCTCAGCCTCTCGACGAAGGGCCTCAACTCGGCTCTGGGCTGGCTCGACGCGCCGGTCACGCTGAGCCTGATCTTCAACGCCGCCAGCTTCATCGTCTCCGGGCTCGTGATCGCGACCCTCCACGACATCCCGGCCGGGCCCGCGATCGGGCGCGAGGACCGGCGCGGCATGTTCGCGGTCATCCACGAGGGTTGGGCGTACGTCGCCAGGACTCCCGTGATCCGCGGCCTGGTCGTCGGCATCGCCGGCGCCTTCGCGGCGGGCGGCGTCGTCATCGGGCTGGCGCGGGTCTACGTGGCCGACCTGGGTGGTGGTGATCCGGGCTACGGCGTCCTCTTCGCCGCCGTCTTCACCGGACTCGCCCTCGGCATGTGGCGCGGACCTCGCCTGCTCACGGCCATGTCGCGCAGGCGGCTGTTCGGGTTCGCCCTGATCTCGGCCGGCGTCATGCTCGCCGGCGTCGCGCTGATCGCCAACCTGGTCGTCGTCACGTTCCTCACGGTCCTGCTCGGGTTCTTCTCCGGCTCCGCCTGGATCACGGGCTACACGCTCCTCGGCCTCGAGGTCGAGGACGCCGTGCGCGGCCGCACGTTCGCCTTCGTCCAGACGCTGATCCGGCTCGTGCTGGCCGTGGTGCTGGCCGCGGGCCCGCTCATCGCCGGCCTGATCGGCACGCACCGCTGGGTGATCAACGACGACGCGGTCCTCGACTACAACGGCGCCGCGATCACCATGTTCGGGTCGTCCCTGCTGATGATCGCTGTCGGCATACTGTCCTACCGTCAGATGAACGACCGGCCGGGCACCACGATCCGCAGCGAGCTGAAGAGGTCCTTGATGGGTGAGGGTGGCAGCTACGCCGACCATGGCGTCTTCGTCGCGCTCGAGGGCGGTGAGGGGGCCGGCAAGTCCACCCAGGCGCGGCTGCTCTCCGAGTGGCTCGACAGCCAGGGCTACTCCGTGGTCCTCACGCACGAGCCCGGCGACTCGGCCGTCGGTCGGCAGCTGCGCTCGATCCTGCTCTCCCCGGAGACCGGCGCCCTCGACCACCGCGCCGAGGCACTGTTGTACGCCGCGGACAAGGCCGAGCACGTCGAGAAGCTGATCCGCCCCGCGCTGGCCCAGGGCAAGGTCGTGATCACCGACCGCTACGTCGACTCGACCCTGGCCTACCAGGGCGCGGGCCGTGACCTGCTGCCGCTCGAGGTCGAGCGCCTCGCCCGCTGGGCCACCGCCGATCTGCGCCCCCACCTCACCGTGCTGCTCGACGTCGAGCCGGAGCTCGGGCTGGGCCGCTTCGAGACGGCCGATCGGATCGAGGCCGAGTCCATCGGCTTCCACCAGCGGGTGCGCGACTCCTTCCTCGAGCTGGCCTCGGCCGACCCGGAGCACTACGTCGTCGTCGACGCCCGGATGCCGCGCGACGAGATCGCCGCCATCGTGCGCGACCGGATCACGCCGGTCCTCCCGCTCGCCGACCGCCGCCACGACATCGACGAGACGGTCGGGGAGGGCGTCGACGCATGAGCGTCTGGGACGACCTGGTCGGTCAGCAACACATCGTCGACCAGCTGACCGCGACCGTCAGCGGTGCCGACGCGGCCCTTCGCGGCGAGGCCGGCACGGGTATGACGCATGCCTGGCTCTTCACCGGCCCGCCGGGCTCCGGACGTTCGACCGCGGCTCGCGCCTTCGCGGCGGCGCTGCAGTGCGAGCGCGGCGGCTGCGGCGAGTGCCTGGCCTGCCGCACCGCGCTGGCAGGCTCGCACGCCGACGTCACGGTCATCGTGACCGAGGAGAGCCAGCTGCGGGTGGGTGCGATCCGCGAGTACGTCCGCTCCGCGGCGCTGTCTCCGGCCGGCCGCCGGTGGCAGGTGATGATCGTCGAGGACGCCGACCGGCTCAACGAGAAGGCGGCCGACGCGCTGCTCAAGAGCATCGAGGAGCCGCCCCCGCGCACGGTCTGGCTGCTCTGCGCACCGACCGTCGAGGACGTCGAGCCGACGATCCGGTCCCGCTGCCGCGCCCTCGTGCTGCGCACCCCGTCGACGGCCGAGGTCGCCGGCTACCTGGAGAGCCGCGACGACGTCCCGTCCGCCGTGGCCAGCTTCGCCGCCCGCGTCTCGCAGGGACACATCGGCAGGGCGCGGGCCCTCGCCCGGGACGAGGCGGTGCGCAACCGGCGCCGTGAAGTCCTCACGATCCCCACGTCACTGAGCGACCTCGGCTCCTGCATGACCTCCGCCAGCAACCTGATCGAGGCCGCGACCGAGGAGGCCAAGCCGCGCAGCGACGCGCTCGACACCCGCGAGCTCGGCGACCTCGATCTCGCGTACGGCGCCGGCACCCGCGGGATCAAGGCCACGGGCCATGCCGCGGCGCGCAAGGAGCTGGAGGGACGACAGAAGCAGCGGTCGAAGCGGATGGTCAAGGACTCCGTCGACCGCTCGCTCATCGACCTCGCCTCCTTCTACCGCGACGTCCTGTGCCTGCAGATCGGCGCCGACACGGAGCTCGTCAACGAGGAACTCCGGCGTGAACTGGCTACGATGGCCCGCGGCACGACCGGTGAGGTGTCCACTCAGCGGCTCTCGGCGATCTTCGAGACGCGTGAGCTGCTGGACGGCGAGACCGCTCCGTTGCTCGCCCTCGAGTCGCTGATGATCAGCCTCCGAGGAGGCAGCTGAGCGACGGTCGACGCCGGACGGCATACAGCCAGGGCACGTCCGAGGAGGAGACCGATGAGCGACACGTCAGGGCCCGGCGGGTCGTCGTACCCCCCGAACGAGGGCGACCCGAACGCCGGCGGCCAGGGTTATCCGCCGCCGCCCGGCTCCTCGCCGTACCCCGGTGGCCAACCGGGTCCGCAGAACCCCGGCAGCTACCCCCAGGGACCTGGCGGCTACCCCCAGCAGGGCCCGGGCTCCTGGCCGCCACCTCCGCCCGGCCAGGGCGGCTACCCGGGATATCCCGGCTATCCCGGAGGCGGCTACGACGAGCGGCAGGGACGCACCGGCTGGAGCGGCCTGGCCATCGCGTCGTTCGTGGTCTCCATCCTGCTGCCGCTTCTCGGCATCCTGATCGCGGTCCCGCTCGGCATCGTCGCGCTCGTGAAGATGAGCGGCACCCGGATGAAGGGTCGCTGGATGGCGATCGCCGGCATCGTGATCTCGGTGCTGTGGTGGGTCGGCATCATCACGTTCGGCGTGATCCTGGCGACCCAGGAGGCCGACCGCAACGCCGCCGGCGACATCACCAAGGCGGGTCGGATCGAGTTCGGCGACATCGTCGAGAACGACTGCATCGACATCCCCGGACTGGACAACAACGCGGAGATCGACACGTTCGACCTCAAGGGCGTCCCGTGCTCGGAGGCCCACAACGCCGAGACCGTCTCGATCATCCCGATCAGCGGATCGTCGTACCCCGGGCAGTCCGAGCTGAACAGCCAGGCCAACCAGCCGTGCGTCTCGGCCGTCTCCCAGGTGCCGGGCATCACGGCGCGCGAGTACCAGCCGTACATCCTGCTGCCCAACGAAGACCTCTGGGACAGCGACAACGGGCACCGGGTGCTCTGCTTCGTGGTCAAACGCGACTTCAGCGACATGACCGGCTCGCTGCAGAACTAGCTCCAGGTTTGCTCGCACCACGGGTTCCGCCCAGAACTGCCACGTAGGGTGGCCCGGTGATGGATACCCGTCGACGTCGCCGCGCGCGGTCGTCCGCTGCCCCGCTCTCGACCGTCCTGGTGGCCTCGCTGGTGTCCGCGCTGGTGCTGGCCGGCTGCTCGGGAGCGGCAGACATCGCCAACGGCACTCCTACGTCGAGCGGGCAGTCGTCGGGATCGACCGAGGCTCCGACCGACTCGCCGACGACCGGGCCGGCCGACCTGGCGGACCTGCCCGAGGGCTTCGGTGAAGGACCTCCCGGCTCGGGCCTCCAGCGCTTCGTCGACCAGGACGTCTCCTGGGAGTCCTGCGAGGGCGGGGAGTGCGCCGACATCTGGGTGCCGCTCGACTACGACGACCCCGACGGGCTCGCCATCACCCTCAAGGCCAAGCGGCAGACCGCGACGGATGACGCGAAGCGGCGCGGCTCGCTGTTCATCAACCCGGGCGGACCGGGCGAGTCCGGGATCGAGTACCTCGGATTCATCGGGCTTCCGGACAACGTGCGGGCGATGTACGACGTGGTGGGTTTCGACCCCCGCGGCGTGGCGAGCAGCACGCCGGTCGACTGTCTGAGCGACTCCGACCTCGACGCCTACATCGCCTCCGACCCGACACCCGACGACGACCAGGAGGTCCAGCAGCTCGAGGACGGGTTCGCCACGTTCTCCCAGGGCTGCGTCGACCGAGTCCGGTCCCCTGGTCGAGCACGTCTCCACCGTCGAGGTCGCGCGTGACCTCGACCTGATGAGGCAGCTGGTCGGTGACAAGAAGCTCAACTTCTTCGGGGCGTCCTACGGCACCTACATCGGAGCCACCTACGCCGGGTTGTTCCCGAAGAAGGTCGGCCGGATGGTGCTCGACGGCGCCGTCGACCCGCTGGCCGACCCCCACAAGGTCGCGGTCCACCAGACGGCCGGCTTCCAGACCGCCCTCGATGCCTACCTGCAGGACTGCATCGACAAGGGCAACTGTCCCCTGGGCGACTCGGTGGCCGAAGGAGAGCAGACGCTTCATCGACTTCTTCAAGTCCCTCGACCAGAGCCCGCTGCCGACCTCGAGCGGGCGCGACCTCACCGAGGGGCTCGGCTTCCTCGGCGTCATCGTCACGCTGTACAGCAAGGAGAGCTGGCCCTACCTGACGCAGGCGATGCAGCAGGCGCTGTCGGGTTCCGGCGACACGCTGCTGGCGCTGGCCGACTTCTACAACCACCGCAAGGCAGACGGCACCTACACGGGGAACTCGACCGAGGCCAACCCGGCCGTCAACTGCCTCGACCACCCGCAGGACGTCTCGGTGCAGCAGATCGAGGGCAACGAGCAGGAGTTCCTGAAGGCGTCGAACGTCTTCGGACGGGTCGGCATGTGGTTCGACTACGGATGCTCGAACTGGCCGGTCACGTCCACCGAGAAGCAGCCCGACTTCTCCGCGAAGGGTGCGCCGCCGATCGTCGTGGTGGGCACGACCCGCGACCCGGCGACGCCCTACGCGCAGGCGGTCAAGCTCGCCGACGAGCTCGACTCGGGCGTGCTGCTCAGCCGCGACGGCGACGGCCACACGGCGTACAGCTCCGGCAACTCCTGCATCGACGACGCCATCAACGGGTTCTTCCTCACCGGCACGCCGCCGGCTGACGGGAAGCAGTGCTAGCGGCTGGTCCGGACCCTCGCCACCCCGGTCGATCGGTGCGCACAATGGACTCATGAGCAATGCCGAGGCCGACCGTGAGCTCGTGCTGCCGCAGGACGAGGCCGACCTGACGCCGACGTTCGAGCGACTCGAGCCGCGCAGCGTCCTGCTCGGTCCCCGCACCGAGGTCCGCCGGGTGCTGCCCAACAAGGAGCGCCGGATGATCGGCGCCTGGTGCTTCGTCGACCACTACGGCCCGGAGGACATCAGCAACGCCGCCGGCATGCGTGTCGCGCCGCATCCGCACACGGGGCTGCAGACCGTCAGCTGGTTGCTCGACGGCGAGATCCACCACCGCGACACGCTCGGGAGCGACGCGCTGGTCGTGCCGGGTCAGCTCAACCTGATGACGTCGGGTGCCGGGATCGCGCACTCCGAGGAGTCGCCACCGGGCCACTCGCCGATCATGCACGGCGTGCAGCTGTGGGTCGCGCTGCCCGATCCGGTACGGCACGAGGCGCCTCGGGACTTCACCCAGTACGCCGACCTGCCCCGGCTCGAGCGCCCCGGCCTCACGGCGACCGTCATCATCGGACAGCTCGAGGACGTCGAGTCCCCGGCCACGGCGTACTCGCCCCTGGTCGGCGCCGAGCTCGCGGTGAGCGGGGACGCGCGGGTCGAGCTGCGTCCCGGCTACGAGTACGGCGTGCTGGCGATCGACGACGGCCTGGTCGTGGAAGGCGAGCGCCTTGCCGTCAGCGAGATCGGCTACGTCGGAGCAGGACGCGACTCACTCAGCCTCACCACGACCGGCGCACCGGCTCGTGGGTTGCTGCTCGGCGGAGAGCCGTTCGCCGAGGAGCTGGTGATGTGGTGGAACTTCATCGGTCGCTCGCACGAGGAGATCGTCGAGTTCCGCGAGCGGTGGAACGCCGAGGACGCCCAGTTCGGGCGCGTCGAGGGGTATGACGGTGATCGGCTCCTGGCTCCGCCCATGCCGAACACGCGTTTGAAGTCTCGGCCACGTCATAGGTGACGCTCTCTCCGCCGGCCGCTCTTGCGCCTGTCGCTTCGCTCCTTGACGGCGCTGCGAGTCGTCCCGGCGGTCGATCGCAGCCTCTCGACCCCTGAATGAGAGTTAGTGGCCGGGTTGTTCGTGTTCTTCGGCGGCTTTGTCGGCGGCGACCTCTTCGTCGTCGACGATGATCGGGCGCAACCGCGCCCAGCCGACGAAGAAGATGCCGAGGAGCAGGATCCCGAGACCGGTCCAGAGGTTGGCGTTGATGTCGTCCGTCTTGGCCTTGTCCGCATCGCTGGTGAAGAACAGCCCCATGAGGATCAGCACGACGCCGTAGATGAGCATCAGCAGGCCGATGACGTTGCGGATGTCGAACAAGCCGGCCTGGTGCCGGGTCGCGGAACCTGTGTTGTCCGCTCGGGGAACGTTCGTGCTGTCAGACATCTCGGTTCTCCTCTCAGCGGAAGATGATGTTCAGGATGATGACCATGACCAGGGAGACACCAGCGAGCTTCGTCGGTGACATCCACCAGTGTGTCGCGGCCGCCTCGCCCTCCGCGAGGTCGGCCTTGGGCGTGAGTGAGTAGACCAGGCCGCGCAGCTCGGACTCCGGTTTGGGCTGGGTCATACCGGTGACGATGACGCTCACGACGATGTCGACGACGAACGCCGCCCCGGCGGCCACGAAGCTGGCGCCCTGACCGGACAGGTTGAGCACGCCGATGCTGGCGCCGCCCAGGGCGTCCTCACTGAGGATGGCGACGAGGACCGCGGCTGCCGTGCCGCTGACCAGGCCGACCCAACCGGCTGTGGCGGTCATCCGTTTCCAGAACATACCGAGGATGAACGTCGCGAAGAGTGGTGCGTTGAAGAACCCGAACAGCGTCTGCAGGTAGTCCATCAGGTTCGCGTACGACGACGCGAACGCGGCCGTCCCGATCGCGATGACAGTGGCGACCACGGTCATCAGGCGCCCGACGCGCGTGTAGTAGTCGTCGGGCTTGTCCTTGACGACGTAGTCCTGCCAGATGTCGTAGCTGAAGACGGTGTTGAACGCGGAGATGTTGGCCGCCATGCCGGCCATGAAGGCGGCCAGCAGACCGGCGATCGCGACGCCCAACAGGCCGTTGGGCAACAGATCTCGCATCAATAAGAGCAGAGCGTCGTTGTAGTCGATGCCGCCGCCGACGTTCTCGCCTGCCTTGTAGTCCTTGAGCTCGGTGACGAGGACCGCGGCCATCATGCCCGGCAGGATGATGATGAACGGGATGAACATCTTGGGGAACGAGCCGATGATCGGCGCGCGCTGCCCGGAGTTCATGTCCTTGGAGGCCATGGCGCGCTGCACCTCGACGAAGTTCGTCGTCCAGTAGCCGAAGGACAGCACGAAGCCCAGGCCGAACACGATGCCGACGACCGACCAGAAGGACGAGCTGAAGCCGGTCAGGTCGGTGCCTGGCCAGGACTGCAGCTGATCATCTGTCGGTGGGTTGGTCGCGGCCATCTTGTCGGTGAGGCCGCCCCAGCCGCCGACCTTGTGCAGGGCGAGCAAGGTGAGGGGAAGCAGCGCCGCGACGATGACGAAGAACTGCAGCACCTCGTTGTAGATGGCGGCGCTGAGACCACCCAGCGTGATGTAGGACAGCACGATGATGGCGGCGACGACGGTCGAGACCCAGGTCGGCCAACCGAGCAGGCTGTTGATGATCGTGGCGAGCAGGTAGAGGTTGACGCCGGCGATCAGCACCTGGGCGACGGCGAAGCTGATCGCGTTGACCAGGTGTGCGGTCGGCCCGAACCGGCGCAACATGAACTCGGGGACGCTGCGGACCTTGGACCCGTAGTAGAACGGCATCATCACGACGCCGAGGAACAACATCGCCGGGATGGCGCCGATCCAGTAGTAGTGGAAGGTCGGCATACCGATCTCGGCGCCGTTGGCCGACATGCCCATGATCTCGACGGCACCGAGGTTGGCCGAGATGAACGCCAGGCCGGTCACCCACGCCGGCAGCGAACGGCCGGAGAGGAAGAAGTCGAGGCTGGACGAGATCTGGGTCCGGGCGAGCAACCCGATCCCCAGGACGAAGACGAAGTACAACGCGACGAGGATGTAGTCGACGGCGCTCGCATCGAGGCGGAGCGGATTGTCGGCGGCAGCGGTGAGCAAGTGCGACTCCTCCCTGACGGAAGGCCCCGGGTGGGTGGGCCCATGCTGACGTTACTGGTGTTCCCCCGATTGCGCCTTTCGAGCAAATGCCATCTGATTTGGGACCGGTGAGGTCGCCTTGGTAACCTCTCTCGTCGGCCCGGAGGTTCGGGGCCAGCGCCGCCTTAGCTCAGTCGGCAGAGCGATTCACTCGTAATGAATAGGTCGTCGGTTCGATTCCGACAGGCGGCTCCATGCGGATCAGAGGGCTCCCTCGATCTGGCAGTCCAGGGATCGGCCAGGCCGGGTCCGGCCGGAAGTTCTCCCAGCCGTCGCAGAACGGCGAGCCCCAGCTCGCGACGACGCTCTCGGCTGCGGCGAGCTCCGCCTCGAAGGCGGCCGCGGTGGCGGCGTCGTACAGGCCCTGCGCCACGGCCAGCTCGAGCTCGTCCTCGTCCTTCCGGGTCGCCGTGCGGTCCGGCTCGATCATCAGGTCGAGCACGTGGTCACGGGTGTACACGGTGTGTGCGTCACGGACGTGCGGGTCCTCGAGGTTCACGTACCACCCGGCGAACTCCTTGGTGTGCTCCGCGAAGAGGACCCACACCGTCCACGGGCGGCCGGTGGGCGCGACCCGGAGGACGTCGTACTCGGACCACACGCCGGTGTCCTGCACGCTCTCGGCGGTGAACAAGGTGCTCGGGTCGTCGCGCTTGCCCCGCCCGTCGGCGCGCCCCACACGGAGGACCGGCGTTCCGGTGGGAAGCCAGGCGACGAGGCCGTCGGCGTCGTCACGCACAACGGTCACGGGTTCGGCGAAGCGAGGCCGTGGTGTCCCGCCGTCCTCGGCGATCGGGGAACCGGTGGCGAGCGGTCCGTCCCCGGACCGCCACAGGATCTGAGTGCCGGTAGGCCAGTACGGGGGGCTGCCCGAGGGCCTGCGGGGGTTCGCGGTCACGGACTCAGGCGGCGCTTCTTGTGGTCGTGATCTTGAACGTCGGATGGTCGGCGGGGTCCGGGATCGAGCGGAAGGTGCTGCCGACCGTGGGCATCTTCCCGAACCGCTCGACGTACACCTCGAGCAGCGCCGGGAGCTGCTCGGTGGGCACCTCCACCGCCGTGAACTCCTCGGTCCGGCCCTTCTGCTTCAGGCGACCGTGTCCGGCGGCCCGGAGGTTGCGTGACCACTCGGTGTCGCCGTACGCGCTGACCAGGTAGCGCCCACCGTCGTAGTCGAGGACCACCACGGAGTTGGATCGCCACTCGCCCGTGGTTCTGCCAGGCACCGACAGCAAGGAGACCATCGAGGGTTTGAAGAGCCGGGCCATCCGGCCGCCGATCACTCGGGCCGCCCACGGCGGACGTACGTACGCGCGATCAGTCATCCAGATCACCTCCGCAAAGGCTGTGTAGTCGAGCCTATGCCGTTGTGGTCGTCACGAGACGAGGTGGAGGTCGATGAACGGGATCCGGTCTCCCTCGAGGGTGTAGCGGTCGTGCTCGACGAAGCCGTGCGACAGGGCGAAGGCCAAGCCGTCGGTGTTGGAGGCCAGCACGACGGTCTCGATCCTGGTCGCCCCGAGCTCCCGAGCCGCGGCGATCGTCACGTCGAGGTACGACGTCCCGAACCCGCGCCTGCGGAACGGCGGAAGCACCCGCACGATCACGGTCGCCGTCGAGGACTCATCGCCGGGAGGTCGCAGCGTGGCGTTCCCGATCAGCACGTCGTCGTCGTACGCCAGTGTCAGGCGATGCCGTGTCGAGCGCTCGGCGACCTCGTCCGGCGTGAGCGGTGCTGTGGGGATGATCTGGTTGTGGATGTCGCGCCAGAGCTCCAGCGTGGTCTCCGCGACGGCGACGACTCGCAGGCCCATGCCGACACGATAGGCACGGGGGGACGTGCACGCCTCCGAGTTTCGGCGGCTAGGCCGCAGCGGCTGAGCCATCGGGTTGCACGACGAGCCAGGTGCCGCCGTACTCGGTGACGTTGTGGCAGAGCACCTCGTACGTGCCCTCGTGCGCGTAGAAGTAGAGCGGGTGGCCGGCGTAGGTGAGCTGGGTGCTCCCGTCGGTCCGCCGGGTGGTGTCGAGCAGTCCGGTGCGCGCCGAGGCGGTCGCCGACGGGGTGCCACGGGTGAGGACCGGAGGCCAGTCCTCGGCGCACGCGCCGTAGCAGCGCGGCCGGTCGTCCGACTCGGCCGTGAAGAGGTAGATCGGTTGCCCGGAGGCGTCGTACAGCATCGGCCCGTAGTCGCTGGGCGCGACGATGATCCGGGTGCCGCTCCTCGATGCTCGTGGACTCTCCGGCGATCGCGTGCTGTCGGACGGGGTCGTCGCCGAAGAGGTCGGTGGTGGCGACGACGAGGCCTGTGAGGTGCGGGTCGGCGCCGGCTCGGGGTCGTCGACGGTCTCGGAGGTGGGGGACGCACATGCCCCGACCAGGAGGCAGACGAGGACAGCCAGACACCTCATGACCCCCAGTGTGCGTCACGAGGTCCGTTGCGGCGAAGGTCTCAGTGCCGAAGCGGGAAGCAGAGCCTTCCCGGTGACCCGCTCGGTGAACGCCCCGGTCACCAGGTCCTCGGTGCCGCGCAGGGTGACGGTGCCGGTGACGCCGGTGAACAACCCGGTCCCGGTCAGCGACGTGGACGTCGACTCGAACGCGCCGGTCGCCGTGTCGAGGGTGCCCGTCACCTGCGCGACGATCGTGCCCACGTCAGAGGTGAAGGTGATCGGTCCGGTGAAGGACGCGATGCCGTTCGGGTCGATCCCCGTGATCGTGAAGGCCCCTTGCGTCATACCGATCTCGAACGAGCCGATCGAGATCGTCGCCACGGTCTGGCCGCCGCCGAGATCCTGGCCCACGCCGGTGGCTCTCACCGGGACGCAGACCTTGGCCGCGCCGCGCGAGACGTCCCGGGTCGTCGTGGCGTCGGCTGCTGTCGCCGGTATGACGGCCAGCAGCGCCACCGATGACGGCGGCGGTCAGAGCTGGGCGAAGGCGGAATCGGATGGAACGCATCGGTCCTCCCTACAGGTCACGTTCGGCCCCCCTCGGGGTACATCAGCGAGATTTGACCCGATCGGGCGCGTGCGTCAAGACCTGATGCGTGCGCCTTTCCCGTCTCTCTCGAGCGCCTGCTGCGCGACGTCGATGACCGCGGTCAGCGTCGTGTGCAGGGACTTCAGCTCCGCGATCTCCATCCCCAGCATGTCCACGACCGCGGGAGGAATCTTCTCGGCGCGCTTGCGCAGCCTCCGACCTGCCGGGGTCAGGGTCACGGCCAGCACGCGCTCGTCGTGCTGGCTGCGTTCGCGGCGGACGAGCCCCGATGCCTCCAGCCGTTTCAACAGGGGGGACAGGGTGCCGGGGTCGAGCTGGAGGAGCCGGCCCAGCTCGCGGACGGAGAGCGGCTCGTGCTGCCACAGCGCGAGCATCACCAGGTACTGGGGATGAGTCAGCCCCATCGGCTCGAGGAGCGGTCGGTAGACGGCGATCACGTTGCGGGCGGCGACCGCCAGGGCGAAGCAGACCTGTTGTTCGAGGGCCAGCGGGTCATCGATCGTCGAGGGAGCGGATTTCCGTCGCGGCACGCCACGAGTATACTAATGATTGGTGCACCAACGATTGGTATACAAAGGAATTGCACCATGGCGTCGACCACTCCTCCGACATCCCCGATGAGCCTGACGCGCGTCCAGCAGTGGGTGGCGTCGACGATCATCGTGATGGTCGGCATGGGAATCGCCGGCCCGCTGGCCGGCGTCAGCGCCGCGATGGACGAGGGCGACAAGGCCGCCGACTCCGTCCTCGGCATCTGGGTGATGTCCGGGCTGTGGGGCGTGGCGACGATGGGCGCCGTGCTCGTCGTCCACCGGCATCGGCTGCTGTCCTGGTGGCTCCTGCTCGGTCTGGTGCCGGCACTGGTCGCGCTTCCCTGGGTGTGGTGACCGGTCACCTTGCCCTGATTTCGTCACGGAGTGCGACGGAGGCGTGGCAATTGCGGCATTTCGCAAGCGCCGTCCGAGTGGCAGACTCGAAGTACGCCGCAGGCGAACGGGAGGGATCACATGCTCATCGCATTGGTGTTGCTCTTCGGGGCCGGCTACATCTGGCGGTCGGTGCCTGTCACGACGACCGGAAGCGCGTTCATCATCAACCGCGCGATGGCCCTCTTCTACCTCTTCCTCGGTGAGCTCGCGCTCATCGCCTACTTCACCTGAGACCTCCCCCCAGGGAAGACGTGCCCCCGGTGCCATGGCGCCGGGGGCACGTCTGCGCTTGGTGAGGCGCGGCGTCCTGCTCCCCCGAACGGCTGACCCCCGCGCCACCGAAGCGCCCGGACCAGGGCAACGACCGGTCCATTTCCGCCCTGTCCTGGGGATTTCGCCGTCACGGGGCCGCACGCTGGACGTCTCCCCCGCACACTCCCGCGGTGGGAGATCTCCGCAGCATGGGGTGCGGAGGGACAGGTCGGAGGAACGTCGATGACACTCATCGAGGAGCGGGTCGAAGCACGACCCGGGATGCGAACGAGCGTCGCTGCCTGGGCGGAACAGCTCGGTGCGCCGGCGCCGGAGTCGCGCCGCTCACGCCGACTGGCGCGACTCGGCGGAGTCGCCGCGGCGACGGCTGTCGCGCTCTACCTGACCTGGCGGATCGGTTCCACGCTTCCGACCGGGGTCGACCTGCTCGTCACCCTGCCGCTGCTCGCCTTCGAGGCTGCTCCGCTCGTGCGGCTGCTGGTCACGTCTGTGCTGTTCTGGAGGATCGGGAACGGGAACCCGCACCAGGACGAGCCGCCGACGGACCTCCGCGTCTCCGTGCTGATCCCGACGTATGACGAGCCGGTGGAGGTGATCGCGCCCACCATCGCCGCGGCCTGCGCGCTCGAGCCGGCCCACGAGACGTTCGTGCTCGACGACGGCAACCGCGCCTGGGTCGCCGAGCTGTGCGAGTCGCTCGGCGCCCGCTACCTGAGCCGACAGGTCCACGACCACGACAAGGCCGGAAACCTGAACTACGCGCTCGCCGTGCTGTCCGCCGAGGACGTGGCAGGGGTCGGAGGAGCCGACGTCGTCGCCGTCCTCGACTGCGACCACGTCCCGCTGGCCACGTTCCTGACCTCGACGCTCGGCTGGTTCGCTGACGAGAAGGTCGCCGTGGTCCAGGCACCTCAGGTCTTCTACAACGCCGGCGCCTTCGACGACGACGGCATGACCGGCGAACAAGGTGTGCTGTTCAACGTGCAGCTGCCCGCGCTGCAGGAGGCCGGCGCCGACGTCCGCTGGTGCGGTTCGACCGCCCTGCTCCGCGTCGACGCGGTCTCGGAGGTGGGCGGCTTCTCAGCCGGCACGGTCCGCGAGGACCTCGACACGACGATCGACCTGCTCTCCTCCGGCTGGCGCACGGTGTACCACCACCAGACCGTCGCGGTCGGTCTCGCTCCGACGAGTCCGGCGGCATACCTCTCGCAGCAGCGCCGCCGCGCCCTCGGCGGACTCCAGGTGCTCACCCGTCACCGCCTCTGGCGCAAGTCCGCCGTGCCCGGGCTCTCGACGACCAACCGGTTGATGTTGCTCTGCGCCGCCGGCGAGGGGCTGCGTGGACTGGCGACCACGCTGGCCTTCATGATCCCGGTGCTCGTGCTGCTGTCGGGCGCGACCACCACGACCGCGCACCCGTTCGCGATCCTGGCGGCGTTCGCCGGGATGTGGGCGGTGCGGCTCTGGGGCGCCCGGCTGCTGCTGCGCCGCCAGATCCAGTGGAAGACCTCGCTGGCGCTGAGCATCCTGCGGATCCCGGTCGGCATCGCCAGTCTGCGGTGGCTGCTCCGCCGCGACGACGTGCCGTTCGTCGTGACGCCCAAGGCCGGCTCGCACTCGCGGCTCCGTGGCCGGATCCCGACCAGCATCGTCGTCGCGACCGCGGTGCTCGTCTCCGTGGTGGCCTACTCGCTGGTGGGCACGACCGGTCTCGTGCCCTGGCGGGCGGACCTGGCGTCGACCCTCGCTGCTGACGTCTGGCTGGTCGCCGGGCTCGGGGTCCTGGTCCTCGGAAGTCAGCGGATCAAGTCGGCCCACTTCGCGACGACGCGGCGCAACGCCCCCCGCGTGACCGTCTCGACGCCGGTCAAGGTCGGAGGCGTTCCGGCCCAGCTGGTCGACATCTCCGTCGGTGGCGCGGCTGTCAGCTTCCCGTCCGGGCACATGCCGGACGTGGAGATCGTGGAACTCGAGCTGCCGATGGCCGAGCCCATCCGCATGGTCCTGAGTCCTCTTCCTCGGCGCGCGGACGACTTCGAGTTCGCGTCGCTGCGGTACCTGGGTTCGGACTGGCGGACGCTACGCGTCATGGCGCTCTGGATGTTCCACACACCGTACGACGCCGTACCTTCACTGCCGGCGGGCACGCCCGTCGTCGCAGCGCGCTGATCGGGCTACGCCGCCCGGGCCGAAGGTCACGGACACCGCCGTCGTACCGGGCGGGCGCCTCGCATCTCGCGGGGCGCCCGTTCCGCTCCGTTGGTCGAGCTTGTCGAGACCCAGGATTTCGACAAGCCTGTCCGGAGCCTGTCGAAGGGCTCGATCAGCGGGTTGCTAGAAGTTGATCATGTGACCGGAGACGCCGTGGACGGCTTCCTTGAGCGCCTCGCTGAGGGTCGGGTGCGCGTGGATGTTGCGGGACACCTCGGCGGCGGTCAGGTCCCACTGCTGGGCGAGCGTCAGCTCCGGCAGCAGCTCGGTCACGTCGGGCCCGATCAGGTGGGCGCCGAGGAACTCGCCGTGCTCGGCGTCCGCGACGATCTTGACGAAGCCCCCGAAGTCGCCGAGACCGTGCGCCTTGCCGTTGGCCGTGAAGGGGAACTTCGACACCTTCACCTCGTGGCCACGCTCCTTCGCCTGCGCCTCCGTGTAGCCGAAGCTGGCGATCTGCGGCTGGCAGTACGTCGCTCGCGGCACCATGGCGTAGTCGATCGCCATCGTCTCGGCGCCGGCGATCGTCTCCGCAGCGACGATGCCCTGCGCCTCGGCGGCGTGCGCCAGCATCAGCTTCGCCGTGACGTCACCGATCGCGAGGATGCTCGGCACGTTGGTGCGCATGTAGTCGTCGATCTCGACCGCCCCGCGATCCGTGAGCGCCACCCCGGTCTTGTCGAGCCCGTAGCCCTCGACGCGGGGAGCGAACCCGATCGCCTGGAGCACCTTGTCGGCCTCGAGGGTCTGCTGCTGGTCGCCCTTGGTGACGGTGACGGACACCTTCTCGCCGGAGTCGTCGATCGCGTCGACGCGGGTGCCCGTGTGCACGGTGACGCCGAGCTTCTTGTAGCGCTTCGCGAGCTCGGCCGACACCTCTTCGTCCTCGAGCGGCACCATCCGGTCGAGGTACTCCACGATCGTCACGTCGACGCCGTAGTTGGTGAGCACGTAGGCGAACTCGACGCCGATCGCCCCGGCGCCGGCGATGATGATCGAGCCGGGCAGCTCCTCGGTCATGATCTGCTCTTCGTAGGTGACCACGCGGTCGCTGAGCTCGGTGCCCGGCAGCAGCCGGGTGGTCGCCCCGGTCGAGAGGATGCAGTGGTCGAAGGTGACCGTCTCCTCGCCACCGTCGGACAGCGACACCTGCAGGGTGTTGGCGTCGGCGAACGTGCCCCAGCCGTCGAGCTCGGTGATGTTGTTCTTCTTCATCAGGAAGTGAACGCCCTTGACGCGGCCGTCGGCGACCTTGCGACTGCGCTGGTACGCCGCACCGAAGTCGAACGTCACGTCACCGGAGATGCCGAACGTCTTGGCCTCGGCGGTGAAGATGTGGGCCAGCTCGGCGTTACGGAGCAGCGCCTTCGACGGGATGCACCCGACGTTCAGGCAGACACCACCCCAGTACTTCTCCTCGATGATGGCGGTCTTCTTGCCCAGCTGCGCGGCCCGGATCGCGGCGACGTACCCGCCCGGTCCGGCGCCCAGCACGACGACGTCGAAGTGAGAGCTCATGGGGCCAGCCTATTCGGCGCGGCTAACTCTTGTCGGCGCGCTCCTTCAGGGCCACCGGCCGGTAGACCTTGAGCGAGTAGATCAAGATCCCCCACGCGATCAGGCCCGAGAGAATGATCGTCGAGCCGGTCGGCCAGCCACCCAGCCCGAGCGGAAGCCGGGGCCCGATGACCCAGATCTCCGGCACGGCTGGGTCGGACCAGACCCAGACTCCGACCGCGAGGATGGCCGTGGCGAAGATCGCTGCCAGGACGATGCGTGGGTAGGTCGCGACGCTGTCCTTGGCGCCCTCGATGGCCTTCTTGCGGACCGGCTCGACCCGCTTCTCGGCCCACTCGTACTCCTGGGACAGGACGACGAGACCGGACAGCAGGATGAGCAGGCCCGGGCCGGGGAGGGGGATGGCGGCGACGCCCACGACGACAAGCAACCATCCCACGATGGTGACCCAGGTCTTCTTCGCCATGTCCGCCTCTCGGTCTCGGTCGCAGCGAGCCTACGACACGGCACAGCCGGTTGCCTGCCCGCGCGACCTGGCCACCCCAAACGGGCGGTTTCCGTCGAGACCCGATCAGTGCAAGATGAGGGCACGGCAGAACCGACGGTGAGTTGCGGAGGACTCGAGTCATGACGCGGTACGTGTACGACTTCCACGAAGGCAGCGCGGACCAGAAGGACCTGCTCGGTGGCAAGGGCGCCAACCTCGCTGAGATGACCAACCTCGGGCTTCCGGTGCCACCCAGGTTTCACGATCAGCACCGACGCCTGTCGGGTCTACCTCGAGACCGGCTCCGAGCCCGACGAGCTCGGCGGTGAGGTCGACGAGCACCTCGCCTCGCTCGAGGAGAAGATGGGCCGCACGCTCGGACAGGCCGACGACCCGTTGCTGGTGTCGGTGCGGTCCGGTGCGAAGTTCTCGATGCCCGGGATGATGGAGACGGTCCTCAACATCGGACTCAACGACGCGTCCGTGCAGGGCCTGGCCAAGATCTCCGGCAGCGAGCGGTTCGCCTGGGACTCCTACCGACGACTGCGTCCAGATGTTCGGCACCACGGTGCTCGACATCGAGCGGTCGTCCTTCGACGAGGCGCTCGACGACCTCAAGGACTCTCGGGGAGTCGAGACCGACGTCGAGCTGGAGGCAGCCGACTTCGAGAGCCTGGTGTCGACGTACAAGAAGATCGTCAAGGACGCGACCGGCTCCGACTTCCCGCAGGCACCGCGCGACCAGCTCGACCTCGCGGTCCGCGCGGTCTTCTCGTCGTGGAACACCGACCGCGCCAAGCTCTACCGCCGCCAGGAACGGATCCCGGACGACCTCGGGACGGCGGTCAACATCTGCTCGATGGTGTTCGGCAACCTCGGTGACGACTCGGGGACCGGCGTCTGCTTCACGCGCGACCCGGCCACGGGTCACCAGGGCGTCTACGGCGACTACCTGCCGAACGCCCAGGGCGAGGACGTGGTCGCGGGCATTCGCAACACGTTGCCGCTGACAGCGCTGGGGGAGCGGGACAAGGCGTCGTACGACGAGCTGCTGCAGATCATGGAGACGCTCGAGCGCCACTACCACGACATGTGCGACATCGAGTTCACCGTCGAGCGCGGCAAGCTCTGGATGTTGCAGACCCGGGTCGGGAAGCGCACCGCGGCGGCGGCGTTCCGGGTCGGCGATGCAGTTCGTGGACGAGGGGCTGATCGACAAGGACGAGGCGCTGCGCCGGGTCACCGGCGACCAGCTGGCCAACCTGATGTTCCCGCAGTTCGACAAGAGCAGCGACCTCGAGCTGATCGCCAAGGGCATGGCCGCGAGCCCAGGTGCCGCGGTCGGCAAGGCGGCCTTCGACTCGGCCACGGCCGTCGCGTGGGCGACCAAGGGCGAGGACGTGATCCTCGTCCGCCGGGAGACCAACCCCGACGACCTGCGCGGGATGATCGCGGCCCGCGGCGTGCTGACGAGCCGCGGCGGCAAGACGTCGCACGCCGCCGTCGTGGCGCGCGGCATGGGGCGCACCTGCGTGGTCGGCGTCGAGGCGCTGCGCGTCGACCCGCGGCAGCGGCAGGTCACCACGCCGGACGGGCACAAGTTCTCCGAGGGCGACGTCATCTCGATCGACGGCACCACGGGTGAGGTGTTCGCCGGCGCGGTGCCGGTGACCGAGAGCGTCGTCGTCGAGGCCTTGCTCGACGGAGGCAAGCAGCCGGGCGGCGCGCGCAAGAAGGACAGTCCCGACGCCGAGCTGGTCGCGGCCGTCACCGCGGTGATGGACCACGCGGACCAGATCCGCCGGATGGGCGTACGAGCCAACGCCGACAACCCGGAGGACGCCCAGCGGGCACGCGACTTCGGCGCACAGGGAATCGGGCTGTGCCGCACCGAGCACATGTTCCTCGGCTCGCGTCGCCGGATCGTCGAGCGGGTCATCCTGTCGCGCACCGACGAGGACCGCGAGAAGGCGCTCGAGGAGCTGCTGCCACTGCAGCGCGAGGACTTCCTGGGGATCTTCGCGGCGATGGACGGGCTGCCCGTCGTGGTCCGGCTGCTCGACCCGCCGCTGCACGAGTTCCTGCCCGACCTGACCGAGCTGTCGGTCAAGGTGGCCGTCGCCGAGGCGGTGGGGGAGCCGGACGAGAAGGCGGCGGAGCTGCTCAAGGAGGTGCAGCGGCACCACGAGCAGAACCCGATGCTCGGCATGCGCGGCGTGCGGCTCGGGCTGGTCGTGCCGGGGCTGTTCCTGCTGCAGGTGCGCGCGATCGCCGAGGCGGCGGCGCAGCTGCGCAAGGAAGGCAAGGACCCGCACCCGGAGATCATGGTGCCGCTCGTCGGCGACGTGAAGGAGCTGGCGATCATCCGCAAGCAGGCCGAGGAGACGATCACCGAGGTGAGCCAGGAGGTCGACCTCGACCTGAGCTTCCTGATCGGCACGATGATCGAGCTGCCGCGCGCCGCGATGACGGCGCACGAGATCGCGAACGAGGCCGAGTTCTTCTCCTTCGGCACCAACGACATGACGCAGACGACCTGGGGCTTCTCGCGCGACGACGTGGAGTCGGAGTTCTTCCCGCACTACATCGACGAGGGCATCTTCGACGTCAGCCCGTTCGAGACGCTCGACGTCGCCGGCGTCGGCCGGATCGTGTCGGTCGCGGCGTGGGAAGGCAAGGAGACCCGGCCCGACCTCGTGCTCGGCGTCTGTGGTGAGCACGGTGGCGACCCGGCGTCGATCCACTTCTTCGAGTCGATCCTGCTCGACTACGTGTCCTGCTCGCCGTTCCGCGTCCCCGTGGCACGGCTGGAGGCCGGCCGCGCCACGCTCGAGACCCGCGACAGCTCGACGGCCTGACCGATGCCGGTCACCCCCTCTGACCTGGTCCACCTGCGCCGATGCGTGGAGCTGGCTCGCGAGGCGCTCGACGACGGTGACGAGCCGTTCGGCTCGGTGCTCGTCGACGCCGGCGGCACGGTCCGCTTCGAGGACCGCAACCGGGTCAAGGACGGCGACGAGACCCGCCATCCCGAGTTCGAGATCGCGAAGTGGTCAGCAACCCACCTGACGCCCGACGAGCGCCGGGCGGCCACCGTCTACACGTCGGGGGAGCACTGTGCGATGTGCTCGGCGGCGCACGCGTGGATGGGTCTCGGACGGATCGTGTACGCCGTGTCGACGGAGCAGCTGGTCGGCTGGCTTCGTGACTGGGGAGTCGGACCCGCGCCGGTGAACCCGCTGGCGATCAACGCGGTGGCGCCGGACGTCCCGGTCGACGGCCCGGCCGACGAGCTGGTCGACGAGGTGAAGGCGCTCCACCGCCGCCGGTTCGACTAGCGGGTGACGAAGGTGGAGACTCCCGCACGGAGACCGCGGGCGTAGACGTGCGCCCGGTAGCGAGGCGTCGTCATGTGCCTGGCGTCGATCGCGTTGCGCATGTTGCCGAGCTCGACCATCACGATGGGGACGTTGCTCCAGTTCAACGTGCCGAGGTCGGTCCGGACGTCGTACCCGTCCCCGCCGTAGCTGTTCGACACGCGCGTCCCGGACGCGAGCAGGCCGCGGTGGACGTCGAGGGCGAGCCGTTGCGACGGCTTGACGATGTCGCCGGTCCACCCGCGCCGCAGTCCCGGTCGGATGACGAAGAACCCGCGGACCGTGGACGACGCGCCGTCGCCGTGCACGGAGACGACCGCGTCCGCGTCGACCCGGTTGCCCTTGCGTCCTCGGACGTCGATGCAGGGACCCCAGTCGTCATAGGAGTTCGTACGACGCGTGAGGTAGACGGTGGCGCCCCTCGCCTGCAGCTGGCGCTTGAGGACCAGGCTCACCCGCCAGGTGAACGTCGACTCGGGGAAGCCGCGGTTGGTGGCCGTGCCGGTCGTGTTGCACGGCTTCTGGAAGCCGCCGGCGTCGACGAGTCGGTTGATCTGGTCGGTGTGCCGGCTGTTGCCGAGCTGGTGACCCGGGTCGATCACGACGACCTTGCCGCGCAGCGGCTCCTTCGCCACCTGCTCCGTCGTGCTCGTGGCGTCGTCGGTGTCGGTGCGCTGGTTGCCGGGAGCGGCGAGCGAGAGATCCGCGGTGCTCTCCCGCGGCGAGATGTTGCCCGCCTCGACCGCCCCGGCCAGCGCGATCGCGAGCAGGCTCGCGGCGACCACGGCGAAGGCGGCGCGCGTCCTGGTCATCGATCCAGAGTAGGACTGCGAGCCGTGTCACACCGGTTGCACCGCCCGGCCGGCACCCGCGCCCCAGGCAAGCTCCCCGATCCCTAGGAGGATTTGCCTCGGTACCGGGCCATCCGCCTCGGTACCGAGGCAAACCCAAGGCGGAAGGTCAGCTGTCGCCGGTGGAGGAGTGCTGCTGCTTGTCGGGCTTCACGGCGGGAAGCTGGCCGCGCTCGGCGGTCAGCCAGCAGTCAGCGCTGCGCTCGCCCGTCGACCAGGCGCTGGCGTTCTCGGGATAGTAGGCGGCGACGCTGCGACCCTTGGTGATCTCTCCGGCGGCCGACGCGGTCGCGTTGCACGCTTGGGTCGCCCGCTGTGAGACGTCGCCGGGGAACGCCTCGTCGCGCGTCCCGATCGCCGGGGCGACGAACAGCTCCTGGGACACGTGCGGCTGGTCGCACGGCACGTACGTCTGGTCGATCCTGGCGTCGTACTCCTCGGCGAGGCACGCCTGCAGCTGACCGAGACGCCCTCGCTCAGCACACCCTTGAGCGAGTCGGTGAGCACCTGGTAGCCCGCCCGCGCCTGGGTGGAGTTCCGGGCGAGCACGTCGCAGCGGTACCAGGACTCGTCCTCGGCGACCCACAGCTTGATGTCGAGCCGGGTGTTGAAGTCCTGGCCGAGGAACTTCGCCTGTGCCTCCCGGCACGGCGCCAGCGCCTCGGCAGGGTTCGTCGGGGCGGTGTCGCTCACGTAGACGGTCTGCGCGACGTGGTTCTCCGAGCAGTCGACCGGCCGCACGGAACCCTCGGCGAAGCAGTCGCCCACCTCGATCCGCGGTGCCGCCGTCTCGGGATCGTCTGATTCCGACGAGCATCCGCTGACGGCCAGCAGCACCGTCAGGGCCGCCGCCGTGCCCGCGAGGCCCCGGAGACGTCGACGAGGGCGGTGCACGCGGGGAAGGCCTCTCCGGTGGCGGTCGGTCAAGGATCCGACGCGAAGATGGAACGGACGGAACGGTGGCGTTCGCGTGTCATCTTAAGGTCCACGGCAGCACGGCCAGAGCCAGGGAGGCGGCGAGCACCGCACTGTCCGCGGTGGTCCACGGAGCCGACTCGGCCCAGGTACGCCGGGTCGCGGTCGCGAAGCCACGGGCATCCATCGCGATCGTCGTGACCGTGGCCCGGCGGAGTGAGACGACGAGCAGGGCGAAGGCGCCGGCGGCGGAAGCCCTCACGCGGCGTACGGGCCCGCCGTCGAGCCCGAGCCCCCGCGCACGGCGCGCCAGCTGGATCGTCCGCCACGTCTCGACGGTGTCGTCGAGGCGCTGGAGAGCTGACGTGGCGGCCACGACCACCCGGGCCGGGAGACGGAGCCGCTGGGCCAGGTGGTCGCCGAGTCGGCTGGGGTCGATCGTCGCCGTCAGCAAGGCGGCCGGGAGCACGATCGAGAGCACGCGGAGCCCGGCACCGAGAGCCTCGTCGAAGTCACGCCCTCCGTAGAGCCAGGTCGAGATCACGATCGACGTCGACGCGATCGCGCCGAACGCCAGCCTCCCGAGCGCGCTGCGCCAGTCGGTGCAGAGCCAACCCAGCAGGACGAGCTGCATCGCGACCACGATCAGCCCGGTCCGCACGTCGCGCACGGCCAGCGCGCCGACGACCGGCAGCAGGCAGGCGGCGAGCCGGGACAGCGGTCCGACGGCGGCTCTCATGGCCCGGCCCCGGTCGGTGTGAGGGTGCAGGTGTCGTCGCCGAGGGCGAGCATGGCGGTCTCGTCGTGCGTCGCGACGCCCAGCGCCGAGCCGGCCGCCCGGGCCGAGCCCAGCGCGCCGACGACAGCCGCCCAGGTGTTGCGGTCCTGCCCGACCGTCGGCTCGTCGAAGGTCGCGGCGACCGGGCCGTGCGCCAGAGCGGCCGCGACCATCAGCCGCCGCTGCTCACCGCCGGAGAGGTGGTAGGGGCTGGCGTCGGCGAGGTGGCCCAGCCGGAGGGCGTCGAGGAGACCGTCGACGCGGGCGTCCAGCCAGGCCCGGTCCCGGCCGACGGCTTGTCCGGTGGCGACGAGCTCGTCCCGCACCCGCGTGGTGACCAGCCCGGTCTCGGGTGTCTGCGGCGACCAGGACACGCGGTCGGCGAGCACGCGCGACGGCCACCGCCACGGTTCGACCCGCGACTTGTGAGCGAGCTCGGCAGCGGCCGTCACCCGACCCCGGGTCGGTCGCCGGAGCCCGGCGAGGACGGTGAGCAGGGTGGACTTGCCGGCGCCGCTCGGACCGGAGATCACCAGGCCGCGTCCCGCCCGCAGCTCGGCATCGACCGGGGCCAGCGCGGCCCGGCGCAGCCGCCTCGACCCGCTGCTCCGGCGCGTCAGGTCCACCTCGACGTCGTACGCCGAGATCACGGCGCCGGTCCCCGGGTGCAGTGGTGCGGTCAGGGAGGCGTCGAGCGCCACCGGCTGCGGCAGGCCCGCGCCCGGCACCCAGACACCGGCTCGAGCAAGGGCCGGACCTTGCTCCGCGAGGACCGCGCGAGGAGGGCCGTCAGCGACGATCACGCCGTCGGCGCCGAGCACGACGAGCCGGTCCACCGCGTCGAGCCACGGCTCGATCCGGTGCTCGACCACGACCAGGGTGCTCTGCCGGACGGCCACCTCGGCGAGGACGGCGGCCCGGACGACCTCGGCCGTCGCCGCGTCGAGCATCGAGGTGGGCTCGTCGAGCAGCAGGACGCGCGCACCCAACGCCAGACCTCCGGCCAGCGCCAGCCGTTGGCTCTCCCCACCGGACAGGGCGGTCGTGTCGTGGGTCGTGCCGTACGGGAACCGCGTCTCGCGCAGGGTCGCCTCCACGATCGGCCAGATCTCGGCGCGCGGCACCTGGACGTTCTCCAGACCGAACGCGACGTCGCGCCCGACGGTGGACGCGACCACGGCGGCCGTCGGGTCCTGGAGCAGGAGTGCGACGTCGCCAGGTCGGTCGCCGGCCGGGTGCCCGTCGACGAGCACCTCGCCGGCGTGGTCACCCGGCCCGGCGGCCTCGACGAGTCCGGCCAGCGCGCGGAGCAGGGTGGACTTGCCGCCGCCGCTGGGCCCGGTGACCAGCACGCGTTCGCCTGCGGCGACGTCGAGGTCGAGTCCGGACAGCACCGGCGTACGACGGCGCAGCGGACGCCAGGAGAGTCCGCGCACCTCGACAGCCGCTCCGCCCTGGGCGGCGGAGCGGCTACGGGCCTCGGACTGCGCGTCGATCAGCGGAGCGGTCAGGTGGAGGCGCGGTCCGCGGCCTCACGGCCTGCCGGCAGCGCGTCGATGGCACCCGTCGCCGCCAGGGCTCGGGTCAGGGCCCAGCCGCCGAGCCCGGCCACGACGGCGCCGGACAGCACGAAGAATCCCCAGTAGCCGAGCTTGAAGTCGAGGGTCGTGCCCTGCCAGTAGGCGTGCCACTCGTAGAAGAACTCGAAGGTGGCGGCCAGCGCCCCGCCGAGCATCGCCACCGGCCAGCCGAAGCGACGGAAGAGGAAGATCGCCAGCGCGACCTCGACGCCGAGCCCCTGCAGGCTGCCGGAGATCAGGGTCGCCCAGCCCCACTCGTTGCCCAGCAGCGCCTCGACCGCGGCCGCCAGCATCTCGGCGAACAGGGCGGCACCTGGGCGGCGGACGACCAGACCGCCGACGACACCAGCGAGCAGCCAGGGCCCGCCGAGCAGGCCGACGCTCGGGCCGATGAAGCCGGCGACCGGTGTGGAGAGCGCCGTGTAGGCCGAGCTCCAGCCCCAGTAGGCGACGCCGAAGACGACGCCGATCACGGCGGTCGCCATCAGGTCGATGCTGCGCCAGCGGGCCAACGGCGAGACGTTCGCGGACCCGGACGGGCCCGATCTGACGGGATGTGTGGACTCATGCGTGGTGTTGCTCATCACAAAACCTCCCGGTCGGGAGGGGAAGCAGGTCTCCTGCTCGAGTCTCGACTCCCTTCGCCGGTGCTAACCGGATCAGGTTCGAGGGTCTGCGGATCTGCCGCACTCTCAGCGCCCGGGCCCAACGGTCGGGTTCGGCGCTCCCCTGTCGCTGCCGCCACCTTACCGCCAGGCGGCCCGAGGAGTAAGCCTCACCCGATCCGCTGGGGTTTACGATGGGGGGACGTCGGTCGTCCCTGCGTTGAGCACCTGTGTGCAGGACACCGCGTCTCTCTTTGGGTCACTTTTCGAAGGATGGGGTTCAGCTTCATGACGCGTCGGGCCTACGGCTTCGCAGTCGGGCTGGCGTTGGCTGTGGGCATCTTGGCCTGGGTCGGCTCCTACCGGCTCGACCTGCCGCTCCGCGACCCCGACGGTCTGGCCGGTCCGGCGTACATCCGGCTGCCCCTGATCGTGATCATCTTCTTCCTCAGCGACGTCGTCCCGCGGTGCCTGATCAAGAACCGTGGCTTCAAGAACTTCGTCCCGTCGTTCAAGGCGTACACGAAGGAGCGCTGGACCAAGAGCCGGATCGCCCTGGTCGGGGTCGGCCTGTCGAGCTTCTACGTCGTCTACGTCTCCTACCGCAACATCAAGGGCTTCCTGCCGTTCGTGCGGACCGACACGTTGTACGACAGCACCCTGCACAAGCTCGACATCGCGCTGATGTTCGGCCACGACCCGGCCGTCGGTGCTGCACCACGTGCTCGGCACCGGCATCTCGGCGCACGTGCTGTCGTACATCTACATCATGTTCCTGACGTTCGTGCCGGTCAGTCTCGGTGCGGCCCTGGTCTGGTCGAAGAACGTCGCGACCGGGTTCTGGTACGTCACGGCGCTGTGCATCAACTGGGTGCTCGGGGCGCTGAGCTACTACTGGCTCCCGTCCCTCGGCCCGTTCTACAAGAACGGCGCGTTCAACGAGCTGCCCGAGACCGGCGTGACGGCGCTGCAGCGAGGGCTCGCGGCCGGGCGCCAGCGTGTGCTGGAGGACCCGCACTCCACGACGTCGATCCAGAGCGTCGCCGCCTTCGCGTCGCTGCACGTCTCGATCATCTTCACCGCCGCGCTCATCTGCCACTACGTCATCCAGTCGCGCTGGGTCCGCTGGACGATGTGGATCTACTTCGTGCTGACAGCGATCTCGACGGTCTACTTCGGATGGCACTACCTGCTCGACGACATCGCCGGGTCTCGCGATCGGCTGGATCGCCGTCTGGATCGGAGCCAAGACGACCGGGCACACGATGGGCGTGCAACGACATCAGGTCGAAGAGGGCGACGGGGTCATCGGGGTGTTCCCGCCCGAGAGCGGTCGTCGACGTCCACCGAGCAGTGACGGAACGACGGACGCCGACGACGCCGCCCTGCAGAAGTCCGTGCACGACGCCTCGGAGGACCAGGCTGACCAGCCCAGCGCGGACGGCGCGGAGGTGCCCGTCGGCGCCGGTGCCAAGCGCTCCTTGCTGAAGCGCAAGCGCAACGACGCGCCCGACGACGAGACGCCTGCGGACGAGAAGAACAGCGCCCGCGCATGACGTCGGCCGACGACGGCGCCGGCGGATGGCGCCGCGAGCTCGTTGGTCCACCTCGACGTCACCGGCGGCGTCGCCACGATCACGCTCGACTCGCCGTCGAACCGCAACGCGCTGTCGCGCCGTCTGGTCGGCGAGCTGACTTCCCACCTCGACGCAGCGGCCTCGTCCGACGAGGTGCGGGTGATCGTGCTGACGCACACCGGCGGGACGTTCTGTGCGGGCGCCGACCTGTCCGAGGCCGTCGAGCACGGCATGGAGGAAGGCACCCGGTCGCTGCTGGCGCTGCTGCGCCAGCTCGTCGCGCTGCCGACACCGGTCGTCGCCGTCGTCGACGGTCACTGTCGCGCGGGTGGCGTCGGACTGGTCGGTGCGTGTGACGTCGTGGTCGCGGGCGCGCCCTCGACGTTCGCGTTCACGGAGTCCCTCCTCGGTCTCGCGCCGGCGATCATCTCGCTGACGACGCGCAGCCGGTTGTCCGACCGGGACGCGGCCGACAAGTACCTCAGCGGCACCGTCTTCGGCGCCGAGGAGGCGGCCCGCATCGGCCTGGTCACGAGAGCGGCCGGAGAGGGCGAGCTCGAGGCAACCGTCGACGCCACCCTGGCCGGACTCCTCGCTGCGTCGCCGCAGGGGCTGCGCGAGACCAAGGCACTGCTGAACGCCCCGCTGCTCGCGACGATCGAGTCCGAGGGCGATGCCTTGGTGGCCCTCTCTGCGCGACTGTTCGCGTCCGAGGAGGCGCGGGAGGGCATGACGGCGTTCAAGGAGCGTCGCAAGCCACGCTGGGCCCTCTGACCTGGCGATCGGCGTACGACGGATGCGGTGCCGTGGACCCGCACTGGCGTGGCCGTGCGGGTGCTGGTTGGCTGATGCTGCCTGACCCGACCGCTGGAGGATGCGATGACGACGCGCGACAAGCCCTGGAAGACCGGCACGCCCTGCTGGGTCGACCTGATCGTGTCCGACGTCGACAAGGCGGTGACCTTCTACAGCGAGCTGTTCGGGTGGGACTGCCAGGAGGGTCCGCCGGAGGCTGCGGGCTACCGGATGTGCATGCTCGACGGCCGCCCGGCCGCAGGCATCGGTCCCGGACCGCAGGACCGCGAGATGCCCAGCGTCTGGTCGACCTACCTCGCGACCGACGATGCCGACGCGACGGCGCGCGCCGTGATGGAGAACGGCGGCAGCCTGATGCTCGAGCCGTTCGACGTGCTCGACGTCGGGCGGATGGCGGTCGGCTTCGACCCGTCCGGTTCGGCATTCGGGCTCTGGGAGGCCAAGTCGCACCTCGGGTCGAGCGTCGTCAACCAGGCCGGCGCCCTGACCTGGAACGAGTGCATGACGCGGGACTACGAAGGCGCGAAGTCCTTTTACAGCAAGGTGTTCGGCCACACCTTCGACGAGCTGGGTGACGACTCCTTCCACTACGCGACGATCTCCGTCGAGGGACGCGTGGTCGGCGGCATCGGTGAGCTGAGTGCCGAGATGCCCCCGGAGCTGCCGTCCCACTGGATGACGTACTTCGCCTCCGACGACGTCGATGCGACGGTCGAGCGCGCCACCTCCGCCGGGGCCCTGCTCCGCACCGGCCCGATGGACACGCCGTACGGACGGATGGCCGTCCTCGAGGGTCCGCAGGGCGAGGTGTTCTCGGTGATCAAGGGCAGCGCCGACCGGCTTCCCGACGCCGACTCGACGTCCTGACGCCGACCGCCTCGTGTCGTCGACATCGCAGGCCGACGCCACGGGTCGACCGGCTGCGCTGCGACCCGGGCGTGCGCCGACTGGCTCGCCGTCCGGCGTCCGCTGCGCTGACCTGCGTCTGAGGACGATGCGCCGGGTCCTCCGTTTGGTCGATGTCGGACGGTTTCTGCCACGCGTCCGGGACGTCCCATGCCACCGTCGCAAGAGAAGGCAGCAAAGAACCATAGCAAAACCTCCCATAAAGGGACACTCAAAAATTACAACGGTGTAGTTCGTCAAGGCGACACGCCGTGTTACCAGAGTTTTCTCTGTGAAAAGTGTTCCCCATGGGGCCAAAGGTGGCTACGGTCCTGCTTGGTAGAGAGCCCGGCCGCCGGGGAAGGGCGGCCGGTCTCTTCCGTTCCGACCGAGGAGAGTTCCGAGTGGCGAGGCGAGTGCCGACGCGAACGCGAACGAGGCTGGCAGCCTTGGGCGCCGCAGCGGTGATGACGGTCGTCCTCGCCCCGACGGCTCAGGCCGACCCCGACGACCCGGTCATCCCGAGCAAGCAGGCCGTGCTCGACGCGCAGCAGCAGGTCACCGACACCCAGCGCTCGGTCGAGTCGATCCAGGCCGACCTCGCCACCGCCAGCGCCCAGCTCGAGGACCTGGCCGAGGACGCCGAGAAGGCGGCCGAGGCCTACAACGGAGCCCTGGTGCACTGGCACGAGTCACGCGCCGCCGCGGTCACAGCGCGCAAGCGGGCTGACCAGGCGGCTGCCAGTGCCGAGGACGCGCGTTCCGAGCTGGCCGGGTTCGTGGTCGGCCAGGAGACGACGGGCAGCCAGCTCACCACGTTCAGCACCGCGCTCACCGCAGGTGGTCCGCACGACCTGATGGTCGGCATCGCCAACCACGACGCGTCGTCGCAGGCCTACGACGCCCAGTACCAGGCCTGGCACGCTGCCGACCAGCTCGCCAAGGTCTACCAGGCCAAGGCCGAGTCCGCGCTCGACGAGGCGGTGCAGGCCAAGGCCGATGCGCACCAGGCGCGTGAGGACGCCAAGACGGCCGTCCAGCTGCAGCAGAACGCCGTCGTGGCCATCGACGCCCAGCGGCAGTCGCTGATCCAGGAGCTGGCCCAGGCGCAGAACATCTCCGTCGCCCTGGCCACCCAGCGGCAGCAGGGCCTCGAGCAGCGCCGGCAGGAGAAGATCGCCGAGCAGCGCCGCATCGAGCAGCTGCAGCAGCTGCGTGAGCAGCGGCGCCAGGAGAACCGCGAGCAGGCCCGGAGCCGCCAGCTGCGCCGGATCCAGCACCTGCGCGAGCTCCGTCAGCAGCACCACGACCAGCACAACACGCCGTCGACTCCCGCGCCGCCGCCGCCCCCGCCGCCTCCGCCGCCGCCCCCGCCGGTCGACCCGACCCCGCCGCCGCCGAACGCGACGGCCGCCCAGATCGCGATCAACTTCGCCTACAACCAGCTCGGCGACCCCTACGTCTGGGGTGCCGCCGGTCCGGACGCGTGGGACTGCTCAGGCCTGACGATGGGTGCGTGGGCCGCCGCCGGCGTCTCGCTGCCGCACTACTCGGTGGCGCAGTACGCCGCGACCACTCCGATCTCGGTCGGTCAGCTGCGACCCGGCGACCTGGTCTTCTGGGCCGACAACTCGCGTGACCCCGGCTCGATCTTCCACGTCGGGCTGTACATCGGTCACGGCAACATGATCCACGCGCCGCGCACCGGAGTCCCGGTCAAGATCGAGAACATCTGGTACTGGGAGACCCCCGACTTCTTCGGTCGCCCGCACCGCTGATCCGGCGCGGATGGCACGCTGATGCCATGACTGCCGAGCCGCGTGAGGTCGCTGCCCCAGACCCGTTGCTGCTGACCGCCTACCTCGAGGCGCCGTACGCCGATGTTGCAGCGGGCGTGCGCTCCGAGCTCGCCAAGCATGCCGAGATCCTCGACCACCAGCTCGAGGAGCCACGGGAGGCGTTCCGGCAGCGGGTGCTCGACACGTTGCTCTTGATGACCGAGAGCAAGCAGACCGGGATGGGGTTCCCGACGGAGTACGGCGGCGGAGGGGACATCGGTGCGTCGATCGCGGCGTTCCAGACGCTGGCCTACTCGGACCTGTCCCTGCTGGTGAAGGCGGGCGTGCAGTTCGGTCTCTTCGGCGGCGCGATCCTGCACCTCGGGTCGGAGCGGCACCACCGCGAGCACCTGGCCGACATCATCGCCGGGCGCACGCTCGGCTGCTTCGCGATGTCCGAGACCGGCCACGGCTCCAACGTGCAGGCGCTGGAGACGACTGCGACGTACGACGCCGAGACCGACGAGTTCGTGATCCAGACACCGACCGAGTCGGGTCGCAAGGACTACATCGGCAACGCCGCGGAGCACGGCCACCTCGCCGTGGTGTTCGCGCAGCTCGTCGTCGGTGGAGAGGGCCACGGCGTGCACGCGCTGATCGTGCCGATCCGCGACCGCGACGGCACCGTCCGCCCCGGTGTCACGGTCGAGGACGACGGGCCGAAGCTCGGCCTCAAGGGCGTCGACAACGGCCGGTTGGCTTTCGACGGTGTCCGGGTGGCGCGCGAGGCGTTGCTCGACCGGTACGCCGATGTCGACGAGACCGGCACCTACGTGACCGAGATCGAGAACGACAACCGGCGCTTCTTCACGATGCTCGGCACGCTCGTCCAGGGTCGGGTCAGTGTGGGCGGGGCGGGACTGAACGCCAGCAAGGTCGCTCTCACGATCGCCGTCCGGTACGCCAACCGGCGCCGTCAGTTCGGGCCGCCCGGATCCGCGACCGAGGCGACGCTGATGACCTACCGGACCCATCAGCGACGGCTGCTGCCGCTGCTCGCCCGCGCCTACGCGCTCACCGCGTCGCAGCAGGACGTGCTGATGATGTTGCACGAGAGCTTCACCGCGGACGCGAGTCACGAGGGTGAGGACGACGACCGCCGCGAGCTCGAGTCGCGCGCCGCTGGTCAGAAGGCGCTGGCGACCTGGCACGCGACGGAGACGATCCAGGTGTGCCGGGAGGCGTGCGGCGGAGCCGGCTATCTCGCCGAGAACCGGTTCGCTGCGCTGAAGGCCGACACGGACGTGTTCACGACGTTCGAGGGCGACAACACGGTGCTGATGCAGCTGGTCGCCAAGGGGCTGCTCACCGAGTTCCAGCAGAGCTTCAACGACCTCGACCCGATGGGCCTGGTGCGGTTCGTCGCCGGCCAGGCGGTGGGCTCGGTCGTCGAGCGGACGGCTCTGCGCCAGCTGGTCGAGCGCTTCCGCGACGCCGTGCCGAGCAAGGACGACGACGCCGGGCTCTTCGACCACGACTACTACCGCGGGATGTTCCGGTGGCGCGAGGACCACATCCGGGGTGGGCTCGCGCGCCGGCTCAAGCGCGGCATCGACGAGGGGCGGGACCCGTTCGAGGTCTTCGCCGGCTGTCAGGACCATGTCGTCGCGATGGCTCGCGCACACGTCGAGCGGCTGGTGCTGGAGTCGTTCCTCGCGAGCCTCGAGCGGGCCGACCCGGCCGTGCGTCCCGTGCTCGAACGGCTCTGCGACCTGCACGCGCTGGCAACCCTCGAGGCGGACCGGGCCTGGTTCCTCGAGCACGGCCGGCTCTCGACCGGGCGCTCCAAGGCGATCACGGCGATGGTCGGTCGGCTCTGCGAGGAGCTGGCACCGGTGGCCGAGGCGCTGACCGACGGCTTCGGCATACCGGAGGAGCTGATCCGCGCTCCGATCGCTGTTCACGGATCTGAGCGACGGAGTCGCCGGATCCGGCTCAACAAGCCAGCTGCGCCTGCGACGTCCATAGGCCGAACGACCCGTGACAGGAGATCGGCGCTGCGTCGATGATGTGAGGAACCGCCCCCTCACGCAGGAGATGCAGCGATGACCGACACCATCGACGAAGCCCCCGCCGCGACCGACGCCCAGGCGACGGCCGAACGCTGGTTCCACGACTTCGAGGCCGCGCTGACCGCAGGTGACGTCGACGGTGCCGCCGGGTTGTTCCTCGAGGAGTCCTTCTGGCGCGACCTCGTGTCCTTCACGTGGAACCTCAAGACGGTCGAGGGGCCGGCCGAGGTCGCCGACCTGCTCAAGTCGACCGTGGACTCGGTGCAGCCGAGCGGCTTCGCGATCGCCGAGCCACCGACCGAGGCCGACGGCGTGACCGAGGCCTGGTTCACCTTCGAGACGGCCGTGGGACGAGGGCGCGGCCTGGTCCGGATCAAGGAGGGCAAGGCCTGGACGCTGCTGACCACGCTGGAGGAGCTCAAGGGCTACGAGGAGCCTCGCAAGGGCAACCGGCCGAAGGGCGTCCAGCACGGCGCGTTCAAGGAGCGGGTCACCTGGAAGGAGGCGCGGACGGCCGAGGCGGACGAGCTCGGATACGGCACGCAGCCGTACGTCCTCGTCATCGGGGGCGGGCAAGGCGGCATCGGGCTGGGATCGCGGCTGCGCCAGCTCGGCGTACCGGCGCTCGTCATCGACAAGCACCCCATCCCGGCGACCAGTGGCGCAACCGCTACAAGTCGCTGTGCCTGCACGACCCGGTCTGGTACGACCACCTGCCGTACATCAAGTTCCCCGAGAACTGGCCGGTCTTCGCCCCGAAGGACAAGATCGCCGACTGGCTCGAGTCGTACGTGAAGGTGATGGAGATCCCCTACTGGTCGAGCACGACGGCCACCAAGGCGTCGTACGACCCGGACACGAAGGAGTGGACGGTCGACGTCGAGCGGGAGGGCCAGCCGCTCGTGCTGCGGCCGAAGCAGCTCGTGCTCGCCACCGGGATGTCCGGGAAGCCGAACGTCCCGGACTTCCCCGGGATGGACACGTTCGCCGGCGACCAGCACCACTCGTCGCAGCACCCCGGCCCGGACGCCTGGGCGGGCAAGAAGGCGGTCGTCGTCGGGTCGAACAACAGCGCGTTCGACATCTGCGGGGCGCTGTGGGAGAACGGCGCCGACGTGACCATGGTGCAGCGGTCGTCGACGCACATCGTGAAGTCGGACTCGCTGATGGAGATCGGTCTCGGTGCGCTGTACTCCGAGGAGGCGGTCGCGTCCGGCGTCACGACCGAGAAGGCCGACCTCATCTTCGCGTCGCTGCCCTACCGGATCCTGCACGAGTTCCAGATCCCGGCGTACCAGCAGATGGCCGAGCGCGACAAGGACTTCTACGACCGGCTGGAGCAGGCCGGCTTCTGGCTCGACTGGGGCGCGGACGGGTCGGGTCTGTTCATGAAGTACCTGCGGCGCGGCTCGGGCTACTACATCGACGTCGGCGCGGCCGACCTGGTGGCCAACGGCGACGTCGCCCTGGTGCGCGGCCAGGTCGACCACCTGACCGAGCATGCCGTCGTCCTCGAGGACGGCACCGAGCTCGAGGCCGACCTGGTCGTCTACGCGACCGGCTACGGGTCGATGAACGGCTGGGCCGCCGACCTGATCAGCCAGGAGGTGGCGGACAAGGTCGGGAAGGTCTGGGGTCTCGGCTCGGACACCCCGAAGGACCCGGGGCCGTGGGAGGGCGAGCAGCGGAACATGTGGAAGCCGACCCAGCAGGAGGCGCTGTGGTTCCACGGCGGCAACCTGCACCAGTCACGGCACTACTCGCAGTTCCTCGCGCTGCAGCTCAAGGCGCGGCTCGAGGGCCTCGACACCCCGGTGTACGGCCTCCAGGAGGTGCACCACACCGGCTGACGCTGCCGCGAATTGCGGGAAACGTCTGCCGGCGTACGGCGTGTCGGGCCGACCTTTCCCGCAATCGCGCGCCAGGTCGGGGCGGTCAGTGGCCGCCGCGACCGCTGGTGTGCGGCATCGTCTGGGCCGGTGACGCGCCGGGAGGGGTGAAGACGGTGCTGACGCCCTCGCCGTGCGCGTCGACGTGCCGCTTCTGCGACGCGACGATCTCGGCCTCGGCCTCGACCCGGCCGGTCCAGGTCGCGCCCTCGACGGACTTGCCGGGCTCGAGGTCCTTGTAGACCTCGAAGAAGTGCTGGATCTCGAGCCGGTCGAACTCCGGCATGTGGTGGATGTCGCGCAGGTGCTCCTGCCGCGGGTCGTTGGCCGGGACGCAGAGCACCTTGTCGTCGCCGCCCTTCTCGTCGGTCATCCGGAACATGCCGATGGCGCGCGCGCGGATCAGGCAGCCGGGGAACGTCGGCTCCGGCAGCAGCACCAGCGCGTCCAGCGGATCGCCGTCCTGGCCGAGCGTGTCGTCGATGAAGCCGTAGTCCGCCGGGTACTGGGTCGCGGTGAAGAGCGTGCGGTCCAGCCGGATGCGGCCGGACTCGTGGTCGACCTCGTACTTGTTGCGCTGTCCCTTGGGAATCTCGATGGTGACGTCGAACTCCACGCTGACTTCCTTCTTCGAGGCGTCGATGACCACCAACTAGTCTCCCCTACGAACTCATCATTTGGCACATCCAGGAAGGGGGCAGCGTGACCGGTCGTGACCAGGCTCACCGGTTGACCCCTTCCGAGGGCTGTCCGGCGGGCGTGCGGCAGTGGCGAGCCCGTGACGAAAGCGGCGGCGTCATGCTCAAGGTCGCCGTGCTGCTCGTCGTGGTCGTGCTCGGCGTCGGGGCAGCCGTCCAGCAGGGCTGGATCGACGTCGACCTGGGCGGTTCCGACACCCCGCAGTCCGAGCCCCCGACGGGTTCCGAGGAGCCGCCGCCCTCCGGTCCGGGGCTCGACCTGGCCGAGCCCGAGCCGGCGCCTGCGGTGCTTCCGGCGGTCCGCTCCGGCGGTCAGGTGCGCCGAGCGGCCGTCGCGAAGGTGCTCGACCAGGCCGTGCGCGACAAGGCACTGGGTCGGCATCTCGGCCTGGTCGTCCAGCGACTCGGTGCCCGCAAGCCGGCGTACACCGTCGACGGGGACGGTGTCGTGACGCCGGCGTCGACGTTGAAGCTGTTGACGAGCGTCGCGGCGCTCGACGTGCTCGGGCCGGACCACCGATTCGCCACGACGGTCGTGACCGGTGCGAACAAGCGCTCGATCGTGCTGGTCGGCGGTGGCGACCCGCTGCTCACCGGGCCGGTGCCGACGCGTGCCGAGGCCGAGGCGAGCTATCCGGCGCAGGCGTCGCTGCAGGACCTGGCCCGCAAGACGGCCGTCAGCCTCAAGGCGCGGGGTGTCCGATCGGTCGGCTCTGTCGTACGACGTCTCGCTCTACTCCGGCCCCTCCGTCAACCCGCACTGGCAGGCCGACTACATCCCGGACAACGTGGTCAGCCCGATCGTGCCGCTCTGGGTCGACGAGGGCCGCGAGGTCGACGGCTACGAGGCGCGGTCCGAGGATCCGGCGGCGGTGGCGGCGACGAGGTTCGCCGGCTTCCTCGCCAAGTCAGGGGTCAAGGTCACCGGCTCGGTGGTCGAACGCACGGCGCGGCCCAAGGCCCGCGAGCTCGCGGCGGTGCAGTCGGCGCCACTGGCCCAGGTCGTGCAGCACGTGCTCGAGGTCAGCGACAACGAGGGCGCCGAGACCTTGCTGCGCCAGGCCGCGATCGGCGCCGACAAGCCGGCGTCGTTCAAAGGCGGGGTCGAGGTCGTGAAGAACCGGCTCGAGGCGCTCGGCGTCAGCCGGAAACGGCTCACGGTGTACGACGGCAGCGGGCTGGCCCGCGACGACGAGGTGCCGGTCCAGACCCTGGTCGACGTGCTCCAGGTGGCGGCCGACCCGCAGCACCCGACGCTGCGTCCGGTGGTGTCGACGTTGCCGGTCGCGGGGTTCACCGGGAGCCTGGCCTACCGCTTCGTGACCGACGCCCCGGCCGGGCTCGGCGTCGTACGCGCCAAGACCGGCACGCTGACTGCCGCCGGGGTGCACGGGCTGGCCGGCATCGTGGTGACGAAGGAGGGCACGCCGCTGCTCTTCGCGGCGGTGGCCGACCAGGTGCCGCTGCGCAAGACCCTGGCCGCGCGCGCCCAGCTCGACGTGATCGCCGCCCAGCTCGCCACCTGCGCCTGCTGACCCCTCGTTGACCCGCAGGTTTGGGCCTGTTGAGCCGCACGTTCTGGCGCCTTGAGTCGCAGGTTCTGGCCGCTTGAGCCGTGGGTTGTGTGCCGTCGGAGCCACGTCCCACGGCCACAACCTGCGGTTCAACGGGCCAGAGTCTGCGGTTGAACACGCCAAAACCTGCGGTTCAACGGAGGTGGGTGGTGACCCAGGACATGGCGGCGCGGACGGCCTGCTGGGACTCCTCGCCCGGGTCGACCTGGTCGAAGCCGTGATGGCCGTTCGGTACGTCGATCACGTCGAGCGCCGCGCCACACGCCTCGGCGGCGTCGACGAGCTCCGTCACCGTCGTGGCGACCTCGTCCCGCTCCAGTCCCACCCGGGTCAGCAGGATCGGAAGCTCCCCGGCGTCGGCGACCGCGTCGGCCAGGGTGACCGGGGCGTTCGGGGCGTCCTCGAGCGGGCGGCAGCAGGGGTACGACGCCGCGACGCCTCGCAGCCACGCGGGTGACTCCTGGACCCACGGCCCGAGCAGCATGCCGGCCCCCGAGAACCCCCAGAGCACGATCCGGTCGGGGTCGACGTGCGGATGCGGCGCGCGTCGCCTCGATCACGCGGGCGATGTCGGCGACCGCCACGTCAAAGGTCTCGTAGCTCTCGAACCCGTGGTCGAAGGTGACGCCGACCATGCCGGCGCGGGCCGCCCAGGCGCCGTACGCCTGGTAGCTCGGCCAGGCGCGCGGCTTGGGCTCGAGCCACGGCGGCACCGGTCCGCCGTGCACGAACACCACGGCCGGCAGACGCCCCTCCGCGGCGAGATCCGCCGGGAGGTACCAGTCGATCGCACCGTCGCGGAGCGGTTCGACCGGCTCGACGGGCAGCACGAAGGGGAGCAGGAAAGGCGGCAGCTGGTCGTCGTCATCCGAGGAAGTCATCGCCGTCATCGTGCCCCGCGGCTGACCGCTGAGGCACCTGGTTTACGAGGCGCCCCTCCCGGAACGACCCCGTACGGTGGGGGCATGGCAGACGACGCAGCGCCGGACATGGTCGACTGGGACCTCGCGGTCACCACGGCCAAGCGGCTGATGAAGCCCGGCCCGGACGTGAGCCGCGAGGAGGCCCGCCAGGTCGTCGACGACCTCCGCCGCTACGCCGCCGAGTCCGAGGGCCACGTCCGCGGCTTCACCGGCCTGTATGCCGAGTCGGCGAGCGCGCCGGTCCTCGTCGTCGACCGCGGCGGCTGGGTGCAGGCGAACGCCGACGGCTTCCGCCAGGTGCTGCGCCCGCTCATCGTCAAGGTGCGGGAGAAGCGCGGAGACCCCGGCACGATCAGCACCGCGATCGGCTCGCGCGTCACCGGACTGGAGGCGGGTGGCCTGCTCGCCTTCCTGTCCAACAAGGTGCTCGGCCAGTTCGACCCCTTCTACACCGGCGGTATGGCGTCCAGCCCCGGCGCACCCGAACGGCGCCCGTCACGGCGGCCGGATGCTCCTCGTCGCCCCGAACGTCGTCCACGTGGAGCGCGAGCTCGGCGTCGACCCGCGCGACTTCCGGCTCTGGGTGTGCCTGCACGAGGAGACCCACCGGGTGCAGTTCACCGCCGTGTCCTGGCTGCGTCAGCACCTGCTCGACGAGATGGAAGGCCTGCTCAACAGCACCGAGCTCGACCCGGGACGGCTCGCGTCGATGATGCGGGACGGCATCGAGAGCGTCGGCCGACTGGTCAAGGGCGAGGACGAGGTGTCCCTGCTCGACGTGCTCCAGACCCCGGAGCAGAAGGCCGCGCTGGAGCGGCTGACCGCGGTGATGTCGCTGCTCGAAGGCCACGCCGACGTGGTGATGGACGGCGTCGGCCCCGAGGTGGTCCCGACCGTCGAGAAGATCCGCGAGAAGTTCACCAAGCGCCGCGCCGGAGCCGGTCCGCTCGACCAGATGGTGCGGCGGCTGCTCGGCTTCGACGCGAAGCTCAAGCAGTACCGCGACGGCGCCCACTTCGTTCGCGGCGCGATCGACAAGGTCGGCATGGACGGCTTCAACGCGGTCTGGGCCGAGCCCGCGAACCTTCCCACCCGCGACGAGATCGGCGATCCGGGCCTGTGGGTGACCCGAGTCCACGGCTGACCGGTCGGCTCGACCCCGCGGTCGCCGACGTACGCCGGGCGGTCCGGACCGCGCTCGCCGACCTCGACCCCGGTGCTCACGTCGTCGTCGCCTGCTCCGGCGGCGCCGACTCGACGGCTCTCACCGATGCCACGGTCTTCGAAGGGGTCAGGGCGGGCTGGCTGGTCGTCGGCGGTCGTGGTCGACCACGGCCTGCAGGACGGCTCGGACGCGACGGCCGCCCGCGCGGCGGAGACGTGCCGGGCGATCGGCTGCGAGCGGGTCGACGTGGTCCGGGTCGAGGTCGGCACCGACGGCGGGCCGGAGGCCGCCGCCCGCACCGCGCGGTACGCCGCCATCACCGACCTCGCCGAGCGGGAGGACGCCACCGTCCTGCTCGGGCACACCCTGGACGACCAGGCGGAGACCGTGCTCCTCGGCCTGGGACGCGGGAGCGGGACCCGCTCGCTGTCGGGCATGAGTGAGGTGTCCGGCCGGTTCCGCCGCCCCCTCCTCGGCGTACGACGCGAGCAGACCCGGGCTGCCTGCCTGGCGCGCGGCCTCGAGTGGTGGGACGACCCGCACAACGTCGACCCGTCGTACGCCCGCGTCCGGGTCCGTCGGCAGGCGCTGCCTGCGCTGGAGGACGCCCTCGGACCCGGCGTGACCGAGGCGCTGGCCCGGACGGCGACCGCGACCCGCGCCGACGCCGACGCCCTCGACGCACTCGCGGCCGACCTGCTGGACGACTGCCTCGCAGCGCGACCGGCGCGCTGGCCGTCGACGCCCTGGCGACGGCGCCGGCCGGCTCTGCGCCGCCGGGTGCTGCGCCAGGCGGCGTTGCGAGCGGGTTGCCCCGCCGGCGACCTGTTCGCCGTGCACGTCGACGAGCTCGAACGGCTGGTGGTGGACTGGCACGGCCAGGGCCCCATCACCCTGCCCGGCGACGTGGCAGCCGCGCGACGCCAGGGCGCCCTCACCTTCGAGCGGTCCGCTGTGGGAGGCTGACGACTGTGGACGAGAGCCATGTCGAGAAGGACCTGACCAGGACCCTCCTCACCGAGGAAGAGATCCAGCAGCGGCTCGGGGAGCTCGCAGGCGAGATCGAGAACGACTACGCAGGCGACGACCTGTTGCTCGTCGGCGTGCTCAAGGGCGCCTGCATGGTGATGGCCGACCTGTCCCGGGCCCTCGATCGGCACGTCACGATGGACTGGATGGCGATCTCGTCGTACGGCGCGGGCACGACCAGCTCCGGCGTCGTCCGGATCCTCAAGGACCTCGACACCGACATCTCCGGCAAGCACGTGCTGATCGCCGAGGACATCATCGACACCGGCCTGACCCTGTCCTGGCTGGTCGCCAACCTGCAGTCCCGCGGCCCGGAGTCGGTGAACATCTGCACGCTCCTGCGCAAGCCGGACGCCCTGCGGATGGCCGTCGACGTCAAGTACGTCGGGTTCGACATCCCCAACGAGTTCGTGGTGGGCTACGGCCTGGACTACGCCGAGAAGTACCGCAACCTGCGCTCGATCGCGACCCTCGCCCCGCACGTCTACTCCTAGCGAGAGCCCGATTTTCCCCGGTCGTGTACGCCGATTTGGTCCGTAGGTGACAATGGATGGTCTGAACACGGTCGGCAACGGCCCGGACGACTGGTAGGAGGCACGGAGCCCCGGCTCCGGTAACACAGCGTGAAGCGTTGGTTCCGTGGACCCTGGCTGTGGGTCGTCCTCTTCGCCATCGTCATCCTCGTCGTCGTCGACATGGTCTCCAAGAGCGACGGCTCCGAGCAGATCGACACCTCGACGATGATCTCCGACATCCAAGAGGGCAAGGTCAAGGACGTCACCCTGGTCGAAGGCGACCAGCGGATCGAGGCGACGCTCGACGACGGCGACCAGAAGGTCACCTCGAACTACGTGGCCCCGCAGGGCGACAGCGTGGTGAAGGCGCTCGAGCAGGCCAAGGAGGCCGGCAACCTCGGACAACTACAACTCCGAGGTGCCGAAGCCGAGCCTGCTGTGGAGCTTCCTCGGCACGGTCTTCCCGATCCTGCTGATCGTCTTGTTCTTCCTCTTCATGATGAACAGCCTGCAAGGCGGCGGCGGACGCGTCATGCAGTTCGCCAAGTCCAAGGCCAAGGTCGTCAGCAAGGACACCCCGAAGACGACGTTCGCCGACGTCGCCGGCGTCGACGAGGCGATCGAGGAGCTCCACGAGATCAAGGAGTTCCTCCAGCAGCCGGCCAAGTTCCAGGCGGTCGGCGCCAAGATCCCCAAGGGCGTGCTGCTCTACGGCCCTCCCGGCACCGGCAAGACGCTGCTCGCGCGCGCCGTCGCCGGCGAGGCGAACGTCCCCTTCTACTCGATCTCCGGCTCCGACTTCGTCGAGATGTTCGTCGGTGTCGGTGCCTCGCGTGTCCGTGACCTGTTCGAGCAGGCCAAGGAGAACGCCCCGGCGATCGTGTTCATCGACGAGATCGACGCCGTCGGCCGGCACCGCGGTGCCGGCATGGGCGGCGGTCACGACGAGCGCGAGCAGACCCTCAACCAGCTGCTGGTCGAGATGGACGGCTTCGACGTCCGCGGCGGCGTCATCCTGATCGCGGCCACCAACCGGCCCGACGTGCTCGACCCCGCGCTTGCTGCGCCCGGGTCGTTTCGACCGGATGGTCGGCGTCGCGGCGCCCAACATGGACGGCCGCCACAAGATCCTCAAGGTGCACTCGCGCGGCAAGCCGATCGCGAGCGGCGTCGACCTGCTCGCGATCGCCCGCCGTACTCCCGGCTTCACCGGTGCCGACCTGGCCAACGTCCTCAACGAGGCCGCGCTGCTGACGGCCCGCAAGGACAAGAAGCTGATCGACGAGCAGATGCTCGACGAGGCGATCGACCGCGTCAGCATGGGTCCGCAGCGCCACTCGCACCTGATGAGCGAGCAGGAGAAGCTGATGACGGCCTACCACGAGGGTGGCCACGCCCTCGTCGCCGCCGCTCTCCCCGGCACCGACCCGGTCACCAAGATCACGATCCTGCCGCGCGGCCGGGCGCTCGGGTTACACCCAGGTGCTGCCCGAGTCCGACAAGTCGTCGATCTCGCGCAACGAGCTGCTCAACCAGCTCGCCTACGCCCTCGGCGGTCTCGCGGCCGAGCAGCTGATCTTCCACGACCCGACCACGGGCTCGTCCAACGACATCGAGAAGGCGACGAAGGTCGCCCGGGCGATGGTCACGGCTACGGCATGAGCGAGCGTCTCGGTGCGGTGAAGCTCGGCGAGGAGAACAGCGAGCCGTTCCTCGGTCGCGACTTCGGGCACACCCGCAACTACTCCGAGGAGATCGCCGCGATCATCGACGAGGAGGTCAACAAGCTCCTGACGAACGCGCACCAGGAGGCGTTCGACATCCTGGTCCAGAACCGCAACGTGCTCGACAACCTCGTGACCGAGCTGCTCGAGAAGGAGACGATCGACCGCAAGGGTCTGGCCGACGTCTTCGCTGACGTGTCGATGCGTCCGGAGCGGCCGGCCTGGACCGGCTCGGACACCCGCATCCCGTCCGAGGAGCCGCCGGTCTCGGTGCCGGCCAGCGCGAACGGCGTACGCCCGGAGCCGTCCTCCGAGATCACGGTCGGCCCCGGCTCGGAGTCGCCCGGACCCGGCTTCGGCGAAGGTCCGCCCACCGGTCCGCCCGGATCGCCTCCGCCCGGACCGCCGCTCGGTCCGTCCATGGGCCCGCAGGACTGAGGGCTCCGACACGTGAACGCTTCCGTGCCAGGCGGTGGCGTCGACCCCGTCAGCCTTCCGCCTGACGGCGCTGTCGGTGACTTCGACGCCCCGCGCATCGAGGCCGCCGTGCGCGAGCTGCTCATCGCGATCGGCGAGAACCCCGACCGCGACGGTCTGCGCGACACCCCGAGCCGGGTCGCCCGCGCGTACGCCGAGACGTTCGCCGGGCTACGGATGCGGCCGGAGGAGGTGCTGACCACGACCTTCGACATCGGTCACGACGAGCTGGTGCTGGTCAAGGACATCGAGGTCTGGTCGACCTGTGAGCACCACCTGGTGCCGTTCAACGGCGTCGCGCACGTCGGCTACATCCCCAGCGCAGGACGGCCGGATCACCGGGCTGTCGAAGCTGGCCCGGCTGGTCGACGTCTACGCGCGCCGTCCGCAGGTCCAGGAGCGGCTGACCACGCAGGTCGCCGACTCGGTGATGGAGATCCTCAAGCCCGCGCGGCGTCATCGCGGTGTTCGAGTGCGAGCACCTCTGCATGACGATGCGCGGGGTGCGCAAGCCCGGCTCGAAGACGGTCACCAGCGCGGTGCGAGGGCAGCTGCGCGATCCCGCCACCCGCGCCGAGGCCATGAGTCTGATCCTGGGCTAGCGTGCCACTCCTATGGTCTACAGCGCTCCACCCCGGTACGTCGCGGGACTGCCACGTCCCGCGCGCACCTTGGTGATGGGCGTCGTCAACGTCACGCCGGACTCGTTCTCCGACGGCGGGATGTGGTTCGAGCCGACCGACGCGATCGACCACGGTCTCGAGCTCCTGGCCGAGGGCGCCGACCTGCTCGACGTGGGCGGCGAGTCGACCCGTCCCGGTGCGAAGCGGCCGCCCGTGCACGAGGAGCTCGCCCGCGTGATCCCGGTGATCTCGACGTTGGTCCGCGAGGGTGCGGTCGTCAGCGTCGACACGATGCGCAGCGAGGTCGCCCGGCGCGCGGTCGCGGCGGGTGCCTCGGTCGTCAACGACGTCTCCGGAGGCTGCGCCGACCCGGAGATGCTCGCGACCGTGGCGGCGCTCGAGGTGCCGTTCGTCTGCATGCACTGGCGGGGACACGCGAGCACGATGCAGGAGCAGGCGTCGTACGACGACGTCGTGACGGACGTGATCGCGGAGCTCCGTGAACGCGTCCGAGCGGCACACGACGCAGGCATCGAGCCCGAGCGGCTCGCCATCGACCCGGGTCTGGGCTTCGCGAAGACCGGTGAGCACAACTGGGCGGTGCTGCGCCGGCTCGAAGAGCTGCACGACCTCGGCTGTCCCGTGCTGGTCGGGTCGAGCCGGAAGGCCTTCCTCGGCGCGCTGCTCGCCGACGACGAGGGGAAGCCTCGCCCCGCCGTCGAGCGCGACGACGCCTCCGCAGCGCTCTCCACGCTGGCTGTGCTGGCCGGCGCCTGGTGCGTGCGGGTCCACGACGTGCGGCGCTCCCTCGACGCCGTGAAGGTCGCCACCCGATGGGCCGAGGAGGCGGGCCGCGATGAGTGAGCTGCCACGCGACGACGCCGTGGACGAGGTGCTGGCCGCCCACGCCGCCTTCTACTCCGCCTTCGAGCGCTCCGACTTCGACGCCATGGAGGCGGTCTGGGCCGAGGACGACGGGGTCGTGTGCGTCCACCCGGGCGCCGAGCCGATCCGCGGCCGGGCGGCCGTGATGCGCTCCTGGCTGGCGCTGATGGCCGGGGCGCCGTACATCCAGTTCTTCCTCACCGACGTCCAGGCGAGCGTCACCGGCGACCTGGCGTCGGTCACCTGCACCGAGAACGTGCTGTCCGCCGGAGCCGATACGCCGATCGGGGTCTTCGCCGGCGGAAGCGCGGCCGCCACCAATGTGCTGAGATACACATCGCAGGGCTGGCGGTTGTGGATCCATCACGCCTCACCGGTACTGTCGAGCACAGACGCGACACAGGAAGAAGCCCCTTGAATCCACCGACTTCGCTCGACCGGCTGACGGTTCGCGGGCTGCGTGGCATCGGGCATCACGGCGTCTTCGAGCAGGAGCGACGCGACGGCCAGGAGTTCGTCGTCGACGTCGAGCTCGGGCTCGACACCCGCGCCGCTGCCGCGGCGGACGACCTCTCCGCCACCGTGCACTACGGCGAGCTGGCCGAGCGGCTCCACACGTCCCTGACCACCCAACCTGTCGACCTGCTCGAGACCCTCGCTCAGCGGCTGGCAGACATCTGCCTCGCCGAGGAGCCGGTGTCCTGGGTCGAGGTCACCGTCCACAAGCCCCACGCGCCCATCACCGTCCCGTTCGACGACGTGACCCTGACGATCCACCGGAGCCGAGATGACTGAGACCCCGAACCCGAACATCATCGACCCCGACACGTTGACCGGTGAGATGCGACCCATCCGTCCCGCCGTCATCGCCCTCGGCAGCAACGTCGGTGACCGGCTCGCCAACCTGCAGGGCGCGGTCGACGCGCTCGCCGACACCCCCGACGTGCACGTCGTCACGCTGTCGTCGGTCTACGAGACCACGCCGGTGGACGCCCCGGACGGCTCTCCCGACTTCCTGAACGCCGTCATGCTGGCCGACACCACGCTGTCGGTGACCACGCTGCTCGACCGCGCGCAGGCCGTCGAGGCGGCGTTCGGGCGCGAGCGCGCCGAGGACAACGCCCCGCGGACGCTCGACGTCGACCTGATCGTCGTCGGCGACCGGCTCTCCGACACCGACGAGCTGGTGCTGCCGCACCCGCGCGCCCACGAGCGGGCCTTCGTGCTCGTGCCGTGGCAGGAGATCGACGACCAGGCGCAGATCCCGGGCAAGGGCAAGATCTCCGACCTGCTGTCCGACCTCGACACGTCGGGCGTCGTACGCCGCGACGACTTCGAGCTCGAGCACTGACCGACGCGGGCTCCCGTGTCGGCCAACCACTCATCCGGCTCCGACCCCGCCGGCTCGAACCACTCGAACGGCTCCGACCGACCGGGCGGCCCCGGCCGTGAGCCCGAGGGGCCGCAGGGCACGATCCTCCCGACTCCGTTCCGGCTCCTCGCGATCACGGCGATCGTCGGCGGCGTGCTCGGCTACGCCCTGGCGGTGCTGTCGGAGCAGACCAGCTCGACCTCGTCGGCGCCACGCGTGCAGTGGACGGCGGTGGTGGCGCTGGCGGCGGTCGCCGTCTCCAACCTCATCCTGGCCTGGTGGACCTACCGGGTGCTGCACCGCGAGCGGCGGCGGATGGAGCCCCAGCTCGCCGTCGCGTTCCTGATGTTCGGCAAGGCGAGCGCCCTGGTCGGGGCGTTCGTGGCCGGTGGGTACACCGGGTTCGGGCTGCACTTCATCGGCCAGCTCGATGTGGATCTTCCGCGCGAAAGGGTCATAAGGTCGGCTGTCGCTGCTGTGACGGGTGTGGCCATTGTTATTTCTGGGCTTTTGCTTGAGCGCGCCTGCCGGGTTCCCAAGCCGCCCGACGCCTAGCATTCGAGGCATGCCTGCGCCCCGTGGTCAACAGCGTCGTATCCAGCGCAGCGTCCGGGTCAGCGTCGCTGCTGGACTGCTGGTTCTCGCCGCCGTCGTCGTCATCGCTGCCGTGGTCACCAGCACCTGGGTGAGCGCCGCGGCCGTTGCTTCCCTGCTCGCCGGCGCGACCTCGTCGCGCATCATCTACACCGAGGTCACCCAGACCCGTCGCGACGCCGCTGTGGCCCGCGCCGAACAGGCCCGGGACTTCGGGCACGCCATGACCAAGACCCACGCCGAGCACCTGTCCTACACCGCCACGATGATGACCCGGCTCGCCGACCGGGACCAGGCGATCGTGTCCCTCAACGGCACGATCCGGCTCGCCGAGAAGCGCGCCGACGTGGCCGAGGCTCGGGTCCAGCGCGAGTCGAAGCGCGCCAACGACGCGCAGGAACGGCTCTCCACGCTGCTGGAAGAGGTCCGTGCTGCCCAGGAGGCCGCCGACCAGGCCGCCGCGGAGGAGTCCGCCGAGGTCTGGGCCGGGCTCGGCATCCCGGAGGCCGCCGAGCTTCCCACGGTCGTCGACCTGCTCGCCTGGGAGGAACGCGCCGACGAGGCCCTCCTCGGCGACGCCGACGAGCTCGACACCCGCCGCCACGCCTGACGTCATACCGCCGGGCCACCTCGCCCACGGCAAGCTCCCCGATCCCTACCGGGATTTGCCTCGGTACCGAGCCATCGGCGGCTCGGTACCGAGGCAAACCTGACGTGGGAAGCGGGGAGTTGCCTGGGGTGGGTCAGTGGAGGGGGCCGGTGGTGGAGACGCTGACGTCCTCGAGCTCCACGCCGTCGTGCTCGGCGCTGACCGAGCGACGCAGCGCCTCGTGCAGGGTGTTCGGCGTGAGTACGCCGAGAAAGGCGTCTCCTTCGAGCACGGCCACCCAGCCGGCGTCCCACTGCAGCATCGTCGCGAGCGCGTCCTTCAGCGACGCGTCCTTGTCGACCCAGGCGTCCATCCGCTCGGCCCGGTCGGAGACGGTGCCGCTGCCCTCGCAGTCGTCGGCTCCGATCCAGCCACGCAGGTTGTCGTCCTTGTCGAGCACGACCGCCCACAAGGCGTCCTCGGCGTCCATCGACAGGTGGGCCTCGGCCAACGTGTCGGTGTCGTGCACGACCGGTGGCCGGACGAGGTCGACCTCGTCGATCGCCGGTCACGGCGAGCCGCCGCAGGCCCCGGTCGGCGCCGACGAACTCCGCGACGAAGTCGTCGGCGGGATCGCCCAGGACACGAGCCGGGCGTGTCGAACTGCGCCAGCCGACCGCCGGGCTCGAAGACGGCCACCCGGTCGCCGAGCCGGACCGCCTCCTCGATGTCGTGGGTGACGAGCACGACGGTCTTGGCGAGCGTCGCCTGGATGTCGAGGAACTGGTCCTGGAGCCTGCTCCGCACGATCGGGTCGACGGCACCGAACGGCTCGTCCATGAGCAGCACGTCGGGGTCGGCCGCGAGCGCCCGGGCGACGCCGACGCGCTGACGCTGACCACCGGACAGCTGAGCCGGGTAGCGGTCGGCGAAGGTCTTGGGGTCCAGGCCCATCGTCTCGAGCAGCTCGTCGACGCGTTCGTTGCTGCGCTTGCGGTCCCAGCCGAGCAGCTTGGGCAGCGTCGCGACGTTGGCGCGGATGGTCTGGTGGGGGAACAACCCGATCTGCTGGATGACGTAACCGATGCGGCGACGCAGCTCGACCGCGTTGATGTTCGTGACGTCCTGGCCGTCCAGCTCGATCGTGCCCGTGGTCGGCTCGATCAGCCGGTTGATCATCTTCAAGCGTCGTCGACTTGCCGCACCCGGAGGGCCCGACGAGCGTGACCAGCTCACCGCGCGGAACGTCGAGGTCGAGCTCCTGGACTGCCACCGTGCCGCCGGCGTACGTCTTGCCCACGCCCTGCAGCCGGATCATCAGATCTTCGGTAGCGTCCATGGCGTGACTCTACTGGCCACTGCGGCAGCGCACCTCGCGACGCAGGCGCACCAGCTGCCGCCCACGCAGCGGGCCGACGTCGCCGACGTTCCGCAGTGCTACATCGACAACACGTGGTGGTGCGGCTACTTCTGGAAGGACTACCGCAGCGAGCTGCAGGACGCCTTCATGACCCACCTCTACATCGTCGTGGTGTCGGTCGCGCTCGGCTTCGTGCTCGCGATGCCGCTCGCGCTGATCGCCCGCCGCTTCAAGGGTTTGGAGTCCCTGATCGTCGGCGGCACCACGATCATCTACACGATCCCGTCGCTCGCGTTGTTCTCGCTGCTCCTGCCGGTGACCGGTCTTTCGGACACGACCGTGATCGTCGGCCTCGCCCTGTACTCGCTCACGATCCTGGTCCGCAACGTGCTCGCCGGACTGAGCTCCGTGCCCGGCGAGGTGCGAGAAGCCGCCGTCGGAAACGGCTACGGGCCGGGGCGCCTGCTCTTCACCGTCGAGCTCCCGCTCGCGCTGCCGATCATCATGGCCGGGCTGCGGGTCGCGACGGTCTCGACGGTCGCCCTCGCCACGATCGGCACCATCGTCGCCAGCGGCGGCCTCGGGCAGCTGTTGAGCGACGGCTTCGACACCGACTTCAAGGCCGAGATCCTGGCGGCCAGCCTGCTGTGCGTCGCGATGGCCGTCGTGCTCGACATCCTGCTGGTCATCGTCCAGCGCTTCTCCACGCCGTGGACCCGGGCGAGGAGCGCCGCATGACCGCCTTCATCGACGCGATCCAGTGGATCTTCGACGGCAGCAACTGGGGTGGGACGCGCGGGATCGGCCAGCTCGCCGTGCAGCAGATCCTCCTGACCGTCACCGCCCTGGCGATCTCGGTCGTGATCGGACTCCCGTTGGCGCTCTGGCTCGGACACATCGGCAAGGGCGGCTTCGCCGCGATCAACATCTCCAACGTCGGCCGGGCGATCCCGGTGTACGCCGCTCTGCTGATCCTGGCGCTCGGCCCGATCGGTTCTGGCTACTTCGGCCCCTTCGGCCGTGCTGGGCTCGCCACGTTGATCGCGCTGGTGCTCTTCGCCCTGCCTCCGATCATCACCAACGCGTACGTCGGGATGCGCGAGGTCGACCGCGACATCGTGGAGGCAGCGCGCGGCATGGGGATGAACGGCATGCAGGTGTTCCGGGGTGTCGAGCTGCCGTTGGCCCTGCCGGTGATCCTGACCGGCGTACGGCTGGCCCTGGTCCAGGTCTGGGCGACCGCCACGATCGCCGCCCTGGTCGCGGGCCCTGGCCTCGGCTACATCATCACGCGCGGGTTCCTCAACCACCACACCGACGAAGTCGTCGCGGGGGCCATCCTGGTCGCGGTCGGAGCGCTGCTGTTCGAGGGGATGGCGGTGCTCGCGGAGCGGTACGGGGACCCGATGCGAAAGGTGCCGGCCGGGGGTTCGTGATGCATTCGTAAGCAGACCTCTGCTTGCGACTGTCGGTGCTAGGTGCTTGCGTTGAGTCCGGGTGCCATGCAGAGGTGCCCATCGGACACGCGCGAGGGCGACCTCGCGGGACACAGAAGGTGGTACACCTCATGAAGTTCAAGCATGCGTTCGCGCTCGGGACGACGGCGGCCGTGCTGCTGTTGACCGCGGCGTGCGGCGGGGGAGACTCCCTGGAGGACGGACTCGGGTAGCACCGACTCCGGCTCGACCGACAAGGGCTCCCTGGTGCTCGGTGGGCAGGACTTCACCGAGATGCAGATCATGGCGTCGATGTACGAGCAGGTGCTCTCCAACGCCGGCTACGACGTCACGACCAAGCTCGTCACGACCCGCGACGTCTACGCCGGTCAGCTGAGCAAGGGCAAGGTCGACGTCGTTCCCGACTACCTCGCGGGTATGACGGACTACCTCAACACCGTGGCCAACGGTGACGACGCCGAGACGGTGTCCACCAACGACCCCGACGCGACGCTGGCGGCGCTGAAGCCGCTCGCCGCGGACGCCGGCATCAGCATGCTGGAGCCGTCGCAGGCGACCGACCAGAACGCCTTCATCGTCACGCAGGACTTCGCCGACGAGAACAACCTCACGACGCTCTCCGACATGGCGGCGCTCGGCGACCCGATCAAGCTGGCCGCCCCGGCTGACTGCGAGGGTCGCTCCGACTGCGAGGCGGGGCTGACGAACGTCTACGGGTTCACGATCGACGACATCGTGCCGCTCGACTTCGGCAGCGCCCAGCTCAAGGACGCCGTCACCAACGGCGAGGTCGACCTGGGTGAGACCGGCACGACCGACGGAAGCCTCGACCAGCAGGGTCTGGTGATCCTCGAGGACGACAAGGGCATCCAGCCGGCGCAGAACCTCATCCCGGCGGTCAACAGCGACTTCCTCAAGGACAACCCGGACATCGAAGGCGTGCTCAACGAGCTGTCCCAGACGCTGACGACCGACGACCTGGCCACGATGAACGCGCAGGTCGACCTCGAGCGGCAGAAGCCCGAGGACGTCGCCCAGCAGTTCCTGCAGGACAACGGACTGCTCTGACGCGAGCGGGCCTACGCCGTCTGCCGGGAGCCAGTCGACGAGAGGGCTGCGTTCAGCGGAACGGGTCGAGGTCTGCGTCCTGCGCCCGCGCACGAAGCGACGCCGATCGGCTTCTGGGACCGTGAGGTAAGTACTGGCGGATGAGGGCCCGTCCTTCGGCCTCGCGATCCAGCGCCTTCAACACGGTTGCGGCTGAGTAGACCTGCTTGAGGCCGTTAACCCCCCCGAAAGCACGACAGGGCGGTCAACCCGTCCACGGCGCCGTCAGGACCGGCTTGTCCAAGCTCGGGGGCGTACAGCCGGAAGTGGTCGAAGCGCCGGACGAGTGACCAACCGGGGATGACGTCGTCCCACGGGATCGATTTACCGGTGCACAACGTTGTGAGGCGCAGTTCGGGTCGAGGACCAGCAGATGCACGGGACCTTGTTGGCGTGCTCGTGCGTAGTTCTCGGTAGCGGACCCGATGAAGTCGACCGCCGAGGTGGCGCCCGCCGGTGAGGACCTTGTCGATCTGCGGGGATCCGGAGAATCGGAGACACCAGCGCGTCTTGGGCACTCCGCATCGCGAACGTCTCGAAGTCGTAAGTCCGCGGACCTGTTTTCAGACAGGACCGTCGTCTCCGGAACTGGCCGAGCAGCACCATTGCAACTTGGCCTGTTCCCCGCCTCAGCCGACTTCCGCGCCTCGTCGATCATCGAATACCACGAGACCATCCGCGCCCAGGGGTTGCGCACGAAGCCGAAGATCCAGTAGGACGTCAGCTCGGGCTCCTTCCACAGGATCTGCGTGAGCGTGTCGTGCCGGCGGTACATCGGCCCCCGCGCGTCGGGAATCGCGTCGAGCACCGACTCCAGCGATGCTCCGCCCGTCTTCGGCAGGTGCACGAAGACGACCCGCTTGGAGTCGGAGATTCGCATCCGCCGATCGTAGGGCATCCGGCCCGCCTTCCGGACCGATGCTGCGGCTTCGGGGGCCGCGGTGGCACCGGTCGGGGTATGACAGAGTTCTGCCCATGGTTGAGGCACTCCCGGAGTCGGCGTCCACGTCGACCTCGCGCGCACTCCTCGTCATCGCGGGATCGGGTCGCAGCGGCACCAGCCTGATGGCCGGCATGTCGGGACGACTCGGACTTCACATCCCGCAGCCGGAGGTGAAGGCGAACGACACCAACCCTCGCGGGTTCGGTGAGCCGCGTTGGGCGGTCGCGTTTCACAAGGAGGCCCTCGCGGCCGTGCGCGTCACGCACGACGACGGGCGTCCGCAGGCCTGGGAGGACGCGGCCGGCGTGCTCGAGCGGCCGAAGCTCCGCCAGCGCCTGAAGGAATGGCTCGAGGAGCAGTTCGACCAGGCCGACCGGGTCGTGGTGAAGGACCCCCGACTGGGCTGGTTCCTCCGCTTGTACGCCGAGCTGTCCGGCGAGCTCGACGCCCGGCTTCGCGGTGATCACGATGCTGCGTGACCCCGCCGAGACGATGCAGTCCAAGCTCAACTACTACGGCGGGCGCTCCGGCACCACGCGCGCGGCCGGCTGGCTCAACATGATGCTCGGCACCGAGTACCAGACCCGCGACGATGCATCGCGCGATCATCCGGTACGACGACCTGCTCACCCAGTGGCGCCCGACCCTCGAGCAGGCCGATCGCCAGCTCGGCATCGGGCTCGTCGACCACGCCGACGCCCGAGGCGGTCAAGGAGGCCGACGACCTGATCGACCCGACCCTGCGCCGCACGTCACCGGACTGGGCCGAGCTCGGCCTCGCGCCGTGGCTGCAGGACCTGGCGCAGGAGACCCACGACGCGATGGGCGAGCTGGCCGCCTCGCCGGACGGCGCGCAGTCCACCTCGACCGAGCGGATGGACGCGCTGCGGGACAAGTACGCCGCCGCGTACGAAGACGCCGAGGCCTTCGTGAGGTCCAGCATGAACGCGGCCCGCGCGGCGGCCCAACGGCGTACGCGCCAGCGCCTGGAGGCCGAAGCGGCAGCCGCCGCCGAACAGGATGAGCAGCCGGGCGACAACGAGCCCGCGACAACGGCGCTCCGGCGGCCTCCAAGGGCGGCGGCCTCAAGCAGAAGCTGACGGCGGCCAAGCGTCGCGCCCGCCGGAACGGGGGCGGCGCGTGAGCGCACCGGTGCGGGCCGAACGTCGCCGTGCTGCTGGCCGGCGGCGTCGGCACCCGGGTCGGGCTCGACGTCCCCAAGCAGCTGATCAAGATCGCCGGCCGGCCGATCCTCGAGCACTCGCTCGCAGTCCTCGACAGCCACCCGGACGTCGACGAGATCATCGTGATGATGGCGCCGGGCCACCTCGACGCGGTGCGGGCGATCGTCAGCTCCGGCGGCTACACCAAGGTCGGCCAGATCCTCGAGGGCGCCGACACCCGCAACGACACCACGCTGCGCGCCCTCGACGCGCTGGGCGACCGCGACTGCAAGCTGCTGCTGCACGACGCCGTCCGACCGCTGGTGAGCCCGCGCATCGTGAGCGAGTGCTTCGCCGCGCTCGACGAGTACGACGCCGTCGACGTCGCGATCCCGTCCGCCGACACGATCATCGAGGTCGGCGCGGACAACACGATCAAGGACATCCCGCTCCGGGCGCACCTGCGTCGCGGCCAGACACCTCAGGCGTTCCGCGCCAGCGTGCTCCAGGCGGCGTACGCCAAGGCTCTGCAGGACCCGAACTTCGTGGCGACCGACGACTGCACGGTCGTGCTCCGCTACCTCCCGGACGTCCCGATCTGGGTGGTCCCCGGCGACGAGCGGAACATGAAGGTCACCGAGCCGATCGACCTCTACCTGGTCGACAAGCTCTTCCAGCTGACGAGCCAGGACCTGCCGGCCGCCGGAGACGAGGACCAGTACCGATCCGCGCTCGCCGGCAAGACGATGGTCGTGTTCGGCGGGAGCTACGGCATCGGTGCGGACATCGCCACGATCGCGGCCGGCTACGGCGCGACGGTGTGCACGTTCAGCAGGTCCAGCACCCGCACCCACGTCGAGCGGCGTGAGGACGTCGAGAAGGCCCTCAGCTCGGTGATCGAGGAGCACGGCCACATCGACTACGTCGTCAACACCGCCGCCGTGCTGCCTCGTGGTGCGCTGGTCGAGACGTCGGAGGAGACGATCTACGCGGCGACCGAGATCAACTACCTGGCGCCCATCCTCATCGCGCAGCTCGCCTTCCCGCACCTGGCGGCGAGCCGCGGCAGTCTGCTCTTCTTCACGTCGAGCTCCTACACGCGCGGCCGCAGCGGCTACAGCCTCTACTCGTCCGCGAAGGCGGCGATGGTCAACCTGACGCAGGCGCTGGCCGACGAGTGGGCGCACGACGGAGTCCGGGTCAACTGCATCAACCCGGAGCGGACCGGTACGCCGATGCGGACCAAGGCGTTCGGCCAGGAACCAGCCGGGTCGCTGCTCGACTCGATGTCGGTTGCCCGGGCCTCGATCGACCTCCTGCTCGGTTCAGCCACCGGTCACATCGTCGACCTGCGCAAGCTCGACCCGCTCAGCGGCGGCATCGACAAGGACGACTTCGCGGCCGCTGCCGACGCGCTCGACGAGGACCCGCCGGTGTCCGACGACCCCGACGACACCGAGCACGCGCCGGCCCTTCGCCCTCTGAGGTCGAAGGGCGGGCTCAACAGCGGTGCGCCGCCGCGAGACGAACACCGCGTCGACGAAGCGCTCACTCGCCCTGCCGTCGTCGCGGTCGAGGTAGTCGCGCTTGAAGTCGGCGTACGCGTCGGCGTACTCGCTGATCACCCGGTCGAGGTCCTTGATGGCGACGGCCACGTCGTCGGTCGACGCCAACAGCGGCCCCGGGGCGGTCGGCTCGTACTCGAGCAACCATCCGCGCGTCGACTTGTAGAGGTCGAGGTCCGGCACCAGGAAGAGCATCGGCTTGCCGGTCAGGCCGTAGTCGAAACGCAACGACGAGTAGTCCACGATCGCGAGGTCGGAGGCGAGATAGAGGTCAGCGGGCTCCGGGTAGTCGGTGACGTCGATGACGCGGTCGGCGACGTCCGGCCGCTCCTCGGTGCGGGCGTGGAAGGCATGCCCGCGGATCAGCAGCACGTGGTCGTCGCCGAGCGCGCGCATCAGCTTGTCCGAGTCGAGCAGGTCGGCCATCGGAGCGGTGTGGTCGTCCTCGGACAGGTAGTCGCGGAACGTCGGCGCGTAGAGGATCGCGCGGGCTCCCTCGGGGATCCCGAGTGCGGCTCGCACCGACGCGCGCAGCTGCGGCGCCTCCGGGGCGACCAGTACGTCGTTGCGGGGATAGCCGATCTCCAGCACGTCGCCCGGGTAGTTGAAGTCGCGGGTCAGCAGAGGTGTCGCGTAGCTCGCCGGCGAGACCAGGTGGTCCCAGGCGCGGGCGCGCTCGTCGAACGCGTCGATCCGCTTCTTCGAGAACTGCAGGTTCTGCCAGTGCGGATGACCCATCACCTTGAACGGGTAGCCGTGGAAGGTCTGGATGATGACCTGTCCGTCCGGCTTCGGGTGATAGACCGGCTGGTACATGTTCGTCAGGAAGTACTTCGCCGTGCGGAGCCGCTCGAACCACTCGGGGCTGTTGCGGATGACCGGGATCCCGCCCTCGGGTACGCCGACGGAGTAGTCCTTCACCGCCCAGTAGACGGGCATCGAGGCGTCCCGCCGCCGCAGCTCGTCGTGCACGCCGACGCCGTTGCAGGAGGCGACCTCGCCGAAGTAGCTGTCGATCAGCAGGCCGTGCAGCTCCTCGTCGGAGCCCGCGAGGACCTTGTCGCGGTGCTCGACCTCGAGCCGGTTGCGGTGGTAGGAGCCCCGCGCACCCTGTCCCATCGGAGGCACGATCGTGAGGACGAGCCCGCGCTCGCTCGCTCGCGTCAAGGTGAGCGCAACGCGCTCCCCGTCGATCGGCATGGGGAAGGTCGAGGCCAGGTCGGTGCTGGCCCGGGCCTCGCCGCCGAAGTCGGGCACGCCCTTGCCGGTCACGTCGAAGCGCATCGTGTAGCGGCGGACCGGCAGCACTGCGTCGCCGTACTTGGGCTCGTCGTGGCGGAGCAGCAGCCTGGCCTCGAAGCGCTGGTCGGCGATGGTGGCCATGACCGGGTGCGAGCGCGCCTTGACCGACGTCAGGCTGAACGTCGCCGTTCCTTCCTTGACGCCGGGCACATGACCGGCGATCTCGAGCGTCTCGCCGTCGACCCGGGCGGCGTCGACCTCGACCGTCGCGGGTGAGACCTCCAGAACGACTCCGCCGCGGTGCGATGCACGCAGGCCCACCAGCAGCGAGGCGGTGATGGTCGAGCTCTCGTGGCCGTCGAAGAGCTCGGTCACGAGGACCTCGGAGCCGGACGCCAGGACGCCGCGCAGTGACCAGGTCGCGACGGCGCGCTCGAGCTCAGGCCGAACGTCGAGCAGGGTGGTCGGGGCCTCGATGACGACGTCGGGCTTGGCGCTCGGAGTGTCGAGAGGGAACGTGTAGGACCCCCGCCCGTCGACGTTGACCAGGCGGAGCTCGGTCAGCTTCTCGCCGCTCAGGCTCTCCAGTCGGCCGCGCAAGGTGAGGCCTTCGAGGGTGAGTCCGTGCGACGCGACGAGCTGCTTGAGGTACTGCAGCCGGAAGGGCTGTCCCTTGCGCAGGTCTGCGCGGTGCAGGAAGCCGGCGCCGGCACGACGGGGCGGCAGCGAGACGGCGGAGCCCCAGGGGTGGACGTTGCTGAGCGGCACGCGGCGGCGCAGCCGACCGGTCTCGACCTGCACGAAGAACGCCCACTGGTCGCCGGTCTTGCGGGAAGACAGGTCGCCGGTCATCTCGAGGAAGGGCACCGTCACACGGAACGCGCCCTTGTCGTAGTCGGCCCACTTGTCCTCACTCGGCGACGTGAACGTGTGGGACGTGTCGACCTCGGTCGGCAGGAGAACCTCGTGCCCGCTCTTCACGCGCCGGACGACCAGCGTGATGCTGGTGTCGACGTCGGTGAGGTCGATGGACCGGAAGTAGGCCCATCCGGCCACAGTGAGGCTGCCGTCGTCGGTCCAGCTGACCCGGTCGAGGCGGTGCACGACCGGCACGTCGTCGTCGGGGATCAGGTAGAGGTCCACCGGGAGACCGAGGGCCTTGTCACCCCAGGTCGGGAGCTCGAGCACGAGGCCTTCCGGCTCGAGGTGAGCCGTGAAGTTGCCGGGGGCGTAGCCGCCGAGTCGCTTGAACTCGTGGAACTCCTCCCGCATGTTGCGACGGGTCAGCTCGACCGCCAACCGCAGCTGGGGCGGCACGGCCGCGACCACGTGGGCCGGTGCGTGCTCGGTGATGTCGACGATGCTGCGCTGCAGCAGCTCCCAGTAGTCGTCCTCTGCCGTCGTCGCGCTGCGCAGGTACCAGTGGAAGTGCGTCAGGTACAGGGAGCTCATCCACGCGTCGAACACCGACCGGGGCGCCTCCTCGGAGAACGCCTCGAGGCTGTCCTGCCACGCCGACGCCCGGTCACGGAGGTCTGCGACCGTGTGCATCTGCTGGCTGATGGAGCTGAGGTCGTCACGCTGGCGCCATTCGTACGTCGTCGTCGTGATGACGTCGATGCCCTTGGCGCGGATGAACAGCTGCGTGATGATCGGCTGGTCCTCGTACGAGACGCCCTCACGGAACCACAGGTCGGCCGAGCGCCAGAACGAGGCCTTGTAGAGCTTGCCCCACGTGTAGTTGTTGCGGACCAGCTCGGGCATGTCCTGGATCCGGACGTGCAGCCGCTCCTGGTTGTGCAGCTCGACCCAGTCCGGGCGCCAGCGCCGGGTGGAGTTGAACCGGGTCGCCGGCGCCGCGACGATGTCGGACCCGCTCTTCACCGCGGCGGCGAGCATGGCCGAGACGGCATCGGGCGGGACGACGTCGTCGGAGTCGACGAAGAAGAGGTAGTCGCCCGTGGCGTGCCGGATGCCGGTGTTGCGCGCTGCGCCGAGGCCGCCGTTCTCTTGCCGGATGACCGTGATCCGGTCGTCCTCGGAGGCATGCCTGCGAGCGATGTCGGCCGAGCGGTCCGGTGAACCGTCGTCGACGACCAGGATCTGCAGCTTGCGGTGCCGCTGCGTGCGGACGCTGTCGAGGCACTCGTCGAGGTAGTCCTCGACGTTGTAGATCGGGATGATGACGCTGACCGTCATGTCGTGAGCCGGCCGATCGGAACGATGTGCGGTGACCGCGGCGCGCGAACGGAGTCGGACAAGTCCCCTCTTGACTCTGCCGAGCGGTCGGCGCACAGCCGTCGGGAGACTCATGGACCAGCCCATCCGTTGATCATGTCGTGTTCAGCGAGCGTCACCTTACACATGGTGCCCTGTTTGTTCCGCCTGCACCGATCGGCCATCGGGGGCCTTCACCGGGTCTGTATGCTGCCGCCGTGGCGCAGGAGTCCGAGGTCGACGTCGACATCGTCCGTGAGTCGGACCCGAGGTTCGTGCTGGTGACCGGCGCGGGTCGCAGCGGCACCAGCACGGTCGCGGGCAGCCTGCACTTCCTGGGCCTGCATCTGCCGTTCCCGGTGCTCGGCACCAACAAGTCCAACCCGCGCGGTTTCTACGAGTCGAAGTGGGCCATCGACTTCCACAAGAAGATCTTCGACCGGGCGATGATCGACACCTTCGACGCGCGACCCTGGGCTCTCGACGACATCGAGAAGAGCCTCAAGCCGTCCGACCAGGCCGAGGTCGAGGGCTGGCTGCGTGAGCAGGCCGCCAAGGCCCCGCAGATGGTCGTGAAGGACCCGCGCTCGGCGTGGATGCCGCGGCTGTGGGCGGACGCGGCGGCCGCCGCCGGGATGCCGACCGGGTACGTCGCCATGCTGCGCCATCCCGCTGAGGTCGTGAGCAGCCGAGCCACCTACTACGCCAAGGGCGACGAGGTGGCCGTCCGCCGCTACCAGGTGATGAGCATCGCTCGGTGGGTCAACGCCAACCTGATCTGCGAGCGCAAGACGCGCGGTGTCGGCCGGTGCTTCGTCCGCTACGACGCATTGATCTCGGACTGGCGCAGCACGCTCGAGGTCGTCCGGCAGGACCTCGACCTGACTTTCAACGCCGACCTCACGTCGTCGGACCGGCACCCCGTCGACGAGTTCGTCGACCCGTCGCTGCGCCGCCACGAGGTGACCTGGGGCGAGATCGACGTACCGGCGAACCTCCAGGAGATCGCGGAGGAGACCTGGGTGCAGCTCGGTGTGCTCTCGGACAACCACGGACAGGACGACGACGCGCACAAGCGGCTCGACGAGCTGAGCGACGTGTACGCCGCGCTGTTCCGTGACGCCAGCGCCATCGCCAACGACGACGCGGTCGCGGCCGGAAAGCGCTCCCGGCGCAAGGCGATGCGGGAGACCCGGACCAAGGTCGAGAGCCGCCTGCGCGACGGCGCCGGAGACCGAGCCGGTCCCTGCCGCGCCCCAGTCCTCGCCGACACTCGTGGCGCGGGCGCGGGGGATCGCCGGCAGAGCCAAGCGGGCCGTCACGAGTCGCGTCCGTCGCTAGCAACGCCGCTCGGCCGCGGACTCACTTGTCGATGTCGCCGACCACGAAGAACATCGAGCCCAGGATCGCCACCATGTCGGCCACCACGCAGCCGGGAAGCATCGTGGGCAGCACCGAGATGTTGTTGAACGACGCCGAGCGGAGCTTGAGCCGCCACGGCGTCTTCTCGCCCCGCGAGACCAGGTAGTAGCCGTTGACACCGAGCGGGTTCTCGGTCCAGGCGTAGGTGTGTCCCTCCGGAGCCTTCAGGATCTTCGGGAGCCGGACGTTGATCGGACCCTGGGGCATGGCACCGATCCGGTCGAGGCAGGCATCGGCGAGATCCAGCGACACCTTGGCCTGGTCCAGCAGCAAGCCGTACCTGGCGTAGCAGTCGCCGCCCTCGCGGGTCATCACGCGCAGCACGCCGGATGCGGTCAGCTCGTCGTACGCGAGATAGGGGTCGTCGCGGCGCAGGTCGCTGTCGACACCGGACGCCCGGGCGATCGGTCCGCTGACGCCGTACTGCGCGATCGTCTCGGGCGCGAGGACGCCGACGCCGCGGGTGCGCGCCTGGAAGATCTCGTTGCCGAAGATGAGCTCTTCGATCTGGGGGAGCCGCGACCGGACGGCGGCCACCGCGTCGCGCACCCGCCCGAGCCAACCGGCGGGCAGGTCCTCCTTCAGGCCGCCGACCCGGTTGAACATGTAGTGCATGCGTCCCCCGGAGATCTCCTCCATCACCTCCTGGATGGTCTCGCGCTCGCGGAAGGCGTAGAAGATCGGCGTGATCGCGCCGACCTCGAGCGGGTAGGACCCGAGGAACATCAGGTGGTTGAGGACCCGGTTGAGCTCGGCCAGCAGCATCCGGGTCCAGGTCGCGCGCTCGGGCACCTCCATGCCCAGCATCCGCTCGACGGCCAGCACCACACCGAGCTCGGAGGAGAACGCCGACAGCCAGTCGTGCCGGTTGGCCAGCACGATGATCTGCCGGTAGTCGCGGACCTCGAACAGCTTCTCGACGCCGCGGTGCATGTAGCCGATGATCGGTTCGCAGCTGACGATCCGCTCTCCGTCGAGCGTGAGCCGGAGCCTGAGCACTCCATGGGTCGCCGGGTGCTGGGGACCGATGTTGAGGACCATGTCCTCGGTGGCCAGGTCTGCACCCGGCCCGGCGCCACCGCGCTCGAAGCCGAAGGCCTCCGCCCCGGCACCGACGCCGACGATCCGTTCCTCGGTCACGCCCGCCATCGTGTCATGCCGACCAGCCGAGCTAGTCGAGCTCTCTGATCACCTTGGCCGGGTTGCCGACGGCAAGCACCCTGGCCGGGAGGTCCTTGGTCACGACGGCTCCCGCGCCGACGACCGTGTCGTCGCCGATCGTCACGCCAGGACAGATGATCGCGCCCCCACCCACCCACACGTTGCGGCCGAGGGTGATCGGCTCGGCCGTCTCCCACTTGTCCTGCCGGCGCTGGGCGTCCAGCGGGTGGGTCGGAGTGAGGAACTGGACGTTCGGTCCGACCTGGCAGTGGTCGCCGATCGTGATCGTGGCGACGTCGGCGAGCTGGCAGCCGTAGTTGAGGAAGACCCAGGTGCCGAGTCGGACGTTGGACCCGTAGTCGACGTACACCGGGCTGCGCACCTCGACCTCGTCGCCGATCTCACCCATCAGCTCGAGCAGCAGCTCACGTCGGGAGATCGGGTCGGCGATGCTCGTCGCGTTGTAGCGCTCCATCAGCGCCTGTCGCTCCCGTTGGAGGTCGAGGACCGACTCGTCGGTGATGTACCAGTCGCCGCCGGACATCTTGTCGAGGTTGCTGCTCATCTGCCCGACCCTACCCATCCAGGTCAGGCGCTCACGGGTGCCTGCGCATGACCCACAGCAGGTCTCCGAGACCCGGGGAGGCCACCAGCTCGCCGGCCTCGGAGGCCAGCGACAGGGCGTGCACGTAGCCGACCGGGTCGGTCGAGGCCGTGGACACGTCCGGCCGCATCGTGGTGAGCCCCAGCTCGTAGAGCATGTCGCGCTGTCGCGCCGTCTCCGCGCCCACGGCGGCCGCCACCGAGTCGATCGCCACGTGCGCCGTGATGTCGTGGTGGCCGTCCAGGCTCAACGACGTCTCGCGCCCGCCGCGGTAGGACCGCACCGTGCTGAGGATCGGTCGGTAGTCGGCGTGGTGGCCGTAGTCGATGGCCAGGCTCGTGCCGGTCGACACCCGCGAGCAGGCGTCGACCCAGAGCAGGTCGCGCGCCAGCCCGACCTCGGCGCGCTGCCCGACCTGGCCGGCGCCGTCAGCCGCACCGGCCGCGCTGCTCGGCCACCACCGGGTCAGCCAGGCGACCTCGTCGTCGTCCGCCTCACTGCCGAGGCGCTCCTCGCCGGTGTCGGTCTGCACCTCGACGACGCGCCAGGCGTCCTCGGTGCGCTCGACGACCTGGCAGGGGACGTTGTCGAGCAGCTCGTTCGCGATGAGCAGACCCTCGACCCGGTCCGGGAGCTCGGGCACCCACGCGACCTCTTCGGGCAGGCCTTCGGGTCGGGCCCGGACCTCGACGGCCGTCAGGGCCAGGTCGGGAGCGGACGCGGCCAGCTGGGCCAGCAGCTCGCCCGAGCCTGCACCGAAGTCGGTGACGGCCGTCGCGCCGGTCCGGCGGACGAGCTGGAGGATGGCCCGGGAGAACAGGGGGGACGCGTGGACCGACGTCCGGAAGTGGTCGGCCGGCAGCTGGGAGCGGTAGAAGCCGTCGGGGCCGTACAAGGCGGCCGACCAGGCGTCACGCCAGGTCATCCACATGGCAGCCTCCCGACGTCCACCTGGCGTCCACGGGACGTCAGCTGCGTTCGCCCGCAGGAGTGGGAGACGCCTCGTCGAGCCGACGACGCAGCCGCTTCACCTGGGCGCGGAGCCGGGCGAGCTCGTCGTCGCGTTCGCCGGTCGCGGCTGCGAGCTCGGAGCGCAGGTGCTGCTGGCCCTCGCTCAACCGCTTGATCTGCTCGTACGCCGCCAGGGTCGTGCGGATCGCCTGGAACACCTCGGGCGTCCAGCGCGGTCGGCTCGGCCGAGATGTTCGCGAAGTCCCACCGGTCACCGAACTCGGCGAAGTCGCGGGCGTAGTGCTCCTCGATCAGCTCGCGGACTCCGTCGGCGAACAGCACCTGGTGAGCACGCAGGGGGGTGCCGTGCTCGGTGCCGAGCACGGGGTCGTCGTCGATCCCGTGGCGGCGCAGGTGTGCGGTCAGGTCGCCGGGTAGCTCGGCGAGCTCGCGCACGTCATACACCCGTGAGTACGGGCAGGTGTGCGGTCTGGAGCAGGTCGGACTGCGACCGGAAGTGGACGTTCGGATGGATGAGCGGGTGCGTCGGGTTGTCGTGCACGAAGCGCACGAAGGACGCGAAGTCCTCCACGACGTCGTCCGTCGAGGACGGCACCCGCGGGAAGAACGGCTCGTCGGAGGCCTTGACGTAGGTCGGGAGGCGGAGCAGGAACTTCGACTGCCAGGCGGAGAACAGCCGGGTGCGCGGGTCGCGGGTGACGCCGAAGACGAACCAGCCGTTGTCCGGGTGGATCTCGGCCAGCTCGTCCGGCGTGAGCGATCCGAGCGTCGGCACGCCCTGCCACACGCCCCGCCGGTGGATGGTGAAAGCGGGGTCGACCTTCATCACGGGGTGGGCGAGGAAGCGCTCCTCGTCCTGGCCCGACAGCCGGGCGAGCATCCACTTGAGGGCGGTGCAGGCGTTCTTCGCGACGGAGACGAAGACCACGCGATGCCGCGGGAGCACGTACGACCGCTTGTCGGGCAGCTGTCCCGGCTCGTCGCCGAACTCCAGACCCTCGTCCACGTCCACCTGCTCAGGGTAGGGGGTGGTGCTCAGCCGCTGGACCAGACCGAGAGATCGCGGCCGAGCCAGTCCGCGAGCCGCTGCGTGGAGTCGGCGAAGTGTTCCGAGCAGCCGCTCCTGGGTCTCCGGCGTCCATCGGTGGGTAGCTCGGCCGACCTCCTTGCGGCCGGACACTTCGCGTTGCGGCACCCGATACCGGTTGGTGTGGACACTCCTCGATGCTGGCGAGCGGACGTCCGACATCGGCGCCCAGGAACTCCAGCAACTGCCTGGAGCGTCGGCACGCGATCGGCGATCAGGTCTTCGAGCAGCATCACGTGGATCAGCGCGCGGTCGTGGCGCGCCTCGAGATCATCAGTTGGTCGATGTAGTGGCCGCGGTCGAGTGTAGGAGAAGCACGAGCGCGCGACCGCGCGAGCTGTCTGGCGAGCCGCTCGGGGCTCGAGCTCGAGCGCCCTCTCGAAGGTCTGGTCCTCCTGGCCGCGGCGGTGGGTGTGCCAGTAGTGGGAGTACGCACGCTTGACCGGGTCGCGCAGGGTGACGACGAGCTTTGCGTGCCGGAAGCGTCTCCGCCAGCCGAGCCCGGGCCTCGGCGTCGTACAGGTAGGACGGCGTCGCCTCGCCGACCTGATGGTGCCTCCGCGGGCGTGAACTGCTCGGCGATACCAGTCCAGACGCCGCGGTCGAAGTGGCGGTCGAAGAAGTGCAGCTCCTTCGGCGTCGCCATGAAGAACTGGGATGCTGACGCAGCGTCGCGGCTGAGGCTCGAGGTCCCGCACTTCTGGGCTCCAGCGATCACGAACGTCGGCAACGGCATGGGCCTGGAGCCTACTCGTGCGCCTTGCCTCGTCACGCCGGACGCGTCCGCGCGCTGCGATGCCCTGCCTCCTTCTCGAGCTGAAAGCTGCGGTCCGATGAGCGTGGAGCGTCGGTCGGGTCGTCAGCGGCGTCGGTCGCGTGCTGGCCGGCGTCGAGCGAGCCAGAGACCCTGAGCAGGGTGGCGTCCGCGCGGCTGCGGCTGGCGGGCGCCGGGCGGGGCGGCGGCTCGTGGGCCGTCCGGGCTCGTGACCGGGTGGCTCCGGGGCGCGGCTCGCCCGCGGTCCCCGGCTCAGTGTGGTGGTCCCCGTCTACGACGTGGAGGACTACCTGGCGGCCTGCCTGGACAGCCTGGCCGCGCAGACGGTCGGCACGCTGGAGGTGGTCATCGTCGACGACGGGTCGACCGACGGCTCGGCGAAGATCGCTGAGGCGTACGTCGCCCGGCACCGCACGTGGAAGCTGGTCCGCACGGAGAACCACGGACTCGGTGCTGCCCGCAACCGAGGCGTGGCCGAGGCCACGCGGAGAGCTCCTCGCCTTCGTCGACTCCGACGACCTGCGTCCCCGAGGACGCGTACGCCGTCCTCGTCGCAGCCCTGGACGAGAGCGGCTCGGACTTCGCGGTCGGCTCGATCCAGCAGCTGGTCGGCGGCAGGCTGGTGGAGCCGGAGTTCCTGCGCGAGGCCATGGCGCAGCGCCGGCTCGGCGTACGGGCGTCCGACGTCCCGGCGATCACCCGCAACGTCTTCGCCTGGAACAAGGTCTTCCGGCGCAGCTTCTACGACCGCGCCGGAATCAGGTTCCCCGAAGGCGTCCGCTACGAGGACCAGCCGGCGATGATGCGGGCCTACCTGCTCGCCGACCGCTTCGACATCATCAAGCGCCCCGTCTACACCTGGCGGATCCGCGCCGAGGGCACGTCGATCACGCAGGGACGGGCGCAGCTGGCCGATCTCGAGGACCGCTTCGCGACCAAGGAGCTCACCGCGGCGGTCGTCCGGGATCACGGCGACGCGGTCGTGCAGGACTTCTGGGGACGGCTCGGCGCGGTCGGGTGACCTGCCGGTCTACTTCGAGCAGATCCCGTTCGTGGACGACGCGTGGTGGAGGCGGCTGGTGACCGGCCTGCGCGAGCTGCTGGCCGACGGACCGCCGATCGAGGAGTCGCGGCTCCGGCTGCCGCAACGACTGGTCGGCTGGCTCGTGGTGCAGGACCGCCGGGCAGACGCAGAGCAGCTGCTGGCCTGGATCACGGCGCACGAGGTCCGCTGCGCCTGAAGGTCGAGGGCGACCGCGTCGTGGCGCCTGACCTGCCTTTCTCCTCCGACCCGGCTTATGACCTGCCCGACGCGTTGCGCCACCTCGGACCGCACGAGCTCGTCTTCGACGCGCGGCTCGTCGCCGCGCGCTGGGACGAGGACGTGCTCGTCCTCACCGGGTGGGCGCTCGTGCGTGGGGCTCCGACGGCTGGGGTGGACACGGAGGTCCGGGTCGGGCTGTCCCCGGGCGAGGGGAGCGAGGTCGGCCCGGCCATCGTCACCCGCTTCTCCGCGCCGGAGGCCACGCGGTGGATCAACCGTGATGAGCAGGTGTACGACGACAGCGGGTTCGTGGCTCGGATCGACCTGGCGGACTGGCTGGCCAGGCCGGCCGCGGATCGCCAGGAGCTGGTCGTCTCGCTGGAGGTCGACGTCGCCTTGGTGCACCGTGCCGGGCCGTTGCGCAGCCGGGCGGACGCGCTCGACCCGGACCGTCTGCCGGCGCATGCGGGTGCGGCCCTGTCGTGGCGGCCCGGCACCGGTCTCGTGGTGGTGCCGCGCTGATCCGTTACGGTGTCGGTTCCGCCCGGCGTACGACCGGCGGAAGCAGCCAGGGGACAGCGAGAGGTCGATGGCACAGACGACGTCCGGGATCCGCGCGATCCTGTCCAACCCGAAGGTGTACGCCGCCTTCCAGCTCGTGGTCGGGTCGCAGCGCGTCCGCACCGAGCTGATCGACACCTACGTCAAGCCCGAGCCCGGTCTGCGCGTGCTCGACGTCGGATGCGGGCCCGGCGTGCTGGTGGAGTACCTGCCCGGAGTCGACTACACGGGCACCGATCTCAGCGAGGCCTACATCGAGGCCGCGCAACGCCGGTACGGCGACCGGGGCCGCTTCTTCGTCGGGCGGGTGGACGACCTCGACGCCGACGAGCTCGGGACCTTCGACGTGATCATCGCCAAGAGCCTGCTGCACCACATCGACGAGGACGAGATCCTGCACCTCTTCGACGTGGCCGCGAAGACGCTGAAGCCGGGCGGGCGCTTCGTGACGCTCGACGCGGCCTACACGCCGGACATGTCGAAGGCGTCGCGGTTCGTGGTCAGCCGCGACCGTGGGCAGAGCATCCTCGCGCCGGAGGGCTACGAGCGGCTCGCGCGGACGGCGTTCGGGAAGGTCGACGTGGCCGTCCACCACGACCTGCTCCGGATCCCGTACACCCACGTCTTCCTCTGCTCGTCCGAGCCGCTGACCTCGTAGAAACGGCGGATGTGAGGTAGCCCACGCCGGTGCCGGCGTATCGACCGGTTGTCTCGCACGGTTATCGTAGATGTGTGCCCATCAGGGGCGCGTCTCGCACGAACGTCCGGTACCCGCCAGGGACTGGAACCGAAAGGCGATCATGACTGCTCAGTCAGCCGACATCCGCGCGCACGCGCGCAGCTTGTCCATCGGCGTCATCGGCGCAGGCCGCGTCGGCGCCGTTCTCACCGCCGCGTTGCACCAGGCCGGCCACCGCATCGCCGCCGTCGCCGGCGAGTCCGACGCCTCTCGCACCCGGATCGAGACACTGCTGCCGGGTGCGCGGATCGACAAGCCGACCGCCGTGGCCAAGGCCGCCGACCTGCTCCTGCTCACCGTGCCCGACGACGCCCTCGACAACGTCGTGAAGATGCTCGTCGCGTCCGGTGCGATCCACTCCGGTCAGTACGTCGTCCACACGAGCGGCCGGCACGGCATGGAGGTGCTGCGCCCTGCGCTCGAGATCGGCGCGCACGGCATCGCGATGCACCCGGCCATGACGTTCACCGGCACCGACGTCGACCTCGACCGGTTGCCTGGCTGCGTCTTCGGCGTGACGAGTGGCCCTGCCGAGCAGCCCGTCGCCGACGAGCTGGTCCGCGAGCTCGGTGGCAGTGTCGTGCAGATCGACGAGGCCAACCGCGCGCTCTACCACGCGGCGCTCGCACACGGCGCCAACCACCTGGTCACCCTGGTGTCGCAGGCGATGGACGTGCTGCGCGCCGCCGGCTCGTCCGACCCGGCCGGGACGCTGCGGCCCTTGCTCACGGCAGCGCTCGACAACGCCCTCGACTACGGCGACGCCGCGCTCACCGGCCCGATCGTGCGCGGAGACGTCGAGACGGTCCGCCTGCACCTGCAGAGCCTGGCCGCCGCCGGCCAGCCGCGCGCCACGCTCGAGACCTACGTCGCGATGGCCCGTGCCACCGCCACCCGCGCAGTCGCCGACGGGCGGCTGGAGCCGCGTCGCGCGGCCGCGCTTGGTCGAGGTGCTCGACGACGCCCTGGCCGGTGTGCTCGGCTGACGTCGCCGTTGCTCGTCGCCGAGATGCCTGCGCCATGACCGCACCCCTGATCGCTCGCACCCGAGCGGAGCTGCACGACCTGGTGGCCGGGTCGGGGACCGTCGCCTTCGTCCCGACGATGGGCGCCCTGCACCGCGGGCACGCAGCGTTGCTCGATGACGCCCGTCCGCGCGCCGACCGGCTGGTGGCGTCGATCTTCGTCAACCCGTTGCAGTTCGCTCCGGGTGAGGACCTGGAGCGCTACCCGCGCACGTTCGACGCGGACGTCGAGCTCTGCGGGGGCCACGGTGTCGACGTGGTCTTCGCACCATCCGTCGACGAGGTGTACCCGGGTGGCGAGCCTGCGGTCACGGTCGAACCCGGCCCGCTCGCGACGGTCCTCGAGGGTGCGTCACGACCGGGCCACTTCCGCGGGGTGCTCACGGTGGTGGCCAAGCTCTTCGGGCTGGTCGCGCCGGACGTCGCCGTCTTCGGTGAGAAGGACTACCAGCAGCTCGTGCTGATCCGTCGGATGGCCTCGGACCTGTGTATGCCGGTCGAGGTGGTCGGCGCGGAGACGGTCCGGGAGGACGACGGCCTGGCGTTGAGCTCGCGCAACCGCTACCTGTCGGACGTCGAACGGCGTACGGCCGTCTCGCTGTCGCAGGCGCTGCGCGCCGGGCAGGATGCCGGACCCGCGGGCGCCGATGCTGTGCGGTCGGCCGCGCAGCAGGTGCTCGACGCGACGACGGGTGTCGAGGTCGACTACCTGGCGCTCGACCGACCCGATGCTCGTGCCGGGGCCGGAGCACGGTCCCGCGCGGCTGCTCGTCGCCGCGCGCGTCGGGACGACCCGGCTCATCGACAACGCCCCCGTCGACCTCCCCTGACCCCGACTCGCCAGGTTTTGCGCCCCGAGTCGCCAGGTATGGCGCCGCGGGTGTCGGCGGACCTGGCTAGGTTCAGCAGATGAACGCACCGCGCTTCCTGGTCAGCATCCCGCCGTTCATGACCGACGCCGGCACCGCCGTCGAGCTCGCGGTCGACGCCGAGCAGGCCGGCTGGGACGGCGTGTTCCTCTGGGACCACCTCCAGTGGTCACCGCGGATTCGTCCGCCGGTGCACGACCCGTGGGTGCTGCTCGGCGCGATCGCCCAGGCCACCGAGCGGGTCCGGATCGGCACGCTCGTCACGCCGTTGACCCGGCGTCGGCTCCAGGTCGTGGCCAAGCACCTGATCACCCTCGACCACCTCAGCAACGGTCGGGTGACGTTTGCGGTCGGGCTGGGCGAGCCGCCTGCGGAGGACTTCGCCGACTTCGGCGACGAGTCGGACCCGAAGGTGCGCGGCGCGATGCTCGACGAAGGCCTCGACGTGCTCGACCGGCTGCTGCGAGGAGACCCCGTCGACCACCACGGTGAGCACTATCAGGTCAAGGCCCACCTCAGGCCAGGGCCGGTCCAGCAGCCGCGGCCGCCGATCTGGGTCGCCGGGGTCGTCCCCAACGCGCGTCCGCTCGCGCGGGCCCGGCGGTGGGAGGGCGTCGCCCCGATCGGCCAGGGCGATCTGCTGACCCCCGACGTCCTGGCGGCGTACCTCGGTGACGATCCGAGCCTCAACCCGCCTGGCTGGGACGTGGTGGCTTCGTTCTCTCCCGACCACCCCGCGACGGCGTACGCCGACGTCGGCGTGACCTGGCTGGTCGAGTCCGCGTGGCCCGCCGACGACGACTGGCTCGAGGACTTCCGCAACCGCATCAAGGACGGCCCGGCGCGCTGATCGCTGCACGACCCGCGACAATGGCGGGGTGACTGACGCGTACGGCTCGGGAGGTCCCGAGCCGCCGACCGACCCTCCGGCCCAGCTGACCCTTCCGCAGAAGCTCGCTGCGGGCGAGCCCGGCTGGCAGGAACGGGTCGACGTCGTCGTGATCGGGTCGGGCATCGCCGGCCTCACGACAGCGCTGCGGGCCCGCGAGCTCGGCCGGGTGCTGGTCGTGACCAAGGACGTGCTGTCGGCCGGCTCGACGCGCTGGGCGATGGGCGGCGTGGCCGCCGCGATCGGTCCGGGAGACAGCCCTCAGGACCACCTCGACGACACGCTGACCGCCGGCGCCGGGTTGTGCGACGAGGACGCTGTCCGCACGCTCGTCACCGAGGGTCCCGCTGCACTGCGCGAGCTGATCGCCCTCGGAGCGTCCTTCGACACGACACCGCTCGGCGAGCTCCAGCTCACCCGCGAGGGCGGGCATCATCGCGACCGGATCGTGCACGCAGGCGGTGACGCGACCGGCGCCGAGATCCAGCGCGCGCTTGCCGCCGCCGTCCACCAGGCTCCGGAGATCGACGTGATCGAGCACGCGCTCGCGCTCGACCTGGTCCCCGGAGACCACGGTGTCGCCGGCGTGACCGTCCACGTGCTCGGCGAGGGCGTGCAGGACGGCGTCGGCGTGGTCTGGTGCCGCGCCGTCGTGCTGGCGAGCGGAGGCCTGGGCCAGGTCTTCTCGTCGACCACCAACCCGTCGGTCTCGACCGGCGACGGTGTCGCCCTGGCCCTGCGCGCGGGTGCGCGGTTGCGCGACCTCGAGTTCGTGCAGTTCCACCCGACGGTGCTGTGGCTCGGGCCCGACGCCCGGGGGCAGCAGCCGCTGGTCTCGGAGGCGGTGCGCGGCGAGGGCGCCTTCCTCGTCGACGACGAAGGCGTGCGCTTCATGGAGGGCCAGCACGAGCTGGCCGACCTCGCCCCTCGTGACGTGGTGGCGAAGGCGATCATGCGGCGGATGCGTGAAAAGGGCCGCCCACACATGTGGCTCGACGGCCGCCACCTCGGGGAGGAGCGCTGGACCAGGCGGTTCCCGACCGTGCTGGCCGCCTGCCGCGAGCACGGCATCGACCCGGTGACCCAGCTGATCCCGGTCGCTCCGGCCTGCCACTACGCGTCCGGTGGCGTGGCGACCGACCTGAACGGCCGGACGACGGTGCCCGGGCTCTACGCCTGCGGCGAGGTCGCCTGCTCCGGCGTGCACGGCGCGAACCGGCTCGCCTCCAACTCCTTGCTGGAGGGGCTGGTCTTCGGGCGTCGGATCGCCGCCGACATGGCTCGGCACCTCCCGGCTCATCGCACTCCCGTCCCGGACCTACGGGTCGCAGGGGCCGTGACCCCTCACGTCGTACCGCACCTGCGGACCGAGATGACGGACTATGCCGGGGTGCTCCGCTCGGCCGACGGGCTCGGCTCAGCGAGCCGCGCGCTGGCCGAGATGGCTGCCACGAGGTCCGATGCCCCGGGACCGGATGCCTGGGAGGCCACCAACCTGGCGACGGTCGCCACCGCGATCGTCGCCGCCGCGTCGGTGCGCGAAGAGACCCGGGGCAGCCACTGGCGCGAGGACTTTCCCCAGAGTGACGACGCGTGGCTGCTGCACGTCGACATCGTCGCGCGACCGGAGGGCGACCGGTACGGCCTCGACCTCGTTGCGGCGACCGACGACGCCTCGGTGCTCGACGTCGGCTACCTCAACGACCTGGCGCGTGCCGCGCTCGAGGAGGACCTCGCCGGCGGCGTCGACGTGACCAGCGTCGCCACGATCGCACCCGGCACGACGGCGGTCGGAGACTTCGTCGCGCGAGCCGGCGGTGTGGTCGCCGGCCTCGACGTCGCGGAAGCGGTGCTGCGCGCCACGGCAGGTCCGGACCTCCGCGTCGAGCGGCACTACATCGACGGCGCCGTCGTACGGGCGGGCGACGTGCTGATGACGGTCGGTGGCCCGGCGCAGGCGCTCCTCACCGGCGAACGGACCGCGCTCAACCTGCTGTGCCATCTCTCCGGCATCGCGACCGCGACGCGGGCCTGGGTCGAGGCCGTCGCCGGCACCGGTGCCCGGGTCCGGGACACCCGCAAGACGACGCCGCTGATGCGGTCGCTGGAGAAGTACGCCGTGCGCTGCGGCGGCGGGATCAACCACCGGATGTCCTTGTCCGACGAGGCGCTGATCAAGGACAACCACGTGGTCGCGTCCGGCAGCGTCACCGAGGCCTTCCACCGTGTCCGCAAGGAGTTCCCGGACCTGCCCGTCCAGGTCGAGGTGGACACGCTCGCCCAGCTGGCCGAGGCGCTCGACGCAGGAGCCGACTCGATCCTGCTCGACAACATGAGCTCCGAGGAGATGCGGCTGGCGGTGGCGACCACCGCTGGTCGTGCCCGGCTCGAGGCCAGCGGCGGCCTCACCCTGGACCGCGCCCGAGAGGTCGCCGAGACCGGGGTCGACTTCCTCGCGGTCGGCGCGCTCACCCACTCGGTCATCGCCCTCGACATCGCGCTCGACCTCCGGATGACGCCGGCGCACGCGGAGGAGCAGTCGCCGTGACCGTGCTGTGCGTGAGCGTGCGCAACCAACGCACGCGGTTCGGGCTCTTCGACGGGGCCGACCTCGTGCAGCACTGGGGCGTCTCGACCGACCCACGGCGAACCTCGGACGAGTGGGGACTGCTGGTCCGCGGACTCACCGGGCACGACGACGCCCTGCCCGACGTGGCCGGGCTGTGCATCTCGTCGACCGTCCCGGTCGTGCTCCACGAGCTGCGGGTCATGACGCGCGCCTACTTCCCGGACGCCCACACCGTGGTGGTCGGACCCGGCGTCAAGACCGGCCTGCCGGTCCAGATGGACAACCCCCGCGAGGTCGGCACCGACCGTGTCGCCAACGCCGTCGCCGCGGCCGACCGCTGGGGCGGACCACTCGTCGTCGTCGATCTCGGTACGGCGATCGCGTTCGAGGTGCTCAACCCCGCCGGCCAGTACGTCGGGGGTGCGATCGCGCCCGGCGTCGACATCGCGGTGGACGCCCTCAGGTCGCGGGGAGCGCAGCTGCGCCAGGTCGAGATCGAGCGACCCCGCACCGTGATCGCCAAGAACACCATCGAGGCGCTCCAGTCCGGCGCCGTGCACGGCTTCGCCGGCCTGGTCGACGGTCTCGTCGCGCGGATCGTCGACGAGCTCGGGGTCGACGACGCCCGGGTCGTCGCCACCGGTGACCTCGACAACGCGGTGATCGACGCCTGCACGTCGATCACCGACCTGGAGCCGCACCTGACCCTGCACGGTCTGCGCCTGATCTTCGAGCGCAACCCGGTTCCCGCCCCTTCGGGCAACGGATAGACCGGTTTGCCCCGTCGCGCGGAGTGCCTGGTCACCCCACGAACACGGCCGTCGTGGACCGGTACGAATGCCGTAGCCTGTGCGCCATGACGGACGACCCGCTGGTTGAGCCTGTCGAAACCAAGGGTCCTGAAGGTTCGACGAGGCCGACGCAAGCCCAGGGAGACGACCTCCCCGAGCAGATGCGGGTGCGCCGCGAGAAGCGCGAGCGGCTGCTGGCCCAGGGCGTCGACCCGTACCCCGTCGCGGTGCCGCGCAGCCACGAGCTCCGCGACGTCGTCGCGCAGTACGACGCCGAGGAGCTCGGCCCCGACCACCAGACCGGTGACCATGTCGCGGTGAGCGGCCGCGTGATCTTCCTCCGCAACACGGGCAAGCTGTGCTTCGCGCGGCTCCGGGCCGGTGACGGCACCGAGCTGCAGGCGATGTTCTCGCTCGCCGACGTGGGCGAGCAGTCCCTCGCGGACTTCAAGGCGCTGGTCGACCTCGGCGACCTGATCGCGGTGCAGGGCGAGGTCGTCACCAGCAAGCGCGGCGAGCTGTCCGTCCAGGGCGTCACCTGGCAGATGGCCGCGAAGGCGCTGCGTCCGCTGCCGAACGACCACCGGCCGCTCTCCGACGAGGGCCGGGTCCGGCTGCGCTACGTCGACATGATCATCCGGCCCGAGGCGCGTGAGATCGTCCGCGGCAAGGCGGCGGTGCTGCGCTCCCTGCGCGACACCCTGGACTCCCAGGGCTATGTCGAGGTCGAGACACCGACCCTCCAGCTGACGAACGGCGGCGCGAGCGCGCGTCCGTTCCGCACCCATCTGAACGCGTTCGACCAGGACATGGTGCTGCGGATCGCGCTGGAGCTCGACCTGAAGAAGGCGATGGTCGGCGGCGTCGACCGGGTCTACGAGATCGGGCGCACCTTCCGCAACGAGGGCATCGACTCGACGCACGCGGCGGAGTTCTCGATGCTGGAGGCCTATCAGGCGTACGGCGACTACGACACGATCGCCGCCCTCAACCAGGAGCTGGTCGTGAACGCCGCCCGCGCGGTCGGCCGCACCGTCGTGCAGGGTCGCGACGGCTCCGAGATCGACCTCGAGGGGGAGTGGCGGCACGCCTCGATCCTCGACCTCGTCTCCGAGGGCGTGGGCGAGCAGATCACGGCCGACACCTCGGCCGAGAAGCTGCGCGAATACGCCGACAAGCACGACGTCGCGCTGCAACCGCATTGGGGAGCGGCCGACATCCTGGTCGAGCTGTACGAGCAGCTCGTCGAAGAGACGTTGATTCAACCCACATTTGTCCGGGATTACCCCGAAGCGGCCAAACCGTTGGCGAAACGGCACCGCGAAATCGGCGGCCTGAGTCGAGGCTTACGACCTCGTCGTCAACGGCGTCGAGCTCGTCACCGCGTTTTCGGAGATGAACGACCCGGTCGTCCAGCGCGAAAAGCTGGTCGAGCAGTCGCAGCTGGCCGCTCAGGGCAGCGAGGACGCGATGGATCTCGACGAGAACTTCCTGCGTGCGCTGGAGTTCGGGATGCCGCCCGCCGGCGGAATGGGGATGGGAATCGACCGGCTGATGATGCTCCTGTGGGGCGTCGGAATTCGCGAATCGATTCTTTTCCCGTTGCTGCGGCCGGAATAGCCCCGGAATTCCTGCCGCATTCTGCTCGCGACGCGCGATGCACGCCTGTTAATGTGAGTGCGTTCGTTTTTCCACCCCTCAGGAAAACTAGGAGCATTTCGTGGCTCAGCGCGTTCATGTTGTTCTCGAAGACGATCTCGATGGCAGCGCTGCCGACGAGACGGTGATGTTCGGACTCGACGGGGCGAATTACGAAATCGATCTCTCTGCCAAGAATGCCGCGAAGCTGCGCGACGCCTTGGCCAAGTACGTGGGCGTCGCCCGGCGTACCTCCTCACGCGCACGTCGCTCGGGCGGTCGCGGTCGCTCCTCCGGCGGCAACGCGGCTGCGGTGCGCGAGTGGGCCCGCGGCAACGGCTACGAGGTCTCCGACCGCGGTCGGGTGCCGGCCGACGTCAAGGCCGCCTACGACGCGGCCCACTGATGGCGGTCGCCGACCGCCGGACCGCTCGACAAGCCACCTTGTGGGGCATGTGTTCGCCTGCGGCGTAATGCCGGGGGAACAACTCCGCTGCGCAGCGGGTTGAACCGGGTGTCCGTCACACCCATCCGACCTGGTGATGGGGACGAATCCCGAGCAGCCATCCTCCGAATGTCCACGGAACGGATGCGAGGCAGCGTTACCGCGTACGCCCGTTGGGTCTCGGACTAGCATGGACGGCAACGCACTACCGAGGAGCGATCTGGCACATGTTCGAACGGTTTACCGACCGCGCGCGGCGCGTCGTCGTCCTGGCTCAGGAAGAAGCCAGGATGCTCAGCCACAACTACATCGGGACCGAACACATCCTTCTCGGGCTCATCCACGAAGGTGAAGGCGTCGCTGCCAAGGCGCTGGAGAGCCTGAACATCTCGCTCGAGGCGGTCCGTGCTCAGGTCGAGGAGATCATCGGCCAGGGTCAGCAGGCGCCCAGCGGGCACATCCCGTTCACCCCGCGCGCCAAGAAGGTCCTCGAGCTGAGCCTGCGCGAGGCGCTGCAGCTCGGCCACAACTACATCGGCACCGAGCACATCCTGCTCGGGCTGATCCGCGAGGGCGAGGGCGTGGCCGCCCAGGTGCTGGTCAAGCTCGGCGCCGACCTCAACCGGGTCCGCCAGCAGGTCATCCAGCTGCTGTCCGGCTACCAGGGCAAGGAGACCGCGACGGCCGGTGCCCCGACCGAAGGTGCTCCGTCGTCGTCGCTGGTGCTCGACCAGTTCGGCCAGAACCTCACTCAGGCAGCCAGAGAGGGCAAGCTCGATCCGGTCATCGGCCGCGACAAGGAGATCGAGCGGGTCATGCAGATCCTCTCGCGGCGTACGAAGAACAACCCGGTGCTGATCGGGGAGCCCGGCGTCGGCAAGACGACCATCGTCGCCGGCCTGGCCCAGAACATCGTCAAGGGCGATGTGCCCGAGACGCTCAAGGACAAGCAGATCTACACCCTCGACCTCGGCGCACTGGTCGCCGGGTCGCGCTACCGCGGTGACTTCGAGGAGCGCCTGAAGAAGGTGCTCAAGGAGATCCGCACCCGCGGCGACATCGTGCTTGTTCATCGACGAGATCCACACGCTCGTCGGTGCCGGCGCAGCCGAGGGCGCGATCGACGCGGCGAGCATCCTCAAGCCGATGCTGGCCCGCGGTGAGCTGCAGACCATCGGTGCGACCACGCTCGACGAGTACCGCAAGCACCTGGAGAAGGACGCCGCGCTCGAGCGCCGCTTCCAGCCGATCCAGGTCGCCGAGCCGACCATCGCCCACACGATCGAGATGCTCAAGGGCCTGCGCGACCGCTACGAGGCCCACCACCGCGTCACGATCACCGACGAGGCACTGGTCTCGGCGGCGACGCTGGCCGACCGCTACATCAGCGACCGGTTCCTGCCTGACAAGGCGATCGACCTGATCGACGAGGCCGGCTCCCGGCTGCGGATCCGTCGGATGACGGCGCCGCCGGACCTGCGTGAGTTCGACGAGAAGATCGCCGAGGTCCGTCGCAAGAAGGAAGGCGCGATCGACGCGCAGGACTTCGAGCTCGCGGCGTCGCTGCGTGACGAGGAGAAGAAGCTCATCATCGCGAAGACCGAGCGCGAGAAGCAGTGGAAGGCCGGCGACATGGACGTCGTGGCCGAGGTCGACGAGGAGCTGATCGCGGAGGTGCTCGCCACGGCGACCGGCATCCCGATCGTCAAGCTCAGCGAGGCCGAGTCCACCCGTCTGCTCAAGATGGAGGACGAGCTGCACAAGCGCGTCATCGGTCAGGACGAGGCGATCAAGGCGCTGTCCCGGGCCATCCGGCGTACGCGTGCCGGTCTCAAGGACCCGAAGCGCCCCGGTGGGTCGTTCATCTTCGCCGGCCCGTCCGGCGTCGGAAAGACCTGGCTGTCCAAGACGCTGGCGGAGTTCCTGTTCGGCGACGAGGACGCGCTGATCCAGCTCGACATGAGCGAGTTCTCCGAGAAGCACACGGTCTCGCGGCTGTTCGGTTCGCCTCCCGGCTACGTCGGCTACGAAGAGGGTGGCCAGCTCACCGAGAAGGTGCGTCGCAAGCCGTTCTCCGTCGTGCTGTTCGACGAGGTCGAGAAGGCGCACCCGGACATCTTCAACTCGCTGCTGCAGATCCTCGAGGAAGGTCGCCTGACCGACTCGCAGGGACGGGTGATCGACTTCAAGAACACCGTCATCATCATGACGACCAACCTCGGTACCCGCGACATCGCCAAGGGCATGGGCCTCGGGTTCCAGCCAGTCCAGCGACCAGCAAGGGTCGTACGACCGGATGAAGGCGAAGGTCACCGACGAGCTCAAGCAGCACTTCCGGCCGGAGTTCCTCAACCGTGTCGACGAGATCATCGTGTTCCCGCCGCTGACGCAGGACGAGATCATCAGCATGGTCGACTACATGATCGACGCGGTGGAGCTCCGGATGAAGGACCGCGACATGGCGCTGGAGCTGACCCAGGCCGCGAAGGAGCTGCTCGCGACACGTGGCTTCGACCCGGTGCTCGGCGCCCGGCCGCTGCGGCGGACCGTGCAGCGCGACCTCGAGGACGTGCTGGCCGAGAAGATGCTGTACGGCGAGGTCGGTCCGGGCCAGATCGTCCTGGTCGACGTCGAGGGCGAGGGCACCGAGCAGCAGTTCACCTTCGCCGGTACGCCGAAGAGCGAGCTGCCCGACGCGCCTCCGATCGAAGAGGCTCTCCCGCCGAGCCCCTGAGATCCGCGCCTCCTCTGACCGTGGTGTTTGCCTCGGTACCGAGCCAACTGGCTTGGTACCGAGGCAAATCCCGTTTGGGCGGGGTGCAGCTGCCTTGGTCGAGGTGAGCCCGTCACGTGCGGGCTAGGGGAGGGCGAGCAGGCCGTCGGGACGCAGGACGACCAGCCCGTCGTCCAGCAGGGACGCGAGGGCCCGGTCGCGTTGCACGGCGTCGTCCCAGACCGTCGTGACCGCCGCCGGGTCGACGGCGTCGTCGCTGTCGCGCAGCACGGCCAGGATGCGCCCTCGCACCTGGCGGTCGGTGCCGGCGTACGTCTGCCCCTTGCGGGGCGGACCGTCGTACGCCGGGAAGCCCTCGCCCAGCCACTGGCACCGGTCGGCGACCGGGCAGGCCGTGCAGCGCGGCGAGCGGGCCTGGCAGACCAGGGCGCCGAGCTCCATCACCGCGACGCTCCAGGTCGCCGCGGTCTCGTCGTCCCCAGGCAGCACCTCCTCGCCGAGGCGTCGCTCGGCCGCGGTCACGGCTGCGGCGGGGAACTCCACACCGCCGAACAGCCGCGCGTGCACCCGCCGGACGTTGGTGTCGAGCACGACCGCGCGACGGCGGTTGGCGAAGGCGAGGATCGCGTTGGCGGTGTAGTCGCCGACCCCCGGCAGTGACCTGAGCTCGGCGTACGTCGTGGGGAGCTCGCCGTCGTGCTCGGCCTCGATCACCGTGGCTGCCGCGTGCAGGCGTAGCGCCCGACGCGGGTAGCCGAGCCGCCCCCACATCCGGACCGCGTCGCCCGGTGCGTCCGCGGCCAGCGCGGACGGGGTCGGCCAGCGGCGCATCCAGGCGTCGTACGCCGGAAGAACTCGGACGACCGGGGTCTGCTGGAGCATCACCTCACTGACGAGCACCGCCCACGCCCCGGCGTCGGGGGCGCGCCAGGGCAGGTCGCGGTGATGCTCGGCGTACCAGTCGAGGACCTCGCGGTGCACGAGAGCGAGGTCGTCGCGAATCATCCGACCGTCCTCCCTCGACACTCCCCGCGTGGTCCCGCTGATCCCAGATCCGCCACGTTAGCGTGGACTTGTGAGCACCATGATGCGGCCGACCGGGCCGCTTCCGCCGCGGGTCTACTGGACCCGGCGGGTGGTGCTCGTGGTGGCCGTGGCGCTGGTCGCCGGGCTGGTCTGGTTCCTCGTGAGCGGCTCGGGTCGTGCCGACGACAGTGCCGCCGGCGACGCGAAGCAGACCTCGGCGCCTCCCGATACGACCTCGACGACCCCGGCGGACGACTCGACGACGACAGGCAGCCAGTCGCCGCGACAGCAGCCGCAGCAGAAGCCCGAACGGCAGCAGCCGACCAAGCCCGAGCGCCAGCAGAAGCCGAAGCGGGCGCCGCTGGCCCAGCCGACCGGCGACTGCAAGCCGCAGGACGTCGACATGAAGATCGACGTCGGAGACTCTGCACCCGGCGAACCCAACACCGCGACCTTGCTCCTGAGCAGCGAGAAGCTGGCGGCCTGCACGCTGTCGATCACGCCGGACACGATGACCGTGCGCGTGACGTCAGGCAACGACGTGATCTGGTCGAGCGACGACTGCCCGGACGCGTTGCGCGCGCAGCAGGTCGTCGCCCGGGAGGAACTGCCGGCGGCCTACCAGTTCCGCTGGAACGGCCAACGGTCGTCGGAGAACTGCCAGCCGGTCGACGCCATCCCCACGACGGGTGGCTACTGGGTCGAGGCCGCGATGATCGGCGGCGAGCCGCACCGGGCGTACTTCGACATCAAGGCCCCCAAGCACAGCTGACCCGCGCCGAGCCGCCGGGTTTGCCTGGTTAGCCATGCAGATGCCTGGTCAACCAGGCAGATCTCCCTGGTTGACGGTGCGCCCGGATGGTTAACCAGGCAAACACCACGCCGGGAGACGGGCGGGTTAGACGTAGCGCTCGAGGATGGACGACTCGGCCAGGCGCGACAGGCCCTCTCGGACCGAACGGGCGCGGCTGTCGCCGACGCCGTCGACGGTCTGCAGGTCGTCGATGCTGGCGGCCAGCAGCTTCTGCAGCGTGCCGAAGTGGTCGACCAGCCGGTCCACGACCGCGCCGGGCAGGCGCGGCACCTTCGCGAGCAACCGGAAGCCACGCGGGCTGACCGCGCTGTCGAGACTCTCGGCACCGCCGAGGCCGAGAGCCCGCGCCACCGTCGCGATGTCGAGCAGCTCGGTCGAGCTCAACGCGTCGACCTCGCCGGACACCACCTCGGCGCTGCGGCTGCGGCGCCCGGTCACCAGGTAGTCGCGGATGACGAGCTCGCGCTCGTGGTCGACGCCGGCCACCAGCTCGTCGAGCTGCAGCGCGAGCAGCCGGCCGTCGGTGCCGAGCTCGAGCACGTAGTCCTCGATCTCCTTGGCGATCCGCAGCACCATCTCGAGCCGCTGTGCGACCGAGGCGACGTCGCGGACCGTCACGAGGTCCTCGATCTCCAACGCCGACAGGGTGCCCGACACCTCGTCGAGCCGGAGCTTGTAGCGCTCGAGCGTGGCCAACGCCTGGTTGGCCTTGGACAGGATCGCGCCGGCGTCCTCGAGGACGTAGCGGGTCTCACCGACGTACAGCGCGATGATGTGCATCGACTGCGACACGGAGATGACCGGGAACCCGGTCTGGCGCGCCACCCGGTCGGCCGTGCGGTGCCGGGTGCCGGTCTCCTGGGTCTGCACCGACGAGTCGGGCATCAGGTGGACGCCGGCCTTGATGATCCGGGTCGCGTCACGGTCGCAGACGAGGGCGCCGTCCATCTTCGCCAGCTCGCGCAGAGCGGTCGCGGTGAACTCGATGTCGAGGTCGAAGCCGCCGGTCGACAGCGACTCGACGGTGCGGTCGATGCCCAGCACCACGAGCGCGCCGGTGCGTCCGCGCAGCACGCGCTCGAGTCCCTCGCGCAGCTCGGTTCCAGGGGCGACGGCGGCCAATGTCGCTCGCAGCCGCGCCTCTGGTTTCTGCCTGTCCCCGGTCGCCACGGTGTCGACGTCCCCTCGTTCTGTCCGGATGGTGCGGACTCAGTGTAGAGGGAGCGATTGGTCGGATCGGTGCCCCTCAGACGATCTGCAGGTCGGCCGGCACGCCGGGCTCACCCCGACCCGGTGCCTCGTGCCGGATGCCGAGCACGGTCAGCGCGCGGTGCAGGTCGGTGCACTCGACGAGGGTCATCCCCTCGATGCTGGGCAGGGCCGCCGAGGGGGCATGCCGGTGGCTCGGGATCACGGCCCGCGTGAAGCCGAGCCGCGCCGCCTCGGACAGCCGCTGACCGATGTCAGGAACCGGCCGCAGCTCGCCGGCCAGCCCGACCTCGCCGATGGCCACGGTGCCCTCGGGAACCGGCACGTTGGTGATGGAGCTGGCGACCGCGACCGCAGCGGCCAGGTCGCTCGACGGGCCGCGCAGCGACGCACCGCCGACGGTCGCGGCGTAGACGTCGCAGGCTTGCACCGCCAACCCGACGCGGCGCTGCAGCACGGCGAGCAGCATGGCGAGCCGCTGTGAGTCGATACCGCTCACCGCACGTCGCGGACTCGACATCGGGCTCGGTGTCACCAGCGCCTGCACCTCGGCCAGCAGGGGCCGGCGCCCCTCGAGGGTCACCGTGACGCAGGTGCCGGACATCGGCTGGGTATGACGACTGAGGAACAGACCCGTGGGGTCGGCCACCTCGACGATGCCGCCGTCGGAGAGGTCGAAGCAGCCGATCTCGTCGACCGGCCCGAACCGGTTCTTGACCGCGCGCAGCAGCCGCAACCGGGTGTTGCGGTCACCCTCGAACGCGAGCACCACGTCGACGATGTGCTCGAGCGCGCGTGGCCCGGCGATGGACCCGTCCTTGGTGACGTGACCGACGAGCAGGGTCGGCAGGTGGCGCTCCTTGGCGACCCGCACGAGTGCAGCGGTGACCGCGCGCACCTGGGTCACGCCGCCGGCGACCCCGTCGATGTCGGAGCTGGCGATGGTCTGGATCGAGTCGATCACGAGCAGGTCGGGCTGCACAGTCTCGATGTGGCCGAGCACGGCGGACAGGTCGACCTCGGCGGCGAGGAACAGGCTCTCCTCGAGCGCGCCGGTGCGTTCGGCCCGCAGCCGCACCTGGGCCGCGGACTCCTCGCCGGTGACGTAGAGCGTGCGCTGGCCGTGCTGGGCCGCCTTGGCGGACACCTCGAGCAGCAGGGTCGACTTGCCGACGCCGGGCTCGCCCGCCAGCAGGAGAACGGCGCCCGGGACGATGCCGCCCCCGAGCACGCGGTCGAGCTCGCCGACGCCGCTGGGGCGAGCGGCCGCGGCCTCGGCCCGGACCTGCGGGATGGGCAGTGCGGGCGCGGACACCGGCCCGGCGCTCACGCGCGCGATCTGCGGCGCACCGAGCTCCTCGACCGTGCCCCAGGCCTGGCACTCACCGCACCGGCCGACCCACTTCATCGAGCTCCAGCCGCACTCCGCGCAGCGGTAGGACGTCGGGGGTCGCTTCGCCGAGGACACGGTCTTGGCCATGACGACGACGCTAGGCGTCCGCGCCGACAACCGAGGACGGGACACGCGCACGGTCGGTGGTCGAGCCTGGCCGGGATTTCGACGCTCCATCACCGAGGTGGCTTGTTGAGCCGGTCCCGGCGACTCCGTCGCTCGCGACCGTCCATCAGCGGGTGAGGTGGCGGATGACGATGGCGTAGTCGACGTCGGTGCCCTCGTGCTCGGCGATGATCCGCTCGGCGACCGCCGGCGAGAACTCGATCCGCACGACCGCCTCCAGGTCGGCGCGGGACGAGAAGGACCAGCGCATCGACGCGGGCTGGTTGGCCCACCCCCGCGCCGCGAAGAACCCGTCGACCGCGTCGGTGTCGTAGTCCGGGTGCTCCCAGGAGAACCACCGGCCGAACGTGCTGGTCCGCGCGTCGTTGTCGATCAGGAAGGCCGCACCGCCGCGCCGGAGCACCCGGTCGATCTCGGCGAGCCCGGGCTCGCACCCCGGGCCGAAGAAGTACGCCCAGCGCGCGTGCACCACGTCCACGCTCGCCGGTGCGAGCGTCGTCGCCTGCGCGCTGGCGTGCAGCACGCGCACGTTCGGCAGCGACTTCGTCCGCCGCCGAGCCGCCAGCACGAGCGTCGGGTGCGGCTCGACACCGATGACCTGCGTCGCTGTCGTCGGCGAAGCGCGGCAGGTGGAAGCCGGTGCCGCAGCCGATGTCGAGCACCACGCTGTCGGCGTACGGCCGGATCGAGCGCATCGTCGCCTCGATCACCCCGTCCGGGTCGACCGCGCGGTTCTCGACCTCGTAGGTGGCCGGGTCGTACCAGATGTTCGGGCTGGGGATCGCACCTGGCCGCAGCCCGGGTGGTTTCGACAGGCTCAACCGGCGCGTCCGCTCAACCAGCGAAGCCGGTCAGATCCGGACCGGACCGTTCGGGGTGGCGAACGTCGCGGCGACGATGCCAGGCGTGCCGTTCGGCGCGACCCACTCGACCTCGAACGTGCCGATGCGGTGCTCGTACGGCGTGTCGAGCCAGGCCGACACCCGGTAGGGGTCGCCGGCGATCTCGACCTTCTCCAGCGACAGCTTGCCGGAGGCTCCCTGAGACGGGTGCTCACTCGCCGGCGTCTCCCACTGGACGAAGAACGGCAGCTGCGGGTCGGACTGCAGACCCTTCACCCCGAGCTGCTTCCAACGCAGCTCGACCCCGTCGGGACGGTGCCGGTTCCCCTGCACCGCTTCACGTTCGAGGCGCTTCTCGACCGGTCCGATGTCGTCGACCGAGACGACCCAGCCGAGCCAACCGCCGCCGGCCTCGGAGCGCGCACGCACCGCCTGGCCGAAGGGCGCCTTGTCCGACGCGGGATGGTCGAGCACCTCGACGACTTCGAGGTACTGGCCGTCGGTGAGGGGCAGCACCCGGTTGCGCGTCCCGAACCGGGGATGGATGCCCCCGTCGACAAACGACTCGCCGAGCAGCCCGGACAACCGCTCTGTCGTGCCGGCGAGGCCGTCGGCCCCTACAGCAAAAGAGAGATGGTCGAGGTGCATGCCGATCATTGTTGCCGCTCAGGATCGGCGCCGGACCACCGGGGTCGGTTACCGGCGAGTTCCTCGCCGACCGACCTGCTTGCCCTTCACAGGCAGCGTTCCGGCGGCCACGCTCGCCGGGTGCAGCGTCAGCTGCGACCGGCGTCGCTCGAAGTCCTCGCAGTGCTCGACGAGGATGTCGTACGCCGCCTGCCCCATCAGCTCGACGAGCTCTCGTCCGTTCGAGACGTAGACCGGATCGGTGCCGACGTGGGCCTCGGTGTTGTTGGAGCAGTACCAGTCGAGGTCGTGTCCGCCCTCGCCCCAGCCACGACGGTCGTACTCCGTGATCGTCACCTCGGTGTACGACGTGTTGTCGCCGCGCTCCACCTCGCGGAACAGTCGCCGGATCGGGAGCTGCCAGCAGACGTTGGGCTTCGTCTCGACCGGGTGGTGGTCGTTGCGGAGCGCCCAGCCGTGCAGCGCGCAGCCCTGACCGGCCGGGAAGCCCGGGCTGTTCAGGAAGATGCAGCCGCCCTCGTGCACGGCGGTCTTGCGCTCGCCGTCCTCGTCGGTCTCGATCCAGTCGTTCTTGCGGTGGCCGACCTCGTAGTTCTCCCAGTCGTCCGGGCCGAGCAGCTTCACGAACTTCTTGGTGCGCTTCTCGTCGGCCTTGTCGGAGAAGTGGGCGCCGAGCGTGCAGCAGCCGTCGTCGGGCCGGTCGGCATAGATCCCCTGGCACCCGGCGCCGAAGATGCAGGACCAACGCGACGTCAGCCAGGTCAGGTCGACCTTGAACCGCTGCGACTCGTCGCCGGGGTCCTCGAACTCGACGAAGGCGCGGGGGAAGTCAGGCGCGAGCTCAGGCACGCCGTCCAGCGTACGGGGATGTGTGCTGCGCGATCTCGGCGACCAGCGTGTCCCAGAGAGCGGGGGGTGGAAGCTCATGGCCCACCCCGTCGAGCGTGACGAGCCTGGCGCCAGGGATCTCGGCCGCGAGCGCCTCCCCGTGCGCCAGCGGGAAGAACGGGTCGGCGGAGCCGTGGATCACCAGGGTGGGTGCGCTGATGGCGCTCATCGGGAAGGTGGGCGAGTCGCCCTCGAGGCTCCAGTGGTTGGCTGCCGCTGCGACGTCGTGCGCCCGGTCGACGACGCGCCCGTTGCGGCGTCGCGCCGCCTCCTCGTCGAAGCCGAGCGATCCGGCATACGGTCGCTCCGTCTCGACGAGGTAGTCGATCACGGCTTCACGGTCTGACCAGTCCGGCGCCGGAAGCGGGTCGGCGAACGTCTCCGCGATGCGTGGCTCTGCGCCCGGGAGCTCCGACTGGTCGGCGCGCTCACCGGCCGCGCCCGTCGACATCAAGGTGAGCGTGAGCACCCGCTCGGGTCGCTCGACGGCGACGACCTGGGCGATCCCTCCACCCATCGACAGCCCGACCAGATGGGCCTGGTCCTGGCCGATCGCGTCGAGCAGTCGCACCGGGTCGCGGAACAGGTCCTCGCTGCGGTACGACGGCTGCCCTGGCGGCGATGTCGTCGAACGTCCGGTGTCGCGGTGGTCGTAGCGGATCACGTGCCGTCCGGCATCGGCCAGCTGCTGACAGAGCTCGGGCTCCCACAGGTCCATGGACGCCGCCGCGCCCGCGATCAGCAGGATCGTGGGGTCGCCGGAGTCGCCGTACTCGTCGATGCAGAGCTCGACCCCGGCGTCAGCATCCACGGTCACGATTCGCTCGGTCATGTCAGTCAGTAGACCGCATGCCGCACACAGATTCGCCGACGCCGTTAGCCTCGACCCATGAGGGAAGCCGTCCTGGACGTCGGGTCGAACACCGCCCACCTGCTCGTCGTCGACGCCCACCGGGGCGCGCCACCCCTGCCGGCCTCCTCGACGAAGCAGGCGCTGCGGCTGGCCGAGCACCTCACGCCTGACGGTGCGCTGTCCGACGAGGGCGTCGACTCGCTCATCACGTTCATCCGCGTCGCTCTCGAGGAGGCGGAGAACCAGGGGTGCGAGTCGGTGATGGCGTTCGCCACGTCCGCGATCCGCGAGGCGAGCAACACCGACGACGTGCTGGCCCGGGTCCTCGACCAGACGGGCGTGGAGCTCGTCGTGCTCACCGGCGAGGACGAGGCGACGCTGACGTTCCTCGCCGTACGCCGTTGGTTCGGGTGGTCGTCCGGCCGGCTGGCCGTGTTCGACATCGGAGGCGGATCGCTCGAGATCGCGGCGGGCGACGACGAACGGCCGGACGTCAGTCAGTCGCTCGAGCTCGGCGCCGGACGGTTGACCCGCGCCTGGCTCCCCGACGACGTGCCGACCGCCGACCAGGTCAAGAGCCTGCGCCGGCACATCCGGGCCGAGATCGCCCGGGACGCCGGGCCGTTGCTGCGCGCGGGGGTCGGCAACCACACCGTCGCGACCTCGAAGACGTTCCGGTCGCTGGCGCGGATCTGTGGTGCCGCACCGAGCGAGGAGGGGCCGTTCGTGCGCCGGATGCTCGCGCGCGAGGACCTGGAGAAGTGGCTCCCCAAGCTGACGGCCATGAACAGCGAGGAGCGGGCCGGGCTTGCCGGGGTGTCCTCCGCGCGAGCCCATCAGGTGGTCGCCGGCGGCCTCGTGGCCGACGCCGTCATGGACCTGTTCAACATCGAGGCCCTCGAGATCTGCCCCTGGGCGCTGCGTGAAGGCGTGATCCTCGAGAAGCTCGACGCGCTGTGAGCGTGGGGCGAAACGCCCGCGCCGTAGGCTGGTCAGCGTGACCGACGAGCCGCAAACCCGCGTCGACCGGGTGCCGAGCCCGGTGCAGGTGCCGGCCGCCCGTATCGCGCTGTCGTCGGCGTCGGTCTATCCGGAGTCGTCCGCGAGCGCCTTCGAGCTGGCCGCGCGGCTCGGCTACGACGCGGTCGAGGTCATGGTCGGCATCGATCCGGTCAGCCAGGACGTCGACGCGATCAAGCACCTGTGCGACTACCACCAGATCCCGGTCTGCGCGATCCACGCACCCTGCCTGCTCATCACCCAGCGAGTCTGGGGGACCGAGCCCTGGGGCAAGCTCAAGAGGTCGGCCACCATGGCCAAGGCGCTCGGAGCGGACACGGTCGTCGTCCACCCGCCGTTCCGCTGGCAGCGCGAGTACGCCCGTGGGTTCGTGGAGGGCATCGCGCAGATCGAGGCCGACACCGGTGTCGCGTTCGCGGTCGAGAACATGTACCCGTGGCGCGCCTCGAAGCGCGAGCTCCAGGCGTACGCCCCCGGCTGGAACCCGGTCGAGCAGGACTATGCCAACGTCACGATCGACCTCTCGCACAGCTCGACGTCCGGCAGCGACCCGATCCAGATGGTCCGCGAGCTCGGGCCCCGGCTGCGCCACATCCATCTCGCCGACGGCACCGGTTCCGCGAAGGACGAGCACCTGATCCCGGGCCAGGGCACGCAGCCGTGCGCCGAGCTGCTGGAGCTGCTGGCGACCCGGGGGTACGACGGCAGCGTGGTCATCGAGATCAACACCCGCAAGGCAGCGAGCCGGGCGGCCCGACAGGCCGACATCGCGGAGTCACTTGCGTTCACCCGACTGCACTTCGCCGCATCCGACCCGACGTACGTCGCGGCCAGCGCTCGGGGCGGGCTCGACCTCGGTCTCGCCGACGGCCATGGCAGCTGAGCGCACGTCCGCAGCGTCGCCGCCCCCGGCGACGCGCGTGCGTGCCGGACGGCGGCCGGGCACGACGGACACGCGCGCGGTGATCCTCGCGGCCGCGAAGGCGGAGTTCGCGGAGAAGGGCTTCGACAAGGCGAGCGTGCGCGGCATCGCTCGTGCGGCCAAGGTCGACCCGGCGCTCGTCCACCACTACTTCGGGAGCAAGGACGACCTGTTGCTCGCGTCGCTCGAGGCGCCGTTCGACCCGCGACAGATCATCGCGTCGCTGACCGAGGCCGGCGCCGACGGACTCGGCCAACGGATCGCCGAGACCTTCCTCACCGTGTGGGACGACGAGCACCAGCGGGTGCCGTTCGTCGCGCTGTTCAAGTCCGCGATGACGACACCGGCCGCCGCCGACCAGCTCCGCAACGGCATCGTCCGGATGGTGCAGGCCTCGGTGTCCGCCGCCATCGACACCGACGACGCCGACCTGCGGGCGCAGCTGATCGTCTCGCAGATGCTCGGGATGGCGATGGCGCGCTACGTGCTCGTGCTCGAGCCGCTCGCCTCGACCCCGCGCGAGGAGGTCGCCCGTCGCCTCGGTCCCGTCCTCCAGGGCTACATCACGGGCCCGGTCGGCGGCCCCACTGCTGGTTGAGCCTTGACGTGGGTCCACGGCATGCCCGATAATTCAGCGTATGATGAATTCGGATGCGGCGATCACGATCGCCGACCTGCGCGTCGTCCGCGGCGGACGCCCCGTGATCCCCGGTCTCACCACGTCGGTCGCAGCGGGCGAGATCACCGGGCTGCTGGGCCCCTCCGGCTGTGGCAAGACGACCTTGATGCGCGCGATCGTCGGCGTGCAGATCGTCGAGTCGGGCACCGTGACCGTGCTGGGGGAGCCTGCCGGCAGCGCTGGGCTGCGGCGTCGGGTCGGCTACGTGACGCAGGCCCCGAGCGTGTACGCCGACCTGACCGTGCGCGAGAACCTGCTCTTCTTCGCGGCCGTGCTCGGAGTCGACCGCGCGGGCGTCGACGCGGCGATCGAGTCGGTCGGGCTCGCCGACCGCGGCGACGACCTGGTGTCCCGCCTCTCGGGTGGTCAGCGGTCACGCGCCTCGCTCGCCGTCGCCCTGCTCGCCAAGCCCGACCTCCTGGTGCTCGACGAGCCGACGGTCGGTCTCGACCCGGTGCTGCGTCGCCAGCTGTGGTCGATGTTCGCCGACCTGGCTGCTGCCGGCACGGCCATCATCGTGTCGAGCCACGTGATGGACGAGGCGGAGCGCTGCGACCGGTTGCTGCTCATGCGTGAGGGGCGGCTCATCGCCGACGACACGGTCCCCAACCTGCTGGAGAAGACCGACACCCAGGACGTCGAGTCGGCGTTCCTCGCGATCGTGGAGAGGAGCGCGGCATGAACGGCCGGATCACTCTCGCGGTCGCGACCCGGGTGCTCAGGCAGCTGCGCCGCGACCCTCGGACCATCGCGTTGCTCCTCGTCGTACCGCTGGTGCTGCTCACCTTGCTGTGGTGGATGTTCGACGGCGACGACACCGTCTTCAACGAGCTGGGTCCGCCGTTGCTGGCGATGTTCCCGTTCATCGTGATGTTCCTCGTGACATCGGTGACGACGTTGCGCGAGCGCTCGTCGGGCACGCTCGAACGGTTGCTCTCGATGCCGATGGGCAAGCTCGACCTGCTGCTGGGCTACGCGCTGGCGTTCGGCCTCGTGGCGCTGGTGCAGGCGGTGCTGGCGGTCACCCTGACCGTCGGCGTGCTCGGTCTCGACATCGCCGGTCCCATCTGGGCACTGACGGTCGTGGCGGTGCTCGACGCGATCCTGGGCACCACGCTCGGGCTGTTCGTGTCGGCGTTCGCCGAGACGGAGTTCCAGGCCGTGCAGTTCATGCCCGCCGTCGTGATCCCGCAGATCCTGCTGTGCGGACTGTTCGTGGCCCGCGACGATCTCCCGGACGTGCTCCGCGTCGTCTCCGGCCTGCTTCCGCTGTCGTACGCCGTGGACGGGATGCAGACGCTGCAGGCCCAGGCCGACCTCACCAGCGAGTTCACGCGAGACCTGCTCATCGTGGCGGCCTTCATCGTCGCCGCGGTCGGTCTCGGCGCGGCGACCCTCAAGCGTCGTACAGCCTGACGGAACCGCGACGGCCGGCGCTGCGTCCGAGGTGGTGAACACCTTGGGGGGTAGTCATGGACATCTCGAAGAAGCCGCCACGTTGGTTGGTCAGGACGCTCGCGGTGAGCGTGGTCTCGTCGTCCGTCGTCCTGGGAGTGAGCTCGGCCGCGCACGCCTGCTCCTGCGTGATGCCGCGACCGGTGGCCACCGCCTCTCACTACGACGGCGTCTTCGTCGGAGTGACGGGCGAGAAGGGCACGGGACCGGGCCTGACGCGCGAGGTCGAGGTCACGAGCGTCTACCGAGGCCATCCTGGCCGCGAGGTCGAGGTCAAGACCGGCCAGGGCGGCGCGGGAGGGGTCGCCAGCTCCTGCGACTTCCTGCTGCCGGCGGACAAGACCCTCGTCTTCTTCGTCGACCACAGCGGCGAGACGTGGCAGGCCAGCCCGTGCAACCAGCCGATCCGGCCGACCGACAAGCTGCTGGCCGGCCTCGAGCGGGAGCTGGGTGCGCCCCACGCACCTCACGACCTGACCGCGAACCCGGTCGACCCGGATGCCACGTCCGCGCCGGAGTCGAGCGATGACGGCGACCTCGTCGCGTGGCTGCTCGGCGGAGCCGTGGTCCTGGGTGCAGCAGGGACGGGCGTCGCGGTCTACCGCAACCGCCGACGTGCCACCTGACGCCCGCAGCTGGGGTCAGTTCTCGTCGATGTCGGCGATCAGGTCGCCCTCGGTGACCACGTCGCCTTCCGAGACGCCGACCTCGAGGATCCGGCCGCCCACCTCGGTCGTCACCGGGATCTCCATCTTCATCGACTCGAGCAGCACGAGCGTGTCTCCGGGCGCCACGGTGTCCCCGGCCTTGACGGCCACCTTGAGGACGTTCGCGACGAGCTCGGCGTTCACGTGGTGGCTCATGTCGAGCACCTTAGTGCCCTGGGGGTGCCGCCGAGGTGTGCCCAGCGGCGTACCCTGTCTGGCGCGTCGGTCATCGCGGCGCAGGTCGAGGAGGAAGCGCGTTGTTGCGTCGTTCGCTGTTGATGCTGTCCCGCAGTGACGGGGTCAAGCACCTGGTGAGTGAGATGCCGGTGTCGAGCGGCATCGTCGCCCGGTTCGTCGCGGGAGAGTCGGTCGAGGAGGCCGTCGACTCGACGCAGACCCTGGTCGAGAACGGACTGAAGGTCACGCTCGACTACCTCGGCGAGGACACCCTCGACCGCGGTCAGGCGCACGCGACCGTGGACGCGTACGTCGAGCTGCTCAAGCACCTCGCCGATGCCGGCCTCACCCAGGGCGCCGAGGTCTCGGTCAAGCTGTCGGCGGTCGGCCAGGCGCTGCCCGGCGACGGCGAGCGGATCGCCCTCGACAACGCTCGCGCGATCTGCCAGGCCGCGTCCAACGCCGGGACCACCGTGACCCTCGACATGGAGGACCACACGACGACGGACTCGACGCTCGGCATCCTGCGCGAGCTGCGAGCGGACTTCCCGTCGACCGGTGCCGTGCTGCAGGCCTACCTGCATCGCACCGAGGGGGACTGCCGCGACCTCGCGACCGCCGGTTCGCGGGTGCGGCTGTGCAAGGGCGCCTACAAGGAGCCGGAGTCGGTCGCCTTCCAGGACAAGCACCAGGTCAACCTGTCGTACGTCCGCTGCCTCAAGGTGCTGATGGCGGGCGAGGGCTACCCGATGGTGGCTTCGCACGACCCGCGCCTGATCGAGATCGCCGGTGCTCTGGCCGCGCGCAACCAGCGGGCGCAGGGCAGCTACGAGTACCAGATGCTGTTCGGCATCCGCCCCGACGAGCAGAAGCGGCTCGCCGAGCAGGGCGAGACCGTCCGCGTCTACGTGCCGTACGGCGACCAGTGGTACGGCTATCTGATGAGACGCCTCGCCGAGAAGCCGGGCAACCTGGCATTCTTCGCAAGGTCGCTCGCCACCAAGAGCTGACACCCGCAGCAGACGGGAGGAGTCGCATGACCGTCGCGATCCTCGGAGCCGGCGTGATGGGGGAGACCGTGGTCTCCGGCCTGTTGCGCGCCGGCCGTACGCCGAGCGAGCTGCTGATGTCCGACCGCCGACCGTCCCGCGCGGCAGAGCTGCGCGAGCGCTACGGCGTCGACGTGGTCTCGAACGTCGAGGCCGCGGCCAAGGCGGACACGCTCATGCTCGTGGTCAAGCCGCAGGACATGCCTGACCTGCTCGACGAGATCGCCCCCGTGGTCAAGCCGGGGCAGCTGGTCGTCTCGCTCGCGGCCGGCATCACCACGGCGTCGATCGAGAGCCGGCTCCCCGAGGGTGTCCCGGTCGTCCGCGTCATGCCCAACACCCCGGCTCTCGTCGACGAGGGGATGGCGGCCATCTCGCGTGGCGCGCACTGCGACGAGTCGCACCTCGCCGAGGCCGAGCAGCTGCTGTCGGCCACCGGCAAGGTGATCCGGGTGCCCGAGAAGCAGCAGGACGCCGTGACGGCCATCTCCGGGTCCGGTCCGGCGTACCTCTTCTTCGTGGTCGAGGCGATGATCGAGGCCGGCGTGCACCTCGGCCTGCCGCGCTCGACGGCGACCGAGCTGGTGATCCAGACGATGGTCGGCTCGGCGAAGCTGTTGCGTGAGACCGGCGAGCACCCCACCGTGCTGCGCGAGCGCGTCACGTCGCCGGGCGGGACGACGGCCGCGGCGGTGCGCGAGCTCGAGGACCACAAGGTGCGCGCCGCCTTCATGACCGCACTCGAGAGCGCGCGCGACCGGTCGCGTGCCCTCGCCCGAGGGGACGACGAATAACGCACGAGCCAACGCTCGGTCTAGAGTCGAGCCCATGGCCGGTCCTGCGTGCCTCGTCTTCGACGACGAGCTCACGGCATACGACTTCGGGCCGGCCCACCCGATGGCCCCGGTCCGGGTCGAGCTGACGATCCGGCTGGCGCACGAGCTCGGGATCCTCGAGCGGCTCGAGGTGGTCCCCGCCCCGGTCGCCGACGACGAGCAGCTCGGCCTGGTCCACACGATGGACTACATCGACGCCGTGAAGAAGACCAGCGCCGACCCCGGGCAGCACGACCTGCTGCACGGCTTGGGCACCGACGACAACCCGACGTTCGCGCGCATGCACGAGGCCTCGGCTCACATCGTCGGTGCGACGCTCGAGGCAACCCGGCGGGTGTGGGAGGGCGAGGCGCTGCACGCCACCAACGTCAGCGGCGGGCTCCACCATGCGATGGCCGACGCGGCGAGCGGCTTCTGCATCTACAACGACCCGGCGATCGCGATCGCGTGGCTGCTGGAGGCGGGCGCCGAACGGGTCGCCTACGTCGACATCGACGTGCACCACGGCGACGGCGTGCAGGCGGCGTTCTACGACGACCCGCGCGTGCTGACGATCAGCCTGCACGAGAGCCCCCGGACACTGTTCCCCGGCACGGGCGACGCCTCGGAGAGCGGTGGCCCCGGGGCCGAGGGCATGTCGGTCAACGTCGGCATGCCGCCGGGCACGGGCGACGGTGGGTGGCTGCGCGCGTTCCATGCCGTCGTACCCCCGTTGCTGCGCGCCTTCGAGCCGACGGTGCTGGTGAGCCAGCACGGGTGCGACTCGCACATGGACGACCCGCTCGCCCACCTGATGCTGTCGGTCGACGGTCAGCGCGCCGCGCACCTGGCGCTGCACGACCTGGCCCACGAGGTGTGCGAGGGACGCTGGATCTCGACCGGTGGCGGTGGGTACGCCGTGATCGACGTGGTCCCGCGCACCTGGAGCCATCTGCTCGGCGTGGTCTCCGGGGCGCCGGTCGATCCCGAGACGCCGACCCCCGAGGCGTGGCGGCAGTACGTCGAGGCGCGCACCGGTCGCCGCGCGCCGCGGTCGATGACCGACGGCCGGACGCCGGCGTACGAGAGCTGGGACGGCGGGTTCAACCCCGACTCGTGGCTGGACCGCTGCATCGAACAGACCCGCCGCGCCGTCTTCCCGGCCCACGGCCTCATCCTCTGACCTGTCAGCACGTGGTCGTGCCATAGCCCGATCAGTGACTGACAACTCGGAGGGTCGGGGGTGAAGGCGAGGAAGAAAGCACTGAACGTCATCAGGTGAACGCGCCCTGGAGCAGGTCGCGCGTCCCGTCGCCAACGTCAGCAGGACGACGACCGTCAGCGACGCAATCCGTCGAGCGACGGGATCTCGCCAGATCGACGAATGGCGATGGCGGGGATCGTCAGCCCGATGCTCGAGCGACCCCATAGGCGTCGCAGCCGGTTGCCGCCGCCCGGAGCGGTGCTCGGGCCAGCACGCGATGGCGACGCCCACGCTCGAGCGGCGCAGATCGACTCGAGTCCTCCAGCGGCTTCGACACGCGCCGCCGACGGCGACCAGGGACGAGCGCATCCGAGCTTCGTCCGCGCTGGCAGCTCCGTGCTGGCACGCGCAGGCCGCCGTCGATGCGCGCATGGTCGATACGCCGTCCGGCCGAGGAAAGCTGCCCATGGACGGCGCACGTCGATGCGCGATGAGCGCGCTGGTGCGAGCACAGGGCAGTTCCGTTTCGTGATGTCGGACGTCGCAGCGTCACCATGCAACGCGCGCGTAGGACTCGTGTGACTACCAGACCGGTGAAGCCGGGTGACCACGGTCGCCGACCGGGGCCACCATCCGCGTGGATGACGGCGGCTATCACTTGGCGAGACCGGCACAGAGCTCGAGCGACGGTGTAGCAGGCCAAGGCGCCTGGAGTCCAGCGCCCACCAGAAGCGGACCGCCAGCACGCAGGAGCACGCCGAGTGACCGGGATCGGCCGGAGGCTCGCGGACCGCGGCACGGCGGCGACGGTCGCGGTGTCGGTCATTCGCTGCCGAGGATATCCGGGCGGTTCCGGCGCTGGCCACCGAGGAGCCAGGTGGGGGACGGCCCGCCGTCGGCCGCGCCACCGTGAGCAGGAGAATGCCGCGCGTTTCAAGCGACACGCCGACAAAACCTGCCATGGGGATGGCGATCAGGCATCGATTTCCGGGTTCGCTTTCCCATCAGCCTCATTTGCCACTACTCTCACTGAAACGCGCGAGCGATATGGGTCTTCGGTGGGGAAGCCGAAGAGCGCTCGTGCCGGAAGTTGGTGCGTCATGGCGTCACCCCCGACCGGAGATGGCATCTCTGAGGTCAAATTCCTGACCGTGGCCGAAGTGGCCGCGGCGATGCGCGTATCAAAGATGACGGTCTACCGGCTGGTTCACGCCGGTGACCTCCCGGCAGTTCGGGTGGGACGTTCTTTCCGCGTCCCCGAGGACGCGGTCAACGAGTACCTGCGGAAGTCGTACTTCCAGGCAGGCTGAGCTCGACCCAGACACAGCAGGAGGCGGGATCCCTTCGGGGACCCGCCTCCTGCTGTGTCCGCGTGTCCGCGAGCCGCACCGGGTCTGCACGGCCCGGTTGCCGCCCGCAACAGCACGACGCGCTCCCGGGGGACTCGGGAGCGCGTCGAGCGGTGCGCGTGGTGCTGGGAGCTGGGGGAGCTCCACGGGTGGTGCTGCGGTGCGGGTGGTGCAGTGCGGGTTGTGGTGCGAGGGGAGTTCAGTTACAGCCGGCGGCCGAAGTCGACGCAGCCGATCCAGTTGCCGTTCGCGTCGCGCTTGGCGGCGATGCCGCTCAGGCCGAAGGAGCGGTCCAGCATGATCCGACGGTGGCCGGACGAGTGCATCCACATCTGGACCATCTTGTAGGGCGTGACCTTGCCGAGCGCGAGGATCTCGCCGGCCTTGCTCAGCTTGCAGCGGGTCATGTAGCGGCCGAGGTCCTGGTGCCGGAACTCGTTGTTGTTCGTCAGGTACGTCGTCCAGCGCTCGGCGAAACCGTCGTGGCACGGGCGGACGGCGATCGAGTGGATGCCACGGTTGTGGCGGACCCGGTTGATCCATGTCTTCAGTCGCGACTCGTACGTCGCCTGGCTCAGTCCGGCGGTCTTCGCGGGAGTCGCCGTCTTGGCGGTCGTCGCGGAGGCCACGGTGACACTGCTGACCTTCGGGGCCGCCGCCGGCGCAGCAACGGCCGCGCCCTGCAGGGGCAGGACGACCGCAGCAGCGGTGACGATGGCGAGGGCAGTGCTCCCGAGGACGCGCTTGCTGCGTCCCACTGCCGGGATGGAGCTCGGGCCGCGGCGCGGGGCCGTGGTCTCCGTGCTCCCCAGAGCAGAATGATTCATGTTTTTCTCCCTCCCCAGGGATCTAAGCGGTCCGGATCCCGCATCGGACCGTCTCCGAGTGTGGGGGCAGGTAGCGGAGCGTGCAACTCAAACTACGAAGCGTAATTGAATGATGTCCGTTATGACTAGTTATAGGGGCAATATTTCTCAGGAAGGGCCTCGTCCGATCGGGGGAACCGGACGTCAGCCCTATGCCCTAATCCCCGGGCGCGAATCGGATGCATACATATGCAGACACATAGCGGCGTACGGCTGCCAACGGGGCAGCAGGTAGGCTGCTGCGGTCGCGACCGTCGTCGCGACACGTCACTCGGTTACCCGGTTCGGGCCCGACACGATCATGGCGACAAGCCACAGCAATGCCCGAAAGGTAGACCGTGGGTTCAGTTATCAAGAAGCGCCGCAAGCGGATGGCGAAGAAGAAGCACCGCAAGCTGCTGAAGAAGACGCGCATCCAGCGGCGCCGTCAGGGCAAGTAGTCCCAGGAGACAGGGAGCCCATCTCCATGGCCACCGGCACGGGTCGCGTCGTCCTGGTCACCGGTGTGTGCCGCGACCTCGGCGGTCGTTTCGCCCGCCGGATCGCTGCCGACCCCGCCGTCGACCGGGTGATCGGCGTCGACGTCGTCCCTCCTCGTCACGACCTCGGTGACGTGCGCTTCGTGCGCGCCGACATCCGCAACCCGGTGATCGCCAAGGTGATCGCCGCGGAGGAGGTCGACACCGTCGTCCACCTCAGCGTGATCGCCACGCCCAGTGGCGCGGGCGGCCGGACGTCGATGAAGGAGATCAACGTCATCGGCACCATGCAGCTGCTCGCTGCGTGCCAGAAGGCCCCCGGTGTCCGCCGCCTGGTCGTGAAGTCGTCGGCGCAGGTCTACGGCTCCTCTCCGAAGGACCCGGCCATGTTCAGCGAGGACATGGCGCCGCGCCGGATGCCGCGCTCGGGTTTCGGCAAGGACTCCGTCGAGGTCGAGGGCTACGTCCGCGGCTTCGCCCGCCGCCGTCCCGACGTCGGTGTCACGATGCTGCGCTGCGCCAACCTGATCGGGCCGCGGATCGAGACCACGCTGACCCGCTACCTCTCGCTTCCCGTCGTGCCGACGGTGCTCGGGTTCGACCCGCGCCTGCAGTTCTGTCACGAGGAGGATGCGCTCGCGGCGCTCCACCACGCCACGCTCGCCGACATCGACGGGACCTTCAACGTCGCCGGCGACGGCGTCCTCATGCTCTCCCAGGCCGTCCGTCGACTCGGCCGTCCGAGCGTGGGACTGCCGCCGATGGCGATGGGTCCCCTCGGGGCGGTCTTCCCGCAGGTTCGGTACGCCGAGCTCTCGTCGGAACAGGCGGCCTTCCTCGCGTACGGCCGCGGCATCGACACGACCCGGATGCGCGAGCAGCTGGGCTTCGAGCCGGCGTACACCACGCCCGAGGCCTTCGACGAGTTCGCAGCACGGATCCGACCCGGCGCCCTCAACGCCCGACGGCTCGAAGACCTCGAGCAGCAGGTCGGCGGGCTGGTCGAGCGACTGACCTCGGCGGTGTCTCGTGGCTGACGCCGAGGTCATCCCGATCGGGGGCCGCGGCCGGCCGGGCCGTGGCTCGCCCACGTCGCCCAGTGCCGCAGCGCGCGCCCTCGCTCCGCCGACCGGACGGTCGGGCCGATCACGCCCGGCCGCCGGAGGACGCCGCCGAGCCGCCCGAGGCCGTCGACGCGGCAGGCACCGACGAGGCCGCCACCGAGAGTCCAGCGGCACCACCGCGTCGTACGACGACCAAGCGCAAGCGCTCGACCACGTCACGCGCGAAGAAGTCCGCCCCTCGCGCGGCCAGCGAGCCACCGCGGGCCGAGCCGGTCGCACCGGCCGACACCGCCGAGCCCGAGCAGCCGGCGATGGCGGCCGAGGACGTCGCCGACGCGATCGTCGATGCCGCCCGCGAGGTGTTCGGCTCCGAGGGGTGGGAGCGACGACTCGCCGAGATGCTCGCGTTCGTCCGCCGCCGCGTCACCGGCGACTACGAGGTCGACGAGTTCGGCTTCGACATCGAGGTCACCGAGACGTTCCTGCTGACCGCGCTGCGGCCGCTGGCCGAGAAGTGGTTCCGGATCGAGGTCCACGGCATCGACAACATCCCGACCGAGGGCGGCGCGCTCGTCGTGTCCAACCACTCCGGGACGGTGCCGGTCGACGGGCTGATGACCGGCCTGGTGATCCACGACCACGCCGACCGGTTCCTGCGCATGCTCGGGGCCGACCTGGTCTTCCGGCTGCCGTTCGTCGGCGAGCTCGCCCGCAAGGGTGGCGCGACCCTGGCCAGCAACGAGGACGCCGAGCGGATGCTCTCGCGCGGCGACCTGGTCGGTGTCTGGCCGGAGGGCTTCAAGGGGATCGGCAAGCCCTTCTCCGAGCGCTACAAGCTCCAGCGGTTCGGCCGTGGCGGCTTCGTCTCGGCGGCACTGCGCACCGGAGTTCCCATCGTGCCGTGCTCGGTGGTGGGTGCCGAGGAGATCTACCCGCTCGTCGGCAACATCCCGTCGCTCGCGCGGCTGCTCGGCGTGCCCTACATCCCGATCACGCCGTTCTTCCCGTGGCTGGGTCCGCTCGGGATGCTCCCGCTCCCGTCGAAGTGGCTGATCGAGTTCGGCGAGCCGATCCGCACCGACACCTACGGCGACGGCGCGGCCGACGACCCGATGCTGGTGTTCAACGTGACCGACCAGGTGCGCGAGACCATCCAGCAGACCCTGTACGCCTTGCTCATCCAGCGCCGCAGCGTCTTCTCCTGAGCGACGCCCGGCTGCAGGCGCCTTGCGCTGCGTTCTCGATCGCTCGACCGGCTAGGGCAGGCCGGGGAGGTCGATGCCGACGTCGGTGTTGTCGGTGATGTCGTCGACCACGTCCGGGATCGAGCCGATCGGGTCGTCCGGATCGAGGGTCGGGACCGGCACCGTCACGCCGACCGAGACCCCACCGCCGCCGGGGACCGACACCGAGACGCCGACCGACGGCTTCGGGTTGCCGCCGCTCGTCGGCTGGTTCTGGGTGGGCAGCCCGGACGTGAGATCCGGAAGGGTGGGGTCGCTGTCCGCGGTGGCGGTCGGGTTGTTGCCGGTCGCCTGCGGCTGGGCCGGCCCGACCCCGCCGGGGCCGTCGGTCGCGGCCGAGCTAGGCGCCGAGGCGTTCGGCGTCGTACCCCCGGAGTTCGTCGGGTCGGTCGGCAGCAGGGCGGACGTGGTGTCCTGCAGCTCCATCAGCGCCGAGGACAGCGACAGCGTCGGCAAGGTGCTGCAGTCGGGGCACAGCGCCTGAGCTGACTTGTCGAGTCGGCGGAGCACCTCGGCGGCGTTGGCCAGTGCGTCGCTCGCCTCGCTCGGGACCGAACCGGTCAAGGCGTCGAGGCGTCGGGCGGACTCGTCGGCGAAGGCCCGGAGCTCGGAGATGCTCTGCTCGTCACCGTCGTCACGGTAGGACGCCATCAGCGAGCTGGCGCCGTCGTCGGCCTGCGTCGCGAAGTCCTCGAGGGTGTCGCGGACCAGGCCCGGCGTGCTCGGGTCGTCGGCGTGCGCCACGGTCAGGTCGGTGGCCTCGTCGAGCCGGGTGCTCGCCTGGTCGAGGTACTCACTGCCCTTGCCGTGGTCGGACCGTGCGACGGTGAGCTCGATGTTCTCGATGCCGCGCTTGACCGGGTAGAGGGTCTCGCCGGGCAGCGCCGACTGGCTGGCAGCGGCGACGCCGGCCGTGCTGCCGAGCACGATGGCGGCGGCCGCGACGGCGGTGGCCGTACGACGACGCGGACTGGCCGGGAAGCTCACGACCGTGGCGTCCTTGCGCGGGACCACGGTGCCGTCGGCCAGCGCCTCGGGCGCTTCGTCCATCAGCCGCTCGCGCAGGTCCGCGGCGAAGTCGGGTCGGAGGACCGGCTGCTCGATGTCACGCAGCTGGGACACCAGGCCCAGGAACTCGGCGTACTCGTCGGCGTGCGCGGTGGCGCCGTTCGCGGAGCGGTCGTCGACCGCTGCCGCGAACTCCTCGGCGCGGGTCCGCGCCGTCACCAAACGCCTCATGGCCGGTGTCTGCCTGACTCTCTGGGTCCCTGCGGTGGGTGCGACGAGGGGGTCGTGCGCGCCCTCACCGAGCAGAACGAGTCAGAGGCCGCGCAAGTTACGCCCTCAATGGGGCGATATTGACCTAGTGCATCTGGGCCAGAAGGACTAGCCGCGTACACGGGCAAAAGCGGCCTCATCGGACACCCTCCGGCATCAGCTTGGCCAGGTTGCGCACCGCACGGAGCTGGAGCTGCTTGATCGCGCCCTCGGTGCGCCCGAGCACCTTGGCGGTCTCGGCGATGGAGTTCTCGTTGAGAAACCGCATGACCAGACAGGTCTGCTGATCCTCGGGAAGCTGCTGCAGGGCCTCGACCAGGATCTCGTTGGTCAGCCCGGCGATGACCTCGTCCTCGGGGCCCTCGGTCGTGGTGTCGTGTCCGCTGAAGTCGTCGACGGAGGTCTCGAGCCGGGTGCGGCCGGCCTTGTAGTGGTCGACCACGAGGTTGCGCGCGATCGTCATCAGCCAGGCACCGAAGTCCTTGCCCTGCCACTGGAACTGGGTCATCGAGCGCAGTGCCCGGAAGAACGTGTCGCTGGTCAGGTCCTCGGCGACGGCTTGCGAGCTGACCCGGTAGAACACGAACCGGTAGACGGCCGGGCTGTAGTGGTCGTAGAGGTGGCCGAACGCCTCCGCGTCACCCTCCCGGGCCAGGTCGACGAGCGCGGCGAGCCGCAGGCCCTCGTCGTCGGAGTCGGGTGGGTACGCCGTGGTGCCGCCCTGACCTCCGCCGGGCGAGGTTGCGGCCGTGGCGAGCATCGTCCCGCTCACCAGGATCTCGCTGACGGCCCAGCGCAGGACGTCGAGTCCTGTGGTGCGCGCGGGGGCCAGCGGCGGCATACCGAAATCTCCCTCTCCGGCCCGTTACGACCGGTCCATGCGATCCGCTGATCGTACGCGCTCCTGCGCAGGCTTGTGAACGCATGGGTAACCGACCTCACATAGGTCATTCGGAAGCGCCGGATGGCCCGGATGGGTCATGGGCGATTTATCCCCCGACACACCGAGTCGCCAGGTTTCGTGCCCCGACTCGCCAGGTTTGGTGTCCCGAGCAGCCAGGTTTGTGTCTCGAGCCGCCAGGTCTGGCCATGGTCATCCAGGGGTGACCAGTCAGCACGCCATACCTGGCGATTCAGCGCGCGAAAGTTGGCGGCTGGGGGCGCGATAGTTGGCGACTCGGGGCGCGAAAGGTGGCGAGTCAGCGGATCTTGCGGCGGAGGGCGACGGCGGCGGCCACGGCCCCGGTCGCCGCTCCCGCGCAGGCCGCACCGAACAGCCCGAGCCGGGCGGCCTTGCGCCCGGTGCGGTAGTCGCGGATCCGCCATCCCTCGCGACGCGCGTGCTCGCGCAGCTTGCCGTCGGGGTTGATGGCGCACGGGTCGCCGACGAGGGACAGCATCGGCAGGTCGTTGTGCGAGTCGGAGTACGCCGAGCAACGCGACAGGTCGAGCCCTTCGTCGCGGGCCAGCGCAGCGACCGCCTCGGCCTTGGCCGCGCCGTGCAGCAGGTCGCCGACCAGCCGGCCGGTGTAGACACCGTCGACGCTCTCGGCCACCGTGCCCAGCGCACCGGTCAGGCCGAGCCGGTGGGCGATGATCCGCGCGATCTCGACAGGCGCTGCGGTGACGAGCCAGACCCGCTGCCCCTGGTCGAGGTGCAGCTGGGCGAGCGCGCGCGTGCCCGGCCAGATCCGCTGCGCCATGGCCTCTTCGAAGATCTCCTCGCTCAGCGACTCGAGCTCCTCGACCCGATGGCCGGCGATGAAGGACAGCGCCGAGACCCGGGCGTTCGCGACCGCCTCCGGGTGCTCCACACCGACGATCCGGAAGTAGGCCTGGTCCCACGCCGCCCGCGCGATGTCACGGCTGGTGAAGAACTTGCGGCGGTGCAGACCTCGAGCGAGGTGGAAGATCGAGGCGCCTTGCATGACGGTGTTGTCGACGTCGAAGAACGCCCCCGCCTCCGGATCGGGGGGTGTCGCCAACGACGCCTCGACCTCCGCGCTGGACGCCGCAGCCTCGCCCGCCATCACCGACCGCGAGCGCAGGCGTGCCGACGGCGTCGAGAGACTCGAAGGCCCAGGCGCGTTCACCCCTTCAGCCGTAGATGGACGGACGGCGGCGGCGAAGCCGCGCCGTCCGGCTCAACAAGCCACCCGTTCGGCGTCCGGTCCGCACCGATTCGATCGATCGAGCCACTGGTCCGACAGAGTTCGCGGTCACCCTCGTGTGGAAGACTCGACGCGGTGAAGGTGAGAATCGCTGCCACGAACGTCGCCGACCTGCTGCAGCGCGCCGCCGAGCGGACGCCGGACAAGGCGGCCCTCGTGCACCGATCGGGCCGCGAGTCCGACTCCGCCCCGACGACGCTCACCTGGCGCGAGCTCGACGACGCGGTCGACGCCGTCGCGCGCGGTCTCGCCCGCCGCGGACTGGTCGGCGGGCAACGGGTCGCGATCAACCTCACCAACGCCCCGGAGTTCGTCGTCTCCTATCTCGCGACGCTGCGCGCCGGCATGGTGGCCGTGCCGGTCAACCCGGGCTCGACGTCCGGCGAGGTGTCCCGGATGCTGGCCGACAGTGGTGCGCGGCTCTGTTTCGCCGACGCGACGACGGTGCCGATCGTGCGGGAGGCCCTGCGCGAGAGCGAGGCCCCGATCGTGCTGGTCGTCTGCGGCGACGCACCGGTGCAGGACGGCGAGACGGCGTACGACGACCTGGCCGTCGACGGCCCGGCCGTGATGAGCCCGCGCGACACGGAGGGCCTCGCGGTCCTGCTCTACACGTCAGGGACGAGTGGGCGGCCGCGCGGCGCGATGCTCAGCCACCGCGCCCTGCTGGCGAACATCGACCAGGCCTCGCAGACCAGGCCCGCACCGATCCAGAGTGAGGACCTGGTCCTCGGGGTCCTCCCGCTCTTCCACGTCTACGGCCTGAACGCGGTGCTCGGACAGGTGCTGCTGCACGGAGCGACCCTGGTGATCGGGCCGCGGTTCGACCCGACCGACACGCTGTCGCTCGTGGCCGAGGGCAAGGTCACCGTCGTGCCCATCGCGCCGCCCGTCATCGCCGCCTGGCTCGGCCTCGACGACGACGAGCTCCGCTCCCGGCTCACGTCGGTCCGGCTGCTGCTGTCGGGCGCCGCGCCGCTCGCCGAGGACACCGTGCGCACCTTCGAACGGCGTACCGGCATCGACGTCGAGCAGGGCTACGGCCTCACCGAGGCGGCACCGATCGTCACCTCGACCATCGGGACACCCGAGCACAAGCCGGGCTCGTCCGGACGTGCCGTGCCGGGCGTCGAGCTCAAGCTCGTCGACGACGCCGGACGGGAGGTCCACGCCGACGACCCCGGCGAGATCCTGGTGCGCGGCGCGAACGTGTTCAGCGGCTACTGGCCCGACTCCGACGGCGGGCCCGGACCGGACGGGTGGCTGGCCACCGGCGACATCGGCTTCCTCGACCACGACGGCGACCTCTTCCTGGTGGACCGGCTCAAGGAGCTCGTCATCGTGTCCGGGTTCAACGTCTACCCGTCGGAGATCGAGGACGTCGTCTCCGAGGTGGACGGAGTCGGCGAGTGCGCGGTGATCGGCGTACCGGACGAGCGGACCGGCGAGGCAGTGGTGGCGTACGTCGTCCCAGCACGCGGTGCGGAGCAGACGGACGCGCATGAGCTGGCCGAGCGGGTCCGGTCGCACTGCGAGACCCGGCTGGCGCGGTTCAAGGTGCCGTCGCGGATCGAGGTCGTCGGCGAGCTGCCCCACTCCGCCACCGGCAAGGTCGCCAAGGGCCGGCTGCGGGCCGGGCAGGCACGCAAGGCGATGGGCCTGGCGTGAGCGCGCGCATCCGGCTGCTCTCCAAGCCCGGCTGCCACCTCTGCGACGACGCACGCGCCGTGGTCGAAGCGGTGTGTGCCGACACGGGCGAGGCGTACGACGAGGTCGACATCACGACCGATCCCGAGCTGATGGAGCAGTACGCCGAACAGATCCCGGTCACGTTCGTCGACGGCAGAGCAGCACGACTACTGGCGCGTCGACCCGGAGCGGCTGCGCGCGGCACTCAGCTGAGCAGCGCGCGACCCAGGTGGTCGTGGGCGTCGCGGACGCCGGGCAGGGTGAAGAAGAACCCGCCCCCGAACGGCAGGGTGTACTCCTCCAGCGGCTCGCCCTTGATGCGCTCCTGCACGGCGAGGAAGGAGTCGAGCGTCTTCTGGTAGCTGACGAAGACCAGACCCTGGTCGACCATGCCGGCCGCGTCGAAGCCGTGGGCGTAGTTGAAGCCCTTGCGCAGGATCCGCTGGTGCTCGGTCTCCTTCGTGCGCGGCCGGGCGAGGCGGATGTGCGCGTCCAGGGGGATCCGCTCGCCCTTCGGGTCGTCGGCGTAGTCGGGGTCGTCGGCCTCGTCGGTCTTGCCGAGCGGAGCGCCGTGGAACTTCTCGCGGCCGATGAACTGCTCCTGCTCGGTGAGGCTGGCGCGGTCCCAGCGCTCCACGAGGGTGCGGATCAAGCGGACGGCCTGGTAGCTGCCGCCCACGGTCCACGCCGGCTCGACGCCGCCGTTGCGGTCGGTGCCGACCCAGACGAAGTCCGTCGCGTCGTTGCCCTCGTTCATGTCGAGGTTGGCGGTGCCGTCCTTGAAGCCGAGCATGTTCCGGTTCTCGGTGTGACCCGGGCGCTCGTCCGGCTCGGCGCGGCTGAAGCCGTCGATCACCCAGTGCAGGATCAGCGACGCACGCGTGGCCCGCATCAGCTGACGCAATGCGTGGGCGAGCGCGTCCGGCCGGTCCGCCGCGACCTGGATGAGGACGTCGCCGTGACTCCACTTGTCCTCGAGCCGGTCGTTGGCGAGGAACGGCATCCGGACCAGCTCCGCCGGCTTCCGGTCCGCGAGCCCGTACCTGTCGTCGAACAGGCTGGCGCCGACCGAGACCGTGACCGACGTGCCCTTGGTGGAGTCGTCGCCCAGGATGCCGGTCGTCGGCGACGGGAGCTCCGGGTTGTCGGTCGGCCCTTCGCTCACCCCGTCGCACAGCCGCTGGGCCTCCGCGCCGAGGTCGCGGAACATCTGGTCCAGGGCGTCGCGGTCCGCGGCGACGCAGGTGAACGCCGCCAGCAACGAGTTGCTACGGGTTCGTTCGGCGATGCCCGGCTGGGTCGCGCCGTACCAGCCGCGCACCGGTCCGAGGCCGGACGTGGCGTGGGCGGCCGCCCAGGCGCCGCCCACGGCCGCCCCGACCCCGATCCCGGCAGTGCCGATGGCGGCACCGCCGAGAACAGCGCGTCGTGTGACCAGGCCGCTGCCCGGTCGGGCCGGACTCACAGCGAGAGCACTCCCGGCACCGTCGACAGGTCCTCGCTCAGCGTGGCGAGCTGGGCCTGCAGCTGCTGCTTGTCCGCCTTCGACAGCTCGAGGAACGACTCGTAGGAACCGTCCGGCCGCTGGTAGTCGCTCAGCAGCGACTTGGCGTCGAGGAAGCCCTGCTCGATCTTCTGCTCGAGCGGCTTGTCGACCTGGACGAGGACCGGCTCGTAGGCCTGGAACGCGCGGAAGCTCCCGTTGACGTTGGCTGCCAGGTCGTAGAGGTCGGTGTGCGAGTACCGGTCCTCCTCGCCCGTGAGCTTGCCTTCGGAGACCTCCTCGATCAGGCCCGCGGCACCCAGGGCCACGTCCTTCGGCGTCATCTCGAGGCTCTCGATGAGCTGCGGGAGCTCAGCCAGGTCCTCGTCGAGCTGGGTCGCGATCTGCTTCGACTCGGCGTCGAGCGCCCCCGTCTTCCAGAGGATGTACTCGAGCCGGTGCCAGCCGGTGAACGCCGGGTCGTCGACCGAGGCGAAGTCGTCCACCCGCGAGTCGACCGCGCCGTCCACGTCGGAGACCAGGCCGGCGATCGGCTCGATGGTCTCCCAGTGGTAGCGGCTGTCGGCGTATGCCGCCTTCGCGGCCTCGACGTCGCCGGCGCGGACGGCGTCGGTGAACGCCTTGGTGGCGGTGAGCATCGTCTCGGCCTCGTCGACGGTGTACGCCTGGTAGGCGTCGGTCCGGGAGGCGAGCAGGTCACTGTCGACGGCGGCCGAGCTGCTCCCGCCGTCCGGCGTGTCCGCTGCGGTGTCGGAGTCATCCGACGAGCCACAGCCGGTCAGGGCCAGACCGAGCAGGAGCGTGGGGGCGGCGAGCAGGGCGGGGAGACGGACGCGGCGACGCGGCGACATACGGAGGTTCCTGTCCAGGAGCTGAGCATTAGGTTAGGCAAACCTAAGACTCGGCCCCGGGTCGCTGTCAATCCGCCGTCTCGTCCGGGGTCCCTTCCGTGACCCGGATCACGCCACGGATCGGCGCCCACCAGGTCGGCTGACGAGACGGTCCGACGGCAATTTGTTCTCACGTTCACAAACTCCTACAGTGGCCGCGTTGGCGTCCGAAACCGGGCCCGACCACCTGGCACGAGCAACGAGGAGCAGGTGACAACGCAGGTGAGACTCACCGGGACGTGCAGGGCGAGCGTCGCATGACGTCAGCCCGTAGCCGCAAGGGCGGTCGACTCCGCGACGAGCGGGCCGAGCGCGGCATCCCCGAAGCCACCGTCGCGCGCCTCCCGATCTACCTGCGCGCGCTCACCGCCCTGGCCGACCGCGACGTCGCCACCGCCAGCAGCGAGGACCTCGCGAGCGCCGCCGGCGTCAACTCCGCGAAGCTGCGCAAGGACCTCTCCTACCTCGGCACCTACGGCACCCGAGGGGTCGGGTACGACGTCAACTACCTGCGCTACCAGATCGCCCGCGAGATCGGCCTCACCCAGGACTGGTCGGTCGTCATCGTCGGGATCGGAAACCTCGGTCACGCGCTGGCCAACTACTCCGGCTTCGCCTCGCGCGGCTTCCAGATCGCGGCCCTGCTCGACAGCGACCCGACCCGGGTGGGCGAGCAGGTCGGCGACGTGCAGATCTCCTCGCTCGACGACCTCGACACGATCGTGCGCGAGGGCGACGTCGCCATCGGCGTGATCGCCACCCCCGCCGGCGCCGCGCAGGACGTCTGCGACCGGCTGGTCGAGGCCGGCGTCTCGAGCATCCTGAACTTCGCCCCGACCGTGCTGACCGTGCCCGACCACGTCGACGTGCGGAAGGTCGACCTGTCGATCGAGCTGCAGATCCTCGCCTACCACGAGCAGCGCAAGGCGCAGGGCAGCGCCGCGGCGATCGACTCCGCGCTCGACTCGCTCGACGAGCTGTCGGCAGGTGCGGTGTGAGCATCCTCATCGTCGGCGCCTCCCACCGCTCCGCCCCGGTCGAGCTGCTCGAGCAGCTGGCCGTCGACTCCGACGCGGCCACCAAGCTGCGGACGGCGGCGCTCCACAGCGACCACGTCACCGAGGCCCTGGTGCTGGCCACCTGCAACCGGGTGGAGATCTACGCCGAGGTCGACCGCTTCCACGGCAGCGTCGAGGACCTCACCGCACTGCTCGTCGATCGCTCCGACGCCTCGCTCGACGACGTGGTCCCAGCGCTCTACGTCCACTACGACGAGGCCGCCGTCGACCACTTGTTCTCGGTCGCTGCCGGGCTCGACTCGATGGTCGTCGGTGAGGGCCAGATCCTCGGGCAGGTGCGCGAGGCGCTGCGGATGAGCCAGACGGAGGAGACCGTCGGACCCGCCCTCAACACGCTCTTCCAGCAGGGCCTCCGGGTCGGCAAGCGCGCCCACTCCGAGACCGGCATCGACCGGGCCGGTCAGTCCCTCGTGTCCGTCGCGCTCGAGGAGGCGACCGCCGCGATCGGGCCGCTCGAGGGCGCCCGGGTCTGCATCGTGGGCGCCGGCTCGATCGCCGCGCTCGCTGCTGCCTCCGTACGCCGCGCCGGAGCCGGCGAGATCACGATCTGCTCGCGCACCCTCGCCAACGCCCGGCGCCTCGCGGCTTCGGTGGACGGCACCGGTTTCGGCCTGGACGACCTGGTGCCCGCCCTGGCGGAGGCCGACCTGATCATCTCCTGCACCGGTGCGACGGGGATCGTCGTTCCCGACCGCGTGATGCGCGAGGCGATGACGGTGCGCACGAGCGAGGCACCCGTCGCGGTGATCGACCTGGCCCTGCCGCACGACGTCGCCCCGTCCGTGGTGGAGATCCCCGGTCTCACGCTGATCGCGCTGCGCACGCTGGCCGACAGCGTCCACAACGGCGCCCGCGACGACGTCGACGCGGTCAAGCGGATCGTGACCGAGGAGGTCACGGCGTACGCCGCCGCTCGTGACGCCGCCCGGGTGGCACCGACCGTGGTCGCGCTGCGCACGATGGCGACCGGGGTCGTCGCGACCGAGCTCGAGCGGCTCTGGGGACGGCTCGCCGACCTCACACCCGAGCAGCGCTCCGAGATCGAGCACACCCTGCGACGGGTCGCCGACAAGCTGCTGCACGAGCCGACCGTGCGGATCAAGCAGTTCGCCGGCCGCATCCCCGAGTCGTCGTACGCCGAGGCGCTGGCCGAGCTCTTCGCTCTCGACCCCGCGGCCGTCGAAGCCGTGACGCGGGCAGGTGAGAAGGAGTGACCACGATCCGGATCGGGACGCGCGCGAGCCTGTTGGCGCGTGCGCAGAGCACCATCGTCGGCACAGCCCTGACCGAGGCGCTCGGTGTCGAGATCGAGCTGGTCGACGTGCTGAGCGCCGGTGACGTGCTCCGACCGTCCGCTGACCGAGATCGGCGGGCAGGGCGTGTTCGTCAGCGCCGTACGCGACGCCGTGATCGCCGGTGACGTCGATCTCGTCGTCCACTCGCTCAAGGACCTCCCGACGACCGACGACGAGCGTGTCCGGCTCGCCGCGGTGCCCGTCCGTGGAGACGTTCGCGACGCCCTCGTGGCGCGCGACGGACTGACCCTGGGCGAGCTTCCCGCCGGGTCCCGGGTCGGTACCGGGTCGCCGCGCCGTGCTGCACAGCTGCTCGCCCTCGGTCTCGGTTTGGACGTGGTGCCGATCCGTGGCAACGTCGACACCCGGCTCAAGAAGGTGCACGCCGGCGATCTCGACGGCGTCGTGCTCGCTCGAGCCGGTCTCAGCCGAATCGGCCGGGAGGACGAGATCACCGAGACGATCGACCCGATCCAGATGCTGCCGGCGCCTGGCCAGGGCGCACTGGCCGTGGAGGTCGCTGCCTCCGCGTCCGTGCTTGCTGACCAGGTCCGCGCCGCACTGGACGACCTGCAGACGCGTGCCGCGGTCACCGCCGAGCGGGAGCTGCTGCGCGTGCTGGAGGCCGGGTGCAGTGCGCCGATCGGTGCCCTGGCCGAGGTGGCCGAGGGTGACGACGGGCCGGAGGTGTGGCTGCGCGGTGTCGTGGCTGCGCTCGACGGCAGCCACACCGTCCGACTGTCGGCCTCGGGTGACGCGAGTGACCCGGCCGCCGTAGGCCGTCGGCTGGCACAGGACCTGCTCGCCGAGGGCGCGGCCGGTCTGATGCAGGAGCGTGCGTCATGAGCCGGGGATCGAGCCGGACCGGACGCGCCACCGGCAAGGCACCGCAGGGCAAGTCGACCGTGACCCGCAACCGCACCGAGACAGCGGCGACCCGGACCAACCGGACCACCGCGAAGGCCAAGAAGAGCACCGGAACCACAGCGAAGAAGTCAGCAGCCACGAAGAAGACGACCGAGCAGGTCACCACGCCGGCCAAGCCGGCAGCACGAGCACGACCAGCAAGACCAACATCGAAGAAGTCCGCGAAGCAGTCCCCGAGCAGCAAGACGGTGAACACCACAATGCCGAAGACCACCGCCGCGAAGACGACGAGCCGTGCCGCCACGGCCCGCGTCGACGAGCCCATCGCCGCCCCCCGCCCCGCCGGGTCGGTCGCCTTCATCGGAACAGGTCCGGGCGACCCCGGCCTGTTGACCGTCAGAGCCGTCGAGCTCATCCGGTCCGCCGACGTCGTCATCACCGAGGCCCCCGAGCATCCGGCGCTCGTCGCCGAGATCGTCGGGGAGCGCTTCACCGACGTGACGCTCGTCGACGGTGGCTACGGCGAGGACGGCCAGCCGCTGACCCACGCGTCGCGCGGCAAGCTCGTCGTCAAGCACGCCAAGGGCGAGGGCAACGTCGTCCGGCTGATCTCCGGTGACCCGTGGATGTACGCCACCGGTGCCGAGGAGGCCAGCGCCTGCGCCAAGGCGCGCATCGTCTTCGAGGTGGTGCCCGGCATCAGCTCGGTGACCGCGGTCCCGGCGTACGCCGGTGTCCCGCTCACCACGCGCACCTCGCGCGAGGTGACGGTGCTCAACGTCGCCGAGAACAAGATCGAGTGGTCGTCCTACACGGGCTCCCAGACCCTCGTCCTCCTGCACGCGGTCAAGGCGCTCGGCGACGTCGCGCGGGCACTGATCGCCGCCGGACGTGACGAGGCGACGCCGGTCGCGGTGACCTCGATCGGCACGACGACCGAGCAGCAGACCGTGGTCTCGACGCTGGCCGACATCGCGGCCGACGTGCGCGCCGCCCGGCTGCACGAGCCGGCCGTCACCGTCGTCGGTGACGTGGTGGCGATGCGCGACGCGCTGTCCTGGTTCGAGACCAAGCCGCTGTTCGGCTGGCGGATCCTGGTGCCGCGCACCAAGGAGCAGGCCGGCTCGCTGTCGACCAAGCTGCGCACCTACGGCGGTGTGCCCGAGGAGGTCCCCACGATCTCCGTCGAGCCGCCCCGCAACCCGCTCCAGATGGACAAGGCCGTGCGCGGTCTGGTCGAGGGACGCTACGAGTGGATCGTGTTCACCTCGGTCAACGCCGTCAAGGCAGTCCGCGAGAAGTTCGACGAGTACGGCCTCGACGCCCGCGCCTTCAGCGGTCTCAAGGTCGCGGCCGTCGGTGACAAGACCGCCGAGTCCATCGCAGCGTGGGGCATCCGCGCCGACCTGGTGCCGTCCGGTGAGCAGTCCGCCAAGGGTCTGCTCGAGGACTGGCCTCCGTTCGACGACGTGCTCGACCCGATCAACCGGGTCTTCCTGCCGCGTGCCGACATCGCGACCGAGACGCTCGTCGCCGGGCTGCACGAGCTCGGCTGGGAGGTCGACGACGTGACGGCGTACCGGACCGTGCGGGCGGCTCCGCCGCCGGCGCCGACCCGCGACGCGATCAAGTCGGGCAAGTTCGACGCCGTGGTGTTCACCTCGAGCTCGACCGTGCGCAACCTGGTCGGGATCGCGGGCAAGCCGCACACCTCGACGGTGATCGCGGCGATCGGGCCGGCGACCGCGAAGACGTGCGAGGAGCACGGGCTGCGGGTCGACGTCCTCGCGTCGAAGCCGTCGGTCGAGATCCTGGCCGATGCGCTGGCCGACTTCGGCGCGACGCGGCGGCTGGAGATGGTCACGGCCGGCGAGCCGGTCACGAAGCCGTCCCAGCGGCGTACGCCCAACCGTCGACGCGCCACCTAGTCAAGCCACGCTTCGTGAAGGCACAGTGAAGCCATGACCGGTTTCCCCGCGTCGCGACCCCGACGGTTGCGAAGCACGCCTGCGATGCGGCGGCTGGTCGCCGAGACCTCGCTGCGTCCGAGTCAGCTGGTGCTGCCGATGTTCGTGGCCGAGGGGCTCGACGAGCCGCGGCCGATCTCGAGCATGCCGGGCGTGGTCCAGCACTCGCGCGCCTCGTTGCGGAAGGCGGCCGTCGAGGCGGTGGAGGCCGGCGTCGGCGGACTGATGCTGTTCGGCATCCCGACGACCAAGGACGCGACCGGCAGCGGCGGCCTCGACCCGGAAGGGATCCTCAACGTCGCGATCGCGGACGTGGTCTCCGAGGTCGGCGACGCGGCGGTCGTGATGAGCGACCTCTGCCTCGACGAGTTCACCGACCACGGGCACTGCGGTGTGCTGGCCGACGACGGCAGCGTCGACAACGACGCCACCCTGGAGCAGTACGCCGCGATGGCCGTGGCCCAGGCGAACGCCGGGGTCCACATGGTCGGGCCGAGCGGGATGATGGACGGCCAGGTGGCCGTGATCCGCTCGGCTCTCGACTCCGCCGGTCACCTCGACACCGCGATCCTGGCCTACTCCGCGAAGTACGCCTCCGCCTTCTTCGGTCCCTTCCGCGAAGCGGTCGCGTCGTCCCTCGAGGGTGACCGTCGGACCTATCAGCAGGACTCCCGCAACGGCCGCGAGGCGCTCCGCGAGGTCACGCTCGACCTGGCCGAAGGCGCCGACGTCGTGATGGTGAAGCCGGCCCTGGCCTACCTGGACGTGCTCAGTGAGGTGGCCGCCATCTCCGACGTGCCCGTGGCGGCGTACAACGTCTCCGGCGAGTACGCCATGGTCGAGGCGGCAGCGGCCGCCGGCTACCTCGACCGCGAGGCGGCCGCGCTGGAGATGCTCACCGCGATCCGTCGCGCCGGCGCCGACATCATCTTGACCTACTGGGCCGCCGAAGCCGGCTCCTGGCTCCGCGACTGACGGGTTTGCCTGGTTGATTTCGACAAGCTGCACTGGTCGACCAGGCGGACTCCGCTTGGCTGGGAGTGGGTCTGCCTGGCGATGGCTGCGGTCAGTAGCTGTGCTTGACGGCCATGGTGTCGCGGACGGCTTGCTCGTCCCAGGGCGCACCGAGCCAGTCGAACAGCGGCTTGAGCCGCTCGGGGGAGTCGACGTAGTCGTTGTAGTGGACGCGGAACGCCGCGTCGCCCAGCTCGTCGGCCAGGGCGAGCAACCGCTGCTCGGTGGCGGCCAGGATCTCCGGTGACTCCGGGTCCTTCGCCCACCACTTGCTCTGGGACACCTGCTGGAGGTCGCGGGTGTTGACGATGAACCGCGCCCCGGGGAAGACCTTGCGCAGGAACGCGATGTAGTCGCTCAGGTCGTCCTCGGGCCAGCGGATCTCCTTGAAGCCGATCACCCGGGTGTCGACCTCCGGCCGCATCAGCGTGGTCAGCGCGAACTGACGGAGCGCGCCGTAGGCGACGTCGTCGGCGTACGCCCCGATGCCGTACCACGCGTTGCGCACGAACGCCGTGTGGCCGTGCTTCTCGCGCAGCGCCGCCAAGCCCGCTGTGCAGCTGGAAGAGCTGGTAGAACGCACCGCCGTTCTCGCCCCGGATCAGGTAGCCGGGGATGCTGGTCAGGATGCCCTGCAGCAGGGTGGACCCGGAACGGCCGTAGGTCACCACGAACACGTACTCGAGCTGGTCCGCGGCAGGCCCGCCGCCGTCCGCGAGGGCAGCGATCCGGGCGTTCAGCTCGTCGCGGAGCCCGAGCAGGTCGTCGATCTCCTGCCGCTGTCGCCGTACGCGCTTGCGGAGCCGCGCCCGTTCGGCCTCCAGCTCCTCGACCTGCGCGGCCAGCCCGCCCTCAGGGGAGCTCTCCTCGGTCACCCACGTCCTCCCGACAGGGAGCCCACCGACGCGGGCTCGATGGCGACGGCAACGTACCAGCCACGGTGACCCGGCGGCGCCGAGTCCAGCCGGCGATTGACCAGGTGCACGACTGGACGCCGGGCTTCAGCTGCCGGGCAGCGAGATGGTGGGGACCCCGTCGATGGGCAGGGACGGGATCAGGCTCCCGAGACCGAGGCTGGTCAGCACCTGCGCGAGGGTGCTGCCGACGAGCTTGCCGGCAGCCTCGTCCTCGGTCAGTCCGGTGATGACAGCCGTGCACTTGCTGATCATCGTGTCGGTGGTCAACGGCTCGAACTGGCCCAGCTTGTCGAGGCACTTCGACTTCGCCTGCTGCACCGTCAGCACGACCTCTTCCACGGTGTCTCCCGGGTCGGGCAGTGAGGGAGTGGGCGTCGGCGTGCTCGTCGTCGGGTCGCCGGCACCGGGGTCGGCACCGGGGCCGTCACCGGGGTCGTCGGAGCCGGGATCGGACGAGCCGGGGTCGGTCGGGCCGGCGCCGGGGTCGTCGGTCGACGGGTTGTCCGGATCGGCCTGCGGGGAGCCGTGGTGTCGCGGCCTCACGCCGGGCTGCCCGGCGTGTCCGGCGCGGTCTTGACGGGGATGAACGTGCTCACGGGGAGACCGTCGGCGACCTGTGTGAAGTCGCCGTCGAGGTAGGCCTGCATGATCGTGAGGACCAGAGCGACGTACTGCTCGGAGTGGTTGTAGCTGAAGACCGCCGCCCGCTGCCCCTCGCGGGTGCCGAGGTCCTGGGTGCCGGCACAGAGGTAGACCGCGGTCGCGAGAGCCGCGTCGTCGATGTCCTGCGGGTTCTTGTCGCCGTCACCGTCTGCGTCGACTCCGACGACGTCCCAGGTGCCGGGGATGAACTGCATCGGGCCGACGGCGCGGTCGTACGTCGTGTCGTCGTCGTAGCTTCCGCCGTCGGTGTCGGCGATGAGCGCGGTGTCGTGCGAGCCGTCGAGCGGAAGCCCGTAGATGCCGGGCGTGGCCACACCGTCGGAGCTGAGCACGTTGCCGCCGAAGCGACCGTGGTCGGACTCCACACGCCCGATCGCTGCGACAAGTGCCCAGGACAGGTGGCAGCCCGGGTCGGCCTCGGCCATCACGGCCTCGGCCCGCTTGTATGCCGCCATCGCGGCGGCCGGGATGCCGTTCGCCGACGCCGAGGACGGATCCTTGGGATTGTCCAGCGCGGGCTGGTTGCCGTTGGAGCTGATCGTCGGGAACGTCGTCTCCGCCGGAGAGGTGTAGCTCGCGGGCTCGTCGAACGACGTGGTCGGCACCGACGGGACGCCGGGGTCCTGGTCGGAGGAGTCGGCCGTGGCAGTGGTCGGGGAGCCGAGACTCGCCGTCCAGGCGCCGGCCAGCAGAGCGAGCGGGATCACGCGCCGCCGCCTTCTGCCAGCGCGGGATCTTCGGTCGGTCGGTGCTCGTCGAACGACGCAATGCCATTGCGGTTCCTTCGCCTGTTCCCTCCGAGTCGCCGCCTGGTGCGCTCCGGCCCACCGTGAGGTGGTCTGCAGCCGGGCCGGCGACTCTCCCTGTGCCTGGGTAACGAGGGTTCGTCCCTCAGGTTACGGATCGGCCGGATGCCGTCGCAGCCGGAGTACCCAAAAAACCATGACACATCATGTTCTGTCCAGATCTCGGTGAGCGTGCGCCGGGAGCTCGCGAGGGCCGATTCGTCGTGCACGGGACCGCTCGGTGAGAATGGGGCGGTGACATCCCTGGCCACCACGACTCAGTCCGCTGCGCTCTTCGACCGTGCGCGCGAGGTGACGCCCGGCGGGGTCAACAGCCCGGTCCGCGCCTTCCGTGCCGTGGGTGGCACGCCACGCTTCATGGCACGCGGGTTCGGCCCCTACGTGTACGACGTCGACGGGACCGAGTACGTCGACCTGGTGTGCTCGTGGGGCCCGCTCATCCTCGGTCACGCTCACCCGGGCGTCGTCGAAGCGGTCACCGCCGCCGTCGCCCGAGGAACATCCTTCGGCACTCCCTCCACTCCGGAGGTCGAGCTGGCCGAGGAGATCGTGGCGCGCACCCCGGTCGACCAGGTCCGGCTCGTGTCATCAGGCACCGAGGCCACCATGTCGGCCATCCGACTTGCTCGCGGATTCACCGGCCGCGACCTCGTGGTGAAGTTCGCCGGCTGCTACCACGGCCACGTCGACTCGCTGCTCGCTTCCGCCGGGTCGGGGCTGGCGACCTTCGGCATCCCGGGCACGCCTGGCGTGCCGGCGGCCTCGACCGCGGCCACCCTGGTTCTCCCGTACAACGACCTCGCCGCGGTCGAGCGAGCGTTCGCCGAGCACGGAGACCAGATCGCCTGCGTGATCACCGAGGCCGCTGCCGGCAACATGGGTGCGGTCGCGCCCGTCGACGGCTTCAACGCCGGGCTCGCCCGGCTCTGCCGCGATCACGGCGCGCTGTTCGTCAGCGACGAGGTGATGACCGGCTTCCGTGCCGGCCGGTCCGGCTACTGGGGCATCGACGGCGCGGTCGAGGGCTGGAAGCCCGACCTGATGACCTTCGGCAAGGTGATGGGCGGCGGCTTCCCGGCGGCTGCGTTCGGTGGTCGCGCGGACGTGATGGCCGAGCTCTCGCCGATCGGGCCGGTCTACCAGGCCGGCACGCTGTCGGGGAACCCGATCGCGACCACGGCCGGTCTGACGACCCTCCGGTACGCCGACGACGACGTCTACGCCCGGCTCGACGCCGCTGCCGCCACGATCGCCCGGCTGGTCGACGAGGCACTCACCGCAGCGAGCGTCCCGCATGTCGTCCAGGCTGCCGGGAACCTCTTCAGCCCCTTCTTCGTCGATCCTTCGGAGGTGCCGGTGGTCCGGAACTTCGATGACGCGTCGCAGCAGGCGCAGCACCGGTTCCGGGCGTTCTTCCACGCGATGCTCGACCAAGGGGTCTACCTGCCGCCGAGCGCGTTCGAAGCCTGGTTCGTCAGCGCGGCCCACGACGACCAGGCGATCGACCGGATCGCCACCGCCCTCCCAGCAGCTGCGGCCGCCGCGGCCGCTGCCACTCCCGAACAAGAAGGTCCCGCATGAGCGACAGCGCACGTGGAGTCACGACGACCGTCCACCTGCTCCGGCACGGCGAGGTCGACAACCCGAAGGGCGTCCTCTACGGCCGGCTGCCGGACTATCACCTCAGCGAGCTCGGCGTGCAGATGGCCGAGCGGGTCGCCAAGACCGTCAGCGGCCGCGACATCACCTACCTGGTTGCTTCGCCGCTCGAGCGCGCCCAGGAGACCGCCAAGCCGTCGGCCGACGCGCTCGGCCTCGAGATCGTCACCGACGAGCGCGTGATCGAGTCCGAGAACGTCTTCGAGGGCCAGCGGTTCGGCGTCGGTGACGGCTCCCTGCGCAAGCCGTCGGCGTGGAAGCACCTCTACAACCCGTGGCGGCCGTCGTGGGGTGAGCCCTACAAGGACGTCGTCGTCCGGATGCTCGCCGCGATGCACGACGCCCGCGAGGCAGCCGCCGGGCACGAGGCGATGATCGTCTCCCACCAGCTGCCGATCTGGATCGTCCGGTCCTTCGTCGAAGGTCGTCGGCTGTTCCACGACCCGCGCAAGCGCGAGTGCAGCCTGGCGAGCCTGACCTCCTTCAACTACACCGACGACCGGATCACGTCGGTGTTGTACTCCGAGCCGGCCGCCGACCTGGTGCCGGTGAAGGCGCAGAAGAAGTTCACCGCGGGCGCCTGACGCATGTCACCACGGCGTACCCGACGCACCGCTGCCCGCACGGCCGCGGTGTCGGCGGCGCTGTTCGCCGTGGTCCTGCCGCTCTCCGCCTGTTCGACGTCCGGCGACAACGCCACGGGCAACAACGGCTACGTCAGCGGCGACGGCACGATCACCGTGATCGACCCCGCCGACCGCGAGCGGGCGCCGACCCTCGAGGGCGACAAGCTCGGCGGCGGCACCCTCGACACCGCCGACTACGCCGGGAAGACCATCGTCCTCAACGTGTGGGGGTCGTGGTGCGGCGAGTGCCGCGCCGAGGCCGAGGGACTCGTCCAGGCGTCGAAGGAGCTCGCCGACAAGACCGACAACCAGGTCGCCTTCGTCGGCCTCAACACGCGTGACCCGTCCGAGGCTCCGGCGCTGTCCTATGTCCGCGAGTTCGACGTGCCCTACCCGAGCCTGGTCGACCAGGACAGCAAGCTGCTGCTCAACTTCTACGGGATCATCTCGCCCAGCGCGATCCCGTCCACGTTGGTCATCGACGCCGAGGGCAGGCTCGCCGCGGTCGTGAGCGGACCGACGACCGCCGACACGCTGGTCGACCTGGTGGAGGATGTCAGCGTCGGCTGACCCACCCGCATGCTCGACCTCTTCACCCCCGCCGTCACGACGTCCGACCTCACCGTCGCTCCCGTCGCGTCGATCGCCACCTGGTTCCGCGACACCGCCCTCGACGGCCCGGTGCTGCTGGCGATCCCGGTCGCGCTCATCGCGGGCCTGGTGTCGTTCTTCTCCCCGTGTGTGCTGCCGTTGCTCCCGGGCTACCTCTCCTACATGACCGGGCTCTCCGGCGCCGACGTCGTCGCCAACGGAAGCACCGGCGTGCGCGGCCGGATGGTCACCGGCACGTTGCTCTTCATCCTCGGCTTCTCGTTCGTCTTCGTCGCGGTCGGCGGGGCCTTCGGGCAGATCGGCGCCACCCTGATCGAGCACCAGAAGGAGCTGACGAAGATCCTCGGCGTGGTGACGATCATCCTCGGCCTCGTCTTCGCCGGCGTGGTGCCGTGGTTCCAGCGCGACGTGCGGGTGCACGCGGTTCCCGCCGTCGGGCTCGGTGCCGCGCCGCTGCTCGGCGTGCTCTTCGGCCTGGGGTGGACCCCGTGCATCGGACCCACGCTCGGTGCCGTGCTGTCTCTGTCCGGGCTCGGCGGGAGCCCCACCCGAGGCGCGTTCCTCGCCTTCGTCTACTGCCTCGGACTCGGGATCCCGTTCTTCATCGCCGCGGTGTCGTTCCGCAAGATGATGACGGCGGTCGGTTGGGCACGGCGCCACCAGCTCGCCATCATGCGTTTCGGCGGCGGAATGCTCGTCCTGGTCGGGGTGCTGCTCGTCACGGGAGCGTGGGACGCGATGATCGTGCACGTGAAGGGTTGGGTTGGTGACTACGCCACCGTCGTCTGACGTCGAGGTCGCGCCGGAGGTCCCGCCTCGCGAGCCGGCGCCGCCCAAGAAGCCGACCACGGCCCCGGCGCTGCGACCGTGGGAGTTCCTGCGTTGGATCTGGCGGCAGCTCACGTCGATGCGGACCGCGCTCATCCTGCTCTTCCTGCTCGCGCTGGCCGCGATCCCCGGGTCGCTGATCCCACAGACCCGCGTCGACCCCTCCGCGGTGGCCGCGTTCCAGGACCGGCACCCGCAGCTCTCGCCGCTGTTCGAGCGGATCGGGATGTTCGAGGTCTACAGCTCGGTCTGGTTCAGCGCGATCTACCTGCTGCTCATGCTCTCGCTGGTGGGGTGCTTCGTGCCCCGGCTCCGGGTCTACTTCACGGCCTCCCGGGCCCGCCCACCGCAGGCGCCGCGGAACCTGTCCCGGCTGGCGGCGTACGACACCTGGACCACCGACGAGAGCCCGGCCGAGGTGCAGGAGCGTGCGCGGGCCCTGCTGGCGGGGCAGCGGCGACGAGTCGACGCCTACGACGGCGACGACCACGCTGCCGTCGTCTCGGCGGAGAAGGGCTACCTGCGCGAGGCGGGCAACCTGCTCTTCCACGTCGCCGTCCTGGTCGTGCTCGTCGGCGTCGCGCTGACCGGTCTCTACGGCTTCAAGGGCAGCGTGGCGGTCGTCAGCGGTGACGGCTTCTCCAACACCTTGGTGCAGTACGACGACTTCACACCCGGCGGGCGGTTCGACGCCTCGTCGGACCTCGCGCCGTTCTCGCTTCACCGTCGACGACTTCAACGTCGACGTGGGACCGGAAGGGTGCGGGGACGCGGAACCCCGCTGCGCTTCGACGCCGACCTGTCGGTCACCGACAACCCCGGCGACCAGCCCTACCCGTACGACCTGCGGGTCAACCACCCGCTCCAGGTGGACGGCACCTCGGTGTTCCTCATCGGCCACGGCTACGCGCCGAAGGTGACGGTGACGGACGGCAACGGCGACGTGGCGTTCTCGGGGCCGGTCATCTTCCTGCCCCAGGACAGCTCGTTCCTCTCCTACGGCGTCATCAAGGCGCCCGTACGCCGCGCCGGAGCAGCTCGGGTTCGAGGGCTACTTCTTCCCGACCGCCTCGCTCTGCGACGGTGCGCCGTGCTCGATCTTCCCCGACGCCGACAACCCCGTGCTCTCGCTCGTCGCCTACCGCGGCGACCTCGGCCTCGACCAGGGCGCGCAGTCGGTCTACGTCCTCGACAAGGACAAGCTGACGCCGTTCACGACTCCGGGTGGGAAGCCGCGCGCGCTCCTGCTGCGTCCCGGCGAGAAGGTCGAGCCTCGGCAAGGGCGCGGGCTCGATCACGTTCGACGGCTACGAACGGTTCGTGAAGCTGTCGATCACCCGTCAGCCCGGCAAGGTGGTGCCGCTGGTCGGCGTGCTCTCGGCCATCGTCGGACTGCTCGGCTCGCTGTTCATCCGACCGCGTCGTACCTGGGTGCGCGCCCGCGCGGTCGACGGGCGTACCGTGGTCGAGGTCGCCGCGCTCGACCGGGTCTCCGGGGGTGATCCCGACGCCCACGTGCACGAGGTGGCGACGGCCCTGAGACCGGACGACACGTCGGAGCCACCGGCGCCCGAGCAGAACGACGACCAGACCCTTCGGCGGGAGGACGATCCGCGGTGACCGAGACACTGGCGCACCTGAGCAACAACGCCATGTACTCCGCGACCATCGTGTACGCGTTGGCCATGCTGGCGCACATCGCCGAGTGGGCGATGGCGAGAGACGTCGAGGAGGTCCCGCAGGCCGCGACCGAGCGTCGCCCGGCGGTCGAGCGGTCCGATGGCGGTCGGCGCGGTCAGCCGGCGGTCCGAGCGACAGCTCGGCCGCGAGCTGCGACCGGCTCGATCAGCGAGGTGCGGCCCGGCTCCGATCGGCGGGGAGGGACCTGGCGAGGACGGCGAGACCCCGGCCGAGCGCTCGGACCGCTACGGCCGGATCGGCTTCTCGCTGACCGTCCTCGGCCTGCTGCTGCAGACGGTCGGCGTCGTCGCGCGCGGCTTCGCGGCCGAGCGGGTGCCGTGGGGCAGCATGTACGAGTTCGCGATCACGGGTTCGCTCGCGGTCGCCGCGGCGTACGTCCTGCTCGTCCGCCGGTACGCCATCCGCTGGCTGGGCCTCTTCGTCACCGGCTTCCTCGTGACCGTGCTCGGCCTGGCCGTGATCGTGCTCTACCGCCCGGTCGGCCCCCTGGTGCCGGCTCTGCACTCCTACTGGCTCGCCATCCACGTCTCGGCGGCAGCGATCGCCGGCGGTGCGTTCACGATCGGTGCGCTCGCCTCCGTGCTCTACCTGCTGCGCAACCGGCTCGAGGTCAAGGCTGCGGCCCACCCGGAGCTGCCGCACCGTGGGTTCCTCTGGCGGACGCCACCGGCCGTGTCGATCGACCGGGTGGCCTACCGCGTCCACGCCTTCGCGTTCCCGCTGTGGACGTTCGCCGTGCTGGCCGGCGCGATCTGGGCGGAGTACGCCTGGGGCCGATTCTGGGGCTGGGACCCCAAGGAGGTCTGGGCGTTCATCACCTGGGTCGCGTACGCCGCCTACCTCCACGCCCGCGCGACGGCCGGCTGGCAGGGTCGCGCCGCGGCGTACGTCGCGCTGCTCGGCTACGCGACGTTCCTGTTCAACTTCGTCGGGATCAACCTGTTCGGCTCCGGGTTGCACGCCTACTCCGGTATGTAAGGATCGCCCCTGACCTGAGGGGGCACGATGACCGACGAGCCGGTCTCCGCGACGCCGAGTCCCGCGTTGGCGTACATGCAGGCGCTCGACACACTGTCACCCATGACCGAGCAGCTCGATGCGTTCGGGGTGCTGCGTGGGGCGTGGAGAGCCGGTGTCGTCCACGCAGCTGCTGAGCCCGCCACCGTGGCGGAGCTCGCCACCGCGACCGGACTGGCTGCGAACCGCGTGGGCGACGTGGCACGGGCACTCGAGGCGATCGAGGTGTTCGACCGCAGTGGCGATCGACCCCCTGACCTACGTGGTCGCGCCCGCGTGGCAACCGTTGCTGTTGGCCGAACCGCCGCTGCCCCTGGAGCAGGTCCTCGACTTCTGCTCGGCGCGGATCGGGATGATCAGCGCGATCGTCGCCGACGACGAGGACTACTGGCAGGTCGACGACGAAGCCCGGCTCGCGTACGCCGTCGGCGTCGCGGTGGACCCGACGACACCGAAGCCGTCAACCTGCTCGGACCGGTGCTCGCGAGCTACGCGGAGCAGCACGAACAGTTCCAGCGCGGCGGCCGCTACCTCGAGCTGGGCTGCGGAGCGGCCGGCATGTGCAACACGATCCTGCAGATCTACCCGGCAGCTCGAGGCGGTCGGGATCGAGCTGTCCGACGTACTGGCGGCGAAGGCCCGCGAGCGGGCCGAGGCGGTGGGGGTGGCCGACCGGTTCACCGTGATCTGTGGCGACGTCCGCGACTTCGACGAGCCGGACTCGTTCGACTCCGTCTTCTGGAGTCAGTTCTTCTTCCCCGAGCCCGCCCGGCGCGGTGCCCTCGACGTCGCGCTGCGCTCGCTGAAGCCCGGAGGCACGATCCGGGCGCCGCTGATGAGCGACCCTGTCAGCACGACCGCGGACCTGCGCACCTCTGCAGGTCGGACGTACGCCCTCGATCGTGTCGTGCACGGAGGCTGGGGTGTGCCGGCGCGAGGGGTCGACGACCTCGAGGCCGAGCTGGTCGAAGCAGGGTTCGTCGACACGGAGTTCCAGGACGTGGGGTTCGCGCGGATCGTGGCGGCGCGGAAGCCGAGCCGGCCAACGTCCTAGTGGACGTCGTCCTCCGGCGGCTTGGGGTGACGCAGGCTGCGCAGGAAGTCGGGGTCGTCGTCAGGTGCGACGACTCGAGGCTTCGGCTTCGGCTTCGCGGCGACCTGGACGGGGTCGGTGCCGTTGGGGCGACCGAGCACGAGCCAGCACACGGCTCCGAAGACCGGCACGAACACGAGGAGCGCCCAGATCCAACGGGGGAGCTGGCGGACCTGCGTCGGGTCGGACAGCGCGATCTCGACCCAGCTGTAGATAGCCAGGACGATCATCAGCACGTAGGGGAGAAACCTCACGGGTGCCGACCTCCTCTCGTCGTCCCCAGCCTAGACGCCCAGCCAAGGGCGCGAAGCCGAACGCCCACGGAGTCATCCGTCCGTACGGTCTAGGGTCGAGCGGGTGAGTGCACCTCCCGACCTGGTGACCCTGCCCGACGTCGAGGTCGCCGCCGCGCGGATCTCCGGTGTCGTCCGTCGTACGCCGCTGCTCTCCACGTCGTGGGGACGACGCGAGTCTCCGCTCCATCTCAAGGCCGAGTGCCTCCAGGTCGGTGGATCGTTCAAGGCGCGCGGCGCCACCAACGCGATCACCGCACTGAACGACGAGGAACGAGCCCGCGGTGTCATCACGCACTCGTCGGGCAACCATGCCCAAGGTGTCGCCCGAGCGGCTCGCGACCTCGGCGTGCAGGCGACGATCGTGATGCCGCACCAGTCGCCGGCGGTGAAGCGCGCCGCCACCGAGGCCCTCGGTGCGGAGGTCGTGCTCGTCGACATCGCGGAGCGAGCTGCCGAGGTCGACCGGATCCGGGCACGTACGGGAGCCGTCTTCGTGCCGCCCTTCGACGACCTGCGAGTGATCGCCGGGCAGGGCACCGTCGGTCTGGAGATCGTCGAAGACCTGCCCGAGCCGGCATCCGTGTTCGTCCCGGTGAGCGGCGGCGGGCTGATCAGCGGCATCGCCGTGGCGGTGAAGGCGCGCTGGCCGTCGGCGCGTGTCGATCGCGCGTCGAGCCGGAGCTGGCGGGTGACCTGGCCGAAGGCTTCGCCCGCGGCGAGCGCGTCACGTGGGACACCGGGCGTACCGGGCGCACCATCGCCGACGGGCTGCGGGTGACGGCGGTCGGCGAGCTCAACTGGCGTCACATCACGGCGCTCGTCGACGACGTCGTCACGGTGTCCGAGGATCAGATCGCGGACGCGCTGCGTCGGATCGTGCTCGACTCCAAGCTCGTCGCCGAGCCCAGCGGCGCGGTAGCCGCGGCCGGTTACCTCGCGCACGCCGACGGCGGTCGCCGAGGGGCCCGCGGTGGCGATCGTGTCGGGTGGAAACGTCGAGCCGGCGCTGCTGGCCACCCTGCTCTCCCCGTGACGCGAGTCGCCCGGACTGGTCGTTAGGCTGCGGAGATGAAGGTGTTCGCGCTGTACACGCTGGCCCGGCTGGGCCTGTTCTGCGTGGCCTACGGCCTGATCTGGCTCATCTTCTTCCAGTGGATCGAGTGGGACGCGTTGAGTGCGTTCTACACCGCGATCATCGCGCTGGTCCTGTCGGCGATCGCGTCGTTCCTGCTGCTGGGTGGGCTGCGTGACGCACTCGCCCTCCAGGTGCAGGAACGCGCCGGGCGAGCACGCACCGCCTTCGAGGCCCGCCGCTCCGCCGAGGACGACGACTGACCCGACTCGGTCGAGCCTGTCGAAGCCCTCGAAGCCGTCGAGTGTCGAAGGCTCAACCGGCGAGACAGGTAGCCGACCAGCAGGCCCACGGCGTACACGAGCTCGGTGAGGCCGGTGTCCTTGAGCACGGGGATCAGCTGAGGCCCGACAGCGCCCTTGCGCACGGTGGTCGCAGCCCTCCCGGCCAGCGGCAGACAGCCGAGCGCCAGCAGCATCCAGGCCGACACCGTCCTCGCCAGCACGACCGCGATCACGAGGGCAGCGACGACGAGGACGACGTAGAACACGCGCGTCCCGGCGTCGCCGAGCAGCACCGCCAGCGTGCGCTTGCCGCTGACCCGGTCGGTCGGGATGTCGCGGAGGTTGTTGGCGACCAGGATCGCGCAGGCGAGGGCGCCGACGCCGCAGCCGGCCAGCACCGCGTCGGAGCGGATCTCCTCGACCTGGACGTACGCCGTCCCGACGACGGCGACGAGCCCGAAGAAGACGAAGACGAACACCTCGCCCAGCCCGTGATAGCCGTACGGGTGCGACCCACCCGTGTAGAACCAGGCCGCGACGATCGCCGCCGCCCCGACCGCGATCAGCCACCAGCTCGTCGTCGCGGCGAGCACGAGGCCGGCGACCGCGGCGACGCCGAACGACGCGAACGCCGCCGCCTTCACCTGGGCCGGCCGCGCCAGACCGGAGCCGACCAGCCGCAGCGGACCGACCCGGTGCGCGTCGGTGCCGCGGATCCCGTCGGAGTAGTCGTTCGCGTAGTTGACGCCGACCTGCAGTGCGAGCGAGACGACGAGCGCGAGCAGGGCCTTCCACCAGACGAAGGCATCGGCGTACGCCGCCGACCCGGTGCCTGCCAGCACCGGCGACACCGCGGCCGGGAGCGTGCGTGGGCGAGCGCCCTCGACCCACGCGGCGAGCGAGGGACGTTGAGGCACGGCGGGTCCGGCGGCTTGCGTCATGGCGCCGACAGTCTGCCACCGGGCCCGGGCTCGCCCCGACTCGGCCGCGCGTTCCCGGGCCGTAGTCTGTCGCCGTGAGTGACCGCCCGGCGTCCCCGTCGCTGCGACCGGTCACGGGCAGCCCGCGCGAGGTCGAGCAGCTGGTCGGCCGCTGGCTCAGCGAGCAGGCACCGGATGCCCTCACCGTCCGCACGTCGGGGTCCACGTCCGGACCGAAGGACGTGCTGCTCTCCGCAGCCGCCGTGCGCGCTTCGGCAACGGCGACCCTGGCCCGGATCGGGGGTCCCGGACAGTGGGTCCTCGCCCTTCCGGCGCACTACGTCGCCGGTCTGCAGGTCATCACCCGGTCGGTCCTCGCCGGGACCTCGCCCGTGCTGCTCGACGAGCACCCCGACCTGGCCGCGGCGACCGAGGCGCTCACCGGTCCGCGACGCTATCTGGCACTGGTCCCGACGCAGCTGCACCGGTTGCTGCGGTCGCCGCGCGAGGTCGAGGCCCTGGCGTCGTACGACTGCGTCCTTCTCGGCGGCTCGGCCGCACCGTTGCCGCTGCTGACGGACGCGCGAGAGGCCGGCGTGCGCGTGGTCACGACGTACGGGATGAGCGAGACCTGCGGCGGCTGCGTGTACGACGGGATGGCGCTCGACGGCGTCGCGGTGGCGCGTCGACGCGGACGGCGCGATCCGGCTCGGCGGACCCGTGCTCTTCGACGGTTACGCCGGTCGAACCGGACCTGACCGCGCGGGTGCTGCGGGACGGCTGGTTCCAGCACGTCGGATCTCGGGCGGCTGGACGACGACGGACGACTCGTCGTGCTCGGGCGCAGCGACGACGTCGTGGTCAGCGGCGGTGTCAACGTGCTCGCTCGCGGCTGTCGAAGCGCGCCTGCGCGCCATGCCCGGCGTCGGCCATGCGGCCGTCACGTCGCGCCCCGACGTGGAGTGGGGTGCCGAGGTCGTGGCCGTGATCGAGGACGGCGGCCGCCGGCCCGACATCGACGCCGTTCGCGACTTCGTGGCCGCCGAGCTGCCCCGCACCTGGGCTCCGCGCCAGCTGCTCGTCGTGGCGTCGCTGCCGATGCTCGACAGCGGCAAGGTGGATCGGCAGCGGCTGTCCGGGCTGGTCGAGGAGGTCGGCTCGTGACGTCTTCGAGCAGTCGACACGATCGTCGGGCGCAGGGTCGACGTGTTCACGCTGCCGATGAACGTTCGCTTCCGACGGATCGATCGGCGGGAGGGGCTGCTCATCCACGGTGCCGCCGGGAGTCGGGGAGTTCAGCCCGTTCTGGGACTACGACGTCGACGAGTCCGCGAGCTGGCTCGCCGCCGCGGTCGAGGCTGCCGACGAGCCGTTCCCGGCGCCGGTGCGCGACACGCGTGCCGGTCAACTGCACGGTCGCCGCGGTCGGCCCCGAACAGGCCCGGGCGGTCGTCGCCAGGTCGCACGGCTGCCGCACCGCCAAGGTCAAGGTGGCCGAGCCCGGACAGCGCCTCGACGACGACGTGGCGCGGGTGGGCGCCGTGCGCGACGCCTTGGGCCCCTCGGGACGGGTCCGGGTCGACGCGAACGGCGGCTGGTCGGTCGAGGAGGCGGTCCGCGCGATCGCCGTGCTGAGCGAGTTCGACCTCGAGTACGTCGAGCAGCCGACGGCCCTCGTCGAGGACCTCGCCGCGGTCCGACGCCGGGTCGACGTACCCATCGCGGCCGACGAGTCGATCCGGCGCGCGTCCGACCCGTTGCGCGTCCAGCAGCTCGGTGCCGCCGACATCGCGGTGCTCAAGGTCCAGCCCCTCGGCGGCGTACGCGCCTGCCTGCGGTTGGCCGAGCAGCTCGACGCTGCCCGTCGTCGTCTCGTCGGCGCTGGAGTCGTCGGTCGGGATCGCCGCCGGCGTTGCGTTGGCGGCGGCGCTGCCGGAGCTGCCGTACGCGTGCGGACTGGCGACGACGTCGATGTTCACCGCCGACGTCGTCGCCGAACCGCTGGCGTCCGGTCGACGGCATGCTCGGCGTACGCCGGGTGGCGCCCGACCACGAGGCCCTCGACAGCGTGCGCGCCCTCCCGGACGACGAGCGTCGCTGGCGGGACCGGCTCGCCGCCTGCGCAGCGGTGCTGGAGGATCGTCAGTCGTGAACCCCTCCACCGCCGTCGCGCAGACCGTCGTCGGCGCCCTGCTGCGGGCCGGCGTCCGGGAGGTCGTGCTCGCCCCCGGCTCGCGGTCTGCGGCGCTCGCCCTCGCTCTGCACGCTGCCGACGAGGCAGGGCGGTTGCGGCTGCACGTGCGGATCGACGAGCGCTCGGCCGGCTTCCTCGCCCTGGGCCTGGCCAAGGGCTCGCATCGCCCGGTCGCCGTGCTGACGACGTCGGGGACGGCCGTCGCCAACCTGCACCCGGCCGTGCTCGAGGCGCACCACGTCGGGGAGTCGCTCATCGTGCTCGCCGCCGACCGCCCGGCCGCGCTGCGCGGCACCGGAGCCAACCAGACGACCGACCAGCCAGGTCTGTTCGGTCCGCACGTGGTCTGCGTCGACGTGGTCCCCGGTGACACCGACTGGTGCGGCCACGGCCATCGCCGAGGCGGCCGTTCGGCGCGGTCCGACGCACGTGAACCTCCAGTTCGCGGAGCCGCTGCTGCCCGACCCGTCGTCGCGAGCTCTCCGACGACAGCCTGGGACGCGGAGGTCCGGGCCCGTCGCAGGCCACGCTGGTCGTCCCGGTCGGAAGAAGCGGAGGCTCTCCCGCTCGGCCCTCGCACGGTGGTCGTCGCCGGCGACGACGCGGGACCGCCGGCGCGGTTCCTCGCCCAGGACGGCAACTGGCCCCTGCTCGCCGAACCGACGTCCGGCGCCAGGACCGGCACGCATGCGCTCAGGACGTCGCGGCTGCTCCTCGCCGGAGAGCTCGGGCACCAGGTCGAGCGGGTGGTCGTCACCGGGCACCCCACCCTGTCGCGACCGGTGACCCAGCTGATCTCGAATCCCGACCTCGAGGTGATCTCGGTCGCCGGACCCACCGGGGTGGCGACCGATCCCGGGCGGGTGGCCCGGCACCTCGAGCTGATGCCGGTGCCGGCCGGGGCGGACGACGACGACTGGATCGACGCGTGGCGGACGGCCGATGCGGCGTTGTCCCGCGGAGTGGACGAGGTCGCCGCGACGGCCGACGGGCTTCCGCTCCGGGTCGCTGCCGCCGTGGCCGAGGCGGTGGTCGCGCGAGGTCTGCTCGTCGTCGGGCTCGTCGCAGCCCGTCCGCGACCTCGACCTGATGACTCCGGCATACCCGGACGGCGAGCGACGGCTGATCGTCGGCAACCGCGGTCTCGCCGGGATCGACGGCACGGTCTCCACGGCGATCGGCGCAGCCCTGGGTCGGACGTCGACGCGGTCGTTGGCGTACGTCGGCGACCTGACGTTCCTGCACGACGCCAACGGGTTGGTGATCGGTCCGGGTGAGCCGCGGCCCGACCTGACCCTCGTGGTGGCGAACGACGACGGGGGAGCGATCTTCTCGACCCTGGAGCAGGGCGGGCCGGAGCATGCCGGAGCGTTCGAGCGGGTCTTCGGTACGCCGCACGGGGTGGACCTCGGGGAGCTCTGCGCGGCCACCGGCACGGCCTACGAGCAGGTCACCGACGTGGACCGGCTGCGGGCCGCGCTGGCCGAGGACGTCCGGGGAATCCGCGTGCTGGAGGTGCCGGTGCCGCGGGCGGGCCGTCGCGCTCTCGACGCCGCCCTCTCGTGCCATCCATCTGACCCACCACGAAGGGTCCGCAAGAACGATCAAGAACCGGCGCTCGGGGAGGCGGCACAGTGGTCGTCATGAGGAGTCGGTCATGAGCACGGCGACGGATACCTTCGTCTCCTTCGTGGACACGCTCGCCGACCGGCTCGACGACCACGAGGCCACCGGCGAACAGCTCGCCGCGCGGGCCTACCTGTCGCGCTTCCACTTCGACCGGGTCGTGGCCGCCACGGCGGGAGAGACACCGGCCAGGTTCCGGCGGCGCGTGCTGCTCGAGCGGTCGGCGTACCGGCTGCTGACGACGCGGTCCAACGTCCTCGACGTCGCGGTCGAAGCGGGCTACTCCAGCAACGAGGCGTTCACGCGTGCGTTCCAGCGGGCGTACGGCGTCGGACCGGCGGCCTGGCGCAAGCGGCCGCACCGCAACATCCAGCTCGAGACGCCCAACGGCGTCCACTTCCATCCCCCTGGCGGCCTCCGGCTGCCTGCTCGAACGGAGGTCACTTCCATGGATCTGCTCGTCACGATGGTCGAGCACCACGTCTGGCTGGTCGGCGAGCTCACCGACCGCGCCGCCCGGCTCGACGACGACGCCCTCGACCGGCCGATCGAGGTGTCCGTCGACGACGGGGGCGACGTCTCGTCCCTGCGCTCGTTGTTGTCGCGGTTGATCGGCCAGATGGACATGTGGAACTGTGCGCTCGCCAACGAGGCCTACGACTGGGACGTCGAGACCGCCGAACCCGTCGCGTCGATGCGATCGAGGCTGGACCGGGTCGGTCCGACCTATCTCGGCCACATCCGCGAGGTCTGCGAACAGGGTCGGCTCGACGAGACGTTCGTCGATGCCGTGTGCGACCCGCCCGAGGTGTTCACCTACGGGGGCATGGTGGCCCACGTGCTGACGTTCGCGGCGTACCGGCGGACGCTGGCCGTGCAGGCGCTCGACGCCGCCGGGATCAGCGACCTCGGCTGGGGCGACCCCATGCGTTGGGTCGCCCAGACGGCCTGAGGCTTGAAGTCGGCGACGACCGAGCCGATGATGGCTACATCCGCCGGGTGCCGTGCCGCCCGGGCGCGCTCGACCCGCCGGTGGCAGGAGGCGCCGTGCTGGAGCTCAGCGAACGAGAGGCTGTCCGCACCGGAAGTTCGAGCCGGCGGGAGCGCAGGCGCCGACAGCGCGCGCTGCGCGAGCGGGACCGGCGCAGTGCCAAGCTCGCCGAGCTGCACCACGTCGACGCGTTGCTGGAGGAGGCGAGCACGGTCATCGAGCGAGGCTGGATCCAGCACGCCTGGTTCGCGTACGACGACGCTGCCGGCCGCCGTCGCGTCGTCACGGCGTACAGCAAACGCTCGTCCTCCGTCGGCTCGGTGGCCGCCACGTGCCTCGTCGGGGCGGTCGTGCACGCCGCCGGCGGACCGTCGACAGCCCGCAGCCAGCTGGTCCAGCGCACCATCGACCTGACCTGGCACGCGCTCTTCCGAGGCCAGCACGAGCAGATCCGGTGGTGCCCGTCACCGCTCGAGCGAGCCGGGCACGTGCAGGACCTCGCGCACTGGAACGACGATCCAGCCCGGCGGTCCCAGGAGGTGACCTCGCTGCTGGGCCAGGCCCGCCGGCTGGCTCGGGCCGAGGAGGAGCGCACCCGGGCCCTGCTGAGCGAGCCCTCGGCGGCTGCAGCCCCCGGATAACAGGGCTGGAACCGGATGTCGTGACGGGTGGTCCGGGTCCGTTGACGCTGCGTGGGGGTGGCGAAACCCGGCCCGATCGAGCCGGATGCGGCTGATCCGGCGTATGCCATGATCTTGACGCCCGAGGGTTCTGTCAGTCGTCCGAGGAGGTCCGGGTGAGCGCACGTCGCTGGATCGCCGCTGCGCTGGCCGCGGTGACCCTGACCGGCTGCGGGTCGGCTGCGGACGTCGCTTCGTCCGACCCGACCGAGGCTCCGACGTCCGGCCAGGACCAGACCAGCTCGGGCCCGACCAAGGACGCCAAGAGCCCGGAGCCGACGACATCCTCGGCCCCCGCCACACCCACCGAGAGCTCCCGTCGTCGTCGCCGTCGAGCGGGCCAGGACCTCGTCGCGAGCCGCGACAGCTGCCCAACGTCGTCGGCGCGCTCCCCACGTTCCTGACCCCTTCCCGCAACATCGGGTGCGCCATCAGCAGCGGCGGAGCACGCTGCGACATCCGTCAGCACGTCTACCGGGAGCCCAAGAAGCCCGCCGGCTGCCAGGGCGCCTACGGCCAGAGCATCGCCGTCGCCACCACCGGCGTCGCGTCGTTCGTGTGCGTGACCGACACGGTGATCGCGCCACGCGCACCGGTCCTGGCCTACGGCACCTCCACGGTGGTCGGCGACTTCGGGTGCACCAGTCGCCAGAACGGGATCCGCTGCTACTACCTCCCCTCGAAGCACGGATTCTGGCTCTCCCAGGAGCGCCCGGTCCTGTTCTAGCCGCGCGGTCCTGAGAAGTGCGTGAGAAGACTCACCAGACCGTCGGTCGGCTTGTGTCGTCGGCGTCTCTTCGACACGGTGGAGGAGTCCGGTAACGCACTCCATCCGATCTGAGAGAACGTGATGCTCACCCTTACCGATCAGGCCACCGACGTGGTCAAGACGATCACCGCGCAGACGACCGAAGGCGAGGCCGCCGGTCTGCGGATCAGCCAGCAGGAGACCGACCCCAACGCGCTCGGCCTGACCCCGGTCGAGAGCCCGCAGCCAGGTGACCAGGTCCTGGAGGCGGATGGCGCCCGGCTCTTCCTCGACCCGACCGCCGCGATCGCCCTCGACAACGAGGTGCTGGACGCGCAGGTCGACGAGGCCGGCACGGTCCAGTTCGGAATCGGTCCCAAGGACTGACGACCGCAGCCACAGACAGACGAGACGGCCCGCTCCCTCCCGGGGACGGGCCGCCTCGCGTCTGTGGGGTTCAGCCGGACGTCGCGAAGACGGTCTCCCAGTCGTCCTTCACGCTGACGACGGTCCAGCCGCGCTTCTCGGCCACCTGCAGCGCCTGTTCCGCGCCGGCGTCGTACGGGATGTCGCCGCGGTCCGGGTCGTCGTGGTGCACGAGCAGGCTCAGGCTGCGTGGATGGCCCTGCACGTAGCTGAGCATCGGGACGTCGCCGTTGGAGTTGCCGGCGGCGAAGATCGGGCGCCGGCCGATCCGGCTCCAGATCCGGATCGGCTTCTCCGGTCCGTCGTCGAGGAACGAGAAGGACTGCCCGTACGCGATCGTCCCGCCGGCCTCGTCCTCGACGTACTCGAGCCCCAGCGCCGAGCCGATCACCGCCTCTGACGAGACGCCGTAGAGCCGCTCTGCGAAGACCCGCATGAAGTCGCGGTCGCCGCCCGAGGTGATGTAGACGCTGAACTCGTGCGCGCGCAGCAGGTCCAGCAGCTCGAGCATCGGCTGGTAGGCGACCTGGTCGTACGCCGTCTTGAGGGTCGGGTGGCGAGCCGTCTCGACGAACTCGGCGACGAGCTGGGCGAAGGCGTCGGTGTCGAGCCCGGCCTGGGACTCCACCACCGCACCGATGAGCACCTTCACGTCGGACTCGTCGCCTGCGTAGTGCTTGTCGATGGCCCCGCCGAGCCAGCCCAGGTCACCGCTGACCGCCGCCTGGTAGGGCTGACGCTCGGCCAGCTCCGGCTTCTCGGCGGCCATGGCCTTCCAACGCTGCACGATGAAGTGCAGCTGGACCGGCATCGGCTTCTCGGTCCACAACGTCCCGTCGTTGTCGAAGACCGCGATCCGTTCGGCGACCGGCACGGCCTGGTCTCCCGACGTGACCGCGTCCAGGAACTCCAGCACCGCCGCGCGGGTGGCGGTGTCGCGCCAGGATGGAAGTGGATCAGACATGGGTGCCCCCTCTCCGTCACCGAGCCTCTGCGAGCGCTGTGGCGGACGCCTCCCCTGAACCGGGTGACGAATGGCGACCCCGAAGGTCAGGAGGTGAGCGCGTCCCGCACGGGGATGAACTTGGCGGCGGCCTCCGCGAGCTCGGCCGACGGGTCGGAGTCGGCCACGATCCCGCAGCCTGCGAACAGCCGCACCCGGCGGCCGTCGTACTCCGCCGACCGCAGGGCGATGCCCCACTCGCCGTCACCATCGGTGTCCATCCAGCCGACCGGCCCGGCGTAGCGGCCGCGGTCCATGCCTTCGAGCTCGGCGATCAACGCCACCGCGTCGTGGGTGGGCGTTCCGCCGACGGCCGCGCTGGGGTGCAGTGCGGCAGCCAGGCCGAGCGAGGTCGTCGCGTCGTCGAGCACACCGGTGACGTCGGTCGCCAGGTGCATGACGTTGGGGAGGTGGAGCACGAAGGGGCTCTCCGGGACGTTCATGCTGAGGCAGTGCGGCGTCAGGGCGTCGGCGACCGAGCGCACGGCGAACTCGTGCTCCTCCAGGTCCTTCGACGACCGGGCCAAGGTGGCAGCGAGGGCGAGGTCGTGGGCGTCGTCGCCGGTACGCCGGATGGTCCCGGCGAGGACGCGACTCGTGACCAGGCCGCGCTCGCGCCGGATCAGCATCTCCGGCGTGGCGCCGAAGAGCCCGTCGACGTGGAACGTCCAGCAGGCCGGGTAGCGGGTGGCCAGGCGGGCGAGCGGTGCCCGCACGTCGAGCGGCGCATCCAGCTCGGCGACGAGGTCGCGGGCGAGCACCACCTTGTCCAGGTGGCCGTCACGGATCCGACGGACGGCCTCGGCGACGACGAGCTCCCAGCTCGCACCGCTCATGGCGCCGTCGCTGAAGACGACCTGGTTCGGGCGATCCATCGGCTCGGTGGCCGAGAGCGCCGGGTTCGGGCCGAGCGCGCCGCGCGCAATCGTGGTGACCCAGCACAGCGAGCCGCGCTTGCCGACGATGACCTCGGGGACGACCAGGGCCGAGCTGCCGGGATCGTCGGCGTAGGCGAACGACCCGAACGCCAGCAGCCCGCTGCCGGGCGCGTCCGCCTCGTCGCGGATGACGCTGTGCTCGGCGACGTTGCGCCACCAGCGGTCGGCCTCTGCGAAGCGTTGGGGTCCGGAGGCGGTGAAGCGGGCGGTCTCGCCCCAGGCGACCAGACCGTCGCCGCGGTGCAGCCAGGACAGCGGCGCAGTGCGGGGGAGGAGGTCGACCAGAGGACCCGGGTCGTCGATGACGACGGTGCGAGCGACGAGTGGGACGTGGGAGCCGTCCGGCGAGGTTTCGACGGCGTCAGCCGGGTCAGTGGCGGGGGACGTCACAGTCAGCAGCGTACGGCCTTCGCACCCCTGCCCAGCACCGAGGCGGCGCCACAGCGGCCAACGTCACATGGAAGGCTGTCCCGGTGAGCCGAGCCAGCCTGGACAAGCAGCCGCACGAGGTCGCGGCCATGTTCGACCAGGTCGCCGAGCGGTACGACGTCACCAACGACGTGCTCTCGATGGGTCAGGACCGCCGTTGGCGTCGAGTCGTCCTGTCCGCCGTCGACCCGCAACCCGGCCAGCGCGTGCTCGACCTCGCCGCCGGCACCGGCACGAGCAGCGTGCCGTTCGCGCTCGGCGGCGCGACCGTCGTGCCGTGCGACTTCTCGGTCGGCATGCTCCGGGTCGGCAAGCAGGCCCGGCCGCGGCTGCCGTTCGTCGCCGGTGACGCGACCCGGCTCCCGTTCGCTGACGCGACCTTCGACGCGGTGACGATCTCCTTCGGTCTCCGCAACGTGCACGACCCGTCGACCGGGCTCGCCGAGATGCTTCGTGTCACGCGACCCGGCGGCCGCCTCGTCGTGTGCGAGTTCAGCACGCCGACCAACGCGTCCTTCCGCACCGTCTACTCGGAGTACCTGATGAAGGCGCTCCCGGCTGTCGCGCGACGGGTCTCGTCCAACCCGGAGAGCTACGTCTACCTGGCGGAGTCGATCCAGGCCTGGCCGGACCAGCAGGGGCTCGCCACCCAGATCGGCCGCGCCGGCTGGCGCTCGGTCGAGTGGCGCAACCTCACCGGGGGGATCGTGGCGCTGCACCGGGCGACCCGGTGACGCGACGGCTCGTCCTCCTCGGTGGCTCGGCAGGGACCGGCAAGACGACCTTGGCGCGAGCGTCTGGCTGCCGAGCTCGGCGCCGGCTGGCTGCAGCTCGACTCGCTCTGGCTGGCGATGAAGGTCGGCGCGGGCGAGGGCACTGCGGCGTACGACCTGCTCGACATCGACGCGCGGATGGGTCGCGACGACGAGTCCGACGAGGACGTCCTGGCCGGGCACATCCGGGCAGCCGAGAAGGTCTGCAGCGTGCTGCCGACCGTGCTGCCGCTCGAGCTCCAGGCGCACGAGGCGCTCGTGGTCGACGGGGCCTGGTTGGTGCCGTCGTTCGTGGCGGGGCTGTCGCTGCCCGACTGCGAGATCTCCGCCGTCTACGTCACGCACACGGACGAGTCCGGCGTCGCCGAGACACTCGCCTCCCGGTTGGGAGGTCGCTCGGCCCGAGGAGCGCCACCTGCGGATGAACCGCCGGATCCACCAGTACGGCGCCTGGCTGACCGAGCAGGCGCGCGCTCACGGCCTCCCGGTCGTCGAGGCTCTCCCGTTCGACACCCTGAACAGCCGCGTGAAGTCCGCACTGCTCCTCTGAACGATCCGACGCTCACGTCGCCAGAGCGACGCAAACGTCGGATCCTTCGCGGGACAGGCAGAATGAGGCGTATGAGCATCGACCCGCAGATCAGCGAGTTCATCGCCGCGCGCAAGCTCGGGACTCTCGCGACCATCAAGCGCGACGGCCGACCGCAGCTGTCGAACGTCAGCTACACCTATGACGCCGGCACCGGCCTGGTGCGGATGTCCCTGACCGGCGACCGCGCCAAGGTCAAGAACCTGCAGCGCGACAGCCGCGCGTCGATGCTCGTGCAGGGCCAGGACGGCTGGTTGTACGCCGTCGTCGAGGGCGACATGGAGCTGTCCGCCATCACGACCGAGCCGGACGACGACGCGGCCGAGGAGCTCGTCGAGGTCTACCGCGCGGTCGCAGGCAAGGACCACCCCGACTGGGACGAGTACCGCGCCGCCATGATCGAGCAGCGGCGGCTGGTGGGTCGGCTCCGCGTCTCCCACGGCTACGGACTTCCGGCCCGGTGACGCGCCGCGACCGGGTCGCCTTCGCCTGGTACGCCGTCACCGCCCTCAACTGCGGTCTGGCCCTGCTCATCCAGCTGGTGCTGGTGGCCAAGGGCCACAACGTCCTCGTGGAGCCGGACGGCTCGACGGCCGGTGCCCCCGAACGGCTGCTGCGGTTCTTCAGCTACTTCACGGTGCAGAGCAACATCCTCGCGGCGATCACCACCGGCATCCTGGCGGCGGCCCTCGTGGCGCCGGCCCGCTACCGCTCGACGGCACCTGTGGAAGGTCACCCGGTTCGCGGCCGTGCTCGGCATGACGACGACGATCATCGTCTACGTCATCGTGCTGGCGCCGATCCTCGACCTGCACGGCATCGCGCAGGTGACCGACGTGATGTTCCACTACATCGGTCCGGTCCTGACTCTGGGCGGTTGGCTGCTGTTCGACCGGCACGGTCAGGTCACCCGACGGCTCATCGGTGTCGTCATCTGCTGGCCGCTGGCGTACTTCGTCTACACGCAGGTCCTCGGGGCGATCAGCGGCTGGTACCCCTACCCGTTCCTCGACGCCGACGAGCACGGGACCGGACGCGTGCTGCTCAACGCGGTCGTCGTCACCGTGCTGGTGGTCGGGCTCGCGCTGGTCTTCCTCGCCGTGGATCGGCGGCTCGCCGAACGCGCCGATCGACGTACGCCGGCGACCTCTCCCGAGGGTGTCAATTAGCCAACGTGAGCATGGGTTATATCGGTGGTGCAGGCCCTCCGCGCACGCCCTAGACTGACCGGGTTCTCGCTCGTGAAGATTTTCACGTGTTCACGAGACGAGTCGCGAACCGACCCTCGCCTGCGACGCCGAAGGACCTTCAACGATGACGAGCACGGCACTGCCTGCAGCAGCGGAGCGCCAGGCTGACGTCATCGTCGTCGGAGCCGGGCCGGGCGGCTCGACCGCCGCCACCTACCTCGCCCAGGCCGGCGTCGACGTCGTGCTCCTGGAGAAGACGGCGTTCCCGCGCGAGAAGGTCTGCGGCGACGGACTCACCCCGCGTGCGGTGAAGCAGCTCGTCTCGCTCGGCATCGACCTCGACGAGCCCGGCTGGATCCGCAACCAGGGTCTGCGGATCATCGGCGGCGGCAACCGGCTCGAGCTGCCGTGGCCCGACGTCACCGACTACCCGAGCTTCGGTCTCGTCCGCACCCGGATGGACTTCGACGAGATCCTCGCCCGCCACGCCCAGAAGGCCGGCGCCCGCCTGCACGAGCGGACCGCCGTCACCGGGCCCGTCCTCGACGAGGCCGGCCGCATCGTCGGCGTGACCGCGAAGCCGGTCGACGACAACGGGCGCAAGGTCGGCGACGAGGTCGAGTTCCGCGCCCCGATCGTCGTTGCTGCCGACGGGAACTCCACCCGGCTCAGCCTCGCGATGGGACTGCAGAAGCGCGACAACCGGCCGATGGGCGTCGCGGTCCGCACCTACTACCGCAGCCCCCGCCACGACGACGACTGGCTGGAGTCGTGGCTGGAGCTGTGGGACGGCAAGCCGGGTGAGAGCAACCTGCTCCCGGGCTACGGCTGGGTCTTCGGGGTCGGCGACGGCACCGTCAACGTCGGCCTCGGCATCCTGAACACCTCGACGGCCTTCCAGAGCGTCGACTACAAGGACCTGCTGAAGCGCTGGCTCGACAACACGCCGGAGGAGTGGGGGTTCCGCGACCACAACATGGTCGGCCAGGTCCGCGGCGCGGCGCTGCCGATGGGCTTCAACCGCAAGCCTCACTACGCCAACGGCATGCTCCTGGTCGGCGACGCGGGCGGCATGGTCAACCCGTTCAACGGCGAGGGCATCGCGTACGCCATGGAGTCCGGCGAGATGGCGGCCGACGTGATCACCCAGGCGCTCAGCCGTACGACGCCTGAGGCGGCCGAGCGCGTCCTCCAGGGATACGTCAAGGCGCTCGACCAGCGCTACGGCGGCTACTACACCGTGGGGCGCCTGTTCGTGAAGGCGATCGGCAACCCGCGAGTGATGAACTACCTGACCCAGCACGGGCTGCACCACCCCGGCCTGATGGGCTTCGCACTCAAGCTGATGGCCAACATCACCGACACCCGCGGCGGCGACGTGGGCGACCGGCTGATCAACGGGCTCTCCCGCCTGGCACCTACCGCATGAACGCGCCGAGGAGGGGCGGTCCTAGGATGCTGAAACGTCTGCACGACACAGGAGACGGAGGCGGGCGCCGATGAAGGAGTACGTGCCGATCCTGGGTCTGATGCTGCTGGCCGCGCTCTTCGCGGTGGGGTCGGTGGCGATCAGCTCGCTGATCGGTCCCAAGCGCTACAACCGCGCGAAGCTCGACTCGTACGAGTGCGGCATCCAGCCCACCCCGCAGCCCGTGGGCGGTGGCAAGTTCCCGGTGAAGTACTACATCACCGCGATGCTCTTCATCGTCTTCGACATCGAGATCATCTTCTTGTTCCCGTGGGCCGTGTACTTCGACTCGATGAAGGTCTTCGGCCTCGTCGAGATGGTTCTGTTCATCGCCACCGTCTTCGTCGCCTACGCCTATGTCTGGCGCCGCGGCGGCCTCGAGTGGGACTAGGGGGTACGCCGAGATGGGCATAGAGGAGAAGCTGCCGTCGGGTGTCATGCTCGGCACGGTCGAAGGTCTCGCGGGCTACTTCCGCAAGGCGTCGCTGTGGCCGGCCACCTTCGGCCTGGCCTGCTGCGCCATCGAGATGATGACGTCCGGCGGCCCGCGCTACGACCTCGCGCGCTTCGGCATGGAGGTCTTCCGCGCGTCACCGCGCCAGGCCGACCTGATGATCGTCGCCGGTCGCGTCAGCCAGAAGATGGCGCCGGTGCTGCGTCAGATCTACGACCAGATGGCCAACCCGAAGTACGTCCTGGCGATGGGTGTCTGCGCGAGCAGCGGCGGCATGTTCAACAACTACGCGATCATCCAGGGCGTCGACCACGTCGTCCCCGTCGACATGTACCTGCCGGGCTGCCCGCCTCGTCCGGAGATGCTCATCGACGCGATCCTCAAGCTGCACGATGACATCCAGAACTCCAAGCTGGGTGCCCACCGGGTCGCCGAGATCGAGAGCAACGAGCAGGCCGCCCTCACCGCCAGCCCGACGTCCGACATGCGAGGCCTGCTGCGATGAGCGACGAGAAGCCGCCCCCGGTCCCACCGGTTGGTCAGCCGGCCGGCGTACCCGAGAAGCCCGTCGGCGAGCGGTCCCTGGAGGACAAGCCCGCCGAAGAGCGCTCCATCGCCGACAAGTCGCTCCAGGGCGACGACCTCATCGTCAGCGAGGACCCCGGTCCGCTGCCGCAGCAGGACCTCGACGTCGTCGACGTACGCCGGGGCATGTTCGGCACGAGCGGGTCCGGTGACACCTCGGGGTATGGCGGACTGGTCCGGACCGTGGCGATCCCCGGCGCGACCGAGCGGCCCTACGGTGGCTGGTTCGACGCCGTGGCCGACCGGTTGGACCAGGCGCTCGAGCCCAACGGCGCCGGCGACGCCGTGACGAAGATCGTCGTGCACCGCGGCGAGATCACGTTCCACATCGCGCGCGAGAAGCTCGTCTCGGTCATGCAGACCCTGCGCGACGACGAGGACCTGCGGTTCGAGTTCTGCAGCGGCGTCAGCGGCGTGCACTACCCGCACGACGAGGGCCGTGAGCTGCACGCGGTCTACCACCTGCTGTCGATGACCCACAACCGCCGGATCCGCGTCGAGGTGACCTGCCCCGACGCCGACCCGCACATCCCGTCGGTCGTCGCGGTCTACCCGACGAACGACTGGCACGAGCGCGAGACCTACGACTTCTTCGGGATCGTCTTCGACGGACATCCCGCGCTGACCCGGATCCAGATGCCCGACGACTGGCCCGGCCACCCGCAGCGCAAGGACTACCCGCTCGGCGGCATCCCGGTCGAGTACAAGGGCGCGACGATCCCGCCGCCTGACCGCCGGAGGTCTTACAACTGATGACCGAGACACAGCAGCCAGACGCCACTGCGGCCAACACCCAGACCCGTGCGGGCGAGGACCCCTACGCCACCGAGCAGGACACGACGGCCGGCAAGGTCTTCACCGTCACCGGTCAGGACTGGGACTCCGTCGTGGCCGGCATCGACCTCGAGGCCGAGGAGCGGGTCGTCGTCAACATGGGCCCGCAGCACCCGTCGACGCACGGCGTGCTCCGGCTCATCCTCGAGCTCGACGGCGAGACCGTCACGGAGTGCCGGTGCGGCATCGGCTACCTGCACACCGGCATCGAGAAGAACATGGAGTACCGCAACTGGACGCAGGGCGTGACGTTCTGCACCCGGATGGACTACCTCTCGCCGTTCTACAACGAGCTGGCGTACTGCCTCGGGGTCGAGCGGCTTCTCGACATCGAGCACGACGTGCCGGAGAAGGCGCAGGTCATGCGCGTCCTCCTCATGGAGCTCAACCGGATCTCGTCGCACCTCGTGGCGATCGCCACCGGCGGCATGGAGATCGGCGCCCTGACCGTGATGACGATCGGCTTCCGCGAGCGCGAGCTCGTGCTCGACCTCTTCGAGCTGATCACCGGCCTGCGGATGAACCACGCGTTCATCCGCCCCGGCGGGGTCGCGCAGGACATGCCGCCCGGTGCGCTCGAGAAGATCGACGAGTTCATCAAGCTCATGCGCAAGCGCCTTCCGGAGTACGCCGCGCTGTGCAACGCCAACCCGATCTTCAAGGCCCGGCTCGTCGACGTCGGCTACCTCGACCTCGAGGGCTGCCTGGCCCTCGGCGCCTCCGGTCCGGTGCTGCGCGCGACCGGCTACGACTGGGACCTGCGCAAGAAGCAGCCGTACTCCGGCTACGAGGACTACGACTTCGAGGTCTGCACCTGGGACACCGCCGACTCCTACGGCCGGTTCCGGATCCGGGTCGACGAGATGTGGGAGTCACTGCGGATCGTCGAGCAGGCTGCCGCACGGCTGCAGGGGCTCGAGGGATCGCCGACGATGGTGGGCGACAAGAAGATCGCCTGGCCGAGCCAGCTGGCGGTCGGCTCCGACGGCATGGGCAACTCGCTCGACCACATCCGCCACATCATGGGGGAGTCGATGGAGGCCCTCATCCACCACTTCAAGCTGGTCACCGAGGGCTTCCGGGTGCCGGCCGGCCAGGCGTACGCCGCGGTCGAGTCGCCGCGCGGCGAGCTCGGCTGCCACGTGGTCTCCGACGGCGGCACGCGCCCCTATCGTGCGCACTTCCGTGACCCGTCCTTCGTCAACCTGCAGAGCGCCCCGGCGATGAGCGAAGGTGGCCAGGTCGCCGACGTCATCGTCGCCGTGGCGAGCATCGATCCCGTGATGGGTGGAGTCGACCGATGACCCTCCGACAGCGCTCAGGACGGCGCCGAGTCGACGCCTGCTCTCACGTCGTCGCCGTTCGACGAGGAGACGCTGGCGGAGCTGCGCGAGATCGCCTCGCGCTACCCGCAGCCGCGCTCGGCGCTGCTGCCGATGCTGCACCTCGTGCAGAGCGTCGACGGGTGCGTGACGCCGCGCGGCATCGAGACCTGCGCGCAGATCCTCGACATCAGCGCGGCCGACGTGTCCGGCGTCGCCACCTTCTACACGATGTACAAGCGGCGCCCGGTCGGTGACTACCACGTCGGCGTCTGCACCAACACGCTCTGCGCGATCATGGGCGGCGACCTGATCTTCGAGCGGCTCAAGGGTCACCTCGACGTCGGCAACGACGAGACGACGCAGTCGGTCGAGGGGCAGAAGAGCGTCACGCTCGAGCACGTCGAGTGCAACGCCGCGTGCGACTACGCCCCGGTCGTGATGGTCAACTGGGAGTTCTTCGACAACCAGACCCCGGAGTCGGCCACCCAGCTCGTCGACGACCTGCGCGCCGGCAAGGACGTCCGGGCCACCCGCGGCGCCACCATCGGACCCTGGCGCGAGGCGGAGCGCGTGCTCGCCGGCTTCCCCGACGACCGTGCCGACGAGGGCCCAGCCGCCGGCCCGGCCTCACTGGTCGGCCTCGAGCTGGCGCGCGAGCGCGGCTGGAAGGCCCCGGAGTCCGACCACGCGAAGGCGTCCGGGCGCGGTGCCGCCGCTCAGCAGACACAGCAGGCCACCAAGCAGGAGCCCGACGTCGCGGTGGAGGCGTCGCCGGCCGAGACCAGGCACGAGGACGCCCCGAGCGGCTCCGACGCCGAGAAGACCGACAAGACGACCGGCGACAAGAAGGACGGCGGGAAGTAATGGTCGACACCCTGACCCCGGTCCTCTCCGACAACTGGGACGCCGACCGGGCCTGGACGCTGGCGTCGTACGAACGCGCCGGAGGCTACGCCGCGCTCAAGTCGGCGCTCGGCGAGAAGCAGGACGACCTGATCGAGCTGGTCAAGGACTCCGGCCTCCGCGGTCGGGGTGGCGCCGGCTTCCCGACCGGCATGAAGTGGGGCTTCATCCCGCAGGGCGACGGCAAGCCGCACTACCTCGTCGTCAACGCCGACGAGTCCGAGCCGGGCACCTGCAAGGACGTCCCGCTCATGATGGCCAGCCCGCACACCCTGGTCGAGGGCGTGATCATCAGCTCCTACGCCATCCGCGCCACCCACGCGTTCATCTACGTGCGCGGTGAGGTGCTGCACGTCGTACGCCGGCTTCAGCAAGCCGTGCAGGAGGCCTACCTCGCTGGACACCTGGGGTCGAACATCCACGGCTCCGGCTACGACCTCGAGCTGGTCGTCCACGCCGGCGCAGGCGCCTACATCTGCGGCGAGGAGACGGCGCTGCTCGACTCGCTCGAAGGTATGCGCGGACAGCCACGGTTGCGTCCGCCGTTCCCGGCCGTGGCCGGCCTGTACGCCTGCCCGACCGTGATCAACAACGTCGAGTCGATCGCGTCCGTGCCCAGCATCGTCAACAACGGCTCCGACTGGTTCAGCGGTCTCGGCACCGAGAAGTCGAAGGGCTACGGCCTCTTCTCCCTGTCCGGGCACGTCACCAAGCCGGGTCAGTACGAAGCGCCGCTCGGCATCACGCTGCGCGAGCTGCTCGACCTGGCCGGCGGGGTCCGCGAGGGCCACGAGCTGAAGTTCTGGACCCCTGGTGGCTCGTCCACCCCGATCCTCACCGACGAGCACCTCGACGTGCCCCTCGACTTCGAGGCGATCGGCGAGGCCGGCTCGATGCTCGGCACCCGCGCGCTGCAGATCTTCGACGAGACCACGTGTGTGCTCCGCGCCGTGCTCCGCTGGACGGAGTTCTACAAGCACGAGTCCTGCGGCAAGTGCACGCCCTGCCGCGAAGGCACCTGGTGGCTCGTGCAGACACTCGAGCGCCTCGAGAACGGCGAGGGCGAGGAGGCCGACCTCGAGACGCTGGTCGACCTCTGCGACAACATCCTCGGCCGCTCCTTCTGCGCGCTCGGCGACGGAGCCACGTCCCCGATCACGTCGTCGATCCAGTACTTCCGCGACGAGTACCTCGCGCACCTGACGCACGGCGGCTGCCCGTTCGACCCCGCCAAGTCCACGTTGTTCGCCCCGGCTGGAGCGCCTGCATGACGACCACAGCAGAACCGACGACGACCGACAACACGCCGGTCAAGACGGTCACCCTGACGATCGACGACGTCGAGGTCACCGTGCCGGAGGGCACCTTGGTGATCCGGGCTGCCGAGCAGATCGGCGTCCAGATCCCGCGCTTCTGCGACCACCCGCTGCTCGACCCGGTCGGCGCCTGCCGCCAGTGCCTGGTCGACGTGCCCGATGCCGGCAACGGCCGGCCGATCCCGAAGCCGCAGGCCTCCTGCACGCTCGCGGTCGCCCCCGGGATGGTCGTGCGCACGCAGCACTCGTCGCCGGTCGCCGACAAGGCGCAGCAGGGCGTGATGGAGCTGCTCCTCATCAACCACCCGCTCGACTGCCCGGTCTGCGACAAGGGCGGTGAGTGCCCGCTGCAGAACCAGGCGATGTCCAACGGCGCGGGAGAGTCCCGCTTCACCGAGACCAAGCGCACGTTCACCAAGCCGATCAACATCTCGGCGCAGGTGCTGCTCGACCGCGAGCGGTGCGTGCTGTGCGCGCGCTGCACGCGCTTCAGCGAGCAGGTGGCCGGTGACCCGTTCATCGCGCTGATCGAGCGCGGCTCCCTGCAGCAGGTCGGCATCTACGAGAAGCAGCCGTTCGAGTCCTACTTCTCGGGCAACACGATCCAGATCTGCCCGGTCGGCGCCCTGACCTCGGCTGCCTACCGCTTCCGGTCGCGGCCGTTCGACCTCATCTCCACGCCGACGGTGTGCGAGCACTGCGCCTCCGGGTGCGCGCTGCGCACCGATCACCGGCGCGGCAAGGTCACCCGTCGCCTCGCCGGCCTCGACCCCGAGGTCAACGAGGAGTGGAACTGCGACAAGGGTCGCTTCGCCTTCACGTCCACGCGGCAGGAGGACCGGCTCACCCGGCCGATGGTCCGCGACGACGAGACCGGCGACCTGCGGCCGGCTTCCTGGCCCGAGGCGTTCGCGGTCGCGGCCCGCGGCCTGGCGGCGGCGCAGAGCAGCGTGGGAGTGCTGGCCGGAGGACGGCTCACCAGCGAGGACTCCTACGCGTACGGCAAGTTCGCGCGCGCCGTGCTCGGCACCAACGACGTCGACTTCCGGGTCCGCCCGCACTCCGACGAGGAGGCGTCGTTCCTCGCCGCCCACATCGCGACCCGGCCGAGCCCGTCGTACGCCGACCTCGAGCACGCCAACGCGGTCGTCCTGGTCGGGTTCGAGCCCGAGGAGGAGTCGCCGATCGTCTTCCTGCGGCTGCGCAAGGGCGTCCGTCACCACGGCACCCGCGTGCACGCCGTCAGCTCGCACACGTCCCGAGGCCTCGAGAAGCTGCACGGCAGCCTGGTCAAGGCCACGCCGGGCGCCGAGGCATCGGTCGTGGCCGACCTGGCGTCCAACGCGCCCTCGACAGGCTCAGGACGGACGTCGCCCTCGACGGTGGCGGCGTGATCCTGGTCGGCGAGCGGGCGGCGTCGTCGCCGGGTCTGCTGTCCGCGGTCGCCGACCTCGCCGCGTCGACCGGCGCGAAGATCGGTTGGGTGCCGCGACGAGCCGGTGAGCGCGGCGCGCTCGAGACCGGTCTGCTGCCCAACCTGCTTCCCGGTGGCCGCCCGCTGAGCGACGCTCAGGCGCGCGTCGACCTGGCTGCCGCGTGGGGCGTCGATCTCGTGTCGTCCACACCGGGCCGCGACACGGCCGGCATCCTGGCAGCTGCCGCCGAGGGCGACCTGAAGGCGCTCGTGGTCGGCGCGGTCGACATCGACGACCTGGCCGACCGGGCCACCGCGGTCGCCGCTCTCGACGCGGTCGACTTCCTCGTGAGCCTCGAGGTCCGCGAGTCCGAGGTGACCCGGCGCGCCGACGTCGTGCTGCCCGTCGGACCGATCGCCGAGCGCAGCGGCACCTTCGTCAACTGGGAGGCGCGGCTGCGTCCCTTCGCCCAGGTGCTCGAGAGCTCTGCGCTGACCGACGTCCGCGTGCTCGCCGGCATCACCGAGGAGCTCGGCGGCGACCTCGGCTTCCGCAGCATCGAGCAGGCCTGGACAGAGATGACCGAGGTCGGCCCCTGGGACGGTGACTGGGCCACCTTCGAGCCCGTGCCCGTCTCGACGCCGAAGGCACCGGCTTCCGGTGCGTTCGTGCTGTCGACGTGGCGCACCCTGATCGACTCCAGCCGCTCCGTCGACGGTGAGCCCTACCTGGTCGCGACCGGCAAGGCCGCCACCGCCGTGCTCTCGGCTGCCGCGCTCGACCGTCTCGGCGTCGCGCCGGGAGGCACGGTGTCCGTGTCGACCGACCGCGGTTCGATCGACCTGCCCGCGGCCGTGGGCGACATCGCCGACGACGTCGTCTGGGTCCCGACGAGCTCGGACGGCGTACACGTGCACGCCGCGCTGGGTGCCGGGCACGGCGCAACCGTCCGGGTCGCTGCCGGTGGATCCGGGAGCTCCGAGTCGAGCGAAGGAGGGGACGCCTGATGGCGCCCACCATCACCCTCGCCGCTGACGACCTCAGCGCCTTCGGTCACGACCGCTGGTGGATCATCGTGATCAAGGTCGTGCTCGCCTTCGTGATCCTGCTGGTGATGACGCTGTTCATCATCTGGCTCGAGCGTCGCGTGGTCGCGCGGATGCAGCATCGCATCGGCCCCAACGTGCACGGCCCCTTCGGTCTGCTGCAGAGCCTGGCCGACGGCGTCAAGCTGATGCTCAAGGAAGACATCGTCCCGAAGGCGGTCGACAAGGTCGTCTTCATCCTGGCGCCGCTGCTGTCGGCGATCCCTGCCTTCCTCGCGGTCGCCGTCATCCCGTTCGGCCCGGTCGTGACGGTCCCGTTCACCGACATCGAGACGCCGTTGCAGCTGACCGACCTGCCGGTCGGGGTGCTCTACATCCTGGCCGTCGCGTCGGTCGGCGTGTACGGCATCGTGCTCGCCGGCTGGTCGTCCGGATCGACGTACTCACTGCTCGGCGCCCTGCGCTCGTCCGCGCAGGTGATCTCCTACGAGGTCGCGATGGGCCTCGCCCTCGTCGCGGTGTTCCTGTACTCCGGTTCGATGTCGACGTCGGGGATCGTCGAAGGCGCAGGAGGACCTCTGGTTCGCCGTCATCCTGCTGCCGTCGTTCCTCATCTACATGATCGCGATGGTCGGTGAGACCAACCGCGCGCCGTTCGACCTCCCCGAGGCCGAGGGCGAGCTGGTCGGTGGGTTCCACACCGAGTACTCCTCGATCAAGTTCGCGTTCTTCTTCCTCGCCGAGTACATCAACCTGGTCACGGTCTCGATGCTGGCGACCACGATGTTCCTCGGCGGCTGGCGCGCCCCGTGGCCGCTGTCGCTGTGGGAGGGCGCGAACGAGAACTACTGGCCGTTCCTGTGGTTCATGGCCAAGGTCTTCATCTTCGTCTTCGTCTTCATCTGGCTGCGCGGCACGCTGCCCCGGCTTCGTTACGACCAGTTCATGCAGTTCGGCTGGAAGATGCTGATCCCGGTGTCGCTGTTCTGGATCGTCGCCGTCGGCACGATCCGGGCGATCAGCCTCGAAGGCTCGATCAACCGCACCTACCTGTTCGTGGCCGCGGCGGTGGCCATCGTGATCTTCATCGGGCTCAGCTTCGTGCCGGAGGCCCAGGACGACGCCGAGGCGGCGGACGCAGGTCGACGAGCCGACCGGTGGCTACCCCGTCCCACCCATGCCCAGCAAGGAGACGCTCCGTGGCTGACCCGTCCAAGACCTCCGGGGGCGCGAGCCTGCGGGAGCAGCTCTGGGACCCGATCGCGGGCTTCGGAGTCACCTTCCGGACCATGTTCAAGAAGGTCGTCACCGAGGAGTACCCGTTCGAGAAGAAGCCGACGGCTCCGCGCTTCCACGGCCGGCACCAGCTCAACCGCTGGCCCGACGGGCTGGAGAAGTGCATCGGCTGCGAGCTGTGCGCCTGGGCGTGCCCGGCCGACGCGATCTACGTCGAGGGTGCCGACAACGACGACCCGGGCGGACAGCGGTTCTCGCCGGGCGAGCGCTACGGCCGCGTCTACCAGATCAACTACCTGCGCTGCATCCTCTGCGGGCTGTGCATCGAGGCGTGCCCGACGCGCGCGCTGACGATGACCAACGAGTACGAGCTCGCCGACAACAACCGCGCCGACCTGATCTACGAGAAGCAGGACCTGCTCGCACCGCTGCTGCCCGGCATGGAAGAGCCCCCGCACGCCATGCGACTCGGTGACGACGAGGGCGCCTACTACCGCGGCGCCGGCACCACGACGCGTACGTCGCACGGTGAGGGGGAGGTGCCGGCATGACGACGTTCTGGGTGCTGGCCCCGATCATGGTCGCCTGCGCGCTCGGCATGGTCGCCGTCCGCAAGGCCGTCCACTCGGCGCTGCTGCTTGCGGTCGTGATGATCTGTCTGGCGATCCTGTACGCCGTCCAGGACGCGCCGTTCCTGTTCGCGGTGCAGATCATCGTCTACACCGGCGCCGTCCTGATGCTCTTCCTGTTCGTCCTGATGCTGGTCGGCGTCGACTCGGCCGACTCGCTCGTCGAGACGTTGCGGGGCCAGCGCGTCGCCGCGGTCTTCGTCGGCGTGGTCTTCGCCGTGCTGGTCATCGCCGGCATCACCCAGACCACGATCGGAGCCGTCGTCGGCCTCGACGTGGCCAACAAGGACGGCAACGTCCCCGGCGTCGCGCAGCTGCTGTTCAGCAAGTACGTCTTCGCCTTCGAGGTGACGAGCGCCCTGCTCATCACGGCAGCGCTCGGTGCGATGGTGCTCGCCCACCGCGAGCGGCTCACCCCGAAGCCGACGCAGCGTGAGGTCGTGCGTCGCCGGATGCTCGACTACGCCGAGCGCGGCGTCCACCCCGGCCCGCTGCCGTCGCCCGGTTCGTTCGCCCGGCACAACAGCGTCGACACCCCGGCCCTGCTCCCGGACGGAACACCGTCCGAGCTGTCGATCTCGCGCGTCATGCGGGCGCGCGGCACCGTCCGCGACATCTCGGCCGATCGCGCGGTCGAGGCCGAGATCGAGGCCGGGTCGAAGCAGCTCGAGCGCACGCACATGGGCGGTGCCCCCGGCGAGCCCGACGAGCACCAGAAGGACGGGGGCGAGCGATGAGCCCCACCCCGTTCCTGGTCCTGTCGGCCCTGCTGTTCTCGATCGGCGCGATCGGTGTGCTCGTGCGCCGTAACGCGATCGTCGTCTTCATGTGCATCGAGCTGATGCTCAACGCCTCGAACCTGGCGTTCGTCACGTTCGCCCGCACGGCCGGCAACCTCGACGGCCAGATCGCCGCCTTCTTCGTGATGGTGGTGGCGGCCGCCGAGGTCGTGGTCGGCCTGGCGATCATCATGACCATCTTCCGGACGCGACGCTCGGCCTCGGTCGACGACGCCAGCCTGCTGAAGTACTAGGAGACCGACGACCCATGAGTCGATCTCCTGTTCCTGATCATCGTGATCCCGCTGGCGAGCGCGACCGTGCTGCTCCTCGGCGGGAAGTACACGAACGCGTGGGGGCACCTGCTCGGTGTCGCCGCGCCCCTCGCGTCGTTCGCGCTCGGAGTGGCCGCCTTCATCGACCTCGACGGCGGCGACGAGGAGGCGATCCACCAGAACATGTTCACGTGGATCCAGGCGGGCAGCTGGACGGTCAACTTCGACCTGCTCTTCGACCCGCTGTCGGCGCTGTTCGTCCTGCTCATCACCGGCGTCGGCAGCCTGATCCACATCTACTCGGTCGGCTACATGGAGCACGACGACCGGCGTCGTCGCTTCTTCGCCTACCTGAACCTGTTCGTCGCGGCGATGCTGCTGCTCGTCCTCGCCGTCGGACTACCTCGCGGTCTTCCTCGGCTGGGAAGGCGTCGGCCTGGCGTCGTACCTGCTGATCGGCTTCTGGCAGCAGAAGGACTCCGCCGCGGTCGCCGCCAAGAAGGCCTTCGTCGTGAACCGCGTCGGTGACATCGGCATGGCACTCGCGATCATGCTGATGTTCAAGACGTTCGGCGCGACGACGTTCGACGCCGTCGTCGGCCGGGATGCCCGACGTGTCGGCGGGCACCGCCACCGCCCTCGGACTGCTGCTCCTGCTCGGCGCCTGCGGCAAGTCCGCCCAGGTCCCGCTGCAGAGCTGGCTGCTCGACGCGATGGAGGGCCCGACGCCGGTGTCGGCGCTGATCCACGCGGCGACGATGGTGACGGCCGGCGTCTACCTGATCGTCCGGTCCAACTACGTGTACGCCGAGAGCGAGGTCGCGCAGGGCTTCGTCATCGCGGTCGGCCTGGTCACGCTCCTCTGGGGTGCGATCATCGGATGCGCCAAGGACGACATCAAGAAGGCGCTGGCCGGTTCGACGATGAGCCAGATCGGCTACATGATGCTCGCGGCCGGCCTCGGTCCGGCGGGCTACGCCTTCGCGATCTTCCACCTGCTCACCCACGGCTTCTTCAAGGCCAACCTGTTCCTCAGCGCGGGCTCCGTCATGCACGGCATGAACGACGAGGTCGACATGCGTCGCTACGGCGCGCTCCGAAAGATCATGCCGATCACGTTCCTGACGTTCACCTGCGGCTATCTGGCCATCATCGGCATCCCGCCGTTCGCCGGCTTCTGGTCCAAGGACCCGATCATCGAGGCGGCGTTCGGTCAGAACTTCTTCATCGGCCTCGGCGCCCTGATCGGCGCCGGCATCACGGCGTTCTACATGACCCGCGTGATGATCATGACCTGGACGAGCGAGAAGCGCTGGGCCAAGGACGCCCACCCGCACGAGTCGCCCGTCGGTGATGACCTTCCCGCTCCTGGTGCTGGGTGCCCTGTCGGCGTTCGGCGGCCTGCTCATCCTCAACGACTGGATCGTCGACTGGCTCGAGCCGGTGGTCGGACCGCGTGAGGAGCCTGAGCTCGCCTTGTCGCCGCTGGCGATGTCGGGCATCACGGTCGTCGTGGTGCTGATCGGCGTGGCCATCGCCTACGCCCTGATCGCCCGCGAGCGGATCCCCGTCGTCGCACCGCAGCGGGTCTCGCCGTTCACGAAGGCCGCCCGCGCCGACCTCTACGGCGACGCGCTCAACGAAGCGGTGTTCATGCGACCCGGCCAGTACCTCACCCGGTCGATGGTCTACGTCGACAACCGGGGCGTCGACGGTGCCGTCAACGGGCTGGCCGCGCTGGTCGGCGGGACGTCCGGCAGGATCAGGCGCTGGCAATCCGGCTTCGTCCGCTCCTACGCGCTCTCGATGCTCGGTGGTTCGGCCCTCATCGTGCTCGCGCTGCTGGCGGTGAAGCTGTCATGAACGGAAGCGAGACGTCTGTGCCCTGGCTGACCATCCTGGCTGTGCTGCCGCTGGTCGGTGCGCTCGTGGTGATGCTGCTGCCACGGCGCGACACCGACGACGACGCACTGCCCAAGCAGGTCGCGCTCGGGTTCTCCCTCGTCGCCCTCGTGATCGCGGTGATCATCGCCGTCCAGTTCGACCCCGACGGCGAGCAGTTCCAGTTCGTCGAGATCCACAACTGGATCGAGGCGTTCGGCGCGCACTACGCCGTCGGCGTCGACGGGCTCGGGCTGCTGCTCGTGCTGCTGACCGCGATCCTGACGCCGGTCGTGATCCTGGCGTCGTGGCGCGACGCCGACGACGGCCGATGGAGCGTCAACTCGTTCTTCGCCTGGATGCTGGCGCTCGAAGGCCTCGCGGTCGGCGTGTTCGCCGCGACCGACGTCTTCCTGTTCTACGTGCTCTTCGAGGCGACGCTGATCCCGATCTACTTCCTGATCGGCGGGTTCGGCGGGCCGCGCCGCTCGTACGCCGCCGTGAAGTTCCTGCTGTTCAGCCTGTTCGGCGGTCTGCTCATGCTGGCCTCGGTCGTCGGGCTCTACGTCGTCGTCGTCCGACTCGGCCGGCGGGCCGTCGTACCTGCTCGAGGACCTGATGCAGGTCGACATCAGCACCGAGACCGGTCGCTGGCTGTTCCTCGGCTTCTTCATCGCGTTCGCCGTCAAGGCGCCGATGTGGCCGGTGCACACGTGGCTTCCCGAAGCGGCCAGCGAGGGCACGCCGGGCACGTCCGTGCTGCTGGTCAGCGTGCTCGACAAGATCGGCACGTTCGGCATGATGCGCTTCTGTCTCGGGATCTTCCCGGAGGCGTCGCAGTGGGCCACACCGGTCGTCATCACGCTGGCCGTGATCTCGGTGCTGTACGGCGCTCTGCTGGCCATCGGGCAGAACGACATCCGACGGCTGATCGCGTACACCTCGGTGTCCCACTTCGGCTTCATCGTGCTGGGCATCTTCGCGTTCACCAGCCAGGGCCAGGCCGGCTCGATCCTCTACATGTTCAACCACGGGCTCTCGACCGCGGCGTTGTTCCTCGTCACCGGCTTCCTGATCAGCAGGCGTGGCTCGAAGATGATCACCGACTACGGCGGGGTCGAGAAGGTTGCGCCGATGCTCGCCGGGATCTTCCTGGTGGCCGGGCTCTCCAGCCTGTCGCTGCCCGGCCTGTCGCCGTTCGTCAGCGAGTTCCTCGTGCTGACCGGCACGTTCACGAAGTCGATCACGGCGGCCGTCTTCGCCACCCTCGGGATCGTGCTCGCTGCGCTCTACATCCTGCTGATGTACCAACGCACGATGACCGGTCCGGTGCGCGAGTCGACGCGGCACATCTCCGACCTGCGCCCGCGTGAGCTCACGGCCTTGGCGCCGCTGATCCTGCTCATCGTGGTGCTCGGCTTCTACCCGAAGCCGGCGCTCGACGCCCTCAACCCGACCGTCGACTCGATCCTGCAGCACGTCGGGGTCGAAGACCCACCACCCACCGTCGCCGCTGAGGAAGGAGGCTCCTGATGAACCAGCTGCTCGCAGACCCGACGTTCACCAAGCCTGACCTCGCGTACGGCAAGCTCTCGCCGCTGCTGATCGTGTTCGGCGTCGCGCTCGCCGGTGTCCTCGTCGAGGCGTTCCTCCCCCGTGCGCATCGTTACGTGGTCCAGACGGTGCTGGCTCTGGCCGGGCTCCTCGCCGCGTTCGTCGCCGTGGTCCTGGTCGCCGCCCACCAGGACGAGTCCAACGGTGCCCGCGGCGGGATCGAGGCGGTCGGTGCGATCGCCGTCGACGGTCCGTCGCTGTTCATCTGGGGCACCCTGCTGATCTTCTCGATCATCAGCGTGATGCTGTTCGCCGAGCGTCATCTCGAGGGCGGCGTGACCGCGTTCGCCGGCCAGGCCGCGGCGTTGCCCGGCACCGAGGCCGAGCGCGAGGCGTCCTCGCACGGCGTCGAGCACACCGAGGTCTTCCCGCTGGTGATGTTCGCCATCGGCGGCATGATGCTCTTCCCGGCCGCCAACGACCTGCTGACGATGTTCGTCGCGCTCGAGGTCTTCTCGCTGCCGCTCTACCTGCTCTGCGGGCTCGCCCGACGCCGCCGGCTGATCAGCCAGGAAGCGGCGATGAAGTACTTCCTGCTGGGCGCCTTCTCGTCGGCGTTCTTCCTGTACGGCATCGCGCTGCTCTACGGCTTCGCCGGCAGCTTCACGCTCGCCGACATCGACAAGGCGGTGTCCTACTCGGTCGGGCAACAACGGCCTGCTGCTCGTCGGCATGGGACTCGTCGCCGTCGGTCTGCTCTTCAAGGTGAGCGCGGCGCCGTTCCACGCCTGGACGCCCGACGTCTACCAGGGCGCGCCCACCGCGGTGACCGCGTTCATGGCGTCGTGCACGAAGCTCGCCGCCTTCGGTGCGCTGATGCGGATCTTCTACGTGTCGCTCGGCGGCGCCCGCTGGGACTGGCAGCCGATGATGTGGATCATCGCGGCGCTCACGATGGCGATCGGCTCGATCATCGCGATCACCCAGACCGACGTGAAGCGGATGCTGGCCTACTCGTCGATCGCGCACGCGGGATTCCTGATCACCGGGTTCGTCGGCGCGCACCAGGCCATCTCCGTGGCCGGCACCGAGATCACCAGCCTCCAGGCCGTGTTGTTCTACCTCGTGGCGTACGGCTTCACGACGATCGGCGCCTTCGCCGTCGTCACCCTGGTTCGTGACTCGGGTGGCGAGACGACGCATCTGTCGCGCTGGGCCGGGCTCGGCCAGGAGGCGCCGGTCGTCGCCGGTGTGTTCGCGTTCTTCCTGCTCGCCTTCGCCGGGATCCCGCTCACCAGCGGGTTCACCGGGAAGTGGGCGGTGTTCACGTCGGCGTGGTCGGGCGGCGCCTGGCCGCTGGTCGTGGTCGCCGTGCTCATGAGCGTGGTGGCGGCGTTCTTCTACGTCCGCGTCATCGTGGTGATGTTCTTCTCCGACCCGATCGGTGACGGCCCCACGGTCGCGGTGCCCAGCATCCTGACCACGGCCGCGATCACGATCGGGGCGGCGATGACGCTGCTCCTCGGCGTCGTGCCGCAGCCGGTGCTGGACCTCGCCGGCCGGGCCGGCGAGTTCATCCGCTAGCTGTCCTGGGATACTGGTCACGATGTCGACGCCTACGAGCCCCGAGGCGCACACTCCCTGGGGCGTGCCGATGGTCGACCCGGAGCTCGAGGGCCGGGTCCGCTCCCGCCTGCTCGACATCGAGAAGGAGCTCGCGCAGGCGGTCGCGTCCGACGTCGACTTCATCAACCAGGCGGCGCGTCACCTGCTCGACGCCGGCGGCAAGCGGTTCCGGCCGCTCCTGGTGGTGCTCGCGGCCGAGTTCGGCGACCCGAAGGTCGCGGAGATCGTCCCGGCCGCGCTCGTGGTGGAGCTGACCCACCTCGCGACGCTCTACCACGACGACGTGATGGACGAGGCCGACCTGCGGCGCGGGGCCCAGAGCGCCAACGCGCGGTGGGACAACTCGGTGGCGATCCTGACCGGCGACTTCCTGTTCGCCCGAGCCTCGGAGATCGTGGCCGACCTCGGACCGGCGGCCGTCAAGATCCAGTCGCAGACCTTCGCCCGGCTGGTCCAGGGTCAGATCCGTGAGACCGTCGGCCCGCGCGACGGCGACGACCCGCTGCGGCACTACCTCTCGGTCGTGGCCGACAAGACCGGTTCGCTGATCGCCACGTCGGCGCGGTTCGGTGCGCGCGTCTCCGGCGCCGATCCGGAGACCGAGCACGTCCTCACCGAGTTCGGCGAGGAGATCGGGACGGCCTTCCAGCTCTCCGACGACATCATCGACGTGGCGTCCGACGGCGAGGACCTCGGCAAGACGCCGGGCACAGACCTGCGCGAGGGCGTGCCGACGCTGCCGACGCTGATGGCCAAGCAAGCCGCCGGCGCGGGTGACGAGCGACTGCTCGAGCTGCTGTCCGGCCCGATCGTCGACGAACGGCTGCACGCCGAGGCGCTGACGCTGCTCCGCAGCAACCCGGCGATGGACGCGGCCCGCGCCGACGTGCGCCAGCGCGCCGACAAGGCGCGAGCCCTGCTGGACCGGCTGCCCGACATCCCGGCCCGCGCCGCTCTGGTCGGCCTCTGCGACCTCGTCACCACCCGCACCTCCTGACCCCGACTCGTCGGTGTTTGCCTCGGTCCCGAGGCAAACCTCGGTACCAGGCAAATCCCGGTAGGGCGAGGGTTGCCTGCCTTGGTCGAGCCCGCGACCGTCGCACGTCAGACGCGGATCGACTGGCATCGACGGACGTCGGCTCGGCCGGAGACCGTGTACGCCGGACCGAGGCCACGACCGACGAGACCAGCACGATCGAGCTGACCACGAGCGACCACGACCCGGCCGCGGCGATGGCGGCCTGCGGACCGACCCACCCGATCAGCGGGCCACCGACGAGGCTGCCCATCGTGCTCGCCCCGGTGACCACGGTCGCCTGCGCGGTGAGCGCGCCGCGGCGCTCGAGGCCTGACGTGGCGCGCGTGACCATCGCCGTCGTCGCTGCGTTTCCAGCCGGCACCGTCAGCCCCATCACCATCGACACCGCACCGATCACGATGGCGGTCGGGTGCAGTCCCATCACGACCCAGCCCAGGCCGGCGACGAGCCAGGCGGCACTGTTGAGCACGGCCGGGTGCGCCGACCGAGCGGCCAGCAGCCCTCCGGCCGAACCGACGACCGCGCCCACGGAGTACGCCGTCAGGCCGATGGTCGCCAGAAGCGCACCGCGACCGGTGTCCTGGCCGAGCAGCGCGAGACCGAGCGTGAACGCGAACCAGGCGGCGCAGCCGACGCCCCGCACGGTCCAGCCGCTCCGGATCTCCGGGTGCTCGCGGAGCAGCCCGTGCACGCGGGGAATGTCATCCTCCTCGACGCCGTGAGCGCGCACCACCAAGGTCGCGACGAGCCCGGCCCCGACGATGGACAGCACGCCCTCGAGCGCGACGGTCGCTGCGGCGCCGATCGTCGCGATCAACGGGAGAGTGGCCAGCGGCGCGAGCGTCATCACCACGCGCACCGAGGTCTCCTGCAGGGCAAGGACCTGGGCCGCACCGTGCTCGGCGTCGCGCTCGTCCCCGAGGGTCGCCAACAGGGCCGAGTCCAGGGGTCCCGAGACGGCGTTGAGCACACCCACGGCGAGCCCGGAGGCGATCATCACCGCTGGGGTCAGCAGCCCGAGCACCGCCGCCACCGGAACGATCAAGGTGGCGACCCCCTCGAAGAAGAGCAAGGCGGACAGCGCGCGCGCCGAGGCGAGCCGTCGCTGCAGCGTGCGGCTCCACCACGGCGCTGTGATGGTCGGGAGCCCGGCCGCACCGGCCACCAGACCGACGGTCCAGGCCGAGCCGGTCTCTGCCAGCGCGAGAAGGGGGAGCGCGATCACAGCGGCGCGGTAGCCGAAGTGCGTGATCGACCAGGCGGCGACGAGCCGGGTGACAGGGAACCTCATGCCTCCACGGTCGCCGTCCTGCCGCGAGCTCGGTAGACAGAGAGGTTTGCCTACTGGCCATAGACTGTGCCTATGACTGAGACGGCCTCGCTCTCCGACGTCCGGCTGGTCCTGGCGATCAGTGAGTCCGGCTCGATCGGAGCGGCGGCGGGGCGACTCCACATGACGCAGCCCAGCGCCAGCCAGCGGCTGGCCGTGCTCGAGCGACGGATCGGCGTCGCGCTGGTCGACCGCGACACCACCGGGGCTCGCCTCACGCCGGCGGGCGAGCTGTTCGTCGAGCACGGGCAGCGGGCGCTCGACCTCGTCGACGAGGCGGTCGCAACCGCCCGATCTCCTCAGGGACTTCGCCTCCACGTGGGCACGATCGGCAGCCTGGCGCCGGCCGTGTTCCCGGCGCTGCAGCGCGAGCTGCCCGACCACGAGATCGCCCACGCGACGGCGCACGGATTCCAGCTCGTCAACGCCGTGGCCGACGGCTCGCTGGACGCGGCTGTGCTCGGCGTCGGGGCCGCCGAGTCGCCGGCGAGCGGAGTGCGTCGTACGGCGTTGGGCCGCGACCCGATCGTTCTGGTGGGGAAGGCGATGGTGTCCGGTTCGAAACGCCGCCCGCTGGCAGGTCAGACCGTCGTCGTCGCGACCTACGCCCACGACTACCCCGTGGTGGCCGCCAAAGTCGCCCGGCTGGGTGCCGAGGCCCACGATGCTGCCTCGACCGCAACGGCGGTCGCGTTGGCCCGGCAGGAAGGCTGGCTGGCAGCGGTGCCACGGACGACCGCCGCGTCACTCGACCTGCTCGACCAGGAGGTCACCGACGTGCGGCTGAAGCTCGACGTGCCGATCTGGCTCGTCACGCGCGGGCCGCGGTCAGCGGTCCTCGTGGACTGTGCCGACCGGCTCGGCGACCGGATGGGCTTGCGCTGACGGCATACCCGCGTGGTCGCGGGCCGATCGTCCAGGCAGTCCGCGTCGAGGACGACGCCCGCCTCGACCGCCGGCCCGTGCGTGTCGACCCGCGTACGCCGTCGGGACGCCATGAACGAATCGACCGTGAAGATCGCCAGCGCGAACCACACCAGCGCGAAGCCCACCCAGCGCGCGGTCGGCATCGGCTCGTCGAAGACCACCACGCCGAGCAGGAACTGCAACGTGGGAGCGATGTACTGCAGCAGGCCGAGCGACGTGAGGGAGATCCGGTTGGCTGCACCGGCGAAGCACAGCAGGGGAGCCGCTGTCACGACACCGGTCGTCGCGAGCAGCGCGACGTGGTCGACGCCGTACGACCACGAGGACGCCTGCCCGACCGCGGTCAGCCAGATCAGATAGGCGAGCGCGACCGGCGCGAGCACCGTTCCTTCGAAAGTCAGACCCTCGACCGGCCCGACGTGCGCACGCTTCTTCAGCAGCCCGTAGGTGCCGAAGCTGAACGCCAGCACGAGCGAGATCCACGGCGGTCGGCCGAGCTCGAGCGTCAGGACGACGACCGCCACGAACGCGATCGACAGCGCCGCCCACTGCCAACGCCGCAGCCGCTCGCCGAGGATGACCACGCCCATCAGCACCGTCACGAGCGGGTTGATGTAGTAGCCGAGCGACGTCTCGACGACGTGGCCGTTGTTGACGCCCCAGATGTAGGTGAACCAGTTGAACCCGATCACCACGCCGGCGCCGGTCAGCGCGAGACGCGCCCGGCGGTCACGCCAGATCGCCCGGAGGGCAGCCGTACGCCGGGTGACCAGGAGCAGTCCCGCGGTCACGATCAGGGACCACAGGATGCGGTGCGCGAGGATCTCTGACGCGGCGGCCGGCTCGAGCAGCGGCCAGTACAGCGGGAAGAGTCCCCAGAGCCCGAAGGCAGCGGCGCCGAGCGCCAGCCCACGCGGATCCTCCCGACCGTCGGTCACTCCGCGACCCTAGTCGAACGTCAGGACCGTCGGTGCCTTTGACCCCTGTTCTGAGACGGTCCGGCGGCGAGCCGCGGCCCGCGTGGGCGGTTGCCTAACCGCGTGGATCCTGCCTACGGTGAGGCCGCCGAGGCAGCCCTCGGCCCGTCGAGCCCCGATCGAGAAGGTGCCCTGCCTCATGCGAGTCCCCTCCCGTGCCCTTCCGCGCGCCCTGACCGCCGTGCGTGACGTCCGCCGCGCTGCTGGCATTCCCCGCGCTCGAGGCGGTCGGTGCGGCGTCCACCGCACGTACGCCGACCGGCGTCCTGGCGGGTGCTGAGGTCGGCACCGCCACCCACACCGCGGCCGCATCCGCCGCGGCAGCCCGGCGCGGCTCGACCAGCATCCGCTTCCTCGACTTCGACCACACCCGGCCGTGGGGGCTGTACGCCTACATCCAGGGGCAGGTCATCGGTACCAAGTCCGGACAGCGCGGCGCCCTCAAGCGGGTGCACGTGAAGATCTATCGCAAGCTCGACAGCCAGCAGCGCTTCCACCTGCTCGGCTCCCGTTCGACGGGCAGCCGGCCCTACCCGCGCTTCACCTTCAAGACGCGCGCGCTCGGCAACGCGGTCTACAAGGCGGTCTTCAGGGGCAACAGCAACTTCCAGCGCTCGGGCGGCACGTCGCGCGTCCTCGTCTACCGGCAGATGAACGCCAAGCTCGAGGACGGCTCGGGCAGCTTCCACGGCTTCGTGCGACCGAAGTGGAACCGCCGCGTCGTCTACCTCGAGAAGCGCTCGTGCGCCGCGTGCAACTACCACCGCGTCCGCTCCACCAAGAGCGGGCCGCACGGCTACTTCCGGTTCGTCGTCCCGGCGCCGCGCTCAGGCCGCTGGTGGTGGCGTGCGAGTACGCCGGCCACGGGTCGGTTCATCTGGTCCTACAGCGCTGTCTTCACGACTCAGCTCAACTAGGCGACGCTCAGGCGGAGACGGTCCAGGTGTCGGTGCCGGCGATCAGCGCCGCGAGGTCACCGTCGCCCTGCTCCTCGCGCGCCGCGGCCACCTGGCCGCGGACCTGGTCGTCGTACGTCGGCCGGTCGACCTGACGGAAGATGCCGATCGGGACGTGCGCCATCGTGCCGTCGTCGAGCCGGGAGATCTCGAACGCCTGGGACGGGTTGTCGGCGTGCGCGTCGTGCACGAACTCCTTGTCGCCGATCCGCACCGGCTCGCCGTGCGCCAGCCGCACCAGCCGCGCCTCGGCCTCGTCCTTGTCCTTGAGCACGTCGAAGGCGCCGTCGTTGAAGATCGGGCAGTTCTGGTAGATCTCCACCAGCGCCGTGCCGCGGTGTGACGCCGCCGCCTGGAGCACCTCGGTGAGGTGGGCCCGGTCGTTGTCGAGGGTGCGCGCCACGAAGGTCGCCTCCGCGCCGAGCGCCAGCGACACCGGGTTGAAGGGCGTGTCGACCGAACCCATCGGCGTGGACTTGGTGACCTTGCCCGGCTCGGAGGTGGGGGAGTACTGGCCCTTCGTCAGGCCGTAGATGCGGTTGTTGAACAGCAGGATCGTCAGGTTGACGTTGCGGCGCATCGCGTGGATCAGGTGGTTGCCACCGATCGACAGCGCGTCGCCGTCGCCGGTCACGACCCAGACCGAGAGGTCGGAGCGGGCGGTGGCCAGGCCCGTCGCGATCGCCGGCGCCCGGCCATGGATCGAGTGCATGCCGTAGGTGTCGAGGTAGTACGGGAAGCGCGACGAGCAGCCGATGCCGGAGACGAACACGATGTTCTCGCGCTTGAGCCCCAGTGACGGCAGGAAGCCCTGCACCGCCGCGAGGATGACGTAGTCACCGCAGCCGGGGCACCAGCGCACCTCCTGGTCGCTGGTGAACTCCTTGCGGTTCATCGGCACGTCGGAGGTCGGCACTCCCTGCAGCCCGGGCATGGGCAGGTCGGTGGTCATCGGTCTCCTCCCTGGTGGTTCGCGGAGTCGCGGGCGGCGTCGTTCGCGGAGTCGATCGCCGTGGCGAAGACGCCTTCGAGCTCGGTGGCGGTGAACGGCAGCCCGCGCACCTGGTTGTAGGCGACGACGTCGACGAGGTACTTGCCGCGCAGCAGCAGCGACAGCTGGCCGAGGTTCATCTCCGGTACGACGACCTGGTCGTAGGCGCGCAGCACCTCGCCGAGGTCGTTGGGGAACGGGTTGAGGTGGCGCAGGTGCGCCTGTGCGATCGAGAGGCCCTGGTTGCGCAGCCGCCGGCAGGCCGCGCCGATGGGTCCGTACGTCGAACCCCAGCCCAGCACGAGGACCCGGGCCTGGCCGTCGGGGTCGTCGACCTCGAGCGGGCCGATCGTGTCGGCGACCCGGTCGATCTTGGCCTGTCGGGTGCGCACCATCAGGTCGTGGTTGGTGGGGTCGTAGCTGATGTTGCCGTGACCGTCCGCCTTCTCCAGGCCGCCGATCCGGTGCTCGAGACCAGGGGTGCCCGGGATGGCCCACGGGCGGGCCAGCGTCTCGGGGTCGCGCTGGTAGGGCCAGAACTCCCGGTCGCCGGACTCGGTCTCGTGGTTGGCCTCGGTGGCGAACGCCGGGTCGATCGTCGGCAGCTCGTCGAGGTCGGGCAGCTGCCACGGCTCGGATCCGTTGGCGAGGTAGCCGTCGGACAGCAGCATCACCGGCGTCCGGTAGGTCACCGCGATCCGGGCCGCCTCCAGCGCTGCGGCGAAGCAGTCGCCCGGCGACTGCGGGGCGACGATCGGCAGCGGCGCCTCGCCGCCGCGGCCGTACATCGCCTGCAGCAGGTCGGACTGCTCGGTCTTCGTGGGAAGCCCGGTGGAGGGACCGCCGCGCTGCACGTCGACGATCACGAGGGGCAGCTCGAGCGACACGGCGAGGCCGATCGTCTCGCCCTTGAGCGCGATGCCCGGGCCCGACGTGGTGGTGACGCCGAGCGCGCCGCCGAACGACGCACCCAGGGCTGCGCCGATGCCCGCGATCTCGTCCTCACCCTGGAACGTCACGACGCCGAACCGCTTGTGCTTGCTCAGCTCGTGCAGGATGTCGGAGGCCGGAGTGATCGGGTAGGCGCCGAGGAACAGCGGCAGGCCGGACCGGACCGACGCGGCGATCAGGCCGTAGCTGAGCGCCAGGTTGCCGGAGATGTTGCGGTAGGTGCCGGTGCGCATCGGGGCCGGCTTGATCTCGTACGACACCGCGAAGGTCTCGGTGGTCTCGCCGAAGTTCCATCCCGCCTTGAACGCCGCGATGTTGGCGTCGCGGATGTCTGGCTTCGACGCGAACCGCGTGGTCAGGAACCGCTCCGTCGTCTCGACCGGCCGACCGTACAGCCAGGAGAGCAGGCCGAGGGAGAACATGTTCTTCGCCCGGGCCGCATCCTTGCGGGACAGGCCGAACTCCTTCACCGACTCGACCGTGAGCGAGGTCAGGTCGACGGCGTGCACGGTGTAGTTCTCGAGCGAGCCGTCCTCCAGCGGGTTGGTGTCGTAGCCGGCCCGGGCCAGGTTGCGGGTGCTGAAGTCGTGCGTGTCCACGATCACGGTGGCGCCGGCGGGCACGTCCTTGAGGTTGGCGCGCAGCGCGGCCGGGTTCATCGCGACGAGGACGTCGGGGGCGTCGCCCGGGGTGAGGATGTCGTGGTCGGCGAAGTGCAGCTGGAACGACGAGACGCCGGGCAGGGTGCCTGCGGGTGCGCGGATCTCCGCCGGGAAGTTGGGGAGCGTCGAGAGGTCGTTGCCGAAGGCGGCCGTCTCCTGGGTGAAACGGTCCCCCGTGAGCTGCATCCCGTCGCCGGAATCGCCGGCGAAGCGAATGATCACGCGATCGAGCTGCTTGACCTGTTTGGTCACTGCATCCTCTATTCCGAACGATTCCTGCTGGCACAGCCAACGTTTGCAGCAGTTCTTGCTGCGCTTTCGAGCATACGCCGGTGACTTTGCGTCGTGGACCCGATCCGGCCCGGTGTGGCGAAGCCCTCGAGGGACCTGTACCCGACCAACCACGTTAGCCACAGCCGCCCACCGTTTCGAACCACGTCTCGCGTCCTAGGATCGGGCCATGAGCGACTACCCGCCGTCCCCGCAGGCGTCGTACCCGAACCCCGCCGAGGACACGTTCTTCCTGCACAGCATGGGGCAGGACGTGGGTCCGTACGGCTGGAACGACCTCCGGATGATGGCGGTCGCCCAGCACGTCCGCCCGGACACCCCGGTACGCCGTGCGAGCGGCGGCGGATGGTTCCAGGTCAAGGACATCCCGGGCGTCTTCTCCGACAAGGAGTGGCTGGTCACCGTGCTGCTGTCGGCCTTCCTCGGCACGCTCGGCGTGGACCGGTTCTTCCTCGGCTACATCGGGCTCGGCATCGCCAAGCTGCTCACCTGCGGCGGGTTCGGCGTCTGGTACATCATCGACCTGATCCTGATCGCCATGCGCAAGGTCCCGGACAGCGATGGCCGTCCGCTTCGCTGACGCCGGCCGGGCGCAGGCCCCGCGGTGGGGCTTCTCGCCGGCGCACGGACCGTCGGTGGGGCTGACCGCGGCGGTCGCGGCGTGCGCTCTCGCTGCGGCCGCGACGGTCTCGCCGGACGCGGTCGACGACGGACCGGTGGTCTGCCCGTTCCGGCTGATGACCGGTCTGCCGTGCCCGGGTTGCGGCCTGACCCGCTCGTGGGTCTACCTGCTGCACGGCCAGCCCGGCGCCGCGACGGCCGCCAACCCGTTCGGGATCCTCGCCCTGCTCGCGTCGGTGGCGCTGGTCGCGGTCGTGACGTCGAGCGTCGTACGCCGCCGGCCGGTGCCGACGTACGCCGAGCTGCTCGGCCCGCTCCGCAGGATCCGGGGCGGGAGCTGGATCCGCGGCGCCGGCCTCGTCGGGCTCGCCTGCTGGCTCGGTTTCGGCGTGGTCCGGATGGTGCTCGCGGCGGGCTGACGCCGTTCGAGGACTCGCGGCAAAACGGGCAAACCGGCTTTCATGCCGCCGGTGTTGCGCATAGTGGGACCATGAGGCCGGTCCGGCGCGTGTATCTCAGGTGGGAGAGATCGCTCCTGGGGCGCCGGACGGTGCTGTCGAGCACCGACAGTCGCCATAGACAAGGGAGACACCATGTCCGATTCCGCCCCGCCCCCGCCTCCGTCCGAGCCCACCGGTGGCCCCGGACAGACCGGCTCCACCGGACCGGACCCGCCGGTCCGCCACCCGGGCAGCCGCCGACGACGCCACCGAACCAGCCGCCGGCCGAGCAGCCGGCCTACCAGTCGACGACCGGGTCTTCCAGCATGTCCGGTGACGAGATGAAGGCCGCCTTCGCCGGCGCGCACAAGTTCGACCTCGCCATCATGGGTGCAGGTGTGCTGATGTTCATCTGGTCGCTGCTCCCGTACTACACGGTCAGCTTCGACGGCGGCGCCGGCTTCAGCAGCTCCGGCTCGGTGACCGCCTGGCACGGCTTCTTCGGCTGGTTCGGCGCTCTGTGCGCCCTGGGCGCCGCCATCCTGCTCGTGCTCCCGCTGCTCAACGTGCGGATGACGATCCCGACCCGCCAGGTCGTGCTCGGGCTCCTGGGGTTCGCCACGCTCTGCGTGGTGATTGCCTTCTTCGTCATTCCTGGCGGCGACTGCCAGGGCATCCAGGTCTGTGAGGACGCCATCGACTTCGGCCACGGCGTCGGCTACTGGCTGAGCCTGCTCACGGTCATCGGCGCGACGGCGTTGGCCTTCATGCGCAAGGACGCCACCGACTGACCATTTCGACGTGACGTGGCTTGTTGAGCCGGACCCGGCGACTCCGTCGCCGGGTCCGTCCATTCCCGCAATTCCGCGCACGGGGTGGGTCGGATAGCGTGAGCGCATGAGCGCGGGCTATCGCGACTACCTGGCGACGTACGTCCCGGTCCTGGTCGTCATCGGGGTCGGCGTCGCGCTCGTGGCAGCCATGCTCCTCGGCAACCGGATGCTCCGGCCCAGCTCGCCCCACGCCGCAGAAGCTGCTCACCTACGAGTGCGGGGTCGACCCGGTCGGCAGCGGCTGGGCCCAGATGCACGTGCGCTACTACGTCTTCGCCTACCTGTACGTCGTCTTCGCCGTCGACGCGGTGTTCCTCTTCCCGTGGGCGACCGTCTTCGAGTCGCTCGGCTGGGTCAGCGTCGGGGAGATGGGAGTCTTCGTCGGCGTGCTGGCGGTCGGCTTGGGCTATGCGTGGCGCAAGGGAGTCCTGACATGGACGTGAGTCGCGCGCACACCCTCGCACCCGGCGATCCGGCACCGCCGCCGAGCCTGACCCGGGTCGACCTCCCGACTCCGCGGGTCGGCGCGCTGCAGCGACTCGCCCCGCAGCCGGCCCGCTACGTCCTCAACTGGGGCCGGCGCTACTCGCTCTGGGTCTTCAACTTCGGACTGGCCTGCTGCGCGATCGAGTTCATCGCGACGTCGATGGCGCGCCACGACTTCATCCGGCTCGGCGTCATCCCGTTCGCGCCAGGGCCACGGCAGGCCGACCTGATGGTCGTCTCCGGCACGGTGACCGACAAGATGGCGCCGGCCGTGCAGCGCCTCTACGAGCAGATGCCCGACCCGAAGTACGTGATCTCCTTCGGCTCCTGCGCGAACTCGGGTGGGCCCTACTGGGACTCCTACTGCGTGACGAAGGGCGTCGACCAGATCATCCCCGTCGACGTGTACGTCCCCGGGTGCCCGCCACGTCCGGAGGCGCTGCTCCAAGGCATCGTCAAGCTCCAGGACAAGATCGCCGGGGAGTCGCTCGCCGAGCGCTACGCCGCGCCGGCTGCCGCACACAAGGCATCGCTCGTGTCACGGCTGACGCGTCCGATGCTGCGCAAGCCGAGCCCGTGACGCCCGAACCCCGCTGGCTCGAGCGGCTCGCCGAGGCCTTCGAGGTCGAGGTCGAGCCGGGCTTCGGTCCGCCCACCGTCGACGTGCCCGTCGACGGGTTGGGTCGACGCCGCCCGCACCGCCCGCGACACCCTCGGATGCGGCTTCTTCGACTTCCTCACCGGCGTCGACGAGCTCGACGAGGGCTTCTCCGTCGTCATGCACCTGGCGTCCCCGGCGGTCGGTCGGGTCGACTCGGTGCTGGTTCGCACGCGTGTGCCGCGCGACGCCGCGGCTGTGCCGTGCGTGTGCGCGGTGTATGCCGGGGCGGGGTGGCACGAGCGTGAGACGCACGAGATGTTCGGCATCGACGTCACCGGGCACGACGGACTCGACCCGCTGCTCCTGCCCGACGGCTTCGAGGGCCACCCGCTGCGCAAGGACTTCGTGCTGGCATCGCGCGTGGCCAAGCCGTGGCCGGGTGCGAAGGAGCCCGGCGAGTCCGACCACGCGTCGTCGCCCAGCCGACGCCGGATGCGCCCACCTGGGGTGCCCGACCCCGAGGAGTGGGGCGGAACCTGACTGGAGGAGCATCCGAGCTCTTCCCCGACGGAGGCCGCCGCGCGTCCGTTGACAGCGATCGGCCGCGGTCGTATGGTCGCAGCAATTCGTTAGGAAACTTTCCTAACAATCATGCCCGACCTGAGGCGGCGGATGATCGATGCCGAGCAAACCGGGAACCCCCCGCTTGCTCCGTGGCATCAACGACCGCGCGGCGCTGATGCTCCTGCTCGAGCGCGGCCCGCTCTCGCGCAGCCGGCTCGGTGAGCTGACGGTCTGTCGAAGCCCACCGCTTCTCAGCTGCTCACCCGGCTCGAGTCGGCCGGGCTCGTGCGCAGGAGCGGGAGCAGTCAGGGGCGTCCGGGTCCGAAGGCGCAGCTGTACGAGATCAACCCGCGAAGCGGCGTACGTCGCCGGGCTCGACGTCACCCCCACCCGGATCCTCGCGGCGGTGGCCGACCTCTCCGGACGCACGGTCGGGACGTTCGAGCTTCGTACGCCGCGGCGAGCCGGTTCGGACGCCGTCGTCCGCGTCGTGGAGGCGCTCGACGGCGCCCTTGCCGACGCGGGGCTCGAGCGCGGGAAGCTGGCTCGGCTCGTGATCGGGACGCCTGGCGCCTTCGACCCGCGCACCCGCCGACTGCGTTACGCCCGCCATCTCCCCGGCTGGCACGACCCTGACCTGCTCGAGCGGCTGGCCGACGCCGTGGCCGTCCCGCTCGAGGTCGACAACGACGTCAACCTGGCCGCGGTCGCCGAGCTGCACGCCGGCGCTGCGCAAGGTTCACCGAACTTCGTGCTCCTGTGGGCCGAGGAGGGCCTGGGCGCGGCCATCGTGATCGACGGCGCTCTGCACCGCGGCGCCACCGGGGGAGCCGGCGAGGTCGGCTTCCTGCCGCTGCCGGAGACCCCGCTCGTCCGCGACGTCGGCCGCAACAACGCCGGCGGCTTCCAGGAGCTCGCGGGCGGCAAACAGGTGCTCGAGCTTGCTCGAGGGCTGGGCATCCGCGCCGGTCACCCGAGGGAGCCGTGACCAAGGCGCTCGCGACGCCCGGTGTCGGCGACGAGTTCCTCGACACGCTGGCGCACCGGGTCGCGCTGGGTCTGGCGGCGATCGTGTCCGTGCTCGACCCTGAGCTCGTCATCCTCACCGGCAGCGTCCTGCTGGCAGGCGGCGATCCGCTGCTGACGAGAGTGCGCGACGAGTTCGCCGCCCTGGCGGTGGCGCGCCCGACGATCGCGATGTCCGGCGTACCGGAGCGACCGGTCCTGCACGGGGCCTTGCACGCCGCACTCGTGCGGACCCGTGACGACGTCTTCGACACCATTCAGTCCACGCAGGCCGTGAGCAGCACCTGAGGCGCCCGAAACAGGAGATGAGAAACCATGCCACGAATCCACCGGACCGCAGGAGCGACGGCCATCGCGTTGGTGATCGCCGTCGGAGGCAGCGCCTGCACGGGCAGCTCCAAGGGCGGTGCCAACGACGACCCGAACGCCGAGACCACGATCACCTTCTGGCACGGCTGGAGCGCCCCCAGCGAGGAGAAGGCGATCCAGGCGAACGTCGACGCGTTCGAGGCGGCGAACCCCAACATCCACGTCAAGGTCGTCGGCAACATCACCGACGACAAGATCAACCAGGCGCTGCGGGCCGGTGGCGACAATGCACCCGACGTGGTCTCGTCGTTCACGACCGACAACGTCGGGGAGTTCTGCACGTCCGGAGTCTTCGTCGACCTGAACCCCTTCCTCGACAAGGCCGGGATCGACCCCGAGACCACCTTCCCGAGCGCGATGCTCGACTACACGCAGTACGACGGCAACCGCTGCACCCTTCCGTTGCTCGGCGACGCGTACGGCCTCTACTACAACAAGGACATGTTCGACGCTGCCGGGATCATCGGCTCCGCCCAAGACGCTGTCGGAGTTCGACGCCGACGCGATCAAGCTCACCAAGTCCAACGGCGACTCCTACGACCAGCTCGGGTTCATGCCGAACTACCACGGCTACGAGACCACGACCGACGCACTACGCGGCGATGTGGAACCCGACGTACTTCGACGACAGCGGCAAGTCGACCGTCAACACCGACCCGGCGTTCAAGGAGTCGTTCGAGTGGCAGAAGCAGCTGGTCGACAAGCTCGGCGGCTACGACAAGCTCGAGAAGTACCGGACCACGTTCGGCGATGAGTTCGGCGCCAAGAACCCCTTCCAGACCGGCCAGGTGGCGATGGCGCTCGACGGCGAGTGGCGGGCCGGCTTCGTCGACGACGCGAACGTGGACTTCGAGTACGGCGTCGCGCCGTTCCCCGTCCCCGACGACCAGGCCGACACCTACGGCAAGGGCTACCTCTCCGGGACCATCATCGGGATCGCGAGCACGAGCGAGAAGCAGAACGCCGCGTGGGAGTTCGTCAAGTACCTGACGACCGACACCGAGGCCGTGGTGAGCTTCGCCAACGCGATCCACAACATGCCGTCGACGTTGGCTGCCCTCAAGTCACCCGACCTCGACCAGAGCGAGGCGACCACGACGTTCATCGGGATCGCGCAGAACCCGGACAGCAACACGACCCCGGCCAGCCCCAACGGCGGTGCCTACCAGCTGACCCTGCAGGACCTCGGGTACGGCTACGAGTCAGGCAAGGTGAGCGACCTTCAAAAGGGTCTCGACGACGCTGCCGACCAGATCGACACCGACATCGAACAGGCCGAATGAGCTCGACGGCCGTGTCGACCGGTGGGTCGACGGGCGGATCGATCCGCTCGTCGGCCAAACCGGTCACGCGCCGCACCAGACGCCGCCGCGACCTGCTGCGCAACCTCGCCTTCCTCTCGCCGTGGCTGATCGGCACCGGGCTGTTCTTCATCTATCCGCTGGTCTCGACCGTCTACTTCTCCTTCACCCACTACGACGGCTTCACGACGTCCGGTGTGGACCGGGCTCGACAACTGGCGGTACGTGTTCCAGGACTACCCGTTCTTCTGGCCGGCGCTGCGCAACACCCTGTGGCTGGTCGTCGTGATGGTCACGCTGCGGGTGATCTTCGGGCTCTCGCTCGGACTGCTGGTCACGAAGATCAAGACCGGCGCGAGCGCTCTTCCGCACGTTGTTCTACCTGCCCTACCTGGCACCGCCGGTGGCCGCCACGATGGCCTTCGCGTTCCTGCTCAACCCGGGCACCGGCCCGGTCAACGTCATCCTGGGCAAGCTCGGCCTGCCGCAGCCGGGCTGGTTCAACGACCCGGCGTGGTCCAAGCCGGCACTCACCCTGCTGGCGCTGTGGGGAATCGGCGACCTGATGGTGATCTTCATGGCCGCGTTGCTCGACGTTCCTGTCCACCAGTACGAGGCGGCCGAGCTCGACGGGGCAGGAGCCTGGCAGCGGTTCCGCTACATCACGCTGCCCAACATCTCGCCGATCGTGATCTTCGCCGTCGTCACCGGCGTGATCCAGACGATGCAGTACTACACACAACCGTTGGTCGCCGGGAAGGTGGCCAGCGGCGTCATCGGCGGGTCTGGCCAGCAGTTCGAACCCGGCTACCCGGACAAGTCGACCCTCACGCTGCCGCAGCTCGTCTACAACCTGGGCTTCCAGCGCTTCGACACCGGCTCGGCGTGCGTGATCGCGCTCGTGCTCTTCGTGCTGTCGATGCTGTTCACCGTGGTGCTCATGCGTCGTAGCTCCGGCCTGCTGGGTGATGCCTGATGTCGGGCCATGCGACGCTCGCCCCTGACCTCGCCGCCAGCACCACCCGGCTGAGCGACCTCGAGACCCGCGAGCCCTCCGGCCGGCAGTCGCGACTGGAGTGGATCGCGTTGCACTCGGTCGGCATCGCGCTCGGACTGCTGTTCCTGCTGCCGTTCGTCTTCATCCTGCTGACCTCGGTGATGAGCGACGAGCAGACCCTCACCCGTGACCTGTGGCCGCAGACGTGGGAGTGGCACAACTTCAAAGCGACCTGGGAGACACCCGGCTTCGCGACCTGGTGGCGCAACACGATCGCGTACGCCGTCGTCGGCACCGTGCTCACCGATGCTCTCGAGCTATCCGGTCGCCTACGCCCTGGCCCGCTTCAGGTTCCGCGGGCGCACCCTCGCGATGGGCGTCGTCATCGCGACCATGATGCTGCCGCCCAGGTCGTGATCGTCCCGATGTACCTGGTGTGGGCCCAGCAGTTCCACCTCACCGGCACCCTGTGGCCGCTGATCATCCCGATGGCGTTCGGCGACGCGTTCTCGATCTTCCTGCTTCGGCAGTTCCTGCTGACGATTCCCGTCGGAGTACATCGACGCCGCGAAGGTGGATGGCTGCGGCGACTTCCGCGCGATGCTGCGGATCGCCATCCCGATGTCACGGCCGGCGATCGCGGCCGTGGCGCTGTTCCAGTTCTTCTACTGCTGGAACGACTACTTCGGCCCGCAGATCTACGCCAGCGAGAACCCCGGCGCCTGGACCCTGAGCTACGGCCTCGAGACGTTCAAGAGCGCGCACCACACCAACTGGAACCTGACGATGGCGGCGACCTTGCTGGTGATGGCGCCGGTGATCATCGTGTTCTTCTTCGCGCAGAAGGCGTTCATCGAGGGCGTCACCCTGACGGGGGTGAAGGGGTGAAGCTGACGGTCGTGGGCGGCGCGTCCACCTACACCCCGGAGCTGGTCGACGGGTTCGCCCGGCTGGGAGACCTGCTCCCGGTCGAGGAGCTCGTGCTCGTCGACCCGGCCACCGAACGCCTCGAGGTCGTCGGCGGGCTGGCCCGCCGGATCCTGGCCCGCCAGGGCCACCCGGCCCGGCTGACCCTGACCTCCGACCTCGACGCCGGCGTGGCTGACGCCGATGCCGTGCTGCTCCAGCTGCGGGTCGGCGGCCAGCAGGCACGACAGGGCGACGAGTCCTGGCCGCTGGAGTGCGGCTGCGTTGGTCAGGAGACCACCGGAGCCGGTGGCCTCGCGAAGGCGTTGCGCACGGTGCCGGTAGTCCTCGACATCGCCGATCGGGTGCGGCGAAGCAACCCGAACGCCTGGATCGTCGACTTCACCAACCCGGTCGGCATCGTCACGCGCGCTCTGCTCCAAGAAGGGCATCGCGCACTCGGGCTGTGCAACGTGGCGATCGGATTCCAACGCCGGTTCGCGGCGTGGCTCGGCGTCGAGCCCGACGTCGTCCAGCTCGACCATGTCGGACTCAACCACCTGACGTGGGAGCGGGCCGTCCGCGTGCGCGGTGAGGACATGCTGCCGACCCTGCTGGCCGGCCACGCCGACGAGATCGCCGCCGACATCGGCCTGCCCGGCCGAGCTCGTCCGCAGGCTGGGTGTCGTGCCGTCGTACTACCTGCGCTACTTCTACGCCCACGACGAGGTGGTCCGCGAGCAGCTGACCCAGCCCAGCCGAGCGGCCGAGGTGGCCGACATCGAGCGTCGGCTGCTCGAGATGTACGCCGATCCGGCGCTCGACGAGAAGCCCGCGCTGCTCGGCGAACGCGGCGGCGCCTACTACTCCGAGGTCGCGGTGGCGCTGACCGCTGCCCTGCTGGGGAACGGCGCCGGGACCGAGTCGGTGCACGTGGTCAACACGGCGAACCGCGGGACGCTGCCGTTCCTGCCCGACGACGCCGTGATCGAGGTGCCGGCGCGGGTCGACCGCCACGGTGCCGTGCCCGTGGCGATCGAGCCCTTGCAACCCTTGTTCGCCGGGCTGGTCGCGGCCGTGACGTCGTACGAGCACCTCGCCCTCGACGCCGCGATCCGCGGCGGGCGCGAGCGGGTGTTCGACGCCCTGCTCGCACACCCGCTCGTCGGTCAGACCGAGCTGGCGGACGGGTTGACCGACCGTCTCATCGCGCACAACCGCGACCACCTGGCGTGGGCATGAGCGCACGGCGAGGGGGACCTGCCCGCGGTCCTGGCGATCGACGCCGGGAACAGCAAGACGGACGTGGCGGTCGTCGGCGTGGACGGCCGAGTGCTCGGGTCAGCCCGCGGCGCGGGGTTCTCGCCGCATCAGGTGGGTGCGGACCTTGCCGTGGAGGGTCTCATCCCACTCGTGGCCAAGGCCGCCGCTGAGGCCGGCAGACCCTCAGCACCGGGCTCACCCGTCGCTCGGCACGTATCGGCATGCCTGGCCAACCTCGACCTCCCGGTCGAGGAACAGCAGCTGTCCGCCGCCTTCGACCGGCTGGGTTGGGGGATCAGCAGCTTCGTCGGCAACGACACCCTCGCCTTGCTCCGAGCCGGCACGGACGAGCGTCGCGCGATCGCGGTCATCTGCGGCGCCGGCAGCAACTGCCTGGGCGTCGTCCCGGACGGGCGCGTCGCGACGTTTGCCGCCGTCGGTCACATCTCCGGTGACTGGGGCGGCGGCTATCACCTCTGGCAGGAAGCGATGTGGTGGGCGGCCCGCGCCGAGGACGGACGCGGCGAGGACACCGTGCTGCGGACCGCTCTGCCGGCGCACCTGCAGCTCGACTCGATGCGTGCACTGATCGAAGCCGTGCACCTCGGAGAGCTCACACCCGAGCAGTGCGCCGAGCTCACCCCGGTGCTGTTCGCCGTCGCCGCGGAGGGGGATCCGGTGGCCGCATCGGTCGTACGCCGTCAGGCGGAGGAGATCGTCGCGATGGTCGTGTCGGCGATGCGACGGCTCGGCCTGCTCAGCCCTGACGAGAGACCGGTCGACGTGCTGATGGGCGGCGGCGTCCTGACCGCGGCACACCCGTTGCTCAACGACGCCGTCACCGATCTCCTGCGGACTCAGGCTCCCGGCGCCCGACCGCGGCTCGTGACCGCGCCGCTGATTCTCGGCGCGGGCCTGTTGGGCCTCGATCACGTCGGCGCGCCGTCCGGAGCCGCGACGACTTTGCGAGCGACCTACGCGTGAGGCGCCCGAACACACGCGCCATCGTCTGGGGATCTCCCCAGGGTCGCACGGGCCGTAGGGTGCCGCTATGGAGCCGCCCCGTCTCACTCACGTCAGAGTGAATGTGCGAGACCTTGCCCGGGCGGTCGACTGGTACGAGCGTCTGTTGGGGGTCCCGGCCGACGGCCACTGGCCGCCCGACGAGCCGACGTACGTGCACTTCACGCTCGGCCCCGCGCAGTTCGCCCTGGGCCAGTACGAGCCTGTCCCGGCTACGGGCGCGCGCTTCAACTTCGAGGTCGCTGACGTCGACGCGTGGTGGGCGCGGATAGGCCCGGATGCTGACGTGCTCGAGCCGATCTTCGACACGCCCTACGGCACCCGCAAGTTCACCATCCGTGATCCCGATGGGAACGAGCTGGGCTTCGTGCAGGCGTAGCCACGAACTCACTACTCCACCGCACTCCGGCCGGAGACTGGCGGGACACCGATCAAGGAGACTGACCGCGCATGACCGATGACAGCACCCGCCTCGCCGTCCTGATCGATGCCGACAACACCTCCCCGAAGCTGACCAAGGAGATGTTCGAGGAGCTGGCCAGCTACGGGACCATCACCGTCAAGCGGGCGTACGGCGACTGGACCAACCCGCACCTCACCGGCTGGCGCGAGGTTCTCCTCGGCAACGCCATCTCACCGCAGCAGCAGTTCGCGTACACGTCCGGCAAGAACGCGACCGACTCGGCGCTGATCATCGATGCGATGGACCTGCTGTACTCCGGCAACGTGGAGGGGTTCGCCATCGTCTCCAGCGACAGCGACTTCACCCCGCTGGCCACCCGGCTCCGCGAGTCGGGGAAGCGAGTCATCGGCGTCGGTCGGCGCAAGACGCCGAAGGCGTTCGTCGAGGCGTGCGAGCGGTTCGTGTTCCTCGAGGTCCTGGCCAACGAGGGTGGTGATGGCGCAACGACCGAGCAGGCCAAGGAACCGGCGGCAGAGCCGGCCGCGGAACGCGCCACGGAACCGGCGAAGGACGACCAGTCGCGCCCGATCCAGAGTGTGCTGACGAAAGCTCTGAACCGGGTGGACACCGACGACGAGGACTGGGCCTCGCTCAGCGGGCTCGGAAACCACATCTACCGCACCGACCCCTCGTTCGACTCGCGCACCTACGGGTTCGGCAAGCTCAGCGACCTGGTCAAGGCGCAACCCTTCGTCGAGACGAAGACGGTGACCGCGCCGAACGGCAGCGAGATCCTGTGGGTGCGGCTCAAGCGGCGACGCCCAACGGGGCAGGCGTCGACCAACCAGCCGGCCAAGAAGGCAAGAGGCCAAGAAGGCGGCCAAGAAGGCGGCGGCGAAGAAGTCGACCAAGAAGACGACGGGTTAGTGGTTGGCGCCGAGCTCGACCAGCAGCACTCCGGCAGCGATGAAGCCGATGCCGACCATCATGAGTCGCGTGAGTGGCTCATCGAAGAGCATCCAGGACGCGACCGCCGCCAGCGCCACGCCGCAGGCTGACCAGATGCCGTAGGCGACGCCGATCCCCAGCCCCTCGGACAGGGTCAGCGTGAGCGCCGCGAAGGCGCCGAGGTAGCCGACGGCGACCAGCGCGAACCAGGCCCGGCGACCGGTGGAGGCCATCCGCAGGGACAGCGTGCCCACCATCTCGAGGGCGATCGCGAGGGCAAGGAAGACCCACTGCATCAGAGGGCTCCGTCGGAGTCGTCGATCCGCGCAGCCTGAGCGGCGTGCGAGCCGACCTCGACGAACAGCACGCCACCCATGATGAGCACGACGCCGACGGTCATCACCAGGGTGAACGGCTCGTCGTAGATGACGGCGGACAGGACGGCGGTCAGGGCGACCCCGCTGGCAGCCCAGATGCCGTACGCGACGCCGAGCGGCATACCTCGTCGGAGCAGAGCCGTGAAGCAGGCGAAGGAAGCAAGGAAGCCGACCACGACAGGGATGTAGAGGACGGGGTTGTCCAGCGCGCCCTTCAACGACAGCGAGCCGGTGACCTCGCAGGCGATCGCGCCGGCGAGGAGCCACCACTTCGTCATCAGTCAGGTCTTTCGGGCAGGCGCAGGCGCCGTGGCCTCAGTCGATGGGTGTACGCCGGGTCGAGCCGGTCGACTAGCGTCCCTCGAGCCACTGGATGGCAGCCTCGCGATCGCCGACGGGGAAGGCCTTGGCTTCTCCCGGCACGGCCCACGCGAACATGTGGAGCCCGTCCCGCATCCAGGTGTGGTCGGTGACGAGGGCGATGCGCTCCCACGCGTTCCACTCCCGTACGCCCATCTTGAGGTCCTGCCAGACCGCACCCGCCTCCATGCCCTCGAACGCACCGCTGAAGTCGAGCAGCACGCGGATCTTGGCCCCGCCTGCCGTTGCGGCTTCGAGCGCCGGTCCGAGCACCGACGTGTAGTCGTCGGCCGTCAGCTTGCCGCTCGCCTCGAACCCGAGCACTCCGTCTGGCATCCCGTCGAGAATCCGGATCATCGCTGCCTCCCGCCCCGATCGTGCCACCGATGTCGGCCATGCATAAGGGTGGACACGCGTCAGAGATAGTCGTCGTCGACCGTCTGCGCCCACTGCGGGCTGTACGCGACGGCCGTCAGGAAGCTGTCGCGCTCGAGGGTCCAGGTCGTCACGTCGTCGAGGGCGACGACGCTGGCCGTCCTCGGAGCGTTTCTCAGCAGTGCCAGCTCACCGAACGAGTCTCCGGCTCCCAGCTGACGCAGCGTCGTCCCGTCACGCGTGACGAGCACGTTCCCCTCCGCGAGCACGTAGAACAGGTCGCCCGGCTCGCCCTCGGTGACCAGCGTCGTTCCTCCAGAGGCTGTGACCTCGACCGCTTCCCGGGCCATCCGGTCGGCGATCCGCGGCGCGAGCACCGAGAAGATCGGGACCTGGAGCAGGAGCTCGAGCACGTCCACGGGAACCGCGGCGTCGGCGTCCAGCCGTCGTACCAGGGACCAGGATGCGAGCGTCACCACCGGGAGGAACAGCCCGGCCGCCAGGAACGCACCCCGCGAGCCTGCGACCGCCACCAGCACCGGCGCGGCGAGTGAACCGGCCGCGAAGCCGGCCATCATGATCGACTCCTGAAGACCGAACACGGCGGTCAACAGCCGGTCGGGCAGCAGCCGCTGCAGGAACGTGCGGGCCGTGACTTCGAAGAACGCCTTGCCGGCCCCACACATCAGCAGCAACGCAGCCGCCGCAGCGACACCTGGTGCGAACCCGGCGAGCGCGAAGGGGAGACCCGCGACGGCGCCGGCCAGGACCAGCGCGAGCCCCAACCTCTGTCGACCCACCAGCATGAACGTGAACGCGGCACCCACGAGGCCACCGAGCCCGATGGCGGCGTTCAGCAGTCCCGGGCCGGACTGAGACATGTCGAGCAGATCGAGGGCCAGGACCACGACCAGGATGTCGATCATCCCGATCAACGTGGACTCGGCCGCCACCATCGCGGACAGGGCCCGCGCGGCCGGGTCGTGCAGGACCACGCCGAGTCGTGACGACGGGCGCGCGACGGCCGCGGAGACGTCCACGCACCTCGGTGGTGGTCGAGACGCGCGCCGTCGCGGCCGCTGCCACTGCCGTGGCCGCCCCCATGAGAAGAACGACGCCTCCAGGACCCCAGGCTGCGATGGTCACGGCGCACACCAGCGGCCCGAGCACGATCCCGGCCGCCTCGAGCGTGCCCGACGCCGCGTTTCCGACCGTCAGGTCGGCCGTCGTCTCGGAGATCTCGGGCAGCAGTGAGTTGTGGACGGGCCGCGTCAAGGTGATCGCGACGGACCCGAGCACCGCTGCCACCGCGATCACGACCGTGGGTGCGTCGACAGCGAGCGCGGTGCCGAGACCTGCGTAGATGACGGCTTGGACGACGTACCCGCGCGTCAGGGCGACCGCCCGTGGCCAGCGGCCGAAGAGGGTCGCGGCAGGGGACGCCAGTGCCGCTGCAGGGATCAGCTGGGCCAGCGCGATGCCGCTGGCACCGCGGACGCCACCCAGGTCGTAGGCCCACACGAGGACTGCGATCCAGTTGGCCCACCAGGCGACGTTGAAGACGAGGAAGGCACCGAGGACCCTGCGCAGCCGGCGGTTCCGCAACGCCCCGGCGATCACGTCCGCGCGCCGCCGCGTGCCTCCTGTCGAAGTCACGCGTTCACGCTCGTCACTCGGCCTCGCTACGCCTCGCCTCGCTCGACCGTAGCGCAGCGGTCACGCGCCGCGTGGGCTTACGAAGGGACCGCCGGTCAGGGTCCGAGCCGTCGCGCCGCGGAGGCGCTCCCGAGCCAGGTGTGCGGGTTGCCCTCCCAGCACCAGCCCAGGCGAGGTTGCCGGTAGCTGGTCCAGATCGACGGGATCCGCTTGTCGTCGCGCCGAGACGCGAGCAGCTGGTAGGCGTTGTGGGTGCGCAGCACCTCGGGGAACTGCGCCAGCACGGCCACCCCCTCGTCGATCGTGAGCGGCGTACGACCGTGTCCCTCGATGATGGGCAGGGCATCGCGCGGCCGGACGCTCAGGGTCTCCGCGCCGGTGTCGATGTCGGCGATCAGGTACGCCGGAGCGTCCGGCACCTCGACCGTCGCGATCGTGGAGAACTCGTCAGGCTCCACCGGGTCCATGTTGACGAGACCGCGCTTGCCCTTGCCGTCGATGACGTGCTCCATCACGTGTGCCGTGGGGACGACGTCAGCCGTGACGACGATCGCGAACGGCAGGGCCTGGTCGTGCGACGGATCCGGTAGCGAGCCGAGCAGGTCCTCGAGCGGCTCGACGAGAGCGAGGAAGTCGGCCAGGGTCTGCCCCGAAGCCGTGGGGTAGTCGTTGTCGACGAGGGTCTGGACCTGGCGGTGGAACTCTGCGCTGGCGTCGGTCACGAGCGCTCCAACGTCTGACCGGCGCCCGGTGTTCCCGGCTCATCCGGCGCGGACGAGCAACCGGCGTACCAGCTCGGTCACGCGACCCGTCATCCCAGGCCCTCATCGGTGATCCAGCGAAGTGGAGCCTCGGCGTCGTACCAGCCGTCCCACCTCACCGGCAGCCGCGCCGGAACGTCATGGATCAGCGCCTGCGTGCGAGCGAGCTGGCGGAGCCAGCTCCCTGGATCGGTCGGGGACAGGTCCGGCGTGCCGGTCAGCGCCGTCGTGAGCGTGCAACGCGTCCCGGTCGCCGAACCGTCGCGGTCCGCCGCGATCAGCTCCGGCGCCGGCACGGCTGACCCGGCCAGCGCCTCGAGGCCCGCTGCCTCCCGGTCGACCAGGCCTTCCTTCGTGGCGTCCTCGATGTACCAGCGCCGCAGCACCACGCGCCGGGAGCCGTCCGGCCCGGCGACCGTGACGAGGTCCATGGCCGCGGTGAGTCCGCCGCGCAGCCGGGTCACGTCGACCACACGGCGTTGCGGCCCCAGCGATCGCGCCACCCACGCCAGCGCTCGCCGGTCGGCGCCGTGTACTCCCAGCCCACCGGCCGAGTCTCGCATCACCTGCCGCAGGGCCGCGGACGGTGAGTCGCCGATGGATCGCGATGTGCCAGGATCAGACCCGTGGTCGACTGGTGGGATCTGACGCTTCGACTGGCCGTCGTGCTCGTCGCGTTCCTGGTCCTGCCGCTTCTCGTCGGACAGACAGAGCACAAGGCGATGGCGCACATGCAGGCCCGGGTCGGGCCGATGTACGCCGGCGGCTTCCACGGCTGGGCGCAGCTCGTCGCCGACGGCGTGAAGTTCGTCCAGAAGGAGGACGTGATCCCGGCCGCCGCCGACCGGACCGTCTTCCGTCTCGCCCCGGCCGTCGCGCTGATCCCGTACCTCGTCGTCCTGGTCGCGATCCCGGTCGCGCCCGACCAAGCCGCCTCGGTCATCGACCCGAGCCTGTTCTTCGTGCTCGCACTGATGAGTGTCGGCGTGCTCGGCTCCTTGATGGCCGGCTGGGCCAGCGCCAACAAGTTCTCGCTGCTCGGGGGCCTGCGCGTCGCGGCGCAGCTGATGTCCTACGAGCTGCCCTTCGTGCTCGCTGCCGCGTCGGCGGCGATGGCCGCGGGCTCCGTCTCCCTCGCCGTGATCGCCGACTCCTGGACGCCGTGGTGGCTGTTGTGGCAGCTCCCCGGCCTGTTCGTCTTCTTCGTGGCGGGCCTGGCCGAGCTGCAGCGACCGCCGTTCGACATGCCCGTCGCCGACGCGGAGATCATCTTCGGCCCCTACACCGAGTACACCGGCATCCGCTTCGCGGTGTTCCTGCTCGCGGAGTACGCCGGCATCGTGGTCCTCGCCGCGCTCACCACGGTGCTGTTCCTCGGCGGGTGGCAGGGCCCCTGGCCGGACTCGCTCGGCTGGCTGTGGACCCTGCTGAAGATCGGCGCGCTGTCCTTCCTCGTGATCTGGGCCCGGGTCGCCTATCCGCGGATGCGCGAGGACCAGCTCCAGGGCCTGGCGTGGAAGCTGCTCGTCCCCCTCGCCCTGCTCCAGCTCGTGCTCACCACCGTGGTCGTCGTGGGGGACTGGGCATGAGCTTCGGCAGAGGACTGCTCACCGGCCTCAAGGTCACCTGGCGCAACCTCACCCACCGGTCGGTGACCGCGCACTATCCCGACGAGCTGCCGGCCCTGCCGCCGCGCTCGCGCGGGGTGATCGCCCTGATCGAGGAGAACTGCACGGTCTGCATGCTCTGCGCGCGCGAGTGCCCCGCCTGGTGCATCTACATCGACTCGCACAAGGAGACGGTGCCGCCGGCCACCGAGGGAGGGCGAGAGCGCAGCCGCAACATGCTCGACCGCTTCGCCATCGACTTCTCCCTGTGCATGTACTGCGGCATCTGCATCGAGGTCTGCCCGTTCGACGCGCTGGAGTGGTCACCGGAGTTCGAGTACGCCGAGTACGACATCCGCGACCTCACCCACGAGAAGGACCGGCTCGAGGAGTGGATGTGGACCGTCCCGCCCCCACCGGCACTCGACCCGGCGGCGCCCGAGCCCAAGGAGATCGCCGCGGCCGAGAAGGCGGCGCAGCGTGCAGCCCAGGACGCGACGCCCGAGGCCAAGGGTGACGCGTGACGACGGTCGAGGTGCTCTTCGTTCTGCTCGGGCTGGTCGCTGCCTCCTCAGCCCTGCTGGTCGCCGTCTCGTCCAACCTGGTGCACTGCGCGCTCTGGCTCGTCGTGACGCTCGGAGCCCTGGCGGGCTGCTACCTGCTGCTCGCAGCCGAGTTCGTCGCGTGGGTCCAGGTCCTGATCTACATGGGCGCGGTCGTCGTGCTGCTGCTGTTCGCCCTGATGCTGACCCGCGCCCCGATCGGCTTCGTCCCTGATCTCGACAGCACCAACCGGTACGTCGCGGCGCTCGCCGGGCTCGGGAGCACCGCGTTGCTCGTCGTGACCTTCGTGGCCGGCTTCGGCGAGACCCGGATCGACGTACAGGACAGCGACATCGGCAGCACCGGGTCGGTCGGGTCGACCATCTTCGGATCCTGGGTGCTCGCGTTCGAGATCGTGTCGCTGATCCTGCTCGCCGCGCTGGTCGGGGCGATCGTGCTGTCACGCCGGCGCAGCGAGAGCGCGGACGAGGTCTGATGCCGCTCCTGTTCCCGCTCGTCCTCGCGTCCGTGCTGTTCGGCATCGGTGTGTACGTCGTCCTGGCGCGCCGGCACGCGGTGCTCGTCCTCATGGGGGTCGAGCTGATGCTGAACGCGGTCAACCTCAACCTCGTGGCGTTCGACGCCTGGTGGCACGACCGGCTTGGACTCCGGTCAGGTGCTCGCCCTGTTCGTGATCGCGATCGCCGCCGCCGAGATCGGCCTCGGTCTGGCGATCGTGCTGCTGGTCTTCCGGACGCACCGCCACGTCGACGTGGACCGGCTGCGTGAGCTCGCCGACCGCGACCCGGTCGATCTCGACAAGCTCGATCGAGCGGGCCGGGCTCGATCAGCGGGCGGGCACGTCGTGACCGTCGCCATCCTCGTCGTACTCTCGCTGGCCGCTGCCGCCTCGTTCGTCGTCGGGCACCGCGACGACCGACTGCCCCCGATGATCGGGGTGGCCGGGTCGGCCGTCGCAGCGCTGCTCGCGCTCGTCGTCGGCGCTCAACACTGGGGGTCCGGTGCCGAGGCCGACGTCACCGGCTCCGGTCAGATCCACACCGGCGGTATCCCGATCACGGTCGCCCTGCGGGTCGACCAGCTCGGCGCCTCCATGCTGGTGCTCGCGACCATGGTGGCGCTCCTCGTCCAGATCTACTCGGTGGCCTACCTGCGCGGCGATCCGCGCTACCCGTCGTACACCGCGTTCGTCAGCATCTTCACCGCCGCCATGTGCCTCGTCGTCACGGCCGACGACCTGTTCGTGCTGCTGGTCGGGTGGGAGGTGATGGGCGTCTGCTCCTACGTGCTCATCAGCCACCACTGGGAGCTCGAGCCGGCCCGGTCCGGCGCCGCGCGGGCCTTCCTGATGACCCGGCTCGGCGACATCGGCCTGCTGTTCGGCTTCTTCGTGATCGGGAGTGCTGCGGGCACCTACCGGGTCAGCGGGGTCGTCCAGGCGGCGCTCGCCGGCGACATCAGCGGCCGCGACGCCACGATCGGCTCGCTGCTCATGCTGTGCGGCGTGGTCGGCAAGTCCGCCCAGTTCCCGCTGCACTCCTGGCTGCCCGACGCGATGCCCGGCCCGACGCCGATCAGCGCGCTCATCCACGCGGCCACCATGGTCGCGGCCGGAGTCTTCCTGGTCGCCCGGTTGCTGCCGGTGTTCGAGCTGTCCGAGACCGCCATGACGGTGCTCGCCGTGATCGCCTGCGTGACCATGCTCGGGTCCGCCCTGTTCGCGCTTGCGGCGGACGACCTCAAGCGGGTGCTGGCCTGGTCGACGGTGAGCCAGCTGGCGTACATGTTCGCCGCGCTCTCGCTGTCCGGGTACGCCGCCGGAGTGCTGCACCTGATGGCTCACGGCGCCTTCAAGGCGCTGCTGTTCCTCGCCGCCGGATCGGTGATCCACGCGGTCGGGACCCAACGGCTCGACGGCATGGGCGGTCTGCGGACGGCGATGCCGGTGACGTTCGTGACCATGTCGATCGGGTTCGCTGCGCTCGTGGGCCTGCCGCCGCTCGTCGGCTTCTTCTCCAAGGACGACGTGCTCGGGCGTTGCGTCCGAGCAGGCCTTCGACGGGGCCCACGCCCGTGGCTGGCTCGTCCTGGTCGTCGGACTCGTGGTCGCCGCGCTGACCGCCGCCTACTCCACCCGCGCCTGGCTGATGACGTTCTTCGGACCGCGCCGGGGCGACCAGACCGGCGTCGTGCCGCGCGAGTCCGGCTGGCTGATGCTGGGTCCGCTCGTCGTGCTGGCCGGCGCCTCGCTGCTGGGCGGCCTCGCGGTGCTCTGGCCGGACTTCCTCGGCGTCGAGCGAGGCGACTGGCATCCCGGTGGTCGTCCTGGTCGGCCTCGCTGTGGTCGTCCTCGGGGTCGGGCTGACGGCCGCGGAGTGGGCCCGGCTTCACCACACCGACCCGGCGGCCTCCCTCGGTCGGCTCCGGCCGGTGCTGGCCCGCGAGGCGGCGTACGACGCCCTGGTCGCCCGCGTGGTGGTCCGGCCCACGCAGTGGCTCGCGCGGACCACCCGGCTGAGCGAGTCCGACGTCGTCGATGCGTACGCAGACGCGGCCGACACCGGCAGCCAGTGGGCGTCGCGACTGGTGCGCTGGACGCACAACGGCAACGCGCAGCGCTACCTCACCGGCGTCGTCCTGGGCGCGGTCGCCGTCGCGGTCGTGATCGGTGTCGTCGGGATCGGGGGGCCGGGCTGATGGGTGGTCTCGAGCTGCTGATCGCGCTGCCTCTGATCGGTGCGGTCGTCGTCCTGGGACTCGGCTCGGCCCGCGAGCAGGTCGGTGCCTGGGTCGGCGTGGCCATCGCGTCGGTCACGCTGGTCGCGTCGGTCTTCCCGTGGGTCGCCACGATGCGGTCCGACGGCGACTTCGTGGCCACCACCGACGCGTCGTGGATCGAGGCGCTCGACGTGCGCTGGTCGCTGGGCGTCGATGCGCTCTCGGCGCCCCTGGTCGTGCTCACCGCGCTGCTGTCCTGGTGCTGCCTGGTGGCGCTGCTCCGCCGAGCTCCTGACTGCGGGTTCCGTCCCGGGCTGATCGCCCTGGTGCTGGTGATCGAGGCGGCGAGCATCGGCACCTTCGCCGCCCTCGACCTGATCCTCTTCTTCGTCTTCTTCGAGCTCGTGCTGATCCCGATGTGGTTCGTCATCGCCGACTGGGGTGACGAGCACGACCCGGTGGGCCGCCGCCGCGCCGCCACCCGCTTCCTCGTCGTGACCGTGATCGGCTCCGCGCTGATGCTGATCGGCTTCGTGATCCTGCACGCGAAGACGGGCACGTTCGACCTGATCGCCCTGGAGACGCTCGCTCCCGGGATCGACCATGCGACGCAGGTCGTGATCGCGACGTTCTTCCTCGTCGGCTTCGGCGCGAAGGTGCCGATGTGGCCGCTTGCACTTCTGGCTGCCCGACGCCCACAGCAAGGCGCCGACGGTCGGGTCGGTGCTGCTTGCCGGTGTGCTGCTGAAGCTCGGCACGTACGGGCTGCTCCGGTTCTGGTACGACGTCGTGCCGTCCGGGGCCTTGAGCGTCGCGCCCTACCTCGGAGCGCTCGGCGTGGTCGGGATCGTCTACGGCGCCCTGGCCTGCCTCGCGCAGACCGACATCAAGCGGCTGATCGCCTACTCCAGCGTCGGCCACATGGGCTTCGTGCTGCTCGCGGTGTCCACGATGACCGCGCAGGGACTGGCTGCGGCCAACTTCGGCAACGTCGCCCACGGCATCATCACCGGACTGCTCTTCTTCGTCGTCGGTGCCGTGAAGGACCGGACCGGGAGCACCGAGCTGACGGCGGTCGGACGCGCGATGTACGGGCGAGCCCCCCACCTGGCGTCGGTGTTCGCGTTCGGCGCGATCGCCAGTCTCGGCCTGCCGGGTCTCGCCGGCTTCTGGGGCGAGATGCTGTCGATGCTCGCGGCGTACCAGCCGGCGCCCGAGCTGGCCCGCGGCACCTACCTCGCGTTCATGGCGGTGGCCGGCGTCGGAGCGGTGCTCACGACGGCGTACTTCGTGGTCGCGATCCGCCGGATCTGCCAGGGCGTGAGCGACCAGGATGCGCTCGTCGACGTCGAGCCGGACGAGTGGGTGGCGTGGTCGCCGCTGCTCGCGTCGGTGCTCGTGCTCGGCATCTTCCCGGTGGCCATGCTGTGGTCGGCGTCGAACAGCCTCGTGGCGGGTGGCTGATGACCCAACCGATCGTGTGGGAGGCCATCACTCCGCCGCTCGCCCTGGCCATCGCTGCCCTGGGGGCCCTGCTCGTCGAGGCGTTCGCCCCGCGGATCCGGTCGGCCGCGGGCATCGTCAGCCTGGTCGGCATCGGGGTGGCGCTGGTGTCGACCGTGTCGATGCGCGGGGAGCCGCAGTCGGCGTTCTGCTTCGCGGGCGGACTCGAACAACCGACCAGCTGCTCCTGGATCGTCGACGACGTCACCATCGCCTGGTGGCTGATCATGCTGGTCGCGACGGCGTTGGTCGTGCTGCTGTGCTGGCCGGCCGCGCTCTCGGGCGAGCTCTCGCCCGGCGAGCTGCACTTCCTGCTGCTCTCGTCGGCCACGGGAGCCCTGGCCGTCGCCGCGTCAGGCGACCTGGTCACGCTGCTCGTCGCGATGGAGACCGTCTCGCTTCCGGCCTTCGCACTGGTGGCGATTCGGCGCGCTGACCGCCGCGGGGCCGAGGCCGCGCTGAAGTTCTTCGTCGCCTCGGTCGTGGCCACCGCGTTCAGCCTGCTCGGCATCTCGCTGGTCTACGGCGCGACCGGCTCGGTGCTCGCCGGCCCGGTCTCGGCGTCTGCCGCGACCGGGGCAGCGGTGACCCCGGTGATCGGCATCGGCATGGTGCTGACCGTCGTCGCGCTGGCGTTCAAGGTCGCCGCGGTGCCGTTCCAGGTGTGGGTGCCGGACACGTACGTCGGCGCCCCGGTACCGGTCGCGGGCTACCTGTCCGTCGTGAGCAAGGCGGCCGGACTGGCAGGTCTGACGATCGTGCTCGCCCGCTTCATGGCGGCGTACGTCGACACCTGGACGACGGTCGTCGCCGTGTCGGCCGCGCTCACCATGACCGTCGGCAACCTCGGCGCGCTGCGACAGCAGCATGTCGTGCGGCTGCTCGCCTGGTCGTCGGTCGCGCAGGCCGGCTACCTGCTCGTGCCGCTCGCTGCCGGCGCCACGCCCGACGACGTGACCGCTGTGCTCGCCTACGCCCTGATGTACGCCGTGGTGAACCTCGCCGCGTTCGCGGCCGCGGTCGCCCTGGCGAGCTGGGGGGTGAGCCGCGTCGACGAGTGCACCGGGCTGGCACGGTCGCACCCCTGGATCGGCGGCTCGCTCGCCTTCGCCCTGCTCTGCCTGGCCGGGCTCCCGCCTGGAATCGTCGGGTTGATCGCCAAGGTGGCGGTGTTCCAGCGGGCGGTCGACGGCATCGGGGTCGACACGACCTGGCTGGCCGTCGTGATGGCGGTCAACGTGGCGATCGGGCTGGTCTACTACCTGCGCTTCCTGGTCGTGCTGCTGCGACCTGTCCCGGCCGGGCAGCACCTCGGTGCAACGTCGGACGAGGCCGGCGCCGAGCAGGACGACGACTGGGAAGGACTGGACCCGGACGTGCCGTGGTCCACCGAGTTCGTCGTCGGCGTCACGCTGGCGGCGGCGCTGGTGCTGTCGGTGTTCCCGGGTCTCCTCTTCGCCGCCGTCTCGCCCTGACGTGAGCGGCCGGAGAAGTCAGAGGTAGCGCGCGTCGGTCGACGGTTCAGCCGTCGGGAGCGTCCAGCATGTTGTGGACCTGGAGCACGCAGTGCACGACCGTGCCTTCGGCGGTGCTCATCATCGAGACCTTGTCGCTGAGCGCCCGGACGAGGAACAGGCCACGGCCGTGCTCGCTCTCGGTGATCGGCAGGTGTCCGCCGAGCTCCTCGAGGTGGGTGTCGCCGGGGCCGTCGTCGGAGACCTCGAGGATCAGCTGCTGCCCGTTGATCGCCGCGCTGAGCACGACGCTGGAACGGGCTGCGACCACGGCGTTGGCCAGCAGCTCGGCGGCCACGAGGACGGCGTCGTCGGCGTTGGACCGGTGCTGGGACAGCCACTCCTCGAGCCCCTGCCGGGCGTCGCGGATCGAGGTCTGGCTGCCGGGCTCGACGTCCCAGCTCATCCGCTGCGGCGAGACCTGTGCCCGCGTGCGTCGAAGCACGAGCGCCAGGCTGTCGTCACGACGGTGGGCACCCTCGAGCGAACGCTTCACCAGCTCGTCGGCGAACTCCGCGGCGGGCAGGTGGGCGATGTCGCTGGCGTGCCGGATCAGCGAGTCCATGCCGTCGATGACGTTCTTGCGCGCCTCGATCAGGCCGTCGGTGTAGAGCACGAGGGAGTCGTTCGGCTGGAGCATCGTGGTGACGACGTTGTCGCTGCCGACTCCTGGCCAGCCGATCGCCCCGCCGGACGCCGTGAGCTGGGTGACCTCGCCGTCGGCGCTGACGATCAGAGCCGGCGGGTGGCCGCCCGAGACGACCTTGAGCTCACCGGTCTCGGGGCGGTAGCGGGCGATGACGACGGTGGCGACGATGTCGGTGCCCTGGGCCGCCAGCAGGGTGTCGGCGCGCAGAACCATCTGCTCGAGCGGCGTACCGTCGACCGCCGAGAAGCGCAGCGCGTGCACGACCTGCAGGGCGTGCTTGGTGGCCTCGACGCCGTGGCCGAGCAGGTCGACGACGGCCACGTGCAGCTCACCGTTGGGCAGGGAGTGCCAGTCGAAGAGGTCTCCACCGGTGGGCGACGACGAGTCCGACGCGACGTACGCGACCGCGATGTCGCCGCCGTCGATCGGGGGCGGCTCGGGCGCGACCGCGCGCTGGAGGTGCTCGACCACCACACGCTGGGCGGCCTCGGCCTCGACCAGCTGGGAGAACTGCTCGCGCAGCTCTTCGTACTGCTCGTCGGGGGTGATGTCACGGGCGACGACCACGTGCGTGCGGGCGAGCAGGTCGATGTCGTGCGCGGTGCCGACCGAGCACGACAGCCGGCGGTGGCTGCCGTCGGGCCGGGTGATGACGACCTCGCCGGGCATCGCGGTCACACCGGCCCAGGAGGTGAGGTCGATCGACACCTCGGACGCGGTGCGGGGGTTGAGCCGCGCCAGCGCGTTGACGTTGCCCAGCACCTCGGAGGCGGGGAGGCCGGTGATCTTCTCGCAGCCGGCGTTCCACGACAGGATCGCGCCGTCGTCGGTGAAGGCGAAGATGCCGTCCGACGTCGCGCCGACGATCTGGTCGAGCTTGCGGCGCTCCTCGACGACGCTCTCGAACAGTCGTCCTCGGGCGATCGTGTGGGCGGTCTCGCGAGCCAGCGTCTCCAGCACGGCGAGGTCGTTCTCGGTGTCACCCTCGAGCCCGGTGCGGTTGAACACCGCGAGCGTGCCGAGGCGCCGGTGCTCGTCGACGAGTGGCGCGCAGACGGCGTCACGCCAGCCGATGCCACGCAGCAGGTCGGCCACGATGTGGGGGTCGTTGGTGGTGAAGCTCGCCGGTGCCTCCTGGTCGGCCAGCAGAGCGGGCAGCGACATGCTGTCGGCCGACTCGGTGCGGACGGGCACCGCGCCGGTGCCGTCGTACTGGTAGACGTCGAGGTCTCCGGTCTCGGTGATCAGGACGAGCGCGGCGCCACCCGACTCGAAGCACGCGGTGACGTCGACCAGGAAGTCGTCGAAGGCGTCCCGTGGCTGCAGCGGTGCCGACAGCGTCTGCGCGGCGGTGCGCAGACCGTCGAGCCGGGACCGTTCGGAGCGCGCCGCGGCGTACCCGCGGTAGGCGAGGTGCAGGATCACCAGTGGCACCGGGAACAGGATCACGGCGACGGGGTTGCTGGCGAGAGCCAGCACGAACAGCAGACCGACGACCGTGTTGACGCCCCAGCCGACGAGCCAGCCCTGGAGCAGCACCGGGCGGAGGTCCTTGAGCACCGACGTGACGGACTGCGTGACCGGCGATCGCCAGCACCATCGTGAAGGCGACGCTGTTGATCAGGCTGACCAGCGCGCCCGCGACGACCAGCTGGATGAGCGTCTGGGTGGAGACGCCGTCATCGGTGCGCAGACTGTCGAACAGCAGGCTCCCGGCCGCGGCCGCGAGCGACCACTGGGCGACGTTGAAGGAGCCCTTCACCCAGGTCGTACGACGCAGCATGTTCGTGATGACCTGGGCCACCGCCACCGTGGCCACGACGACCGGAGTCGGGAAGCTGAAGATCAGCGGCAGCAGCATCGCCTCGAACAGCGTGACGGCGTCGACGTCGTCACCGCGGCGGAAGCGCACGCGGAGGTGGCCGGCCGTGACCAGGCCGACCCCGAGCAGCGGCAGGACGGCCCAGGGCTGCTCAGGCGGGTCGTAGAGGTCGAGGGTGAGAGAGACGGCGACGATCGCCAGCGTCGCGAGAACTAGCCCAGCGACATACGCGTTGAGCCGGAGAGTGACCCGAGGGCCACGTGTGGCGGAGCGACTACTCCCAGTCGAAGCCACGGCTGGAGGACGTGTCCGGTGCGAACTCCCAGTCGTGACCGCTGCCGCCGGCGAGGAAGTGGTGGGTCGACGGCCGCTTCTCCCAGTCCAGTCCGTCGCGGGCCTGGGTAGCGGAGACAGCGCCGGATGCCGAGAACGGTCGCGGCAAAGACAGCTGCGAGAACAGCGATCAGGCGCTTCTTCATGGACGAGTCTCCCGTGGGTCCGATACGGGGAAGGCGGTGTCTGCCCCGTGGCGACAAGTGTCGCACAGAATAACGGGGCCGGCACACTTTCGGTAGATCGAATAATTGTGCATTCGAGACGGCTCTCACCGGTAGTTGGTGAACTGGAGAGCGAAGTCGTAGTCCTGCTCCTTGATCAGGGCGATCACCGACTGCAGGTCGTCGCGCTTCTTGCTGGTCACGCGCAGCTCCTCACCCTGAACCTGGACCTTGACGCCCTTGGGGCCCTCGTCCCGGATCAGCTTGCGAGACCTTCTTGGCCTGCTCCTGCGCGATGCCCTCCTTGAGGTCGATGTCGACCTTGACCTCCTTGCCGGAGGTGCGGGGCTCGCCGACCTCGAGGATCTTGAGCGACTGGTGCCGCTTGATGAGCTTCTCCTTGAAGACCTCGATCACGGCCAGAGCGCGTTCGTCGGCGTTCGCCGTCACGCTGATCGAGGAGTCGCCGTGCCAGGAGATGCCGGCCCCGGTGTTCTTGAAGTCGAACCGCTGCGAGACCTCTTTGGCGGTCTGGTTGAGCGCGTTGTCGACCTCCTGGTGGTCGATCTTGCTCACGATGTCGAACGAAGAGTCACCAGCCATCGGCGGACTGCCTTTCGCGTCGTCGAGCGCCGTCGAGGGCGCTTTGCATCTCACCCGGGGGATCGGGGTATCCTGCTCGTCGCATCAAGGCAGGTTGCCCGAGTGGCCAAAGGGAGCAGACTGTAAATCTGCCGGCTCAGCCTACGTAGGTTCGAACCCTACACCTGCCACGTCCGGCCCCACGGCCCCCGAACGCCCGCTTCGTCACGTGACGCGGCGGGCGTTCTGCGCGAGGGCCCGCGGGCCCCGGAACGGCGTCAGGCGGCGTTGACCTCGTCGCGCCAGACGACCAGCTCGCGGAGCGGCCCGAGGTCGTAGTCCGGTCCGCCGATCCCGACGGTGAACAGGCGCGTCCCGACGTCGTACAGCGCCGGGGCTCGCTGCTCGACCTGGTCCCGAGGTACGCCGGCGGAGCGCTCGATCTCGCCCGGGTCGCGGCCGGCCTTGCGGCACCACTCGTCGAGGACGTCGTGCTTGTGGGCGACGATCTCGGGCTCCCCGAAGCCGTGCCAGATGTCGGCGTGGTTGGCGACGTGGCGCAGCGTCTTCCGCTCGCCACCGCCACCGATCAGGATCGGGATGTCCCGGACGGGGCCGGGGTTGAGCCTCGCGAGCCGCCGCTCGATCCGCGGCAACGCCTCACCGAGTGCGTCGAGCCGTCCGCCGGCGGTGCCGAACTCGTAGCCGTACTCGTCGTAGTCCTTCTCGAACCACCCCGAGCCGATCCCGAGGATGAGCCGGCCTTCGCTGATGTTGTCGACCGTGCGGGCCATGTCGGCGAGCAGGTCGGGGTTGCGGTAGCTGTTGCAGGTCACGAGGGCGCCGAACTCGACGCGCTCGGTCGCCTCGGCCCAGGCGCCGAGCATGGTCCAGCACTCGAAGTGCTTGCCGTCGGGATCGCCGTACAAGGGGAAGAAGTGGTCCCAGTTGAAGACCACGTCGACGCCGATCTCCTCGGCCGCGGCGACCGTACGCCGGATGGCGGCGTAGTCGGCCTGCTGAGGCTGGAGCTGGAGCCCGACCCGGGCCGGCCGGACGGCGTACGGTCGCGCGCTCGCGTCGGCAGCCGAGGGGGCGGTCAGGTCGGTCGTGGTGGGTGCGGTCATGATCTCGAGCCTAAGCGCGAGTCAACCGCCTCACCACGCGAGAGACCATGCACCGGACCCGCTGGATCCAGGCGGCGATGAGCGTGGTCGTGGCGGGTGCGAACCGATTAACGCTCCACCGCTCAGGCTGTGTATTCTCATACGTCGCTTGCCCCAATAGCTCAGTCGGTAGAGCGTCTCCATGGTAAGGAGAAGGTCTACGGTTCGATTCCGTATTGGGGCTCTGGAGTCGGAGCCTCACCCGGTCCTCAGCACGACGGAGACGTCTTCGCTCGATGCCGGGTGGGAGCCTCGATTTCGAGCGGCGGGGTAGCTCAGGTGGTCAGAGCACACGGCTCATAATCGTGGTGTCGCGGGTTCAAGTCCCGCCCCCGCTACCAGCACCGAGGCATGACCAGGCACCACGCAACACCACCGAACACCCAGCATCACTCTGCAACACAGCGACGACCGAGATTTCGAGACGAGGCAATTCCGTGGCCAGCAAGAGCACCGACATCCGCCCCAAGATCACGATGGCGTGCACCGAGTGCAAGGAGCGCAACTACATCACCCGGAAGAACCGGCGCAACGACCCGGACCGGATGGAGCTCAAGAAGTACTGCCCGCGCTGCCGCAAGCACCAGCCGCACCGCGAGACGCGCTGACCTTCGCGCCACCTGTTTCGGCGACTGCTTCGCCGACCGCTTCGCCGACCCGCATCTGCCCCGCAGGTGCGGGTCGTGTCGTTGGTAGCGTCGCCTCCATGCCTCCGCCGCCGCTCGACCCCGGCCTCGCCGGGCGCACCTTCGACCCGACCCCGCCGTACACCGTGAGCCGGGAGAAGATCGCCGAGTTCACCCGCGCCATCGGCTCACCCGCCCTCGACGACGGTGAGACGGCGCCGCTGACGTTCCCGATCGTGGTGGCGTTCGGGGCGATGACGCAGCTGATGACCGATCCCAGCGTGGGCATCGAGCTGCAGAACGTCGTCCACGGAGACCAGCGCTTCGAGTACGCCCGTCCGGTCCGGGCCGGCGACGTTCTCCAGGGCACGATCACGATCGACTCCCTCCGTGCGGCGGCGGGGATGGACATGATCGGGACGCGCACCGAGATCGCCACGGTCGACGGCCAGCCCGTCGCGACGGCGTACGCCACCCTCGTGCACCGCGCCGCCCCGGAAGCGGACGACGCAGGGGAGGGTTCCTGATGAGCTGGGACGCGGGGCACGCCTTCGAGCCGAAGTCGTACGACGTCACCCGCTCCGACCTCGTGCGGTATGCCGGGGCTTCCGGCGACTTCAACCCCATCCACTGGAGTGACCGGATCGCGACCTCGGTCGGCCTGCCGGGCGTCATCGCGCACGGCATGTACACGCTCGCGCTGGCCGGCAACGCCGTCGCCGAGTGGGCCGGTGGTCCGGAGCGCGTGCTGTCCTTCGGGGCGCGGTTCACCAAGCCGGTGGTGGTGCCCGACGACGACTCCGGGACCGTCGTGACCGTGGCCGGCCTGGTGAAGACGGTCGAGGACGGCGTCGCGACCATCGACCTGACGGTCACCAACGCCGACCAGAAGGTGCTCGGGATGAGCAAGGCCACGGTGCGGGTTTGACCGAGTCGGAGGTCTCCGGGGCGCCGCGCACCGACGCGCACCGGCTGGCGGAGTGGACGACGCTACGGCTCGGCGGGCCGGTCGAGTCGCTGGTCGAGGCCACCGATCGGGACCAGCTGTACGACGCCGTGGCTGCCTGCGACGACGCGGGCGAGCCGGTCCTGGTGCTGGGAGGTGGCAGCAACCTCGTGGTGGCCGATGACGGCTTCCCCGGCAGGGTCGTACGGATCGCGACGTCCGGCGTGGCTGTCGGCGGCGATGCGTGCGGGGGCGCCGAAGCCGTGGTCGAGGCCGGTGAGGACTGGGACGCGTTCGTGGCCCGTGCCGTCGCGGAGGAGTGGATCGGTGTCGAGGCGTTGTCCGGCATCCCCGGCACGGTCGGCGCCACGCCGATCCAGAACGTCGGCGCCTATGGCCAGGAGGTCGCGGAGACGATCGCCCAGGTGCACGTGTACGACCGGCTCGAACGGCGTACGCGGACGCTGGCGAACGCCGACTGTGCCTTCGGCTACCGGACCAGCCTGTTCAAGCGTGAGCCCGGCCGGTTCGTGGTCGGAGCGGTGACGTTCCAGTTCCGCCTCGGGAACCTGGGGGCGCCGGTGCAGTACGCCGAGCTGGCCCGGACGCTCGGCGTCGAGGTCGGCGAGCGGGTGGAGGCGGCGCGCGTGCGCGAGGCGGTGCTCGGGCTGCGCCGCGGCAAGGGCATGGTGCTCGATCCCGACGACCACGACACGTGGAGCGCAGGCTCCTTCTTCACCAACCCCTTCGTGGAGCCGTCGGAGCTGCCCGAGGGCGCGCCGGCGTTCCCGCAGCCGGACGGGTCGGTCAAGACGAGTGCGGCCTGGCTGATCGAACGGGCCGGGTTCGCCAAGGGATACGGGAACGACCGGGTCAGCCTCTCGAGCAAGCACACGCTCGCGCTGACCAACCGCGGCTCGGCCACGACGGCGGACCTGCTGGCCCTGGCGGCCGAGATCCGCGACGGCGTCCGCGCGACCTACGGCATCGTCCTCCACCCCGAACCCACCCTCCTCAACTGCGACTTCTAACCCCTGCCCCGCTGATCGAGCGTGTCGAGTCGCCAGGCGTCCGGCGATCGTGATCGAGCTTGTCGAGATCACGGTTTCGACAGCTCAACCGACCGGGGCGTGGCGCGACGCAAACTTGGCGAGTCGGCGGGGTTAGGTGAGCCAGGTGTCGATGTCGGCGAGGAGACGGGTCCGGACGTCGGGCGGGGCGCACGAGCCACGGATCGACATCCGGGCCAGCTCGGCCAGGTCCTCGTCGGAGAAGCCCTGGTCGTCGCGGGCCGCCTCGTACTGCGCGAGCAGCCGGGTCCCGAACAACAACGGGTCGTCGGCGCCGAGCGCGATCCGCACCCCGGCGTCGTACAGCTTGCGCAGCGGCACCGCCGCCAGGTCGGGGTAGACACCGAGCGCGACGTTCGAGGTCGGACACACCTCGCAGGTGATGCCCTCGTCGGCCAGGTGCGCGACCAGCTGCGGATCCTCGATCGAGCGCACCCCGTGACCGATCCGCCGCGCACCGAGCCCGTCCAGGCACGACCACACGCTCTCGGGTCCGCACAGCTCACCCGCGTGCGGCGCGGAGATCAGACCGGCTCGGTCGGCGATCTCGAAAGCCTTCGCGAACGACAACGCCTCACCCCTGCGCTCGTCGTTCGACAACCCGAAGCCCACCACACCACGTCCGGCGTACTGCGCCGCCAACCGGGCCAGCGTCCGCGCATCCAGCGGATGCCGGGTCCGGTTGGCCGCGATCACGATCTGGACCTGTACGCCGGTCGACTCCGAGGCCTGGCGGGCCGCGTCGAGGACCAGGTCGGTGAAGGCCGTGATCCCGCCGAAGGCCGCGGCGTACCCGCTCGGGTCGACCTGGATCTCCAGCCAGCGTGACCCCTCGCGGGCGTCGTCCTCGGCGGCCTCACGCACCAACCGGCGTACGCCGTCCTCGGTGCGCAGTGCCGAGCGGGCGATGTCGTACAGCCGCTGGAAGCGGAACCAGCCCTTCTCGTCGGCCGTCGACAGGTGGGGAGGCCAGTCGTCGGTGAGCGCCTCGGGCAGCCGCAGCCCCTGCTCCGCCGCCAGCTCGAGCACGGTCGCGTGCCGCATCGACCCGGTGAAGTGCAGGTGGAGATGGGCCTTGGGCAAGGTCTCCAGCGGGCGTCGGGCCACCGTCACGACCGTCAGGCGAGCAGCTTCTGGATCCGCCCGACGCCTTCGGCCAGGTCTTCGTCGCCGAGGGCGTACGACAGCCGCAGGTATCCGGGCGCCCCGAAGGCCTCACCGGGCACGACCGCCACCTCGACCTCGTCGAGGATGATCTCGGCGAGCTCGATCGACGACGACGGGGTGCGCCCCGCGACCTCGCGGCCCAGCGCACCCTTCACCGACGGGTACGCGTAGAACGCCCCTTTCGGCTCCGGGCAGACGAACCCGTTGACGTCGTTGAGCATCGCCACGATCGTCTGCCGCCGCCGGTCGAACGCCTCGCGCATCCGCTCGACCGCCGACAGGTCGCCCGACACGGCCGCGATCGCCGCCCGTTGCGACACGTTGGAGACGTTGGAGGTCGCGTGCGACTGCAGGTTGGTGGCGGCCTTGATCACGTCCTTCGGGCCGATCATCCAGCCGACCCGCCAACCCGTCATGGCGTACGTCTTGGCCACGCCGTTGAGCACCACGCAGGTGTCGGCGAGCTCGGGCACCTCGACCACGATCGAGCTGAACTCGGCCCCGGCGTACGTCAGGTGCTCGTAGATCTCGTCGGTCACCACCCAGATGCCGTGCTCGTGCGCCCACTGCCCGATCGCCCGCACCTGCTCGCGGCTGTAGACCGCACCCGTCGGGTTGGACGGCGAGCAGAACAGCAGCGCCTTGGTCCGGTCGGTGCGCGCGGCCTCGAGCTGCTCGACGGTGACCAGGTAGTCCTGGGTCTCGTCGGCCAGCACCTCGACCGACGTGCCGCCGGCCAGGGCGATCGCCTCCGGGTAGGTCGTCCAGTACGGCGCCGGCAGGATCACCTCGTCGCCGGGGTCGAGGAGCGTCGCGAAGGTCTGGTAGACCGCCTGCTTGCCGCCGTTGGTGACGAGCACCTGGGCCGGCTCGACGTCGTACGCCGAGTCGCGGGCCGTCTTCGCACAGATCGCCTGCTTGAGCTCGGGCAGCCCGCCGGCGGGGGTGTAGCGGTGGTTGCGCGGGTCGCGGGCCGCCTCGACCGCCGCCTCGACGATGTAGTCAGGGGTCGGAAAGTCGGGTTCGCCGGCCCCGAAACCGATCACCGGACGGCCCGCAGCCTTGAGCGCCTTGGCCTTGGCGTCGACGGCGAGGGTCGCGGATTCCGCGATGTTGCCGATGCGCTGCGAGACGCGCCGGGCGCGGGTGGCGGGGGAGCTGGTGTCGGGGGTGGACGCGCTCATGGATCCATCCTCGCACCTCACCTCCGCGGGCGGTGAGAGCGTCCGGCTGGGGTCTCCCCGTCGCCGGTTCGACTGGCAAGGGCCGTACCCCGTACACTCGTCTCCTTGGTGGCAGATGCACCTCTCGTTCGTGTGCCCGTGACCGGTCAAAACCGGTCAGTCCGGGCGAGGCGCACCCCAAGCGTCGATCCTCACGGACAGGTCTGTCACCGGTGAAGGGCAGTGGCTCAATTGGCAGAGCACCGGTCTCCAAAACCGGCGGTTGGGGGTTCGAGTCCCTCCTGCCCTGCGATGAGGTGAACGACCCAAGCAGACAGTCCCAGACAGGTCCAGGAAGGCAGAACGGTGACGGAGATCCGCTCCACGAGCTCGTCGAGCGAGCGTCGGCCCGGCGGAGGCGAGACCACCCCGGCGCTGTTCTTCCGCCAGGTGATCGCGGAGCTTCGCAAGGTCATCTGGCCGACCCGGGACCAGCTGGTCACCTACTTCATGGTCGTGCTGGTGTTCGTCATGTTCATGATCGCGGTGGTGAGCGTGCTCGACTTCGCGTTCAACAAGGCCGCCTTCGCGGTCTTCGGCTGACGTACGACGCCAGCCGCGATCGACACCCCTCAACCAACCCCCGACGCGACCCGCAGCCGACAACCAACGGAAGAACCCAAACGTGACAGAGCCAGCTGTGCCGAACGAGCAAGACCCCTCGTCCACGGACGACGTGGTCGAGAGTGCGCTCGTGGACGAGTCGGGCGTCGACGAGGCGCCGGTCGACGCCACGTCCGAGGTCGACCTGGACGACCCGACGGAGACGCCGGCCGCCGAGACCGCCGCAGAGCCGCTGAGCGAAGAGGTCGCGATCGAGGAGACCGCGGTCGAGGAGACCGCGGTCGAGGAGACCGCGACCGAAGAGGCCCCCGTCGAGGAGGCTCCCGCAGCCCAGGAGCCTGCCTTCGAGGCACCCGTCGGCGAGGAGACCGACGTCGACGGCGGTGCCGCTGACGATGCAGACGTCTCCTCGATCGACGCGCCCGTCGCGGACCCGCTCGAGGAGTTCCGCGCGGCGCTGCGCGCCAAGCCCGGTGACTGGTACGTCGTGCACACGTACTCCGGCATGGAGAAGCGGGTGAAGACCAACCTCGAGAACCGGATCACCTCCCTCAACATGGAGGACTTCATCTACGAGGTCCACGTGCCGCAGGAGGACGTCTGGGAGGTCAAGAACGGCCAGCGCCGCCAGGTCAGCCGCACCGTCCTGCCGGGCTACGTCCTGGTCCGGATGGACCTCACGGACGAGTCCTGGTCCGCCGTGCGCCACACGCCGTCGGTGACCGGCTTCGTCGGCCACAGCCACCAGCCGGTGCCGCTGAGCCTCGCCGAGGTCGAGGCCATGCTGGCCCCGGCTGTCGTCGAGGAGGCCGAGACCGCGGCATCGCCGACGCAGACCAAGCAGAAGAAGGTGGAGTTCACCGACTTCTACGCCGGCGACTCCGTGATGGTCGTCGACGGGCCGTTCGCGACCCTGCACGCCACCATCACCGAGATCAACATCGACGCCCAGCGCGTCAAGGCTCTGGTCGAGATCTTCGGCCGCGAGACCCCCGTCGAGCTCAGCTTCACGCAGATTCAGAAAGTCTGAGGCGGCGCTCGCTCCGACTCAGCGCTTCTGAATGGCCGCAGCCAGCTGCTGGCAAGGCCAGCCACCCGAGAACAACCCGTAACAGCCAAACAAGGAACCCTGACAATGCCTCCCAAGAAGAAGATCGCCGCACTCGTCAAGGTGCAGCTGCAGGCCGGCTCCGCGACTCCTGCTCCTCCGGTCGGTACCGCCCTCGGTCCGCACGGTGTGAACATCATGGAGTTCTGCAAGGCCTACAACGCAGCCACCGAGGCGATGCGCGGCAACGTGGTCCCGGTCGAGATCACCATCTACGAAGACCGGTCGTTCACGTTCATCACGAAGACCCCGCCGGCCGCCGAGCTGATCAAGAAGGCCGCCGGCCTGCAGAAGGGCAGCTCGACGCCGCACACCGACAAGGTCGGCAGGATCAACCGCGACCAGGTTCGTGAGATCGCGACGACCAAGATGCCCGACCTCAACGCCAACGACGTCGAGGCCGCCATGAAGATCGTCGAGGGCACCGCGCGCTCGATGGGCATCACCGTCGTCGGGTAGCAGCACCCCGACCGGCACCGTTCAACAAGAAACACGTGGCAGGGCCGCGCTGGCCCACTCCGACCACACCTGGTGACAGCAACGAAAGAAGGAACCAGACATGCAGCGCAGCAAGGCATACCGCACCGCCGCCGAGAACATCGACGCGGACAAGCTCTACCCGCCCTCCGAGGCGCTCAAGCTGGCCCAGGCCAGCGGCAAGACCAAGTTCGACAGCACCGTCGACGTCGCGATGCGGCTCGGCGTCGACCCCCGCAAGGCTGACCAGATGGTCCGCGGCACGGTCAACCTCCCGCACGGCACCGGCAAGACGGCCAGGGTTCTCGTCTTCGCCAACGCCGACAAGGCCGAGGAAGCCCGTAACGCCGGAGCCGACATCGTCGGCGGCGACGAGCTGATCGACAAGGTCAACGGTGGCTGGCTCGACTTCGACGCCGTCGTCGCCACCCCGGACATGATGGGCAAGGTCGGCCGTCTCGGCCGCGTGCTCGGCCCTCGTGGCCTGATGCCCAACCCGAAGACCGGCACCGTGACGCCCGACGTCGCCAAGGCCGTCTCCGACATCAAGGGCGGCAAGATCGAGTTCCGCGTCGACCGCCACGCCAACCTCCACTTCATCATCGGCAAGGCGTCGTTCAGCTCCGACCAGCTGATCGAGAACTACGCCGCGGCGCTGGACGAGATCCTTCGGCTCAAGCCGGCCAGCTCCAAGGGCCGCTACCTGAGGAAGATCACCTTCTCCACGACGATGGGCCCCGGCGTCCAGGTCGACCCGAACCGGACCCGCAACCTGACCGGCGACGACGAGGACAGCGTCGAGGCCTGACCTCGCGTAACCGCACGAACACGGACCGCCTCTGACCACGCGTCAGGGGCGGTTCGCCGTCTCCGGGCGGTCGTGACCGCGCCCTGCGACGGCTTTGCAGCGGTTGGGTGAAGTTCCTTGTGGGCCGGTTGCAGGCAGGGATAGCATCGCGTCGCCGCGGCAAAGCCGCAGCATCGTCTGAGGGAGGACCACCCCATGGCTGCTGACCCCGCCATCGTCGAGGCGTTGGGCAAGACCGACCTGTTCGGCTCGATGAGCCCCCGCGCGCTCAAGCAGGTCGCTGCGGTGGCCCGCGAGGTCCGCCATCAGGACGGCAAGGAGATCACGGCGGAGGGTGCCGGCGGCATCGGCTTCCACCTGATCACCCAAGGCACCGCCTCCGTTGCCGTCCACGGCGAGGAGCGTCCCGACCTGGGACCGGGTGACTACTTCGGCGAGATCTCCCTGATCGACGGCAAGCCGCGTTCGGCGACGGTGACCGCCAAGGGTGACCTCTCCACGATCTCGCTGGTCTCCTGGGACTTCACGCCGCTGCTCGAGAAGGAGGCCGAGGTCAGCAAGGGCCTGCTCATGGTGCTGTGCGCCCGGCTGCGCGCGGCCGAGGCCCGCTGAGCTCGACCGCTTCGCACACCTCGCCCGCCTCCGCGGGTGGCCTCCTCACCGCCACGTACCCTGGACGCGCGGGGCGCTGATCGGCGTCCCGACCGCCGACCCGGGGGAACAGCCCGTGATGCTCCGACGCCTGGCCGCCGCGCTGGTGTCCGTCGTACTGATGGGTGCCCTGGCCGCGTGCAGCGACGACAGCACCGGATCGAGCACCGGGGGATCGGGGCAGTCCGGCGACACCGCGACGCTGACGAAGGACAACTTCGCCGACGAGATCCGCTCGGCGCAGTCCGAGGCAGGCTCCGCGCACGTCGAGGCGACCGTGGAGTCCCAGGGCCAGTCGCTCGACCTGAAGGGCGACGTCGACCACCTCGACACCCCTGAGACCCCCACGTTCTCGTTCTCGGCCGACACCGGTGGCCAGGAGCTGAAGATGGTGGTGATCGACCAGCTGCTGTACATCTCGGGCGCCGGGATCAGCTCGGACCCCGGCAAGCCCTGGGCCAAGATCGACGTGTCCGACTCGAGCAACCCGATCGGTCAGCTGTTCCAGGCCGCCAACCCCGGCAACTTCTCGGCGTACCTCGAGGGCGCCACCTCGTTCGAGGACAAGGGTGACGAGACCGTCGACGGCGTCGAGACCCACCACTACGACGTCACGGTCGACACCGCGACCATGCTCAAGAGCAACCCCGTCTTCCAGGGTCAGGACGCGTCCGAGCTCGGCCTGCCGAAGTCGCTGACGAGCGAGGTGTACGTCGACGACGACAACCTGCCGGTCGAGATCAAGGTCGACCTCGCCGCCGCGGGCGCCTTCGAGGTGCACTTCTCCGACTACGGCAAGGACGTCTCGATCGAGGCACCGCCGGCCGACCAGGTGAGCGACCTCGACCTCGGCGGCAACTGAGACCCGCGACTCCGGACCAACGGCCGCAGCGCAACGCGGTAACCCACCGCATCCTCCGGTTTGTCGTGCCATCCTGTCCTCACCAGACAGGGGGAACCATCATGATCCGACGCGTCGTCTGCGCTGCCGCCGCCGCGGCCATGCTCGTCACGCTCTCCGGCTGCGGTGACGAGCAGGCGCCCGGCTCGGGGGCGTCCACGGAACAGAAGATCCATGTCCTCAGCGCCGCCGACTTCGGTCGCAGCATGGCAACGGCCCAGACCGACGCCAGTCGGCGCACCTCACCGGCACGGTCACCAACGCCGGCCAGACCCTGACGATGACCGGCGACGTCGCGATCAGGCGGTCGCTGGACTCGATGCAGATGCGGATGACGATGAACGCCGGCCCGGGCAAGTCGATCAGCGTGCTCATGGTCGACGGGGCGTTCTACCTCAAGGCTTCAGGCGGCGCGATCACGAAGGACCCGGCCAAGCCCTGGGTCAAGATCGACCTCGACGACCCCACGAACCCCTTCGGCGGCCATGTTCGACCAGATGATGTCGAACTTCGACCCGGACAAGGTCGAGAAGCTGTACTCCGCCATCACCCGGCTGAACGACCTGGGCGTCGACGACGTCAAGGGCGTCCCGGCCCGGCACTACACGGTCACGGTCGACAGCAAGAAGATGATCGAGGTGAGTGGGCTCGACGAGGTCGCGGGCGTCACCGAGGAGCAGCTCCTCGAGGCGCTCCCGGAGGAGATCACGTCGCAGTTCTGGCTCGACGCCCGGAACCGTCCGGTCAAGACCTCGTCGAAGGTCGCCGACACCACCACGGAGATGTACTTCAGCGACTGGGGCAAGAAGGTCGCCATCACGCCCCCGCCCGCCGACCAGGTGCTGCCGTTCTCGAAGGTCTCGCAGTAGCCCTCGATTTGGTCGGGGGACGCCCGACGCCGTACCCTGGAGTCACCGAAGACCGCCGGTCACTGACCCAGCCTCACCGCTGTGCCAGTCGAAGGCCCCGCAGAGCGGGCGGCCCGCGCAGGTGAGCTGAGTCCGACCCGGAATCTTCCGGTCGTGCCCCGTGCGCCTGCATGGGGCGTTTTCTTTTGTGGGCCTCCGAGCATGTATGCCGACGGACCTTCGCGACCTGATGTGTTCCGCAAAGGAGGACCCATGGCGCGGCCGGACAAGGCAGCTGCCGTCGCAGAGCTGGTGGACGAGTTCCGCAGCTCCGAGGGCGCTGTGCTGACCGAGTACCGCGGACTCACCGTGAAGCAGCTGCAGGACCTGCGGCGAGCCCTCGGTGAGAACGCGAGCTACGCCGTGGTGAAGAACACGCTCACCAAGATCGCCGCCGAGGAGGCGGGCGTGGATGCATTCCGCGACCTGCTCCAAGGCCCGTCCGCCATCGCCTTCATCAAGGGCGACGCGGTCGAGGCGGCCAAGAGCCTGCGTGACTTCGCCAAGGCCAACTCACCTCTCGTCATCAAGGGGGGCGTGCTCGACGGCAAGCCGCTCACCCCTGCCGAGATCGCCAAGATCGCTGACCTCGAGTCGCGCGAGGTTCTCCTCGCCAAGCTCGCGGGTGCGCTCCTGGCATCGCTTCAGAACGCCGTCTTCCTGCTCAACGCCCCGCTCTCCCAGGCTGCCCGGCTCGCCGGCGCCCTGCAGGCGAAGGCTGAGCAGGACCCGTCGATCCTCGCGAGTGGCGCCGGCGAGCCGGCTCCTTCGGAGGACACCGCTGGTGAGCCCGAGGCTGCAGCCGCAGCCGAGGACGCGCCGGCGGCCGAGGCACCCGACGAGGGCGCCGAGGAGACCACCGATGGACAGTCCGACGCGACGGAGTCGCCCGGACCGGCTCAATAAGCCACTCGATTCGACAAACCACCCGAGTCTGTTCGTGCCGACCGCGCGGATCAGCTAGTAAGTCAGGAAGGAACGCCACCATGGCGAAGCTCACCACCGACGAGCTCCTCGACGCGTTCAAGGAGATGACCCTCCTCGAGCTCAGCGAGTTCGTGAAGCAGTTCGAAGACACCTTCGGCGTGACCGCGGCCGCTCCGGTCGCCGTCGCCGCGGCCGGCGCCCCGGCTGCCGGTGGCACCGGCGACGCCGGCGAGGCCGCCGAGCAGGACGAGTTCGACGTCGTCCTCGAGTCGGCCGGCGACAAGAAGATCCAGGTCATCAAGGAGGTGCGCACGCTCACCAGCCTCGGTCTCAAGGAGGCCAAGGACCTGGTCGAGGGTGCCCCGAAGCCGATCCTGGAGAAGGTCGCCAAGGAGGCCGCCGAGAAGGCCAAGGAGTCCCTCGAGGCCGCCGGCGCCAGCGTCACGCTCAAGTGACGTCGTCGCTGCCCTCCTGAGCGAGGGCAGCGCACCGACACCGTCGACAGGGGCGGTCACCTTCGGGTGGCCGCCCCTGTCGCTGTCTCCGTGGTGTCCGTAAAGTCGCTCTTGTCGCGATGGAGGGGCGTTGCATCTCCCGGAGCGCCCACCCGAGTCCTGCGTAACTTGTGGCCCCGCTCGTCGTTTCCCATCGAGAGGCGCGCTAGGGAGGGCCACCCGTGGGAGTCGAGATCACCGTCGACGGACTGACGAAGTCCTTCGGCAAGCAGCTCATCTGGGGCGACGTCACTCTCACGGTCCCCGCCGGCGAGATCTGCGTCATGCTCGGTCCGTCCGGCACGGGCAAGTCGGTCTTCCTCAAGACGCTGATCGGGCTGCTCAAGCCCGACCGTGGCCACGTGCACATCGAGGGCGTGGACATCGCGACCTGCAGCGAGCGTGACCTCTACGAGGTGCGCAAGCTGTTCGGCGTGCTGTTCCAGGACGGCGCGATGTTCGGCTCGATGCACCTCTACGACAACGTCGCCTTCCCGCTGCGCGAGCACACCAAGAAGTCCGAGGCCGAGATCCGTCAGATCGTGATGGAGAAGATGGAGCTCGTCGGGCTCGTCGGGGCCGAGTACAAGCTGCCCGGCGAGATCTCCGGCGGGATGCGCAAGCGCGCCGGCCTGGCGAGGGCACTGGTCCTCGACCCCGAGATCGTCCTCTTCGACGAGCCCGACTCCGGACTCGACCCCGTCCGCACCGCCTTCCTCAACCAGCTCATCGTCGACCTCAACGCGCAGATCGAGGCGACGATGTTGATCGTCACGCACGACATCAACACCGCGCGCACCGTCCCCGACAACATCGGACTGCTCTACCACCGCCACCTCGCCATGTTCGGCCCACGCGAGATGCTGCTGTCGTCCGAGGAGCCGGTCGTCCGCCAGTTCCTCAACGCGCAGCGAGTCGGGCCGATCGGCATGTCCGAGGAGAAGGACGCCGACGAGCTCGCCGCCGAGGAGGGTCAGGAGCTGCCGCCGCTGCCCCCGATCCCGCTGCAGCTCGAGCCGTCCGACGGCCGGCCGCGAGCAACCCAGCGTGAGCCGGGTGACTGGTGCCGCGAGAACGGCGTCACACCGCCGCCGGGCTCGTTCGAGCCGCAGATGGTGATGGCTCCATGAGCAGTACGACGATGGGTCGTGCCACCGCGCCGTTGCGCGCGAGTGGCACCCTCTTCGCGTTCGGGCTCGACGTCATGCGGGCCTTGTTCCGCCGACCGTTCCAGCTGCGGGAGTTCATCCAGCAGGCGTGGTTCGTCGCGTCGGTGACGATCGTCCCGGCCGCCCTCGTCGCGATCCCGTTCGGTGCGGTCATCGCGCTCCAGGTCGGCGGCCTGATCCAGCAGTTCGGTGCCCAGTCCTTCACCGGCTCGGCTGCGGTGCTCGCGGTCGTCCGCGAGGCGGGTCCGATCGCCACCTCCCTGCTCATCGCCGGCGCGGGTGGCTCCGCGATCTGTGCCGATCTCGGCGCGCGCAAGATCCGCGAAGAGCTCGACGCCATGATGGTGCTCGGCATCGACCCGATCCAGCGCCTGGTCGTCCCGCGTGTGCTCGCCTGCATGCTCGTCTCGGTGTTCCTGAACGGCCTGGTCAGCGTCGTCGGCGTCTGCGGCGGCTACTTCTTCAACGTGATCCTGCAAGGCGGCACCCCCGGCGCCTATCTCGCCTCCTTCACCGCTCTGGCCCAGCTGCCCGACCTGTGGCAAGGCATGGTCAAGGCCCTGGTGTTCGGGCTGATCGCGGCCATCGTCGCGTCGTACAAGGGGATGAACGCGGGCGGCGGTCCCAAGGGCGTCGGCGACGCCGTCAACGAGTCCGTCGTGATCACGTTCATCCTGCTGTTCATCGCGAACTTCGTGATGAGCGCGGTCTACTTCCAGCTGGTCCCACCGAAGGGCGGCTGACCCGTGGCAGACATCCGCGGCGTCTACCGCCGTCCCCTGTCCGCGCTCGACAACCTCGGGAGCGAGCTCGCGTTCTACCTGCGCGCCCTGGCCTGGACCCCACGGGTGATCCGCCGCTACAAGAAGGAGATCTGGCGGCTGCTCGCCGAGGTCGCCCTGGGATCCGGTGCCCTCGCGGTCATCGGTGGCACGGTCGGCGTGATCACCGCCCTGGCGTTCTTCACCGGCACGGAGGTCGGGCTCCAGGGGTACGCCGCCCTCAACCAGATCGGCACGTCGCTGTTCTCGGGATTCGTGTCGGCGTACTTCAACACCCGCGAGATCTCCCCGCTCGTCGCCGGCATCGCGCTGGCCGCGACCGTCGGGTGCGGCTTCACCGCCCAGCTCGGGGCGATGCGGATCAGCGAGGAGGTCGACGCGCTCGAGGTGATGGCGATCCCGTCACTGCCGTTCCTCGTGACGACCCGGATCATCGCCGGTCTGATCGCGGTCATCCCGCTCTACATCGTCGGCCTGCTGTCGTCGTACTTCGCCACCCGACTCGTGGTGACGACGTTCTACGGGCAGAGTCCGGGCACCTACGACCACTACTTCAACCTGTTCCTGCCACCGGGCGACGTGCTGTGGTCGTTCGGCAAGGTGCTGATCTTCGCGGTCGTCGTGATCCTCATCCACTGCTACCACGGCTACCACGCCTCGGGCGGCCCGGCCGGCGTCGGCGTCGCGGTCGGCAGGGCCGTGCGCACCTCGATCGTGGCGATCAACATCATCGACCTGCTCCTGTCCATGGCCATCTGGGGGACGACCACGACGGTGAGGTTGGCCGGTTAGATGACGAGCACAGTGCTGCGCAACCGCGTCCTCGGCGTGGTCTTCGTCTGCCTCCTGCTGACCGGGGGCTGGCTCACGTATGCCGTCTTCAACAAGACGTTCGTCGACGTGGTGCACGTGGACGTGACCACGTCGCGCGCCGGCCTCCAGCTCCCCAAGCATGCGGACGTGAAGATGCGTGGGGTGATCGTGGGGGAGGTGCGGTCGATGGCCTCCGATGGTGATGGTGCTCGGTTGGATCTGGCGTTGTCTCCGGGTGAGGTGGGGTCGATTCCGTCGAACGTGACGGCGCGGATCTTGCCGAAGACGTTGTTCGGTGAGAAGTACGTGGAGCTGGAGATCCCGGTGGATGCGTCGTCGCGGCCGATCGCGGCCGGTGACGTGATCGAGCAGTCGTCGGTGTCGATCGAGGTGGAGAAGGTTCTCTCCGACGCGTATCCGTTGTTGACGGCGGTGGAGCCGGTGCAGCTGTCGTACACGTTGAATGCGTTGTCGACGGCGTTGGAGGGTCGGGGTGATCGGCTGGGTGAGAACCTGGTGCGGCTGGACTCCTACCTCGAGCAGCTGAACCCGCTGGTGCCGTCGATCGTGCGGGACCTGCGGTTGTTGGCGAAGGTGTCGGACCTGTATCGCGACGTGTTGCCGGATCTGGCCACGACGTTGGACAACCAGGTGGTCACCGGGAACACGGTGGTGGACAAGCAGCGGCAGCTGGCGGCGTTGTTCGATGACGTGGCGGGGTTCTCCGACACCACCCGGGACTTCTTGCAGGCCAACGGGGACAACATCATCCGGCTGGGCCAGGTCTCCCTCCCCACGCTCGACGCCTTGGCCGACTACGCGCCGGAGTACCCGTGCCTGACGCAGGGCCTGGCGAACTGGATCCCGCAGATGTCCGAGGCCTACCGCGACTACACGCTGCACATCACGTTGGAGACGATCCCGAACCAGACCACCGGCTACGGGACGGCGGACGACCCGGAGTACGGGGCGGACAACGGCCCGCACTGCGAGACGTTGCCCAACCCGCCGTACTCGCAGGCGAACCCCGCCCCGCAGCCGGCGCCGGGCGAGGTCAAGGACGGCGTGGAGTCGTCGCACGGCAAGTTCCGCGCTGCACCCGGCTACGACCCGAGCTCCGACCTGACGTCGGGCTGGTCCGGCACCGCGGCTGAGCAGCACCTCGTCGACGCCCTCGCGGCCCCGGTCATGCGCACCGACCCCGAGAACGTCCCCGACATCGCCACCCTGCTGCTCGGGCCCATCTCGCGCGGGACGCAGGTGAGCCTGCGATGAAGCTCCTCGATGCGAAGACCACGGTCGACGCGGTCAAGCTGACGGTCTTCATGGTCGTCACGTCGTTGGCGACCGGCCTTCTGGTGATCACGATCGGCAACGTCACGTTCGGCGAGTCCACGGAGTACAAGGCCGTCTTCAGCGACGTCACCGGCCTCAACACCGGCGACGACGTCCGGATCTCCGGCGTTCGGGTCGGATCGGTGAAGAGCATCGACATCTACCAGCGCCGCCAGGCGATGGTCACGTTCGACGTGGACTCCGACTCCGAGCTCAACCAGGCGACGAACGCCACGATCCGCTACCGCAACCTGGTCGGGCAGCGCTACATCGCCCTGACCCAGGGCGCCGGATCGGACACCGTGCTCGACGAGGACGACACGATCCCGCTCAGCCGCACCGAGCCCGCCCTCGACCTGACCGTGCTCTTCAACGGGTTCAAGCCCCTCTTCGCGGCCCTCTCGCCGGAGGACGTGAACAAGCTGTCCTACGAGATCATCCAGGTCTTCCAGGGTGAGGGCGGCACGGTCGAGAGCCTGCTCCAGTCGACCGCATCGGTGACGAACGCCTTGGCCGACCGCGACAAGATCGTCGGCCAGCTGATCGACAACCTCAACGACGTCCTGGTGATCGTCGGCGACCGCGACCAGGAGCTGTCCGACCTCATCGTCTCGTTGCAGCAGTTCGTGTCCGGGCTCAAGGACGACCGGCAGGCGATCCTCGGCTCGCTGCACGACATCTCGGAGCTGTCGGTGCAGACCGCGGACCTCGTCGACGAGGCCAGGGAGCCGCTCACCCGTGACATCGGCCAGCTACGACGGCTGGCCGCCACGCTGGACAGGAACCAGCCCGAGATCGACAAGGCGCTCCAGATCCTGCCGCTGAAGCTGCAGAAGATCGGCCGCACGGCGTCGTACGGCTCGTGGTTCAACTTCTATCTCTGCAACTTCCGCGGCCAGGTCACCCTGCCGGCGGTCGCCGGGCAACGGCTCGACCCGATCGGCGTCGACTACAACACCAACACGGCGAGGTGTGATCTCGGATGACGCCTTTCCGTGAGCGCAACCCCGTCACGATCGGTGCTGCCGGTCTGGTGGCGATCGCCTTGTTCATGCTCGCCGCCTTCCGCGCCGAGGACCTGCCGCTGATCGGCGGCGGCGACATCTACTACGCCCAGTTCAGCGAGGCCGGCGGGCTGAAGCCGAACGACGAGGTCCGTGTCGCCGGCGTCCGCGTCGGCCAGGTCGAGGACATCACGCTCGACGACGGACATGTGCTGGTGAAGTTCCGGATCGACAAGGGCACCGAGTTCGGCGACGAGACGGGTGCCTCGATCCGGGTCAAGACGCTGCTCGGGGCCATGTTCCTCGCGCTCGAGCCGGCCGGCTCCGGCCAGCTGGACCCGGACTCGGAGATCCCGCTCGCCCGGACGGCATCGCCGTACGACGTCGTCGAGGCGTTCAGCGGGCTGGCCAGCACCGAGCAGCGCATCGACACCGACCAGCTCGCGCAGTCGCTGAACGTCCTCGCCGACACGTTCCGCAACACGCCCGACGAGGTCCGTTCCAGCCTGCGCGGGCTGTCGCGGCTGAGCCAGAACGTCGCGGCCCGCGACGAGCAGCTCAACACCCTGCTCACCAACGCCGCCAAGGTCTCGAAGGTGCTCGCCGACCGCAACGACAACCTCAAGCAGCTGTTCAAGGACGGCAACGTCCTGCTGCAGGCGGTGTACGAACGGCGGCAGGCGGTGCACAACCTGCTCCTCGCCACCGTCAAGCTGTCGCACCAGCTCACCGGGCTGGTCAAGGACACCCGGGCCGACCTCAAGCCGGCGCTCGACCACCTGGACAACGTGGTCGACCTGCTCAACGCACGGCAGGACCAGCTCGACGACAGCCTGCGCCTGATGGCGCCGTTCTACCGGGTCTTCGCCAACACCCTCGGCACCGGACCCTGGTTCGACACGTTCATCCAGAACCTGCCGCCCGTCCCGGCGCTGACCAACACGGGAGGTGGCAACTGACGTGCCCAGGACTCCCGTGCTCGACAAGCTGACCGCGGTCCCGAAGGTGCTGGTCGGTCTGCTGCTGCTCGCCGTGCTCGCCGCCCTGCTGGTCACGATGCGGCCCGCCCCGGCGACCAACGAGCTGACGGCGTACTTCCCGCGCACCGTCGCGCTCTACCCGGGCTCGGAGGTCCGCATCCTCGGCGTCCGGGTCGGCGAGGTCGAGTCGGTGACCCCCGAGGGCGAGCAGGTCAAGGTCACCATGAACTACGAGCGCCGGTACGACGTCCCCGCCGACGCCAAGGCCGTCATCATCTCGCCGGCGATCGTCGGGGACCGCTTCGTGCAGCTCACGCCGGCATACACCGGCGGCCCGACGCTGAAGGACGACGCCGTCCTCGAGCTGGACCGGACCGCGACACCCGTCGAGCTGGACGAGATCTACCAGAGCCTCGACGACCTGAGCGTCGCGCTGGGGCCGAACGGGGCGAACAAGGAAGGCGCGCTCGACAACCTGGTCGGCGTCTCGGCGCGCAACCTCGACGGGCACGGCGCGCAGCTGCACCAGACCATCAAGGACCTCGGCAAGTTCACCGGGACGCTGGCGGACAACAAGGAAGAGCTGTTCTCCACCGTCACCCAGCTCAACCGCTTCGTCGGGATGCTGGCTCGCAGCGACCAGACGATCCGCTCCTTCAACAAGCGGTTGGCCAAGGTCGCCGGCTTCCTGGCCGGCGAGCGGCAGGACCTCGCGCTCGCCCTCGACAACCTGGGCACGCGTTGACCGCCGTGTCGCAGTTCGTGGAGGAGAACAAGGGGGCGCTGAAGGAGAACATCTCCGGGCTGGCGAAGGTGACGCGGATCCTCGTCAACCAGCGTGACGCGCTGAAGCAGACCCTCGACGTGGCGCCCCTGGCCCTGAACAACCTGTTCCTCGCGTACAACCCCAACTCCGGCACGCTCGACCAGCGCGCCAACATCGGCGAGAACGTCAACCAGCTGGTCAACGACCCGGCGCTCGTCCTGTGCGCGATCGTCGAGCAGGGCGGCAACCCCGGCGACGCCTGCGGTGCGATCAAGCGACTGCTCGACACGCTCCCGAGCGCTCCCGGGCTCAACCGCAGCACGCCGTTCGCGTACAAGCAGATCGGACCGGTGGAGGTCGAGAAGATCGACCTGAGCCTGGCCGGGCTCGTGGAGGTCGACCGATGAGGCGCGCGCTCCGCGGGATCGTCCTGTCCGTCGTCATGGTGCTCACGCTCAGCGCCTGCGACTTCTCGGTGTACAGCCTGCCCCTGCCGGGTGGAGCTGACGTCGGTGACAACTCCTACTCCGTCGACATCGAGTTCCGCGACGTCCTCGACCTGGTGCCGCAGTCGGCGGTGAAGGTCGACGAGGTGACCGTGGGCAAGGTCGACGACGTCAGCCTCGACGGCTACACCGCTGTCGTGACCGTCCGCCTCAACGGCGACGTGAAGCTGCCCGCGAACGCCTTCGCCACGATCCGGCAGACCAGCCTGCTCGGCGAGAAGTTCGTCGACCTCGCCCCGCCGACGACCGAGACGCCCACCGGAGAGCTGGAGAACGGTGACACCATCCCGCTGTCCCGCAGCGGTCGGAACCCCGAGGTCGAGGAGGTCCTCGGCGCGCTCTCGCTGCTGCTCAACGGCGGTGGTGTCGCCCAGCTGAAGACCATCACGCAGGAGCTCAACAAGGCGCTCGACGGCCGCGAGCCGCAGGTGCGCAGCGTGCTGAGCCAGCTCGACACGTTCATGGGTCAGCTCGACCAGAACAAGCAGGAGATCATCACGGCGATCCGGTCGGTCAACAAGCTGGCGGTCGCGCTCAAGGACCAGAAGCAGACCATCGTCGACACCCTCGACCAGCTCCCCGAGGCGTTGAAGGTGCTGAACCAGCAGCGCTCCGGCCTGGTCAAGATGCTGCGTGGTCTCGACCGGCTGAGCCCCGTCGCCATCCGGGTGATCCGGGCCAGCAAGCAGGACACGCTGGCCAACCTGCGGGCGCTCGACCCGATCCTCACCCAGCTGTCGAACGCCGGCGACGCCCTGCCGAAGTCGCTCGAGGTCTTCCTCACCTATCCCTTCGTCGACGCCACGATCGGCAACACCCCGACCGAGGCGCGCAACCTGCACATGGGCGACTACACGAACCTGAGCGTGAAGCTCGACATCAGCCTCGACACGCTCCCGGACCTGCCGGTCGACCCGTGCGAGCAGGCGCCGCAGCTGCCGATCTGCCAGGACCCGACGCTCCCGACGTCGCTTCCGACGCTGCCCACCACCCTGCCGACGCTGCCCACGCTCCCGACGTCGCTTCCCACCGGCACGATCGTGAAGTGCCTGCAGAACCCGACGCTCCCGCGCTGCTCGAAGCCGATCAAGCGGTTCTGCAAGAACAACCCGCTCAGCCTCACGTGCAAGCAGCTGATCGGGACGTTCTGCAAGAACTTCCCCGACTCGCAACGGTGCCAGGACCTCACCAACCTGCTGTGCACCCTGCTGCCCGTGTGTGGCGGCGGTGGCGGCGGTGGCGGTGGCGACGGCGACTCGGACCCGCTCGACCCGTGCTCCCTCCTGCCGACCTGTCGCGCCGGTCCTGACTACGACCGAGACCGGTTCACCAGGCGCGGGCTCGACCAGGACATCGCCCTCCTGCTCCTGCAAGGGGTGGGCTCACCATGATCTCGCGCACCACCAGGATCCAGCTCTTCGTCTTCGCCCTGATCACCCTGCTCGGCATCTCCTACGTCGGCGCGAAGTACGCCCAGCTCGACCGGCTGTTCACCGACGAGACCTACACCGTCTCGGCCGACCTCCCGGAGTCCGGCGGCATCTACGTCGGCGCCGAGGTCACCTACCGCGGTGTGTCCGTGGGCCGGGTCGAGAACCTCCGGCTGCACGACGGTGGGGTGTACGCCGACCTGGGGATCCAGCACAGCGACGACACGATCCCCTCCGACGTGGTCGCCGTGGTCGCGAACCGTTCGGCGATCGGTGAGCAGTACGTCGACCTGCAGCCGCAGAGCGACACCGGGCCCTACCTGCGGGACGGCTCGACGATCGAGCGGGACGACACGAGGACCCCGCTGGCCGCTACCGAGCTGCTCGTCGACCTCGACTCGTTCGTCAACAGCGTGGACAAGGGCGACCTCCGCACGGTCATCGACGAGCTCGGCACGGCGTTCGAGGGCACGGGTCCGGACCTGGCGACGATCATCGACACCAGCAACTCGTTCATCGAGACGGCGTACGCCAACCTCGGGGTGACCAAGGAGCTGATCAAGAACAGCCGGGTCGCCCTCCAGACCCAGCTCGACAGCGAGTCGTCGATCCGGTCGTTCTCGCACGACCTCAGCCTGTTCACGACCACGCTCCGGCGACAGCGACAAGGACCTGCGCACGGTGATCGACAAGGGCAGCCTGGCCGCCCGCGACGTGCGCGGCCTGATCGACGACAACCGGGACGCGCTCGCGGAGCTGATCAACAACCTGATCACCACCAACGAGATCTCGTCCGCGCGGGTGGCCGGCATCCGGCAGGTGCTCGTCCTCTACCCCTACGTCGTCGAGGGCGGCTACACCGTGGTCGCGAAGGACCCGACGACCCACCTGTACGACGCCCACTTCGGGCTCGTGCTGACCCAGAACCCGCCCGTCTGCCATCAGGGCTACGGCACGCCGCAACGCGACCCGAACGACCTGTCGGAGGTGCCGATGAACGAGAACGCACGCTGCACCGAGCCGCAGGCGATGAGCAACGCGCGCGGCGCCCAGAACGCTCCGGCGTACAACCGGACGCCGGTGGTGGCGAAGTACGACCCCCAGACGGGAAAGCTGGTGGCGACGTCGAGAGCACCTCGCAGCAACGTGCACGAGGTGGGCGGCCAACAGCGTCTACTCGGAAAGGACTCCTGGAAGTGGCTTCTCCTAGGCCCCCTGGCGACAAGGACACCGCGATGACCCCCGACCTGGATCCCGACAACATCGAGAGCGGCCAGGAGGACGAGCTCGACCGCGCCGACACAGGCCTGTCCGAGCGTGGCCGCCTGGTGCTGGCCGTCGTGCTGGCCTGCGCGCTGGTCGTCTCCCTGGTGGTCGGCGTCGTCGTGACCGTCCGCTACGTCGGAGACGACGAGACCGCGAGCGCCGGCAGCCAGGTCGACGCCTCGCTGTCCGACGAGCTCGAGGAGCGGGGGCGGGTGAAGACCGCGGCGGGCACGTTCGTCGCGAACGTGAACACCTACGACTCCGACGACATCGACGCGTTCCGTCAGCGGCTCGACGGGCTGCTGACCCCGAGCTTCGCCCAGTCCAACAAGGTGTTCGTCGACAGCATCATCAAGACGATGAAGACGACCAAGCTGAAGTCCGACGGCGACGTGCTGCGGACCGCGGTGGCCCAGATCGACGACTCGTCGGCGACCGCGCTGGTGATCGCCGACGCCCACGCGACCTCGGTCTTCGGCGAGCGGGTGCGGCACTTCCGCTGGGAGGTCAGCCTGGTCCGTGATCCCGACGACGCGAACCGATGGCTCGTCGACGACTTCGAGGCGGTGGCGTGATGAGTGACCAGGCCCTTGGGGCGACCCCGTCCCGGCGACGGAAGATCGCGGGTGAACGTCGGGACCAGCCGGCGAAGCCGGCTGGCGTCGACGTGACGCCGAAGCCCGACGAGTCGAGACCCGACGTGTCGAAGCCCGCCACCAAGCCGGCCGGCGACGAGCCCCTTCGCGCGGGGGTTGGGCACCGTCCCGACCTGGTTGGTGGCGGGGCTGGCCGTGCTGCTGGCGGCGGCGGTGGTGTTCGACCTGATCATCGGCATCCGGTCACGGACCGCGACGGAGGAGCGCACCACGTCGACCGCGGCCGTCACCTCGGCGCTGCGGGAGGCACCGGTGCAGGCCGAGACGGCCGCCGTCCGGGCGCTGGCCTTCGACTACAAGACGCTCCAGGCCGACGCCGACGAGGCGAAGACCCTCATGACGCCGCAGTACGCCGGCCAGTTCCAGAAGACGGTGGACGAGCTGCTCCAGTCACCGGCATCCCAGCGCAAGGCCCACGTCGAGGCCGACGTGAAGGCGTCCGGCGTGGTCGACGCGACCGCCTCGAAGGTCGACGTGATGCTGTTCGTGGACCAGACCAGCCAGACCACGTTGCAGAGCGAGCCCCAGACGTACCTGAACCGGGTCGTCTTCACGATGGTGAAGTCCGGTGACCAGTGGCTCGTCGACGACGTGACGGCGTTGTGACCCGATGGAGCCGGCGTGCGACGCCGTGCTGGTCAAAAAGGGTGGTTACTCGGGCAAAACCTTCAACCATTCGGCTCGATTCTGGCGTGGTCGCTTGACTCGCACGGTCCCGCGCGGCATGCTCACGTCAGTTCCGATCGCGGACTGCGGCGAGGACGGACCAGAGCGCGACACCCACGCGCAGGTTTTGTCGAGGCCCAGTTCGACAAGCAGTCGGCCCTTGGGGTAAACTGCTTCTTTGCGCTGCCTTCTCTCTCATCCAGACCCCGTTGGGGGTCCCTTGGCATGGGGTGACGCAGGTGCGCATTTTGGGATGAGTCCGCGAGCCTTCGGAAGGACCACTCTTGGCCGCCTCGCGCAACGCCAGCAAGTCATCTAGCCGTACCAGCACCACGAACAATGTGACCGAAACCGGTCGCGTCTCGTTCGCCAAGGTCTCCGAGCCACTCGCGGTTCCTGACCTCCTCGCCCTTCAGTCCGAGAGCTTCGACTGGCTCCGGGGCAGCGAGGAGTGGCAGGCCCGGGTCGAGCAGGCCAAGGCCGACGGGCGGGAGGACGTCTCCACCCGGTCCGGTCTGGAGGAGATCTTCGAGGAGATCTCCCCGATCGAGGACTTCTCGGGGACCATGAGCCTCTCGTTCCGCGATCACCGCTTCGAGCCGCCGAAGAACACGGTCGAGGAGTGCAAGGAGCGCGACTTCACGTACTCCGCACCGCTCTTCGTCACGGCCGAGTTCATGAACAACGAGACCGGCGAGATCAAGAGCCAGACGGTCTTCATGGGTGACTTCCCCCTGATGACCGACAAGGGCACGTTCATCGTCAACGGCACCGAGCGTGTCGTCGTCTCCCAGCTCGTCCGGTCGCCCGGCGTCTACTTCGAGCGCTCCATCGACAAGACCTCCGACAAGGACATCTTCACCTCGAAGATGATCCCGTCGCGCGGCGCGTGGCTGGAGTTCGAGATCGACAAGCGCGACCTGGTCGGGGTGCGCCTCGACCGCAAGCGCAAGCAGAACGTCACGGTCCTGCTCAAGGCCCTCCAGGCCATCGCCGAGAAGACCGGCGAGGAGTACGACTACGAGGCCACCATGGCCGACCTGCGCCAGTACGAGTCGATCGTGCTCACCGAGGAGAAGGACCACACGTCCGGACCCGACGACGCGCTGCTCGACATCTACCGCAAGCTGCGCCCGGGCGAACCGCCGACCCGCGAGGCCGCGCTGACGCTGTTGGAGAACTACTACTTCAACCCGAAGCGCTACGACCTGGCCAAGGTCGGCCGCTACAAGATCAACAAGAAGCTCGGCCAGGACCAGGCCTTCGACAAGCAGACGCTGACGATCGCCGACGTCGTCGCCGCGATCACCTACATCGTCGCCCTGCACGACGGCAAGGAAGAGACCGCGTCGCCGCGTGGCCCGGTGGTCGTCGAGTCCGACGACATCGACCACTTCGGCAACCGTCGTCTCCGCACGGTCGGCGAGCTCATCCAGAACCAGCTCCGCACCGGCCTCGCCCGGATGGAGCGGGTCGTCCGCGAGCGGATGACGACTCAGGACGTCGAGGCGATCACGCCGCAGACGCTGATCAACATCCGACCCGTCGTGGCGGCGCTGAAGGAGTTCTTCGGCACCTCCCAGCTCAGCCAGTTCATGGACCAGATCAACCCGCTGGCCGGTCTGACGCACAAGCGGCGTCTGTCCGCGCTCGGCCCCGGTGGACTGTCGCGTGAGCGGGCCGGCTTCGAGGTCCGCGACGTGCACGTCTCGCACTACGGCCGGATGTGCCCGATCGAGACCCCTGAGGGTCCGAACATCGGTCTGATCGGCTCGCTGTCGACGTTCGGCCGGGTGAACAGCGTTCGGCTTCGTCGAGACGCCGTACCGCAAGGTCGTCGACGGTGTCGTCACCGACCAGATCGACTACCTCACCGCCGACGAGGAGGACCGGGTCGTCATCGCGCAGGCCAACGCCACGCTGAGCGACGACGGCGCCTTCACCGAGGACCGGGTCCTCGTCCGCACGCGTGGCGGCGAGACCGTCGACATCCCGCGCGACACGGTCGACTACATGGACGTGTCGCCGCGCCAGATGGTGTCGGTCGCGACGGCGCTGATCCCGTTCCTCGAGCACGACGACGCCAACCGCGCGCTGATGGGCTCCAACATGCAGCGCCAGGCCGTGCCGCTGATCCGTGCCGAGGCGCCGCTCGTCGGCACCGGCATGGAGTACCGCGCCGCGGTGGACGCCGGCGACGTGGTCGTGGCCAAGGCCGCCGGTGCAGTCACCGAGGTCTCGGCCGACTACATCGAGGTCATGGAGGACGACGGGCACTACGAGACCTACCGGCTCGCGAAGTTCCGTCGCTCCAACCAGGGCACCTGCGTCAACCAGCGCCCGACTGTCGCCGAGGGCGACCGGGTCGAGCAGGGCGCCCCGATCGCCGACGGCCCGAGCACTGACTCGGCCGAGATGGCGCTCGGACGCAACCTGCTCGTGGCGTACATGCCGTGGGAGGGCCACAACTACGAGGACGCGATCATCCTCAGCCAGCGGCTGGTGCAGGAGGACGTCCTCACCTCGATCCACATCGAGGAGCACGAGGTCGACGCCCGCGACACCAAGCTGGGTCCGGAGGAGATCACCCGGGACATCCCGAACGTCTCCGACGAGATGCTGGCCGACCTCGACGAGCGCGGCATCATCCGCATCGGTGCCGAGGTCGTCCCCGGCGACATCCTGGTCGGCAAGGTCACGCCCAAGGGCGAGACCGAGCTGACCCCGGAGGAGCGGCTGCTCCGCGCGATCTTCGGTGAGAAGGCGCGCGAGGTCCGCGACACCTCGCTCAAGGTCAAGCACGGCGAGAGCGGCATCGTGATCGGTGTCCGCGTCTTCGACCGTGAGGACGACGACGAGCTGCCTCCGGGCGTCAACCAGCTGATCCGCGTGTACGTCGCTCAGAAGCGCAAGATCTCCGACGGTGACAAGCTCGCCGGACGCCACGGCAACAAGGGCGTCATCTCGAAGATCCTGCCGGCTGAGGACATGCCGTTCCTCGAGGACGGTACGCCGGTCGACATCATCCTCAACCCGCTCGGCGTGCCGGGCCGGATGAACATCGGCCAGGTCCTGGAGACGCACCTCGGGTGGGTCGCCAAGAACGGCTGGGAGATCGACGGCAACGACACCGACTGGAAGCAGCGGCTCACCGAGATCGGCATGACCGAGGCTCCGGGCGACACCCTGGTCGCGACCCCGGTGTTCGACGGTGCCCGTGAGGACGAGATCAGCGGCCTGCTGGCCTCGACCCGTCCGAACCGGGACGGCGAGCGGATGGTCAAGGGCGACGGCAAGGCGCTCCTGTTCGACGGTCGTACCGGTGAGCCGTTCCCGGCTCCGGTCTCGGTCGGCTACACCTACATCATCAAGCTCAACCACCTGGTCGACGACAAGATCCACGCCCGCTCGACCGGCCCGTACTCGATGATCACGCAGCAGCCGCTGGGTGGTAAGGCGCAGTTCGGTGGTCAGCGCTTCGGTGAGATGGAGGTGTGGGCCCTGGAGGCGTACGGCGCCGCCTACGCCCTGCAGGAGCTGCTCACGATCAAGTCCGACGACGTGCTCGGCCGCGTGAAGGTCTACGAGGCCATCGTCAAGGGCGAGAACATCCCCGAGCCGGGCATCCCCGAGTCGTTCAAGGTCCTCGTCAAGGAGATGCAGTCCCTGTGTCTCAACGTCGAGGTGCTGTCGAGCGACGGCGTGGCCATGGACATGCGAGACACCGACGAGGACGTCTTCCGGGCGGCCGAGGAGCTGGGCATCGACCTGGCTCGCCGGCCCAACGAAGGTGTCTCGTCGGTCGAGGAGGTCTGAGCTCGATCGCGAGCCGCGTGGCTCGACCCACTCGGCGGCCCATGACCAACAGGGTCTGACAAAAGAGCAACACCCAGAGCAACACCAGACGAAGGAACAGTCTTGCTGGACGTCAACTTCTTCGACGAGCTTCGGATCGGCCTCGCCACCGCTGACGACATCCGTCAGTGGAGCCACGGCGAGGTCAAGAAGCCCGAGACCATCAACTACCGCACGCTCAAGCCGGAGCGTGACGGCCTCTTCTGCGAGAAGATCTTCGGTCCCACCCGGGACTGGGAGTGCTACTGCGGCAAGTACAAGAGGGTGCGCTTCAAGGGCATCATCTGTGAGCGCTGCGGTGTCGAGGTGACCCGCTCGAAGGTCCGCCGCGAGCGGATGGGCCACATCGAGCTGGCCGCCCCGGTCACGCACATCTGGTACTTCAAGGGTGTCCCGAGCCGGCTCGGCTACCTGCTCGACCTCGCCCCGAAGGACCTGGAGAAGGTCATCTACTTCGCGGCGTACATGATCACCGCCGTCGACGACGACGCCCGCCACAAGGACCTGTCGTCGCTCGAGGCCAAGATCGACGTCGAGCGCAAGCAGCTCGAGCAGCGTCGCGACTCCGACATCGAGGCTCGGATGAGCAAGCTCGAGGAGGACCTCGGGGCGCTCGAGGCCGAGGGCGCCAAGGCCGACGCCAAGCGCAAGGTCAAGGAAGGCGCCGAGCGCGAGGTCAAGCAGATGCGCGACCGTTCGCAGCGCGAGCTCGACCGCATCGAAGAGGTCTGGAACTCGTTCCGCACGCTGAAGGTCCAGGACCTGATGGGCGACGAGATCCTCTACCGCGAGATGAAGTTCCGCTTCGGCAAGTACTTCGAGGGCGCGATGGGCGCCGAGGCGATCCAGAAGCGTCTGCAGACCTTCGACCTGGTCGCCGAGGCCGAGTCGCTCCGCGAGACGATCCGCACCGGCAAGGGCCAGCGCAAGACCCGCGCGCTCAAGCGCCTCAAGGTCGTGTCCGCGTTCCTGACGACCACCAACAGCCCCGAGGGCATGGTGCTCGACTGCGTGCCGGTCATCCCGCCGGACCTGCGCCCGATGGTGCAGCTCGACGGTGGCCGCTTCGCGACGTCGGACCTCAACGACCTCTACCGCCGCGTGATCAACCGCAACAACCGGTTGAAGCGACTGCTCGACCTCGGTGCACCCGAGATCATCGTCAACAACGAGAAGCGGATGCTCCAGGAGGCCGTCGACTCGCTGTTCGACAACGGTCGTCGTGGCCGTCCGGTCACCGGTCCGGGCAACCGGCCGCTGAAGTCGCTGTCCGACATGCTCAAGGGCAAGCAGGGCCGGTTCCGCCAGAACCTGCTCGGCAAGCGCGTCGACTACTCGGGCCGCTCGGTCATCGTGGTCGGTCCCCAGCTCAAGCTGCACCAGTGCGGTCTGCCCAAGCAGATGGCCCTGGAGCTGTTCAAGCCGTTCGTGATGAAGCGACTGGTCGACCTCAACCACGCGCAGAACATCAAGAGCGCCAAGCGGATGGTCGAGCGCAGCCGCCCGGTCGTGTGGGACGTCCTCGAAGAGGTCATCACCGAGCACCCCGTGCTGCTCAACCGCGCACCCACGCTGCACCGGCTCGGCATCCAGGCGTTCGAGCCCCAGCTGATCGAGGGCAAGGCGATCCAGATCCACCCGCTCGTCTGCTCGGCGTTCAACGCCGACTTCGACGGTGACCAGATGGCGGTGCACCTGCCGCTGTCCGCCGAGGCCCAGGCCGAGGCGCGGATCCTGATGCTGTCGACCAACAACATCCTGAAGCCGGCTGACGGTCGCCCCGTCACGATGCCGACCCAGGACATGATCATCGGCATCTACTTCCTGACCCTGGACCGCGACGGTCACGAGGGCGAGGGTCGTGCCTTCGCCTCGGTCGCCGAGGCCCAGATGGCCTTCGACCGCCACGAGATCTCGCTGCAGAGCAAGATCAAGCTGCGCTTCCCCGAGGTCACGCCGCCGGTCGGCTACGAGACCCCGGAGGGCTGGGAGCAGGGTCAGCCGCTCACGCTCGAGACGACGCTGGGTCGCGCCCTGTTCAACGAGGCGCTCCCGGGCAACTACGCCTACGTCAACGGCGAGGTCGGCAAGAAGCAGCTCGGCGTCATCGTCAACGACCTGGCCGAGCGCTACACCAAGGTCGAGGTCGCGCACGCGCTCGACGCCCTCAAGGACACCGGCTTCTACTGGGCCACCCGCTCCGGTGTGACCATCTCCATCTCGGACGTCGTCACGCCTGACGACAAGCCCGAGATCATGGTCAAGTACGAAGAGCAGGCCGCCAAGGTCCAGGGCCAGTACGAGCGTGGTCTGATCACCGACGAGGAGCGCCGTCAGGAGCTCATCGAGATCTGGAACACCGCCACGATCGAGGTCGCCAAGGCGATGGAGGCGGCGTTCGACAAGACCAACCCGATCTACATGATCGTCAACTCCGGGGCGCGTGGAAACATGACGCAGGTCCGTCAGATCGCCGGTATGCGCGGTCTGGTGGCCAACCCGAAGGGCGAGATCATCCCGCGTCCGATCAAGGCCAACTTCCGTGAGGGCCTGTCGGTGCTGGAGTACTTCATCTCGACCCACGGTGCCCGCAAGGGTCTCGCCGACACCGCGCTGCGGACGGCCGACTCCGGCTACCTCACGCGGCGTCTCGTCGACGTGTCGCAGGACGTCATCATCCGTGAGGACGACTGTGGCACCGAGCGCGGCCTGAACAAGGTCATCGGCGTCAAGATGGACGACGGTCGCGTCACCAAGGACGAGTACGTCGAGACCTCGGCGTACGCCCGCAACCTGGCCGTCGACGTCGAGCACCCGGAGACGGGCGAGGTCCTGGCCCACGGTGGCGACGACATCGGCGACGTGCTCATCAACCACCTGGTCGCGGCAGGCATCCACGAGGTCAAGGTCCGCTCGGTCCTGACCTGTGACGCCAAGACCGGGACGTGCGCGAAGTGCTACGGCCGTTCGCTCGCGACCGGCAAGCTCGTCGACATCGGCGAGGCCGTCGGCATCATCGCGGCGCAGTCGATCGGTGAGCCCGGCACGCAGCTGACGATGCGTACGTTCCACACCGGTGGCGTGGCGTCGGCCGACGACATCACCGAAGGTCTGCCGCGTGTGGTCGAGCTGTTCGAGGCCCGCCAGCCCAAGGGCAAGGCTCCGATCTCGGAGTCGGCCGGTCGCGTCCGCATCGAGGACACCGACAAGACCCGCAAGATCGTGGTCGTCCCCGACGACGGTTCCGAGGAGCAGGCCCACCCGGTCAGCAAGCGCACCCGCCTGCTGGTCGAGGAGGGTTCGCACGTCGACGTCGGTCAGCAGATGACGGTCGGCAAGGCCGACCCGCAGGACGTCCTGCGGGTGCTCGGTCCGCGCAAGACCCAGGAGCACCTGGTCGACCAGGTCCAGGAGGTCTACCGCCGGCAGGCCGTGGCGATCCACGACAAGCACATCGAGATCATCATCCGGCAGATGCTGCGCCGGATCACGGTGATCGAGAGCGGCGACTCCGAGCTGCTCCCGGGTGAGCTGGTCGAGCGGGTCCGCTTCGAGACCGAGAACCGTCGGGTCGTCGCCGAGGGCGGCACCCCGGCCTCGGGTCGTCCGGTCCTCATGGGCATCACCAAGGCGTCGCTGGCCACCGAGTCGTGGCTGTCGGCGGCGTCCTTCCAGGAGACGACGCGTGTCCTCACCGACGCAGCGATCCACGGCAAGTCCGACTCGCTGCTCGGCCTGAAGGAGAACGTCATCCTGGGCAAGCTCATCCCGGCCGGCACCGGCCTGGAGCGCTACCGCAACATCCGCGTCGAGCCCACCGACGAGGCTCGGGCACAGGCGTACTCGATCGACTACGAGACCTACGACTACGACTTCGGTCAGTCGAGCGGTCAGTCGGTCGCGCTGGACGACTTCGACTTCGGTTCCTACCAGAACTGACGCAGTCCGACAGCAGCCGCTTCACGAGGGCGGGCAGGAACTCAGTTCCTGCCCGCCCTCTGCTCGTCCGCTCCTCGATCCGATCGGTACTCGCGTGCGTGCGAAGATGCCGAGGTGACCGACTCCGACGACGCCGTCCCTCCGCTGGTCCGACGCTTCCGCGCCGTCGCCGTCGAGGCCACGCGCTGGCTGCCCGGTGCACCGCGCGACACCCCGCGCACGGTGCTCGGGGACGTGCTCGCCGAGCTCGACCAGCTCGACGACCCGGACGAGTGGGACCGCTACGGCGACCGTGGCCCGGTGGCCGTGGTCGAGACCCAGGTCGCGGAGCTGCTCGGGAAGCCGGCGGCCGTGTTCTTCCCCAGCGGGACGATGGCGCAGCAGTCGATGCTGCGCGTGTGGTGTGACCGCGCCGGGTCTCGCCGGGTCGCGATCCCCGAGCTCTCGCACCTGCTCAAGCACGAGCTGGACGGCCCGCGGCTGCTCCACGAGTTCGCCTTCGAACGGCTGAGCGACGGCGCCAAGCTGCCGACCGTCGAGAACCTGGCGGAGATCCCCGGCCGGCTGGGTGCGGCGCTCCTCGAGCTTCCGCTGCGGGACGCCGGCTACCTGTTGCCGACGTGGGAGGAGCTCGAGGCCTTCTCGCAGGCCTGCCGCGACCGGAACGTGCCGCTGCACATCGACGGCGCGCGGCTGTGGGAGTCGACGCCGGGCCTCGGACACAGCCTGGCCGAGTGCGCGGCGCTGGCCGACAGCGTCTACGTGTCGTTCTACAAGGGTCTGGGCGCCATGGCCGGCGCCGCCGTCGTCGGTCCCGAGGACGAGCTCGCGGAGGTACGACGCTGGCGCAAGCGGATGGGCGGCACGTTGATCGGCATGACGGCGTACGCGCTCGGCGCCCTCCGCGGGCTGCGCACCGAGCTGCCGAGGATGGCCGAGTACCACGAGCGTGCGGTCGCCCTGGCTGCAGCGTTGACCGCGCGCGGCGTCCGGGTCTTCCCCGAAGAGCCGCCTGCCAACGCGTTCCGGATCTTCGCGCCGGCCGCCGCCGAGGTCGTGTCCGACCGGCTGCTGACGCTGATGGAGGAGGAGAAGGCACTCGTGAGCTGGCTGTGGACCGACACGGAGGTGCCGGGCTGGTCGTTCGTGGAGTTCCCCGTCGGCCCGGCGACGATGGAGTGGGACGTCGACGAGGCGGCAGACCTGCTCGTCCGGGTGACGTCCGACTTCGACTGAGGGAGCCCGAGATGCCGCAGTTGACCCCATCGATTGGCTAGGGTCTCGCGCATGAACTCACCGGCCGGGCAGGACCGCCTCTACGCCTCGCTCAACCCCCTGGTCATGGACGGCACCCTGACGCCCCATCAGGCGGACCGGGTCTACTCCGCGGTCGGAGCAGCCGGTGCCGGGCCTGCTGCACCCGCGACCGACAGGCGCCTCCGGCTGGGATCGTTCGCGTCTGTTCGCCGCGCTGACCGTGCTGGCGACCGGCCTGCTCGCGACGGCGTACCTCGTCGCGACCGTGGTCAACGGGTCCAGCGGCACGCAGTGGAAGAGCACGACGCTGCTGCTCGGGACGGCCGCGTTCGTGGGCGCGGCTGCGGCCGTCTGGCTCCTCCTGCTCGAGGGCAACGGCTGGTCGACGTGGGTGTCCGGTGTCCTGGGAGCGGTGGCGCTCGCCGGGCTCACCTTCTCGATCCTGGTGCTCGGCAGCGACGAGTCTGATGCCCTGATGTACGTCACCGGCCTGCTCATGCTGGCCGGGGGAGCGGCGGGCTTCTGGTTCCTCAAGGGACAGCTGTACACGGTCGTGGCGGTCCTCGGAGGCCTGCTCGTGCTCGGCCAGATCTTCAGCGACACCCTGGACAGCGGCGCCGACGAGGGCGACGCACTGTCCGTCGGCATCGCCTTCCTCTTCTACGGTCTCGTGGTCGCCGCGGCCGGATGGTTCTTCTCCTGCCGGCGGCTGCTCGGCGTGATCGGTCTGTTCATCGGCGGCTTCGCCATGCTGGCGGTGATGCTCGTCAACGCGGCGGCGCTCGCGTTGGCGGTGGCCTTCTCCGACCCGGCTCTCGCCGGAAACGACTTCGGGGGCCCGTCGACGGACAGCGTCCGCTCCGACATCCGGGTGGCGCTCCTGCTCGGTCTCCTCGTCGTGATCGTGGCTGCGCTGGCTCACGCGTACGACGGCTTCGTCGGATTCGCAGTGCTCGCCTTCGTCGGCGCGATGCTGCTCCCGGTCGTGGCCCTGTACGCCTGGCACACCGACCACCCGCTGCGCTGGGCGGTCGGGTTCGCCGTCGTCGCGGGCGTCGGGATCGCGGCGATGATCGGCCTCCAGCTCGATCGGCGTACGCCGCCTCCGCATCAGGGGTACGCCGGACAGCCGATGGGCCACGGCCCCGACACCCAGCACGACGACACGATCGCGCGCTGACCTGTCCGGAGCCATGACCCCCGAGGAGCCGGTCCGCAAGCAGCGCATCTCGGCACGCGCTCTGCTGCTCCGCGTGCGTGACGGTCAGCAGGAGGTGCTGCTCGCTCGGGTGTCCTCCACCGGCTTCAGCGCAGCCGGCACCTGGACCCTGCCCGGCGGCGGGATCGACCACGGCGAACATCCCGGAGGACTCGTTGCGCCGCGAGGTCCACGAGGAGACCGGACTCACCATCGAGGTCCGCCGCGTCCTCGGAGTCGCGTCGCGGCACTTCACCGGGCCGTCGCCGCGCGGGGAGATCGAGGACTTCCACGGGTTGCACCTGGTGTACGACGCCGAGGTCAGCTCGCCGTCGGACGAGCCACGGGTCGTCGAGGTCGACGGCACGACCGACGCGGTCGCCTGGCTGCGCGTGGACGACGTACGGGCCGGCCGGGTGAGAGCCGCTGCCGTCGTCATCGAGGCGCTCGGTTGGGCGGATGCCGCCGCGTCCTTGAACGCCTCGCGTCGTGCCTGTAATCTTGATTACATGATTACTGAGACGCCCGAAGCATCCGCGATCACCGCCTGGTTCACCGGCCGGCTCCCCGAGGCCTGGAAGCAGCAGGCCCCGTCGGTCACGGTCGACCGCGAGGAGATCACGGTCCGGGTGACCATCGACCCGGTCCAGCTCGGTGACGACGCCTCCGAGGCGGACCGCGGCGAGGCCGCCGCCGGCCGGGTGTCGGCATGGCGCGAGCAGACCCGCGACGAGCGGATCGGGATCGCCCGCGAGGCGGAGGCCCGGTTCGAGAAGAAGGTCTCCTGGGGCGTCGACGTCGCGGGCGACCCGGACGCATCCGCCCTGTTCACCCACCTCGCCGTCCCGGTGATGACCCGGCTGCGGCAGCCCCAGCGGCTGGTCCTCGACACCCTCGTCGAAGCCGGCGTGGCCCGCTCCCGCGCGGACGCCCTCGCCTGGTGCGTGCGGCTCGTCGGCCAGCACAGCGAGGAGTGGCTGAGCGAGCTGCGCGAGGCCCTCGAAGGGGTCCAGGCGGTCCGCGACCGCGGCCCCGCAGCATGACCCTCGCCGCGAATTGCGGGAAGGGTCGGGTCCGGTACGGCGTTTCGGCCTGATCCTTCCCGCAATCCGCGGCGGCATTTCCCAGGTCAGCGCGGCGTTTCGGAGCCGCCCTGGCCGTTTTGACCCTGCTCGGCGTGGCCGGTAGTCTTGAGAACTGTGCCTGGGCCAACCAGGCCCTCTCGTGTGCCGCTCCCGCGGGACGACCGATGACGTCACGGCGTCAGCGTTGTCCCAGGCGGACTCCCCGGCCGCGAATCTGTAGGTGACCAACGATCGCTGGCGAGTCCGGCGATGGGAACACGAGCCGGGCGACACGCCCGAGCACGGGGGTCGCGATGCAGATGCCCCCAGCAGAACCACCCGTACAGCCGACAGGAAAGAGAACGACGCGGTGCCCACCATCCAGCAGCTGGTCCGCAAGGGCCGCCAGGACAAGGTGTCGAAGACCAAGACGCCGGCCCTGAAGGGATCTCCTCAGCGGCGCGGCGTGTGCACGCGCGTTTACACGACCACGCCGAAGAAGCCGAACTCCGCACTCCGCAAGGTCGCGCGTGTGCGCCTGACCAGCGGCATCGAGGTCACGGCGTACATCCCCGGCGTCGGCCACAACCTGCAGGAGCACTCGATCGTGCTCGTGCGTGGCGGTCGTGTGAAGGACCTGCCGGGTGTGCGCTACAAGATCATCCGCGGCTCGCTCGACACCCAGGGCGTGAAGAACCGCAAGCAGGCTCGCAGCCGCTACGGCGCGAAGAAGGAGAAGAGCTGATGCCGCGTAAGGGCCCGGCCCCGAAGCGACCGATCGAGAACGACCCGGTCTACGGCAGCCAGCTGGTCACCCAGCTGATCAACAAGGTGCTCGTCGACGGCAAGAAGCAGGTCGCCGAGAAGATCGTGCACACCGCTCTCGAAGGCTGCCGCGAGAAGACCGGCACCGACCCGGTCGTCACGCTGAAGCGCGCGATGGACAACGTCAAGCCGACCCTCGAGGTCCGCAGCCGCCGCGTCGGCGGTGCGACCTACCAGGTGCCGGTCGAGGTCCGTCCGACCCGCTCGGTGACCTTGGCGCTGCGCTGGCTCGTGACCTACTCGCAGGCACGCCGGGAGAAGACGATGTCGGAGCGCTTGATGAACGAGCTGCTCGACGCGTCCAACGGCCTGGGTGCTGCGGTCAAGCGCCGCGAGGACACCCACAAGATGGCCGAGTCCAACAAGGCGTTCGCCCACTACCGCTGGTGACGGAGATGGACAGCTTCGGAGCCGGCGGCACCACCGCCTCCCTCGTGCTGTCCACGCGTGCGTTGCTCGATGCACCGCACCTTCATCCGCCCATATCCCGTTAGCCCATCCATTTAGGGGAAGTGCCAATCGTGGCAACCGACATCACCACCGACCTCGGCAGAGTCCGCAACATCGGCATCATGGCTCACATCGATGCCGGCAAGACCACGACGACCGAGCGGATCCTCTTCTACACCGGCATCAACTACAAGATCGGTGAGGTCCACGAGGGCGCGGCCACGATGGACTGGATGGAGCAGGAGCAGGAGCGCGGCATCACGATCACGTCTGCCGCCACGACCTGCTCGTGGAAAGACCACACCATCAACATCATCGACACCCCGGGCCACGTCGACTTCACGGTCGAGGTGGAGCGCTCGCTGCGCGTCCTCGACGGTGCCGTCGCCGTCTTCGACGGTGTCGCAGGCGTCGAGCCGCAGTCCGAGACCGTCTGGCGTCAGGCCGACCGCTACCGCGTGCCGCGGATGTGCTTCGTCAACAAGCTCGACCGCACCGGCGCGGAGTTCCACCGCTGCGTCGAGATGATCGAGAGCCGCCTCGGCGCGGTCCCGCTCGTGCTCCAGATCCCGATCGGCACCGAGGCCGACTTCATCGGCGTCGTCGACCTGGTCCAGATGCGTGCCCTCACCTGGCGCGGCGAGACCGTCAAGGGCGAGGACTACGAGATCGAGGAGATCCCGGCGAGCCACGCCGACGCCGCGCGCGAGTGGCGCGACCGTCTCTTCGAGACGATCGCCGAGGCCGACGACGAGATGATGGAGCTCTACCTCGAGGGCGAGGAGCCCACGGTCGAGGCGCTCCAGGCCGCGATCCGTCGCGCCACGATCGCCAACAAGCTCACCCCGGTGCTCACCGGCACGGCGTTCAAGAACAAGGGCGTCCAGCCGCTGCTCGACGCCGTCGTCGCCTACCTGCCGTCGCCGCTGGACATCCCGGCGATCGAGGGCCACGACGTCAAGGACGAGGAAGTCAGCGTCCAGCGTCAGCCGAGCGAGGACGAGCCGTTCTCCGCCCTGGCGTTCAAGATCATGGCTGACCCGCACCTGGGCAAGCTGACCTACCTGCGCGTCTACTCCGGCCGCCTCGACACCGGCACGAACGTCCTCAACCCCACCAAGGGGAAGAAGGAGCGGATCGGCAAGATCTACCGGATGCACGCCAACAAGCGTGAGGAGATCGCGTCGATCGGCGCCGGTCACATCGTCGCCGTGATGGGTCTCAAGGACACCACCACGGGTGAGACGCTGTGCGACCAGGGCTCCCCGGTCGTGCTCGAGTCGATGACGTTCCCGGCTCCGGTCATCTCCGTCGCCATCGAGCCCAAGTCGAAGGGCGACCAGGAGAAGCTCGGTACGGCGATCCAGCGCCTCTCCGAGGAGGACCCGACCTTCCAGGTCCGGTCCGACGAGGAGACCGGCCAGACGATCATCGCCGGCATGGGCGAGCTGCACCTCGAGGTGCTGGTCGACCGGATGCGCCGCGAGTTCCGCGTCGAGGCCAACGTCGGCAAGCCGCAGGTGGCCTACCGCGAGACGATCCGCAAGGCCGTCCAGAAGGTCGACTACGTCCACAAGAAGCAGACCGGTGGTTCCGGCCAGTTCGCCAAGGTCATCATCGACATGGAGCCGACCGGTGGCGACGGCGACGGTGGCTACGAGTTCGTCAACGCCGTGACCGGTGGTCGCATCCCGCGCGAGTACATCCCGCCGGTCGACGAGGGCATCCAGGAGGCCATGGAGTTCGGCGTGCTCGCCGGCTACCCGATGGTCGACATCAAGGTCACCCTGCAGGACGGCGCCTACCACGACGTCGACTCCTCCGAGATGGCCTTCAAGATGGCCGGCCGGATGGTGTTCAAGGAGGCTGCGCGTCGCGCCAACCCGGTGCTGCTCGAGCCGATGATGGCCGTCGAGGTCACCACGCCCGAGGACTACATGGGCGACGTGATCGGCGACCTCAACTGCCCGCCGTGGCCACATCCAGGCCATGGAGGAAGGTCTGGGTGGAGCCAAGCTGATCAAGGCTCTGGTTCCGCTCTCCGAGATGTTTGGATACGTTGGTGACCTGCGGTCCCGCACACAAGGTCGCGCGTCGTACTCCATGCAGTTCGACTCGTACGCCGAGGTTCCCAAGAACGTCGCCGACGAGATCATCCAGAAGGTCCGTGGCGAGTGACCCCGTAGGGTCTCTTTCCCGGCGTACACGTAACGAGTCAAGTTCCAACCTAGGAGGAAGTCCAAGTGGCGAAGGCCAAATTCGAGCGGACCAAGCCGCACGTGAACATCGGCACCATCGGCCACATCGACCACGGGAAGACCACTCTGACCGCGGCGATCTCGAAGGTGCTGCATGACAAGTACCCCGACCTGAACCCCCAGTTCGCCTTCGACGACATCGACAAGGCGCCTGAGGAGAAGCAGCGCGGTATCACGATCTCGATCGCCCACATCGAGTACCAGACCGAGTCGCGTCACTACGCGCACGTCGACTGCCCGGGTCACGCCGACTACATCAAGAACATGATCACCGGCGCCGCGCAGATGGACGGTGCGATCCTCGTGGTCGCCGCCACCGACGGCCCGATGCCGCAGACCCGTGAGCACGTGCTGCTCGCCCGCCAGGTCGGCGTGCCGGCGATCGTCGTCGCGCTGAACAAGTGCGACATGGTCGAGGACGAGGAGCTCATCGAGCTCGTCGAGCTCGAGGTCCGTGAGCTGCTCTCGGAGTACGAGTTCCCGGGCGACGACACCCCCGTGATCCGCGTGGCCGCCTTCCCGGCGCTCAACGGTGACGAGAAGTGGGGCGAGTCGGTCCTCGAGCTGATGACCGCCGTCGACGAGTTCATCCCGCAGCCCGAGCGTGACACGGAGAAGCCGTTCCTCATGCCGGTCGAGGACGTCTTCACGATCACCGGTCGCGGCACGGTCGTCACCGGCCGCATCGAGCGCGGTGTCGTGAACATCAACGAGACCGTCGACATCATCGGTATCCGCGACGAGAAGCAGACGACGACCGTCACGGGCATCGAGATGTTCCGCAAGCTGCTCGACACCGGTGAGGCCGGAGAGAACGTCGGTCTGCTCCTGCGCGGTACCAAGCGCGAGGACGTGGAGCGCGGCATGGTCATCATCAAGCCGGGCTCGACGACGCCGCACACCAACTTCGAGGCGAACGTCTACATCCTGTCCAAGGAGGAGGGCGGCCGTCACACGCCGTTCTTCAACAACTACCGTCCCCAGTTCTACTTCCGGACGACGGACGTGACGGGTGTCGTGACGCTCCCCGAGGGCACCGAGATGGTCATGCCCGGTGACAACACCGAGATGTCCGTCGAGCTGATCCAGCCGATCGCCATGGAGGACGGCCTCCGCTTCGCCATCCGCGAGGGCGGCCGCACCGTCGGCGCCGGTCGGGTCACCAAGATCGTCAAGTAAGGCCCCGCGCCGCTTGACGGTCGCGCACCGTCGACACGTACGAAGGCCCCGGACTCCGCTGGAGTTCGGGGCCTTTCGGCGCTGTCGGTCGGTCAATCGAGTGCTGAGCCATCCCTGACGCGATCCGCAGGGATCTTCCATGCGTGGATGCGCCGGCGGGCGGCCGCGACGTGGGAGTGCTTGAATGCCTGACATGGGCTCAGGGTCACGGTCCGACAAGGGTGTCCGGGCCGACGAACGCCCGGACGAGTCGGAGGCCGAGCGCCTCGACCGCAACTACGGCGAGCTCCTGCAGGAGATGCGGGTGCTGCAGGCGGGCGTCCAGATCCTGTTCGCGTTCCTGCTCACGCTGCCGTTCCAGAGCGCGTTCGGTCAGGTCGACGACTTCCAGCGCACCGTCTACATGTCCACCCTGGTCGCGGCGGCGCTGGCCGCCATCTGCGTGATCGGCCCCGTCCCGTTCCACCGCTTCGTGTTCCGGCGCGGCATGAAGGACGACCTGATCAAGGCCACGACGCGCTACGTCGGGTCCGGTCTGGTCTTCATCTTCTTGTCGATGATCGGGGCCATCATGCTCGCCGCCGACGTCCTGGTGAGCCGGCCGTTCGCCCTCACCACCGTCGGCCGCGATCGCCGTGGTCTTCGTGCTGCTCTGGCTGGTGATCCCGATCCGGGCCCGGATCAACGAGGACGACGACCGCCAAGACTCCCCCTGACCCCCCGCTCGGCCCGGTGGTTGAGCTCGCATCGACAGGGCTTGGGGCTTCGCCGAGTCGCCAGGTTTTGCGCCCCGAGTCGCCAGGTTTTGTGCGGCGGGGTCTCCCCGAGTTCTGGTGAGATCACCATTCTTGGCGGTTGGGGGCGCGATACTTGGCGAGTCGGGGAGGTTGTGTTGAATAGGTTACCTATGTAAAATTGGCAGGGTGACCACCTCTGAGGACCCGATCGGCGCCGAGCTGCTTCGCGTGATCGCCCGGATCAACCGCTGGGCCACCCGGCAGGCCGACGTCCGCATCCCACCCGCCCAAGGCCGGCTGCTCGCCCAGATCGACGAGCTCGGCCCGGCCCGGATCGGCGACCTCGCCCGCGCCGACCACTGCAGCCAGCCGACCATGACCACGCAGGTCCAGCGGCTCGAGGAGCGTGGCTGGGTGACCCGGGTCAGTGACCCCGCCGACGCGCGGGCCGTGCTGATCTCGCTCACCGACGCGGGCCGCGAGCTACTGACCGACGTACGCCGTGAACGCGCCGCGGTGCTGGCGCCGTACGTCGACGGGCTCAACGAGGACGCAGCGTGCTCGGCTGGCCGAAGCCGTGGCCACCCTCAACGACGTTCTCGAAGCCGCTCCGACGGCTGCCGAGACCGCACTCGCGCAGGAGAAGGAGAACCGCTGACGATGTGGCATCAACCCAAGGCCGTCTGGGCCGTGGGCTTCGCTTGTGTGATCGCGTTCATGGGGATCGGGTTGGTCGATCCGATCCTGAAGCCGATCGCCGACGAGCTCGGAGCCTCGCCCTCACAGGTGTCCCTGCTGTTCACGAGCTACATGGCGGTGATGGGCGTCGCGATGCTGATCACCGGCGTCGTGGCCAGCCGGATCGGCGCCAAGCGGACGCTGCTCATCGGCCTCGCCGTGATCATCGTCGGCGCCGGCCTGGCCGGCATGCAGGACACCGTCAGCGGCATCGTCGCCTGGCGCGCCGTGTGGGGTCTCGGCAACGCTTTGTTCATCGCGACCGCGCTCGCCACCATCGTCAACTCCGCCCGAGGCTCGGTCGCGCAGGCGATCATCCTGTACGAAGCGGCTCTCGGTCTGGGCATTGCGGCCGGGCCGTTGATCGGTGGTGTCCTCGGCGGGATCTCCTGGCGTGGGCCCTTCTTCGGCGTCTCCACCCTGATGACGGTTGCCCTGGTCGCCACGGCCATCCTGCTCGACCCGACGCCGCCCGCGGCCCGCGCGACCAGCCTCGCCGAGCCGTTCCGTGCGCTCCGGCACCCCGGGCTGCTCGTTGTCGCCATCACCGCGCTGCTCTACAACTTCGGCTTCTTCACGCTGTTGGCGTTCACGCCGTTCCCGCTCGACATGTCGGCACATCAGGTCGGCCTGATCTTCTTCGGCTGGGGAGTCGCGCTCGCGTTCACCTCGGTCGTGGTGGCACCCCGGTTGCAGGCCCGGTTCGGGACCCTGCCGAGCGTGGTCGCGGCCCTGCTGGCGCTCGCCACGGTTCTCGCCGTGATGGCGTACTGGACCGACGACAAGGCGGTGCTCGCCACCTGCGTCGTCGTGGCCGGACTCTTCCTCGGCATCAACAACACGCTCGTCACCGAGACCGTGATGAAGGCGGCGCCGGTGGAGCGCGGCGTCGCGTCCGCGGCCTACAGCTTCGTCCGGTTCTCGGGCGGCGCGATCGCTCCCTACCTGGCCGGCAGGCTGGGGAGGAGATCAACGTCCACGTCCCGTTCTGGGTCGGGTCGGGCGCGGTCGTGCTGGCTGCCCTGGTGCTGACGCTGGGTCGCCGGCACCTCGCGCACATCGACGACGAGGAGTCGATCGACGAGCACGACGACCGGAGCGGAGGTCTGGACGCCGACGACGAGGCCACGGCCCGCGAGGCCGAGCTCGTCACGGTCGCCGACGCCTGACGGCCGGCTACACCAGGTCGAGGGCGCCCTCGACGCGGACCCGCGTTCGACGCCGCGGAAGGCCGCCATACCGAAGAGCGGGAGAACGATCGCGAACCCGGGCAACGGCAGCAGGTCGTCGATCACGTCGGCCAGGGACGCGTGCACCGTCACGGCCCGGACCAGCGCGTCCATGCCGTAGCAGAACGGCAGGAAGTGCGCCGGGATGCGCACCCAGTCGGGCATCAGGTCGACCGGGAACATCGTCCCGGCGAAGAGGGTGGTGATCGGGGACAGCAGATTGGACAGCTGGTTGGCGTCGCGCAGGGCCAGCCCGACCGCGCCGACCATCATGCTGAAGCCCCACATCGACATGAGCAGCAACGCAAGTACGACGACCAGGGTCAGCGGGTCGACGTCGACGGTGAGCCCGAAGATCGAGGCCCCGATCGCGACCGTGAGCGCGGCGGCGACGAGGGACTCGGCGACGGCGAACAGCTGGAAGCCGGCGAGCCAGGCATAGCGCGGGCCCGGTGAGGCGAACAGGTTGCCCAGCGTCCCCTCGAGCCGCTGCTCGTCGAGGATCTGCCCGGCGTTGTACTGCATGCCGAACAGCAAGGCGACGCCGATTCCGCCGATGATCGCGTAGTCGCGCAGCGCGGGGTTGTCGCGGTAGATGAAGATGACGAGCAGCGTCCCGAACACGGCCGGCCCGGTCCAGACGAGCGCGTAGAAGAAGATGCCGTTGCGGCGGATCCGCTGCATGGCGGTGGATCTCGCGACCGAGCCCATCATCCGCAGCAGCGTCGCGGCTCCCATCCGCGGCACGGCTCGCGGGGAGGTCTGCTGCGGGGCGCGGCCCGCGGTCGTCGCGCTCACAGCAGGTCCATCGTTCCGCGACGGCGTACGACGTCGTCGAGCCTTCGCAGTCCCGCCACCCCGACGAGCAGGAAGCCCGCACTGGTCACCGCCGTCGCGCCGAGCTGTCCCGCGACGTCGGCAAGGGAAGCGCCCGACAGCGTGGTGGCCCGGATGGCCTCGATGGCGTGGGAGATGGGCAACAGGTCGGAGACGCGTTGCAACCACTCCGGCAAGGCGTCACGCGGGACGTAGAAGCCGGCCAGCAGGTAGATCGGTCCCTGCAGGAAGTTCGACAAGGCGTTGGACTGTCGCGACAGGATGAACACGCCACCGAAGCCGAGGCCGATGCACAGGCAGCAGGCGTACAGCGCGACGAGCGAGATCACGGCAGCCAGCGGATCGGTGATCATCGTCTCGGCGCCGAAGGCGTAGCCCGTGCCGATGCAGACGGCCAGGGCGGGCATCCCGAAGATCATGTTCGCGAGGCCGTAGCCCATGATCACGGCGGCCAGGCTCTGCGGTGCGGCCACGACCGCGCTGATCGTGCCGTAGTAGCTCTCGGCCTGCAGCGCGTTGCCCGACCCCCACACGGTCGACGACCACGCGAGCGTGCCCAGCATGCCGATCACGAGGAAGCTCATCGCGTCGACGCCGTCGACCTCGTCCTGGCCGGACACCTGGTAGACGAGGTGGAACGAGACCAGCATGAGCGCCGGCACGATCGGACTGCGCAGCATCATGATCGGGTTCGACGCAAAGCGCAGCAGGGAGGCTCGCACGGTCGCCCACACCACGCGCAGGTCCGCGGCGCCGGGCCGAAGTGGGGTCGCGACGACCGGCGGGGTGATCACCGACGGCCGGCTCACGCGGCGTCCTCCTCTGCCTCGCCCGGGTCGAACGTCCGGCCGGTCGCACCCAGGAAGGCGTCCTCCAGGCTCGGCTCCCGTACGTCGATCGAGCGGACCTCGGACCCGTCGGCCCGGAGCACGGCCAGGGCGCTGTCGAGCGCGACCGAGCTGTCGGTGCAGCGCAGCAGGAGCGCGTAGCCCTCGGCCGACGGCTCGACGTCAGCGGCCAGCACGGCGGGTAGCCCCGACAGGCGGCTGGTCAGCTCGCCGACACCGCATCGCGGCCCGTCGCTGAGGCTCACCAGCACCTGCCGGTCGACCGGCGCGGCCGCCTTGAGCTCGGCCGGCGTCCCCTCGGCGACGATCAGGCCGTGGTCGATGATCGCGACCGTCTCGCAGAGGACGTCTGCCTCGTGCATGTCGTGCGTGGACAGCATCACCGTGTGCTCCGGCGCGAGCTCGGAGATCAGGGCGCGCACCTCGAGGGCGGCACCGGGTCCAGGCCGATGGTCGGCTCGTCGAGGATCACCACGGGCGGGCGATGAATCAGGGTCTTGGCGATGTGCAGCCGCTGCTTCATGCCACGGGAGTAGCTCTCGACGCGCTCGTTCGCCCGGTCGCTCAGTCCGACCTTCGCCAGCAGCTCGTCCGACCGTTCGGTGATCAGGTCGCTGGTCATGCCGTAGAGATGGCCGAAGTAGCGCAGGTTCTCGCGCGCGCTGAGCTGGTTGTAGAGGCCCTTGTCGCCGCCGAAGAGCACGCCGAGCCGGCGGCGTACCTCGACCTCGTCCTTGGTGACGTCGAAGCCGTCCACCTCGGCGACCCCGGCGGTCGGGATGAGCAGCGTCGACAGCATCTTGATCGTCGTGGTCTTGCCCGCTCCGTTGGGCCCGAGGATGCCGAAGATCCCGCCGCGTCGGACGGCGAAGCTGATCCCGCGGACCGCCTCGACGGTCTCGCGGGACCGGAACCACCCCTCCCGCTTGCGGTAGGTGCGGACCAGGTCGGTCACGGCGAGGGCGGCGTCGCCGGAGCGGGAAGAAGTGAGCACGACATCACTATGATGTCGTAACGACACCATGTCAACACCGTCACGGTGTAGGACGTGCCCGCCCCATCTTCGACGCCAGCCAGCCCGCCGAGGGGTGACCGACGGCGTGCAGGTCGGCGATCACCTGGTCGAGGTCGTACGCCGTCCGACGGTGGTCGAGCGTCCACCCGTCCTGGTCGGCGGTGAGCAGGGTCCACATCGCCCGCGGGTCCGGCGTCACCGGGACGCTCACGCTGCCCAGGTTGACGACCCGCACCAGGTCGACCGTGCGATCCATCGGCACGTGCGTGTGACCGACGACGACGAGTCCGACGCCCTGGGCTCCCGCCGCCGCGACGCCGGCGGCTCGCAGCTCCTCGTCGGACTGCTCGGCGAAGAGCCCCGGGCCGTCGTCGGTGCCGGGTGCCGCGTGCACGAGCAGCACCCCGGTGCCATCGGGCAGTGACAGCCTGATCTCCGCCGGCAGCCCGGCCAGCCAGGTGAGGCAGCCGGCGTCCTCGACGGCCTGCCGGGTCCACGCAAAGGCCGCTCGCGCGTCCCTGACCTGGGAATCCTTGTCCGGATGCGCAACGGGGTCGAGTCCCAGCAAGTACGGCGAGAGCTGGCCGGTGGTCGTGTAGCGGTCGGTGTTGCCCCGGACGATCCGCACCGGACGGGTGGCCGCGAGGTCGTGCAGCCGGCGTACGGTCTGACCTGGACGGGGTCCGTGCGCGACCAGGTCGCCGACCACCCAGAACTCCTCGGCTCCGGCCGCGTCCGCGTCCGCCAGAACCGCCTCGAGGGCGGCCAGATTGCCATGGATGTCCGAGCAGATCGCGGCTCTCACCCGGCCTGTCTACCCGGTGGTCCGCCGATTTGGCAGGCGCGGGGGCGATCTGGCAGACTGTCGGGGTTGCTCAGGCGGGATCGCCGGGGTTGAGACCGACGCCGACAGGCGAGGGGCTCGCCGCACCGGAGACACTGCCCAAGGCCGATTGCACTGTGGTGTTGCTCCAGTGCGCGGCCCTACAACCCCCCGTACGACCATCGATCGATCGAGATCTGCGGCGTGCTGTGCCAAATCAGCGCGACACGCCCGACCTCGGGGGTCGGAGGGAACGGGGCGAACCGAACTGTCAGAGATGTACGAGTAGAAGGACGAAGCGAGAGCATGGCGGGACAAAAGATCCGCATCCGGCTCAAGGCCTACGACCACGAGGTCATCGATTCCTCGGCGCGCAAGATCGTCGACACGGTGACGCGTACTGGTGCGAAGGTCGCGGGCCCGGTGCCGCTTCCTACCGAAAAGAACGTGTTCTGCGTGATCCGCTCGCCGCACAAGTACAAGGACAGCCGCGAGCACTTCGAGATGCGCACGCACAAGCGGCTCATCGACATCATTGACCCGACGCCGAAGACGGTCGACTCGCTCATGCGGCTCGAGCTGCCTGCCGGCGTCGACATCGAGATCAAGCTCTGAGGGGTACGACACCTATGAGCCAGGTACGCAATGTCAAGGGTCTGCTGGGCACCAAGCTCGGCATGACCCAGCTCTGGGACGAGAACAACCGCATCGTTCCGGTCACGGTCATCGAGGCCGCGTCGAACGTCGTGACCCAGGTCCGCGCGTCCGACACCGACGGCTACACCGCCGTCCAGCTCGGCTTCGGTGAGGTCAAGTCCTCGAAGGTGACCAAGCCGCAGGCGGGTCACTTCTCGAAGGCCGGTGTCACGCCGCGCCGCCACGTCGCCGAGATCCGCACCGCCGACGCCGCCGAGTTCTCCCTCGGGCAGGAGCTGGGCGCTGACGTCTTCGCCGCCGGCGAGGTCGTCGACGTGACCGGCACCAGCAAGGGCAAGGGCTTCGCGGGTGTCATGAAGCGGCACGGCTTCTCCGGTGTCAGCGCGTCGCACGGTGCGCACCGCAACCACCGCAAGCCCGGCTCGATCGGTGGCTGCGCCACCCCGGGTCGCGTCTTCAGGGGTATGCGGATGGCCGGCCGGATGGGCGTCGACACGATCACGACCCAGAACCTCACCGTCCACTCCGTCGACGCGGACAAGGGCCTCATCCTGATCAAGGGTGCGGTTCCCGGCCCTCGCGGCTCCGTCGTCGTCGTCCGCACCGCGGCCAAGGCGAAGGGAGCTGACCAGTGACGACCATCGACATCGTCGACGCCAAGGGCAGCAAGTCCGGCAAGGTCGACCTGCCGGCCGAGATCTTCGACGTCCAGGTCAACATCCCGTTGATCCACCAGGTCGTCGTGGCCCAGCTGGCCGCCGCCCGCCAGGGCACGGCCGACACCAAGGGTCGCGGCGAGGTGGCCGGCGGTGGCCGCAAGCCCTACCGCCAGAAGGGCACCGGTCGCGCCCGCCAGGGCTCGATCCGCGCGCCGCAGTACAACGGTGGTGGAGTCGTGCACGGCCCGACCCCGCGCAGCTACGTCCAGCGCACCCCCAAGAAGATGAAGGCCGCCGCCCTGCGCGCCGCCCTCTCCGACCGGGCACGCGACGGCCGCGTCCACGTCCTCGAAGGCACTCATCGACGGTGACACGCCGTCGACGAAGTCCGCCGTGGCCGTGATCTCCCAGCTCACCAGCCGCCCGCGCACCCTCGTGGTGCTCGAGCGCGGTGACGACGTCGCGTGGCTGAGCCTGCGCAACGTCGACACGATCCACGTGCTGTCCGTCGACCAGCTGAACACCTACGACGTGCTGCTGTCCGACGACGTCATCTTCACCAAGGGCGCGTACGACGCCTTCGTGGCCGGCCCGTCGACGGGCAAGTCCGTGAAGGCGGTCGCCACCTCCACCGAGGCGCAGACCCTCGACGCCCCGGCCGACGAGAAGCCGGCGAAGAAGGCTGCTGCCAAGAAGGCCGAGAAGCCCGCCGAGGCCAAGGCCGAGAAGCCGAGGCGAAGGCCGAGAAGGCCGAGAAGGCCGACGCGAAGACCGAGGACGCCGAGGCGTCGTACGGTCCGGGCTCGGCCGCGCCGCTCGAGGGTGGCGAGGCTCCCGAGGGCTTCACGATCAAGGGCAACGCCGACTCGATGAAGTTCCACCAGCCCGAGGGCCGGTGGTTCGAGCAGACCGAGCCGACCGTCTGGTTCGACTCCGTCGAGTCCGCCGAGAAGGCCGGTTTCGTCGAGGCCGGCTCGAAGGCCTCCATCGAGGCCAACGAGGAGGCTGACGACAAGTGAGCAACGTGTTCAAGGACCACCGCGACGTGCTCCTCGCCCCCGTGGTGAGCGAGAAGTCGTACGCCCTGCTGGACGAGAACAAGTACACGTTCCTGGTCCACAAGGACTCCAACAAGACCGAGATCAAGATCGCGGTCGAGAAGGTGTTCAACGTCCAGGTCACGAACGTCAACACGATCAACCGGCCTGGCAAGCGCCGCCGGACCCGCAACGGCTGGGGCTCGCGAGCCGCCACCAAGCGGGCGATCGTGAGCGTCGCCGAGGGCCAGCGCATCGACATCTTCGGAGGTCCGGTCTCCTGACCGGGCTCGAGAACGAGGACTGAGAACTCATGGGTATCCGTAAGTACAAGCCGACCACGCCGGGCCGTCGCGGCTCCAGCGTCGCCGACTTCGTCGAGATCACACGCTCGACGCCGGAGAAGACCTTGGTCGTGCCGCTGCCCAAGAAGGGCGGCCGCAACAACCAGGGCCGGATCACGACGCGTCACCAGGGCGGCGGGCACAAGCGCGCCTACCGGATCATCGACTTCCGTCGCTACGACAAGGACGGCGTGCCGGCGAAGGTCGCTCACATCGAGTACGACCCGAACCGCACCGCCCGGATCGCACTGCTGCACTACGCCGACGGCGAGAAGCGCTACATCATCGCGCCGACCGGTCTGCGGCAGGGCATGCAGGTCGAGAACGGCCCCCGCGCCGACATCAAGCCCGGCAACAACCTGCCGCTGCGCAACATCCCGGTGGGCACGACCGTCCACGCGATCGAGCTCCGTCCCGGTGGCGGCGCGAAGATCGGCCGCTCCGCCGGTGTGGCCGTGCAGCTCGTCGCCCGTGAGGGCAGCCGCGCGCAGCTGCGCATGCCGTCCGGTGAGATGCGGTACGTCGACGTGCGCTGCCGCGCCACCGTCGGCTCGGTCGGCAACGCCGAGCAGTCCAACATCAACTGGGGCAAGGCCGGCCGGATGCGGTGGAAGGGCAAGCGCCCGACCGTTCGCGGTGTCGCCATGAACCCGATCGACCACCCGCACGGTGGTGGTGAGGGCAAGACCTCCGGTGGTCGCCACCCGGTGTCCCCGTGGGGTGTTCCCGAGGGCCGTACGCGCAAGCGCAAGGCCTCCGACAAGCTGATCGTCCGTCGCCGCAAGACCGGCAAGCGCTGAGAAGGGCCTGACACATGCCACGCAGCCTGAAGAAGGGCCCGTTCGTCGACGACCACCTGCAGAAGAAGGTGGACGTGCAGAACGACAAGGGCACCAAGAACGTCATCAAGACGTGGTCGCGTCGTTCGATGATCGTGCCGGCCATGATCGGTCACACGATCGCCGTGCACGACGGACGCAAGCACGTCCCGGTCTTCGTGACCGACGCCATGGTGGGTCACAAGCTGGGCGAGTTCGCGCCCACCCGCACCTTCCGTGGACACGAGAAGGACGACCGCAAGAGCCGCCGCCGCTGACGCGGCACCACGAGCCCGACGACGATTGATCGAAAGAAGTCATTGACATGAGCGTTACCGAGCGCAGGCGCGTCAGCGCCCGTCGCGAGAGCCTGCTGGGCGAAGAGCCCGGCGCCTTCGCCGTTGCGCGCTTCGTCCGCGTGACCCCGATGAAGGCCCGACGGGTCGTCGACATGGTCCGCGGGTCGAACGTCGACGACGCCCTCGCCACGCTTCGATTCGCACCGCAGGCCGCGGCTCAGGACGTCTACAAGGTGCTCGAGAGCGCCGTCTCCAACGCCACCACCGGCGAGGGTCTCGAGCGCGGCACCCTCGTGGTGTCCAAGGCCATGGTCGACGAGGGACCGACGCTGAAGCGTTTCCGTCCCCGCGCCCAGGGCCGCGCGACCCGCATCCTCAAGCGCACCAGCCACATCACGCTGGTCGTGCAGCCGGCTGACGCTGACTCGACAACTGCAGGAGGCTCCCGCTAATGGGCCAGAAGGTCAACCCGCACGGCTTCCGGCTCGGCATCTCCACGGACCACAAGTCCCGCTGGTACGCCGACAAGCTGTACAAGTCCTACGTGGGCGAGGACGTCGCGATCCGCAAGCTCCTCACCAAGGGCATGGACCGCGCCGGCATCAGCCGCGTCGAGATCGAGCGCACCCGTGACCGCGTCTCGGTGACGATCTACACCGCCCGTCCGGGCATCGTGATCGGTCGCCGTGGCGCCGAGGCCGACCGCATCCGCGAGAACCTCGAGAAGCTCACGGGCAAGCAGGTCAAGCTCAACATCCGCGAGGTGCTCAACCCCGAGATCGACGCTCAGCTCGTCGCCCAGGGTGTCGCCGAGCAGCTGTCGAGCCGTGTGGCCTACCGACGCGCGATGCGCAAGGCGATCCAGACCGCGATGCGGTCCGGCGCCAAGGGCATCAAGATCCAGTGCTCGGGTCGCCTCGGCGGCGCCGAGATGTCCCGCTCGGACTTCTACCGCGAGGGCCGGGTGCCGCTGCACACGCTGCGCGCCGACGTCGACTACGGCTTCTACGAGGCCAAGACCACCTTCGGCCGGATCGGCGTGAAGGTCTGGATCTTCAAGGGCGAGGTCGCGGGCACCCGCGCCGAGCGCGAGGCCCAGGCCGCGGCGCTGGCGCAGGCCGGCAACCGCAACCGCCCGACCCGTGGCCGTCGCCCCGAGCGTGGCGACCGCCCCGACCGCGGCGAGCGTCGTACCGAGGCCCCGGCGGCCGAGGCTCCGGCCAGCGCCGCCACGGCGGCCCCGACCACCGAGGCTCCGGCAGCGTCCACGGGCACTGCCGAGACCACCGGACAGGAGGGCTGACGTCATGCTGATCCCCCGCAGGACCAAGCACCGCAAGCAGCACCACCCCAAGCGCACCGGCGCTGCCAAGGGTGGCACCAAGCTGGCTTTCGGCGACTTCGGCATCCAGGCGATCGAGGGCCACTACGTCACCAACCGCCAGATCGAGTCCGCGCGTATCGCGATGACCCGTCACATCAAGCGTGGTGGAAAGGTGTGGATCAACATCTACCCGGACCGCCCGCTGACCAAGAAGCCGGCCGAGACCCGCATGGGTTCCGGCAAGGGTTCGCCGGAGTGGTGGATCGCCAACGTGAAGCCGGGCCGCGTGATGTTCGAGCTCTCGGGTGTCACCGAGGACATCGCTCGCGAGGCCATGCGCCGCGCGCAGCACAAGCTTCCGATGAAGACGAAGTTCGTGAGCCGGAGACGGTGAGTTCTGATGGCGACCACAGCCGCAGCCGAGCTGCGTCACCTCGACGCCGACTCGTTGGAGGAGAAGCTCCGCGAGTTCAAGGAAGAGCTGTTCAACCTGCGCTTCCAGGCCGCCACCGGTCAGCTCGAGTCGCACGGGCGCCTGCGCCACGTGAAGCACGACATCGCCCGGATCTACACGATCATGCGCGAGCGCGAGCTGGGCATCACCCGCTCCGACGACGAGACCGACGAGACGACGACGAGACGACCAGCAACACGACCAGCAACGACGAAGGTGCCGCATGAGCGACGTGACCACCCCGACGAGCGAGCGCAACCGCCGCAAGGTCCGCCAGGGCCTGGTGCTCAGCGACAAGATGGACAAGACCGTGGTCGTGTCCGTCGAGGACCGCGTGAAGCACGCCCTCTACGGCAAGGTGCTGCGTCGCACGAGCAAGCTGAAGGCGCACGACGAGACCAACCAGTGCGGCATCGGCGACCGGGTCCTGATCATGGAGACCCGTCCGCTGTCCGCGACCAAGCGGTGGCGTGTCGTCGAAGTCCTCGAGAAGGCCAAGTAACCAGTTCCATCAGGCTCAGTCCGCTGAGAACCGATGCGACATAGGAGTAAGAGATGATCCAGCAGGAGTCGCGACTGAAGGTCGCCGACAACACCGGAGCCAAGCAGATCTTGTGCATCCGGGTGCTCGGCGGCTCCGGTCGGCGCTACGCCGGCATCGGCGACGTCATCGTCGCCACCGTCAAGGACGCGATCCCCGGCGGTGGCGTCAAGAAGGGCGAGGTCGTCAAGGCCGTCGTCGTGCGCACTGTCAAGGAGCGCCGCCGCCCGGACGGCTCCTACATCCGTTTCGACGAGAACGCCGCGGTGCTTCTCCGTCAGGACGGCGAGCCGCGCGGAACCCGCATCTTCGGCCCGGTGGGTCGCGAGCTGCGCGACAAGAAGTTCATGAAGATCATCTCGCTGGCTCCGGAGGTGTTGTGAGCATGGCACACAAGGGACGCAACCTGACCATCAAGAAGGGCGACGTCGTCCGGGTCATCGCGGGCAAGGACAAGGGCGCCGAGGGCAAGGTCATCGCCGTCGAGGCCGAGCGCAACCGCGTGATCGTCGAGGGTGTCAACCGCGTCAAGCGGCACACCCGCCTGGTCAACCAGGGCGGCCGCGCCGGCACGACCGGCGGCATCATCACCCAGGAGGCCGCGATCCACGCCTCCAACGTGATGCTGCTGACCGAGGTCGGCGGCAAGAAGGTCACCACCCGGATCGGCGCCAAGCGCGTCGAGGCGGAGAAGACCCGCAGCGACGGAACGACGTACACCAAGCACCGCAGCGTGCGAGTCGCCACCAAGAATGGCGAGGAGATCTGAGATGAGCACCACCACCGCCGAGACGCGGGAGATCCCGCGACTCAAGTCCCGCTACCGCAGCGAGATCCTGCCGGCGCTGAAGGACGAGTTCGGTCACGCGAACGTCATGCAGGTGCCCGGCCTGACCAAGATCGTGGTCAACATGGGTGTCGGCGAGGCGGCTCGCGACTCCAAGCTGATCGAGGGTGCGGTCCGCGACCTCACCACCATCACCGGCCAGAAGCCGCAGGTGACCCGGGCACGCAAGTCGATCGCCCAGTTCAAGCTGCGCGAGGGTATGCCGATCGGCGCTCACGTGACGCTGCGCGGCGACCGGATGTGGGAGTTCCTCGACCGGCTGCTGAGCCTGGCGCTGCCCCGGATCCGCGACTTCCGCGGTCTGTCGCCGAAGCAGTTCGACGGCAAGGGCAACTACACGTTCGGTCTGGTGGAGCAGGTCATGTTCCACGAGATCAACCAGGACAACGTCGACCGCCAACGCGGCATGGACATCACGGTCGTGACGACCGCGACCAACGACGAGGAAGGTCGGGCGCTTCTCAAGCACCTCGGCTTCCCCTTCAAGGAGAACTGAGGATCCGATGGCGAAGACATCACTGGTCGTCAAGGCCGCGCGCAAGCCGAAGTTCAAGGTGCGCGGCTACACCCGCTGCCAGCGCTGCGGCCGGCCCAAGTCGGTCTACCGCAAGTTCGGCCTGTGCCGGGTGTGCCTGCGCGAGATGGCCCACCGCGGTGAGCTGCCGGGCGTCACCAAGTCCAGCTGGTAACTGGTCGACGCTTCGCGCGGCATCCATTCTGGGGCTCCGCCCCAGACCCCGATTTCATGGTTGAGGCCCACTACCGGACCAGACCGTCGAAGAACACGAGAGACACGCTGAAGGTCGGGAGACCGAAACCACAGCGAGAAAGAGGCCCCCGGCCATGACGATGACAGACCCGATCGCAGACATGCTCACGCGTCTGCGCAACGCCAACCAGGCGTACCACGACTCCGTCAGCATGCCCTACAGCAAGCTGAAGTCCGGCGTCGCCGAGATCCTCCAGCAGGAGGGCTACATCGGCTCCTGGAAGGTCGACGACCCCGCTGACGGCGGCGTCGTCGGCAAGCAGCTCGTGATCGACCTGAAGTACGGCCCCAACCGTGAGCGCTCGATCGCCGGTGTCCGCCGGATCAGCAAGCCCGGTCTGCGCGTGTACGCCAAGTCGACCGGCCTCCCGAAGGTGCTCGGCGGCCTCGGCGTCGCGATCATCTCGACGTCGACCGGCCTGCTGACCGACCGCCAGGCCAAGCAGAAGGGCGTGGGTGGGGAAGTCCTCGCCTACGTCTGGTAACCCCGGAATCTGAGGAGGAGAACGTCATGTCGCGTATCGGCAAGCTTCCCGTCCCGGTTCCGTCCGGGGTGGATGTCGCGCTCGAGGGTCAGACCGTCACGGTCAAGGGCCCGAAGGGCACGCTGTCGCACACGGTCCGTGAGCCCATCACGGTCGTCAAGTCCGACGACGGTTCGATCGAGGTCAAGCGCCCCAACGACGAGCGTGAGAGCCGTTCGCTCCACGGCCTGTCGCGGTCGCTGATCGCCAACATGGTCACCGGTGTCACGGACGGCTACGAGAAGAAGCTCGAGATCGTCGGCGTCGGCTACCGCGTCGTGTCCAAGGGCCCGACGCAGCTCGAGTTCGCGCTCGGCTACAGCCACTCGATCACGGTCGACGCCCCCGAGGGTGTCGCCTTCGCCGTCGAGAGCCCGACCAAGTTCGCGGTCCAGGGCATCGACAAGCAGGTCGTCGGTGAGGTCGCGGCGAAGATCCGCAAGCTCCGCAAGCCCGAGCCGTACAAGGGCAAGGGCATCCGCTACGCCGGCGAGCAGATCCGCCGCAAGGTCGGAAAGGCTGGTAAGTGATGGCAATCGCACTCAAGGCTCGCAAGCACACCGCGGCCAAGACGGCATCGCGTCAGCGTCGCCAGGTCCGTGGTCGCAAGAAGATCAACGGTTCCGCCGAGCTCGTCCGCGCCTGGTCGTGACCCGGTCCAGCCGGCACCTGTTCGTCCAGCTCGTCGACGACCTGGAGGGCAAGACCGTCGCGTCGGCCAGCACCATGGAGGCCGACCTCCGCGCGTCTGGACGGCGACAAGACGGCCAAGGCGAAGAAGGTCGGCGAGCTCGTCGCCGAGCGCGCCAAGGCCGCCGGTGTCGAGTCGGTCGTCTTCGACCGGGCCGGCAACAAGTTCCACGGCCGCGTCGCGGCCCTGGCCGAGGGCGCCCGCGAGGGCGGCCTGGCCTTCTAGGCCGCACCAACGACACGACAGCTAGACGTCAGAGAGAGAAGGTAGTTCGAATGAGCGGACCCCAGCGCCGCAGTGGCGGTGCCGGTTCCGACCGTCGAGGTCGCGACGATCGTCGTGGCTCGGCTGCGGAGAAGACCGCCTACATCGAGCGCGTCGTGGCGACCAACCGTGTCGCCAAGGTCGTGAAGGGTGGTCGTCGCTTCAGCTTCACCGCCCTGGTCGTCGTCGGTGACGGCGACGGCAACGTCGGTGTGGGCTACGGCAAGGCCAAGGAGTTCCCGGCCGCGATCGCCAAGGGCGTCGAAGAGGCCAAGAAGTCGATGTTCAAGGTGCCGCGTAGCCAGGGCACCATCCCGCACCCGGTCCAGGGTGAGAAGGCCGCCGGCGTGGTCATGCTGCGCCCGGCCGCTCCCGGTACCGGTGTGATCGCCGGTGGTCCGGTGCGCGCCGTCCTGGAGTGCGCGGGCATCCACGACGTGCTGAGCAAGTCGCTCGGCTCGTCGAACGCGCTCAACATCGTGGGTGCCACGGTGGCGGCGCTCAAGATGCTCAAGACACCCGAGGACATCGCCGCCCAGCGTGGTCTGACCGTCGAGCAGGTGGCCCCGGCCGCACTGCTCAAGGCTCGCGCGGAAGTGAGCGAGTGATGGGTCGGATCAAGGTACGCCAGGTCAAGTCGGGCATCGGCCGCAAGAAGAACCAGCGCGAGACGCTGCGGACGCCTCGGGCTGAAGCGCATCGGCGACGTCGTCGTCAAGGAAGACCGTCCCGAGATCCGCGGGATGCTGGCCACGGTGCCGCACCTGATCGATGTCGAGGAGGTCGACTGACATGACACTCAAACTTCACCACCTGCGTCCTGCTCCGGGCGCCAAGACCGCGAAGACCCGTGTGGGTCGCGGTGAGGGCAGCAAGGGCAAGACCGCCGGTCGCGGTACCAAGGGCACCAAGGCACGCCGCCAGGTCCCGGAATGGTTCGAGAGCGGCAACCTGCCGATGCACATGCGGCTGCCGAAGCTCAAGGGCTTCAAGAACCCGTTCCGCATCGGAGTACCAGGTCGTCAACCTGGACCGGCTGAACGACCTGTTCCCGGAAGGCGGCGAGGTCACTCCGGCTACGCTCGTCCAGAAGGGCGCCGTGCGTGACAACGCGCCGGTGAAGGTGCTCGGCGGCGGGGACATCTCCGTGGCCGTGCAGGTCAGCGCGCACGCGTTCTCGGCCTCCGCCAAGGAGAAGATCGCGGCCGCCGGCGGGACCACAACCGAGCTCTGAGTCAGCGAGATCCGGGGCGTTCCCGGACTGTTAGAGTCCGGGGGCATACGACCACGATGAGTCTCCCGCTGCGGGGGATTGCAGGAGGACTTGGTGCTAAGCGCCTTCGTCAACGCGTTCCGGACACCGGACCTGCGGCGCAAGCTGCTGTTCGTGCTGTTCATCGTGGTGCTGTTCCGGCTGGGCTCGTCCATCCCGTGCCCCGGCGTCGACTACGTCAAGGTCCAGGACGGTCTCGACGGCATCGACAACTCCGGCATCTACGGGTTGATCAACCTGTTCTCCGGTGGCGCACTGCTCAAGCTGAGCATCTTCGCGCTGGGGATCATGCCCTACATCACCGCCAGCATCATCCTGCAGCTGCTGACGGTCGTGATCCCTCGCCTGGAGACCCTCAAGAAGGAGGGTCAGGCCGGCACCGCCAAGATCACCCAGTACACCCGCTACCTGACGCTGGGTCTCGCGATCCTGCAGTCGACCGGCATCGTGGCCCTGGCACGCAACGGGCAGATCTTCCAGGGCACCAGTGCGCAAGGTTCGCTGCTGGTCAACGACAACCTGACGACCAGTCTGATCATGGTCATCACGATGACCGCCGGAACCGCCATGATCATGTGGTTCGGCGAGCTCATCACCGACCGCGGCATCGGCAACGGCATGTCGATCCTGATCTTCACGTCGATCATCTCGGCGTTCCCGGCCGCCATGTGGGGGATCAAGAAGGAGCACGGCTGGGACGTGTTCGCCATCGTCATCGGCGATCGGCCTCGTCGTCATCGCGGCCGTGATCTTCATCGAGCAGGCGCAGCGCCGGATCCCGGTGCAGTACGCCCGCCGGATGGTCGGGCGCACGCATGTTCGGTGGCAGCTCGACGTACATCCCGCTGAAGGTCAACCAGGCCGGCGTCATCCCCGTCATCTTCGCCAGCAGCCTGCTCTACCTGCCGGCGCTGGCCTCGCAGTTCAACCCAGACGTCGAGCTGGTCGACCTGGGTGCAGGGGCACTTCGTCCGCGGTGACCACCCGTACTACATGATCACGTACTTCCTGATGATCATCTTCTTCACGTACTTCTACGTGGCGATCACGTTCAACCCGCAGGAAGTCGCGGACAACATGAAGAAGTACGGCGGCTTCGTGCCCGGCATCCGGGCCGGCAAGCCGACCGAGGACTACCTCGCGTACGTCCTGTCCCGGATCACGTTCCCCGGCTCGATCTACCTGGGCCTGGTCGCGATCGTGCCGCTGATCGCCTTCGTGGTGGTCAACGCCAACCAGAACTTCCCGTTCGGCGGCACGTCCCTGCTGATCATGGTCGGTGTCGGCCTCGACACGGTGAAACAGATCGAGAGCCAGCTCCAGCAGCGACACTACGAAGGATTCCTTCGCTGATGCGCCTGGTGTTGGTGGGAGCACCGGGAGCCGGAAAGGGAACGCAGGCGAAGTTCGTCGCCAAGCACTTCAGCGTGCCGGCCATCTCGACCGGTGACATCTTCCGAGCCAACATCGCTGCCAAGACCGAGCTCGGCCGCGAGGCCAAGCGCTACATGGACGCCGGCGACCTCGTCCCCGACGAGGTGACGATCGGGATCGTGCGCGACCGGCTCAGCCAGGACGACACGGCCAGCGGCTTCCTGCTCGACGGCTTCCCCCGCACGCTGGCGCAGGCCGAGGCGCTGCGCGACATGCTCGACGACCTGGGCACGCCGCTCGACGTCGTGCTCGAGCTGCAGGTCGACGACGACGAGGTCGTACGCCGGCTGTCCGGACGTCGTACCTGCCGTCAGTGTGGCCACGTCTGGCACCTCGAGTTCGACCCGCCGGAGAAGGAAGGCGTCTGCGACATCGACGGCGGTGAGCTCTTCCAGCGCGACGACGACCAGCCCGAGACGATCCGCCGCCGGCTCGAGGTCTACACCGAGCAGACCGAACCCCTGGTCGGGTTCTACGAGAACGCCGGGCTGCTGCGCTCCATCACCGCCCAGGGTGCGGTCGACGAGATCACCGAGCGGGCCATCGCCGCGCTCGAGGCGGCCGTCGACGCCCGCGCCGACGCCTGATGTTCCGCGAACGCGGGGTCGAGATCAAGACTCCCGAACAGATCGCTCTCATGCGGGAGGCCGGTCTCGTCGTCGGCGAGGCGCTCGAGCTCATGCGCGAGGCCGTCGCTCCCGGGGTCACGACCAAGGAGCTCGACACCCTGGCCGAGGAGCACATCCGTTCGCGCGGTGCGACGCCGAACTTCCTGAACTACCACGGCTTCCCCGCGACGATCTGCGCCTCGGTCAACGACGAGGTCGTGCACGGGATCCCCGGCGACCGGGTCCTCCGGGAGGGCGACGTGGTGTCGCTCGACTGCGGAGCCATCGTCGAGGGCTGGCACGGCGACGCCGCGATCACGGTGCCCGTCGGTGACGTCGGGCCTGAGCTCGTCGAGCTGATGCGGGTGTGCGAGGAAGGCATGTGGCGTGGGTTCGCGGCTGCCAAGCTCGGGGGACGGGTCACCGACATCTCGCACGCGGTCGAGTCCTATGTCCGCAGCCAGGGCGACTACGGCGTCGTCGAGGACTACGTCGGACACGGCATCGGCTCGGCCATGCACATGCCGCCGAGCGTCCCCAACTACGGGCGGCCGGGCAAGGGTCCGAAGCTGGTCCGGGGCCTCGCGCTCGCCGTGGAGCCGATGATCACGCTCGGCACGATCGAGACCCGCACCCTCGAGGACGAGTGGACCGTGGTCACCGCCGACGGCAGCTGGTCCGCCCACTTCGAGCACTCGTTCACCCTGACGCCGGACGGTGCGCTGATCCTCACCGCGCTCGACGGCGGCAAGGCCAAGCTCGCCGAGCTCGGCGTGCCCTGCGCGGCGTAGACCTCGCCGTGAATTGCGGGAAACGTCAGCCGTCGTACGGCGTGTCGACCGAACCTTTCCCGCAATCCGCGGCGGCGGGAGAGCGTAGGCTCAGGTCATGGGTGACGACAAGACGATCAGGCAGCACATCACCGACCTGGTCGAGGAGGAGCGGGACCTGCGGCGAGCGCTGTCCCGGCACGAGATCGAGGCTGACGACGAGCACGCCCGGCTGCAGGCGATCGAGCGCGAGCTCGACCAGTGCTGGGACCTGCTCCGCCAGCGGGACGCCCGCCGCGAGTTCGGCGGCAGCCCCGACGAGGCGAAGGTTCGTGACGCCGGCACGGTCGAGGGCTACCTGGGCTGACCTGGCCTTTTGCCCTGACACGCCCGGTCGCGGGGGTCGCGCGGCCGCGGATTTCCGAAAACGGGGGTCTTCCCCGTAAACTTGGGGGTCGGCCCAGAAGTGGGTCTGTTGGCGTGCGCCCGCGGCTGCCCCGTTCCGGGGAGGGCGCCACGACGGACTGCGGCCGAGAAGTCACCCACACCCCGAGTACGACCTGAGTGAATCACACACTGCTACAGATTGCGGAGGACATGCCGAAGAAGGAAGGGGTCATCGAGATCGAGGGCACCGTCGTGGAGGCTCTGCCGAACGCCATGTTTCGGGTGGAGCTCAACAACGGGCACAAGGTTCTCGCCCACATCAGCGGCAAGATGCGCCAGCACTACATCCGGATCCTCCCCGAGGACCGCGTTGTCGTGGAGCTGTCGCCGTACGACCTCACACGAGGCCGGATCGTCTACCGGTACAAGTAGCAGTCCCGCACCACCAGCACGTCAACGCACCACTATCAGCCGTCCATCTCGTACGTCGCCCCGCGTCGTGCCCCAACGGAGAGCTCGATGAAGGTCAATCCGAGCGTCAAGAAGATCTGTGACAAGTGCAAGGTGATCCGCCGCAACGGCCGGATCATGGTGATCTGCGAGAACCCGCGCCACAAGCAGCGCCAGGGCTAGTCGCCGAACCCGCACCGAGCACCACAACAGAACAGCAACCAGCAGCGCGACCGCTCGTCGCCGGCACACCGGACCAGTTCAGGACCGGAACACCCGTCGATGTTGCCCCCGGATCGAAGGCCGGGGCCCTGCCAGTTCGTCGGTCACCCGAGAGGGAACCGAGGGAGAGGCGGGCAGGGATGCGGCGCGCACGACACCTTCGACGAAACGAAAGGTTCACCGCCTGATGGCACGCCTCATCGGTGTCGACCTCCCGCGCGACAAGCGCATCGAGGTGGCACTTACGTACATTTTCGGAATCGGCAAGACTCGCGCTCACGCCGCGCTGGACGCCACCGGGGTCAGCCCCGACATGCGCGTCCACCAGCTGGGTGACGAGGAGCTGGTCAAGCTTCGTGACTACATCGAAGCCAACTTCCAGGTCGAGGGTGACCTCCGTCGCGAAGTGACCGCTGACATCCGCCGCAAGGTCGAGATCGGGAGCTACCAGGGACGTCGGCACCGCCAGGGCCTTCCCGTCCGTGGTCAGCGCACCAAGACCAACGCGCGTACGCGCAAGGGACCCAAGCGCACTGTCGCCGGCAAGAAGAAGGCAGGTAAGTGACGCACCGGGCGCTCTGCCCAGGTCACTGCCTCCCACGACTCACCAGCTACCTCGAACTCAGGAGTTCTGACTGATGCCTCCCAAGGGCCGTCAAGCCGGCGCCAAGAAGGTGCGCCGCAAGGAGAAGAAGAACGTCGGTGCGGGCCACGCCCACATCAAGAGCACGTTCAACAACACGATCATCACGATCACCGACCCGTCTGGCGCGGTGATCTCCTGGGCCTCTGCCGGCACCGTCGGCTTCAAGGGCTCGCGCAAGTCCACCCCCTTCGCCGCTCAGATGGCCGCCGAGGCCGCCGGGCGTCGGGCGATGGAGCACGGCATGAAGAAGATCGACGTCTTCGTCAAGGGCCCCGGCTCCGGTCGCGAGACGGCGATCCGTTCGCTGGGTGCGATCGGCCTCGAGGTCGGCACCATCCAGGACGTCACGCCGAGCCCCCACAACGGCTGCCGCCCGCCCAAGCGGCCGCGCGTCTGACCCCCCGAGCTAGAGAAGGAGACTGATCCACCATGGCCCGTTACACCGGACCCATGACGAAGAAGTCCCGCCGCCTGGGGGTCGACCTCATCGGTGGAGACGCTGCCTACGAGCGCCGCCCCTACCCGCCCGGCCAGCACGGTCGCGGCCGGGTCAAGGAGTCGGAGTACCGCAACCAGCTGATGGAGAAGCAGAAGGCTCGGTACACCTACGGCGTCCTCGAGAAGCAGTTCCGCAACTACTACAAGGAAGCCAGCCGTCGTCCCGGCAAGACCGGTGACAACCTGCTGCAGATGCTCGAGTCCCGGCTCGACAACGTGGTCTACCGCGCCGGCTTCGCCCGCACGCGTCGCCACGCCCGCCAGCTGGTCGTCCACGGCCACTTCCAGGTCAACGGTCGCAAGGTCGACATCCCGTCGTACCAGGTCTCGGCGCACGACGTCATCGACGTCCGCTCCAAGTCGGTCGAGATGACGCCGTTCATCGTCGCCCGTGAGACCCACGGCGAGCGGCTCGTGCCGGCCTGGCTCGAGGTCATCACCTCGAAGATGCGGGTGCTCGTGCACCAGCTCCCGGTGCGTCAGCAGATCGACGTGCCCGTCCAGGAGCAGCTCATCGTCGAGTACTACTCCAAGAAGTGACTACGGCTTCGCCGTCAGGCTGCACGGGGCTTCGCCCCCGGACCCCCGTCAATGGCTGGGTCGCAGGAACACCGACAATCTGCGCCGTCATATAGCGGGTGGCGTAGGAAGGAAGAACACCAGTGCTCATCGCCCAGCGCCCGTCCCTGTCCGAGGATGTCGTCGACGACCACCGCTCGCGGTTCTCGATCGAGCCCCTCGAGCCGGGCTTCGGCTACACCCTCGGCAACTCCCTCCGTCGTACGCTGCTGTCGTCCATCCCGGGCGCGGCCGTCACGTCGATCCGCGTCGACGGCGTCCTGCACGAGTTCTCGACGATCGCCGGCGTCCGTGAGGACGTCACGGAGGTCATCTTGAACCTCAAGCAGCTCGTCGTCTCCTCCGAGCACGACGAGCCCGTCACGATGTACCTGCGCAAGCAGGGCCCGGGCGAGGTCACCGCTGCCGACATCGCGCCCCCGGCCGGTGTCGAGGTGCACAACCCCGAGCTCGTGCTCGCCAACCTCAACGACAAGGGCAAGCTCGACATGGAGCTCGTCGTCGAGCGTGGCCGCGGCTACGTCTCGGCCGTCCAGAACAAGGCCGGCGACGCCGAGATCGGCCGGATGCCGGTCGACTCGATCTACTCGCCCGTCCTCAAGGTCACCTACAAGGTCGAGGCGACCCGTGTCGAGCAGCGCACCGACTTCGACCGGCTCATCATCGACGTCGAGACCAAGCCGTCGATGAAGCCGCGCGACGCGCTCGCCTCGGCGGGCAAGACGCTGGTCGAGCTGTTCGGCCTGGCCCGTGAGCTCAACGTCGAGGCCGAGGGCATCGACATCGGCCCGTCGCCGGTCGACGAGCAGCTCGCCGCCGACCTGGCCCTGCCGGTCGAGGACCTCAACCTCACCGTCCGGTCCTACAACTGCCTCAAGCGCGAGGGCATCCACACCGTGGGTGAGCTGCTCTCCCGCTCGGAGCAGGACCTGCTCGACATCCGCAACTTCGGTTCGAAGTCGATCGACGAGGTCAAGGCCAAGCTCGCCGAGATGGGGCTGTCGCTCAAGGACAGCGCGCCCGGCTTCGACCCGAGCTCGGTCATCGACTCCTACGACGACGATGACGACACGAGCTTCACCGAGGACGAGCAGTACTGAGCGTTCGAGCGCGCTCCGACGCTCTAGCGCCGTCGCTAGCGAGTCTTGCGCGGACGAAGTCTCAGCGGTCCGCCGAGCAAGCCACCCGTGACGAACCGAAGCGTCACACTACCAGGTACCTGACACGGCCTGGAGGAGAAGAGAGTAGACATCATGCCTACCCCCAAGAAGGGCCCGCGTCTCGGCGGGTCGCCCGCGCACCAGAAGGCGATCCTGGCCAACCTCGCGACGAGCCTGTTCGAGCACGGCAAGATCACCACGACCGAGGCCAAGGCCCGCGTGCTGCGGCCGTACGCCGAGAAGCTGATCACCAAGGCCAAGCGCGGCGACCTCCACAACCGCCGCCAGGTCATGTCGGTGATCCGCGACAAGACCGTCGTGCACGTGCTGTTCACCGAGATCGGCCCGCGCTACGAGGACCGTCCCGGCGGCTACACCCGCATCACCAAGCTCGGCCCCCGCAAGGGCGACAACGCCCCGATGGCCGTGATCGAGCTGGTCGAGGAGGAGTTCACCGCCAAGGTGCGCTCCACCAAGCAGTCGGACAAGCCGGCGAAGAAGGCCGCTCCGGCCGAGCCCGCGGTCGAGGAGACCACGGACGAGACCTCCGAGGCGAGCGACGAGTCCACGGACGAGTCGACGGCTGCCGAGACCGAGCAGGTCGAGGCGCAGGAGGCTGTCGCCGAGCAGGAGCCCGAGGCCGAGGCGACGGACGAGGCCGAGACCTCCGAGGAGCCGAGCGACGAGGCAGCTTCCGCTGACGAGCCGGCTGACGAGGAGACCACCGACGAGTCCGCCGAGGACGAGTCGAAGTAGCAGCTCCGACGTCGTACATCGAAGCCCGTCGACCCTCAGGGGTCGGCGGGCTTCGTCGTTCCTGAAGCCTCTGCCAGCGACCAGTACTCGCCGACCTCGGTTGCGGCCCCTTCGGGATTCGGCCCGTAGATCGCGTACATCCGGGCGTATGTCGGAGCCCAGTAGCGGCCGACCTGACCGGCCGGCACGGTGACGGTGTCGCCCGCCGAGGCGACAACGGTCTCACCGCCGCTCTCGACGTGGAGCTCGCCCTCGACGACCAGGTTGGTCTCCGAGTGCGGGTGGAGGTCAGACCAGCCCGCCTCCCGGAGCTCCCACTCGGAGAGCGCGAACTCGCTCCAGCCGTCCGCCTGCGGCGCGAAGATCCATCGCGACCGCATACCTGGACCGTGGGGAGAGGTCATCGACGTCCGCTTCGCGAGCCTGGGGACACGGTCGGGCCGCGCCCGGTCGGCAGCTCGATCGTCTCCAGTCACTTCGGCACCTCCACCGCATCCTCCCGCCATCCTGTCATCGCAGTCTCTTCCCACGACACAGAGTCGTCGCAACCAATGGTTGCGTATGCGCTGCGCCATGCTCTACTGTTGTATGCAACCAAAGGTTGCGAGAGACAGAGGGGCACACGATGGAGTTCGGCAGCATCGAGCGGGAGATCCACGTCCAGGCTTCGCCCGAGGTGGTCTACGAGGTCATCAGCACGCCGGAGCACCTGGAGGAGTGGTGGCCGGACGAGGCCCAGCTCGAGCCGGTCCCGGGTGCCACCGGGGTCATCTCGTTCGGAGATCGCTCGACGCCGGAGGCCAACGTCGTCCCCCTCACGGTGGTGGAGGCGGACCCGCCCCGACGGTTCTCCTTCCGCTGGGTCTACGACGAGGGAGACGCCGCGACGTCCGCCAACTCCTTGCTGGTGACGTTCGACCTGGTCCCGTCGGGTGCCGGCACGCTGCTGCGCTTCAAGGAGGCCGGCTTCAGGGAGAAGGGCTGGGAGGCGGCGGTCCTCGAGGAGCAGTACCGCGAGCACGTCACCGGATGGGACTACTTCCTGCCGCGTCTCGTCACGTACGTCGATCGGCTGGTGTCGGCACCATGAGCGCCGCCATCGACGACGCGCTCTGGTCGGCGGTGGGCGATCCGACCCGGCGTCGGATGCTCGACCTGCTGCTGACCGAAGGCGGCGGGACGGCGACCACGCTGAGCGAGCGGCTGCCGGTGACCCGCCAGGCCGTCGCCAAGCACCTCGGCGTGCTCGACCGGGTGGGGCTGGTCCACGTCACGCCGTCCGGACGCGAGCGCCTGTACGACGTCGACGAGGCCCAGCTCGCCCGCGCAGTGGCGCAGCTGTCGTCGGTCGGCGCCGCCTGGGACGCCCGACTGCACCGGATCAAGCGGATCGCCGAGGCCATCCAGCGCAGCCAGGAGGGCTGACCCCTCACCACACGAACGAACGCCGCCACGTCCGTGGCGACGCTGATGAACCGCGCCCGAAATCGGCGCACTCACGAGAAAGAGGTATCACCATGGTGGACATCTTGCACAGGATCGGTGTGACGGCGTCTCCCGACGACGTCTACGCCGCGTTGACCACGGTCGACGGGCTGGCCGGCTGGTGGACGGAGGACACGACCGGCGACAGTCAGGTCGGGGGAGTCCTCCGCTTCCGCTTCGTGCCGGGCGGCTTCGACATGCTGGTCCGCGACCTGGAGCCGGCCAAGCTCGTGCGTTGGGAGGTCGCCGACGGCCCCGAGGAGTGGATCGGCACGACAGTCGAGTTCGAGCTGACCCAAGAGGACGGGTTCACGATCGTCATGTTCCGGCACGAGGGGTGGAGGGAGCCGGTCGCGTTCATGTCCCACTGCAGCACCAAGTGGGCGACCTTCCTGATGAGCCTCAAGCAGCTGGTCGAGACCGGCAAGGGCGAGCCCGCGCCGCACGACGTACAGATCAGCAACTGGCACTGAGGGCAGGCACGCCGCCGGGGAGTCTCAGCTCTCCTCGGCGGCGTCCGCCTGCAGGCCTGTCCACAAGAGAGACGCGCGTCACGCTTCTTCGGACTAGAACAGTGCGGATTCGATTACTTCGATATGCAATAATAGAGCCATGGCGAGACGGACTCGCTGGTATCGAAGGAACCGCCATGTCGTACATCACCGCAGCCTCCACCGGCACCTCGAAGGTCACCCGGCTGGTCGCCAACGTCCGCAGGAACTGGACCGAGGCTCGCCACCTGGACCGTCGGCTCATGGAGATGCGCACCAACCTCAGCCGCCACTCGGGCTGACCCTTCCCGGCGCTGACGTCTGCCGTCAGCTGACCGTGAGCACCACGTTGCCGGTCTTCTGGTGCGTCTCGACGTACCGGTGCGCCTCGACGACGTCCTCGATCGGATAGACCCGGTCGATCACCGCGCGGTACTCACCTGCGTCGATGAGCCGGGTGAGGCTCTGCAGGTCCGGCTTCGTGTAGCGGACGATCCCGAGCTTTCCTCGTCGCGTGAACATCGTCGTGACGACGTCGCGCCACAGGAATCCCGGGTCGGTCGTGACGTAGACCCCGTCGGGCTTCAACGCGGCCCGGCAGCCGAGGAACGTGTGCTTGCCGGCCGCGTCGAGGATCACGTCGTACGCCGGTCCGCGCGTCGTGAAGTCCTCCTCGGTGTAGTCGACGACCTCGTCGGCACCCAGGGCCCTCATCAGCTCGAGGTTCTTGGTGTTGCAGACGGCGGTCACGTGGGCACCCAGGTGTTTGGCCACCTGCACGCAGCCGACACCGATCGAGCCCGAGGCGCCGTACACAGCGACCTGCTGGCCCGACTCGGCGCCGGCGCTTCGCAGCAGTGAGAACGCGCTGAGCGCGCCGTCGGCGACCCCTGCCGCCTCCACGAAGCTCATCCGTTCCGGGACCACCGCGATCGGCTCCGAATCCGCCACGCAGACGTACTCCGCGTTCCCGCCGGAACAGATGCCGAAGACTCGCTGGCCCTTCTGGAACTCGGTCACGGAGGCACCGACCTCCGCGACCTCGCCGGCGAACTCGAGGCCGATGCTCGGACGCTTCGGGCGGAGCAGGCCGGTGAAGAGGCGACCGACGAAGTACTCGGCGCCGCGCAGACCGCAGTCGGTGCGGGTCGCCGTCGCCGCGACCACGCGAACCAGCACCTGGTTCGGCTCCGGAGCCGGTCGCTCGATCTCCTCCAACCGCAGGACGTCGGGCGGCCCATAGCGGTGGAAAGCAACGGCACGCATGTCTTCAGCTCCTCGAGTCCTGGTCATCCAGCGAGCAGGAAGCCCAGGCCGATCGCGGCCACCGCCTTGGACCCCGCGACGTGCACGTGCGACTTGTCCGGCAGGACGACGGCTCGTCCTCCGGGGATCCCAGCGGCCGTCCGCGTGAACAGGTCAGCGGTGTAGAACGTGTCGGCTCCACCGCCCAGGACGAGGGTCGGAGCGGTCACCTTGCTCAGTTCCGGCTCGGCGTCGAAGACGTCCTCGGCAGCGATCGTCGTCAACATGTCCGACGGATCGTCGACCGCGAAGCTGCCGCCCAGCAGCCAGCCCACCCCGCGCGCGACGGGCCGCACCGGTCCCGGTGCAAGGGTGCCGAAGAGCAGGGCGGCAACCCGTCGGTGGTCGCCTGCCTCGGTCAGCAGGGCCACCTCGGCCTGCAGCTCGCGTCCGCGCGGTGACAACCGGCACGCGGCAGCTGCCAGCACCATCCGCCGGATCAGGTCAGGCCGGTCGACTGCCAGCTGAAGAGCAACCGAGCCCCCGGTCGAGGTGCCATGGAGCATGACGGGCGCTCCACCGATATCGTCCTCGATCGCGTCGGCGTAGTCCGCTGCGATGTCCGACATCGTCGCCCCGGACTCCAGTCCAGGCCTGCGCTGGACCAGGTGGACGGTGAAGTGCCGCGCAAACGGCGCGGCCCAGGAAAGCGTCATCCGGCGCTGCATCCCGGTCGGGTTGACGTTCTCGGAGCTCAGGCCGGGCGCCACGACCAATGGGGGCCCCTGACCCAGCCGGAGGTACGGCATGCCGTTGGAGAGCTCGCCCTCCGTCACCCCCGCCGTGGCCGCCATGGCGGCCAAAATACGCCCGCCCAGGTCGGCAGACCAGGTCCGTCAGCTGAGCTCGCACCCGATCCGTGACTCGGCGCGGCAGGTGTCGCGACCGGTGCCTCCGACCGCCTTGTCCTCGTCCGCACCACCGAGGAGCAGGTCGTCGCCCCCTCGACCGGTCAGCACATCGTCGCCGCCGAGACCCAGAAGCGGTCCCTCCGGTCGGACGAGCCGACGAGATGGTCGGGGTCTGGGCTGCCTCGGTAGATGAGCACGGAGTCGAAGGAGATCGTGCCGACCGCCTCGGCTCGATGTGTCGTGGTGTTGAGCAGCAGCCAGTTGCGTCGGTTGAAGTCGTAGGTCGCGAAGGACACGTGTCGTCGCCAGGACCGCCCGCGAAGGTCACGTCTCGAGACGGTCGCTCTCGAGCCACAGCTCCCGCGCGGATTGGCCCTCCGCAGGGTGTCACGCGCCGGTGCCGGCGTCGACTGGGTCGGAGCGCTGTCGGGTACGCCGGTCGAGGACCTCGGAGTCGAACCGAACGCCGTCCACCCGCTGACCCGAGACGACGTGATGAACGGCAACGTCGACCTGCTGGATGCCGCCGGGGCGCTCCTGGCCTCGATGCCGGTGCGTCAGCTCGACGTCACGCCGTCGCTCGCGGGCAGCACGCTCACCGTTCAGCTCGCCGTCGCCGGGATCGACCGCGTGGACGTGGCACTCGACGGGCGGCCGGCGACCACGGCTGACGTGGCCGGAGCGACGATGACGCTCGCCGTGACGCCGGCCTCGGCCGGACAACGCGTCGAGGTCCGCGGCTTCGATGCCGGCGAGCTCGTTGCATCCCGCCTCCTCACGATCTGAGCTGCCCGAAGAAGAGGTCGCTCCGGCGACCAGACGTCTGACGACTCGGCGTGAGACGGTGCGCCGAGATGTGGGACGTGACGCGTAGGCTCGGGCAGGTGACTGGTCATGCGACGAATCGGCTGGCGGAGCTGCTCGGCGGACAAACGCCCGTGCTGCTCGACGGCGGCATGGGCACCCTGCTGCAGGACCTCGGGTTGGCGGGCGGCGGCGCCGGTGAGCTCTGGAACGTCGAGCGCCCGGACGCCATCCGCGAGGTCCACGAGGCGTACGCCGAAGCGGGCGCGCGCATCCTGACGACCAACACGTTCGGCGGCACCCGGCCACGGCTGCAGATGCACGGGCTCGAGGACCGCGTGCACGAGCTCAACGAGGCCGCAGCCACCATCGCCCGCTCGGTAGCGGACGCGCACGGGATCCTCGTCGCCGGCGACCTCGGTCCGACCGGCGAGCTGATGGCGCCGCTGGGCACGATGGACGCCGACCAGGCGACGGCGTACTTCGTCGAGGAGCTCGAGGGCCTCGCGGCCGGCGGGATCGATGTCGTCCTGATCGAGACCATGAGCGACCTGGCCGAGGTCGAGGCCGCCATGGCGGCGGCGCGGACGGTGGTCCCCGAGCTGCCGGTCATCGCGACGATGAGCTTCGACACCAACCTGCGCACGATGATGGGCGTCCGTCCCGCCGACGCCGTCGTCCAGCTCGCGGCGGCCGGAGCCGACGCGGTCGGCGCGAACTGCGGACGCGGCCCCGACGACATGGCTGCGATCGCGGCCGACCTGGCTGATGCCCGACCCGACGGGCTGTTGCTCGTCGCGCAGAGCAACGCCGGCCTGCCGCACGTGGTCGGCGACCACTTCGAGTACGACGCCCCGCCGGACGAGATGGCCGCGCACGCGGCCGCGCTCGACGCGCTCGGCATCGACCTCATCGGCTCCTGCTGCGGCTCGACGCCGGCGCACACGCGGGCGATGCGGGACGCGCTGTCCGCCGAGCGCGCCCTGCGCTGACCGAGGTCCACAGCGGACTCACAGCCGGCAGACAGCGCAGCAGGCCCGGCGCACAGCCCGGCTTCCTACCGTGAGTGGCACGCAGTCGAGACCACTCCGGAGGACCCATGCACCACGACCAGCCGCACGGCCGCACCTCCACGTACCAGGGGCGTGCACTGCCCCGACCGGAAGACGAGGTCGTCGACCAGGGACTGGCGTTCGACGTCGGCACGCTGTTGAGCCGCCGCCATGCGCTGCGCATGTTCGGTCTCGGTGCCGCCGGGCTGGCGGTCGCGGCGTGCGGCGGCGAGTCGAGCGCGTCGACGGGGTCGTCGGGCGGGTCCTCTGCGTCCACGACGTCGGACGGCGAGATCCCGGAGGAGACGTCTGGTCCCTATCCGGGCGACGGCTCCAACGGTCCCGACGTGCTCGAGCAGAGCGGCATCGTCCGTAGCGACATCCGCTCGAGCTTCGGCGACTCGACCGGGACGGCCGAGGGCGTGCCGATGACCCTCGAGCTGACCCTGGCTGACCTCGCGGACGACGGCACTCCCTTCGAAGGGGTCGCGGTGTACGTGTGGCACTGCACCCGCGAGGGCGGCTACTCGATGTACTCCGAGGGGGTCGAGGACCAGAACTTCCTGCGCGGCGTGCAGGTTGCGGATGCCGACGGGGTCGTCAGGTTCACCAGCATCTTCCCCGCGTGCTACGACGGGCGCTGGCCGCACATCCACTTCGAGGTGTATCCCGACCGCGACAGCATCACCGACGTCGCGAACGTCATCGCCACCTCGCAGGTCGCGTTGCCCAAGAACATCTGCCAGACCGTCTACGCGGAGGAGGGCTACGAGGCGTCGGTGAGCAACCTGGCCAACGTCTCGCTCTCCAGCGACGGGGTCTTCGGCGACGACGGTGGAGCGAGCCAGCTCGCCACCGTCACCGGCAGCGTCGAGAAGGGCTACGCGGTCTCGCTCAACGTCGGTGTCGACACCACCACCACGCCGGGCCAGTCCGGCGGGATGGGGTCTCCGGCGCGGCCCCCCGCCCAGCCGATGACTCAGCGAGCTCGCGGCCGGTTAGCGGATGGGTTGGGCGGGGTCGGTGAGGCGGTCCACGTCGACGGGCTGCTTGGACAGGATCAGCGCCTTGATGTCGTCGACGACGTCCCACACGTTGACGTTCATGCCCGCCAGCACGCGGTCGTCGGCGTCGAGCCAGAACGCGATGAACTCGCGCCCGTCGAGGTCGCCGCGCGTGACCACTCGCGCGTAGCTTCCCGGCGGCGCGTGGCCGACGTACTCCATGCCGAGGTCGTACTGGTCGGTGAAGAAGTACGGCAGCTCGTCGTACGTCGCGTCCTGACCGAGCATCGCGCGCGCCGCGACCGCCGGCTGGTTCAGGGCGTTGGCCCAGTGCTCGACCCGGACGCGGCCACCGAGGAACGGATGGTCCTCCTCGGCGATGTCGCCGATCGCCCAGATGTCGGGGTCGCTCGTGCGCAGGGAGGCGTCGACGAGCACGCCCGAGCCGATCTCGAGCCCGGCGCTCTCCGCGAGCCCGAGGTTGGGTTGCGCTCCGATCCCGACGAGCACGGTGTCGGCCGGCACGTGGGTGCCGTCGGCAAGCCGTACGCCGGTCGCCTGGCCGTCGGTCACCGTGATCTCCTCGACGCCGGCACCGAGCTGGAACTCCACGCCGTGCTCGCGGTGGAGGTCGAGGAAGACCTGTGCGAGCTCCGGCCCCAACACCATCGACAGCGGAAGGTCCGCCGCCTCGATGACCGTGACGTCCACGCCCTTGTCGCGGGCGTTGGCCGCCGTCTCCATCCCGATCCAGCCGCCTCCGATCACGGCCATCCGGCCACCGGCACCGAACGCGTCGCTGATCGTGTCGGAGTCCTCGACGTGGCGCAGCGTGAGCACACCGTGAGCCCCCGCGCCGGGCAGCGGCAGCGTGCGCGCGCGTGATCCCGTGGCGAGCAGGAGCTGGTCGTAGCCGATCCGGCGCCCGTCGACGAGCTCGACTTCCTTGGCGCTCGTGTCGACCGCGGTGGCCGCTGTCCCGAGCACGAGGTCGACCTTGTGCTCGGCGTACCAGTCCTGGTCGTGGACGTCCATCGACGCCCGGTCGTCGTTGCCGGCGAGATAGCCCTTCGACAGCGGTGGTCGCTCGTACGGCAGGTGAGACTCGTCGCCGATCAGCGTGAGGCTGCCGTCGAAGCCTTCGTCGCGCAGCGCCTCCACCGCCTTGGCGCCGGCCAGACCTCCTCCGACCACCACGATCCGTGTGCTTGCTGTCATCGCGACACTCCTTCCTCGACGCGCGCGAGAGCGCTCATCGCATGACTCCGGTCAGCGCCAGGAACTCCTGCCGACAGCGCGGGTCGGTCCGTACCAAGCCTCGCAGAGACGAGGTGACCGTGCTCGACCCCGTGGCCTGCACCCCGCGCAGCGACATGCAGGTGTGCTCGGCCTCGATCACGACGCCCACGCCCTTCGGGCTGAGCTGGTCCTGCAGCCAGCCTGCCACCTGGGTGGTGAGACGTTCCTGGACCTGCGGGCGGCAGGCGAAGTGCTCCACCACGCGGGCGAGCTTGCTCAGGCCGAGGATGCGTTCGCCAGGCAGGTACCCGACATGGGCGACGCCGACGAACGGCAGCAGGTGGTGCTCGCAGACGGACCGGAGCGGGATGCTCCGCGCCAGCACGAGCTCGTCGTACTGCTCGTCGTTCGGAAAAGTCGTGAGCGCGAACGGTCTCGGCGCGAACAGCTCGGCGTAGGCCTTGGCCATCCTTCGCGGCGTCCCGCGCAGTGACTCCGAGGTCGTCGGGACCCCCAGGGCGTCGAGGAACTGCTGGGCAGCGCGTTCCGCGGCGTCCAGGTCGACTCCCGGTGCACGGCTGACGAGGTGGGGACGCACGGTCCGGAACGACGGATCGGTCGGTGCCTCGTCGAGGTCGAGCGCATCGACATCGATCGCGTCCGACACCAGTTCGCTGCTCACGTCTCCTCCTGGGCAGGGCTGTTGTATTTCGCTAATGAACGTTAGTCTTATTGATGGACGCGGAGTCAATGGGCAGAATTTCGGCCACCACGGTGGGACGATGACCACCTCGAGGTCGGGGCCCGTGTCGGTCGGAGAGGAGAGCGCTGTGGCCAGGACGAAGCCGTTGCCGCACGCCGACATCGGCGCGATCTCGACGCTGGAGGATCCGGTGCGCGCCCGGTTGTACGCCGCGGTCCGACAGGCCGGAGTGCCCGTCACCCGGGAGGACGCGGCAGCGCAGGCCGGGATCTCCCGCAAGCTCGCTGCGTTCCACCTCGAGAAGCTGGTCGACGCGGGGTTGCTCGAGTCGAGAGCCGACGAGCGGGTCCCGCGTCGCGTCGGCCGGACGCCGAAGGCCTACGTCCCCGTGCAGCACGCGGTGACGGTGAGCGTCCCTCCGCGGAGCCCGGCCGATCTGGCCACCATGCTGGTCGACGCCGTGGTCAGCGAGCAGCCCGACGAGTCGCCGGAGCAGGCGCGGTCACGCGTCGCGACGGAGACCGGTCGAACCCTCGGCGCGGAGGTGGATCGCACCGGCGCACGCGGCCGCCTCGGGATCGAGCGCGCGATGGCGCGTGCCGAGGAGGCGCTGGCCGACCGCGGTTACGAGCCGTACCGGCCGACGCCCGAGCGTCTGCGGCTCCGCAACTGCCCGTTCCACCCGCTCGCCGAACGCGCGCCCGACCTGGTGTGCGGCCTGAACCTGGAGTTCCTCGGCGGCTTCCTCGAAGGTCTCGGCGCCGACGCGGTCGAGGCCACCCTGGCGCCGGCACCCGGCGAGTGCTGCGTCGAGGTCAGGGCACGGGACACCCGCTGACCACGGCACAATGACGCCGTGACCTCCCCGACCGTCGACGAGAGCGCGGTGCGGCTGCGCCTCGATCTCGCGTACGACGGCACGGACTTCTCCGGGTGGGCCGACCAGCCGGGACGGCGCACCGTGCAGGGGACGCTCGAGGCTGCGTTGGCCACCGTGACGCGGCTCCCCGCCGTTCGGCTCACCGTCGCCGGGCGGACCGACGCCGGAGTGCACGCACGCGGCCAGGTGGCGCACGTCGACCTGCCGGCCGGTGTCGCGGCGGACCCCGACGCGTTGGCCCGCCGACTCGGGCGGCTGCTGCCCGACGACGTGCGCGTCCGCCAGGCATCGGTCGCGCCCGCAGGCTTCGACGCGAGGTTCTCGGCGGTCTGGCGGCGCTATGCCTACCGCATCTGCGACGACGCCGCGTCCGCTGACCCCCTCGTACGTCGTCACGTCCTGTCCTGGCCGCGCCGGCTCGACGAGGCGGCCATGGACGAAGCCGGGCGGTTGCTGTGCGGCGAGCACGACTTCGCGGCGTACTGCAGGAAGCGTGAGGGAGCCACCACGATCCGGGCGCTGCGGGAGCTTGCCTGGTCGCGCGACGCCGACGTGCTGACCGGGCGCGTCGTGGCCGACGCGTTCTGCCACAACATGGTCCGCTCGCTCGTCGGCGCGCTCGTCGCCGTGGGGGAGGGTCGACAACCGGTCACCTGGCCGGCCGACGTCCTGCGCGCCGGGGTCCGTGATCCACGGGTCGGTGTCGTCGGACCCTCCGGGCTGACGCTCGAGGAGGTCGGCTACCCGCCCGACGCAGAGCTGGCCGCCCGTGCCGTCGAGTCCCGGCAGCTGCGGGCAGCGCCGAGCGGCCGACAGCCATGAGCGACCACTACTTCTCGGCCGACCCGGACTCGCAGGAGCGCCGTCAACCGGTGACGGCGACGGTGTGGGGTCACGAGCTGAGACTGCAGTCGTCGTCCGGGGTCTTCGCCGCCGGTCGCCTCGACGTCGGGACGGCGGTGCTGTTCCGCGAGACCGAGGCTCCTTCGCGCGACGGGACCTACCTCGACCTCGGCTGCGGGTACGGCGTGATCGCCTGCGCGCTCGCGACCGCGGTCCCGACCGCGGAGGTGTGGGGTGTCGACGTCAACGAGCGTGCGCTGAGGCTGTGCGCCGACAATGCGGCTGCGCTCGGTCTCGCCGACCGCGTGCGGGCGGTGGCGCCGGACGACGTTCCGGACGAGGTGCGGTTCGACGAGATCTGGTCCAACCCACCGATCCGGATCGGCAAGCCGGCGTTGCACGACCTGTTGCTGACGTGGCTGCCACGGCTGGCCCCGGACGGCCGCGCCGTTCTCGTCGTCGGCAAGAACCTCGGCGCGGACTCGCTGCAGCGCTGGCTGGTCGAGCAGGGCTACCGGTGCGAGCGGCTCGCGTCGGCCAAGGGATTCCGCGTGCTGGAGGCTCGTCGGGGCCTGACGATCCGTCGAGACAGCGAGTCCGTCGATCGGGCAGTTCTTCCACCCCTGCCTGGATGACGGCTGCGTCAGGGGAACGACGGTGACGCCGCGAGCAGGGCCACTCCGATGGCGGCGACGGCCATGGTGGCGTAGAAGGCTGCCTCCGAGGACGGCCGACGGCGTACGACGCCGAACGCCGCGACCGCGATCAGTGCGGCGGCGGCCAGCCCGAGCCAGGCCCACCAGGGCGGCCGGCCGGCGGGCGCGATGACGACCAGCGCACCGGCGCCGAAGGCGGCGGCCAGACCTGAGGCCGCCGTGACGGTCGCCCCGAGCCGGTGCGGGAGCCCGCGTACGCCGGTCGCGTCGTCCTCGGCGAGGTCGGGGAGGACGTTGCCGAGATGGGCCGAGACCCCGATCAGTGCGCCGGCGGCCAGCGCCCACCAGGGAGGTGCGACCGGGTCGGGCAGCGCGTACGTCGCGACGGCCGGCAGCGCAGCGAACGCGATCGCGAACGGCAGCCACGACCACACGGTCGACTTGAGACCGAGGTTGTAGGCCCATCCACACGTGACGCCGATCAGCTGCGCGCACCCGGCCCGCCAACCCAGGGCCAGCGACGCGGGGACGGTGACGACCAGCGCGAGTGCCGCCGCGGTCGCGACCGTGCGGGGCGTGACCGTCCCGATGCGCGACCGGCTTGTCGGTCCGACCGACAGCGGCGTCCCGTCGGGCGTCGACGGCATCGTTGCTCCAGCCGATCGAGAGCTGTCCGGCGAACACGGCCAGCGCGACGAGCAGGCACGTCCCGGCGTCGTTGCCGGCTCCGGCGGCCAACGCGACCGTCATCGTGGTCACGGCGACCGTCGGGACAGGGTGGCTGGCCAGAGCCAAGGCCTGCATCGAGCCCGGCGCGTCGAGAGACCCGCCGGACTTGTTGATCACCAGCAGAGTTTCGCATGGTCTCGAAATCCCTTGTGCACAAGGGGTTTCCGGGACCAGAAACTGTCGGCGGCCGCCTCTAGGTTGAGGGTCATGAGTACGACGCACCAGGCTCTCGAGACCGACATGATCGGTCGGGTCCTGGGGCGTGTCGCCGATGAGTTCAAGGGCACCATCGACGCGCCCGTGTGGTCGTTGGACGACCAGGGTCTCGATGCGCGGTTCGCTCAGGTGATGGCCGTGCGTGCGGCCGTGGACGAGCTCGCCGCGCGGTTGGTCGGCGAGATGGATGACCGCGACCACGCCATCCGGCTCGGTGGCTCCTCGACGAAGGCGCACCTGATGGGCACCCACCGGTTGTCCCGAGGCGAGGCGACCCGGATGGTCACGGCAGCCAGACAATTGCACGGCTCCTCGACGCTGACCGAGCCGGTGCGGCGCGCGCAGGCTTGTGGTGAGGTGAGCCAGGAGCAGGCCACCACGATCGCCGCTGCGATCAACGAGATCTCTCCGGAGATTCCCGTCGAGCAGGTGGAGGCGGCACAGTCTGACCTGATCAGATTCGCCGGCGAGCTGCCGTTCGACGACCTGCAACGGCTCGCCAACCATGTCCTCGAGGTGGTCGACCCGGAGCGGGCCGACGCGCTCCTGGAGCAGAAGCTTCGACGTGAGGAGAGGGTCGCGCTCGCGAGCTGCGAGCTCACCCTGAAGGTCAAGCCGGACGGGTCGTCCGACGGGTGGTTCAAGAGCCTTCCGGCGTTGCAGACGGCGATGTTCAAGAAGGCCATCGACGCCTACGCCACGCCTCGCCGAGACCACCTCCACAGCGAGATCACCGCCGAGTCCGACCAGATCGAGCCGTTGGACCGCAGGCTCGAGACCTCGCGCGAGGAGCTGCCCTACCCGAACCGGATGGGGAGGGCGTTCTGCGAGCTCATCGAGCACCTCCCCACCGACGGGCTCCCGTCGTCGGGCACCACGAACGCGACGATCGTGGTCACGATCGATGAGGCGAAGCTGCGGCGAGGTCTGGGCGAGGCCACGCTCGACACCGGCGCCGCGATCTCGTCGGGCGAGGCCCGTCGGCTGGCGTGCAATGCCGGGATCCTGCCGATGGTGCTCGCCGGAGACTCCCAGATCCTCGATCTGGGCCGGCGCGAGCGGCTGTTCGACCGCTATCAACGTCTTGCCCTGGCGCACCGCGACCGGGGTTGCGTCTTCCCGCGCTGCGACCGGCCGGCGGCCTGGTGCGAAGCCCACCACCTGAGGTCGTGGTCACAGGGCGGCCCGACCGACGTGGACAACGGAGCGCTGCTGTGCCCGTTCCACCACCATCTGATCCACCAGGGCGACTGGGGGATCCAGCTGGGACCGGACGGGATCCCTGAAGCGATCCCACCACCCTGGGTCGACCCCACCCGGCGACCGCTCCGCCACACCCGGTTCAGACCCCAGCTCGCGTAGGTCAGGTCGGAGGGCGGGAGTCTCGCTTCGCGGCATGCTCCGCTGCTCGGGAACACCCTGCTGCTCCGCAGCCATCGCGTCGATCATCATGGCGAACTGCTCGGCGTCCGGAGGCATGAACCGCTCCGCGTCCGGCACGGTCTCCAGCAGCGCCAGGAAGTCCTCGAGCGACGTCCCGTCCGCGACGGGCAGGTGTGAGGAGAAGATCCGGCTCGGCTGAATCTGCCGGACCCGGTCGAGCACGCCGCTGAACGCCTCGCGGTCGGTGATGTGAGCCCACGGCGAGTCCGCGACCGCCCAGCCGATCATGCCGCCGGCCAGTGCCTCGGGCTGCACGTCGGAGGCATGCTGTGTCGGCTCCGGGATGATCGCGCCGAACGCGTCGGCGGTGAACAGCGATCCGGTCGACCCGTCCAGCGCACCGAGCGTCGTCGGGTTGTCGAACAGCGGAGGAGGTACGGCGGTGAGGGTCCGGTCACCGACGTGGATCTCGTCGCCGGCGCGGATGGCGTGCACGCGATCCATCGGAACGGGCCACCACGTCGCCATCCGGAGCGCACCCAGGGCGTGCGTCACGAGCGTCGCGTTCGGGGCCGCCTCCATGATGCGCTGGATGCTGCCGGTGTGGTCGGCGTCGTCGTGGGTCAGCCAGACCCACTTCAGCTGCTCGAGGTCGATGATCGAGCTGGCCGCCGCGACGAAGTCGTCACCGTCGGTCCCGATCCCCGAGTCGATGAGGACGGGTTCCTCCGCCATCAGCAGGAAGGCATTGACGGGCAGCACACCCATGCCGGGCAGTGACAGGTTCGCGGGAAGGACGTGAACGTCCTCGGCTCCCTGGTAGAGATCGTCCACGTGCGCCTCCGAGGTTGAGTCCGCTGGATTGCCCCCACCTGAGCGGCCGCACGGCGACTCGCCTCTGCAGCGGCTCAGGCGGAGGCAACGCCACGAGTGTGCGCTGGCCCGCGACCGACGCCTATGGCACAAGCGGGTGGTTCCGCAGACCCGACTGTGCGAGTCGCCGCGCGGCGGCCGCTGGCTCAACCACCCGTCCCGAGATGCGCACGTACGGCACGTTTTGGAGCGCGCACCGCCCACGAGTCGGTGACCAGCTCGCGTACTTCGTCCGCTTCGACCTGGTCGAGCCAGACCCAGACCGCCGCCTTCTTCGTGAAGACGTGCACGACCACGACGGCGTGGGGCTCCGACTGCTCGATCGCCCGCGCTGCGCCTTCGTCGGCCACCCAGAACTGGAGGATCTCGCGGCCCTCCGCGAAGCCGTCCTCCCAGCGGAGCCGTGCGAACGGGTGACGTCCGACGTCGTACGTCGGGGACTGTCCGTCATGCGCGAAACCTGGCTTCGCACCGGGCAGTGAGCTCGCTACCGCTTCGACGTCCTTCCAACCAGCCATGCGGGCAGGGTAAGCAGGGATGGGCGTCGGGAGTAAGACTGTGGTTGAGCCAAACGCCGAGCAGAGGAGCAATCGTGGTCAACTCCGAGGGGAACACCGAGGTCGACGTCGTCGTGATCGGGCTCGGCCCCGGCGGCGAGGCCGTCGCGACCCAGCTGGCCGGCGGCGGTCTCGACGTGGTGGGCGTCGACCAGCGGCTGGTCGGCGGGGAGTGCCCGTACTACGGGTGCGTGCCGAGCAAGATGATGATCCGCGGCGCCGATCTGATCGCCGAGGGCCGCCGCATCCCGGAGGTGTCCGGTGCGTCGACGGTCGAGCCCGACTGGACGCCGGTGGCGGACCGGATCCGCGACGAGGCCACCGAGTGACTGGGACGACCAGATCGCCATCGACCGGCTCGTCGACGCCGGCGTCCGCTTCGTGCGCGGCACGGGTCGGCTGGCGGGGGAGCGCACCGTGGTCGTCGGGGACGAGACGTTCGTCTGCCGCAAGGGGGTGGTGCTCAACACCGGGACCGAGCCGGCGGTGCCACCGATCGACGGACTCGCGGACACGCCGTACTGGACGAACCGCGACGCCATTCGCGCCACCGAGGTGCCGGGTTCGCTGATCGTGATCGGCGGCGGTGCGATCGGCCTGGAGCTGACGCAGGTCTTCTCCCGGTTCGGCGTCGACACGACAGTCATCGAGGTCGCGCCACGCATCCTCGCGCCCGAGGAGCCGGAGTCGAGCAAGCTCCTCGGCGAGGTGTTCGGGCGCGAGGGCATCCAGGTGCTGGCCGACGTGAAGATCTCGTCGGTGTCGTACGCCGATGGCCAGTTCACGGTCGACGTCGACGGCCAGAGCCTGCACGCGGACAAGCTCCTGGTCGCGGCCGGACGTCGCCCCAACCTCAGCGACATCGGGCTCGACACGGTCGGGCTCGATCCGTCAGCGCGGGTGATCGAGACCGACGAGCGGATGGCGGTGGCCGACGTCGACGGTCTCTGGGCGATCGGCGACATCACCGGCAAGGGCGCGTTCACGCACATGTCGATGTACCAGTCGGCGATCGCAGCTCGCGCGATCCTCGGTGAGGACGGGCCTCCGGCGGACTACCGGGCGGTCCCGCACGTGACGTTCACCGACCCCGAGGTGGGCAGCGTCGGCATGACGGAGCAGCAGGCTCGCGACTCCGGGCTCACCGTGCGCATCGGTCTGACCGACCTGACGGCCTCGACACGGGGATGGATTCACAAGACCGGCAACGACGGCCTGATCAAGCTCGTCGAGGATGCCGACCGGGGAGTTCTGGTCGGGGCCACGGCGGTCGGGCCCAGCGGCGGTGAGGTGCTCTCGGCGCTGGCTGTCGCAGTCCATGCGGAGGTCCCGACGAGCACACTCCAGTCGATGATCTACGCGTACCCGACGTTCCACCGCGCGATCGAGTCGGCCGTCAAGGACCTCGCTGCGTCCTGACAAAAGCAGGTGCGCGGATGTGGTGCGGCGAGGGACCATGGAGGCGCGAGTCGCGAAACGAGTTGAAGGAGCCGGTCGGTGGGCCACGTGGACGTCGCCGGGATCCGGTACGAGCTGCCTGACGGGCGGGTGCTGCTCGACGACGTGTCGTTCCGCGTCGGCGAAGGCGCCAAGGTCGCCCTGGTCGGCGCGAACGGTGCCGGCAAGACGACGCTGCTCCGGATCGTCACCGGAGACCTGGTGCCGCACGACGGCACCGTGACCCGGACGGGCGGTCTCGGCGTGATGCGCCAGATGGTCAGCCATGGCCTCACCGGCACCACCGTGCACGACCTGCTGCTGTCGGTGGCTCCGCCGCGGGTGAAGCAGGCGGCTGCGCACGTCGACGCGGCCGAGCTGGCCATGATGGAGGCCGACGACGAGAAGACGCAGATGGCGTACGCCGCTGCGCTGTCGGAGTGGGCCGACGCCGGCGGCTACGAGATCGAGGTGCTCTGGGACGTCTGCTCGACGTCAGCGCTCGGCGTCTCCTACGACAAGGCGAAGTACCGCGAGCTGACCACGCTGTCAGGCGGCGAGCAGAAGCGGCTCGTCCTCGAGGCGCTGCTGCGCGGGCCCGACCAGGTGTTGCTGCTCGACGAGCCCGACAACTTCCTCGACGTCCCCGGCAAGCTGTGGCTCGAGGAGCGGATGCGCGAGTCGCAGAAGACGATCCTGTTCGTCAGCCACGACCGCGAGCTGATGAACAACACCGCGACCCGTGTCGTCACCGTCGAGCTGGGTGCGGCGGGCAACACCGTCTGGGTGCACCCCGGTGGGTTCGCGACGTACCACCAGGCACGACGCGACCGTTTCGAGAAGCTCGAGGAGCTGCGCCGTCGCTGGGACGAGGAGCACGCCAAGCTCAAGGCGCTCGTGCTGCGCTACAAGATCAAGGCGGAGTACAACGACGGGATGGCGTCGCAGTACCGGGCGGCTCAGACCCGGCTCCGGAAGTTCGAGGAGGCCGGACCGCCGCAGGCCATCCCGCGTGAGCAGAACGTCAAGATGCGGCTCAAGGGCGGTCGTACCGGCAAGCGTGCCGTGATCTGCGAGAACCTCGAGCTCAGCGGGTTGATGAAGCCGTTCGACCTCGAGGTCTGGTACGGCGAGCGGGTGGCCGTCCTGGGCTCCAACGGCTCCGGCAAGTCGCACTTCCTGCGGCTGCTGGCCGCCGGTGGCAGTGATCCCGACGTCGAGCACCGGCCGGTCGGGGAGGTGCCGATCAAGGCGGTGGCCCACACCGGCCGGGCACGCCTCGGTGCGCGCGTGCGGCCGGGGTGGTTCGTGCAGACGCACGAGCACCCGGAGCTGATCGGCCGCACCCTGCTGGAGATCTTGCACCGGGGAGACCACCACCGCGCCGGTATGCCGCGGGAGCAGGCTGCCCGTGCGCTCGACCGGTACGAGCTGGCGCACGCGTCGGAGCAGAAGTTCGAGTCGCTGTCCGGCGGCCAGCAGGCGCGGCTGCAGATCCTGCTGCTCGAGCTGTCGGGAGCGACGCTGCTGCTGCTCGACGAGCCGACCGACAACCTCGACGTCGAGTCCGCCGAGGCGTTGGAGGAGGGACTCGAAGGGTTCGAGGGCACCGTCGTCGCGGTCACGCACGACCGGTGGTTCACCCGAGGCTTCGACCGGTTCCTCGTCTTCGGCGCCGACGGCTCCGTCTACGAGTCCGACCAGCCGGTCTGGGACGAAGGCCGCGTCCAGCGCGCCCGCTGACGGTCACTTGTGGTCGCGCCAGGACCGTTCGAACGGCAGCCGCCACGCGTGCGGGACGATCAGCTGGTGGATGGCGTTCGGACCCCAACCACCGGGCGGGTACGGCTTCACCGGGGGTGGGTTCTCGAGCAGGGGTATCGACCGTTCCCAGAGGCTTTCGATGCCCTCGTGCGGTCGTGAAGAGCGTGTGGTCGCCGCGCATGGCATCCAGCATGAGTCGCTCATAGGCCTCCAGGACGTCACCGGCGTGGGAGGTCTCCTGGGTCGAGAACTGCATGGAGAGCTTGTCGAGCCGCATGCCCGGGCCGGGTCGCTTCCCGTAGTACGACAATGAGATCCGGGACTCGTCGGCGAGGTCGAACGTGAGGTGGTCGGGCCCGGCCTGTCCGACCCCTGAGTCCGGCGGGAACATCGATCGGGGTGCCTCGCGGAAGGCGATGGAGATGATCCGTTGTCCCTCGGCCAGCTTCTTGCCCGTACGCAGGTAGAAGGGCACCCCCGCCCAGCGCCAGTTGTCGACCTGGCAGCGCAGAGCGACGAACGTCTCGGTGTCGGAGTCGCGTGCCACCTCGGGCAGGTCCAGGTAGCCGGACGAACTGACCCCGCACGACGTCGGTCGGCTGGATCGGCAGCAGGGACCGGAAGACCTTGTTCTTCTCCTCGCTGATGGCACGAGGCTCGAGCGCGGTCGGCGGCTCCATGGCGATGAACGCCATGATCTGGAACAGGTGGGTGACCACCATGTCCTTGTACGCGCCGGTCGACTCGTAGAAGCTCGCGCGTTGGTCCAGCCCCAGGGTTTCCGGGACGTCGATCTGGATGTGGTCGATGAACGTGCGGTTCCAGATCGGCTCGAACAGCCCGTTGGCGAAGCGCAGGGCCAGGATGTTGAGGGCAGCCTCCTTGCCGAGGAAGTGGTCGATCCGGAAGATCTGGCTCTCGTCGAACGTCTGGTGCAGCTGCTCGTTGAGGCGGACGGCGCTGCTCAGGTCGGTGCCGAAAGGCTTCTCCATCACGACCCGCGAACGCTCGACCAGCTTCGCCTCCTCGATGAGGGTGATCACGTCGATCGCCGCCTTGGGGGGCACCGACAGGTAGTGCAGTCGCAGAACGTCCTCACCCAGCTGCTTCTCTGCGTCCGCGACCGCCTCGGCCAGCACCTCGGGTCCGGCTGTGCTCGAGACGTAGCGCAGCGTCTTCGCGAACGTCTCCCACTGCTCTGGAGTCAGCTTGTGGTGGGCGAACTCGTCGATGGCCTGGTGCGCGATCTCGCGGAACTGCTCATCGGTGTGGTCCTCCAGCGACGACGCGACCACGCGGACCGCGGGGGTGAGGTCTGACGCCGCCAGATGGGCGAGTCCCGGGATCAGCTTGCGTTTCGCGAGGTCGCCCGTCGCCCCGAACAGCACGATCACGTGCGGAGGGAGCGGGTCGGACTCTCTTCGGTAGGGATGGGCGCCCTGCGCCGGGTAGGCGACGTCCGCCCGGAGCCCCTGACCGTCCGCCGGATCGTTCCACGGTGTCGTCATCGTCCTTCACCCTCCTCCGCGCGAACCAGCACGCCGTTCTCATCCTGGCACGCTTCGACCACCTGGACACGTGTCGGAGGTCAGAGCAGGGCGCGGGCTCGAAGGTCGCTCCGGAGTCGGTCGGGGTCGGTGAAGCGGATGGCATCCATGCCTGCGGCGGCAGCGGCATCGACGTTGTCCTGGCGGTCGTCGACGAACACGCACTCGGCGAGCGGACGGCGTACGCGATCGGCGAGCACGGCGAAGATGGCCGGGTCAGGTTTGGCGATGCCTTCCTCACCGGACACCACGATGTCGCCGAACCGGGCCAGGAAGCCGAACCGCTCGCGCGCGTGACCGAACAGCTGGGCCGGCCAGTTCGTCAGCGCGAACAGGTCCAGCCCACCCGCGGCCAGGTCGTCCAGGACCGCGACGGTGCCGTCGATCGGTCCGAGCAGGGAGAGCGGGAAGTGCTCGCGGTAGGCGACGACGTGCGGATGCCAATGGGGGAAGTCGCGAGCGACCTGAGCCTCCGCCTCCGCATTGCTCATGCCGCTGTCGAGCTGGTGGTTCCAGACGCCGAAGTCGAAGTCGTCGGCCGCGAACAGCGCCGTCGTCCGTTCGGCGCCGACTCCGGCCGCGATGGCCGGCCTGGGGTCCCAGTCGATCAGGACGTTGCCGAGGTCGAAGACGACCGCGGTCAGGGGTGACCGGGCAGGACGTGCCTCGCTCACAAAGGCTTCACGGACAGCTGGAGGAACCGCGCGTGGCACTCGACGACGCGCACGCCGACAGACCCGCGGGTGTAGTGGTCGTCGTGCGTGTCGATCGCCGCACCCGAGCAGGTGACGCTCAGGTGGTCACCTTCGGCCGTCACCGTCAACCGCTGGACCCGGTCGCGCCGCACCTGCAGCTTCGCCGTCGCCAGCGTCGTCCACTGCTCACCGTCGGTGCGACCGAGGACGAGGTCGTGGGTGTCGAGCGCCAGGCAGGCGTAGTAGCCGCGTTGCGTGTCGAAGCCGATGGTCGGGGCAGTCGTGCGGAACAGCACGCCGGCTGAGCGCTGCGCGTCGAGCAGGTCGATGTCGACCTCGATCGTGACGTCCTCGTAGTCGCCGTCGCGGAGCAGGAACTTCTCAGCGCTGCGGAAGTCGTTGACCGGCTCGGCCGGGATGCAGCCGAGATCGAGGCCGGCGTCGGAGACCGCGAAGAACTGGTGATGGCCGTAGTAGTCGAAGTCGTCGACGCCGACCTTCCGGAAGTCCCAGGTCGCGGCCTCGGACTTCGGGTGCCACGGCTGCCCGGGCGGCACCGGAAGGATCGTCCCCCGCGCCCGCGCCGTGCCCATCACCGGAGCCCCGCCGGCTGCGACATCGATCGGCTGGACGTGGAGCGTGCGCTGCCATCCGTCGGTCGGGTAGATCTTCGAGTGGAAGACGTGCCACCACTGACCGTTGACCTCGACGAACGAGCCGTGGCCGACCGCGAACGTCTCCGGGCTGCTCTCGAAGACGGGTCGGTCGTAGACCTCCCACGAGGCGGGGTCGAGCGGGTCGTCACCGGTGAGACCGAGGAGACCGACCTTGTACGACGGCAACCACGACGCCGCGCACGAGTAGGTGACGAAGACCTTGTCGTCGTCGGGCTGGAAGACCCGCGGTCCCTCGATCAGGCCGCGCGTCCGGGAGGTCTCGTCCACCCGCTGCCAGTCGAAGGTGCCGGCCTCGAGCAGACGGACCCGGCCGGTCTTGATCTCGGTCGGGGAGGACATCTCCGCGGCGTACAGGTGCTGGAGGTCGGTGTCGAGGTCGGGCCAGCCGGACCACAGCCCGTAGAGGCGCCCGTGGTGCTGCAGCACCGTGAAGTCGATCGACCAGAGGTTGTCGCCGCCCGGCTCGTCGCCGGTGAACACCGGGCCGTGGAGCGAGTAGGAACCGAGCGGGTCGTCGGTGTCGGCGACGAGCACGAACGTGCGGTGGTTGCGGTTCTCGCCGTTCGACGCGGCGAAGTAGATGTGCCAGCGGCCGTCGATCAGGTGCAGCTCCGGTGCCCAGACCTCTTTGCTGCAAGCGCCCTCGGCCTCGGCCATCCAGACCACGTGCTTGGTGCCCATCGAGGTGAGCCGGTCGGAGACCCAGATCGAGATGCCGACGTTGCCCTCGGCCTGGCACCACAGGAAGCGATCGCCGTCGCGGACCACGCTCGGGTCGGCGCCTTCTCCGACCGGGTTGACGAACCGGTCGTGCGGCAGGTCGCCGTTGCTCGTCTCGCGTCCGGCGGTCGACGTCGATCCCGTGACCGGAGACGTCTGGTCACGAGTCGATCGGCCGAGGGAGTCGAACGTCTTGCGGGCGAGCTCGCCGGCGCGGGAGATCCATGCGGTCATCCGCTGGATTCTTCCATGCCCGCAGGATTCAGCTCCAACGGTCGGAGGCCGGGACGAAGTCGAGCTTGCGCTGGCCGGTGTAGATCTGCTTCGGACGGGCGATCTTCTGGTCGGAGTCCTCGGTGAGCTCCAGCCACTGAGCGAGCCAGCCCGACGTGCGCGGGATGGCGAACAGCACCGTGAACATCTCCGGCGGGAAGCTGAGCGCTTCGTAGATCAGACCCGAGTAGAAGTCGACGTTCGGGTAGAGCTTGCGCGAGACGAAGTACTCGTCCTCGAGCGCGATCTTCTCCAGCTCGACGGCGATCTTGAGCAGCGGGTTGACCCCGGTGACCTCGAAGACGTCGTCGCAGGCCTTCTTGATGATCGTGGCGCGGGGGTCGTAGTTCTTGTAGACCCGGTGGCCGAAGCCCATCAGCCGTTCCTTGCCGGCCTTCACGCCCTCGATGAACTCGGGCACCTTCTCGACCGTGCCGATCCGGCGCAGCATCTTGAGCACGGCCTCGTTCGCACCGCCGTGCAGCGGGCCGAAGAGGGCGGCGATGCCGGCGGAGACGGCGGAGTAGGGGTCCACCTGCGACGAGCCGACGGAGCGGACCGCGTTGGTCGAGCAGTTCTGCTCGTGGTCGGCGTGCAGGATGAAGAGCACCTCGAGGGCCTTGATCAGCCGCTCGTCGGCCTCGAACTTCTGCTCCGACATCTTGAACAGCATCGCCAGGAAGTTGGCGGCGTACCCGAGGTCGTTGTCGGGGTAGACGTACGGCTTGCCCTGCGCGTGGCGGAACGCCCAGGCGCCCAACGTCGGCATCTTCGCGATCAGCCGGATGATCTGCATCTGCCGGATGTTGGCGTCGGAGATGTTGCGCGACTCCGGGTAGAAGGTCGACAGGGCACCGACCGAGGCGAGCAGCATGCCCATCGGGTGGGCGTCGTAGCGGAAGCCCTCCATGAAGCTCTTGACGTTCTCGTGCACGAAGGTGTGGAAGGTGAGCTGGTGCTCCCACCCCTCGAACTCCTGCTTCGTCGGCAGCTCGCCGTGGATCAGCAGGTAGGCGACCTCGAGGTACGACGACTTCTCGGCCAGCTGCTCGATCGGGTAGCCCCGGTACTCGAGGATGCCCTTGTCGCCGTCGATGTAGGTGATCGAGGACCGGCAGGACGCGGTGTTGACGAAGCCGGGGTCGTAGACGGCGATGCCGGGCTCGTCCGCGTTCAGCCTGATCTGCGCGAGGTCGGCCGCGCGTACGGTTCCGTCGACGATCGGGACGTCGTACTCGGTCCCGGTGCGGTTGTCGCGGACGGTCAGCGAGGCACCTGCTGTGCCGGAGTCTGCGGACACGTCGGCTCTCCTTGGGTCTCAGGGCCAGGGATGGTGGCCAGACGTCCGGTGGAGGGCTGGCAACGTGAGTGCCCGAGGTCGTCGTGCGTCCCCGTGGCGTCCCCGGTGCCGGGGGTTCGGACGTCGTGTGAGGCACGTGGGTTCACGTGCGTGGTCCCTCCAACCTAAGCCCCTGGCCAGGATTTGGAAAAACATGCTGTCCAGGACTCGGAGGGGCGTCCTTCGCGCTGGTGGAGCGGAGCCGTCGCCGTTTTGACCCTGGCGGGTGAGCCCCGGTATTCTGGGCGGTCGTTGTGCTTGCCGTGCCGATGCCGGATTTGTCCCGCGCCAGCCGGTAGCCACGCCACCGCCCCATCCGAATCAGAACGAAGGTCAGTTTCCGTGCGCACGTACAGCCCGAAGCCCGGTGACGTCACGCATGAGTGGCACGTCATCGACGCCACCGACGTGGTGCTCGGCCGGCTCGCCGTCCAGACCGCCACGCTCCTGCGTGGCAAGCACAAGACGATGTACGCCCCGCACGTGGACACCGGCGACTTCGTCATCATCGTGAACGCCGACAAGGTCGCGCTCACGGGCACCAAGCGCGAGACCAAGCTGGCCTACCGCCACTCCGGATACCCGGGTGGTCTCACCGCGACCGCATTCGGCGACCTCCTCGACAAGGACCCGCGCAAGGCGATCGAGAAGGCGGTCTGGGGCATGCTCCCCAAGAACCGACTCGGTCGGCAGATGCTCAAGAAGCTCAAGGTGTACGGCGGTCCCGACCACCCGCACGCCGCGCAGAAGCCGCAGTCCTTCGAGATCGTCCAGATCGCCCAGTAATCCAGCCCAGACGTGCCCGATCCTGACGGGCTGAAGCGAGGAACACCCGTGGCCGAGACCACTACCGAAGCCGTCGACGTCGCCGAGACCGGCGAGGACTTCGACACCCCGAGCGAGTACACGACGGAGAGTGCCCCGTCCGCCGACACCCCGGCGCGCGCGGTCAACATCGCTCCCGCCGGTGCGACCGGTCGTCGCAAGGAGGCCGTGGCCCGCGTGCGGATCGTCCCCGGCTCCGGCACCTGGACCGTCAACGGCCGCCCGCTCGACCAGTACTTCCCCAACAAGCTGCACCAGCAGCTCGTCAACGAGCCGTTCGTGCTGACCCAGCTCGTCGGCCAGTACGACGTCATCGCCCGGATCCACGGCGGCGGCCTCACCGGCCAGGCCGGTGCGCTGCGCCTCGGTGTCTCCCGCGCTCTCAACGAGACCGACGTGGAGGCCAACCGTCCGACCCTGAAGAAGGCCGGCATGCTCACCCGCGACGCGCGGATCAAGGAGCGCAAGAAGGCCGGACTCAAGAAGGCCCGCAAGGCGCCCCAGTACAGCAAGCGCTGATCTCCCGCCGTCCGCTGGACACGTCGGTGTCTCGACTTTTCGGAACGGACGGCGTCCGTGGCGTCGCCAACCGCGACCTCACGGCCGAGCTGGCGCTCGACCTCGCGGTCGCGGCAGCTCACGTTCTCGGCAAGGCCGGTGTCTCACCCAGACACCGGCCTTCTGCCGTTGTCGGGCGCGACCCCCGCGCGAGCGGCGAGTTCCTCGAGTCGGCCGTGGTGGGCGGTCTGGCATCGGCCGGGATCGACGTACGCCGGTTGGGCGTCCTGCCGACCCCGGGCGTCGCGTACCTGACGGCGGCGACCGAGGCCGACTTCGGCGTGATGATCTCGGCGTCGCACAACCCGATGCCCGACAACGGCATCAAGTTCTTCGCCCGCGGGGGTCTCAAGCTCGACGACGCCGTCGAGGACCAGATCGAGCGCGAGATCCGGCAGGACTGGACCCGACCGACGGGTGTGGACGTCGGCCGAGTCACCGATGAGTCCGACGCCGAGGCGCGCTACGTCGCTCACCTCGCGGCGACCGTGACCACCTCGTTGAGCGGGCTCCGCGTGGTCGTGGACTGCGCCGAGGGCGCCGCCTCGCTGACCGCGCCGCACGTCTTCCGCGAGCTCGGTGCCGAGGTCGTGGCCATCCATGACCGGCCCGACGGCTGGAACATCAACGAAGGCTGCGGCTCGACCGAGCTGGACTCGCTGCGCCGGGCGGTGCTCGAGCACGGGGCCGACGCGGGCTTCGCTCTCGACGGTGACGCGGATCGTTGCCTGGCGATCGACGCGGCCGGCGAGATCGTCGACGGCGACCAGCTGCTCGCGATCCTCGCCCTGGCGATGCGCGACGCCGGCGCGCTGCGCGACGACACCGTGGTGGCGACCGTGATGAGCAACCTGGGCTTCCTCCACGCCCTGCGTGACGAACGCATCCACGTGATCACGGCGGCGGTCGGCGACCGCTACGTGCTCGAGGCGATGCGCTCGGGCGGCTTCGTGCTCGGCGGCGAGCAGTCCGGGCACGTGATCATGAGCGACTACGCCACGACCGGCGACGGCGTCCTGGCGGCGATCCACGTCGCCGAGCGGATGGCGTCGACCGGCAAGAGCCTCGCCGAGCTGGCGGGCGTGATGCACCGGCTGCCTCAGACGATGGTCAACGTGCGTGACGTCGACAAGACGCGGGCGCACTCGGACGAGGGCGTTCAGACAGCCGTGCGCGAGGCCGAGGCCGAGCTCGGTGACGCGGGCCGTGTCCTGCTGCGGCCGTCCGGCACCGAGCCGCTGGTCCGGGTGATGGTCGAGGCCGAGTCCGCCGAACAGGCCGACTCGCTGGCCCACCGCCTCGCCGACGTCGTCAAGGCATCCCTCTCCCTCTGACCCCGTTGAGCCGCAGGTTGTGGCCCGTTGAGCCGCAGGTTGTGGCCGGTTGAGCCGCAGGTTGTGGCCGCGCCCTCCGGTGATCGAGCGCCACCCGGTGATCGAGCTTGTCGAGATCCCCGCCGTCACTGACCGCCGAGGACGTGCTCGGGCAGGTCGTCGTGCCGCCTGGGCCGTGCCTCGGTCTCGGCCCAGGGACGCCGCCACTCCGGCGCCGGGAACGGCTCGGTGAAGTAGAGGGTCTCGCGGTGCACCTTCTCGCCGCGGAACTCGATGATCTTGACGAAGTGGACGGTGTCGCCGCCGTCGTACGTGAGCGCACCCTCGGCGATCCAGAGGTCGCCGGCGCCTCTGATCTCGCGGGGCTGGAAGTCGAGCTTCGCGGGGAATCGCTCGCGCCAGGCCTGCTGGGTGGCCTTGCCGCGGAACCACTCGTCGGACTGGGGGAACTCCAGCACGACGTCGTCGTGATAGAGCTCCGAGGCCTTGGCCTCGTTGGGTCCCCCGGTGTACGTCCACTGCTGCAGCAACATGTCTCGGACCTGCTCGTACTGCATCGCTCGCCTCCCTCGCGGCTGCCCGTCGTCCCTGGCAGCGGAAACAGCGTCGTCGCGCCGGCCATTCCGGGACGCCAGGCCCTCACGGGGAAGGAGGCAATGACAGTGCCTCCCGCGGGGCGAATTGCACACCTAGGGTGGAAAGCATGAGATCGCTGAGCTTGAACAACAACGTCGAGATGCCGGCCCTGGGCTTCGGGGTGTTCCAGACACCGCCCGATGAGACCCGTGCCGCGGTGGAGGCCGCCCTGTCGACCGGCTACCGCCACATCGACACGGCTGCGGCGTACGGCAACGAGCGTCAGGTGGGCGAAGCGATTCGACAGCTCTGGCGTCGCCCGCGATCAGGTGTTCGTCGAGACCAAGATCTGGATCAGCGACTACGGCTACGACGAGACGCTGCACGGTTTCGAGAAGAGTGCGCGCAAGCTCGGGGTCGACCAGATCGATCTCCTGATCCTGCACCAAGCGCTGCCGTCGGCCTTCGACAAGACCCTGGAGGCGTACCGGGCGCTGGAGACGCTGCTCGATGACGGCAAGGTGCGCGCCATCGGGGTCAGCAACTTCATGGTCGAACACCTCACCACGCTTCTGGACGAAGGCGGACGTCGTACCGGCGGTCAACCAGATCGAGGTGCACCCGTACTTCCAGCAGCGGGAGGTCCAGGCGTACGGCACCGAGCACGGCATCCTGACCCAGGCATGGTCGCCGATCGGTGGCATCACGTTCTACCGGGACAGCAAGCACCAGAGCACGCTCGAAGACCCGGTGATCGGCAAGCTCGCCGAGATACACGGCAAGAGCCCGGCGCAGATCATGCTGCGTTGGCACCTTCAGGAAGGTCGCTCCGTCATCCCCAAGTCGACCAAGCCGCACCGCATCGCCGAGAACTTCGAGGTGTTCGACTTCGAGCTGAGCGACGACGAGCTGGCCGCGATCGACGACCTGGACACCGATCAGCGTGGGGGACCGGACCCGGCTGACATCACGCTCGAAGCCTTCGGCAGGCCGATCCCCGAGGACTGAGCCTGCGAGCGGCCGCGATGCCGGGGAGGAGCCGACGCTAGGCTCAGGATTGGCACCATCGAGGATCCAGCCAGGCCACCACGGAGTCGGCCATTGCAGGCGGTGGACGAGGAGGCGTCGTGGACATCCAGATCACCCTGGCCGGCCGCGGCGACCGCTCCGCCCGGATCTACCGACAGCTGCGCGACGCGATCCTCGACGGGCGGCTCCGCCCAGGCGACCGACTCCCGGCGACCCGCGACCTGGCAGGACAGCTCGGGGTCTCGCGCAACACCGTCGCGGCGGCGTACGACAGCCTGACCGCCGAGGGCTTCGTCGCCGCGCGCGTCGGAGACGGCACCTACGTCGAGGCGGTCGCCGGACGGCGATCCGCGGCGCGTCGTCAGGCGCCACGTGGTCGCGAGGTCGCACCGTCACCCCGCTGGCAAGGTCTCGCCGCCGGTGGGGGTCCGGGCCTCGGCGTGCCCCGGGCCGGCGCGCGGTACGACTTCGGCGTCGGCATGCCCGATCCCGCGCTGTTCCCGTGGCAGGCCTGGCGGCGTGTGGTGTCCGCCGAGCTGCGGCCGCGGCCCGGCCGCGATCGTGGGTACGCCGACCCACGCGGTGACGCCGGTCTGCGAGACGCCGTCGCGCGCTACCTCGGCGTCTCGCGGTCGGTGAAGGCATCGGCTGACGACGTGCTCGTGACGCAAGGCGCACAGCAGGCGCTCGACCTGGTCGCCCGGGTGATGCTGAGCCCGGGTTCGGTGGTCGCGATGGAACAGCCGGGCTACCCGCCGGCGCGACAGCTCTTCACGTCGTACGGCGCGGAGGTGGTCGACGTGCCCGTCGATGACGAGGGCTTGGTCGTCGACGCTCTTCCGCGCCGCGCGACCGTGGTCTACACGACGCCGTCCCACCAGTTCCCGCTCGGCGTCGCGATGTCGCTGCGTCGGCGCACCGCGTTGCTGGCCTGGGCTCGACGCAGCGGAGCCGTCGTGGTGGAGGACGACTACGACAGTGAGTTCCGCTTCTCCGAGCGACCGCTGGAACCCTTGCAGAGCCTCGACGACAGCGGCCACGTGGTCTACGTCGGGACCTTCTCCAAGACGATGCTGCCGACCCTGCGCCTCGGCTTCTGCGTGGCGCCGGCGAGCCTGCACGACGCCCTCGTCGTCGCGAAGCAGCTGAGCGACTGGCACGGCGAGGCAGCCACCCAGCGAGCCATGGCCCACCTGATCGACGAGGGGCTGCTCGCTCGCCACGTCCGCAAGGCGTCGAAGGAGTACGCCGCTCGGCACGCCGCGCTGGTCGAGGCTTGCGACGAACACCTCGACGGCCTCCTCACACGTGTCCCGTCAGCGGCAGGGCTGCACCTCGCGTTGCGATGTCCGGACGACACGCCCGCCGACCTCCCCGGCCGCGTCGTGGCGGCGGCTGACCGGCAAGGCGTCGTGGTCGAGGACCTCGGTCGCTACGGTGCCGACGGCGCGGTGCTGCGTGGCTTCGCGCTCGGCTTCGGGCTGATCCAGGCGGACGACGTACGCAGCGGTGTGCAGACCTTCGCGCAGGTGCTCCGGTCGGCCAGCGGCTGACGTGCTGCTGCGAAAACCTGTTGGAGGGTTCCCCACGCCTCCCTAGGCTCTCCTGCCATGCAGGTGAGGGAGATCGACGTTCACGACGACGCCGCGATCAAGGCCTGGTGGGAGGTCTCCAAGGCGGTCTCCGACGTACGGCCGCGAGGGATTGGCGACGCACTGGTCGCTGCGCGCGGCGACGGTCGCCTTCCGCTCGCCCAACAACTCGATGCGCCAGATCCCGCTGGCCGCCTTCGAGGGTGACGAGCTGGTCGGCGTCAACCAGCTGACACTATCCGCTGCTCGACAACACCCACCTCGTCTACGTGCACCCGCGCGTGCTGCCGGCATACCGGCGTCGGGGCATCGGCACGGCGCTGCTCGAGGAGTCCGTACGCCGCGCGCGGGAAGCTCGGCCGGACCACGGTGCTCTGCGAGATCGACCTGCCGATCGAAGGGGCGGAGGAGTCGCCGAACGAGCTGTTCGCCCGCGCCCACGGCTTCGAGCACGGCATCCTCGACCTGCATCGGGTGCTCGACCTCCCCGTCGAAGCGGCCCGTCTCGACCAGCTGGAGCGCGAGTCCGCGCCGCATCACGAGGGCTTCCAGATCGTCACGTGGCAGGGGCGCGTGCCCGACGAGCACATGGATGGGTTCTGCGCCCTCCAGGCCGCGTTCAACAGCGAGGCTCCGTCGGGTGACCTCGAGTTCGAGGACGAGGTCTGGGACGAGGAGCGCGTCCGCACGATGGAGGAACGGTCCGAGAAGCAGGGCCGTCGGGCGACGATCACCCTGGCGATCACGCCCGACGGGCAGACGGTCGGTCTCACCGAGATGATGTGCACGGAGGAGACCCCGGAGTTCGCCTGGCAGGGCGGCACGTTGGTGCTCAAGTCAGCCCGCGGCCACCGGCTCGGGATGGCGATGAAGCTCGCCAACCTCCGACGGTTCAGCCAGGAGAACCCCGAGTGCCGTGCCGTCCACTCGTGGAACGCCGAGGAGAACGGTCCGATGGTCGCGATCAACGACGCCCTCGGTTTCCGTCCCGTCGAACGTCTTGCGGAGCTGCAGCTGAAGCTCACGTCGTAGTACCACCGGACAATGGTGGACTGCCCGCGTCACCCCTGATGCTCGTGTCATCGAAGGTCGCTCAACTTGCAGCGACCACGACCACAACGGACCAGGGACTGACAAGGGGATGGCGATGAAGACGACGTGGAAGACCGAGCAGACCAGGAGCGACGCGGGCAGCACCCGGGCGAAGAAGCGCACGCTGGCGGCGATCTCGCTGGTGACGGCGACGCTGGCGTTCTCGGCAGCGACGGTGGCGCCGGCGGTGGCCGGTGATCGTGAGGTGATCCGCCGCGGCAACTGCTCCGGGAGCGCCGACTGGAAGCTCAAGGCCAAGGCGGACGACGGCCGCATCGAGGTCGAGGGCGAGGTCGACAGCAACGTCAACGGCCAGACCTGGCGCTGGCGGATCCTGCACAACGGCGACGTGTCGGCCAGGGGCACCGCCACGACCCACGCACCCAGCGGGTCGTTCAGCGTCGAGCGTCGAGTCGTCAACGCCGCCGGTACGGATGGGATCGGTTGGCGGGCACGCAACGTCGCCAACGGCCAGGTGTGTCGCGGCTCTCTTCAGTTCTGAGACGCGACCGACGGCATACTGAGGTCTCCGCAACTGCACGGATCGGACTGACCTCGATGCCCGTTGGCACGTCCTCGGAGCAACGCACGCCGTTCCCGCGTCCGACCCCTCCCCGCGGGAGAGGGTCGGACCGGGTCCGGCGATTCTTCTCCGACCCCGTGGTGCAGTTCCTGGCCGCGGGGTTGGTCGCGTTGGTCGTCCTGGTGCTCGCGTCCGGTTGGCTGAGCAAGCGGGCTGCGACCGACGAGGCCATCGGCGACGCACGCACCCTGACCCAGCTGCTGGGGCGATCGGTCGTCGAGACCGAGCTGACTCGCGGCGTGGTCGAGGGCAACGCCGCCGCCCTCGACAAGTTCGACCGCGAGATGCTCAAGCGCGTCGTGGTCGGCGACGTGCTCCGGATCAAGATCTGGAAGCGCGACGGCACCATCGTCTACTCCGACAAGACGGCCCTGATCGGCCAGAAGTTCGACCTCGAGCCGGACGACATCGAGATCATCGACCGCGGTGGCACCGCGGCCGAGGTGTCCGACCTGACCAAGCCGGAGAACGAGTTCGAGGAAGGTTTCGGCCGGCTGCTCGAGGTCTACTCGCAGGTCTGGGCACCCGGCGGGGAGCCGCTGCTCTTCGAGGCCTACTTCTCGTACGACGACGTGTCCCGGCGCAGCGCCGAGGTGCTCGACGGGTTCCGCCCGATCACCGTCTCGGTGCTGCTCATCTTCCTCGCCCTCACCGCGCCGCTGGTCTACGTGCTCGCCCGGCGGCTCGACGCCACGGCTGCGAGCCGTGAGCGCTTGCTGGTGGCCGCGGTCGACTCGTCGGACCGCGAGCGACGGCGCATCGCCCGCGACCTGCACGACGGCGTCGTCCAAGAGCTCGCCGGTACGTCGTTCGCGCTGTCGGCCGCCGCGCGGGACTCCCGCGACAGCCCGGAGAACTCGGCGCAGCTGGAGGAGCTCGCCGGCGGTGTCCGGCACAGTCTGCGGGCACTGCGATCGCTGCTCGTCGAGATCTACCCGCCCGAGCTGCAGACCGAGGGGCTGGCGGCAGCCTTCGACGACCTGGTGGCCCCCTGTATCGCTGCCGGCATCGCCGTCGACGTCCACGTCGCCGAGCACGCGGACGTCCCGCCCGAGATCGTCGCGCTCGTCTGGCGGGTCGGTCAGGAAGCGGTGCGCAACGCCCAGCGCCACGGCCGCCCCGCGCACCTGTCGGTCAGCGTCACGCGTCCCCAGGGCGGGATCCGGTTGGACGTGGTCGACGACGGTGTCGGCTTCGCCCAGGACCAGGCGCCGCCGTCCGGCCATCTCGGCCTGCGTGGGCTGCGCGACCTCGTCCGGGACGCCGGTGGGACGCTTGCGGTCGAGTCCGCGCCCGGAGCGGGGACGCGAGTGACTCTGGAGGTGGAGCGGTCGTGATCACGGTCGTGCTGGCCGACGACCACGCGCTGGTCCGGCGTGGTCTGGAGAAGTTGCTCGGGGCCGACCCCGACATCGAGGTCGTGGGTACGGCGGCGGACGGGGTCGAAGCGGTGCGCGTCGTCGCCGAGACCAACCCGGACGTCGTCCTGATGGATCTGCAGATGCCCGAGCTCGACGGGGTCGAGGCCACGCGGAAGATCGTCAGCGAGGCGGAGGCGGACAACCAGCCGCAGGTCGTCGTTCTCACGTCGTTCTCCGACACCGAGCGGATCGTGGCCGCGATCGACGCCGGGGCGGTGGGCTACCTGCTCAAGGACACCGAGCCGGAGGACCTGCTCGAAGGCGTCCGAGCCGCGGCCCGGGGCGAGTCGCCGCTGCATCCGCGGGCGGCTCGGCAGCTGCTGACCGCGCGCACCAAGCAGACGCCGACCACGACCGTCGACCTGACCCCGCGCGAGAACGAGGTGCTCGGCCTGGTGCGCAAGGGCCTGGCCAACAAGCAGATCGCGCGGCGGCTCGGCATCAGTGAACGGACCGTCAAGGCGCACCTCACCTCGACCTTCCAACGCATCGGCGTCACCGACCGCACGCAGGCTGCGCTCTGGGCCGAGCGCCACGGCATCGAGTAGCGGGACTACTCCGCGCGATCCGTTGCTGGTCGAGCTTCCGCCGGTGGTCGAGCTTGTCGAGCTCGCCCCGGTGGTCGAGCCTGTCGAGACCCGGCAGGCCTCGGGCACCGGTGCGCCCTCGCAGCAGGGCCGGATGTAGCCGCAGCGGTCGCAGCGCGAGTGGGAGGTCTCCCACCGCATCCGTGCGCCACAGTTGTCGCAGTCCATGTCGTCCATCGGCTCGGATCCTGCCACGCACGCGCGCGATCCGACGTAGGCCGCGCGTGGCCGCGCAAAACCTGGCGACTCGGCGCGCAAAACCTGGCGACGGTCGCGGCCCACCGTCGCGGTCGATCGGTCCGGGCTGGGGACGAGCGGCGAGGTTGCGGTCGTTCCGCGCGGCGGATCGGATGCAGGAACAGCAACTGCTCGACTGCTCGACGCAGTGGTCCGCCGCGGGACTCGCGGAAGTATCGCGAGCTCGGCGCCGCCAGGCGAACCCGCACTCCTCGACTGCGGGCCGGTAGGCGTCGCAGTTCGCACCACCGAGACCTGCAGGTCGATGTCCGCAGCCGTACGAGTCGACCCTGGTCATCGGACGAGTCGCCGCGAAGCCGCACAGCTCGAAGACTGCCCGCTGTCGCGACGATCACCGGGAACGGAAAGCCCATCGCGTCGTTGACGGCGATCATGAAGGAGTTGGACGCGGCGTTCCACGTGTGCACCTCGGTGCGGTCCGGGAACATCGGCGCCACCCAGCGCAGGTTGAGGATCTTGGTCGCGTAGCCGAGCCGGTGCCCGCGGTGGTCACGGCGGACCATCGTGTCGTGGTTGAAGATCTTGCCGGGATCGGTGTCCGGCACGACCAGCACGTTGTGCGCAACCGGGACGCGGTCGCTGTCGAGCGCGACGGTGACGTACGTCGTCCGCTGCGCCGCTCGCGACGCCTCTTCGCGCTTCACCAGCCCCTCCGGCGTCATCCCGCCCTCCTCGAACGTCATCAACCCCATCGGCGCATCGGTGACGATCTGGTTGAGCAGGACGCAGTAGGCGTCGCGCATCTCCTCCGGCGGCAGCCCCTCGAAGTTCGCGAACGTGTAGTCGGCGAAATGCTTCTCGGAGTCGCTCCACAGTCGGTCGAGCACTGTCTCGTCGGCCGGGAGGCTGAGCATCCGGTGCACGTCCTCCTGGGAGTAGATGAACCCCCGCTTCTCCAGGAACCGTCGCGCGGGGTAGGTCTCGTCGGCCCCTGCCGGAGCGGTGATCCCGGTCATCACCTGACGACGCCCCTCGTCGCGCACCTGCTGGACCACATGATCGAACATCGCCGAGCCGTGACCGCGGTTGCGGTGCGCCGGCAGCACGTCGACCCCGATCCACGCCTTGTCGGCGTTGTCGATGAGGAAGAGCTCGACCACGCCGGCCGCAACCGGCACCTCGCCGTCGTACCCGAGGAAACCACGCGTCTCGTCCGACGGGTCGGTGTTGCGCAGGTGCTCTCGCGACTCCTCGAGCGTGAACGGTGTGGCGTGCGCACTCTCGTGAAGCTCGCTCTCCCGCTGGATGCCGGCGAACGCGGTCATCTGCTTCTCGTCCTCGGGATCGACCGGGCGGATCGTCAACATCATGGGCTCCTTCGGCTCAGTCGTCGAAGATCTGCTGGAACTCCGCCAGCAGCTCGATCGGCTCGAAACCCATCGCCTCGTTGATCGCGACCATCGGTGCATTGGTCTCGGCGTTCGTCGTGATGATGCGACGCCGATCCGGGTAGTCACGCTGCATCGCGCGCAGGTTGGTCGCCTTCACGGCCATGCCGAGCCGGTGGCCGCGGTGCTCGCGCCGAACCAGCGTCCCCCACTGGAAGATGTTCTCCGTGTCGTCGACCGAGACCCCGAGCGTCGACTGGGCAACGACATCGCCGTCGGGCGAGATCGCCACCGTCTCGTAGGCCTTCCGGCCCATCTCCTCCAGCTTGACCATGCGGTCCCGGTAGGCCTCGACCGTCATCGCCTCGGCCTCGAACTCGAGCTCGCCGGTCGGGGCGTCGAGCGCAAGCTGGTTGTGCGTGTCGACGAGGGAGGGCAGGAACTGCTCGGGGACGTCCCCGGTGAACGTCTCGATGCGGTAGTCGGTGTGGTGCGGCGCCGAGGCGTCGATCCAGGTCTGGATCTGCTCGTCGGAGACCGGGAGAGGGAGCGAACGGCGCACCTCGGTGTTGGCCAACGTGAAGCCGCGCTTCTCGGCGAACTGGCGGTAGGGGTGCGACTCACGGTCGGCGAAGGCGAGGTTCATCTCGCACATCAACCGCGTCCGTCCCTCCGCTCGGGCCGTCTCGACGAGGTGGTCGGCCAGCGCCGAGCCGATGCCCTGGTTGCGACGCTCGGGCTCGACGCTGACGGCCAGCCAGGCGAACCGGGTGTTGTCGAGCAGCGGCAGCATCATGAAGCCCGCACCGACCATGGAAGCGGCATCCTGCCCGGCGTCCTGCTCGGCGGCCTCCCCCTCGAAGGCGCCGTAGCAGGTCCAGGACTCGGTCTCCTCCTCGTGGCGGACCATGACGGTCGCTTCGCGCTCGGACCAGATCGGCATCCCCGTCCGCTCGTGCAGGATCGCGGCGCGCGTGATGGCGTAGAAACGCTTCATCAGCGCGTCGTCCCAGACGTCGATCTCCCGAATCTCCACGGTTCCGAGGTTAGGGACTGCGCGTGCCCCGAACCACCGATTATTCGGCGTCAGAGCTTGCGCAGCCGGACGTACCGCACCGAGTGGTCGGCGTCCTTGCGCAGGACCAAGGTCGCCCGCCCGCGGGTCGGCTTGATGTTGCTGTCGAGGTTGGGGCCGTTGATCGCGTCCCAGATGCTCTGCGCCTGCTCGACCGCCTCGTCCTCGCTGAGGTGGGCGTAGCGCTGGAAGTACGACGCAGGGTCTCGGAACGCCGTCTCGCGCAGCCGCAGGAACCGCTCGGTGTACCAGCGCCGGATGTCCGGCGTGGCGGCGTCGACGTACACCGTGAAGTCGAAGAAGTCGCGGACGGCCAACCCGATCCTGCCGTCCGCGGTCACCCGCGCGGGCTGGAGGACGTTGAGCCCTTCGATCACCACGATGTCGGGCTTGTGCAGCGTGAGCCTGCGGTCGGGCATCACGTCGTACTCGAGGTGGGAGTAGACCGGTGCGCTGACCTCGTCGCGGCCCGACTTGATGTCGATGACGAACTTGAGCAGGGCCCTGCGGTCGTACGACTCGGGGAAGCCCTTGCGGTTGAGCAGGCCACGGCGCTCGAGCTCGACGTTCGGGTAGAGGAAGCCGTCGGTGGTGACCAGCGCGACGTTGGGGTGCTCGGGCCAGTGCGCCAGCAGCTCGCGCAGCAGCCGCGCGGTGGTGGACTTGCCGACCGCCACCGAACCGGCGATGCCGATGACGAACGGCGTGCGCTCCGGCTGACGTTCACCGAGGAAGTTCTCGGTGTCGCGGTGCAGGGCGCCGACGTGGCGGACATAGAGGCTCAGCAGCCGCGAGATCGGCAGGTAGACGTCGGAGACCTCGTCGAGGTCGAGCTCGTCACCGAGACCGCGCAGCCGCTCGACCTCGTCGGCCGAGAGCGGAAGGGGCATGGCGTCGGCGAGCGCGGCCCACGCGGCTCGGTCGAGCTCGACGTAGGGAGAGGCGGTGTCGCCGTTCTCGGAGGACGCCATGCGCGCCATTGTCGCGTGATGGACGTGTCAGACGCGACGCAGGAGCGTGACACGGCTCAACAAGCCACCTCGAGAGGTGCAGCTGACCACGGCTCATCGGCCGTCCCGCACTACGCTGGGCGCCATGTGTGGGATCGTCGGCTTCGTCGGAGACCAGTCGGCTCTCGACGTCGTCGTCGACGGACTGCGGAGGCTCGAGTACCGCGGCTACGACTCGGCCGGCGTGGCGCTCATCACCGGCGGTGAGCTCTTCGCGGAGAAGCGCGCCGGCAAGCTCGCCAACCTCGACAAGGCCCTGGCCGACGACAAGCCGCCCGCCGCGACGACCGGTATCGGTCACACCCGATGGGCCACCCACGGCGCGCCCAACGACCGCAACGCGCACCCGCACCTCGGGCCCGAGTCCCGCGTCGCGGTCGTGCACAACGGCATCATCGAGAACTTCGCATCCCTGCGCTCCGAGCTCGAGGCCGCGGGGCACGAGCTCGTCTCCGACACCGACACCGAGGTCGCGGCCCACCTGCTCGAGCGGGAGGTCGTCCAGGGCGCCGACCTGACGACGGCGATGCAGACGGTATGCCGGCGACTCGAAGGCGCGTTCACGCTGGTCGCGACGAGTCTCGACCAGCCCGACACCGTGGTGGCCGCCCGGCGCAACTCGCCTCTCGTCGTCGGCCTGGGTGAGGGCGAGAACTTCGTCGCGTCCGACGTGGCGGCCTTCATCGAGCACACCCGCGAAGCCATGGAGCTCGCGCAGGACCAGGTCGTCACGATCACGCGCGACGGCGTACGCGTGTCGGACTTCCACGGGAACGCCTCCGACGGCACGCGGTTCCACGTCGACTGGGACATCACGGCAGCCGAGAAGGCCGGCTACGACTACTTCATGCTCAAGGAGATCGCCGAGCAGCCTCAGGCGATCGCCGACACCCTGCTCGGCCGGTTCACGAGCGACGGCCGCCTCCAGCTCGACGAGATGCGACTCTCCGACGACGAGCTGCGCGCCGTCGACAAGATCATCATCGTCGCGTGTGGCACGGCCTTCCACGCCGGTCTCGTGGCGAAGTACGCGATCGAGCACTGGACCCGGATCCCCTGTGAGGTCGAGCTCGCGTCCGAGTTCCGCTATCGCGACCCGATCATCGACCGCGACACCATGGTGATCGCGATCAGCCAGAGCGGCGAGACCATGGACACGCTGATGGCGCTGCGGCACGCGCGCGAGCAGCGGGCGAAGGTGCTGGCGATCTCCAACACGAACGGCGCGACGATCCCGCGTGAGTCCGACGCCGTGCTCTACACCCACGCCGGGCCCGAGATCGCCGTCGCATCCACGAAGGCGTTCCTGACCCAGATCGTCGCCTGCCACCTGATCGCGCTCTACCTGGCGCAGGTCCGCGGCACGAAGTACGGCGACGAGATCGGCGACATCCTGCACCAGCTCGAGCAGGCTCCTCGGGCCGTGGAGCGGGTCCTCCAGACGGTCGAACCGGTCCGGGCGCTCGCGCGTGAGCTCGGAGGCGCGAAGTCGGTGCTCTTCCTCGGGCGTCACGTCGGCTACCCGGTCGCGCTCGAGGGTGCGCTCAAGCTCAAGGAGCTCGCCTACATGCACGCCGAGGGCTTCGCTGCCGGTGAGCTGAAGCACGGGCCGATCGCGCTGATCGAGGACGGCATGCCGGTCTTCGTCGTCGTTCCGCCCAAGGGACGAGGGCTGCTGCACGACAAGATGGTGAGCAACATCCAGGAGATCCGTGCGCGCGGCGCGCGCACCATCGTGCTGGCGGAGGAGGGGGACGAGGCGGTCGTGCCGTACGCCGACGACCTGATCCGCCTGCCGGCCGTCCCGACGCTGCTCCAACCCCTCGTCGCGACCGTGCCGCTGCAGGTGTTCTCGTGCGAGATGGCGACCGTCAAGGGCCACGACGTCGACCAGCCCCGCAACCTGGCCAAGTCGGTCACGGTCGAGTAGATGCAGCCGTGATCGTCGGACTCGGGATCGACGTGGTCGACGTCGAACGCTTCGGCGAGACGCTGGCCCGGACACCGGCCATGCGCGAACGCCTCTTCACCGCGACCGAGCTCACCCGACCGCTCGCCTCGCTCGCCGCCCGGTTCGCGGCCAAGGAGGCGCTGGCCAAGGCGCTCGGCGCACCGGCGGGCCTGCACTGGATCGACGCCGAGGTGCAGACCGACGAGACCGGACGCCCCTCGCTCGTGCTCTCGGGCTCGGTGGCTCGCCGGGCGGACGAGATCGGCGCCAGCCGGGTGCACGTGTCGCTGTCGCACGACGCCGGAATCGCCAGCGCGGTCGTCGTACTCGAGGACTGATTTCGAGCCATGATGACGTCATGAGGTACGCGCACACCGTCGAGCAGGTCCGCTCCGCCGAGGCGGCGCTGATGGCGACGGTCCCGGACGGCGCCCTCATGCAGCGTGCCGCACACGGACTCGCCGTGGTCTGCGCGGACCTGCTCGCGGCCAACGGTGTGTACGGGTCACGCGTCCTGGTCGTCGCAGGAGCCGGGAACAACGGCGGGGACGCCCTGTGGGCCGGCGCGATGCTGTCCCGGCGCGGGGTCCAGGTGGAGGCGCTCCTCGTCGCGTCGAGTGCGCACGAGCCGGGGCTCGAGGCCCTGCTGGCGGCGGGGGGCCGGGTCGTGACCGAGACGACGACGGCGTACGACCTCGTCCTCGACGGGGTGCTCGGCATCGGGGGCCGGCCGGGACTCGACGACGACGTGGCCAAGGTCTTCGACGACGTCGACGCACCGATCGTGGCCGTGGACGTGCCGTCGGGCGTCGAGGTCGACACCGGACGCCTCGACGGGTCGCACGTGACGGCCGAGGTGACCGTGACGTTCGGGACCCACAAGGTGGCGCAGCTCGTCGAGCCTGCCGCCCGAGCCTGCGGGCTGGTCGAGCTCGTCGACATCGGGCTTGGCCCCTACCTGCCCGATCCCGTGCTCGAGGTGCTGCAGCCCGACGACGTACGACGGTTGCTGCCCCGGCCCGACACGACGTCGCACAAGTACACGCGCGGCGTCCTCGGTGCGGTCGCCGGGTCCCCGCAGTACACCGGCGCCGGCGTGCTCGTCGTGTCCGCCGCCGTCGCGACCGGGCTGGTCGGGATGGTGCGATACGAGGGTGCGAGCGAGGACCTGATCCGAGCCGCGCATCCCGAGGTCGTGATCGGACCTGGTCAGGTCCAGGCCTGGGTCGTCGGATCGGGCATCGGCCGCGGCCTGGCCTCCTCGGTCGCATCGGTCCTCGCCGAGCGGTTGCCGACCGTCGTCGACGCCGACGGCCTGCGTCACCTGCCGGCCCGGTGCGAGTCGCCGACCGTGCTGACGCCGCACGCCGGAGAGCTGGCCAACATGCTCGACGTGCCACGCTCCCAGGTCGAGGGCGAGATGCTCGCGTGCGCCCAGGAGGCCGCCGAGCGCTGGAACGCCGTCGTGCTGCTCAAGGGCGCGCACTCCGTCATCGCGGCCCCGGACGGCCGGGTGAGGGTCAACGTCGCGGGCGTGCCCTGGCTGGCGACGGCCGGCGCCGGCGACGTGCTGTCCGGAGTGATCGGAGCCCTGCTCGCCGCCGGCCTCGACTGCTTCGACGCCGCCTCGGTCGGGGCCTGGCTGCACGGCTCTGCTGCCGCGCTCGTCTCCGACGGCGGTCCGATCGTGGCCACCGATGTCGTGGCGGCGCTGCGCGAGACCGTGCGTCGTACCCTCACCCTCCGCTGACCGAGCTCCCGGGGGAACCGCCCGCCTGCCGCTCCCGTCCCATCGAGGACAACGACGCGAGGGAGTGGGCAGATGAGCGGGCCGAACGAGGATGCACGGACGCGGGCGACGATCGACGTGCGGACGTTGGTGATGGTGATCGCCGTGGCTGCGGCGCTCCTGGTGGCGTACGCCGTCGGGGCTTCCGGAGGAGACACGTCGGCCCGCGCTGCCGCGGACACCGGCGCGGCCGGATCTGCCGATCCCGACGACACCCCGACGATCGTGATGACCGGGACGGGCAAGGCGACACCGGTGCCGGACCAGATGACGTTCCGCGTCAGCGTGCACGCGACGGAGTCGGACGTCTCGAGCGCTCTGGCGAAGACGAACAAGGTCGTGACGCGGATCCTGCACGGGCTGCGGGGTGAGGGTGTGAACCCGACCGCGGTGAAGACGACGGGTCTCTCCATCCACCCGGTCTACGACTACTCCGGCACCGGCCCGGCGGTGATCAGCGGGTACTCCGCGAGCCAGGGCCTCGGCGTCGCCGTCAAGGACCTGTCGACAGCTGGTGACGCGCTGGGTGCCGCTGCCGACGCCGGAGGCAACGCGGTCCGGATCAGTGGGATCAAGCTCGGTGTCTCCGACCCGGACGCCGTGCTCGGGCAGGCGCGCAAGGATGCGGTCGACGAGGCCAAGGCCAAGGCGCAGGAGTACGCCGACGCGACCGGGGAGACTCTCGGCAAGGTGATGTCGATCCGCGAGGTCACGCCGGACACCTACATCCCGCCGGTCCCGATGGCCTTCGACTCCGCGCTCCGGGCTGCGGAGCTGGGCAGCAAGTCCATGTCGGTACCGATCCGGGCAGGTCGTTCGTCGAACTCGGTGACGGTCGCCGTCGTCTGGGAGCTCGCCGAGTAGCGGTCCTGGGCGCTGCCGTCGCGCAGCCTGGCTGACAGAATGGGCGGCGCCATGACTGCTGCCGCGGACGCACCGACCTCCCGCGTGGACGCCCGTCCGCGCGCCGAGGCAGTGATCGATCTCGACGCGATCAGCGCCAACGTCTCGGCCTTGCGGGCACACGTCGAGGGTCGCGACCTGATCGCGGTCGTCAAGGCCGACGGCTACGGCCACGGCATCGTCGAGGCCGCTCGTGCGGCCCGCGTCGGCGGCGCCGACTGGCTGGGCGTGGCCCTGGTCAGCGAGGCGCTCGAGCTGCGAGCCGCGGGCGACACCGGGCCGGTGCTGTGCTGGCTGAGCGTCCCGGGTGAGCGCTACGACCTGGCCGTCGACGCCGAGGTCGAGCTGACGGCATACACCGTCGACGAGCTCCAGGACATCGCTGCAGCCGCTCGTGACCGCGGCCGCACCGCTGCCGTCCAGCTCAAGCTCGACTCCGGTCTCGGACGCGGGGGTGCGCACCCCGACGACTGGCCGGCGCTGGTCGACGCCGCCGTCGTCCTGCGCGACCAGGGCACCGTCGACATCACCGGCGTGTGGTCGCACCTGGCCTGCTCCGACGAGCCGGGACACCCCTCCATCGCCGCGCAGACAGTGGAGTTCGAGGACGGCCTCCGGTACGCCGTCTCGGCGGGACTCGAGCCCCGCAACGTCCACCTCGCCAACTCCGGAGGCGTCCTCGCGAGCCCGCAGACCTGGTTCAGCTCGGTGCGCCCGGGCATCGCGATCTACGGCGTCTCGCCGTTCGACGACGGCACGTCACCGGTGCCGCTGCGCCCGGCGATGACCCTGCGCGCCCGACTCGCGCTGGTCAAGGACGTCCATGCCGGTCAGGGCGTCTCGTACGGCCACACCTACGTCACCACCTCCGACACCCGGCTGGCCCTCGTGCCGCTCGGCTACGGCGACGGCGTGCCCCGCCACGCTTCGAGCCGGGCCGAGGTGCTGCTCAACGGTCATCGGCACCGGATCGCCGGGCGGGTCTGCATGGACCAGTTCGTGCTCGACATCGGAGCCGAGGCGGCGGCGCCGGGAGACGACGTCGTGCTGTTCGGCGACGGCGCCGACGGAGCGCCGACTGCGCACGACTGGGCGGTCGCGTGCGAGACGATCGGCTACGAGATCGTCACCCGGGTCGGCGGCCGGGTCCCGCGTCGCTATGTCGGAGAGGCCGCAGCCGGAGGCGCGTCGTGAGCGACTCCGAGAAGGGCGGCATGCTCATGCGCTACGCCGGGATCGCCGGAGCGACGATCGGCGTGCTCGCCGCCGGCGCCGCGGCCGGCATCCTCGCCGAGCGCAAGCTGGTCGCCCGCAAGCGTGCTGCGGCCGCCCAACCGTTCGGTTCGGTCCGGGGCACCCGGCACACCGTGGTCGCCGAGGACGGGCTCGAGCTGTACGCCGAGGTCGACGAACCGGACCGACGCCGGAGATCGCCCGGTCACCGTCGTGTTCGTGCACGGCTACGCCCTCAACCTCGACTGCTGGCACTTCCAGCGGCTGGCCATGCGCGCCGAGCACCGGCTCGTGCTCTACGACCAGCGCTCGCACGGCCGCTCGGCCCGGTCCCGCAACGAGCACTGCACGATCGACTACCTCGGTCGCGACCTCGCCACCGTGATCGACGAGCTCACCGGCGACGACCCGGTCGTGCTCGTCGGCCACTCGATGGGTGGCATGACGATCATGGCGTTCGCCGAGCAGCACCCCGAGCTGTTCGGGTCGAAGATCCTCGGGGTCGCCCTGATCTCGACCAGCGCCGGCGAGCTCCAGGCGTCGACGCTGGGACTGCCCGGGCTGCCGGGTCGTGTCATCCGCCGGCTGTCGCCGGCGGTCATGGCCACGATGGCCCGCGCGCCGCGGCTGGTCGAGCGTGGCCGCCGGGTGGGGTCGGACATCGGCTTCGTGGTGACCCGCCGCCTGGCGTTCGGCACGGAGGTGCCGCAGGAGTACGTCGACTTCACCGACGAGATGCTCGCCGCCACGCCGATCGACGTCGTGGCGGACTTCTTCCCCGACTTCGACGGCCACCAGAAGTACGCCGCGCTGGAGACGATCGGGTCGGTGCCCACGATGGTCGTCGCAGGTGGGCGAGACCAGATCACGCCGTTCGCGCACAGCAAGCGGATCGCGGACCGGCTCCCGGACGCTGAGCTCGTCGAGCTGCCGGAGGCGGGTCACATGGTGCTGCTGGAGTTCCACGACGAAGTGTCGAAGGCACTCGAACGGCTCGTCGAGCAAGCCGTGCAGACGGCCGCCGATGAGTGATCTCAACGTCGTCGAGGCCACTCCCGACGACGCGTCTCTCGTGCGCGACGTGATCCATCAGGCGTTCGCGGCACGGCCGCATCTCGACCCGCCGAGCACGGCGCTCGACGAGAGCGTCGACTCCGTCGCGGCGGTGATCGCCCAGCACGGTGGCCTGCTCTGCCGCGTCGACGGCGTACCCGCAGGTGCCCTGCTCTTCGACGTCGAGGGCTCGGCCCTGGCCATGCGGAGGGTCAGCGTCGTCCCGCACTTCCAGAGCCGGGGTGTGGCGTCAGCACTGGTGGGGGTCGCCGAGGAGATCGCGGCCCAGCGGGGGTACGACGACATGACCCTGCGGGCCCGGTCCGAGCTGCCCGCGACGCTCGTCTTCTGGTCCCGCCGGGGCTACCACCGGCTCACTCAGCACGGTTCGCACCTGGTGCTCGGCAAGGCCCTTCCGGTCGAGGTCGAGCTCCCGGAGGCCGACGACGCCCGGCGGCTCGGCGCGGACCTGGCGGCCTTGTGCCGAAGCGGCGACGTGCTGATCCTGACCGGCGAGCTGGGCGCCGGCAAGACGACGCTCACCCAGGGCGTCGGGGCCGGACTCCGCGTCCGCGGCCAGGTCACCTCGCCGACGTTCGTGATCTCCCGCGTGCATCCGTCGACGACCGGCGGTCCCGCGCTGGTTCACGTCGACGCCTACCGGCTCGGCGACGAGGCCGAGCTCGACGACCTCGACCTGGACGCGTTCGTCGACGACGCGGTGACCGTCGTCGAGTGGGGTGAGGGAATCGCGGAGGCGCTGTCCGAGGACCGGCTCCGGGTCCATCTCGCCCGCAGGCACGGCGGTGACGAGCCCGCAGAGACGCCGGAGCAGGACCTGCGCACGGCCCTGGTGACACCGGTCGGTGCCCGGTGGTTCGGTGCCCGCGTCCGTTCCACCCTGGCCGATTAGTCTGGCCGCTCTATGTTGCTCGCGTTCGACACCGCCACGCACGCCGTCACGGTCGCCCTGCACACGGGCACGGCGGACGGTGACGTGGTCGCGTCCTCGACCGTGGTCGACGCGTTGCGCCACGGTGAGCTGCTCGCCCCGGGCATCGAGCACGTGCTCGCCGAGGCGGGTTGCCGGCCGCGAGACCTCACCGGCATCGCGGTCGGGGTCGGACCCGGCCCGTTCACCGGGCTGCGGGTCGGGATCATGACGGCTCGGACGATGGCGGCCGTGCTCGAGATCCCCGTCCACGGCGTCTGCACGCTCGACGTCGTGGCGGCCGCGGTCTCCGGCGAGCCGGGTGGCTTCCGGGTGGCGACCGACGCGCGGCGCAAGGAGGTCTACTGGGCGGCGTACGACGGCACGGGGCATCGCACCACGGCGCCGGCGGTGGACCGGCCCGACGACGTCTCCTACGAGGGCCCCGTGGCCGGCCGCGGGGCGCTGCTCTATCCCGACGCGTTCCCGCACCGGATCGAGCCGGAGAACCCTTCGGCTGCCGACCTGGCGCGCATCGTCGCGGCCGCTGCGGTCGAGGTCCTGCCGCCGGAGCCGCTCTACCTGCGGCGGCCCGACGCCGCCATGCCCGGTCGTCCCAAGCGGGTGCTCTGACGATGGCTGACATCCGCGTCGCCACCGCCGACGACCTCGACACGGTCGTGGTGCTCGAGCTCGAGGTCTTCGCCTCGCGCGCCTGGTCGCCACGATCGGTCGAGGAGGAGTTCACCGCGCTGGGCGAGACCCGGCAGATGTGGCTGGCCGAGGTCACCGACGAGGGCCGCACCAAGGCGGTCGGGTACGCCGTCGGCCGCTACGTCGACGACGTCGCGGACCTCCAGCGGGTGGCGGTGCTGCCGAGTCGCCGCCGACTGGGGATCGGCCGCGACCTGGTGGACCGCGTGGTCGTCGAAGCGGCCGCCCGGTCGTGCGCGCGGGTCCTTCTCGAGGTCGCCGCCGACAACACCGCGGCGATCGCGCTTGTACGAGGCCGACGGCTTCCGCGAGATCGACCGTCGCCCGCGCTACTACGAGGGCGACGTCGACGCGGTCATCATGCAGCGAGACGTCGACCGAGCGGGTCGGGCCGATGGCTGACGAACCCCTGATCCTCGGGATCGAGACCTCGTGCGACGAGACCGGCGTCGGTCTGGTCCGAGGCAACGACCTGCTCGCTGACGCGGTCGCGTCGAGCGTCGAGGAGCACGCACGCTTCGGCGGGGTCGTGCCCGAGGTCGCCAGCCGTGCCCACCTCGAGGCGATGGTCCCGACGATCGAACGGTCCTGTCGCGACGCCGGCGTCGGCCTGTCCGACGTGGACGCGATCGCCGTCACGTCCGGTCCCGGTCTCGCCGGCGCGCTGCTCGTCGGTGTCGCCGCCGCGAAGGCACTCGCCCTCACGCTCGACAAGCCGTTGTACGGCGTCAACCACCTCTCCGCCCACGTTGCCGTGGACCAGCTCGAGCACGGGCCGCTGCCCGAACCCTGCGTGGCGCTGCTGGTGAGCGGCGGGCACTCGAGCCTGCTCCTGGTCGAGGACGTGACGACCGGTGTCGATCCGCTCGGCGCGACGGTCGACGACGCCGCGGGTGAGGCCTTCGACAAGGTCGCCCGGCTGCTCGGTCTGCCCTTTCCCGGTGGCCCACACATCGACCGCGCTGCTCGCGAGGGTGGTCAGGTCACCATCGACTTCCCGCGCGGACTGACGAGCGGGCGCGACCTCGAACGGCACCGCTTCGACTTCTCCTTCTCCGGGCTCAAGACGGCCGTCGCTCGATGGGTCGAGGCCCGTGAGCGCTCCGGCGAGCCGGTTCCCGTGGCCGATGTCGCGGCGTCGTTCCAGGAAGCGGTGTGCGACGTGCTGACCCGCAAGGCGATCGACGCCTGCGTCCGGTCCGGCGCGGAGCACCTGGTGATCGGCGGCGGTGTCGCCGCCAACTCACGGATCCGGGTGCTTGCCGAGGAACGCGCGGCCCGGCACGGCATCGTCGTGCGGGTCCCGCGTCCGGGCCTGTGCACCGACAACGGTGCGATGGTGGCCGCGCTCGGATCGGAGCTGGTACGCCGCGGTCGGGCCCCGTCGGCGTACGACCTGCCGGCCGACTCCTCGATGCCCGTCACCACCGTCGTCGCGTGAACGCCGGTCGAGCTCACCGGATGCGTTCGACGAGCAGGGCGAGCGCGGAGCCGGGGGTGCGGGTGAGCACGACCGTGCCCGGCGTCGAGCCTCGCAACCCGAGCCTGGCGCGCAGCGCCTCCGGCGTCACCGAGACCCCACGCTTCTTGATCGTCAACGGCCCGATGTCGCGGGCACGGAGCGCGGCTCGGAGCTGCTTCTCCTGGAAGGGCAGCACGTCGTGCACCTCGTACGTGCTCGCGAAGGGAGTCGGGACGAGCTGGTCCGACGAGACGTAGGCAAGGTGCTCGTCGAGCAGCCAGCCGCCCACGAGCGCGCAGACCGAGGTCACGAGGTGCGCGCGGATCACGGCGTCGTCCGGCTCGTACAGGTAGCGACCGGGTGGCCTGACGGCTGCCTCGACGGACTCGTCCCGGTCGGTCAGCGTCGCGGACTCACCCGCCGAGCCGAGCACCGTGGCGCGGCGCCTGACCCGGTTCACTCCGACCGACCACAACGCGGCCTCCTTCAACCCGCCGTCGAGGCTGACCCACTCGGCCTCGACGTCGGCGGGGACGAGCTCGTGCGGGATCCCCGGTGCCACCTTGACGACGGCCGAACCGGTCAGCACCTCCTCGACGAAGGTCCACGGGGGTGCGTACGACGCCGGGTCGAAGGTCCGCCCGGTGGCGCCGCGGCGTGCCGGGTCGAGGAAGCAGGCGTCGTACGCCGACCGGTCCAGGTCGAGCACGTCCGCGGCGACGACGTCACCGGCGCCCTGGCTCGAGGTCAGGTTCGCCCGAGCGACCGCCGCCGTCGTCGGGTCGCGCTCCACCCCGGTCACGACGAGCCCGGCCCGGGCGAACTCCATGAGGTCGGACCCGATGCCGCACCCGAGGTCGATCACCGTCGGACGGTCGGCAGGGTCGAGGGCTCGGCGGAGCCGGCCGGCGCGGTGCGCGGCCACGACCGGGTGCGTTGCCTGCTCGAGCCCGTCGGCGGTGAAGTAGAGCCGCTCGGCCGCCGACCCGAACTTGGCGCGCGCCCGTCGGCGCAGGTCGGCCTGGGTGAGTGCGGCGGCGACCTGGTCGGCCTCGAACCGCCGGCGCAGCCGCGCGGAGACGGCGAGTGCGTTCGCTCCGTCGAGGGCCGCCGACGCCTCGACGAGCAGGTCCTGGCCGGCCTCGCTCAACAGGAACTCGAAGGCCGCGCGGTCCACCTGAGCATGGTGGCACGTCCCCCGTTGGCACTCACCACAGGCGAGTGCTAGATTCGACATTGGCACTCTCAGTGCGAGAGCGCCAATGCAGACGAACGAGGAGATCACGGCACCGCGACGGCGTGAGCACCTCGAGATTCGCCCGCAGCAACCAGCAGAGCAACCAGCAGACCAGATCGAATCAAAGGTGAGGTCCAGCACGTGTCTGTCAGCATCAAGCCGCTCGAAGACCGCATTCTCGTCCGCACGCTCGAAGCCGAGCAGACCACGGCCTCCGGCCTGGTCATCCCCGACACCGCCAAGGAGAAGCCCCAGGAGGGCGAAGTCCTCTCGGTGGGTCCGGGTCGGATCGACGACAGCGGCAACCGAGTCCCGCTCGACATCTCCGTCGGCGACAAGGTCATCTACAGCAAGTACGGCGGCACCGAGGTCAAGTACTCGGGCGAGGAGCTTTTGATCCTCTCCGCGCGCGACGTCCTCGCGATCGTCGAGAAGTAAGAACCGCTTCTTCACGCAGCGCCCCGGCGGTCCGAGTCCGGGCCCCGGGGCGCTTGCGTTGCGGCCACCCGCGAGCCACCACCACGATCTGAGAAGGACTTTTCATGCCCAAGATTCTTGAGTTCGACGAGGACGCCCGCCGGGCGCTCGAGCGCGGCGTCGACGCCCTCGCCAACACCGTCAAGGTGACCCTCGGCCCGCGCGGCCGCTACGTGGTCCTCGACAAGAAGTGGGGCGCCCCGACCATCACCAACGACGGTGTCACCGTCGCACGTGAGGTCGAGCTCGACGACCCGTTCGAGAACCTCGGCGCCCAGCTCGCCAAGGAGGTCGCCACCAAGACCAACGACGTCGCGGGTGACGGCACCACGACCGCCACGGTGATCGCGCAGGCGCTGGTCCACGAGGGCCTGCGTGCGGTTGCCGCCGGGGCCAACCCGATGAGCCTCAAGCGCGGCATCGACAAGGCCGTCGAGGCCGTCAACGACGAGCTCGTCAAGGCCGCACGCGACGTCGACTCCACCGAGGACATGGCGCACGTCGCGACCATCTCCGCCCGCGACTCCCACATCGGTGAGCTGATCGCCCAGGCCTTCGACAAGGTCGGCAAGGACGGCGTCATCACCGTCGAGGAGTCCAACACCCTCGGCACCGAGCTCGAGTTCACCGAGGGCATGCAGTTCGACAAGGGCTACATCTCGCCGTACTTCGTCAGCGACGCCGAGCGGATGGAAGCCGTTCTCGACGAGCCCTACATCCTCGTCAACCAGGGCAAGATCTCCGCGATCAGCGACCTGCTGCCGCTGCTCGAGAAGGTCATCCAGGCCGGCAAGACGCTGTTCATCATCGCCGAGGACATCGACGGTGAGGCCCTCTCGACCCTGGTGGTCAACAAGATCCGCGGCACGTTCAACGCCGCCGCGGTGAAGGCTCCTGCCTTCGGTGACCGCCGCAAGGCGATGCTGCAGGACATCGCGACGCTGACCGGCGCGCAGGTCGTCACCCCGGACGTCGGCCTCAAGCTCGACCAGGTCGGCCTCGAGGTGCTCGGCACCGCCCGCCGCGTCGTGATCACCAAGGACAACACCACGATCGTCGACGGCAGCGGCGACTCGTCCGAGGTCGAGGGCCGGGTCAACCAGATCAAGGCCGAGATCGAGAACACCGACTCCGACTGGGACCGCGAGAAGCTCCAGGAGCGGCTCGCCAAGCTCGCCGGAGGTGTCTGTGTCGTCAAGGTCGGCGCGGCCACCGAGGTGGAGCTGAAGGAGAAGAAGCACCGCATCGAGGACGCCGTCTCCGCGACGCGCGCCGCGATCGAGGAGGGCATCGTCCCCGGCGGTGGCTCTGCGCTCGTGCACGCCGCGGCCGTCCTCAACGACGGCCTCGGCCTCGAGGGCGACGAGGCGACCGGCGTTCGCATCGTGCGCCGCTCCGTCGACGAGCCGCTGCGCTGGATCGCCGAGAACGGCGGCGAGGAGGGCTACGTCGTGGTCGCGAAGGTCCGCGAGGCCGGCGTCGGCAGGGGCTACAACGCGGCATCGCAGGAGTACGGCGACCTGGTGGCGCAGGGGGTGCTCGACCCGGTCAAGGTGACCAAGTCCGCGCTCACGAACGCCGCCTCGATCGCCGGCATGCTGCTCACGACCGAGACGCTGGTCGTGGAGAAGCCCGAGGAGCAGGAGCCCGAGGGGGCCGGCCACGGTCACGGCCACGGGCACGGCCACTGAGCCGACCCACCGGCCTGACCCTCCGTCAGGCCTCAGCAAGACCTTCGGATACCGCGGTCGATTGACCGCAAACTGCGAAATCCGTCGACGTGAGCCCTCAGGATGTGGAGTCCTGGGGGCTCATGTCACTCTTGTCCTCGTGATGACACCGGGGGCGGAGCCGCTGCGTACGCATGCGCTTTCGCCTGCCGCGGACCTGTCTGCGCTGGCCCGAGCCGCTCAGAGCGGAGGCGAGGCCGAGGTCGAGGCGCTGCTCGAACGCGTCCGGCTGATCGCCCACCGCTACTCCCGTGCCCGGCTGCTCAGCTACCCGGGCGGGCAGCACCTCGCCGACGACGTCGCCCAGGACATCTGCATCGCCGTGCTCGGGGCTTTGCCGCGCTACCGCGACCGCGGGCGTCCGTTCGAGGCGTTCGTGCACGGCATCGCGTCCCGCAAGGTCGCCGACGCGCAGCGCGCGTTCTCCCGGCACCCTCAGCCGATCGACGAGTTCCCGGACGAGGTGGACGACGCCCCGACGCCCGAGGACCATGCCGTGGCGATCAGCGACGTCCAGTCGGCGAGCCAGCTGCTCGACCTGCTGCCCAAGAACCTCCGCGAGGTCATGGTGCTGCGGGTCGCCACCGGACTCACGGCCGAGGAGACCGGCGCGGCGCTCGGGATGAGTGCCGGCGCGGTCCGGGTGGCCCAGCATCGCGCCCTGGCGAAGATGCGCGAGCACGCTCAGAAGCTCCAGGGGGTGGCTCATGACTGACCGCACACCCTCCCTGATGGAGCTGCAGGAGACCGACCGGCTGCTCGACGAGCTGGCTGCCGGGCGTATGCCGCTCGAGGCTGCGAACGACCCCGTCCTGGGAGCGCTCGCTGCGCTGGCCACGGCCGTCGACGACGCTCCGATGCCTGAGGTCGCGGCGCCGGCCACGGCGCCTGTCGGCCCCCGAGGCCCGTCACGCTCACGACACCTCGCCGCCGTGCTCGCGATCGGCATCACGTTGTCCTCGTCCGGCATCGCCGCCGCCGTCACCGGTGACCCGCTGCTCCCGATCAAGACCGTCGTCAAGAACGTCTACGAGATCGGCCACCACGACACGTCGAAGTCCGACTGGATTCTCGGCGGTCGGGACGGGGTCGACCGCACCCTGCGCGAGACCTTCGGCGGCAAGAACCTCACGTCCCGGTCACAGACGCGGGCGACCGACGGCCTGCACAACGCGCACGGTCGGACTCCGATGGAGATCAGGCTCCGCGACGACGCACGCCGCGACAGCCCGAACGACCGCTCCACGACGAACCCCGCCGCGGCACCCGGCGCTCCCGTCGACGACACCGACGAGACGCCCCCGACCGTTCCCGCCACCTCGGAGCCACCCGGCCAGACGACCCCTCCTGGCCAGCCCGACGACACCGACGCTCCGGACGGGAACACCAACGGCAACCCGGACGGCACCGGCAAGCCGGACAAGCCGCACCACGCGAACAACGGCAACGACAACCCCGGCAAACCGGAGACCAACCCCGGCGTGGGGGCAGGCAGCACGGATGATCCCGACAGCTGTTCCACGGACGGCAGCGCCGACGTGACCACGGATCAGCAGGCCAAGCCCAACTGCCCGAAGCCGCGCCCGACCCATCCGACGCGCCCGGCCCCGAAGCCCCAGAAGCCCACGGACGCCACGACGACCCAGACGTCGGTGGCCGCCCCTGCCGCGGGGCGCGACGGCTAGCACGCCCGGCGCTCGTACCATGGGTGCATGGATCTGACCTCCTCCGGGGTGCCGGACAAGTTCGCGGCCCTGGGGCTCACGTACGACGACGTCCTGCTGCTGCCCGGCGAGACCGACGTCGTTCCCAGCGAGGTGGACACGAGCACGCGGCTGACCCGCGAGATCGAGCTCCGTATCCCGCTGGTCTCGAGCGCGATGGACACGGTCACGGAGTCGCGGATGGCGATCGCGATGGCGCGCGAGGGTGGGCTGGGCGTCCTGCATCGCAACCTGTCGATCGAGGACCAGGCCTACCAGGTCGACCTCGTCAAGCGGACCCAGACCGGCATGATCTCCAAGCCCGTCACGATCCACCCGAAGGCCACCCTCGAGGAGCTCGACGAGACCTGCGGCCAGTACCGCGTCTCGGGCCTGCCGGTCGTCGACGAGGACGACCGACTGCTCGGCATCATCACCAACCGCGACCTGCGGTTCGTCCCGGTGGGCGAGTGGGGCACGCGACTGGTCGGTGACGTGATGACGCCGATGCCTCTGATCACCGGCCACGAAGGCATCGGTCGCGACGAGGCGACCCGCCTGCTGCGTCAGCACAAGCGTGAGCGACTCCCGATCGTCGACGACGACGGCAAGCTCGTCGGGCTCATCACGGTCAAGGACTTCGTGAAGTCCGAGCAGTTCCCCCTCGCGTCGAAGGACGGCCACGGGCGGCTGCTCGTCGGCGCCGCGATCGGCTACTTCGGCGATGCGTGGGAGCGTGCCACCACGCTGGTCGACGCCGGGGTCGACGTGCTGGTTCCCGATGTCGCGAACGGACATGCCCGGCTGATGCTCGACATGGTGCGCCGGCTCAAGAGCGACCCGGCGACCAAGCACGTCCAGGTGATCGGCGGCAACGTCGCCACCCGCGCCGGCGCCCAGGCGCTCGTCGATGCCGGCGTCGACGCCGTGAAGGTCGGCGTCGGACCCGGATCGATCTGTACGACGCGGATCGTGGCCGGTGTCGGCGTACCCCAGGTGACAGCGATCTACGACGCGTCGCTGGCCTGCAAGCCGGCCGGCGTCCCGGTCGTCGGCGACGGCGGACTCCAGTACTCCGGTGACATCGCCAAGGCGCTGGTGGCCGGCGCCGACACCGTGATGATCGGGTCGCTGCTCGCAGGCTGCGAGGAGAGCCCGGGCGAGCTGGTCTTCGTCAACGGCAAGCAGTTCAAGAGCTACCGCGGCATGGGGTCGCTGGGAGCGATGGCATCGCGCGGCAAGAAGTCGTTCTCCAAGGACCGCTACTTCCAGGCCGACGTGACCAGCGACGACAAGATCGTGCCCGAAGGCATCGAGGGTCAGGTCGCCTACCGCGGCCCGCTGTCGGCGGTGTCGCACCAGCTGATCGGCGGACTGCACCAGTCGATGTTCTACGTCGGGGCTCGCACCGTGCCGGAGCTTCAGGAGCGCGGCCAGTTCGTGCGGATCACACCGGCGGGGCTCAAGGAGAGCCACCCCCACGACATCCAGATGACCGTCGAGGCCCCCAACTACTCCTCACGCTAGACGGAGTGCCGCGGTGGATACCATCGAGCGGTGACTGACATCGAGATCGGCCGTGGCAAGCGGGCCCGCCGCGCCTACGCGTTCGACGACATCGCGATCGTGCCCAGCCGGCGTACGCGCGACCCCGAAGAGGTGTCGGTCGCGTGGCAGATCGACGCGTACCGCTTCGACATCCCGGTGCTGGCCGCCCCGATGGACTCGGTGATGTCGCCGGACACGGCGATCGCGTTCGGCCAGGCCGGTGGCCTCGGCGTCCTCGACCTCGAAGGCCTCTGGACCCGGTACGACGACCCGACGCCCCTGCTGGCCGAGGTCGCGTCGTTGCAGGGCCACCAGGCCACCCGGCGGCTGCAGGAGATCTACACCGAGTCGATCAAGCCCGAGCTGATGGTCGAGCGCGTCAAGCAGATGCGCGACTCCGGGATCACCGTGGCGGGGGCTTTGTCGCCGCAGCGGACCAAGGAGCACGCCCAGTCGGTGATCGAGGCAGGGCTCGACCTCTTCGTCATCCGGGGCACGACCGTGTCGGCCGAGCACGTGTCGGGCCAGTCGGAGCCACTCAACCTCAAGCAGTTCATCTACGAGCTCGACGTGCCGGTGATCGTCGGCGGGTGTGCCACGTTCCAGGCAGCCCTGCACCTGATGCGGACGGGTGCCGCGGGCGTGCTGGTCGGCTTCGGCGGCGGCGCGGCGCACACGACGCGCACCGTCCTGGGGGTCGCTGTGCCGATGGCGACGGCGGTGGCCGACGTGGCGGCGGCGCGGCGCGACTACCTCGACGAGTCGGGTGGTCGCTACGTGCACGTGATCGCCGACGGTTCGATCGGCAAGTCCGGTGACATCTCCAAGGCGATCGCCTGCGGCGCCGACGCGGTGATGGTCGGATCGCCGCTGGCCCGCGCGAAGGAGGCTCCCGGGAAGGGCTACCACTGGGGTGCCGAGGCGTGGCACGCCACGCTGCCGCGGGGCGAGCGGGTCGAGATCGGCACGGTCGGCACCCTGGACCAGATCCTGCACGGTCCCTCTCTCGTCTCCGACGGCACCATGAACCTGGTCGGTGCCCTCAAGCGCTCGATGGCCACCACCGGCTACACCGAGCTCAAGGAGTTCCAGCGCGTCGAAGTCGTGGTGCAGTAGCGATCGGACTCTGGACGGTCACCTCGCGATGTCCGTTGCGGGTGGCGGCGGTGCAGGCGGAGTCCCGCGCGGGCGACGTCGAGCACAACATCGTGACCGCGGCCGGATGGGTGGAGAAGGCGGCAGCCGCCGGGGCGCAGCTGGTCGTGCTGCCCGAGCTGTTCATCCCCGGCTACGACCCCGAGACCCTGCGTGCCGAGCCGGACCGCTGCGACGTGACGCCGGACGACGCACGCCTCACCCCGTTGTCCGACGCTGCCCGGACGGCCGGCGTGACCGTGGTGGTCGGAGCCTCGGTCCGCGGGGCGGACGACGTCAGACTGCTTGCCGTGTTGGCGTTCGGGCCGTCGGGCGACGTCCGGACGGCGTACGCCAAGCAGCACCTCTGGGACGCCGAGCGCGGCATCTTCACGCCGGGGAGCACGGTGCGACGCTGGTGCTCGAAGGCTGGGACCTCGGGCTCGGGATCTGTTACGACGGCTGCTTCCCGGAGCACGCCCGCGCCGCCACCGACGCGGGCGCGCTCGTCTACGTCTGCCCTTCGGCGTACGTCGTCGGCAGTGAGCACCGCCGCGACCTGTACTACGCCGCTCGGGCGATCGACAACGGCATCTGGGTGGTGTTCTCCGGGCTGGTGGGTCGCTGCGGCGACCTGGAGTTCAACGGTGGGACGGCGGTGTACGACCCCCAGGGCCGCGCCGTCGACCGCGTCGAGTCGGGGGAGGGGATGGTCGTGGTCGACCTCGACCTGGAGACGGTGACGGAGGCGCGCCGGATCAACCCGTACGAGCGCGACCGCGTCGACGACAGTGCCGACCGGGTCGTCCTTACGCTTGGCTGACATCTCGTCGTGACGGCTGTGTAACGCCTCGGCCGGCCGCAAGACTGACGGGCATGAGCGACTACGACTTCAGCAACCTCCGGGCACTGTTCATCAACTGCACCCTCAAGCGGTCACCGGAGAAGAGCCACACCCAGGGCCTGGTCGACATCAGCGCGAACATCATGCGCAAGCACGGTGTCGACGTCGAGGTGCTGCGAGCCGTCGACCACGACATCGCGACCGGTGTCTGGCTGGACATGACCGAGCACGGCTGGGACACCGACGAGTGGCCCTCGATCCACGAGCGGGTGATGGCCTCCGACATCCTCGTGATCGCCGGCCCGATCTGGCTCGGCGACAACTCCAGCATCACCAAGCAGGTGATCGAGCGGCTGTACGCGACATCGGGGGACACCAACGACAAGGGCCAGTGGGACTACTACGGCCGGGTCGGCGGAGCGCTCATCACCGGCAACGAGGACGGCATCAAGCACTGCGCGCAGAACATCCTCTACTCGCTGCAGCACATCGGCTACACGATCCCGCCGCAGGCCGACGCCGGCTGGATCGGCGAGGCAGGGCCTGGCCCGTCGTACCTCGACGAGGGCTCGGGCGGGCCGGAGAACGAGTTCACCAACCGCAACACCACGTTCATGACCTGGAACCTCCTGCACGTCGCCAACCTGCTCCAGAAGGCCGGTGGCATCCCCGCGTTCGGCAACCAGCGCACCGAGTGGGACGCCGGCTCCCGGTTCGACTTCGAGAACCCCGAGTACCGCTAGCCCTCGCAACCGCAGGGTTTGCCTGGTTAACCATCCGCCTGCATGGCTCACCAGGCAAACCTGCCTGGCGACGGGTGGGAATGCCTGGCGAGGGCAGCCTCGTGCTAGCGGTTGTCGGGGGCGCGAGTGTCCCTGGGCCGTCCTAGGGTCGGAGACGTCCGGTCCGTACGACGAAGGAGTCCTCGATGACCTCCCGGCTCAACCCGTACATCAGCTTCAACGGCCAGGCCCGCCAGGCGCTGGAGTTCTACCAGAGCGTCCTCGGGGGCGAGCTCGCGGTGAACACCTTCGGCGACTTCGCGCAGGCCGGCGGCGACCACGCCGCGGTGGCCGACCAGATCATGCACGGTCAGCTCGAGACCGACGCCGGCTTCACCATCATGGCGGCCGACACGCCTCCGGGCATGGACTACAACCCGGGCAGCAACTTCGCCGTCAGCCTGAGCGGTGACGACGACGACCAGCTGCGTGGCTACTGGAAGGGCATCTCCGAGGGTGGCACCGTCTCGGTCCCGCTCGAGAAGCAGATGTGGGGCGACGAGTTCGGCATGTGCATCGACAAGTTCGGGGTGGCCTGGATGGTCAACATCGCCGGAGACCAGCAAGGCTGATCTGTCGACGTCGGCGACGTCGAGTGCGGGTAGGTTGCCTGCGTGACGACACCGACCGACGAGGCGACCACCCGGGCGTACGCCGAGCAGCTGGATCGCGACGACCCGCTGGCGTCGTACCGCGACCAGTTCGTCATCCCCGACGACGCCGTCATCTACCTCGACGGCAACTCGCTGGGCCGGCTGCCGAAGGCGACCCAGGCGCGGGTCAAGGAGGTCCTCGACGAGGACTGGGGCGGTCACCTGATCCGCTCCTGGGAAGACCGCTGGATGCATCTGCCCGGTCAGATCGGTGACCTGATCGGCACCGGCCTGCTCGGCGCCGGCCCTGGTGAGGTGATCGTCGGCGACTCGACGACGGTGGCGCTCTACAAGGCGATGTCGGCCCTGCTCGACGCGCAACCCGACCGCCGGGCGATCGTGATCGAGCGCGACAACTTCCCGACCGACCGCTACCTCGTCGAGTCGCTCGCGGGCCGTCGCGAGCTCGAGGTCCGCTGGATCGAGGAGGCCGGCCCCGACGGTCTGCAGACCGCCGACGTCACGCGCCTGCTCGACGACGACGTGGCCTTCCTCGTGCTCAGCCAGGTCGACTACCGGTCTGCCGCGATCACCGACCTGGCCGGCATCACGGCTGCCGCACATGACGCCGGGGTGCTGACCCTGTGGGACCTGTGCCACTCGGTCGGTTCGATCCCGATCGACCTCCACCGCGACGGCGTCGACGTCGCCGTGGGCTGCACCTACAAGTACCTCAACGGGGGACCCGGCTCACCGTCGTTCACCTACGTGCGCGCCGACCTGCAGCCCCGGCTGTCGCAGCCGATCTGGGGTTGGTGGGGCCGCACCGACATGTTCGACATGGCGCAGGGCTACCAGCCACAGGCCGACGTCAGGAGCTGGCTGTCCGGCACGCCGAGCATGCTGTCGCTGTGCGCGGTCGAGCCGAGCGTGCAGATGGTCGTGGACGCGGGGATCGACGCGATCCGGGCGAAGTCGGTGCTGCTGACGGCACTGGCCGTCTCGCTGTACGACGCCTGGCTCGCCCCGCTGGGAGCGGGCCTCGCCAGCCCCCGCGACCCGGCGCGACGGGGTTCGCACGTGACCGTGACGCACCCGAATGCACAGAATGCGGCAATCGCCCTGACTCGCGAGGACGTTCTTCCGGATTTTCGTCGTCCCGACGGAATCCGTCTGGGAATGGCCCCGTTGACGACGAGATTCGTCGACGTTCACGACGGATTGGCGCGGCTCCGCGACCTGCCTGGCCCGTTGAGCGGGCGAAATCAGCCGTGCATCTTGCAGGGGCAGACTCTTGACGCAACAAAGCCTCATACGGCAGGTTTCCCCTCGGCTCTCCGTCAGCTGACCCTCGATCACACCCTTCTGCACCCACGAGCAGGGGCGCACCCGATCCGTCGGGTGACGCCCCTTCCTCGCGCCGGGTCCGGAGGCCGTGCGAGAGACTCACACCATGACGGAGACGATGGTCAAGGCTGATGCGGCCGGGTCCTGGCGCCTCGGCGAGACGACGGTCAACCGCGTGGGACTCGGAGCGATGAGACTGTCGCAGAACGGTCGAGCGTTCGACGCCGCGAGCGGACCACGTGACCGAGGAAGCGCGATCCGCACCCTGCGCACAGCGGTGGAGCTGGGCGTCAATCACATCGACACGGCAGCCTTCTACTTCTCGTCGCTGCGCTCGGCCAACGAGCTGATCAACAGCGCCCTTGCTCCGTATCCGGAAGACCTCCTGATTGCGACCAAGGTGGGTCCGAGTCGGGACCCGTCGGGGCGTGGATGCCCCGGCGGCCCCCGGTGATCTACGGGGACAAGTGGAGGAGAACCTTCGGCAGCTGGGCCGCGATCGCCTCGACCTCGTCTACCTACGCGTGCAGCGCGGGCTGAAGTCCGTCAGCGACCACGTCGGTGCTCTCCTCGAGCTGCGCGAAGCCGGACTGGTCCGGGAGCTCGGCATCTCAGGTGTCACCCGAGCGCAGCTTCGGGAGGCGATGGATACGGCGCCGATCGTCAGTGTGCAGAATCGCTTCGGTATCGAGACCAGCGACGACAGCCGCGACGTGTTGGTTGAGTGCGCACGGGCTGAGATCGCCTTCGTCCCGTTCTTCAGCATCGCCGGAACGGGGCGCCATGGGGGACCGACCGTCCGGAGCACCCTGACGTGCTGGCGACGGCACGCCTCCACGACGCGTCGCCCGCCCAGGTCCGGCTCGCGTGGGCTCTCCACCAGGGACCTCATGTGTTGACGATCCCCGGCACCGGAAACCCTGACCACCTCGCGGAGAACGTCGCAGCCGCTGCCTTGCGCCTCTCCGACGACGAGGTCGCTCGTCTCGACAGGCTCGGCTGACCTACACCTGCCGCGTCGCCAGCCGGCGGCTAGTGCTTCTTCGTGGGGATGAACTCCTGGTGCGCGGCGCGCTCGTGTTTGGCCTTCTTCTCCGCGCGCTTCTCCTTCAGCGACTTGCCGGACTTCTTCGACATGGACTTGCGCGGGGACTTGTCGCTCATGAGCGGATCCTCTGGTTGGAAGCCCTGACGGCTCCGTACTGCGGACAGTACGCCTCCGCGGGAGAGTCCGGCCCGGACCGCGCAGGTTACCGAGGGGTAGCCAGTGCCCCGCATGTCGTCATACTCTCGGTATATGACGCTCCCTGGTCCCGACCTGGACGCACCCGCCGACCCGGAGCACGACCCCCGAGCGACGTACGCCGTCGACCCGGGCCTGGTCCGACGGCTCGCGACCCGGGTGCGCGCGAGCGCCGGCTCGAGCGACACGACCTACGCACCGTTCACCGGGCAGCCGATCGCCTCGCTGCCGCTCTCGACCCCCGACGACGTGGCCGACGCCGTCGACGTCGCCCGCCGCGCCCAGCAGTCCTGGGCCCGCGTCCCGCTCGACCTGCGCCGGCAGATCCTGCTCAACTTCCACGACCTGGTGCTGGACCGCCAGGACGAGATCCTCGACCTGATCCAGTGGGAGTCGGGCAAGGCCCGCAAGCACGCCTTCGAGGAGGTCGTGCACGTCGCGATGACTGCGCGCTACTACGCCCGCACGGCGTCCCAGCACCTCGGCACGCAGCGGCGGATCGGCATCTACCCGGCGTTCACCCGGGTCGACGTCAACCAGGTCCCCAAGGGTGTCGTCGGGATCATCTCGCCGTGGAACTACCCCTTCACGATGGCGATCTCCGACGGCATCCCCGCCCTGCTGGCCGGCAACACGGTCGTGCTCAAGCCCGACTCGCAGACGCCGCTGTCCGCCCTGCTCGGTCTGGACCTGCTCGCCGAGGCCGGTGCGCCGCCGGACGTCTGGCAGGTCGTCTACGGCGAGGGATCGGTGATCGGGGGCGCCATCGTCGACCACGCCGACTACGTCTGCTTCACCGGCTCGACCAGGACCGGTCGCCAGGTCGCCGCCCAGGCGGCACAGCGGCTGATCGGCGCCTCGCTCGAGCTCGGCGGCAAGAACCCGATGCTCGTGCTGCGTGACGCCGACCTCGACCGGGCGGCCGAGGGCGCCGTCCGGGCGTGCTTCTCGTCGGCGGGACAGCTGTGCGTGTCGATGGAGCGGATGTACGTCGCCGACCAGGTCTACGACCGCTTCATGGACCGGTTCGTCCGCCGGGTCGAGGCGATGAACCTCGCCACCGACTTCGACTACTCGGCCGACATGGGGTCGCTCGTCTCCCGGCAACAGCTCGACACGGTCACCGCACACGTCGACGACGCGGTCCGGCAGGGCGCGACCGCCGTGACCGGCGGCAAGGCTCGTCCCGACATCGGGCCGCTGTTCTACGAGCCGACGGTGCTGACCGGGGTGACGCCGGCGATGACCTGCTTCTCGCAGGAGACCTTCGGTCCGGTCGTCTCGGTCTACCGCTTCCAGGACGAGCAGGACGCGGTGGCGCGTGCCAACGACGGCAGCTACGGCCTCAACGCCAGCATCTACACCCGCGACACGGCGCGGGGGCGACGACTGGCCCGCCAGATCCGCTGCGGCACCGTCAACATCAACGAGGGCTACGGGGCGACGTTCGGGTCCGTGGCGTCGCCGATGGGCGGCATGCGCGAGTCGGGCCTCGGTCGCCGGCAGGGCCCGGAGGGCATCCACCGCTACACCGAGGCGCAGACCGTCGGGACGCAGCGGCTGCTGCCGTTCCGACCGGTTCTCGGGATGTCGGAGGAGCGCAACGCCAAGACCCTCACGCTCGCGCTTCGGCTGCTGAAGCGGCTCCACCGACCGTGACCGGGCCCTACGACTACGACGTCCTGGTCGTCGGGTCGGGTTTCGGAGGTTCGGTCTCCGCGCTGCGGCTCACCGAGAAGGGCTACCGGGTCGGGGTGCTCGAGGCGGGCGCTCGCTTCGACGAGTCCAGCTATCCGGCGACGTCGTGGGACCTCAAGCGCTTCCTCTTCGCGCCGCAGGTCGGCTGCTACGGGATCCAGCGCATCGACGTGCTCAAGGACTGCGTGATCCTGTCCGGCGCCGGTGTCGGCGGCGGCTCGCTGGTCTACGCCAACACGCTGTACGAGCCACTCGACGCCTTCTACCGCGACCCGTCGTGGAGCCACATCACCGACTGGAGGGACGAGCTCGCGCCGTACTACGACCAGGCCAAGCGGATGCTCGGCGTGACGACCAACCCGACGATGACGCCGAGCGACGACGTGATGAAGCAGGTCGCCGACGAGATGGGAGTCGGGGACACCTTCCGTCGTACGCCGGTCGGGGTCCTCTTCGGCGGCTCCGGCGTCGCGGCCGGCAGCACGGTGGCCGACCCGTACTTCGGTGGCGCCGGACCGGAGCGCAAGACGTGTATCGAGTGCGGCGAGTGCATGACCGGATGCCGGCACCATGCGAAGAACACGCTGACGAAGAACTACCTCCACCTGGCCGAACAGGCCGGTGCCCGGGTCCATCCCTTGACGACCGTGACCGAGGTGCGCCCGCTGCCCGGCGGTGGCTACGCGATCGCGACCCGGCCGACGGCGGCGAGGTCACGCCGCGCCCGGAGCGCCGGCCGGACGTTCACGGCGGAGCAGGTGATCTTCGCGGCGTCGGCGCTCGGCACGCAGCGTCTCCTGCACCGGATGCGCGACGAGGCGGTGCTGCCCGGCCTGTCGCCACGCCTCGGCCACCTGACCCGGACCAACTCCGAGTCGATCCTCGGGGCGATCGCTCCGGACCTCTCGGCAGACTTCAGCCGGGGTGTCGCGATCACCTCGTCGTTCCATCCGGATGCCGACACCCACATCGAGCCGGTTCGCTACGGCAAGGGCAGCAACGCGATGAGCCTGTTGCAGACCGTGCTCACCGACGATGACAGCGGGGTCGCCCGATGGCGGACCTGGCTGACGGAGATGTGGCGGGAGAAGCGCTCGGTCCACCGGCTCTACGACTTCAAGCACTGGTCGGAGCGCACGGTGATCGCCCTGGTCATGCAGACGGTCGACAACTCGATCACGACGTACACCAAGCGATCCCGACTCACCGGGCGTCGGCGGCTGACGTCGCGACAGGGCCACGGGATCCCGAACCCGACCTGGATCCCGGTCGCCAACGACGCCGTACGCCGGATGGCGCGGATCGTGAATGGCACCCCGGGCGGGTCCATCGGGGAGCCCTTCAACCGGCCGATGACGGCCCACTTCATCGGCGGCTGCACGATCGGTGACTCCCCGGAGACCGGGGTGGTCGACGGCTACCAGCGCGTCTACGGCTACCCCGGACTGCACGTGATGGACGGCTCCGCGATCTCGGCCAACCTCGGGGTCAACCCGTCGCTCACGATCACGGCGCAGACCGAACGCGCTGTCGCTCTGTGGCCGAACAAGGGGGAGGCCGACGTCCGCCCGGCGCTCGGGGAGGCGTACCGACGGCTCGGACCGATCGCGCCGAAGAACCCGGTCGTCCCGGAGCATGCGCCCGGGGCCCTCCGCCTGCCCATCGTCGAAATACGCTGACCGTGACGACACAGGTCATCGTGCTGAACGGCGGTTCGAGCTCGGGGAAGACCACGATCGCGCGGCGGCTTCAGGAAGCGTTGCCCCGTCCGTGGATCCGCATGGGCGTCGACGACCTGGTCGACGCCCTGCCCCCGTCGTTGCTCGACGCGGCGTCGGGGTTGGCGTTCGGGGAGCACGGCGAGGTCGCCGTCGGCGACGGGTTCAGGCGGCTCCAGGCAGCGTGGCTGGACGGCGTCGCGGCCATGGCGAGGGCCGGCGCGGGCGTCATCCTCGATGACGTCTTTCTCGGCGGAGGGGCGTCGCAGGAACGGATGCGTCCACATCTGCAGGGTCTCGACGTGCTCTGGGTCGGTGTGCGCTGCGACGCCGACGTCGCCACCGCACGTGAGAAGGAGCGTGGCGACCGCACGACCGGGATGGCCGTCTCCCAGGCGACCCTGGTCCACGAGGGCGTCGAGTACGACCTGGTGGTCGACACCAGCCGTGCCGACGCAGAGGAGTGCGCCCGGCTGATCGCCGGTGCTGTGGCGTAGGTCACCGACACTCCACGCAGGGCTCGGCTTGCCATCTCCGCGTTAAAGTAGAGTAACTTGATTGGCTTAACTGGTTAGACGGTCGCACCGCCGGTGCGTGCCGCCCCTTCGAGCCCGGAGATCAGATGACCACCCTGCACGACCAGCGCACCGCGTCGAACGGGGGAGACGCGCAGCACTCCGAGCACTCCCAACGCCGTACTCCGGTCGGCAAGGTCGCGTTCGCCAGTGCGATCGGCGCCACCATCGAGTGGTACGACTTCTTCCTCTACGGAGCGGCCGCCGGACTGGTGTTCGACCAGCTCTACTTCGGCAACTTCGGCGACACGATGAGCACCGTCCTGTCCTTCGCCACGTTCGCGGTGGGCTTCATCGCCCGCCCGGTCGGGTCGCTCATCTTCGGCCACTTCGGTGACCGGATCGGCCGCAAGAAGATGCTGATCCTGACGCTCTTCATCATGGGCATCTCGACGACCGTGATCGGGCTGATCCCGACCGAAGCCAGCATCGGGCTCTGGGCGCCGCTGGCGCTGATCGTGATGCGCGTGCTCCAGGGCATCGGCGTCGGGGGCGAGTACGGCGGGGCCGTGCTGATGTCGGTCGAGTACGCCGACCCTCGCCGCCGCGGCTTCTTCGGGTCCTGGGCTCATGTCGGCGTGCCGGCCGGACTCTTCCTGGCGTCGGGCGCCTTCCTGCTCGCGTCGCTGCTCCCGGAGGACGCGTTCCTCGCCTGGGGCTGGCGCGCCTGCTTCCTGGCCAGCACCGTGCTGCTGGCGATCGGTGCGTGGGTGCGGATGTCCGTGATGGAGACGCCGTCGTTCGAGAAGGTGCGCGAGCACGAGGACATCGCCCGGGTGCCGTTCGCCGAGGTCGTGACGTCGTACTGGCGCACGCTGCTGCTCGCCATGGGCACGCGCTGGATCGAGGGCCTGACCTTCAACCTGTACGCCGTCTATCTCCTCGCCTACGCGACCAAGACCCTCGAGCTCTCCCGCACGATGGTGCTCGGTGGCACGATGCTCGGCGCGCTGGTCGGGTCGATCGTCGTACCGATCGCCGGCTCGTGGTCGGACCGCGTCGGCCGCAAGCCGGTCTTCCACATCGGCGCCGTGCTGGCGGTCGTGCTGACGGTTCCCAGCCTGGCCCTGCTGAGCACCGGCTACCGCTGGGCGGTCTGGACCTCGATGGTGATCGGTCTCGGTGTCCTCTACGGCATCCTGTGCGCGCCGCTCGCGGCCTTCTGGGCCGAGCTCTTCGACACCCGCGTCCGCTACACGGCGATCGGCTCGGTCTACCAGCTGTCCGGCATCGTCGCGAGTGGTCTGACCCCGCTCATCGCCGCCTTGCTCGTGTCGTGGAACGGCGGCGAGCTCTGGTACGTCGCGGCTGTACGCGATCGGTGTCGCGGTGGTCAGCTTCCTCTGCGCCAGCGCTCTGCCGGAGACGCTCGGCCGCGACCTGGACCGCTCCGTGCGGGAGGTTCCGGGACGTGCGGTGCCGGTCGAGCACGCACCGCACCGGCAACGGATCGCCGCTTGACTGCGCGACCTCCCCGACGGCGTCCCGCCCGCTCCCTCGTCAGTCCCGCCCCTTCCCGAGAAAGGCACCACCCGTGAGCCACATCCTGACCGTCTCCGGCAGTCCGATGGAGGTGTCCCGCAGTGCGAAGCTGCTGCAGTACGTCTCCATGGACCTCGCCGACCTGGGACACACCATCGAGCACATCACGGTGCGCGACCTCCCGGCAGAGTCCCTGCTGCATGCCGACTTCGGTGACAAGGCGCTGCTGGAGGCCGCCGCGAAGGTCGAGCGCGCCGACGGGCTCGTCATCGCCACACCCGTCTACAAGGCGGCGTTCTCCGGCATCCTGAAGTCCTGGCTCGACCTGCTCCCGCAGTTCGCGCTCGAGAGCAAGACGGTGCTTCCGCTCGCCACCGGCGGATCGGTCGCCCACGCGCTCGCGCTCGACTACGCCCTCCGTCCGGTGCTCATGTCGATGGGAGCCCGGCAGGTCGTGCAGGGCTACCTGGTCATCGAGCACATGATCGAGACGGTGGGCGAGTCCGGCGTGACCCGGATCGACGACGACGCGCTGAGCATGCTCAACCGGGTGGTCGAGGCATTCTGCGAGTCCTTGCCCCTTCCGCGTTCACTCGCGACGGCATGACGGAGGCTCAGATGCTCGACTTCCACTGGTTCCTTCCGACGTACGGCGACTCGCGGGACATCGTCGGCGGCGGTCACGGCCAGCCGGCGGGAGCCGCCCGCTCCGACCGCCCGGCCACGCTGAAGTACCTGACCTCGCTCGCCAGCGCCGCCGACGAGCTCGGGTTCGAAGGGATGCTCACCCCGACCGGCGCCTGGTGCGAGGACGCGTGGCTGACGACGGCGATGCTCGTCCAGGCCACCGAGCGGATCAAGTTCCTCGTCGCCTTCCGGCCGGGGCTGATGTCACCGACGCTCGCGGCGCAGATGGCAGCCACCTTCCAGTGGCACTCCGAGGGCCGGCTGCTGCTCAACGTCGTCACCGGGGGAGAGGCGCACGAGCAGAAGGCGTACGGGGACCACCTCGACAAGGAGGCGCGGTACGCCCGCTGCTCGGAGTTCCTCGAGGTCGTCAACCGGCTGTGGCGAGACGAGCACCGGTGAGCTTCACGGGTGACCACTTCCGGATCGAGGAGGCGACGATCCCGCGCAAGCCGGATCCGCTTCCTCCGCTCTACTTCGGTGGCTCCTCACCGCCCGCCGGGCCGGTCGCGGCCGACCACTGCGACGTCTACCTGACGTGGGGCGAGCCGCCGCAGGCGGTGGCCGAGAAGCTGAGCTGGATCCGCGGTCTTGTCGCGGAGCGGAAGCGGCAGATGCGCTACGGGATCCGGCTGCACGTGATCACGCGGGACACCGCCGAGGAGGCCTGGGCGGCGGCCGACAAGATGCTCGCCGGTGTCTCCGACGAGACGATCGCCAGGGTGCAGGCCAACCTGCGCCGCAGCGAGTCCGAGGGGCAGCGGAGGATGCTCGACCTGCACGGCGGCTCGACGCGTGACCTCGTGGTCGCGCCGAACCTCTGGGCAGGCGTCGGTCTGGCCCGGGGCGGCGCCGGAACCGCGCTGGTCGGCTCGCACCGGGAGGTGGCCGACCGGATCGAGGAGTACGCCGACCTCGGGCTCTCGGAGTTCGTGCTGTCCGGCTACCCGCATCTCGAGGAGGCGTACTGGTTCGGCGAGGGTGTCATGCCGCTGCTGGCCAAGCGCGGCCTCTGGACGCACCCGCTCGACCGCGCGGCGGCAGGCGACCCGGCCGAGCGTCGTACGGAGCGGTCCCAGGTCCCCTTCGCCGCCGCCTGACCTGGCTCTTCCACTTCCGCAACGTCCTGCAACGGAGAGGCTATGGCCTCCCCGTTGCAGGACGTTGTGCGTTGAGATGGCTCAGGGCCCGGTCGGGAGGGAGGGATGACCGGGCCCTGAGCCGTCCGGTGTCACAGCACACCGGGTGAGCGAGCGCCTGCACGCAGAAGCAGGCCCTCGACGTTCATCGGTGACAACGACGCCGGAACGCGCCGGTTACGGCCGGTGAACGAAAAAGTTCTGGTCGGGTCCGACGCAGCCCGGCGGTGCCTGTGCGGCAGCGATCCTCGGCGTCATTAGACTGACGGCTCAGCCGGCTGCGGCCGGCCTCACCGCGAACGAAAGGTGCGCCCGTGACCGCCGCCGCGTCCGCGCCCGACCCTCACATCCCCGATCACGACACCGTCCTCGTCGTCGACTTCGGCGCGCAGTACGCCCAGCTCATCGCCCGCCGTGTCCGCGAGGCGCGGGTGTACTCCGAGATCGTCCCGCACACGATGCCGGCGGAGGAGATCCTGGCCCGGCGCCCCAAGGCGATCGTGCTGTCCGGCGGACCGCAGTCGGTCTACGCGCCGGGGGCTCCGCAGCTGGACGAGGGCATCTTCGCCAGCGACGTGCCCGTCTTCGGCATCTGCTACGGCTTCCAGGCGATGGCGCGTGGCGCTCGGCGGCGATGTCCGGCGTACCGGCGTCTCGCGAGTTCGGCCGCACCCACGTGCAGATCAGCGAGGCCGGCACCCTGCTCGCGGGCATCGAGCCCGAGCACCGGGTCTGGATGAGCCATGGCGACGCGGTGGCCGCCGCGCCCGAGGGCTTCACCGTGCTGGCGTCGACCGAGGCGACCCCGGTGGCGGCGTTCGAGTCGGTCTCGCGCCGGTACGCCGGCGTCCAGTGGCACCCCGAGGTGCTGCACAGCGAGCACGGCCAGCGGTCCTCGAGCGCTTCCTCGTCGACATCGCCGGCTGCCGGCAGACCTGGACGATGGTCAACGTCGTCGAGGAGCAGGTCGCCGCGATCCGCGAGCAGGTCGGCGACAAGCAGGCCATCTGTGGGCTGTCCGGCGGCGTCGACTCGGCGGTCGCCGCGGCGCTCGTGCAGCGGGCGATCGGTGACCAGCTGACCTGCGTGTTCGTCGACCACGGGCTGCTGCGCAAGGGCGAGGCCGAGCAGGTCGAGCGCGACTTCGTGGCGGCGACCGGCGTCGCGCTCAAGGTCGTCGACGCCTCCAAGATCTTCCTCGACGCGCTCGAGGGCGTGCGCGATCCCGAGGAGAAGCGCAAGATCATCGGGCGCGAGTTCATCCGCGCCTTCGAGGGCGCCGAGCGCGACATCGTCGAAGCGGCCGGCGCGCCGGGGAGCCGGTGAAGTTCCTCGTCCAGGGCACGCTCTACCCCGACGTGGTCGAGTCCGGCGGGGGCGAGGGCGCGGCGAACATCAAGTCCCACCACAACGTCGGCGGGCTGCCCGAGGACCTCGAGTTCGAGCTGGTCGAGCCGCTGCGGACGCTCTTCAAGGACGAGGTACGCCGGGTCGGCATCGAGCTCGGCCTGCCGTCCGAGATCGTCCGGCGCCACCCGTTCCCGGGTCCCGGCCTGGCGATCCGGATCGTCGGCGAGGTCACGGCCGACCGGCTGGAGACCCTCCGCGAGGCGGACGCGATCGCCCGCGAGGAGCTGACCCGCGCCGGCCTCGACGGCGACATCTGGCAGTTCCCGGTCGTGCTGCTCGCCGACGTCCGCTCGGTCGGCGTCCAGGGCGACGGCCGCACCTACGGCCACCCGATCGTGCTGCGGCCCGTCACCTCCGAGGACGCGATGACGGCCGACTGGGCCCGGCTGCCGTACGACGTGCATCGAGCGGATCTCGACCCGCATCACCAACGAGGTGCGCGAGGTCAACCGGGTCACCATCGACGTGACCAGCAAGCCCCCCGGCACCATCGAGTGGGAGTAAGCGACCAACTCTGACCTGGGGTTTTGCGGCCCGCCATCGAAACGGGTTGATGAAGACGCAGCCCACGTTAGTCCTGAGACGAGCGTCAGAGTCATCTCGGCGTCGGCTGCGCCGGGTCGGGCACTCTCCCTAGCCCGGCGGGCTCAAGCAATCAAGCCTGTCGGTCACATTACTGGCCTGCAGGGGCCGAGCGGGTGGCAGGCCTGAGGTGTCGGCGAGCAGCCGGGATGCGGTTCGTTCGGCAGCCTGAATCCGAGAGTTCGAAACCTCGAAGCGTTGGGGCCAAGACCGATCTCAACATCCTCCTCGCCGGCGGCACGCAAGCGGATCACAAACCGGGATACTGCCAGGAAACCTGACGACCGGCGCCTTAGTAGCCGAGGATGTCCGCGGCGCCTTCGTAGTCGGTGTAGAACGTTGATCCGTCACGTCGGGTACACAGGTCTTGCGTATGGGACTACCGTGACGTTTGGGGTGGCACGCCGAGCCGGAGGGGAGAGGGTGACGCACGATGACGGTTGTGCCGGTTGAGCCGGTTGAGCCTTTCGAGGCACTCCAGAACGTTGACCTGTTCGCGAGGCTGGAAGACGAGACGGTGACCCGCCTCGTCGAGCTGGGACAGCGCAGGCAGTTCGAGCCCGGAGCGATTGTCGTCGAGCAAGGCTCGGAGGACTCCAGCCTGTATGCCGTGCTCGACGGCGTGGCACAGGTTCTGGTCAATGGTGAACCGCGAGCAACTCTCTTTCCCGGGCACTACTTCGGCGAGGTCTCCTTCTTCGACCACAAGCCGCGATCGTCGCGGGTAGTCGCTGACGAGGAGCAAGGTCTGAAGGTGTTCGTGCTGACGCCGTCAAGCAGCTGTGTCGGACATCACGATGAGCCCTGACTTCCTGAGCAGCGTGGTGCTGGCATTTTGCGCGCGGCAGCGGGACCAGGTGTTCTACGACGTGACCTGGGCGATGAGGGGTCTTCGCGTGCCGACGAGAGGGATGGGGCCATACGGGCCGTATCCCCACTGACGCCGCGGCCTGCCGAGTGAGGATCATGGGACATGGGTGACCTACCCGCAGGAACCGTGACCCTCGTGTTCACCGACATCGAGGGATCGACGTTGCTTCTCGGCCGGCTCGGCGCGGCGTACGGTGACGTGCTCGACGAGGAGCGGCGGATCCTGCGTGAGGCGTGGGCGGCTCATGGTGGCAGCGAGGTGGACGGCGAGGCCGACAGCTTCTTCGTCGTCTTCCCCACGGCCCAAGGGGCGGTCTCCGCGGCGGTGCAGGTGCAGCGCTCGCTGAGCGAGTACGAGTGGCCTGGCGGCGAAAACGTCCGGGTGCGGATCGGCGTCCACACCGGCACCCCGACCCTTCGCGGCAACCGCTACGTGGGCATGGATGTTCATCGTGCGGCCCGGGTTGCAGCCGCAGCCCATGGCGGCCAGGTGCTCCTCACCGCGACGACAGCGGAACTGATCGGTGACGGCCTTCCTGCTTCGGTTCACTTTCATGATCTGGGCAGTCATCGTCTCAAGGACATGGCCGCGCCGGTGCACTTGTTCCAGCTGGACGTCGACGGCCTCCAGGCAGACTTCCCGGCCTTGAGGTCCCTGGGAGCGTCATCGAGGTTGCCTGTCCCCGCCACGACACTGGTGGGCAGGCGACGCGAGATCGCAGACCTGACGGCGCTGTTGCGCTCCGGCGTACGGCTCGTGACGCTGACCGGAGCAGGTGGTTCGGGCAAGACGCGGCTCGCCATCGCCGTGGCGCACGACACGGCCGACGCATTCGTGGACGGGGTTCACTTCGTCTCGTTGGCCGCGGACACCGATGCGGACGTGATGTGGACATCGATCGCCGAGGTCCTGGATCTGCCCCCGGACGCTCGCTCCTCCGACGGCGTTCTCGCTCACGTCGAGCATCGCCAGTCATTACTCGTCCTCGACAACCTGGAGCAGCTTGTCGACGCTGACCGCGTGGTTGCGGCACTCCTGTCCGGTGCCCCTCGGCTCGTCGTGCTCGCCACGTCGCGGCGGCCCTTGCACGTGACCAGTGAACATGAGCGGTTCGTGCCCGGCCTGGATCTGCCCACGGAAACGGTCACGAGCGCCGCTCTGATGACCAGTGCGATGGAGCTTTTCACCCAGCGCGCACAGATGGCCAAGCACGATTTCGCCCTGACGGATGACAACGCGAACCATGTGGCTGAGGTCTGCCGGCACCTGGACGGGCTGCCGCTGGCGATCGAGCTGGCCGCCTCGCGGGCCAAGCTGCTCAGCCCTCGAGCCCTTTTGGCACGGATGGAGAACGTGCTCGATCTGGCTGCCACGAGCGGTCAAACCGAGACCAGACAACGAACCCTGCGGGACACCATCTCCTGGTCCTACGCGCTGCTCGAACCGGACGAACAACTGCTGTTCCGACAGCTGGGCGTCTTCTCGGGTGGCGCGACGCTGGATGCGATCGAGGCAGTCGGTCTGCCGCGAATCGCTGTCGCGAAGGATCCACTCGACCGGCTGGCCGCCCTCGTGGACGCCAGTCTCGTGACGGCGACGGAGTCGCAAGACGGAGAGCCACGGATCGAAATGCTCGAGACGATCCGCACGTTCGCGCACGATGAGCTCGCCACAACAGGTGAGCTGGCAGAGGCGTCCGAACGCCATGCACGTGTCTATCTCGATGTAGCCGTGGAGCTGGGGTCTTGGCTCGCGGGACCGAGGGACTACGAAGGCCGCACCCGACTCGAGATCGAGCTCGACAACATGAGACAAGCACTGGCGTGGGCCAGCCGAACCGAATCGCCTGGTGCTGCAGTTCCAGACCGAGTACTCGTCGGGCTGCGCCTGTGTGCTTCGCTCGACACGTTCTGGCGCGTCCAGGGCTACTACAGAGAGGCCCGCCAGTGGCTCGAGAAGATCCTCGACCGAGCCGGCGACAGGGATCAGCCAGAGCTGGCACACGGGCTCGCGCTACTGGCCTACCACCTCGTCGACCTCGGTGAGCTTGACCGCGCTTATGCGCGCGCGGTGGAGAGCGTCAGCATGTGGCGGCGGCTGCGTGATACCGGTGCCGGATTGTGCACGGCGCTGCGCGCCTTGGCCTACAGCGAGTCATACCGAGGTCATCCGGAGAAGGCACGACCGGCGTACGAGGAAGCCTTGCGTGCGGCCCGAGCATCAGGAGACCAGATGCTCCTCCACCGGACCCTGTCGATGTTCGGCACGTTCGAGGCGATCGAGCACCACGAGTCCCGGTCCATCGAGCTGGACACCGAAGCGCTGGCCGTCGCCCGTTCGATCGGGGACCGTGGGTCCGAGCTGGCCTATCGACACAACATCGCCTGCACCCTTCGACTGCTCGGACGGGTCCAGGAGGCCGCGGAGCAGATGCAGGGCGTCATCACGGAGGCGCTGTCGTTGGATGCACGCGCCCGGCTTCACCCTGCTCAACAGGACGAACCGGCAGCGCTTGCGGTCTTCGCCGAGGACTATGCCGCGGTCTCGGCCGAGCTGGGAGAACCCGAGCGCGCCGCCTTCTTGCTTGGCGCTGCTGAGGCGGTACGGGAACAGCTGGGTATTCCTCGACCTGAGTGGCAGTCTGCCGAGATCGCCGCACCGATTGCGAAGAGCCGAGCGGCCGTCTCGGCGGAGGAGTGGGCGGGCGCGTACCGCGAAGGGCTCAACACCGCCATCGAAGACGCGCTGTCCGTCGTGGCTGCGGCGGAGTCGGTCTGACGCATGGTCAAACAGCTCCCCATCATCGACGCCCCTCGCCGCGGTCCCGACCGGAAGCTGCTGCGATGGCAAACCGGAGCTCCGCTGGAGACAGGGACCCAGGACGCGGCAGCGATGAGGGCAATGGCGCGAGGCATCGAGATCGAGCGGGATCGGCAAAACGTCCTGGTGCTGAACTACACGATGACCTGTCCGCTCGCCTGTGACTTCTGCTGCTACGCGTCCGGCCCGCGCCGGGGCGAGACCATGGATCTCGATCTCGCGCTGGACCTCGTCGACCAGGCCGCGGATCTCGGCGTGTTCGGTGCGTGCTCCTTCACCGGCGGTGATCCGTTCGTCTACCACGACGACATGCTCGTGATCAGCGAGCGGATGAAGCGTCACGGCTTACCGTTCAGCGCCATCTCGGCGTGCGCTTGGGCAACGGACGACGCTGCAGTCGACGCGATCCTGCTGCCACTCATCTCCAACGGACTCAACAGCCTGACCGCCAGCCACGATCCCAGCCATGAGCGATGGGTCCCACGCGAGAACATCCGGCGAGTCATCTCGCGCTCGATTGAGCTCGGGGTAGCTGCCGGCATCTATGGAGCCTTCTACGACGAGATGACACTCGAGCGTCTGTTTCCGGAGTACGCCGACGTCGCGGAGGTCACGCTCGAGAATCGGCCCGTCGGGGCCCAGGTCGGACGGTTGAGACATACACGACTCTCACGGGCGTCGTTCCCGCGCACAGACTTCAGTGGTGACACCTGCTACCGACGCGTCTACCACGACCTCACGGTGTTCTGGGACGGAGAGGTGTATCCCTGTTGCTCGGTGTACAACCGCGAGACTCCAGGGATCTCCTATGGCAACGTCTACGACGCGTCGTTGCGTGAGATCTGGGACCGGGTCGAAGGGTCGCTGTTCCTCCGCACGATCAAGCACCATGGCTTCACCGACCTGTATCGGTTGATCGAGCGGCTGGATCCAGATCTCGCGGGCATACTCCCTGACCCCGCCAGCGCCATGGGGGCGTGTCACCTCTGCCATCAGATGATGAGCGACCCGGACATCAGCACGCGCGTCCACGAGGTGCTCGATCGAGAGGAGCGTCGTCGGGTCGAGCGCCTTCTCCTGCAGTGAGGGCCAAGGGGCGAAGCATCGCCCTGTGGCGCCTGACCGGATCTTTGAGCCGCTAGGTTGAGCCCGTGAGTGCTGCATTGCCGGACCGGGCGCAGGTGGTCGTCATCGGTGGCGGCGTCATCGGCTCCTCGGTCGCCTACCACCTCGCCCACGCCGGTTGGACTGACGTCATCGTCCTGGAGCGAGACCGGCTCACGTCCGGCACCACCTGGCATGCGGCCGGGTTGATGACGTGCTTCGGCTCGACGTCGGAGACCACGACCGGGATCAGGCTCTACTCCCGGGAGCTCTACGGACGGCTGGAGGCCGAGACCGGCCAGGCCACCGGCTTCCGCCCGGTCGGCATGATCGAAGCAGCCGCCGATTCTGATCGACTCGAGGAGTATCGCCGGGTAGCCGCGTTCCAGCGCCACCTCGGGTTGGAGGTCCACGAGATCTCACCGGCCGAGATCGCCGAGCTGTTCCCGTGGGCCCGGACCGACGACCTGGTCGCAGGCTTCCTCATCCCCGGCGACGGACGGGTCAACCCGGTCGACCTCACGATGGCGCTGGCCAAGGGAGCGCGGGCGCTCGGCGTCCGCGTGGCCGAGGGGGTCTCCGTCACCGATGTGCTGACGGCCGGCGGTTCCGTCACCGGGGTGCGCGCGGCCGGGCAGACGATCGAGTGCGAGTACGTCGTCAACTGCACCGGCATGTGGGCGCGCGAGCTCGGGGAACGCAACGGCCTGGTCATCCCCAACCAGGCGGCCGAGCACTACTACCTCCTCACCGACACCATCGACGGGATGGACCCCGAGGCGCCGATCTTCGAGGACCCGTCGTCGTACGGCTACTACCGCGAAGAGGGCGGCGGCATGATGGTGGGGCTCTTCGAGCCCGAAGCAGCGGCGTGGCGCGTGGACGGGATACCGAGCGACTTCTCGTTCGGCACGTTGCCTCCGGACTGGGACCGGATGGCGCCATTCCTGGAGAAGGCGATGCGTCGCGTACCGATCACGATGGAGGTCGGGGTTCGGACGTTCTTCTGCGGGCCGGAGTCGTTCACCCCCGATCTGGCGCCTGCCGTCGGTGAGGCGCCTGGCATCCGCGGATACTTCGTGGCGGCTGGGATGAACTCCGTGGGTGTGCTGTCGGCCGGCGGGCTCGGCCGGGTGCTGGCGCACTGGATCACGACGGGCGAGCCGGATGTCGACGTCACGGGCTTCAACGTCGACCGGTTCCGCGCCGACCAGCTCGAGCCGGCGTACCGAGCGACTCGAACCACCGAGATCCTCGGCACGGTGTATGCCGCGCACACGCCCGGGAAACAGCTGCGTACGGCACGGGACCGCCTGCTGTCGCCTGTGCACGAGCGACTTGTCGAGCAGGGCGGCTACCTGCGCGAGGTGTCGGGTTGGGAGGGCGCTGACTGGTTCGCCGGCGCGGGACGCACAGCGCAGGCTGAACCGACGTGGGGACGTGCGCCCTGGTTCACCCAGTGGAAGCAGGAGCACGACACCGTCCGGGACGGCGTCGGGTTGATGGACATGTCGTTCATGGCGAAGTTCCGGGTGGCCGGACCGGGCGCGGGCGAGCTCCTCGACCAGCTGTCGGCCGGTGCGGTGAACGGCGATCCCGGCGTCATCACGTACACCCAGTGGCTGAACACCGACGGGCGGATCGAGGCCGATCTCACCGTGACGAAGCTGGGCGAGGACGACTTCCTGGTGGTGGCGTCGGACACCGCACACGGACACGTCCTGGCGCGGCTGCGGCGGTTCGCCGACCCTGCTGTGTCGATCGCGGACGTGACCACCGACTACGCCCAGCTCAACGTGCAGGGTCCGCGTTCGCGCGAGGTCCTGGCCGACCTCACCGCCACCGACCTGTCGAACGACGCCTTCGGGTTCCGCAGCGCTGGGTGGGTCGAGCTCGCAGGTGTGCGGCTGTTGCTGGCGCGGATCACCTACCTCGGAGAGCTCGGGTACGAGCTCTATGTACCCGCGTCAGACGCGCTGGCGGTCTACGACGCCGTCATGGCGGCCGGCGAGCCGCGAGGTCTGCGTCCGGTGGGTCTCAAGGCGCTGTCGTCCCTGCGGATGGAGAAGGCCTACCGCGACTTCGGCCACGACATCGACAACACCGACTGTCCGCTCGAGGCAGGTTTGGGGTTCGCCCTGGCGTTGGACAAGCCCGGGTCGTTCATCGGTCGTGAGGCGGTGGTCTGTCGCAAGGAGGCGAACGCCGAGGCCGGGGGGATGGCTCGAAGGATCGTGCAGGTGCGGGTGCTTGACCCCGAGGCTCTGCTGTACCACGCCGAGATCGTGCTGCGCGACGGCCAGCCGGTCGGCTACGTCCGGGCAGGGTCGTACGGCTGGACGCTCGGCTCGGCGGTCGGGCTGGCCATGGTCGAGGGTGGGGGCCGGCCCGTGACAGCGGACTGGCTGTCCAGCGGCGGTTGGGAGGTCGAGGTGGCCGGTCAGCGCTACCCGGCCGAGGTTTCCCTGCGCCCGATGTACGACCCCACCAGCGCCCGGGTCCGCGCCTGACGGAGCGCCGGCAAGACGGCTTCGTCTCGCGAGCCGTTGAGTGAGCCCGGAGCTCAGCGAGAGCAGATGCTGCGGAAGCGCGTTGACCAAGAGGTCGATGTCGTCCTCGGAGGCGACCAGGGGTGGGGCCAGGCGGACCGTCTGCCCGTGCGCCTCCTTGGCGAGGATTCCTTGGTCGAGCAGCTGCTCGCACACGTGCCGGCCGGTGCCCAGCTCGGGGCTGATGTCGACGCCCGCCCACAGGCCCCGCGTCCGCACTGCGTCGACGCCCTGTCCGACGAGCTCGCCGAGGCCGACGGCCAGCTGATCGCCGAGGCGAACGGCGCGCTGCTGGAACTCACCGGTGTTCAGCATCGCGATCACCTCGCGACCGATCGCCGCGGCCAGCGGGTTGCCGCCGAAGGTCGAGCCATGGGAGCCCGGGGTGATCACCTGAAGCACGTCGCCGTCGGCCGCGATCGCCGACACCGGGTAGAGCCCTCCTCCGAGCGCCTTGCCGAGGATGTAGACGTCGGGGACGACCTCGTCGTGGTCGCAGGCGAAGGTCCGCCCGGTCCGGGCGAGGCCGGACTGGATCTCGTCGGCCATCATCAGAACGCCGGCGGAGTTGCACAGCGTGCGCACGTTCTGGAGGTAGCCCTCCGGTGGGATGATCACGCCGCTCTCGCCTTGAATGGGCTCGAGCAGCACGGCGACCGTGGTCTCGTCGATCGCGGCCTCGAGCTCGGCGAGGGCGCCGAACGGCACGACCCGGAAGCCCGGGGTGTACGGCGCGTAGTGCGCGGTTGCGACGGCGTCGGTCGAGAACGACACGATGGTCGTCGTACGACCGTGGAAGTTGCCCTCCATCGCGACGATCGTCGCCTGGTTCTCGGGGACGCCCTTGACCAGGTAGCCCCACTTGCGGGCGACCTTGATCGCGGTCTCGACGGCCTCGGCGCCCGAGTTCATCGGCAGGATCATCTCTTTGCCGGTGAGCTGTGCGAGGTCACGGGCGAACGGGCCGAGCTGGTCGTTGTAGAACGCCCTGGAGGTCAGCGCGAGCCGGCCCACCTGTTCCTGCGCACGAGCCACCAGGCGGGGATGGGAGTGGCCGAAGTTCAGGGCGCTGTACCCGGCCAGGCAGTCGAGGTAACGACGCCCCTCGACGTCGGTGACCCAGGCGCCCTCACCGGCCGACAGGACCACCCGCAGCGGGTGGTAGTTGTGCGCGGCATACGCCTCGTGGAGCTCGATGCCGGCTTCGGTGTCGCTCTGTGGCAAGCTGCTCGCTTCGGTCGCGCCGATAGTGCCCGTCATGCCGGGCATCGTCTCACCCCGACCCTCCGCAGCGTGGGTCTCTTCAGAGATCAGCTCCCGTGTCGTTGCAGGAACAGCGCGACTCCGGCGGCGGTGCGTTCCAGCTCGGCCGGATCGACGCTCTCGTTGGGCGCATGGATCTGGCAGGCAGGCTCCTCGACGCCGATGAGGAGGATCTCGGCGTCCGGATGCGCGGCCCGCAAGGTGTTGCACAGCGGGATGGCTCCACCCTGTCCCGCCGTCGTCAGCGGCTTGCCGAAAGCCTGCTCCATGGCGGCGGACAGGTTCCTGAACCCGGGGCCGTCGGTGCGAGCGGCGAAGGGCTGACCGACGGTACGCCGCTCGACCTCCACGCGGACGCCCCACGGGGCCGCCCTCTCGAGGTGCTCGACCAGCAGCGCCTGCGCTTCGGCGGCGTCGATGCCCGGCGGGACACGCAGGTTGACCAGCGCCCGGGCAGTGTGCTGGATGGCGGCTGTCACACCATCGACCGACGGGGCGTCCAGCGCGAGCACGTTGACGGCCGGCCGCGCCCACAGCGCATCGGCGACCGAGGACCCGCCGAGCACGGAGACCCCGTCGAGGACGCCCGCATCGGAGCGGAACCGTTCGACGGGGTAGTCGGCACCCGACCACGTCCCGTCGGCGTCCAGACCTGTGATCGTCGTCCGCCCCTCGGCGTCCCGGAGCGTTGCCAGCATCGAGATCAGGGCTGCCAGGGCATCCGGCGCGGCGCCGCCGTACATGCCCGAGTGCACAGGTCCGGCCAACGTGCGCACGGTCACCAGGACACTGCCCGTCCCGCGCAGCGTGGTGGTCACCGTCGGAGTGCCGAGCTCGATGTTTCCCGAGTCCGCGATGAGCATGACGTCGGCAGCGAACAACGAGGGCTCGGCACGCACCAGGCCCTCGAGGCCGCCCGTCGACATCTCCTCCGACCCCTCGCAGACCACGCGGATCCCGACCGGCCACGGCCGCGGAAGTGCTCGCAGGGCGCTCAGCAGCATCACGAGGTTGCCCTTGCAGTCCGCTGCGCCACGGCCGAACCAGCGTCCGTCCCGCTCGGTGAGCTCCCAGGGGGAGGAGTCCCACGCGGCGAGCTCGCCGGCCGGCTGTACGTCGTAGTGCGCGTAGAGCAGGACAGTCGGCGCCTCTTCCGGGCCAGGCGTATGACCGACGACCGCCTGGCTTCCGTCGGAAGTCTCGATGGCGCGGACGCGACTCGACCCCGACCTCGCTCGAGGAGCCTGGCGACCTCGGCGGCCGCCTTCGCGCACTCCTCGACCGGCTCGACGTCCGGGTTCGCAACCGACCGGAACGCGACGAGCCGAGCGAGGTCACTCCTGGCGCGGGGCATCAGGTCGCGGACGGCTGCTGCGATCGTGGCGCTGTCTGTCATCGGCGGGTCACAGTGCCTGCTCGACGTAGGTCGGAAGCATCTTCCACCACGTCGGCCAGTCGTGCTCGTACTCCGGGCCCCAGTCGTCGACGCGGTTGGGCACTCCCTTGGTCCCGAGCACCTCGGCCGCCCGCCAGGACTCGCCGACGTTCTCCCAGGCACCCGAGCCGGAGGCGAAGTAGACGAAGCGCTGCCGCAGGACCTCGAGGACGGGCCCGTCGAGGCCGGGCAGGAAGTGGATCGGCGAGGAGAAGAAGAGGTCGTCGGTGAACCCACCGATGAACGGCTGGATGTCGAAGGTGCCGCTCATGCACACGGCCGCCCGGAACAGCTGGGGATAGCGACAGATCATCGCGAGCGCGTTGAACGCCCCGATGGACGCCCCCGCGACGACGACCTCTTGCGGCCCGGCCGAGTCCGCGTGGATCGCGGGCACCACCTCGTTGGCCATCGCCTGTTGGAACTGGTTGAACAGCCAGCAGCGATACTCGACCGACCCCTCGTCCTTGGCCATCGCGGCCCCGGCGAGGCTGTCACAGGAGTACACCTTGATCCGGCCCGCCTCGACCAACGGCCAGAGATGACCGACGAGGTGGTGCCGCTCCACCTCCTCGGCGTCGCCGCCGGCCGTGGGGAAGACGAGGACGGGTACGCCGAAGTGGCCCCATCGGGCCAGCGACAGGTGGTGTTTCATCCGGTTCGAGTACCACCGCTCCATGGCCTTGAACTCGCTCATCGCAACTCCTTGCCCTAGCTCACTCGAAGACGAACTTCTGGTCACCTGGGTGCAGCCAGGTGAGGCCGTCCCGCAGCCGGTCGCGCCAGTTCTCCCAGTTGTGGCCGTCCCGCGCCTCGGCGTACCGCACGTCCATCCCGGTCTCCCGGAACGTCGACACCATCGATCGGTTCGGCGTGATCAGCGGCTCGTACATGCCGCACGTCATGTAGATCTGCTCGACGACCCGCTTCGGCCTGGCCCGGAACCCGTTGACGAACTTGACCACCGGATCGAAGGCCGGGCCACCGCCGTGGTCGAGACCGATGTCGGTGAACACCAGCGATGCCGACTCCAGGAAGAGCGAGCCGAACTGGCCGGGGTAGCGGACGGCGGTCGAGAGCGAGGCGATCCCACCGAAGCTGGACCCCATCAGGGTGCGCCCGTCTGGCGTGTCGACCAGCGGATACGTCTCGGTGAGGTGCGGCACCAGCTCACGGGCGACGAAGCGCGCGTGCGGGGCATGGTTGGCGTACTCGACGAGCCGGTTGCCGGGTGGGATGAACGCCACGATCATCGCCGCGACCTCGATTGCGGTGGATCAGGTTGTCGAGCACCGTCTTCGCGGCGGCGTAGTCGAGATAGTCGTTGCCGTCGTGCACCACGAGCAGCGGGTAGCGGATGACGCGGCGGAACCGCGCGGGAAGGTAGACGGAGAACGAGACCTGACGGCGCAGAGCCTTGCTCGCGAGCGAGTGCTCCACGATCTCGCCCGGCCGTGCCTCTGGGTCGGGCAGCGTCCAGTCCGGTACGACGTAGCCGGTGGCGGCGCACACCGAGCTCGCGCCGAACGGGCCGTGCGCGAGCTTGGGGTTGAGCGGGTCGTTGACGTAGGACTCACGGTGATCGCCGCGCACGACCTCGAACTGGTACTCGACGCGCGAGCCCTCCGGCATGTCGGTCGTGGTGTACCAGAGGTCGGTGTCCTTGATCCGGCGCAGCCTGAGCGGGTCGGCGAGGCCCACCACCCGGTGGCGCACCATGACCTCGTCGGCCTCGCCGCGCCACAGGAACGTCGTGCGGGCACCCTCGACGATCGGTGCACCGTAGCGGTCGATGAAGCGAGTGATCATCGCCTCGTCCAGCGGGCGCCGGTCCAGCAGGCGGTTGATCGCGAGCCGTTTGGGCCGCTTCCCCTCGGTGACAGCGACACTCATGGCAGGCCACCCACGGTGCCGACCGTGCCGTAGTCGCTGAGCACCCGCGCACCGTCCGGGATCTTCCCGTCCGGTCCCATGTCGACCCGGGCGCCGTCGTCGAGCAGGAGGCAGCTGGCATCGGCGAACCGGCGTACCAGGATCTGCACCGTCATCAGGTCGTCCATGCGCAAGCGGCGGCGCGCGTGAGGCATCGCCACCACATCGTGCACACGTCCCAAGCCGCGATCCCAGACCTCGGCGCCCTCGCGACCCTGCGGGCCGTTGTCGTTGTAGAGGACGACGCGGTCGGTCAGCGCCATTGCTCCCGCCGACCAGGCGACCACGGGTAGCTCTGGCTGCGGGATCACCCCGAAGAGCTTCAAGCTTCGCAGCAGCACGCCGACATGGCCGCCGGCGATGGCAAGAGCCCCCGCCGAACCGAGCACCTCGGCGACCTCGGCGCGGTGGCGTTGTACAGGTTCGCTCTCAGCGACCGGCGACGCCATCTCGAGCTCGCCGTAGAGCTGGTCGACCGTCTCGAGATACCAGGCGTCGACGGCCCGGACCGCTCGCACCCCGTCCGCGAGGGCGGCGTCGGCGATGTCGTCGCGGACCGTGCGGCGCTGGACGGCGTACACGCTGTCGAGCGTGCGTTGGAGGCGCAGAGAGTAGATGCCGGTCAGCTCGTCCATCGCGTCGCGGTGCGCGAGCGCTGCCGCGGCGAACCGGGCGTCGGTGTCGAGGACGTCGGTGAGGCGACCGAAGAGGCCGAGGTTGCGGCTCCGGCCACCCAGCACCTCGTCGAGCTCTGCGTCCTCGCCCTCGCGCTCCTGCCAGCCTGCCGTGACGGTCGCGACCGGGCCGTCGACCTGGAGGGAGCGCACTGCGGTCCCGGCCGTGGTCAGAAAGCGCTGGGGACCCAGGAGAATCGTGGTCATCCGGCGTGCACGCGCACGGTGCGTCCACAGTCGTCGAGCATGCCACGCAACGTGTCGTAGTCGGGGTGGCGCATGCGGATGTAGGCGTTCGCCATGTATCCGGCGTCTACCGGCTGGGTGGGGGTTCCCGGGTCGGGAAGGTGCGCATCGATGATCCATTGGCCGTGGCGGTCGTTGATCTCCTCGAGCCCGCTGTAGCCGTGGATCTGGCCGTCCTGCTCGGGACGCAGCGCGACGATGCCGGCGGAGTACTGGCGGGACATCGCGTTCTCCGGCGACCCGTGCACGATGGCGTGCGCCCACTCGCGGTAGACGTCGACGTCGTTGGCGGCGGAGTAGAGATCCCAGGCGCCCACTCCCGGGGGGCGGCACCCGATCTCGGAGAACCGCAGTCCCTTCGGGCCGTAGAACCATTCCATGTGCGTCGCCGACGTGGGGATGCCGAGCGCCTCGATCACCCGCCTGCCGAGCTCGCGAACCTCGGCGTACGACGACGAGTCCTCGATGCGGTTGGTGGTGACGAACTGGGGTGAGATCCAGCGGTGTCGCATCGCCTCGAGCACGTTGGGGTAGTAGTGGGTCATCCAGTCGTGGACGACGTGGCCTCCGATGGTGATCGTGTCGTAGAAGCCCTCGTGGCCCTCGACGAACTCCTCGACCGCGATGGACTCGGCAGAGCCGAACCCGGCGAGCGCAGCCTGGAGCTCAGCCATCGAGTCGACCCGGACCGTCCCCTGCGCGCCGGCTCCGGCTCGAGGCTTGAGGATGAGCGGGAAGCCGATCGCGTTGGCGAACGCGACGACGTCGTCGGCGGTGTGTGCTGCGGTCGAGGCAGCGGTGGGCACTCCCGCCTGACGAAGGGCCTCCTTCATCGACGGCTTGTCGCGGCACAGCCACGTCGTGTGCACGGACGTCCCCGGGATGCCCCGGGCCTCGCGGACCTGTGCCGCGGCCATCTGGTGGGACTCGATGGTCGACTCCAGGCCGTCGATCCACATCAGGTTCTGCGCCCACTCGACCGCGGCGTTCAGCTGGGCCACGTCGGTGACGTTGGAGACCTGGTAGTAGGCAACCAGCTGTCCACGGAGCTCGTCGCCGAGCTCGGACTCCGACGCCTCGCCCACCCCGATGACGTTGGCGCCCACCCCGGCCAGCGCCTGCGCGAACCTCCGCTGGTTCTGCGGGAACGACGGCTCGACGAGGACGATGTTCACGCTTGCGACCTTAGCGGCGGCGGGCGAGCGTCACGCCGTCGGCCACGGGCAGCAGGCACAGCGTGATCCGTTCGTCGTGCGCGAGCTTCGCGTTGAGCGCCTGGAGGGCCTTCGTGTCCTCATCGCTCGGGTCGGTGTCGAGCACGTCGCCGCCCCACAGCATGTTGTCGAAGACGATCAGTCCGCCGGGCCGGACCAGCCGCAGCAACCGCTCGTAGTACGCGTCGTAGCCGGCCTTGTCGGCGTCGACGAACGCGAAGTCGTACGTCGCCTCCTGCCCTCCCGCGAGCGAGCTGGTCGAGCGTCTCGGCGGCCGGGGCGATGCGTAGGTCGACCTTGCCCGTCACTCCCGCCTCGGCCCAGTACTTGCGTGCCAGCGAGGTCCACTCCTCGGAGACGTCGCAGCAGATGATCTGCCCGTCCTCGGGGAGTGCCAGCGCGACGGCGGTGGACGAGTACCCGGTGAAGGTGCCGACCTCGATGCACCGGCGCGCCCCGATCAGCTCGACCAGGAGCGCGAGGAATGCCCCCTGCTCGGGCGCGATCTGCATGTTGTGCTGCGGGATCGCGGCGGTCTCCTCGCGGAGACGGGCCAGCACGTCCGGTTCGCGTGTGCCGACCTTGACGACGTACGCAGCCAGGTCGTCGGAGATGCCCATCGTCTTGTTGGCCATGGCGCGACTCTATGCCGTCGAGCGTGGCTAGTTGATGTCGAACTCGTTCCCTTCCGGATCGGCCATCGCGACCGCGTAGTGGTCCAGGCCTTCCTCGAGGTTCGCGCTCAGTCGGGTGGCGCCGAGGGCTTCGAGCCGCGTGGCCTCAGCCTCGACGAGCTCGCGCCGGGTCTCGAGGGGTGTGTCCCGTCCCCCGCTTGCGTGCACGTCGACGTGGATGCGGTTCTTGATCGACTTCTTCTCGGGAACGACCTGGAACCAGATGCCGGGGCCCTCACCGTTCGGGTCCTCGATGCGGTCGTCGCCGATGCCCAGCTCGTCGTCGGGCACACCGATCGACTCGTAGAAGTCATCCCACGACTCGAAGCCCGCCGGCGGAGGCGCGATGACGTAGTGCAGCGCCTCGGCCCAGAAGTGCGCGAGCGGTTCGGGTGACGCTGCAGTCGATCACCAGCTGGTACGACACGGCCATCTGACACCTCCAGGGATTGTCCGGCTGGCATCAGACTGACATGCGGCTCTGTTGCGGACGTAGAACGTCCGCAACCCGACCTACTCTCGGACCGTTGCCCTTCGTAGCACCCGACAGGAGATTGACGTGAAGGTGATCAGGCGAGTCATCGTGTTCGACGCGAGCGACATCGAGGCGGAGAGCAGCTTCTGGGCCGGCCTCCTGGACGGCACGGTGCACCGCGACGACGACTGGCACAGCATCGTGGTCGACGGCGAGTGGATCATGGGGGTCCAGCTCGCCCCGAACCATGTGGCTCCGGACTGGCCCACGGGTGCCGCAGCAGCAACAGGTGCACCTCGATCTGCACGTGGAGAACCTCGAGTCGGCCGAGCAGCGGGCCGTTGCGCTCGGAGGTCGTCAGCTCCAGGCGGCAAGGAAACCCGCTGACAACCCCGACGGTGACGAGATGTTCGCCGTCTATGCCAGTCCGGCAGGTCACCCGTTCTGCTTCGGCGTCCACTGACAGGTTTCGAGCCCAGCTGCGTCACCGGGTCGAAGCGATGCAGAACTCGTTGCCTTCGGGGTCGGCCATCACGGTCCAGGTGTAGCCGTACTCCTCGCTGTCCTTGACCCGCGTGGCGCCGAGTCCGACGAGGCGGTCGATCTCGCGTTCGAGGTCGGTCGACGTCACGTCCAGGTGGATGCGGTTCTTGGCGGTCTTGCCCTCGGGAACCTTGACGAACATCCAGGTGGACTCGCCCTCGTTTCCTGGGTGGACCCCAGCCGACGGTGTCGCGACGACCAGCAAAGCCGATGGCAGCGAAGTCGCTGGATGCCTGGGGGTCCAGAGGTCGTTCGAGGGCGGCGGACCAGAACGTGCCAACGGTGAGCGCGTCGGCACAGTCGAAGGTGATCGAGGCAATCGTGATGGCCATGGCGGGTGCTCCTTGACGATCTGCGCGAGCTTGAACGGTACCGCCGTCACAGTGCCTGCAAATACGGTGGCCTCATGGCTGAGCTGATGACTCCCAAGCAGTTCCACGAGGCTTCCGGTGTCGAGGACTGGCGCGTCCTGTGGGCGGTTGCCTTCGCAGTGTTTCGTACCGGCGACTTCGCCACGAGCATGAAGCTGGTCAACGAGATCGCCCGCCTTGCCGACGCCGCCGGCCACCACCCGGACCTCAACGTGCGGACCGCAGCGGTCGAGGTCCGGCTGGTCACCAAGGAGCACTGGTCGCTGACCGACGTCGATCTGTCCCTGGCCCGGCAGATCTCCGCGGCCGCCGAGAAGCTCGGCATCCGCGCCGATCCTGACCACACGCGGACGTGGGAGTTCGCGCTCGACGCGTTGGATGTCGACAAGGTGCGGAGGTTCTGGTGCGCGGTACTGGGCTACGTCATGGTGGGGGACTCCGACATCGGCGACCCCGATGACCTGTACCCACCGGTCTACGTGCAACAGATGGACGAGATGCGCACCGGTCGCAACCGCATCCACATCGATGTCGGCATCCCCCACGACCAGGCCGAGGCTCGGGTGGCCGCAGCTCTGGCCGCAGGGGGCACGCTGGTCAGCGACAGGTTCGCTCCGATGCATTGGACGCTGGCCGATCCCGAAGGCAACGAGGTCGACATCGCCACGTGGATCGGTCGCGACTGACCACCGGCGCGCACGGCTCAGGTGAGCACGAGCTCCGGCTGCTCCGCCGCACTCTCATCGGCCTCGCCACCGGATGCCGGCTCGGCGTCCTGGTCCGCCTCGACCTGGCGCTCGTGGCGAGGAGCCAGGATCGCCACGGCGACGGCGGTGACGGCCACGACGCCTGCTGCGACCATCAGGGCGGCGCTGATCCCGTCGACGAAGGCCAGCTGCGCCGACGCGACGAGCCGGTCGCCGACCACGCCGAGCCGGTCGAGTCCGTCGGCCTGGGTGAAGGCGATGGAGTTCTGGGCGCCGTCTGCGACCGGTGCCGGCAGGCCGTGGACGGCGGTCGCCATCCCTTCGCGGTAGCGCTCGTTGAGGAGGCTGCCGAGGATCGCGATGCCCAGCGCGCTGCCGAGCTCACGTGAGGTGTCGTTGACGGCCGAGGCGACGCCCTGCTTGCTCTCGGGGAGCGACTCGGTGATCGCCGTCGTCGACGGCGTACCCGCCAACGCCATGCCGGCCGCGAACAGCACCAGCCCGATGGCGAACTGCCAGTAGGTGAGGTCGACGCCGACGTTCGCGATCACGACGAGGCCGGACGCGGTCAGCAGCAGCCCGATCGGAGCCAGCCGGTTGAACCCGACCTTGCGAGCGATCCGCGGGGCGTTCTTCGCCAGCGGGATCATCACCAGCGGCAAGGGAAGGAGCGACATCGCTGCGCCCAGCGGCGAACGTCCGACCACGAACTGCAGGTACTGGATGACCACGAAGAACAGTCCGAACGACGCGAAGAACTGCACCATGACGGTCAGAGTGCCGGCGCTGAAGCCGCGCACCTTGAACAGTCTCGGGTCGAGCATCGGCTCTGCGGCGCGCAGCTCCCAGAGCACGAAGGCGACGCCGGCCAGCAGGCCGGTGACCAGACCCACGACGGTGAGCGGCTCGCCCCAGCCGCGGTCCGGTCCCTCGATGATCGCGAACACGGTGGCCGACACGGCGACGAGCGACAGCACGGCGCCGACGATGTCCAGGCGCGGAGCGTTCGGGTCGACGGAGGTCGGTACGACGGCCAGGGTCCCGACCAACGCGACCGCCGCGAGGGCGACGTTGAGGCCGAAGAACGAGCTCCACGAGAAGAACTCGAGCAGCAAACCACTACCGAACAGGCCGAGCACGGCGCCACCGCCGGCGACGCCGACCCAGACGCCGATCGCCTTGGGGCGTTCCTCGACCGGGAACGAGGTGGTGATGACGGAGAGCGTCGTGGGCATGATCGCCGCGGCTCCCACACCCATGACGGCGCGCAGCGCGATCAGCACGTTGGGGTCGCTCACGAACATGCCCGCGGCCGCTGCGGCCCCGAACACGGCGAGTCCGGTGACGAGCAGCAGCCGCCGCCCGAAGCGGTCACCGATCGCGCCGGCGAACAGCAGCAGACCTGCGAAGACGACGGTGTAGGCGTCGACGATCCAGGTGATCTGGGTCTGGGTGGCGCCGGTCTCGCGGGCGAGGTCCGGCAGCGCGACGTTGAGGCCGCTGACAGCCGAGACGACGGTCATCAGGGCCAGTGAGACGACGGCCAGGATCGGGCCGGTTCGGGGGCGGGTCGTCCCGGCCGTTGGAGCCGGGGTCGACGCGAGCTGGGTGTTCATGGCTTCTCCTCAGTAATTCATCACTTGGTGAATAGTGTTATTCTTCGAGTGATGAATTGTCAAGGGCGGAGAGGTGAATGAGCGAGATGTCCGGTTTGCACGTGCGAGGACGACGACCTGCAGGCAGCGGGACGAAGGCCGCCATCGAGCTGGCCGCGCGTCGCCGGTTCGCCGAGCTGGGCTATCCGCGGACGACGATGCGGGGGATCGCTGCCGACGCCGGGGTCGACCCACGGCTGATCACGCACTTCTTCGGCTCCAAGCAGGAGCTGTTCGTGGCCGTGGTCGAGCTGCCGTTCGAGCCCGAGCCCACGTTCGAGGCCCTGCTCGCCGACCGAGGCGAGGACGCCGTCGACATCGGCGCCAGGCTCGCCGAGTTCGTGCTCGGGATGCTCGACCGTGAGGAGACCCGGGCCACCATCACCGGCATCATGCGGGCGGCAGCGTCCGAGGAGGAGGCGGCCGCACAGATCCGCGACCTGATCGGCACCCGGATGCTGATGCCCCTCGCTCGGCACGTGGGCGGTGACGACCCCGAGCTGCGTGCCTCGTTGATGTCGTCACAGGTCGTCGGGCTGGCGTTCGCGCGTCACGTCGTCGGCATACCGGCGCTGCAGACGGCCGAGCGGACGAAGCTGGTCGGCCTCCTGGGTCAGGTCTTCAACGTGTACCTGAACGGCCGACCCGCCGGCTGCTGACCTTCCGAGCGAGCTTGGCGGCGTACTTCTCGGGATCCATGCCGCGGTCAGCCGCGTCGGTCACGAGCTTGGTTGCTTCGTCCTCGGCGTACCCGGCACGGATGAGCACCGCCCGGGCCTTCGTCAGCGACTGGGCAAGCACGATCGACCAGTTGACCTGCTCTCTGACCAAGCGCCGCATGACGACTCACCTCGTCCACTACCCCGATCACTGGGCTTAACGAGGGAAGGACCTGCAGGTCACGTCGGTCAACGACAACTGGCGCCGGCGCAGAACTGGTACTGCGTCAGGAGCTGCGCCAGCTGCTGCTGGCGGGTCGCGTACGCCGCCTTGCCGGCGAGGTTCTGCAGCTCGTAGGGATCGGTGGTGAGGTCGTAGAGCTCCTTCTTGCCGTTCGTGCGGGCGACGTACTTCCAGCCGTCCTGGACCACCCCGCGGTAGAGCCACGGAAGCGGATCGGTGGTCGCAGTGGTGTTGGTCGCCTCGATCACGACCGGTGGATGGGTGAACGCTGTCCCTGGGTTGCGGGCGGCGTTCAGCAGGCTCACACCGTCGACCGATGCGGGCGACGGATAGACCCGCCATTGCCATCACGGTCGGCGCGAAGTCGACCTGGCTGGCGGCGGTGGCGACCTGCTGCCGGCGTTGATGCCCGGACCCCTGATCATCAGCGGCACGCGGTTCGCGACCTCGTACGGAGCGATCTTCCCGGCCCGGAACCGGTGCTCGCCCAGGATGTAGCCGTTGTCGCTCATGAAGACGACGAAGGTGTCGCCGAGCTCGCCGGACGCCTGCAGCGCATCCATGATCTGGTCGACGGCGTCCTGCGCGGACAGCTCCGACTCGCGTCGTTGGGCGTTGGCCTCGGTGAGGCCGGTGATCTCGGCTTGAGTCAGTAGCGCTGGCTTGATCGGCTTGTCGCTGACGTCGGCCTCGTTGAACGACGGATCGGTGTTCGCCATCCCTTGAACATGTCGCGGTACGACGGGCTTCACGAAGGGCGACGGGACTCCAGCGATGTCGTCGGGGTCGCGCGGGCTGGCCGTCGTGCGGGAGCGACCAGGTTCGTGTAGAGGAAGAACGGGGTGGTGCTCGTGGCGTTGCGGGTGATGAACTCGGCCGCGAACTGCCCCATCGTGTCGGTGGCATAGCCCGTGACCGTCTGGTAGCCACCGAGTCGCGTCTCGCTTGACGTACCAGTTGCTGTTGTAGTAGCCGTACAAGTCTTGGGCACGATCCACTCGTCCCAGCCGGGCGGGCGGTACGGCGGGGAGTAGCCGTTCAGGTACTTCCCGATCAGCCCGGTCCGGTACGTCGGCGTCAGCCAGGTCGCCAGCGTCGAGCTGTCGTCGAACTCGTGGAAGCCGCCGGTCGGGGCGGTGTTGCTCAGCACGCCGTGGTTGTGCGCGTACTGACCGGTGAGCAGGGTGGACCGCGCCGGGCAGCACAGCGGGAACGGCGAGTAGAAGTGGGTGAACGACACCCCGGCGTCACCGATCCGCGATCGGATCCGCGGCAGCGTGCTCAGGTCGTCGTACCGCATGTCGTCGAGCATGATCACGACGACGTTCGGCTGGGCCTGGACGCCGCGGCCGCTCGCGACCGGCGCTGCGTTCCCGGCCGAGGACGCGTGGATCCCCGCGACGGCAGCGCTCAGAACGAGAGCCGGCGCGAGGAGGAGGGTCGTACGTCTGAGTTCCATCAGATCCCCTGTTGACTGTCCCAGGTCGCGAGGGTGCGCCGGCCGGTCCCATCGGCCTCCGGAGTCGGACCGGTTCCCCGGCCCTTGCCTCGCAGGATGCTCCTGTCTCCGACAAGAAACAACACATGTCACTCAAATCGACCCTCACGGCTGCAGAGCGTCAACAGACACCGGCGACGGCGGCCGTCTGCCAGGGTGGCGGCATGGAGATCGGCGTGCATCTGCCGCAGCTCGCCCTCGCGGGCGGGACGTTGTCGTCGGGGCGGCTCCAGGCGACGGCTCAGGCCGCCCGCCGGCTCGGTTGTCGTGCCGTCTCGGCGAACGACCACTTCGACTTCGCCGAGCCGTGGCTCGACGGTCTCGTCGCGCTCGCGGCTGCCGCGCACGATGCCGGCGAGCTCGAGCTGATGACCTCGGTGGCGTTGCCGAGCCTGCGCGGTCCCGTGCCGCTGGCGGCCGCCCTGGCGGGACTCAGCCGGATCACCGACGGCAAGGTCGTCGCCGGAGTCGGACCGGGGTCATCGGTCGCCGACCAGCAGCTGATGGGCTTCGACGCGGTGGAGAGGTGGCAGCGCTTCGACTCCTCGGTGGTCGCGCTGAAGGAGATGCTCGACCCGAACCGGACCGATCGACCCGCGAGCGTCGCTGTTGCCGCAGACCCGATCCCGGTCTGGGTGGCCAGCTGGGGCTCAGCCGCCGGGCTGCGCCGGGTCGCCCGGCTGGGAGACGGCTGGGTCGCGTCGGCGTACAACACCAGTCCGGATCAGTTCGGTACCGGCCTGGAACGGCTGCGAGAGGAGCTCGATCGCCGCGGCAGGTCCGTGGCCGACTTCCCGCACGCGCTCGTGACCATGTGGCTGTGGGTGACCGACGACCAACGTGAGGCGGACCGGATGCTCGAGCAGCTGCTCGCGCCGACGCTGGGCAGGACGCCGGAGGAGCTGCGGGACCGGGTCTGCATCGGCTCCGTCGAGCGCTGCGCAGACCTGCTCGGACGGTACGCCGCGGTCGGGTGCCGGCGGATCCACGTCTGGCCCCTCGGTGACGAGGCGCAGCAGCTGGAGCGGCTGATGAGCGACGTGCTGCCTAGGGCGACACCTTCGCCGCCCAGCGCCTAGCCACGACCGGGAGCAGGTCCACGATCGTCGTGACCGCTTGTGGCACGAACGGATCATCGACGTGCGCGACGCCGATCTGACGGGACGGCATCGACCCACGCACGTCGATCCGCTCGACGCCGCTGATCCGCCTGACGGCCGCCAGGCCGGGGACCATGGCGATGCCGAGCCCGGCGCTCACGAACGCCTGGACGGCGAGGTGGTCGTCAGAGATCACGCCCGTGCGCGGCTCGAACCCGGCGTCACGGCAGGCATCCCGCACCGGCCGGAACCACACACTGCTCGGACCCCCGCCGACCCAGGTCTCCTCAGCGAGGTCACGCCACGAGGCCGGCCGGCGCCGACCCAGCAGCCGGTGTCCGCGGGGAAGCAGGAGCTGGTAGCGGTCGCGCAGCAGTGGCGTGAGGCTGAAGCCCTCGGGCAGCGTCACCTGGTCGTCGTCGCCGCCGAAGACGATGGCGACGTCGAGCTCTCTGCTGTCGAGGCGTGCGTGCAGGCCCTGCATGTGGTCGTCCACGACCGTGAGCGACAGGTGAGGCACCCGATGGCGCAACCGCTGGATGGCGGGTGGGACGAACGTCGCCAACGCGGTCGGGAAGCTACCGAGCCGGAGGCGCGCGTGGTCCTTCTCGGCCAGCTCGGCCAGGTCGTGCTCCGCCGCGCTCAGCCTGTCCACGACCGCGCGTCCGTGGGCAGCGAGCAGGCGACCTGCGGCGGTCAGCTCGACCGGACGCGTGCGGGGGAGGACCAGCGACATCTCGGCCGTGCGCTCCAATGCCGCGACATGCTGGCTCACCGCGGACTGCGTGATCCCGAGGGACCCCGCGGCGGCCTGGAAGGACCCGTGCTCGTCCAGGGCCGCGAGAGCCCGCAGTCCCAATGCACTCTTGATCAGTTCCACTAATGGCAGAGTAGCGGAATTCGTGACTGCTAATGCTGACCGTCTCTAGCGTCGCCGGAACAGAGAGGGAGGAAACCATGAGCGAGACACAGCAGCAGACTGCGGTCGACCCGGACCGCCTGATGGAGTTCGTGTTCCGGGCCGTGGACGAGGTCGGGGCGACACTCAACGCCGGCCTGGTCGTGCTCGGCGACAAGCTGGGCTACTACGCCGCGATGAAGGACGGCCGGCCGATCACGCCCGACGAGCTGGCGGAGCGAACGGGCACGTCGACGGCATACGCACGCGAGTGGCTGGGCGCGCAGGCGGCCGGTGGTTTCGTGACGTACGCCGACGGCGCCTACCGGCTTCCCCCCGAGCAGGCGACTGCACTGACCGACGAGTCCAGCCCCGCCTTTCTCGGTGGGTTGTTCCAGATCGCCGTGGGCACCGTCGCCGACACGTCACACATCGTCGAGGCGGCGCGCAACGGGACCGGGATGGGCTGGGACGAGCACCACACCGACGTCCACGACGGTTGCGAGCGGTTCTTCCTGCCGGGGTACGCCGCCAACCTCGTCAGCTCGTGGCTCCCCGCCGTGGGGATGGTCGAGCGGCTCGAGGCCGGAGCCCGCGTCGCCGACGTCGGCTGCGGCCACGGTGGCTCGACGATCCTGATGGCGCAGGCGTTCCCGCGGTCGCGGTTCGTCGGCTCCGACTACCACGCCGCGTCGATCGAGGTCGCCCGCCAACGAGCCGAGCAGGCCGGTGTGGCCGACCGCATCGAGTTCGAGGTCGCCGGGGCCGACGGGTTCTCAGGCACCGGCTTCGACCTCGTCACGACGTTCGACGCCCTGCACGACATGGGCGATCCGGTCGGCGCGGCGCGTCACGTGCTGGCATCGCTCGCCGCCGACGGCACCTGGATGGTGGTCGAGCCGATGGCGGGGGACAGCGTCGAGGACAACCTCAACCCGATCGGTCGCGCCTACTACGGCTTCTCCACCCTGCTCTGCACGCCGGCGTCGCTCGCGCAGCCCGGGGCGATGGCGCTGGGGACGCAGGCCGGACCCGCGAAGATCTTCGCCGTCGCGGCCGAGGCGGGATTCACGCGCCACCGCTCTGCGGCGGAGACACCGTTCAACCGGGTCCTGGAGCTACGTCCTTGAAGCCTCGGCTTCAGCTCGGCGACGGGAGCTTGGCTGCCGCCGGGTGACGTCTCAGCACGAAAGTGGTGACGACCGCGAGCCAGACCGAGGCGTAGACCAGGCTGGTGAGCACGTCGGTCAGGTGGTGGGCGCCCTCGTAGAGCCGCGCGAGCAGGCAGGCGGGCGGAAGCAGCAGGAGCGGCGTCACCCACCACCGTGCGGCGCGCAGATAGAGCCAGACGAGCACGACGATCGAGCCGTAGAGCGCCACCGACGTCCCGACGTGCCCGGAGGGAAAGCTGTGAGTCGGCACGAGACCGGGGTCGAGGATCTTGACCGGCGGGCGGTCGCGCGGGTCCAGGGTGGTGCCGACGTAGTAGAAGCCACCGACCCCGGCGGTCACCAGCGCGACGAACACGACCGGCACCACGCTGCGCTTCCAGGCGGCGAAGGCGAGGGCGACGATCGGCGCGGCCACGAGCTCGACGATGGTCTCACCGAGCAAGGTCCCGACGTCCGCGACGTCGGTCAACGTCGGCGTCCGCTGATCGGCGAACCAGCGCGCGACGTCGTTGTCGGTCGGGCCGATCGAGTCCTTCAGCGAGTGGGTCAGCAGCCAGCCCCAGCCGGCGATGACCGCTGCCATCACGACCCAGATCGCCGACGACCCAGATCGCCGTGCGGGTCCATGAGTCGTCGGACCCTCTCGATGAGGAGCGACCGGTCGTCGCCGTTCGTGCGGAGTCCTCGTGCACGGCCATGCGGGCGAGTCTGTCGGCATACCGACCGACCCGCATCTCGGGCCGGGTGCGTCAGGAGCGCTCGTGGACCTCGGACTCGGAGGAGCCCAGCGGGACGCGGCTGTCGATGTCGTAGTCGGTGATCACGCCATCGGCGTTGCGGCGTGGGCGGCCGAGCGCCACGTCCTCGACGAGCCACTCGGGTCCCTGGTAGTGCCCGAGGCGCTCGACGATCCGCTCGAGGTCGAAGACCGTCGTCTGCGGGGTCACGCGCGCCACCCGCATCCGCAGTCGGAACGAGCGTCGGTCGAGCAGGAACCCGAACGGCCGCACCCACACCGGGATGGCGGACGCCAGGCCCATCATCTCCTCGTCGTCGCCGGACCACCCGACCCAGACCGAGTCGTCGCCGTCCTCCGGGAGCGGGCTCACTTCCTGGAGCCGCATCTCCATCGGGCCGATCTTGCCGATCTCCTTGCGCAGCAGGTTCTCCAGCTCCTGGGCGTCACGGAGCGCGACGTTGCCGAAGGTGGCCAGCGGAAGCATCCACAACGTCGGCGGCACCCAGTCGATCTGGGACTCCGCCAGGTTGAGGCTGTCCAAAGCCCTGGTGAGATGCTCCAGGGCATAGTCCGGCGGCTGGATCGCCGCGTTGATGCGCATGGGGGCATTCTTTCATCTCAGCCGGTCTACGCCGAGCCTCCGTCCGGTTCGCCCCGGCTCGGCCGTTCGGACACACCTGGGGGCAATCGGGGGCCTTCGGAGTCCGGTGCGGCATGCTGGAGCGCGCCGGAAGCACGCCCTGAGGAGCCCGTCATGCGCCGTTGGTCCCTGTTCGCCGTGGTTGCAGTCGGCGCACTCGCGGCCGCGTCCGCGCCTGCCACGTCGGCTGCCGGGACCGGACCGTCGTACGCCGACGGAGGTCTCGTCGCGGCGGCCACCGCGCGTGTCGTGCACCCGCCCGTCGTCGGCGGCTGCCACGTCTTCCCGGCGGACAACGTCTGGAACACCCCGGTCACCGGCCTGCCGCGCCATCCGCGCAGCAGCCAGTGGATGTCGCACATGTCGCCGCGTACTCGGCTGCACCCCGACTTCGGACCGAGCTTCGGCGAGCAACGGGTGCCCTACGGCATCCCGATCACGCTGGTGCGGGGGAGCCATCCCAAGGTGCACGTCCGGTTCCAGTACGCCCGCGAGTCGGACCGCGTGCGCTACCCGCTCGGCCGTGACACCCGCATCGAGGGCGGGCAGATGCGCAGCGGCGACCGCCACGCGCTGATCGTCGACACCACGAACTGCCGGCTCTACGAGACCTTCGCGACCCACCGCACCAACGGTCGCTGGTTCGCCGGTTCGGGCGCGGTCTGGAACCTCGGCAGCAACGCGCTGCGGCCGAACGGCTGGACCTCGGCCGACGCCGCCGGCCTCCCGATCATGCCGGGACTGCTGCGCTACCACGAGGTCGAGGTGGCGCACCGGGTCACGCACGCGATCCGCTTCACCACCGACGTCACCGACCGTCGCCACATCTGGCCGGCGCGGCACGACGCGGGCTCGGTCAGCAACCGCAACTACCCACCGATGGGCGCGCGCTTCCGGCTCCGTGCCGGCTTCGACATCAGCCACTACCGCCGCGACACCCAGGCGGTGCTGCGCGCGATGAAGCACTACGGCCTGATCCTCGCCGACAACGGCAGCCCGTGGTACTTCCAGGGCTCGGCCGACAAGCGCTGGCCCACGCGCATGCTCGACCAGCTCAAGGGCATCCCGGCGCGAGCCTTCTACGCGGTCGACACGAGCGGCATGAAGGTGCGGCTCGGCTCCGGCCAGGCACACCAGCGCTAGCCAGTCTCTGCGGGACTGCCCGGTCGGTCACGGGCTCGGCGCGGAAGACCAGCAGGTAGTCGCCGGAGATGTCCGGCGGCTGGGTGTCCCAGGCCAGGTAGCAGTCCTGGACCAGGGTCAGCTCGAGGCCGATCACCCGGGCGAGGTCCCAGGCGAGCGGGGTGAGGACGCCGGCGTGCCAGACGTTGGCCGCGTTCACGACGACGTGCCCGCCGGGACGCAGCAGCCCACGCGCCTGGGCGAACACCGCGGCCACGTCGGTCAGGTAGCTCTCGTAGGTCCCGGTGCTCTCCTCGTACGCCGTCAGCGGGTCCTCCGGGTGGTCGTTGCTGGTGCGGTACGGCGGTGAGGTCAGGAGCAGGCTGACCTCGTCGTCCACCAGGTCCGCCAGGTGGCGCGCGTCTCCACAGATCACGGAATCGGGGTGGTCCAGGCGTTGCCGTACCTGCTCCGCCCGGTCCGGCATCAGCTCGACACCGAGCGCCCGCCGCCCCAACCGCTCGGCCACCACGAGCGTCGTACCGAACCCGGCGAACGGGTCCAGCACCAGGTCGCCCTCCTGGGACAGCTCCTCTATCACCGTGGTCGCGAGGGACTCGGTGAAGTGGACGAGCTCCTGACCGTCGGGCGGCCGTTGTGCCTCGAGCTCGGCGAAGGTCTGGAGCAGGAACCGTTCCACGTGGTCATTGTCCGGCATCCGGGACTGGGCACGCCGCGGCCGTGCCGGCCCCGGGTTCAGCCGTTGGGGTCGACCACGATCGGGCGCTTGAGGTCGGTGGCATGCCAGAGGAAGTCGATCTGCTGCTGCTTGCGCATGATGCAGTGCTCGAGCAGGTGCTCGAGCGCCTCGCTGCGCGGTTGCTGACCGGAGTGGGGGATCACGGCGTGCAGCGCGGCGACGGCTTCGGCCTCGTGCCGCAGCAGCGCCTTGAGCGCACGCTGGGTGTCGGACTCGACGGTGATGTCCGGCACCTGCATCGCCGGGGTCCCACCGAGGGCCGACAGCTTCTCGATGAGCTGGTAGGTGTCATGGAGCTCGGCGAGGACGAACTCGCGCAGACTCTGCTTGATCGCGGTCGCCTCGACGCCGCGCAGGCTGCCGGCCAACAGGGACATCGTGAGGAGGGTCTCCGCCTGCATGTCGATCGCGGCCTGCAGCGTCTCGTGAACCTTCGCCACGTCCATCTCGTCGCCCATCGGGCCTGCCTTCCGGTCGTGGGCAGGCCGGTGCGCCGCCCCTCGTGGGCCCTGAGTCAAGCGCAGGTGTGAGGGATCGGCACCTCGACCGAGCGGTTCGCTTTGGTTTAACTCGACAAAATCAGTAGTATTAAATGCCTTGCTCGTCGCGGGTCATGTCCCGCCCTGCAACCTGGAGGCCGTCCATGACGCAGATCGCCGATCGACATCTCGAGACCGACCCCGCATCCGGCGACTCGGCGGCTCGTCGTCACGTGCCCGTCCTCGGGGACGAGGCCGCTGTCGCCGAGGCGCGTCGGCTGGCCGAGACGTTCGCAGCAGGCGCCGCTGCCCGGGACCGCGACCGGGTGCTGCCCTACGAGCAGATCGACGAGCTCGCGGAGGCGGGCCTGCTGGCGTTGACCGTTCCGGCGGCGTACGGCGGTCCGGACGTATCGGCGTCGACGCTCACCGAGGTGATCCGGCTGATCGCCACGGCCGACCCGAACATCGCGCAGATCCCGCACAGCCACTTCGTCTACGCCAACCTCGTGCGGGTCGCCGGCACGCCCGAGCAGCAGCGGTTCTTCTTCTCGGAGCTGCTCGAGGGAGGTCGGTTCGGCAACGCGCAGTCGGAGCTCAAGACCCCGGGCGTCAACGTGGTCGAGACGCGACTCACCCGCGACGAGCCGGGCTGGTTCCGCCTCAACGGCGCCAAGGGCTACTGCACCGGTGCGATCTTCGCGACCTGGATCCCGGTGCTGGCGCGGCTCGACGACGGGACGCCGGAGGGTGGCGAGGAGCTCGTCGCCTTCGTCGAACGGTCGGCCGAGGGCGTCACGGTCGTCGACGACTGGGGTGGCATGGGCCAGCGGACGACAGCGAGCGGCACCGTCGAGCTGCACGGTGTCCGCGTCGCGGCCGAGCACGTGGTCCGGCGCGGCAAGGCGTTCGACGGTCCGCACAGCTACGGCGCGTTCGCGCAGCTGCTGCACGCGGCCATCGAGGTCGGGATCGCCGGGGGAGTGCTGGACGAGGCGGCCGAGTTCGTGCGCACCAAGGCCCGTCCGCACTACGAGGCGCAGGTGCAGCGGGCGCAGGACGACCCGTTGGTGATCCAGCGCTTCGGTGAGCTGACGGTCGAGGTCCGGGTGGCCGAGGCGACCCTGCGCGCCGCCGGTGAGGCCGTCGACCGTGCGCTGGCCGACCCGTCCGACGAAACCGCAGCCGAGGCGTCCCTCGCGGTCGCGACGGCGAAGATCGTCGCGGAGAAGGCCGCCCTCGCCCTGACCAACGGCATCTTCGAGGTGAGCGGGACCCGGTCCGCCGCGGCTTCGCTCGGCCTGGACCGGCACTGGCGCAACGCCCGGACCCACACCCTGCACGACCCGGTGCGGTGGAAGTACCACCACCTCGGCCGCTGGACCCTGCTCGGCGTCCGCCCGCCCCGCCACGGCCACATCTAGCCACTCTGGGGTGGTGTTTGCCTCGGTACCGAGCGGGGTGGCTCGGTACCGAGGCAAATCCCGGTAGGGACGGGTGGATTTGCCTAGGGCGCCGCAGGGCTGCCCAGCGCGCGTGGGCCGTCGAGTCAGACGGGTACGCCGGCCTCGGGCTCCTCGTGGTCGCCGTGCCAGGACTGCCACAGCGCGGCGTACGAGCCGTCGGACGCGATCAGGTCGTCGTGCGAGCCGATCTCGGAGATCTTCCCGTCCTCGACCACGGCCACCCGGTCGGCGTCGTGCGCGGTGAACAGCCGGTGCGCGATCGCGATGACGGTCCGGCCGTGCAGCACCGCCGCCAGCGAGCGCTCGAGGTGCCGCGCCGCTCGCGGGTCGATCAGCGACGTCGCCTCGTCGAGCACCAGGGTGTGCGGGTCGGCCAGCACCAGTCGCGCGAGCGCGATCTGCTGAGCCTGCGACGGCGACAGCGCCAGACCACCGGAACCGACCCGGGTGTCGAGTCCGTCAGGCAGCGCCTGCGCCCACTCCAGGGCGTCGACCGCTCGCAGAGCCGCGACCACCCGGTCGTTCGCCGCGTCCGGGTCCACGTCGAGGTCGTCCACAGCCAGCGCCAGGTTGTCGCGCAGCGTCCCCACGAAGACGTGGTGCTCCTGCGTCACCAGAGCGACCTCGCCCCGGAGGTCGTCGAGCGGGAGCTCGGTCATGCCCACGTCGCCGATCGTCACCGAACCGGTCCGCGGCGGGTGGATGCCGGCCAGCAGCCGACCGAGCGTCGACTTGCCCGCGCCGGACGGTCCGACCATCGCCACCCGCTCCCCGCGGGTCACCTGGAGGTCGACGCCGTGCAGCACGTCGCGGTTGTCGACGTACGCGAACCGCACGTCCTCGGCCTCGATGTCCTGGTGCTGCGGGGTCCGCCCGGACGGTGTGCGGTCGTCGGGCACGGACGCCACGCCGAGCAGCCGGGCGAGTGACGCCTGACCGACCTGGAGCTCGTCCATCCAGGAGAGCAACCGGTCGACCGGGTCGATCAGCGCCTGGACGTACAGCGTCGCCGCCGTCACGTCCCCGATGTCGACCTGCCCCTGAGCATGCAGGTAGCCACCCAGGAGCAGCGTCATCACGGTCGGCAGCAGGTAGCCGATCTCGGCCGACGGGAACCAGACCGTCCGCAGGTGCAGCGTGTAGCGCTCCGCGGCGAACGACTCCGCGATGTCGGCGTCGATCCGCTCCAGCCGGCGCTTCTCGAGCTGCAGCGCCTCGACGGTGCGTGCACCCTCGGTCGTCTCGGCCACGCTGGCGTTGATCGCGGCGTACGACGCCGACTCCCGCAGGTAGCCCGCCTTGGCCCGCCGCAGGTACCAGCGCGTCGCCACGAACAGCAGCGGTACGCCGAGCACGAGCGGTGCCAGCACCCAGGTGCCGACCAGGACGCACGCGACGATCGCGAAGATCGTCGTGACGAACGCGATGATCGTCTCCGGCACGGCGAACCGCACCGACCAGCCCAGTGCCTCGACGTCACGTGACGTCCGGGTGAGCAGGTCGCCGGTGCCGGCCTTCTCGACCGTGCCGATCGGCAACGCCAGCGACTGCTTGACGAAGTCCTCACGCAGCTCGGCGAGCACTTCCTCGCCGAGGGCGAAGGAGCAGTAGCGCGCGTAGCGCGTGAGCACGGTCTGGGCGAGCAGGAACACCGCGAGGATCCCGATGGTCTTGTCCACGGTGGCGACCGTCGTGCCCGTCGTCACGTCCTGGACCAGGTCACCGATCAGGCGCGGCGCGGCGAGCCCGGCGATCGCGGCGAAGACGTGGAGCGCGATGGCGACGCCGAGCGTCCGGGGGTGGCGGCGCGCGAGGGTCACGGCGTAGCGGCGTACGGCCGGGCCGTCGGCCACGGGAAGCAGCTGCTTCATGCGTCCTCTCCTCTCGCCACGATGCGTCGGTATCTCGGGTCGTCCATCAGGTCTCGGTGCCTGCCGGTCGCGACGACCTGGCCCTCCACGAGCAGGGCCACCTCGTCGGCCTGGTCGAGCATGAGCGGGCTCGCGGTGGTGATCACCGTGGTGCGCCCGTCGCGGTGCCGCCGCAGTCGTTCGGCGATGCGCGCCTCGGTGTGCGCGTCCACGGCGGACGTCGGCTCGACGAGCACGAGGATGTCGGGGTCGGTCACCAGCGCCCGCGTCAGCACGAGCCGCTGCCGTTGGCCACCCGAGAACGACCGGCCGCGCTCCTCGACCTCGGTGTCGAGCCCCTCGTCGAGCGCCTCGATCACGTCCTCGGCCGATGCGGTGGCGATCGCCGTGAGCAGGTCGTCCTCGCTCGCGTCACCGCGCACGTCGAGCTCGTCGCGCAGCGGTCCGCTGAACAAGGTGGCGTTGCTGTCGCTCACCAGGATCGCCCGGCGGACGAAGTCACGCTCCAGGTCGGACAGGGACACGCCGCCGAGCAGCGCCGGTCCGTCCGCGAACCGCCCGATCCGGTCGGCGATCGCCGCCGAGTCCTCGGGCACCTCCGCGACGACCGCGGTCAGCCGACCCGGCTGCACCCGCAGGCCGGACCGTACGTCGACCAGCTCCTCGTCGGTCGACGCGGACTTGGTCTCCGCGATGTCCTGCGCCTCCGGCTCGACCGAGACGACCCGGCAGATCCGCCGTGCGGCCACGAGGCCGCGGATCAGCTTGTTGACGACCTCGGTGCCGGTGCGCAACGGGATCACCAGGAAGGCCGAGTAGCCGTAGAAGGCCACCAGCTCACCGGGGCTGATCGTGCCCTCGACCGCGAACCGCGCGCCGATCCACATCACGATCACCACGAAGAGGCCGGGCAGGAAGATCTGCAGCGCGTCCAGCAGCGACTGGAGGCGGGCCACCCGGACTCCGGCCGTGCGCACCCGCTGCGACTCCTCGACGTAGCGGCGGTGGAAGACTTCCTCGCCCCCGATGCCGCGGAGCACCCGCAGCCCGCCGACGATGTCGGAGGCGAGCGTGTTGAGCTCGCCCATCAGCTCGCGCTGCTCCATGTTGCGGCGCTGGAGCGGCTTGAGCATCGGTCCGAGCACGACGAGGAGCAGCGGTACGCCGATCAGCACGATCAGTCCGAGCGTGACCGACGCGTGCAGCAGGATCGCCGCGACCACGAAGAAGGAGACCACCGCACCCGCGGCGCGGCCCATCACCTCGATCGAGTTGCCGACGTGCGCCAGGTCGGAGGAGCCGATCGACACGACCTCGCCGGTCGACACGCGGCGCGGCAGGGTGGCGCCGAGACGCACCGCGTGGCGGGAGACGACCTGCACGGTGCGGTAGGCCGCGATGAGCCAGTTCTGCACGGCGAAGCGGTGCCGGAAGATGCCGGCCCCGGCCTGAAGGAGGCCAACTCCCAGCAGGACCAGGGCCCACATCCAGAGCCGGCTCGCGTCATTGACGCGAATCCCCTCGTCGATGGCGCGCCCGATGATGGCCGGCATCACGGACTGCGCCACCATCCAGATGATTCCGAAGGTCACGCCTCCGAAGATCGTCGCCTTCTGCCCCCGTGCCACCCACCACAGGTAGCGACCGGGGGACGAGACATCCGGGGTGCCCGGATCCGCGAGGGGAAGGTGGCGCATGACCCGTCAACGGTACGGATCCGGGTGATGCCGACGCCAATGGTTTTGCGAGGTCTGTTCCCCGGCCCACCGACGACCCCGGGGAGGTTCATCGAGCGTTCGTCTCGTGGTCGTGCGAGTGGCGCCACCTGGGGTTAGCGTGACAGACATGCGCACCCACGACATATCGCATCGAACGCCGTCGCCCACGTCACGTCACGCGCGGTCCCGCACCGTGCGAGGCGCCGTCGTCGCGGCGGTCCTCGCCACCACGACGAGCACGGCTCTCGCGCTCGCCCCCACCACGCACGCCGATGACTCCGGCCGCGTCACCACGGCGACCGCCAAGCCGGTGCACCCCCTCGTCGCGAAGCCGATCGTGATCGGACACCGTGGCGCACCCGGCTACCGCCCGGAGCACACGCAGGGCTCGTACGAGCTGGCCAGCGAGCTCGGCGCCGACTTCGTCGAGTGCGACATCGTGTCGACCAAGGACCACGTGCTCGTCTGCCGGCACGAGAACGACATCACCGGCACGACCGACGTGGCCGACCACCCGGAGTTCGCAGACCTCAAGACCACCAAGGTCGTGGACGGCAGGTCCATCACGGGCTGGTTCACCGAGGACTTCACCTGGGCGCAGCTCCAGACGCTGCGCGCGAAGGAGCGGCTCCCGGACGTCCGGCCCGCCAACACGGCGTACAACGGTGTCTGGTCGGTCCCGAGCTTCGACCAGTACCTCGACATCATCGCCGCGGAGAGCAAGAAGCTGGGACGTCCCATCGGCGTCTACCCCGAGACCAAGCACCCGACGTACTTCGACTCGATCGGGCTGTCTCTCGAGGAGCCGATGCTGCGGATCCTGAAGGCTCACGGGCTGGCGCACGCGACCAAGCGGGTGTTCCTCCAGTCCTTCGAGCAGAGCAACCTCCGGGAGCTCAACCGCAAGACCGACCTGCCGCTGATCCAGCTGATGGACTCCAGCGGTGGTCCGTACGACCAGACCGCCGCCGGCCACCCGGTCACCTACGCGCAGCTCGCCACGAAGAAGGGGCTCAAGAGCATCTCGCGGTACGCCGACGGCGTCGGCCCGAACAAGGACCTGGTCATCCCACGTGACGCGAACGGGTTCCTCACCCAGCCGACCGACCTGGTCCGCAACGCGCACCGCGACAAGATGCTCGTGCACATCTTCACGATGCGGAACGAGAACCAGTTCATGGCCAAGGACTTCTGGATCGGGACCGACCCGAACGCCCACGGTGACGCCATCGCCGAGGACAAGACGTTCCTCGACGCCGGCATCGACGGGTTCTTCACGGACTACGCCGACACCGGGGTCGCCGCCCGCGACCAGTGGCTGGCCGAGAACTGATCACGACCTGTCGGTCACCATCCGCTGATCGAGCTTGTCGAAATCACCGGATGGTGACGGTCAGTCACCGTTGTCGTCGGGTTCCCGGTCGCGGACGTACGCCGCGGCCGGGTCCTCAGGCGGACGGGGTCGGAGCGCGGCCGCCAGGCCGACGAGCCCGGCCGCGATCAGCGTGATCGGGCCGCCGACCCAGGCCTGGTCCTCCTCGATGACGCCGTTGACCGTGAAGAGCCAGACGACGGTGAAGCCGGCGAAGATCGTCCCGAAGACGAGCGAGATGACGTCAGTGGCATGCCGCGGGAACACGGTCGCCTCCCTTCCAGCTCAGTGAGCTGAGGTCCTGGGTGGGCTGGGCGCCCTCGTGGGCGATGGCCTGCTGGGGGCAGTCGTAGCGGAGGATCTCGATCTTCCCGTACCTCAGGTCGACGTCGATCGTGACGATCGGGCGGCCGTCCTCACGGGCGTCCATGACAGCGTCCTGGCTGCCGTGGTCGGAGTCGTCGACCACAGCCGGTCCTTCGATCTCGCCACCGCGTACGTGTGCCGTGATCGCGGCGTCGACCGTCGTCGGCACGACCACCTGGACCAGACCGACCCGACTCTCGATGTCGATGCTGCGTCCGTCGAGCTCGTCGGGGTCGCTGACGTCGTCGAGGTTGACCACGATCCGTCCCGCGCCGTGCTCGTAGCTGCTCTTGACCGCGGCCGCGGTGCTCGGCTCGTAGACGCGTTCGCCGTACGGGCCGGGACCGATCACCGTCATACCGGCGGTGAGCAGCGCACTGAGGATGCCGATGGGGATCAGCAGCTTGGCGCGGCCGTACCAGGTGCCGACGAGCAGCGCCGCGGCCGTCAGGGCGAGCACCGTGCCGGGGTAGACCGACGGGTGGATGTCGGCGCCGGCGACGTCGGCGAACCAGATGCCGCCCAGCGCGATGGCCATCACGGCGAGCGTGATCGGCGTCAGCCTCGAGCGTTGCTTGGGACCGCGTGGCGGCGGACCCGGCGGGTAGGGGCTGGGGCCGACGCCACCCGGAGGCACCGAACCGCCGGAGCGTTGCCACCAGGCCCGCACCTCGGTCTCGCGTTCCTCGGGGGTGACGGTGGGGATCGTCGCGGTCGTCGTGTCACCGGTCGTCGTCCTCGTCCGCAGCGTCGTCCGGGGTCACGTCGGCCGGTGGCGCGTCGACCGGCGGGGCGTCTGCCGGCGGGGCGTCGACCGGCGTACCGGTGGCGCTGCTGGCCGGCACCGGACCGTACGGCGTCGCACTGCCGGGCGGAGGCTGTTGGCCACGGCGCCGGCTGAAGAAGAGGAACATGGCGAGCGCGATCAGGCTGACCACGATGACCGCGAACGGGCGCGGCGTCGCGAAGCCGACCGCGCCGAGCAGGGTCACCGCACCGGCGATCCCGGCCAGGACGAGCCCGACCTCCATCGTCCGCTCGGGGTCCTGGTGGAGCGCGCGGCTCGCGATCGAGTCGTACGCGTCGTCCTCCGGGATCGTCAGCCACGCCAGGACGTACAGCACGATGCCGGCGCCACCGAACACGGTGAGCGCGCCGAGCACGACCCGGATGAGGAGCGGGTCGACGTCGAAGTGGCGGCTCAGCCCCTCGCAGACGCCTGCGATCATCCGATCGTCGTGGGAGCGCCGCAGTCGCGACAGGTCACGCATCTGGTCGCGACCGACGCGAGGACCGGACGGCTCACCGGGCTGAGGCGGCGGTCCGGGGTGGGGCGGTGGTGTGGTCGTACTGCTCATGGCCTCAACTCTGCGCGATCGGGGCGTCCGGCGGAATCGGGGAACCCCCCGATCTTCGGGCCTTCACCCTGACGTCGCGCAAGGGAAGGATCAGGGTCCCGGCCCATGGTCTCGCGTCCTGCGTGCGACCATCATGGAGGTCATGAGCCATCCCGCGACGCCTGGCGTCCTCGAGCGTCGTCGCGTCTACCGCGACACCGAGGACCGTTTCCTGGCGGGCGTCGCCTCGGGAGTGGCGCAACACCTGGGCGTCCGGGTGACGCTGGTGCGGGTCGCGTTCCTGGTCATGGTGCTCTGGAGCGGCTTCGGCGTCCTGCTGTACGCCGCACTGTGGGCGCTCGTGCCGCTGCGCGACCCCACGGTGGACACGTCAGCGCCGGGGCTGGCCTCGGCCAGTCGCCGGGGCCTCCGGCCCGGCCGGTCGTTCCGGCGCCGCGACGTCGGCCTGGCCGCCTCACTCGGCGCCATCGCGCTCGGCGGCATCGTGCTGCTGCAGGCGCTCGGCCTGTGGGTCCGCCCGCACGTCTTCTGGCCGCTGCTCGTCGCGGCGGTCGGCATGGCGCTGCTGTGGCGACAGGCCGACGAGAGTGAGCGGCAGGAGTGGCTCAGCACGTCCGACGGCTGGCGCTCGTGGGTGCGGGTGATCGCCGGGATCCTGCTGCTGCTCGCCGCCCTCGGGATCGGGCTCTTCCAGGCCGGCGCCTCGGGCGGACGGCTCAGCGTCACCGACGTGCTGATCGCCGTACTGCTCGCGATGCTCGGCGTGGGTCTCGTGCTCGGACCCTGGGCGCTGCGTCTCAACCACGACCTGCGCCGGGAGCGCACCGAGCGGATCCGCACCCAGGAGCGCGCCGACGTCGCGGCCCACCTGCACGACTCGGTGCTCCAGACCTTGGCGCTCATCCAGCGACAGGCCTCCGACCCGGTGACGGTCAGTCAGCTGGCACGGACGCAGGAGCGCGAGCTGCGCACCTGGTTGTTCGAGAACCCGTCGAGTCCGGACGAGACCGTCAAGGCCGCGCTCCAGCACGCGATCATCGAGGTCGAGGTCGCGCACCACGTGCCGATCGAGCTGGTCTCCGTGGGCGACTGCCCGATCGAACCGGCCACGGCCGCTGTCGTCGCCGCGGCGCGCGAGGCGATGGTCAACGCCGCCAAGCACTCCGGCGCGCCGCAGATCGACGTGTACGCCGAGGCGACCGAGCGGGAGCTCGAGGTCTTCGTCCGCGACCGCGGGCGTGGCTTCGACCTCGACGAGGTGCCCGAGGACAGACTCGGCGTACGCCGCTCGATCCTGGACCGGATCACCCGCCACGGCGGGCGGGCGGAGGTCGTGAGTGATCGCGACAGTGGCACCGAGGTCCGCCTGTTCATGCCGGTTTCCCCGCTCGCGCCGCAAGGAGGCTGAGAGTGTCCGACCCGACGTCCGACTCGACCAACGACCCGACCAGTGGGTCGACGGCTGAACCGACCACCGCCAAGCCCGGCTCGTCCGGGATCGGCGGTCGGCCCACGTCGCTGCGCGTCGTGCTGGTCGACGACCACGCCATGTTCCGTACCGGCGTGAAGGCCGAGCTGGGCGGTGCCGTCGACGTGGTCGCGGAGGCGGCTGACGTCGATGAGGCGGTGGCGGCGATCCAGGAGCACGAACCCGACGTCGTGCTGCTCGACGTGCACCTTCCGGGCGGGGGCGGCACCGAGGTGCTCCGGCGTACGACGACCCGGCACCCGGACGTGCGCTTCCTGGCGCTCAGCGTGTCCGACGCGGCGGAGGACGTGATCGCGGTGATCCGCGGGGGCGCTCGCGGCTACGTCACCAAGAACATCACCGGGCCGGAGCTGGTGGCAGCGATCCGCCGGGTCAACGACGGCGACGCGGTGTTCTCGCCCCGGCTGGCCGGCTTCGTCCTGGACGCGTTCGCCGGGCAGATCGACGTCGCCGACGTCGACGAGGACCTCGACCGGCTGACCGAGCGCGAGCGCGAGGTGATGCGGCTGATCGCGCGCGGCTACGCGTACAAGGAGGTGGCGTCGACGCTGTTCATCTCGATCAAGACGGTCGAGACGCACGTGTCGAGCGTGCTGCGCAAGCTGCAGCTGTCCTCGCGGCACGAGCTGACCCGATGGGCGAGCGAGCGGCGGCTGCTCTGAGCCGGTTGTCCCGGACCCGCGTGCTCAGTAGGTTCTCCGCGTGACCCGCACCCCGCACTCCGACGACCACCCGGATCACCATCCCGATGAGACGCCGGACGACATCGAGCTGCGCGACGTCCCCGACGAGTCCCGCTACGACCTGTACGTCGACGGGATCCGGGTCGGTTTCATGGACTACCAGCTCCGCGGCGACACCTTCACCGCGCTGCACACCGAGATCGATCCGGCGTACGGCGGCCGCGGTCTCGCCTCGCGGCTGGTCACCGAGGTCCTCGACAACGTGCGCGACACCGGCATGGCGCTGCGACCGGTGTGCCCATTCGTGCGACGCTTCCTGGAGCGGCATCCCGAGTACGACGACCTGGTGACGGCGAGCAAGGGGACGTAGGCGAATGGACTTCGTGCGTGACCTGTTGGTGTTCATCCACCTGCTCGGCATGGCCAGCCTCCTCGGAGGCGCCCTGGTGCAGATGTCCGACCGCGATCACGTGGTCAACTCGGCGATGCTGCACGGTGCGCTGACCCAGGTGGTCAGCGGGTTGTTGCTCGTCGGGGTGATCGAGGGTCAGGACGATCCGCTCGACCAGACCAAGACCGGCGTGAAGCTGGCGATCGGCCTGATCGTGGCCGTGCTCTGCTGGATCAACCGCAACAAGCCCGTCATCCCACCCGGCCTCTTCATGGCCATCACCCTCCTCACCATCTCCAACATCGCCATCGCCGTCTTCTGGCAGTAGCCGACTCGCCAACTTTCGTGCCCCGAGTCGCCAGGTTTGGCGCGCTCGAGCTCGCCAGTTTGGTGGCGCGACGTCGCCAGAGCCTGGCAGACCTGTGCGCGATCGTCTGGCGATTCGGAGCGCGCTATGGCGACTCGCGCAACTTGGCGAGTCGGCGGTTAGAGCTTCTCGACGGGGGAGTAGCGGAGGAGGAGGCGTTTGACGCCGATGGAGCCGAAGTCGATGGAGGCGACGGCCTTGTCGGCGACGCCTTCGACGGTGACCACCGAGCCCATGCCGAACGTGTCGTGCACGACCCGGTCGCCGGGCTCGAGCGAGGGCACCGGCCGGGTGCCGGCGGTCGGCTTCGGCGGTGGCGCCGACGCGGCGCGGCGGCGCATCGTCGTCTGGGACGCGGGGATGTAGCCACCCTGGTCGGCGTACCGGCTCGACGCCGACGTCGACGCCCACGTGGTCTGTGCGGACTCGGTACGACGCCAGTCGATCAGCGTGGTCGGCAGCTCCTCGAGGAAGCGCGACGCCGGGTTGTGCTGCGGCGCCCCCCAGGCCGAGCGGACCACGGCGCGGGAGACGTAGAGGCGTCGTTCGGCTCGGGTCAGGCCGACGTAGGCCAGCCGCCGCTCCTCCTCGAGCTCCGGCTGGTCCCCGAGCGAGCGCGAGTGCGGAAAGATCCCGTCCTCGAGCCCGGTCAGGAAGACCACGGGGAACTCCAGCCCCTTCGCGGTGTGCAGCGTCATCAGCGTGACCACGCCGCCGGACTCGTCCTCGTCGGGGATCTGGTCGGAGTCGGCGACCAGCGCGACCCGCTCGAGGAAGTCGCCGAGGGTGGCGTCCTCGATCTCGTCGGCGAACTCGCGCGCCACCGCGACCAGCTCACCGAGGTTCTCCACGCGGGTCTCGTCCTGCGGGTCGTCGGACTGCTCGAGCTCGGCCAGGTAGCCCGACTTCGTCAGCACGGCCTCGAGCACCTCGTCGGGCCGCGCGCCGGTCTCGACCATCGCCTGGAGCTCCTCGATCATCGCGACGAACCCCTCGATGTTCTTCAGCGACCGGGTCGCGATGGCCGGAGCGTCCTCGGCCTGGCGCAGGGCCTCCCAGTACGACGTCCCGGTGCGCTGCGAGAGCACCTCGACGCACGCCTCGGCCCGCTCGCCGATGCCGCGCTTCGGGGTGTTGAGGATCCGTCGCAGTGACACGGTGTCGTCGGGGTTGACCAGCATGCGCAGGTAGGCGAGCGCGTCGCGCACCTCGCGGCGCTCGTAGAAACGCACGCCGCCGACGACCTTGTAGGGCAGGCCGACGCGGATGAACACTTCCTCGAACACCCGGCTCTGAGCGTTGGTGCGGTAGAAGACGGCGACGTCTCCAGGGCTGGCCGCCTTGTCGTCGGTCAGCCGGTCGATCTCCTCGGCGACGAACTGCGCCTCGTCGTGCTCGTTGTCGGCGACGTAGCCGACGATCTGCTCGCCGTCGCCCGCGTCGGACCAGAGGTTCTTCGGCTTGCGGCCCTTGTTCTGCGCGATGACCGCGTTCGCGGCCGACAGGATCGTCTGCGTCGAGCGGTAGTTCTGCTCGAGCATGATCGTCTCGGCGTTCGGGAAGTCCTCCTCGAACGCCAGGATGTTGCGGATGTTCGCGCCCCGGAAGGCGTAGATCGACTGGTCGGCGTCACCGACGACCATCAGCTCGGCCGGCTCGGCGACGTACTCGTCGCCACCGGTGTCGAGCGTGTTGCCGGTCATCCCGCCGCCCTCGACCCCGACCAGGTCGCCGTCGGCGGTATGCCGTCCGGTGCCCTCGCCGCACAGCTCGCGGATCAGCACGTACTGCGCGTGGTTGGTGTCCTGGTACTCGTCGACCAGGACGTGCCGGAACCGGCGGCGGTAGGTCTCGCGCACCTCGGGGAAGGCCTGGAGCAACCGCACCGTCAGCATGATGAGGTCGTCGAAGTCCAGGGCGTTGGCCGCCTTGAGCCGGGCCTGGTAGGTCGTGTAGCACTCGGCGAACGTGCGCTCGAGATGGTTGGACGCCTTCGCGGCGGCGGCCTCGACGTCGAGCAGCTCGTTCTTGCAGTTGCTCACCCAGTTGAGCACGGCCCGCGGCGCGTAGCGCTTCTGGTCGAGGTCGAGGTCGCGGCAGACGAGCCCCATCAGCCGCCGCGCGTCGGCGTCGTCGTAGATCGAGAAGTTGGAGCCGTAGCCGAGCCGCGTGACCTCGCGCCGCAGGATGCGCACGCACGAGGAGTGGAACGTCGAGACCCACATGATCTTGGCGCGACCGCCGACCAGCTCCTCGACGCGCTCACGCATCTCGGCCGCCGCCTTGTTGGTGAACGTGATCGCCAGGATCGAACCGGGATGGGCGTCGCGCTGGGACAGCAGCCAGGCGATCCGGCGGGTCAGCACCCGGGTCTTGCCGGAGCCGGCGCCGGCCACGACGAGCAGGGCCGAGCCTTCGTGGGTGACCGCCTCGCGCTGCGAGGGGTTCAGGCCCTCGAGCAGCTCCTCGGGGACGGACGGTGTCGGCGCGGTCGGTCCTCACCGCGATCGTCGACCTGGTCGGGCGCAGGGGAGACCCGCGACGGATCGACCAGGTTGGGGAGGGGAATGAGCGCAGACATGTCGGCTCAATCCTACGGATGCAGTGCCGACAGAACGCGCGGCGCGGCGTTAGCGCAGTGCGATCCCGTGCTCGAGGAAGTACGGCACCGGGTCGACGCCGTCGTGGAGGTCGGACGCCAGCCGGTACTCGAAGTGCAGGTGGTAGCCGTAGGCGTTGCCGGTGTCACCGACGCGGCCGATCTCCTGGCCCTTCACCACCGTCTGGCCGGTCGTGACCTCGATGGCGGACAGGTGGTTGTACCAGACCTCGTCACCGTTATCGAACTGCAGACGGATCTGGTTGCCGTAGGGGCCGTCCCAGCCGGTCTGGACGACGGTGGCGTTGCCGACGGCGACGACCGGCGTGCCGTACGCCGTCGCGAAGTCGATGCCGGTGTGGTAGCCGGAGGACCAGTAGCCACCCGACTCGCCGAACCACACCGAGATGTGGAAGCCGGTCGTGGGGAGCACCCACTCGTCGCTGGACAGCTCCTTGGCGTAGGCCTGGGCGTCGTTGGCGGCGGAGCGGAGCAGGTTGACGCGCGCCTGGGCCTGACGCTCGACGGCGGTGGTCGGGGTCGCGCCGGTCGCCACGATCGGCCGCGCGCCGGCCCGGCTCACCTGGGTCGCGTCGCGGCCCTCGAGCGAGGCGGACGACAGGTTGGCGACGTAGCTGCCGCGCGTGTGCGACGCGGTGGGCGTCGTGCCGGAGGAGATCGCCTGCCCGGCGGTGGCCGCGCCGATGGCGGCTGCGATGAGCGCACCGCCTCCGATGAGGGAGGAGATCGAGAGTCCGACGCCGCGCCCGCTGCGGCTGCCGGCGAGGGAGGTCTTCTTGGTCGCGGACCTGGTCGCGCGCCGGCGACCGGGCGCAGCCGGTGCGGTGCTGCCGAAGGTGCCGGCGGGACCGGTTGCAGAGGGAGTCACCGGGGTGTTGCGAGAGCTGCGACTGCGAGGGGTCGCTGGAGCCCGTCGGGCGCTGCGCTTGTCAGCACGGTGCGACGACACGCGTCCAGTTCCTTCCGGCAGGGGACTCATGGCTGTGCTCGGGCGGGGGCTACGGCACGAATGTCCGAGGGTAACGGAACGGCAACAGCATGGGAAACCCACGCCAGGTCCAACGTGCCACGCCCCGCGTGGTGACGGCTCTGACCTGGGGAAAACCATCCAAACGGTCACTCTGGGTATAGCCCAGATGACTCATAGTGAGTGGTTCTCGCGGATTGTTCATGCAGATGTCCGACGTCGTCCGGATTCGGGTGCGATGACCGCGGTGGACAACGCGGTGGACAACGCGTCCGACGTCACACCGGTGAATCCCGCCGACAACGCCAACCGCGCGCACGTCTCGTGCACGATCCGGCCGTTGATCGGCAGCGAGAGGTGGCCGACGCCCTTGACGAGCACGTTGTCGGCCGTCAGGTCCGGGTGCTCGACCCGGGCGTTGCGCGCCGGGACGATCAGCTGGTCGACGTCGCTGTAGAACGCCAGGATCCGGGTCGTGCACGAGGCCGGCTCGGCGAGCTCCTCCAGCACGTCGCTGCCAGGACGCAGCTGGCGGACCAGCCGGTTCGGCAGCAACCGCGCGGCGAGGGTGCCCTGGTGCGGCGTGCCGAGCGTGACGAGAGTCGGCACGAGCCGGTCACCGCCGAGGCGCTGGACGTAGTACCGAGCGATCAGGCCACCGAGGGAGTGTCCGATGACGTGGATCCGGTCGCTGCCGGTCTCCTCCGCGATGTCCTCGACGAACTCGCCGAAGCGCTCGGCCGTCGCACGCAGGTCGTTGGTGTGCGGGCCGTACGAGAACGACCGGATGCAGCCGAAGCCCCGTCGTCGCAGCCCGCGCCGCATCATCGCGAAGATCGTGCGGTTGTCGACGATGCCGTGGATCAACACGATCGGGGTCGTCGCCGCCTCGACGTCGGCACCGATCAGCCCGCGCTGGGCCAACGGCAGGTCACCGAACCGGAACCGCGCCGGGTCGGGGTCGTCGCCGCGGTCGCGCAGCAGTCCGAGCGGGTAGATCGCGGCGTGGGCGCTGACCCAGCCGATCTCGATCGCGAGCGCGGAGATCGCCGACAGGGCCGAGACGGCGCGACCTGCGGGCCTCAACACCGCGCGTTCACCGTCCCATCGGTCTCACCGGAGCGTTCCCGGCTCGTTCGGCTGATGTCTGCTCAGCCGTCGTACGCCGTGACCGCCGTCACAGGTACTCGCCCGTACGCAGATTACCGACCCAGGTGGGCGTCCGCACCCGATGGTGCCCGGCACCGTCGAATGTGTCGGAACCGCTCCGGTCCATTAGTCTGCCGTCGTCTGGAGGTGCGCCGCGCGGCGTACCCGCGAGAGGTGTGTGAGCAGCAGATGGCCCCGATCCGTGTGGTGGTCGCCAAGCCGGGACTCGACGGCCACGACCGTGGAGCCAAGGTGATCGCCCGCGCCCTGCGCGACGCGGGCATGGAGGTCATCTACACCGGCCTGCACCAGTCCCCGCAGCAGATCGTCGAGACCGCGCTGCAGGAGGACGCCGACATCATCGGCCTGTCCGTGCTCTCCGGGGCGCACATGACGCTCTTCCAGAAGGTGATCGACCTGCTCGCTGAGCGCGACGCCCGCGACATCCTGGTCTTCGGCGGCGGGATCATCCCCGAGGACGACATCCCGCTTCTCGAGGAGGCCGGCGTGGCCAAGATCTTCACGCCCGGCACCAAGACCCAGGACGTCGTCAACTGGGTCAACGACGCCGTCAGCGAAGAGAAGACCCGCTGACCGAGGGCGACTCGCTGATCGAGCTTGTCGAGCCCTCGAAGCTCGACCACCGGCTAGTCGGCTCCTGGGCTGACGAGGGTCTCCCGCACCTTCGCGATCGCGAACCCCCACGCCTGGTCGAGGCCGGGCTTCGGCGGCACCGCGATCTCCTCGGGGTTCGTCTCGACGTCGAGCAGCACCGGTCCGCGGGTCGCGAATGCCTCCTGCACCGCCGCGTCGACGTCGTCAGGGTCGGTCACCTTGATGCCGTGGAGTCCCATGGCCGTCGCGACCGCGGCCAGGTCGGGGTTCTGCAGCACGGTGCCGAACTCCGGCAGCCCGCCCTGCTCCTGCTCGAGCTTCACCATTCCCAGTCGACCGTTGTCGAAGACCACGAACCGGACCGGAAGGTCGTGCGTGACCGCCGTGATGAGGTCGCCGAGCAACATCGTCAGGCCACCGTCGCCGCAGAACGCCACGACCTCGCGCTGCCGGTCGAGCGCCTGCGCGCCGAGAGCCTGGGGCATGGCGTTCGCCATCGACCCGAGGTTGTAGCTGCCGATCAGCCGCCGGTGCGGCTTCATGGACACGAACCGTGACAGCCAGACCGTCGACATGCCGGTGTCGCTGGTGAAGATCGCGTCGGGGGCCGCGTGCCGGTCGACGACAGCCGCCAGCACCTCGGGTCGGATCCGGTCCGACGTGTTGTCGACGCGCTTGCGGAAGAAGCCCGCCGGTTTCTCGTCGTAGTCCGGGTCGACCAGGTGCTGCTGGCGCTCGGCCCACTTCTGGTATGCCGATCGGGTCGACTCCAGGTGCCCGCTGTCGTGCTCAGCCGTCAGCAGGGGGACCAGTGCCTGAAGCGTCGGGACCGCGTGCCCGACGAGTCCGACGTCGACCGCCGTACGCCGGCCGATGTGCTCGCCCCTGGCATCGATCTGCACGACCTGCTTCCCGGTCGGGTAGAAGTCGCGGTACGGGAAGTCGGTGCCGACCATGACCAGCACGTCGCAGTCGTCGAAGGCCTTCGCCGCGGCCGGGTTGCCGATCAGACCGTTCTGGCCGACCTGGTAGGCGTTGTCGGGCTCGAGCCCCTCCTTGGCCTTGAGAGTCAGCACCATCGGTGCCTGGCAACGTTCGGCGAGCTCGAGCACCTCGTCGCGAGCGCTGATGGCCCCATGTCCGACGAGCAACGTCACGGCATCGGCGTCGTTGATGAGCGCTGCCGCCTCGGCCAGGTCGTCCGCCGCAGGCGCCGTCGGTCGCCGGGACGTCACGAAGCGTGGGATCGCCGTGTGCTTGGGCAGGTCGAGCGAACCGACGTCGCCGGGCAGCGTCAGCACCGCGACGCCGCTGTGCTGCAGCGCGGCGTTCACGGCCTGCTCCAGCAGCTGCGGCATCTGGCTTGCGCTCGTGACGGTCTCGCAGAACACCGACACGTCGTCGAACAGCGCGTCGTTGTCGACCTCCTGGAAGTAGTTGCTGCCCATCTCCGCGAGCGGGACCTGGCCGCAGATCGCGAGCACCGGTGCGTGGGACTTCTTCGCGTCGTACAGACCGTTGAGCAGATGGATCGACCCCGGTCCGACGGTGCCCATGCAGACGCCGAGCGATCCGGTGAGCTGAGCCTGCGCACCCGCGGCGAACGCTGCGGCCTCCTCGTGCCGGACGCCGATCCACTCGATGCGTTCCTCGCGTCGGATGGCATCGGTGACAGGGTTGAGCGCGTCGCCGACGACCCCCCACATCGTCCGCACGCCGTGCTCGGCGAGTGCGGTCACGATCAGCTCGGCCACGTTGGTCACGAGTTCTCCTTCGCTCGATGGGTATGCCGCCTGACGGGATCTGTGCCCAAACGTCCTCCGGTTGAACCGCTCAGAAGCGGTCCGGATCGGCCGCCTCCCAGTCGTCGACCCAGGAGCTCGGGGGACCGTGCAGGAGCTCGTCCGGCTCGAGCCAGTCGAACAGCTCGGCGTACGTCTTCGTGGTCGTGTGGTCGATGCGGCGTCGCAGCAACCGCGGCGTCAGCTGGTCGGGGCTCTGCAGTCCCATCGACGCGATCAGCTGGCTGGCCTGCCGGACGGTGGCGTCCTGGAAGCGCTGCACGCGCAACGACTTGTCACCGACATCGAGGGCCCGGGCACGCTTCGGATCTTTCTTACCGCCGCCGCGTCAACCGTGCCTGTATCTCTCAGCCCCCTGTCAGGCCCTTTCGCTGATCGAGCCTGTCGAGATCATGTGGGTCTCGACAAGCCTGTCCTGAGCCTGACGAACGGCTCGACCACCGAAGTGCTTCATTCAGCCGTGCTCGCGGGCGAACGTCGCGACCAGGCGCGCGACCTCCTCGGCGTGGGTGTGCGGAGCCCAGTGCCCGGCGTCGAGGTCGACCCGGGTGAGGTCAGGGACGAAACGATGCAGGTCGCGGTAGAACGCCGGGGTCACGTACGCGTCCCGAAGCGGGACCAGCAGCTGCACGGGCAGGGACGTGTAGGGGCCTCCCGGCACTCCCGGTCGCCGAGCCAGGATGTTCGCGCGGTAGAGGTTGACGCCGCGCGCCGCGTCCTCGGGCAAGCGTGTCCGCGAAGTGGTAGGTGCCGTGCTGGCGCGTGGCGAGCAGCCGACGGTTGACCCGGCGCAGCACCAGCTCGGGGAGCACCGGGATCTGGAACGCGAACACGTACCAGGAGTGCCGCAGCTGGCGCAGCGCCTCGCGCTTGCGCTGCCACCCGCCGCGCCATGCAGCGCTCGTCCAGGCGCTGACGTGGTCCAGGCACGGCCCGCTGATCGTCGTGTACGACGCGAACCGTCCCGTCAGCGCAGGCTCGCCGTCCGCGCGGACGACGGCGTCCCAGGCCTGGAGCGATCCCCAGTCGTGCCCGACCAGGTGGACCTGCTCGGACGGCGCGACTGCGTCGAGCACCGCGGCCAGGTCGGCGCGCAGGTGCGCGAGCCGGTAGCCGGCGCGGTCGGCGGGGACGCCGGACTCACCGGCACCTCGGACGTCGTACACCACGCAGTGGAAGTCGCCTGCCAGCCGTTCGACGACGCGGTCCCAGACGACGTGCGTGTCCGGGTAGCCGTGCACGAACAGGACGGTAGGCCCGTTGCGTGGCCCCTCCCAGACCGCGAGGGGCAGTCCGTCGCCGTGGATCGTGCGCCGGGTCATCGCGTGGGCGGGTGCGTCGGCCATACGGGACATCCTCGGGTGCGGGGTGAGATGGGCAACCCGATTCTGCCAACCAGGTGCCCGATGACTAGGCTCCCAAAGGATTCCCTCTCCGGCACAACGGTGCCGAAGACTGCCGAAGATCATCGAGCTGAACGCCGAAAGGGGAGCACACCCCGTGGACCTGATGGAGTACCAGGCGAAGGAGCTCTTCGCGAAGCACGACGTCCCGGTGTCGATGGGCACCGTCGTCGAGAACGCCGAGGACGCCCGCGCCGCCGCTGAGCAGCTCGGTGGCCGTGTCGTCGTGAAGGCGCAGGTCAAGGTTGGTGGCCGAGGCAAGGCCGGCGGCGTCAAGCTCGCAGCCGACCCCGACGACGCGGTCGCGAAGGCCGGCGAGATCCTCGGCATGGACATCAAGGGTCACACCGTGCACCGGGTGCTCATCGCTCCTACGGCGGACATCGCCGAGGAGTACTACTTCTCCTTCCTGGTCGACCGCGCCGCCCGCCAGTACCTCTGCATCGCGAGCACCGAGGGTGGCGTCGAGATCGAGGTCACGGCGCACGAGAACCCGGACGCGATCGCCCGTGTCGGGATCGACCCGCTGATCGGTGTCGACGACGCCAAGGCCCGCGAGATCGTCGCGGCCACCGGGTTCGGTGACGACATCGCCGACGAGGCGGCCGAGGTGATCAAGAAGCTCTGGACGGTGTTCGTCGAGGAGGACGCCTCGCTCGTCGAGGTCAACCCGCTCGTCAAGCTCGGCAACGGCCACCTCGACGCACTCGACGGCAAGGTGACGGTCGACGACAACGCCGACTTCCGGCACCCCGACCACGCCGCGTTCGAGGACAAGGCTGCGGCCGACCCGCTCGAGGCGGAGGCCAAGGCGAAGGGCCTCAACTACGTCAAGCTCGACGGCGAGGTCGGCATCATCGGCAACGGCGCCGGGCTCGTCATGTCGACGCTCGACGTCGTCGCGTACGCCGGGGAGCGGCACGGCGGCGTGAAGCCCGCGAACTTCCTCGACATCGGTGGCGGAGCCTCGGCCGAGGTGATGGCCAACGGCCTGCACATCATCTTGGGCGACCCGCAGGTGAAGAGCGTCTTCGTGAACGTCTTCGGCGGCATCACCGCCTGCGACGCCGTCGCCAACGGCATCGTGCACGCGCTCGACATCCTCGGCGACGAGGCCAACAAGCCGCTGGTGGTGCGCCTCGACGGCAACAACGTCGACGAGGGGCGTCGGATCCTCGACGACAAGAACCACCCGCTGGTGACGATGGTCGACACGATGGACGGCGCTGCCGATCGCGCCGCCGAGCTGGCGTCTGCGAAGGAGTAAGGAACATCCCATGGCGATCTTCTTGACCGAGAACAGCAAGGTCATCGTGCAGGGCATGACCGGCTCGGAGGGCTCCAAGCACACCCAGCGGATGCTCGACTCGGGCACCAACGTGGTGGGCGGCGTCACGCCGGGCAAGGGCGGCCAGTCGGTCGACTTCACAGGTACGTCGGTCCCCGTCTTCGGCTCGGTGGCGGAGGCCGTCGAGGCGACCGGCGCCGACGTGAGCGTCGTGTTCGTGCCACCGAAGTTCACCAAGGGCGCGGTGGTCGAGTCCGTCGACGCCGGCGTCCCGCTCATCGTGGTGATCACCGAAGGTGTGCCGGTCAAGGACACCGCCGAGTTCTTCGCCTACGCCCAGTCCAAGGGCACGTCGCGCATCATCGGCCCGAACTGCCCCGGCCTGATCAGCCCCGGCAAGTCCAACGCCGGCATCATCCCGGCCGACATCACCAAGGGCGGACGGATCGGCCTGGTGTCGAAGTCAGGCACGCTGACCTACCAGATGATGTACGAGCTCCGGGACTTCGGCTTCTCGTCCGCCGTCGGGATCGGTGGCGACCCGATCGTCGGGACCACCCACATCGACGCCATCCAGGCCTTCCAGGACGACCCCGAGACCGATGCGATCGTGATGATCGGCGAGATCGGTGGGGACGCCGAGGAGCGCGCGGCGGCGTACATCAAGGAGCACATCACCAAGCCGGTCGTCGGCTACGTCGCGGGTTTCACCGCGCCCGAGGGCAAGACCATGGGCCACGCCGGCGCCATCGTCTCCGGCTCGTCCGGCACCGCCGAGGCGAAGAAGGAAGCGCTCGAGGCGGCCGGCGTGAAGGTCGGCAAGACCCCGTCCGAGACCGCCCAGCTGATGCGGGACCTGCTCGGCTAGATCTGAACCGTCCGGCGCGCCGGCAGCCCTGTCGTGTCAGGCGCTGAAGGTGCCGAGGTACTGGCCGAGGGACGGCCGACCCAGGTGCCCGGCCTCCTGCATGATGCCCGGGGTCTCCGGGTCTGTGGCGAACGCCGTCCAGCCGTCCTCGTCCCAGTCGAAGATGGCCCACACCCGGTCCTCCTCGATCGGGTCGCGGTAGACCGTGGAGCCCTTCGAGCCGTGCGATCCGCGCTTGTCGGCGCCCTTCGTGCCGTAGACCTCGAGGAAGTGGTCGAGGTCCTTCACCTTCGTCGTCGCCAGGATCATCGTCGTTCTCCTTCATGGGTGGGATCCCGAATCGGATCCCGGTCCTCCAGCCGTCGGCCGGCTTGACGTGAATCCTGTGCCGACGTGGTCTTCCGCACATGAGGAGATCTCCTCATTTCAGGGCCCTATCTCGAAGCCGCCACGTAGCTCGACCGCCACGGCGGCCTCAACCGGCGTCGGTCTCCTGGCGCGGACGACCACCTCACGGTCGAGAGCCCACGGGTGGCTGCGGCACGGTTGGTGACGCCGAGCTTGATGTAGATGTGCTCGATGTGGTTGTCGGCGGTCTTCGCCGAGATGAACAACTGTTCAGAGATCTCGCGGGTGGTCGCCCCCTCGGCGATGAGCCGCAGCACTTGTGTCTCGCGGGCTGTGAGGCCGGCACCCTCGGCGCCGTGCCGGCTGGTCGCTGTGAGCGCGCGCCGGGCGAGGTCGATCTGGTGAACGGCGTAGGCGGCGGCGTCGCGGAGATCCATCGCGCCGCCGACCGAGGCGAACCGCTTTGACGCCTCGTCGCCGAGCTGGGCGTCGAGCCGCTCGCCGAGGTCGGCGAGGGTGGGCACGTGATGCAGGCTCGCCGATTCGTTGGCCATCGCGCCGAGCAGGGTGCGCGCGACGGCGGGACGGTCGAGCCGCTCGAACAGGGCCGGCAGGCTGGCCAGCGTGATGACCAGCTGCGCCACCGCGCCGGAGCGCAGGAACGCCGCGATGGATGTGCCGAACAGGGTCAACGCCGTCTCCAGCTGACCGTCCGAGGTGTGCAGAAGGGCGGCGTCCGGGCCAAGAATCCCTCGAAGAACCGAACGTCGTGCTCGCCGAGCTGTGCGACACCCTCGTCCCAGGTCTCCAGGGCTCTCTGCGGGTCTGCCTTCGAGTAGGCCAGCCCGACGATCCAGAGCGTGTAGACCAGCCAGTAGGGATTGCCGACCTGGCGCGCCGCCGCAACTGCAGACCCGGTGAGCTCCACCGCCTCGTCGATCTGCCCGGCCGACTGCAGCCCGTCGACGTACGCCGCTATCCCGTACGCCTGCCCGGCTCCTGCCAGCTCAGCCACGTCCCGGGTCAGCTCGATGTAGCGGTCCAGGTTGCCGCAGTAGACCTGTCCGAGCGCCTCGATGAACGTCGCGTAGCCGGGCTCGCAGGATTCGTAGCCCGGTCGGCCTTCCAGCTCGGTCGCCCGGTGGGCGTTCTCGGTAGCGACCGCGGCGCGTCCGACGAAGCACGCATACCCCGCCGCGGCGTACAGCCGGGGAAGCCGGCGCACGTCGGCCGGGGTCGCCGCCTCGAGCAGAGACTCGGCCCAACCGATGGTCTCGAACAGCTCCACCGAGAACCCCATGAGAGCGGCATGTGCGGCGACATCGGTGGCCACATCGACGTGATCGCGATCGACACTCCACTCGGAACGCCGACCGTAGGTTCGCCAGCTCCGTCTGTACCCAGTCGACCTGGGTGCGCCACGCGGGACCGTTCCACTGCTCCCACCGCTCGAGCCGCCTGCCGGCGAAGTACGCAGCGTGCCGATCGCGGGCCGTCTCACGCTCGGCGGCCTCTGCCAGTCGCTCGTCGGCGAACGTGCGGATCGTCTCGTACAGGCTGTACCGGGTTCGCACGGAACCGTGGTGGGCACTCACCAAGGACTTGCGTACCAAGGAGTCCAGGAGCCGCAGCACCTCGATGTCGTCACTCGTCTCGGCGACAGCGCACAGATGCCGGCAGGTCGAACCCCCCTGCGAACACCGACACCTTTCGCAGCTGCTGCCCGCTCGTCCTCGTTCAACAGGTCGTAGGACCAGGCCATCGCGTGCCGCAGTGTCGCCTGACGATCGGGCGCCAGCTCCGGCCCGGTCAGCAGCCGGAACCGGTCAGCGAGCCGGTCCCGCACCTCGACCGCGCTCATCGCCGCCATGCGTGCGGCGGCCAGCTCGATGCCAAGGGGTAGCCCGTCGAGCGTCTCGCAGATCTCGATCACCGCGTCCGCGCTCTGCTTGTCGAAGATCCCGAACTCGTGCCGGACAGCGCGGGCACGCTCCGACGAACAGATTGACCGCGTCGGACGTCACGCCGCCATCCAGGGTCAAGGGGGACACGGACAGGAGGGTCTCCCCCGACGCCGACAGGTGCTCTCGCGACGTCGCCAGGATCCGAGGGACGTCGGAGCGGGCGCGGATCTCCTCGATCGCCGCCGCGGCCGCCGCGAGGACGTGCTCGCAGTTGTCGACCAGGATCAGCAGCCGCCGTCCGGCCACTGCCTCGCGACCGTGTCGATGATGCGCGCATCGCCTTGCGGGGTGATGCCCAGGGCACTGGCGATCGCGTCCGGCACCGCGTCGGGGTTGCCCACGGGGGCCAGCTCGACCAGCCATGTGCCGTCAGGAAACTCATCGGCCAGCTCCGCGCCGACGGCAAGGGCGAGTCGGGTCTTGCCGACGCCTCCCGACTCCGCTGAGGGTGACGAGCTGACGGGACCGGACCAGCGCGACCAGCTCGGGCAGCACCTCGGTGCGCCCGACGAGGGTCGCCGTGGTGTGCGGCATGTTGCCGTGCCTCGCCTCCAGGCTCACCGGCTCAGTCTGACACCGACGACGACGTGGGGGTGTCCGCTGCCGGTGTCCCTTGCTTCTTGCGGATCCGCTGTTCCGGGTCGCTCACGCGCCGCGTCCGGATAACCTGACCAAGCCGATCCCGGGAGGGCGCGATGGATCACCTGACGCTGCTGGCGCAAGCCGAGGACGAGCTGAACGGAGTGATCGCTCAGATCGTCGATGACGAGATGGACGTCGTCAGCAACTGCCCGCCCTGGACGATCCGCCGGCTGGCGAGCCACGTCTTGAAGAACCAGCTGTTCTGGGCGGGCGCCGTCACAGGCCAGCAGCTGATGGAGCTGGACGAGTCCATGGGCGCAGTGCCCTACGAGGGCGACCTGGCGCCGATCTCGGCCGAGGTCACCGCGCTGGCCGTGCAGCTGTGGCGCAGCGACGGACGTGATGACCGCGCAGCACGAGACGCCCTTCGGTGTCCTGCCCGGCGCCGTCGTCGTGAACTTTGCGGTCATCGATGCTGCTGCGCATGCCTGGGACCTGTCGGCAAGCCTGGGGCGGGCGATCGAGTTCTCCCCGGACACGATCCCGCTGATGAGGGACGTCGTCGCGCTCACCTGCAACGACCACACCATCGAGCTCGGTCTGGTCAAGCCGCCGACGGTGCCGCCCGTCGACGCCACCGACACCGAGCGGCTCATGGCCGCTGCCGGTCGGGTGATCACACGACCTGAGGTGTCAGTGCTGGGTGGCGCGCAGGGCGGCGCGTTCGACCACGTCGTTGTACTCGTCGGGCGTCAGGTCGTAGCGCGGCGTCGGCGTGAACGTGACCTGGCCGACCGTCGTACCGACCCGGAACATCCCCATCCGGAACGTCAGGTCCCGTGACTTCGACGCAGCCAGCGTGATGGTCCAGGATCGCCCGAGCCCTGCTCGACCGGGAACGTCTCGCCTGACTTGACGTCGAGCGAGAGCTGGCGGTCGTGGCAACGGCGCACGTTGAGGCCGACCTGGCGCATGAACGCCGAGGCGTCTTCGACGCTCTCGAACCGGCCCCGCGTCTCGGTCATCCCGAAGATCGTCGCCAGGGTCTTGTCGCTCGGGACCACGAAGCTGCGCGCTTCGATGTCCTTCGCCTTGGCGGCGGCGAAGTCCGCCTGGTCGCAGCCGGTGGCCGACGGGTTGGTCTGGACGGCGCTGGGCGAGGTTGCCACCCACGGCTCGGTGAGGCCCTCGAACACCGGGAGGTCGAGCGCGGTGAGGAAGCCCTTCGCCCGGTCGATCTTGGGCGGCACCTGGCCGACGAGGAGGAACGGCCGGCGCGAGCAGCCACCCATGGCCTGGGAGCACACCGACTGCACCGACGTCGCCATCAGCCGGACCAGTTCCTGCGGCGAGGCGGCCCGTGCGTTGGGGGTGTCGATCACCCAGGTCAGCGTGGCGAGGCCGGTCTGGCTGATGCCGATCAGCTGGTCGTGCACGCCGTCTTCGTCGACGTACTTGAGCGAGATGATCGAGGCGGCGTCGCCGACTCCCCGGACCAGGCTGTAGCTCTTGATCTGGTGGTTGTCGGCCGTGCAGGCGGAGAAGTCGTTGACCAGCTCGAGGTAGGTGCGGTCGGCGGCCTGGATGTTCGCCGACACCTCCATCGACTCCGTCGCGATCGAGGGATGCTGCCCGCGGCCGGACTGGAACGTCCGGACGTAGAAGTGCGCGGCGCGCTTGTCCTGCGGGACCGCCTGCAGGCACTCGTCGTACGGCGCGGTCGTGCCGAAGTCCGTGGACGTGTCGGTGAGGCGCCAGGGGTTCGCGTACTTCATCTTCGCGACAGCGGCCAGCGGTGTCAGCACGCTGGCGTCGATCTTCTCCGCAGGGGACGGGAGGTCCGACGGGTCAGTGGGTTGCGGCGTGGTCGTCTGCGAGGAGTCCGGGCCTTCGGCAGAGACCCGCTCCGGTTGCTGCGCGGTGAGGGCGCCGGCACCGATCACCACGGCGACCGAGCAGAGCGCGGCCAGACCCATATGGCTGCGGCGCCGCCGGTTGCCCTCGCGGCGGAGCCGGGACGCTCGGTCGATCGGCTCGTCGGTCAGGTCGCTGCGCAGCGAATTGAGGCCGGCCCGGATGCCCTCCGGTGTCCCGTCGAGCCCACCGAACTCGGACAGCACGAGCGCCGAGGTCGCCAACGAGCGGTGCGCCGCGTCATCGGTGACGCCGGCCTCGCGGCCTGCGTGCGGCAGGTCGAGCCCCGCCATGTAGACGAGGATGACCAGCTTGCGGTCGGTCGGCGGCAGCACCTGCAGCGCCGACAGGATCGGGCGGTGCTCGTCAGCGGTGCGCAGGGCGCGGACGTACCACGGCTTGCGGGCCCGGTTGAGGCTGCGCCCGGTCGCCTTGAGGGCGCGCTCGCGCACCCAGGCGTCCTTGTGCGGGTCGTCGGCGATCTTGCGCCAGTGGTGACCGGCGGACACGAAGGCGTCCGCGAGGGCCCGCTGCGCCACCTCGCCGTCGCCGCAGTAGGCGTAGACCTGGTGCAGCAGCCGGCCGCGCGACTCGCGGTAGAACGCGGCATACGCGTCTGCACGCGACGACATGGGTTCGAGCTCCTGGGGAAGGACGGGAGGTGTGGTCTGGGCCTGGCTGAACCTACGACGGTAGACGATTCACGCCGTCGAAATCCAACTCGCGCGGGTCCGCGCGCGCCCTGCGGCACGGCGTGTCCACCGCGTCGAGCGTCGTCCGGTCGGCGACGATGAGGGTGATGACCGACCTTTTGACCCGACCCATCCTGCGGGTGAAGGCGACGGCCGAGCCTCCCCGACGTCCGATGGCCGTGTCGGCGCTGGTGGCAGGAGTCACAGCCGCGGTGGGCGGTCTGGTCGTCAGCATCGCGCTGGCGGTGGGGGTCTGGTTCTCCGGCGACACCGGGTCGTTCGGCGACGCGGTCCGGGTCGGAGCCTTCGGTTGGCTGGTCAGCAACGGCACCGGCGTCGAGGTGGCAGGTACGTCGATCACGGCCATTCCGCTCGGGTTCTGGCTGGGGTGGGCCTACCTCCTGTACCGGCTCGGCCGCTGGTGCGGAACCACCGCCGCCGTCCGGAACGGCGGTGACGTGGCCGCCGGCGCTGGGTTGATCGCGGTCGGGTACGCCGGGACCGGTCTCGTCGTACGCGCCGTCGCTTCCACCTCCGGAGCCGAGGTGAACCTCGTCCGAGCCGTCCTCATGCTGACCCTGGTGAGTGTGGTCTTCGGGGGGCTCGGCGTGGTCGCCGGCTCCGACTCGTTCGAGCCCGTTCTCGCCCGGCTGCCGGTCGCGGCCCGGGCGACGCTGCGCGGTGCGTTGGCCGGCGTCGCCACGATGATCGCGGTCTCGGCGGCTTTGCTCGTGGCGTCGTTGATCGTCCACTTCTCCCAGGCGGTGACGCTGCAGGAGGGCCTCACGACGGGGACCGTGGCCGGCATCGCGCTGACCCTGATCGGCGTCGCGGCCATCCCGAACGCCGTGCTCTGCGCCGGGGCCTACCTCGCCGGGCCGGGCTTCGCCGTCGGGACCGGGACGGTCGTCTCGCCGGGGGAGGTCTCGCTCGGCCGGCTGCCCGGGCTTCCGCTGCTCGCGGCGCTGCCCTCGGACGGGAGCGCCGCCGCGTGGCAGTCCGTGTTGATCCTGGTGCCGGTGCTCGCCGGGGCCGTCGCCGGCGTGGTGGCGCTGCGCCGCGACCCGGTCTTCGCGCTCGACCAGGCCGCCCTGCGCGGTGCGCTCAGCGGGCTGGTCGGTGGCATCTGCTTCGGCCTGTCGACGTGGCTCGCGACAGGCGCGATCGGTCCCGGCCGGATGCAGGACATCGGGCCGGCCGTGCTCGCGACGACGCTGGTCTGCGCGCTGGCGTTCCTGCTGGGCGGTGCGGTCGCCGCCTGCTCGCTGCGCTGGTGGGAGTCCTTCCGCTCCGCGAGCTGAGCGGCGGTCCACTGGGTCGGGCGGTGACTCGGGGTACTGCACAATGGCGTGATGCCCCTTCCCGAACGACTCGGCCGCCTGCAGCGTGTCTCGCGGCTCGGATCGGGCGGGTTCGCCACGGTCTGGCTCTACCGCGACGAGACGCTCGACTCGCTCGTCGCCGTCAAGGCTCTGGCGGAGAACTGGGCGCAGCGAGCCGACGTCAGCGACCGGTTTCTCGAGGAGGCGCGGGTGCTGCGCCGGGCCGACTCCGACCACGTCGTACGCGTCTATGACATCGGGGAGAACGACGAGCGGCCCTACTTCGTCATGTCGTACGCCGACCAGGGCACCGTCGGGGACCTCGTCGAGCGTGCGCCGCTGCCGCCGCAGGAGGTGGCCGACATCGTCTGGCAGGCGGCGCAGGGCCTCGACGTGCTGCACCGGATGGGCATCGTGCACCGCGACGTCAAGCCGCAGAACCTGCTGCTCCAGACCGGCGCCTCCGGCGAGACCCGGCTTGTCGTGGCCGACCTCGGCGTGGCCAAGGCGCTCGCGTTCTCGAGCGGGCTCACCCTGGTCGTCGGCACGCCGGAGTACATGGCGCCCGAGCAGGTGGACCCCGCCGGCGGCGTCGACGCGCGCGCCGACATCCACGCGCTGGCGGCGGTCGCCTATCACCTGCTGACCGGGTCGCCGGTCCGCAGCGGTGGGTTGGAGTCGGTGATGAACCCGTCGTCACCCGGCCCGCCGAGCCTGTTCGTCCCGAACGTCTCACGCGAGCTCGACCACGTGCTGGCGCGTGCTCTCGCGACCGACCGCAAGCGTCGGCACCCGGACGTGCTCGCCTTCGCCTCGGAGTTCGGCCAGGCCACCTACTCCCGGCCCGGTGACCCTCGCCGCGCAGGCGCCGGCACCGCCTGGCCGGGGGCGGCTGCGTTGGGAGCCCAGACCCAGGTCGGCCTGCCCGTGGTGGGGGCGATGAGCGATCCCACTCCGACCGCGATGCAGCCCGGGCCAGGCGCGGGCCCATCGACGCCGGTGACTCCGCAGCCGACGTACGTCAGCCCCGGGCCGCCGCCGGACGGAGGCACCGACGGCGGTCGCGGTGGAGCCGGCCGGCGGATCGGACTGCTCGTCCTGGTCGTGGCTGTGCTCGTGGTGGCGGCCATCGGTGGCTACTGGCTGGCGACCCGGGACGACGACTCGGATCCGACCACGGGCACCCGCACCAGCACGCCGGACACGTCGACAGCTCCCGGACCGACGGGCCCGGTCGCGCTCTCGTTGCCTGCACCCTGGGCCGAGACCGAGCGGGAGGGATCGACAGTCACCTACCGCGAGCCCAACAAGGATCTCCTCGCACGGGTGTCGGCGACGCCGTCGCAGCAGGCTCCGAAGACCGTGGCGCAGCAGGAGCTCGACCGGGTCAGCGCGGCGGCCGGCTACCGGCTGATCTCGTCGCGCGCGCTGCCGGCCGCGAAGCGACCGGGTTGGGACGACGGCTGGCTGATCGAGTACGGCTACGTGATCGACGGTCAGCAGCGGGTCCAGCAGGCCTGGTACGTCGGCAACGACGGGGCGACGAGTGGCTTCGTCGCCGTGGCTGCACCGGACGGTCAGCTCGGCACGGTGACCCATCTGCTGCCGACGGCGCTGGAGGCCCTCCCGGCCTAACGCTGCCCGGTGGTCGAGCCTTCGAGGCCGAGGCCTGTCGAAACCGCCTCGCGTCCGAGGGTGGATATCGTGTGCGCGTGCCCGCCCGCCTCGTCGTCCTGGTCTCCGGGACGGGGACGAACCTCCAGGCCCTGCTCGACGCCTGCGCCGACCCTGCGTACGGCGCGGAGGTGGTCGCGGTCGGCGCCGACCGGTCGGGGACGTTGGCCGTGCGCCGCGCGCAGGATGCCGGGGTCCCGACGTTCGAGCTGGCCGTGTCGTCGTACGACAGCCGCGACGACTGGGACGCGGCGCTGACCGAGCAGGTGGCGGCGTACACACCCGACCTGGTCGTCTCGGCGGGATTCCTGAAGCTGGTGGGGAAGACGTTCCTGGCGGAGTTCAAGGGTCGGTTCGTCAACACCCACAACGCCTTGCTGCCGTCGTTCCCGGGGATCCACGGGCCGCGCGACGCGTTGGCGCACGGCGTCAAGATCACCGGCGCCACGTTGTTCGTCGTCGACGAGGGCGTGGACACCGGCGCGATCGTGGCGCAGGTGGCGGTGCCGGTCGAGGACGGCGACGACGAGGAGACGCTCACCGAGCGGATCAAGGCGGCGGAGCGCGCGATGCTGGTCGAGCAGGTCGGCCGGATGGCGCGCGACGGCTTCACCATCGAGGGCAGGAAGGTCACGATCCCATGAGCGCTGACGACAGGCGGCCGATCCGGAGGGCCCTCATCTCGGTCTACGACAAGACCCGGCTCGAGGAGCTCGCCTCCGGGCTGGCCGCCGCCGGGGTCGCGATCGTGTCGACCGGCTCGACGGCCGCGCGGATCGCGGACTCCGGTGTCGAGGTGACGAAGGTGGAGGACCTGACCGGGTTCCCCGAGTGCCTCGACGGACGGGTCAAGACGCTGCACCCGCGGGTGCACGCCGGCATCCTGGCCGACCTGCGGCTCGAGTCGCACCGCGCGCAGCTCGAGGACCTCGGCATCGAGCCCTTCGACCTCGTGGTGTCGAACCTCTACCCCTTCACCGAGACGATCCGATCCGGTGCGGACGCCGACGCCTGCATCGAGCAGATCGACATCGGTGGTCCGTCGATGGTGCGGGCGGCGGCGAAGAACCACCCGAGCGTGGCGATCGTGACGTCGCCGGACCAGTACGACGACGTGCTGGCGGCCGTGTCGGAGGGTGGGTTCACGTTGGCGCAGCGGCAACGGTTCGCCGCCGCCGCCTTCGCGCACACGGCGTCGTACGACGTCGCGGTGGCGGAGTGGTTCGCGCAGGAGGTGACGGCCGACCCCGAGGCCGGGTGGCCGGACTTCGCCGGGATGACGCTGACTCGTCAGCAGGTGCTGCGGTACGGCGAGAACTCCCACCAGCGCGCCGCGCTCTACGTCGACCCGGCGGCGGAGCCGGGACTCGCGCAGGCCGAGCAGCTGCACGGCAAGGAGATGAGCTACAACAACTACGTCGACGCTCAGGCGGCGTACCGGGCGGCGTACGACTTCACCGAGCCGGCCGTCGCGATCATCAAGCACGCGAATCCGTGCGGCATCGCGATCGGTCGCGACGTCGCCGACGCCCATGCGAAGGCGCACGCGTGTGACCCGGTGTCGGCGTTCGGCGGTGTGATCGCGACGAACCGGCCCGTGACGGTGGCGATGGCCGAGCAGGTCGCCGAGGTGTTCACCGAGGTGATCGTCGCGCCGTCGTACGACGAGGACGCCCTCGACCGGCTCACCGAGAAGAAGAACATGCGGCTGCTCGTCGCCGGGCCTGCTCCTGCGGCCGGGATCGAGATGCGGGAGATCAGCGGCGGCGTCCTGCTGCAGGAGCCGGACCGGTTCCAGGGTGAGGGCGACGACCCGGCGACCTGGACGTTGGTGACCGGATCGGTGCTGGACCAGGCCGGGCTGGCCGACCTGGCGTTCGCGTGGCGGGCCTGTCGGGCGGTGAAGTCGAACGCGATCCTGCTCGCTTCCGACGGGGCGACGGTCGGCGTCGGGATGGGTCAGGTCAACCGGGTCGACTCGGCGCGGCTGGCGGTCTCGCGCGCGGGTGATCGCGCGGCCGGGTCGGTCGCGGCGTCGGACGCGTTCTTCCCGTTCCCGGACGGGCTGGAGGTGCTGGCCGAGGCCGGGGTGCGGGCCGTCGTGCAGCCCGGCGGCTCGATGCGCGACGACGTGGTCATCGACGCCGCCCGCGCCGCCGGCATCACCATGTACTTCACCTCCACCCGCCACTTCGCCCACTGACCCGCCCCGGCCGCGAAGTGCGGGAAAGGTCAGGAGTTCCGCGCCCAGAATCCTGACCTTCCCCGCAATTGGCGGCGGGGTACGGGGGAGGCGCGGGGAAACGGGTAGGGCGTGGCACAATCGGCGCGTGACTGCGCAGATCCTCGACGGGAAGGCGACCGCCCGCGCCATCAAGGCCGACCTCACCACCCGCGTTGCCCGCCTCGCCGAGCACGGCGTCCGACCCGGACTCGGGACCGTCCTCATCGGCGACGACCCCGGCAGCCAGTCGTACGTCGCGGGCAAGCACCGCGACTGCGAGCAGGTCGGGATCGCCTCGATCAAGGAGCACCACCCGGGCGACATCACCCAGGAGTTCCTCGAGGAGCGGATCACCGCCCTCAACGAGGACCCGGCCTGCACCGGCTTCATCGTCCAGCTCCCGCTGCCGCGCCACCTCGACTCGCAACGCGCCCTCGAGCTCGTCGACGCGGCCAAGGACGCCGACGGCCTGCACCCGATCAACCTCGGCCGTCTCGTGCTCATGGCCGACGCGCCGCTGCCCTGCACGCCGCGCGGGATCGTCGAGCTCCTCACGGCGTACGACGTGAAGCTGCCCGGCGCCGAGGTCTGTGTGATCGGTCGCGGCGTCACCGTCGGGCGTCCGCTCGGTCTGCTGCTGACCCGCCGCTCCGAGAACGCCACCGTCACCCTGTGCCACACCGGCACCCGTGACCTGGGCGACCACACCCGCCGTGCCGACATCGTCGTCGCGGCCGCCGGAGTCGCCGGTCTCATCACCGCCGACATGATCAAGCCGGGGGCGGTCATCCTCGACGTCGGCACCTCGCGCACCGACGCCGGCCTGGTCGGCGACGTGGCTCCCGACGCGGCCGAGGTCGCGAGCTTCCTGGCACCGATGCCAGGCGGCGTCGGCCCGATGACCCGGGCCATGCTGCTCACCAACGTGGTGGAGGCCGCGGAACGTGCCGCCGGGCTCGCGCCGCAGGTCTGACCGCTGACCGCCCCGACCCCGTTGCAGTGAACTGGCTCAAGAAGCCCTCCACGACCGGGGGCATCATCTATCTGTCGGTGGTCGGTGGCGTCCTGGTCGGGCTCGCGCTGGTCGGCGCCGGAGTCTGGCGGACCGGAGTCGTGACGATGGGTGCGGCCTTCGGGGTCGCCTTCGCGGCGCGCGCTGTGCTGCCCGACGAGCGCGCCGGGATGCTGCGGATCCGGCGCCGGTTCGTCGACCTCACCGCGATGGCGATCTGCTGCGGCGGCATGCTCGTGCTCGCCGCCGTGATCCCGTACCGCTGAGCGTCACCCGAGATCGCGCTCGTCTTCTCTGTTCGCCGAGGGGTCCGCGGGACTACAGTGAGGCGAGTTTGGTGCGTATGAAGAAATGAGTTGATCGATGCGCAACAAATCGGCCTCGGTGGGCGCTGTCCACCGCGTGCTGACGCAGGCCCGCTACGAGGTGCTCCCCACCGCGAAGATCGAGGCCGCCGTCGTCGAGAACGTCCCGCGCGATCTCACCATCACGGTCACGGCCAGCCCCACCAAGGGCATCGACGCCACCCTCTCGCTCACCGAGCGGCTGATCGGGCACGGCTACCGGGTCGTTCCTCACCTGGCCGCGCGGATGATCAGCGGCCAGAGCGAGCTCGCGGAGATCGTGGCGCGGATGCAGGCCGCCGGCGTGACCGACGTCTTCTGTCCGGCCGGCGACGCCGACCCGCCGGCCGGTGAGTACGCCGGATCGCTGGCCATGCTCGAACACCTCAGCGCGATGGGGCGCCCGTTCGCCGAGGTCGGGATCACCGGCTACCCCGAGAGCCATCCCGCCATCGAGGACGACATCACGATCCAGTCCATGTGGGACAAGCGCGCCCACGCGACGTACGTCGTGAGCAACCTGTGCTTCGACCCGGTGACGATCACGACGTGGCTGCGTCGGATGCGCCGCCGGGGCATCGACCTGCCCGTGCTGATCGGGCTGCCCGGTCCCGTCGAGCGGACCAAGCTGCTGGCGATGTCGACCAAGATCGGGGTCGGCCAGTCGGTGCGCTTCCTGAAGTCGCACGCGTCGGCGTTCGCCCGGATCGCCGCGCCAGGCGGCTTCAGCCCGGAGAAGTTCCTCCGGAAGGCGTCACCGGCGTTCGCCGACCCGGAGCTCAAGGTCGCCGGGCTGCACCTCTTCACGTTCAACCAGGTGGCCGAGACCGAGGCCTGGCGGCTGCGCCTGCTCAGCCCCTGACCTCGGGCTCCGTCTCGAGGAGCTGCTCGCGGTGCGCCACCGCGGCTGCCTCCGTCCGGCTCGCCACGCCGAGCTTGGCCAAGATGCGCGAGACATGCACGCTCGCCGTCTTGGGAGAGATGAACAGGGTCGTGCCGATCTGCTCGTTGCTCTGCCCGGTGGCGACCAGGCGCAGCACGTCGAGCTCACGCGGGGTCAGTCGACTCAACAGCGACCGCGGCGGCCGGGTGTCGGCGGTTGCGACGGCGTCGACGGTGTCGAGGGTGAGCCGCCCACGACGCGCGACGTCGCGGGCCGCCTGGATGACCGGACGGGCGCCGAGCTCGTCGCCGAGCGCGACCGCCTGGTCGAGGCCGGCTCTGCGCGATCGCCGCGTCTCCATCGCGCAGCGCCGCCTCCGCCAGCCGCACCAGGGCCCATGCCTGGTCGTGCACCTGCCCGTTGCCGGCCCAACCGTCGGCGACCTCCTGCCAGAGCGCCGAGGAGTCGGAACCCTCGGCTCTCAACCTCTCGGCGGCGATCTGGGCGGTCCACACGGCAGCGAACGCGCAGGTTCCCTTGATGTCGTCGGCGACAGCGATGATCTGGTCGAATCCGTGTGCACCGTTGCCCGACCCGGCTGCCGACGCCAAGTCTGTCTCGACGCGCGCGGCGAGCACCAGCACGCGCCACAGTTGCGAGTCACCCTGGTGTGCCGGGTGACGCCACAACTCCCTCAGCCGGCTCCGGGCGCCCTCGAGGTCACCCTGTTGCAGCGCCAGCTCGGCCGCGAGCACCCCAACCTGGATGTCGATGAACGCCTGCGACTGCATGCCCGGTTCGGACAGCTCGGTCACCGTGGCGTCGAGCAGCGCGGCGGCCTTCGCGTGTCTCCTGATCGCGCTCGGATCAGCCCCGCGAGGAGTCGGAACGACATCAAGTAGATTCCCTCGCTCTGCGAGGCGCGCGTCTGGGTCAGGTACTCCTCCGCCTGCTCCCAGCGTCCGAGGTCGATCATCGCCTCGGCCAGCGTGCCGCGGACGAAGTCCCAGTTCCGGCGGGCCAGGAGCGGGCTGCCCAGTCGACGGATGGTGACGAGCCCGAGCTCGACGGCCTCACGGAAGCGGCCGGCCGCGGTCAACAGGAACATGGCGTTCGTCTCCCAGGCCATCACCCGGGACACGGGGTACTCGGCACGAACCCACGCGAGCTTCTCCAGGTACAGGTCTGCGCCCTCGTCCTGGTAGCCGCGGTTCCTGAGCAGGCTGGCGCGGCAGCCGGCGATGTTCCAGCGGTCGAGGGCAGACCCTTGCGCGTCTGCCACGTCGATCGCTTCCTCGAGGAAAGGCCACAGCTGCTCAGCCCTCTCGCGGTCTTCGGTGGCCCAGACCAGCTCGGCGACCAGCCGGACGAACATCGGCGTCCGAGGTGCCCGTGCCGCCTGCTCGAGCATCGTCGCGAACGTGGCCTCGAGCGGCTCCGCCTCGGGACGACCGAGCTCCTCCAGAACCCAGCGGTGGACCAGCTGGCGCTGCAGCCGCCGTGTGCCGGCGTCCACGCCTTCCTCCGGTCGCTGCAGCTCCGACTCGACGAGCTCGAGCGCCCCGGTGAGCGATCCCGACAGGTCGTGCGCCCACATGGCCTCCTCGAACACCTCGTCTCGGCTCCGCCCGGCCTGTTGCTCGGCATCGTCGATCGAGGGCCACAGATCCAGCAGCGGGTGAGAAGCGCAGCACGTTCGGTCTCGGCGCCGATGTCCGCTGCCCAGTCAGCAGCGATCAGCGCGCTGGTGAAGGCGCGCTCGTGGTCATCGGTCTGGGCCCAGTGGTGGGCGGCGGCGGTCGCCATGCTGCCGTGCCGCCCGGCGTCATCGGCGGAGTCGAGCGCTTCGGCCCAGCGGCGGTGCCAGCGCGTCCGCTCTCCCGGGAGGATCGCGTGGTCGACGGCCTCCCGCATCAGCGCGTGGTGGAAGCGGTAGCCGTCGATGGTGTCGTCGACGTCCAGAACGGAGACTCCGACCGCTTCGCGTGCGGCCTCGTCGAGGCGTGTGCCATCGAGTCCGGTCACCTCGTTGAGCAGCGTCGAGCGCGCATGACCGTCAGCGAGGCTGGCGGCGCGGACCAAGGTCAGCGCGTCCGTCGACAACGCACCGACGCGGGCCAGCATCAGGTCCGTCACCGTGGAGTCCACGGTCCCCGACGCGGTCAGGCCGGAGGCAACGAGCTCCTCGGTGAGGAACGGGATCCCTTCCGCCAGCGTCATGGCACGGTCGAGCAGGTTTCGGCCGGGTGGCTCGCCGCGCAAGGCTTCGAGCTGACGCGACACCTCTTCACGCGCCAGCCGCGCCAGATCGACCCGCCCGGTTGACGGTGCTCGGACGAGCTCGGCGACGAACAGCGCGAACGCGTCGGACGGCGGCCGATCGTGCGTGCGCCGGGTGGCGGTCACGATGAGCCGGGCCGGCGGCCGGAGCAGGTGGACGACGTACTGGACCGTGTCGAGGGTGTTCGCGTCCGCCCATTGCAGGTCTTCCACGAGCCACCACGTGAGCCGGTCCCGGCTGACGTGCTCGAGCAGGCTGCTGAAGGCCTCGATCACCTCGACCCGGTCGGTGCCGCCGGACGGATGCTCGCCCAGCTCAGGGGCAAGTGCGGCGAGAGCGGCGCTGCCCGGGCCGGCCCAGCGGCGTACGGAGTCCAGGCCTTCGCGCTGGATCAGGTCGCGCAGGGACACCCCGATAGCTCCGAAGGGGACCTCTCCGGCTGCCAGGTCGACCGCCTGTCCGGTGAACATGACCTCGTCCGGCCGGAGGAGCCGCGCCTGCGCCTCGGCGACCAGGCGGCTCTTGCCGATTCCCGCCTCTCCGCTGATCAAGACCGCAGACGGCTGACCCGCCCGAGCGCCGGCGACGGCCTCGGCCAGGCGTTCCAGCTCGGCCTCACGTCCGACCAGAGGAGACCGGTGCCTCGTGGTCACCTCTCCATCATGGAGGCGACCGCAAGTCCGTTTCTGGCGCTGATCGCCCCGGTCCGACCACCGTCTCACGCGTCTCTGGCGTGCTTCCTAAGACGACTTACGCCGGAAGATAAGGCGTTCTGCTGATGGCGGCGCCCTGTCTTACGGCGAGTTTCGAGGTGTCAGAACAACCAAACACCACACACCTCGAACAAAGGAAAGACCATGAGTATCCAGCACAGCCAACAGATCCAGCACATCCGCTACGCCAAGCAGTACACCCAGTTCGCTCGTCGTCCCGCGTCTCGTCGTGGGTCCCGAGGCCGTCGGTTCGGCATCGCGTTCACCGCCATCGCAGCCATGGTCGGTTTCACCGGTGTCGCGTTCAGCTCGTCGGCGCACGCACAGCGTCCGACCGAGGGAGCGTCCATCCCGACGACCGCGGTCACGCAAGACACGAACACGGTCACCACGCCGTGTTTCCGCGGCGCCGGCGGACCGACCGTGGCGTACGAAGCCGCAGCGTCCGAGTGCACGCATACCTATGGTGCGCCGTACGACGGCTTCGGTATCCAGGGTGGCGGCGGCGGACCGTCCGAAGGTGCCACGGAAGCCCGCATCGACGGGTGGATGCATCACCCGGTCGACAACGTCAGCGCGTACGAGCAGTTCTCATGCCGGCCGAGACCGACGGGTGGGCTCACCACCAGCACATCCAGGTGCCCGGTGAGACCGACGTCGCGACCGACGGCTGGGCTCACCACACCGATCAGGTCACCGCGTGCAACCCGCGGTGAACTCATCGAGGCGTCGAGCTGCGAACTGGCGTAACTGCTTCACCGCGGGTTCGACGTACAAGGCCTGGATGAAGGCCCAGGTCGGTATGCCGAAGTGCGGTGCAGGCTTCGAGATCCGCAGGCCCGTGAACCCGTGAGGGCGAACGACACCAACAACACCGTGAGCCCGCCCAAGCCAGGGCGGGCTCACGCTCACTTCCAGCCAAAGGACAAGACCATGAACACCAACACCAACCACCCGGCCCGCTCATCGCGTTCGACCGCCATCCGGGTCTGCGTCGCCTTCGGCGTCGCGGCCTCCGTGACGGCAGCCGGCTCGATGACACCGGCCACGGCCACCTTCCGCGACCCCGGTCCCGGATCGGTCGGAGCCGCCGTGTCGCAGGCCCAGACCACGAAGATCACGTACGACGCCCCAGGCGTCTCGTTCCCGTACGTCGACTCGCCCTGTTTCGCCGGTCGTATGCCAGACCGGTGGGCTGCCGACGTGGGAGCACAGCAGAGGTGCGTCCACATCTACGGCGCGTCGCCGACGTTCTCGATCTCGGCCGGCGGCCGTGCGGCGGGACCGGTCGCGCACATGATCGACATCAACACCTACGAGCGTTTCGTCGAGGCGTGGCCGATCGTGGATCCGATCGAGCCCGGTTATCCGCGGCGCTTCTGAGACACGCACCTGCACCGATCAGCACGACGTGGGCCTGCCCCGATCTGAGGGGGCGGGGCAGGCCCCGTCGTGTGCGAGTGGGTGGACTAAGCCGTTCCGGCCCTGGAAATAAGGCATTGGCCGGATGGCGTCGCCACGTCTTAGGACGAGGTTCGAAGTGTTCACACCACCTCGAACTCAAGGACCGATCATGAACACCACGACCCCCCGCCAGCTCCACCCGACCTGCCCGAGCCGGAGAGTGGCCCCGAAGCGACAGCACCGATGCCGTCACGGCCACGAACACCTCCCCCGTGTGCTCGAGCCACCCACCCGGCGCCAGCCCGAGACGTGCCCGGTCGGGCTGTGGGCCTATCGGCGGCCGAGCCGCCATCGCCCTTCCCCGCGTTGACCGTGGGATCTCGGTCAGCGTTGAGGAAGGAGCCCTTCCAGCGCCCGCTCGAGGCCGGAGGTCCCGACATCGACGCGGATGAGCGGGAGCCCGATGGTGGCGGCGGCCTGCTCGGCCAGCGACGTCGTCTCGTCGTCCGGCTCCTGCGCCAGCCAGACCACCCGGGTGTAGTGCCCGAAGTAGCTGTCGCGCAGGTCCGGGTAGCGATCCAGACCGAGCTCGGTGACGACCGTGCGCGCGAACGAGCGGGCGAGGAAGTCGGTCAGGACGTACGTCCCGGGCTCCTCGTCGAACATCTGCTGCAGCCGCTCCGGTCCGGCGTACACGTCGTAGCAGTGCAGGCCCGCCAGTCGGGGCAGACCGAGCCGCGTGCAGACGTCGTCGAGCGCTCCGTACGTGCCGCAGTCGGCGTACGCGACCGCGATCGTGCGGTAGTTCGGGCTCAGCTCGGTCGCGAGTCGCTCGACCTCGCCGGCGATCCGCTCCGGTCGGTTGTGCAGCAGCGGGGGCAGCGGATGAAGGTCGACGGGCCACCCACGTCGGTCGACGATCTCCTTGCAGGGTTGGGCGATCGCGCCGCAGGCGATGACGGCGACGTCGCCGTGACGGGTCCGGTCCGCACCGGGGTACGACGCCTCGAGTCCTGGGACCGGAACCACCGCGGACTCCGGACCCGGCTCAGCCGGGGAAGGCGAGCTGGTCGACGAACCGGTCGTTGAAGTCGGCCCGGTCGGAGAGCTCGACATAGCGCACCTCCTCCAGCAACGCGTGTGCGCCGTTGCGCTCCTGCATGCTGAGCAGCGCCATCTTCGCGCCCTCGCCGGCGACGTTGCCCGCGCTGACGATGCGGAGCACGGGGAGCTTCGGGACCAGACCGATCCGCACCGCGCTCGCCGGCGACAGGTAGGAGCCGAACGAGCCGGCCAGGAGCACCTGCTGCACGTCGCTCGTGTCCACGCCGAGCTCCTCGAGCATGAGGGTCCACCCGGTCGAGATGGCGGCCTTCGCGAACTGCAGCTCGCGCACGTCGCGCTGGCTGAGGTAGACCGAGTCGGCGAGCTCGTGCTTGCCGTCGTCGTGCCAGGACAACGCGAACACCCGCTCGCCGTTGACCTCGCCGAGCCGGTCGACGAGGCCAGGGAGCAGGTCGGCTGCTGCTTCGTCGCTGATGAAGCGGCCGGAGGAGTCGAGCAGGCCGATCTTGACCAGCTCCGCCACGGCATCGACCAGGCCGGACCCGCAGAGTCCCTGGGCGGGGACGTCGCCGATCACCTGGCACGCGACGCTGCCGGCTTCCGCGTCGACCGTGACGACCTCGATGGCCCCGTCGGCCGCGCGCATGCCGCAGCGGATGGCGCCGCCCTCGAACGCCGGCCCGGCGGGGGCGGCCGTCGAGACGATCCGGTCACCGTTGCTGAGCACGATCTCGCAGTTCGTGCCGACGTCGATGAAGAGCCGGGTGCGCTTGTCGCGGTCCATCCCGGACGCGAGCATCCCGGCCACGATGTCGCCGCCGACGTAGGCGCCGAGCGCCGGCATCACGACGGCCCGAGCGCGGGGGTGGACGTGGACACCGAGGTCGGTGGCGAGCAGCTCGGGGAGCGTCGCGCTCGACATGATGAACGGGCGCGACGCCCAGCGGCTCCGGGTCGATGCCGAGCGCGAGCGCGGACATCGTGGCGTTGCCGGCGACCGCGATCTCGTAGATCTCCGCGGGGTCGATGCCGGCCTCGGCGCAGACGTCGCGGGTCAGCTCGTCGAGCGTCTCGTGGGCCAGGTCGCGCAACCGGTTCTGCGCCGCCGGATCCATCATGGTGGCGCTGATCCGGGTGATCACGTCCGCACCGAAGGGCTGCTGCTTGTTGAGCATGGAGGCCACGGCTGCCGGGGTGCCCGTGGACGTGTCGAGCAGGGTGGCCACCACGGTCGTCGTCCCGAGGTCGAACGCGACGGCATACCGCCGCTCGGTGGTGTCCCCAGGCTCGACGTCGATGAGCACGTCGTCCACAACAACCGCCGTGAGCTTGAAATCGGACGCCCGAGCCACCGTCGGGAGCCGGCGCAGCGCGTGGATGTCGACCCGGAGCTCGAGATCGTCGATGGCGGCGAGCAGCCGGGCCAGGTCGGGCTGCTGGTCGGAGAGCGTGGGCTCGGACAGCTCGACGTACCGCTTCTGGATCGCCGGCCGCAGGATCACCTGCCGGCCGACGCCGACCGTCGCGGCCTTGGGCCGGGTCATCAGGGGCGGGACGTCGACGGTGAGGTCGCCGGTCGCCTGGGCGAGGCAGGCCAGCCGCCAGCCGGCGTTCAGCTGCTCGCCCGTGAAGGAGCGCGCGTCGAGGCGCTGGACCGGCACGCTGCCGCCGACGATCTGGACCTTGCACTTCTTGCAGGTGCCGTGACCGCCGCAGGTGGAGTCGATGGCGATGCCGTTCCAGCTCGCGGCGTCGAAGACGGTGACGCCGGGCGGCACCCGGACCTCGCGGTCCGACGGGGTGAAGTGCAGCCGGACCCGGCCGGTCCCGTCGTGCTCGGCCGGCGTGCCGGCGGCCGGTCGGACGGGCGGACGATCAGCCCCTCGCGCCGCAGCTCCTCCGGGTCGATCAGCTCGTCGGCGCTCCGCCCGTCTGCGCCGGGCGGTGTGCGGGAGCCCTCGGTCATCAGCCGACGGCCCCCGCGGTGGCTTCCGTCGGCTGCGCGCTGTCTCGGCCGCCTGCTTGGCGCGGTGCGCCGCGATCCAGCTGCCGCCCCACTCGTCGTGGCCGAGCAGCAGGTCGGCGGCCTTGACCGACTCGACGATCTGCGGCGTACGCGCGTCCATGATCGCGCTGGTGAGACCGGCGGTCATCGCCATCGGCAGGAACGTGGCGTTGATGGCGTGCCGCCCCGGCATGCCGAACGAGACGTTGGACGCGCCCAGCGTCATGTTGACGCCGAACTCGCTCGCGGATCCGGCGGATCGTCTCGTAGCGACGTTGACGATGGTGGGGTCGGCGCCGATCGGCATCGCGAGCGGGTCGATCACGATGTCCTCGACGCGAAGGCCGTAGGTGTCGACGGCGGTGTCGAGGATCTTCTTCGTCAGGACGAGCCGCTTGTCGGCCTCCATCGGGATCTCGTCGGCGTCGTTGGGCAGCGCGATCGACCGCGGCGCCGTACGCGCTTGACCAGCGGCAGGATCGCGGCCATCCGGTCGTCCTCGGCGGTGATCGAGTTGACCAGCGCGCGGCCCTCGTAGACCGACAGGCCGGCCTCGATCGCCTCGACGACCGACGAGTCGATGCAGATCGGCAGGTCGGTCAAGCTCTGCACGAGCTTGATCGCCTTCTTGAGCAGCTCCGGCTCGTCGGTCAGCGGCACGCCCATGTTGATGTCGAGCACCATCGCGCCGCCCTCGACCTGTGCCTGCGACGTCACGCTCGATCGCGGACAGGTCACCGGCGCGCAGCTGCTCCTGGAAGATCCGGCGGCCGGTCGGGTTGATCCGTTCGCCGATGATGCAGAACGGCTGGTCGTGACCGATCACGACCTCCTTGGTGGCGGAGCTCAACCGCGTGTGCATGAGTGTCCTTCGCAGGATGTGGCGTCGGCGTCGGGTCGGAGCGGGTCAGGCGGTGACCTTGGCGCGCTTCTGCTTGAAGCAGCGCCTTGGCCTTCTTGACGGTCTGCGAGGCGTCGGCGGCGTAGGCGTCGGCGCCCACCGCGTCGGCGTACTCCTGGGTGACCGGTGCGCCGCCGACCATGACGAGCACGTTGTCGCGGATGCCGGCCTTCTCGAGCGCGTTGATGTTGGCCTTGAACATCGGCATCGTCGTGGTGAGGAACGCCGAGAAGCCGACGATGTCGGGCTTGTGCTCGTTGATCGCCTCGACGAACTTCTCCGGCGGGACCTGCACGCCGAGGTCGATCACGTGGAAGCCGGCGCCCTCGAGCATGATGTTGACGAGGTTCTTGCCGATGTCGTGCACGTCGCCCTTGACGGTGCCCATCACGAACGTGCCGACCGTCTCGACGCCGGTCTCGGCCAGCAGCGGCCGCAGGATGTCGAGCGCGCCGCTCATCGCGCGGCCGGCGATCAGCATCTCCGGCACGAAGAAGTCGCCGCGCTCGAACCGCGCGCCGACCTCCTCGAGCGACGGGATGAGGGCGTCGAAGAGCATCGACTCGGGCGTCATGCCGTTGTCGAGGCCCTGCCGGGTCAGCTCGAGGACAGCCGGAGCGTTCCCGACCAGCGTCTCGTCGTACAGCGCTTGCAGAACTTCTTCGGGCGTCATGCGGCGCCCTCCTTCCTCTGGGTGGCGGTCGGTGCGGGCGCGCCGAGAGCACGGGACAGCTCGGCAGCGTGGTGGGTGAGCAGCTCGCCGAGGGCGTCGAGCCGGTGGTTGATCCGGTCGCTGGGACCGGAGATGCCGAGCGCGGCGATGACCTCGCCGCCGCGTGCCGGTGACGGGTGCCGCGATCGCGTCGAGGCCGACCTCGAGCTCGCCGAGCGCGACGGCGTACCCCTGGGCCCGGACCTCGCTCGAGCTGCCGGGCGAGGTCGGCGGGGTCGGTGATGGTGCGGTCGGTACGGCGCTCGAGGTCCATCCGTCGGCAGCTCGATCGCGCCGGCGGCGTAGAAGACCTTGCCGAGTGCGGAGCAGTGCGGCGGGACGTCGACGTCGACCCAGTTGACCGTGCCGAGCAGGAACGTCGCGTCGATCTGCGCGACCTGGACGACGGTGTTGGTGCGGGGGACGGCGAGGTTGACCGTCTCGCCGGTGGCGTCGCTCAGCTCCTGCATGGTCGGCTGGGCCAGCGTGATGAGCTCGTCGAGCGGCTCGTGCCGGCTGGCGTAGAGCGCGAAGAGGGCGCCGGCGGCGTACCCGCCCGCGTCGTCGCGGTGCACGAGCCGGTGGCGCTCGAGGGCCTGGAGCAGCCGCGAGGCGGTCGACTTGGCCAGGCCGGTGTCGGTGACGAGCTCCCCGAAGCCCGGCTTCTCGTCCGCGAGCACGACCCGGCTGAGCAGCTCCGCTGCTCGGTCGATGGCCTGGGTGCCGGTGCTCATGGGGAGTCCTTCTCGGGGTCGGCGGCGACGAGTTGTCGCGTGGGGTCTTCCGCATCGTGAGGCGATGCACCACAATGAAACCACAATATGGAACCTGAGTTCCACATCATGACGCTGTTGATTTTCAGGAGGACGGATGTTCCGCAACACGATGCCGCGCTACGAGGTGCTCTCCGAGCCGACGCGATGGCGAAGCTCGACGCCGGGCTGGCGGCGGATCGTGACCGAGATCGGCGTCGAGTTCATGTCCGAACGTGCGCTCGACCTCTTCCGCAAGGCCGGGCAGCGGGTCGAGGAGAACACCGTCTTCCTCGACCCCGACTTCGTGCTCGAGCAGGTCGCGAAGGCGCCGAAGGAGTTCGACGTGGCGGCGCGCAACCCGGCGCACTCGGTCCACATCGGCGGCGACGCGATGGCGTTCGGCGCGGTCTACGGCCCGCCGTTCCTGCGCGAGGGCGACGTACGACGCGACGCGACGATGGACGACTTCCGCAACTTCGCGAAGCTCTCCCAGTCGTACGCCGTGATGGACTCCGCCGGCGGTGTCGTCTGCGAGCCGAACGACACGCCCGCTCGACTCGCGCCACCTCGACATGACGCTACGCGCTGCAGACGCTGACCGACAAGATCTACATGGGCAACGTCGTGTCCGGCGTCAACGCCGCCGACACGATCGCGATGGGCGCGATCCTGTTCGGCGGCCGCGACGTGATCGAGCAGAACCCGGTCTCGATCTCGCTGATCAACTGCAACTCGCCGCTGCGCTGGGACGACCGGATGCTCGACGCGCAGTTCGAGTACTGCGCCGCCAACCAGCCGGTCGTGCTCACGCCCGTTCCTCCTGATGGGCGCGATGTCGCCGGTGACGATCCCGGCCGCGCTGGTCCAGCAGATCGCCGAGGCGCTGTCGGGGATCGCGCTGGCGCAGCTGATCCGACCGGGCTGTCCGGTGATCTTCGGGTCGTTCCTCTCGAACATCGACATGCAGTCGGGCTCGCCGTCCTTCGGTACGCCGGAGTCGGCGATCGGCCTGTTCTGCACCGGGCAGATCGCGCGGCACTTCGGGCTGCCGTTCCGCTCCGGTGGCGGGCTGACGTCGAGCCATGTCCCGGACGCGCAGGCCGGCTACGAGGCGATGATGACGTTGCTCCCGACGTTCCTGGCCGGCGCCAACTGGGTGATGCACTCGGCCGGCTGGCTCGAGGGTGGGCTGGTGGCGGGCTACGAGAAGTTCATCGTCGACGTCCAGCTGCTCGAGATGCTCCAGGTGGAGTTCACGCCGCTCGAGATCGACGAGGGCACGTTGGCGTTCGACGCGCACCAGGAGGTCGGGCACGGCGGCCACTTCCTCGGGCGCGATGCACACGATGGAGCGGTTCCGGACCTGTTTCTACCGGCCGTTCCTGTCGTCGTCGGACAACTACGAGAAGTGGATGCGCAACGGCGGCCTGGACACCGCGGCCCGCGCGACGAAGATCTACCAGGACAAGCTCGAGGCGTACGAGGCGCCGCCCCTCGACGACGCCATCCGCGCCGAGCTCGAGGAGTACGTCTCCCGCCGCCGCACCGAGCTCGGCGACTAACCCCTCTTCGTTGACCCGCAGGTTGTGGCCCGTTGAGCCGCAGGTTGTGGCCCGTTGAGCCGCAGGTTGTCGGCCGGCGTTGAGCCGCAGGTTGTGGTCAGAATCGTTGCGGAGTACGCCGACCGGGGCGGAGCCGAATGCGCACCCGGCGAGCCTCGACAGCCCGTCGCAGCTCCTCGGTCCAACGACGTACGCCGTCGGGCGTGAGGTCGTCCTTGGTCACGACGATGACGATCCAGCCACGCTCGCGCAGCCACGCGCGGCGCGCCTCGTCGGCCTCACGCGCCTCGGGTGAGTCATGGAACTCCTCGCCGTCGTACTCCACGCAGATCTTCATGCCGGGGTACGCGAGGTCGAGCCGGTAGAGCTGCCTCCCGTTCCGCGTGATCCACCACTGGACCTGCGGGGCAGGCAAGTTGGAGTCAAGGATCTCCAGGCGAGTCCACGACTCTCCGGGTGACTCCGACGCCGGGTCTGCGAGCTCGATCAGGTTGCGCAGCTGGCGAACTCCGCGTCGTCGGAAGTAGCGGGGGACCTCTCGCTTCAGCTGCTCCTTGCGTGATGCCGAAGACGCGCATGAAGGAGTCCAGTGCGGCCAGAGCGTCGCGTCGCGGAAGGGCGCAGCCCAGGTCGAGCGCGGTTCGCAGCGGTGTCGTGACTCGCGTGCCACCGATCTCCATGACGTCCGCCGGATCAAGATCGCGTTGCCCGCCGTACGTCTCGGCCCGGGTGAGGCGTGTACTCCCGCGCAGGACGAAGGTCTCCAGGCGGCTGGGGTAGTCGTGCTCGGCGGACCAGAAGACGTCGATGCCGTGCAGCCACGCCGCTGTCCGGTCGCACAGCACCGCCGCCGGGGAGACGACCAAACAAGCAGCCCGGCGCGCAAGCGCCAACGAGTCGGGCGTCGACTGTCGGACGTAGACGCCTCGGAGCACGCGCCGGACGTCCTGGCTCTCGACGAGGCCGCGGAGCGCGCGTCGTCCGATGCCGACGCTCGCGCGCCATGGCGACCGTGAACGGTCCGTCCGGGAGGCAGCGACAGGGGCGAGTCCATCGGCGGAGAATGCCGTGAAACGCGTTCGAACGCGGGGCATTCATCCACAGGGCAGCCGGGAACCGCGGCTCAACCGGGCCAAGACTGCGGCTCAACGGGCCACAACCTGCGGTTCAACGGGCCGGACAACCTGCGGTTCAGATGATGGTGGTTGTCGCGGGTGATGCACTACTGTTTCGCCATGAGCAACAGCCTGAGGGAGCTGGATGCCGAGCCACCGGGTCCGGACGGGCGGGGAGCATCGCGTACGGGTGCCGTTGGCGAGGCACCCCGGAGGCGGACAGCAGCCTCGGGCAGAGGGCAACCCCGGAGGCGGCAGCGGCCTCGGGCGAGGCAGCCACGGGGGCGGACCGTCGGACGGCACTCGACCAAGCAGACCCGTCCGGTGACGGCGTCTCACGGGAGCCGACCAGTCCGGCGACGGGACTTCCGGCGGCGCGGTCGGTCAGGCGGCGGGCAAGGCCGGGAGCAACGGGGACGGCGTCGCGACGGTCCAGTCCGTCGACCGGGCCGTGTCCATCCTGGAGATCCTGGCCCGCAGCGGCGAAGGCGGCGTGACCGACATCGCCCGCGAGCTCGGCGTCCACAAGTCCACGGCGTTCCGCCTGGTCGCCGCCCTCGAGCGGCGCGACCTGGTCGAACAGGTCGCCGGCCGCGGCAAGTACCGCCTCGGCACCGGCATCCTCCGCCTCGCGGGCGCCACCACCTCGCGCCTCGACCTGGTGCAGGAGAGCCGCGGCGTCGCCCGCCAGCTCGCCCAGCGCACCGGGGAGACCGTCAACGTCGCCGTCCTCTCCGACGGCGCCGCCCTGTACATGGACCAGGTCGCCGGCTCCTCCGCCCTCCAGCCGCACAACTGGGTCGGCCAGCGCATCCCGCTGCACGCGACCTCCAACGGCAAGGTCCTGCTCAGCGCCCTCGAGCCGGCCGAGGTACGCCGCCAGGTCCCGCACCTGCGCTCCTACACCCCGCACACGATCACCAGCTTCGACGACCTGATGTCCGAGCTCGACGACGTACGCCGTCGCGGTTTCGCCATCGCGATCGACGAGCTCGAGATCGGACTCACCGCCGTGGCCGCACCGATCCGCAACAGCCACGGCGAGCCGCTGGCGTCGATGAGCATCTCGGGCCCGACGTTCCGGCTCGACGCGCGGCGGGTGCCTCAGATGGCCGAGGCGGTCGCCGCCGCGGCCGACGAGGTGTCGTCGCGGCTCGGCTGGCGCGGGGACCGAAACATCTGACAAACCGAACCACACGGGAGCAGAAACACCATGCGAACGGTCGATGGCCACCCTGAGACAGGTCCGAAAGTCGGATCTGCGCAGCCCAGGTGCCCCATACGGCTTGACGGTGGGTCCCGGCGGCGGTTTAGTTTGTTGCGTAGAACAGTACGCGTTGCGTCATTTGAAACAATGACCGATGGGACCGCAACAACCGACTGATCTCATCCGGAGGCGATGTGCCCGATCTTTTCATCGCAGGGGAGTGGCGCTCTGCGCAAGGGGGACGCGAGCGCGAGATCCGCTGCCCGGCCGACGGCACCCACGTCGCCACCGTGGACGAGGCCGGTCCCGAGGACACCGTCGCGGCCATCGAGGCCGCCCGCGAGAGCTTCGACAGTGGCGTGTGGTCCCAGACCTCGGTGCACGACCGCAGCGCCCTGCTGCACAAGGTCGCCGACCTGCTGGTCGCCAACAAGGCCGAGGTGGCCCGGGCCGAGTCGCTCGACACCGGCAAGCGCCTGGTCGAGTCCGAGTACGACGTCGACGACATCGTCGGCGTCTTCCGCTACTACGCCAACACCGCCGCCGAGGACGCCGGGCGCGTGGTCGACACGGGTCAGGCCGGCGTACGCAGCCGGATCGTGCACGAGCCGGTCGGCGTCTGCGCCCTCATCACGCCGTGGAACTACCCGCTGCTCCAGACCAGCTGGAAGGTCGCGCCCTGCCTGGCCGCCGGCAACAGCTTCGTGCTCAAGCCCAGCGAGCTGACGCCGTCGACCGCGATCCTGCTGATGCACTACCTGACCGAGGCGGGTCTGCCGCCCGGAGTCGGCAACCTCGTGCTCGGCGCCGGACCCGACGCGGGCGCCCCGCTCTCGACCCACCCCGACGTCGACCTGGTCTCCTTCACCGGTGGCCTGCAGACCGGCCGGATCCTGATGGCCAACGCCGCGGCCACGGTCAAGAAGGTCGCGCTCGAGCTCGGCGGCAAGAACCCCAACATCGTGTTCGCCGACGCCGACCGCGAGGTCGCCCTCGACATGGCCCTGACCGCCGTCTTCCTGCACTCCGGCCAGGTCTGCTCGGCCGGCGCGCGACTGGTCGTGCAGGACTCGATCAAGGCCGAGTTCATCGACGAGCTCGTCGCCCGCGCCAAGCAGATCCGGCTCGGCGGCCCCTTCGACGACAAGGCCGAGACCGGCGCGCTGATCAGCGCCGGCCACCGCGAGAAGGTCGAGGCGTACGTCGACCGGGCTCGCGAGCAGGGCGCGACGGTCCGGTGCGGCGGCGCCCGCCCCGACGACCCGAGCCTGGCCGACGGGCTACTACTACCTGCCGACGATCCTCGACGACTGCACGCGCGACATGGACGCGGTGCAGGACGAGTCCTTCGGCCCGGTGCTGACGGTCGAGTCCTTCAGCGACGAGGACGACGCGGTGGCGATCGCCAACGACAGCATCTACGGCCTGGCCGGCGCGGTCTGGACCGAGAACGCCGGCAAGGCCGAGCGGGTCGCGTCCCGGCTCCGGATGGGCACGGTCTGGATCAACGACTACCACCCGTACGTCCCGCAGGCCGAGTGGGGCGGCTACAAGCAGTCCGGCTTCGGCCGCGAGCTCGGTGGCACCGGGATCGAGGAGTACCGCGAGACCAAGCACATCTGGCACAACGTCAACCCCGAGGTGCAGCACTGGTTCGGTGACGCATGAGGGCTCGCCGCGACCACGACCAACGGATCTGGGACTACGTCATCGTCGGTGGCGGCTCCGCCGGGTGCGCGCTCGCCAACCGGCTCAGCGCAGACCCGTCCAACTCCGTGCTCGTGCTCGAGGCCGGCCGTAGCGACCTCAAGATCGACCCGTTCATCCACATGCCCGCGGCGCTGCCGATCCCGATCGGCAACCGGCTCTACGACTGGAAGTACGAGTCGGAGCCCGAGCCGTTCATGCACGACCGCCGGATCTTCCACGCGCGCGGCAAGATCCTCGGCGGCTCCAGCAGCATCAACGGCATGATCTTCCAGCGCGGCAACCCGCTGGACTACGAGCGGTGGGCCGCCGACCCGGGCATGGAGTCCTGGGACTACCTGCACTGCCTGCCGTACTTCAAGCGGATGGAGACGTGTGTCGCCGGCGCCGACGCCTGGCGAGGCGGCGACGGCCCGCTCGTGCTCGAGCGCGGCCCGGCGACCAACCCGCTGTTCAGCGCGTTCTTCGAGGCCGCGCAGCAAGCCGGCTACCCGCTCACCGACGACGTCAACGGCTACCGCCAGGAGGGCTTCGCGCGCTTCGACCGCAACGTGCACCGCGGTCGTCGCCTGTCCGCGGCCCGCGCCTACCTGCACCCGGTGATGAAGCGGCCCAACCTCACGGTCGAGACGCTCGCCCTCACCACCCGCATCGTCTTCGACGGCAAGCGCGCCGTGGCGGTCGAGTACACCCGCGCGGGTCGCCTCCACCGCCAGGCACGCGCCGCCGAGATCATCCTCTGCGGCGGTGCGATCAACTCCCCGCAGCTGCTCCAGCTGTCCGGGGTCGGGAACGCCGACGAGCTCGAAGGCGCTCGGCGTCGACGTCGTCCACGACCTGCGGGGCGTCGGCGAGAACCTCCAGGACCACCTCGAGGTCTACATCCAGTACGCCTCCAAGCAGCCTGTCTCGATCGCGCCCGGCCTGCGCTGGCGCAACCGACCGAAGATCGGCTTCGACTGGCTGTTCTTCCGCAAGGGGCTCGGCGCCACCAACCACTTCGAGGGCGGCGGCTTCGCCCGCAGCAACGAGGACGTCGACTACCCCAACCTGATGTTCCACTTCCTGCCGGTCGCGATCCGCTACGACGGGTCCTCGCCGACCAAGGGCCACGGCTACCAGGTGCACATCGGACCGATGTACGCCGACACCCGTGGCAGCGTGAAGATCACGTCCACCGACCCGCGCAAGCACCCCGCCCTGCGCTTCAACTACCTCTCGACGCCCACCGACCGCAAGGAGTGGGTCGAGGCGATCCGGGTCGCCCGCGACATCCTCAACCAGCCCGCCTTCGCGCCGTACAACGACGGCGAGCTCTCGCCCGGCCCCAGCGTCGAGACCGACGAGGAGATCCTCGACTGGGTCGCCAAGGACGCCGAGACCGCCCTGCACCCGAGCTGCACCGCGAAGATGGGCGTCGACGACATGTCCGTCACCGACCCCACCTCGATGCGGGTGCACGGTCTCGAAGGCATCCGGGTCGTCGACGCGTCGGTGATGCCCTACGTCACCAACGGCAACATCTACGCCCCGATCATGATGGTCGCCGAGAAGGCGGCCGACCTGATCCTCGGCAACACGCCGCTCCCGGCCGCAGACGTGCCCTACTACCGCTACCGCGACAACATGCCCTTGTCGCCGTCCGACCTGGAGCGCCCCGGCGCCGAAGCGAACTTCTCGACCGCCATCCCGCAGCAATCCACTCCGTCCGACCGAGCAACCAGCGAAAGTGAAGCGTCGTCATGACACAAGCTCCGACCGCTCCCGACCGGCACGAGGATCCTGACCGCTCGAACGGCAACACGAACGGTGCCAAAGGTGGGTCGGCCCTTTCCGTCGCCGACCTCTGGAAGATCTTCGGTCCGGGCGCCGACAAGATCATCGGCACCGCGGAGGCTGATCTGCCGCGCCCGGAGCTGCTCAAGAAGACCGGCTGCACCGCGGCGGTCAAGGACATCTCCTTCGACGTGGCTCCGGGCGAGGTGTTCGTCGTCATGGGTCTGTCCGGTTCAGGCAAGTCCACCCTGGTGCGATGTCTCACCCGCCTGATCGAGCCCACTGCAGGCGCCATCAAGATCGGTGACACCGAGGTGACCTCGGCCTCCGACGGGCAGCTGCGCGATCTCCGCCGCACCCACGTGTCGATGGTCTTCCAGCACTTCGGTCTGCTGCCGCACCGCGCGGTCATCGACAACGTGGCCTACGGGCTCGAGGTCCGCGGGATGGGCAAGAGCGAGCGCCGGGCGAAGGCCGGCAAGGTGGTCGAGCTCGTCGGGTTGGAGGGCTACGAGGCCTCGTACCCCGACCAGCTGTCAGGCGGCATGCAGCAGCGCGTCGGGCTGGCCCGCGCGTTGGCGAACGATCCCTCGCTGTTGTTGTTCGACGAGCCGTTCTCGGCACTCGACCCGCTGATCCGCCGCGACATGCAGGACGAGGTCATCAGACTGCAGGAGGACCTGCAGAAGACCATGGTGTTCATCACCCACGACCTCCAGGAGGCGGTCAAGCTCGGCGATCGCATCCTGATCATGCGCGACGGCGCAGTCGTGCAGATCGGGACGCCTGCGGAGATCGTCGCGCACCCGGCCGACGACTACGTCCGCGACTTCGTCAGCGACGTGCCCAAGTCGCACGTGCTGACGCTCCGCTACGTCATGCGTGACCCCACGCCGACGGACTCGTCCGAGGGTCCGGTGATGTCCCCCGACACGATCGTCCGGCAGGCGGCTCGCGCGGCGTTGGCGTCCGAGCACGTCGTTCGCGTGGTCGAGGACGGCAAGCTGATCGGCATCGTCGACGACGAGGCGATCCTCCGCGTCGTGGTGGCCGAGGAAGACTCGGCCGAGAGCGTGCCGGCATGAGTTCCACCGCCACCACGACCAAGATCGGCGGCTTCGACCTCGGTTTCATCGCGTCGTTGCGCCGCCACGCCCAGGCCTGGGCGCTCGTCGGCGTGGTCGTGCTGTGGATCGTGCTCTGGTACTTCATGCAGGGCACCGACACCCTCCAGATCTCGGTGGCCACACACACCGACGTGCACAACTGGCTTCAGGATCGCGCCGACGCGATCATCGCCGCGCAGGACAACTGGTTCCTCAACATCCTTCACTGGATCAGCTGACCGCATCAACAGCCTGATCACCTGGCTCCAGCAGATGTTCACGGAGGGCAAGTTCCCGAGGCCGGTGCCGCAGATCGGATGGGTCGGCACGCTGGCCATCGCCATGTGGGTCACGTACGCCGTCGCCGGCGGCCGCAGTGTCGCGCTCGTGACGGTCTCGTTCCTGCTGTTCGGGTTCCTCGGGTTCTGGGAGGACTCGATCGACACCCTGATCATCACCTTCGTGGCGGTCGCGTTCGCGCTCCTCATCGGGATACCGCTCGGCATCTGGATGGCACGAAGCAAGGTGGTCACGGCGATCGTCACACCGGTCCTCGACCTGATGCAGACGATGCCGTCGTTCGTCTACCTGCTGCCGTTCGTGATCCTCTTCGGCATCGGGGCTGCCTGCGCCACCCTCGTCACCTTGGTCTACGCCTTGCCGCCGGTCACCCGGATCACCGCATACGCGATCAGGAACGTCTCGGCGACCACGCTCGAGGCCACCGCGTCGCTCGGGCAGACCAAGCTCCAGCGACTGCGGAACGTCGAGCTGCCGATGGCCAAGCGCACGATCATCGTCGGTGTCAACCAGACGATGATGGCGGCCCTGTCGATGGTCACGATCGCGGCGTTCATCGACAGCCCCGGCCTGGGCCAGCCGGTCATCGAGGGCCTGATCCGCGGCGATCTCGGCGGCGCCTTCGTGGCAGGTCTCTGCATCGTGGTCATGGCGATCATGCTCGACCGCACCACGACCGCCGCCAGCATCCGGGCGGAGACTGCTGGTCGCTCGGGGAAGCAGGGAAAGCGGCTCAGGATGTACATCCTGAGCGGTGGTGGCGTCCTCACCCTCATCGCGATCTACCTGTCGCACAACCGCCTCGACTACAACCAGTGGCCGGAGTCGTGGGACATCGGGACGACGATCAGCAACTGGGTCGACGACTTCAGCGAGTGGCTGACGACGAACATCTCCGACCTGACCACCACGATCCAGGACAAGTTCACGGTCTGGCTGCTCAACCCGATGCAGGACCTCATCTCGCAGTCACCCTGGTACGTCACGTTCGCTGGCGATCGCAGCGATCGCCGCGATCGTCGGTGGATGGCGGGCACTCGCGTTCACCGTGGTCTGTCTCGGCGGCGTCTACTACCTCGACCTCTGGTACAACGCGATGGTCACGCTGACGTCGGTCCTCGTCGCGACCGCCGTCGTGATGGTGCTCGCGGTCGTCGTCGGTGTCTGGATCGGACGCAGCAGGACCGCGGACCGCCTCATCCGGCCCCTGCTCGACGCGGGTCAGACGATGCCCCCGTTCGTCTACCTGGTCCCGATCCTGATTCTCTTCGGGTCGAACCGGTTCACCGCGATCGTGGCCGGGATCGTCTACGCCTGCGCCGGCAGCGATCAAGCTGGTCGCCGACGGCATCCGCGGCGTCTCACCGACGACGATCGAGGCGGCCGAGTCGATCGGCACGAACCGCTGGCAGATGATCACCAAGGTGCAGGTGCCGATGGCGCGCGGGTCGCTGCTGCTCGGAGCCAACCAGGGCCTGCTCTACGTGCTGTCGATGCTCGTCATCGGCGCCATGGTCGGCGCCGGGGCGCTCGGCTTCGACGTCGTCAGCGGGTTCCGTCAGTCCGAGAACGTGGGACGTGGCCTGGCCGCGGGCATCTCGATTGTGTTACTGGGCATCATGCTCGACCGGATCACGACGTACGGTGCTGCGAACAAGGGCTTGGGCAACTGGGCCAAGACGGCCGCGAGCAAGTCGGCGCGGGGCAAGGAGCCGGCACTGGCGCGAGCTTAGGGACACCGCGCGCACCACGAGGATTCAGGAACATCCATCAGACCGGAAGTCTGGACAGGAAGAAGGAGCACATGAAGAGGACCCGGACATACGCAGCACTCGGTGCTCTCGCCTTGACGGCTGCGGCGGCACTGAGCGCCTGTGGGGGCGACAGCATCGACGACACCAGCAGCGACGCTGCCGGCGGCAAGGACTGCGGCGCGATGAACATGGCGGTCAACAACTGGGTCGGCTACGAGGCCGACGCCTACGTCGTCGGGCAGGTCGCCGCGGACCAGCTCGGCTGCGACGTGGAGTACAAGCGGCTCGACGAGCAGGTGTCGTGGAAGGGCTTCGGCACCGGCGAGGTCGACGTCGTGATCGAGAACTGGGGTCACCCGGAGCTGCAGTCGAAGTACATCAAGGACAAGGGCGGCGACGGCAGCGCCACGAACGCCGGCCTGACCGGCAACGACGGCATCATCGGCTGGTACGTACCGCCGTGGATGGCCGAGAAGTACCCCGACATCACGAACTGGGAGAACCTGAACAAGTACTCGGACCTGTTCAAGACCAGCGAGACCGGCGACAAGGGCACGTTCTACGACGGTGACCCCGGCTTCGTGACGAACGACGAGGCGATCATCAACAACCTCGACCTCAACTACGAGGTGGTCTACACCGGTAGCGAAGCCGCACTGATCGAGGGCTTCCGCAAGGCGGAGGAGAACCAGACTCCCTACATCGGCTACTTCTACGAGCCGCAGTGGTTCCTGTCCGAGGTCCCGCTCGTCCACGTCGACCTGCCGAAGTGGGAGAAGGGCGACCCGGTGGAGGGTCCCGACGTGGCGACCGACTACCCGCCCTACCCGCTGGACAAGATCATCTCGACCGACTGGTCCGAGTCCGGCAGCCCGGCGGTTGACCTGGTCAAGAACTTCCAGTGGACCAACGACGACCAGAACCTGGTCGCCAAGTACATCGCCGAGGACAAGATGGACCCGGAGGACGCGGCCGACAAGTGGATCGAGGACAACCAGGACAAGGTTGACGCCTGGCTCGGCAACTAGACCAGGAGTCGTCCACCACGACACCCGTAGCACGAGGGCCCGCGACCATCAGGTCGCGGGCCCTCGCACGTGACGGCCGGGTCAGTCGGTCACGCCGTACGACGGCGCAGCTCCTCGTTGACCGCCGGGACGATCTCGTGCAGGTCACCGATCACCGCGTAGTGCGCCTTGGTCACCATCGGGGCGTCCTCGTCGGTGTTGATCGCCAGGATGGTCTTCGCGCTCGAGCAGCCGGCCCAGTGCTGGATGGCGCCACTGATGCCGCAGGCGATGTAGATGTCGGGGGAGATCCGGCTGCCGGTCTGGCCGACCTGCTCCGCGTGCGGGCGCCAGCCGAGGCTGGTCACCACGCGGGACACGCCCAGGTGGCCACCGAGCAGCCCGGTGAGCTCCAGCAGGTCGTCGAACCCGTTGGCACTCCCGGCACCGCGACCCGCTCCGACCACGACGCGCGCTGACGTCAGCGCAGCCGTGTCATCGGCCTCGGACTCCTCGACGCGGACCACGCGGCCGACCAGGTCGGCCGGCTGCAGCTCGGGAGTGAAACCGCGGACCTCGGGCTCGGTCGGTGCCGACGCGGAGGTCGGCTCGACCGCGTGTCCGGCCACGGTCAGCACGGCCGGGGTCGCGTCGAGCCGCATGAGCTCGTGGACCGAGCCACCCATCACCTGACGCGACACGACGAGCGGCTCGCCCGCGGTGGCGTCGGCGACGGCGACGACCTGAGCGGCCATCGGCGTGCTGAGCCGGGTCGCGACGTGTGCCAGGACCTCGCTGCCCCGCGGTGTGCCGGCGGCCAGCAGCACCTCGGCCGACGACGCGGCAGCCGCGCCGGCGACCGCGCTGGCCCAGGCCGCCGCGGAGTACGCCGACAGGTCGTCGTGCTCCGCGTGGTGGACGACGGCGACGCCTTGGTTGCCCAGCTGGGCGAGTGCGGTGGCGCGCACGGCAGCGTCGAGCTGTCCGACGAGCACGGCGTGCACGGGGACCTCGCCGAGCCGGCCGGCCAGGTCGCGTGCGAACGTCAGGGTCTCGAGCGACGTCTCGGTCGCCTCCTGCGAGTCGGTCTCGACGAGGACGAGCAGCGGGCCGGTCACTTCGCCACCACCCCCAGTCGGTAGAGCAGATCGACCACGGCGGGCGCGGCCTCCGGCCCGGTGCCGAGGATCTCGACGACGCTGGGTTGTGCCGGTGGAAGCTCCAGCCGGACCCGTCCCGTCCCCGCGGCCTGCACGGGGGAGGGGATCGCGTCGATCGTCGTCCGCTTCGCCTTCATCCGGCCGGGGATGGTCGGGTAGCGCGGCTCGACGCCGCCCTCGGACACGGCGATGACGGCGGGCAACGGCAGCTCGAACACCTCGGTGCCCTCAGGCCCCTTGCCCTTGGCGATCGCGCGGCCGTCGGCCGCGATCTCGACGGTGTTGATCCCGGTCAGGACCGGTCGTCCGAGCGCGTAGGCGAGCCGGACGCCGACCTGGAAGTCGCCGGTGTCGGCAGCATCGTTGCCGACCAGCACCAGGTCGTACGTCGTGCCTTCGGCCTCGCGGCCGCGCACCACCTCGGCGATCGCCGCCGCGACGTCGGACGGGCCGTACGTCGTGCCGTCGGCCTCGATGTGGATCGCCGCGGTGCAGCCGACCGCCAGCGCGTCACGGATCTGCTCGACCGAGTCCTCCGACCCGAGCGAGAGCACCGTGGCGTCACCGTCGGTCGCCTTGGCGATCTGGGTGGCGAGCTCGACCGCGCACTCGTCGTGCGCGCTCAGCGTGTAGCCGACGTGGCGGGCGTCGATGCCCATCGCGTCGTCGGTGAGCAGGATCTCGCCGGAGGTCTCCGGCACCCGCTTGATGCAGACGAGGACGTTGGCCATGTGTTCCTTCTGCCTATCCCTTGATCCGGTCATTGGTGGGGTCGAACGGTGACGTCGCGTCCACAGAGACCACCGTGACGGGGTACAGCTCCTCCATGTACGACACGGCGAGCTGGTTGCCCAGGGTGGCCTGGTCGGAGGGCAGGAACGCGAGCAGCACGTGCTTGCCCAGGCTCGGTGCCGACCCTGCCGTGGTGACGTAGGGGTGGTGGCCGTGCCCGTCGGTGAGGACGCTGCCGTCACGGGTCAGAACCGGCTCACCACCGAGCATGTAGCGCTTCGTGCCACTCGCGGAGGTGTGGTCGTCGACGGTCATCGTGCACAGCACCGTGGCCGGGTCTGCGTCACGCTGCGCCAGGTAGGCCTGCTTGCCGACGAACTCCGCCGCCTTGACCTTCGGGCGTTGCATGCCCGCCTCGACGATGGTGCGCTCGCCGTCGAGCTCGAAACCGAAGGCGCGGTAGCCCTTCTCGATCCGTCCGGTCGTGCCGTAGACGCCGATCCCGACCGGGACCGCCCCGTGCGGAGCGCCGGCGTCGAGCAGGGCCTCCCAGAGCGCTGCCGCGTCCGCCATCGGTACGTAGAGCTCCCAGCCGAGCTCGCCGACGTAGGAGATCCGCGATGCCAGCACCGTGACCGACGCGCCGTCGCCGACGCTCACCGGGATCTCGCGGCAGCTCAGGAAGCCGAAGCCCTCGTGCGAGACGTCCTCTGACGTCAGCGACGAGAGGATGTCGCGGGCTCGCGGCCCCCACAGCCCGATCGTCGAGATCTCGTCGGTGAGGTCTTCCAGCTCGGCGCCGTCGGCCAGGTGGTCGGCGAACCACTTCTTGTCGGCCATGCCGTGCGCTCCGCCGGTGACGACCCGGAAGTGGTCCTCGCCGAGACGCATCACGGTGAGGTCGGACCGGAAGCCGCCGCGGTGGTCCAGCACGGGTGTGTAGATGACCTTGCCCACCGCGACGTCGCACTGGGACACGCAGGTCTGCTGCACGGAGTCGAGCGCGCCCGGGCCGGTGATGTCGAAGATGCAGAACGCCGTCAGGTCGATCACGCCGGCGGCCTCGCGCATCCGCAGGTGCTCGGCGTTGACGATCGGGCTCCACCAGCGCGAGTCCCACTCGTTCTCGCGCGGCATCACCGCGTCGCCGTAGACGTCGAGCAGACCGGAGTTGGACTCGTACCACTGCGGCCGCTCCCAGCCGACGGCCTCGAAGAACCGGGCGCCGAGCTTGGTCTGCGAGTCGTGCATCGGCGAGAGCCGCTGGTCACGGTCGGACTCGTACTGCTCGGCGGGGTGGACGATGCCGTAGGTCTTGATGAACGACTCGGTCGTGCGCAGCCGGGTGTGCTCGCGGCGCATCTGGTGCGGGTAGAAGCGGGAGATGTCGCTGTGGTGGACGTCGATCTCGGAGTAGCCGTGGGTCATCCACTCCGCGACGGCGCGGCCGACGCCGGGGCCTTCCTTGATCCACACCGCAGCAGCGGTCCACAGCCCGGTGACGGGGCTCTCGCCGAGGATCGGGTTGCCGTCGCAGGTCAGCGAGAGCAGGCCGTTGATGGCGTAGCGGATCTCAGCGCCCTCGGCGCCCAGCAGATCGGGCATCAGCTCGTAGGCCTGCTCGAGCTGCGGATCGAAGTCGTCGCTCGTGAACGGCATCTCGGTCGGCGACAGCTTCGCCTGGTCGATCGACGGGATCTCCTCGGGCTCGTGCAGGATCGCGCGGTGGGCGTACGACCCGACCTCCATGTCGGCGCCGTGCTGGCGCTCGTAGCAGAAGGTGTCCATGTCGCGAACGATCGGGAACGAGATCTCGCCTTCCTTGTCCGCGAGCTGCGGGCAGGGGCCGACGCTGATCATCTGGTGCACGGCCGGGGTGAGCGGGATGCTGATGCCCGCCATGTCGCCGATCTTGGGGCTCCAGACGCCGCAGGCGATGACGACCGTCTCGGCCTCGATGTCACCACCGTCGGTGCGGACGCGCTTGATCCGGCCGTCCTCGACGTCGAGGCCGGTGACCTCGACCGTCGGGACGACGGTGAGCACGCCGGACGCCAAGGCCTCCTCGCGCATGATCGTGCCGGCGCGCAGCGAGTCGACGACGCCGACCGACGGCGTCCAGAAGGCGCCGACGATCTGGGTGGGGTCGAGGAAGGGGACCTTCTCGGCCACGAACTCCGGGCTGACCAGCTCGGCCTCGATGCCCCACGCCTTGGCGCTGGACATCCGGCGCCGCAGCTCCTCCATCCGCTCCTCGGTGCGCGCGACCTCGAACCCGCCGGACTGGGTGAAGACGCCCATCTCCTGGTACTGGCGGACCGAGTCCAGGGTCAGGTCGGTGATCTCGCGGGAGTGGTCGACGGGGAAGATGAAGTTCGACGCGTGTCCGGTCGAGCCACCCGGGTTGGGCAGCGGGCCCTTGTCGATCTGGACGATGTCGGTCCACCCGAGGCGGGCGAGATGGGCGACGAGGCTGTTGCCGACGATGCCGGCTCCGATGACGACGACACGGGCGGTGGCGGGAACGGTGGCCATGAGGCGGTCTCTCTGCGGTCAGGAGGTCGCGGCGACGGACGCGGGTGCGTGATCGAGCCGTGAGTTGCGCACTACGCAACGTCGCCGCGCTATCTGGAACATCAGCCTCCATCGTCACGGGTTGCAGGGAGGCTGTCAAGCGACTCCGGGGACCATCGTCCGGCGTCAGCACCGAGGCCACGACACGCCGAGATGCATACCGGGTATGGACATCCGCCTACGCGGTATGCATACTGCGTATCTATGTCGATCAAACACGGCCTGCTGGCCTTGCTGGAGCGGGGCCCGATGTACGGCTACCAGCTCCGCGCGGAGTTCGAGTCCTCCACCGGCGCGACCTGGCCGCTCAACGTCGGGCAGGTCTACACGACGTTGACCCGGCTCGAGCGGGACGGCCTGGTCCGGGCCGAAGGTGACCCGGACACGGAGGGCCGCCGGGTGTACGCCGTGACCGACACCGGTCGCGTCGAGGTGATGACCTGGTTCAGCACTCCGGTGTCGGTGAGGGAGCGTCCGCGCGACGAGCTCGCGATCAAGCTGGCCATGGCCGTGACGACGCCGGGGGTCGAGGTCGCGCAGGTGGTGCAGACCCAGCGCAGCTCCACGTTGCGGGCGCTCCAGGAGCTCACCCGGCTCAAGACCCATGCCGACGAGGACACCGACGCGGCGTGGTTGCTGGTGCTCGAGTCGATGATCTTCTCCGCCGAGGCGGAGGTGCGGTGGCTCGACCGCTGCGAGACGAAGGTGGCGCGCCTCGCGGAGCGCCGGCGCGACCAGGACAGCAGGAGCAGACCGAGGCCACCGTCGTCGACGACGGTGCTCAAGACACGGGGTACGACGATGAAGCACGAGCAGCGACGCGAACACAGCAGTGAGCAGCAGGCGGTGCTCCGCCTGGAGCGGGTGACTCGCGTCCACGGGCAGGTGAGAGCCGGCTCCCGTTGACGATCCGCCGGGGCTACTAGGGCGGCAGCGCGTCGTTGCGGGGAGACAGCACAACCGCGGCGTCGGGCACGGGGGTACCGACGCCGCGGTTGGCTGTTGCAGGGGCCTTGTCTCGGCCTGCCATCTCCCTACGTTTACGCGAGATTCGAAGGGGGATAAAGGGTCAATTCCGTGACGGACCAGCGCCTCTCCGTCACAACGCCGTGCCGAACCGTCTCAGATCAGCCCCAGCTGGGTGACGGCGTCACGCTCCTCGGCGAGCTCCGCTGCGCTGGCGTCGATCCGTGAGCGGGAGAAGTCGTCGATGTCGAGTCCCTGCACGATCTCCCACGCGCCGCCGCGCGTGGTGACGGGGAAGGACGAGATGAGCCCCGCGGGCACGTCGTACGAGCCGTCGGACTTCACCGCCATCGAGGCCCAGTCGCCGTCCGGCGTCCCCAGCAGCCAGTCGCGGGCTGCGTCGACGGTGGCGCTGGCGGCACTCGCCGCGCTCGAGGCGCCGCGGGCCTCGATGATGGCCGCGCCGCGCTTCTGCACGGTCGGGATGAAGTCGTTCTCCAGCCAGGCCTGGTCGTTGACGGCCTCGGCGGCGTTCTTGCCGTTGATCTCGGCGTGGAAGATGTCGGGGTACTGCGTCGCGGAGTGGTTGCCCCAGATGGTCATCTTGGCGAGGTCGTTGACGGTCACGCCGGCCTTGGCGGCCAGCTGCGCGAGCGCGCGGTTGTGGTCGAGACGGGTCAGTGCCGAGAACCGCTCGTCGGGGATGTCCGGGGCGTTGCTCATCGCGATCAGCGCGTTGGTGTTGGCCGGGTTGCCGGTGACGAGCACGCGGACGTCGTCGGCTGCATGGTCGTTGAGCGCCTTGCCCTGGGGACCGAAGATGCCGCCGTTGGCCTCGAGCAGGTCGCCGCGCTCCATGCCGGCGGTCCGCGGACGCGCACCGACGAGCAGCGCAAGGTTGACGCCGTCGAAGACCTGGTCGGCGTCGTCGCCGATCTGGACGCCGGCCAGGTTGGGGAACGCGCAGTCGTCGAGCTCCATGACCACGCCCTCGAGCGCCTTGAGGGCCGGCGTGATCTCCAGGAGCCGAAGCTCGACCGGGGTGTCCGCGCCGAGCAGGGAGCCGCTCGCGATCCGGAAGAGGAGGCTGTAGCCGATGTTGCCGGCTGCGCCGGTGACGGCGACCTTGACGGGAGTGCTGCTCACGAGAGGCTCCTGGTTGCTGACGCATGGGGTGCAGAGGCAGATGACGATCCTGACGCTAGCAACCGCGCGCCTGCATCGTGGTCGAGGGTGGTCGGGCACTGACGCTGATGACCGAAGCGGCCCGCGCGGCGCTCCTGCACCTGCCATGCTGAGAGTGCCGGGGGTGCAGGGACGTTGGGGTGGACATGGGTGACCAATCGCACCGGGGCAGCGGCGCCCGTGCGGCGGAGGGCCTACCCGAGGGTGTCGTCACGTTCGTCTTCACCGACATCGAGGGCTCGACCAAGCTGCTGCAGCAGGTCGGCGACAGCTACGCCGACCTGCTCGGCACGCACCGTCGGCTGCTGCGGTCCAGCTTCGCGGCGTACGGCGGCAGCGAGGTCGACACCCAGGGCGATGCCTTCTTCTACGCCTTCCCGTCCCCGCGACGCCGCGATCGAGGCCGCCGCCGACGCGCAACGCCGGCTGACTCGAGGCATCCGTGGCCGGAGAGCGACCAGCGCATCCGGGTCCGGATGGGACTGCACGTCGGGGAGCCGTTGCTCGTGGACGGCCACTACGTCGGACATCGACGTCCACCGAGCCGCGCGCATCGCAGCGCGGCGCACGGCGGACAGGACCTCGGTCTCGGCGCGGCTGCACGACGAGGTCGGCGACGAGGCCTCCGACCGACCTCGTCGTTCACCGACCTCGGCGAGCATCGCCTCAAGGACCTGCCCGAGCCCGAACGCCTCTGGCAGCTCGACGTCGACGGAGTCCCCGGGCGGTTTCCGCCGATCCGGTCGCTCCAGCCACCGACGAACCTGCCGCACCGGATGCGAGCCCTCGTCGGCGCGGCCGCGAGGTGGCCGAGCTGTCGAGCCTGCTGACCGAGTCCGGCACGGCGCCTCGTCACCGATCACCGGGCGCGGGCGGCACCGGGAAAGACCCGGCTGGCGGTGGCGACGGCTCACGGAGCTGCTCGAGAGGTTCGCGCACGGCGTCTTCTTCGTGGACCTGACGAAGGTGCGCGACAGCCAGCGCATCGTCGCCGCCGATCGCGCACGAGCTCGGGTTGCTCGTGGAGGTCGCAGGCGGCCAGACGCCGTCGAGCGCGTGGCGGCACACATCGTCGACCGGCGGCTCCTCCTCGTGCTGGACAACTTCGAGCACGTCGTCGACGGCGCGCAGCTGCTGACTCGGCTCCAGCGGCGTGCCCCCGCCTGCACGTGCTGGTGACGAGCCGGCCGGCTGCTCTGGCTCGAGGGCGAGCAGGAGTACCCGCTCGCCGCCGTTGGGGACTGCCGCGCGGCTCCACGCTTGGACGCCGTACAAGCGTCTGCGGCTGCCCTGCTCTTCGAGGAACGGGCCCGGCTGGCCCGGCCGGACTTCGCGCTGACCGAGCGACAACGCAGCCGCGGTCGCCGAAGCTGTGCCGGATGCTCGACGGGCTGCCGCTGGCGATCGAGCTGGCGGCGGCCCGGACCCGGCTGCTGTCGCCGGAGGCGCTCGTGGCACCGGCTGGGTGACCGCCTCGCGCCTGCTCACCGGCGACTCGCGCGACCTGCCCGAGCGGCATCGCAGCCTGCGGTCGACGATCGCCTGGAGCTACGACCTGTTGTCGCCGGAGGAGCAGACGAGCACTTCCGTGACCTGGCGGTGTTCCGCGGCGGCGCGCGGCTGGACGCCGTCGAGGCGGTCTGCGGAGGTCGATCCGACGTGTTCGGACTCGTTGACGGCGCTGGTCGACCACAGCCTGGTCCGGATGCGCGAGGACGACGACGAGTCAGCCGCGGTTCACCATGCTCGAGACGTTGCGCGAGTACGCCGAGGAGCTGCTCCTGGAGCGATGCACGACCATGCGCGTGAGCGTCAGGCAGCGGCACGCGCGGCATTACCTCGAGGTCGACGCTCGACGTTCGACGTGCGGCCCTCGAAGGGGAGCACCGACTACCGCCCGACCGGGCGCGACGAGGACAACATCCGGGCAGCATTGGGCTGGTTGCTTCGCGACGAGCCCGATGACGCCGAGTCCGCGGAGCACGGGTTGCTGCTCGCCTCGATCATGGGGGCGTACTGGTACCAGAACACCCAGGCTGCGGAAGGTTCCACGTGGCTGGAGCGGGCTCTGCGAGGCGGTGGTGGACCCGCCGGTCGAGGTCGGAGGCGGACGCGCGGCGTTGGCTCGGCGTGCTGGCGGAGCAGCAGCAGCAGTACGACACGAGCCGCGCGGCCTGCTCGGACAGGCCAAGGAGCTCTACGAGCGTTCCGGGAACGACTCCCGCGTGGCGTCCTGCCTGAACAGCCTGGCGGTGGTGAGCTCGGTCGCTAGGTGACGTCGACCAGGCCGAGGAGATGCTGCTGGCGGCCGTCCGGATCCGCCGGGAGCGCGGTGAGGACGCGGCGCTGGCCTCGTCGCTGAACAACCTCGGCGTCATCTACGTCGACCGCGGCGACCACGAGCACGCGAAGCAGATCTTCACCGAGAACCTGGCACGGGACCGGGCCGCCAAGGATCTCTGGGGCGCCACCTGCACGACGCTGAACCTCGCAGTCGCCCACCTGCTGGCCATGGAGCCGGACGAGGCGGAGCCGCTGCTGCACGAGCTGCCTGACGGCGTACGACGAGCTCGGCCGACGTCGACCTGCCTGATCGGGATGCTGGAGGCCGTCGCCGGCCTCGCGGCGACCCGCGGTCAGTGGGTGGCCGGCGCACGGATCGCTGCGGCGGCCACCCAGGCTCGTGCGGTGCTGGACGTCCCCGCGGCACCGGTCGACCTGATCGCATGTCGAACGGTGGGCCGCGGAGTGCGACGCTCACCTGTCCGCTGCCGAGGCGCCGCACCGCCCGTGAGGAGGGCGCCGCGATGACGATCGAGCAGGCGACCGTCGTACGCGCTGGACGAGCGTGGCGACCGGCCGTCGAGGAGCGACGTGGCCGAGATATCTTGACGTCAAGCAACCTGTTATCTTGATGTCAAGCAATCTCGCCGAAGGAGCCCGCAGCGCATGGCCAAGATCAAGGTGACCAACCCCGTCGTCGAGCTCGACGGCGACGAGATGACGCGGATCATCTGGCAGTTCATCAAGGAGCGCCTGATCCACCCGTATCTCGACGTCGACCTCAAGTACTACGACCTCGGGATCGAGAGCCGCGACAAGACCGAGGACCAGATCACGGTCGAGGCCGCCAACGCGATCAAGGAGCACGGCGTCGGCGTCAAGTGCGCCACGATCACGCCCGACGAGGCACGCGTCGAGGAGTTCGGCCTCAAGCAGATGTGGCTGTCGCCGAACGGCACGATCCGCAACATCCTCGGTGGCGTGGTCTTCCGCGAGCCGATCATCATCAGCAACATCCCGCGGCTGGTCCCGGGCTGGACGAAGCCGATCATCATCGGCCGTCACGCGCACGGCGACCAGTACAAGGCCACCAACTTCAAGGTCGACGGCCCCGGTGAGCTCACCATCACCTTCACCCCGTCCAACGGCGGCGAGCCGATCCAGCACGTGGTCGCCAACTACCCGGACGGCGGCGGCGTCGCGATGGGCATGTACAACTTCACGAAGTCGATCGAGGACTTCGCGCGAGCGTCGCTCTCCTACGGCCTGCAGCGCGAGTACCCCGTCTACATGTCCACGAAGAACACGATCCTCAAGGCGTACGACGGTGCGTTCAAGGACATCTTCGCCCGGATCTTCGAGGCGGAGTTCAAGGCCGACTTCGACGCCAAGGGGCTGACCTACGAGCACCGCCTCATCGACGACATGGTCGCCGCCGCGATGAAGTGGGAGGGCGGCTACGTCTGGGCGTGCAAGAACTACGACGGCGACGTGCAGTCCGACACGGTTGCGCAAGGCTTCGGGTCGCTCGGCCTGATGACCTCGGTGCTGATGACCCCGGACGGCAAGACCGTCGAGGCCGAGGCTGCGCACGGCACCGTGACGCGGCACTTCCGCCAGCACCAGCAGGGCAAGCCGACCTCGACCAACCCGATCGCCTCGATCTTCGCCTGGACCGGTGGCCTGAAGCACCGGGGCAAGCTCGACGGCACGCCCGAGGTCACCGGCTTCGCCGAGACGCTCGAGCGGGTCTGCGTCGAGACCGTCGAGGAGGGCAAGATGACCAAGGACCTGGCTCTGCTGGTCGGCCCGGACCAGGAGTTCCTCACCACCGAGGAGTTCCTCGCCGCGCTCGACGACAACCTCCAGAAGGCCGTGGGCTGATCCTCAAGGGCGCACTACGCTCGTGGGGTGAAGTTCCTCGGTGACACCCCGCCGGCGTACGACCTGACGTACTCCGACGTCTTCATGGTCCCGTCGCGCTCGGCGGTGACCTCGCGGATGGACGTCGACCTGACGACGCCGGATGGTGTCGGCACCACGATCCCGCTCGTCGTCGCCAACATGACGGCGATCGCCGGGCGTCGGATGGCGGAGACCATCGCGCGCCGCGGCGGCCTCGCGGTGCTCCCGCAGGACATCCCGATCGACATCGCCGGCGCGGCGGTGCAGTGGGTGAAGGAGCGCCACCCGGTCGTCGAGACGCCGATCCGGGTTGCGCCGGACGCGGTCGTCGCCGAGGTCTTGTCGTTGCTCGGCAAGCGCGCGCACGGCGCCGCCGTCGTGGTCGACGACGGCCGCCCGGTCGGCATCGTCACGGAGCGGGACTGTCAGGAGGTCGACCGGTTCACCAGCGTCGCCGACGTGATGACGACCGACCTGCTGACGTTGCCGCACGACGTCGACGTCAAGGCGGCGTACGACGTGCTGGCCGGTCACCACATCGACGTCGCTCCGGTCCTCGACGGTGACCAGATCGTCGGGGTGCTGACCCGCAAGGGCATCCTGCGCTCGACCATCTACACGCCCGCGACCGACCCGGCCGGACGGCTGATGATCGGCGCAGCGGTCGGGATCAACGGTGACGTCGAGCGTCGCGCGGCAGCGCTGCTCGGCCACGGGATCGACGTCCTCGTCGTCGACACCGCACACGGTCACCAGGAGAAGATGCTCGAGGTCCTCCCGCTCGTCGCAGCGGCACGCGACCGGCATGCCGACCAGGCCGGCCGTCGCATCCCACTCGTCGCCGGCAACGTCGTCTCGGCCGGTGGCACCAGCGAGCTCGTCAAGGCCGGTGCCGACATCGTGAAGGTCGGGGTCGGTCCAGGTGCGATGTGCACGACGCGGATGATGACCGGTGTGGGGCGGCCGCAGTTCTCGGCCGTGCTCGAGTGCTCGGCGGCCGCCGCTGACTCCGGCGCCTCGGTCTGGGCCGACGGCGGCGTGAAGTATCCCCGCGACGTGGCGCTCGCGCTGGCCGCCGGCGGGTCGAGCGTGATGGTCGGCTCGTGGTTCGCGGGCACGTACGAGAGCGCCGGTGACCTGGCCCGCGACGCGGACGGCCGGCTCTACAAGGTGAGCTTCGGGATGGCGTCGGCGCGTGCGGTGCGCCAGCGCACCCGCGAGCAGTCCGCGTTCGACCGGGCTCGCTCAGGGCTGTTCGAGGAAGGCATCTCGTCGTCGCGGATGTATCTCGACCCGGCGCGTCCCGGCGTCGAGGACCTGGTGGACACGATCGTCGCCGGCGTCCGCAGTGCGTTCACCTACGCCGGTGCGTCGAGCATCGCTGAGTTCCACGACCGCGCGGTGATCGGCGTGCAGAGCGCCGCCGGCTACGAGGAAGGCCGCCCCCGCCCCACCTCGTGGTAGCTGAGCTAGAGGCGGTGAGCTCCGGGGGAGGGCTCGGCGGCGAAGATCGTCGGGGCAGTCCAGCCCTGCTCGGCGTACGCCGCTCGCACCCGGTCCTCCACCGCGGCCACGTCGTCACGGCGGGTCAGCGCGATCGCACAGCCGCCGAAGCCGCCACCCGTCATCCGGGCGCCCAGGGCTCCCGCCGCCAGCGCCTCGTCGACAGCCACGTCGAGCTCCGCGCACGACACCTCGAAGTCGTCACGCAGCGACAGGTGCGAGGCGGTCAGGAACCCGCCGATGTCAGCCACCCGGCCGGCGTCGAGGATGCCGACGACGTCCTCGACCCGGGCGATCTCGGTGACGACGTGCTGAGCGCGGCGGCGGATGAGCGGGTCGTCGATCCGCTCGAGGTCGGACTCCGTCGCGTCTCGCATCGACGCGAGCCCGAGCAGGTCACGCGCCTGGTCGCACTGTCGGCGCCGCTCGGCGTACTCGCCACCGACGAGCTCGTGGTCGGCCATCGTGTTGATCACGAGCAGCTCGAGCCCGGACGCCTGCACGTCCAGCGGCACGGTCCGCGCCGACAGGTCCCGGCAGTCGATCAGCACGGCCGCGCCGGCCTCGCCGAGCACCGACGCCAGCTGGTCCATCGGCCCCGTGGGCACGCCGACGAAGTCGTTCTCCGCGCGTCGCGCCACCGTCGCGAGCGTGATCGGGTCCAGCTCCCCGGCTCCCGAGGCGTCCACGACGGCTCCGGCGACGGCACACTCCAGTGCAGCCGACGACGAGAGCCCGGCGCCGACCGGGACGTCACTGCTCACCTCGATCGTCAGACCGGGTACGTCGAGCCCTTCCTGGCGCAGCGCCCAGACGACCCCGGCGACGTACGCCGCCCAGCCCTCGACCTCGCCCGGCGCGCAGTCGACGGCGAAGGTCTCGGTCCGTCCGGCCGACCGCACCTCGACCTCCGACCCTTCGCGCCGGTCGACCCGAGCGGTGGTGACGTGGGGGAGGGCGAAGGGCAGGCAGAGCCCGTCGTTGTAGTCGACGTGCTCACCGATCAGGTTGACCCGACCGGGAGCGGCCCAGGTGTACGCGGTCTGTGTCATCCCGACGCAGCATAGGGTGGTGCCGATGAGCGAGCCGCGCGAGATCTTGACCTGGGAGCTCTTCGGGACGGCGAGCCGCGAGCTCGCGCAACAGGTCGCCGACGACTACGAGCCGGACATGATCTTGTCGATCGCCCGCGGCGGCCTGCTCATCGGCGGCGCCCTCGGCTACGCGCTCGGCATCAAGAACACCTACACGATGAACGTCGAGTTCTACACCGGCGTCGACGAGCGCCTCGAGGTTCCCCGGATCCTCCCGCCGGCCCCTGACTTCGTCGACCTGGGCGACGCCCGGATCCTGATCGCCGACGACGTGGCCGACACCGGCCACACCCTGCGCAGCGTCCAGCAGTTCTGCGCGGGCAAGGTCGGCGAGGTGCGCACCGCGGTGATCTACGAGAAGAGCCGGTCGCTGGTGGAGTGCGACTACGTCTGGCGTCGTACGGATCTCTGGATCAACTTCCCGTGGTCCGACCAGCCTCCCGTCGTACGACGGGCTGACGCCGTCCTGGACGCGTGATCCGAGCCAGGGTGGCACGTGAGCCGGTCCCCGCGGCTTCGCCGCTGGCGACCGTCCATCTCGCGCTTCAGCAGGTCGAAGCGCACCAGGTCGACGATCGAGCCGTCGTACAGGTCGTAGCAGAGTCGATCGCGGCCGGTCTCGGTGAAGCCCAGCGCCAGGGCGACGGCCTGGGAGCCTTCGTTGCCGACGCCGGCGTTGAGTGAGATGCGCGTGAGGCCGAGGCCACCGTCCTCCTCGTGGGCGAACGCGTGGTCGAGCGCCAGCATCAGTGCCGCCTTGAGCAGGCCTTTGCCCCGGCAGTCAGGATGCGTGCGGTAGCCGACCTCGGCCGACTGGTAGTCGAGGCCGTTGAGGCCGAACAACGTCACCGTGCCGACGTAGGCGTCCTCCTCGGGGTCGGCGACCGCCCACTCGACCACGTCGCCGCTGGAGAACGACGCCGCTCGCCGGGCCAGGTGACGCCGGAAGTGGTCGCCGTCGCGCGGGAACGGGATGGTGCCGAGCCACTGCAGGGTCTCCGGGTCGTTGTTGGTCTCCAGGTAGCGCCGCTCGTCGCCGAGGCGGAGCTCACGCAGCCGGACCCGGTCGTTCTCGATCGTCACCGGGTCGAGCCAACGAGTCTTCGGCTCGCGGGTGTCGGTCGACAACAAGGTCGCGGTCCACCCGTCACGGACGGTCTGGCGTTGCGGGATCGTCCCGCGCGTGGAGCCCTCGAACGTGAACCCCGTCTTCCACGCGACCCGGCGGGAGGCGGTGTTGCCTTCGTAGGCACGCCAGACGATCGTGCGGAGGTCCTGCTCGGCAAAGGCCCAGTCGGCGATCAGCGTGACGGCGCGCGAGACCACGCCGTGCCCGCGGGCATCCGGGTGGGCGCCGAAGCCGATGTCGGCCACGCCGGAGCCGCGGTGGTGGAGGTCGATCGACCCGCTGAACCCGCTCACCTCGGTGCCCCAGGGCGACTCGATCGCGAAGCTCCAGGCGTCGGCGTCCTCCCACGCCTGACCACGGGTCTCGACGAAGCGGCGGGCGTCGTCGCGGCTGTACGGAACAGGCACGCCGGTGAACTGCTGGGTGGCCGGGTCCTTGCACTGCTCCCAGATGCCCTCGAGGTCGTCCGCGACGTGTGCGCGCAGCGTCACGGTGCCGTCGGTGAGCACGGGGACGTCGTCGGGGAAGCGCATCCTCACCCCTTCCACTCCTCGGCCAGCAGGTCGTACAGCGCCATGTCCGAGGGGCTGCCGTCCCTCAGCACCTCGGACCTGCGTTCGGAGCCGTAGTACGTGAAGCCGTTCGTCACGCCGACGCGCTGGGATGCGACGTTGTCCGCCGCCACCTTGATGAACAACCTTCTCAGGCCGAGCCCTCCGCCATCCGCAGCGCTGAAGGCGTGCCGCACGAGGACGCGGACCGCCTCGGTCATCACGCCACGGCCGCGCGCGTCCGGATGCGTCCAGTAGCCCACTTCTGCCGACCCGCGCTTGATCCGGGGCAGACCCACGACGCCGAGGAGCTGGTCGGTGTCGACATCGGCGACGGCCCACTGGAGGAACATCGCCGTCCGCGGCTGCCTCGAACCCGCGCATGACGTACTCGACGGCGTCGGCCCGGGTGAAGGGCGCGGGCAGAAGGTCAGCCAGTACGCCGTGGCCTCGTCGTTGCACCCCTCGACGATCCGGTCGGCGTCGTCCTCGCGCTGCGGGCGAAGCCGGATCGTCTCGCCGGTCAGGGTCGGTACGTCGTACCAGGTGGTCTGCGGCTCGCGCGGGTCGTCGCGGTGCAGCGCGCCGATCCAGGCGTCGGGGTAGAGGTCGCGGTGGTTGAGCCACCGCGGCACCACGCCGCCGAAGCGGAAGCCGGCCCGCCAGGCGACCCGCCGCGACCCGAAGTTGCCGCGTTCGGCCAGCCAGCTGACCGTCTCGAGGTCGCGTTCGCCGAAGCCCCAGTCGAGCAGCAGTCGGACCGCCGTCGTCATCGCGCCGCGGCCACGAGCGGCGGGATGGGCGCCGTACGCGATCTCGGCGCGTCGGGAGCCCTCGTTGCGCAACGAGATCGAGCCGCTGAACCGCCGCCGGCCGTCGGCATGGGTGGACTCGATCGCGAAGTTCCACTCGGTGTCGTCCTGCCACCCGCGAGGCACCGACTCGGTCAGGTAGGACCGGCCCATCTCGGGCGTGTAGCCCAGCGGCACCGATGTCCAGCGCACCGACACCGGATCGGTGCACTGCTCGACGAGCGCGTCGAGGTCCTCGAGACGGTGCGCTCGCAGGGTCACGTCGCCGCTGGTGAGGGTGGGAACGTCTTCCGGGAACCGCATGCGCCCACCCTGCCCAGCGACGCCTGCACCATCAAGCACATTTCGCCTGCAAGGCGGCACCTCGTCGCATCCCGGGTCGCGGACCCGTACGCTAGTTCATCTGATGGACGAGTCCTCACACAGCTGGCCGGTTGAGCGCCACAGACCCGAGCGAGGGGCTGAGGAGCACTCGTGAGCGGCACGTTGCGAGACATCGCCCTGGTGATGGTCTTCATCCTGGTCGGCAGCTTCTTCGTGGTGGCCGAGATGGCGCTCGTCTCGCTGCGGGACAGCCAGGCCAAGGCGCTCCAGGGACGGGGACGTCGCGGCGAGATCGTCGCCAAGCTCAACGGTGACCCGAACCGGTTCCTGGCCGCCGTCCAGGTCGGCGTCACACTCTCCGGCTTCCTGTCCGCCGCGTTCGGTGGCGCCACCCTCGCCGGTCGGCTGTCACCGAAGCTCGAGGACCTCGGGCTCTCACCCGGTGTCGCCGACGCGAGCGCGCTGGTCCTCATCACGCTGTTCATCTCGTACGTGTCGCTGGTGGTCGGCGAGCTCGCGCCCAAGCGGCTCGCGCTGCAACGGGCCGAGTCGATCTCGTTGGCGGTGGCGCCGACCGTCGACCGGATCGCCAAGCTGGCCCGGCCTGTCATCTGGGTGCTGTCGGCGTCGACCAACGTCGTGGTCCGGCTGGTGGGCGGGGATCCCGGCGCGCAGCGTGAGCAGATCACCGACGCCGAGATCCGCGAGCTCGTCTCCGGGTCGGAGACGCTCGGGGCCGAGGAGCGGCAGATCCTGGAGGAGGTGTTCGAGGCCGGCGACCGGCAGATCCGCGAGATCATGGTGCCCCGCACCGAGGTCGACTTCATCTCCGCCTCGATGCCGGCATACAAGGCGGCCGAGTTCGCCCTCCAGCGGCCGCACTCGCGCTACCCGGTGATCGGCGAGTCCTCCGACGACGTGATCGGCTTCGTGCACGTGCGCGACCTGCTCAAGCCCGACCTGTCCGGCCGCTCGGTCCGGGTGCGTGAGATCGCGCGCGACGTGCTCCTGCTGCCCTCGACGCGTCAGCTGCTCTCGGCACTGTCCGACATGCGCCGCGAGGGCGCACACGTCGCGATCGTGGCCGACGAGTACGGCGGGACGGCGGGCATCATCACGCTCGAGGACCTGGTCGAGGAGCTGGTCGGCGACATCCGCGACGAGTACGACGTCGACGAGCCCGAGACCACTCGTCTCACCGGCGGCGAGCTGGAGGTCGACGGGCTGCTCAACCTCGACGACTTCGAGGACGAGACCGGCCTGGTCCTGCCGGACGGACCCTACGAGACGGTCGCCGGCTACATCGTGCAGCAGCTCGGCCACGTCCCGACGGTGGGCGAGACCGCGACCTTCGACGGGCACACGCTGACCGTCGTCGAGCTCGACGGCCGCCGGATCGCCCGGGTCAAGGTCAAGATCACCGGCCCGACCGAGTCCCCGGGCGCCGCCGCCGATAGCGGGAAAGGTCAGCCCGACACGCCGTACGACGGCTGACCTTCCCCGCAAACGCGGGCGGCGGCCGGGCCAGTCGGGTGGGGGCGCGCCGAGATTGGCACAATGACGGCCGTGTCAGCGACCCCCTCCGCGTCCACCTCGCCCCTCCCCGCCGCCGCGCCGGCCACCTCCGCCGACGCCCGGCCGCGCGTGCTGTCCGGCATCCAGCCGACCGCGGACTCGTTCCACCTGGGCAACTACCTCGGCGCGCTTCGCCAGTGGGTGGCGCTGCAGGTCGACCACGACGCGTTCTACTGCGTCGTCGACCTGCACGCGATCACCGTCGAGCACGACCCGGCGCTGCTGCGCGAGCGGACGCTGGTCTCGGCCGCCCAGCTGCTCGCGATGGGCGTCGACCCGGAGCGGTGCACGCTGTTCGTCCAGTCGCACGTCCCCGAGCACGCCCAGCTGGCCTGGGTGCTCGGCTGCATCACCGGGTTCGGCGAGGCCGCGCGGATGACCCAGTTCAAGGACAAGTCCGCCAAGGGCGGCCAGGACCGGACGACCGTCGGCCTGTTCACCTACCCGGTCCTGCAGGCCGCCGACATCCTGCTCTACCAGGCCGACCGCGTGCCGGTCGGCGAGGACCAGCGCCAGCACCTCGAGCTGACCCGCGACCTCGGCGGCCGGTTCAACCACCGGTACGGCGACACGTTCGTGCTGCCCGAGCCGCACATCCTCAAGGACGTCGCGAAGATCACCGACCTCCAGGAGCCGACGGCCAAGATGAGCAAGTCGGCGTCCTCCGCGGCCGGGCTGGTCGAGCTGCTCGACGACCCGAAGCGGTCGGCGAAGAAGATCCGGTCGGCCGTCACCGACTCCGGTCGCGAGGTCCACTTCGACGAGGAGAACAAGCCCGGGGTCTCCAACCTGCTCACCATCTACTCCGCCCTGACCGGCCGGACGGTGGACGACGTCGCCCAGGAGTACGACGGCCGAGGCTACGGCGACCTGAAGAAGGACCTCGGTCAGGTCGTGGAGGACTTCGTCACGCCGTTCCGAGACCGCACGATCGAGCTGCTCGAGGACCGGGCCGAGCTCGACGCGATTCTTCGCGACGGAGCGGAGCGCGCGCGGACCGTCGCCGCGCAGACCTTGGCCTCCGTCTACGACCGGGTGGGCTTCGTCCCCGCCCGCTGAGCGGCGGTAGGGTCGCTGGGTGTCCACCATCGGTGTCGCCATCGCCATTCCGGAGCCGTGGGCGACCGATCTGCAGGCGCAACGTGCGTCGTTCGGCGACCCTCAGGCAAGCGCGATCCCGACGCACATCACGCTGGTGCCGCCGACCGACGTGGGCGACGAGCTCGACGCGGTCGAGAAGCACCTGACCGAGGTCGCCACGCAGCAGAGCTCCTTCCGCCTGCGGTTGCGGGGGACGGCGACGTTCCGGCCGGTGTCGCCGGTCGTGTTCATCGCGGTCTCGGAGGGGATCTCGGCGTGCGAGCTGCTCGCCCAGGCGGCGCGCAGCGGACCGCTCGAGCAGGAGCTCACGTTCCCGTACCACCCGCACGTGACCGTGGCGCACCACCTCGACGAGGCGGCACTCGACCACGCCTACGAGACCCTGGCCGACTTCGACTGCACGTTCGAGGTGACCGACTTCCACCTCTACCAGCACGGCGACGACGGCGTGTGGCGGCCGGCGTCGACCTACCCCCTCAGCGGCTGACCGGCGTACCGACCGGTGAGCGGCGCGGGTGTGGCACACCTGCGGAACGGGTAGGAAAGAGACATGCCTGCCGCCAAGGAACGCCTCGCCCGGTTGCGCCGCCGCTTTCCCTTCCTCGACCACGTGCTGAAGACGCAGGAGCACTACACCAAGATCCAGGGCAACCAGCTGGCCGGCGCGGTCACGTACTTCGGGTTCTTGTCCTTCTTCCCCATCCTGGCGCTGGCCTTCTCGGTCGTCGGCTACATCAGCGTCTACTTCCCGGACGCGCGTGACTCCCTGGTCACGGCGATCGAGGAGCTGTTCCCGGGGATCGTGTCGTCGAACGGGGAGGCGGGCACGATCAGTCTCAAGGACATCGAGAGCGCCAAGGTGGCGGCGGGGATCATCGGGTTCCTCGTCCTGCTGTACTCCGGTCTGGGGTGGCTGTCGGGGCTGCGCGTCGCGCTGGAGGACGCCTTCGAGGTGCCGCGGTCCCGGAAGCCGAACTTCCTCATCGGCAAGGCGACCGACCTCGCCACCCTCGCGCTGATCGGCGTCGTGATGATCTTGTCCGTCGGCATCAGCGGCACCGTCACCGGCCTCGCCCACTCGATCCTCGACGCGATCGGTCTGGACGGCGTGTGGATCGGCGAGCCGTTGCTGTGGGCTGCTCGGGGTCCTCCTCGGGCTCGCCTTCAGCACGCTGCTGTTCTGGGTGATGTTCAAGCTGCTCGCCAACCCGGAGCTCCCGGCGCGTCCGCTGCTGCAGGGGGCGATCTTCGGCGCGATCGCCTTCGAGCTGCTGAAGTGGCTCGTCGTGAACGTGATCGGCACGGTCGGCGGAAGCGCGTTCGCCCCGCTCGCCATCTCGGTCACGCTCGTGGTCTGGATCAACTACTGCTCTCGGCTCGTGATGTACGGCGCGTCGTGGACGATGACCTCGGCGATGTCCCACGAGGCGCTCGCCCGCCGGTCCGTCGCCTCCGAGGCTGCCGTGGTCGCGGCCGACCTGGCTCCGCTGAACGCGCGCATCCCCGTCTCCGAGCGCGAGCCGGTAGTGTCCGGTCGGTTCGACCTGGGCAGTGCCCTGGTCGGGGCGGCGGCCGGTGCGGTCGCGGCCTTCGTGCTCAACCGACCGGAGGAGTGAGCTGCGTGGACGTCCCGGGGCGGTCCGACATCGAGGCCGCTCGTTCTCGGATCGCCGGCGCCGTACGGCGTACTCCTGTTCTCGAGGTCGACCTGCGTGACCACGGCGTCGACGCCCGCGTCGTGCTCAAGCTCGAGCTGACCCAGCACACCGGCTCGTTCAAGGTGCGTGGGGCGCTGAACTCCGTGCTCTCGCTGCCGGCACACGCGACCGGTGTCTGTGCGGCTTCCGGTGGCAACCACGCGGCAGCGGTCGCCTGGGCCGCCCGGCGGGCCGGACTGAGTGCCGACGTCTTCGTGCCCGAGAACGCCACCCCCGCGAAGCTGGCCCGGATCCGGTCGTACGGCGCCCGCATCCATGCCGTCCAGGGATACGTGAAGGACGCGCTCGAGGCGTGTCAGGTGTACGCCGACGACCACGGACTGCCGTTGCTGCACCCGTACGACACGTTCGAGACCGTCTCGGGTGCGGGCACGACCGGGTTGGAGGTCGAGGACCAGGTGCCCGACGCCGACCTGGTGCTCGTCTCCTGCGGTGGCGGCGGCCTCTACTCCGGGCTCGCCATCGCCCTCGAAGGACAGGCCGCGGTGCAGCCGGTCGAGCCGGAGGCGTGTCCTGACCTGGCGCGAGCGATCGAGGCCGGTCGCCCGGTGCCGGTCGACGTCGGGGGAGCGGCGGCCGACTCCCTGGGTGCGCCGTACATCGGCGACATCGCGTACGCCGTCGCGGCGAAGGCCGGCGTCAGACCGGTGCTGGTCGACGAGGACGGGATCCTGGCCGCGCGGCGGTGGCTCTGGGAGTCGGTGCGGGTGCTGGCCGAGCCTGGCGCGTGCGCCGCGCTGGCGGCACTGCTCACGGGCCGCGTCCCCGCCGTCCGCGGACAGACGATCTGCGTGATCATCTCCGGCGGCAACAACGAGACCCTCCCTGTCTGAGGACCGAGCTGTGAGATCTCCCACTGGGGCATATCCCACACTCCGCGGCGATGCGCGACCGCGGCGCGCGGCCGTAGGCTCCTGAGCATGAGCAACGACACCGAGTCCGGCCTGCCGTTCGAGCCGGTCTACGGCCCGGACTCCTTGAAGGGCTGGGATCCGGAGCAGCAGCTCGGACAGCCGGGCTCCTTTCCCTACACACGTGGGGTCTACGAGTCGATGTACACCGGCCGGCCCGTGGACGATGCGCCAGTACGCCGGCTTCGGCACCGCCGCGGAGTCCAACCAGCGCTACCACGAGCTGATCGACGCGGGAACGACCGGACTGTCGGTGGCGTTCGACCTGCCGACGCAGATGGGCTACGACTCCGACTCGTCGATCGCGCACGGCGAGGTCGGCAAGGTCGGGGTGGCGATCGACTCGATCGAGGACATGCGGCTGCTGTTCGACGGCATTCCGCTCGACAAGGTGTCGACGTCGATGACCATCAACGCTCCCGCCTCGCTGCTGATGCTGCTCTACCAGCTCGTCGGCGAGGAGCAGGGCGTCGGCGGTGACGCCCTCACCGGCACCATCCAGAACGACGTGCTCAAGGAGTACATCGCCCGCGGCACCTACATCTATCCGCCGCAGGAGTCGCTCCGCCTGATCACCGACATCTTCACGTACTGCCGCGAGGAGATGCCGCGGTGGAACACGATCTCCATCTCCGGCTACCACATGGCCGAGGCCGGGGCGACGCCCGCGCAGGAGATCGCCTTCACGCTCGCGAACGGGATCGAGTACGTCCGCGCCGCCATCGCGTCCGGTCAGGACGTCGACGACTTCGCGCCGCGGCTGGCCTTCTTCTTCGTGTCCCGGACCTCGTTGCTGGAGGAGGTCGCGAAGTTCCGCGCCGCGCGACGGATCTGGGCGCAGGTGATGCGCGACGAGTTCGGCGCGAAGAACCCGAAGTCGCAGATGCTGCGGTTCCACACCCAGACCGCCGGGCGTGCAGCTGACCGCGCAGCAGCCCGAGGTCAACCTGGTCCGCGTTGCGATCCAGGGGCTCGCGGCGGTGCTCGGCGGCACGCAGTCGTTGCACACCAACTCCTTCGACGAGGCCATCGCGCTCCCGACCCAGAAGGCGGCCCGGCTCGCGCTGCGCACCCAGCAGGTGATCGCCTACGAGACCGACGTGACCAAGACCGTCGACCCGTTCGCCGGCTCGTACGCCGTGGAGTCCCTCACCGACGAGGTCGAGGAGGCGGCGCGCAGCCTGATGAGCTCGGTCGAGGACCTCGGCGGAGCGGTTGCGGCCATCGAGCACGGCTTCCAGAAGAACGAGATCGAGAAGTCGGCGTACCGGATCGCGCAGGAGATCGACAGCGGCGAGCGCACCGTCGTCGGCGTGAACCGGTACGCGCTCGACATCGAGGACCCCTACGAACCGCTCCGCGTCGACCCGGCGATCGAGGCCCAGCAGGCCGAGCGACTGGCCCGGCTGCGGACCACGCGCAACGACGACGAGCTGCAGCGCCACCTCGACGACCTGCGTGCCGCGGCCGAGGGCAGCGACAACGTGCTCGTCCCGATGAAGGCCGCGCTCGCCGCGCGCGGGCACCGTCGGCGAGGTCTGCAACGCGCTGCGCGACGTCTGGGGCGTCTACCAACCCCCCAACGCGTTCTGACGGCCCCAAACCTGGCGAGTCGGGGCCTGTCGAAACCACGGATTTCGACAAGCTCGATCGACGGAGTCGGCTAGTGGGTGCAGAGCAGCTCTCGGTGCTCGCCGTCGACGACGTACACGTCGCCGTCGTGCAGCCGCAGATGGGGGACGCCGTCGCGGGCGTACTGCTCGGCGACCGGCTTGAGCAGCTCGGTCTCGGGGTGCCCGGGGGAGTCGAGGTGCGGCACGAAGGCCTCGTCGATCACGCCGAGTCCCTCCCAGATCGGCTCGGCGTCGTACAGCTCGCGCACGACTCCGACGTCGTCGCAGAGCTCCAGTCCGCGCAGGCTCGGCGCCAGGCTGCAGGGCCCGGCGCTGTAGCCGGCGTAGACGATCGCGTCCTCGGCCAACAGCCGCGGTAGGACCTCGTCGGCACCGGACAGGTGCATCGCGTACCGCAGTCCGAAGACGTTCCCGCCACGCACCCAGACGACCTCGTGCTCGCGGAGCCGCGCCTCGAGCCCCGCTGCGTCGCCGACATGGTCACGGAGGTCGACCTCCTGGCAGGTCAGCCCAAGACTGCCCAGCCGTTCGAACTCCCCGGCGACCGCTTCGCGCCGCGTCTCGGCGTCGACCACGTCGACCGCGTTGACCACCACGGCCACGGGCCGCTCGGTCCGCCGCAGACCGAGAAGCCGCTCGGTGTGGTCGCCGTTCCGAAAGGACGAGAGGTAGAGCCGCATACGGATGAAGTCTGCCCCTCTTGGCAGCTCGGGGCCGTCCGGGATGCGACACTAGCCGTCGTGCCAAGCCCTGCCCTGCATGACGAGATCGATCGTCTGACGAAGAACATCGACGCCGAGCTGGTGGAGTTCCGCCGCGACCTGCATCGCCACCCGGAGCTGGGACGCCGCGAGACGCGGACCACGGCAGCGATCGTCAACCGGCTGACCCAGGCAGGGCTCGAGCCACGCGTGCTGGAGTCGGGCACGGGCGTGATCTGCGACATCCTCGGCGACCTGGGTGAGGCACCGACGGTCGGCTTCCGCGGCGACATCGACGCGCTGCCCCTCGACGACGTCAAGGACGTGCCCTACCGCTCGACCGTCGACGGGGTCTGCCACGCCTGTGGCCACGACGCCCACACCGCCATCGTGCTCGGCACGGCACTCGTGCTGGCCGAGCTCAAGCGCGCCGGCCTGCTGACCCGGTCGGTGCGGCTCATCTTCCAGCCCGCGGAGGAGATCACTCCCGGCGGCGCCCTCGACGTGATCGCCGACGGTGGCACGCACGGGCTGGAGCAGGTGTTCGCGCTGCACTGCGACCCCAAGCTCGAGGTCGGCACGGTCGGCTTCCGGGCCGGTCCGATCACGGCCGGCGCCGACCGGATCTGCGTGACGATGCGGGGTCCTGGCGGGCACACCGCCCGGCCGCACCTCACCGCCGACCTGGTCTACGCGCTCGGCGCCGTCGTCACCGAGCTCCCGGCCCTGCTCTCCCGGCTCGCCGACCCGCGGTCCGGGCTGAGCGTCGTCTGGGGTCAGGTCCACGCGGGGTCGGCCGCCAACGCGATCCCGCAGCAGGGCTTCGCGGAGGGCACGATCCGCTGCCTCGACGCCGGTGTCTGGGAGTCCGCGCACAACGTCGTGCCCGACCTGGTCCGGCGGTTGGCTGCGCCGTACGGCGTCGACGTGGACATCGACATGCACACGAGCGTCCCGCCGTGCGTCAACGACGAGGCTCAGACGGCCTTCCTTCGCGCGGTCGCGCTCGACACGCTCGGCGTCGAGGCCGTCCGGGGGACCGACCAGAGCCTCGGCGGGGAGGACTTCGCCTGGATCCTCGGCCGCACGCCGGGGGCGCTGGCCCGTCTCGGAGTCCGGAACCCCGAAGTTGCCGACGCTGGTGACCTCCATCAGGGAGGTTTTGACATAGACGAATCCGCCATCGGGGTCGGCGTGCGGCTGTTCTGCGCGGCCGCTCTCACGCCCTTCCCGGCTTGACCCGTTTCGGACGTTCGCGCCGAAGGTAACGAACCGGTATCGACGCTCCGGCCGAGCCTCTGCCGAGGCGGTGAAATCCCAGCCCTGGTTTATGATCTGCCGCGATGCGTGCCGGGATCAGCTCGGACACGCCGGGTGGAAGGAGTCGTCTTGCGTCGTTCGACCAAGATCGCGGTAGTCCTTGCGGCTGCCACTCTCGCCTTGGCCGGGTGCGCCAAGGACGACAAGGATTCAGACAGCGACAGCAGCTCGGGGTCGAGCTCGACGACCCTCGACTGCGACTCGCTCAGCGGGGACGGTCCGAAGGTCGGTATCGCGTACGACGTGGGCGGTCAGGGCGACCACTCCTTCAACGACGCGGCAGCGCAGGGCATGAAGGAAGCCAACGAGCAGCTCGGCGCCACCTGCACCGAGGGTGAGGCCGCCAAGGACGAGCCCGAGTCCGCTCGTGAGGAGCGCCTCCGCCAGATGGCTGACGCCGGCTACAACCCGATCATCGGTGTCGGCTTCGCCTACAGCGACTCGGTCGACGCGGTCTCGGACGAGTACAAGGACATCAGCTTCGGGGTCGTCGACGGCTTCGACCCGACCCCGAACAAGGACGGCAGCTCCAACAACCCGAACGTCGCCTACCTCGGCTTCGCCGAGAACGAGGGCTCCTTCCTCGTCGGTGTCGCGGCCGCCGAGACCACCAAGTCCGACCACATCGGCTTCGTCGGCGGCGTCCACGTCGACCTGATCAAGAAGTTCGAGGCCGGCTACATCGCGGGCGCCAAGGCCGTCAACCCGGACATCAAGGTCGACGTGCAGTACATCGAGGAGTCCGACCTCGCCGGCTTCAACGACCCCGCCGGCGGCAAGGCTGCCGCCTCGGCGATGTACGACAACGGCGCTGACGTGGTCTTCCAGGCCGCTGGTGCGTCCGGCTCGGGTGTCTTCGACGCGGCGGTCGACGCCGGCGACGGCATGTGGGCGATCGGCGTCGACGGCGACCAGTGGGGCTCCGGCGTCCGCCGGCCCAGAAGCCGCACATCCTGACCTCGATGCTCAAGCGCGTCGACGTGGCCACCGTCGACATGATCAAGTCGGTCGACAACGGCAAGCCGCTGACGAACTACCAGGTCTACGACCTCGCCAAGGACGGCGTCGGCTACGCGACGTCCGGTGACTTCCTGAGCCAGGACATCCAGGACGAGATCAACGGGTACGCCGACCAGATCAAGAACGGCGACATCGAGGTGCCGACGACTCCGTGACCCACGGGCTCGTCTGACACCTGCACAACTGATCGACCGGTGGCTCGCCACCGGAGCACGACCTGAAGGCACGGGCCCGGGACCTCGCGGTAGCGTTCGTCCCGGGTCCGTGTCGCGTCGTACGCCGACGCAGGCCCGGCCTCGCCGAGCCCGATCGAAACCGTCATCGTCTCCAGGAGTGTCATGACCGCTGCGACAGCCGGCACCGCGGACACCACAGACACCGATGCCGTCCTCATCCAAGGGGTCGGGAAGCGCTTCCCGGGTGTCATCGCCAACCACGACGTCGACATCACGATCCGCACCGGGACCGTGCACGCGCTGATCGGGGAGAACGGCGCCGGCAAGTCGACGCTGATGAAGATCCTGTACGGCGTGCAGAAGCCCGACGACGGGCACGATCACCGTCAACGGCCAGCAGGTCACGTTCAGCTCACCCACCGACGCGATCGCCCACGGCATCGGCATGGTCTTCCAGCACTTCATGCTGGCCGACAACCTCACCGTGCTGGAGAACGTCGTGCTCGGCGCCGAGAAGCTGCACGGCATCGGTGACAAGGCCCGCAGCCGGGTCCGGGAGATCTCCAAGGCCTTCGGCTTCGGCCTCGACCCCGACGTGCTGGTCGAGCGGCTCGGCGTCGGCGACCGGCAGCGGGTCGAGATCCTCAAGGTCCTCTACCGCGGCGCCAAGATCATCATCCTCGACGAGCCGACCGCCGTGCTGGTGCCGCAGGAGGTCGACGCGCTGTTCGCCAACCTGCGCGCTGCTCAAGGCCGAGGGCCACACGATCCTGTTCATCTCGCACAAGCTCGACGAGGTGCTCGACATCGCCGACGACATCACGGTGATGCGGCGCGGCACGACGGTCGGCGAGGCGAAGCCGGGCGACACCACCAAGCGCCAGCTGGCCGAGCTGATGGTCGGCTCCGAGCTGCCGTCGCCCGAGACCGAGGAGTCGACGGTCACCGACGAGGTGCTGCTCGAGCTCGAGGACGTCACGCTCGTCGACGACTTCGGCCGCAACCTGCTCACCGACGTCTCCTTCGACATCCACCGCGGCGAGGTCCTCGGCATCGCCGGCGTCGAGGGCAACGGCCAGGCCGAGCTGGTCGAGACGATCATGGGCATGCGCAAGGGCGCGACCGGCACGGATCAGCCTCGGCGACCAGGACATGACCCGCTGGGACACCCGCGAGCGCCGCGAGGCCGGCATCGGCTACATCCCCGAGGACCGGCACCGCCACGGCCTGCTGCTGGACTCCCCGCTGTGGGAGAACCGGATCCTCGGCCACCAGACCCGTCCGCCGTCGGTGCGCGGGCAGCTGATCAACCGCGCCGGCGCCCGCGAGGACACCGCGTCGCATCGTCGAGGAGTACGACGTCCGGACGCCCGGCATCGACACCATGTCGCGCGCGCTGTCCGGCGGCAACCAGCAGAAGCTGATCGTCGGCCGCGAGATGAGCGGCGACCCGGTCCTGCTCATCGCCGTCCCACCCGACCCGCGGCGTCGACGTCGGCGCGCAGGCCGCCATCTGGGGCCACATCAAGAAGGCACGCAGGGAGGGCCTGGCGGTGCTGCTGATCTCGGCCGACCTCGACGAGCTGATCGGGCTGTCCGACCGGATCGAGGTCATCCTGCGCGGCCGGCTGGTCGCCGAGTTCGACCCGAAGAGCGTGACGCCTCAGGACCTCGGAGCGGCGATGACGGGTGGTGACCGGCGGACGAGAGTGCGTCGGACGGCGAGGTGACGGCATGAACACCGTTCGTCGGCTGGGCTGGGGCCTGCGTGGCGCCCGTCGCCGCCCTGCTCGTCGCCACGATCATCACGAGCCTCGTCATCGAGCTGTCCGGTGAGCCTGCCGCCGACTTCTGGGGCGTGATCTTCTCCAAGCCGCCGAGCGGCTCGCGGGTCATGGTCAACATCATCAACCAGACGTCGATGATCTACATCTCGGCGCTCGCCGCGGCCATCGGCTTCCGGATGAACCTGTTCAACATCGGCGTCGAGGGGCAGTACACGATCGCGTCGTACTGCGCCGCGGCCGTCGCCGGTGCCGCCATCTTCCCGGGGCTGCTCAACGTGCTGATCCCGCTCCTGATCGCCATCGCGGTCGGCGCGATCTGGGCCGGCATCGCCGGTGTGCTCAAGGTGACCCGCGGCGTCAGCGAGGTCATCTCGACGATCATGCTGAACTCGATCGCCATCGCGCTCGTACGGCTACCTGCTGCAACGCTACGGCCAGCACGAAGGCAACACGGTGCGCAGCACCCCGATCCCCGCGAGCAGCGCAGCTCGACGGCTGGGCGCCGTTCTCGGGTGAGACCGCGACGATCTGGACGCTTGCGTTCATCGCCCTGCTGCTCGGCGTGGCGTTCTGGTTCGTGATCAACAAGACCCGGTTCGGCTTCGACCTGCGCGCGACCGGCATGTCGCAGACGGCCGCCGTCGCCAGCGGCGTCAGCGTCAACAGGATGGTCGTCGTCGCGATGCTGCTGTCCGGCGGCGTCGCCGGCCTGATCTGGATGCCGGCGTTCTTCGGCGACGCGCACTCGATCGGCCCGACCTTCCAGGCCGGACTCGGCTTCACCGGCATCGCCGTGGCGCTGCTCGGCCGCAACCAGCCGATCGGCATCTTCTTCGGTGCGGTGCTCTTCGCCTTCCTCAACGAGCAGTCCAACCGGCTCCAGTTCGAGACCGACATCTCCACCGAGATCGTGCAGATCACGCAGGGCGTGATCGTGCTCAGCGTCGTCATCGCGTTCGAGGTCGTACGTCGCTACCGCAACCGGGTGGAGCAGAGCCGCGTCGCCGAGACGCTGGCCGCGAACAGACGATCCGACGAGCCGGAGGGGGTGACGGCATGAGCGCCGCAGTCCAGACGCCCGACCCTGACACGTCGACCCCGCGCAAGAAGTGGCTGCCGGACTTCGGCGGCATGACCGGATACCGCTGGTGGCTGACGATCACGCTGCTCGGCCTGTTCCTGCTCTCGGTCATCCGCGTCGTCACCGGCGCCGACGGCCTCGACTCGACGGGCACGCTGCGGGCCGCCGTCATCGCGACCTGCCCGATCCTGATGGCCGGCATCGGCGGTCTGTGGAGCGAGCGCGCCGGCGTCGTCAACATCGGCCTCGAGGGCCAGATGATCCTCGGCACCTGGGGCGCCGCGTACTTCACCTACTGGTACGGCCCGTGGCAGGGCATCCTCGGCGCGGCGTTGATGGGTGCGATCGGCGGCTTGCTGCACGCGATCGCGACCGTCACCTTCGGCGTCGACCACATCGTCTCGGGTGTGGCGATCAACATCATCGGCGCCGGTGTCGCGGAGTTCCTCGCCGGTGAGTTCTTCATCGACCTCGAGGGCGGCGGTGTCCGGCAGCTGACCGGTCTCGACACCACTCCCACCGTCACGATTCCCGGTCTGTCCGACGCGGCGAACAACCTGGCCGACAAGCACTGGTTCCTCGATCTCGGACGTCGTCGGCCTTCGTCGCGGCGTTGACGACGAGGAGTCAACCTCTACATCGTGCTGGTCGTCGCTGCTCGTGATCTTCACGGCTTGGATCCTCTGGCGTACGATCGTTCGGGCTGCGGCTGCGGTCCTGCGGTGAGAACCCCGGTGCCGCCGAGAGCCTCGGCGTCAACGTCTACCGCTACAAGTACATCGCCGTGGTCACGTCCGGCGCGTTCGCCGGCATCGGCGGCGGCTTCCTCGCCCTGGTCGCGTCCAGCGGGTTCAACGTCGGGCAGACCGGAGGCCGCGGGTACATCGGCCTGGCCGCGATGATCTTCGGCAACTGGACCCCCGGCGGGACGGCGGCAGGCGCATTCCTGTTCGGCTACACCGACAGCCTGAACCTGCGCGGCGAAGGCACGGCGGTGCACGCTCTGCTGCTGGTCGTCGCGATCGGCGCGTTCGTCCTGTCCTACGTCCGCTACCGGGGCGGGCACCGCAATGCCGCTGCGATCATGGGCTTGTTCGGGCTCGCGTTCCTGGCCTGGTTCACCTTCACCGACGAGGTTCCGAAGGACTTCACCGGTATGACGCCGTACGTCGCGACGCTGCTGGTGCTGGCCCTGGCCTCGCAACGGTTGCGGATGCCCGCGGCCGACGGCATGCGCTATCGCCGTGGCCAGTCGATCTAGGGCTGGGTTGGCGCGCGATGAGTGACGACCCGGTCGACTGGGACGAGCTGACCCGGCTGGCGTCGGACGTGATGCGCCGCGCCTACGCGCCCTACTCGGACTTCCCGGTCGGCGCTGCGGGCCTGGTCGACGACGGCCGGGTCGTCGTCGGGTGCAACGTGGAGAACGCGGCATACGGGGTGGGGCTCTGCGCCGAGTGCGGCATGGTCTCGGCGCTGCACGCGACCGGCGGCGGCAGGCTCGTCGCCGTGGTCTGCGTCGACCGCCACGGCAACGTGCTCATGCCCTGCGGGCGGTGCCGTCAGCTGCTCTGGGAGAACGGTGGCCCGGACTGCCGGCTCGCGACCGTGTCCGGCGTACGCCCGATGAGCGAGGTGCTCCCCGACGCGTTCGGTCCCGCCGACCTCGACCGGTGAACGGGCGGCCCGGGTGAGCGCGCGACGGCTGAGTCGGCTCGACCTCGACGACCCGGCCTTCGTGGCCGACCCCTACCCGTCGTTCCACGCCGAGCGGGCGCGGGGACCGGTCAGCTGGCACGAGCCGAGCGAGACCTGGCTCGTGGTCGACCACGCGGCGTGCAGCCAGGCGCTCCGCGACCGCAGGCTCGGGCGCATCTGGCACGACCGGCAGCCGGCCGCGGTGTTCGAGCCGTTCAACCTGCTGCACCGCAACCAGATGATGGAGAACGAGCCGCCGAACCACTCCCGGCTGCGCCGCAAGGTCTCCGCCGCGTTCGCCCGTGGCCACGTGGAGCGGATGCGGCCGCGGGTGATCGACCTCGGCGCCACGCTGCTGGACGACGTCGCGGCGGCGGACGGCTCCGAGTTCGACGCGCTCGCCGACTTCGCCGAGCCGTTGCCCGTGCTGGTGATCGCGGAGCTGCTCGGCGCACCTCGCTCCGACATCGACCGGTTGCGTGCCTGGTCGCAGGCGATCGTCCGGATGTACGAACCGTCGATCAGCCCGCAGGTGCAGGCCGAGGCGCTTGCCGCGAGCCAGGAGTTCGCGGACTACATGCGGGAGCTGATCAGGCTCCGTCGCAGCGACCTCGGCGACGACCTGCTCAGCGATCTGCTGCGGGCCCAGGAGGGCGACGACGGCCTGACGGACGACGAAGTGCTGGCCTCGGCCATTCTGCTGCTCAACGCCGGCCACGAGGCATCCGTCAACGTGTTCGGCAACGGGTTGGTCGCGCTGCTCGAGCACCCTGACCAGTGGCAGCGGCTCGTCGACGGTGACGTCGATCCGGCGCTCGCCGTCGAGGAGATGCTGCGGTTCGACTCGGCGCTCCAGCTCTTCGAGCGCACGGCCACCGCCGACGTCGAGGTCGCCGATGTCGTCGTGCCCGCGGGAGAGAAGGTCGCGGTGCTGCTCGGCGCCGCCAACCGCGACCCGGCGGTGTTCGACGAGGCAGATGCGCTCGACGTCGGTCGCGATCCGAACCCGCACCTGGCGTTCGGTGCCGGCGTGCACTTCTGCCTCGGTGCGCCGCTGGCCCGGGTCGAGCTCGCCGAGTCGCTGCGGCTGTTGGTCACGGCGTACCCGGCTCTGCAGCTCAGCGGGCGTCCACGTCGCCGTCCCACCTTCGTGCTGCGCGGCTACGAGTCCGTCCCCGTGAGCACGCGCGGCTGACGACCGTGCAAGGGTTGCCCGCATGAGTGAACCGTTCGCCGCCGTCGACGTCATCACCGCCAAGCGCGACCGTCACGAGCTGACCGACGAGCAGATCGACTGGGTCGTCGACGCGTACACACGCGGTGCCGTCGCCGACGAGCAGATGGCCGCGCTCGCGATGGCGATCCTGCTCAACGGCATGAACCGCCGCGAGATCGACCGCTGGACCGGGGCGATGATCGCCAGCGGCGAACGGATGGACTTCTCGACGCTGTCGCGCCCCACCTCCGACAAGCACTCGACCGGCGGCGTCGGCGACAAGATCACGCTGCCCCTCGCGCCGCTGGTCGCGGCGTGCGGTGTCGCGGTGCCGCAGCTGTCCGGACGCGGGCTCGGGCACACGGGCGGCACGCTCGACAAGCTCGAGTCGATCCCGGGCTGGCGGGCAGACCTGTCGTACGACGAGATGATGCGCCAGCTCGAGGATGTCGGAGCCGTCATCTGCGCCGCGGGTTCGTCCCTCGCGCCGGCCGACAAGAAGCTCTACGCGCTGCGCGACGTGACCGGCACGGTCGAGGCGATCCCGCTCATCGCCAGCTCGATCATGAGCAAGAAGATCGCCGAGGGCACCGGCGCCCTGGTCCTCGACGTGAAGGTGGGATCGGGCGCGTTCATGAAGGAGCGCGACGACGCCGAGGAGCTGGCGCGGACGATGGTCGCGATCGGTTCCGACGCGGGTCTGAAGACCGTCGCGCTCGTCACCGACATGGGTACGCCGCTCGGTCTCACGGCCGGCAACGCGATCGAGGTCCAGGAGTCGCTCGACGTGCTGGCAGGCGGGGGACCGGAGGACGTCGTGGAGCTGACTCTCGCCCTGGCACGGGAGATGCTCGCCGCCGCGGGCCATGACGGCGTCGACCCGGCGGACAAGCTGGCGGACGGCTCGGCGATGGATGTGTGGCGGGCGATGATCGCCGCCCAGGACGGTGATCCCGACGCCGCGCTGCCGTCAGGCGAAGGAGCGCCAGGAGGTCAAGGCCACCTCGTCCGGCGTCCTGACCCGCCTCGACGCGCTGGCGGTCGGCGTCGCGGCCTGGCGGCTCGGTGCCGGGCGGGCGCGCAAGGAGGACCCGGTCCAGGCCGGTGCCGGCGTCGTCCTGCACGCCAAGCCGGGCGACCGGGTGGAGGAGGGTCAGGTGTTGATGACCCTGCTCACCGACGACACCGACCGGTTCGCCCGCGCAGAGGACGCGCTCGTCGGGTCGTACGACGTCGGCGCCGACGCGGCCCAGCGCACGCTGATCCTCGACAAGGTCGAGTAGCGACGACGAGATCCTCTTGGCTCGACTGGCTTATCGAGCCAGCAGGGTGAGGGTCTCGGCGACGAGCGCCGGTTTGCCGGCCACCTCACCGGACGGGTTGCGGATCTCGACCGTGACCTTCAACGCGACCTGCAGCCCGGCCGGGACCTCCGTGACGGCAGCGACCTCGACTCCGGCGCGCACGGCGCTGTCGACCGGCACCGGCATCGGGAAGCGGACCTTGTTGGAGCCGTAGTTGATCTTGACCGGCCATCCGGCATAGTCCAGGAGGCTGCTGACGAGGACTGGCACGAGCGACAGGGTCAGGTAGCCGTGTGCGACGGTCGTGCCGAACGGTCCCGAGGCCGCGCGCTCGGGGTCGACGTGGATCCACTGGTGGTCGCCGGTGGCGTCGGCGAAGGCGTCGATCCGGCTCTGGTCGATCGCGACCCACTCGCTGTAGCCGAGGTGCTCGCCGACGGCGGCCGTCAGCTCGGCCGAGTCGGAGAAGACTCGTTTCTCGGTCGCGGCGTCAGCCACGAGGGCCTCCGGCGACGTACAGCACCTGACCGGTGACGAACGAGGCACCCTCGCTGACGAAGAACGACACGGCGTGCGCGATGTCGTCGGGCTGTCCCGACGCGGGGGACCGGGGTCTCGGCGGCGCGCGCCGCCTGGAAGTCCTCGAAGCTCACGCCGATCCGCTCGGCGGTGATCCGGGTCATCTCGGTGACGATGAAGCCGGGGGCGATCGCGTTCGCGGTCACGCCGAACTTGCCGAGCTCGACGGCCAGCGTCTTCGTGAAGCCCTGCATGCCGGCCTTCGCGGCGGCGTAGTTGGCCTGACCGCGGTTGCCGAGGGCCGAGGTGCTCGACAGGTTGACGATCCGGCCCCAACCCGCCTTGGTCATGTACGCCTGCGCGGCCTTGCTCATCAGGAAGGCGCCGCGCAGGTGCACGCTGAGCACCGAGTCCCAGTCGTCCGTCGGTCATCTTGAACAGCAGGTTGTCGCGGGTGATGCCGGCGTTGTTGACCAGGACGACGGGCGGACCGAGCTCGTCGGCGACCCGCGTGACGGCCGCCTCGACCGCGTCCTCGTCGGCGACGTCGACCCCGACGGCGAGCGCCTGCCCACCCGACGACGTGATGGCCTCGACGGTCTCGGCGCAGGCGGCCTCGTCGAGATCGAGCACCGCGACGGCGAACCCGTCGCGAGCTGAGTCGCTGTGCCACCGCGGCACCGATGCCGCGGGCGGCTCCGGTGACGATCGCGACGCGGGCGTTGCTGGAGTCCATGATGACCTTCCGATGTGCGGGTACGTCTCTGGGAGGATAACGGCATGCATCAGGCCTCCGACCAGCGCTTCGTCACCGCCCCCAAGGCGCTCCTCCACGACCACCTCGACGGCGGTGTGAGACCCGAGACCGTGCTCGAGATCGCCGACGACGTCGGACACGAGCTGCCCGCCGCGACGGTCGAGGAGCTCGACCGCTGGTTCGTCGACGCGGCGAACTCGGGGACCCTCGTCCGCTACCTCGAGACCTTCGACCACACGGTGGCCGTGATGCAGCGGCCGCAGGACCTCACGCCGGGTCGCAGCCGAGTGCGCGGAGGACCTGGCCGCCGACGGCGTGGTGTACGCCGAGGTGCGCTACGCCCCCGAGCAGCACCTCGATGCCGACCTGACCTTGGACGAGGTGGTGGGCGCAGTCCGCGAGGGCTTCCAGGACGGGGCGGAGAAGGCTGCCGCCGCGGGTCGGCCGATCGTCGATCAGCCAGATCGTCACCGCGCTGCGCCAGGCGGCCAACTCACGGGAGATCGCGGAGCTGGCGGTGCGCCACCGCGACAACGGCGTGTGCGGCTTCGACATCGCCGGCGCCGAGATCGGCTTCCCGCCTACGCGGCACCTGAACTCGTTCGAGTACCTCCAGCGCGAGAACGCCCACTTCACGATCCACGCCGGCGAAGCCTTCGGGTTGCCGTCGATCTGGGAGGCCCTGCAGTGGTGCGGCGCCGAACGGCTCGGCCATGGCGTCCGCATCGTCGACGACATCGACCGGACCGGCGAGTCGCCTGCGCTCGGGCGGCTGGCGTCGTACGTCCGTGACCGGCGTGTGCCGCTGGAGATGTGCCCGTCCTCCAACCTCCAGACCGGCGCGGCCGCCTCGATCGCAGAGCACCCGATCGGTCTGCTCACCGACATGCGGTTCCGGGTCACGGTCAACACCGACAACCGGCTGATGAGCGGCACCTCGATGAGCCGCGAGATGGAGCTGCTCGTCGAAGCGTTCGACTACGACCTCGACGACCTGCGCTGGTTCACGATCAACGCGATGAAGAGCGCGTTCCATCCGTTCGACGAGCGGCTGGCACTGATCGAGGACGTGATCAAGCCCGGGTACGCCGCCCTGTCGGCGTCTGCCTAGTCGCCATGGGCGCGCGGGTCGAGCGGTTGACGTCGGACAACGAGGCCGACTTCTTCCGCCTGCACGGCGACCCCGACAGCGCCGGCTGGTGCTGGTGCGTGGCGTGGTGGACCGACTCGTGGGAGGGGTTCGGCGACCGCACGAGCCGGCAGAACCGGCAGCTGCGCGACAGCCTGCTCGCCCGTGACGAGCGCGACGGCTACCTGCTGTACGACGACGGAGACGCTCCGGGCGCGCACGCCGACGTCGTCGGCTGGTGCCAGGTCGGGCCACGGGACCGGCTCCCGAAGCTGCTCGAGACCTATCGCCTCGACGCCGACCCGACGATGTGGGCGGTGACCTGCTTCTTCCTGCGGCCATCGGCACGCGGCGCGGGACTGGCGACACTCCTGCTGCGCGGCGTCATGGCCGACCTCGACGGCCGCGGCGTCACGGCCGTGCAGGGTTATCCCCGGCGCGGGGACCTCCCGGCCGAGGACGTCTGGACCGGCACCGAAGGGACGTTCGTGTCGGCAGGCTTCCGGTGCGTGCGTGACGACCCACGCCGCCCGGTGTTTCAGCGCGGCTGACCGATGAGCTGCTGCACGTGGGCCTCGGCCTCGCGCGGCGTCATCGCGGTGCACCCCTGCGCCACCAGCCCGGCCACGATCTCGGGTTCGCGTCGGGCGAGCCACCAACCGCGCTTGAGCAGGAACAGCGGCGGCTTCCGGTGCTCGCGCAGGTCGCGTGAGAGGCGGAGTGCGAACGTGATCCACCGCGAACGGCGTACACAGATGGCTGCCCCCAGCACGTCCTCGGCCTCGCACGCCTTGACCAGCTCGGCCGCGAAGATCCCCTCGGCGACGAAGCAGGGAGACGTCCGCGCGTCGACGACGCGATGACCGGTGCGCCCGTTGGCACTGATGTCGTAGACGGGTGCGTCGGTCGACCCGGTCGTGCTCAGCTCCCGGATACCGGCGAGTGCCGCCTCCAAGCTCCATGACCGCGCGTCGTCCCAGTCGACCGCCCCGGACGCGAAGCGCGGCAGGGTGGGGTCGTCGCCGTCCTTGTAGTAGTCGTCGAGCTGGAGGATCGGGAGGCCCAGCCGCGAGGCCAGCCGCGACTTGCCTGCGCCCGAGGGTCCCGCGAGCAGCACGACGTGGCGACGTTGCTGGTCGGCGGGCACGGCCCACATTCTGCACCTGCCGCAGAACCAAACGGACAGCGGCGGCATCTCACCGGGTGAAGCCGCGAGCAGGACGGGGGTCTCCTCGCGGCGCACCCCGGACCGCCTAGAGTCAGCGCCGGGTCGAGCGACCGATGAGATCGGGGGAGCCTGTGGAGAAGCGCTCGTGGCTGGTGACCGCGACGGTGATCGTGGTCGCGGCCATGGTGGGTCTCGGTGCCGGCGTGACCACGGCACTGATCGGTCGCGACGACTCGGCGGCTGCCGACACCCCGGTTGGATCCGTCACTACCACGAACAGCACGAGCCCGAGCACACCGGCCGACTCGCCGCCGACCTCCCCACCCGCGACGCCTACGACCGTCGAGCCGGACACGCCCGACGCGCTCTACTACGCGGACGGCAAGATCCACGACGGCGACCGCAAGGTGGCCTACCAGCCTCGCTTCCAGTCGACGGTCGCGAACCTGTCGCGCGTGGTGAGCGGCTGGGTCGTCATGGAGCGGTTCGGGCAGGACGGATCCCGGCTCGTCCTCGTCAGCGACAAGGGCGACACGACGGAGGTCGACGTCAAGGACCCGCACTGGTACGCCGTCTCGCCGGAGGGAACCGGGCTTGCCGTCCCCGACTACGACGACCCCAATCAGATCGACTTCGTCGACACCGGCGAGGGCAGCGTCATCTCGACCATCACGACTGCACTCGGCTCACGAGTGGTCGATGCCACCTTCACCGGCGAGGATGACGACTTGCTGATTCTCGGCGACGACGTCGAGGTCGGCGAGTCGACGCTCGCTGTCTACCACTCCGCCAGCGACGACTTCGAGACTCTGATGAACCCTCCCGGTGGAGTCGGCTTGCGGCTCGTCGGCGGTGCCTCCCAGGGCACGCGCGTCCTGATCGAGTACCTGCTGCGCGGCAAGCCTTGCGTGACCGTTCTCGACCTCACGGCAGACGGCAGGCCCCTCTGGAAGTCGTGCCAGTACCGGCCCCTCGGCGATGCCGGCGTGAGTCCCGACGGTGACTCGGTTGCGCTGGCAGCTGCGAGCGCCGGTCTCGGGACGGTGACCGAGCTGACGGTGGTGGATGCCGAGACGGGCTCCCAGACCGGCGCGGTCCGGATCTCGTCGGGTTTCCGGCTCATCGACGCGACCTGGGCCGACTCGAGCCACCTGGTCGTGCAAGGCGCCAACGACGCCTTCACCGAGGAGACGATCGACCTCTGTGCGATCGGGACCGGTTGCACCAGCGCGCGCGACGCGAGCCCGGACAACCCCGCCGAGGACGTCGCCCCCGGGTCCTGACGGCCAATCGCAGATCCGCGAATCCGGCGAGATCAGTACGGCTGATCTTGATGTGCCGGACTGCCGCTAGCATCCTCGGCGTGGCAACGCGGCTTGTTCAAATCAACATGAAGGCTCAGGACGATTCCGCGCTGGGCGGTTTCTGGGCGGAGGCGCTCGGCTGGGGAGTCTCCAGCGAGGGACCCGGCGTGACCAACCTCGAACCCGAGGGCTTCGTCTACCCCGACCCCGTCGCCGTCTGTCTCGACCTCGTCGTCTCCCCGGAACCCAAGACGGTGAAGAATCGCGTGCACGTCGACCTCGCCACCACCTCGGCGGCCCATCAGGCGGAACTGGTCACGCGCCTGAAGGATCTCGGCGCAACACCCGCCGACGTGGGCCAGGGCGACGTCCCATGGACGGTCATGGCCGACCCAGAGGGCAACGAGTTCTGCGTGCTGGACTGGCACGACCCGATCCGAGACACCGGACCGATCGCCACGGTCGTCGTCGACTGCGCTGATCCGCGAGCCATGGCCCGCTTCTGGGGCGAGGCCATGGACTGGACCCTGCACAAGGTGACCGACCACAACGCGGTACTGCGCTCCGCCAAGGGCGTCGGCCCATATCTGCAGTTCCTCCGCACACCCGACGTGAAGACCGTGTGGAATCGAGTCCATCTCGACCTCCGCCCCTACCCAGGTGACGACCTGGAGGCCGAGGCGGCCAGACTGCGGACTCTCGGCGCCACCGCCATCGACCTGGGCCAGAGCGATGTCCCGTGGACGGTCCTCGCCGACCCGGAAGGTAACGAGTTCTGCCTCCTCGCCCCAGGCTGACCCGAACCGTTCGCCGATCACTTCCTTGATCGGGCCAGCAGGCGAATCTCCAGAAACAGACCCACCAGAAGGACGACGAAGATGTCGGAGAGGTGGATGCCGTGGTGGTGCAGGCCGAACTGGCCGAGCCCGAGGACCACCGGCCCCTCGAACGGGTGAGGCACCAGCAAGCACAGCAAGCCCACCACGACGACCACTACCATCAGACCCGCCCATCTCGTGCTTGCTTCGATCGTCTGCGGGCAGGGCTTCGAGTGGCCTGGCCAGCTGGTTCGATGCTCGTGCCGTCTCCTCGGCTCATTGCGCACAGCCGTGCGGCGAAGTTACCCGAAATATCACTGATCGGGTGTGTTTTTGCCGCGCCTCAGGTCTCCCGACCATGCCGCATTCAGCGTTCGATCTGCGTCATACCGCCGGCCCGCGCGGATTGCTAGGTTCAGCGCCATGCCGTCCCTCGAGGATCTGATCGACGCCACGGCCCAGGCGGAAGACTTCTCCGGCGTCGTACGGGTCGACCGGCGCGGCACGACCGAGATCGCCAAGGCCTACGGGTACGCCGATCGTGCGTATGGGATGGCCAACACCGTCGATACGCAGTTCGGGACCGCCAGTGCCACGAAGACGTTCACCGCGTTGACCGTGATGGCGCTCGTGGAGGAGGGCCGGCTCGACCTGTCGACCACCGCCCGGTCGCTCCTCGGCGACGACCTACCCGAGATCGCGGACAACGTCACTGTGGAGCATCTGCTCGCGCACCGGTCCGGCATCGGCGACTACTTCGACGAGAACGGGCTCGACGACATGACCGGCTACGCCCTCCCGGTTCCGGTGCATCAGCTCTCCACCCCCGAGGAGTACCTCAAAGTCCTGGCCGGCCATTCGACGGTCTTCGCCGCCGGCGAGGGCTTCGCCTACAACAACGGTGGGTACGTCGTGCTGGCCCTGCTCGTCGAGCGAGCCGGCGGCGCCGGCTACCACGAGCAAGTACGGCGATGCGTTCTCGAACCTGCCGGCATGGCCGACACCGCGTTCCTGCGGTCCGACGAGCTGCCAGCACGGGCCGCGCGCGGATACCTCGCCCGCGACGGGCTCCGGACCAACGTGCTGCATCTCCCCGTCGTCGGGGTAGGCGACGGCGGCGCGTACTCCACCGCGGCCGACCTACACCGCCTCTGGGAGGCGCTGCACTCCGGTCGGATCGTCTCCCCGGCCACGGTGGAGCTGATGGTCACCCCCCGCAGTGACTGGCCCGAGGAGTCCCGCCGCTACGGGCTGGGATTCCACGTGCACGAGACCGGCGACGCGGCGTGGCTGGAGGGGTACGACGCGGGGGTGTCGTTCACCAGCCTGCACGAACCGGAGTCAGGACGTCACCTACACCGTGATCTCCAACTGGACTGACGGCGCCTGGCCGATTGTCGAGCTGCTGAACAACCAGCTGCAACTCTGAGGGAACGGCACTCACACCCAGTGTTCCTCGGTTACGAGAGTCGCACCTCAGCGGCTGACGACGGATCGCGGCATGCCGAACCAGGGGAGCACCGCGTTCTCGAACCGGGTCATCGCGCAGATCCGGTCGTGGGAAAGGGTCAGCACGTGCAGCCCGACCTGGTGGCTGACACCGGTTTCGGAACGCAGGTAGGCGCCGAACGCGGGCTGCCCGTTCGCGCGCGTCGGGACCAGGTCGAACCTCCGGCCTGCCTTGAAGATCCGCGAGAAGAACTCTGCGGCGAGGTCTCGGCCTACGTACTCGAGCGGGATCGGCGGCATCGAGACGAACACGTCATCGGTGAGCAGCGCCACGACTGCGTCGATGTCGGCCGACTCGTAGGCCTTGGCGAAGCTCCTGACCACGGCGTCCTCGGCTGCCGAGCCTGTCGCGGGCGGCGGGTCGTGGTCGGGGGACGTACGCCGCAGGCCGGCGCGCGCGCGTTTGAGGGCGCTGTTGACCGACTCGACAGTCGAGCCCAACATGTCGGCTGTCTCGTGAGCCCGGAATCCCAGGACGTCGCGCAGGATCAGCACGGCGATCTGGCGATGTGGCAGCAGCTGGAGCGCCGTCACGAAGGCGAGCGAGATCGACTCCGCCTGCTCGTACTGTGCCTCGGGACCGAGCACCTGGGCGTCGTCGAGCAGCGCATCTGGAAACGGTTCGAGCCAGACGACCTCGCCAAGCCGCGATGGTTCCGGCGGATGGACTCCGCGGATGTTCCACTCCTGCGGCGGCCGTCGGCTCGCCGCGCGCCGCGCGTTCAAGCATCGGTTGGTGGCGATCGCATAGAGCCACGTGCGAAGGGACGCGCGACCGTCGTAAGCCTCCGAACCCCCGCCACGCGTCGAGCAGCGTCTCCTGAAGGGCGTCCTCGGCATCCTGGAGTGACCCGAGCATGCGGTAGCAGTGCACGCGCAGCTCTCGCAGGTGCGGCTCGGTCAGCTCGCCGAAGGCCTCGCCGTCACCGGCGCGCGCCTTCGCATGCAGGTGTGCTGTGCGCTGCCGTCACCATGGCCTCCAATCTCGCCTGCCGTCAGGTGTCCTGTCCACCTGTACTGACACCACCGGCGGCTGAAACTGGGCGGTCGACGGCGACCAGTTTCGCGAGGTATCGGTGTCTCCACTTGTGTATCTGACACAGAAGACGGAGGCATGTGACATGGGAACGCTCGTCATCAGCGAGAACATCACGCTCGACGGAGTCATCGAGGACCCGACCGGTGACGACGGCTTCAGCCGCGGTGGCTGGTTTTCTCGAATCAGCGAGGAAGACCGGCAGGGATGGGCGGAGATCGAGTCCGCACAGGCGTTCGATGCCGCCGCTGAGTTGTATGGAAGACGGACCTACGAGTGGCTCACCACACGGTGGGCAACGCGCGAGGGTGCGTGGGCGGACCGGCTTCGCACCATGCCCAAGTACGTCGTCTCGGCGACGCTCGAGGAGCCCGTCTGGCCCAACACGACAATCCTGCGGGGCGACATCGTCGACGAGGTGGCAAGGCTCAAGCAGCAGTTGGACGGCGAGCTCGTCGTGGTCGGGAGCGGCCAGCTGGCTCACACGCTGATCGAGGCCGACGTCGTCGACGAGTTTCGGCTGATCGTCTACCCGTTCGTGGTCGCCGACGGCACCCGGCTGTTCGAAAAGTCCAACGAGCTGCGCAGCCTGCGCCTGCTCGAGTCCCGCACGGTCGGACGAGGTCTCGTCCTCATGCGCTACGGCACATCAAGCGACGAGCCGACCCGCCACGCTGATTAGTCGATCGGCACTTCGCGCCACAGGTCAGTCCCTGGGCCGCCGAAGATGGTCATAGACGCCACTTGCCGTGTCGTCGTCACCACACACTTGGGCAATCCGGAACCCGACCGTCCGGAACGGCCAGTACTGTCGCCCCATCCGGGAAGGGGACGGAACCATGGCTGGCTACACGGTTGCGCATCTGGACGAGATCGAGGAGTTCAGCGACGCAGGCTGTCGCTACCGGCCGATCCGACACCACTTGGGCATCACGGCGTTCGGAGCGACTGCCTGGACTGCGGATGCGGCGGGCGACCGCGTCCTCAACGAGCACGACGAGGACGACCCCAGTGCCGATCAGGAGCTCTTTCTCGTGCTGCGAGGCCACGCCGTGTTCGAGCTCGACGGTGACCCGGTCGACGCGCCGGCGGGAACACTCGTGTTCGCCCCTCCCCGCACGAAGCGAATGGCCTCCGCCAAGGAGGGTGGAACGACCATCATCGCCCTGGAAGGCACACCGGGAAAGGCGTACGAGGCTCGTGGCTGGGAAGGTGGGCTCCGCTCGCTCCGCTCTATCAGGCGGGCGAGTATGCCGAGGTCGCCGACCGTCTAGGCACCCTGGTCGCAGACACTCAGCAATACCCCATGCTGCTCTTCAATCTCGCCTGCTGCGAGAGCCGCTGCGGCCGGACGAGTGACGCGCTCGACCACCTCCGGCAGGCCATCGAGATATCGGAGGAGTTCCGCCAGTCGGCGCGCGAAGACTCCGATCTGGATCCGATCCGCGACGAACCCGCGTTCAAGCAGCTGATCAACGACTAGCACCCGGATCGGGACCGCGTGGAGGAGGCGACATGAGTGAGCAGGGCTGGCGGGAGTTCCTCGCTGCCGAGGGCGTCGACGACTGGGTGGTGTTGCACGGCGGAGCGACCGCGGTGTTCAGTGTCCGGTCGCTGGGTGAGGCGGCACAGCTCGCCGAGGCGGTCTCTCACATCCCCGGCCTCGACGGCTCCGGAGTTCTCATGACGATTTCCGGCGACGGTCTCAGCGTGCGGCTGACCCGCGGCGTCTTTGGTTTGGAGGCGTGGCATGTGGACCTTGCGCGGGCCATCTCGGCCATCGCCCGTGAGCACGGAGCCGTCGCTGACCGCACGCGGGTGCAAGAGGTCCAGCTGGCGATCGCCGCCAAGCCCGACGCCATCGATGTCGGCTTCTGGCGCGCCACCCTCGGGTACGCGCCACTTGCCGACGACAATGCCGTCGATCCGCTCGGCCACGGGTCGACGTTCTGGATGCAGGAGCTGGATCCGGACAAGGCGCTGCGGCACGCGATGCACGTCGACGTGTCCGTGGCTCGTGAGCAGGTCGAGGCTCGCGTAGCGGGTGCCTGGCGGCAGGCGGCCGCATCATCGAAGACGCCGATGCTCCGGCGGGCTGGATCCTCGCCGACCCCGCCGGAAACCGGGTGTGCATCGCCGCGTGGCCAGACGGATCGATCAGCGCTGTCTCCTTCGTGGTGAGCGATCACTGCTCCCCAGAGTAGGGCCGACTGCGGTCGCCTCGGTTCGAGTCGAGGCACCGAGTTCGCGAGGATGCGAGAGACATCGCCGATGAGGCGCCCGCCGCGCTCGATCGCGAGCAGGATGAGGTCGCCGTCATGCGTGAACCGGATTCGCTCGGCGTACGTCGGATGCTCGGTGACCGACTGATCGACTGAGTCGGCGTCCTCCAGAAGCCAGGTGGCCACATCCTCGCGACCCATGTACGCGTGCACTCGAGGAGGTCGTCAGGACCGATGGCTCGCAGCGTCACCCTGCCGGCCGCGATACGACGGTCGAGCACGAACGGCTCCATCTCACGGGAGTCGAGCTGGGTCAGCTTGGCCTCGACCAGGCGTCGTACCAGGTCGTCCGGCAGCGGTTCGTCGATCGCGAAGTGCAGCGATCCTGACGTGTACTCATAACCCACCAGCTCGTCGGCGAGCTCCGCGAGCACGTCGCCGCTGTGCGGGAGGTAGGCGAGGTGATTCTTGAACGCCGCGAAGCCGGCCACCACCTTCCCGTCGACCCGGAATGCCGGCATCCCGTAGGAGATGCACTCCTCCGCTTCTGGGACCACGGCACGGATCGAGCGGCGTACGGCCTCGAGCGTGCTCCGTTTGGGCTCGTCTGTCTCGGCAAGGTAGGCGTCGACCTCGTCTGCACCCATGACGGGAGTCTCCCCCGGTGCCACGAACGTGTCGAGGGAGGCCTGCGGCCCCTACTGATCGAAGAGGCGGAGCAGCAGCCGGCGATCCCGGGCCGGCCAGAGCAGGTCTCGGAACTGGTCGACGGGCCCGACGGGCCACCGCTCGAGGATGCTCAGCACGGCCGGATCCTGGATCTGGGCCTGAAGAAGGCCCGGGATGTCTGCCCAGACCACCTTGTACGGCCGGTCCCACATCTGCTCGACCGCGGTGGACACCGGCTCGGTGAGGTGCAACGCGTTGTGCATCGCCGCCAGCTTCTCGTAGGCGGCCATCAACGCCTGCTCGCGTTCCCTCCAGGTCTCGGCGTGGACGACGTTCGACAGCATCGGTGACAGCTCAGGTCCGCACTCCAGCCGGGAGAACGCCGTACCGAACCATTTCGAGTACGGCGCGTACTGCCGCTCCATCAGGAAGCAGAGCCGCATCAGGTCCGTGACGAGCCGTGATCCGATCAGCGCCGATCCCAGCTCATCCCCGACCGCGCCCGCCCTGCCCACCAGATTGGCTTCTGGATGGACGCGCCACCAGCCGGCCACCAGCAGGTAGAGCCAGACATCACGGGGGTAGTAGGCGAGCTGGTCGCGGACGGCCTGCAGACCAAGCTCGTCGTGATGGACGGCGCCGGCGGTGAACATGCGGAGGCTCTGCTCGGGGAAGGTGAGCCAGTCGCGCGCCTCGATCTCGCCGTACACGTCGACGCCCAGCCGCTCCAGGAAGTAGCCCCGCACCGTGTGGATCTCATGATCGACCGGCCATTCCCGAAACAGCGGCGGTAGCTCCCGCCGCAGGCTGTCCGCGACGGCCTCGCCAACGCGAGTCTCGTCCTCCTCGCGCAGGAAGAGCAGAACGCGAGCCCGCCAGTCGTGGTCGGTCGACATCTGGTCGTCGAATCCCAACACCTCGGAACCGCGACCGAGCAGTGCCGCACTGTGCGGCAGACCGGGGAACCTTTCGTCCAGGATGGGCCGGACGAGCTCAGCGTAGAACTGCCGGCTCAGTTCGATGCCCGGGACAAACGCAGACACCAGAGCGGCCTCCTCGACGCAGGTCTGGAACGGCGGTCGCATCAGCGTACGGAAGAAGCGCGAAACCCGTCGCTGGCTACGACGATCTCGCCGTCGGCGCACCAGACGTCAGTGCGTTCTTCGCTGCAGCTACTAGCTGTGCGACTCGACTCCTGCCAGGTTGGAGAGTCAACCTCCAGAAGACCGGTCTGGTGGGCGACAGCGCCTGCTTCGCCGCGAGAACTGACCTGGAGCTTGGCGAGAATTCGATGGACGTGGACGGCAGCAGTTCTGGGTGAGATGTACAGCTCGCGTGCGATCCGCTTGTTGCTATGACCCTCGGCCAACAGTTGCAGAACTTGTGTCTCGCGGGCGGTGAGTGGGGGGCCAGACGCAGATCGGTCAGAGCTCATGTGCTGGTCGTCGATCCGAAGCCGTGCTCGGGTGGCGACCGTGGCTGATCTTGCTGATCAGCGGACGTGCGCCAAGGCTGTCCGCAATGGCGGCCGCGGAGCCGAGTTGATGGCCGGCTCTCTCCGTCTCGCCGTGCGTCAGAAGGCATTGCGCGTGACGGTATTGCGCATAGGCCTGTTCGGGCTTCTGTTCGGCTGCGGCCCATGCGCCAGCCACGTCCTCCCACGCTTGCGGGTCGTTGATGCCGTCGGCGCGGCGGACTTCCGCCTTCAGCTGCAACGTCCGGGCGCGGCCCACGGCCCCATATGTGTGGAGCCGGCTGGCGACCTCCTGGCATACGTCAAGGTGGCGACGACTGACTTTGGTGCGCGGTGTATGGCGACTCCACTGGAGCACGTTGGCTTCGATGCGAGCGCCCAACAAGAGCGGTTGCCAGATGAATTCTGAGGCAACCTCTGGATGCGGGGTGGCCCACAAGGGCTCCAGCTCACGCCTCACACCTTCGATATCGCCCTTGGCATCGGCTATCTCCACGGCGAGCCAGGTCCGTGGCGCGAGGTGCTGATCTAGCTTTTCTGGCCACCGGCGGTCGGCAAGCCCGAGCTGGACTCGTTCGTGGTGGGATTCTGCTGTTGCTAGGTCACCCCTCCAACGCGCGATGAGCCCCGCCTGGATACGGACGTTAAAGGCCACCCGCTCGTCTTCGACAAGCTTCAAACACTCCGACAGGTGCGCCCACGCCATCGACCAGTGGCCCAGGCTTGTCAATGCCTGGGTCGCCCCCAGCATCAAGTTGGCATAGGTAACTTGCGCGACGTGGGGGTAGCCGATGAGGGCAAGGCCACGACGGGCCACCGACAACGCGTGCCGATAGCTGCCGGCAGCCCACAGGCAGCGGGCAAATGCCGAGTGCACATTGGCGTCAAGCAAACGAGACTGTGCTCCGGCGTGGGGAAGCATCTCCCGATAGATTTCGATCCCTCGTTGCATGTGCCCGGTCGTGGCCAGGGCACGCGCGTAAGCGTGTTGCGCGAGAAGGAGCTCTCCTTCGCCTGACGCGGGCTCGTAGACACGAGCCGGTTGACGGGGAGCTACCTCCGCCGCAGTCACCGCCCGCGCGGCGAGTTGGCGGGCCAGCTCAGGATCTGCATCCCTGACGTCAAAGCTCAGACTGGCCGCGGTAACCGCAAGCCATGGGTGGTCAAGCGGAGCATTCAACAAGATGTCCGCCGCGCCATGGCCGGCAGGGGGATAGAGCTCGTCCAGTCGCCCGATGCCGCCGCGGTTAAGTCGCAGGAAGATGTCGCGGACCTGATCAGGCGTCCTGCCGATCTCGCTGTCAAGCACAGCGTCTGCCTCCGACGAGGGACCCCCCATCTCGACGAGGGCGGTGACGGTCATACGGACTAAATCATCCCGCGTGAAGCCGGCGCGCTCGGCGGCGTCGGGCACCTGGGACCACAAGGACAGCGCATACACCAGCATCCGCGCCTCCTCGAGAGCCGCGAGGACCTTGTTGGCCTCCTGGGCGCCGGCGAGCGCGGCATCGAACCCGCGGGTTGCGTCGCCTGCACGCACCCAGTGGTGAGCGGCTGCGATCCGCGCGAAGGGGTCTCGCCGAGAGGCAGCAGCCGATTCCAGTTGTTCGGCCCATCTGCGGTGCCATTCCAGCAGTGAAGCCGGAAGTAGCTGTCCGGCGATGGACTCGCGCAGCAGCGCGTGGCGGAAGCGGTAGCCGTAGCTGCCAGGTTGTGTCACCAGGACCTGCCCACTCACCGCATCGGGAATCCCGGTCTCGGCGTGGGCTGGGCCAACAACTGCTACCAACAGGTCGTGTGGAATCAGCCGGGACTCCACCGATGCTGCTTCCACGACCAACCGACCGGAAGTCGAAAGTCGATCGAGTCCAGCCGTAACGACGTCGGCGATGGTAGGCGTAACCCGGCCGCCGTCTGTCACGCCGTTCTCGACCAGGAGCTGGGTGAGAAATGGGATCCCACCGGATAGCTCGTGCACTCGACGAATGACCGAAGTAGGAGGACGGGTGCCGCGGAGCGCGGCCAACTGGTCGCCCACCTCATCGCGACCGAAGGGTGGCAGGTCCACGGTGTGCACGTGCTCGAGCCGAATCAGCTCCGCACTTAGCATCGCTGCTTCCGAGCCTTCGTAGGAAGGCTCCGTTCGCAGCGTGCAGGACACAAACAGCCGACCGACCGGGGTCGTCTTCAGGAGATACGCGAGCAGAGCGCGAGTCCCCCGGTCTGCCCACTGCAAATCCTCGAGCCAGAGCCAAACCAGCTGTCTTTGCGCGGCCCGCCCCAGCATCGCGACGTAAGCATCCAGTATGCGATCGGAGTCGCGGACGACGCTGCCATCTTCCGCGAGCTCCGGCAACAAGGTAGACAACTCCGCACCGTGCGGCCCGGCCAGTCGCCTCACCTTCGGAACACCGAGACGATGGACGAGATCCCGCAAGGCGTCCGCCGGTGCGCAGTACGGAATCTCCGCGCCGTAGAGATCGACACAGTGACCAACCATCAGCACATCACCGTCCGCGACAAATCGCGTCACTTCCCGCAACAGACGCGTCTTGCCGACTCCGGCCGGCCCGGCCACGAAGACTCCGGTTGGAACGCCACCTCTGGCCGTCTCCAACATCTGTCGCAACCGCGTCAGCTGATCTGCGCGGCCGACAAAGGCAGGAGAGCGAGCAACTTCCACTTCATCCAGGATGTCCCGGCAATCACAACCTGTCACCCCGACCATCTGGGCTAGTGCGCACCCCCCAAACGGTCCCTCAGACCATGCTGCGATCTGCACGTTCGTGTGCAAGGTGGACCTCGCCGACGTCAACCGGACCAGCACAGGCAAGCAAGTTTTCGGAGATACACCATCTTGCAGACGCAGATTGGCCGATTTACGCGGAGCCTCGGTGGACAACAGACGAGCCGAGGAGGGGCCATGTGGGTCGATCTCGTCGAACCTCCAACACGCCTCAGCGCGCATGCCCTACGACGACCTCGAGGCCCGCCACTTCTGCGCCTGGGCGCGACGCGAGGCTTTGCTGGAACTGACACCGAACGAGCGCAGAGACGCGGACTTTCTGGACGAGAAGGTGCTCGAGCAGGACAGGCTTTGCGAGCGGCTCGAGGAGAGGTACAGAGCCGCCTCTGTGCGTGAGTTGCGCACCTTGGAGGCCTTGGTCGCGGACGACCGATGGGAGTCACCGTCCAGCCCCGGCGATGGAAGCGCGGCGTGGCTCGAAGCGTGGTGGCGCGACATCCAACGTCGTACTCGCAGCCTAGAAGGCCTGGCCTTGCGATCTGTTCCCACCGCTCCTCAACATCCTGGACCTTGCTGAGGTTCGCGCCGGCACAGTTCTGGGTGGTTGGAATGCCCTGCGTCGGCTCCTCGACGTCATCGACGAGGCGACCGGCCTTGCAGCGCGTGATGGCACGGCGCACAGCGAGGTGCGGCTGCTCGAACGCCTTCACCGGCAGGTAGAGGCGCTCGTCGCGGCTGCACAGGAGCCCCTGACGACCGTGTTCACCGACGACACCTGTTGGCCGGCGTCTGGGAGCAGGACGGGAGTCCGCACCCTCGACGGCTTGGGCATGTGGGCTTGCTCTCGGCTAGACGAGGTATACGAAATCACGACTCGCGTGACGCACCAGGTCGCCGACGAGAGGCTCTGCTGGGAAAGCGGCCATTCGGGCATCCGGCGCGAAAACCTTGGTGCGTCGGACCGATCCTCTGCGGCCGATCTCCGAAGGACGACCTTCCGCCTCAGTGAGCTCGACAGACTTGTCGCCAACGGGTTCACGCAACTCAAAATGGCGGTCAAACCGCCTCGATCGGACTACGCAGGCATTTCCGCCCGCCCACCGACCGTCGAACGGACCGGGCGGTGGTCCGCATGAGCCAGAAGCGCTCGAGCCACGAGCAACCTCAGCGTGCTCGACACAATCCCGAGTTGCGTGTGGGCACGCGGGTGCGAGGGCTAGCAGGACCCTGCCTGGTGGCGATGATGGTACTGAGCTTGATCGGTGCACAAGAGAGCACAGATAGCGCCCAAGCCCGCCACGCATCCGTGGCCCCACTGGCCGCAATCCGTGTTCCGTCACCCGGGTCGTGGGCCCCGGGGGCCCAGATCGAGCGCGTGGTGCACGCGTTCGACCTGCCCGGCACGGACAACGTGCTGCTGCTGTGCGCGGGATCCGGGAACAGCACCCAGTGGGCCGCCCAGCACAAGTACGTCTGCTACCGGTACAACCGGAACACCAAGCAATACAGCACCTTCAACACGCCGACTGACTGGTTCTGCAACGCCGCGATACATCTGAGCAACGGCAACCTGCTGATCGTCGGCGGGACGGCCATCAACGGTTACCCAGGCACCAACAACGGCAATTGGGGTGGAGCAACAGAGACGTACACGTATGCGCCAGCCTCAGGTCAGGTGACACGCCTCGGCAATGCGATTCCCGCGTGGTATCCGGGCCTGCTCGAAGACCAAGCTGGTGGCACCTACAAGCATGGAGGCGTCCACAACGGCGCCGCCACCGACGTCTGGGAGTACCTACCGCAAGGGGGGACCACCTGGACCCGGAAGACATGGGCGTGGCGCACACGCACCTACTCAGACATCCGGCTGATCGGCACCAACCTTGCGGCATACACCGGTGCCACCAGCGCACCGTCTGTCAACCGTCCGCCATCGCTTCTGAACCTTTCCACCGGCAAGCGCACTCTCACACCCGGACTCAGAAACCCCACCTTGCGCAAGTCCGCGGCCTCGGTGCTGCTGTACCCGGCGCAGGACAAGAAGGTGCTGGTCATCGGCGGTGTCGGCGATGCGACCGGTCCGGCAATCCGGGACGTCGATCTCATCGACTACAGCGTCTACCCCCAACGCGTCCCGAGCTTCGTGCCCAGGGCGCCGTTGCCGCAGGGAATGACGTTGGTCCTGACCATTCTCCTGCCGAACGGACAGCTGTTCGCCACCGGAGGCAACACCACCTGGCGCGGAACCAGCGTGCTGTGGGCCGCGATCTACGACCCGGTCGACGACGCCTGGATCCGGGTGGCCACACCGCATATCGGCCGGAACTACCACTCGGCGATCATGACCGGACTGGACGGTCGAGTCTCGACGTTCGGCGGGAACCCTTCCGCCAAGGTCTTCGAGGACGACGAGGAGATCTACTCGCCGTGGTACATGACCGAACCACGCCCCGCGATCGTCAACCATCCGTCGACGATGACCTACGGCGGCTCCTACGACGTGGACGTGACCATGCCTGCGGGTGCCCAGCTCGGCTACTTCACCCTGGACCGAGCCCGGGCCGAGACCCACGTCTACGTCCCCAACCAGACCATGGCCGGACTCCCCTTCACCGTGGACTCCACCGGCAACGTCACCGTCCAGGTCCCGAACGACCGTGCCCTACTGCCCCCCGGCTACTACAAGCTGGCCGTCAACACCACCGACGAGGTCCCCTCCCGACAGGTCTGGGTTCGCATCGGATGACCGCAAGACGCCATGACTCATGTCCCTCGTCGTGGGTTGCGTGCGTGGCTGCAGACGAGGTCAGCAGAGGATGCGCGACCGTTTCGCGTCGAAGAACGGCCTCAGCGAGACCTGCGCCGGCACTCGCGTGCCAGCGATGTCGATCTCGAACGAACCGGCGGCCAGGTCGGAGCCTCCGAAACCTTCGTCGCGACTGACTTCGGCGATCCCACACGCGGCGCCCAGGGAGTGGCCGAACCCTCCGCTGCGGACGTGACCGACCGGCTTGTCGTCCCAGTAGACGGGCTCGTCGCCGTAGAGGTCGTGGTCGGGCGAGGTGAGCAGCACGTTGACGAGTCGACGGTTCGGCGGACCTGACTCGCGCTGCTTGAGCAGAGCCTCACGACCGACGAAGCCGCCGTCCTTGTCCCAGGCGACCGCGAAGCCCAGCCCGGCTTCGAGCGGGGTGTCGGTGGAGTCGATGTCGTGACCCATGTCGCGGAACGCCTTCTCCAGGCGCATGGTCTCCAGCGCTCCGACGCCGGTCGGGCGGAACCCCAGGTCGGAGCCGGCCTCACGCAGCTGTTGGTAGAGCGTGGCACCGAACTCGGTCGGCACCAGCAGGTCCCATCCCAGCTCCCCGACGTAGGTCACGCGCAAGGCCCACAGCGGGGTGTAGCCGAGCTCGACCTTCTGCGCGGTGAGGTAGGGAAAAGCCTCGTTCGACCAGTCGTCGGGGCTCAGGCGCTGCAGGAGCTCACGGGACCTCGGCCCCTGCACCGACAGCAGCGAGATTCCGCTCGTCGCGTCGGTCACGGTGATGAACTCGTCCTCGCGCGTCTGCCGGCGGATCCACGCCGGCACCCGGCGGTGGATGGTGTCACCGCTGATCACCATGTAGGAGTCCTCGGCCAGCCGCGTGACCGTGACGTCGGCGATGATCCCGCCGCGGTCGTTGAGCCACTGGGTGTAGACGATCCGAGCGACCGGGACGTCGACCTCATTGGCGCAGACCCGATTGAGCACCGCCATCGCGTGAGGACCCTGCACCAGGTAGTGCGACATCAGGGACAGGTCGAAGATCGCAAAGTTGTCCCGGGCGTGGAGGTGCTCCTCGCCCGTGCGCTCGAAGGCCTCTCCGCGCGCGAAGCCCCACTCGACCGTCGGGGTGACACCCGGTCCCGCGAAGTACTCCGGGAACTCCCAGCCATTGGTGGCCACGAAGTGGGCGCCATCGTCCACGTGCTGGGCGTGGTAGGGCGACAGCCGCACGTTGCGTCCCTGCTGCGGTTGAGCGTTCGGCCAGGCGAGGTCGTTGAGCAGGAACCCGAGGCGCTCCACCGTGCGTTCCTCGCGGAAGCGCCGGGTCGCCTGGAACTCGTGTGTCCGGTCCACGCCGACCGCGGTGACGTCCAGCGGCGGATGCTCTTCAATCAGCCACTGGGCCATCATGTGACCGAGGCCTCCGCCGGACAGGATGCCGACCGAGTTGAGACCGCAAGCCACGTACAGGTTGGCCACTTCCGGCGACTCGCCGAGCATCGGCGAGATGTCGTCGGTGAAGCTCTCCGGACCGCAGAACAGCGTCCGGATCCCCGCGTCCTCCAGCGCCGGGAAGCGCCGCATCGCGACCTCCAGGAACGGAGCCAACCGGTCCCAGTCGGGCGGCAGCACCGCGAACGCACTGTCGCGTGGAGTCCCGTCCAGTGCCCACGCCTTGCCGACCGGCTCGAACATGCCAACCAGGAGGCCACTGCCCTCCTCGCGGTAGTAGCCGTAGGCCTCGCTGTCTTCGATCACCGGCACGGACTCCGGCGTCACGCCGGGGATGGGCTCGGTGAGCAGGTAGTAGTGCTCAGCAGCCTGCAGCGGCACCGTCACCCCGGCCTTGGCCGCCAGCTCGCGGCCCCACAGCCCCGCGGCGAGCACGACCTTCTCGCACTCCACGTCGCCGCGCTCGGTGCGGACGCCGACCACCCGGCCCCGATCGAGCACGAAGTCGGTGACCTCGGTGTTCTCGAAGATCCTCACACCTCGCTGGCGCGCGCCCTTCGCGAGCGACATCGTCACGTCGACCGGGTTGGCCCGCCCCTCGTCCGGCGTCCAGAACCCGTGGATCACGTCATCGGTCCGCATCAGCGGCACGAGGTCGGCCACCTCACGCGCGGACAGGATCTCCTTGGTCATCCCCACCGAGCGCATGTACGCCGTCTCCCGGCGGAAGTTCTCGTCGGCGCGCTCCGTGGTCGCCAGCTGGAGGTAGCCGCACTTGCGGAAACCCGTGCTGAGCCCGGTCTCTTCCTCGAGCCGGGCGTACAGCTCGGCGGAGTAGCGCGCCATCCAGAGCGCATCCTCCGTCGTCCCTCCGGAGACGACCTCACCTGCCGCGTGCCAGGTCGTGCCGGACGTGAGCTGCTTGCGTTCCAGGAGTACGACGTCGGACGCGCCGAGGAGGGCCAGGTGATAGGCGATCGACGTCCCGATCACACCGCCACCGACGACGACATACTGCGCCCGGCTGGGCAGGTCACCAGACGCGGAGGACGAGGTGGCCTCGGCCCGGGCAGCGGCTGGATTGATGGCGGTGAAGTCGAGTGACATGAAGGCACCCTGCCACTATCTGAACGTTCATTCAACGACCTTGCGGAACCCGACCCACCGACCCAGAACTAGCTGGGCGGCCCGGGGCGGGAGAACTCGACCTGCTGTGCGGCCAGCTGCTCGTCGCGGAGGCGCTGGTCATGTGCTCGGAAGTAGCCGGCTCCTTCGATGTTGATGTCGGGCAGCACCTTTCCCAGCCATCGGGGCAGATACCAGTTCCACTTGCCGAGGCTCACCATGCGCGCCGGCACGAGCAGGCAACGCACGACGGTGGCGTCGAGGATCACGGCGACGGCGAGACCTACGCCGAACTGCTTGACGGTCGGGTCGCCGTTGAGCACGAAGCTCCCGAACACGAACACCATGATCGTCGCTGCTGCGGTGATCACGCGTCCGCTGGTGACCAGTCCGGAGACGACGGCGGTCTTCGTGTCCTCGCCGGCATCGGCGTGCTCCTTGATCTGGCTGACCAGGAACACCTCGTAGTCCATGGACAGCCCGAACAGCACGGCGAACATGAACAACGGGACGTAGGAGACGATCGGCACAGGTCCTCCGAGGCCGATCGCGCCGTGCAGCCAGCCGTGCTGGAACATCGCCGTGAGGACGCCGTACGCCGCAGCGATCGAGAGCAGGTTCATGGCGGCGGCCTGAAGTGGCACGACGACCGCGCGGAACGCGAGCACCAGCAGCATGAAGCTGAGTGCGATCACGACCAGGATCTGGCGCAGGAGCTTGCCGGAGATGTCGGAGGCGAGGTCCACGTTGCTGGCGGTGGAGCCGCCCACGTACGACCGTCATGTCCGTCCCCTTCTCCGCCTTGGGGATGCGGTCTGAGCGAAGGGTGTTCACCAGGTCGGCCGTCGCCTCGTCGGACGGGCCGGTCGTGGCGATCGCGTTGAAGTACGCGGTGGTCCCGGCCTTGTCGATCTGGACCGGGGTGACCGCCGCGACTCCTGAGGTCTTCGAGACCGATTGCTCCAAGGACTGCAGCCTCGGGTCGGTGGTGCGCGGGTCGGTACCTGCCGATGCCGAGGATTGGCCGAACCGCTCGACCCGTCGGCGGAGGCTTTCGCCGGCGAACCGAGCTTGACCGCCACCAGCAGCGGACCGTTCACGCCGGATCCGAAGCTGCTGGAGATCTGGTCGTACGCGCGCCGGGCGGTGGTCGAGGTGGAGAGAGCGCCGACATCCTTCTGGCCCAGGGTCAGCGTCAGCAGCGGAAGAGCCAGCGGGATCAAGATCGCCAGGGCCACCACCGCCGCGATGCCCGGTCGACGAGCCACACCCGCCGCCCACTTCGCCCAAGCCCCCTGCTTCCGCGGGGCGTCCTGCGGCTCGGGATGGCGACCACGGACCCGTAGCGAGTGGATGTGCCTGCCTGTGATCGCCAGCATCGCGGGCAGCAAGGTCAGTGCTGCCAGGACCGCAACGACGACAGCGACCGCGGCCATCAGCCCCATCGTCGTGACCAGAGGTATGCCGGCGACGGCGAGCGAAGCCAGCGCGATCGTCACCGTCCCGCCGGCAAACGCCACCGCGCCCCCGGAGGTCGCGGCGGCGCGCGCGATCGACTCGTGCACCTCCAGGCCGTCGCTCATGCCACGGAAGTGCCGCGTCACGATGAACAGCGCGTAGTCGATACCGACGCCGAGCCCGATCATCGTGGCGAGCGTCGGTGCCACGGTCGAGACCGTCGTCGTGTGGCTCAGGATCTGGATGATCGAGAGCGCCGAGGCGAGGCCCAGGATCGCAGTCACGATCGGCAACAACATCGAGACGACCGTCCCGAAGGTGAGCGTGAGGATCACCATCGCCGCGATGATCCCGATCAGCTCGCTCCACTCCGTAGACGGTTTGGAGACCTTCTGGCCGAGGTCGCCGCCGGTCTCCACCTGGATTCCGGCCGCCTCGGCCGGCCCGCTGGCCGCGTCGATGATCGTCGTGGGCGTCGTCGACGGACAGCGACCCCGTGCTGGCAGACAGCGTGACCGAGATGTATCCCGTCTTCTGGTCCTTGGCGAGCGCCGAGGCCCCTGCTGCGGAGAGCGGGCTCGTCGCCGAAGCCACGTACGGCGCCTTCGCCACGTCGGCCGTGGCCTGCTTGACCGCCGTCGCGTACTTCGAGTCGGACAGCTTCCCGTTGTCGACGTGCAGCACGATCGGGCTGGACCCGTTGGCCTGGTCCGGGAACGGGCTGGCCAGAGAGTCGGTGGCGCGTTGGCTGTCGGTTCCCGGCAGCGTCAGGCTGTCGTTCGTGTCGTCGCCGACGCTACGGGACACACCGACCAGCGCGACCGTCACCAGAAGCCACAGGCGAGCACCGAGAAGCGATGGCGAACGCAGAATCCTGCCAGTCGGTAGAGCAAACCTGTCATGGCCGTTACCTCGTCTCCCGCAGCGGTTGGACCGCCAGCACCTAGACCTGATGCCAACGTGCCGGTGGGCCGCTGATCCAAACAAGAGGGGGATCCCGCAGGTTTTCCCTACGGTTTGGATCGGGTGCCGCTGTGAGCGCGCAGCCGGCGGCTACTCGTCGAGGGCCGCGGCCAGCTGGAAGCGCGAGCGGATGCCGAGCTTCTGGTAGGCGCTGCTGAGATGCCGCTCGACCGTCTTCTCGGTCACGAAGAGCGCCGCTGCGACCGCGCGGTTGGTTTCTCCCTCGGCCGCTTGACGGCATACGCGCCACTCGGCCGCGGTCAACGCGTTCGGCCCCGTCAGCTCGGTCCGGGCGCGGCGCCCCGGCCCGGCCTGCAAGTCGGCCGTCGCACTCTCCGCCAAGGCGAGCGCACCGCACTGGCCGGCCAGCTCGATGGCCCGACGCTGTGCGTCGCGGCCCTCCGCGCGCCGACCGGAACGGCTCAGTTCGGCCCCCAGATCGCCGTACGCGTGCGCCAGCTCGAGCCTCGCGGACGTCTGCTCGAGCACCGAGACCGCCTCGACGAGCAGCGCCAGCCGCTCGTCGCCACCGATCGCCGAGGCCGCTGTACGCAGCGACATGCCGAGAGCCACCGGCGTTCCGACTCGTCGACTCGCCGCTACCTGCTCGCGGGCGAGTCTGGCGGCCTGCTGCTCGTCACCCAGCAGGGCAAGGGCCGGCGCCGCGTACGCCTTCCAGGCGCTCGGCCACAGCACACCAAGCGCCTCGGCCCTGTCGCCACACCACAGGAGGTCAGCGACCCCCTCCTCCAGCCGACCCTGCGAGATCCGCAACCGCCCTCGAGCGGTCATGAAGTCGGCCAGATGGGTGTGGCCCTCGGCGATGCCCAGCGCCTCCCCGGTTCCTGCCAGGTCCTCAGCCGCATCGAGATCGCCGCGCTCGATCTGCGCCACCATCGCCACCGCGAGCAGCAGCGGCGTGATGAAGTGCGATGGCTGAACGAGCATCAGTCCGGTCTCGGTCTCCACCTGTGCGTCGTTCAACGAACCGTGCTGGAGCGCGATGATGCCGCGGAGCGCGTGGATGATCCCCTGCCTGGTGGCGTGCCCTTCTCGCCGGGCACGGTCGAGTGCGGCGTCCAGCAAGAGTGCGGCCAGCTCGTACTGCTCGCCGAGGACCAGCGCAAACAGCGCCAACAGCCCGGCGGTCGTCTCCTGGCTGGGCGGCAAGCCGGCCATGAACGCTGCCTGGACCTCCTCGATGGCGGTGTCGGCCGGCTCTCCTCGGGACAGCTGCTCGTGCGCCCGCACGATCTTTGTCACGGCCTCGAAGTCCGGTCGGCCACGGGCCCGTTCGGAAAGCCGCTGAAGCTGGGTCTCGAGGCCGACCCGTAGCTTCGGAACGGCCGTTGTGACGATGAGCAGCTCAGACGCGAGCTCGAGCGAGCGTTCGGGATCGGTCGACCACAACTCCTCGGCCAGCGACGCCAGTGCGTCGGTCGCGCTCTCTGCCGAGTGGCCGCCCGACACGACCGCGCATCGCCCGAGGAAGGTCGCCGCGTCCGCCCTGGTCGCCTGGCTTGCACCCGACGCGAAGGCCATCTGCAGATGCTCCTCGGCCGCCTCGAACTGCATCGTGGCCACCTCGTACCAGCCCAGCTCGGTCAGGATCTGCGCCCGCTCCTCCTCGGGGGGTGACTCGGTGATCGCCCGCCGCAGGTACGCCGCGGCCGCCATGGGGGCGCCGTGACGCACCGCGCCGGCCGCAGCCGACCTCAGGGTCTTGACCTGCTGCTGATCGCCGGTGGGTGCGGTCAGCAGCAGGTGCGCGGACACCCGCTCGGGAGAAGCGCCCGCTTCTGCCAGGGCCTCGGCAGCTGCCGCGTGCCGCACCTGGCGATCGCCGGGCGCGAGGTCCTCGTACAGCGCGGCGCGCACGATCGGGTGCACGAATCCGAGACGCTCGGTGCGAACGAAGATGTCGGCCCGCACGAGCTCATCGGCCGCCTGCCTGACGGGGTCCTCGCCGAGGCCCGAGACGCGACCTGCCATCAGCGGGTCGATGCCGTCGCCGAGCACGGCGACCGCGCGCGCCAGCTCGGTTGCGTCCTGCCCGAGTCCGGCAAGCCGGTGCAGGACGAAGCGGCTCACCGCGGCCGGTCCTACCGCCTGTACGGCATCCGCGGCCGCATCCGACGGCTCCACCGCGGCGGCGTGGAGAGCCCGGAGCAGCTCCTGCAGGAAGAGCGGGTTGCCGCCTGTTGCGGCGTGGCACGACCGGCAGAACTCCTCGGTCGCTTCCGTGCTCAACAGCTCCCGCACCAAGGTCACCGCGGCAGGCTCGCTCAACGGTCGTGGGTACAGCACGGCCGCGGATGGGCGCGAGGCCAGCTGCGTCCACAGCGGCGCACTCTCTTCTTCCTCCGGATGTGGAGGGCGCGCGGTGAGGAGCATCGCCACCGGGAGGCCCTCGATGCGCTGGGCCAGATAGGCCAGGAAGCGCAGCGAGTCGCGGTCGACCCAGTGGCAGTCGTCGACCACGACCAGCACGGGTGCCTGGTCGGCGAGGTTCACCGCCAGCCAGTAGAGGCTGTGCAGCGCTTCGAAGCCGACGTCAGCAGTCGTCAACCGCTGTTCGTCCGGGTCGAACAGCCGGGCGGCGGGAGCGGCGCCGTCCGCGAACAGGCCACTGTGTTCGGACTCGTTGCTGACCGGACCCTCCAGCAGCTGGCGGACGACGCCGAACGCGAACTGCTGCTCCAGCTCGGAGCCCTTGGCCTCGAGCAGCGACATCCCCGCCGACTTCGCCGCTGTGCGTGCCTCACGCACCAGTGCTGTCTTTCCCTCACCGGCGGGCGCCTCGATCAGGAGCAGAGAGCCTTCTCCGGCGCACGCCCGATCGAGCCCCTCACGGATCGTCCCCAGCTCCTGCTCGCGCTCGAGCAGGACGCCCTCGCCCAACGGCACAAGGGAACGATACACACGGGCCTGCTGTCCGGCTCGCGGCGAATTCCTGGGGGAAACCCTCGGGGATCCTCCCTTGTTCGCGTCGGAAACCAGCCAGGATCATCTCCCACGTGGAGAGTGTCAGTGAGCTCAACAAGCAGAAGGTCCGGCTGTTCGTGGATGCCGTGCTGAATGCCGGACGACTGGACTTGATCGACGAGCTCATCGCCGCCGACTTCCTGGGCCACGTGCGATGCGTCGGGCGGGCAGTGATCGGGCCGGAGGGCGTGCGCCAGCTCGTGTCGAGCCACCGCCGTACCCATCCTGGCCTCCAGTTCACGATCGCGGATCTGGTCGCCGAGGACGACCGGGTCGTGGTCCGCTGGCGGGCAAGTGAAATGCCCGTTGGCGTGGGTTTCACCGGACGCGAATCGGCACCGTACTCGGAGGGACTGTCGATCATCCGCCTGCTCGCCGGCCGGCAGGTCGACTCGCGCACAGAATGCGCAGGGTCCTGACTGGGCGTGTCAGCTGCGAACCGGCAGCGGCCCGCGAGCTGCCACGAACCACTCCCCTGCCAGAAAAGTCTCGCCGTCGATCTCGTCCGCCAGCTGCTCGGCAGTGAAATACCGCTTGTAGATCTGGTGGCGGCTGCCGTCGTTGAGGAGGCGATCCTCCCAGAGCTCGGGCACCAGTTCCGGGCGCAGCGCGGCATCCACCACGACGAGCTCAGCCGCGACGCGCGACGCTTCCGAGAGGAATGCTTCCCGCTCGTCATGGCCGAGGTGCCCGTAGAAGTGCCCGGTCAGCAGGCGGTCGAACGACTGGTCGGCGAAGGGAAGACGGAGGGCATCACCGAGCACGACCATGCTCCCCGGGAGCCGGGACCTGGCCAACCGTGCCATCGAGGGACTCTGGTCGACGCCGACGACAGCACCGCGAACATGCCGGGAAAGAAAGCCGCTGCCACAGGCCACGTCCAGCGTCCGGGCAGGGGCGAGTGCTGCGATCGCGTCGACGAGCCGCGATACCTCCACGTGATAGTCGGGGCGGTCGTATTCGGCATGCTGCCCGACGCCCAGGTACCAATCGTCGTACTCCGCTGCACCGCGTTCGTAGTAAGCGGCGGCGGCGGAGTTGCGTGCAAACGACGGCTCCGGATCGGGCATATCCGCCATTGTGCCTCCTACGTCCGGTGGAAGGATGAGTCCATGGCCACGTCGTCGACGCCCACCTACACGACGCGTCACCTCGACGCTGACACCTGGACCGACTTCGCGCACCTCGTGGAAGCCAACAACGGCGTCTGGGGTGGGTGCTGGTGCATGGGTTTCCACGTCGAGGGGCTCGGAAAGGACCGGAGCTCCTGCTCAGAACCGCGACGCCAAGCGCGAGCACGTGCGCAACGGAACGGTCTTGCAGGTCCTTGTCTACGACGGGGACAGCTGTGTCGGGTGGTGCCAGTACGGACCGCCCGTGATGCTGCCGAACATCAAGAACCCCAAGGCCTACGAGAAGGAGCTGACCGAGCTGCCGGACTGGCGGATCGGCTGCATCTTCACCGACAGGCGCCACCGGGGGGAAGGAGTCGCCCGGGCCGCGGTCGCCGGCGCCTTGGAAGCGATCAAGGACGCAGGCGGAGGGCTCGTCGAGGCCTACCCCGAGCAGGTCGAAGGACGTAAGCCTCAGCGCGGCGCCTACTTCCACACCGGTCCCGAGGACCTGTTCGCGGCGTTCGGATTCGAACGTGACCGCAAGATCGCCAAGTGGCGCTGGGTCATGCGCCGACGTGTGACCAGCGCGACAACGAAAGCGACTTGACCTTGACGTAGCGTCAACCCCGCACGCTGTGTGTATGACTCGTGAAACCACAGCAATCGAGGTCACCGGGATCGCCAAGTCGTACGACGATCAAGCGGTTCTTCGCGGTATCGACCTCACCGTGCCGACCGGCACCGTGTACGCCCTGATCGGGCCGAACGGCGCCGGCAAGACCACGATGGTCCGCATCCTCTCCACGCTCATCAGCCCGGATGGCGGCCAGGCCCGGATCGCCGGGTTCGACGTCGCGACGCAGCCCGACGGCGTACGCCGCTCCATCGGCGTCACCGGGCAGTTCTCCGCCATCGACGGGCTGTTGACCGGACGCGAGAACCTCCGGTTGATGGCCGACCTTGCGCACCTGAACGCGCGCGAGGCCGGAGCCCGGGTGGATGAGCTCCTGACCAGGTTCGGGATCGCCGAGGCCGCCGACCGGCGCGCCGAGACGTACTCCGGCGGAATGAAGCGGCGGCTCGATCTCGCCATGACCCTGGTGAGCCGTCCCCGGGTGATCTTCCTCGACGAACCGTCCACCGGGCTCGACCCACGCAGTCGTCGCGACCTGTGGCAGATCGTCCGTGACCTGCTCGACGACGGCGTGACGATCTTCCTCACCACCCAGTACCTGGAGGAGGCGGACCAGCTGGCCCACACCGTCGGACTGCTCGACGCCGGCCGCCTGGTCGCCACGGGTACGCCCGCGCAGCTCAAGGCCCAGGCGGGCGGAGAGACGCTCGACGACGTGTTCCTGGCGCTCACCGGCCACGCCGTCATCACCGACGACCACGACGCAGATCTTGACCAAGACGCAGAGGAGACGATCCGATGACCACGCTGACCTACACCGTCCGCGACTCGACCACGTTGTTGCGGCGCAACCTCAAGCACCTGATCCGCTATCCGTCGCTGACGGTGACGATCATCGCGATGCCGGTGATCTTCCTGCTGCTGTTCGTCTTCGTCTTCGGCGGCACCATGGGCGCCGGACTACCCGGCGGAACCGGCAGCGCTGACCCGCGGGCCGACTACCTGGCCTACGTCACTCCGGCGATCTTGGTGATGACGGTCGCGGCGGTGTCGAACAGCACCGCGATCCTGATCGCGAAGGACGCGACCGAGGGGATCATCGACCGCTTCCGGACGATGCCCATGGCGCGCTCAGCGCCGCTCACCGGCCACGTGCTGGCCGCGATGGTGCAGACGGTCTTCGCCGTGCTCGTCGTCTTCGCCGTCGCACTCGCGCTCGGCTACCGCACCAGCGCCTCGGTGGCCGGGTGGGCCGGTGCCGCAGGCATCATCCTGCTGCTGGGCTGGGCGGTGACCTGGCTGTGTGTCGCGCTCGGGCTTGCCAGCGGCAGTGTCGAGGCCGCCAGCAACGCGCCGATGCCGCTGATCCTGCTGCCGTTCCTGTCCAGCGGGTTCGTGCCGACCGACTCCATGCCGACCGCCCTGGCCTGGTTCGCCGAGAACCAGCCCTTCACCCCGATCATCGAGACGCTCCGCGCCTTCCTCGAGGGGCGGGATCCGGGCTCCGACGTCTGGTGGGCGATCGGCTGGTGCGTGCTGATCACCGTGCTCAGCTTCTGGTGGGCGGGTCGGCTCTTCCAGCGGGTTCGGGCAGTCTGATCTTCATGCTCACCATCAGCCAGCTGGCGACGTACGCCGGAGTGACGACACGCGCCGTGCGCCACTACCACCAGATCGGGTTGATGCCGGAGCCGTCGCGAGACGGCTCCGGCTACCGGGTGTACGACGCGGCTGACGTCATCCGTCTGATCCGGATCCGCACCCTGGCCGAGGCCGGCGTGCCGCTTGCTCGGGTACAGGATCTGCTCGACGCGACGGCCGCGGATTTCGGCGAGGCGGTCACCCAGATCGACGCCGAGCTCCGAGCCAGGATCCGCGAGCTGCAGGAGCACCGCCGTCGGATCGCCCGGCTCGCCGCGGGCGACTCACTGGCGCTGCCACCCGAGGTGGTCCGGTATCTCGACATGCTCCGCGACGGCGGCGTGCTGGACGCGTTGGTCGAGGGTGAACGCGACGCCTGGATCCTCATCGCCGCTCGCTGGCCTGAGAAGATCCCCGAGTTCATGACCGAGAAGATGGCGCAGCTGGACGATCCGAGGACGATTCAGCTGTACCGGTTGATCGGTGAGCTGCTCGAACCCGGCATCGACGAGGAGCAGCTGAATGCCGTGGCCGACCTGATCGCCGAGATGGCCGAGGAGTCGGCTCAGCGCGGAGAGCTGGACCAGCACAGCGAAGAGATGGGCGACGACACGATGATCGCGCTCCTCGACTCGTTCGCGTCCGAGTCTCATCCGATCATGGAACGCCTCCAGGAGCTGATGGCCGAGCGCGGCTGGACAGGCTGGAGCCGCCTCGAACGATCATCCGACCCGGCTGCCCCCAGCGACTAGGTGCCGACAACACCGTCCGTCGCCTCACGCAACAGGTCGGTGACCGCAGTGCCGTGCGGTCTCCTCGATCATGTGGAGCACGCGAAGCGGAGCGTGAAGTCCATGTCCTCACCGCGGGCGGAGTCGTCGAGGTCGGCATCCGCGATCGCACGCCGGGCCGCGCACTCCTCGACTAGTCGCTACTGCTTGCGGGGATCCTTGCCGTAGCCCCCGAAGCCACCCCGAGGTCACTCGCCCTCATGTTGATCATGTCCGGCTTGGAGCGGCCGCTCGACGACCAGATCCGGGCACTCAGGGCGACGACGGCAATGGCCACAACGACGATCAGAACCGAGCATGTCTCCCTCCCTTTCCACCGTGCTCTCGATCGGTGTGGTGTCCAGCGTCCAGCGGCAGGTGTGCGAGCCTGCGGAGGTGCGCGAAGAACGGGAACGAGACCTGCAGCGGGTTCTTCAGCGCGCTGGGCTGCGCGGCGGAAGCCTGCTCGGCTCGGGAATCGAAGGCACCGTGGCGGACCTCGGCGACGGAACGGTGGCCAAGGTGTGGTCCGGTCGCACACGAGCTGAGCTGGAGCACCTACGCGACTTCTACGACGTCGTGCACGAGGCCCGAACCGGCGCTGTTGCGATGCCACACATCCTCGACGTGCGGGCGATCGACAACACGATCATCACCGTGGAGGAGCGGCTGCCGGGAGAGCCGGTGTGGGTCGCCGACGGCACCTCGCCCGACCTGGGCAACACCCACATCGACGCGATGATCGAGGCACTGGCCGCCCTCGCCGCGGTACCGGGCGAACCAGCCCTCCGGGCCCTTCCGATTCTTCCTGACGAATCGCCCCTCGACCCGCTCGCACCGTTCGAAACGGAGCTCGCCGAGCTCGTGACGCGCAGGGTGACACGGTTCTACGGCTCACTGCGCGCAGCCGTACCCGACCTCGACACCGTCCTTGAGGCCACGGTCGCGGCACTTCGCGCGCTGCAACCTGCCACGCCGACCCTCGTCCATGGCGACTTGATCGCCGCGAACGTCCTGGCTTCCCGCAACCACGCCACAGCGGTGCTCGACTTCGGCTTCCTCAGCACCGCTGGCGATCCCGCGTTCGACGCCGCCATCGCAGCGAGCTGCTTCGACATGTACGGGCCGCGTGCCACCGAGGTGGAACAGCGAGCTCGACCGGGCCTTCACGTCCGCGTTCGGGCACGATCCCGACCGGCTCGCGACCTATCGCGCGGCATACGCACTCATCACGGCATGCTGTTTCGGCAACGACCTCTCGGACGGACACTTCGCCTGGTGCATCACCATGCTGGCCCGCCCTGATGTACGGGAAGCAGTCCAGGCCTGAGTCGACCGTGAGGTCCTCGCGCACGCGCGACAGCGTCGACCTCGCCGGGCGGAGCTCAGACGTTGAAGCCGAGGGCGCGGAGCATCTCGCGGCCGTCGTCGGTGATCTTGTCCGGACCCCACGGCGGCATCCAGACCCAGTTGATCTTGAAGTCGTTGACCAGCCCGTCCAGCGCGGTGCGGGTCTGGTCCTCGATCACGTCGGTGAGCGGGCACGCGGCCGAGGTGAGCGTCATGTCGATCGTCGCGACCGTGCCCTCGTCGACGGAGACGCCGTAGATCAGGCCGAGGTCGACGACGTTGATCCCGAGCTCGGGGTCGACCACGTCCTTCAGCGCCTCGAGCACGTCGTCGTCCGACACCGGGGCCGGCTCGGTGCTGAGGTCGACCTCAGGCAGGTCGGAGGTGTCGTTGGTCGTCATCGGTTCGCTCCCTCGTCGTTCGTAGCCGCAACCACGGAGGCGGTCGCGTCCTTCCACGCCATCCAGCCCAGCAGCGCACACTTGATCCGTGCCGGGAACTTCGCCACACCGGCGAAGGCGATGCCGTCCTCGAGCACGTCCTCGTCGGGCTCCACCTGGCCGCGTCCCTGCATGAGCTCCAGGAACGTGTCGTGGATCCGCATCGCGTCTTCCACCTTCGCACCGATGAGCAGGTCCGTCAGCACCGAGGTCGAGGCCTGCGAGATCGAGCAGCCCTCGGCGTCGTACGACACGTCCTCGACGATGCCGTCGGCGATGTGGACACGCAGGGTCACCTCGTCGCCGCACGTGGGGTTCACGTGGTGCACCTCAGCCTCGTACGGCTCGCGCAGGCCCGCATGATGCGGTGCCTTGTAGTGGTCCAGGATGATCTCCTGGTACAGGCTCTGCATGTCCATCGTCGTGTCGTCTCGCTCTCAGACCTTGAAGAATCGCTTCGTCTGGTCCAACGCATCGACGAGCGCGTCGATTTCCTGCGGCGTCGTGTAGAGGTAGAACGACGCCCGCGTGGACGACTGGACGCCGAACCGCGCGTGCGCCGGCTTCGCGCAGTGGTGTCCCGCCCGGACGGCGACGCCCAGCGAGTCGAGCACCTGGCTGACGTCGTGCGGGTGCACGCCGTCGAGCTCGAAGCTGATGGCTCCCCCGCGGTCGACCGCCTCGGTCGGGCCGAGGATCGTGAGCCCGCCCACCTGCTGGAGCTGGTCGAGCGCGTACGCCGTGATGGCGTGCTCGTGCGCCGCGATGGCCTCCATCCCGACCCCGGACAGGTAGTCCAGGGCGGCGCCCAGCCCGACGGCCTGCACGATCGGCGGGGTGCCCGCCTCGAACTTGTGCGGGATCGGGGCGTAGGTCGACCTGGCCATCGTGACGGTCTCGATCATCTCGCCGCCCCCGAGGAACGGCGGCAGCGCGGCCAGCACGTCGGCGCGGCCCCAGAGCACACCGATGCCGGTCGGACCGACCACCTTGTGACCGGTGAAGGCGACCAGGTCGGCCCCCGACGCGACCACGTCGACAGGCAGCTGCGGCACGGCCTGCGAGGCGTCGAGCACGACCAGGGCACCGACCTCGTGCGCGCGGCGGGCGATCTCGGCAACCGGGTTGACCGTGCCGAGCATGTTCGAGACCCAGACCAGGCTGACCACCTTGGTGCGCTCGTTGATCAGCTCGTCGATGTTCGACAGGTCGAGCCGACCCTCGTCGGTGAGGCCGAACCAACGCAGCGTCGCGCCGGTGCGCTCGGTGAGCAGCTGCCACGGCACGATGTTGGAGTGGTGCTCCATCTCGGTGATGACGACCTCGTCGCCCTCGCCGATGGCGTACTCGTTGCGTGCCCAGGCCAGCGTGTTGGCCACCAGGTTGAGCGCCTCGGAGGAGTTCTTCGTGAAGATGACCTCGTCGCGGGACGGCGCGTTGATGAACGCCGCCACCGTGTCGCGGGCCGCCTCGAAGGCTGCCGTGGACTCGGCACCGAGCTGGTGCACCGCCCGGGCGACGTTCGCGTTGTGCAGGGCGTAGTGCTCGGCCATCGCGTCGATGACCTGGCGCGGCTTCTGCGAGGTGTTGGCGCTGTCGAGGTAGACCAGCGGCCGGTCGCCGTCGAGTCGGCGGGACAGGATCGGGAAGTCGGCCCGGATGCGCTCGGTGTCGAGCAGCCCGGTCAGACCTGACTCGGTCGTGGTCATGTCGTCAGCTCCCTTCTCGTGTCGCGCCGGTATGACGTCGGGTCAGACCGTGGCGCTGACGTACTTGTCGTAGCCCTCGGCCTCGAGCGCCTCGGCGAGCTCGGGTCCGCCCTGCTCCGCGATCCGCCCGTTGACGAACACGTGCACGAAGTCGGGCTGGATGTAGCGCAGGATCCGGGTGTAGTGGGTGATCAGCAGCACGCCGCGGTCGCCCTGCCCGCGGAACCGGTTCACGCCTTCGGACACGACCTTGAGCGCGTCGATGTCGAGGCCGGAGTCGGTCTCGTCGAGGATCGCGAACTTCGGGTTGAGGAGCTCGAGCTGGACGATCTCGTGACGCTTCTTCTCACCACCGGAGAAGCCCTCGTTGACGTTGCGCGTCGCGAACTCGCGGTCCATCTTCACCTGGTCCATGGCCTCGTTGACGTCCTTGACCCAGGTGCGCAGCTTCGGCGCCTCGCCGTCGAGCGCGGTCTTGGCCGTGCGCAGGAAGTTGGACACCGAGACACCGGGGACCTCGACGGGGTACTGCATCGCGAGGAAGAGCCCGGCGCGTGCGCGCTCGTCCACGGTCATGCTCAGCACGTCGACGCCGTCGAGCGTGACGCTGCCGCCGGTGATCGTGTACTTCGGGTGACCGGCGATCGAGTACGCCAGGGTGGACTTGCCCGAGCCGTTCGGGCCCATGATCGCGTGCGTCTCTCCGGACTTCACGGTCAGGTCGACGCCGCGCAGGATCGGCTTCTGCCCGTCCTCGGTCTCGACCGCGACGTGCAGGTCCTTGATCTCCAGGGTGGCCATGCTCTTTACAGCTCCGTCTCGTTGATGGGGTGGTCGACCGAGACGACGATGGCGTCGCCCTCGACCTTGCAGGGGTAGATGGCAACCGGCTCGTAGGCCGGGAGCCCGGTCGGCTTGCCGGTGCGCAGGTCGAACCTCGACCCGTGCAGCCAGCACTCGATCTCGCAACCGTCGGTGTCGACGTCGCCCTCGCTCAGGGCGATGGCGGCGTGCGAGCACTCGTCACGGATCGCGAAGACCTCGTCGTCGGTGCGGATGATCGCCACCTCGACGCCTTCGACGTCGACAGCGAGCGACCCCGCCGACGGCGACGTCGGCGAGCGCACAGGCGCGGTGAAACTCGGTCATCCCACCGGCTCTCTCGAGGCAGCCGGTGCGCCGACGTACTCAGCGAGCTCCCGCTCGACCGCCGCCATCAGCCGTTGCTCGACCTCAGGGACGCCGATCTTGCGGATGATGTCGGCGAAGAAGCCGTGCACGACCAGGCGACGCGCTTCGTCGGCGGTCACGCCACGCGACTGCAGGTAGAACAGCTGCTCGTCGTCGAACCGACCCGTCGCGGACGCGTGTCCGGCGCCCTTGATGTCACCGGTCTCGATCTCGAGGTTCGGGACCGAGTCGGCCCGGCAGCCGTCGGTGAGCACCAGGTTGCGGTTGGTCTCGAACGTCTCGATGCCCTCGGCGACCTTGCGGATCAGCACGTTGCCCACCCAGACCGTGTGGGCGCCGTCGCCCTGCAGGGCGCCCTTGTAGACCGCGTTGCTCTTGGTGCGCGGCTCGTTGTGGTCGACGAAGAGCCGGTGCTCGATGTACTGGCCGGCGTCGGCGAAGTAGACGCCGAACAGCTCGGCCTCGCCGCCGGGGCCGTCGTAGTGGACGTTGGCGTTGACCCGCACCACGTTGCCACCGAACGTGATCATCACGTGCCGGTAGTGCGCGTCACGGCCGACCACGGCCTCGTGCGTGCCGACGTGCACCGCGTCGTCGTCCCAGTCCTGGATCGACACGACCGTCACGTCGGCGCCGTCACCGACGATGACCTCGAGGTTGCCGGCGTGCACGCCGGTGCCGCGGTGGTCGAGCACGTAGGTGAACTTGGAGTGGTGACCCGCCTCGATGACGTAGTGCGCGTTGCTGCGTCGACCGCCCAGCGCCGTGACCGTCTCACCGATCGGCTCGCTGAGCTCGGTCTCGGCCGGGACCTTGACGTGCAGGGCGTGCTCGGTGTTCTTCGACGCGACCGCCGACGCCCGGTCGTCGGGCACCAGCGCGGTTCCGCGCGGGGCCTCGGCCGGCGACAGGGTCCCGGGGAAGTACTCCGCGGGCCCGACGAGCTCGTAGGTCGCCGCGTAGCTCTCCTCGTCGTCGCCCACGTCCGCGGTCGGGGCGTCGTCGAGGACGCCCTTCAGCCGCTTGAGCGGGGTGAAGCGCCAGATCTCCTCGCGACCGTTCGGCATCGGGTGGTCGTCGAGGTCGAAGGACGAGACCGGGTGGAGATGGCTCTCCACCGTCTCGATCGCCTCCGCCACGGCAGGCGTCGTCGTAGTACTCAATTCCGTCACTCTCTACGTCTTCGCGGTTCGGGGTGTGGGTGGGCGCCGTCAGCCGACGGCGCCCTCCATCTGCATCTCGATGAGCCGGTTGAGCTCGAGGGCGTACTCCATCGGCAGCTCGCGTGCGATCGGCTCGATGAAGCCGCGCACGATCATCGCCATCGCCTCGTCCTCGCGCATCCCGCGGCTCATCAGGTAGAAGAGCTGGTCGTCGCTGACCCTGCGACACCGTGGCCTCGTGGCCCATCGACACGTCGTCCTCGCGGACGTCGACGTACGGGTAGGTGTCACTGCGGCTGATGTTGGTCGACGAGCAGCGCGTCGCAGCGCACCGTGCTGGCGCTGTGGTGGGCGCCGTCGGCGACCTGGACCAGACCGCGGTAGGACGTCCGGCCGCCACCGCGGGCGACCGACTTCGAGATGATCGAGCTCGACGTGTGCGGCGCCGCGTGCACCATCTTGGCGCCGGCGTCCTGGTGCTGACCCTCGCCGGAGAACGCGATCGACAGCGTCTCGCCCTTGGCGTGCTCGCCGAGCAGGTAGATGGCGGGGTACTTCATCGTCACCTTGGAGCCGATGTTGCCGTCGACCCACTCCATGGTCGCGCCGGCCTCACAGGTCGCCCGCTTGGTGACGAGGTTGTAGACGTTGTTGGACCAGTTCTGGATCGTCGTGTAGCGGCAGCGGCCGCCCTTCTTCACGATGATCTCGACGACGGCCGAGTGCAGCGAGTCGGAGCTGTAGATCGGCGCGGTGCAGCCCTCGACGTAGTGCACGTAGGCGCCCTCGTCGACGATGATCAGCGTCCGCTCGAACTGGCCCATGTTCTCGGTGTTGATCCGGAAGTAGGCCTGCAGCGGGATGTCGACGTGCACACCCGGCGGGACGTAGATGAACGAGCCGCCGGACCACACCGAGGTGTTGAGCGCGGCGAACTTGTTGTCGCCGACCGGGATCACCGAGCCGAAGTACTCCTTGAAGATGTCCTCGTGCTCACGCAGCGCGGTGTCGGTGTCGAGGAAGAGGACGCCCTGCTCCTCGAGGTCCTCGCGGATCTTGTGGTAGACGACCTCGGACTCGTACTGGGCCGCGACGCCGGCGACCAGGCGCTGCTTCTCGGCCTCGGGGATGCCGAGCTTGTCGTAGGTGTTCTTGATGTCCTCGGGCAGGTCCTCCCACGACGTGGCCTGCTTCTCGGTCGACCGGACGAAGTACTTGATGTTGTCGAAGTCGATCGCGCTCAGGTCGGAGCCCCAGGTCGGCATCGGCTTGCGGTCGAAGAGCTTGAGGCCCTTCAGACGCAGGTCGAGCATCCACTGCGGCTCGCTCTTCAGCGCCGAGATGCTCCGGACGACCGACTCGTTGAGGCCGCGCTGCGCCGTGGCGCCGGCGAGGTCGGAGTCGGCCCAGCCGTACTCGTAGCGGCCGATGCCCTCGAGCTCGGGGTTCAGCTGCTCGATCGATGTCATGAAGGGGTCCTCCCGGTCGATGCTGGGGTGGGGGCTTGGGTCGGGCTTGGGCGAGTGGCCAGCAGGCGGGTGGCCGGCTGGTCGGTGTCGGGGACGTTGGTGGTGCACACGCCGTCGCCGTGGGCGATGGTCGCGAGCCGCTGGACGTGGCGCCCGAGCAGGCGGGCGAACACCTCGGTCTCGGCCTCGCACAGCTGCGGGAACTCGGCCGCGACGTGCGCGACCGGGCAGTGGTGCTGGCACAGCTGGTCGCCGACCGGCGCGCTGCGCACCGAGGCAGCGTAGCCGTCCTCGCTCAGCGCCTCGGCCAGCACCCCGGCGCGGTCGGCGGGGTCGGCGGCCTCGACGGCAGGCGCGGTAGCGGCTCCTCGAGCTCGGAGGTGCGTCGGCGGGCGAACTCGGCCACGGCGTCTTCTCCGCCGGTCTCGCGGAGGAAGCGCAGCGCGCTGGCGGCGAGGTCGTCGTACGCCTGGATGAAGGTGTCGCGGCCGGAGTCGGTGAGCACGAAGACCTTGGCCGGGCGTCCGCGCCCGCGGGTGCCGTAGACCCGCGGCTCGCGGGCCTCGACGGCGCCCTCGGACGACGAGGTGGTCGAGGTGGCGGCGGACGGCGGCGGGAGTGAGGTCGAGCCGGTCGGCCAGGGCCGCCGCGGTGGAGGGGCCGTTCTCGAGGATCGAGGTGGCCACCCGCTCGCGGGTCGGGGCGTCGTCGGCCACACTGCCCTCGGCAGCGGTCGATGCACCCCGCGTCACGGTGGTGTCCCCGGCTGATTTCACAACACCATTGTGTCTTAATTGACTGGGCCCCTCAAATAAGGTGAACCTAACCGTCGCGACCGGTCCCAGCTCCGGGGGCTCGCCGAGATCCGTAGACTTCGGGCGTGACAGCCCCTGCCGTCGAGGTCAGCGACCTCCGGATGACCTACGGCGCCAAGACCGCCGTGGACGGGCTGTCGCTCACGGTCGAGACCGGGTCGGTCACCGCCATCCTGGGGCCGAACGGCGCCGGCAAGACCACCACCGTCGAGACCTGCGAGGGCTACCGCCGTCCCCACGGGGGTCAGGTCCGGGTGCTGGGGCTCGACCCGGTCGACCAGCACGCCGAGCTCGCCCCGCGCCTGGGGGTGATGCTCCAGTCCGGCGGGGCCTGGAACGGCGTCCGGGCGGTCGAGATGCTCGAGTACGTCGCCGCCCTGCACCGCAACCCGCTCCCCGTCGACGCCCTCGTCGAGCGGCTGGGCCTCGGGTCCTGCGGGACGACCCGGTACCGGCGGCTCAGCGGCGGGCAGCAGCAGCGACTCGGGCTCGCGATGGCCCTGGTCGGCCGGCCCGAGCTGGTGTTCCTCGACGAGCCGACCGCCGGCCTCGACCCCCAGGCCCGACGGACCACGTGGGACCTGGTCGAGGAGCTGCGCGCCGACGGCGTCACGGTCGTGCTCACCACGCACTACATGGACGAGGCGGAGCGGCTCGCGTCGTACGTCTACGTCGTCGACCGCGGACGCGTGATCACCTCGGGTACGCCGGGCGAGCTGACCTCGATGCGTGCGCAGAACACGATCAGCTTCCGCGCGCCGTCGGGACTCGACACCGCGCCGCTCGTCTCGACGCTGCCCCCGGACTGCACGGTGACCGAGTCGCCCGCCGGCTGCTACCGGGTCGAAGGCCTGGTCAACCCGCAGGTGCTGGCGGCCGTGACGGCGTGGTGCGCCCAGCTGGACGTGATGCCGGAGGGGCTGACCGTGGCACGAAGCACCCTCGAGGACGTGTTCCTCGAGCTCACCGGGCGGGAGCTGCGGTCATGAGCACGTCCGAGCTGTCCTTCTCCCCCGCGCCCGGCGCCGCGTCGATGACGAGCATGGTGCGCACGCACGCCCGGATGGAGACCCGGCTGCTGCTCCGCAACGGCGAGCAGGTGGTGCTGGCGCTGGTCATCCCGATCCTGCTGCTGATCGGCGGTGCCGAGTCCGGCGACGTGCTCGACCTCGGCAGCGGCCGGCGGATCGACGTCCTCACGCCGGGCGTCATGGCGCTGGCGCTGATGTCCACGGCGTTCACCTCGCTGGCCATCGCCACGGGCTTCGAGCGCGACAACGGCGTGCTCAAACGGCTCGGCGCGACACCGCTGTCACGCAGCGGTCTGCTGGTCGGCAAGGTGCTGTCGCTGGTCGTCGTGATCGCGCTCCAGCTGGTCCTGATCGCCGCGGTCGGCCTCTCCCTCGGCTGGGACCCCCGTGGCGGGCGTGGCGGCGCTGGCGGCCTCGGCCCTGCTGATCGTGCTGGGCGTCGCGGCCTTCGCCTCGCTGGCGTCTGCTGCTGGCGGGCACCGTGCGCGCCGAGGCGACGCTTGCGGCGGCCAACCTCATCTACGTCGTGCTGCTGGTGGGTGGCGCCGTGGTCGTCCCCGCCTCGTCGTACCCCGAGGCGATGGGCGACTTCGTGACCTTGCTGCCCTCCGGGGCGCTCGCCGAGGGACTGCGTGACGCCCTGACGGGACGCGGCCTCGACCTGGCAGCCGTCCTCGTGCTGGCCGTGTGGGCGGGCGTCGCCGCCTTCGTGACGAGCAGGTCGTTCCGATGGGAGTGATCGAGCGGGCGGCACCCGTCACCGAGCGCTTGCCAGCGCCGTCGCGCCGGCTGCTCAAGCGGCTCGCCATCGCGTCGCTGGTGAGCAACATCGTGATCGTGGTGACCGGTGGGGCCGTGCGGCTGACGGCGTCCGGGCTCGGCTGCCCGACCTGGCCGCGCTGCACGGAGAACTCGTTCGTGACCGCAGGGCGAGCTCGGCATCCACAGCTTCATCGAGTTCGGCAACCGGATGCTGACCTTCGTGCTGGCCGTGGTGGCGATCGCCACCTGGGTCGTCGCGATGCGCTACCGGCCGCGCCGCTCGTCGCTGCGCCGGCTGGCGACCGTGCTCGTGCTCGGCGTCCCGGCGCAGGCCGTGCTCGGCGGCTTCACCGTGCTCACCGACCTCAACCCGTGGGTCGTCGCCCTCCACCTCCTGCTGTCCCTGGCGATGGTCTCGGTCGCGGTCGTCCTCGTGCGACGCGTCGACGAGGAGGACCGGCCACCGACGCCGACGATGCCGCTGCCGGCCGTCCGGCTGACCCGGGCGATGTACGTCGTGACCTGGATGGTGCTGTACGTCGGCACCGTGGTCACCGGCTCGGGACCGCATGCCGGGGACGCGGACTCACCGCGGACCGGGCTGCGGCCCGCCGCGGTGAGCCAGGTGCACGCCGACCTGGTGTTCCTGCTGGTCGGGCTGACCGTCGGCACCCTGGTCGCCTTCGTCGTCGTGCGGGCACCCGACCGCGCCGTGCGCGCCGTGTCGTGGCTGCTCGCGGTCGAGCTGGCCCAGGGGCTGATCGGCTTCGTGCAGTACTTCACCGACCTCCCGGTCGTCCTCGTCGGCCTGCACGTCCTCGGCGCCGCCCTCGTGGTCGCCTGCGCCACGTGGACGCTGCTCGGCACCCGCGACCGCGGCCTCATCCGCACCTAGACTCGATCGCGGCGCGGCTGTCGACGCCGGGACGGGCGCTACGACCTGGACGCGGACTGGCCGAACTGGGGCGTTCGCGCCGAGGTCCACGGCATCCCGCACAGTTTCGTTGCCAACTGGGACAGGACCTACTCCGCCAGAAGGCTCCAGGGAGGTTGCGACCGTGAGCACGTCTGAGCGTGCTGATCGTCGCATCCTTCTCGGCAATCAACCCCGGGCGTATCTTTCGCGCGACCTCATCCGTCGTACAGGGTGAGACCAAGAGGACGGAGCCGGTATGACGACCGACGAACAGACCACCCGAGCCCCCGCGCTGGACTCGGCCGCGCTACGACGCGCCCGCGAGGCCAGGCGTGACTTCCTGGTGGCCGTCGAAGAGCACCGCCCCGCGCTGTTCGGCTACTGCCGCACGCTGACCGGGAACGTCTGGGACGCCGAGGACCTCGTGCAGGAGACGCTGGCACGCGGCTTCGCCCGGGCGGCGGAGACCCACTTCGACATCCGCAACCCCGAGGCCTGGCTGGTCCGGGTCGCGACCAACGCCTACATCGACCAGACGCGACGCACCCGGCCGGAGCCGTGGGGCGAGCGCGACCTCCCCGCCCCCACTTCGACCACCGACACCGCCGAGGTGCGCGACGCCATCGAGGAGATGATCACCGTGCTGCCGCCGCAGGAACGCGCCGCCGTCGTCCTCAAGGACGTGTTCGACTTCCCGCTCGCCGACATCGCCTCGATGGTCGGAACCACGACCGGCGCCGTCAAGTCGGCCCTGCACCGCGGCCGGGGCAAGCTCGGGTCCCCGCCGGTCACCCAGCGCGACAAGCCGAGCAGGGCGGTGCTGGACGCGGCCGCCGAGGCGTTCACGGCGTACGACATCGATCGCCTGGTGTCCCTCTTCCTCGACGACGGCGTGATGCACATCGTCGGCGCGGTCCACGAGACCGGTGGGCAGCAGATGCGCGACGGCTCGTTCGAGCACACCTTCAACCTGGAACGCGACGTCCGGTACCTCGCCGAGGTCCGCGAGTACGACGGCGAGCCGCTCGTCGCGATCTTCTCGACTGCCCCGGACGGGACCGGCGAGCGTGGCCTGGCGGAGGTGTGGCGGTGCGTCACGATCGACGACCGCCTGGCCTACGTCGCCGACTACTTCTTCTGCCCTGAGGTCGTCACCGAGGTCGCAGCCGCCTGGGGCGTCCCGACCGCGCTGCACGGCTACCGCTACCACTGAGTCCTCGACCGGAACAGCGAACGTCCCGGGAGGCCACCGCAGCCTCCCGGGACGCCCGTCCCATCCCCAGCCCCGGTCTCCCGAGCTGGAAGTTCGACGATGCCGAGTCTTCGCCGCTCGTCCGGTGTCCGGCGGGAGAATCGCCCAAGGTCGGCCGAAGATCACCCCATCGGGCTACGTCTCCCTCAAACTTCTCTATCTGGACGTGATCGCGCGGTCGCCGGGCGTGACGGCAGCGTCGCCACCAGCCCGGTCGCAGCCCGCGCGCGCATGAGAGCCTGTGCGCCATGAGCACGCCCGAACCCGGCTGGTACGACGACCCGTGGAGCCCCGCCCAGTACCGCTACTGGGACGGCGCACAGTGGACTCCGAACGTCGCGCAGCGGCAGGCTCCGGTCACTCCCCCGGCGCCGACGCTCCGCAAGCCCGACGTATGCCGGTCCGGACGGGCCCGCGCCCTACTCCGGCTACGCGAGCAGGACTCCCCAGGCCGACAGCTGGCGGCCGACCTTCGGACCGACCACCCCCGACGGCGTACCCCTCGCCTCACGCTGGGCGCGCCTGGGTGGGCGGCTGCTCGACAACCTGTTCGTGACGATCGTGGCGTTCCCCTTCAACTTCTACTTCCTCCGTCAGTACAACGCCGCGGCCCAGGACTGGCTCGACGAGGTCGAGCGTCGGGAGGCCAACGGCGAGAACCCCAACCCGCTGGCGTTCCCCGACGAGGTGGTGAAGTGGCTCGTCCCGATCGCGCTCATCACCGTCCTGGTCGGCGTCGTCTACGAGACGTTCTTCCTCACCCGCAGCGGCGCCACGCCGGGCAAGCACATCGTCGGCACGGCGGTCCGGAGGTACGACGACCCGGCCATCCCGCCGGCCAAGGGCGTCGTCGTCCGACGGGTTGCGGCGCAGAACTCCTACCAGCTGCTCTACGCCGTGCCGATGCTCTGGCCGTTGCTCGCGCTGATTCTCGTCGTCGACAACGGCTGGCTGCTGTGGGACCGCAAGCGGCAGACGCTGCACGACAAGGTCGCGGGGACCACGGTCGTCAAGAACCGCTAGCGGGTGATCAGCGGGTCGATCGCGACGGCGAGGAAGAGCAGCGCCAGGTAGGCGTTCGACCCGTGGAAGAGCCGCATCGCCTTCAGCGCGACCGGGTCCTCGGTGGATCGCGCCCGACGCCACAGCGCGTGCGCCTCGGCCACGAAGAGCGCGCCGAGGACAGCAGCCGCGACCGGGTAGAACAGTCCGGTGTCGGCGACCGGCCACAGGAACAGCGACGTGATGAGGGTCAGCCAGGCGTAGATCACGATCTGCCGGCCGACCTCGTACGACGAGGCCACGACCGGCAGCATCGGCACGGATGCGGCTGCGTAGTCGTCGCGGTAGCGGATCGCGAGCGACCAGAAGTGCGGCGGCGTCCAGAAGAACACGACGAGGAACAGCACGACAGGAGCCCAGGCCAGCGACCCGGTCACCGCGGTCCAGCCGATCAGCGCAGGGAAACAGCCCGCCGCGCCGCCCCACACGATGTTCTGCGCGGTACGACGCTTCAGCACCATCGTGTAGACGAGCACGTAGAACGCGTTGGCCACCAGCGCGAGGGCGGCCGACAGCCAGTTGACCGCGAACCCGAGCAGCAGGGTCGCGGCGACGCCGAGCGCGAGACCGAAGACCAGCGCTCCGGTCGTCGACACCTGGTGGCGCGGCAGCGGCCGACGCCGGGTGCGGTGCATCTTCTCGTCGATGTCGCGGTCGAAGACACAGTTGAGCGCGTTGGCACTGCCGGCAGCCATCGTGCCGCCGACGACAGTGGAGACGACGAGCAGGAGCGGCGGAACTCCGCCCTCGGCGAGGAACATCACCGGCACCGTCGTCAGCAGGAGCAGCTCGACGATGCGGGGCTTGGTGAGACCGACGTAGGCCCGCACCACGTCGCCGAACGACGCCGGCGCGGAGCCCGGCCGGACGTCGGAGCGGTCCGCTCCGTCGACGCCCTCAGCGGTGACCGGCACCTGTGCGAAGACAGGCGCCTGCGGGTCGACTGCTGTCACGAACACCTCGGGTCAATGCGCACGGCACCCCGACCGACGGCCGCTCGACCGTGCTCCGAGGCTTCTCCTGACGCGGTCAGTCTAGTGCCGCTCGGACGGGGTCGCGGAAAGGGGGCCGACAGGGTCGTGAACGGGGCCTGACGGGGTAAGGAACAGGTGGCGGACGACCTTGAGCACCCCGATTGCGCGCGCAGTAGGCTCGACCCGGAGACCCACCGGACGCGACGCGTCGGCGCGTGTTCCCCAGTTCCTGTTCCGTCGCGATGTTTCGCCGCAAGAGGAAGGACAGCATGCCGTGACCGACCCCATCAACCACTACTCCAAGCTGGACTGGACCGAGACGGACGACCTCGCCGTCGACACCGTCCGGGTGCTGGCCATGGACGCGGTGCAGAAGGTCGGCAACGGCCACCCGGGCACGGCGATGAGCCTCGCCCCGGCGGCGTACCTGGTGTTCCAGAAGCTGATGCGCCACAACCCCGCTGACCCGCACTGGCCGGGCCGCGACCGGTTCGTGCTCTCCTGCGGCCACTCCAGCCTCACCCTGTACATCCAGCTCTACCTCGCGGGTTACGGCCTCGAGCTCGACGACCTCAAGGCGCTGCGCACCTGGGGCAGCCTGACGCCCGGCCACCCGGAGCACGGTCACACGGCTGGGGTCGAGACCACCACCGGCCCGCTCGGCCAGGGCGTCGGCAACGCGGTCGGGATGGCGATGGCGGCCCGTCGTGAGCGCGGGCTGTTCGACCCGAAGCCGGCTGTCGGCGAGAGCCTCTTCGACCACGACGTCTTCGCCTTCGCGAGCGACGGCGACCTCGAGGAGGGCGTGAGCGGCGAGGCGTCGTCGCTCGCCGGACACCAGCAGCTCGGCAACCTCGTGCTGCTGTACGACGACAACAAGATCTCGATCGAGGACGACACCAACATCGCGTTCAGCGAGGACGTCGCCAAGCGCTACGAGGCGTACGGCTGGCACGTCCAGACGGTCGACTGGACCAACGACGGCAAGAAGTACGACGAGAACGTCCAGGCGCTGTTCACGGCGTACAAGAAGGCGAAGGCCGAGACCAAGCGGCCGAGCTTCATCCGGCTGCGCACGATCATCGCCTGGCCGGCACCGAAGGCGCAGAACACCGGCAAGGCGCACGGCTCGGCCCTGGGCGAGGACGAGGTCGCGGCGACCAAGAAGGTGCTGGGCTTCGACCCCGACCGGACGTTCGAGGTCCCCGACGACGTCATCGCCCACACCCGGCTCGCGATCGACCGCGGCAAGGCCGAGCAGAGCGCCTGGCAGGAGCAGTTCGACGCCTGGGCGGCCAAGGCCGGCGACCGCAAGGACCTGTTCGACCGGATGCAGACACGCACCCTGCCCGCCGGCTGGGAGGACGCGCTCCCGACCTTCGACGCCGACGAGAAGGGCGTCGCGACCCGCGTCGCCTCCGGCGACGTGCTCACCGGTCTGGTCAAGGTGCTGCCCGAGCTGTGGGGCGGATCCGCCGACCTCGCCGGCTCGAACAACACCACGCCCGAAGGGCGAACCGAGCTTCGTGCCGGCCGAGCACGCGACCAAGATGTTCTCCGGTGACGAGTTCGGCCGCGTCCTCCACTTCGGCATCCGCGAGCACGCCATGGGCTCGATCCTCAACGGCATCGCGCTGCACGGCGGCACCCGTCCCTACGGCGGCACGTTCCTGGTCTTCTCCGACTACATGCGCCCGGCGGTGCGGCTGGCCGCGCTGATGAAGCTGCCGGTCACGTACGTCTGGACGCACGACTCGATCGGGCTCGGCGAGGACGGCCCCACGCACCAGCCGATCGAGCACCTGGCCGCGCTCCGCGCCATCCCGGGCCTCGACGTCGTACGACCGGCGGACGCCAACGAGACCGCCGTCGTGTGGAAGACCGTGCTCGAGCACACCGACCGCCCGGCCGGGCTCGCGCTGACCCGGCAGAACGTGCCGACGTTCCCGCGGGGCACCGACGGCTACGCCGACACCTCGAACGTGCCGCGCGGTGCCTACGTCCTGCTCGACGTCGACGGCGGCGCACCCGACGTCGTCCTCATCGGCACCGGCTCCGAGGTGCAGATCGCCGTCGCAGCCCGCGAACAGCTCGCCGCCGACGGGATCCGGGCCCGCGTGGTCTCGATGCCGTGCCGCGAGTGGTTCGAGGAGCAGGACAAGGCCTACCGCGACGCCGTCATCCCGCCGACGGTCAAGGCCCGGGTCTCGGTGGAGGCGGGCGTGCCCACCGGCTGGCGCGAGATCGTCGGCGACTCCGGCCGGATCGTCGGCATCGACCACTTCGGTGCCTCCGCCGACTACCAGCGGCTCTACCTGGAGTTCGGCCTCACCGCCGAGGCCGTCACGCAGGCGGCCAAGGACAGCATCGCCGCAGCCGAGGCCAGGGGCTGACCGAACCAGTCAGCCTCGGCCGCGACCGGACACGACTCACGAAAGGACGCAGACATGAGTGACCGACTGCAAGCAGCTCTCCGACCAGGGCGTGTCCGTCTGGCTCGACGACATCTCGCGGGACCGCCTGAAGAGCGGCAACCTCGAGGAGCTGATCAAGGACAAGCACGTCGTCGGCGTGACCTCCAACCCGACGATCTTCGCCAAGGCGCTGACCGACGCCGACGACTACGAGGGCCAGGTCAAGGACCTCGCCGTCCGAGGAGTCGACCTCGAGGAGGCGGTCCGGGCGATCACGACGTACGACGTGCGCTGGGCGTGCGACGTGCTGCGCGACGCCTACGACCGCACCGACGGGCAGGACGGCCGGGTCAGCATCGAGGTCGACCCGCGCCTCGCGCACCGGACCGACGCCACCATCGCCGAGGCGCGCGCGCTGTGGTGGATGGTCGACCGCTCGAACGTGATGATCAAGATCCCCGCCACCCAGGAGGGACTCGCGGCCATCACCGCGGCCACGGGCGAGGGCATCAGCGTGAACGTCACGCTCATCTTCAGCCTGGACCGCTACCGGGCCGTGATGGACGCCTACCTCAGCGGGCTCGAGCAGGCGCACTCCAAGGGCATCGACCTGTCGACGATCCGCTCGGTGGCGTCGTTCTTCGTCAGCCGGGTCGACACCGAGGTCGACAAGCGGCTCGACAAGCTGGTCGCGGACGGCAACGACGACGCGAAGGCTCTCCGCAGCAAGGCCGCGGTCGCCAACGCCCGGCTCGCCTACCGCGCGTACGAAGAGGTGTTCACCTCTGACCGCTGGTCGGCGCTCGACGCGGCCGGCGCGCACAAGCAACGCCCGCTGTGGGCCTCGACGTCGGTGAAGGACCCCAACCTCCCCGACACGATGTACGTCGTCGACCTGGTGGCGCCCGACACCGTGAACACGATGCCCGAGGCGACGATCGAGGCGACGGCCGACCACGGCGAGATCACCGGCGACACCGTGACGACGAACTACGACGACGCCGACCAGGTCATGGCCGGGCTCGAGAAGCTCGGCATCTCGTACGACGACGTGGTCCAGGTGATCGAGGACGAGGGCGTGGACAAGTTCGAGAAGTCCTGGCAGGAGCTGCTCGACACCGTCAAGACCGCGCTCGAGAAGGCCACCGCGTGAAGACGCCGCTCGTCGTCACCACCTCGGCGGCGTACGACGAGCAGGTGGCTCCGCTCGTCGCCGACAGGGTGGCAAGCAAGCTGGCTGCCCAGGACGCCACGCTCTGGGGGCAGGACGCCGAGTCCGAGGCCTCGATCCGGCTGTCGTGGGTCGACCTGCCCACCACGTCGCGGCCGCTGCTCGCCGAGATCGACGCGCTGCGGGCGCAGCTGTGGTCCGAGGGCCTCGACCGGGTCGTGCTCTGCGGCATGGGTGGCTCGTCCCTGGCACCCGAGGTGATCTCGCGCACGCTACGACGTGCCGCTGACGATCCTCGACTCGACCAACCCGCATGTCATCCGTCGCGCGATCAGCGGCGACCTCTCGTCGACGGTCGTCGTCGTGTCGAGCAAGTCCGGCGGGACGCTCGAGACCGACAGCCAGCGCCGCATCCTCGTCCAGGCGTTCGAGGAGGCGGGCATCGACGCCGCCTCTCGGATCGTGGCCGTCACCGACCCGGGCTCCGACCTCGAGAAGCTGGCCACCGAGCAGGGCTACCGCAAGGTCTTCCTCGCCGACCCCCACGTCGGCGGCCGCTACAGCGCCCTGACCGCCTTCGGGCTGGTCCCGACCGGCCTGGCCGGCGTCGACATCGCCGAGCTGCTCGACGAGGCCGAGGCGGTGACCGGACAGCTGCACGCCGACGCACCCGACAACCCGGCGCTCGTGCTGGCGGCTGCGATCGCGGGCAACGCGGGCCGCGACAAGGTGGCGGTCGACCGACCTCGGTTCCGGCATCGTCGGCTTCGCCGACTGGGCCGAGCAGCTGATCGCGGAGTCGACCGGCAAGCTGGGCACCGGCGTGCTGCCCGTGGCGGTCGGAGCCCGAGGCGCCCGAGGTGCGGTGGCCGGCCTCCGACGTCGTCGTCGCGGCGCTGGTCCCCTCGGACGAGGCAGGACGTACGCCGAACGACGTCGGCGAGCCGTGGGCGACGGTGTCCGGGACGCTCGGGGCGCAGTTCCTCGCCTGGGAGACGGCCACGGCGGTGGCGGGGCGCATGCTCGGCATCAACCCGTTCGACCAGCCCGACGTGGAGAGCGCCAAGAAGGCCGCGCGTGGCCTGCTCGACGCACGCCCGGAGGACGAGCCGGCGCAGGTCACCGAGGGCGGCATCGAGGCGCGTGGCTCGGCCGGCCTGCTCGACGGGGTCGACACGATCGCCGGCGCGATCGACGCGCTGCTGGGCCGGCTGGGCCCGGACGGCTACCTGGCGGTGATGGCCTACCTCGACTCCGAGCGCGACGCCGCCCTGCACGGGGTGCGCGACACGCTCAGCCGGCGTACCGAACGACCCGACCACCTTCGGCTGGGGACCGCGCTTCCTGCACTCCACCGGCCAGTACCACAAGGGTGGCCCGCCGCAGGGCGTCTTCCTGCAGATCACCTCCGCCGAGGCGGACGACGTGCGAGATCCCCGACCGGCCGTTCACGTTCGGCACCCTGATCAAGGCGCAGGCGGCCGGCGACGCCGGCGTGCTGGCCGAGCACGGGCGCCCCGTCCTGCGGCTCCACCTGCTGGACCCGGCGACCGGAGTCGCGACGCTGGTCGGATCTGCTCCGGTGACCGTGGGCCAGGGAACCGAGCACGGCGGTGTTCGGCGCCGACAACCCGCTGCGAGCCCCGCAGGACCGGCGGCTGCCGCGGATCGCCGGTCCGTGCGGTCTGGTCATCTTCGGCGTCACCGGCGACCTGTCGCGCAAGAAGCTGATGCCGGCGGTCTACGACCTGGCCAACCGCGGGCTGCTGCCGCCCGGCTTCTCGCTTGGTCGGGTTCGCCCGACGCGACTGGGCCGACCAGGACTTCGCCAAGATCGTGCACGACGCGGTCATGGAGCACGCGCGGACGCCGTTCCGCGAGGAGGTCTGGAAGCAGCTCTCCGAGGGCTTCCGCTTCGTTCCCGGCGACTTCTCCGACGACGTCGCCTTCAGCCAGCTGCGCGACACCATCGAGGAGCTCGACCGCGAGCGCGGCACGGCCGGCAACCACGCCTTCTACCTCTCGATCCCGCCCGCGCTTCTTCCCGGACGTGGTCGGACAGCTCAAGGAGCACGGGCTCGCCGAGAACTCCGCAGGCTCGTGGCGCCGCGTCGTGGTGGAGAAGCCGTTCGGCCACGACCTGAAGAGCGCCCAGGAGCTGAACGCCATCGTCTCGGAGGTGTTCCCGCCGGAGTCGGTGTTCCGGATCGACCACTACCTGGGCAAGGAGACGGTGCAGAACATCCTGGCGCTGCGGTTCGCCAACCAGCTGTTCGAGCCGGTCTGGAACGCCAACTACGTCGACCACGTCCAGATCACCATGGCCGAGGACATCGGCATCGGCGGCCGCGCCGGGCTACTACGACGGCATCGGCGCCGCCCGTGACGTGATCCAGAACCACCTGCTGCAGCTGATGGCGCTGATCGCGATGGAGGAGCCGGTCTCGTTCGACGCGGGCAGCCTGCGGATCGAGAAGCAGAAGATCCTGCGGAGCGTCCGGCACCCGGCGCGGCTCGACCTGCACACCTCCCGCGGTCAGTACGCCGCCGGCTGGGCCGGCGGCGTGAAGGTCAAGGGGTTCCTCGAGGAGGACGACATCCCGCGGACGTCGAAGACCGAGACGTTCGCGGCGATCAAGCTCGAGATCGACACCCGGCGCTGGGCAGGCGTGCCGTTCTACCTGCGCCACGGCAAGCGCCTCGGGCGCCGGGTCACCGAGGTGGCGGTGGTCTTCAAGCGCGCGCCGCACCTGCCGTTCACCGAGACCGCGACCGAGGAGCTCGGCCAGAACGCCCTCGTCATCCGGGTCCAGCCCGACGAAGGTGTCACGATGCGCTTCGGCGTCCAAGGTGCCGGGCACCGCGATGGAGATCCGCGACGTCAACATGGACTTCGCCTACGGCGGCGCGTTCGTCGAGTCCAGCCCGGAGGCGTACGAGCGGCTGATCCTCGACGTGCTGCTCGGCGACCCGCCGCTGTTCCCGCAGCACGAGGAGGTCGAGCTGTCCTGGCAGATCCTCGACCCGATCCTCGACTACTGGGCCGAGCAGGGGAAGCCGGAGGGCTACGAGTCGGGCACCTGGGGCCCGGAGTCGTCGATCGAGATGCTGGCCCGCGACGGCCGCGTCTGGCGCAGGCCGTAGAGGGAGAGACCGATGAGCATCGAGCTGACCGGCACCAACGCGAGCAAGATCGCCAGCGCCCTGCTGGCCGAGCGCCGCAAGGCGGGCTCGCCCGCCATGGGCATGGTCCTGACGTTCGTCGTCGTCACCGACGAGGGCGACCACTACGACGCGATGAAGGCCGCGCGAGGCGGTCTCGCGCGAGCACCCGTCGCGGATCCTGGGCGTCATCCGGCGCTCGGCCCGCGGCGCGGCGAACCTCGACGCGGAGATCAAGATCGGTGAGGGCGGCTCCGGCGAGCAGGTGCTGCTCCGGATGTCCGGCGAGCTGGCCAAGCACCCGGAGAGCGTGGTGCTCCCGCTGCTGCTGCCGGACTCCCCCGTCGTGTGCTGGTGGCCCAGCAAGGCGCCGGAGGACCCGAGCGAACGACCCGCTCGGCGTGCTGGCCCAGCGTCGGATCACCGACACCGCCGCGATCGAGCGGGGCCGCACGTCGGCGATGGTCACCCAGGCGCGCAACTACGCCGACGGCAACACCGACCTGTCGTGGACCCGGCTGACGCCGTGGCGCGCCCTGCTGGCCGCGGCGCTCGACCAGTACCCGGCCAAGGTCAAGGGCGGCAGCGTCTCGGCCGAGAAGGCCAACCCCAGCGCTGACCTGCTCGTGGCCTGGCTCACCGACCGGCTCAAGGTCCCGATCGACAGGGTCACCTCCAAGGGTCCCGGGATCACCGACGTCAAGCTGGTCACCGGCGGCGGCGCCATCACGATCACGCGACCGGACGGGCTGCTCGCGCAGTTCTCCATCCCGAACGCGCCGAACCGGCCGGTCGCGCTGAAACGACGTGAGCTCGCCGAGCTGCTGGCCGAGGAGTGCCGTCGGCTCGACCCCGACGACGTCTACCGGGAGACGGTCGAGCGGCTGTGCAAGATCGCGGACAAGAACGGCATCCGTCGTACCCAGGCCGCCAAGGCTGCGGCCACCACGTCCGAGCCGGCGCCGATGGTCACCGGCACCGACGCGACGCTCGCGGCCGGCAAGGACACCCAACGCCGCCGACGGGCCACCGCAGCTCGCAAGGAGGCGTCGACGACCCGGAAGGGCTCGGCGCGCAAGACGGCCGCTCGCAAGCGCGCGGCCAAGAAGTCGGCGACCCGCCGCGCCACCAAGAAGTCGTGATGCCCAGCCCGACCGTGATCGTGCACCGCAGCCCGGAGGAGCTCGCCTCGGCGGTCTGCGCACGACTGATCACGACGTTGGTGGACGTGCAGTCTGCCGGCCGGGTCGCGCACTGGGTCCTCACCGGCGGCACGATCGCCGACAAGATCCACGCGGCGGTCGCCGCCACCACGGCCCGTGACGCCGTCGACTGGAGCCGGGTCGAGTTCTGGTGGGGCGACGAGCGGTTCGTCGCCGCGGACGACGACGACCGCAACGAGCGCCAGGCGCGGCAGGCCCTGCTCGACCAGCTCCGGGTCGACCCCGACCGGGTGCACCCGATGCCGAGCGCGGACACCGGGCTCGACGCGGAGGCGGCTGCGGCGGCGTACGCCGAGACGCTCCGGGCGGCCACTCGACCAGAGGACCACGGCGTCGTGCCGACGTTCGACGTCGTGATGCTCGGCGTCGGCCCCGACGGTCACGTCGCGTCGCTGTTCCCCGAGCGCCCGGCGCTGTACGACGAGCGACCGGTCACGGCCGTGCGCGGCTCCCCGAAGCCGCCGCCGACCCGGGTGACGATGACGATGCCGACCCTGCAGCACGGTCGCGAGGTGTGGTTCGTGGCGTCCGGCGAGGAGAAGGCCAAGGCAGTCCACCTGGCCCTGTCCGGGGCCGGCGTCGTGCAGATCCCCGCCGCGGGTCCGCGCGGCCGCGAGCGCACCCTCTGGCTGCTCGACCAGGCGGCGGCGTCCGAGCTGCCCTCCGGCCTCGCCCGCCTCTGAGGACTCCCGCGGTCAGATGCCGCCGATGGCGTTGGTGCGGGCCATGTCGGCGAGGTCGGGCGTCGCCCAGACCGAGCGCGGCTCCTCCGGGTCGGGATCGACCTCGTGGGTCTCGACCACGCGCGTCAGGTCGACCTCGGCAGGCAGGTGCGAGTAGTCGGGACGCTCGCGCCCCTCGGCGACGGCCTTGACGTGCTCCGCCCGATCGCTGGTCCCCCGCTTGCCGCTCATGCCACCAGCGTACGCGGGCGGCCCAGCCGGAACGGCTAGAAGATGATCTCGCCGGACTTCCGCTTGGCGCGCAGCGTCTGCAGCGCCTCGTCGAGGATCTCCTTGGCCTCGGCGTCGGAGCGGCGCTCCTTCACGTAGGCCAGGTGCGTCTTGTACGGCTCGATCTTCGGCGGTGGCGGCGGGTTGTCGGAGTCGCGGTTGGCCGGTAGGCCGCAGCGCGGACAGTCCCAGGTGTCCGGGATCTGGGCGTCGACGGCAAACATCGGCGCGGTCTCGTGCCCGTTCGCACAGAAGTAGGTGATGCGTTGGCGCGGTGCGGCGTCCCCCCGCTCGGCCTCCCCCATTGGCCCTGCGCCCACACGGCTTCCTCGGATGGCACTGCCACCAGCCACGTCTTCTCCTCGACTCAGGGGTGATGACGCCGAGCCTGTGGACTCGGAGTCAGGTCACGTGATTGTACGTCGTCGGTCGGCGCACCGAGCGGCAACGCTCAACCCTTGTTCGGTGTCGTGTCTCCTGGACCTGCCGGTCAGGTCTGCTTGAGCAGCAGGCCGAGCGCGATGATGCACGCGAACCAGATCAGCGCGACCCCGATCGTGATCCGGTCGAGGTTCTTCTCGGCGACGGAGGATCCACCGAGCCCGCTCGAGACGCCTCCACCGAACATGTCGGACAGGCCACCGCCGCGTCCCTTGTGCAGCAGGATCATCACGACGAGGAGCGTGCTCGTCAGGACGAGCAGGATGCTGAATGCGGTAACCACGAGGAGACACCTTACCTGTCAGCGCGCGAGATTCAGAGTTGAGGCATGTCGTAGAACCGACAAATGCCGCCGAACTCGTCCGGCTGCAACGAGGCACCGCCGACCAGGCACCCGTCCACGTCCTTCTGGGCCATGATCCCGGCGACGTTGGCGGCCTTCACAGACCCGCCGTACAGGATCCGCACGGCCGCGCCGACCTCGTCGCCGTGCAGCTCCGCCAGCCGTGCCCGGATGGCCGCGCACACCTCCTGGGCGTCCTCCGGGGTCGCCACCTCGCCCGTGCCGATCGCCCAGACCGGCTCGTAGGCGATCACCAGGTCGGCGACCTGCTCGGCGGAGAAGCCCGCCAGCGATCCCTCGATCTGGGTCAGCGTGTAGGCGACCTGCTCTCCTGCCTGCCGGATCTCGAGCCCTTCGCCGACGCACACGATCGGGGTCATGCCGGCCGCGACGGTCTTGTGCGCCTTCGCGTTGACCAGGGCGTCGTCCTCGCGGTGGTACTCGCGGCGCTCCGAGTGGCCGACGACGACATACGTGCAGCCGAGCTTCGTCAGCATGCCGGTGGTGATCTCACCCGTGTAGGCGCCCTCGTCGTGGATGGAGACGTCCTGCGCGCCGTAGCCGATCTTGAGGCGGTCGCCGTCGACGAGCGTCTGGACGCTGCGCAGGTCGGTGTACGGCGGGAGCACGACGACCTCGACCTTGCCGAAGTCGTGCTTCTTGTCGCCCAGCGTCCAGGCCAGCTTCTGCACCAGGACCACGGCCTCGTGGTGGTTCTGGTTCGCCTTCCAGTTCCCGGCCATCAGCGGGGTACGCGTGTGCTTCGCCATCGTTCGCCTGTCCTCGTGGGTCTCGTGGTCCTGGTCGTACGGAGCCGGCGGTCAGTCGTCCAGCACGTCGAGCCCGGGGAGCTGCTTGCCCTCCAGGTACTCGAGGCTGGCGCCGCCGCCGGTGGAGATGTGGCCGAACTGGTCGTCGTCGAAGCCGAGCGTGCGCACGGCCGCTGCGGAGTCCCCGCCACCCACCACCGAGAGCCCGTCGACCTCGGTGAGCGCCTGCGCCACGGCCTTGGTTCCCGCGGCGAACGGCGCGAGCTCGAACACGCCCATCGGGCCGTTCCAGAAGACCGTCTTCGCGTCGGCGAGCACGTCGGCGAAGTGCTTCGCCGACTCGGGGCCGATGTCGAGGCCGAGCTGGTCGCCGGGCATGTCGTCGGCGGCCACGACCGTCGTCGGGGCGTCGGCGTCGACCTCGGGAGCCACCACGATGTCGGTCGGGAGCACGATCTCGACGCCGGACGACTCGGCCTGGGACAGATAGCGGCGTACGACGTCGAGCTGGTCGTCCTCGAGCAGGCTCTTGCCGACCTCGTGACCCTGGGCCTTGAGGAACGTGAACACCATGCCGCCGCCGATCAGCAGCCGGTCGGCCTTCCCGAGCAGGTTGTCGATCACGCCGAGCTTGTCCGAGACCTTCGAGCCGCCGAGCACGACGGCGTACGGCCGCTCCGGCTCCTCGGTGAGCCGGCGGAGCACCTCGACCTCGGTGAGCACGAGCTGTCCGGCCGCGTGCGGCAGTCGCTGCGCGACGTCGTAGACGCTGGCCTGCTTGCGGTGCACGACGCCGAAGCCGTCGCTCACGAACGCGTCACCGAGCGCCGCCAGCTGGTCGGCGAACGCACCACGCTCGGCGTCGTCCTTGCTGGTCTCACCGGCGTTGAACCGGACGTTCTCCAGCAGCACGACGTCGCCGTCGCTCATCGCCTCGACCGCCGACGTGGCGGCGTCGCCGACGGTGTCGCTCGCATGCGTCACCTCGACCCCGAGCAGCTCGCCGAGCCGCTGCGCGACGGGCGCCAGCGAGTACGCCGAGTTGTCCTCGCCGGGCTTGGGCCGACCCAGGTGGGCCATGACGACGACCCGGGCGCCACGCGAGCGCAGGTCGTCGATGGTCGGGACGCTGGCCCTGATCCGGCCGTCGTCGGTGATCGTGCCGCCGTCGAGCGGGACGTTCAGGTCCGACCGGACGAGGACGCGCTTGCCCTGCAGCCCGCCAAGGTCGTCGGCGAGCTGGTCGACGGTGGTGACCACCGCGGTCAGAGGGTGGAGCCGACGTAGTTGACCAGGTCGACGAGACGGTTGGAGTAGCCCCACTCGTTGTCGTACCAGCCGACGACCTTCACCTGGTTGCCGATCACCTTGGTCAGGCCCGAGTCGAAGATGCACGACGACGGGTCGGTGACGATGTCGGACGAGACGATCGGGTCCTCGGTGTACTTGAGGAAGCCCTTGAGCTCGCCCTCGGCGGCCGCCTTGACGGCTGCGTTGACCTCGTCGACGGACGTCTCACGGCCGGACTCGAACGACAGGTCGGTCGCCGAGCCGGTCGGGACCGGGACGCGCAGGGCGTAGCCGTCGAGCTTGCCCTTGAGCTCCGGCAGCACGAGGCCGATCGCCTTCGCGGCGCCGGTGGACGTCGGGACGATGTTCAGCGCCGCCGCCCGCGCCCGGCGGAGGTCCTTGTGCGGACCGTCCTGGAGGTTCTGGTCGGCCGTGTAGGCGTGGATCGTCGTCATCAGGCCCTTGACGATCCCGAACTCGTCGTTGAGCGCCTTCGCCATCGGCGCCAGGCAGTTCGTGGTGCAGGAGGCGTTGGAGATCACGTCGTGCGACCCCGGGTCGTACGACGTGTGGTTGACGCCCATGACCAGCGTGAGGTCCTCGTTCTTCGCCGGCGCCGAGATGATGACCTTCTTGGCTCCCGCGTCGATGTGGGCGCGAGCCTTCGTGGCGTCGGTGAAGAAGCCGGTCGACTCGATCACGACGTCAGCGCCCAGGTCACCCCAGGGCAGTGCCTTCGGGTCGCGCTCCTCGAGTGCGGCGATCCGGCGACCACCGACGACGATCGCGTCGTCGCTGACCTCGACGTCGGCGTCGAGCCGGCCGAGGATCGAGTCGTACTTGAGCAGGTGGGCCAGGCTCTTGTTGTCCGTCAGGTCGTTGGCCCCGACGATCTCGATGTCGGCGCCGGAGGCGACGACGGCCCGGAAGAAGTTGCGGCCGATCCGGCCAAAACCATTGATGCCTACGCGGACAGTCACGCGACGATCTCCCTCATGACGAGCGGGTGAGCTGCAGGGTCAGGCCGGCCCTCGGAACCGGCGATTCGACCCTACCAAGGGCCTCGCGCGCGGCCGCTTCGCCGCGACCGTCCAGCGACTGCGATCCGGTCTCAAGGGCGTGTCGGAGAGCATCTCAGGAGTCAGCGACGCCTCGGTGTCGGGGATGTCGAGCTCCTGGGCCCGCTTGTCGGCCATCGCGAGCAGCCGGCGGATCCGGCCGGCGATGGCGTCCTTGGTCAGCGGCGGGTCGTGCAGCTGGCCGAGCTCCTCGAGGCTGGCCTGCTTGTGCTCCACCCGGAGCGAGCCGGCCATCTTGAGGTGGTCGGGGACCTCGTCGCCGAGGATCTCCAGCGCACGCTCGACGCGCGCACCCGCGGCCACGGCGGCCCGGGCGGAGCGGCGCAGGTTGGCGTCGTCGAAGTTGGCGAGCCGGTTGGCGGTGGCCCGGACCTCGCGCCGCAGCCGGCGCTCCTCCCAGGCGAGCAGGGACTCGTGCGCGCCCAGCCGGGCCAGCAGCGAGCTGATCGCGTCGCCGTCTCGGATCACGACGCGGTCGACGCCGCGGACCTCCCGTGCCTTCGCGGAGATGCCGATCCGGCGGGCGGCTCCGACCAGGGCGAGGGCGGCCTCCGGGCCCGGGCAGGTGACCTCGAGCGCAGACGAACGACCCGGCTCGGTGAGCGACCCGTGGGCCAGGAACGCGCCGCGCCAGGCGGCGACGGCGTCACAGCCCGAACCGGACACGACCTGCGGCGGCAGTCCCCGGACCGGACGGCCGCGGTTGTCGAGCAGCCCGGTCTGACGGGCCAGCGCCTCGCCGTCCTTGACCACGCGGACGACGTACCGCGTGCCCTTGCGCAGCCCTCCCCCGCTGATCACGACGACGTCGCTGGGGTGACCGTAGATCTCGAGGATGTCGCGCCGGATCCGGCGGGCCGACGCCCCGGAGTCGAGCTCGGCCTCGACCACGATCCGGCCGCCCTGGATGTGCAGGCCGCCGGCGAACCTGAGCATCGACGACACCTCGGCCTTGCGACAGCAGGACTTGGTGACGTTGACGCTTGCGAGCTCGGCCTTCACCTGAGCGGTCATCGCCATGAGCCCGATCCTGCCACGGCGCAGTCCGGGGTTGTCGTCGTGGGACGAGTGCACCCCGACCGCGGTCGGTGCCGATGCGGTGCTGGCGGGCGAGCTGTACTGCGCACTCATCGCGTCGCCACCTCGGCTCCCATGATCGACGCATACGCCGCAGCCAGCTTCGTCACGTCGTGTCGTCCTTCTGTCCCTTGAGCCGCCACGTCCGCGATCACCAGTTCAGCCCCTAGTCCGTTGACCGTCTCCTCGAGCATCGGCTGGTCCGCGACCCCGGTCGGGTCGGTCAGCACCACGTCGATCTGGAGGTCCGGCGCATGCACTGCTAACACTTCCAGATAGGTGTTCGAGGAGAAACCTTCTGTCTCACCCAACTGCGGAGCCAGGTTGAGCGTTACGCATCGACGGGCACCTGTTTTCGTCAGGGCCGTTTGCAGCTCGGGCACCAGCAGATGAGGCAAGACACTGGTGTACCACGATCCCGGTCCCAAGATCACCCAATCGGCGGCATGGACCGCATCGATCGCCTCCGGACAGGCCGGTGGGTCGGCGGGCACCAGCTCCACCGACTCGACCAGTCCGGGCGTGCTCGCCACCTCGACCTGGCCACGGACCGTCTCGACGTCGTCGGGCCGGTCCGGATCGCTGCCACGCACCCGAGCCGCGATGTCCAGCGGGACACTTGCCATGGGCAACACGCGCCCCTGTGCTCCCAGCAGCCGACCGACCCAGTCGAGACCCTCGACGTGTCCGTCGAGCAGCTCCCACAGCGCCACGATCAGCAGGTTGCCGACCGCGTGCCGGTGCAGCTCGCCGGCACTCTGGAACCGGTGCTGGAGCACATCGGCCCAGGTGCGTCCCCACTCGTCGTCGCGGCACAGGGCGGCGAGGGCCTGCCGCAGGTCGCCGGGCGGAAGGACCCCGAGCTCACGGCGCAGCCGGCCCGACGAGCCGCCGTTGTCCGCCACCGTGACGACAGCGGTCAGGTCGGTCACGAACGTGCGGAGTGCGCTGAGGTTGGCCGCCAGGCCGTGCCCGCCGCCCAGGGCGACCACGGTGAGCTCCGGGGCGACCCGGTCGGCGACCTCGCTCCAGGGGTCGTCGTACGCCGTGGTGGGGTGCTCGCTCATTCGCGCCCCAGATCACGGTGGACGACGGTCGTCTCGATCCCTCGCTCCATCAGTCGCTTGCCCAGCTCCTCGGACATCGCGACGCTGCGGTGCTTGCCGCCGGTGCAGCCGATCGCGAGGTTGAGGTACTGCTTGCGCTCCCGGAGGAAGCCCTCGTCGACGGTCTGGAGCAACGCCTCCAGCCGCTCGAGGAACTCTGCGGCCCGCGGCTGGCCCAGCACGTAGTCGCTGACGTCGGACTCGAGCCCGGTGTGGTCGCGCAGCTCGGGCACCCAGTACGGATTCGGCAGGAAGCGCATGTCGAGCACCATGTCGGCGTCGACGGGAATGCCGTACTTGAACCCGAAGGACACCACGGTCGCGCGCATCGCGGGCAGCTCGCCCTCGGCGAACGCCGTGACCACCTTGTCGGCCAGCTGGTGCACGTTGAGGCTCGACGTGTCGATGAGGACGTCGGCCTCGCCGCGCAGGTCACGCACCATCTCGCGCTCGCGGGCGATCCCGTCGAGGAGCCGCGCCCCGCCCTGCAGCGGGTGCGGACGCCGGGCAGCCTCCTGGCGGCGTACGAGCACCTCGTTGGACGCCTCGAGGAACAGGATGCGGGGGTTCGCGCCGTGCTCGGCGATCGTGGCGATGGCACCGCGCAGGTCGGCGAAGAAGCCTCGCGAGCGGACGTCGACCACCACGGCGAGCTTGATGCCGTCGGGGTCGCTGTCGGTGCTGCTGGCCTCGGCGTTCAGCATCTCGACGACGTCGGGAAGCATCGAGGGCGGAAGGTTGTCGATCACGAACCAGCCGATGTCCTCGAGCGCCTTGGCCGCGGTGCTCCGGCCGGCTCCCGTCATGCCGGTCACGATGATCAGCTCACCGGACGGAACGGTCATCGGGACTCCTTCACCTCGGCGTCGTCGATGATCTCACCTGTGGCCGTGTTGACGGCAGGGGTCCCCTGGCCCTGCGACGTCACCAGTGCGGCCGCGATGGACTCCGCCGTGCGCTGTCCGAATCCGGGCAACGCTGCGATGTCGTCGATGGACGCGGCGCGGAGCTTCTTCAGCGACCCGAAGTGCCGCAGCAGCACCTTGCGCCGGACCTCGCCCAGCCCGGGGACCTCGTCGAGCAGGCTCTCGACCATGCTCTTCGAACGCCGGTTGCGGTGGTGGGTGATCGCGAACCGGTGCGCCTCGTCGCGGACGCGTTGCAGCAGGTAGAGGCCCTCGCTCGTGCGCGGCAGGATGACCGGGTCCGGGGTGCTCGGCCGCCAGACCTCCTCGAGCCGCTTGGCGAGCCCGACGACCGGGATGTCGTCGATGCCGAGCTCGTCGAGGGCGCGCTGCGCGGCGGCGACCTGGGGCGGTCCCCCGTCGACCACGACCAGGCCCGGCGCGTAGGCGAACTTGCGGGGCCGACCGGTGTCGGGGTCGATCAGGGCCGGACCCCGCTCCTCGGCCGTCTCGCCGAGGTCGAGCCCGGTGTGCTCGGCCCGCTCGTCGAGCAGCCGCCGGAACCGCCGGGTGATGGTCTCGTGCATCGCCGCCACGTCGTTCTGACCCTCGAAGCCGCGGATCACGAAGCGGCGGTAGTCGCTCTTGCGCGGCAGTCCGTCCTCGAACACCACCATCGACGCGACGACCTCGGTGCCCTGCAGGTTGGACACGTCGTAGCACTCGATCCGCAGCGGCGCCTCGGGCAGGTCGAGCGCCTCCTGGAGCTCCTCGAGCGCCCGGCTGCGGGTCGTGAAGTCGCTGGCCCGCTTCGTCTTGTGCAGGGCGAGGGACTGCGACGCGTTGCGGGCGACGGTCTCCATGAGGGTGCGCTTGTCGCCCCGTCGCGGGACCCGCAGGGACACCTTGCTGCCGCGCTTGTCACTCAGCCACGTGGTGACGATGTCGACGTCCTCGGGCGGCTCCGGCACGAGCACCTCGCGGGGGATCCCGTCGGCCTCCTCGCCGTCGTACACCTGGATGAGGAAGCGGCCGATCAGCTCAGGCAGCTCGGCGTCGTCGACCCGGTCGGCCACCCAGCCGCGCTGCCCGCGCACCCGGCCGCCGCGCACGTAGAACACCTGGACGGCGATCTCGAGCGGGTCCTCGGCCACGGCGATCACGTCGGCGTCGGTGCCGTCGGCCAGCACCACGGCGTTCTGCTCCATGGCCTTGCGGAGCGCGCCGATGTCGTCGCGGATCCGGGCGGCCTTCTCGTACTCGGTGGCGTCGCTGGCGGCCCGCATCTCGCGCTCGAGCCGCTTGATGTGCAAGCTGGTCTGACCGGCGATGAACGAGCTGAAGTCCTCCGCGATCACGCGGTGCTCCTCCGCCGTCACCCGCCCGACGCAGGGAGCGGCGCACTTGCCGATGTAGCCGAGCAGGCAGGGCCGGCCGATCTGCGAGCTGCGCTTGAAGACACCCGCCGAGCAGGACCGCATCGGGAAGACCCGGAGCAGCAGGTCGACGGTCTCCCGGATGGCCCAGGCGTGCGAGTACGGGCCGAAGTAGCGCACGCCCTTCTTCTTCGGGCCGCGGCCGACCATCACCCGGGGGAACTCCTCGTTGAGCGTGATCGCGAGCCACGGGTAGGACTTGTCGTCGCGGTACTTCACGTTGAACCGCGGGTCGAACTCCTTGATCCAGGAGTACTCGAGCTGGAGCGCCTCGACCTCGGTCTGGACGACCGTCCACTCGACGGATCCGGCCGTCGTGACCATCCGCGCGGTGCGCTCGTGCAGGTTGGCGAGGTTCTGGAAGTACGACGACAGGCGCGCCCGCAGCGACTTCGCCTTGCCGACGTAGATCACCCGACCGTGAGGGTCGCGGAAGCGGTAGACCCCCGGCGCGTCCGGGATCGACCCGGCTGCAGGTCGATAGGTCGAGGGATCGGGCACCACCCCACCCTACGAGGACGTGGCAACCATTCTGCGGGCCGCAGCGTCTACTGGACAACGGGAGGATAATTGGACAGATCGGGAGGGGGGCCTGCCGATGAAGAAGGGGGAACGCTACCGGCCGCAGCTGGACGGGATCCGCGCGGTCGCAGTACTGCTCGTCGTCGGCTACCACCTCGGTTTCGCCGTGGTGCCGGGCGGCTTCACCGGCGTCGACGTCTTCTTCGTCCTCTCCGGCTATCTGATCTCCGGTCTGCTGCTGGCCGAGGCCGCCGTCACCGGCCGGATCCGGGTCGGAAGGTTCTACGCCAGGCGTGCGCGCCGGCTGCTGCCGGCCGCGGTCGTCGTCGTCCTGTTCTGCGTGGTGATGGACCGGTACACCTACTCGCCGATCGACTACCCGCACCTACGGCGGCACGCGACCGCCGCCGCGCTGTATGTCGCGAACTGGGACGTGGCGGGTGTCGACAACGGCTACTTCTCGACCGACACCCAGACGAGCCCCTTGGTCCACTTCTGGTCGCTCGCCGTGGAGGAGCAGTTCTACATCGTCTGGCCGGCCCTCGTCGTGCTCGGCATCGTGCTCGCTCGCCTCTTCCGCCGCCGGGTGGACCAGGTCCTCCTGGTGGCCTTCGGCGCCGTCACCGCCGCCAGTGTCGCCGCGCGCTCTCCTGCTCCCCGCGTCGCCGTACACCTACTACGGCACGCACACCCGCGCCTTCGAGCTGTCCGCCGGCGCGATGCTGGCGGTCCTGATGCACCGGCGGAGCCGGGCTGGTGAGGGCGCCTCGGCCGGACCTGTGGCGGAGCCGCCTTCGGCTCGCACGCGCCGGGTCGCGGACGTGCTCGGCCTCGGAGGACTGGCGGCCGGTCTCGTGCTCGCGGCCACCGTGACGGGGAGCGACACGTACCCCGGTGGCGCCGCGGTCCTGGTGACCGCGGCAGCGCTGGCGCTGATCGCCGGCGCCGATCTGACGTCCGGGTCGCTGACGGCCCGCCTGCTCTCGACGCCGGTGGCGACCTGGCTCGGCCGGCTCTCCTACAGCATCTACCTCTGGCACTGGCCGCTGATCGTGTTCTTCGCCGACGACCTGCCCACTCCCCTGCTCGTGCTGGCGATCCTGGCGGCGTCCCAGGCGTCGTACACCCTGGTCGAGCAGCCGATCCGGACACGAACCTTCCCCCGCGCCCCGTCGTTCGCGGTGGTCCTGACGGGGCTCAGCACGTCGACGGCGATCGCGCTGGTGGTCGTGCCGGCGTACCTGCACAACTCGCCGCGCCAGCAGGTGCTCATCGACGAGCTCGCGCACCAGCAGCAGGAACAGGAGCAGCAGGAGACGGCGGTGCACTGCCTCGACGGCGTGAACTACGAGGCGGACCACCTGACCTGCGTGCTGCACCGCGGTCACGGCCCGACGGTGGCGCTGGTCGGTGACTCGCACGCGACGATGTGGGCGCCGGGGCTGCTCGACCTGGCCCGTCGCGACGACTGGACGCTGGTGCGGGTCACCCACCCCGGCTGCCCGGCGAATGCCATCGACCAGTACTGGGAAGGGCCGCGAGGACGAGTGCGCGCCGTGGCGCAAGCACGCCTTCAGCGAGCTCACCGAGCGCCATGACGTCGACGTCGTCCTGCTGGCCACCCGGTCCTACCAGATGAAGCTCGCCGACGGCTCCGGCGTGCTGGACCCCGGCCAGCCGGCCCACGTGCGCGCCTGGGACCGGGCGTGGGACCCCACGCTCGAGGCGCTGGGCGGACGGGGCGTGCGGATCGGGGTCTTCCAGGCGCAGCCGACGCTGCCCCAGGGCGTGCTGGCCTGCCTGGCCGAGCATCCACCCGGGACCACCGACTGCGACTTCCCGCTCGGCGCCGATCCGCTGCTGGCGACCTACCAGGACGCCCTGCGCGACGCCGTCGAGCGGAATCCCGGCGTGACCCTGCTGGATCCGACGGCGTGGATCTGCCCGGGAGGGACCTGCCCGGCGCTGATCGACGGCGTACGCGTGCACATCGACGACAACCACGTGAGCGAGGAGTTCGTGCTCGCCCACGAGCGGGAGCTGGGCCTGCTTGCTGCGACAAGTCGGACTCGGCGTCGGCGGGCCGGCATGACGTCCGCTGCACCGCCTGTGCCGGGGCCGCCACGCCGTGGTCGTGGATTTCGCGTCCGGCGGGGCCGATACTGGCGGCATCGGCTCGCCCGCAAAGGATTCGCCGATTAGTCGAGTCCTTCAGTAGCATTTGCGGAACACGACGTGGGGAAGGGAGGCCCGAGATGCAGCATGTCGCTGATCGGTACGGCCTCGCGCTGTCCACGTCCTCGGCGGCCGCCGAGGCCTACAACCGTGGCGTGGGAGCACTGCTCCGCGTCCAGGAGGGCGGCCTGCCCGCGATCTCGGAGTCGATCACCCACGACCCGACGTTCGCCCTCGGCCACGCCGGGCTCGCGCTGCTCGGCCACGAGTACTGCGCCTCCGTCGACATCGACGCCCGCCTCACGGCTGCCGTGCGGTACGCCGACCGGGGCACCGAGCGCGAGCGCAGCCACGTGCACGCGGTCGTCGAGCACGTCCGCGGGGACTCCCGTCCGCTCATCCGCCACCTGCGCGAGTACCCCCGCGACGCCGTGCTGCTGTCGGTGGCGGTGCCGACCATCGCCTTCGCCGGTGTCACCACGGTCCCGCAGGAGTCGTGGGCCATCGTCGAGCGGGCCCAGCCGTCGTACGGCGACGACTGGTGGTACACCGGGCTGCTCGCCTTCGTGCGCCAGGAGCAGCAGCGCTGGGACGAGGCGATGACCCTGTCCTGTCGGTCGCTCGAGGCCGAGCCCGCGGCAGGTCACTCGGTGCACGCCCGCACCCACGTGCACTACGAGACGGGCGACCACCAGGCCGGTCTGGACTGGCTGCACGGGTGGATCCACGGCGTCGGCCAGTCCTCGGACAACCTCGCGCACTACTCCTGGCACGCCGCGCTGCACGAGCTGTCGATGGGCGACTTCGCCGCCGTCCAGGACCGGTACGCCGCCGAGCTCGCGCCGCCGACCGTGGTCGGTTGTCGCGCTCTCGTGGACTCCTGCTCGCTGCTGTGGCGCTGGACGATCACACCCGGCGCGGTCGACGTCCCCGAGGTCAAACCGGTCGCGGCGGTGATCGAGGACGACCTGCTCGACCATCCCCCGACGCCGTTCATGGCCCTGCACTCCGCTGTGACGCTGTGCGCCCTCGGTGAGACCGAGCGGTTGGAGCGGCTCGACCGCTGGGCAGCCCGGCACGACGACCCGACGTACGCCGAGGTGGTGTCCCCGCTCAGTGCGGCGCTGCGCTCACTGGCAGCGGGTGACCCGAGCACGGCGGCCGACCGGCTGACCGACCTGCTCGGCGCGGTCTGGCGGCTCGGTGGCAGTGACGCCCAGCGCGAGGTCGTCGAGGACACCCTGATCGCGGCGCTGCTGGCCGCTGGACGCTTCGACGAGGCGCGTCCGGTCATCGACCGGCGGCTCGACCGGCGTACCTGCCGCCGCGACGAAGCCTTCCTCGCCGCCACCCTCTGACCCGAGTCGCCAGGTGTTGCGCCCTTCGACAAGCTCAGGATCAGCGCTCGTCGACAACCCGCCTGATCTCGACCAGCGCATCAATTGCTGGCGACTCGGCGCACGATTGTTGGCGAGTCGGGGGTTAGGCGAGGGCGATGTTCTTGCCCTTGACGGTGACGTTCTTGGGCGGGAGGGGCTTCGGGGCGGGGCCACCCACCACGCTGCCGTCCTCGATCGAGTACCTGCTCCCGTGACAGGTGCAGTTGATCGTGCCGTCCGTGACGTTGTCGACGGGGCAGCCCTGGTGCGTGCAGATGTTCGAGAAACCCTTGAACGTCCCGGCCTCGGGCTGGGTGATCACGATGCCGTCGTCGTCGAGGATGAGGCCGCCTCCCTCGGGCACGTCGGCGGATGCCGTCAGGACGTCGCCCGCTGGCTGCGCCAGAGGACGTGTCGCCGTGTCGGAGCTGTCGCCACCGGAGCCGCAGGCGGCCAGGAACGGCACGGCCACACCCGTGAGGGCGGCTCCGCGCAGCAGGGTTCGTCGGGTCGGTCGGCCGGCGGTCTCGGCCGCGGGACGGGCAGTGCCACCAAGCGTCTCGTCGGTCATCAGATCTCCTCGTCGGCGGCCGACGCTCGTCGTCGACCTGTGCTGCGAGCCTAACCAGCGAATTCGGGCATTCCATCGGCCTGACGCCTGTCCGATGGTCGTAGCACCGACCCGGACCAGCGCGACCCGGACGTCAGCGCCTGGCGGCAGCCTTCTTGGCCGTCTTGCGCGGCGTGGCCTTCTTGGCAGCAGCCTTCTTCGCGGTGACCTTCTTCGCGGTCGAACTCTTCGCGGTCGACTTCTTGGCTACGGAGTTCTTCGCCGGCGACTTCTTGGCGACCGACTTCTTCGATGCGGCCTTGGCGGTCGTGGTGGTCGCTGCCGCGGTGGCCTTGCGCTTGGTCTTGCCCACGCTGACGGCACGCCCGTCGAGGATCGGGCGCAGGAACGCCCCGGTGTAGCTCGCCGGCACGGACGCGACGTGCTCCGGCGTGCCCTCCGCGACCACCAGACCGCCCTTGTTGCCGCCCTCGGGCCCGAGGTCGATCAGCCAGTCGGCGGTCTTGATCACGTCGAGGTTGTGCTCGATGACCAGCACGGAGTTGCCCTGGTCGACCAGAGCCTGCAGCACACCGAGCAGCTTGCGGATGTCCTCGAAGTGCAGACCCGTGGTCGGCTCGTCGAGGACGTAGACCGTGCGGCCGGTCGACCGCTTCTGCAGCTCGGACGCGAGCTTGACCCGCTGCGCCTCTCCTCCGGACAGCGTCGGCGCCGGCTGGCCCAGCCGGACGTAGCCGAGGCCGACGTCGACCAGGGTGCGCAGGTGGCGGGAGATGGCCGGGATCGCCTCGAAGAAGTCGACCGCCTCCTCGATCGGCATGTCGAGGACCTCGGCGATCGTCTTGCCCTTGTAGTGCACCTCGAGGGTCTCGCGGTTGTAGCGCGCGCCGTGGCACACCTCGCAGGGAACGTAGACGTCCGGGAGGAAGTTCATCTCGATCTTGATCGTGCCGTCGCCGGAGCAGGCCTCGCAGCGGCCACCCTTGACGTTGAACGAGAAGCGACCCTGCAGGTAGCCGCGCATCTTCGCCTCGGGCGTGGACGCGAACAGCTTGCGGACGTGGTCGAAGACGCCGGTGTAGGTCGCGGGGTTGGAGCGCGGCGTGCGACCGATCGGCGACTGGTCGACGTGGATGACCTTGTCGACGTCGTCGATGCCGGTGATGTCGCGGTGGCGACCCGGGACCTCGCGCGCGTTGTAGATCTTCTTCGCCAGCGCGGTGTAGAGGATCGAGTTGACCAGCGTGGACTTGCCGGAGCCGGAGACTCCGGTGATCGCCACGAAGCAGCCGAGCGGGAACGACACCGTGACGTCCTGCAGGTTGTGCTCGTGCGCGTCATGGACCGTCAGCTCACGCCCCGGGGTCGGCGGACGGCGTACGACGGGCAGCGGGATCTCCTCCCGACCCGACAGGTAGGCACCGGTCAACGAGTCGGGATGGTCGAGCAGCTCCTGGACCGTGCCGGACACGACGATCTGGCCGCCGTGCTCACCCGCGCCGGGCCCGATGTCGACAGCCCAGTCGGCAGACCGGATGGTGTCCTCGTCGTGCTCGACCACGATGAGCGTGTTGCCGAGGTCCTTGAGCCGGACCAGGGTCTCGATCAGCCGGTGGTTGTCGCGTTGGTGCAGACCGATCGACGGCTCGTCGAGGACGTAGAGAACGCCGACCAGCCCGGCGCCGATCTGGGTGGCCAGCCGGATGCGCTGGGCCTCGCCACCGGACAGTGAGCCGGAGGGCCGGTTGAGGGAGAGGTAGTCGAGGCCGACGTCGAGCAGGAAACGCAGCCGTTCGTTGATCTCCTTGATCACCCGCTCGGCGATCTGCTTCTCGCGCGGCGACAGGTCGAGGTCCTCGCGCAGGAACGCCGACGCCTCGTCGACCGGCATCGCACAGATCTCGGCGATGTTCTTGCCGCCGACGGTGACGGCCAGCGAGATCGGCTTCAGCCGGGCCCCGTCGCAGGCCAGGCACGGGACCTCGCGCATGAAGCCCTCGAACCGCTCACGGCTGGTGTCGGTCTCGGCCTCGCCGTGCCGGCGCTCGATGTAGGGGATCACGCCCTCGAACTGGGCGTAGTAGGAGCGCTCGCGGCCGTAGCGGTTCTTGTAGCGCACGTGCAGCTTGCCGGGGAATCCCTGGAGGACCGCCTCCTGCGCCTTCTGCGGCAGCTGGCCCCACGGGGTGTCGGTGGAGAAGCCCATCTCCTCGGCCAGCGCGTCGAGCAGCCGGCTGAAGTAGTCGGACACGTGCGCCGCCGACCAGGGAGAGATCGCCCCGTCGTCGAGCGACTTCTGCGGGTCGGGCACGACCAGCTCGGGGTCGACGATCATCCGGGTGCCGAGACCGTGGCAGACCGTGCAGGCGCCGAACGGGGAGTTGAACGAGAACGACCGCGGCTCGAGCTCCTCGAACGACAGGTCGTCGTACATGCACGCCAGGTGCTCGGAGAACACCCGCTCGCGGTGCGGGTCGTTGTCGGGCAGGTCGACGAAGTCGAGCGTGACCAGCCCGCTGGACAGACCCAGCGCCGTCTCGACCGAGTCGGTCAGCCGGCGCTTGGCCGACTTCTTGACCGACAACCGGTCGACCACGACCTCGATCGTGTGCTTCTTCTGCTTGTCGAGCTTGGGCGGCTCGGAGAGCGGGTAGGTCTCGCCGTCGACGCGGGCGCGGGAGAAGCCCTGGGTCTGGAGCTGGCGGAACAGGTCGACGTACTCACCCTTGCGGCCCCGGATCATCGGCGCGAGCACCTGGAACCGCGCGCCCTCCTCGAGCTCGAGCACCCGGTCGACGATCTGCTGCGGGGTCTGGCGTGCGATCGGGCGGCCGCACTTCGGGCAGTGGGGCCGGCCGGCCCGGGCGAACAGCAGCCGGAGGTAGTCGTAGACCTCGGTGATCGTGCCGACCGTCGAGCGCGGGTTGCGCGAGGTGGACTTCTGGTCGATCGAGACCGCGGGCGACAGGCCCTCGATGAAGTCGACGTCGGGCTTGTCCATCTGGCCGAGGAACTGCCGGGCGTACGCCGACAGGGACTCGACGTAGCGCCGCTGGCCCTCGGCGAAGATCGTGTCGAACGCGAGGCTCGACTTGCCCGACCCGGAGAGTCCGGTGAACACGATCATCGCGTCGCGTGGAAGGTCGAGCGAGACGTCCTTGAGGTTGTGCTCGCGCGCACCCCGAACGATCAGCTGGTCGGCCACCGGTCACCCTCACCCTTGCAGTGCTGACACGTCACGATCGCCCATGCTTGCACAGGGCACCGACACTCTCCGACGGAACTCAGGCCGACGTCGATCGGGGGAAGATCGGGATGCTGCGGACGTGCTCGATTCGAACAGATGTTCGTAGTCTACCGACCCGCTCAAGCGAGCGCAGACGACGCGCCGGGCCCGAACGCGCCACAGGTCCAGGCGGTAGGTTTTCGGCATGGCTGACCCGGCTGACCCCCGCTCCCCGGTCGCGACCGCACGCGCTGCCCTGGTCACCTCGACCGAGGCCGTCTTCACCGACATCGACGGCCTGACCGACGACCAGGCACGCGAGCCCTCGCTGCTCCCCGGCTGGTCGCGCGGCCACGTGCTGACCCACCTGGCGCGCAACGCCGACGCGATGGTCAACCTGCTCACCTGGGCCCGGACCGGCGACGAGACCCCGATGTACCCGAGCCGTGAGCAGCGCAACGCCGACATCGAGGCCGGCTCGGGACGTACGGCGTCCGACCTCGTCGCCGACGTCCACGCGACCCACGAACGGATGCTCGCCACCATCGACGCCATGCCCGAGGAGGCGTGGGACAACCCGGTCCGGCACGGCGTTCGCGACGCCGCGGCCCTGGGGCGCGACATCCCGCACATCCGTCGGGTCGAGGTCGAGGTGCACCACGTCGACCTCAACCTCGACTACACCCTGGCGCACCTGCCCGAGGACTTCGTCGAACGGATGCTCGGCGACGTCACGGCCGACTACTCCGCCGACGCCGACAAGCCGGGGATGCTCCTGGTCGGCAACGACGACGAGGGCCGCTGGACGATCGAGCCCGGCGGACCCGAGGTGTCCGGACCACCGCCGTCACTGCTGGGATGGCTGCTCGGTCGCACCGACGGTGTCGGGCTGCACTCCGACGAACCCCTACCCACGCTGGGAGCATGGAGATGAGCTATCACGGCCACGTCAAGCCCGGGTCGCCCGACGTCCGCGAGCTCCCCGAGCTGCGGATCACCAAGGCGTCCGTGGGTCCGATGGACAACAACGCCTACCTGCTCCAGTGCCTGAGCACCGACGAGCTGCTGCTGATCGACGCGGCGTCCGAGCCGGACGTCCTGCTCGGCCTCGTCGGCGGCCAGCCACTGGCCACGATCGTGACCACCCATCGCCACCGCGACCACTGGGACGCGCTCGAGGCGGTCGTCGGCGCGACCCGCGCGACCACGGTGGCCGGCGCCGACGACGTCGACGGCATACCGGTCTCCACCGACCGCCCGGTCTCCGACGGCGACATCGTCGAGGTCGGGCGGTGCCGGCTCCAGGTCATCCACCTGGTCGGTCACACACCGGGGTCGATCGCGCTGCTGTACGACGACCCGACCGGCGCCCCTCACCTGTGGACCGGCGACTCGCTCTTCCCGGGCGGTCGTCGGCAACACGCACGGCAACAAGGACGACTTCGCCTCGCTGCTCGGCGACGTCGAGACCAAGATCTTCGACCGGCTGCCCGACGAGACCTGGGTCTATCCCGGGCACGGCAACGACACCACCCTCGGCACCGAGCGCCCCCACCTCGGCGAATGGCGCGAACGCGGCTGGTAACCGACTTGTCAGTACGTGATCGGGCCATAGCCCCCTCAGCTGCTGACAACTCGGGGTGGAGTGGGTGGCGGTCGGGAGTAGCCTCGCGAAGAGGCCACGTGAACCGCGTGACCGACCGGAAGGAGGCACCATGTTCGTCCAGGTGATCCAGGGTCAGGTCTCGGATGCAGGACAGCTCAAAGCGGCGATGGACCGCTGGACCAAGGAGCTCGCGCCCGGTGCGACCGGGTGGCTCGGCAGCACGGCAGGCGTGACCGACGCAGGCTGGCTCGTCGCGCTCGCCAGGTTCGAGTCCGAGGAGGCCGCGCAGCGCAACAGCCAGCGACCCGAGCAGGACGCCTGGTGGTCGGAGACCGCCGGGTTGTTCAGTGGGCCGGTCACGTTCCAGAACAGCACGCACGTGAGCGCTGACATGCACGGGAACCCCGATGACGCCGGGTTCGTGCAGATCATGCAGGGCATGGGCAAGGACCCGGACCGGGCCCGCGAGCTGATGGAGAACGACCCGACCGACTGGGAGACGTTCCGTCCCGACATCCTCGGCACGATGTCGATCCAGCACGACGAGGGCGCGTGGACGATGGCCATCTACTTCACGTCCGAGGCCGCGGCACGCGAGGGCGAGCAGAAGCCGCCGCCCGCCGAGGTGCAGGAGATGATGGAGGAGCTGAACTCCCTGATGATCGGCGAGCCGACGTTCGCAGACCTCAAGGATCCCTGGCTCTCCTCTCCCGGCTGAGCCCTCAGGGCGTGAAGACGCAGAACTCGTTGCCCTCGGGGTCGGCGAGGATGTCCCAGCGCAGGTCGTCGGTGCCCTTGGCCCGGAGCACGGTGGCGCCGCGCTCGAGCAACGGGTCGATCGAGTCCGCCGCGAGGTCCCAGTGGATCCGGTTGGGCTGCCGTCTTGGGCTCGGGGACGGGCACGAAGTCGAACGTCATGTCGGGGAGCTCGGCCAGGTCGGTGACGGTCCCCCACTGGCCCTCGTCGATGTGGCGACCGCCCAGCACGTCGTACCACCAGCGCGCCTGGGCGGGCGCGTCGACGCAGTCGACGACGAGTCCGTGCAGCCGTCGCGCCGGCAGCGGGTCGCGCAGGAACGCGCAGAACTCACCGCCCTCGGGGTCGGCCATGATGGTCCACTTCACGCCCTCGGGCGTCGGCAGCGCCGTGGCGCCCAGCGCCTCGAGGTCGGCGAGCGCGCGTGTGTAGACGTCCAGGTGCACCCGGTGCTTCACCGACTTCTCCTGCGGCACCCGGTTGAACCACACGCGCCACTGCTCGTCGTCGACCAGCCCCGCCTCCCGCTGGTCCTCGGGTCGGTCGTCCTCCTCGAGCGCGTAGCCGATCGCGGCCGCCCAGAAGTGGCCGAGGGCCACCGGGTCGTTGGCGTCGATGCAGATCTTGGTGAACCGAGCAACAGCCATGGCAGCAACCTACTTGAGCTCGGCGAGCTCGAAGGTCTCGCCGGGTCCGACGCGAAACCTGGCGACTCGGGCGCGAAACCTGGCGACTCGGGGCGCGAAACCTGGCGAGTCGGTCAGGGGGAGTCGGGCTCGTTGGACTCCGACGAGGGGTGCCGCCCGGAGAACGCGACGATCGCGTCGACGTTCGGCTCGACGCAGAACTGCCGCCACTCCGTGCCGTCGTCGTCGTTGCCCCAGTGGGTGAACGCCACGTGCGTGTCGTCGGGGAAAGCGTCCCCGTCGTCACTGGTCCACGGGACGATCACCACCTTCGTGAGATCGGCGTCGTCCACCTGCGACGCGACGTCCTCGAGGTTCGCCATCGCCGCGTCGTCGTCCGCGATCGACTCGTCGTACCAGACCATCGTCCAGCCGTGCTCCTGCGAGTGCACGAGCTCGCCCGAGCTCGGGCCGCTCGTCGGCGACGTAGAGCGTCTTGTCGATGTCGGGCCACTGGCCCCAGTGCTTGCCGCTGACCGGCGGCACCCCGGTGTACTCCATCGTCGTGCCGGGGTCGACGTGGTGTGCCTCGGCGGCCGAGTTGGACTCCTCGTCGAGGCATCCGCCCTGGGTGTCGTCGGTGCCGGTCCCGTCGTGCGTCGTGACCTCCGACCCGCGGTCGGCGTCGGCGTCCGTCCCGTCTCCGTCGGAGCCTCCGCCGCACGCGCTCAACGACAGGGTCAACGCGGCGCCGACGAGGACACTGAGCGCGGCGAGCCGGGGCGTGCAGCACGGTCATGGCGCGGAGCCTACCCACGCCCGACGTCGCGGCCCGGCACCCGCGCCGTAACCTGGGTCCTCGTGACGCCCACGCAGTCCACCAGCCTCGCGGCGTACGTCGACGCATTGCCCTCCAGCGGCAGCTTCTCGATCTGGTTCGGGCCGGGCACCGGCGACCCGTACCTCACGCACCGCGCCGACGAGCCGCACTACGCCGCCAGCACGATGAAGCTCGCGCTCGTGATGGCCGTCTACCGAGAGGCCGCGGCAGGGGCGCTCGACCTCGACGTCCCGGTGCGCGTGCACAACTCCTTCGCCTCCCGGCACGACGGGTCCGTCTTCTCGATCGACCCGGAGGAGGACAGCGACCCGGAGCCCTGGCGGCACCTCGGAGAGGACGTCGCGCTGCGCTGGCTCTGCTACCGGGCGATCGTGCGGTCCAGCAACCTCGCCACCAACCTCGTGCTCGACGCCGTCGGCACGACGGCGGTGGCGGCCGTCCTCGATCGGGTCGGGGCGCGCGACAGCACGGTCACCCGCGGCATCGAGGACGCGACCGCACGCGAGGCCGGTCTGCAGAACGTCGTCACCGCCGCCGACCTGGCCCGGACCCTGCAGGCGCTGTGGTCCGAGACCCTGCTCTCCCCCGACGACTCCCGGGAGGTCCTCGCGGTCCTCGCCGCCCAGCAGATCAACGACGCGATCCCCGCCCGGCTGCCGCCGGGCTCGGTGGTGGCGCACAAGTCCGGCTGGATCGAAGGCATCTCGCACGACGCCGGCATCGTGCACCCCGCGGTCGGGGACGGCGGCGAGCCGTTCGTCTTCGTCATGTGTACGACGTCCGACCTCGACGAGCAGACCGGCCTCGACCTCATCGCAGGTGCCGCGGCCGCCGCCTACACGGATCGTAGAGTCTGAGCATGTCCTCCTCCCCGGGCGGCCGGATCGCCGAGGTGCGCTGCTCACGCGTCACCGCAGGTCTGCACACGCCGTTCGTCACCGCACTGCGCTCGACGAGCACGGTCGAGACCACGGTGGTCGAGGTCGTGACCGGCGACGGCGAGCGCGGCTTCGGTGAGGCACCGCAGGTCTGGCGCGTCACCGGGGAGTCCCTGGCCTCGGCCGAGGCCTGCCTGTCCGGCCCGCTGCGCGACGTCGTGCTCGACCGCGACCCCGACGACCTGCACGACCTTCTCGTGGCGAGCGAGCGCGCCGTCGTCGGCAACCACGGCGCGAAGGCGGCGCTCGACGTCGCCCTCCACGACCTCGCCGCACGCCGGCTCGGGGTCCCGCTGGTGAGGCTGCTCGGCGGTACCGCGTTGAGCGTGCGGACCGACGTGACCATCTCCGCCGGGGAGGTCGACCAGGTCAGCGCGGACGCCGGCAAACGCCGGGCCGACGGGTTCGGCACGCTCAAGCTCAAGGTCGGCACCGACGCGGCCTCCGACGTCGCTCGGGTGCGTGCCGTCCGCGAGGCCGTCGGCCCCGACGTGACGGTGCGGCTCGACGCCAACCAGGGCTGGACTGCTCGAGAGGCGATCCGGGCGATCAGGGCGCTCGAGGACGCCGGTACCGACGTCGAGCTGGTCGAGCAACCCGTCGCCGCGTGGGACCTCGACGGCCTCGCCGCCGTCACAGCCGCCGTCGACACGCCGGTCATGGCCGACGAGTCCTGCTTCGGGCTGCGCGACCTGACCGCGATCATCCGGCTGCGCGCGGCCGACCTCGTCAACGTCAAGCTCGCCAAGTGCGGCGGGCTCCGGAACGCGCGCACCCTGCTCGAGCTCGCCGCCGCGCACGGTGTCGGCGCCATCCTCGGGTCGATGATGGAGGGACCGATCGGCGTCGGCGCAGCAGCCAGTCTCGCCGCGGCGCACGGGTCGACGCTGGTCAACGACCTGGACGCCGCCTGGTGGCTCGAGTCGTCACCGGTGCGCGGCGGCATCACCTACGACGGCGACACCGTGGCCCTTCCGGACGGTCCCGGCCTCGGGATCGAGGGGCTCGCATGACCCGGCTCGTCACGGTCGTCGACATGGCCACCGTCTGGACCTCCCCCGAGGCTCCCCGTGAGGTCGACGAGCCGGCGGTGCGTGACGCGCCCGATCCCACCGCGTGGGTGGACGCCCTCGACGCCGAGACCCGGATGGGACTGCACGGGCGGACGCTGACCCAGCTGCTCCGCGGTGAGCCGGTCGACGTGATCGGCGACGGGCCACCCGGCTGGCTGGAGGTGGCGGCTCCCTGGCAGCCGGCCCCCGAGCACGACGACGGCTACCACGGGTGGATCCGGTCGGCACACGTCGCCGAGGCGGCGAGCGGCCGAGGACGCCGCCGGCTCGGCCGAGCGGCCCGGTGCCCGCCGACCGGGTGGCCGTGCTGGCCGAGGCGAGCACGCACCTGGGGCTGCAGTACCTGTGGGGAGGGATGAGCCCGTGGGGTCTGGACTGCTCCGGGCTGGTCCACCACTCCTACCGCCGCGCCGGAGTCGTCGTACCCCGGGACGCCTACGCCCAGCAGGCCGCCGCCACACCCGTCCCCCTCGGCGAGGAGCAGCCCGGCGACCTGTACTTCTTCGCACGCGAGGACGGACGGGTCTTCCACGTCGGTTTCGTCACCGGCCGGTTCCGCATGCTGCACGCGCCCGAGACGAAGGGCGGCGGGCTGATCGAGGACGTCGAGCTCCCCGAGGAACGCCGCGCCCGGCTCTCGTCGGCCGGCCGCTTCCTGGCCTAACCCTGCTGGGTCGGCGCGCTCGTCGGCTCGGCTGTCACCCGCGCTGCTGTCGGCGGACGTCTCCTTCGCCGGGTCGGCCTCACCTCTGGCGATGGCCCGACCGCGCGGCGACATCAGGCTCGCGATGGCCGTGACGGCCAGGATGCCGACGATGACGCCCAGGGAGACCAGGATCGGGAGGTCCGGCGCCCAGTCGAAGTGCTCGCCGCCGTTGATGAACGGCACCTCGTTCTCGTGCATCGCGTGCAGGATCAGCTTGACGCCGATGAAGCCGAGCAGGACCGCGAGGCCGTACGACAGGTAGACGAGCCGCTTGAGCAGCCCGCCGATCAGGAAGTACAGCTGCCGCAGACCCATCAGCGCGAAGATGTTCGCCGTCAGCACGAGGTACGGCTCCTGGGTGAGACCGTAGATCGCCGGGATCGAGTCGAGCGCGAACAGCAGGTCGGTCGTGCCGAGGGCGAGCACGACGATGAACATCGGCGTGATGAGCCGCTTGCCGTTCACCTTGACGAAGAGCTTGACGCCGTTCCACTCGTCGGTGGCGGGGAGGTGGGTCTCGACCCACTTGATGAGCCGGTTCTCCTCGTACTCGTCGTCGTCGTTGGCGCCTTCCTTGGCGAGCTTGTACGCCGTCCAGACGAGGAACAGCCCGAACACGTAGAAGATCCAGCTGAACTGGTTGATCGCCGCGGCACCGACCGCGATGAAGATGCCGCGCATGATGAGCGCGAGCACGATGCCGATCAACAGGGCCTCTTGCTGGTACTGCCGCGGCACCGAGAACTTGGCCATGATGATGATGAAGATGAACAGGTTGTCGACCGACAGGGAGTACTCGGTCAGCCAGCCGGCGAAGAACTGCGTGCCGTAGTCGTGACCGGCGAAGTACCACACGCCGAGCCCGAAGAGGATCGCCAGCCCGATGTAGCACGACAGCCCGATCGAGACCTCTTTGGTGGACGGTTCGTGGGGTCGCCGTCCGAGGACGACGACGTCGAACAGCAGGACCGTCGTCGTGACGATGATCGTGGTCCACCAGATCCAGGACGGGACATCCATGGGTGCTCCTCCGGAGGGGGTCGGGGCTCGTGCGCACGCGCCGGGACGGGCTCCGGAGGTCTCTTCCGCCTGGTGGTCTCAGGCTTGCGACGCCGGGCCGGCACCGTCGGGGTGCGGATGGCCGTGATGACGACATCGCATCGAGGGAATACTCCCCTCCTGGACCTCCATCCTCGCAGACCGTGGCAGCCTGCGCCAAACCAGGCGACTATCCGTGGACGGTCACGTTGCCCTGGAGCGGCGTGGTCGGCGCCGCGGTCAACGGTGCACCCGGCTGGGTGTCGAGGAGCACCGCACCACCGTCCGGCGACCAGACCCGGACCCGGACCAGGTCGGCCCGGCCACCGTGACCGCCGTCGACCAGCGACACGAGGTAGCGGTAGCCGCTGCGGCCGTTGACGGACGCTGCGCCGCTGAAGGTCGCCTGGGTGTCCGTGACGACCAGCCAGTCGGCCTGCGTCGCGCCGAGACAGAATCCGGGCACCTTGAGCAGGGTCAGCCCTCGCGGCTGGTCGGATCCGGGGAAGTACCCCAGCACGAGAGCCAGCAAGCCACGGGCGGGCCTCGAGCCGTCAGCGGTCGGCAGCGGGAACTGTCCGCCCGCCGTGACGAGTCCGGCCGAGGGGTCGGTGACGATGACGTCGGCACGGGCGCACGTGCGGGCCTGTCCTCCGTCGTCATCGACGACGAGCAGGCACGGGGTGTAGAAGCCGGCCTTCGGGTAGCTGTGCTGTCCGGAGACCGACCCTGTCGCGAGCGTGCCTGCCGAGCTGGTGCCGTCGCCCCAGTCGATCGTGGCCGTGTGGCTGTCGTGGGCACCGGCGTCGGTGAACTTCGCCGAGACACTGACCGCGCGGCCGACCTGGAGCGGCGACGCCGACGTGGTGGGCTCAGACACCTCAGGGGCGGCGTTCGTGAGCGTGATCGGCGCGCTGTCCGTCGTGCTCGTCGTACCGTCGTCGGACGTCAGCGTTGCGGTGAACGTTCCGTCGTCGTCGCACGTCACCGTCGTCGTCAGGGCGTGCGGCGCGTCCACGACGCAGGAGGTCCCGGCGTCGACGCCGGCATCACTGGTGACGCTCCAGGTGTTGGCAAGCGTGTCGTCGTCCGCGTCGAGCGTGGAGCCCGTCAGCGTGAGCGGCGCGCCCTCGGCGCCGGTGTACGCCGCTCCCGCGTCGACCTCGGGTGCGCTGTTGGTCGGAGCCGGCGTCGTCCACGTGACCGCCGACGTCGCGGTGGCCTCACCGTCGTCGCAGCTGCCGTTGCCGTTGCCGTCGTGGCAGGCGGTGACCGTGTCGTCGCCCGCCTGGGCGCCGGTGTAGGAGAACGTGGCCGTGCCCTGGCCGTCGGTCGCTCCCTGCCCGCTGGTCGGGTTCGCACCGGCGACCGAGAAGAGGATCGGGCGCACCACCTGCCGCTGCCCCGCTCGCCGCATCGACGAGCGTCGCGGTGACGGTGTGCTGATGCCCGGTCTCCACCGCGGCACCGGCAGGCGCCAGGGAGAGGTCGTAGGTCTTCGGCGTGGCACCGGCCGCGCAGTCCTGGGCCGGGTCGGCGACCGTGCCCACCCGCAGGTTGTCGAGGAAGACCGCGCTGTCGACGTCGTGGTCGGACACGTCGAAGATCGAGAAGACGACGTTGTGCGCCCCGGGCGTGATCGGCGTCGAGGCCGAGAGGATCGGGGTCGCTCCGTCGTACGTCGTCCCGGCCGCGCTCTCGCGGCTCATCGACGTGCCACCGGCAGCGTTGATGCTGATCGGCGCGTGCGTGGGGTCGAACGCGAAGTTCCTGGGCGCGGCCACCGAGCTGCCGCTGATCCGCCAGGTCGATCCCGGGGACACCGGGTCGAGCTCGGCGAGGAACGAGTCGTTGAACATGCCCTGCAGGAACTCGGGGTACTCCTCGGACAGGAACCGGAAGTCGACGCTGAGGCAGTTCGCACCCGCCGGGACGGTGACGCCGACGCGGAGCACCGTGGCGTCGAAGGCGCCGCCGCGCGTGGTGGCACCCCCGAGGTTGGTCGACACGTCGTCGGAGATGTCGGGCAGGTCGTCCTCGTTGCCGTTCGGGCCGTCGGCCGCGTCGGCCGAACCGTTGGTGAGGATCGCGAACGTCGACCCGTCTGTCGGGAACCCGTCGAGCGTCGAGGTCCCGACGCCGTTCGAGCTGGGTGCGACGTTGACCGTGTAGTCCGTGCCCGTGACGGCCAGCGACGACGACGCCATCGCCGCCGTGAGCTGAGCCGGAGTGGCCGACACGACGTCGGCCGACGCGGGCGAACCGGAGCCGGACAGCGAGGCCAGGACGAGAGCGGCTGCGGCCGTCGTGGCGAGCGCTGCGGTCCCGCGGGCCAGCCGACCCCGCGCACGGTGGCGAGGGGTGGGGCGAGGGGTGAGTCCAACGCTCATGGGCGGCTCCCGGGTCAGGAACGCAGCCCGACGCTGCGTGAAGGTTCCACGGTACGAGCAAGGGGACGAGTCGGACAATCTGTAACCTGAGCCCCTCCCTATGACCCAAGTGGGTCACTCTCTGGGGTCATCCGATTACAGATAGTGAGATATCGTCGCGATCCCGTCACGCTCAGGTAGCGCCGGCCGCCACCATCTGCCGCAGCTCCTTCTTCAGCTCGGCGATCTCGTCGCGCAACCGGGCCGCCACCTCGAACTGCAGCTCGGCGGCGGCGGCGTGCATCTGGTCGGTCAGCTGCTGCACCAGATCGGCCAGGTCGCTGGACGGCAGCCCGGCGAGCTCGCGGGCCTTGCTGCCGGCCTCGGCAGCCTTGCTCGACAGGCCGGGAACCGGTGCCTTGCCGCGGGACTGCTGTCGGCCTCCCCCGCCGAGCAGCTGGGCGGTGTCGGCGTCCTCGCGCGCGAGCATGTCGGTGATGTCGGCGATCTTCTTGCGCAGCGGCTGCGGGTCGACCCCGGCCGCCTCGTTGTAGGCCACCTGCTTGGCGCGCCGCCGGTTGGTCTCGTCGATGGCCTTCTCCATCGAGTCGGTGATGCGGTCGGCGTACATGATCACCTGACCGGAGACGTTGCGGGCGGCCCGGCCGATGGTCTGGATCAGCGACGTGCCCGAGCGCAGGAAGCCCTCCTTGTCGGCGTCGAGGATCGCGACCAGCGACACCTCGGGGAGGTCGAGCCCTTCGCGCAGCAGGTTGATGCCGACCAGGACGTCGTACGTGCCGAGACGCAGCTCGCGGAGCAGCTCGATCCGGCGGAGGGTGTCGACCTCGGAGTGCAGGTAGCGGGTGCGGACACCGTTCTCCAGCAGGTAGTCGGTGAGGTCCTCGGACATCTTCTTGGTCAACGTGGTGACGAGGACTCGCTCGCCGCGCTCGGTGCGCGTGGCGATCTCGCCGATCAGGTCGTCGATCTGACCCTTGGTCGCCTTGACGATCACCTCGGGGTCGACCAGGCCGGTCGGGCGGATGATCTGCTCCACCACACCGTCGACCCGCGACATCTCGTAGGGACCCGGCGTGGCCGACAGGTAGACGGTCTGGCCGATCCGGTCGAGGAACTCCTCCCAGCGCAGCGGCCGGTTGTCCATCGCGCTCGGCAGCCGGAACCCGTGCTCGACCAGGGTGCGCTTGCGGGACATGTCGCCTTCGTACATGCCGCCGATCTGCGGCACGGTCACGTGCGACTCGTCGACCACGAGCATGAAGTCCTCGGGGAAGTAGTCGAGCAGACAGTTGGGGGCGGACCCGGGCGAGCGACCGTCGATGTGCCGCGAGTAGTTCTCGATGCCGCTGCAGGTGCCGATCTGGCGCATCATCTCGATGTCGTAGGACGTGCGCATGCGCAGCCGCTGCGCCTCGAGCAGCTGGCCGGCGCGCTCGAGCTCGATGATCCGCGCCTCGAGCTCCTCCTCGATGCCCGTGATCGCGCGCTCCATCCGCTCCGGGCCGGCGACGTAGTGCGAGGCGGGGAAGACGTAGAGGCTCTGGTCCTCGCTGAGCACCTCGCCGGTGACCGGGTGGAGGGTCATCAGCCGCTCGATCTCGTCGCCGAAGAACTCGACCCGGACCGGGTGCTCCTCGTAGACCGGGAAGATCTCCAAGGTGTCACCGCGCACCCGGAACGTGCCGCGTGAGAACGACAGGTCGTTGCGGGCGTACTGGATCTGGACGAGCCGGCGGAGCAGACCGTCGCGGTCGAGCTCGTCACCGACGCGCAGCGAGACCATCCGGTCGACGTACTCCTGAGGAGTGCCGAGGCCGTAGATGCAGGAGACCGTCGAGACCACGATCGTGTCGCGCCGGGTCAGCAGCGAGTTGGTCGCGGAGTGCCGGAGCCGCTCGACCTCCTCGTTGATCGAGGAGTCCTTCTCGATGTAGGTGTCCGTCTGCGGGACGTAGGCCTCGGGCTGGTAGTAGTCGTAGTAGGAGACGAAGTACTCGACCGCGTTGTCGGGGAAGAGCTCGCGCAGCTCGTTGGCGAACTGCGCCGCCAGCGTCTTGTTCGGAAGCATCACCAGGGTCGGACGCTGCACCCGCTCGACCAGCCACGCGATCGAGGCGGTCTTGCCGGTGCCGGTGGCACCGAGCAGGACGATGTCCTTCTCGCCGCCCTCGATGCGCTTCTGCAGGTCGTCGATCGCCGCAGGCTGGTCGCCGGAGGGCTGGTAGTCGGAGACGACCTTGAAGGGCGCGACGGTGCGCTCGAGATCGGTGACTGGCCTCATGACGTCGAGCGTACGGGCAAGCCCCGACAACCCGCTCCGCGGCGGCTAGGCGGGCTTGCGGGCGACGACGGCGTACATCGTGACCGAGATGAAGGCCCACCCCTCCTCGGCGGCTCGCCGGATCCCGTCGAGCAGCTCGGCGCGTTCCTCGGCGGTGATGGCCCCTGCGGCGACGGCGGCACCCGTTCCCCGCTCGATCATCGGCGCCGACGCGGCCACGGCCTGGGGGAAGACGAGGGCGGCGGAGCCGATGTCGGGCTCGACCGTCAGCCCGGCACCGATGAGCAGCTCCGGGAGCCGCCGACCGGACACCGGGTTGGCCCACTCCGACCACTGGAACGCCTGGAACCGACGAATGACGTCGGCATCACCCGGGTGGAGCAGCGCGGTGCCCCAGTCGCTGTCGACGATGGCCGCCCGACCACCCGGAGCCAGCACGCGTGCCACCTCGGCCGCGGCGACCTCGGGCTCGTCGAGGTGCTGGAACACCCGCTCGGAGCGAACGACGTCGACGGAGCCGGCGTCGAAGGGCAGCGCGGTCGCGTCCCCGTCCACGAACTGCGCCACCGAGGCAGACGCCGCCGCTCGCTCCGCGGCGACCGCGCGCATCCGCGGGTTGGGCTCGACCCCGACGGCACGCCCGCTCGAGCCGACGACCTCGGCGAACTGCTGGACGTCGTGACCGGTTCCGGAGCCGATGTCGACAGCGGTCTCCCCCGGGAGCGGCGCCAGCTGCTCCATCGTCCAGGACCGGATCCGTCGGATGGCCGGCAGCTCGGCCTGGCGGTCCAGCAACCAGACCAGCTGCTGGAAGCCCTCGTCGTCGACCTCGTCCATGCCGGACCGACGGAACCCTCGGCCCATGGTGCCTGGCACGTCGCTGCCTCGTTGCTCGTCCGCGCTCATGCGTCCTCCCCTCGCGGCTGTCGCGAGGATGCCTGCGCCTGTCGGACGTGTCCAGGGGCGCTGGGCGGCGGGTCGGCAGGTCAGCGGTCGCGCGACGTCGTACGCGGTCGAGGTCGGGCTCCCGCGACGTACGTCTCGGCCATCCCGAAGCCCACGACCAGGAAGGCCGCCGCGATCGCCAAGGCGCTGATCACGTCGCTGAGCCAGTGGTAGCCGCCGAGGACCGTCGACGCACCGACGACGATCCCTCCGACGGCACCGGCGAGCAGGCCGCGTCGCCGGGCGCGGCTCACCGACCCCGGTCCTCGGGACAGCAGCGTCGAGAGCAGGAAGACCACCACGGCGATCGCGACGGTCGCCGTCGCGGTGTGACCGGAGGGGTAGTAACCCGGGTAGCCGTCCGGGGCGACGTCGGGAGTCGGACCCTCCCGCCCGACGGCGTACTTGAGGGCGAGGACCACGAGGCCGCTTCCCACCAGCTGACCGAACGCCATCACGCCGGGCCACCAGCGCAGCAGGGCGTGCATGGTCGCGATCGCTGCGGCCAGCACGGCGGCGCCGCCCACGCCGGCGTTGCCGAGGAGCCCGACGACATGCGTCCAGGTCGGCGCGTCGTCGCTCGACGGCAGCTGGTCGCTGATCGCCTCGTCGAGATACGTGAGCAGTCCTCCGGCCAGCACGTCGGCCGTCACCAGCACGACCACGACCGCGCAGACGGCGGCGACGACGAGATCGCCGCGGGGCGGCCGGATCACGCGGGCAGGTGTCGGCGGGGCGCCATCCGGGGGCCGCGCCTCGGGCGCCCGGGGAGCCGCGTCGTGACGACGTGCTGGACCCGGTAGCGGTGCGGGCGGTAGGGCTCCAACAGCTCAGCCAGGTCGTCGTCGTCGAAGTCCTCGCCGGTCAGTGCCCACCCGACGTGTCTGGCGATGTGGTAGTCGCCGAAGCTCACCGCGTCGGCGTCGCCGTGCGCGCGCTGGCGTACCTCGGCGGCGGTCCAGACGCCCACGCCCGGGAGGGAGGTCAGCCGTCGCTCGACCTCGTCGCCCGGCAGCCCGACGGTGCGTTCCAGCGAGTCGGCGACGCGCGATGCGCGCACGATCGTGGTCGAGCGGGCGCCGTCGATGTGACAGCGCAGCCACTCCCACGACGGGACGTGGGCCAGCGCCTCGGCGGTCGGCAACGTGAGCATGCCGCGCTCCGCACCCGGTCCGGGAGCGGGGAGACCGAAACGGCGTACCAACCGACGCCAGCCCAGGAACGCCTCCTGGCCCGTGACCTTCTGCTCGATGCAGGCGGCCACCAGCGCCTCCAGCACCAGACCGGTCCGCGGGACGCGCCAGTGCGGGTTGCGGGTCCAGGCGTCGCGTACGAGAGGGTCAGCCGGGTCGAAGTCGCTGGGGTCGTCGAGCGCTCCGAGCATGGCCGGCGCCTGGTCGAGCGCCCACTCGGCGCCGGGGCCCCAGGCCTCCAGCTCGATCGTGGCGTCGGCGCGACGACGGACGATCCGCAGCGTCACCTGTCCCGCGGGAGTCATGGAGCCGCGCCAGATCGTGCCGTCGGGGTCGAGCTGGAACGTCGGATCGCCGGGACCGCGCCGCAGTCCGCGGAGGATGTCGAAGGGTTCGCACGGCCACGCCGGCCGCCAGGTGCGCTGCCGCGACGCGGTGCCCGTCGTCGCAGCGCCACTCACGAGGTCAGCCTAAGCGACCAGACCGACGGGTCCCGGGATCCCCACGACGTCCTGCACCCGAGCGGTCATAGCCCTCCCGATGCAGGACGTCGCGTGTCGGCGCGGGCGGGCAGACTGGGCGGCATGGGATCGCTGCTGCTGACGGACGTGGTCGAGACCTCCCGGGCCGTGGCGGCCACCCGCTCCCGCCTGGCGAAGCGCGAGGCTCTCGTCGGCCTGCTCCAACGCGCCGAGGCCGACGACATCGAGGTGGCCGTGGCCTTTCTCTCCGGCTCGTTGCGACAACGGCGTACCGGCCTCGGCTGGGCGTCGTTGCGCGACCTCCCCGACCCGGCCGACGAGCCCAGCCTGACGGCTGCCGAGGTCGATGCGACCTTCGAGCGGATCAGCCAGATCGCCGGCACCGGTTCGGCGAAGGCCCGGCTCGACGCCAGCAACGCGCTGATGGCCCGCGCCACCGCCGACGAGCAGGCGTTGCTCCGCGGGCTGGTCCACGGCGAGCTCCGCCAGGGCGCGCTCGAGTCGTCGCTGGTCGACGCGGTGGCAGCGGCGTCGCAGATCCCGCTGGCCGTCGTACGCCGGGCGGTCATGCTGCGCGGAGCGGTCGGTCCGGTGGCGCGCGCCGCGATGACGGACGGGCAGGCGGCGGTCGAGGCGTTCGGGCTCACGGTCGGCCAGCCGGTCAAGCCGATGCTGGCGTCGACGGCGCCTGACATGGTCGGGGCGTTCGCGAAGCTCGCCGACGCGTCCGCAGGTGACGGCGCGGACTCCCCCGCCGAGGTCTGCGTCGACACCAAGCTCGACGGCATCCGGATCCAGGTGCACAAGCGCGGCGACGAGGTGTCGGTCTACACGCGCAGCCTCGACGACATCACTCCCCGGCTGCCGGAGGTGGTGGCGACCGCCTCCGCGCTCGGGGTGGACGAGGCGGTGCTCGACGGAGAGGCGATCGCGCTCGACGACGACGGACGGCCACGACCGTTCCAGGAGACGTCGTCGCGCACGGCCACCCAGCTCGACGAGGTGTCGGGTCCGCCGGGCACGGCCGTGACGCCGTTCTTCTTCGACGTCCTGCACGTCGACGGCGAGGACCTGATCGACCTCCCGCTGCGGGATCGTCTGGCCCGGCTCGACGCGATCACGCCGGAGTCCGCGCGCATCGACCGACTGGTCACGAACGACGTCGAGGCCGCCGCGACGTTCTTCACCGACCGGGTGGCCGCCGGTCAGGAAGGGGTCGTGGTCAAGGACCTCGATGCGGCGTACGAAGCCGGCCGTCGCGGTGCCGGCTGGGTCAAGGTGAAGCCGCGCCACACGCTCGACCTCGTGGTGCTGGCGATCGAGTGGGGCAGTGGGCGGCGCAAGGGCTGGCTGTCCAACATCCACCTCGGCGCCCGCGACCCGGCCGGAGGCTTCGTGATGCTCGGCAAGACCTTCAAGGGGATGACCGACGAGATGCTCGCCTGGCAGACCGAACGCTTCACCGAGCTGGCCCTCGAGCCCGAGACGATCAACGACTCGTACGTCGTCCAGGTCCGGCCGGAGCAGGTCGTCGAGATCGCGTTCGACGGGCTGCAGCGGTCGAGCCGCTACCCGGGTGGTCTGGCGCTGCGGTTCGCGCGGGTGCTCCGCTACCGCGACGACAAGACCGCCGACGAGGCCGACACCATCGAGATGGTGACCTCCCTCGCCACCTCCTGACCCCGCCGTCGCCGCGGTTTGCGGGAAAGGTCAGGCCGACACGCCGTTGTCAGCGCCACCTTCCCGCAATTCACGGCCGGGTGGTCAGCGCCAGGGGTGGCGCCAGGTGCGCCAGGTCAGTGCGGCCCGCCAACCGACCAGGAAGGCGCCCAGCACGATCGCGGCCACGATCACGAAGGCGATCGCCGTACCGCCGCCGGAGGCCTTCCGGAGGACCAGCCCGATCACCACGGCGCAGGCCCAGACCCGGATGCCGGCGCGGATCGTCGTCGGCGAGAGGTGTGAGTACGCCGTGAGGGCCAGGCCGACGCCTGCGCCGACGAGGAAGGGCCACGCCGTGTGCCAGACGCCGCGCACGCCGACCGACTCGTCGTGGCTCGCTCGTCCGATCACGGCGAACAGCACGACCGCGACGGCGTCAGCGACGACGGCGACGGCCCAGGGCTGACGGCGGGCGGTGCGAGGCATGCGGGCGAGTCTCCCATCGGGCGCTGCCGGCCGCTGCGCAAGTCCTGGCGACTCGGGGCACGAAACCTGGCGAGTCGGGGCGCGAAACCTGGCGAGTCAGCGCCAGGTGACGGGGCCGAGGTCGGGCTGCTTGGGCTGGACGGAGTCGCCGGACGAGACCCCACGCAGCCGGCGGCCGACCCACGGGCCGAGGTGCTGCCGCGCCCAGCGGGCGTCCGCGACGAGCCGCTCGCGCAGGGGCGGCACGGCGTACGGGTCGAGGTCCTCCGACCAGGCGTGGTCGCCGAGACCCAGCGCCTCGAGGAACGCCCCGGCGACCCGGGCATGGCCCTCCGACGACAGGTGCAGCCGATCCTCCGACCACATCGCGGGATGGGCGAAGACCTTGGCCGACCAGAGCCGCACCACGACGCACTGGTACTGCTCGGCCGTCTCCTCGACGATCGTGGTCAGCGCCTTGATCCGCGGGAGCGCCCGGCCGATCAGCCGCGAGCGCGGAGTCGGGTCGACCGACTGGAAGAGCACGACCTGCGAGCCGTTCTCCCGCAGCTGCCGGACGGCGTCCTGGAACCGGCGCGCCATCCGGTTGAGGTCGACGCGAGGCCGGAGCACGTCGTTGGTCCCGCCGGCGAGGCTGACCAGCTCGGGCCGCAGCTCGAGCGCACGCGGCAGCTGGTCGTCGAGGATCTGGTCGAGCTTGCGGCCACGGATCCCGAGGTTGGCGTACGTGAAGGCCGGCTCGACCTCGGCGAACTGCTCCGCCACCCGGTCGGCCCATCCGCGGAAGCCGCCTCGCGAGCCCTCCGCCGGGTCGTCGAGCCCCTCGGTGAAGCTGTCCCCGATCGCCACGAACGACAGCGGGACAGGCACCCCGGACGGGTGTTTCCGGGGCGCCGTGTCGGTGGTCGAGCCGGTGGCGGGGTGCGTCACGGCGGCAGTCTGACACATGGCGTGTAACTGCTCGTTACGATGACGCCCATGGCAGGACCGAGAGCGGCCGGCACCGCCGAGCGCAAGCGGGAGCGTGAGCGGCTGATCCTCGACGCCACCCGCGAGCTGTTCGACGCTCGCGGTGTCCGCGACGCCCTCATCGACGACATCGCGAAGTCGGTCGGCATCAACCGCGCCATCATCTACCGGCACTTCACCGGCAAGGAGGAGCTGTTCGCGCTCACCCTCGTCGACTACCTGGACGAGCTCTCGGCGCGCCTGGCGGCCGCCGACGACGACACCGCCGCCCCGAAGGACCGGCTGCGCGACATCACCACCGCGTTCGTGGACTTCGGGGTCGAGTACCCGGCCTTCGTGGACTGCGCCCAGGCACTGATGAGCAAGCCGTCGTCGGAGCTGATGGAGGAGGTCAGCGAGTCGGCGATCCTCCGGCTCGGAACCGCGATGACCGGCTGCCTGTCCCACCTGGTCTCGGCACTCGACGCGGGCAAGCAGACCGGGGAGTTCCCCGTCGACGACGTCGACCTGCTCGCCAACACGCTCTACGCCCAGGGCCTGGGCGGGATCGCGCTGGCCCGGATCGGCACGGTCATCAAGGAGACGTCACCCGGCGTACCCACGATCACGCCGATCTCGGTCGAGCAGGTGCGCGACTACCTGGTCAAGGCCGCCGTCGCTCTCGGCCGAGCGCTCCGTGAGTCCATAGCGCTCCACGATGGCTGTGACGCCCTGGCCGCCGGCGGCGCAGATCGAGATCACGCCACGGCCCTCGCCCTTCTCGGCGAGCAGCTTCGCCAGCGTGGCCAGGATCCGGCCGCCGGTGGCCGCGAACGGGTGACCGGCCGCCAGCGACGAGCCGGCGACGTTGAGCTTGGCGGGATCGATCGCGCCGAGCGGAGCGTCGAGACCCAACCGCTCCTTGCAGAAGATCGGGTCCTCCCACGCCTTCAGGGTCGCCAGCACCTGCGACGCGAACGCCTCGTGGATCTCGTAGAAGTCGAAGTCCTGCAGGCTCAGTCCGGCCCGCGCCAGCATCCGCGGCATCGCGTACGCCGGCGCCATCAGCAGCCCCTCGCTGCCGTGCACGTAGTCGACGGCCGCTGTCTCGTGCAACGTCAGGTAGGCGAGCACAGGCAGGCCGCGCTCCTTCGCCCAGTCCTCCGACGCCAGCAGCACGACCGAGGCGCCGTCGGTGAGCGGCGTCGAGTTGCCGGCGGTCATCGTGGCGGCCGCGCCCTTGCCGAAGACGGGCTTCAAGGACGCGAGCTTCTCCAACGTGGTGTCGGCGCGCAGGTTCTGGTCGCGGTCGAGACCGAGGTACGGCGTGACGAGGTCGTCGAGCAGACCCCGGTCGTACGCCGCGGCCAGTCGCTGATGGGAACGCAGCGCGAGCTCGTCCTGCTCCTCGCGGCCGATCTGCCACTCGACCGCAGTGAGCGCCGCGTGCTCGCCCATCGACAGCCGGGTGCGTGGCTCGGCGTTCTGCGGGGTCGCCGGCGCCAGGTGCGTCGGGCGCACCTTGGTCAGCGCCTTCAGCCGGCCTTGCAGCGACTTCGCACGGTTGGCCTCGAGCAGGATCTTGCGCAGTCGCTCGTTGACTGCGATCGGCGCGTCCGAGGTGGTGTCGACACCTCCGGCGACGCCGACGTCGATCGCCCCGACGGCGATCTTGTCGGCCACAGCGATGGCGGCCTGGATGCCGGTGTCGCAGGCCTGCTGGATGTCGTACGCCGGGGTCTCCGGCGCGAGCCGCGACCCGAGGACGGACTCGCGGGCCAGGTTGAAGTCCCGGCTGTGCTTGAGGACCGCACCGGCCACCACCTCACCGAGCCGGACGCCGGCCAGGTCGAACCGAGCGACCAGCCCGTCGATCGCGGCCGTGAGCATGTCCTGGTTGCTGGCCGTCGCGTACGCACCGTTGGACCGGGCGAACGGGATCCGGTTGCCGCCGAGGATCGCCACCCGGCGGAGGGTCGGGTTGCTGGAAGTCAGGGTCGGCATCGCGGCTCCTCGCAGGTCGTCTGCTGGCATTGTCGCGCTCGCCACAGTCGGCGGCCAGATATGGACGGTCGTTTACACAACCAGTTACGTTGAGCCACGTTAGCGTGGCACGACGGTCCCGCCTATCGATCGGGCGGAGACCTGCACCACACCCTGCACCACTCCCGGCACCTGCAGAGGAGCACCCGTGGCCGACCGCTACCAGTCCCTGACCAGCACCCCGGTCGGGAAGTTCCTGGTCAAGAACCTGGGACTGCCGAACCCGGTCCCGCTCCACCGGTACGCGGAGGGCAGCCCGGTGCTGAGCGGCACGTTCCTCGTCGGCGGCGACGGCCCGCTCGCCACCGCTGCGGCCGCCGCCGTCACCGCGGCCGGCGGCACGGCGGAGCGGGCGGGATCCGACGAGACCCGCTACCAGGGACTCGTGTTCGACGCGAGCTCGATGGACTCGGCTGCCCGGCTCGTGGCGCTCACCGAGTTCTTCAGCCCGGTCATGCGGTCGCTCGACCGCTGCCCCCACGTCGTCGTGCTCGGGACGACGCCCGAGGCCACCTCGACCGCATCGGCGCGGATCGCCCAGCGCGCTCTCGAGGGGTTCACCCGGTCCCTCGGCAAGGAGATCGGCCGCGGCGGCACGGTCCAGCTCGTGTACGTCGACCCGGACGCGACCGACCGGATCGACGCGACCGTGCAGTTCCTGCTCTCCCCCAAGTCGGCGTACGTGTCCGGCCAGGTGGTGCGGATCGGTACGGACACAGCCGCCGGCGCGACCCCGGCCGACCCGATCGCGCCGCTCGACGGCAAGGTCGCCGTCGTCACCGGCGCGTCACGTGGCATCGGTGAGGCCATCGCGCGCACCTTGCACCGCGACGGCGCCTTCGTCGTCGGTGTCGACGTCGCCCAGGCGGCCGGCTCCCTGCACGACGTGATGGGCGAGCTCGGCGGCGAGGCGGTCTCGCTCGACATCACCGCCGTGGACGCCCCGCAACGGATCGCTCGCGCCGTCAAGGACAAGCACGACGGCGTCGACATCGTGGTGCACAACGCCGGCATCACCCGGGACAAGAAGCTCGCGAACATGACCGCCGACCGCTGGACCTCGGTGATCGACGTCAACCTGGCGGCGCCGGAGCGGATCACCGCCGAGCTGCTGGAGCAGAAGGTGATCCGGCCGAACGGCCGCGTCGTCGGAGTCGCGTCGATCGCCGGGATCGCCGGCAACCTCGGGCAGACCAACTACGCGACGTCGAAGGCCGGCGTGATCGGCTTCGTCAACGCCTTCGCCCCGATCGCCGCCGACCAGGACGTCACCGTCAACGCGGTCGCGCCGGGCTTCATCGAGACCCAGATGACCGCCGCCATCCCGCTGGTGATTCGTGAGGCGGGTCGGCGGATGAACGCGATGAGCCAAGGCGGCCTGCCGGTCGACGTCGCCGAGACCGTCGCGTGGTTCGCCCACCCGGGATCGTCCGGCGTCACCGGCAACGTCGTACGGGTCTGCGGCCAGAGCCTGCTGGGCGCCTGACGTGGCCGGCGCCGCACCCGGCCCCGGTCCCGACGCCGAGCGGACCGTCCGCGTCCTCGACGACTCCCCCTCGCTCGGCTCGCTCTACGTCAGGGCCGCCTTGCCGTCCATCCCGGGCGCCGGGCGTCTCCCCGGGATCGACATACCGACGAGCCGCCAAGACTCGGTGCCCGCGCTGCGCCTGGCTCTGCCTGGCATCACTCCGGACCGCGGCCACGTCGACGCCTACCGCGAGGTCTGTCGTCTCCCCGCCCGCGAGGTGCTCCCGGCGACGTACCCGCATCTGCTCGCGTTCCCGCTGCACCTGACGCTGATGACCGACCCGGCGTTCCCCTTCGCCCCGATGGGCGCGGTGCACGTCAGCAACCGCATCGAGCAGCGCCAGCCCGTCGGTCTCGGTGAGCAGTTCGACCTGGCCGTGTGGGCGGAGGATCTTCGTCCCCACCGCCGAGGGCGCACGGTGACCCTGGTGTCCGAGGTCAGCGTCCGCGACCAGGTCGTCTGGCGCGACGAGACCGTGCTGCTGTCGCGCGGTCGCGGCGACGAGTCGGAGAACGTCGAGGACGTGCACCGCGACCTGCCCGAGGAGCCGCCGACCGGGCCGGTCCAGTGGTCGCTGCCCGGCAACCTCGGCCGCCGGTACGCCGCGGTGTCCGGCGACCGCAACCCGATCCACCTGTACGACGTCACCGCCAAGGCGTTCGGCTTCCGCAGGCACATCGCGCACGGCATGTGGACCAAGGCCCGTTGTGTGGCCGAGCTCGACAACCGGCTGCCCGAGTCGTATGCCGTCGAGGTGGCCTTCCGCAAACCGATCGAGCTGCCCGGGCGGGTGTCGTTCGGGGCTCGCCGGCGCGACGACCACCTCGACTTCGGTGTCCAGAGCGGGTCGGGGCGGGCTCACCTGACCGGTCGCATCCGTCCGCTCTAGCGCGGCCGGCCGAACGTGATCGTCGTGGTGCGATGCGGTCCGAGCCGCTTCGAGAACGTCGCCGTCCGACGATCCCAGACCCCGAGGTCGGTGATCGTGTCGCGCGTCCAGAAGCCGACCGCGGGCACCGAGGTGCGGGTGCCGTAGCGGACCGACTCGGTCCCACCGCCGGCCGTCGCCAGCGTGAAGGTGGTCGTGGCCGGGTCGTAGACCCCCACCTCGAACCGCCCGTCGCCGTCCCAGTCCCCGGCGACGGGAAGGCTGCCGGCGGTGCCCAGCACCCGGGTGGAGACCGTGCCGTTCGGGAAGCGCAGGGAGAAGGTGTGGGTGGACGGCCGGAAGACGCCGACGTCCGTCCGTCCGTCGCCGTCCCAGTCCCCCGCGATCGGTTGGGCTCCGGGCGATCCGAACGCCAGCGAGCGCCCTGCACCCGATGCGGTCTGCAGCGTGAACGTCGCCGTGGTCGGGTCGAACGCCCCGAGGTCGGTCTGGCCGTCCCCGTTCCAGTCACCGACCACCGGCTGGTCGGTCGGCCTGCCGAACGACGCGACGAACCGCGTCCCGTCCGGCAGTCGCTCGCGGTAGACGCCGGCCGACGGTTGGCGCGCGAACACGCCGACGTCGCTGCGCCGGTCGCCGTTCCAGTCGCCGACGACAGCGACGTCGCCACAGTTCCGTGACCTGACCCAGCTGTTGTAGTGCAGCCTGACGCCGTTGAACACCGCATGGCGGTCGGACCGGTCGAGCCGCTGCTCGTAGTGGAGGTGCGGTCCGGTCGACCCGCCGGAGTTGCCGAGCCGCGCGATGACCTGCCCCTGGTCGACCCGCTGCCCGACGGTCACGAACGCCCGGAGCAGATGCGCGTGCAGCGTGGTCCAGCCCCCGCCGTGGTCCACCACGACATACCGTCCGTAGCTGGTGTCGCCGAGGTTGACGACCGAGGTCACCACTCCCGGCGCGTCCGCGACCACCGGGTGCCCGAGGTCGTGGGCGTCGCGGTTCCAGTCGACCGACAGCGCGCTCGGGCTGTGGGTCGGCCGGGTGGACGCCTCCCACCGCTCCCCGCACGCGAACGGCAGCTGGAAGTCCGGCTTGTTGATGGCCAGGGCGCGGCCGGGCGCGAGCAGCACCACGAGCGCGGCGACGAGGAGCACCGTCAGCACCGGCGCGCGCAGACCAGGCCGTGCCCTCATGCTGGCTCCTTCCGACCGGCGAGACCACCGCCCTCGGAGCGCCTCATCCGCCACACGAGTATGCAGAGGTCACACCAGCAACAGCACAGCCTAAGCCCGACGCGTCGCTCTGTCTCCCCCTCGGCGAAAGTCAAGACCGCCTCCGCCGTTTCGCGCTCAGCGTGAACGCGGGCCAAACCGGCGAGGCGGGCCTAGGGTCAGACCATGCGCTTCCTCTTCATCGGCGGCACCCGGTTCGTCGGGCGGGCCATGGCCGAGACCGCCCTCGAACGCGGCCACGACGTCACTCTCCTGCACCGCGGCCAGACGCAGCCGACCGGCGAGGCCTTCGAGCAGGCCGAGCACCTGCAGGCCGACCGCGACGGCGACCTGTCCGTGCTGGCCGGACGCGAGTTCGACGCGACCGTCGACGTGTGCGCCTACGTCCCTCGCCAGGTCGACCGGCTCGCCGAGGCCCTCGGCGGGCGCGGGGGCCACCACGTCTTCGTGTCCACGATGTCGGTGTTCGCCGACACCGACGAGCCGGGCCTCGACGAGGACGCGAAGCTGGTGAGCCTCGACGACCCGAGCACCGAGGAGGTGACCGCCGAGACCTACGGCGGGCTCAAGGTGCTCTGCGAGAAGCACGCCGCCTCGGCGTACGGGGACGACTTGACCGTGATCCGCCCGACGTACGTCGTCGGACCGCACGACCACACGGGTCGCTTCACCTGGTGGGTACGCCGGATCGCGCGTGGCGGTGAGGTGCTCGCGCCGGGTCCGCACGACTCCCCGATGCAGGTCATCGACGCCCGCGACCAGGCCGAGTGGACGATCACGTTGGCCGAGGAGGGCAAGGGCGGCATCTTCAACAGCACGTCACCGACCCCGCCGTTCGGCTTCGGCGACCTGCTCGAGGCCACCGTGCGCGCAGTCGGTCCGCACGACACGACGCTGACCTGGATCGACGACGCCGCGTGGCTGACCGACCAGGGCGAGGGCTACCAGTCGCTGCCGCTGTGGACCGAGGGTGGTCACGAGTGGACCCTGGCCGGCGACCCCACCAAGGCGATCGCGTCCGGGCTGTCCCCGCGGCCGCTCACCGAGACCATCTCCGACACGTGGGACTGGATCAAGAAGGAGCAGCCGCCGCTGGTCCCGGGCTGGGGCATCACCGAGGAGCGTGAGCTCGAGCTGCTGACGGCCTGGGCCGGTCGCCCGGCGAGATCCTGACCTCGCCCGCGAGGGTCAGCGGCCGGTTGCGCTGAAGAATGGAGCAGTCTGGTCGTTCGCACCGGCCAAGGGCGACAAGAGCGCTCCATCTGGATGCGACTGCGCAACGCCGCCGACATCGCGGATCCGACAAGCCTGTCCTGAGCTTGTCGAAGGGCTCAACCACCGGACGCGCTCAGCCGCCGGACGTCGTGGGGGAACCTTGAACATCTTGCGCTTCGGTGTGACGGGGCGCATGAAGAACTCCGGGCGCCGCCACCCGTCGGCGTTCGGTCCCGGCTTGGTCAGCTCCATCCAGCGGTGCACCACCTCGCGCGCCTTGCCGGTGTCGACCACGACGTCGCCGTACCGGTCCTCCGGGTGCGCCGCCGTCACGGTGACCTTCTGCAGCCAGCAGTGCATGCCTGACCACGGGTCGGGCTGGACCGGGAACGCCAGGTTCTGGTGCACCCCGGGGTCCTCCCAGGTGATCCGCTCGGAGTCCGGGTCGTCACTCGCGAAGGGCCGGACGGGCTCGACGTACCGCAGCTGCCACATGCCCTGCTCGGTGCGGCTGATGTCGACCTTGCCGGTCACCCAGCGGCTTCCGTCGTTGTCGTGAAGCCGCCAGCGGCCCATGTGGTGGCTCAGCGCGACGACGCCGGGGCGGATGGCCTGGGTCACCCAGACGCGGGCGACGAAGTAGCCGATCTCGGTGCGGACCCGCAGCAGGTCGCCCGTCTTCACGCCCTTGTCGGCTGCGTCCGAGGCGTGCATCCAGACCGGGTGCGTGTTGCTGATCTCGTTGAGGTACTTCGCATTGCCGGAACGGGTGTGGATCAGGGTGGGCAGCCGGAAGGTCGGAATCAGCACCATCTCGTCCAGGCCGGGCTTGAGCTCGTCGTGGGCGATGTGCGAGCGGATGTAGCCGGGCGTCGCGTGCTCCCGCCACCCGAACGACGCCATGGTCGGCGAGTACAGCTCGAGCTTGCGCGACGGCGAGAGCCATCCGGCGACGGTCGACCCGTCCTCCAGCCGTACGCCGACAGAGCCCGCCTCCCCGACGAGCGGCGGCGTCGACTCGTCGTCGGTCGGCTTGCGGAGCACGCCGTGCTCGTCCTCGACGGCACCGTCGAGCTCCTCGTCGGTCAACGGCCGCTCGTCCTGGCGGTAGAGGTCCTTGGCGATCTCCACGACGCCGTACTTGCGCATGTAGGCCAGCGGGGTGAGCCCCTCGGCCGCCGCCTTCTCCGGCAGCCCCGGCACCCGGTTCTCGAAGACCCAGCGGTAGTACTCGTCGACGGTGACGCGCTCCCCCGGCCGGTACGGCGACTCGAAGTACCTCCGGATCCCGAGCGATCCGTCCGGGTCGATCCGCCAGGACAGCTCGAACCAGAACTCGTTCTCCTCCCACACCTCGCCCGGGTTGGTGTCGCGGGTGTCGGCGAACTCGCGGCCGAGCTTCTCGAACGCGACGCGGCGTACGGGCTGACGGAAGCCGAGCCAGCGGCCGGCGTGGGTCTCGTAGGAGTGGGTGTCGTGCCGCTCGGTCGCGTGGCCCATCGGCAGCACGTAGTCCGCGAACGTCGCCGTCTCGGACCAGGTCGGCGTCAGGGCGACGTGGCAGCCCACCTTGTCGCGATCGGTGAGCGCCTCCATCCAGCTGAACCCGTCGGGGTTGGTCCAGATCGGGTTGTAGACGCGGGAGAAGTAGACCTCGAGGTGGCCGCGGTCGTCGCCCAGCAGGTGCGGCAGCAGGATCGACATCTCGTTGGTGCACAGCGGGTACTCGGGTGGCCAGAGCAGCTCGTTCCAGCGGTCGTGCCCCTCGGGGACGTCGAAGCCGTGCGCGATGAACTTGTTCCACCCGTTGGGCGAGGTGCCGCCCGGTGTCCCGACGCTCCCGGTCAGCACGTTGAGGAAGAACAGGCACCGCGACACCTGCCAGCCGCCGAGGTTGCCCGCCGCCGCGGAACGCCAGACGTGGGCCGAGAGCGCCGTCCCCGCACCCGCCACGATCTCGGCGAGCTCGGCGATCTGCTCCATCGGCACCCGCGCCTCGGCCGCGGCGAACGAGAACGTGTACGGCGCGTAGTCGGCGGTCAGCGCGTCGAGGAACGCCTCGAAGTCGTGCTCGACCTCAGGGTGCAGCTCGTCGAGGTAGGTCTCCCAGTTGACCCAGCGCCGGATGTAGTCGGCGTCGATCTGACGGGACTGCAGGAGATGCGACGCGACGGCCAGCAGGATCGCGGCCTCGCTGCCCGGCCAGGGGGCGATCCAGAGGTCCGCGTGCGAGGCGGTGTTGGACATCCGCGGGTCCATCACGACGAGCTTGGTGCCCGACGCCTTGGCTTCCATGATCCGCTGCGCGTGCGGGTTGAAGTAGTGCCCGGTCTCCAGATGCGACGACAGGAGCAGGATGGCCTCGGCGTTGGCGTGGTCCGGCGACGGGCGGTCGTAGCCGCCCCACAGGCTGTACCCGAGGCGTGCCCCGGCCGAGCAGATGTTGGTGTGCGAGTTGTGCCCGTCGACGCCCCAGGCGAGCAGGAAGCGCTCGGCGAAGCCGTCCTCCCCCGGCCGCCCGACGTGGTACATCACCTCGTCGCGGCGGTCGTCGACGATCGCCGCCCGGATCCGGCTCGGCGATGTCGTCGAGCGCCTCGTCCCAGGTCACCCGCTCCCACTGGCCCGAGCCACGGTCGCCGGCCTGGCGCAGCGGGTACAGGATCCGCTCCGGGTCGTCGACCTGGTTGATCGTGGCCGGACCCTTGGCGCAGTTGCGGCCACGTGAGCCGGGGTGGGCCGGGTTGCCCTCCAGCTTGGTGATCGTCAGGTCGTCCTTGGCGACGTGCGCGAGCAGGCCGCACGCCGACTCGCAGTTGAAGCACGTCGTCGGGATCAGCATGAACTCGCGGGCGACCTTGCGGGGGTGCGCTTTCGCGTCGTACGCCGTGAAGGAGTCCCACTCCTCGGGCGGCGGGAAGTTCCGCAGCCCCTCGTGGGTGCGCTCGCCGGGCAGCTTCATGACAGCGGGACCTCCTGACCAGCACGGACGTAGACCGTCTCGTAGGAGAGCACGGCCACCTGGGCGAGCAGGCCGGCGACGACCGCGAGCGAGACCGAGCCGTCCCCCAGCCAGAACGCGCCGGCCAGAGCCGCAGCCACCAGGCCGAGCACGACCGTGCCGGTCCAGTAGACCGGGGCGTAGCGGCGGCGGAGGATGATGCCGGCGGCGACGGCAGCGCCCTTGGTGTCGTGCGACCCGAGGAGCTCGCCGAGGGACAGGCCGACGTGTGCCAAGGCCCCGACGGCCAGGCAGCCGGCCACGAGGTTCGCACCGAACCCGCGGTCGTCACTCGCGAACGCCAGCCCGATGGCGGCCAGGCCGGCACCGGCGAAGACGGCCTGGGCGAGCAGGTCGGGCAACAGCCAGCGCGACTGCCAGAGGTCCCGGCCCTCCGCCTGCGCGAACAGGAAGGCGGTGTACCCGGCTGCCATCACCGCAGCGGGTACGGCCAGCACCGCCAGCACGACGGCGCCGACCCCGTCGTCGCCCATCCCTGCGAGCTGAGCGAGCATCCAGACCCCGGACACGGCTGCGATCGCCATCAGGCACCAGCCGCCCTTGACCAGCCAGGACGTGGTGTTCGGCCGGGTGAGCAGGTAGAGGAACCGTTCCGGCCGCTTGAGGTCCCACACGAGCAGGACACCGGTCATCGCCGTGCCGATCACCGCGGCGGTGGGCGCCCAGGCCAGCGGCCCGTCCAGTCCCTGACCGAGGAGCACGCTGATCGCGGCGACGAGCAGCGCACCCGCCGCGACGCCCTTCGTCCACAGATAGGTGGCCACTCGCCAGCCCCACGGACGCGGGTGCGCCGTGTTGAGCGTCGTCGTGGTGTGCGGGTCGACGTCCGGGTTGTCCCCCGACATCAGCAGCCGCAGGTCGTCCGGCTGCGACCACAGGTAGGCGTCCTTGACCGGTGCGGCGAGCGGGTCGAGCACGGCCGGTGACGCTCCGACGTAGTGCACGTTCGGACCCGTCCGCTGCTCGGGGGCACGGACGGCGGTGTCGTTCTCGGCGATCAGCCGGCTGATGCCGGACTCGGGGTCGTCGAGGTCGCCGACCCAGATCGAGTGGGTCGGGCACACGGTCACGCAGGCCGGCTCGAGGGCGTTGTCGACGCGATGGGCGCAGAAGTTGCACTTCGCCGCGGTGTTGTCGGCCTTGTCGATGTAGATGGCGTCGTACGGGCACGCCTGCATGCACGCCTTGCACCCGATGCAGGCGTCGGAGTCGAAGTCCACGATGCCGTCGTCGCGCTTGAACAACGCGTTGGTCGGGCAGATCTGGATGCAGGGAGCATCCGTGCAGTGGTTGCACCGCATCACGCCGAAGTCCCGCGTGCTCTCCGGGAAGATGCCCGAGTCGACGTACTTCACCCAGGTCCGGAACTGGCCGACCGGGATGTCGTGCTCGACCTTGCAGGCGACCGTGCAGGCGTGGCAGCCGATGCAGGTGCGGTGGTCGATCGCGAACCCGTACCTCACGAGTCCCTCACGCGCCCACAGCCCCGGTCAGGGCATCTCGCGCCGCGCCGACCGGACGGATCAGGCCCTCCTGGGCGACCGTCGCGATCAGCGCCCCCTCGCGGGTGAACACCTTGCCGAGCGCGAACCCTCGCGCCCCGGAGGCGGACGGCGAGTGCTGGTCGTAGAGCATCCAGTCGTCGGAGCGGAACGGCCGGTGGAACCACATCGAGTGATCGAGCGACGCCGGCTGGATCTGGCGCGAGGAGATGATCACGCCGTGCGGCACCAGACTGACCCCGAGCAGCGTGAGGTCGCTGGCGTACGCGAGCACGCAGGTGTCGATCACCGGATCCGGCGGCACGCGGTCAGAGGCGCGGATCCAGATCTGGGTGCGGGCGGGTTCGTGGTCGTTGGTGAGCCGCCCACCCGGCCGGGAGTCGGCGGCGTACCGGACGTCGAGCGCGGCCCACTCCCGCTCCCACGAGCGGTCGTCGTCGCGACCGCTGAGGGTGCGGAGCAGGTCTCCCATCGAGGGGCAGTCCTCGGGCGCGGGGACGTCCGGCATCGCGTCCTGGTGGTCGAAGCCGATCTCCTGGACGTGGAACGAGGCGGTCAGGTAGAAGATCGTCTTGCCGTGCTGCCGGGCAGAGACGCGGCGGGTCGAGAACGATCCTCCGTCGCGGATCCGCTCCACGTCGTAGATGATCGGCACCGCGGTGTCGCCCGGTCGCAGGAAGTACGAGTGCAGGGAGTGCACGGCGCGGTCCTCGTCGACGGTCGCGCAGGCGGCGCGCAGCGCCTGGGCGGCCACCTGGCCCCCGAAGACCCGCTGCATCGCCGTGTCGGGCTGCCGGCCCCGGTAGAGGTCGACCTCGAGCTGTTCGAGCTCGAGCAGGTCGAGCAGTTCCGGCACGGAGTTCGGCACCCGCCGATCATGTCACCCCGACCCGGTCGAGGACTGTCGGTGGGGTGCGGCAGGCTCGAGAAATCATCGTCGCACCACGAACAGGAGGCACGCCGTGCCACGAGACTTCCAAGTCGCGCTGGACTGCGCCGACCCGAAGGGACTGGGCCAGTTCTGGATCGAGACCCTCGGCTACGTCGAGGAACCCCCGCCCGCGGGGTTCGACACGTGGCCGGATGCGCTGGCCGCCTGGGGACTCACCGAGGATCAGTACAACGACGCGTACGCCGCAGTCGACCCCGAGGGCAAGCGTCCCCGGCTCTTCTTCCACAAGGTCCCCGAGGGCAAGACGGCGAAGAACCGGCTGCACCTCGACGTCCGGGTGAGCGGGATGCCAGGGCCCAACCGGGACGGCAAGGACGAGATCCTGGCCGCGGAGGTCGCTCGCCTCGAGGCACGAGGCGGTCGCCTGTTCCAGATCGTCGACGAGCCGCACGACTACACCGTCGTGATGCAGGATCCCGAGGGCAACGAGTTCTGCCTGACCTGACGCGTCAGCGGTGCAGCCAGGCGACGACCTCGGGCGGCGCCAGCTCGGCCGCGCGCTGCTCGTAGTGGGCCACCTGCTCCGGTGTCATCAGGTCGCGCCAGCCTCCTGACGTGCCCTGCCGGAAGAACGCCTGCGGGTCCTTGAGCACGCCGCCGGCGTCCGGGGCCGCCGCACCGGCCCTGTCCCGCATGGCCGCGAAGGTCGCGGCGCTCGACCAGCGTCGGCCAGCGCTCCTCCGGCACGTCGAATCCGAGCGCGCCGGCGATCCCGCGCATCTGTCCGCCCAGGTCGGCGAGCAGGTCGCTGTAGTGCACCAGGAGCACGTTCGGCGTCGCGTCCCGCCGTTGCCAGGCGTCACTCGCGTGGTGGAAGACGCCGCGGATCCCGTCCATCTTGTCCTGGGCGGACGCGTCATCGTCGATCCAGCGCTGCAGCGCCTCCGGGAGCGGCGTGCGCGGCGGTGGTGGCGGATCGTCCGGGGAGGGATCGGGCCGACCGAGCAGGCGACGCACCGCATCGCGGTCGATGTTGTTGCCCTGGTGCCACAACGAGATGTACATGTCCCTCGGGTCACGACACACGACGACGTACGTCGCCCGGGCGTCGATCGGCACTCCGTCGAGGGGCGTGTGCGTCTTGACGAATCGGCGATGCCGCTGAGCCTCCAGACGTCGTACGACCTCGTCGATCGGCGTGATCTCGTGGTCGATCCAGGGCGACAGGCTGGACAGCGGGGCCGGGAGGTCCGGGTCCTGGAAGACGAGCAGCGCGCAGATCATCTGCATCCAGGTCGTCCCGCTCTTGGACCGGGTGGAGATCACGATGTCGCCGTCGCGGAAGGGGAACTCCTGCCACCGGGCGCTGTCCTCGTCGTCGGACCGGTAGCGGATCGGCTGCGCGCTCACAGGCTCCGACCCTACGCGGCCCGCCCGACCCCGCTGCCCGCGATCCAGGGATGCGACAGGATCGTCGGCATGGAGTTCGCCGAGATGCAGGAACAGGCCCGCGTGGTCCGCCGCCTCTACGCCGCCGAGGAGTCGCGCCGCTACGGACGCAGCTGGAACGACGAGGAGCTGATGCTCGGTTTCCTCGGCGACGTCGGCGACCTGGCGAAGCTGGTCCAGGGCAAGGCCGGTGTCCGGCCGCGCGACGACCTCGACGAGGCGCTGGCCCACGAGCTGGCCGACTGCCTGTGGTCGGTCCTGTCGCTGGCGGACGCGTACGACGTCGACCTGGAGGCGTCCTTCGCGAGCACGATGCAGGAGCTCGGTGATGGGCTCCGGTCGCCGTGAGCGCCGTGGAAGGACAGATCTCCGAGGTCTTCGCCCGGGCCGGCTGCGAAGGACGGTTGCACGCCACGACGCTCGACGGTGCTGCCGAGGTGGCGATCGGCGCGGACGCCTCGGTGACGCCGGCGTCGACGATCAAGGTGCTCGTGGCGATCGAGGCGGCCGCGCGCTTCGCGGACGGTCGGCTGGACCCGGCGATGCCGGTGCACCTCGGTGAGCCGCAGCGAACCGTGGGACCGGTCGGCCTCTCCCTGTTCACCGACGACGCGACGATCTCGGCTCGCGACCTGCTCGTCCTGATGCTGACGATCAGCGACAACGTGGCGACCGACGCCCTCATCGGCATGATCGGGATCGAGACGCTCAACGCGGCCGCCCGACGCCTCGGCATGACAGCGACCGTCCTCCCCAGTGACCTCCGCGCCATGTTGGACCGGGTCGCCACCGCCGCCGGTTTCTCGTCGTACGCCGAGATCGACGCCCTCGACGAGTCCGACTCCGCGCGGATCGCCGAGATCGAAGCGCCGGCTGCGCCAGGCCCCGGCTCTGGACCCGGACACCGGCATGCGGACGTCTGCACGCGACATGACCACGCTGCTGCGGGCGATCTGGGGTGGCGAGGCCGGACCGGAGGACGCGTGCGCCCGCGTGCGCTTCAGCATGGTCCGCCAAGTCAGCCGCGCACGGATCGCGAGTGGGTTCGGGCCCGGCGTGAAGGTGGCCGCCAAGAGCGGCGCCCTCCTGGGAGTCGTCCGCAACGAGGTCGGCGTCGTCAGCTTCCCGGCCGAGCCGCCGTACGCCGTCGCCGTGTTCACCCGCACCCCCGACGGCGGCGCCGATCCGCGCCACCTGGACGCCGCGATCGGCGAGGCCGCAGCACTCGCGGTCGAGGCGCTGCGCAGCTAGGACGTGGCGGTCGCGGTCCTGATCCGCTCGAGGAGGTCATCCGCCATCGGCGGGAGGTCGTCCAACCCGAACCAGTCCACCGCCAACGACTCGTCGTCCCCCACCCGGGCCTCCCCACCGACGTAGCTGCAGCGGTAGCAGTGGTCGAGGTACTGGGCGCGGTCACCGTTGGCGTGCACGATCTCCGCGGTCACCGTCACCGACACGAGCGCATCGGCGCGGCACCGCACGGCGGTCTCCTCCTCGACCTCACGCACAGCGGTGAGCTCCGGATGCTCGCCCGGGTCGACGATGCCCGTGATCGGCGCCCACTGCCCGTTGTCGGAGCGGCGGACGAGCAGCACCCGATCGCCGTCGAGCACGACGGCCGTGACGCCCGGCAGCCAGAGCAGCTCGTCGGGCCCGACGTGCGCCCGCAGTCGAGCGACGAACTCAGGGATCGGCATGCCGACAAAGTACCCGGCTCTGCCTTGCACATCCGGGGACGCCGGGGCGGATACTGGACAGCATGCTGCGCCCCGCAACCTCCGACGACGAGACTGCGATGGTCGCGCTGGCCAAGCGCCGCTGCCCCGCGATGCTGCCCGCCATGACGGCCGATCTCTTCGAGCCCTCGCTCATCGACCTCTACGGCGCGTACGTCGCGGTCGAGGACGACGAGCTGATCGGGTGGTCGGCGCTCGCGCACCGGCATGCCATGCCTGCCGGATGGCGCGGCCTGCGGCTGTTCGTCGACCGCGCGCACGAGGACAAGGGCGTCGGCTGTGCGCTCCGTTCGGCGGTTCTCGGACACCTGGACGACGACGCGACGCAGATGCGCACCTTCGTCTTCGACGACGACGAACGCTCCCTGTCGATCGCTCGCGCCTGGGACTTCGAGGTCCTCCAGCACTCGATCACGTCTCGTCTCGACCTCAGCTCGGCGACCGAGCCCCGACCCGCCGCCGGGTATCACGCTGGAGTCCTGTGACGACCTCCAGTTCGACGACGCCGACGCAGTCCAGGCCTGTCTCACCGCCAGCCAGACCAACCCGGAGGCGGCGACCGGACTGCACATGGACCTGGCCATGCTGATCGGCTTCGTCGGCACGGAGGAGACACCGATCGGTTCGCTGGCCCGACTCGACGGCCGGCCGGTCGCGATCACGCACGGCGGCGTCGCCGACTCCCTCCTCCACCTGTCCTACACCGGGGTCGACCCGGCTTTCCGTGGCCAGGGGCTCGCCAAGCTGGTCAAGGAACACGCGCACGCGCGGGCGCGCGCTGCCGGAGCCGTCGCCGCGATGACGGACAACGAGGAGCACAACGCGGGGATCCGCCACGTGAACGACGCGCTGGGCTACCAGCGCTGCTTCGGCACCTACTGGATGCGCCAGACGCTGGGGACACCGGCGGACGCCTAGCCGGGTGGCGTGGTCGGGGCGCCCGGACCGTCCACGTTCACGGTCGGTACGCCGCCACCTGCCCGCGCCAGCACGGCGATCGTCGCCTGGTCGGTCGGGTTGCTCTCGCGGTGCACGGTGTGTGCTGGGACGTGCACGAAGTCGCCCGCCACCGCGTCGACGTACCCGTCGTGACCCTCGAACTCCAGCCGCATCACGCCGGAGACGACGTAGATGCTGGTGTCGTTGACGTCGTGGTGGTGCCAGCCGGACACCGAGCCCGGCTCGGTGACGACCTGGCCGGCCCAGAGCTGGCCGGTCTCGAACGCGCGCGACCGGTTCATGCCCGGCGTCGGGTCGGCCGGGACCAGGTCGGCCGCCTTGATCACGGTGACGGGTTCGCTCATCCCCGCAGTCTGCCACCGCCGCGCGACGGCATCAGGCGCACCCGACGCCGTCCTTGGCCGCCGGCCAGCGCTCCACGTCCTTCGGGTCGTCGACACTCACCAGGTAGGCCGCGTCGGGCCGGCCCGGCTGCAGCCACAGCTCGCGCCCGTTGTCGTGCCACCCCGTGTCACGCGCGTCCGGCGGGAGCTTCGAGTCGGCGGAGAAGGTCGTCGCCAGGACCTGACGGAGCTCCCCTTCCGTGTCACGCAGGTAGGTGTCCTGGTCCGGCTCCATGCCGACGTACAGGAACGTGATGTCCTGCCAGTCGCAGTGCTCGGAGCCTGGGAAGGACTTCACCTTCGAGAGCGGCACCGGGTCGCCGTCCGCGTCGTGCCAGACCCGGGCGCCGTACGAGCTGTGGTAGGCAGCGCCCAGCTCGGCAGGGTCGCAGGTGGCCCAGGCCTCGACGCCCCAGCCGGAGTTGTCGTCCCAGTCGCGGATGTCGTCGGCGACGATCACGGCAACCTTGGTCCGGTCGTCGACGTCCAAGGACAGCAGCGCACGTCCGTCGTCCTCACGCTCGATCACATAGCCGGTGTCAGGGACGTCGACGCTCTCTTCCGCGAGCCAGTCGTCCAACGCGGCCGCGGGGCTGTCCTGCACCGACTCGAGACCGCTGTCGTAGTCGCCGGCGCCACCGTCGTAGGCGGGGTAGTCGCACTCGAGGGCGAGCCCGGCGGCGCCGGACCGCTCCTTGACCGATGCCCGGTCCCCGAAGTCCTGCTCGACGTGCATGGCGCCGTTGTAGGGGTGGGCCACAGGGTCACCCTCGACCACGGACGTCGGCCCGTCGTCGACGGCTCCGCACCCGGTCACCGTGATCACGGCGGCCGCGACGGCCAGTCCAACGAGCCCCGCCCGGGCGGCCGAGCTGGAACGGGTCATGGGATTTCCTTTCGCGTCGGTCGTCGCTCTGACGAAGGATGCCGCGTCTCGGTTCCCTCGCCGCGCGCCGCGCCGGACGGGCTGTGCCACGATGACGGACGTGCCCCGGTTGCCGCGTTTCGACCTGATCGACGACTGGATCGGTGAGCGACTCGAGCGGGCCCAGCGTCACCGGCACAACCGGCGTCTGCACAAGGTCGGCTGGGACGACGTGATGGAGCCGGAGGGACGCGGCTGGTGGTCGCCACGAGCCGAGGTGCGCAGCGGCAACGAGGCGACCGTCCTCATCGACGGGGTGGCGGCGCTGGCTGCGATGCAGCAGGCCATCCAGGGTGCGCAGTCGTCCGTGCACATCGCCGGTTGGCACTGCTCGCCGGACTTCCGACTCAGCCGCGAGCCCGGCGCGCCCACCCTCCGCGACCTGCTCGCGAAGGCCTCGGAGCGCGTCGACGTGCGGCTGCTGATGTGGGCCGGTCCGCCGCTGCGTGCGTTCAACCCGACGCGCTCCATGGTCAAGCAGGCGCGTGACGAGTTCGTCCGCGACTGCGCGGTGCAGTGTGCGCTCGACGACCGCGAGTACCTCATGCACTGCCACCACGAGAAGATCGTCATCGTCGACGGCGAGCTGGCGTTCGTGGGCGGCATCGACTTCACCGCGCTCGAAGGCGACCGGCACGACGGCCCCGACCACCCGCCGCGAGGTCCACTCGGCTGGCACGACGCGGCCGTCCAGCTGCGTGGCCCGGCGGTCGCCGACGTCGCCGACCACTTCGTACGCCGGTGGAACGAGATCACCGGAGAGGGCATCACGTCACCCGCGCCGCCCGCAGCCGGCCGGTGATCTCGACGTGCAGGTGCTCCGGACCGTGCCGGAGAAGGTGTACGACTTCCTGCCGCGCGGTGAGTTCACGATCCTGGACGCCTATCTGCGTGCGCTGCGCACGGCCGAACGGTTCATCTACCTGGAGAACCAGTTCCTGTGGTCGCCCGAGGTCGTGGACGTGCTCGCCCACCGGTTGAAGCACCCTCCGTGCGACGAGTTCCGGATCCTGCTGGTGCTGCCGATCAAGCCGGCCAACGGGCGCGACACGACCCGCGGCCAGCTGAGCATCCTGGCGGCGGCGGACGACGGTGCGCGGCGACTCCTGGCCACCACGATCAGCGCTCAGCGCGGACAACCCGACGCCGCCGTCTACGTGCACGCCAAGATCGGCATCGTCGACGACCGCTGGCTCACGATCGGATCCGGCAACCTGAACGAGCACTCCTTGTTCAACGACACCGAGATGAACCTGCTCATGAACGACCCCGACCTCGCCCGCGACACCCGGCTCCGCCTCTGGGCCGAGCACACCGAACGCACCGTCGGTGACGTGTCCGGCGAGCCGCACCGGGTGATCGACGAGCTCTGGCGACCGATCGCGACCGAGCAGTCCCGCCTCGACGAGGCCGGTCTCGAACGCACGCACCGGCTGACTCTGCTGCCCGCCGTGTCCCGTCGGCGCGACCGGCTCGAGGGCCCGATGCGCGGCTTCCTCGTCGACGGCTAGCCCCTTGAGGGCCGTCGTACTGTGGGTCAGGTGACCCACGCCACTGCACCAGACATCACCACCCTCGGCCGGCTCCGCGAGTCCGGGCACGAGCACCGCACCGTCAAGGCCGAGCTCCGGCACAACCTCGTCGCCCGGCTGCGCGACGGGGCCACCACCCTCCCGGGCATCGTCGGCTTCGAGAACACCGTCCTGCCCGAGCTGGAGACCGCGCTCCTCGCCGGCCATGACGTGGTCCTGCTCGGTGAGCGCGGCCAGGGCAAGACCCGCGTGATGCGCACGCTCGCCGACCTCCTCGACGAGTGGACGCCCGTCGTCGCCGGCTGCGAGATCAACGACCATCCGTACGAACCGGCCTGTCTCGCGTGCCGCACCCAGGCCGCCGAGCTCGGCGACGACCTGCCGATCGCCTGGCGACACCGCTCGCACCGGTACGGCGAGAAGCTGGCCACCCCCGACACCAGCGTCGGCGACCTGGTCGGCGACATCGACCCGACCAAGGTGGCCGAAGGGCGCACGCTGGGCGACCCCGAGACCGTGCACTACGGCCTCCTCCCCCGTGCCAACCGCGGCATCTTCGGGCTCAACGAGCTCCCCGACCTCGCCGAGCGCATCCAGGTGGCGCTGTTCAACGTGCTCGAGGAGCGCGACATCCAGATCCGTGGCTACGCGCTGCGGCTGCCGCTCGACCTGCTGCTCGTGGCATCGGCGAACCCCGAGGACTACACCAACCGCGGACGCATCATCACGCCCGTTGAAGGACCGTTTCGGCGCCGAGATCCGCACCCACTACCCGCTGGAGGTGTCCGACGAGATCGCGCTCATCGCCCAGGAGGCGGACCTGGTCGCCGAGGTGCCAGGCCACCTGATCGAGGTGATCGCGCGGTTCACCGACGAGCTGCGCGGGTCGTCGGCGGTCGACCAGCGTTCCGGCGTCTCCGCTCGCTTCGCCGTCGCCGCGGCCGAAGGCATCGCCGGCGCGGCCCTGCGCCGCGGTGCGCTGAGCGGCGAGGACGAGCCCGTCGCGCGCGTCGGCGACCTCGACGCCGTGCTCGTGACCCTGCAGGGCAAGGTCGAGTTCGAGATGGGTGAGGAGGGTCGGGAGGAGGACGTCTTCGGGCACCTGCTCCGGGTCGCCATCGCCGCGACCTACCGCGAACACCTCACCGGCGTCGACCTCAGCGGCTTCACCCAGCACTTCGTCGAGGGCGACACGGTCGAGACCGGTGCGCTCGTCCCGGCCGCCGACCTGCTCGCTCAGCTGGGCACCATCCCCGGGCTCGCGGGCGTGCTCGACGCGCTGGAGGTCGGTGAGGACAACGTGTCTCCGGGCCAGGTCGCCGCGGCGATCGAGTTCGTGCTCGAAGGCCTGCACCTGACCCGCCGGCTGTCCAAGGACAGCCTCGACGGTACGACGATCTACGGGAACTGACGTGTCACCGTTCGGACGCGGTGGCGGACGGCGACGCGGTCGCCGCTCCGACGGCTACCGCTACGGGGCGTGGCACGGCGGACCCGATCCCCTCGAGGCACCCTTCGACGTCCGGGCGGCGGTCGACGAGATCGGCGAGGACATGCTCGAGGGCCGGTCCGTGCGGGAGGCCTTGCGTGACCTGCTGCGGCGCGGCACCGGCGACAGGCGCGGCCTCGGCGACCTGCGTCGCGACATCGAACGACGCCGTCGCGAGCTGCGTCGTCGCGGTGACCTCTCGGGCACGCTCGACCGGGTCCAGCAGATGCTCGACCAGGTCCTGGCCGCCGAGCGCGAACAGCTGGCCGGCGAGGACGGCGACGACGCCCGGCTCGCCGAGATGACCCTGGACGAGCTGCCGCCGCAGATCGGCAGTGCGGTCCGCGAGCTCTCCGACTACGCGTGGCACTCCGACGAGGCGCGCGCGGGCTACCAGCAGATCCAGCAGATGCTCCAGCGGGAGGTCCTCGACGCGCAGTTCGCGGGCATGAAGCAGGCGCTGACCGGAAACGACCCGGAGGCGATGCAGCGGGTGCGCGACATGCTTGCGGACCTCAACCAGCTGCTGGCCGACCACGCCCGAGGGGTCGACACGCCCGAGCAGTTCGACGCGTTCATGGACCAGCACGGCGAGTTCTTCCCCGATCAGCCCTCGAACGTCGAGGAGCTGATCGACTCCCTGGCCCGCAGGCAGGCCGCCGCGGAGCGGATGATGCGCTCCTTGAGCCGCGAACAGCGTGCCGAGCTGGCCGAGCTGATGCAGCAGGCGCTCGGCGACGTCGACCTGCAGAGCCAGCTGGCGCAGCTGCAGGACAACCTCTCTGCGCTGCGTCCCGGCATGATGCGCGGCGGTCCGGTCGACATCGACGGTGACGAGCCGCTCGGCTACGGCGACGCGGTCGGAGCCGTGTCGGAGCTGGCCGACCTCGAGGCCCTCGAGCAGCAGCTGGGCCAGGACTACCCCGGCGCGACCCTCGACGACATCGACGTCGACGCGCTGGAGCGCCAGCTTCCCGCCCGCGACGTGGCCGACCTCGAGACGTTGCGCCGGCTGGAGGCCGAGCTCGAGCGCCAGGGATACCTGCGCCGTGACGCCGACGGCCTCGCGCTCACGCCCAAGGCCCTGCGCCGGCTCGGTGAGAGCGCCCTGCGCCGGATCTTCGCCCAGCTGGACGCCCAGGCTCGGGGCGACCACGACGACCAGCGCTCGGGCGCTGCCGACGAACGGACCGGCGCCTTCCTGCCCTGGCGGTTCGGCGACGAGCGGCCCATCGACGCCGTCCGGACGGTGCAGAACGCCGTGCTGCGTCGTGCCGCGCACCAGGACGACGACGAGACGCCGGCCCGGCTCGACGTGGACGACTTCGCCGTCGCCGAGACCGAGCGGCGTACGACGGCCGCGGTCGCACTCTGCGTCGACCTGTCGTTCTCGATGGTGCAGGAAGGGCGCTGGCGGCCGATGAAGCAGACCGCCCTCGCGCTCGCCCACCTGATCTCCACGCGCTTCCGCAACGACGCCCTCGAGATCATCGGCTTCGACCGCACCGCCCGCCGGCTCACGCCGCTGGACCTCGCCGAGGTCGAGCCCGAGTGGGTCCAGGGCACGAACCTGCAGCACGCGCTCAAGATCGCCGGCCGTCACCTGCGCCGGCACCCCGACGCCGAGCCGGTCGTGCTGGTCGTGACCGATGGCGAGCCCACCGCGCACCTCGACGTCGACGGCTACCCGCTCTTCCACTGGCCGCCGACCGACGAGACGGTCCGCGCCACGATCGGCGAGGTCGACGCGATGACCCGGCTCGGCGCCACCCTGAACTTCTTCCTGCTCGGCGACGACCCGGGGCTGGCCCGCTTCGTCGACGCCGTTGCCCGCCGCAACGGTGGCCGGGTGCTCACGCCGGAGAACGACCAGCTCGGACAGTACGTCGTCGCCGACTACCTCCGGTCCCGTCGCGCCTCTCAGCAGGGCACGTCGGACGGCCTGACACCGGCAATCTCGGATTTTCTTCCGCGCGTCCCAACCTTTTGCGAGGCTGACCGCGTCAGGGTGAGCAGCAGATCCGAACAGCCCAGGAGGACGGCCCGATGGCAGCCCGTGACAGCGCCGCGTTCGCGGAGTTCGTCGGCGCGCGGTCAGGTGCGTTGTTCCGGGCGGCGTACCTCATGGTCGGCGACCACGGGCTCGCCGAAGACCTGCTCCAGGAGGCGCTGACCAAGACCTATGTCGCGTGGCCCAGGCTGCGCGAGGTCGACAAGGCCGAGGCGTACACCCGCAAGGCGATCACGACGACGGCGATCTCCTGGTGGCGACGCAAGGCCTGGAAGAACGAGAAGCCGCGAGACGACGTACCCGAGATCGGCCAGACCGGACAGGCGGAGCACTTCGCCCAGCAGGACTGGCTGTGGCAGGAGCTGCAGAACCTCGCGCCGAAGCAGCGGGCGGCGATCGTCCTCCGCTACTACGAAGACCTGACCGAGGCCCAGACCGCCGAGGCGCTCGGCGTCTCGGTCGGCACGGTGAAGAGCCAGGTCTCGGACGGGCTCAAACGTCTGCGCACCCTGATGGGCACCGACGTCGTGCTCGTCGCGAACGACACGGATGGGATGGCCGTCGGGCCGTGACTGACCATGGGTGAACTGTTGAGGGACACGATGAGGGACCGAGCTGCCGCCACCGGCGCGCCTGACCTCGATCTCGACGCGATCATCGCGGCGGGCGACCGCCGGGTGCGCCGCCGCCGCGCGGTGGCAGGGGTCGGTGTCGCCGCCGCCCTCGTCGCCGCTGTCGTCGCGGCGCCCGCCATCGTCGACCGCATCAACGTCGGCGACAAGGACGTCCAGCCCACGAACCCGACCGGAGCCTTCGTGACCCGGACGCCGACGTACGCCGTCGGCACCACGATCTTCTACGGCGACGACGCGATCGACGTCAGCCCGCACGACGTGACCGCGCTCGTGCAGACCGACTACGGCTTCGTGTTCACGGCGGACCAGGGCGACCACCAGAACGTCTACTTCACCGACGCGACCGACACCACGAAGATCGGCGAGACCACGCGGGACCCGGGCACGTGGCTCGCGGCCGACGACTCGGGGCCGTACGTCGAGTGGGTCGACACCCAGGCGCAGCCGCTGCCCGAGTTCGTGGTCTACGACACCGACGCCGGCAAGGAGGTCGCGCGGACCAGCGAGGGGAACAAGCCGGTCGACCAGGTGTCCGACGAGTTCGACCTGGCCCGGGTGCACGCGATCGACGGCACGACGGCGTACTGGCACAGCAGTGCGGGCACGGTCGCCTATGACCTGTCTGCGGGCACCCAGGAGGTGATCCGCGCGCACACGTCACCGTCGTACCTGTTCGACGTCTCCAACGGCGTCTTCGCGCAGAGCTCGTTCGACGATCAGGCGACCGTCGTCACCCGCGAGCTCGGCTCCGACAAGCCGTTCGTGCCGGGCATCGGAGAGCCGCAGCTGTCCCCGTACGGCACCTACGTCATGACCATGCCGCAGCAGAGCTCGAAGGTCTTCGAGACCGCGACGCAGCGCGACGTCACTCCCGACTGCCCAGGGCTATCAGGTGGTCCTGATGACCCAGTGGCTCGACGACGACCGGTACGCCGCCATCGGCACCAAGGGCGACAACATCTACCGCGACCCGGTCGCCCAGCTCGTGTGCTCGATCACCGACGGCACGTGCACCGTGGAGCGCACGGCGATCGGCACCATCGACTCGGTCGTCTTCCCCGTCGGCGGCAGCCTGACCGACCGCTGACCGACGTCGGTGGGTCAGGACGTCGCGGCGGGCGCCTTGTCGGCGTCCTTGCGGTCCTCGGCGTAGTTGGGGTCGGTGACCAGCCGGCTGCGGCGAGCGCCGTACAGGAAGTAGACGACCAGACCGATCGCCATCCACACCACGAACCGCCACCAGGTGGCGCCGGGCAGGTTGAGCATCAGGTAGATCGACGCCAGGGCCGCCAGGATCGGCACGACCGGCACCCCGGGGCACCGGAAGGCGCGCTCGAGGTCGGGACGCGTCCGCCGCAGCACGATCACGCCGATGGCCACCAGCACGAAGGCGAACAAGGTGCCGATGTTGACCAGCTCGGCCAGCTCGGTGAGGGGACCGAAGGTCGCGATCACCGCCACCACGACGCCCGTGGTCACCGACGTGCGGACCGGCGTGCCGAAGCGGGGGTTGATGCGCGCGAAGGCCGCAGGAAGCAGCCGATCGCGGCTCATGGCGAAGAAGACCCGGCTCTGTCCGAGCAGCAGGATGAGCATCACCGTCGTCAGGCCGAGCAACGCTCCGACCGAGATCGTGGTCGCGATACCCGGATGGCCGACCGAGCGGAAGGCGGCCGCGAGCGGCGCCTCGATGTCGATCTCGGTGTACTTCACCATCCCGGTGACGACCAGCGAGACGCAGATGTAGAGGAACGTGCAGATGCCCAGCGCCGACAGGATGCCGATCGGCATGTCCCGCTTCGGCTTCTTGGTCTCCTCGGCCGCGGTGGCGACGACGTCGAAGCCGATGTAGGCGAAGAACACCAGCGCCGCGCCGGTGAAGATCCCGCTGATGCCGAACGCGCCCGGCGAGAAGCCCATGTCCTGCAGCAGGGACGGCGTGATCGTGACACCCTCGGCACCCGGCGACCCGGACTCGGGGATGAACGGCGACCAGTTGTTGGCGTCGATGAAGAACAGCCCGGCGATGATGACCAGCAGCACGATGCCGACCTTGATCACCACCATCACGAAGTTGACGCCGGACGAGACCCGGATGCCGACACAGATGACGGCGGTCAGGATGAGCACGATGGCGGCGGCGATCAGGTTGTGCCCTTCGCCGTACAACGCGCTCGGGACCGTGATGTCGGCCTCGTTCAAGACGTCGACGAAGTACTGCGACCAGCCGACGGACACCGTTGCAGCGCCGAGGGCGAGCTCGAGGATCAGGTCCCAGCCGATGATCCAGGCGACGATCTCACCGAGGCTCGCGTAGGAGAACGTGTAGGCCGACCCGGCGACCGGCACGGTGCTCGCGAACTCGGCGTAGCAGAGCGCGGACAGCGCGCAGACGAGACCGGTGAACACGAACGAGAGCGCGATCGCGGGACCCGCCTTGGCGCCGGCCGCTTCACCGGTCAGGACGAAGATGCCGGTTCCGATCACCACGCCGACACCGAAGACGGTGAGCTGGAGCGCGCCGAGCTCCTTGCGCAGCCGTTGGCCTTCTTCGCCTTCCTCGGTGTCGCGGATCGACTGCTCGATCGACTTGGTGCGGAACGCGTTCATCGTCGGCCTCCATCAGGGCAGGGTGCATGCCTTGGGCCCACCGAGGTGGGTCTCATCAGACTGACACGAATGCGCCAGATGCGCAGATCAGGCGTTGTCGGCCGTACGACGGGAAGACGCGTCGCTGCGGTCGAGCCCGGCGACGCGGGCGGTGATGTCGCGCGCCAGGCTCTGCGCGCCGAGGCCGATCGCCTCGAGGATGTCGGCACGCTTGCCGTGAGAGAGGAACTCCCGCGGGATGCCGAAGACCATCGTCGGCGTCTCGACGCCGGCGTCGGAGAGCGCCTGCGTCAGCGCGGCGCCGCAGCCGCCGACCCGTCCGTTGTCCTCGACGCTGACGACGAGACGGAAGTCGCGGGCGAGCTCGACCAGGGACGCGTTGACGGGCTTGACCCAGCGCGGGTCGACCACGGTCACGCCGATGCCCTGGGCGCGTAGCCGGCTCGCGACGTCGAGACAGGTGGACGCCATCGCACCGACCGCCACGATGAGCACGTCGGGCTCGTCCGCGCGGGACAGCACGTCGACTCCCACCGATCCGGTCGAGCGCGGGCAGGTCGGGCTGCACGGCTCCCTTGGGGATGCGCAGCACCGTCGGTGCGTCGTCGACGTCGACTGCCTCACGCAGCAGCTCGCGCACCCGCGTGCCGTCACGCGGCGCGGCGATCCGCAGCCGCGGAACGACCTGCAGGATCGACATGTCCCACATGCCGTGGTGAGAGGCGCCGTCCTCACCGGTGACGCCGGCCCGGTCGAGCACGAGCGTGATGCCACACCGGTGCAGGGCCGCGTCCATCAACACCTGGTCGAAGGCGCGGTTGAGGAACGTCGCGTAGATCGCGACCACCGGATGCAGGCCGGCGAGCGCCATGCCTGCCGCCGACGTCACGGCGTGCTGCTCGGCGATCCCGACGTCGAACGTGCGCTCGGGGAACTTCTCCGCGAACAGGTGCAGCCCGGTCGGGTAGAGCATCGCAGCGGTGATCGCGACGATGTCGTCGCGCTCGGTGCCGAGCGCGACGAGCTCCTGGCTGAAGGGATCGGTCCAGATCGTCGGTGCCGTGGCCAGCACCTCACCGGTCTCGGGGTCGAACGCGCCGAGCGAGTGGAAGTTGTCCTCGTCGTGCCGCTCGGCGGGCTGGTAGCCGTGGCCCTTCTGGGTGATCGCATGGACCAGCACCGGACCGTTGAAGTTCTTCGCCTGGGCCAGTGCCTGCTCGAGCGCGGCACGGTCGTGACCGTCCACCGGGCCGACGTACTTGAGCCCGAGGTCCTCGAACATCCCCTGCGGCGCGAGGGCGTCCTTGAGCCCCTTCTTGATCGCGTGCAGGACGTCGTACAGCGGAGGGCCGACCAGCTTGGTGCGGTTGAGCCGCTCCTTCACCTGGGCCAGCGCCTTCTCGTAGCGCGGGTCGGTGCGGAGGCCGGCGAGGTGGTCGGCGAGGCCGCCGACGGTGGGGCTGTAGGAGCGTCCGTTGTCGTTGACGACCACGACGAGCTTGGAGTCCTTGGCGGCGGCGATGTTGTTGAGCGCCTCCCACGTCATCCCGCCGGTCAGCGCGCCGTCGCCGACGACCGCGACCACGTGCCGGTCCTCGCCGCGCACGCGGAAACCCTTGGCGAGACCGTCGGCCCACGACAGCGACGTGGACGCGTGACTGTTCTCGACGACGTCGTGCGGGGACTCGTCCTGGCTGGGGTAGCCGGACAGCCCGCCCTGCTGACGAAGGGTCGGGAAGTCGTCGGCGCGCCCGGTCAGGATCTTGTGGACGTAGGACTGGTGGCCGGTGTCGAAGACGACCCGGTCCGTCGGCGACTCGAAGACGCGATGGATGGCCAGGGTCAGCTCGACGACACCGAGGTTCGGTCCGAGGTGGCCACCGGTCTTGGACACCTCGGTGACGAGAAAGGTGCGGATCTCCTCGGCCAGCTGACGCAGCTGCGCGTCATCGAGGTCGCGCAGGTCCTGCGGTCCCGCGATGCCCTCGAGCAGGCTCATGGATCCCCTTCCGTCGTACGTCGAGCAGCAGTCCCCTGCTCGCGGCACGAGTCTAGAGGGACGCCGCCAGGTCACGAAGTCGGCAGGCGCGTGAGCTCGACGTCCGGCGGGTCGCGGCACTAGCCAGGTCTGGGCCGGAACCTGGCGTGTCTCAGCGGTGTGCGGTCGATGAACCAAGGCGGCGGCACCGCCTCGGCCACCCCGTCGGAGGCGATCGTGATCTGCCAGTCGCCTCGGTGCACCAGGTGATGGTGAAAGCTGCAGAGCAACACGCCGTTGTCCACATCGGTCCTACCACCGTCCTGCCAGGACGTGACGTGGTGTGCTTCACACCAGGCGGCCGGGCGGTCGCAGCGGGGGAACACGCAACCGCGGTCACGATGAGCGAGCACGAGTCGCTGGTGGCGGTCGAACAGTCGCTGCGTACGACCCAGGTCGAGCACCCGGCCTTCGCCGTCGAGAACCATCGCGAGGAGGCCGGCATTGCACGCGAGCCTTCTGGCCTCGGAGACCGACACGGACGTGCCCGTGTCGAGCCCGGCCTCACCCACGCCTCTCCTGAGGCGCGACTCCTCGACCGTGACGATCAGCGTGGCGCTCGTGGCGCCGCGCGCCGGCAAGGCGTCGGCCGGGAGGTGCTCGATCAGCTCGCAGAACGCCCGGCCGAGCCGGTTGGCGTAGGGAAGCTCGTCGGGTGACGTCTCGGTCCGTCGGTCCAGCACCTCCGCCTCAGGGGCGTACAGGTGGTCACGTCGAGGGGCGCCAAGAGCGTCAAGCGCCTTCTTCAACATGGCCGTCTGAAGCGCCGGGAGGTTCGTGAACCTGCCGTTCGACCCACCGTCCGGGCGCATCTGGATCGCCAGCTCGACCGAGCCGTAGTGGCCTCGTTCGTCTGCTTCGAGCTTGGCCTCCATGAGCTCGTCCGCTCGCTCCGGGTCGAGGACCTCGACGACGTGATTGGCCAATCGCTGGAGGTCGCCGTACGGCAACTCTCCGGCGTAGCGCAACAGGTCAGCCTGCGCGGCGTGGACGGCGTCGATCGGGTGCTTCGGACCGAGCCGGTTGATGGCCGTCGCGATGGTCATGGCCTGCTCAGCCGTGACCTCGCCGCAGGCTTGCGCCCGGCGTACCGGCTCGGTGACGGCCGATCGAGGTCCGGAGCCGTGCAGCTGCTGCACGGCCGCCGTGATCTTCTTCGCCTCACCGGCCGACAACCGATGGCGGCCGACCAGGTGGGCATGCACCGACCGAGCACCGTGCCTGGGCGCATGGCCGCGGTCGTGCATCTCCCCGGCGATGCGGGCGACCAGCTCGTCGGCCGCTGCTCGCACCGCCAGAGCCTGCTCGAGCCGTTCGTCCAGCCGACCATCGTCGAGCGACCAGACCGGAGCGTCGATGAGGGCCTTGAAGTCATCAGCAACGTGCACCAGCGTGCGACCGATGACATCGGCCGGAGGCGGGTGCGGTGCGTCCATGCACAGAATCTACGACCTAGCACCGACAGTCGTGATCAGAGAATCTCTTGTCCACAAGGGTCCGGCTCACAGGCGGGCTCGGAACTGGCGGCCGCGAAACGCCTCCTCGATCAGTCCGACCGCGCGCCGGACCTTGAGCAGGCGTGCTCCCTCGCGCTCCCACATCGCGATCGCGCCTTCGACGGACTCCGTCGGCAGCACCTCGCGCAGACTGGTGCGGGCCTCCGAGATGCCGCGCTGGGTCGCCTGGATGCTGGCCTCGGTGTGCAGGGCGGTGAACCGGGCCAGCACGACCGGGTGACGCCGTAGCCCCTGGTACATCCGGTAGTCCGGCGGGCACTGGTCGAGCAACCAGCCGACCGCCGTGTCCTCCCACCAGGGAGCGCCGGGCGGTCGCACCTGCTCGGGCCATCCTGGAGGGGTGAACGCTGTCACGACTCGATCGTAGCAAGAAATCGAACACTTGTTCGATTGAGTGACACCGAATGCCGCTGTTTCGCTCTCAGCTGACCGGCGACGCCACCGACCTGTCCTCGCGGACGGCGAGCTCGGTGTCACGACAGCGCTTCGCCTCGAGCACGTGACCGGCTGCCGCGAACAGCTCCTGAGCCTGCACGAGCAGCGCGCGGGCACGCTCGAGGTCACCACTGGCCGCAACGATGTGTGCTCGTGCCTCGACCACCGCCGCATCCCAGGCTGTGTCCTTCCACCGGGCCACCGAGGATTCGGCCAGCTCGAGCTGACGCCGGGCCTCGGCAAGGTCCCCGGCGCGCGCGCAGGCGATCGCGGCAGGCACGGCCAGCGTGACGAGGCAGAACGAGCACCGGTCCGTCTCCCCCAGCGTCGCCTCGGCCTGGTCCACCATGGCCCGGGCCGCGAGCGGATTGGGCGCGGCCTGGACCAGCGTGCCGTAGATGCGCTGCAGCAGGTGCATGCTCATCACCGACCAGCGAGCCAGCGGGAGGGCACGCTGCAGAAGCCTCCGTGCCTCCTCCGCGTCCCCCCGCGCGAGTCGTACCTCGGCGAGACGCTGCAGTCCGTGGGCCTCCCCCGCCGGCGCGTCGATGTCGCGGTGCAGATCGACCGCCTCTTCCAGCTCGCGCTCAGCGAGCTCGAGGTCTCCCTTGAGCAGCGCCGCCTCGCCGATGAGCGCTGTCGCGAACGCAACGCCTCGCAGGGCGCCCGCCTTCTCTGCGTTGCGTCGGAGCACCTCGGCCTGACCGATGACCTCGGCGTACGGCGTCGGACCGTAAAGGAGGTACTCCGCCACGCACAGGTGAGCATCGAAGATCGCGGTCACCATCTGCTGGTGTCCCTGCGTACGCCGCAGCTCCAGCTGGAAACGCTCGAACCATTCGCCGCGGTGGTGCGCGATCAGACCCTGCAGCGTCACCAGGTCCACCAGCTGCCACGGGTCGTCCGGTGAGCCGAGCATCCCGCGGGCGGACGAGGCGATGTCCCACGCCTCGTCGATGTCGCCGGTGAAGTACGCGAGATGACCACGCGCGAGCAGGATCGGCCCATCTGCGGCGTCCTCCTCCGGTTCGAGACCGTCGAGCGCGGCGCGCGCGGTTTCGAGGTCTCCGGCGAACCCGGCCGAGCGGGCCAACCGGGCCAGCACCATGCGGTGCTCGGTGCCCGTGGTGATGGGGAGCGCCTCGCGGTACGCCGTGATGGCCTCCGGATCGCCGAGCGCCATGAGCAGGTCGCCTCGACGAGCGAGCAGATGCGGAAGGTCATCGGGGCCTGCATGGTCGCGGACACCGTCGATGAGCGCGAGGCCGTCACGGTAGGCACCCAGGGCGCCGGCGGTCTCGACGGCGCGGGCGACGTAGGGTGCGGCGCGCGAGGGCAGGCCCGCGGCGAGGTAGTAGTGGGCCACTCGCGCGGGTGGTGCGTCGGTGACCGCAAACCGCTCAGCCGCCTCGCGACGAGCTGCTGCGAGCTCGTGCGGCGACATCGTGTCCAGGAGACCCTCGCGGACCAGTGCGTGGCGGAACCGATAACCGGGCTCGGCCGGTTCGACCAGCAGGGCGGACACCCCCACCTCGAGCTGGTGGTAGGCGTCCGCCTCGGACGTGCCCGCTACCGCGAGCAGCTCATCGGTGCTGAACGTCGAGCCGAGCAGTGCGAGGCGCTGGAACGTCTGTCGGATCGCGACCGGGAGCGTGCCGGACAGCTCCGCGGGTTGCCCGGACTGCGCGGCCCTGCCGAGCTCGAGCACCGCGAACGGAAGACCACCGCTGACTGCCCAGATGCGGGACGCTGTGTCGTCGTCCAGGTCTGGGAACCGCTCGCCCAGCAGGCGTCGGGTGACGGACTCCGAGAGCGGGGCGATGTCGATTCGCTGTCCCATCCCACGCGCCAGCAGGCTCGCGGTCATCTCCTGCAAGGGCTCGTCGGCGACCTTCCGGTGGGCGACGACGATGAGCACGGGCTCGCTGACCGCGCACCGCGACAGGTAGTGAAGCAGCCGCAGTGACGCCTCGTCGGCCTCATGCACGTCATCGACGACGAGGAGGAGCCCCCGGCCCGCTGCTGCGAGCCGCATCAGCTCGGCGGCGGCGACGAACAACCGCTGGTGGCCGGACTCGCCGGTCCATGGCACGTCCTGGCCTGAGAGCGCTCGCTCGAGCTCGGACCGGAACTCGTCGGCGAGCCCGTCGAGCAAGGCTGGGTGCCGCCGGCACAGGTCACTCAACGCTTCGAGCACCGGGGCGTATGGCCACGGCCCCTCGACTTCCGAGGCAGTTCCCTTGCCGACGCGCCATCCGCGCTGGCCGGCCAACACCTCCGCCAGCTCGAGGACGGCGGACTTCCCGACCCCTGGTGCCCCGGTCAGCAGCAGGGTGTTGCCGTGCCGTTGCTCGGCACGTTCGAGCCCTTGTCGGATCAGATCGCCGACCTCCTTGCGACCGAACAGCTTCGTTCGGGTGTCGGGTACGGAGGTCGTCGGGACCTGCGCCGTCAACTGCGCCCGGAGCTGTTGTGCCTCCGGGCTGGGGAGCGTTCCGAGCTCGCGGCGCAGCGCCTGGTCCATCCGTTCGAACTGGCGCAGCGCCGCCCGAACGTCGCCACGCGCGCTGGTTTCGCGGATCAGCTCGAGATGCGCCTGTTCGTCGAGCGGGTTGACCTCGATGAGCCGTTCCCAATCACCGAGGTTGCGCAGCAGGTCGCGGTGCAGTGCCGCGAACCGCTCGCGAGGTTCCTCCACCCATGACTCGTAGAGGTCGTCGGGGAGCAGCTGGCCGGTGTACGCCGCGACCGCCTGCTCTGCTGCCTCGGGCCGACCGGTCCGGAGCGCCTCCTCGGCTGCCTCCCGAAACGCCACGGCGTCGACGTGGACGTCCTGGTCGGGCAGCAGTGCGACGGTCTCGCTGCGCAGCACCACGGCATCGTCGGTGTCACCCAGGCCCCGACGGGCGTAGTGGGCTGCCTTGTGCAGTCGCGGTGCGGCCTCGTCGACGGAGATGCCTGGCCACAGCGCGTCGATGACCTGGTCGCGGTGCAACCGACGCTTGGGCGAGAGCGCCAGCAGCTTGACCAACGCGGCGGCATGCCGACGACGCCAGGCAGCCGACGCCAGAGGGGCGTCGTCGACCTCGACCGCGAATCCCCCGAGCAGTCTGATGCTCACCGACATGCGAGCGTTCCGTCCTCCGAGAGTTCCTGCCAGGTTACCCAGCCACGTCGAAGGTGTCAGTGCGCTCGGTGCTCGGCCGTGCAAGCGGTGGACCCAGCTGAAGCAGGTGGTTCACCTCGTCACTCATCGCTGAGCTGACCCGGCGCAGGAGTCCTTCGATGGTCGGGATGTCCCAGTCATACCTCGCGACCGCCTCCGTCGCGGCGAACAGGTCCCGCGACAACCCGTCTCGCGTGCGCTGGTAGCGGTGCAAGGCGGCCGTCTCGTGCTCGGGGTCAGCGAGCGCCGCGAGTACCGCGCAGCCGACCAGCTCGGCATCCCGGAGCGCATCGGTGATTCCGTGCGCCGTGATCGGGTCCTTGTAGTAGCCGGCATCGCCGACCAGTGCCCAACCCGAACCCCAAGACCGCCGCACGAAACCGGCGACACCAGCCCAGCCGTGCCAGGGACTCGCGGCGGTGCCCGCGTCCAGGCGACCCGTCAAGGTGGGGTCCGACCGCTGAACGAGCGTCCTGAACGCAGCCTCGGTCCCGTCGGAGGCGCGCAGTGACCGCATCCGGTCCGGAGTGGTGGAGACGAAGGCGCAGGTCAGGTCGTCGTTGGTGGGGATCAGTCCCAGCGCGCTGCCAGACCCGTACGCCCACTCGTAGCCGACGGTCTCGACGCCGGAGAAGTACCTGTACAGCACCGCGCTCGCGGCCCTGCCCTGCCGGACAACCCCCGCACCGGAGCGCTGGGCCACGACAGACCGGATCCCGTCGGCACCGATGGTGAAGCGCGCGGGGAGCTCGAGGGTGCTGCCGCCGCGACTGCGCGCGAGCACTCCACCCACCCGACCAGGCACCGTGACGTCCGGCAGCAGGTCGATCACGTCGTGGCGATGCAGCACTTCGACTCCGGCGGCCACTGCTGCGTCGACCAGCACCCGGTCGAGAAGAAATCGCCGTGGTGCATACAGCGCCGCAACATGCGGACCGGGCCGGATGGACACGCGCACGGACCGCTGGCCACCGTAGTGGAACACCGTCTGGCGAACCGGCGGTGTTCCGGCGGCGACGAGCTGCGGCAGCACGCCCCAACGATCCAGCTGCAACACGCCAGCACGCATCAGGCCGTGCGTCGAGACCGTGTCGGCTCCGTATGCCGATCGGTCGACCAGGGTCACCGTCAGTCCGGCCCGGGCCAGCAGCATCGCCGTCGCGGCACCGGCCGCGCGCGCTCCGACGACGACGACGTCGCTGTGTCTGCGCCGGCTCATCGTGTGCACCCCCTCGACGACGACATCGACGTCTTCGAAGCGGTCGACGGGACGACCGACGTCGGGGCCTTCATTGTTGGGTCAGATGGGCGACGACGGTGGCGGCGTCGTGGCGTGCCCCGTCGATGAAACCGGAGTCGCGGCGGTGCTGGAACGGCTGTCCGACGACGTACAACCCCGGGCTGGCGGTGACGCCGCAACGCTGCTGGATCGACCCGTCCGCACCGAGCACGGGGACTCGGAGCCAACCGAAGGACGGCCGGTAGCCGGTCGCCGCGATGATCGCGCGATCCCCTCGCGAGCGTAGGTCGATCGAGGTGACCGGCTTCGGCAGCGGCACCGGTGGTGGGCGCTCGGCCGCCAGGACCTCGGAAGTCAGCCGAGCCGCTGTGACGTGGTCGTCGATGCGGGTCAGCAGTCGTTGCAGCCGGGCGTCGGAGCGCGCGACCGACTCGGCGAGGTCGTCACGGAAACGTGCCGTGCGGTTGTGGACCCCGTCGAAACGGCCGGCCAGCTGCACGCCACGGTCCTGGAGCGCGGCCAGGTCGACGGGATAGGCGCTTGCCGTGGAGCTGTTGCGTCCGATCAGCTGCAGCGACGACTCGGCCCGGAGTCGTGCCGGGTCGTTGCTGTCGTCGATCGTGCGCGCCAGCCTCCCGGTCCGCTCCAGCCACCAGAAGATCTCCATCCCGCGGTAGTGACGCGGGATCCGGGTGTGGCCGCCCACCGCCAGGACGACATCGCGACCCGACCGGGCGAGCTCGTCGGCGATCTGCACCCCCGAGGCCGACGCTCCGACCACCAGGATGCCGCCCGGAGGCAGCGTGCCGGGGTTGCGATACGCGCTGGCGGGTACCACGGGGACCCCCGCGCGCTCGAGTCCGGCCGGCACGTGGGGACGACCCCACGGACCGGTGGCGACGACGACGTGTCGCGCGCTCCAGGTTCCCTGGCTTGTGCTGACGGTGTATCCGGCGTCGGAGCGTCCTTCGTGAAGCGAGACGTCCTCGACCCACGTGCTGCCCTGCACCGGCGCGTCGAACGAGGCGGCGTACTCCTCGAGGTAGGACACGAACCCGCCGGCGGACAGGTAGCCCTCGGGCTCCTGGCCTCGGTACGACCATCCAGGAAGCCGCGTCATCCAGTTGGGGGTGAGCAGGTGCAGCGAGTCCCAGCGTTCGGTCCGCCAGCGCTCGGCCACCCCACCTCGGTCCAGGACGACGTGGTCACGACCGGAGCTGCTCAGCAGGCTGCTCACGGCGAGACCGGCGTGTCCTGCGCCGATCACGACGGTGTCGATGGAAGTCATCGAGGGCTCCTCTGGTCTCGCTCGGTGTCCGTTGGTCAACCGGCTCGCGGGTCGGCCGGCGTCGGTCAGGACGTCGACACGGACACGACGACCGGGGTGGGGTTCGTCAGCGCGTCGTACACCGCCGAACGGCGTCGCGACTGCTCGACGATTGCGCGAAGCGTCTCCTCATCGGCGTCACCTTCGATGTGGAAGTTGACCTTGATCTGCTCGTAGCCGTTGCGCACAGCGCCGTCGGAGAGCCCGAGGATGCCCAGCAGGTCGATGTCGCCTTCGACGCTCGACGTGACCTTGGTCAGGGTCACGCCGCGGGCTGAGGCGATGTTGGCGATGCCGGCGGTCAGACAGGCTGCGATGGCGTGCAGCAGGTACTCCACCGGCGTCGGCGCCTCGTCCTGGCCGACGAGCACAGCGGGGTGGTCCGACTCGACCTCGGTGACGTGCTGATGCTCGAGCTCCTGCATCGCACCGTAGAAGCCGGCGAACTTCGAACGGCTGTGAACTCCGTTGACCCAGTTGTTGGATGCCCGGAACTGGAACTTGGCGATCTCGTGCTGTCCTTTGACGGCATCGAGGGTCGCGAACAAGGTGGCGGTGTCGACGCCGTTGCGGCGCTCGTCCTGCGTGACGGTCATGATGTCCTCCGCTGGATCCGCGCCGGTCCTTCCGGAGTCGGTCCAGTGCTGAGGACGTTAGGCAGTCGGCCTTCCCTCGGCCTTCCCCTCGACTTCCCGCTCCTCGAGGGCGCGGGACACCTCGGGATCGCGCCACACGACTGCCGTCCCGTCGAGCACGACCAGGTCGTCCTGGTTGGTGATGCTCACCTCGAGTGACGTGACGGGCTTGTCCTCTCGGGCGCTGACCACGGTGACCCGAGCAGTGATCTCGTCGCCGGGGCGGACGGGAGCACGGAACTGGAACGACGTCGACAAGAACACGCTGCCGGGACCGGGCAGCTGCTCGGCGACCACGGCGTTGAGCAGTCCGGACGTCACCCCGCCCTGCACCACGATGCCGCCGAACCGGCTGCGCCTCGCCAGCTCCGCGTCGTAGTGGATCGGGTTGCGATCACCGGTGATCTCGGTGAAGAGCTCGATGTCGCGATTGGTGACGAGTCGGGTGCGCTCGGCCGACTGGCCGGCTTCGGTGGGTTTCATGTCACCACGATGCCGGATCCGGTCTTCCCCGGACCTTCCCTGGACATTGCCGTTGCAGCCTCACGTCAATCCTCAGCGCTCTTCGAGGACCGTCAGGTCGCGGGTCGCGAAGCGGTGGTGCTCGCACTCCTCCTCCATCACGACCGCCAGGCACTCGGCCACGGGGCGATCTCCCTCGGGATAGCCGGGCGCCGGGGCGCGGCTGCAGGGGCGGCCGAGATCGGCGTCGGTCACGCCGTCGAGGATCCGGCGTACGACGTCCTGCCGGTCGGCCCGGGCCTCGAGCACCTCGGCCAGAGACGGCTGCGCGTCGAGGTCGATGCCGAGCGCCCGGCTGTCGGCCGGGGCATAGGCGGTCTGCGGCAGCGCCAGCGGGTGGAAGGGGCGCTCCTCGTCGAGGATGGTGCGACTCGCCCACGAGTCGGTGATGAAGACCAGATGGCGCAGCGTCTCGACGAACGACCACTCGCCGTCGACCCGCTCGTGCAGTGTCTCCTCGGGCAGCAGCCGGGCACGCTGCGTCGTGTCCGCCCAGAGCGACTCCACCGTCTGCCACATCGCGCGGAAGCCGTCGGAGTCGCGGATCTCGCGCAGCTGGACCCGCTCGGGGTGTCGCCGGTCGAGCTCGGTGTCGACGTACGCCGTGACGTCGACGCCGTTGACGACCAGCCGGTCGACGTAGCCGGAGATGTCGACGTCCACCAGACAGCCGTCGACGATCTTGACCCCCGTCAGGTCGCAGTCGACGAACCGCGCTTCCGCCAGGTCGGCGACCATGAACGTCGCGCCGCGGTGGGCCGCGTTGGTGCCGTCGTCGTGGTAGCCGGCAGACCAGCGGTGCGGACCGTACTGAGGCGTCATCGCGACATTGTCACACCGTCGGCCGACAGCCCACCGCTCAGCGGATCCGCTCCAGGGAGAGCGCGAGCGAGCGCAGGTTGCGCAGCCGCTGCTCCCACGTGACTCCCAGGTAGAGGAGGCCTGCGCCGACCACGGCGAAGAGCACCCACCGCGGCAGCGCCTGGGCGTAGGGCGCCAGGTTGACGAGCAGCAGCAGCCCGGCGGAGACACCGCCGACGACCATCGGGGCCGCCCAGCGCTGCAGCGCGCCGAACAGCACGGCCGCGACCCCGGCCAGCCCGACGCACAGGGCGCGGAGCGAGGTGGGGTCCGACAGTGCGACCAGCAGGCTCGGCAGGAAGGCCAGGGACAGTCCGGGGCCGAGAGCGAGCATGCTCGACGACGACGTCCGGTTCATCCGGACCAGGCCGGCGACGATCAGGGCCAGGGCGCTCGGCAGCGTGTAGGCCTCGACGACCGAGACGTTCTCGACCGCGAGGCGCACCCAGGTGGCGAGCGCGAGCAGGAAGCCGCCGGCGTACCCGACCATCCGCCGGTCCGTGCGCCAGAGTGCCACGAGACTCAGAGCCACGCCGTAGAGCGTGAGGCTGATCGGCAACCGCCAGGCGATGTCGTCGGTGGCCAGGTTGATGCCGACCACGGCGACGGCCATCGACGTGATCTCGAGCGCGAGTCGTTGCCGCAGGGGTCGGCCTCCCGGTCGCAGCTGAGCCAGCAGGAGCGCGACGCCGGCCAGCGCAGCCACGGCGTCGCCTCCGGTGGACGTGCGGATCCGGGCCACCTCGATGAAGGCGATCACCGCGACGGCCGCCGACACCAGCGCCAGGCCCGCGTTGACCTGAGCGCCTTCCACGGTCGACGAACGAACCGACGCGACCGCCAGGACCACGCCCATCACGAGGGCGACGGCGAGCGTGGTCTCGGGTGAGCCGATCGACAGCAGGACGGTCAGGGCGCCGATCAGGCTGGCGACGACGGTGAGCGCCAGATCGCGCAGGTAGGCCGCGGCCAGTGCGGTGCACGCGGTCAGCGCCGTCAAGGAGGCCACGAACACGCCGAGCGAGAGGTCGTAGTGCATCAGCGCCAGCGCGGCGGCGGCGGCGACTGACGCGGCGAGGACGGGGATGGTGGGCAGTCGCCGCGTGGCGACGAGCACCGTGACGCAGACGAGCGCCACGACCGTCGGCGCCATCACCAGCGGGTGCGCGATCAGGGAGGCCGGCCCGGTCTCGAACGCGTCGAGCTTGCGGTCGAGGTGGTCGCTCACGTCGAGCGCCCAGATGTGCTCCAGGGCGTCCCCGATGCGCGCGAGTCCCCAGACGGCCGACGGCAGCACCACGACGAGGGCGGCGAGTGCCGGGCCGACGGCCGAGACGGAGGCGGCGGTCTTCCAGGGCTCGGCCAGCCGGCGTACGAGCACCGGAAGGAGGGCCAGGACGAGGGCCGTTCCGGCCAGGACCCCGACGGCCAGGTCGACGTCGGATCCCTCGAGCGGGCGCAGCAGCACGGTCAGCACGCCGAGGGTCGCCAGGACGGCGGAGACCTGGCGCGCGAGCATCGGGACGGCCCGGACCAGCGCCGCTGCGAGGAAGGCCGCCGACCAGATCACCGCACCGGCGGCGTCACCGTGACCCCACAGGTCGTGCTGTGTGGTGGCGTCGGCGATGCGCGCGATCGACGCGGCCAGGCTCGTGCCCAGCAACGTGACGGCGTACACGAGGCTCAGCAGCGCGGTGAGCCACATCGCGAGGCGAGCAGCCACCGCCGTGACCGCGAGGGTGGCGACGCCGACGACCAGCGTGACGAGCTCGATCCGACCCGGCGGCTGGGTGCAGGCGAGGGCGACCATCCACAGCAGGCCGAGTGCGGCGAGCAGCTGGACGACGACGAGGTTGCCGAAGACCCGGATCCCGGCCCTGGCGTATGCCGTGGACGCACCGACCAACAGCACCGCCCCGATCCAGCCGGCCGGGTCGTCGTCGAGCGCGTCCAGACCCGCCAGTCCGCCGGCGCGCGCGGCGAGGAAGTCGAGCAGCACCATGATCGCGAAGAGTGCCGAGAAGGTCTCGGCCGTGCCGCGCAGCTGCTTGCGCAGGCCCCACGAGGCGATGCCTCCGAGGATCGCCGTGACGGCGAGCAGGATCGCGGCCTTCGCGGCCAGCGACAGGTCGGACCAGGAGACCGTCACGAAGACGACGGCCGCGGTGAAGACGCTGAGCGCTCCGAGGAGCAGCAGCACGACAGGTGTGGAGATCGCGGGGAACGTGCGGGTCCGGCTCGGCGGCGGCACCGGTCGGAGCGGGGCCACGGGGTACGCAGCAGGATGCTGCGCGGACGTGATCGGGGGGGTCCATCCGGGCATCCGGGCGGCGTCGGGTGCGGGGACGGTCGCGGGGGCCTGCTGCCGGAGCCCGGTCAGCACGAGGTCGGCCTCGGCGAGGAGGTGGCGCAGGTTCTCGGCCTCGGGTCCCTGCGGTGGGCAGGCCGCAGAGGGAGCAGTACGCCGCGTCACCGACGAACGCTTGGCAGTCCGGGCATCTCCCGGGAGCGAGATAGCGTCCCATTTCCGGAGTGTGGCAGCGGGCCAGCGCCGCGCGGTGCCCGTTTTCCCCCGGATGTCATGGGCGTCACACCCACCCAAGCCCGGTGGTCGAGCTTGTCGAAACCCTGGATCTCGACAAGCTCGATCACCGAACCGCCAGGTTTTGCGCCCCGAGTCGCCAGGTTTTGCGCCCGGGTACGGTCGAGCCTTGGTCGAGGACCGGCAGGCACAGGGAGGTCACGTGCACACCTTCGCGACGGGCAGCACCGTCGTACGCCGGGAGGTGCTGCACGGCAGCCCATGGCTGGAGCAGCCGGTCGAGGTGCTGGCCGACGACGGGACGTTGCTGGCCGTGCTCCTGTCACCCGGGTCGCCGATGACCTATCCCCCGCACCCCACGCCGCATCCGTGGCGCGCCAACGACCGGTGGCAGAAGACGCACGTGCTCCAGCTCTACCGCCCGGACGACTGGTACTCCGTCTGGCACTTCTTCGAGGCGGGCCGGTCCCTCGGGTGGTACGTCAACTTCGAGATGCCGATCGTTCGGCACGAGGACAGCTTCGACACCGGCGACTACGGGCTCGACATCGTGCTCGACGACGACGGCTCGTGGACCTGGAAGGACGTCGACGACCTCGACGAGATGCTCCGGTCAGGACGCGTCACGCCCGAGGAGGCCGACGGCGTACGACGTGCCGCGGCGGTCGTGGCCGACGACCTCGACCGCGGCGTCCACTGGTGGTCTCCTGGTCGTCCTGGACCCCCTCCTGACCCGAACCTGGCGGGTCGGCACACCAAACCTGGCAAGTCGGCGGGTTCACAGGGCGATCCCGCAGTGAGCTGAACGCGCAGCCGCCCCGGCACGGTCCCGTATCGTGACGGGGTGGCTGACGCGTGCCTGTTCTGCCGGATCATCGCCGGTGAGGTCGAGGGGTCATTCGTGTTCGAGGACGACGAGGTGGTCGGCTTCCTCGACTACCGCCCGGTGTTCAAGGGCCACACGCTGGTCGTCCCGCGTGAGCATCACGTGACGCTGGCCGACCTGCCGGCGGGACTGCTCACGACCGTTTTCACCGCGGCCCAGCGGCTGTCGGCGGTGATGCCCGAGGCGCTGGGGGCGCAGGGCACCTTCGTCGCGATGAACAACGTGGTCAGCCAGTCGGTCGCCCACGTCCACGTGCACGTCGTACCGCGGACCAAGGGCGACGGGCTGCGCGGGTTCTTCTGGCCGCGCACGAAGTACGCCGACGACACCGAGATGGGGACGTACGCGAAGACCCTCGGCGCCGCCTACTGACCGCGCGGGTGGTCAGTGGAGGATGCGGCCGCCGACGGGGATGGGGTCGACGTGGCCGGTCGCGGGACGGGCGCGGTACAGCGCTCGCCCGATGTCGACCAGACCGGAACGCGAGCGCTCCTCCACGGCGTCCCACCCCACCCACTCGGCCAGGTCGGTCGAGCCGTTGGTCTCGTGCCGGAGCTCGCCGCCGACGATCCGGACCAGGTAGTAGACACCGACGTTGTGGTGCTCGGGCCGCGGCTGCCGCGAGTCGACCCCGAGCAGCGCCTCGACCTCGACGTCGTACCCGGTCTCCTCGGCGACCTCACGGACGACGCCGTCGATCGGGTCCTCGCCGTGCTCGACCTTGCCGCCGGGGAGCGTCCAGTGCCGTCGTGTCCCGTCGCGCGACACCCAGCGCGCCAGCAGCATCTCGTCAGCTTGTCCTGAGCTCGTCGAAGAGCGGGGGCACACGGCGTACGCCGCGAGGCGAAACGTCAGGTCGGTCATGCGCGACGTCCTCTCAACGGATGGCGATGTCGGTGACCCGGATGTCCAGCGCCTGCTCGAGCGCGGCGGCCTGGTCGGCGAGGTCCGACTCTGCCAGAGCCGGGCGGCCCGGGAACATCTGCACCTCGATCATCCGCTCCGGCCCTGCCGCATCGAACTTCCATGACGCGACCAACCGCCCGTCGGCCAGTACGCCGGAGGAGAACAAACCGTTCTGCTGCGCCCAGATGTGCGGCAGGTGTTCGGGGTCGAGGAAGCGGTCACGGGTCTTGGGGTCGTAGCCGACCACGACGGCGTCGAACTCCGGGAGCAGGCGCACCCCCGGGTCGGAGGCGCCGCCCTTCGGGGGCTCGGCCAGGTCGTAGTACGTCTGGCCGTCGGGTCCGGCGCGCTCGGTGAGCTCGTCGGCAAGGGTGGCCAGCGCGGTGTCGACGTTGCGCAGGCCCTCACCACTCCACCACGCGACGTCGCGCCGGTTCGCCGGGCCGTACGCCGCGAGGTGCTGGCGGGTCAGCGCGACGAGCGCCCCGTCCGGGTCGTCGAGCCAGTGCGACCGCCCGGTCCCGACCACGTCGGTCGCGAGCCGGTACCCCGGCGCCGACTGACGGTCCCAGCCACCGTCCCCCAGCGGCCGCCGGATCATCGCGCTGTGGACGTGCGCGAACGCGCGTCCCACCCCTGTCGTCCGCGCGCGTTCGCCCGACGCGGCGCCCTCGTGCTCGGTCAGCCAGTCGACCAGGTGTGCACGCAGCTCCTCAGGCGTCCGCCACTCCCCGGTCGCGAACGTCTCGATTCCCGCCTGTACGTCGGCCGGGGTGTTGCGCACCAGCGCGAGGTGGTTGCGCCAGCCGTTGGCCATCGTCCGGCGGGTGATCGTGTCGAGCAACGGGTGCTGCTCGACCGCGCAGGTGTGCACGGTGCCGCGCAGGTTGCTGCCGCGCACGATCGCGAACGACTCGTACGCCGCGGTGATCGCGTCCCGGGAGGCACCGGGCAGCCGCGAGGCGACCGTCACGAACGGCGACCGCGCCACCTGCGACTGGATCGGCCCGACGCGCGTGACCAGGTCGACGACGGCCTTCTCGCCCCTGCCGCGCACTCTTCGGGAACTGTCGCCTCAGCGTCGCCGCCGCGAGCTGTTCCCAGGTCCATGCCCTGCTCACCGACAGCCCACTCCTCGCCGTCGGGTCACAGCTGCGACATCACGGAGCCGGCGAGCAGCTCGAGGTGGTCGAGGTCAGCCAGGTCGAGCACCTGGAGGTAGATGCGGGTGCTGCCGAGCGCGGCGTACTCACCGATCCGGGCGACGATCTGGTCAGGGGTGCCGACGAGCCCGTCGTCGGCGAGGTCGGACACGGCGTAGCCGATCGCGTCGGCCCGTCGCCGGACCTCGGCGTCGTCGCGCCCGCAGCAGACCGTCAGAGCCTGCGAGAAGACGAGGTCGTCCGCGTCGCGCCCGATCGACCGGCAGGCCTCGCGCACCCGCCCGAACTGGGTGCGGGTCACCTCGACGGACTCGAACGGCATGTTGAACTCGCTGGCGTACTGCGCCGTGAGCGCCGGCGTCCGCTTCGCGCCCTTGCCGCCGATGACGATGGGCGGCCCCTCGGGACGCACCGGCTTCGGGAGGCCGGGTGAGTCGGTCAGCTGGTAGTGGTCGCCGTCGTACGAGAACGTCTGGCCGGACGGGGTGCGCCACAGCCCGGTGACGATCGCCAGGGTCTCCTCCAACCGGTCGAACCGCTCGCCGGTCGAGGGGAAGGGGATGCCGTACGCCTCGTGCTCGCGAGCGAACCAGCCCGCCCCCAGACCGAGGTCGACCCGGCCGCCACTCATCTGGTCGACCTGCGCGACGGTGATCGCCAGCAGACCGGGTGGACGGAACGTGGTCGACGTGACCATCGTGCCGAGCCGGATGCGCGAGGTCTCGCGGGCCAGTCCGGCGAGCACCGACCACGACTCCGTGGGGCCGGGAAGACCGTCGGTGCCCATCGCGTGCAGGTGGTCGGACCGGAAGAACGCCTCGAAGCCCAGGTCCTCGGTCGCCTTGGCCACCCGGAGCTGGTCGTCGTACGACGCCCCCTGTTGTGGCTCGACGAACACACGCAACGCGATCGACGCAGTCATGGGCCTACCCTGCCACGCCACCGAGGTCACCCGATCGAGCGGACCAGCAGCACGATCGAGCCCAGCGCGCAGACCGCGAGGACGCCGGAGCGCAGGTGCGCGGGGTCCACCCTGCGGTGCAGCAGTCGCGAGGCGATGAAACCGAGCGCGAGGGTCGGCGACAGGATCGCGGCGACCTCGAACTCCCGCCCGTGCAGCGCGTCACCGATCGCCAACCCGGCCAGGCTCAACGCGGCGCCGATGAGGAAGTAGACCGCCAGCGTGCAGCGCAGCTGCCGCGGGTCGCGGTGCTGGTACAGCAGTGCCATCGGTGGGCCGCCGATCGAGGTGGCGGTCCCGGTCACGCCCGAGACGAAGCCCGTGATCAGCAGGCTCGTCCGGTTGATCGGGAGCACGATCGTCCGCACCGTCAGCACGACCACGAGCAGCACCATGACGGCCACGGCGACGCCGAGCTGGCCGGTCGTGAACGTCGCCACCAGAGCCACGCCCACGCCGGTGCCGAGCACCCGGGTCGGCAACGACCACCACAGCCCGGGCCAGTCGATCGCATCGTGCTCCCGGGCCAGCGTCACCATGGGCATCACGAGCGCCAGCCACAGCAGCAGCGCCGGCATCAGGCTCGGCTCGACCAGGGTCGTGATCGGCGCCGCGACCAGGCCGATGCCGAGTCCGACGAGCCCCTGCACGGTGGCACCCGCGAACACGGCCAGGGCCAGGACAGCCCAGGTCCACGGGTCCAACCCCACCGGTTCGGATCCCCGACGGAGGTCAGGCGTTGCGCAGGCTGCGCAACACGTACGGCATGATCCCGCCGTGGCGGAAGTAGTCCGCCTCGCCCGGGGTGTCGATCCGCACGACGGCGTCGAACTCGATGCGCCTGCCGGCCTTCACCTTGACCGTGCGAGGGTCCGCTTCGCCTGTCCTGAGCCTGTCGAAGGGTTGAGCTCGGTCACGCCCGTGATGTCGAACGTCTCCTCGCCGGTGAGGCCCAGCGACTCGGCGTTCTCGCCCTCCGGGTACTGGAGCGGCAGCACACCCATCCCGATCAGGTTGGACCGGTGGATCCGCTCGTACGACTCGGCGATCACGGCCTTCACACCGAGCAGGGCGGTGCCCTTGGCGGCCCAGTCGCGCGACGAGCCCGAGCCGTACTCCTTGCCGGACAGGATCACCAGCGGCGTCCCCGCCTCGGCGTAGGCCACCGACGCGTCGTAGATCGTGGTCACGTCGGCCCTGGGCCGAGAAGTCCTTGGTGAACCCGCCCTCGGTGCCCGGCGCGAGCTGGTTGCGCAGCCGGATGTTGGCGAACGTGCCGCGGATCATCACCTCGTGGTTGCCCCGACGGGACCCGTAGGAGTTGAAGTCGCGCGGCTCGACGCCGTGCTCGGCCAGGTAGGTCCCGGCCGGCGAGTCCTTCTTGATCGCACCCGCGGGTGAGATGTGGTCGGTCGTCACCGAGTCGCCGAGCTTGGCGAGCACCCGGGCGCCGCTGATGTCCTCGACCGGCGTCGGCTCGGCCGGCATGTCGTCGAAGTACGGCGGCTTCCGGACGTACGTCGAGTCGTCGTCCCACGCGAACGTGTCGCCCTCGGGGGTCGGCAGGTTCTGCCAGCGCTCGTCGCCGGCGAAGACGTCGGCGTAGTCCTTCGCGAACATCTCCGCCGTGATCGCGTTGCCGACGACCTCCTCGACCTCGGCCGGCGAGGGCCAGATGTCGTGGAGGAAGACGTCGTTGCCGTCGGTGTCCTGGCCCAGCGGATCGTTCAGCAGGTCGAGGTCCATCGACCCGGCCAGCGCGTAGGCCACCACGAGCGGCGGCGACGCCAGGTAGTTCATCTTGATGTCCGCGTTGATCCGGCCCTCGAAGTTTCGGTTGCCCGAGAGAACCGCCGCGACCGCGAGGTCGGCGTCGTTGACCGCCTGGCTGACCTCGGGGATGAGCGGACCCGAGTTGCCGATGCAGGTCGTGCAGCCGTAGCCGACCAGGTTGAAGCCGAGCTTCTCCAGGTAGGGCGTCAGGCCGGCCCGCTCGTAGTAGTCGGTCACGACCTTGGAACCGGGCGCCAGGGTGGTCTTCACCCAGGGCTTGCGGGTGAGACCCCGGTCGACGGCGTTCTTGGCCAGCAGTGCGGCGCCGATCATGACCGACGGGTTCGAGGTGTTCGTGCAGGACGTGATCGCCGCGATCGTGACGGCGCCGTGGTCGAGCACGAACTCGCTGCCGTCGTCGAGCTTCACCTCGACGGGTGTGCTCGGACGACCCTCAGGGTCTGTCACCGCCGACGGCTTGCCCGAGGGAGGCTCCGAGCCGTTGTCGCCGTGGTACGACGGCGGATCGCTCGCCGGGAAGGACTCCGCCGACGCCTCGTCGTACCCCTTCTCGTCGCCGTCCTCGTGCTCGGCGACGTACTGCCCGAGCACGGAGCGGAAGCTGTCCTTCGCGTCGGACAGAGCGATCCGGTCCTGCGGGCGCTTCGGGCCGGCGATCGACGGGACGACCGTGGACAGGTCGAGCTCGATGTACTCGGAGAAGCGAGGTTCCTTGTCGGCGTCGTGCCAGAGGCCCTGCTTCTTCGCGTACGCCTCGACCAGCGCGACCTGCTCGTCGCTGCGGCCGGTGAAGCGCAGGTATTTCAGGGTCTCGTCATCGACCGGGAAGACCGCGATGGTCGAGCCGTACTCCGGAGACATGTTGCCGATCGTGGCCCGGTTGGCCAGCGGAACCGCCGCGACCCCGGGACCGTAGAACTCGACGAACTTGCCGACCACGCCGTGCTCGCGCAGCATCTCGGTGATCGTGAGGACGAGGTCTGTTGCGGTGGCCCCCTCGGGAAGCTCGCCGGACAGCTTGAAGCCGACCACGCGCGGGATCAGCATCGAGACCGGCTGGCCGAGCATCGCGGCCTCGGCCTCGATCCCGCCGACGCCCCAGCCGACGACGCCGAGGCCGTTGACCATGGTCGTGTGCGAGTCGGTCCCGACGCAGGTGTCCGGGTAGGCCACCAGCTCACCGTCGCGGTCGCGGGTGAAGACGACCTGCGCGAGGTGCTCGATGTTGACCTGGTGGACGATGCCGGTGCCGGGCGGCACGACCTTGAAGTCGTCGAACGCGCCCTGGCCCCAGCGCAGGAACTGGTAGCGCTCGAAGTTGCGCTCGTACTCGAAGTCGACGTTGCGCTGGAACGCCTGAGGCGTGCCGAACTCGTCGGCGATGACCGAGTGGTCGATCACGAGCTCGGCCGGCGACAAGGGGTTGATCTTCGCGGGATCGCCGCCGAGGTCCTCCATGGCCTCGCGCATGGTGGCGAGGTCGACGATCGCGGGAACCCCGGTGAAGTCCTGCATGATCACGCGCGCCGGCGAGTACTGGATCTCCTTGCTCGGCTCGGCGTCGGCATCCCAGCCGGCCAGGGCACGGATGTCGTCGGCGGTGATGTTGGCGCCGTCCTCGGTGCGGAGCAGGTTCTCCAGCAGGATCTTGAGGCTGTACGGCAGCGAGTCGACGTCGAGTCCGTCACCGGTCACCGCGTCGAGGCGGTAGATCTGGTACTCCGTGCCACCGACGTCGAGCGACGCCTTGGCTCCGAAGCTGTCCACCGAGCTGCCCTGTCCCGTGCTCATCCGTCACGTCTCCTTCGTCGCCCTGCGAAAGTATCTTGATATCAAGATACACCATGGAATCGGTCTGTCGAACTCAGTACCCCGGTACCCCCGCGATCCTCCCCTACGCTGGTGCCGTGGAGATTGCCGACGTGGAGCGGGTCGCGGCCGACCTGACCGGGGTGACCTCGCGCGTCGAGAGCGGGTTGACGGTCTGGCGCTACCACGGGCGGCTGGTCGCGCGTCAGCTCGACCACACGCACGTCGTGATCCGCAGCGAGCTCGACGCCCGCCCGGCCCTGCTCGCCTCGGCGCCCCAGACCTTCTCGGTCCCGCTCCGCTTCGAGAAGCACATGATGGTGGTCGCCGACCTCGAGCACGCCGACGCCGCCGAGGTGGAGCACGCCTTCGTCGCTGCCTGGGACCTCCAGCAACGCGCCGACTGACGCTCGGAGCTGCGGCGATCAGCGGGTGGGATGGAGCACGGCGACGCACTCGATGTGGTGGGTCATCGGGAAGAGGTCGAGGGCGCGCAACGAGTCGAGCCGGTAGCCCTCGGCAGCGAACGTGGCGAGATCACGGGCGAGGGCGGCCGGGTCGCACGCGACGTAGACGACGACCCGCGGAGCACGAGCGGCGATCCGGCGTACGACGTCCTTGCCCGCACCGGCCCGCGGCGGGTCGAGCACGACGACCTCGAGATGTCCCTGCGCCTGACGGCTCCGCACGAAGCGGTCGACCCGGTCGAGGATGGCCCGGACCTGCGGCTGGTCGGCCAGATTCTGACGGAGGTGGTCGACCGCCCTGCGGTGCGACTCGACCGCGACCACCGCGCCGTCCGGGCCGACTCCCTCCGCGAGCACCCCGCTGAAGAGCCCGACGCCGGCGTACAGGTCCCAGCAGCGCTCCCCCGGCTCCAGCTCGGCACCGTCCCGGACCGCGGCCGCCAAGGTCTCGGCGGCCCCGGGGTGCACCTGCCAGAAGTCGCCGGCACCGACCTGCCAGCGCCGCCCCGCCGCGACCTCCGTCACGGTCGATCTCGGTCCCGGGTGCGGCACGACGACGCGCTCGCCGGTGCTCGACAGCACCGACGAGGCCGACTCGACCCCGGTGGCGAGCACGTCCGCGGCGGACGGCAGGTCACGATGTGCGATCAGGCAGCGGTCGACCGGTACGACGTCGGAGGAGCGGTGCGCCAGCAGCCCCGGCCTCCCGTCCGGCGTGGCTGACCACCGGACACGGGTCCGCCAGCCCAGACCGTCCTCGTCACCCGCGACCGCCTCGACGACCACGTCGCGGTCGATGCCCGCCAACCGGTGCAGCTGCTCGCGGACGACCTGCGCCTTGAGCTCGCGCTGCGCGGCCGGCGCGACGTGCTGGAAGTCGCAGCCACCGCAGCGGCCCGGCCCGGCGTACGGACAGGGCGCCTCGACCCGCGACGCCGACGCCGAGAGCACCTCGACCGCGTCCCCGCGGAGGAAGCTCGCCCCCTCGGCCCCCTCCGTGACGAGCACCCGAACCCGCTCTCCCTCGAGGGCGTGCCGGACGAAGATCACGCGTCCTTCATGCCGTGCGACGTGATGGCCGCCGTGCGCAATCGGCCCGACCTCGACCTCGACCGTCTCTCCGACCAGGGGGTCGTCAGGACGCGGCGCAGCAACCTTGGAGTCGCGGCGCTCGGTCACGGCTTCTTGCGCGGCGTACGCGGACCCCGGCGGATGCTGCTGGCGAAGAACTGGTCGCGCTCGGCCCGCTGCTCCGCTGCCTTCGACGAGTGCAGCTGGAACGGCACGGACGTCACCATGACACCCGGGCGTGAAGAGCAGCCGGCCCTTGAGCCGCAGCGCGCTCTGGTTGTGCAGGATCTGCTCCCACCATCGACCGACGACGTACTCCGGGATGTAGACGGTCACCACGTCGCGCGGGCTGCGCCGCCGGACGTCGCGGACGTAGTCGAGGATCGGCTTGGTGATCTCGCGGTAGGGCGAGTCGAGCACCCGCAGCGGAACAGGCAGCTGCGCCTGGTCCCACTGCTCGAGCAGGTTCTCCGTGACCTCCTCGTCGACGTTGACCGTGACCGCCTCGAGCGAGTTCGGGCGGGAGGCGCGCGCGTAGGCGACCGCCCGCAGGGTCGGCTTGTGCACCTTGGACACGAGCACGATCGCGTGGACCCGGGACGGGAGGGTCGCGTCGTCGTCGGCGGCGGCCAGCTCGCGGGCGACCAGGTCGTAGTGCCGCCGGATGCCCTTCATCATGAAGAACAGCACGGTCATGGCCAGGATCGCGATCCACGCGCCGTGGGTGAACTTCGTGAGCAGCACGATGACCAGCACGAGCCCCGTCACGGTCAGGCCGATGGCGTTGATGACCCGGCTGCGGATCATCTTCGCGCGCCTGGCTCGGTCCTCCTCGACCCTCAGCAGCCGCGTCCAGTGCCGGATCATGCCGGTCTGGCTGACCGTGAACGACACGAACACCCCGACGATGTACAGCTGGATCAGCCGGGTGACCTGCGCGTCGAACGCGTAGATCAGCAGGATGGCGAAGCCGGCCAGCAGCACGATGCCGTTGCTGAACGCGAGGCGGTCGCCGCGCGAGTGCAGCTGTCGCGGCAGGTAGCCGTCGCGGGCGAGGATCGAGCCGAGCACCGGGAAGCCGTTGTACGCCGTGTTGGCGGCGAGCACCAGGATCACGCCGGTCGCCGCCGCCACGATGTAGAAGCCGAGCTGGAAGTGGTCGAAGATCCCCTTGGCGAGCTGACCGATCACCGGGTCCTGGTTGAAGTCGGCCGGGACGACGTTGCCGGCAGGGTCGATCAGCCGGACGCCGTTGTCGACGTCGGCGAGGCGGACGTCCATCAGGTTGCCGAGGATCAGGATCGACAGCCCCATCGTGATCGCCACCGTGCCGAGCAGGGCCAGCGTGGTCGCGGCGTTCTTGCCCTTCGGCTTTCGGAACGCCGGGACCCCGTTGCTGATCGCCTCGACACCGGTCAAGGCAGCCGACCCGGACGCGAACGCTCGCAGGATCAGGAACATCAGCGCGAGCCCGGTCAGGTCGGTGGAGGTCCCCTGGATCGTGTAGTCGGCGAGCTCGGACTTCGGCAGGTTTCCGAAGAAGTACCGGAGAAAGCCCCAGAGCGACATGGCGAGGATCGACACCATGAAGATGTACGTCGGGATCGCGAACGCCGTCCCCGACTCCTTCACACCGCGCAGGTTCATCGTCATGAGGAACAGGACCGCGATGATCGCGATCGTCGCCTCGTGGCCCTGGAGCGGGTCGATGGCGGCAGCGGCGTACTGCGCGGCGGACGAGATCGACACCGCGACCGTCAGGACGTAGTCGACGAGCAGGGCGCTGGCCACGGTCAGCCCGGCCGTCGAGCCGATGTTGGTGGTCGCGACCTCGTAGTCACCGCCACCGGACTGGTAGGCCTGGACGTTCTGCCGGTACGACGCGATGACCACGAGCATGACCAGGGCGACGCAGATCCCGATCTTCCACGAGGCCGAGTAGTAGACCAGGCCCGCCGCGGAGAGAGTCAGGAAGATCTCGTCGGGTGCGTAGCCCACCGAGGAGAGCGCGTCGCTGGCGAAGACCGGGAGGGCAATCCGCTTGGGGAGAAGGGTCTCCCCCATCTGGGTGTTGCGTAGCTTGCGCCCCAGCACCAAGCGCTTGCCGACGTCGGTGATGCCCACGCTGGAAGGCTAGACCACCCAGGCGGGCGGCGAGCACGCCACCACGGCGGCGCGCAGAGCGCTCGTCGGTGTAGCGTCGTGCCGAAGCATCAGGCGCGCGAGCGTCACCGACCGGCGCGACCGAGAGGGCCGAGGAGCAGACGTGCACGTCGTGATCATGGGGTGTGGACGGGTCGGCTCCACGCTGGCACGCAGCCTCGAGGAGCGCGGTCACACGGTGGCCGTCATCGACTCCAGCCCGGACGCCTTCCGGCGGCTCGGACCGAGCTTCTCCGGCGACAAGGTGACCGGCTACGGCTTCGACCAGACCGTGCTCGAGGCGGCCGGCATCAGCACGGCCGGTGCCTTCGCCGCGGTGAGCAGCGGCGACAACTCCAACATCATCTCCGCCCGGGTGGCCCGCGAGACGTTCGGCATCGACAACGTCGTGGCCCGGATCTACGACCCGGGACGCGCCGAGGTCTACCAGCGTCTCGGCATCCCGACCGTCGCCACCGTGCGGTGGACGTCCGACCAGATCATGCGGCGGCTGCTGCCCGAGGGTTCGGAGCCGGAGTGGCGTGACCCGTCCGGCAGCATCCGGATCGAGGTCGTCGACGCGCCCGGGAGCTGGATCGGCCGCAAGCTGACCGAGCTCGAGGGCACCGGTTCCCGGGTCGCGTTCGTGACCCGGCTCGGCGAGGGCATGATGGCCGGCCCCGACGTCGTGCTCCAGGACGGCGACGTCCTGCACCTGGTGATGGCCGACGCCGATGCCGACACGATCAACGCGGCCATCGCCGCCGGCCCGGAGGAGGGCTCATGAGGGTCGCCATCGCCGGAGCAGGCGCGGTCGGCCGGTCGGTCGCCGCGGAGCTGCTCGAGAACGGCCACGAGGTCCTGCTCATCGACAAGGACCCTCGCGCGATCAAGGCCGACAGCGTCCCCGACGCCGAGTGGCTGCTCGCCGACGCGTGCGAGCTGTCCTCCCTCGACGAGGCGGCTCTCCAGCGCTGCGACGTCGTCATCGCGTCCACCGGCGACGACAAGGCCAACCTGGTCATCTCGCTGCTGGCGAAGACGGAGTTCGCGGTCCCGCGGACGGTCGGCCGGGTCAACCACCCGTCCAACGAGTGGCTGTTCAACGAGGCATGGGGCGTCGACGTGTCGGTCTCGACGCCGCGGATCATGTCGGCGCTGGTCGAGGAGGCCGTGACGGTCGGCGACGTCGTCCGGCTGTTCACGTTCAAGCAGGGTGAGGCCAACATGGTCGAGCTCACGCTGCCCGACGACTCGCCCTTCGTGGGCACCTCGATCCGCGACGTGCCCTGGCCCGCCGACGCGTCGATCGTGGCGCTGCTGCGCGAGGGTCACGTCCACACGCCCGACCCGGACGCGACGCTCGAGGCTCACGACGAGCTGCTGTTCGTGGCCACCGCGGACGCCGAGCCCGATCTCGAGCAGCTGCTCTCGCCCCACGCGCACCACGGCGACGGCGCGAGCGAGTAGTCGTGGCGCGCGAGGGCCTGACGCTCCACACGGCGGCCGAGCGCCCCGACCTCTGGGAGCGCGGCATCGACTCCGCGTCGGTCTGGCCGGAGTACAACCTGCACGGCGACGTGCTCAACCAGCTGTGGGGCCGTCTCGACCAGGAGCTCGCCGACTTCCAGTTCGTGCTGTACGACGAGGCCGAGGACGCCGTCGTCGCCGAGGGTCACACCGGCCCGTTCGCCTGGGACGGTGACGACGCGACGCTGCCGGCCTCGTTCGACGCGACGATCCAACAGGTCTTCACCGACCTCGAGTCCGGTGCCGAGGTCACCGCGCTGACTGCGCTGGCCGCCGAGACGCCGCGCGGCGGACGGCGGCGCGGACTGGCCGCGGAGATCCTCGGTGCCATGCGGTCGCTGGCGGAGCGGCACGGGCTCGTGCACCTGGTCGCGCCGGTCCGGCCGTCGTGGAAGGAGCGCTACCCGATCACGCCGATCGAGGAGTACGTCGGCTGGCGACGCGCCGACGGCGAGCTGCTCGACCCGTGGATGCGGGTGCACGAGCGTCTCGGCGCCCGGGTCGGGGCGCCACTGCCCGAGTCGCTGCGGATCACCGGCACCGTCGCCGAGTGGGAGTCGTGGACGGGGCTGACCTACCCGGCGAGCGGGGACTACGTCTTCCCGGAAGGGCTGGCGCCCGTGCACATCGACGTCGACGCCGACCTCGGCGGCTACTGGGAGCCGAACGTCTGGATGATCCACCCGCGCCTCTAGGAGGCGGCGGGTTCCTCCTGGCGCTTGGCCGGGATGGTGATCGGCGTGTGGTCACGGCCGAGCATCCAGGCCATGATCGCCAGCGACGCCAGCTGGAGCGGCCAGCCCATGGCCAGCTTGGCGATGCCGAGCCAACCGGCGTGGTGGGTCGCCCACAGCGGGTACTGGACGATCACGCGCAGCACGCACGGGGCGGCCAGCACCAAGGTGAGCTTCGAGCACAGGGAGACCAGCCGCTTGTCCTGGTGCCAGGCGGTGGGGTCGCCGGTGACGCTGCCGATGAGGAAGCCGAGCAGCGGCCAGCGGACGACGACCGAGAAGATCAGCACCACGGCGTACACCGTGTTGTAGATCAGTCCGGGCAGGAACGCGTCCTCGGCCCGCCCCGACCGCAGCGCGAAGACGGCAGCGATCCCGATGCCGACGATCGCGTTGAAGACGAACTGGATCGTCGAGCGCTGCACGATCCGCAGGACCAGGGCGGCGACGGCCAGACCGAGCGAGACGAGCAGCGCCGCCTGCAGGTTGTGCGAGCTGACCCAGGTGATGGTGAAGCCGAGGGTCGGGATGGCTCCCTCGAGCATGCCGCGCTTGCCGCCGAGCGCCTTGGACAGCTGCGCGCGGACCAGCGCCTCGACCGTGGCGTGCTGGTCGTCGGGAGACGTCGGCGCGGCGGCGTCGCTCACGGGGCACTCACAGGTCAGTCAGTCTCGGGGGTCAGGGAGCACGTAGCTCGTAGCGCGGGTTGTAGATGACCCGGCGGCCCTCGTGACAGGAGACCCGGCCGTGGGCGACCAGGCTGGCACCGGGCTTGACGCCGACGATCGTACGACGTCCGAGCCAGACCAGGGTGACGACGCCGGAGCCGTCGTAGAGGGCGGCCTCGAGGGTCGGGGTGCCGGCGCGCGGCGCCAGCGTGACGTGCTTGATGTGGCCGTAGACGGTCACCAGGTCGCGGTCGGTGAGCTTCTCGATGGTCTGGCAGCCGCCGACCTTCTCGCGTGCTTCACCGATCTCGTCGGCTTCCATCTCGTCCGGGGTCGCCGAAAGCTTCTTCAACGCCCGCCTCAGGCGGCCCGTGGTCGCTTCCGTGGTCATGTCTCCAGCCTACGCTTCGGAATCCCGGTCCGGTGCCGTCTCATCAGTTCCCTGCGTCACGTCCGCATCGTCGGCACGAACGGCCTCGCTCGGCACCTCCATCGCGATCATGTCGCGCGGTGCCATCGGGCCGTCGCCGCGCACCACGATCACGTCGTGGAACGCCTGCTCGACGACACCCTCCGGGTCGGGCTCCTGGGCGCTCTTGCCGAGGAACGTGCCGCGCAGCAGCCACCGCGGCCCCTCCACCCCGACGATCCGACTGGGCTGGGTGGCCTGGCGACCGTCCGGCGTCTGGACCGGGACGACGAGCTTCAGCTCGGTGCCGAACTCGCCGTCGACCTCGGTCGCGGTGCCGCCGCGCTTGGACGCCTCCGCCGCGATGTCCTTGCGGACGTCGTCCCAGATGCTGTCCCACCGCGGTGCTGCGAAGGCGCGCAGCTCCAGGCCCGACTCGGCACCTGCGAGCATCACGGCCTCGACCTGCTGGGACTGTTCGTTGACCTGCAGCCGGAGCTCGAGCCCGGGTCGGCCGCGCACCAACAGGCCGCCGAGGTCGATGTACGCCTGGTCGTCCTCGTCGGCCGTCGTCTCCGACCGGTCCCAGGGGCCGTTGGGCCGGGCTTGCTCGAGCTCGTCCAGCTCGTCGCCCTCACCGGCGTCGGTGCCCTCGACGCCCCCCGCGAGCTCCTCGGGCTGCTCGTCCCGCGACGCCTTGCGACGGAAAATCACGACTGGACCTCCTGGTTGTCCACTCCGGCAACGAACCCGCCGGTCGAGCCGTACCCGCCGGCTCCTCGGTCGGACCCCGGGAGCCGGTCGACCTCGACGAAGCGCGCGCGCTCGACCTGCTGGAAGACGAGCTGCGCGATCCGGTCACCGCGCGACAGGGTGACCGGCTCGTGCGGGTCCAGGTTGACCAGCAGGACCTTCACCTCGCCACGATAACCGGCGTCGACGGTGCCCGGACTGTTCACGATCGAGACTCCGCACCGAGCCGCCAGCCCGGAGCGCGGGTGGACCAGGGCGACGTAGCCGTCCGGGAGCGCGATGCTGATCCCGGTCGGGACCATCGCCCGCTCCCCCGGGCCCAGCTCGACGTCGACGGTGGTGACCACGTCGGCGCCCGCGTCACCGGGATGGGCGTACGCCGGCAGGGGCACGTCGTCGAGACGCTGGATGAGGACCTCAACGGTGCTCACGCTTCACCTGGCCGCTCGGTAGATGGGTGGTTCGAGGGTGCACGCGCCCGGACGGGACGCGCGACGGGTCAGCCTACTCGGGCCCTGGAGCCGGTCCGACGCCGATCCTGCGCATGGGAGGCTGGACCGGTGAACGGCTCGATACCCGGCACGGCGTACACCGAACGGCTGCACGCCCCCGTCTCCTGGTGGCTGCTGGGCGCCACGTTCGTGGTGACCGTCGGCTGGGCCTTCCTGGTCGCAGTCCCCGGCCCGGTGACGGTGCTGGCGACCGTCGTCACCGCGGCTCTGGTGACCTGGTGGCTGATCAGCTTCGGCCGGCTGCAGGTGCGCGTCGACGCCGAGGCGTTGCACGTCGGCCGCGCCGTCCTTCCGCGCGGCAACGTCGGAGAGGTGCAGGTGCTGGACGCCGACGCGACCCGACGGGCGATGGGAGTCGACGCCGACGCCCGTGCCTTCCTGGCGACCCGCCCCTACTGCAAGACGGCGGTCCGGGTCGAGGTCGCGGACCGGACCGACCCCACGCCGTACTGGCTGGTGTCGTCGCGTGATCCGGCGGCGCTCGCCGCGAGCCTGGGGCAGCCCGGCGTGAGAGAGTAGGGACGTGGCCAAGAAGTCCAAGAAGGCGGACAAGCCGAAGCCGAAGGGCAAGAAGAGCTGGAAGATGCTCGGCAAGACGTCAGCGGTGGTGGCCGGGATCGCGACCACCAAGGCGCTCAATGCGACCTGGAAGACCGCCACCGGCAAGGAGCCGCCGACCGAGCCGGAGAGCCCGGAGATCGGGAACCGCGAGGCCCTCGCCTGGGCGGCGCTGAGCGGGATGGCCATGGGCGTGGCGCGGATGTACGCCACCCGGCGTGCGGCGACCTACTGGGTGAAGTCGTTCGGCACCCTGCCCCCGGGCATGGACAAGGGCGCGACCAAGAAGACCAAGGAAAAGGTCAAGGGTCAGGCCGCGCAGTCCTGACAGATCAGCACGCCGTTCTTCGCCGTCGCCAGCTGGCTGCGGTGGTGCACCAGGAAACAGCTGGCGCAGGTGAACTCGTCCTCCTGCCGGGGCAGGACCTGGACGGAGAGCTCTTCGTGTGAGAGGTCGGCGCCGGGCAGCTCGAACGACTCGGCCGCCTCGACCTCGTCCTCGTCGACCTTGCCCGAGTTCTTGTCGTGACGCCGAGCCTTGAGCTCCTCGATGGAGTCCTCGTTCAGCTCCTCGTCGGTCTTGCGTGGTGCGTCGTAGTCAGTTGCCATGTGTGTCGTTCAGTCCGCTCTCGTCGATGCAGTGGTCGGTGCCCATTCACAGGGCTCTGCGTGTAACGCAGGAGCCCGCCGATTTGTGCCCGACCCGGCGGCGAGATTGTGCACCATTTCTCGCGCGCACGCTATGTCTAATCATCCGTGTCTCAGGGACCGGAGCGATCAACGGCCCAGATCGGCGCCTCAACGTGGCGAAACACACGTTTTCCGGACGTCGATCCGTTGGCCAGATCGGACAAATTGCCAGGTGAACGGCGGGTGAACGACCTCGGGGATCAGCGCGGCGGCGGCCATTGCGGCATCGGCCAGTCGGCGAACCCGCAGGCGACGAGCTCCGCGCGGAACACGTCCGCCAGCCCACGCGGGGCCGCCATCGTCAGCAGCTCGGTGGGCTCGTCGTGCGCCACCCCCTCGACGACACCGCCGGCCTCCTCGACGACCAACCGTGCCGCCGCCAGGTCCCAGGGCCGCAGTCCGCGTTCGACGTAGGCGTCCAGCCGCCCGCAGGCGACGTAGCAGAGGTCGAGCGCGGCCGAGCCCAGTCGCCGGACGTCACGGATCCGGGGCAGCAGCCGGGCCAGCTCGGCTGCCTGGTGCACGCGCACGTCGGACCGGTAGTGGTAGCCGGTCCCCACCAGGGTCTGGCTCAGCTCGGTGCGTGGAGGACACCGAGATCGGCTCGCCGTCCCGTCGGGCGCCCCCGCCGCGGACAGCCGTGAACAGCTCGCCCGACGTCGCGTCGAGCACGGCCCCGACGACGCTCCGCCCGTCTCGCTCGGCCGCGATCGAGACGGCGTACTGAGGGATCCCGTAGAGGTAGTTGACCGTGCCGTCGATGGGGTCGGCGACCCACCGGACGCCCGGACGTGCCCTCGATCGACTCGCCCTCCTCACCGACGAAGCCGTCGGCCGGGCGCGCCGACAGGATGCGCGAACGGATCAGCCGTTCCGAGGCCACGTCGTTGTCGGTGACCACGTCCGTCGGGCTCGACTTGGTCTCGGCGACCCGGACCTGACCGCGCCGGCCCTCGACGATGAGCTCGCCCGCGGCACGTGCCGTCGTGACCGCGAGGTCGAGCAGGTCGCGCGTGTCGATCTCGCGCGTCAGCGGACGGCGTCACGCCGGCACCCACACGGGCGCGCCGACTTGCTCGCACAACGCCGGGCGCTCGGTGCGCGGGTTGGGGCAGCAGGTCGCCGCGCAGACGTCCCAGGTCGCCGGCACCTCGCCGACCGCCGCTCGGCGAACCTGTTCGCCCCGCTCCCCTGCGGCCCGTTCGACGAGCAGGTCGCGGACGAGGGCGACGAAGCTCGGATGGACGCCCGGGGTGGCCGCCCGGGCGAACCCCAGGCCGAGGCGGTCGGCCGTCGCGCGCGCCTCGGTGTCGAGGTCGTAGACCACCTCCATGTGGTCGGACACGAACCCGATCGGGACGGTGACCACCGCCGGTGACCCCGGCACCCGCGAGCTGCTCGAGGTGGGCGTTGACGTCCGGTTCGAGCCACGGGACCTGCGGCGGGCCGGAGCGACTGCAGTAGACGAGCGCCCACGGCCGGTCGACGCCGGTCTCCGCGCGGACGGCGTCGGCGACCAGCCGGGCGACCGCCGGTGTGCTGGTCGACGTACGCCCCGCCGTCAGGACCGGAGGTCGCGGCCATCGCGGTCGGGATCGAGTGCGTCACGAAGACGAGCGGTGCCTGGTCTCGCTGCGACTCGGGGAGCTCACTCAGCGCCTGGAGCGTCGTCTCGGCGAAGGCCGTGACGAAGCCGGGGTGGTTGAAGTAGTGCCGCAGCTTGTCCAGACGCGGCGCGGAGGCGGTCACCTCGACGGCGTCGTACAGGTTCTCGCGGTACTGCCGGCAGCCGGAGTACGACGCATAGGCGCTCGTCACGAAGCAGGCCGCCCGGCGTACGCCGTCCGCGCGCATCCGGGCGAGGGTGTCGGCCAGGTAGGGGTCCCAGTTGCGGTTGCCCCAGTAGACCGGGACCTCGAGGCCGTGCTCGGCGAAGTCCGCCTCGATCGCCCGGACCAGGTCGCGGCACTGGTCGTTGATCGGGCTCCGGCCGCCGAGGCGGAAGTAGTGCTCACCGACCTCTTCGAGCCGCTCACGCGGGATTCCGCGACCGCGGGTGACGTTCTCCAGGAACGGGACGACGTCCTGCGGCTTCTCGGGACCGCCGAAGGACACGAGAAGCAGCGCGTCGTACGGCGCGACCGACGAGGAGCCAGACATGAGCGCCGATCCTGCCACCCGTCCTCACGGTCGGAACCACGCCCTAGAGTGCGGGGATGCTCACGCCGTACCGGAGGGTCTTGTCGACCCCCGGCGCGGTGGCCTTCACCTCGACCGGCTTCATCGCCCGGCTGCCCATCTCGATGGCCACGCTCGGCATCGTGCTGCTCGTCGTCGGAGAGACGGGCTCGTACGGTCAGGCCGGTGCGGTCTCGGCCGCGTTCATCATCGGCGAAGGTGTCGCCGCGCCGCTGCTCGCCCGGGTGATCGACCGACTCGGCCAGGGCCGCATCATTCCGATCGCGACGGTCGTCTACGGCACCGGGCTGGCCGCGATGCTCGCTGGCCGTCAAGGAAGGAGCGCCGACACCGGTCCCGCACGTGCTGGCCGTGCTCGCCGGTGCCAGCTACCCACCGATCGGCTCCTGCGTCCGAGCCCGGTGGGCGCACGCCATCAAGGACAGCGGCAGCCTGCACACGGCGTACTCGTTCGAGGCGGTGGTCGACGAGTCGATCTTCATGGTCGGTCCGATCCTGGTCACCGTGCTCGCCACCCAGTTCGCGCCGGTGGTGGGCGTGGCGGCGATCATCGCCTTCGCCGTGGTCGGAGGCCTGGCCTTCGCGAGCCTGCGGTCGACCGAGCCACCGACCACCGTGCGCTCGAGCTCCACCGAGGCCATCGGGTGGCGCTTCCTGGTCGTCATCGTGCTGGTCTCGGCCGCGCTCGGCTCACTGTTCGGGTCGACCGAGGTCGTCACGGTCGCGTTCGCCAAGGACGAGGGCCACGGTGGGCTGGTCGGCGTGCTGCTGGCCACCTGGGCCAGCGGCAGCCTCATCTCGGGACTCATCACCGGGCTGGTGTCGGTGCGGGCCACGCCGCGCGTCCGGTTCCGGTGGGGCACCCTCGGCCTGGCGCTGGCCATGTCGCCGCTGCCCCTGATCCCGAACCTGTGGGTGCTGGCCGTCAACTTGTTCGTCGGCGGCTTCGCGATCAGCCCGACCCTGGTGGCGACCGTGTCCCTGATCGAGGCCGAGGTGCCCGCGGCTCGGCTCACCGAGGGGATGACCTGGCTGTCGACCGGCATCGCGGTCGGTCTGGCGCCCGGGAGCGGCGATCGCCGGGCAGATCATCGACACCCACGGGCCCTCGACGGCGTACTGGGTACCGGTCGTGAGCGGCCTGATCGCCGCCGCGATCGCCTGGTCGACGGGCTGGCGGAGTGGAATAGGCTCGGGAATGGTCGAGACAGCGGCGCGTTGACCCAGGTTTCCGCGTCCGGGCGATGGACACTAGGTCAAGCCTGGCTCTGGGGAAGGAGCGAGGCGCAGTGCGGGAAGGGCAAAGCATGCGCAAGCTCAAGCTCGTGGGGTTGAGCGCGGACGGCCACCAGGTCGTCTTCGTCGACGACTCGGGAGCAGAGTTCGCCTCGCCCGCAGACGACAGGCTTCGTGCGGCCCTCCGGGGCGATCGTGCGCGGCTCGGCCAGTTGGAGATCGAGATGGACAGCGCCCTTCGCCCGCGCGACATACAGGCCCGGATCCGGTCCGGCGAGACGCCTGAGGCCGTGGCGAGCCTCGCCCAGGTCTCCGTCGACAAGATCATGCCGTACTGCGTCCCGGTCCTGGCCGAGCGTGAGCACGTCGCCGAGCTCGCCCGGCGCAGCCACGTCCGGCGCAAGAACGTCGACGGTCCGGCTCGTCGCCTCACCGACGTCGTCGCCGAGCGGCTGCGTGGCCGCAGCGTCGACCCCGGGTCGGCCAGCTGGGACGCCTGGCGGCGCGACGACGGCCGCTGGTCGATCGGCGTCACCTACCTGTCCGGCGAGCGGGAGCGCGAGGCCCTGTTCGTGTTCGACTCGATGGGCCGCTACTCGATCGCCGAGGACGACGAGGCCAAGTGGCTGACCGGCGAGAAGCAGTCCACCAGCAAGGGTCCGCAGCCCCGTGAGACGGCTCGGCCCGGCGACCGCCGGCTGGCGGCCGTCCCCGACGCCGAGCGTGCGGCTGACGCCGGCGAGATGGAGTCCGACGACCTGCTCTCGCTGGCCGACGACAGCGACGACCTGACCGCCGTGGTGCGCGCCGTCAACCGCGCCGACACCGCCGAGGAAGTCGCGGAAGACTTCTCGGCCGCGACCGACACCGACGACGGGTCGGCCGACGAGGCCGCCGACGAGGTGCCCGATGCGCCGGTCGAGGCCGAGCTCGAGGCCAAGCAGGAGCCTGACTCCGCCGCGGACGAGACGGCGGTCGACAGCGGACCGCGCGAGCCGGAGACCGAGCCGACGCCGGAGCGCAAGCGCCGCGCCGGCCGTCGCGCGAGCGTCCCGAGCTGGGACGAGATCATGCTCGGCAAGCGCAAGGACGGCTGACGGACCGTCAGACGCGGTTGCAGAAGTCCGGACGCGGGCCCTTCTTGCCGTCGTCCTTCCAGGTGGTCACGGCCGCCTTCATGTCGGCCTGACCGAGCTTGTCGCACTCGTCCGAGGGGCGGGTGACCACGAGGTAGCCGACGTACGGCAGGGCGATCGGGACGATGACGACCGCGACCATGAGGGCGTTCGAGAGCTTGCCGAACATCCAGCGCCGGGCCGCGAAGCCGACGAGGATCACGCCGATGATGGACAGCACCGCGAAGAAGTAGCGCGCGTCGCGCTGGCCGAGGTCCGCGCAGCGGAACGCCTGGCGCGATCCCGACGCCGGCGCGACCCGGCCGCCGACTCCTTCACAACCGACCCGCCACTCGTACGCGACGAGCAGCCAGGCACCCACGGCGCCCAGGGCCGCGAGCAGTGCGAAGACGGTCGCCAGGAACCCGCGGCCGGGCAGCGAGAACGTCTTGTCCTTGAGGTACTCAGGGCTCACGCCCCTCATGATGAGGCAGCCGAACCGCCGATGGTGGGATGTCGGGTCAGCGTCGGCCGAACGGATGAGTGACGTATCCACCACTCACCGTAGTCGGCAGCGCCTGGCGCCTCAGCCGGGCTCGGCGCCGGTCGCCACGGGCCGGGTCGGGTCGGTGATCCACCCGCTCCACGAGTCGGCGTACAGCGCCGCCTCGATCCCGGCGAGCTCGAGCGCGAGCACCTGGTGGGTCGCGTGCACGCCGCTACCGCAGTACGACGCCACCGGGCCGCCTCCGGTGACGATTCCCGCGAACCGCTCGCGCAGCTCGTCGGCCGACAGGAAGTGGCCGGTGCCGTCGACGTTGCCGGTCGTCGGGGCGGACACCGCCCCGGGGACGTGGCCGGCGACGGGGTCCACCGGTTCCTGCTCGCCGCGGTAGCGGATCTCGGTGCGGGCGTCGAGCAGGACACCCTCCCGGGCGGTCGAGGCGGCGGCATCGGCGTCGACGAGAGGGAGGTGACCCGGTGCGGCGACGAAGTCGCCCGGCGGAGCCTCCACGGCACCACCGTCGACCGGGTTGCCTGCCTCGACCCAGGCGGCGAACCCGCCGTCGAGCACCGCCACCCGGTCGGACGGGTGTCCGTGGAAGCGCAGCAACCACCAGGCACGCGCGGCCGCGGTGGCGTCGGACGCGTCGTAACAGACCACGCGACTCCCCTGGCCCACGCCGGCCCGGCGCATGGCCGCCTCGAAGTCGGCGGTGTCAGGGAGTGGATGGCGGCCGTGCTCTCCACCGGGCGGCGCCGCGAGCTCGGTGTCGAGGTCGACGAAGACCGCACCGGGGACGTGGCCGGTCTCGTAGACGCTGCGCATCGAGGGACCGCCCAACGTCCAGCGGATGTCGAGCAGCACCACGGGCTCGTCAGCAGCCAGCAGCCCGGCCAGGTCGTCGACCGAGATCAGTGACGCTCATCCCCGCAGTCTGGCAAACCGCGCCGGGCAAGGACCTAGCCGAACGGGAGGACGTCGGGCGAGAGGGCGGCGGCCTTGGCGCGGGCCGCCGTCATACGTCGGCGATGGTGCAGCCGGCAGAGCACCTCATAGCCGACATCGGGCGCCGGCCGGTCCGGCGACTCCACGTCGCCCACGACGATGACCTCGCCCTCGACGACCATCTCGCCGTTCTCGGTGCGGGCGTTGTGGGTGGCCCGCTGGCCGCACCAGCACAGGGCCTCGACCTGGAGGGCGTGCACCCGGTCGGCCAGCTCGACCAGCCGGGCCGATCCGGGGAACATCTCGGTCCGGAAGTCGGTCAGGATCCCGAACGCGAACACGTCGATCTGCAGGTCGTCGACCACCTTGGCCAGCTGGTCGATCTGGGCGCGGGTGTAGAACTGGGCCTCGTCGCAGATCAGGTAGTCGATCCGGCTCCCGCTGGTGAGCTCGTCGACGACGTACCGCCAGAAGTGGAAGTCGTCGGTCACCTCGACGGCCTCGACGCTGAGGCCGAGCCGCGACGACAGGGTGGCCTCGCCCGCCCGGTCGTGGCTGGTGAAGATCCGGCCGACGCGACCGCGGGCCGCGTGGTTGTGGTTGGTCTGGAGCGCGAGGGTCGACTTGCCCGAGTCCATGGTCCCGGTGAACAGCTGAAGCTCCGCCACGGTGCGCATCATGCCATCTCGGGTGCTCCCGCCCGGACCCGTGTCGGGCTAGGCTCCGACCATGCGTCAGTGCCTCTTCGCGGATTGCCCCTGATGAGCGTCGGGGCGAGCGATCCGGCGGTCGCGGCCCGGTCGCTGCACGTACGCCGATGGGGCACCGCCGGTCGTCCACTCCTCTTCCTGCACTCCCTCGGGCCGGCCTCGTCGGCAGCCTTCTTCGGGCTCGGCGCCGAGCCTCTGGTCGAGGCGGGGTACGACATCGCGGCACCGGACCTGCCCGGCTTCGGCGGGTCGGCGCCGCTCGACGACTCCGATGCGTATGACGTGGAACCGATGGCCGCGATGACCTGGGCGCTCGCCGACCAGCTCGGCTGGGACCGGCTCGTCCTGGTCGGCCACAGCTGGGGCGGTGCGATCGCCTGTCACGCCGCCGCGCGAGAACCGGGTCGCGTCGAGGCGCTGGTGCTCGTGGACAGCGGCCACCTCGACTACGCGACGGCGCCGGGCGCCGACCTCGACGCGTCGCTGGCCGACCTGGTCGAGCAGAGCGAGCACCAGCGGCTGCGCCTCCCGGACCGAGCCGCCGTGGCGGCGCTGATCGATGTCGACGTGGACGACGTCCTGGTCGACGCCTTCCTCGAGGGCATGGTGGAGGACGAGGACGGCGGACTGGTCTCGGCGACGCCCGGCATCGCGCGAGGACCCGCGCTGTACCACCTCACGCGGGCGAAGCAGAGCCGCACCTGGCCGGTGATCGCCTCGAACGGCATACCGACTCTGCTCCTCCTGGCGACCGAGCCGGAGCAGGCGCGGGTGTTGAACGAGGAGGGCGCCGAACGTTTCCGGGCGGCGATCCCCGACGCGGACGTGAGGTTCGTTCCCGGCGCGACGCACTCGCTGATCACCGACGAGCGTGAACGGTTCGGTGCGACGGTCGCCGACTGGCTCGCGGGGCAGCGGTCAGGCTGAGACGTCGACGAGGAGCGGCACCAGCATCTCCTCGTCGGTGAGGGAGCCGTGCAGGCCGACGAGCGTCGCTTCGTACGGGAAGCGGCTGGTCGAGACGACTGCGCGGTCACCGATGCTGGCGACCATCACGTCACCGAGGCGCAACCGGACCTCGGACGCCACCTCGCCGAACCATCCCTCGTCGATGGCGCGGTCGCGGGTCAGCACGATGCCGTCGTCACCGAGTCGCTCGGCCCAGCGGGCGGCCACGTCGTCGACGACACCGTTGTCGCAGTAGAGGTGTCGGAAGCGGGCCTCGCCGCCGAACAGGCTGACCCCACGCATCAGCTCGGGCTCCTCGTCGACGTCGATGCGATGGTTCTCGTTGACGTCGACCATGCCGTGGTCGCCGGTGACGATCAGGCCGGTGCGTTCGGGCAGCGCCTCACGCAACCGAGCCGCGAAGCTGTCGATCATGGCCAGCTGGTGCTTCCAGGCCCACGACCCGCAGCCGCGGCGGTGACCGGTCGCGTCGAGCTCACCTTCGTACAGGTACGTGATCGACTTGCTCTCGGTGGCGGACCGAACGGCGCCGGAGATCCGCTCACCGACGGTGTCGGCGCCGACGTACACCGCGCCGCGCTGGCTCGCCTCGGTCAGTCCGGTGCCCTGGAACATCCGCTTGCTGACCACCGTCGCCTCGACGCCGGACTCGCGCGCCCGCGCGAACGCCGTGTCGTGGCTCTGCCAGACGCGAGGGTCGATGTTCTTGTCCCAGCGCAGTGCCTCGAGCAGCCGGTCGGTGCCGGGGATCCGGGACGTGAAGCCGACGACACCGTGCGCTCCCGGGGGCAGGCCGGTGCCGAGGCTGGTCAGGCTGGTCGCGGTGGTGGACGGCACCCCGGAGGTCAGCGTGCCGCCGAGCAGGCCGGCGAGGTAGGGCGCCTCGTCGGCGTGGGCGCGGAGCAACCGGTCGCCCAGGCCGTCGACGAGGAACACCACGCACGAGTCCATCGGGGGCAGGCCGAGCACGTTGTCCCAGCCGGGTCCGCCGACCGCGGCGATCGCGGACGGCAGCAGCTCTGCCAGGGACCCCGAGCCGTATCGCGGCAGCGTCGTCGCGAACGCCTCGCCCGGCCCCCCGGCCACTCAGGACCTGACGGTGGCGGCGCTGAGCGCCTTGGCGAAGTCGAGCAGGCGGTCGACCGCCTCCTGGCCGTCGGCGCTCGAGCTGATCCGCAGGGCGAAGTCCTCGGCCGCCAGCGTGCCGGTGTAGCCGTGGTCGGCGACGCAGTCGGGGTCGCTGCACGTCGCGGGCTCCAGGTCGACCCGGCGTACGGCACCCCACCCCACCGTCAGCACGGCTTCGCTGACGTCGGTGGCGCCGGTCTCGGACTCGCCGGCCGGGTTGGCGACCATCCGGGTCACGGCGACGCTGCCGACCTGGTCGAGCGGGACCGCCTCGGTCGACGTGGAGGCGTACGGCGCGGGGAGCAGGTCGTCCGGCGGGTGCTCGTCGGTGTGGGCCACCAGCACGCGACTCGGGGTCAGCACCAGCACGGTCACGTGCCGGCGGACCTCGTCGTGGTCGAACGTCGGCTCGTGGTGGATGACGTAGCTGATGACCGACTCCCCGCCGAGGGCCGACTCGACCGCGTCGGCGACGACGGCCGGGTAGTAGCCGACCCGGTCGATCGCCGCGCGCAGGTCGGCGGACCGGTCGGCGGCCTGGTCGGCCACGACGGACTCACGCATGTCCACATCCTTGCACGAGGCGCCCTCAGGAAGCCTCGTGCGTGCCACAGGCTGGGGACTCGCAAACCTGGCGACTCGGGGCGCAAAACCTGGCAACTCGGGCGGGGGGGTCACCCGGGGACGGGGCGGATGCCGTGGATGAGCGTGTCGTCGACGCTGGTCGGACCGGTCATCCGGCGGGTGAACCAGTCGCTGCGAGCGTCCGCCACCGGCGCCACCCGACCGGAGGCCCGCAGCACCTTCGCCCCCTCCGCCCCCGCCAGCACCAGGCTCAGGTCGAGCGCCTGCACCTCGGGGATCCCGTCCTTGAGCTGCGCGACCCGATGGATCAGCTCCTCCACCGCGGGCACGTCGATCGCCTCCGAGCCGCGGTAGCCGAAGAACAGCGGGGCGGCCCGGACGTCGCGCACGAGGTCGGCGGCGTCGGCGTCGGTCAGCGGCGGGATCCGGTAGGAGACGTCGCCGAGCAGCTCCGACGGCGTCCCGGCCATGCCGAAGGACACGATCGGCCCGAAGAGATAGTCCTCGAGCACGCCGATCGAGATCGGGATCCCCGGCGCTGCCATCGGCTGCACGACGAAGTCGGCCTTGTCCGGCTCGTCGATCAGCCCGTTGAGGTTGTCCCAGGCCGCCTTCATGTCCTCGACGTCGTCGATGTTGCGCCAGACGTGCGCCAGGTCGGGCCGCTGCCGGAGATGGTCGGCGGTCGCCTTCAGCACGACGTCCCAGCCGTAGCCGCTCGGCGGCGTCGATCGCCTGGTCCAGCGACGTCACCCGCGACAGCGGCTCGACCGTGACTCCGTAGTGGCCGAGCAGCTCGGCCAACCGCTCGTCGTCGAGGTCGCAGCCCTCGGGATGCTCCCGCAGCAGCCTCGTCACGACCTGGCGCGCCGCGGCCTGGCGGATGTCGTCGTACACCGGCACCGCACCCTGCGGTCGGCTCGACCACTGTCCGTACGTGACGACCCGGGCCAGCGCCCGGACCGCAGCCTCGGGAGCCGGGTACGACGGGACCGACCCGCGACCGGCCGCTCCTTCGAGGTCGGGAACGCGCAGCAGCTCGGGCACGCCCTCGCTGCCGAGGAAGGTCGAGACCAGCGGCTTGTCCGACTGCTCGCCGACCGCGGCCAGCACCTGCGCGACCTGCTCGCCCGACGTGTGCAGCACCGGGATGAAGACGGCGATCACCGCGTCGACGGCGGGGTCGTCGATCGCCGCGTCCAGAGCGCGTTCGAAGTCCTCTGCGCTGGCCTCGGAGCTCAGCGAGATCGCCCGCTCGACCAGGAGGCCCGACGCCGCCGCCGCGTCGGCGGCCAGCAGCCCGAGGGCGTCGGAGTTCCCGACCACGGCGACCCGCGGCCCCATCGGCAAGCGGCTGGTGCGCCAGCAGCTGAGCCACGTCGAACATCTCGTCGAGCGTCTCCACCTGGATCACCCCGGCCTGACGGAACATCGCGTCGACCGCGGCCTGCGGCGCCACCGTCGTCCGAACCGCGTGCCCGACCGGCACACCCTGGGTGGCCCGGCCGGACTTCACCGCGACGACGGGCTTGTCCCGGCCGACCCGGCGGGCGATCCGGGAGAACTTGCGCGGGTTGCCGATCGACTCCAGGTAGAGCAGCACGACCTCGGTCGCGTCGTCCTCCTGCCAGTACTGGAGCAGGTCGTTGCCCGACACGTCGGCGCGGTTGCCGGCACTCACGAACGTCGAGAGGCCGAGCCCGCGGCGTGCGACCGTCTCCAGGATCGCCACCCCCAGCGCACCGGACTGGCAGAAGAAGCCGACCCGGCCGCGTGGCGGCATCACCGGCGACAGCGACGCGTTGAGCGAGACGTCGGAGGCGGTGTTGATCACCCCGAGACAGTTCGGTCCGACCAGCCGCAGCCCGTACGACCGGGCCAGCGCCACCAGCTGCCGCTGCCGCTGGCGTCCCTCGTGCCCGGTCTCGGCGAAGCCGCTCGAGACCACGACCAGGCCGTGCACGCCCTTGGCGGCGCAGTCGAGCACCACCTCGTGGACCGCGTCGGCCGGGACGGCGACGACGGCGAGGTCGACCCGGTCCGGGACGTCCTTGCACGTTCTTGTACGCCGGCATGCCCGCCACCGCGTCCGCGGCCGGGTTCACGGCGTACACCCGTCCGGAGTAGCCGCCGAGCACCAGGTTGCGCACCAGCGACGAGCCGATCGTGTCCTGGCGCCGGCTCGCCCCGATGATCGCCACGCTCTCGGCCTCGAAGAAGCGCTCCATCGAACGCGCCTCGGCCCGGTGCTCGCGCGAGCGCATCACGCCGACCGACGTGTCCGTGGCCTCGATCGGGAAGACGAGCCGGAGCACACCGTCCTGGTAGCCGCCCTCGACGTGGTAGCCGAAGTCGCGGAACGTCTGGATCATCCGGGCGTTGTCCGGGAGCACCTCGGCGATGAACTTGGTGAAACCACGCTCCCGGCCGGCCTGCGCCAGGTGCTCGAGCAGCAGCTGCGCGAGGCCGCGACCCTGGTGCCGGTCCTCGACGAGGAACGCCACCTCGGCCTCGGCGTCCTCGAGCTTGTCGTAGCGCCCGACCGCGATGATCTCGTCGGCGACGGTCACCACGAACGCCACCCGGTCCAGGTAGTCGACGTTGACGAACCGGTCGACGTCTCGCGCGCTCAGCGTCGGGTAGGGCGCGAAGAACCGCATGTACTTGGACTCCGGCGACACCCGTTCGTAGAACGCGACCAGGCGCTCGCCGTCGTCCGGGCGGATCGGCCGCAGCCGCGCGGCGCCCCCGTCCAGCAGCAGGACGTCCGCCTCCCAGTGGGCGGGGTACTGCGACTCCACCGGCTCGGCGTCCCAGGGCTCTGACACACCGGCAATCTATCGGAGCGCGACGGACCGGTGACCCCTGCGACCGCGTCCTCGTGCTCCCTGGACGCCGGGTTTACGGAGGTCCGTTTCACGGGGAGACTTCCGTCATGACCGGAGACGACGAGATCACGACGTCCGAGGGGGCGACCGCGGCGTTCCGCCAGGCCCGCGACTTCCTCCAGGCCCACCGTGAGGACTACGACACGGCCTACCGCGACTTCGTCTGGCCCAACGTCGAGCGCTTCAACTACGCCACCGACTGGGTGGACGTGCTCGCGGCCGAGCACCCGTCGACGACGGCCTTGTGGATCGTCGACGAGGACGGCAGCGAGACCAAGCTGACGTTCGGCGAGGTCGTGGAGCTCTCGCAACGGCTGGCGTCGTACCTGGACGCCAACGGCGTCAAGCGCGGCGACCGCGTGCTGCTGCTGCTCGGCAACGTCGCCCCGCTGTGGGTCTCCATGCTGGCCTGCATCCGGCTCGGCGCCGTGATGATCCCCGCGACCACCCTGCTCTCGGCCAGCGATCTCGAGGACAGGATCAGCCGCGGCAACGTCCGCGCCGTCGTGGCCGGTGCCGCCGACACCGGGAAGTTCGCGGACGTCGAGGGGGCCGCCGACCTGATCAAGGTGTCCGTCGGGGACGGCCCGGACGGCTGGCTCTCGTACGACGCCGGCGTGGCGGAGGGCGTCGAGCCGCTGCTCGGCGGCGACACCGCGGCCGACGACACGCTGCTCCTCTACTTCACGTCGGGGACGACGGCGCAGCCGAAGCTGGTCGAGCACACCCACACGTCATATCCGCTCGGGCACCTGTCCACCATGTACTGGATCGGCTTGCAGCCGGGCGACCTGCACCTCAACATCTCCTCGCCCGGCTGGGCCAAGCACGCCTGGTCCTGCTTCTTCGCGCCCTGGAACGCCGGCGCGACGATCGTCATCTACAACTTCGCCCGCTTCGACGCCGACCGGCTGCTCGACATGATGGAGCGGGTCGCGGTGACGACCTTCTGCGCGCCGCCCACCGTCTGGCGGATGCTCACGCAGGCCGGCCTCGGCTCACGCACGCTCGCGCTCCGGGAGGCCGTCGGTGCCGGCGAGCCGCTCAACCCCGAGGTGATCGAGCAGATCCAGAAGTCGTGGGGACTCACCGTGCGGGACGGCTTCGGTCAGACGGAGACCACCGCCCAGGTGGGCAACTCCCCCGGCCAGCTGCTCAAGCTCGGCTCGATGGGCCGGGCCCTTCCGGGATACGTCGTCTCGCTCGTCGAGCCGGTCACCGGTGAGGTCGGGACCGACGGTGAGATCTGTCTGGAGCTGGCCCGCCGGCCGCTCGGCCTGATGCGGGGATACCGCGACGACGCCAGCCGCACGGACGAGGCCATGCGCAACGGCTTCTACCACACCGGTGACGTGGCCTCGATGGACGAGGACGGCTACATCACCTACGTCGGGCGCGCCGACGACGTCTTCAAGGCGAGCGACTACCGGATCAGCCCGTTCGAGCTCGAGAGCGTGCTGATCGAGCACCCGGCGGTCGCCGAGGCAGCCGTCGTCCCCTCGCCCGACCCGATCCGGCTGGCCGTGCCGAAGGCGTTCGTCGTGCTGGTCCCCGGACAGGAACCGAGCAAGGACCTGGCGTTCGACATCATGAAGTACGCGCGCGAGCACCTGGCGCCGTACAAGCGAATCCGCCGGATCGAGTTCGCCCCGCTGCCGAAGACGATCTCCGGCAAGATCCGCCGGGTGGAGCTCAAGGCCGACGAGGAGACCGCGATCGAGAGCGGCGCACCCGGCAGCCACGCCTACACCGAGGACGACTTCCCCGACCTGAAGAAGTAGCCCTATTCCCCCGTGCTGCCGTCGAGCAGCTCGCGCACCACGTCGACATGACCGAGGTGACGGGCGTACTCCTGGAACACGTGGAAGCAGATCCAGGACAACGTCGGGGTGTCGGCGTCCCCACCGAACCGCCCGGCGTCGGAGGCCAGCTCGTCGAGCCGATGAGCACCGAGGACCTCGGTCGTCCGTCGCCCGACCGCCATGAGCTGGGCGACGAGCTGCTCGCCCGTCTCGTCGTCACGCACGGCCCACCGGTGGGCCGCGAGGTCACGGTCACCCCACGGCTCCGCGACCGCCTCGCCGAGGAACCCCCACACGATCCAGCGCTGCTCCATGAAGGTGAGGTGCTTGACCATCTCGAGCAGGGTCCAGCCGGACGGCAGCGGGGCCGACCGCAGCTGCGCGTCCGACAGCCCGCTGAGCTTGTCCGCGACGCTGCCTCGGAAGAAGTCGAGGTAGCGCACGAACAGCTGCGCCGGGTCGGCGACGTCGTGCCGCGGCTCTGGGAACGCTGTCGAGCCCATCCGGTGTCCTATCCGGCGGATCGACGGCCGGTGAGCGAGATCGGCCGGGCGTGGCCGTACTCGCTGACGTCCGGGAGCGCGCGGCGTGCGGCCAACCCTCCGGTGTAGGCCGCGGCCCAGCTCATGAACGTGTCGAACGGCATCGCCGGTGCGAACAGGTGGCCCTGGCCCAGCGTGCAGCCGAGCCGCCGGACCAGGTCGCGCTGCATGGGCGTCTCGATGCCCTCCGCCACGACATCCATGTCGAGCCGGGTGGCCAGGGTGCTGAACGCCGAGATCAGGTCGATCGCCTCGTCGCGCTCCCGGGCAGCGCTCCACTCCACGTGTCGCCGCGAGCTCGGGAAGTCGAACCCCTGGCGTGGCACTCGTCCGCCGCGGTCACGTTCGCTGGCCGACACCGATGCGACCAGCTGGCGGTCGAGCTTGACCGACGTCGGCGAGATGCGCAGCAGCTGGCCGAACGACGACCAACCGGTGCCGAAGTCGTCGACGATGATCGGCACCCCGGCGTCGACCAGCCGCTCCAGGATCTGCACGATCGGTGGCGCCGGGACGGTGCGCTCGTCGATCTCGAGGCGCAGCCGCCGTGCCGGGAGGCCCCAGTGGTCGAGCGCGCCGAGCACGTGCTCGACGACGTTGGACGACAGCTCCGACTTGCTGAGGTTGACCGTGACCATCCAGTCGTAGTCCTCGGGAAGCCCCGTGGCGAACGACTCGCACGCGGAGTCGAGCACCCGCTGGGTGAGCAGCGGCATGAAGCCGGCTGCCTCGATGTCGGGCAGGAAGTCGTCGGGGCTCACCACTCCGCGGACGGGATGACGCCAGCGCACCAGCGCCTCCGCCCCCGCGATCATCTCGGTCTCGAGGTTGACCACCGGCTGGAACCAGGTCTCGATCTGTCCGGACTCGAGGGCCTGCATCACCTCACCCACGCGCTCGTAGCGGCGGCCGTCCTCCCCGCGCATCTCCGTGCTGAACACGCTCAGTCGGTCCGCTCCTGCGCGCTTGGCGTCCTGGACCGCGAGGTCGGCGTCGCGCAGCAGACGAGCCACGTCGCCGGTCGAGCCGTCGGCGATGACGAGCCCCACCGACGCCGTCAGCCGCAACGGCGTACCGCCGATGTCCATCCGGTCGGAGATCGCCTGCCGCACCTCGTCGGCCCACTCGTCGGTGTGGCGGCGGACGCGCGGGCGGACGATCACGAACTCGTCGCCGCCGACCCGGCCGACCAGGTCACCGGGCTCGGCGACAGCGGCCATGGCTTCGGCGACCACCTTGAGCACCTCGTCTCCCACCTGGTGGGAGAACTGGTCGTTGATCCGCTGGAAGTCGTCGAGGTCGACGAACAGCAGCGCCATCCGGCCGCTGTTGTCGTGCTGGCAACGCGCCAGGGCGTGGGACGCATGGCGCAGGATCGCGGGCCGGGAGAGCAACCGGGTCAGCTCGTCGTGGTCGGCGACGAAGCGCAGCCGCTGCCAGGTGCGCGCGACCACCAGACCGAACAGCAGGAACACGAGGCCGGCAACGCCGACAGCCAAGGCGACACCTGACGTCGTCGACCCGGTCATGCTGAGTCCCTTCGATCACGGCCGGTGGAACGTGCCCCCGCGAGTCGGAACGTAGCAGCGCGGACAGGCTCAACCCGCGCAGTGCGCGCGCGGCGCGCCGTTCCCCCAACCTGGGCAGGGAAAACGCTGCACTGGGTGACTCCGCGGTTACGCTCGGTCCACCGCGCGGGTCGCTGCCACCGGCCCACCGCCGGACAGGCGAGAATGACGGCACCCGCTCGACCACAGGAGAACCGCCCGCCCATGGCCCGTCGTTCCAGCACTGCTCCACCCGAGGACTTCGAGGAACACATCGTCGACGTCGACGTCCGTGACGAGATGCGGTCGAGCTATCTCGAGTACGCCTACTCGGTCATCTACTCGCGCGCGCTGCCCGACGCCCGCGACGGGCTCAAGCCGGTGCAGCGACGCATCCTCTACACGATGCACGACATGGGCGTGCGTCCCGACCGCGGTCACGTCAAGAGCGCCCGCGTCGTCGGTGAGGTGATGGGTCGGCTGCACCCGCACGGCGACGGCGCGATCTACGACGCGCTGGTCCGGATGGTCCAGCCCTGGGCGCTGCGGCTGCCGCTCATCGACGGCCACGGCAACTTCGGGTCGCCCGACGACCCACCCGCGGCGATGCGTTACTCCGAGTGCCGGATGGCGCCGGCCGCCACCGCGATGACCCAGGGCATCGACGAGGACACGGTCGACTTCAAGCCCAACTACGACAGCCGCGAGTTCGAGCCGATCGTGCTGCCGGCGGCCTTCCCCAACCTGCTCGTCAACGGCGCGTCGGGGATCGCGGTCGGTATGGCGACCAACCTGGCTCCGCACAACCTGGTCGAGGTCGTGCAGGCCCTGCGCCACCTGATCAACCACCCGAAGGCGACGATCGACGACCTGATGCGGTTCGTGCCCGGACCCGACCTGCCGACCGGCGGCAAGATCGTCGGTCTGGACGGGATCCGGGAGGCGTACGAGTCCGGCAGAGGATCGTTCCGGATGCGGGCCAGCGTGCGGATCGAGAACGTCACGCCGCGGCGCAAGGGCATCGTGGTCACCGAGCTGCCCTACAACGTGGGCCCCGAGCGGGTGATCGAACGGATCAAGCAGCTGGTCCAGACCAAGAAGCTGCAGGGCATCGCCGACGTCAAGGACCTGACCGACCGCAACAAGGGCCTGCAGCTGGTCATCGAGGTCAAGAACGGCTTCCACCCGGAGGCGCTGCTCGACCAGCTCTACCGCCAGACGCCGATGGAGGACTCGTTCGGCATCAACGCCGTGGCCCTCGTCGACGGGCAGCCGCGCACCCTGGGTCTCAAGCAGATGCTCGAGGTCTACCTCGACCATCGCCTCGACGTCGTACGCCGACGGAGCATCTTCCGCCGCACCAAGGCGCAGGAGCGCCTGCACCTGGTCGAGGGTCTGCTCATCGCGATCCTCGACATCGACGAGGTCATCCAGCTGATCCGGTCCAGCGACGACGCGGCCCAGGCCAAGAGCCGGCTGATGGACGTCTTCGAGCTCTCCGACATCCAGGCGACCTACATCCTCGACATGCCGTTGCGCCGACTGACCAGGTACTCGACGATCGAGCTGGAGTCGGAGAAGAGCGAGCTCGAGCGGACCATCGAGGAGCTGACCGCGATCCTCGACGACGACGCCCTGCTCCGCAAGGTGGTCGGCGACGAGCTCGTCCGAGGTCGCGAAGACCTACGGCACCCCGCGCCGCACCGTGCTGCTGGAGTCTGCCGGCGCCCCGGTGACGTCGGCCGTACCGCTCGAGGTCGCCGACGACCCGTGCTTCGTGCTGATGTCGTCCAGCGGGCTGCTCGCGCGCAGCAGCAACGACGAGCCGCTCGGAGCAGCCGGTGCCCGGGCCAAGCACGACGTGGTCACCGCGGTCGCGGCCACCACCGCACGCGGGACCATCGGCGTGGTGACCTCGCGAGGCCGGCTGATCAAGCTCGGCGTGCTCGACCTCCCGGCGCTGCCGCCGACGGCGAACGCGCCCCATCTGCAGGGAGGCGCCCCGATCACCGAGTTCCTCGCGCTCGAGCCGGGCGAGCGGGCCGTGACACTGACGTCGCTCGCCGAGGACTCGCTCGGACTGGCCCTCGGCACCTCCAGCGGAGTCGTCAAACGCGTCCAGCCCGAGGTGCTCAGCAACCGCGACTCCTGGGACGTCATCCGGCTCGACGACGGTGACCAGGTGGTCGGTGGGCTCGAGCTCCGCAGCGACGACGACGAGCTCGTCTTCGTCACCTCCGACGCCCAGCTGCTGCACTTCCCGGCCTCCGGCGTACGGCCGCAGGGACGCTCCGGCGGTGGCATCGCCGGCGTCCGGGTCGCGCCCGGTCACCGGGCGGTCTGGTTCGGCGCGCTCGACGCGAACGCCGACAACCTCGTGGTCACCGTCGCCGGATCGTCGGACGCTCTCCCGGGCACCGAGGCAGGCACGGTGAAGGTGACGTCGTTCGCGGAGTACCCCGGCAAGGGTCGGGGCACCGGCGGCGTCCGCTGCCACCGGTTCCTCAAGGGCGAGGACGTCCTCCTCGTGGCCTACGCCGGCCCCGCCCCGGTCAAGGCAGCCGCGTCCAGCGGGGCGCCGGTCGACCTCCCGGAGGAGCACGGTCGCCGCGACGGCTCCGGCACCCCGGCCGCCCAACCCATCCTGGCCATCTCCGGCGCACCCCGCTGATGGCCCCGCTCGCATGGCAGGCTGTCCCTGTGCGTAGAACGTCCCGGATCCTGGTCACGGTCGCCGCCGGCCTGCTCGCCGTCGGCCTCACCGGCTGCAAGGGCAGCGACGACACGTCGTCGGACGAGACCCCCACCGACCGGCTGACCGCCGCCAAGACCAGCCTCGACGAGGCGGAGTACATCGGCTTCACGCTGAGCACCGAGAGTCTCCCCGACGACCTGGACGGGCTGCTGTCGGCGAGCGGCACCGGCACGCACGACCCGGCGTTCACCGGCGAGGTCAAGGTGCAGACCGCGATCGACATCACCGCGCCCGTCATCGCCGTCGACGGCAAGGTCTACGCGAAGCTGCCCTTCTCGCCGTACGCCGAGCTCGACCCGGGCCAGTACGGAGCCCCGGACCCGGCGGACCTGATGAGCACCGACTCCGGGATCTCCTCGCTCCTGCCCGAGACCCAAGGGGCGACCGAGGGCGACTCCAAGCGTGACGGAGACACCGTGCTGACCGAGATCACCGGCACGCTGCCCGCCGAAGCGGTGCAGGGTGTCTTTCCCTCCGCGGGCACCGAGGACTTCGACGTCACCTACACCCTGACCGACGACAACGTGCTCGACAGCGCGACGGTCACCGGCCCGTTCTACGACGGCTATGACGACGTCACCTACCAGCTCACCTTCGACCTCGACGCCGAACCGGTCGAGATCGAGGCTCCCTGAGCTGACCTCGCCGGCGAACAGACCGTGACGACGACACCGGAAGCCGGCCGAGCCGGCCTGGCTCCACGCACCCTGCTGGTGCTCGCCGCGATCGCGGTCGGGTTCGCCGCGGCCGACACCTACGTCGTCGTCCTGGCTCTGCCGGACATGATGGCCTCGGTCGGCCTGAACATCGACGAGCTCCAGCGGGCCGCCCCGATCGTCTCGGGCTTCCTGCTCGGATACATCGCGATGCTCCCGCTGATCGGCCGGATCGCCGACCTGCGGGGCCGGGTGCCCGTGCTGGTCGGCTCCCTCGTCGTCTTCTCGATCGGATCGCTCGTCACCGCGGCGGAGTACGACCTGACCTCGATGGTGGTCGGGCGCTTCCTGCAGGGCGTCGGTGGTGGTGGTCTGGTCCCCGCGACGTTGGCCCTGGTCGCCGACATCTGGACCGTCGAGCGACGTGGCCTCCCGCTGGGGGTCGTCGGCGCGGTCCAGGAGCTCGGGAGCGTCGTCGGCCCGCTGTACGGCGCCCTGGTCCTGGCGGTCTCCACCTGGCACACGATCTTCTGGATCAACTTCGCGGTCGGGCTCGTGCTCGCGGCAGCGCTCGTCGTCCTCTCACACAGCTCCGCCGAGGTGCACGACTCGGCCGCCGAGACCGGGACGTCCGGGCCGCGACCTGCGGGCCATCCTGACTGGCTGGGCGGTCTGCTGGGGGCCGGCGCGGTGCTCGCCCTGGCCCTGGTCCTGATCGCTCCCGAGCGGCTCACCAGTGGTCTGACGACCGGGCGGGCCTACATCCCCTACATCGGCGACTCGCGCTGGACCACGCCGATGGCGATGGCGGTCCTCGTGCTCACGGTGGCGTTCGTCGTTCGCGAGCTCACGGCCCGGCGTCCGCTGGTCGACCTTCGTTCCACCGGCGAGGTGGCCCGGTCGGCGGACCTGCCCGGCGCCGCCCTCCTCGGTCTGGCGCTGGCCGGCATCGTGCTTGCCTTCGCGACGGCCGACCCCGAGGTGCAGGTCTTCTCGCCCGCCGGTCCGTACTACCTGGCCGGGAGCGCGGTCGCGGCCGGGCTGTTCGTCTGGCGGCAGCGGGTCGCGCCGGCGCCGCTCATCCCGCGCGCCGCGCTCAGCCGCACAGCAGCATGGGGATCGATCGTCGTGTCGTTCTTCGTGGGATCGTCACTGATCGCGGCCCTGGTCGACATCCCGATCTTCGCCCGCGTGACGACCTACCCCGACTCCCAGCTCGGGGCCGCGCTCGTGCTCGTCCGCTTCCTCGCCGCGCTTCCGGTCGGTGCCCTCGTCGGAGGCTGGCTCTCCAGGCGGTACGACGTCGGGGTCCTTGCCGCGTGCGGCATGGTCGCCGCGGCTGCGTCGTTCGTCTGGATGACGCAGTGGGACAAGGACTCCCTCGACCACGTGCTCGCCAGCGCGCCGCTGATCCTCGGCGGCTTCGGCTTCGGGATCGCGATCGCCCCGGTCAACGCCGCGCTGCTCGCCGCGACCAAGGAGAGCGCCCACGGGATCGCGTCCGCCCTGCTGGTCGTCGCCCGGATGGTCGGGATGCTGGTCGGCATCTCCGCCCTGACGACGATCGGCCTACGCCGCTTCTACGCGGTGCAGGCCGATCGCCCGAGCATCTCCGACGTGTGCGACACCGGGCGCGTCTGCGACGCCTACGTCAACGCTCTCAAGGAGGCGGGCATCGCTCAGATGCACGCGATCTTCTGGGGCGCCGCCGTCGCGGCCGTGATCGCCGCCGTCCTCTCGGTCAGCCTGCTCCGCCACCGCGTCGACGCGACGCCTCGGTGAGGGCGGGCGGCGCGTAGCCCCGGTCGGCCTCGTTCAGCGTCGTCCCGGGCGCGACGATCTCGTCGATCCGGTCGAGCACGTCCGGCGGGAGGGTGATCTTCTCGGCGCCGAGCTGCGACTCCAGCTGCTCCATCGTGCGCGGGCCGATGATCGCCGACGAGATCGCCGGGTGCTCGAGCACGAAGCCGAGCGCCAGGTGGATCAGCGAGATACCGGCCTGGTCGGCCAGGTCGGTCAGCGCGTAGACGGCTTCCAGCTTGCGGGCGTTCTCGGGGCTGTTCGGGTCGTGCCGAGCGGGCTGGCGCTGCATCCGGCTCGACTGCGGCGCGTCCTCGCCCTTGCGGTACCGGCCGGACAGCCAGCCACCCGCCAACGGGCTCCACGGCAGCACGCCGAGGCCGTACTTCTGCGCTGTCGGCAGCACGTCGCGCTCGACCTCGCGAGCGAGGATCGAGTACGGCGGCTGCTCGGTGACCGGACGTTCGCGGCCACGCCTCTCCGCCACCCACTGCGCCTCGACGATCTGGGAGGGCAGGAAGGTCGACGTGCCGATGTAGCGGATCTTGCCCTGACGGACCAGGTCGGTCAGCGCGCCCAGGGTCTCGTCGATGTCGATCTCCGGCCGGGGCCGGTGCACCTGGTAGAGGTCGATCCAGTCGGTCTGCAGCCGGCGCAGCGAGTTCTCCACCTCCGCGATGATCCAGCGGCGTGAGTTGCCCTGCCGGTTGGGGTCGTCGTCGCTCATCGCGCCGTGGAACTTGGTGGCCAGCACGATGTCGTCGCGGCGGCCCTTGATCGCCTTCCCGACGATCTCCTCCGACTCGCCGCGCGCGTAGACGTCGGCGGTGTCGATGACGTTGATCCCGGAGTCGAGGGCGCGACGGACGATCGCGATGCTCGCGTCGTGGTCGGGGTTTCCCCAGGCGCCGAACATCATGGCGCCGAGCGTCAGCGGGCTGACCTTGACGCCGGTCCTGCCGAGGTCGCGGTAGGTCATGGTGTGTCCTTCCTTCGGTGGTTGAGCTTGTCGAAACCGGGTCAGGCGATCGCGTCGGACACGCGCTCGCCGGCGTACTGGCTGTCGGGTCGCGCGAGGCCGTAGTGCTCGCGCAGGGTGGTGCCGGTGTAGTCGGTGCGGAAGAGTCCGCGCTGGCGCAGGATCGGCAGCACCTCGTCGGCGAAGACCTCGAAGCCACCGGTGAGCCACGGCGGCATCACGTTGAAGCCGTCGGCAGCGCCGGACTCGAACCAGGTCTGCATCTCATCTGCAACGTACTCCGGCGTGCCCACGACGACCCGGTGTCCCCGGGCGGTCATGGTGTTGACGAGCTGGCGCAGGGTCGGGTCCTCACGCTCGATGATGTCGAGCACGACCTGGAACCGGCTGCTGATGCCGCGCTCGCCGCTGGCGTCGATCAGCTCACGCGGGAACTTGTCGGAGAGGTCGTACGCCGACAGGTCGACGCCCGTCATCCGCTTGAGCTGCTGCAGCGAGTACTCGACCTGCATCAGCTCGCTGAACTCGTCGTGCAGGTCCTGCGCCTCCTGCTGCGTCGACCCGATGAACGGGCTGATCCCCGGGAGCACCTTCACCCCGTCGGGGTCACGCCCGAGCGCCGCCGCCTGCTGCTTGATGTCGGTGTAGAACTCCTGCGCGTTCCCGAGGGTCTGGTGCGCGGTGAAGATCGCCTCGGCGTAGCGGGCGGCGAACGAGCGGCCGTCCTCGGACGACCCGGCCTGGACGTACACCGGACGTCCCTGCGGCGTCCGCGGCGTGTTGAGCGGTCCACCGACCCTGAAGTGCCGGCCGACGTGCTCGATCGGGTGGATCTTGTCGGTCTCGGCGAACAGTCCGCTCCCCGCGTCCGCCACGAGCGCGTCGTCCTCCCAGCTGTCCCACAGCTTCGTCACGACGTCGACGAACTCGCGGGCCCGGTCGTAGCGCTCGGCGTGCACCGGGTGCTCGTCGAGGCCGAAGTTCTGGGCGGTGTTCGGCGCACCCGTGGTCACGATGTTCCAGCCGGCGCGTCCCTTGCTCAGGTGGTCCAGAGAGGCGAACAGCCGCGCCAGGTTGTAGGGCTCGGAGTACGTCGTGGAAGCGGTCCCGATGACACCGAGATGCGTGGTCACCGCCGCGATCGCCGACATCCAGGTGAACGGCTCGAGCCGGAACCGGGACGCGTAGCGGATGTTGTCGGCCAGGGACGGACCGTCGGCGAAGAACACCGCGTCCATCTTCGCGGCCTCGGCGCGTCTGGCCAGCTCCTGGTAGTAGCCGATGTCGAGGATCCGATCCGGCGACGAGTCGCGGTAGCGCCAGCCCGCCTCGTGGTGGCCGGCCGGGTAGATGAACAGGTTCAGGTTGAGCTGTCTGCTCGGTGTGCTGGACATGCGGTCCCTCCTCAGGCACCGACCGGGACGCGCTGAGCGGCGCCCTGCGGTGCGACATCGGTCGTGGTGATCGGGTCAGGTCGTTGCAGGCCGTAGTGGTCGCGCAGGGTGGTTCCGGCGTACTCGCGACGGAACAGCCCCCGGTCACGCAGGATCGGGACCACGTGGTCGACGAACGCCTCGAGTCCCGAGGGGAGCACGGCCGGCATCACGTTGAAGCCGTCCGCGGCTCCCGACTGGAACCAGGCCTGGATCGTGTCGGCCACCTGTTCAGGCGTGCCGCGGAACGTGCGGTGACCCCGCCCTCCGCCGAGCCGGCCGATCAGCTGCCGCACCGTGAGGTTCTCCCGGCGGGCGAGCGTCACGGTCAGCGTGTAACGGCTCTTGGCGCCCTCGATCTCGTCCTCGTCGGGCAGGTGTGCCGGCAGTGGCTCGTCGAGCGGGAGCTCGTCCGGGTCGATGCGGAGCGTCTTCGCCAGCTGCCGGCGGGCGTGCTCGGGGACGATCAGCTCGTCGAGTCGGGCATCGAGCCGCGCCGCCTCTTCCTCCGTGCTCCCGATGACCGGGACGATGCCCGGCAGGACCTTGACGAGACCGGGGTCGCGCCCGTGTCGGGCCGCTCGCTGCTTGATGTCCGCGTAGAACGCCTGCGCGTCCTCCAGCGTCTGCTGGGCGGTGAAGATCGCCTCGGCGTACGTCCGCCGCGAACTCCTTCCCGTCCTCCGAGGAGCCGGCCTGGACGAGCACCGGTTGTCCTTGTGGGCACCGCGGCAGGTTCAGCGGGCCGCGGACGCCGAAGTGCTCGCCCACGTGGTCGATCGTCCGGACACGGTCCCCGTCGCCCCAGACACCGGCCTCCTTGTCGCCGACCGCCGCGTCGTCGTCCCAGCTGTCCCACAGCCGGCGTACGACGTCGACGAACTCCGTGGCCCTGCGGTACCGGGCGGCGTGGCCGGGCAGCTCGTCGAGGTTGAAGTTGCGGGCGGCGTCGAGCGTGGCCGTCGTGACGATGTTCCAGCCGGCCCGACCACCGGAGATGTGGTCGAGCGAGGCGAACCGGCGCGCCAGGTTGAACGGCTCGTTGTACGTCGTCGACGCCGTGGCGATGAGACCGATCCGTTCGGTCGACATCGCCATCGCCGCCAGCAGCACGGTCGGCTCGAGCGCACCGGAGGGTCGACGTCCGATGTCACCCCACAGCGTCGGGCTGTCGGCGAAGAAGACGGAGTCCATCGTGCCGCGCTCGGCGATCTGCGCCAGCCGACGAAGTGTCGGACGTCGGTGTTGGTGAACGGGTCGCTCTCCGGCAGTCGCCACGACGCCTCGTGGTGACCCGTGCTCATCAAGAACGCGTTGAGATGGAGCTGTCGTTCTCCGCTCATGCCGACGCCTCCTGCCGCTCGTGGTGCGCCGTGGGTTCATCGACACCGAGCAGACGCAGCAGTCGCGTGCGCAGCTCGGCGAAGCGGGGGTCGGCCTGGGCGCGCTCGGTGCCCAGCTCCACCTCGATGCTGGCCTGGATCCGGCCCTCGTCGAGCACGATCACCCGGTCGGCGAGCACGATGGCCTCGTCCACGTCGTGGGTCACGAGCAGCACCGTCGGCTGGTGGCGTTCGCACAGCTGCTGGAGCAGCTTGTGCATCTTGATCCGGGTCAGCGCGTCGAGCGCCCCGAACGGCTCGTCGGCCAGCAGCAGCTGCGGGTCACGCACCAGCGAACGGGCCAGCGCGGCCCGCTGCTGCTCGCCGCCGGAGAGCTCGTTGGGCCAGGCCCGCTCGCGGCCGGCCAGCCCGACCTCGGCGAGCGCGGCGCGCCCCCGCTCCTCGGCGTCCTTGGCGCGCAGCCCCAGCGTCACGTTGTCGATCAGCCGACGCCACGGCAGCAGCCGCGAGTCCTGGAACACGACGGACACCTTGTCGGGGACGGTGATCGTCCCCCAGCCGGCGACGTCGCGGTCGAGCCCCGCGAGCGCGCGCAGCAACGTGCTCTTGCCGCTGCCGCTGCGTCCGAGCAGGGCGACGAACTCACCGCGGGCGATGTCGAGGTCGAGGCTCTTCAGCACTCCCCCCGCTCCGCCCTTGGTCTTGATCGGCGCGAAGGTGCGGTGCAGCCCTGCGATCTGGACCGCCGGAGTCTCCTCCACCGGGTCGACCCGGTTCAGTCGGGTCAGCTCTCCAATGTTCGTCGCCATGACAGCGCCCTCCTCTGTACGAGTCGCACGGCACCGTCGGCCAGCAGGCCCAGGGCGCCGTACACGACGAGGCCGACGACGATGACGTCCGTCTGCCCGTAGGTCTTGGCCAGCGTGATCATGTAGCCGATACCGCTGGTCGCGTTGAACTGCTCGACCACGACGAGCGCCAGCAGCGCGCCGGTCACGGCGAACCGCATGCCGAGCAGGAAGCCCGGCATGGCACCTGGCAGCACGACGTGCCGCAGGAAGCCGCCGCGGCTGACGTCGGAGGTCTCTGCCAGCTCGACGTAGCGCGCGTCGATCGTCCGCAGCCCGTTGTGGGTGTGGATGTACACCGGGATGAAGACGCCCAGCGCGATCGTGATGACCTTCATCTGCTCGCCGATCCCGAACCACAGGATGAGCAGCGGGATGAGCGCGAGCGTCGGGATCGACCGCTTGATCTGGACGGGGCCGTCGATCAACGCCTCCCCGACCCGGGAGAGGCCGGACAGGACGGCCACGACGACGCCGGCCACGGTCCCGAAGAACAGGCCGAGGGCCGCCCGGTGCAGGGACGTCAGGATGTTCTCCTGGAGCTTGCCGTCCTCGATCAGCTGCTTGCCGGTCTCGACGACGGTCCACGGTGCCGAGAGCGTGCGCTCGTCGAGCATGCCGGTGGCGGAGCCGAGGCACCACAGTCCGACCAGCACGACGGGGCCGACCAGCCAGCCGAACGGGATCGCACGGCCCGGGCCGAGTCGCCGCCGTCGCGGCCGGACGTCGGCCGTCCGCGCGTCGGGGGCGGCCCGCACGGGGCGTTCGACGACTGCGGTCACTGCTCCCCACCGCCCTTGATCGCGTCCGCGGCGACGTGCTCGTACCGCATGTCGTAGATGTCCTTGACGTCGAGGTGCGGGTGGTCCTGCTCCTCGGACAACAGGTCCGCCGTCTCCTGGTGTCGAGCGATCACGTCGGACCACGAGCCGGGGATGTCGAGCTCACCGGCCTGGTCGACCAGGTACTGACCGTCGTCCTCCGACAGGCCCTCGGTCTCCTCGTAGTAGCCCTTGATCCACTCGTCGGGGTGCTCGTGCATCCAGACCTGGGCGCGCGCCCAGAACTTCACGTACTCGCGCAGAGCCGCCGCCTTGTTCGCGTCCTCGAGCACCGTCGTCGGGACGTAGAGTCCGTACTGGTCGTCGCGCAGTCCGTGCTGGATCGCGGTGCCACCGTCCTTGCCGTACTTGGCCAGGTAGGTCTTGAGCAGCACACCGCCGAGCGGCGCCACGTCGACCTGCTTGCTGCCGAGCGCGTCGACGTAGGCGTCCTCGACGCTGGGCATCTCGACCAGGTCGACGTCGTCCTTGGTCAGGCCCGCCTCCTTGAGCACCCGGAGCACGAGTGCGCCCTGTGCCTGTCCGGGGCTGTAGGCGATCGACTTGCCGGCGAGGTCCTCGACGTCCTTCACGTCGACGCCCGGTGCGATGCCGAGCTGGTAGATCGGGTGGTCGACCGGGTCCTTGTGGAACTGGGCCGCCACGATCTTGACGTCGGTGCCGGTCCAGGTGGCGAACAGCGGCGGGATGTCGGCGACCGCCCCGACGTCGAGTGCGTCGGCGCGGAAGGCCTCGAGCGTCTGCGGTCCGCCGCTGATGTTGGCCCACTCGACCTTGAACGGCAGCTTGTCGATCTCACCTGACAGCTCGAGCGCCCGCTGCGTCGTCGGGTCGCCGATCCGGAGCACGGTGTCCTGCGGCACCGACTGCGGAAGGGGCTCGTCCAGGCCGAGCTTCGGGCCGGCATCGCCGCCTCCGGATCCGCAGCCGGCGAGGGTGGCAGCGGTCATCGCCGCGGTCAGCATGGCAGCGGCGGTCGTCCTCCACCCTCGTCGGGTGCGCCCAGCCGTACGGGTGCGCGATGGTTGTGTCATGGCTTCTCCTCGACCTTCAGGGGAAAGAGTCGGTGTCTCGGTCAGGTTTTGAAAGTAACTCTACTGACTTTATACACAATGGAGTGCGCAGCGTCCAAGACACGCGGTCCGCCGGTGGTGTGAGGGTCGTCTCAGCCGTCGAGCCCGATGAAGGCCCGCACCTCGGCCAGACCCTCCACCTCGATCCGCATGTCACCGCGGATCAGGTCGTCCGGCCGCAGCACCAGCCGGCGCAGCACGGCACGATCGGCGTCGCGGCGCTTGAGCCGGGTCTCCCCGTTGTCGCGGTAGCCGACCTTGCGACTCACCCCGAGCGAGGCCGGGTTGTCTGCGAAGGCACCCGAGGTGACCTCCTCGAAGTCGAGGTGGTCGAAGGCGAGGATGCACATCGCCGTGCGCATCCGGGTGCCGATCCCCTGACCGTGGAAGCGCCTGGCCAGCCACGACCCGGTCTCCCCCGTCCGGGTCACCAGGAAGTGCTCGGTGTCGATCGCCTGCACGCCGAGCAGCTCGCCGTCGCGTCGTACGGCGCACTCCAGCGACCACTTGTCGCGCGTGTTCGCCGCGCGTGAGCTCCAGTAGTGCCGAGCCATGTTGATCGGGAGCTCGTCGGACGGCGCATCGGTCCAGGGAAAGAAGAACGGCATCTCGGCCGGGTCGTGGATGCCGTCCTGCGCCAGCGCGACGAGCTCGGGGATGTCGTCGTCGCGGACCACCCGCAGCTGCAGGTCACCCGCGGTGACCTGCAGCGCGTACAGCGGATAGATGTCGGTCAGCGTCGCCATTCTGCGGATCCGTGGTCAGTCGGAGAGACGGTCTCCGCTCTCGGTGTCGAACACGTGCACGTGCTTCGGGTCGGTCGTGACATACAGGGTGTCGCCCTTGTGCACCGTGTCCCGGTCGCTGACCCGGATGATGATGCTGTGCGGGGTGCCGGCGACGTCGCTCGTGCCGTAGACGAACCCGTCCGCACCCAGCTCCTCGACCACGGTGACGTCGACAGGGAGACCGCCGCTCTCCTTGCTGACGATCCGCCACGCCTCGGGCCGCACGCCCACCGTGATGTCGCCGTCCATCTTCGACGCGGCCGCCGGGTCGACCGGCACCGAGTAGTCGCCGATCCGCGCCTCGCCGCCGGACGCCTTGCCTTCGAGGAGGTTCATCTGCGGCGACCCGATGAAGCCGGCGACGAACAGGTTGGTCGGCTTGTCGTAGAGGTTGAGCGGGGTGTCGACCTGCTGGATCTCGCCCAGCTTCATCACGGCGACCCGGTCCCCCATCGTCATGGCCTCGACCTGGTCGTGCGTCACGTACACCGTCGTGACCTCGAGGTCGGACTGCAGCTTGGCGATGTCGGTACGGGTCTGCACGCGCATCTTGGCGTCGAGGTTCGACAGCGGCTCGTCCATGCAGAAGACCTGTGGTTCGCGGACGATCGCGCGGCCCATGGCCACGCGCTGACGCTGACCACCGGACAGCTGCTTGGGCTTGCGGTCGAGGTACTCCGTCATGCCCAGCAGCTCCGCGGCTTTCTCGACGCGCTCGCGCCGTTTGTCAGGCGGCACCTTCGCCATCTTGAGCGCGAACCCCATGTTGTCGGCGACAGACATGTGCGGGTAGAGCGCGTAGTTCTGGAAGACCATGGCGATGTCACGGTCCTTGGGCGGCATGTTGGTCACGTCGCGGTCGCCGATGTAGATCGAGCCGGAGTTGACCTCCTCCAGGCCGGCCAGCATGCGCAAGGTCGTGGACTTGCCGCATCCGGAGGGGCCGACCAGGACCATGAACTCCCCGTCCTCGATCTCGAGCGAGAGACCGGGGACTGCGGGCACGTCGGAGCCGGGATACCAGCGCTGCGCCTTGTCGAACGTCACTGTGGCCATGACAGTGCTGCTCCTTCCACCGGCAGGAACGTGCCGGACGATCCGTTGTAAAAGGGGGCTGCCGTGACCGGTGGCCACGTGATCGTTGCGGGCGAACCCGCATGTTCAGTTGTGGTTCAGCTGTACCTGGGTCCCGTCGCCGGGTCAGGTGGTCTTCGTCGACTCCTCGTCGATCGCGTGCTGGCCGAGAGTGCCTGCCTTCTCCTTCTGCACGGTCAGGTTCTCACCGGTCGCCGGATCGAACAGGTGCATCTTCTCGGCGTGGATGTAGAGCTCGATCTCCTCGCCTTCCCTGACCCGGCTCGCCGCGTCGAGCGAGATGACCAGCTGGGTGTGCAGCGACTCACCGTCCAGGTCACGATTGAGCTGCGCGAGCTGCTCCTGCACCTCCGGAGGCGCCTCGAACGGGATGTAGGCGTACTGCTCGTTGCCGAGCCACTCAACCACGTCGACAGTGGCCCGGAACGTCGAGCCCCCAGCCTTCGCCGAAGCATCCATCACGGACGCGTCCTCGAAATACTCCGGTCGCACACCGGCGATGAGCAGACCCTTGCCACGAGCCTGCTCAGCCTTCTCGGCAGGCAGCTTGACCTTGCCGAACGGCAGCTCGACGGAGTCACCCTCGACCGTTGCCGGCATGAAGTTCATCGGAGGCGATCCGATGAAGCCGGCCACGAACAGGTTGATCGGGTGCTCGTAGAGCTCCCGCGGCGTCGCAAGCTGCTGCAACAGGCCACGCTTCAGCACCGCCACTCGGTCGCCCAACGTCATCGCCTCGGTCTGGTCGTGCGTGACGTAGACCGTGGTGATTCCGAGCCGCCTCTGCAGCCGGGCGATCTCGGTGCGCATCTGGCCGCGCAGCTTGGCGTCCAGGTTGGACAACGGCTCGTCGAAGAGGAACGCCTGGGCATCACGCACGATGGCCCGGCCCATGGCGACCCGTTGCCGCTGCCCACCGGACAGGTTGCCCGGTTTGCGGTCGAGGTGCTCGTCGAGCTCGAGCGTCTTGCTGGCGTCCCGGACCTTCTCGTCGATCTGCTTCTCGCTGAACTCCTTGGAGAGGCGCAGCGGGAACGCGATGTTCTCGTAGACCGTCAGGTGGGGATAGAGCGCGTAGTTCTGGAACACCATCGACAGGTTGCGGTCCCGAGGAACCTTGTCGTTGACCCGCTCGCCACCGATGATCATGTCGCCGCTGGTGATGTCCTCCAGCCCGACGATCATCCGCAGCAACGTGGACTTCCCGCAGCCGGACGGACCGACCAGGATCATGAACTCCCCGTCAGCAACGTCGATCGTCACGTCGTTGACGGCCGCGAAGCCGTCGCCGTACTCCTTGACGATGCTCTTCATCTCGATGGCAGCCATCAGGCGTCACCCCTTCACAGCGCCGGACGTCAGTCCGGCGACGATCTTGCGCTGGAACAGCAGGACAATGATGATCACGGGGATCGTGACCACGAGAGAAGCCGCGGCCAAGAGCCCGTATGGCGGGTTGAACGGGTCTGGCCCGACGAAGTACGACATCTGAGCCGGGACGGTGCGACTCTTCGTGGTGCTCGTCAGGGATAAGGCCAGCACGAACTCGTTCCACGCGAAGAAGAATGTCAGGATCGCCGCCGTGAAGACGCCGGGTGCCGCCAACGGGACGATCACCTTGCGGAACGCCTGCCACGAGGTGGCGCCGTCCACCTGCGCAGCCTGTTCCATCTCCCACGGGATCTCGCGGAAGAACGCGGACAGCGTCCAGATCGCCAGCGGCAGGGTGAAGGACATGTACGGGATGATCAGCCCCGGCCAGGTGTTGAACAGGCCGAGCGTCCGCCACATGTCGAAGAGCGGTCCGACCAGCGCGACCATCGGGAACATGGCGATCGCCAGCGCGAGGGACAGCACCAGCTTCTTGCCTTTGAACTCGAGCCGGGCGATCGCGTACGCCGCGAACGTCGCGAAGATGACCGCGAGGACTGTGGCGATGATGGCGATCCCGAACGAGTTCCGCAGTGAGTCGAGGAAGTCGTTGTGGGTGTTCTCCTGGCCCGGCGTGACGGTGCCGAAGCCCAGGATGTCGCGGTAGTTCTGCCACGACGGGTCGTTCGGCAGGAACTGCGGGCTGCCGACGGCGGTCTCAGCCGGGGTCTTGAACGACAGGGAGATGATCCACGCCACCGGCAACAGGCACCAGACCAAGATGACGAGGAATCCGACCCAGGTGCCGACAGAAGCCTTGCGTCTCATCAGACATCACCCCTTGCCTGCGCAAGGTCGACCCGGAACAACGTCACGATCAGCCATGCGAGCAGCAGCACGCTCAGGAACAGCAGCACGGACAGTGCCGATCCCAGGCCGAGCTGGAACTGCTCGATCACCTGCCTGTAGGTGAGGAACGACGAGGACTCGGTGTCCTGTGCGCCCCTCGTCATGATGTAGATGTTGTCGAAGATGCGGAACGCGTCGAGCGCCCGGAACAGCACCGCCACCATGATCGCCGCCCGCATGTTCGGCAGGATCACCTTGTAGAGCCGCTGCCAGGCCGTCGCGCCGTCGACCTTGGCCGCCTCGAGCATGTCCTCGGAGATCTGCGAGAGGCCGGCCAGGAGCAGCAGCGCCATGAACGGCGTGGTCTTCCAGATCTCCGCGATCATGATGGCGAACATCGCCGGCCAGTGGGAACCGAACCAGTTGGTGTCGGCGCTGACCCAGGGCAGCCAGGAGAACCAGGCGTTCACGAACCCGTTGCTGATGCTGAACGCGAACTGCCAGGCGAACGCCGACACCACGGTGACGATGCCGTACGGGATCAGGATGGCCGTCCGGATCACACCACGGGCGAAGATGATGCGGTGCATCACCATGGCAAACGCGAACCCGATCACGAGCTCGACGGCGACCGTGACGACCATGATGATCACGGTGTTCCAGGTGTCCTGCCAGAACAGCGAGTCCGTCAGGACCGTGCCGTAGTTGCTGAGTCCGACGAACTCCTTGTCGTCCGGCGCGGTCAATCGATACCGGAAGGTCGAGTCGTAGAGCGCCTTGAGCATCGGCCATGCCGTAACCAGGAGCATCAAGATGACGGCTGGGGCGACGAGCTTCCAACCGAGCCGGTTCTCGCCCCTCAACCGGTCGCTGTCGTGCGCCCGTCCCGGCTTCGTCGCGGCGCTAGACGCCGCAGTCGTCGTCGTGGTCGTCATAGCAATGCCTTTCCGTCGAGGACCTGACCGATGAAGTCAGCCGAGTTCGAAGGCGTGTCCTGGTTGACCGAGGCCGAAGGATGCCAGGTGCTCTGGAGGGCGCTGGAGATGTCGCTCCAGTACGGCGTCACCGACCGCGGGGCCGCGGCGTCAACGCTCTGCTGGAACAGCTGGCGCAGGTCCGCCGGGTAGAGCTTCTTCAGCTCCGGGTACTCGTAACCGGCCGGGCTCGCGGGCATGTTGCCGGTGAGAACGGCATTCTCTCCCTGATTGTCCGGGCTGACCAGGCACTGCGCGGCCTCGAGGGCTTCGCTCTGTTTCGTGGAGTACTTGCTGACGCCGATACCGATGCCACCGTAGGGCGGGCGGGCATCCTGGCCCTGGACCGTCTCGGGATACATCGTGTAGCCGATGTCCTTGACCAGGTCAGGGTCGGTCGCGTCGTAGTTGTGGTAGATGAACGTCCAGTTCACCATGAAGGCACCACTGTCCGACGCGAACGTCGCGGCGGCGGTTCCTTCGTTGGAGACCGAGAGATCGGGCGGCGCCGCCGTCGAGTGAGACAGCTTCTGGATCACGGCTGCCGCGTCGTCGCCGGCCTGCGAGTCGACGTCGATCGAAGCGTCGGCGCCCTTCTCGGTGTCGGAGACGATGTCACCACCGGCACCGGAGATCAGCGCGTTGATCCAGACGACGTAGCCCTCGTACTTGTTCGCCTGGACAGCGACGGTCCCGCCGTTCTGGTCGGCGGCGTCGATGATCTGGTCCCACGTGACCGGCTGGCTCATGTCGAGACCGGCCTTGTCGACGAAGGACTTGCGGTACCAGAGCACCTGGGTGTTCGACCAGAACGGGAAGACGACGAGCTGGTCGTTCCAGGTGGCGGCGTCGACGGCGCCCTGGAAGGACTGCTGCTTGAGCTGGTCCTGGACGTCGGAGGGGATGTCTGCGAGGAAGCCGGCGTCGGAGAACTCGGCGGTGAAGGGCGGGTCGAGGCTCATCAGGTCGATGCCGGAGTCCTCGGCGGCGAGCCGCCTCGCCAGCTGGATACGCTGCTCGTTCGCGTTCTGGGGAAGCACCTGGGTCTCGATCGTGTACGGCTTGCCCTTGCTGCAGTTCTCGGCGACCTTTGCCTGGCCCCCGGCGTCGGGGTTGATGTACCAGACCAGCGTCGTCGTGCCGGAGTCGCTGCTGCCGCAGGCAGCGAGCAGGGAGCAGACCGAAGCCAGGATTGCGGTGAGTGCGAGTGCGCGATAGCTCCGCCGACGGGGACCACCCCGTCGCGGGGGTAAGGGCGTTGCCATAGGTGCGCCTCCCATGATGAGTTGTGTACTCATCCTGCCGTTGATCGGCGAAAGTGCAACCCCCTGTTCACTCGGCGCACATCTGCAAAGTGCCAGCGAGCGCGCACAGTTCTTGTTTGCTTGAGGTTTTGGCGTTTCGAGCGGATATGACAAATCCACGTCATCTGGTCAGCCGCCCGGTCCTGCTAGGCGTCGATGGCCTCGAGATCGAGCTCGTAGGCGCCCTGGACGATGAACTCCTTGCGCGGCGCCACGTCGTTGCCCATCAGCAGCTCGAAGACCTGCTCCGCACCGTCGGCATCGTCGATCGTGATGCGGCGCAGGGTGCGGTGCCGCGGGTCCATCGTGGTCTCCGCGAGCTGGTGCGCGTCCATCTCGCCAAGCCCCTTGTAGCGCTGGACCGGGTCCTTCCACCGGACGCTCTTCTTGCTCAGCTCGGCCAGCTTGCGCTGCAGCTCGTCGTCGGAGTACGTGTAGACGTACTTGTCCATCCCCTTCTTCGGGTTGGACAGCTCGATCCGGTGCAGCGGCGGCACCGCGGCGTACACCCGGCCGGCGGTGAGCAGGCCGTGCATGTGCTTGTGGAACAACGTCGTGAGCAGACACCGGATGTGCGAGCCGTCGGTGTCGGCGTCGGCCATGAAGATGATCTTGCCGTAGCGCGCCTGCTCGAGGTCGAAGGTGCGACCGCTGCCCGCACCGACCACCTGGATGATCGCGGCGCACTCGGCGTTCTGCAGCATCTCGCCGGCCGACTTCTTCTGGGTGTTGAGGATCTTGCCGCGGATGGGCAGCAGCGCCTGGTACTCCGAGTCGCGGGCCAGCTTGGCCGTGCCGAGGGCGGAGTCTCCCTCGACGATGAACAGCTCGCTGCGGTCCACGTCGTTGCTGCGGCAGTCGGCGAGCTTGGCGGGCAGCGCACTCGACTCGAGGGCGTTCTTGCGGCGCTGGGTGTCGCGCTGCTGACGCGCCGCGACGCGGGTGCGGGCGGCGTTGACGACCTTCTCCAGCACGGCGCGCGCCTGCGGCTTCTCGGCCTTCTTGTTGGACGTGAGGAACGTCTTCATCTGCGCCGAGACGACCTTGCTGACGATGCGCTGCACGGCGGGCGTGCCGAGCACCTCCTTGGTCTGGCCCTCGAACTGCGGCTCGGCCAACCGCACGGTCACGACGGCGGTCAGCCCTTCGAGGATGTCGTCCTTGACCAGGTCGGCCTCACCGGCCTTCATCAGCCCGCGGGTGTTGCGGACCACGTCGTTGAACGTCTTGGTCAGCGCTCGCTCGAAGCCGGCGACGTGCGTGCCGCCCTTGCCGGTCGCGATGACGTTGACGAAGGAGCGGACCTCGGTGTCGTAGCCGTTGCCCCACCGCAGCGCGACGTCGACACCCAGCTCACGCTCGACGTCCTGCGGGGTCATGTGGCCGGCGTCGTCGAGGACCGGGACGGTCTCGGTGAACTGGTCGTCGCCCTGCAGCCGGAGGATCTCGGTGACCTTCTCGTCGGTCGCCAGGAAGTCGCAGAACTCCGCGATCCCGCCGTCGTGCCGGAAGGTCTCCTCCACCGGCTCTGCGCCACGCTCGTCGCGGATCGTGATCTCCAGACCCGGCACGATGAACGACGTCTGGCGCGCTCGCGTGACCAGCTCGTCGTACGCGTAGGCCGCGTCCTTGGTGAACGTCTGGCGGTCGGGCCAGAAGCGGATGCGGGTGCCAGTGACACCCTTCTTCACCCGGCCGACCTTGGTCAGGCTGCCGTGCTTCTCGGTGAACGTCGCCGTCGGCCCGTCGCCGTCGAAGACGCCCGGGGCGCCGCGCTGGAAGGACATCGCCCACGTCGCGGGACTGCGGTCGACGACCACGTCGAGACGCGAGGAGAGCGCGTTGACGACCGAGAGGCCCACGCCGTGGAGGCCACCCGTGGCGACGTACGACCCTCCGCCGAACTTGCCGCCCGCGTGCAGTCGGGTGCAGACCACCTCGACGCCCGAGAGACCGGTGCGCGGCTCGATGTCGACGGGGATGCCGCGGCCGTCGTCGTGGACCTCGGCCGAACCGTCCGGGTGCAGGATCACCCGGACGTGCTTGCAGACCCCTGCCAGCGCCTCGTCGACGCCGTTGTCGATGATCTCCCAGAGACACTGCATGAGCCCGCGGGTGTCGGTGGACCCGATGTACATGCCGGGCCGCTTGCGGACGGCTTCCAGACCCTCGAGGACGAGCAGGTGACGGGCGTTGTACGACGCGTCGACGGTCGAGGTTCGGGCGGGCACGGAACTCCTCGTTCAGGGGCATGCGCAGGGCATCCGGATACCCCTCGAACGATACCCGGCAGCGCGTATCCACCGTTCGGACCATGTTCGGCGACACGCGGACACGATTTGGATACTTCTCCCACGGATGGCAACGTCGAAGGTCCACGATGCGTCGTAGTGGGTATCGAGCACCCAGCGGCACCCTCCTAACAGTGAGTAGCAGCCAGTAGCACAGCAGGACTGTCGGAAGCGGCAGGCGTCACACGGCGAGACCGTGCGACCGGGGAATGAGCGCCCTGGTTGAATGGTTGAACCCGGTGAGTCGCCCAGAGAATGAAGGAAGGCCCACGTGACCACAGCTGTTGCACCCAGCCCGCAGTTCACCGCGTTGGACCGCTGTGACCGCTGCGGAGCCCAGGCATACGTCCGGGTCGAGCTGACCAGCGGCGGCGAGCTGCTGTTCTGCGCTCACCACGCGCGCGAGCACGCCGAGAAGCTCCAGGCCGTCGCCGCAGCGATCCACGACGGCTCGGGTCAGCTCGCGGAGACGCCGAGCACCGCCCCTGACGACGAGCTCTGACCTCCCGGGCCGCAGGGACGCGGCCCCCCGACCTCACGAAGCGGCCACCTCCGGGTGGCCGCTTCGTCGTGTCCGGGGTCAGCGGGTCCGCACGTGCGCGCGGATGACGGTCCCGCTGGGGTAGACGCGGATCTGCACGAGGTCACACAGCTGGTTGACCATCCAGATGCCACGGTTGCCGATCTCGTCGAGAGCAGGCTCGACCCGACCGACCAGGGGCTCCACCAGATGGCCCTCGTCGCGCACCTCGCAGACGACCCGGTCGGGCTCGATCCAGACCCGGAACGTGCCGACGCCGCCGGCGTGCACGACGCTGTTGGTCGCCAGCTCGCTCACCGCGAGGACCAGGTCGTCGGCCTGGTCGACCGACAGCGCGGCCGAGCGGGCGCTCTCCTTGACCAGCTCCCGCACGGCGTACAGGTGATGAGCGGTGAACTCCAGCTCGCGGACCGGTGCGGTGGGCTCGGGCAGCGGGGCGTCCAGGAAGGCCGTCGCCAGCGTCTCCAGGCTCGCGGTGCTTCCCGGGCCGGCGTGCACCGCGTTCGGGGCCGGGTGGCTGCGGATCGCCTCGCTGATCACGTCGGGTGGAAGACCGTCGACGTCGTACGGGCACATGAGCGTGAAGGGTGTCGTCGGGTCCACGGCGAGTCCCAGCAGCGCCTCGTGCCGTTGGCACTCGACCAGCTCCGCCGCGCTGCGGCCGGGCCAGATCGGCTCACCGACGCCGCGGATCGGGTGTCCGTTCTCGCCGTGCCGGTCGATGAACTCACGCCAGCCCGGGATGATCCGTGCGGGGTTGCGCCCGAGCAGCTCCATGTCGACGAACTCGACCGCACGCGACTCCGGCCCGAGCGCGTCCCGCAGCATCGCGATCTTGTCCGCACCGACCGCGACCATGATCGGCGCGTCGACGACCAGCCCGTCGTGGATGAAGTCCGCGATCTGCGTGACGAAGTCGTCCGCACCTCGATAGAGCAGGGCCTCGTGGCGATAACCCGGGAGCGAGGAAGGGGTTACGCCTGAACTTCTGACCCGCTGCGTGGTCATAGGTGCAGATGCTAGCCACGTGGCGTTCGCCGGTCTCGAGAATTCCGAGGTCGTTGCTCCTGAGTGCACGGCCACCGTCCACCACGGCGTGACCTGCCACGACTCGCACCGTCTTGTCGGGCATTCCATGTTTGTCCGGTACTTCGCCCGATGCCTGCCGACCGACGCCCCAGCGGCTCGTCTAGCCTCGGCGCATGACGTTCCTGGTCGGCGTGGCCATCGCGGTCGGGCTGGTCGGCGTTCTGGTCCCCGTGCTGCCGGGGGCCTTCCTCGTCCTCGGCGCGATCGCCGTCTGGGCGTTCGCGGAGAGCAGTGCGACGGCCTGGTCCGTGCTCGCGGTCGCGGTCGTGACGATCGGGGTCTCCCAGGTCGTGAAGTACGTCGTGCCCGGGCGACGGCTCCGCCAGGCCGGCATCCCCAACACGAGCCTGGTCGTCGGCGGCCTCGTGGGCATCGTGGGCTTCTTCGTCGTCCCCGTCGTGGGCCTGTTCCTCGGCTTCCCCCTCGGTGTGTACGCCGCCGAGCTGCAGCGCCTGGGGAGTCACCAGCTGGCCTGGCCCTCCACGCGCCATGCCCTCGGCGCCGTCGGGCTGTCCATCCTGATCGAGCTGGCCGGGGCTCTGCTCGCGGCGGGAGCCTGGCTCACGGCCGTCGTGGTCGGCTGACCTACTCCACGCAGAACTCGTTGCCGCCCGGGTCGAGCATGACGACCAGGTCGCCGTGCTCGGCCTGCACCGTCGCCCCGAGGCCGGCGAGCCGGGTGACCTCGTCGGCCACGGATCCCGGTGCGCGCAGGTCGAAGTGCATCCGGTTCTTGGCGGTCTTGGGTTCGGGAACCCGGACGAACCACATGTTGGGGCCGCCCCAGCCCGGCGCCTCGACGAACGCCCGGTCGGGGGTGGAGTCCTCGTCGACGTCGGAGCCGAGCGCGGCCGCCCAGAACGTCGCGACAGCCATCGCGTCCGCGCAGTCGACGGTGACGGACTTGATGTAGCTCGAGGTCATCGCCTCACGGTAGGGCCGCCGCACCGCAACCCTCCACCGAATAACCACGTGCAGCCTGTCGGTGGGCTTTGCTTCGATGACGCCATGACCGTGCGTTGGCAATGCATCTGTGTGAACTCCACCGACCCGCAGCGGCTCGCCGTGTTCTGGGAGCAGGCGATCGGCTGGCGGAAGACCTACGACACCCCGGACGAGGTGGTGCTGGAGCCACCGGCCGGCAGTCCCGAGGACGGCGTCTCGCCCGACATCTTGTTCCTCAAGGTGCCGGAGGAGAAGTCCGGCATCAACCGGCTGCACATCGACCTGCGGCCCGACGACCAGAGCGCCGAGGTCGACCGGCTCCTCGCGCTCGGGGCGACCCACGCCGATGTCGGACAGGGTGACGACGTCACCTGGGTCGTGCTCGCCGACCCCGACGGCAACGAGTTCTGTGTGCTGCGAGCGCTCACGCCCGAGGAGCTCGCCGAGCAGGGGTGAGGCCCCGACCTTCGGGTCAACCGGCGGTCAGGAGCGTCCGCACGGTCGGCCAGCTGTCACCGAAGCCGGGGTGCAGCGGCAGCGTGTCGACGGTCGCGGGATCGAGCCAGGCCAGGTCCTGCTGCTCCCCGATCGTGACCCGGGCCAGGTCGACAGGCACGTGCACGGTCGCGACGATCGTCGTGTAGCTCCAGCCGCCGTGGTCGTCGACGTGTCGAGCGATCTCGTGGGCGGCCGACAGGTCGAGATCCGTCTCCTCCGCCACCTCACGCAGCGCCGCCTGCCAGGGCGTCTCGCCGGTGTGGATCGCTCCCCCGGGCACCGACCAGGTGCCGCCGTGATGGACCCAGTCGGCGCGGTGCTGCAGCAGCAGCTCCACGTCCGACGGCGTACGACGCACGAGCAGCAACCCCGCAGCGCCCAGCGAGCCCCAGTGCCGGTGTCCGCGGGCGCACCGGGTCCACCGGTTCGTGTCGTGCACGCCTCGAACCTACCGACGTGTCAGAACCTGGTAGGGCCATGGCACTACCAGGTTCTGACAGGTCGATATTGGTTGGGGACGGCCCCGGCGGTAGGCGGTCACGCCAGGGCCGACCCGGTCCTTGGAGTGGAGTCGTGCTTCTCAGAGGCAGGAGAACTCGCTGTCACCGGGATCGCTGGCACAGGTGTCGGGTCCTGCACCGCCTCGGGAGACGTCGTTCGGGGCGTTGTCCCGAGCGTTCAACCGGTCGGCATTGTCTCCGCCGAACAGGTGGTCTGCCTGTGTGTCACCCACGATCCGGTCACGGCCGGAGTTGCCGAAGAGCCAGTCGAACCCGGATCCGCCGCGCACGACATCGGCCGCCCCGCGTCCCACGATCCGGTCGCCACCCGCTTGGCCGAGCAAGAGGTCAGACCCGGCTCCGCCGTTCAGGAAGTCATGCTCGTCATTGCCGGCCAGCGTGTCGCTGCCTGTGTTCCCGTACAGTCGGTCGCGTTGGTTACCGCCGCGGATCACGTCGTCACCACGGCCGCCACAGACAAGGTCACGCCCGTCGCGGGCACGAACGATGTCGTCCCCTCCACGTGCGGCGATGATGTCTCGCCCGTTGGTGCCGTTGATGACATCGGGACCGGGTGTTCCCACGATGGTGGCCGCGCGACCCTGGCACATCACCGGGGCTGTTGCGTCCGCCGGAACGGCCACGGTCGCCGCGCCGGCAGCGCCGAGCACGACGGACAACACGACGGTCACTGATTTCGGTGTTCTCATGATTCCTCCACGCAGGCTTCGCCTGCTCTTCGTCGATGACTCCTGACCCAGCGGTGGGCGGTGCTCTGTCGGCCCGCGAGCCCCTCACTCGTGGGACCGACAGAGCTAGCCCTGTTGCACCTTTGACGACGCCGTGGCAGCACCGGGATGACGAATCGGACCGCCAAGCGATTCGCATTGAGGGCCCGACATGTCGCGCTGACTCGGCCGTAGACGGCCAGAGATATCGCCCGTCGGGGCGTGGAGCAGATGAGTCACGCGTGAAGGTTCACGTCATGTGAAGCGAGTCGAGGCGTCCGCCTGGACGCCTCGTCGACAGCGCAGACTGGTTGCTGAGCAGGCTCCGCCGCGGTGGCGCCGCACCCTACTCGGCAGTACCGTCCGATAGTGCGGGGCGTGGAATCCGAAGACTCGCAGATCGGTTCCGCGAACCGATCTGAGATCAGCGCGCTTCTGCCGATCGTCCGGCGGATCGTCAGGTCGCGGGTGGGGGACGGCTCGGCGGCGGAGGATCTCGTCCAAGAGACCTTGGTGCGTGTGTTGGCAGCGGCCGACCGCGTTGAGCCCGGCATGCTCGAGCCCTACTCGATCGTGACTGCCCGTCATGTGGTGGCCTCGATGTGGAAGGACCAGGACCGGCACCGACGAAATCTGCACCGCGTCGTCGACGTGGAGATCCCGGAACCACCCGACACCGACGTGCTGAAGAGCGAAGAGCGCGAGGCCGTGGCCGCGGCGCTGCAGCACCTGTCCGACCGGGACAGGAAGATGCTCGTCGCTCACGAAGTCGAGGGCCAGGACACGTACGCGTTGGCGGAGCAGCTCGGCTCGACGGCAGGAGCCGTGGCTGCCCAGCTGAATCGCAGCCGGGCTCGGCTGCGGGTCGAGTACCTCCTGGCTCACGAGAACGTCGAGCCGACGAGCGAACGATGTCGTCCCGTCCTGCTGGCGCTCTCCGGCGGCGATCGTCGTCGCCAGCGCGATGTCGATGCAGGTCGCCACCTCCTGGAGTGTGATCTGTGCGCCAAGCTGAGTCAGCCTCTGCTCGGTCGCGGCCGCCCACGTGACGACGCCGTCCGCGTGGCCGTCAAGGCCGACGCTGACATCGTCTCTGCTCGTCAGGCCGCGCGAGACGTCGCCGCGAAGGTCGGTTTCGTGGGGACGGACCTGACCGTCGTTGCCACGGCTGTCTCGGAGATCTCGAGGAACATCGTCCGATTCGCTGACTCGGGCGAGGTCCTGATCGAGCAGATCGACGACCCTCGCGTGGGGCTTCGTGTGGTGGCACGCGATTGCGGACCCGGGATGGCCGACGTCGAGGAAGCGCTGGCCGACGGCTACAGCACGTATCAAGGACTCGGGTTAGGGCTTCCTGGCGCGAGGCGACTCATGGATGAATTCAACATCGTGTCCGAGCCAGGCCGCGGCACCACGGTAACGATGACCAAGTGGTTGGAAGGATGATCATGGAGCAAGACTCAACCTCCGAGCGTGACAACTCGTCTACCCGGTCGCGAGGGGACGATCTGTTGCCCGAGCTCGTCGAACACCTCCGCCAGCACAGCGCCGCTCTACGGGAGGAGTGGGCAAGCCGCATCCAGGCCGCGAACCTGTTGTCAGCCATGACACCGCAGGAGATAGCGGCTGAGACCAGATCGGTGTACGACAACTACGTCGAGGTGCTCGAAACAGGCAGCGTGGAAGCCTTGCAGCACTACGCGCGCGACCTCTCCGAGCGGATCATCCCCCGTGGAGTGGAGACACATGAGGTCGTCAGCATCGTGCTGTTGCTCCGTGATGTCCTCGCCCGATCCCTCTTCGAGACGTACCAACGGGATTTCGAACTGCTCAACCGAATCTTGGATGCCTATGAGCCGGCCGCCAACCGGATCGCCAACACGGTCGCGGTGAGCTTCGTCGACGAGCGCGAGCGGGTGATTCGTCAACAGCAGGACTCCATCAAGGAGTTGTCGACACCCGTGCTGCGGGTGCGGGAGCAACTGCTCATTCTTCCGATCATCGGTGTCCTGGACAGCGAGCGGGCCCAGCAGCTGACCGAGCAACTGTTGAACGGCATTCGATCGCACCGAGCCAAAGTCGTGGTGATCGACATCACCGGGGCTCCTGACGTCGATGAAAAGGTCGCCAATCACCTCGTGCAGACCGTCGACGCCTCGAGACTCATGGGGGCGAGTGTCATCATCACGGGACTTTCGCCGGAAATCGCTCAGACACTTGTCACGATCGGGGTCGATCTGAGCAAGATGAACACGATCGGCGATCTCCAAGGGGGTCTGGAAGAGGCTGAACGCCTGCTTGGCTTCGACGTCAGGAGGCGTGATGAATCGACTGGCTGATGGTTGGTGAACCCGCACTCGTCTCCATCATGCGACAGGGTCCTTTCCTGATCGCATCGATCCACACTGCCCTCGATGACTCGCAGATGGTTCGCTTCCAGCAGGACCTGATCGAGCAGATCGGCCAGCATCGTTCGCGTGGCGTGGTGATCGACGTCGCCGCCCTCGACGTACTGGACAGCTTCGGCACGCGCACGCTGCGGAGCATCGCAGAGATGGCTCGACTACGCGGGGCGGTCACGGTGGTCGTGGGCATCCAGCCTGATGTGGCGTTCGCCATGGTTCGGCTGGGGATGAGCACGGGGAATGTTCATGCCGCGCTCGATCTGGAAGAGGGACTGGAATACCTGCGTCAATACGCTTCGGGACACACCGTGGCAGTGGCGAATCAGCATCGTCCATGACCGATCCGCTGCAGAGGCTCGCTCGCAACTACCGGGTGGCATTCCTGCGCTATCTCCCCCGACGCGAGGAGGAGCCTCTCCACCAGGGCTACGAGCTCGGTCGAGAGGCATTTGCGCGCGGGATCAGCATGCTCGAGCTGGCCCGGGTGCACCACGAGGTGCTGTCGGAAGTGCTTCCCGACTGCGATCCCGCGGATCTGGCACGCATCAACACCGCGGCGTCCGAGTTCCTTCTCGAAGCCCTCTCGACCTACGACATGACGCAACGCCGCCTGCTCGAATGACCGCGGCAGGACTGCCGGCAGCACTGACCGTTCGATGTCGGAAGTGTCGCTGGTCACTGCCTCCTCCTCTGCACGCACGTCATGCGGGCCGTTCGTAACCGTCTTCATCCTCACGAGGACGAGACAGCGATGGCTTGCCGAGCACTGGATGTGGCGAGCCTGCGAGAGAGGGATTGCCGATGCCAGACGATCGAACAGACACCGTCCAAGGGACGTTCGTCGGAGGTCCGCTGGACAAGGAAGGCTTCTTGTTGCCGGCTGGCGGGCCGGTTGACGCGGCTCTCCTTGTCGTGGTCATCGGGGAGAAGTTCCACCACTACGAGCTCAATCACCAAGACCCCACGGTCGCCCTCCCGGTCTTCGCGTACCGAGGAAAGCGCCCCACCACTGGC
>CAVTTO010000008.1:0-538581 GCA_963737725.1 uncultured Actinomycetota bacterium
GCACCGACGCACCCGATTTGTGAAGTGCAGGGCGGAGGCAACGCCCACGCGAACCCCGCGCCTGGTGGGGCAGATCGCCATGTCGGCTATCGGCCAGTGTTTCACTGCCCGGACCGATCCACCTGGTGCACGCGGTGCTGCGCGCCTCGCGTTGGCGCGGTGCTGGTCACGATGCGGCGCCAAAGCAACGAAAGGATTCTTTGGCGTGGCTGAGTCACTCGAGCAACACCCCAGGCAGTGCCTTTCTCGCGGGATCTGCCTACGGCACGCGTTTCCGAGCGGCTACCGTCGTCTCGGTCCCGCGCCCGCGGCCGACAATCTCGAGGGAAAGCACTAGATGACCACGTACGAGTCCGAACTAGACCAGGAGCAGAAGTACTTCGACGTTGCCTGGGACGAGCGCGAGCGCACCAAGCGTGAACTGCATGAAGCGCCAAAGTCGGCGGGTGGTAATACCTCAACGGCGGGAGTTGTCGGTCGCCACGCAGAGCGGATGATCTCTCAGATGGGCAGCGCGGACGAGGCGGTCGCCTACGGGCGGTTCGACTCCGACGACGGGCACACCCTGTACGTGGGGAAGCACGCGATAACCACGAAGGATCGCGACGTCCTGGTGATCAACTGGAAGGTCGACGCAGCCAAGCCGTATTACAAGGCGTCGGTGGGCAACCCGTGCGGAGTCGCGCTAAAGCGACAGTTCGAGACCCACAAGAACGACATCAAGTCGTTCGAAGACACTCTGTTCGCTGATCTGGTGGAGCGTGTAGGAGACCTCACCCAGAACCAGATGCGCGGCATCGACGACTCCGTTCTCCGAGACCTTGAAGCCGGTCGCGATGGAGAGATGCGCGACATCGTCCCTTCCAGACAATTCACGCCTCGCAGTACGCAGTCATAGAGTCACCTTTGGACCGACTGCTGATCGTTCAGGGAGGGCCGGGGACGGGTAAGACCGTGGTCGCCCTGCACCGGGTCTCCATGTTGTTGTTCAACCACCGCGAGTCCATGACCCCGGCCGACATCCTCGTGGTTGGCCCTAGCAGAACCTTTACCCGCTACATCCAGAAAGTGTTGCCCAGCCTTGGTGACGAAGGCGTCACTCACGGCGACCTGCGCTCATTGGGTCCCATCTCGAGTGATGGTCGTCCCGAGGCGACCGAGGTTGCTCACCTCAAGGGCGACGCCCGGATGGCGACGCTGCTCGAGCGGGGGCTATGGCAAAGGGCGAGGTTGCCGGAACACTCTACAGAGCTGCTCGTCGGACAAGGTGAGGCAGCGGCTCGCTTCAACCGATCTGAGGTTGAGGCCCCGCTGTCCGGACTCGCGGGTCGCACCGCGTATATGACTGCCCGACAATCCATGCGCCAGTGGCTGTCGCAGGAGGGCCTGCAACGTACCCGGTCGACAACGGCCGTTGATGCGGCATCGATCGACCAAGCGCTTGAGCGCATCTGGCCGTCGCTGACCCCGCAGGCGTTCCTGCAAGATCTCCTGGGTTCCCGCCCGCGCTTGAGCGCTGCCGCCGGTGACGACTTCACGGCCCGCGACGTAGATCTGGCCGCCTATCGTGCGCCGGCGGAGCGTCTTACGCAGGAGACGTGGTCTGACACCGATATTGCCCTCCTCGATGAAGCACAGATCTTGATCAATGGACGCGGTCCGGCGTATGCCCACGTAGTCGTCGATGAGGCACAAGATCTGTCGCCCATGCAATTGCGCTCCATCTCGCGGCGTAGCTCGGCGGGTTCGTACACGATCGTGGGTGACGTGGCTCAGTCGACTGGCCCCTGGGCGCGGAGCAACTGGAACGATGTGGCGCAGGGCCTCATGCAGCGACACCCTGTAGAGGAAGCGACACTCGAGTACGGGTATCGGGCTCAGCGCCGAGATCTTCCAGCTAGCTGCTCAACTCTTGCCCAAGATTGCCCCTGAGCTGGACCCACCGCAGGTCATCCGGTGAGCAGGGCCTGCTGATCCGGAGTTCGATAGGACTGCCCCGGAGGATGTGCCCGAGCGTGCCGTGGCGGCCCTGTGCGTACGCCGGGCGTGGACTGTTCGTGGCCCTGATTTGCGCGGATGGTGACCACGACCGACTCGCCACGGCGTTCCGAGACCGGGGCGTGAGTTCCGATGACGCATCGAGCGGGCAGTTCGGCAAGCCGATCAACCTGCTGACGGCCGAGCAGTCGAAGGGTCTCGAATTCGACGCCATCGTGGTGGTCGAACCCGCCGCAATAGCGGAGCGTGGGTCCACTGGCCTGCGTGAGCTCTATGTCGCCCTTCTCGAACCACGCGGTTCCTGACAATCGCGCAGTCGCGGGAGTGGCTCGAGCAGGCAACGGCCGTCGAGGCGCGGCCAGAATCTTCTGAGTTCCGACTCCATGAGCAGGCGGAGGCGGAAAGGCAGTCGAGCGCTGAACCCCCGAGCCCGACGGCGGATCGGCCGGAGAACCGTCGACCATCGATTGTGGATTCGGTGGCCAAGGACCTGGCATCGGACATCAAAGCGAGTCTCTCGCCAGATGCTCGCCCATTTGATCGAGGCCCTCGCGCAGGAGTTGGGCATCGATCAGCCGAAGGCTTCGAGCACGGCCTACCCACGACAACTGTGGGTGGAAGGCGACGAGATCTGACGGAGACGGACATACTCGGCTTGTACCGCCATCTTCGGGGAGTCCGCCATCCTCAGGGCTGCCTTCACGTCGCACCGCTGACAGCGACATCGACGTCGGCTTCGCTGTTTTGTCAGACGGCGCGGGCGCTAACCGCCAAGAGTTCGCCCACGAGTCCGAGGACGCCGGCTGGATCGCGGGAGTCCCCACAAGGTCTGAGGTACTGCTTCGAGCTTGAGGTCGTGGACCGCCGAGACGGTGCCCAGTTGGCATATCCACGCAGGTCGTTCTCTTCGACCTCGAACTCCTCCTCTGCGCAGCGACAGAACCACAGGCGCCGTGAACCGCTCCGTGTCGCTCGGGCCTCCCAAGACATCGGTTCTCCGTTTATTCGACGATATGCGGTCACTGCTGGAGTCGCGGATCAACTAGCAGGCCCGGAATGGCCTGGATTCGGTCCGAACGGTTGATCGGCATAGCCCGTCTCACTCGGGTGACTAGCTCGCGTCGCCATCCGCGCCGGGCAGCGGTGTGACAGGCTCGCCGCACATGGGGCATTGGATGGAGTCAGGTGGGTCGTCATCGTCGGATGAGCCTTCGTGGCCGCAGTAGTCACAGACGTAACGCTGCATCACTCGACAACCCCGCGAGGTGCGCCCGACTTAGACAGGCGAAGTTCGTAGCCGACCTCTCGACCGCTTGCGGTCAGGGCTATCCGTCGGTGGTGGCGCTGTTCCAAAGCCATGGACGGACGTCCCACGATCCGACCGCGGTTGTTCGACGAGTCGGTCTCGAAGGTCGATCCTCAGCTCCTTGAGCTGGTCCAGGCTGTCGAACGCATGGTCGAGCGCGCGCTGCTGACCATCGACCGCCGTCCGCCCGGCCAGGATCAGTGCCTCTGCCATCGGGTCGGCGCTCGGCCAGGACCGGGGCGGCAATCCGCTGCTCGCGCCACACCGTCCACGCTGTGTCGAGGTCAGCCAGCACGTCCGTCAGGGCTTCCAGCACCGCGTCTCCGCCTCATTGCCCTCCGCCCACACCTCGCCGATCAGCGGGCATCACCTCGGCCCATGTGACGTGGCCGTACGACACACTCTCCGAGCTAAGGGCTTCCGTCTTCAATGGGGGTGTGAGGTAGGTGGCTTTCGACCAAGTGGTTGGGATGGTGGTGCTTGGCGAGCTCAAGACGTGTGAAGAGCTGGCCCCGGCGATGGCTGGCGGTCTCGGTCTTGAGTTCGATCATCCAGAGCGGGTCGCCGTCGAGCACGGCGTAGTCGGGAGCTGCCCCTCTCGTCGTCACGTCGTGCCGGCAGGTCGAACTCGTCGATGAAGGAACATCCGTCGAGGGATTCAGAGGGCGTCGGCCGAAGGACAGCAGGTACAGACGGTACAGAAACTCCAGGCCGTTGGTGGACGGCTGGCTGACCGCGTTCCACCTCGGGTAGGCATCACCGATGATGAGCATCGTGAGCAGCCGTTGGCAGTACTCCTCGCGCCCGAGCCTCAGTCGACGCAGCAGTGCGTCCGGGTCTTCGATCGTCATCGCTTGTCCTCATCGGGCCGTAGCTTCTTGAGCAGGCTCGGGCCCGCGACCTGTTCGACGTAGGCGGGATCTCCCACGACGACCAGACAATGCCGACCACGGGAGAGTCCGACGTAGAGACGCTCCCGGAACGTTCACGTGGTGCTGCCTCGTTCAAGAGCGAGCACCACGACCGCGCGCTCGAGTCCCTTGAACCCCAGCACGTGGCCGTAGAAGACCTGCTCGTCGTCCCAGAAGGACGCCCAGTACTCGTCTTGCCCTTCGTCCTGCCGGGCCACCTGCTCGGGATGTCGGGAGCCAACCGTCAGGAGGGCGACGTCCATCGGCCGCCACCCGTCTTCGAGAAGCTCGTCGACGACTTCGTCTGCGCGCTCAAGCGCGTCTGCCGCTACGCATTCGACGAAACGCACCTCAGGACCGTCACCTCCAGCGTTGCGCATCCGCGTCAGAGCGAGCGTTTGGAAGGAATCGGCGATCTGACGGGTGTTCCGCAGGGTCTCGCGCAAGTGGCATCATCACGGCCCCTAGGTTGAGCCCCGGGAGCAATCGCGATCGAGATCATGCGAATCGCGGCATCTCTCGTCAGCTGCAGCCGGAGGTGGAGCCGCAGCCTTCGCAGACGTAGCAGCTGCCGGCGGGGCGCATCTTGGTGCCGCAGGTGAAGCAGAGCGGGCTGTCGACCTCGCGGCCGGAGATGGCCTCCATGAGCTCGGCGGTGGTGTGGGCGCCGGACGGGGTGGGCTTGGCGGTCTCGGCGACGGCGTCGGCCGCGGCTCGGCTTCGATGGTCTCGACCAGCTCGACCGGCGAGGTTCGGCGGCTCGACCGCCGTGGTTCGACAGGCTCGACCGGCGAGCTGGGCTCGGACTTCAGGGCTTCGGCTTGGGAGACCTCTTCGACTGCTTCGTAGGAACCCGTGTCGAGCTGGCGCTGGCGCTCTTCGGCGGAGTAGATGCCGAGGGCGGCGCGCTTCTCGAACGGCAGGTGGTCGAGGGCCAGGCGGCGGAAGATGTAGTCGATGATCGACTTGCTCATCCGGATGTCCGGGTCGTCGGTCATACCGGCCGGCTCGAACTGCATGTTGGTGAACTTCGAGACGTAGGTCTCCAGCGGGACGCCGTACTGCAGCGAGATCGAGATCGCCATCGAGAAGGCGTCCATCACGCCGGCAAGCGTGGAGCCCTGCTTGCCGAGCTTGAGGAACACCTCGCCGAGACCGTCGTCCGGGTAGGACCCGGCGGTCAGGTAGCCCTCGGCGCCGGCCACGGTGAACGACCGGGTCAGCGACGGGCGAGCCTTCGGGAGGCGCTTGCGGATCGGGCTTGGCTCGATGGTCTCGACAAGCTCGACCGACGAAGCTCGACCGCCTTGTCGGCGCCCTTGGCCTTGGCGTCGGACAGCGGCTGGCCGACCTTGCAGTTGTCGCGGTAGACGGCGAGCGCCTTGAGGCCGAGCTTCCAGCCCTGCAGGTAGACGTCGGCGATCTCGTCGACCGTGGCCCGCTCGGGCAGGTTGACGGTCTTGGAGATGGCGCCGGACAGGAACGGCTGCGCCGCCGCCATCATCCGCACGTGACCCATCGGAGCGATCGCCCGCTCCCCCATCGCCGTGTCGAACACCTCGTAGTGCTCGGTCTTCAGACCCGGCGCGTCGATGACGTGGCCGTGCTCGGCGATGTACTCGATGATCGCCTCGGCCGTCTCGTCGGCGTACCCGAGCTTGACTTCAGCGCCCGCGGGATCGTCTGGTTGACGATCTGCATCGAGCCGCCGCCGACGAGCTTCTTGAACTTGACCAGCGAGAAGTCCGGCTCGATGCCGGTCGTGTCGCAGTCCATCATGAAGCCGATCGTGCCGGTCGGGGCGAGCACCGACGCCTGGGCGTTGCGGTAGCCGTGCTTCTCGCCCAGCTTGACGACCTGGTCCCACGCCTTCGTGGCGTGCTTGGCCACGTCGCGGTCCGACGCGGTGGACCGAGCGGATCGCGTCGTTGGCCGCCGCGTGCTTGCGCATCACCCGCTTGTGGGCGTCGGCGTTGCGCGCGTAGCCGGCGTACGGGCCGACCACCGCGGCGATCTCGGCCGAGCGCTTGTAGGACGTGCCGGTCATCAGCGAGGTGATCGCCGCCGCCAGCGTGCGGCCGCCCTCGGAGTCGTAGCCGAGGCCCATCGCCATCAGCAGCGCGCCGAGGTTGGCGTAGCCGATGCCGAGCTGGCGGTAGTCACGCGTCGTGTCGCCGATCGCCTCGGTCGGGAAGTCGGCGAAGCAGATCGAGATGTCCATCGCGGTGATGATCATCTCGACGCACCGCGCGAACAGCGCCGAGTCGAACGAGCCGTCGTCCTTGAGGAACTTCAGCAGGTTGAGCGACGCCAGGTTGCACGAGGAGTTGTCGAGCGACATGTACTCCGAGCACGGGTTGGACGCGGTGATCCGGCCGGTCTCGGGGTTGGTGTGCCAGTCGTTGATCGTGTCGTCGTACTGGATGCCGGGGTCGGCGCACTCCCACGCGGCCTTGGCGATCTTGCCCCACAGCTCGCGGGCGTCGACGGTCTCGATCACCTCGTGCGTCTTGCGGCCGCGCAGCCCGAACTCGGTGCCCTCCTCGACCGCGCGCATGAACTCGTCGGTGACGCGGACGGAGTTGTTGGCGTTCTGGTACTGCACGGAGTGGATGTCGGCGCCGCCGAGGTCCATGTCGAAGCCGGCGTCACGCAGCGCGCGGATCTTGTCCTCCTCGCGCGCCTTGGTCTCGACGAACTCCTCGATGTCGGGGTGGTCGACGTCGAGCACGACCATCTTGGCCGCACGCCGCGTCGCGCCGCCGGACTTGATCGTCCCCGCGGACGCGTCGGCGCCACGCATGAACGACACCGGGCCGGACGCCGTGCCGCCGCTCGAGAGCAGCTCCTTCGACGAGCGGATGCGCGACAGGTTGAGACCCGCGCCGGAGCCGCCCTTGAAGATGAAGCCCTCTTCCTTGTACCAGTTGAGGATCGAGTCCATCGAGTCGTCGACGGCCAGGATGAAGCACGCGGAGACCTGCTGCGGCGACTTGGTGCCGACGTTGAACCAGACCGGGCTGTTGAACGCGAACACCTGGTGCAGAAGCATGTAGGTCAGCTCGTGGTCGAAGGCCTCGGCGTCCTCGGGCGTCGCGAAGTAGCCCTCGTCGACACCGCTCTTCTTGTAGGTCTGCACGACCCGGTCGATCAGCTGCCGCAGGCTCCACTCGCGCACGTCGGTGCCGACCGCGCCGCGGAAGTACTTGGTGGTGACGATGGTGGACGCGTTGACCGACCAGAAGTCCGGGAACTCCACACCGCGCTGCTCGAAGACGGTCTCGCCGGTCTTCCAGTTCTGCTGCACGACGTCACGACGCTCCCACGTCACCTCGTCGTACGGGTGCGTGCCGGCGGTCGTGAAGATGCGCTCGATCTTCAGTCCCTTGCTCTTCTTCGTCGCTGAAGAAGTGGCGCGCCGGCTGTCGGTCTCGGTCATGGCGTCTCCTGCCTTATTGCCTGGCTGGCGGTGGTGGCACCGCTCGGTGCCGGGTGGTCTGCTGCTGGCTTCGTACGACGTTCAGGGGTGGTGCGGGGTGTTGCTGCGTCTGGGGTGCGGCCGTCCTCGGCGGGTCAGCCGGTGTTGTCGCCGGGCGGACCTGGCGGCGCGCCGGGCTGCACGAGCGCGGGCTCCTCGCCGGTCGGCTGGCGCTCGGCCCGGAGCAGCGCGATCTCGGTCTCGAAGTCGTCGGCCGACTCGAACGACCGGTAGACGCTCGCGAACCGCAGGTAGGCGACCTCGTCGAGCTCGCGCAGCGGTCCGAGGATGGCCAGGCCGACCTCGTTGGCCGGCACCTCGGCCCATCCGGACCCGCGGAGCACGTCCTCGACCTGCGAGCCGAGCAGCGCCAGGTCGTCGTCGCTGACCGGGCGGCCCTTGCAGGCCTTCCGGACGCCGGCGATCGCCTTCTCGCGGCTGAACGGCTCGGTCGCGCCGGACCGCTTCACCACGGTGAGCTGCATCTGCTCGACGGTCGTGAACCGCTTCTCGCACGTCGTTGCAGGAGCGGCGGCGGCGGATCGAGGTGCCGTCGTCGGCGACGCGGGAGTCGAGCACCCGGGTGTCGGTGCTGGGGCAGTAAGGACAGTGCATCAGGGTGCCTCCTTCCGGTCTCGTCGCGGTGGCCATAACCCTGGTTCTACGGGAGCGATCCGACAGTTTTCGGTCCTGGGGAGTGGTGCATCATGGGGACCGAGCTGTGGACGTCCTGGGGATGAACCGGGGTGTCCTGTGGGTAGTTGCGGGATGTGAGCGGGACCACGTGTGGAGAACTACTGACCACTACCTGTGGAGAACTACATCCCTGTAACTACTATATCTGGGGGTGACCCTACGCTCAACCCCCAGAGTCGTCCGGTTAATCCGCGAATTCGCGCGAACTTTCTGTGAAACCCCAGGTCAGAGCCGTGACGTCGGCGTGTCGCGGCGGTGGTGGCACCGATGAGTTCGTACGGCGTACCGGGTCTTGGTTTCGACAAGCCTGTCCTGACCGGTCGAAGGGCTCAACCAGCGAAAGGAACACCATGACGACACGCACCCTGTCGGTCGAGCTGTTCAGCACCGTCGACGGATTCGCCTCGGGCAGTGAGTCCGAGGGCTACTTCGGGATGTACGGCCCCGACCTCGAGGCCTGGATCAACGAGCAGCTCGCCGACGACCACGTGATGGTGATGGGCCGCAAGACGTACGTCGAGATGGCCGAGATCGTGGCGACCGTGGAGGACCAGTCGTTCGCCCGGCTGGCGGAGCTGCCCAAGATCGTCTTCTCCTCCACGCTCGAGGACAAGGACCTGACCTGGGCGAACACCACCCAGTGCCGCGACGACGCCGTCACGAAGATCGCCGAGCTCAAGTCCGCAGCCCGGCGACCCGCTCCGGGTGATCGGCAGCGTCTCGCTCCTGCACAGCCTGATGGAGCAGGGGCTGGTCGACGTGTACCGGCTGATCGTCTTCCCGCAGATCCTCGGCGCGACCGGCGAGGTCCCGATCCATGCCGGGCTGCCCGACCTCGACCTGGAGCTCACCGACACCCGGGTCCTCGACGGCCGCCTCGTCGTCCTCGACTACGCCCCGAAGCGACCCGCCGCGTCCTGACCCTCCCGCCGCCGCCGCCCGCGCCGCGAATTGCGGGAAACGTCAGGCGGCGTACGGCGTGTCGGGCGCACCTTTCCCGCTATTCGCGGCGGGCAGGAAGGGCAGCACGACCAGGGCGAGTCCCCAGGCCATGCACAGCACGCTCCACACCGGACCGAAGCTGCCTTGCGTGGGGTGCCAGGCCAGGCTGACGAGACCGAGGTATGCCGCCGCGAGTCCCGCGCAGACTCCGACCAGTCGCCGTCCCGCGCGCATCCCGGCCGGCACGAGCAGGCACGCCAGCAGCACCATCGCCAGGCCGAAGGCGCCTTGCACCGAGTAGTGGTCGACGTCGTTGGTGACGTCGGAGTCGAACCGGTCCTGGCGGTTGAGCGACCACATGTGCACGGCGTACACGAGCCATGGCCCGGCCGATGCCACCGCCAGGATGCCGAAGACGGCCGACATCCGATCCGTGCCGCTCCGTCGCAGCTCGCCGAACGACCAGCGCCACGGCCAGGTCACGGCCACCGCCCCCACCGCGAGGATCAGTCCCAGCACGACGCAGCCGATCTCCAGGGCGACCACACCCGAGACGAGCAGGGCCAGGGTCGCGACGACGAGCATCTCCGGCGCTCCCGTCGGCAACCGTGGGCGCGCTGCCACGGCGATGAACGGCGCACCGACCAGCAGCGTGAAGTACAGCCCCCACCCCGCCTCGAGCACCTGCGGCCACGTCGAGGACCACGTGACCGTGAGGTCGATCAGACCGAAGCTCGGCACCAGCCAGAACAACGCGAAGAGTCCCGCGAGCACGCGCTGACCTGGGTGGGAACGCACGGACGGAGGCTAGCGGCCGAGCCACGCTCACGACGGAGATCGCGACTTTCCACAGTTCGCCGACGGCTGGGCGGCAGTCCCCCGGTCGGCTGCGACGTCTGGTTCGGTATGCCGGCCGGGCCGCAGGGTCGAACCCCTCACCGGCGGCCTCAGGTCGTCCGCCGGTCGCACCCAGGAGCGCACCCATGTCTCGCACCGACGACTCTTCCCCACCGCAACACCGGCACGACCCGGGCCGGCCGCGCCGCGGTCAGTTTCGCCTCGTGGTTGCCGGCATCCTCGTGGCCTTGTTGTCCGCACTGGTCGGACCGACGGGTCCCGCGCTGGCCAAACCCTCACGTCCCGAGATCGCACTCCCGAGCGGACTCGCGTCACCGGCACCTGCGGGCGCTGTCGGCCACCGGGCATGCTGCTCGCACCCCGATCCCCCGCACACGCCCGGTGTCCCCTACCGATGGTGCGTGCGCCACCACAAGTGCTGGGGCGCCCACCAGTTCGTCGCGCGACACGTGAAGCGCTTCGCGGACTGGCGGCGCGACGGCGTCACGCACCGGATCCTGCCGACCCGCTTCGAGCGCAAGGTTCGGCGCGTGTTCGCCCATCGCGGGTGCGGGGCGCGCTGTGCCCGGACCGTCGAGCAGGCGGGTCTGTCGCTGAAGCACCGTCCGGACGCCGCTCGTCGCGACGGTGGCGGCTACGAGGACTGGGTCGACGACGCCGACTGTGTCGTGCACGGCTACGGCTGCTACTTCCCGACCAACCCGCGACCCGAGCTCTCCCGCGCCGAGAAGACGTTCCTCTGGTGCAGCGGCACCGTCGTCGTCGCCGGCTTGCCTGGCGGCTTCGTCACCCTCGGCGAAGCCACCAAGGCGTGCTTCTGGGGTGCGGCGTACTACTGGATGGAGTTCTGGAAGTGAGGGCCGCATGACGGACGACCGCGACCCCGCGCCTCACGACGACCGCGGCGTCCGACCTCCTGGCTCGAGCGCCATGTCCTGCCTCCGCGTGAGGGTGAGCACTGGCTCACCCGGCAGCTGAAGGGCTTCGCGCGCACGGGACTGCTCGTCATACCGGTCCTCATCGTGTTCGAGGTCGGTCGGTCGCAGGGTTGGTGGTAGCGACGACCCGTGCAGCATCTCGAGCGGCAAGGACGTGGCGACTCGAGCGCACCAAACCTGGCGACGACGACGGCCTCGGCGCTCGAGCTCGCCGAGGAACCCGGCGGATCGGACAGAGCTCACACCGAAGCCGGCGAGGAGCCCGACCGTCGGGGTGGCGTCGACAGGATCCGACACGACCCGAGCGGCGCACCTGGCGACAAGCTCACGCACCTGGACTCGCGTATCTGGGGGAGCGGGGTGCTCCTGTGCGGGTATCGCGGCGGGCCGGAAAGGGCTCGGAGAACCTTCCGGCTACCGCCGCGTCGCATGGACACGCGCCGGCCAGGCAAGGGCCGGCGCGACCAACTCTCAAGGGGACACGATGCGACGTAGAAGCATTCTCACCACCGGAGCGGCCGCGGCCGCAGCGATCGTGATGATCGCGGCGCCGGCGATGGCGCAACAGATCGACGGCACGAGTGGTGACGACAACCTGCAAGGCACGAACGTTCGCGACACCATCCACGGCAAGCAGGGCGACGACCACATCGCCGGCCGCGGCGGCCCTGACCTGCTCCACGGCGAGCTCGGCAACGACGTCCTCCTCGGGGGAGGGGACGTCGCCCGTGACTTCCTGTCCGGAGGTCCGGGTGCCGACGAGCTGCGCGGCGGTCCGGGCGGCGACTTCTTCATCGGCGGACCGGGCACCGACGTCATCGACGGGGCCGGTGGTCCGGACATCGTCGAGACCATCGACGGCAACGACCACGTCACGATGGGCGCCGGCAACGACGAGCTCAGCTTCCTCGACCAGGACGGCAAGCGGGCGTTCATCGACTGCGGCTCCGGCCACGACGTCGTGAACTACCTCGGTCCGATCGACACGCAGGACGTGATCAGCGACAACTGCGAGGACGTCAACGCCAACACGTCCGACTGACCCGTCGTACGTCATCGCAAGGATCCGAGCCTGGCAGTGCTCCCACACTGCCAGGCTCGGATCCTTCGCGTCGTACGCCGGTCAGGGCATCAGCCGGGGCACCGCCGCATACATCGCGGCCGCCTCGGCGCGTGACGGCGCCATCGCGGTGTAGCCGAACCGTCCGTCGATCGGCAGGCACTCGAGGATGTGCAGCACCACTCCTGTACGCCGTTCGGGGTCCCACGCCAGCCCGGCCGCCCGGACCCACTCGATCACGTCGTGCGGCTCGACGCTGCGCCAGCGCGGGTCGACCTGGTTGTCGGTCGACACGTAGTACTGCCGCTGGCCCCGGGCATCGACGAACGCCCCCGCCTCCGCGTCGTACGCCCCTCCCATCAGGCGCCGCATCAGCCCGAACGGATGCGTCGTCCCGCCCTTCCGCAGGTTGATCTCCAGCGCGTACGACGTCCAACCGCCTGGCCCGCGCACCGTGGCGAAGTCGACGGCGAAGCGCCCCACCACCCCGACGCCGGCCAGGTACTTCCCGATCCGGCGCCCATGATCGGCGAGCTGGGCGGCGTACGCCTCGTCGGCCGGGAACCGGCAACCTTCGTAGACCTGGTGCGACAGCCCGCCGAGGATCTGGTCGTGCGTCGACAGCACGACGGCCTCCCCGGTGGGTGTCACCGTCATCTGGACGCTCGGACTGCAGTAGTCGTCGCCCTCGATCCATGCCTCGACCACCCCGCCGTCGGCACCGAGCGCCGTCACGTAGTCGCCGGACAGCGCGAACAACCGCCGTTTGATCGGCGACCCGCTCGTCCCGAGAGCCGGGCTCGGGCAGCCCGGTCAGGTCGATCACGGCGTTGCCGTCGCCCGCCCCGCTGTCGTCGAGCTTGACCACGACACCCGCCAGCGCCGGGTCATCGCGCCGCAGCCGCGCGATCGCCTGCACGATGCCACCCGGGGTGGACACGTCCTCAACACCGGGTGGGCAGGGCACCCCGACCGTCCCTGAAGAGCCGCCGGCCGGCGGACTTGTGGCCGTACCGCAACAGCCGCGGGTGCGACCCGTGGATCGGCACTCCGAGGGCGAGCGCCAGGTCGCGCTCCGCCCGAGTGACGTTCCACCCCTCGATCATCGCTGGGGCGTCACCGACGAAGTCGCGCACCTGAGCGAGCAGGTCGGGGCGGGTCAGCAGCTTGCTGGCCAGCGGTAACGGTGAGTCGTCATCGGGCGAGACGAACAGCAGCCGTTCCCGCGCCGCTGCCTGGTCGAGGTCGGGATCGAGCGAGAGGTAGTAATCGACGAGATAGTCCGGCACCGGTTTGCTCGACAGGTAGACCAGCCGGCACGCGGGGTTGGCGGTCAGCAGGACGGAGTAGAGGTAGCGCTGCTCGTACGCCGGCATCCGCGCGCCGTAGTGCGCGAGCAACACCGCGGGCAGGCTGAACGACGGGAGCGCCACGATGACGCGCGGCTGGATCGAGCCCGGGAGATCGTGGCGCCAGGCCGTCTCGAGGCTGCGCTTGCAACCGGTCGTACGCCGGGTCGGCTCGCTCGTGCAGGCACGTCCGAGCATGCTCCCCGCCACCGACCTTTGTCACCGAAGGATCCGACGTCCACGTCGCTATGAGCAGCGCAGACGTCGGATCTTTCGCGTCGTACGCCGGTCAGGTGACCAGGTCGCTGTGGCAGACGTGGATCTCGAAGTGCGACACGAACGTCACCGGGTCGATCGCGCCTTCGGCGACGCAGACGGCGTTGTTGAGCCAGGAGTAGCGCTCGTCCTCGGACTCGAACAGCGCCAGCAGCAGCTGACGGCCGACCGACTTCCCGCCCGACTCGACGAACACGGTCCGACCGGTCAGGTCGAGCACCACGACGGCACCGTCATACGTCCGGATCGCGGCGCGGGCGTTCGGCAGCATCGTCCCGTCACCGCGACGCGCGGGGTGGTTGGACCACGTCACCGACCCGGACAGCCGGTCACCCTTGACGGTCCCCTCCCCCGTGCCGAAGGCGAGGCCCGACTCGTTGCCGTACGGCCTCAGGACATGGACGTCGCCGACGTAGCGAAGGTCCATGGCGCAGAGGTGTTCGAGCCTCATGGCCAGTCCTTGTCAGGGGCTGCGCGGCCAGTAGTTGACGTCGCTGACCGGTTCGCCGGGCACGGTGTAGCTGATCGACTCCTCCTCCTGGAACTCCACGTCCTCGGGCTCCAGCAGCACGACGGTCTCGACGCGGGCGCTCCCGGACGCGTTGATCGACAACGCGATCTTGGACGCGGCCGCGTGCGAGGGCAGGTCGGCCATCACGAAGGCGTCGTGCCGCCCGAACGCGAAGTTGAAGGTGAGCATCTCACCGCCGACGCTGGCGGTCGCCTTGGCGACGACGTCGCGACGTGACATCCCACCGCCGGCCAGCAGGCCCTTCGAGCCGGTCTGGGAGTAGTCAGCAATGAACAGGTACCGGGGCATCTCGATCTCCTTGATCCCTGGGCGCGCACCGCACAGCAGCGGTGCAGGTCGGCTCGGTCGGGGAAGGGTGCGACGTGAGCGTCGGCTCAGCCGCCAGGCGGGCGGTAGTCCGGGCTCCCCGACTCCCGGCTTGATCTCGTCGGGATCGATGAGCACGGCTGTCTCGACGCCGACCACACCGGAGCTGCTGACCGTGAGCGCCATGGTCGCGGCAGTGGCGTTGTCCGGCAGATCGACGACGACGAAGGCGTCGGTCCCGCCGAACGCGAAGTAGAAGCTCTCCAAGCTTCCACCGACGCTCTCGGCCGCCTTCGCGATGGCGTCACGACGAGAGGCGCCACCTTGGCTGAGGACCCCGGCTGCTCCCTCGGACCCGTAGCTGGCCTTGAACATGTACTTCGGCATGGCGACTCCTCCTGAGTCTTTCTCGCGCTGTTGCCTTCCAGTCTCGTCCTGCGTGCGCAAGCCCCCGTTCTCCATCGCCAAAGGTCTAGACCTGAATCCCCGCAGATCCCTACGCTGAGCACGTGAACGACGCTGCCTCCGGGGGCCTCCCGACCCAGGCGCGTGTCGTGGTGATCGGAGGCGGCGTCGGAGGCGCGAGCATCGCCTACCACCTGGCCGAGCTGGGTGAGACCGACGTGGTGCTCCTCGAACGCGCCGAGCTCACCAGCGGATCGACGTTCCATTCCGCCGGACTGGTCGGACAACTCCGGGCAGATCCGACGCTCACCCGGATGAACATGTACTCCGTCGAGCTCTACCGCCGGCTGCAGCAGACCGAGCACGCACCCGGCTGGATCGAGAGCGGTGGCATCAAGCTCGCCTCGACGCCCGAGCGGCTCGAGGAGATCAGGCGTCAGATCAGCTGGGCCCAGACCTACGACCTGCCGCTGCACGAGATCTCGCCCGACGAGGCGCGCGACCGGTTCCCGCTGATGTCGACCGAAGGCGTGGTCGGCGCGTGCTTCCTCGACTCCGACGGCCAGGTGGACCCGTCGCAGCTCTGCATGGCGCTCGCCGCCCTGGCCCGAGCCGCGGGCGTCACGATCCGCACCCACACCCGGGTGACGGCGATCGAAACCGTCGACGTCGGTCCGTCGCGGCTGGGGCAGCGACGTGTCGCAAAGGTCCAGACCGATCGGGGCGACATCACGTGCGAGGTGGTCGTCGACGCGGCGGGCATGTTCGCGGCCGAGATCGCCCGGATGGTCGACGTCCGCGTCCCGATCGTCCCGATGTCGCACCAGTACGTCGTGACCGAGCCCTGCTTGGCAGACGCCGGGCTCCCGTCCGGACATCCGCCCCTCCCCTCGCTTCGTGACCCGGATCTGCTCGTCTACTTCCGGCAGGAGGTCGAGGGCCTCGTGATGGGTGGGTACGAGCGCAACCCGGCCGCGTGGTCGGCGAGCGAGACGTCGTACGACGCGATCCCGCCCGACTTCAACGGTCGGCTGCTGCCCGAGGCGTGGGAGCGGCTGGAGGAGATCGCCACCAATGCCACGATCCGGGTGCCGGCGATGGCCGACGTCGGCATGCGGTCGGTGATCAACGGGCCGGAGGGGTTCACGCCGGACAACGAGTTCTGCCTCGGCGAGACGTCGGTGGCGGGCTTCTTCGTGGCGGCGGGCTTCTGCGCGCACGGCATCGCCGGCGCAGGCGGCATCGGCAAGGTGATGGCGGAGTGGGTCGTCGACGGCGAGCCGGAGTTCGACCTCTGGCACATGGACATCGGCCGCTTCGGTGCGGCCTACGCGTCGCCGGCGTACACGCTGGCGCGGACGACCGAGAACTACCAGACCTACTACGACATCGCCTACCCCGGCATCGAGCGGCAGTCCGGCCGGCCGCTGCGGATGTCGCCGGCCTACCCCTGGCACGCCGAGCACGGTGCGGTGTTCGGCGAGAAGGCCGGCTGGGAGCGGGTCAACTACTACGAGTCGAACGAGGACCCGTCGCTCGAGAGCCTGCGGCCGGACGGCTGGGCCGGACGCGACTGGTCGACGGCGACCGCGGTCGAGCACCGTGCGACGCGCACGACGGCCGGGCTGTTCGACGAGACGTCGTTCGCCAAGATCGAGATCTCCGGGCCGGACGCAGCGAGCTTCCTCGACCGGGTCTGCGACAACCGGGTCGCGCGCGAGGTCGACGCGATCACGTACACCCAGGCGCTCAACCCGCGCGGCGGCATCGAGGCGGACTTCACCGTCACCCGTCTCGCGGACGATCGGTTCCTCGTCGTCACCGGGACGGCGTACGGCACCCATGACCTCGCCTGGCTGCGCAAGCAGGCCCGGCTCGGGGCATGCGACGTCACCCTCACGGATGCGACGGAGTCGCTGGCGACGTTCGCCCTGTGGGGACCGGCCGCGCGCGACATCCTCGGCCCGCTCACCGACGCGGACCTCTCGGACGCAGGCGTTCCCGTTCATGACGTCGCAGCAGATCACCGTCGCCGGGGTGCCGGTGCGCGCGCTCAACGTGACGTTCACCGGCGAGCACGGCTGGGAGCTGTACGCCGATCCCGACCAGGCGGCCGGTCTCTGGACCGCACTGGTCGAAGCGGGCGGGCCGCACGGCCTGGTGCCGTGCGGCTACCGGGCGATCGAGTCGCTGCGGCTGGAGATGGGCTACCGGGTCTGGTCGACCGATCTGACGCCGGAGACGACGCCGTACGAGGCGGGACTCGGGTTCTGCGTGAAGCTGGCCAAGGAGGGCGGGTTCGTCGGGCGCGACGCGCTGGTGGCCGCTCGCGAGGCCGGGCTGACCCGCCGGATGAGCCTGCTGGTGCTCGACGACCCGCGCGCGGTCGTGCTCGGCGCCGAGCCGGTCTCCGTCGACGGTCGCGTGGTCGGCCGGGTCACGTCGGGAGGGTTCGGATACACCTGCGAGAAGTCCCTCGCGTACGCCTACCTGCCGATCGACCACGCGACGGCCGGGACCACGGCCACGATCAATCTCTTCGGCCGCGACGTGCCCGCCACCGTCACCGACCCCCGCACCCTGCTCGATCGCGTGATAAACGAACGGGTCGCAGGAGGAGGACTCCTGCGACCCGACGCTGTGGTCCCGCCAGCGGACGCCTCACGGCGAGTGGCCGCTCGTAGCGGCTATGGGTGGGGCCCGGGGGTCTCACACTGGCGGTACGTGGATCACAACGAGGGACCTGCGGGAAACATTCCCGATCGCGAGGTCCGTTGTCGATGATCACCGGGGGTTGGCGGTGCGGAGGGCGCCGGACTGGCCGGCAACGGTCTGGACCGAAATCCGGACCTGGTCGGGGCGGAAGAGGTCGCGGGCGTACTCGACCGGCTGCCCCGACGTCGTACGCGCCGTCCGCTCGATCAACAGCAGCGCCGACCCCTCGTCGACGTCCAGCATCTCGGCCTCCCGCGGCCCGGCGATGAACGGCTCGAGGTACTCCGTCGCGGTCTGCGGCGCGAGCCCGTAGTCGCGCCGCATCCGCGCGTACAGCGACCCCGACAGCCGCTTGTCCAGCAGCTCGGGGAACAGCTCGGCCGGCAGGTACGACCGCTCCAGCACCACCGGACGCTTCCGCGCCGACCGCACCCGGACGATCTCGTAGACCTCCTCGTCGACCGGCAGCTCCAGCGCCTTCGCCACCGCACGCGACGCCGGTACGACGTCCGAGCTCACCACCCGCGCGCTCGCCCGGACGTGTCCGCGCCGCAGCTGCTCCGTGAAGCCGGCGAGCCCGGTGATGTCGCAGTCGATCCGTGGTTGCCGGATGAAGGTGCCGCCCTGACGGCCCGGGATCCGTTCGAGCACCCCGCGGGTCTCGAGCGAGCCGAGGGACTGGCGCAGCGTCATCCGGCTCACGCCGAGCAGGGCCGCCAGGTCCTTCTCCTTCGGGAGCTTGTCGTCAGGAAGCAGCACTCCCCCGTCGATCAGTCCCATCAGCCACTGCTCGATCTGGACGTGTGCCGGGGGGCCTGCCGCTGACACGTCGGGCGCATGCGCGAACAGGTCGTACATCGCGTCCGCCGCATGGGCGCGCTGTGACCGTGCGGTGCTGCCGGTCATCGGCGGACTCCCTTCGGGCGATCAGGGTGGCTGGGCTGGCCGAGACCGGGTGGGTGGTCTCGGCCAGCCCGACCGCCAGGTGGGGCAGGTGTCCCGATTGTCGCTACTGGTCGAAGACCTCCACCACAGCGGGGTCGATGTGTGCGGATCGGACCCTTGAACCAGTGCTTCGCCGACACGGACCACCAGATCGTCAGCAGGACGAGCGCACCGACCGTCACGATCGGCGCGTAGTTGACGAACTTCCACTCGAAGTCGTCGCTGAACGGCACCGCCCCGGGCACGAACGGCAGCATCAGGTACAGCGAGACGATGATGATCTCCGCGACCGCGATCGGGTTCATCCACTTGTACTTGTTGCCGTTGTTCCAGGCCCCGACCTCGAACCGGTCGCCGTGGCGCCAGCGCAGGAAGATCGGGATCGCGAACGCCAGGTAGAGGCCGATCACCGCGATCGACGTCACGGCGTAGAAGGCCACCGGGATGATCAGCGGCGCCTCTTCGGTACCGATGTTGACCTTGATCAGGGCCGGCAGCGTCACCAGGGCGCTGACGACTGCCGACCAGCATCACGGCGTCGAGCCGGGACCCGAGCCGCGGTCAGCCGCGACCCAGTGACTCGAGCCCGGAATGGCACCGTCACGGCTGAAGGCGAACGTCATCCGCGACGCCGACGTCATGCACGACGTCGCGCAGAAGAACTGAGCCGACGCCGAGATGAACAGCACGAACGTCGCCCAGTTCTGGCCGAGGGACTGCACGAAGATGTACGCGACACCGCCGCCGCCCGACCCCGGCGTTGTCCGGCTGCGCCGTCGCAGCGTTGGGCACGGCGAACACCACGCACAGCAGCAGGATGTAGCCGCCGATCGACGGAGTACGACGATCGACCGCCAGATGCCCTTGGCTGCCGCCTTGGACGCCGACGACGTCTCCTCCGACAGGTGCGCGGACGCGTCGAAGCCGGTGATCGTGTACTGCGTGAGCAGGAAGCCGAACGGGACGATCGACGAACCAGAACGGCGAGCCCGATGACGCTTCCGTCGTCGAAGCCGGAGTTGTTGAACCGCTCGGTGAAGACGTAGTTGAACGACTGGTGCTGGTCGGGCACGAAGATCAGGATCAGCACGATCGCCGATGGCACCGACCACGTGCCACCACACCGAGACGTTGTTCATGATCGCCATCAGGTGACCGCTGAAGATGTTCAGGATCGAGGCGCCCGCGAGCACGACCAGGAAGATGATGAACACCCTCGTCAGCGAGTAGTCGGCGGCGTACGACGTCCGAGTAGGTGCTGATCGTCAGGTCGATGAACGTCGCACAGCCGTACGACACACCGGCCGTCACGGCGATCAGGCCGATCAGGTTCAGCCAGCCGGTGAAGAAGCCGGCGCGCGGGCCGCCGAGCTTGGAGGCCCACCAGTAGATGCCGCCCGAGGTCGGATACGCCGACACCAGCTCCGACATCGTGAAGCCGATGATCAGGATGAACACGCTCAGGATCGGCCACGACCACGAGATCGAGATCGGTCCACCGTTGTTCCAGCCGGCGCCGAAGTTCGTGAAGCAGCCGGCCAGGATCGAGATGATCGAGAACGAGATCGCGAAGTTGGAGAAGCCCGACCAGTTGCGCGACAGGTCCTGTTTGTAGCCGAGCTCGGCAAGCCTGCGCTCGTCGTCGTCTCATGTGTGTCTGTGCCATCGAATCCTCCGGAGGAGAGGGTCTAGCTGCGGATGAAGGTTGCGGTGCGCAGGTCGATGCGATGGATGGGCGGTCAATCAGGTGCTGCGGCGGCGCTGAGCCAGGTGTCGAAGGCCGCGCTGTCGAACTCCTCGACGGCGCGGTCGTACTTCTCCATGCCCCACGCCCAGAAGTCGAAGTCAAGGTCGGAGTTGCCGTCCTGGATCGACGCCCAGAGCGTCCAGCCGTACTTCGACATCAGACCGAGAAGGCGTGCACGGGCCACCCGGCTCGGCCACTCGCGGCCGTAGTACGCCGTCACCAGGTGGTCAAGGAGGGGCGCGTCGAGAGTCGACTCGCTCCAGATGTTGCCGAGCTCGAAACAGGGGTCGTTGTTGCCGGCGTACTCGAAGTCGATGATCCAGATCCGGTCGCCGTCGTCGATGAAGTTCGCCGCGAGCAGGTCGTTGTTGCACGGCACGGTCGGGACGTGGACGGCGGACAGCGCCTGCTCGATCCGCTCGACCTGAGGCATGAACTCCAGGTAGCGGTCGGGCAGCCGGTAGCCCCGCTCCTGCACGGTCTTGAGGTAGGTGCGCTGCACGTCGAACATGTCGAACTCACTGACGAAGCGCGGCCCCTGGTGCAGGCGTCGTACGGACTCGGCGACCCGCGACAAGGTCGCAGCGTCGGCAAGGTTGGTCGGCGTGAGCGTCGTGCCGTCGATGTAGTCGACGACGAGCAGGTGATGTTCGGGGACGAACTCGACGACTCGGGGCGATGCGCCCGATGCGGCGGCTGCGCGCGAGTTGAGGTACTCCGCCTCGCGGTTGATCGCCAGCATCGTGGACTCTTCGTTGGAGATCCGTACGACGACGTCGAGGTCGATGGTCTTCACGCGCACGTTGACGTTCGTGAGTCCACCGTCGAGGAACGTGATGTCGCGCGGCTGGTAGCGCACCGAGGCGAGCTGACCGAGGAGGGCGTCGAGGGCATCGGAGTCCATGGGATCGGCCATCGGTGCCTCCCTCCCACAACTCGGGCCCCGCGCAATTGATGGTAGTGGTCGGTTGGACATCAGGTCTAGACTCATTCCGCCGCTGTGAAGGTCGACCTGGAAGCGAGATCAACCATGTCCCAGCCCCAGTTCCCGCTCGCGATCGACGACCTGCGCACGCAGGTGGAGAGCGGGGAGATCGACACGGTCGTCGTCGCCTTCACCGACATGCAGGGCCGACTCCAGGGCAAACGGATCCATGCGCAGTACTTCCTGGACACCGTGCTCGGGCACGGCACCGAGGGCTGCAACTACCTGCTCGCCGTCGACGTCGACATGAACACCGTCGACGGCTACGAGATCAGCTCGTGGTCGCGCGGCTACGGCGACATGGAGTTCGTGCTCGACCTGTCGACGTTCCGGCTCTGCACGTGGCTGCCGGGCACGGCGATGGTGCAGTGCGACCTGGCCTGGCTCGACGAGGACCACTCCCCTGTGCTGCAGTCGCCACGCACGATCCTCAAGAAGCAGGTCGATCGCGCCGCCGGCCACGGACTGGTGGCGTTCGCCGGCACCGAGCTCGAGTTCAACGTCTACAACAACACGTTCGAGGACGCCTGGTCGCGCGGCTACCAGGACCTCACCCCCGGAAACCAGTACAACGTCGACTACTCGCTCCTCGGCACCAGCCGCGTCGAGCCGCTGCTGCGCGACATCCGCAACCACATGTACGCCGCCGGGCTCCGGGTCGAGTCCGCCAAGGGCGAGTGCAACCTCGGACAGCACGAGATCGCGTTCATCTACGAAGAGGTCGTGCGCACGGCCGACCAGCACACGGTCTACAAGAACGGCGCCAAGGAGATCGCCTCGCTGCACGGCCAGGCTGTCACGTTCATGGCGAAGTTCGACGAGCGCGAGGGCAACTCCTGCCACATCCACATGAGCGTGCGCGGCGACGACGGCAAGATCGTCTTCGACGAGGGCGACGGGCCGACCAAGACGTTCGAGCACTTCGTGGCCGGCGTGCAGGAGACGCTCTACGACTTCACGCTGCTCTACGCGCCGAACATCAACTCCTACAAGCGCTTCGCGGAGGGGTCCTTCGCGCCGACGGCCATCGCGTGGGGTCAGGACAACCGCACCTGCGCGCTCCGGGTCGTCGGACACGGCGCCGGGCTGCGGGTCGAGAACCGCCTCCCCGGCGGCGACGTCAACCCCTACCTCGGCCTGGCGGGGATGCTCGCGGGCGGTCTGCACGGCATCGAGAACGAGCTGGAGCTCGAGCCCGCGTTCGAGGGCAACGCCTACGAGTCCGACAAGCGACACGTGCCGTCGACGCTGCAGGAGGCCCGCGACGCGTTCGCGGCCTCGGAGGTGGCACGATCGACCTTCGGCGACGAGGTCGTCGACCACTACCTGAACAACGCCGACGTCGAGCTGGCCGCCTTCAACGCGGCCGTCACCGACTGGGAGCGTTTCAGAAGCTTCGAACGGATGTAACGAGATCCGCTGATCGAGCCTGTTGATGGACGGCTCCGAGCGACGGAGTCGCCGGAGCCGGCTCAAAATCACCGAGGTTGAGGAGTTCGATTGAGCAGCACGCACGTGGTGATCGACCCGGCGACGGAGGAAGAGGTCACCGAGATCCCGCTCGCCTCGACCGAGGACACCGACGCGGCGATCGCGAAGGCCGAGGCGCGCGTTCGACGAGTGGCGCCGCGTCTCCCCGGCCGACCGCGGCCGGATGCTGCGCGCGTTCTCGGACAAGGTCGACGGGGCGATCGAGGAGCTGGCACGGCTCGAGGTGCGCAACGCCGGCCACACCATCGGCAACGCGCGCTGGGAGGCCGGCAACGTCCGCGACGTGCTCGGCTACTACGCGGCCGCGCCGGAGCGGATGTTCGGGCGGCAGATCCCGGTGGCCGGCGGGCTCGAACGTGACGTTCAAGGAGCCGCTCGGCGTCGTCGGCGTGATCGTCCCGTGGAACTTCCCGATGCCGATCGCCGGCTGGGGCTTCGCACCGGCGCTCGCCGCGGGCAACTGCGTCGTGCTCAAGCCGGCCGAGCTGACCCCGATGACCGCCCTCCGCATCGGCGAGCTCGCGCTCGAGGCCGGGATCCCTGAGGGCGTCTTCACGGTGATCGCGGGCAAGGGCTCGGTCGTCGGCGAGCGGTTCATCAGCCACCCCGCGGTGCGGAAGATCTGCTTCACCGGGTCGACCGAGGTGGGCAAGCGGATCATGCGCGGCGCCGCCGACCAGGTCAAGCGGATCACGCTCGAGCTGGGCGGCAAGAGCGCCAACATCGTGTTCGCCGACTCCGACCTCGAGCAGGCTGCCGCGACCGCGCCGTACGGCGTCTTCGACAACGCCGGCCAGGACTGCTGCGCGCGCAGTCGCATCCTGGTCGAGCGCTCCGTCCACGACCGGTTCCTCGAGCTGCTCGAGCCCGCCGTGCAAGGGGTCAAGGTCAAGACGCCGGGCGACGACGACGCCGAGATGGGGCCGCTGATCAGCGCGCACCAGCGGGAGACCGTGACGTCGTACGTCGAGGGTGACGCGGTGGACGTGGCGTTCCGCGGCAGCGCGCCCGGACGGCGCCGGCTACTGGTACCCGCCGACCGTCGTACTCCCCCGGACCGAGCAGGACCGGGTCTGGCGCGAGGAGGTGTTCGGGCCGGTCGTGGCGGTGCTGCCGTTCGACGACGAGGCCGACGCGATCGCGAAGGCGAACGACACGGAGTACGGCCTGTCCGGCTCGATCTGGACCCGCGACGTCGCGCGCGCGATCCGCGTCTCGCGTGGTGTCGACGCCGGCAACCTCAGCGTCAACTCGCACTCGTCGGTGCGCTACTCCACGCCCTTCGGCGGCTTCAAGCAGTCCGGCATCGGGCGCGAGCTCGGCCCGGACGCGCTCGACCCCTTCACCGAGCTCAAGAACGTCTTCATCTCCGATGGAGCCGTATGCCCGGCGATCGTAGCTCGTCGAGATCACCGGATCTCGACAAGCCACGATCGCCGACAGAGGAGGAAACGAGGAAGCATCAGATGGCAGGAACAGGACGGCTGGACGGGCGCACCGCCGTCGTCACCGGTGGCTGCAGCGGCATCGGTCTGGCGACCGTACGCCGGTTCGCCGAGGAGGGCGCGCACGTGGTCATCGGCGACCTCGACGACGCCCGCGGCCCCGGCGTCGCGGAGGAGGTCGGCGGCACCTACGTGCACTGCGACGTCACCGACGCGGCGCAGGTCGACGCGATGTTCGCGACCGCCCATGCGACGTACGGCACCGTCGACGTGGCCTTCAACAACGCCGGCATCTCGCCGCCCGACGACGACTCGATCCTCGACACCGGGATCGACGCGTGGCGCAAGGTGCAGGAGGTCAACCTGACCAGCGTCTACCTGTGCTGCAAGGCCGTCATCCCCTACATGCAGCAGCAGCGCCGCGGCTCGATCATCAACACCGCGTCGTTCGTCGCGGTGATGGGCGCGGCCACGTCGCAGATCTCCTACACGGCGTCGAAGGGCGGCGTGCTGGCGATGTCGCGCGAGCTCGGCGTGCAGTTCGCCCGCGAGGGCATCCGGGTCAACGCCCTCTGCCCGGGCCCGGTCAACACACCGCTGCTTCGCGAGCTGTTCGCCAAGGACCCGGAGCGCGCGGCACGCCGGCTCGTGCACGTGCCGCTGGGGCGCTTCGCCGAGCCCGAGGAGATCGCTGCGGCGGTCGCGTTCCTCGCGAGCGACGACTCGAGCTTCATCACCGCCTCGCAGTTCCTCGTCGACGGTGGCATCGCCGGCGCGTACGTGACGCCGCTGTGAGCCGACCCGTCATCGGGATCACGTCGTACGTCGAACCCGCGAGCTGGTCGGTCTGGACCGATGTCCCGGCTGCGCTGATCCCGCACGGCTACGTCCGGCACGTCCACGAGGCCGGCGGCCTGGCCGTCGTCGTGCCGCCGCTGCCCGACGACGCGACCGACGACGACGCGCGCACGGTGCTGTCGCGTCTCGACGGGCTGATCCTCGCCGGTGGCGTCGACGTCGAGCCGGGGCGCTACGGCCAGCAGCCGCACGAGACCGTGCAGCTGCCGCGTCCGGACCGCGACGTCTCCGAGCTCCGGCTGGCCAACGTCACCGCCGCCGACGACTTCCCGGTGCTCGGCATCTGTCGCGGCATGCAGGTGATGGCGGTGGCCGCGGGCGGCATCCTCGAGCAGCACCTCCCCGAACGGCTCGGCCACCACGGGCACTCGCCGTCGCCCGGTATGTACGGCGAGCACCCGGTCGAGCTCTCGCCCGGCAGCCGGCTGAACCGCATCCTCGGCGACCAGGTCACGGTCGCGACCTACCACCACCAAGGGGTCGCAGTCGTCGCCCGGCTACACCGCCTCCGGCTGGTCGAACGACGGCGTCGTGGAGGCGTTCGAGGACGAGGGTGCGCGGTTCCGGATCGCGGTGCAGTGGCACCCGGAGGTCGGCGTCGACCCGCGGCTGTTCGAGGCCCTGGTCGAGGCCTGCCGGACCGGCCACTGAGACGGCGTACGACGTCTGACCTGGTCGCTTCGTCTGCCGCCCGTCGAGTTGCCCGGAAACGTCGCCAGGCCGTCAACATCGGCGTAGCGTCGTCACACAGAATCACTGAATGCTGACGGAAAGTGATGACGATGGCCGACAAGCAGCCCGTGAGCGCCAGCCGCCGCGACATCTTCAAGCTCGGCGCCTTCGGACTAGGGGCAGGCGCCTCCGCTGCGATGTTCCCGGGTTTCGCGGCTGCGGCGGGACCCGGCGACGACCTGCCGGTGCCCGACACCAGCTGGGACTACTTCCTCAAGATCGGCACGATCCAGGGCGACTCCGTGGACGAGCGCTACCCGAAGTGGATCCCGCTGCTGTCGTGGGACTGGGGCGCCTCGCTGGCGTACTCCGCGGGCGGGACCGGCGCGTCGGTCGGCAAGGCCCGGCCGAAGCCCTTCAAGTTCCTCTGCTACACCGGCAAGCACACGCCGCCGATGTTCACCCAGATGACCCACGGGTCGGTCGTCGGGACGGTCAAGTTCGCCGCCCAGGCGCCCGGGTCGGGCTTCGCTCCGTGGACGCTGGAGTTCAACAAGGCGTTCCTCACCGAGTACGAGAACTTCCCGTTCACGCAGAACGGCTCACCGCTCGACATGGCCCAGTTCGAGTTCCAGAAGGTCACCATGACCTACACGCCCCAGCTGCCCACCGGGCAGGCGGGGACGCCGATCGTCTCCACGTTCGACTTCGCGGCCCAGAGGTAACGCCGAGCGGTTTCGCTCGTTGAGCCCCCTAGATGCCGCCGACACCTGCTGTCGGCGGCATCGCTGGGTTTGTCCACAGATCTGGCTCGGAGTCTTTTCGGGGTCGGTGCGATTCGCCTAAGTTGAGAACGTCTTCGCACCCGGAGGTCTCGCATGCGCCGTGCACTCGCCGCCGCAGCCGTCCTCGCGCTCGCCCTCGTGGGGTGCACGGACGACGGCCAGTCCCCGACGTCCACCACCAGCTCGCCGCCGCCGACCGGGCAGACGTCGACCACTCCGACGAGTACGACGTCCGACCCGAGCGACGAGCCGCCCGCCCTCCCCGACGCCGCCAAGTCCCAGACCACCGCCGGCGCCAAAGCCTTCGTCCGCCACTACGCCGACGTCCTCAACTACGCGTGGCTGAACCTGCGATGCACAAGCCGCTGCGTCAGCTATCCGTCTGCGACGGGCTGCAGGTCTGCCGACGTGCAGATCGGTCGAGATCCATCAAGCAGGCGGCGCAGCATGGCGGCTACCAGACACGGCGGCGAGTGGACCGTCGATTCGCTGAGCCGTTCCCGGCTGCATCCAAGCAGTCCGATCATCAATGCTCGCTCGTCCATATTGCGATCGGCGCATGGACAGCTCGAAATGACGGCACCAGCCGAACCGATCAAGAGCCCGCAGACGTCATCGATCGAGTTCGAGTTGCTGTGGACAGGTGGCGCTGGAAGAATCCGGATGTTGAGGTCGACATGAGAGTCGTTGATCTCGCTTGTCGTCGCCGTTCTCGGCGTCGCTACCGGCTGACTGCCGTCGGCGCCGATGATCCAGTGCTCGGGACAGCCGGTCGAGCCCAAGGCAAGTCGTGATCTGCGTGCACGATCGACGACGATCAGCCGTCCGCGACGCCAGACGCCCGCTCGCAACCAGTCTCCGGTGCGACATTCGAGTACCTGTGGCTGCCCGCTTGTCCGGACGCGCTGCCTGGATCGCCGGGAGCGGCAGCGCTCGGACTGTGCCGCGCCCACGACATGTGCCGATCCCAGATCTGATGCGCCATGACGCTCTGGGCACGGCAGCTCACCAACGCGAGCGGAGCGCCGATCCAGGCGGGCTGGCAGTGCGTCGGACGCGAGTGTCGGGATCCGGCGGAGGTGGGGCCGGTGCGGCAGCGAACGCTGACCTGGCAGACGGTGCTGGCGGCGATCCGCAGGGTCGGAGTGCCCGCGTCACAGGTGCACGCCCCGGCGTACACGCTGGTCAACCTCGAGACGACGTTCTGGACCCGCGCGGATGAGATCGATCGGTCGCTCTCGCTGATCGGGTTCGCGGTCGACGTGGAGGTGACCCCGACGTCGTACACCTGGAACTGGGGAGACGGCACGAGCACCACGACCCAGACGCCTGGCCGGCCGTACCCGTCGAAAGACGTCACCCACACGTACGCGCATGCGACCCGCGACAAGCCGCCGGTCGCGCTCAGCGTCGACACGACCTACACCGCGCAGTACCGGGTGGACGGCGGCGCGTGGCAGCAGATTCCCGAGCAGCTCGTGATCAACGGTCCCGCCACGACGATGCCCGTGCGCGAGGCCAGCGCCGTGCTCGTCGCCGACGACTAGAAGACCCTGCGTCCAGTGACCCTGCTCGTCGGCTCGGTGCTGATCTGGCGGACGGCGGGTGCGAAGTGGTTGTGGCCGCGGTTAGTCAGGGCTGGCGAGTTCGTGGACCATCATCGACTCATCGCGGTCAGCAAAGGTCACTTCGCGGAGGCCCTGGAGCCGGTGGTGGCTCGGCGTCCCATCAAGGAGTGCTGCGGTTGCCTGGCTGACCAGGATCTGTCCGGGTTGAACGACGTGTGCCAGGTGCCGAAGCCGATACATGGCGGTACCCGCTTCCGGGGCACGCGCACTCCCAGACCAGTGACCGGAGTGAATCACGCCGGACAGGGAAACCGTGATGCCCGGAGGCCAGGCGAAGTCCGCGAGATTCAGGCGAAGCGAGTCGACAGCGGAAATGGCGTCGCCGGCTTGAGCAAAGACTGAGGTCGCCTCATCGCCGGCCTGTTCGAGGATGACGCCGTGATGGGCCGACACCGAGGCGCTGACCCTCTGCTGATAATCGGCCATCAGGGCGGCGCTGCCTGTGTCTCCGAGCGTCAACACGACCCGGCTCCAACCAGCGAGGTCCGTGAGGAGGAACGTGCCCGCGGACAGCGTGGGCCAGACGTCCTCGGTTCTGAGTGGACCGAACTCAGCTGCCAGACCGTCGACCGTGAGCTGGAACAGGCGCTGTGGTCCGGCCAGCCCTTTGAGGCTGTGCTCGCCGAGGTCGACCATGGTGGCATCGACGATCGACTCGTCCTGGACGATTCCTGCGGTAGCAGCGGACAGCAGAACTTGACCGCCGTGCCCGGCCGCGCAGATGCGGGCAGCACGATGCACCGCGATGCCGGAGTATCCGGACTGCGTGCGGTGCGGCTCTCCCGTGTGAATCCCGATGCGGACACGGATATCGCCACCAGCAATCCAGTCCTGGTCCTCCACCGAGCGCTGTATCTCTACGGCCGCGGCCACCGCCGCGCGGGCGGTTGCGAAGACGACGAAGAAGCCGTCTCCCGCGGTGTCGATCTCGATCCCGCCGTGATGCTCCACCGCAGCCCGGATCAACGTCCGGTGCTCGGCGACGAGCCCAGCGAACGTCTCCGCCCCCAAGTCCCGAGCCATCACGGTGGAACCTTCGACGTCGGTGAACATCAAGCTCACGGTGCCGGCGGGCAGGCGCATGGCTTCGGGCGCGTCCATGGGCACCATCATCCTCGCCGAAGGAACGCTCGCCGGCGATGTCCAGACAGAAGTGTGGGGCCCCTCAAAGTATGAGTTTGAGGGACCCCACGGTCGACCAGAGTGAAGTGACGTCTCCAGTCGATCAGTCGTTCCGTCGGTTCCCGCCAGCCTCGTCACCGGCTGTCGCAGTGAGTCGCCTCACCGTGCGGAACCTCGGTTTCCGTCCGATCCCGCCTTCCCTTTCGGGAGGGCGTGAAGAGATTTCTACACGGGTCGAGAAGGGTCGCACAACCCCCTTCGACGAAGAAGTTTCGACAATTTTTCGGAAGCACGAGTTACCCACAGAACTGCCTTGTTCGTCCACCGTTTCGAGCCTCTCATCCACTGCCTTCAGCACTTCTCCACACGCCGTCCCCAACCCCCTGTGGACGAGACTCACCCTTGCCGACCACGCGATCCGTCGCTACGTTCCGAGCTACACGCGCACCGTGCCGACTCCCAGGAGGTACGCATGTCCCGGTCCCGTCGTCCCGCCCGAATCGGCATCGGTGCCGCTCTCCTGGTCGCCGAAGTCGGTGCAGCAGATCCCGATCGTGTTCGCCGGGCCCGGCGTGACGGCGGGCGCGAAGCCGACGGCGGCGATCCGCTCGGTCGACATCACCCCGACGATCCTGCGCGAGCTGGGGATCGCCCCGCACACGAAGCTGGACGGGAGGGCGTACCCCCTTCCCTGAGGGGACGAGGATGCGGTGGTCATGCATCCGGCGAGGTAGTTTGTGCGGGTGACGAGGGGACCAGCCTCTCGCTGACTGGGGGATTCCATGCCGAAGTCGACCAAAAGCCATGTCCGTCGTGCGACCGTCGCGGTGACCGCGGCGCTCGTCGTGGCTGCTCCACTGACGATCACCTCGACGACGCAGGCCACGGCCGCGTCGGGGTCGTCGGGCACCACGACCCGACCGTCCTTGGCCGCATCGGCGCTGCAGGCCGCGCCCAAGCTGCCGAGCGACGTGCGGCTGTACCAGACCCGGCAGTCCCTGCTCGGCACGCACACCTGGTACCGACAGGTCAGCGGCGGACGCACGGTCGTCAACGGGTGGTATGCCGTCCACGCATGGCGCAACGGCAGCTTCACGGTCGACGACGAGCGCAAGAACACCGCCACCGTCGTGCGCTACCGCAACCAGATCTCCGACTCGGCGGCCGTCGAGGAAGCGCTCTCAGCGCAGCCCGCGGACGCGACCGTCACGAAGCGGCCATCGTTGATGGTGCTGCCGGCGGCCACCGCGAACGGTGCCGCCCACCAGGTGTGGCGCGTCGTCACGGCCGACGGCGACGGCATCACGGCCACGTACGTCGACGCGGGGTCCGGCGAGACGCTGCGCACGGACGAGCTGGCGCAGGAGTTCGACGACAAGGGCCCGGGGACGTCCGTCACCGGCCACGGTCGCGTCTTCGACCCCAACCCCGTGGTCGCTCTGCAGCGTGAGGGTCTCACCGACCGGCACGACACGAACTACCCCCTGATCCGCGACGCCTACAGCGACGTCAAGCTGCGCCGGCTCGACGGCAGCCACAGCCTCACGGGCCAGTGGGTGCGCATCACCAACGGCAACCGTGCGACGTCGAACACCGACACCTACCGCTACGGCCGGTCCAACGGGATGTTCGAGCAGGTCAGCGCCTACTACGCCCTCGACACCCTGCAGGCCTACATCCAGAACCTGGGCTTCACCGACGTCAACGCGGAGGCGCAGAAGATCCGCACCAACGACATCCCTGACGACAACTCCTTCTACGACCCGAGCAGCGACGTGATCGTCACGGGGACCGGTGGAGTCGACGACGCGGAGGACCTCGAGGTGGTCTGGCACGAGTACGGCCACGCCGTCCTGGACGACCAGGTCCCGAACTTCGGCACCAGCCACCAGGCCGCCAGCATCGGTGAAGGCTTCGGCGACTACCTGGCGGTCACGATGAGCCAGAAGAACTCGCCGAACACCAAAAAGACGCCCTGGGCCTGCGTGATGGACTGGGACTCGACGTCGTACACGTCCGACGAGCCGCACTGCCTCCGGCGCACCGACCGGCACCTGGACCTTCCCCAACCACCGCGACGACGAGATCCACACGGCCGGGCAGATCTGGTCGGCTGCGCTGTGGGACATGAACCGTACCCTCGGCCGCGGGGTGGCGAACCAGATCATCCTCGAGGCGCAGTTCGGCTTCACCCCGGGGATCACGATGCCCAACGCCGCGCAGAAGACGGTCGACACCGCCGCGGCCTTGTTCCCGGGTGACCCGACGATCGCCGCAGAAGACCCGTCAGGCGTTCCAGGCACGCAGACTCGCTGAACTAGGACGTCATACCTGGCGAGTCAGCACGCAAAACCTGGCGAGTCGGGGCGCAAAACTTGGCGAGTCGACGAGGAACGGGCCGGCGCCACCCCAGGTGGCGCCGGCCCGTTCCTCTCCCCAGATCTCCGGTCGTGCTGAGCTTCCCTCTCAGTACGTCGGGACGTAGAGCTCCTGCCCGACTCGGATCGAGCCGGCGTCGCTCAGGTTGTTGAGGTCGACGATGTCGCTGATCACGACGCGCGGGTCCTCGTCGGGCGCGATCCGTCCGGCGAGGTCCCAGAGCGTCTCGCCGCCGCGGATCACCACGGTGTGGGCGGCCGTGTGGTGGGTCTGGCCGGTGGAGACCGCCGGGCTGCCGATCAGCGCGAAGCCGACCAGCGCCAGCGCGAGCACCGCCAGGACCACGACGATCCGGCCGCGACGGGTCAGTCGGACCGGCGCGGGGGCAGGTCGACGCGTCGTGGCGGGGCGACGGTAGGGCGGTGCGGTGACGGTGGCGGTGCTCATCGGGACCTCCGGGGGAAGTGGTCTGTCTGGTCCTAGATCTATCGGCGGCTGCCGACAGTTCCTGTCTGATCTCAACGGCGCTCTTCGAACCTCTGTTCGATCGAACACATGTTTGAACCGTAGCAGCGCTCCCGGACAGTTCCAAGGATTGTTCGAACGAATGTTCGAGCGTGTCGCGCACCCCGCAGCACGGGTAGCGTGAGCGCGTGAAGACACTCGAACGCACCGTCCGCGTCGACAAACCGCTCGACCGCGTCTACGACTACCTCGTCGACTTCGAGAACTCCGAGGAGTGGGACGCCGGGACGGTCCGGACCACCCGCACCGAGGGCGACGGAGGCGTCGGGACGACGTACGAGAACGTCTCGCGGTTCATGGGCAAGGAGACGACGCTGACCTACGTCGTGATCGCCCTCGAGCAGCCGCGCACGATCGCCCTGCGCGGCGCGAACAAGACCGTCATCGCGCACGACACCATGCGGCTCACCGGCGACGGCGCCCACACCGAGGTGCACTACACCGCCGAGTTCGAGTTCCTCGGGTTCGCCAGGTACCTCGAGCCGCTGCTCACGCTGCCGCTCAAGCGGCTCGGTGACGACGCCGAGGACAGCCTCCGCCTGGCCCTCCAGCGGCTCTGAAGGTCCGGAATCGCACCACCTCGGGCAACACGCCGATTCGAACAGATGTTTGAAAGCGTCCTCGGCCGGCGTTACCGTCGTCTTCGAGACGCCAAGCGCCTGGCAACCCTCCCCAGGCAGGCGCTTGGCGTTCTCCACCTCGCCGTCCGGCCAGGTGACTGCACTCCCCCGGCTGACGCCGGATGACCAAAGGGCGTGACCAGATGGCCAAGACGGCGAAGAGCGCGAAGGCGGGGCAGGACCAGGGCTCGGCGAGCGGTGACGCCGCCGGTTCGGCGGTTCACGAGCTCCCTGACGGTCCGCCCGACGCCGCCGGCCTGACGCCTCGCCAGCGCCGCGTGCTCGCGGTCATCCGCGACTCGGTCGAGGCCCGCGGCTACCCGCCGAGCATGCGCGAGATCGGCCAGTCGGTCGGTCTCACCAGCTCGTCCTCGGTCGCGCACCAGCTGCGCGTGCTCGAGAGCAAGGGCTACCTGCGCCGTGACCCCAACCGGCCGCGCGCGGTCGAGGTCCTGATGCCCGACTCCACACCGCGGCGCGCGGTGGGCTCTGCCGCCGAGACGACGTACGACGAGACCGGCAGCGGCGACGCGCGCCCGGAGGCGATCTTCGTCCCGGTGGTCGGCCAGATCGCCGCCGGTGGTCCGATCCTCGCCGAGGAGCGGGTCGAGGAGGTCTTCCCCCTGCCGCGTCAGCTGGTCGGTGACGGCACCCTGTTCCTGCTCGAGGTCAAGGGCGACTCGATGATCGACGCCGCGATCTGCGACGGCGACTTCGTGGTGATCCGGCAGCAGCCGACGGCCGAGAACGGCGAGATCGTGGCCGCCATGATCGACGGCGAGGCCACGGTCAAGACGCTGCAGAAGAAGTCCGGACAGGTCTGGCTGCTCCCGCACAACGACGCGTTCGAGCCGATCGACGGCACCCATGCCTCGATCCTCGGCAAGGTCGTCACGGTCATGCGGAAGGTCTGATCTCACAGGCCCGGTCGCCGGACTGGGTCCGGCCGACCGCTTTGGTCTGACGCCGCGGCCGACCGGACGATCAGTCGTTGGAAGCGTTGATCCCCCGAGCACGTAACCATCGCGTACCACCGAGTAAGACACAGTACGTGATGATCTCCTTGCAGACAGTCACAGAAGGACAACAAGTCCGGCGGAACCGGGTCGTCCGCGAGCACGTCACACCGACATGGGCAGAGGTGTACGACGCATGGGCGGACCCGCGCTGCTGGCACTGCTCGCCTCCACGCTCGTCGGGTGTGGATCGGCAGATCGCGCTCCCGATCGTGACGCGCAGGCCGACCAGCCGTCGTCCCCCTCGTCGGAGCAGAGCGCCGACGGGACCTCGCTCGCGATCGCGGTGGAGAACCCCGCCGGGGGCTGGCATTCCTACACGCTGACCTGCGACCCGGACGACGGCACGCATCCGATGCCGCGGCTGGCCTGTCGCGCTCTGGATGCGGCTGATCGAGCCCTTCGAGAGCCAGACCGCGTGGGAGCAGGGCAAGCGCTGCTTCCCGCTGCCGTCCAACCAGCACGCGGTCATCACGGGGACCTGGCGCGGCGACGAGGTTGCGGTCAAGTACGACCAGACATCCACCTGCGCCGCGGAGCGCTGGGGCACGATCGCCGTCGTGTTCGTGCCGATGAACGCCGCCGCGACGGATCCGCTGCTCGTCGACTGAGCTCCGGGCTCATCCCTGAGCGAGTCGCGCCAGGGCGTTGCGAGCGATGGCGGGGTCGTAGGTCGTCCACATCGGGGGCAAGCGACGCGCGCAGGAACCCGCCGTAGCGCGCGGTCGCCACCCGCGGGTCGAGGATCGCGACGACGCCACGGTCGGACTGGGTGCGGATCGAGCCGACCCGTGCCCTGGGCGAGCAGCAGTGCGGCGTGGGTCGCCGAGACGGCCATGAACCCGTTGCCGCCCGCGCGCTCTGCTGCGCGCGCACGCGCCGACATGAGCGGGTCGTCGGGCCGCGGGAACGGCACCCGGTCGATGATCACCAGCTGGCAGGTGTCACCGGGCACGTCGAGGCCCTGCCACAGCGAGAGCGTGCCGAACAGGCTGACGGCCGGGTTGGCGACGAACTCCGCCTGCAGGTGCGACAGCTGGCCGTCGCCCTGGCAGAGGATCGGCATGTGCGGGAGCCGCTCGCGCAGCGCCTCGGAGGCGGCCTCCGCAGCACGGCGGCTCGAGAACAGCCCCAGCGTGCGACCGCCGGCGGCCTCGAGCAGGCCGCCGATCTCCTCGATCTGGGCAGCGCCGAGCCCGTCGCGACCGGGCGGCGGCAGGTGCTTGGCGACGTAGAGGATCGCCTGCTGCGGGTAGTCGAACGGCGAGCCGACGTCGATGCCGCGCCACGGCAGCGCGACCGCGTCGTCCGCTGACACGCTTCGGCTCCGACTCGTCGGCGTCGATCGCGACCGCCGCCTCGGCGGACGTGTCGGCAGGGTCGTCGATCGAGTGGTCGACCCGCTCGGTCGGCTTGAGGCCGATGGAGGAAGCCAAGGCGGTGAAGTCACCGCCGAGCTTGAGCGTGGCCGACGTGAACACCACCGTCTTCTCGGACAGCAGCCGGTCACGGAGCTGCCCCCAGACCTGCAGCGGCGCGACGCAGAGCTGGTTGCCGCCGCGCCGCGCATCCCGCTCGGCCAGCCAGCTGACGTCGTGCTCGGCGTGAGCCGCCAGGCGCTCGGCGATCTTGCGGATCTCGTCGACCATGCCGCGCGCCTGCTGCCGCGCCGCGTCAGCCTCGGAGACTGCCGACTCCTTCGGGAAGCCGGAGAACGCCGCGGCCGCCGACGACCGCAGCAGGGCGAGAGCGTCGGCCAGCTCGTCGGGAAGGTCGTCGATCCGGCCCGGCGTCAGGTCGTCCATCGCCGCACGCAGGGCATCACCCGCGTCGGACATGTCGTCGGCCTCGGAGCCGTCGAGGAAGTTGCGCGCCCGACGAGCGGCTCGCTCGATCGCCGGGATCGAGAGCTCGTCGGTGGCCGCCTGGGTGACCCGCGACGACAGCTCGTGCGCCTCGTCGACCACCACGACGTCGTACTCAGGGATCATCGGGACGCCCTCGACCGCGTCGATCGCGAGCAACGAGTGGTTGGTGACGATGAGCTTGGACTGCATCGCGTGCTCGCGGGCACGCTCGGCGAAGCACTCGACGGCGTACGCGCACTTGTTGGCGCCGAGGCACTCCCGGTGGTTGACCGAGACCTGCTGCCAGATCTTGTCGGTGTGCGACGGTGCGCTGTCGCGGTCACCGAGGCCACCCGCCTTGGACTCCTGCTCGGCCCACTCGCGCAGCCGCACGACCTCGCTGCCGAGCGACCCCTCCGGGAGGTCGACGAGGGTGCCCTGGTCGTCGGGTACGCCGTCGCGGATCCGGTGCAGGCAGGCGTAGTTGGACCGGCCCTTGAGGACGGCGTACTCCGGCCGCTCGCCGAGCACCTCGGAGGCGGCGTCGAGCAGGGCGGGGATGTCGCGCTGCACGAGCTGGTGCTGCAGGGCGAGCGTGGCCGTGGCGACGACCACGCGCTCGTCGTTGAGCACGGCCGGGACGAGGTAGCCGAGCGACTTGCCGGTGCCGGTGCCGGCCTGGACGAGCAGGTGCTCGTGGCGTCGCATCGCCTCGCGCACGGCCTGTGCCATCTGCACCTGACCGGGACGGTCCTCACCGCCCAGGTTGCCCACCGCCGCGTGGAGGACGTCCTCGACGGACGGGGTGGACGGCTCGCTCACCGCGGGAACGTTACCCGAGCGCGACGACGCTGCGGGGCGACGCTCCACAGGCCTCGTCCGCCCGTCTTCTTCTTCCGGGAACCCTGGAGCGCCCTCAGTGCGACAGTGAGGGTGTGGAGGGAATGGGCGAGCTTCGGGACGTCGAGCTGGTAGCGAAACTGGCCGACGGGAACCTAGCCGCGCTGCGCGAGCTGTACGACCGGCACGCGTCCTGGCTGTCGATGCGGCTCGCTCGCCGGTGCGCTGACCGTGACGTGGTGGCCGACGCACTCCAGGACTGCTTCACCGCGGCCTGGAGGCAGGCCGACGAGTGGCGTGGCGAGGGGGAGGTCGCGGCGTGGCTGTGGGGGATCGCTGTACGCCGGCTGGTGTCACGGCTCCGCTCCCCCACAGCCCGTCCGGCCGTCTCGCCGCAACCATGGCCGGTCGAAGCGGAGCCGAGTGCCGAGGAACGGGTGCTGCTGTCCGTGGAGTACGGCGACCTGGGTCAGGCGCTGCAACGCCTCAGCCCAGAGCTTCGCGCCGTGGTCCAGGCGACAATCCTCGACGGTCTGACAGCAAGGAGGCAGCCCGCCTGCTCGGGATCCCGCAGAACACCGTCAAGACCCGGTTGCACCGTGCCAAGGCACACCTTCGCACCGAGCTGACAGGAGGGCTCACATGACCGCCGTCGAATGGCACGCCGACCCGACCTTGCTCGCGAGCTATGTCCGAGGCTCGATCGGCCACGCATCGGCCGCGTCGGTCGAGCAACACCTGGTGGCATGCGCGGCTTGTCGCACAGCGCTACGAGGACTGGTCGATCCGGCGCCGCTCGAGCGAGTGTGGGACAGCGTCGTGGAGCAGGTCCAGGCCCCGCGACCCGGTCCGATCGAACGGCTGCTGCGACGGTTTGGCGCGTCCGATGTGGACGCCTTGTTGGTCGCCGCCGCGCCGGCGATCCGGAGATCGTGGATCGCCGGCACCCTGGTGACATTGGCCTTCGCCATCGTGGCAGCGGGCTCGCAGGATCGTGGGGCACTCCTGTTCTTGATGGTCGCGCCGCTGGTCCCGGTCGCCGGCGTGGCCATGTCGTACGGACCGGACGTCGACCCGTGCCACGAGATCACCGTGGCCGCGTCCTACTCCGGGGTCAGGCTTGCGCTGCTCCGGACTGCGGCCGTGCTCGCCATCTCGCTACCGGTGGCCGCGATCGGGGGTTTGCTGCTTCCCGGCCCGGACTGGACCGCGGTGGCATGGCTGCTCCCGGCTATTGCCGCGGTCACGGTCACGCTCGCGTCTCCACCTGGATCAGCGTCAGTCGAGCTGCCGTCATCGTTGGAGTCGCGTGGATCATCGTGACGGCTTCGACCGCCGGCCCCGGTATCACGACCCCCACCGCCGCGATCGCCGCTCCGCTGCTGCCGGTGTACGCGGCACTGGCGATCCTGGCAGCTGTGGTCCTCTGGCAACGCTCAGACCAGCTCAACTTGATGGGGAGGACGTCATGACGACTCATTCGGTCGCGCTCACGGACGTGAGCAAGCGGTACGGCGCGGTGACCGCGCTCGAGGGCGTGGAACTGCGGCTGGAACCGGGCGTGACGGGCCTGCTGGGTCCGAACGGCGCCGGGAAGACGACGCTGCTGCGCATCCTGGCGACCGTGCTCGCACCCGTCCGGGGAAGGCTCGACTGCTCGATCTCGATCCGGACGATCCGGCCGAGCGGCGTACGTCCGCCGCTCACTCGGCTACCTTCCCCAGGAGACCGGCTACCGCGCGGATTCACCGCCTTCCGCTTCGTCGACTACATCGCGGCTCTCAAGGAATGGGCTGACACCGATGACCGGCACGGCGAGGTACGACGCGTGCTCGGCCAGGTCGGGCTCGAGTGACCTGGCGACGAAGAAGATGCGAGCCCTGTCAGGCGGGCAGCGCCGCCGGGTGGCGCTGGCACAGGCGCTGATCGGCGAGCCGTCCCTGCTGGTCCTCGACGAACCGACCACAGGAGTCGACCCTGAGCAACGCGCAGAGTTGCGCGGCGTGCTGTCGGCTGCCGGCCAACGGGCGACAATCCTGCTGGCGACCACCAGACCGAGGACGTGGCGGCCTGTGCGAACGTGTTGTCGTGCTGGACGGAGGTCAGGTGCGATTTGACGGCCCGGTGCGGGATCTGGTCGCCTCTGCCTCGGGCCGGGTGTGGCAGGCCGACGACCCGTCGCCGGACGCCATTTCGTGCTGGCGGACGGGGACCGGCCGCTACCACAACGTCGGCGACGAGCCACCGGTCGGTGCCGAGCTGGTGGAGCCGAGCCTGGAGGACGCCTACTATTGCTGCTGCGTCGGACGGCAGACGAGAACCCGGCCGACGGCGTACGCCCGCTGACAGATGTGGACGACCGGACGGAGCGAGACGGAGGAGATCGCGTCATGAGCGCCGTGCTCGAGCGCCGATGTCGCTCCGGCCCGCGGACACACAACCAGCTGATCTCGCTGGCCCTGTTCGAGACGAAGCGGCTGGCTCGTCACCGGCCTTCCTGGTCGGTGCCGGGTTCTTGGTGTACTCCACCTTGCGGGAGATCCAGCTCGACGGGCAGGGTATGTCGGAGTGGCCGCTCACGCCGGGCTTCTTCCTCGGGCTCACCGGCCTGGTCGCGCTGCACCGGATCACCCGATCCAGTCAACGCGCTTCCGACGTCGTCGGAGCAGTTGCCGTGCGACGAGCCGACCCGGACCGCGGCTCTTTGCCTGGCCAGTCTGCTTCCCGGACTGCTGGCAGCGCGTCAGCAGCGTCGTGGTGCTGATCAGGTGGCACTCCGATCCTCCCGTGGGGACCGACGGGTGGGAGTACTTCTCCTGGCGGATCAGGTAGCACTGCACGTCGGGTGCGTGCTCATCGCGATCGGCGGCCATTGCTGGGTGTCGCGGTCGCGCGCTGGTGGCGATGGCCGGCCGCACGCCGGTCGTCGTCGTGGGACTGATCGCGTGGTCGATCCTCTCCTCGGTGCCCGGCACGAGTGCTGGCGTCGCTGGTGGCACATGACCGCGCCGTTCGTGATCGTGACCACCGGCGACGGTGACTCCGACCGTCTTCTCGGTCGAGCCTGGCTCGTTGTGGTGGCACGACGCCTACCTTCTCGCCCTGTGCGGGCTGGCGACTTTGACCGCATCCGCCACGGCGCCACCAGGCGCTGCGCGCGAGGCTGTGGCGGGCGACGATCGGACTCGCGCGGTCGCGCTGGTGCTGCTCGCGTGCAGCGTGCTCTTCGGCCCCGACGCCTTCTGGTTCGTGAACCAGAACCCGAGTTGATGCCGAGATGCGAGCGCCGCTGCGACTCGTCGAGCTGCGTGCCTTGCCGTGGGGGTCGGTGGCGGTGCTGGTGCTGCTGGCCGTGGCCGGGCTGGCCGCTGACCTGAGCGGGCTGCTGCACGGGCCTGGATCGCCGCTGATGTGGTTCGCCCTGGGCGCTTGGGGGCCGCCGCCGCCTTCGTCCTCGACTCCCCGGCGGCGACCGTCGTGACAGCCACGCCCATTCCCGAACGTGAGCGGGTCGCGGTACGGATGCTGCTACCAGGGGGCCTGATTCTGGTCTGGCTGGCTTTGTCGGGCTGGCTTCAGGTCGCGACGCCGAGCGACCGGTGTCGGTGCTGGGCCTGGCTGCCACCGGCATCGGCTTGGTTGCCGCCACCGTCGCCGCGGTGTGCGTCGTACGTCGGATGGGCCAGCCCGAACCCGGCGCCGTGGTGTCGCCGACCGTCTTCTTCGTCGTGCTGGCAGCCCTGGTCTCCAGCCGCTGCCAGGAGACGTCGTGGTCCTGCAGACCGGACCGTGGCACGGCTCGTGCCTGGCGTTCTGGTCGTCGACGGGCGTCCTCGCGGTTGGCGCCCTGGTGTGGGGCTCGGGCGACCGACGCGCTGGTTGACGATGCCGACGGGTGCCGGTCAGAGGATGTGGTGGATGACGCCGAACAGGGATGGTCCGATCAGGCTCGCGAGCACCGCCCAGGCGACGACCCGGTGTGACAGCTTGGCCGGGCTCAGCGAGCCGGCCATCGCGACCAGCGCACCTTCTTCGGTGTTGCGGTCCAGGCCCATCTGCCGGGCGTCGTCGGGCACGCCGTGCTGGGCGTGGGTGTGCCGGGTCATCTCGACCCAGCCACCATCCTCTCCGGCGTAGTCGTCCCGCTCGTCCACACCGGCAGACTAGCCCGAGCTGCGGTCAGGAGGGGCAGAAGGCGAACGGCCAGTCTCGCTGCGCCTCGGCCTGGAAGATCCGGCTGGTCGCGCCGCTGAACGTGAAGGTCGAGGTGCTGCCCGACACCTCGTCGTCTTCCAGCGAGACCAGGTCGGTGTAGGGCTGCTGGGTCACCAGGGACTGCCCTTCGTTGAAGATCGCAACCCGAGCCTCGTGGTCGGACTTCGCCGCGTCGTCGGAGTCGAAGAGCAGGATCGTCGTGGCCGTCGTGTCGCCGGGGTCGCCCGGGCTCAGGCCCGGCGTCCCGGTCCAGGTCTCGGCACGGGCGGTCGGCCGCTCGAGCCCAGCCCGGTCCTCGAGCTGCTCCTCGATCTGGGACGGGTCGATCCCCTGCACCGGGTCGACCGGCTGGCACGCGCTCTCCCCCACGTTGAGCCGCATCACGGTCGCATCGCCCACCTGATCGGCGATCGCCTGCATGTCCTCGGACGGGTCGCCGTCGGTGGTCAGCGAGTCCTCGGGCGGCATCAGCCCCGCGAGCACGATGCGCTGGTCCTCGTCGACGAGCCAGGTGCTGAGCTGCGACGTGCGACGGGTCCAACGCGCCCATGTCGATCGTCCAGACCGTGCCGCCTTCGACGTCCTTCGACGAGAAGCCCTGATCCTCGAGCTTGGCCTGGAAGTCGTCGAGGTCCACGCTGTCGCCGACCTTGACCAGGTTGATCACCGGCCCGCCGTCGGAGCCGTAGTTCGCGTACGTCAGGTCCCACTCGGCGTCGGCCACGACGTTCCAGCCGTAGTCGTCCTCCATCACGCCGGGCGTACTGCGCCAGGTTGCTGTTCGTCGGAACGTTGAGGAGCTGGCCCAGGCCCTCGTCACTGTCGGAGCCGACTATCCGGGTTCTGCTCCCGGATGGTCCCCCAGTCGGTGATCGAGGCGAACGTCGCGTCGGCGGGGATGTGGCTCACCGCGTCCTGGACGTTGCTCGAGCCGCCGACCACGTCCGACGCGCCTCCGCACCCAGGAGCGGGCCGCGAGTGCGAGGCAGCGAGCACCATCGAGACGGCGAGAGGTGCCAACACGACGCATACCCTCTCAGACACCCGGGCGCCAGCGCCGCTGTCATCGGAGGGGCTATTGCCCTCTCCGATGCAGGACGTAGAGAACGGTCGAGGCGCCTGGTCTCGACGAGCCGATCACCGAGAGCGGGTCAGGCGGAGGCGACGGCGTAGTCGCCGAGCTCACCGGCGAGGCTGGGGTTGACCAGCGCCCGGACGCGCGTGCCCTCGGCGGTGTGGTCGAGGTGGAGCACCTCGCCGTGCTCGTGGATCTTGCTGACCAGGTCTCCGCGGTCGTAGGGCAGCAGCGCGTCGACCTCGACGGACGGGCGCGGCAGGTCGGCCTCGATGGCAGCCATGGCCGCGTCGATGCCCTCACCCGTGCGGGCCGAGACCACGACGGCGTGGCGCTCGCGGGCGAGCAGCCGCTGCACGACGAGCGGGTCGGCGGCGTCGGACTTGTTGATCACGACGAGCTCGGGCACCTGGTCGGCGCCGATCTCCGCCAGCACCTCGCGCACGGCGGCGAGCTGGCCCTCGGGGTCGGCGTGCGAACCGTCGACGACGTGCACGATCAGGTCGGAGTCGGCGACCTCCTCCAGCGTCGAGCGGAACGCCTCGACGAGCTGGTGCGGCAGGTGGCGGACGAACCCGACGGTGTCGGACAGCGTGAAGACCCGCCCGTCGCTCGTCGTCGCACGCCTCGTGGTCGGGTCGAGGGTCGCGAACAGCGCGTCCTCGACGAGCACGCCCGCGCCGGTCAGCCGGTTGAGCAGTGACGACTTGCCGGCGTTCGTGTAGCCCGCGATCGCGACCGACGGGATCTCGCGGCGTACGCGCTCGGCCTTCTTGGTGACGCGCGCCGTCGCCATGTGCTTGAGCTCGCGACGCAGCTTGGCCATCCGGGTGGTGATCCGGCGACGGTCGGTCTCGAGCTTCGTCTCACCCGGACCACGGCCACCGATACCGCCACCCTGGACACCGACGCGTCCACCGGCCTGGCGGGACAGGTTGCCACCCCAACCACGCAACCGCTGCTTGAGGTACTCCAGCTGCGCCAGCTCGACCTGCGCCTTGCCCTCCTTGGACCGGGCGTGCTGGGCGAAGATGTCGAGGATCAGCGCGGTGCGGTCGACGACCTTGACCTTGACCTTGTCCTCGAGGTTGCGCAGCTGCGACGGGCTGAGCTCACCGTCGCAGATGACGGTGTCGGCGCCGGTCTCGGCGACGACCACGCGCAGGTAGTCGACCTTGCCGGGACCGATGTACGTCGAGGGGTCGGGCTTCTGCCGACGCTGCGACAGCGCGTCGAGCACCTCGGAGCCCGCGGTCTCGGCGAGCAGCTTGAGCTCGGCGAGCGAGTTGTCGGCGTCCTCGACCGTGCCCTCGGTCCAGACGCCGACCAGCACGACGCGCTCGAGGCGCAGCTGCCGGTACTCGACCTCGGTGATGTCCTCGAGCTCGGTCGACATACCCGCGACCCGGCGCAGGGCATGGCGCTCCTCGAGCTCGTAGTCGCCCTGGCTGTCGTCGCGTTCACCGTCGCGCTCACGCAGGAACGCGTCCTCACCGTCAGCGCCCCAGTCGGTCGAGTCGTCCCCCGAGCCCTCGGTGAAGAAGTCTGCGCGGATGTCGATGTCTCCGCTGCCGTCGTCGTACGGCTCATCCGAAAACTCACGTTTGTTCACTGTCATCGTGCTTCCACTGTACGGCGACCGGCGCCACGACCACGACTCGTTTACGTTCTCACGGTGATCGAGCCTGGTCGAGCTCCCGGAGGTCGATGGCTCGACCAGCGAGATCCTGGTCTCGACGTCGACCTGCGGGATCGCTCTGACCTGGCGACGCCGCCCGGGCGTCAGAGCGTCCAGGTGCCGGAGGCGACCAGCTCGGCCGGTCCCTTCAGGTGGATGTGGTCGTCGCTCCCCCAGGTGACGGTGAGCGTGCCGCCGTTGACGTCGACGGCGTACGACGCCGGGAGGTCCAGCCCGGCCGCCCCGCCCTGGCGCTCGGCCTCGTCGACCACCGCCGCGGCAACGACGGCGCACGCACCGGTGCCGCACGACCAGGTCTCGCCCACGCCACGCTCGAAGACCCGCATCGCGACGTGGCGTGGGCCGCGGGACTCGACGAACTCGACGTTGACGCCGTCGGGGTACTCGGCGGCGTCGAAGATCGGGGGCGTGACGCAGCTCGCCGGCGTCGGCGAGGGCGTCGACCAGGACGACGGCGTGCGGGTTGCCCATGTCGACCTTGCGCCCTGACCGGACCGCGCCGTCGACGGACACCGTCACCTCGCCGGCCACCTTGGGCGTCCCCATGTCGACGCTGATCTCACCGTCGTCGCAGAAGGTCGCCAGCTTGATCCCGTCGCGGGTGTCGATCGCGAGCGGGCCGTCGAGCGACCCGGCGTCGACCAGGCCGGAGTCGGCGAGGTAGCGCGCGAAGACGCGGATGCCGTTGCCGCACATCTCCGAGACCGAGCCGTCGGCGTTGCGGTAGTCCATGAACCACTCCGCTCCCCCGTCGACGTCACCGCGCAGCACGCGCAGCACGCCGTCGGCCCCGATGCCGGCACGGCGGTCGCACAGCGCGGTGACCACGTGCGGCTCGAGGTCACCGTGCACCGAGCCGTCGAGGTCGGGCAGCACGACGAAGTCGTTCCTGCGTGCCGTGTCCCTTGACGAACGGAAAGCTCACGCCTCCAGGGTAAGGGTGGCGAGAGCGCGGTCGAGCAGGTCCGGCGCGTCGTACGGCAGCCACGCGATCCGCGGGTCGCGCTTGAACCAGGTGTCCTGGCGGCGGGCGAACTTCCGGGTCCCGCGCACGGTGTCCTCGCGCGCCTCGTCCTCGGTGCAGGCGCCGGCGAGATGACGCAGCACCTGCGCGTAGCCGAGCGCGCGGCTCGCGGTCCGCCCGTCGCGCAGGCCGAGGGACTCCAGCCGGCGTACCTCGTCGACCAGGCCCGCCGCCCACATCCGGTCGACGCGCAGCCGGATCCGCTCGTCCAGCACGTCGCGCGGCACGTCGAGCCCGATCTGGACCACGTCGTCGTACGCGTAGTCGTGATCGGGGAGGTTCGCGCGGTAGGGCCGTCCGGTGATCTCGCCGACCTCGAGGGCCCGCACGATCCGGCGGCCGTTGCTCGGCAGGATCACCTCGGCGGCGGCAGGGTCGACCTCAGCGAGCCGGTCGTGCAGCGCGGTGGCGCCGAGCTCCGCCAGCTCGGCCTCCAGCCGCGCCCGTACGCCGGCATCGGTCCCGGGGAACTCGAAGTCGTCGAGCACGGCGCGGAGGTACAGCGCCGACCCGCCGGCCAGGACGGGGACGACGCCGCGCGCCCGGCAGTCGTCGATCGCCGCGCGCGCCCAGCCCTGGAACTCCGCCACCGTTGCCGGCTCGGTCACGTCGAGCCGGTCGAGCAGGTGGTGCGGGACGCCGCGCCGCTCGTCGGGCGTCAGCTTGGCGGTGCCGATGTCCATGCCGCGGTAGACCTGCATGGAGTCGCCGTTGACGACCTCGCCCCCGACCGCCAGCGCCAGGTCGACCGCCAGGTCACTCTTGCCCGCGGCGGTCGGACCCACGACGGCGACGACCTGGGGTTGCGGCATCCGGCCATCCTCCCAAACTGATGGACGGACCCGAGCGACGAAGTCGCCGGGTCCGGCTCAATAGGCCACGTGCTTCGTCTGGTCGACAGGCGGTCAGAAGGGTGGGGTGGTCCTGGAGTCGAGCCAGCGGTCGATCAAGGAGGTCAGGTCGACCCCGGTCTGGTCGTTGGCCCACGCGGTGAAGTCGTCGCGGTCGACGTTCTGTCCCGCATGCTCGGCCGCCCAGGCCTTCACGAACTCTCCGAACGCGTCGTCGCCGATCCGCTGCCGGATCTTGTCGAGCATCATCGCGGGGCCGAGGTAGGCGTTGAGGTCACCGAAGTAGGCGGGGTCGTAGTTGCCGGGCGGCCCGGCGGTCTGGCGCGACTGGTTGTCGTACGGACGCCACTGGTCGATGCCGCCGGCGTACTCGTAGAGACCGAGGTCGCTCTCGTACCACTGCTGCATGTACATCGCCCAGCCCTCGTTGATCCAGAGCCCCTTCCAGTCGACCGGGCTGACCGAGTCGCCGAACCACTGGTGCGCCAGCTCGTGCTCGATCACCGAGTCCGGTCGGCTGAAGATGCCGCGGCTCAGCGTGATCATCGTCTGGGTCTCCATCGCGTCGTCGCCACCGACGACCACGAACCCGAGCGACGAGAAGGGGTACGGCCCGGCGTGGTCGACCAGCCACTCGTAGGACCGCACGGCTTCCTTGCGCAGCTGCGGCAGGTAGGTCTTGTCGCGCTTCAGCAGCCAGAAGGACAGCGTCATCCCGGACGGGGTCTGAGCGGTGTACTCGTGGTACGCCCCGATCGCGAGCGTCGACAGGTACGTCGCGGCCGGAGTGTCGAGGTGCCAGCGCGAGGTGGTCACGCCGCGCGACGTGATCGGCGCACCCACCTGCTGCCCGTTGAAGACCGCGACCGTGCCCGCCGTCGTCGCGATGCTCGCGTCGTAGAACGCCTCGTCGGACGGGTGGTCGTTCGAGGGATACCAGCTCCACGCGCCGTACGGCTCCTGGAACGTGAAGACCTCGCCCGGCCTTCCGGTCCGCCATCCGAGCCCCGCCTTCGGATCGAAGCGCGCGATGTCGGCCGGCGCAGCCTCGGGCACGCCGCGGTAACTGATCACCAAGCGATGAACAGTGTCTGCTCGCATGCCCGGTGACTTCGTGACGATCCCGTTCTTGACGTGTCGGTACGACGCTGGGTGGCCGTCGAGCCGGACCTGCGACACGGACAGCGCGTTGGACAGGTCGAGCCGGACCCGGTCTGCGCTGCGGGCGGCGCGGTAGGTCACGGCCACCTCGCCGTCGAGCCGTGGCGCGTGGGTGTAGTCGAGGTGGAGGTCGTAGTGCAGGACGTCGATCTCGGGGTTGCTGGTCTCGGGGTAGTACGGGTCCTCGACGGGCTCGGACACCGCCGCCTTCCAGCGGTCAGGCACCTTCGCCGAGCCCGTGACGACCGGGTCAGTGGTCGGGTCGGGCGGGGAGGTCTGCCCCGTCGGAGATGTGGGCGCGGCCGGCGACGTGATGGCGTCGGTCGCCCCGGTTCCGCCCGGTGCGTCCGGGCCAGAGGCCACGTCGGACGCGTCGGAGCAGGCAGTTGCCGCCAGTACGCCGGCAGCGACGAGCGCCGCACCCTGGAGCACCGAGCGGCCTCGACTCCCGGCGCGCCATCGAGCCCGCGAGCGCAATGTCCGCATCCCCGTCCCCCGCCTCTGCCCGTGGCGTCGCCGGTGCGACAACGCCCGGTCAGGATAATCGCCGACCGGGCCAGCTACCCGAACTCGCTCCGCACGGCCGGCGGACCGCGCACCGCAAGACGCCGCTGGAAGCTCGTCCCTGGACGGGATAAGAATGGCTGCACGCGCAGCACCGACTGCACACGAAGGAGCGCACGCCATGGGATTCCTGGACAAGTTCAAGAAGAAGGCGACCGAGACCGTCGACAAGCACGGCGACAAGATCAACGACGGCCTCGACAAGGCCGGCGAGTTCGTGGACAAGAAGACCGGCGGCAAGCACACCGACAAGATCGAGACGGCGACGTCGAAGGCCGGTGACGCCCTCGACAAGCTCGACGGCAAGAACGACGACATCCCCGACGACCGGCCGCCGAGCCCGCCGCCGAGCAGCTGAGCCGAGGTCAGGCGGGAGCGAGCTCCCAGTCGACGACGGCGTACCCGACGCCGTACGGGCGCGTCGTCGTAGCGGACCGTCGCCTGCACGACGCGCCCGGCGTCGTACGCCGCTCGTCCGGCTCCGGCCAGCACCTGCCAGGCCGGTCGACCGGCGACCCACAGCTCGCGCCCGAGCTCGGGGGTGAGCTCGAGCAGCGCGTCGCAGTCGCCCTTGTCGAGCGCGTTGACGACATGGCCGTCGTAGCTGATGGCGCGCTCGTCGACGTAGCCGGGTGAGGTGCGGGTCCGCTTCGCCGACCCGTCACCCATCACCAGCAGCGCGACCCGGTCCGGACCCGCGACCAGCCCGGAACCGATCGCCGCGCACGCGCTCGGCTCCATGGCATCCGTGACGGCGACGAAGCCTCGTTGCCTGCTCGGCCAGTCCGCCTCGTCGAGCAGGTGGCAACCGATCGTGAGCGAGAGCGGCAGGACGACGTCGCCGCTGCCGAACGTCACGTCGAGGCCGTACGCCGCGAGGGACCCGGCCGCGTCGCCGCCCCACTCGCCGGCGGCAGCTCCACCCCCGACGACGACGATCCGGTCAGGCGCCGTGTCCACGAGCCGGCGTACGGACTCGTGGCAGATCTGCCGCAGGCCGGCCAGGTCGGCAGCCGCCCTGGAGGCAGCAGCAGCCACCAGCACCGGCGGGTGCGGGCAGACGGTGGCGGCCACGAGCATGCTGCCGACCCTAGACGAGGACCCGATTACGCTCACCTCGTGCCTGAACGCTTCCGTGTCGTCCCTGCCGCCTACGTGATCCTGCTCCGCGACGACCCGCGACCTCAGGTGCTCCTCCAGCTGCGACAGGGCACGGGCTACATGGACGGCCACTGGGCGACCGCGGCCGCCGGTCATGTGGAAGCCACGGAGTCGGTGTTCGAGGCGGCGGTCCGCGAGGCGGGCGAGGAGCTCGGCATCACCGTGGCCGAGGACGACCTGGAGCCGCTGTGCGGCATGCACCGCACCGGCGCCAACCACCGCTCGATCGACGAACGCGTCGACTGGTTCTTCGCCTGCCGCCGCTGGTCGGGTGAGCCGCGGCTGGTCGAGCCGGACAAGGCGGCCGACCTGCAGTGGTACGCCCTGGACGACCTGCCTGACCCCGTGGTCCCGCACGAGCGGTTCGTGTTCCAGCACCTCGCCGCCGGCACCCTCCCCCCGGTCGTGGCGTTCGGCTTCGATGGACGACCCGGGCGACGGAGTCGCCGGTCCGGCTCAATGACGACCTCGTCAGTTCCGGTTGCGTTTAAGTCTAGTGATCCGCTAGAGTTTGAAGTGTCGGCGGTGTGATCGCGGCCCATCACGGGATCGCACCGCCGACGATCTGTCTCCCGGCTAGGAGTCGAAGCCGAGTCCGAGCCGGTCGAGCGTGCGCAGCCACAGGTTGCGTCGCCCCTGGTCGAGGTCGGCCTGCGCGAGTGACGCGCGGGTGAGCTGGACTCCGGCATACGCGAGCGGCTCGGGCGGGAACGGCATCGGCTTCGTTCGCACGAGCTCGGTCGCGGTGCGCTCGGTCTCCTCCCCCGCCAGCAGGTCGAGCATCACGTCCGCACCGAACCGCGTCGCGCCCGACGCCGAGCCCGGTGTAGCCGGTGGCGTACGCCGTCTGGCCGCCGTGCGCCGTCCCGAAGAACGCGCAGAACCGGCTGCACACGTCGATCACACCACCCCAGGCGTGCGAGAAGCCGAGCCCGTCGAGCTGCGGGAACGTCTCGGCGAAGTGGTCCGCCAGCAGGTCGAACGTCTCGGCCCGGTGGTCGAGCGACGGGCTGATCTTCTTGCCGAAGTGGTAGACCGCGTCGTACCCGCCGAACAGGATCCGGTTGTCGGCGGTGAGCCGGTAGTAGTGGAACTGGTTGGCGGAGTCGCCGATGCCCTGCCGGTTGCGCCAGCCGATCTCGGCGAGCTGGCTGTCGCGGAGCGGCTCGGTCATCAGCGCGTAGTCGTAGACCGGGACGACGTACGGCCGGACGCGACGCAGCAGCGACGGGAACGCGTTGGTGCCGAGCGCGACCTGGCGCGCCAGTGACGGAGCACTCCTTCGTGGCGAGCCGCAGCCCGTCCCGCTCGCGCTTGATGCCGCGCGACGTGGGTGCCTTCGTAGATGCGCACGCCGCGCTCCTCGGCCGCGCGGGCGAGTCCCCAGGCCAGCTTGCCGGGGTGCACGATCACGCAGCCGTCGGGGTCCCAGAGGCCCGCGCGGTACGTCGGTGAGGCGACCTCGGCCCGCACCTCGTCCCGGTCGAGGAACCGACCGTGCCCGAGCTCGGCAGCCTCGCGGAGATCGGCGACCTGGTAGTCCTCGGTCGCGACGGACAGCTCGCCGGTGGCCTCGAGGTCGCAGTCGATCCCGAGCCGCTCGACGTCGGCGACCAGGCCGGCCAGGTTCTCCCGGCCGAGTCGCTCCAGCGTGTCGAACTCGTCGGCGAACCGCTCGAGCCCGTTCGCAGGGCCATGGGTGAGACTCGCGGCGCAGAAGCCGCCGTTGCGGCCGCTCGCAGCCCACCCGATGCTGGCCGCCTCCAGCAGGACGACGTCGCGGTCGGGGTCGCGCTCCTTGGCGAGCAGCGCGGTCCACAGGCCCGTGTAGCCGCCGCCGACGACGGCGAGGTCGGCCCGGACGTGCCGGTCGAGGCTGCCGCGCTGCGGCGGTCGGTCCGGGTCGTCCAGCCAGAACGGCGTACGGCTCGTGCCGCGCCAGCTCTCGTCGGACCCGGCGGCTCGGCTCATGCGCCCATCCTGCCCGACCTCCCGCCGGTGTTTGCCTGGTTAACCATGCAAACACGCCGTTAGCCAGGCAGATCTGCCTGGCGAGCCAGGCACCTGGATGGCTAACCAGGCAAACACCGCGAGGCGGCGGCAGGTCAGTGGGCTGAGCAGGCAGGCGTGTCGAGGGACGGCAGCGGGTCAGGGACACCGACGCTCGGCATGCCCGAGGGAGACGCCGGCGGGCTGGGTGGGTGCCGACGTGCGCTGCTCCCACGCGTCGCCGGCGCGCGTACGCCGTACCGACGTGACGGGGACGTCGCTCACCAGGTGGTGCGGAGCGCCGTAGGTCACCTCGACCTCGACCATGTCGCCCGGGCGCACCGCCACCGACGGGTCGGGCGTGAAGTGCACGAGCCGGTTGTCGCGGGCGCGACCGGACAGCCGCGCCGTCTGGCCGTCCTTGCGACCCTCGCCCTCGGCCACGAGGACCTCGAGGCGGCGGCCGACGAGCCGCTTGTTCTCGTCCCACGCGATCTCGTTGACCACGTCGACGAGGCGCTCGTAGCGCTCCTGGACCACGTCGTGCGGCAGCTGGTCGTCCATCGTCGCGGCCGGGGTGCCGGGGCGCTTGCGAGTAGAGGAACGTGAACGCTCCGCTGAACCGCGCCTCGCGGACCACGTCGAGGGTCTGCTGGAAGTCGTCCTCGGTCTCGCCGGGGAAGCCGACGATGATGTCGGTCGTGATCGCGGCGTCGGGGATCGCGGCGCGGACGCGGTCGAGGATCCCGAGGTAGCGCTCGCGCCGGTAGGAACGACGCATCGCCTTGAGCACCGGGTCGGATCCCGACTGCAGCGGCATGTGGAGCGACGGCATCACGTTCGGCGTCTCGGCCATCGCCGCGATCACGTCGTCGGTGAAGTCGCGCGGGTGGGGCGACGTGAAGCGGACCCGCTCGAGCCCGTCGATGTCGCCGCAGGCCCGGAGCAGCTTGCCGAAGGCGTGCCGGTCGCCGAACTCGACGCCGTACGAGTTGACGTTCTGGCCGAGCAGGGTGACCTCGATGACGCCCTCGGCGACCAGCGCCTCGACCTCGGCGAGCACGTCACCGGGGCGGCGGTCCTTCTCGGTGCCGCGCAGCGACGGCACGATGCAGAACGTGCACGTGTTGTTGCACCCGACGCTGATCGCCACCCAGGCGGCGTACGCCGACTCGCGTCGCGTCGGCAGCGTCGAGGGGAAGACCTCGAGCGACTCGAGGATCTCGACCTGCGCCTCGCGGTTGACCCGTGAGCGCTCGAGCAGGACCGGCAGCGAGCCGATGTTGTGCGTGCCGAAGACCACGTCGACCCAGGGTGCGCGCTTGGTGATCTCGGAGCGGTCCTTCTGCGCGAGGCAGCCGCCGACCGCGATCTGCATGTGCTTGTTGGCGGCCTTCTTCGGGGCGAGGTGGCCGAGGTTGCCGTAGAGCTTGTTGTCGGCGTTCTCCCGGACGGCGCAGGTGTTGAAGACGACCACGTCGGCGTCGGCCCCGGCGTCCGCGCGCAGGTAGCCCGCGTCCTCGAGCAGACCGGACAGTCGCTCGGAGTCGTGGACGTTCATCTGGCACCCGTAGGTGCGGACCTCGTACGTGCGCGTCATGACCGACCAAGCCTACGGCGATCCCCCGACTTGTCAGCACCTCAGGTGGCTATAGCCCACTCAGCTGCTGACAACTCGGGCTAGACGGCGGTGACGGGGTGGCGGACGACGGCCCAGAAGAAGTAGCCGTTGTCGTTGAACGGCACGGTGTCGGGCTGGCGGCGGCCGTCGCGGTCGGTCGCGCGCGCCAGCAGCTCGTACTCGCCGCGCGCCGGCGGCACCCACGGGATCTCCCACTGCACCCAGGTGTGGGCGTCGTTCGGACCGAGCAGCCGCGGCCGCCGCCAGTGCCGACCACCGTCGAGGCTGACCTCGACCTTCGCGATCGGGCTCGACCCGGACCAGGACCGCCCCTGCAACAGGGTCCGCCGTCGGGCCGGCAGCTCCGCGCCGAGGTCGAGCTCGAACGCACTCTTCACCGGCACCACCGTCAGCGGCGGGGAGTCGGCCGGGTACGACGGCCCGGTCATCCGGTACCACTTGGTGTTCCACGGCGACGTGAGCCGCTGCGTCGACACCTCGAGCTCGCCCAGCCACTTGATGCTCGCGATCCCGACCCAGCCCGGCACGAGCAGCCGCACCGGGAAGCCGCTGTCCGGCGGGAGCGTCTCGCCGTTCATCTTCAGCACGACCAGGGTGTCGTCGAGCGCCTTCTCGATCGGGATCGGTCGCCGCACCCGGCCGTAGTCGACGCCGCCGGACACGTAGGGCGCGTCCAGCCCGACGGCCATCACGTCGACGGCCTGCGAGGTGAGACCGGCGCGGCTCAGCACGGTGCGAAGCGGTACGCCGGTCCACGTGGCAACGCCGATCGCGCCGAGCGTCCACGGCGTCCCCGCAGCGAGTGTCCCCTGCTGCGAGCCGAAGAAGCTGCGCCCGTTGCCCGTGCACTCCACGAACGAGGTGATCGTGCGCTGCGGCATCGCGGACAGGTCGGCGTAGGTGAGCTCGACCGCGTCCTCCAGGGCCGGAGCGCCGACCAGACCGTCGCCATGCAGCTTCAACGTGTACGTCGCCGCGTCGATCGTCGGCGTGCTCGTGTGGTCGCGCACGAAGAAGCGGTCGTTCGACGTGATGTAGCCCTGGTCGTACACCGACGACCAGCGCATCTCGGCGTTCGTGCCGTAGTCGATGAACCAGTCCGGCGGGAGCGGCTTGACGATCGGGCCGCCGGCCGCACGCGCCGCGGGTGCCAGGGCCAAGCCACCGCTCCCGAGCAAGGCCGCGCCGGCTGCTCCCGCCTGCAGGACGCGCCGCCGGCTCGGTCGGGCGGGGCTCCTCGAGGAGCTCGTCGTCGGTGCGGGCGTCTCGGTCGAGTGAAAGGACGGCGTCATGCCGTCATACTAGAGTTTTTTACTGGACTTACAACTCTAGAGGTCGGCGCGTCACTCGCCGCGGTAGTCGCCGAAGCTCCACTGGTTGCCCTCGGGGTCCTTGACGATGAAGTTGCGGCCGCCGTAGTCCTGGTCGGTCGGCGGCCGAACGACGGTGGCGCCCGCGGCCGTGGCACGCGCGAACAGCTCGTCGACGGCCTCGAGCGTCTCGACGACGCAGTACGCCGAGGCGTGGCCGGTGGGGTCGGTCATGTCGCCGGGACGGGGCGACGAGCCGAACATGACGCCGCCCCCGGGCGGCCAGTCCAGCTGCGCGTGCACGATGACGTCCGGGTCCTGCTCGTCGCGGTAGACGCCCTTGGCAACGAAGCCGAACGCCTCCGTCAGGAAGTCGACGGCGGCCGGCGCGTCGCGGTAGCTCAGCGAGTGCCAGACAGTGGGTGCGGGACTCATGGTTCCTCCTTCGTCGGTGAATGACCTGACGATCGTCTCCCGGAGTCAGGCGTCCAGGTCTTGAACCAATGAGAGCTCGGCCTCACGCCACTGGCCGGGCGTGTAGCCGCACAGCTCGCGCCACTCCCGCGTCATGTGCGGCTGGTCGGCGTACCCGGCCTCGACCGCGACGTCGACCAGCGAGCGCTCCGGGTTGCGGGCCAGCCGGTGCGACAGGGCGAAGCGCGCCAGCCGCCGGGCGTCGGACGGGCTGATCCCGGTCTCGGCGCGGAACTGCTCGCCCAGGTGGCGACGGCTCCAACCCACGGACTCGGCGACCTCGGACACCTGGCTGCGCGGGCCTGGCCCGGTGAGCGCGTCCCAGGCGTGCGCGACCTCGGGACGGGCAGCACGCTCCTCGTGCGCTGCGACGAGCGCCAGCAGGTGTCGCTCGAGTGCCGTGAACCGTGCCGGCCAGCCGACCGAGGAGGCGACGTCGTCGTACAGCGCCATCGACGCGGCAGGTCCGATCAGGTCCTCGAACGGCACCATGCCGTCGTGCAGCTCGGCCGCGGGCATGCCGAAGATCGCCCGAGCCCCTGCCGGCGTGAGCGCGAGCTGGATCCCCTCCTGGTGGCCGTGCTGCGTGATCTCGGCGGCGCCGACCGACAGCCCCGACGCGAGGGTCCAGAAGCCTTGCTCCGAGTCCTGCCGATCGAGCCAGCCGGCCCGGAGCGGCTGGCCCAGCGCGAGCACGACCGTGAGCGACGTGGACGGCATGCCACGGTGCGACGTCATGTCGCCGGCGTCGAAGGCATACCCCGTCATCGACGCGACCAGCCCGGCGAGCCGCGGATGCGGAGTCCACGAGCGCGCCCGCGCCCTCGAGCCGCTCGACCATGGCCCGAGCGTACGACGCAGGCCGCTCAGCCGAACCAGTGTCGACGGTCGAACGTGCACATGACTTCGGTCGTCACGCCCTCGCCGGTCGAGCTCGGCATGTCGATCCAGTCCCCCGCGGCGAACCCGCACTTGGCCAGGGCACGCAGCGAGGCCGCGTTGCGGTGGTCGGGGCTCGCGATGAAGCGGTCGACGTCGGCGTACGTCGGCACGAGCACGTCGCGGATCAGGGTCCACAGCATCCGGGTGCCGAGGCCGCGCCCGACGTACGCCGGGTCACCGACCAGGTAGTCGATGCCGACGGCATCGGGCGCACGCGTCTTCACGGCGTACTCGTCGAGCTCGCCGATCCGGTAGTGCTGCGCGTAGCCGACGTCGCGGCCGCCGATCTGGATGACGAGCATCGTCACGGTGTGACCGCCGTCGAACCGGTCACCGTAGCGTTCCTCGGCCGCCTCGAGCGTCATGGCGCTGCCGTGGAACCACCGGTCGGCGTGCGGTGCCTGCTGCCACCGCAGCAGGGTGGGCAGGTCGTCGTGCCGCATCGGGCGGAAGGTCACCGGCAGCATCGGAACCGCTGCCCCCCGGGTCACCTGGGCCTCGGCCACCCACGCCGGCAGGACCCGGTCTCGGCAGGCCGCGGGTGGGAGCCAGGCGTACCGGTCGTGCTCGGGGTCGACGAGATCGACGCCGGTGCCGGCTTCCACGTCGACGGCGAACAACGCCCACGACCCCGACAGGTCCAGCGCGAAGACGTCGCGCTCGACCAGCCCGGCCTCCTCCCGGAGCTCGCGCAGGGCGGCAGGGAAGACGGCCTCGCCTGGTTGGCGCGCCCCCGCCGGGGCCGTCCACGCCCAGTCACCCTCGAAGTCGGGTCCCTTGGCGTTGCGGTGCAGCAGCAACAGCTCGAGGGCGGCCGGCGTCTCATCGTGGCCGCTCGGGCCGCGGGCGTCCGCGGCCGGCCGGCGGACCACGACGGTCGAGCCGCGCGGCTCCTCGGCCGCGATCTCGAGGCCGTCCCACGTGTGCGTCATGTCGGCCATGCGCACACCCTAGAACGGCCCCGGACGGCTCGAGGTCAGGCGATGCGACCCTCGCAGTTGGAGTCGATGATGTCGTGCTGGTCGACCGAGAACTGGTAGGCCACGACGTCGAATCCGCCACCGCAATGGATCCGGTCGACGTCGCCGTCGTTGAACAAGAAGATCCGGTCGTTGCCGGCAGCCGCGCGCACCAGGTCGGACCCGCGGTTGGGCCGGAGCACGTCGGCACCGGCCTGTCCGGTGATGAGGTCGTCGCCGCCGGTTCCGATCAGGTGGTCGTCGCCGGTCGTCCCGTCGACGTGCGTGTGATGACCGGGCGCGCCGAGCGCGCTCGGCATCGAGCCGACCGAGACCATCGGCGCCACGGTCGCGAGCACGCCGACCGCGGTCGCTGCCATCGCTTTGTGCCTGATGCCCCACATGCTGGTGTCCCCGATCTGGTGCGCTCGGTAGGACTCATCGTGATGAGTCGGTTCGAAGAGGGTGCCCGACCGCCCGAGGCCGTTCAATCGACTCGCCCAAACTTGTGGACGACCGCGTGCGTGTCGACGCGTGTCGTGTCGGGTCGTCATCCGGCGGGCACGGTGTGTAGGCACCAGCCGCCTCAGCGAACCGCTGCCGTCACTCGTCTCCCAGCCAGTCCGCCATCGCGTCATCAGCGGGTATGCCGGACATGTCCTCCTCCGCCAGCGCCTCGCGCACGACCCCGGCGGCGAGGCCTGGTCCATAGCCCTTGCGGGCCAGCATGCCGACCAGTCGCCGGGTGCGCCGGGCCCGCTCGAGGCCGCGGGTGGACGGGAGCTTGCGGGCGACCAGCGCCGCTGCGGCCTCCCGCTCCGTCTCGGCATCGACCTGCTCCAAGGACTCGGCGATCACGTCGTCGGAGACGCCCTTGCGACGCAGCTCGTGCGACAGGGCGCGTCTGGACAGCCCGCGACTGGCCTGCCGGGAGCGGACCCAGGTGTCGGCGAACGCCGCGTCGTCGACGAGCCCGACCTGCTCGAAGCGGTCGAGCACGCGGGTGGCCACGTCGTCGGGCACGTCCTTGGCCGCCAGCGCGTCCGCGAGCTCGCGCCGCGACTTGGCCGACGCCGTCAGCTTGCTGAGCAGGATCGTGCGCGCGACCGACTCGGGGTCGGCCACCGGCCCGAGGTCGCGGTCGTGCTCCTCGGGCTCGCGCTGGCGTCGTCGGGACACGGTGGGTGGGTCCGCGTGGGCTCGGCTCAGAAGTCGATGTCGGTCGGCTCGGCCGGCACCTCGTCGGTCTCGAGGGTGGCTCCGATGCCGAGCTTCTCGAGGATCCGCTTCTCCAGCTCGTTGGCCAGGTCGGGGTTGTCGCGCAGGAACGTGCGCGAGTTCTCCTTGCCCTGGCCGAGCTGGTCGCCGTCGTAGGTGTACCAGGCACCGGACTTGCGGACGAAGCCCGTCTCGACGCCGACGTCGATCAGTCCGCCCTCGCGGCTGATGCCCTGGCCGTACATGATGTCGAACTCGGCCTGCTTGAACGGCGGCGCGACCTTGTTCTTCACGACCTTGACCCGGGTGCGGTTGCCGACGAAGTCGGTGCCGTCCTTGAGGCTCTCGATCCGGCGTACGTCGAGACGCACCGACGAGTAGAACTTCAGCGCGCGTCCACCGGAGGTGGTCTCCGGCGAACCGAACATCACGCCGATCTTCTCGCGCAGCTGGTTGATGAAGATCGCGGTCGTGCCGGAGTTGCTCAGGGCACCGGTGAGCTTGCGCAGCGCCTGGCTCATCAGCCGGGCCTGCAGGCCGACGTGGGAGTCGCCCATCTCGCCCTCGATCTCGGCGCGCGGCACCAGGGCGGCCACCGAGTCGATCACGATGACGTCGAGCGCACCGGAGCGGATCAGCATGTCGGCGATCTCGAGCGCCTGCTCACCGCTGTCGGGCTGCGAGACGAGCAGCGCGTCGGTGTCGACCCCGAGCTTCTGGGCGTACTCCGGGTCGAGCGCGTGCTCGGCGTCGATGAAGGCGGCGATGCCCGCCGGCCTTCTGCGCGTTGGCCACCGCGTGCAGCGCGACGGTCGTCTTGCCGGAGGACTCCGGGCCGTAGATCTCCACGACCCGGCCGCGGGGCAGCCCGCCGATGCCGAGCGCGATGTCGAGCGAGACCGCGCCGGTGGGGATCACCTCGATCGGGGCGCGGACCTGGTCGCCCAGGCGCATGACCGCGCCCTTGCCGTGGGACTTGTCGATCTGGGCGAGTGCGTTGTCGAGTGCCTTGGAGCGGTCGGCGTCAGCCATCAGGAGCCATCCCTCGTCGTGGTGTCTGTGCAGGTCTGCGGGTGATGCTGACGGACGCTAGAGGGCCCCTCCGACAGAACCGCCGACCCCGATCAGCCTGGGGACAGACGCCCATGTCGCGCTCGTCTGGGGAAAACGCTATCCCGAACACTTGTTCGAACGACGGCGACACGCGGGCGTGTCGCCCGGAAAGCCGCGGCTGTTGAGCCGGTCCACGCGGCTTCGCCGGGAAGGCGCGGCTCAACGGTCAGCGGTCGCGGGCCGGCAGCTCGAGGACCTTCCAGACCTCGCGCCACACGGTCTTGGCGTCCTCGCCCTCGTCGAGGGCCTGCACCACGGTCCGGCTGCCGAGGCCTTCGATCACGTGCTCGCGCGCCCACACCTGGGCATAGCTCGGACCCAGCGCGGCCTCCATCCGGGCCCAGAACTCGGTATGACGCACGGCGCCGAGAGTAGCCGCGCCCCCAAGCAGGTGACTCAGGTAGGCAGCTCGACGAGGAACCGGCAACCCTCGCCGACGTTGTCCACCCGCACGGTGCCGCGGTGTGCCTCGGCGATGCCGCGCACGATCGCGAGACCGAGACCCGAGCCGGCGGCCGCTTCCGGCGTCCGGGCATGGCTCCCCCGCCAGGCGACGTCGAACACCCGGTCGAGGTCGGCCTCCGGGATGCCGCCGCACCGGTCGACCACGGAGAACTGCACGCCGGCGTCGCTGGCCCGGGCGCTCACCTCGACCAGGCCTTCGCTGGGGGTGTGCCGGATGGCGTTCGTGACCAGGTTGCCGATCATCCGGGCCAGCTCGCGCGGGTCGGCACGCACCGCAACCCCGGGCTCGGCGAACCCGTCGAGCCGCACGCTCTTGGCCTGCGCGACCGGACCACTCACCGCGAGCGCCTCGCTGATCGCGTCCTCGACCGGCACCACCTCGAGGCTCAGCTGCAGCGCGCCGGAGTGGATCCGCGACAGCTCGAAGAGGTCGTCGACCATCCGCGCCATCCGGTCGACGGTCTCGCGCATCTGCTGGTGGTAGCGCTGCGGGTCCTCGGCGATGCCGTCCTCCAGCGCCTCGGCCATCGCCCGCAAGCCGGCCAGCGGCGTCCGCAGGTCGTGCGACACCCAGGCCACCAGCTCCCGGCGCGAGGTCTCCAGCGCCCGCTCCCGTTCGTTTGCCTCCGCGAGCTTCGCCGAGGTCTCGGCCAGCTGGGCGGAGAGCCGGGAGAGCTCGGCCGACGTGCCCTCGGGCGCCACGAAGGACCCGTGCTCCCCCAGCGCACGGGTGGCCTCCTCGACCGCCCGCGAGTCGCGCACCGCCATCCGGGCGACGGCGAGCGCGAAGCCCAGCGAGACCACGCCGGCGGCACCCACGACCCAGAGCGTCACCTCGAAGTCGTGCTGCGACAAGAACATCGCCCGTGCCGTTCCGACGATCCCGGCGATCACCCCGACGACGGCTGACAGCGCCACGATGACGAACGACCACCGCAGCGACGACCGCCGGGTCAGCTGAGCCAGCACCAGCCCGATCACGCCGACGGCGGCCGCGAGCCCGGCCGCGATGAGGATGACCTGGGTGGTGTCCGACAACGCGCTCACGCCTCGCGCTCCCACCGGTAGCCGACGCCCCAGACGGTCTGCAGCCGCGCCGGCGACGTCGGGTCCTTCTCGACCTTCTCGCGCAGCCGGCGTACGTGCACCGTCACCGTCGACTGGTCTCCGAACGACCAGCCCCACACCTTCTCCAGCAGCTCGACCCGGGTGAACGCGACACCGGGATGGCCGACGAAGAACCGCAACAGGTCGAACTCGCGCATCGTCAGCGACAGCGGTACGCCGTCGAGGGTGACCTGCCGCCGCGGCCCGTCGATCCGCAGCCCGCCGTCCTCCAGCACTTCCATGGTCCGGTGACGTCGACTCGCCCGCACGGCGCAGCACCGACCCGATCCGCAGCACCAGCTCGCGCGGGCTGAACGGCTTGGTCAGGTAGTCGTCGGCGCCGAGCTCGAGCCCGACCACGCGGTCCTCCTCCGAGCCGAGCGCGGTCAGCATGATGACCGGGAGGTCACCGCCGGAACGGATGCGGCGGATCACCTCGAGACCGTCGACGCCGGGCAGCATCACATCGAGCACGACGAGGTCGGGCCGCTCGTGTCCCACCATCGACAGCGCGGTCTCGCCGTCGGCCGCCTCCGAGACGTCGTACCCCTCGGCCCGCAGGTAGGACAGCACCACCTCGCGGACGGTCGCGTCGTCGTCGACGACGAGCACGTGAGACATCAGGAGACACCTCTCTGGTCCTCCGGCGGGGTGGGTTCGCCTCCCACGGTATGACGTTCGACGTCCGGCCCTGCCGCCGCTCGCCGGTTCCGCCAGCAGCCCGCCGCCACACCGACCAGCACGAGCACGACCAGCACGAGCCAGCCCGCCCAGTAGTTCCGCGGCATCAGCGAGGGGTTGGTCGCCGCGTTGCCGTAGTTGCCGAGGACCGGAATCGCGATCAAGGTCATCGCGCCGAGCACGACGAACCCGGTCGCGACGCGGCTGCCGCGCCCACTCCGGTGCCACCCGGACGAGGAGCACCCCGAGCACCACGACCAGCGGCGCGAGCACCGCGTCGTGCAGGACGTTGCCGACGACCAGCCACTCCAGGGTCGGGAGCAGCCGCGACCAGTCGAAGCCGAGCAGGTCACGCACGCCGACCAGCGCGAGCACGATCCCGGCCGCACCGAGCAGCGTCCGGAAGACGAGCAGACCCTTCCCGCCCGAGGCCGAGCCGGACACCGGGGACGACGTCATGTCAGCACCTCGATCCGCGACAGCCACTTGGTCTGGCGCACGCCCGGACGGTTCGGCGCGATCAGCCGGCACGGGTAGCCGTGGTCGAGGTCCAAGGTGTCGCCGTTGACCTGGAGGGCGATGAGCGTCAGGTCGTCGTCGACGAACTGCGACGGCACCACCGAGGTGCCGAACGCCCCGCGCTGCTGCAGCGACTCGAGGTGGACGTCGGAGCCGGAGGGTGCGTCGACCTCGGCGAGCAGGTCGCGCAGCCGCACACCTCGCCACACCGCCATCGCGCTCCAGCCCTCGACGCAGGCGATCGGCAACGAGACCGTCGTCTGCGGCATCGCGGCCAGGTCGTCGCGGCTGAACTGCATCGTCTGGTCGCCGTTCACGAGCTCGAGCCGGAAGTCGGCGCCGACCACCTCGCTCGTGACCCCGGCCTCGGCAGCCGAGCGGTTGACGGGCAGACCCTGCGGACCGTCTCCGTCGCGGACGGCGAACAGCGAGACCTTGCGCAGCCACGGCACGGTCGCGCCCGCGGTCCCGAGCACCGCGACCGCGGTGGCGAGCCAGGTCGTGCGCAGCAAGCCTCGCCGCGAGAACCCCGCCGAGCTCAGCGTTTCAGGTTGCGGGGATGCGTCGAGTGGCTTGTTGAGCCTCCCCGCGCGACTCCGTCGCTGCGGCGAGTCCATCGTCATCGACGTCGTGGGTCAGCGCGGCCCGGATGACCGGGAGCTTGACCGCGACGTGCAGCACGAGGGCGCCGATCACGACCCACGCGACGGCGTAGTGGGTGGCGCGGAACGAGAAGCTCCACGGGTACCAGTGGCTGATGTTCAGCAGCCCGGTGACGAGCTGGAAGATCGCCGTCGCGACGAGCGCGCCGATGGACAGCCGCTCGGCGGTCTGGAGTGCCAACCGGCGTACGTTGCCGAGGTCGAACCGGTCGAACAGCTTGGGGAAGACGGTCCAGAGCTTGACCAGCAGCAACGGGACCGCCGCGGTCCCGGCGATCACGTGCAGTCCTTGGGTGACGCGGTAGAGCTGCACCGGCCGGGTCGGCAGGTCGAACCAGCCCGGCAGGGTCTGCTGGTAGTGGCTCCACAGTCCGGTGAGGAACGCGACGCCGAAGCAGATCCCGAGCCAGAGCCCGATCCGGGCCGTGACGGCCGGGCTGCGCAGCCGTGACGAGAACGACGACGGACGCGGCGCCGCGGCACCGGCCTTCTCCACGGTCCTCGTCACCGTCGCAGGCAGGCGGGCCATCTCAGACGTCCTTCTCCAGCGTGGCGAACCAGCGGCCGACGTGGTCGGTCACCTCGAGCACGCGCAGGCTCGCGGCCTCGGCCAGCAGCTCGATCTGGTCGGCCGGGACGAGCGCCCAGGGGAACGCACGCGAGCGACGGCCCTCCACCTCGAGCCCGATGCGGTGCAGCGTGACCGGGCCTCCCGGCTCGGCGAGGTCGACGACCACCCGTCCGTCGCGGGCGATCACGTCGTGCACGCGTCGCAGCAACCGGACCGGGTCACCGCCGATCCCGATGTTGCCGTCGGCGAGCAGCGCGGTCTCCCAGCGACCTTCTCCCGGGAGCCGTCCGAACACGTCGCGCAGCAGCGCCGGAGCCCCGCGTTCGCGGGCCTGGCGGACCGCCTCGTCGACCACGTCGATCCCCATCGCCTTGACGCCCTGCCGCATCAGCGCGTACGTCATCCGGCCCGGCCCGCAGCCGATGTCGACGGTGGCGCCCTGGCAGCGCGACAGCAGCGCCCGGTCCCCCGCGTCGGCATCGAGCCGCCACCGGTTCGCGGGCACCTCGGTCGGCGCATGGCCGAGCCCGTGGACGCAGCACGGTGACCCGCGCAGCGCGGCCGCGAAGGCGTCCGCCGGGGTGATGAGCTGCGGCGGTCATCGCGGCAGCACCTCGCCGTCGTACGCCGCTCGGAACGTCCGGCTGAACTCCAGCTCCGGGAAGTCCTCGGCGACAGCCATGGCGTCCTCGAGGGTGTCGACGTCACGCAGCTCGTGCGCGCCGCGCAGGTTGGCCCCGGCAGCCCGTAGCGCGTGCGCCGTCAGTCGACCGGTGTCCGGACGCGACATCGGTACGCCGGACAGCACCGCGGCGTACCCCGCCCGCATCGTGGCCAGACCCCACCAGCCGCCGTCGAGCGCTGGTCCGAGCGCGCAGCCGCTGGGGCCGCCTTCGATCGCCGCCGCCGCCAGCACGGTGAGGTCGTGCTCGCGGACGTGCGGGGTGTCCATGCCGATCTGCACGACCAGCGACTTGTCGCCCCAGAGCCTGCGCGGCCACGTGGTGGGCGTGCGCGAGCCGCTGGGCGAACGTCTCGCCCTCCTGCCCGACCTGCTGCCAGTCGGCGAGCCGCGCGACGAGCTCGGAACTGCGCTCGGCCCGGTCGAGCTCGCCGGCGAGGCTGAGCAGCCGTCGGCCCGGTGGGGTGATCTCCTCGACCACCGTGATCGTGTCGAGCAGGGCGGCGGCCGCGATGTCGGCAGCGGCACGGTCACCGAGGTCGGCGGCCAGGCGCGTCTTCGCCAGCCCGGCCACCGGTGCCTTGGCGACGAGCAGGACGTGCAGAGCCGTGCTCCGGCTCCTCACGGCAGCATCCGGGCGAAGTCACGAGCGGTGCGCAGGGTCCCCGTGACCGAGCCCGACACCTTCGAACGGGTGCCCTCGGCGCGCGGCCGGTAGCTGATGTCGTGCTCCGTCAGCGTCCAACCGGCGGCTTGGGCCTTGACCAGGAGCTCGACGGGATACCCGAAGCGGCGGTCCTGCACGTCGAGGTCGAGAAGGTCCTGACGACGGACGACGCGCATGGGAGCGATGTCGTGCACGGCCAGCCCGGTCCGGTGCCGCAGCCACGCGAGGACCACCGCGTTGCCCCAACGGGCGTGCCAGGGCCAGACACCCGATCCGTTCGGACGGCGTCGCCCGACCGCCATCGTCGTGTGGCCGGCCTCGACGTCGGCGAGCATCGGCAGCAGGTCGTGGGGATCCATCGAGCCGTCGCCGTCCATCACGGCCACGTGGTCAGCGGTCGCCGCGACGAGTCCGCTGTGCACCGCCGCGCCGTACCCCGGACGGTCCTCCTCGACCACCTCGGCGCCGAGCGATCGCGCCACGTCGGCCGTCCCGTCCGTGGATCCGTTGTCGACGACGATCACGCGGAACGTGTCCGGCACGCTCGCGATCACCGCCGGAAGCGCCGCCGCCTCGTCGCGGCACGGCAGCACCAGGTCGCAACGAGGGGTCATGCTTTCAACGGTAGGTCTGGCGCCCTGTTTGTGCCGGTCAGAACGCTTACGGAACTGTGACGCCGGTCAGAGGTCGAGTCGGTCCTTGAGGAGCGCGTAGCCGACGAACGCGACGGTGTCGAGGATCGTGTGCGCGATGACCAGCGGCAGCACCCGACCACGGCGTTGGAAGTAGGCAGCCGAAGACCACGCCCATGACGGCGTTCCCGACGAAGGCGCCGAAGCCTTGGTAGAGGTGATAGCTCCCGCGCAGCAGCGCCGAGGAGGCCAGCACCCAGCCGGGCTTCCACCCCAGCTGCTTGAGCCGCGTCATCAGGTAGCCGACGACCACGACCTCCTCGAGCAGCGCGTTCTGCAGCGCCGAGAGGAAGAGGACCGGCAGGGTCCACCAGTGGTCGTTGATCGACGTCGGGACGATGGTGGCGTTGAGGTCGAGCGCCTTCGCCAGGTAGTAGAGCCCGAGACCAGGGATGCCGATGACGGCAGCGAGGGCGGCGCCCCACAGCGCGTCGTGCTTCCACCGTCCGCCGGCGACGTCGAGGCCGAGGCGTCGTACGGCGGACCGGCCGCCCTCGCTCATCAGGTAGAGGACCAGGGCGACCGGGATGAGCGCGAAGAAGATGCCGAGCAGCTGGTAGGTGAGGTCGAGGTACGGGCGCGGTGAGTAGCTCTGGTTGACCGTCGCGGTCTGGTCCGAGAGCTTGCCGGGCTCGGTCAGCTTGGCCAGCAGGTTGACCGCGGCGTAGACCGCGGAGGCCCCGAGGGAGAGCGCGAGGACGATCGCGATCTCCCAGCCGACCCGTCGACGACGCTCCGGTTCGATGACGATGTCGTCGGTGTCCGCCAGCTGTGCCACGCATTCAGTTTGCCCTGCCCGATCTCGACAAGCTCGATCAACGAGATATGCGCCCCATGGGTACGCTCGCGACCATGAGCGTGCAGCCGTCGGTCCCGCCCGGCTCCGAGGACCCCACGCGTCCCGCGCCGGAGCAGCAGGGACGGGTCGTCGTCGTCACCTGGAACCACATCGCGGCCGCGCTGACCGAGCTCGCTGCGGTCGTGGGACGTCCGACCGTGGTGCTCGACCACCGGGAAGGACACACCGACCCGGCCACGTGGCTGGCCGAGGACGCCCTGGCCGCCGACGACGCCCTCGTCGTCTGCGACCACGACGCTCCGGGTGCGCTCGACCTGGTGCGCGCGGCGCTGAACGGACCGTGCGGGTACGTCGCGATGATGGGCAGCCGCCGCCGTGCCGAGCACGTCTTCTCGATGCTCGCCGACGAAGGCTTCGACGACGCGGCGCTGACGAAGCTCCGGGTGCCCGCCGGGCTCAACATCGGCGGCAAGGCACCGGGTGAGATCGCGCTGTCGGTGCTGGCCGAGGTGGTCGCGACGTCGTACGAACGCGGCGGCGGGCCGATGAGCGCCGACCTCAAGCGCGACCTGAACGCGTGACCGCCGGCGCGGCGCCTGCCCCCGCCTCGGACTCCGCGTCATCCCTGCACGACGAGCCCGGCTGGCGCGGACTGGTCCGGACGCCGGCCATGGTCGGGGTCGTGGTGGCCGTCGGGCTGATGTTCGTGGCCTGGCTGCTGCCGGCGGCGTTCAACTGGAACATCCACATGCGGTCGTGGCCGCCGCTCCACGCGGTGTGGGAGCCGCGGGTCGGGCCCGGCACGATCCCTGCGCTGGTGCTCGGCGCGCTGGGGATCGCGTACGCCGCCCGGCTGGCGCAGTCCCTCTCGTGGCGAGCGCTGCTGCTCGTGTCGTACGTGACGTCGTTCGCGTGGCTGACCAGTCTCGCCCTCGTCGACGGCAAGGACGGGATCGGCGTCATCCTCGACTACAAGTTCGAGTACATGAACACGGCCCGGCGGATCGACAGCTGGTCTGCGCTCTCGACGATGCTGCACGAGTACGTCGCCCGGATCGACGCCGACCGCGCGGACCACTGGGCACCGCATGTCGCCGGACATCCACCGGGCGCGGTCATGTTCTTCATCGGGCTCGTGGCGATCGGGCTGTCGACCGGGCTGGCCGCCGGATGGGCCGTGATCGTGGTCGCCTCGACGACCTCGCTCGCGGTGCTGCAGACGTTGCGGGTCCTCGGTGCCGAGGCGGCGGCCCGGCGGGCAGCGCCCTTCCTCGTGCTCGGGCCTGCGGCGATCTGGATGGCGGTGTCGGCCGACGCGGTGTTCGGCGCCGTCTCCGCGTGGGGGCTGTGCTGCCTGGCGGTCGCGTGCACCCGAGCGTCGTACAGCGCGATGGTGGCGTGGACCGTGCCGGCCGGTCTGCTCCTCGGGTACGCCGTGATGATGTCCTACGGCCTGCCGCTGCTGGGGCTGGTGGCCGTGGCGATCCTGGTCATCACCCGACGCGTCGCGCCGCTGCCGTGGACCGCCGCCGTGGCGCTGTGCGTGGTGCTGGCCTTTGCCGTCGCCGGGTTCTCGTGGTGGGAGGCGCTCCCGGCGCTGCACGAGCGGCAGTACCGCGGGGTGGCCGACAACCGGCCGCAGCAGTACTACCTGTGGGCCGACCTGGCGGCGCTGGCGTGGAGCGCCGGGATCGTGATGTTCGCCGGGGTTGCCACGGTGCTGGCGCGGCGCTGGTCGACCTGGCGGTCGTGGCTGACGTCAGGCGACGACGCCGGCGAGACCCGGACCGTGTCCCTGCTCGTCGTGGCGGCGATGCTCATGGTGCTCGTCGCCGACGTGTCCGGGTCGAGCCGCGGCGAGGTGGAGCGGATCTGGCTGCCCTTCGTGCCGTGGCTGCTGGTCGGGACCGCGCTGCTGCCCGCCCGGTGGCGCCGCGTCGGTCTGGTGATCCAGGTCGTGATGGCCCTGGTCACCCAACACCTCCTCCACCCCGACTGGTAGCCCGGAATTGCGGGAAGAGTGCTGGTTCTGTACGCCGAAAAGCCGCACCCTTCCCGCAATTCCGGGCGGGGTCAGGTGGCGCGGCGGAACTCGAAGGCGGCGCGGGCACTCGCAGCGTCGTACGCCGGGACGAGGCGCTCAGCCAGGTCGAAGGTCTCCTCGGCCAGCGCGCAGACCAGCTCCATCGCCTCGCCCGGCGGTGACACGAGCAGCCGACGGATCCGTCCGACCAGGTCGTCCGGCTTGGTCGGGAGCAGGCTCGCCTCCCAGTCCAGCCACTTGTGGAACGGGTGCGGCACGAAGACCCGGTTGATGCCGAACAGCGCGTCGAGCACGCCCTGCACGTTGTCGACCAGGTCGCGGTGCAGCAGCAACGGGTCGTCGCGCGCGACCAGCATCTCGAGGCGTTCGCGTGGCCGCAGCTCGAGCCCGTCCTGGACCATCGCCAGCGCCAGCGGCTCCGGGTAGGTCGTGCAGCGGTCGCGCCACGCCCCGATCAGCTCGTCGCCATGGAGGGGACGGCCGTGGAGCAGCGCAGTGATCCGCACCTGCAGCTCCGGCTCGGTGTCTGCGTGCTCGAGCGCGGCGTCGAGGTATGCCGCGATCGTGGTGGTGAGGAACCCGCCCGTGTCCACCTTGATGCCGTCGATCAGGTAGCCGTCGGCCCACTCGTGCTCGTCCACCTCGTCGTAGACACGTGACCATCCGACGCCCTCGACCGCCGCCCGGCGTTCCTCGTCCGTCGGAGGCTGCGTCCAGTAGACGTCGATCTCGATGTCCGACAGGTCGTCGGCGAGCCCACGGGCCACCGACCCGGCGAGCAGCACCCCGGCCACGTGCGGGTTGGCCCGGTAGGCCACGGCGGCTCGCTCGGCGATGGCGCGTCGGCGTTCGACGGCAGGCGCGTCGTGCACGGGTTCCATCCCCGCATCCTGGCCGACCGGGCCGACGAATCACGCGGGTTTCGACCCGTGACGGCTCAGGACGGTCCGCCGAGTCTCCGCCGGGAGGACGCGACTCAACGGCGGAGGGGGGCGGTGGCGAAGGCGCGCAGGCCGTCGTCCGGCATGACCTCGGCCGCGAAGCCGAGCACCTCGCGCGCTCGCGCCGGATCGGCCACGATGTGCCGGACGTCGCCCGAACGGAACTCACCGGAGACCCGCGGCCGAAGGTCGTCGCGGTCCGTCCCGGCCGCGATCGCCTCGGCGACGTCGAGGATCCGGACCGGTCGACCCGAGCACACGTTGAACGCCTCGAAGACGTCGCCCTCCAGCCCGGCCACCCGCTCGACCGCCCGGAGGTTCGCCAGCGCCACGTCGTCGACGTGCACGAAGTCGCGCATCTGCCCGCCGTCCTCGAACACGGTGGGCGGCTCGCCGCGCTCCAGCGAGGACCGGAACATCGCCGCCACGCCGGAGTACGGCGTGTCCCGCGGCATCCCCGGCCCGTAGACGTTGTGGTAGCGCAGGGCCACGACCGATCCCGGCAGCTGCCGCGACCAGGCCAGCGCGTAGTGCTCCTGAGCGAGCTTGCTCGCCGCATAGCTGCTCCGCGGCGACAACCGCGCATCCTCGTCGACCAGCGCCCAGCTCATCGGAGCGGCGCAGACCGGGCACTCGACCTCGAAGCGACCACTGCGCAGAGCGTCGAGGCTGCGCGACGTCGCCGGCTGGTCGCCGTGGTCCGGACACGTGTAGCGGCCGTCGCCGTAGACGACCATCGACGACGCGAGAACCAGCCGGCCGACACCGGCATCCGCCATCGCCGCGAGCAGGACCGCGGTGCCCAGGTCGTTGTGACCCGCGTACAACGGCAGGTCCGCCGGCGTGACTCCGGCGCCGACCATCGCGGCCTGGTGACACACCACGTCGACCCCGTCGAGCAACGGGGCGACCTGCTCCGGAGACCGCACGTCGACCCGGAGTACGCCGCGAGGGTCATCCCCCGCTGATCCGGCGTGCGCCTGCGGGATGAACGCGTCGAGCGCGACCACCTCGTGACCGGCGCCTTCGAGGCGAGCCCGGACCGCCGAGCCGATGAACCCGGCCGCCCCGGTGAGCAGCACCTTCATCGGGTCAGCTCCACCCCGCGACCGGCGAGGGCCAGCTCGATCCCGTCCGGTGTGACCTGGAGCGACTTGATCGTGAACGTGTCGGGCAGCCCGTAGAGCTGGTGCGGGACCTGGAGCAGGGTGCCGAGGATGGGCCTGAGGTTGCGCGGGATCGCCGCCACTCGCGTGGTCCCGTCGGCGCCGACGAACGTGAAGCCGCCGCCGGTCGTGGCCTCGACGCCGACCTCGAAGCTCAGGTCGAACGGCAGCCCTTGGTCCTCGTCCGGCGACAGCTTGACCAGGCCCACACCGTTCGCGCTCTGGCCGGCGTACTCGGCGGTGAACGGGCCGAGGCTGTTGATCGAGTCGTAGGGGATCATCGCGCTGCCGGTCATCCGCTCGGCGGTGGCCTGGTGGAAGTTGTCGCTGGTGTGCACGTTCTCGAACGTGACCTTCACGTCCTCGACCCGGATCTGCTCGGTGTCGCCCACCTTCGGCTGCACCTCGGGCAAGCGTCATCGTCACCTTCTTCAGGTCGTTGTTCAGCACCTGGGTGAGGAAGGGGAAGCCGTGGAACTCCACGTCCGGCTCGGTCGGGAGGTCCTCCCGATCTTGCACGACGGACGCGACCTCACCCTCGGCGACGTGTTCGGCGACCCGGTCCACGACGACGGCGAGCACAGCCAGGACGACGACGGCGATCAGCAGCTTGCGCACGTCAGGGCAGCTCGATCGGCAGGTCGAAGCCGTCCAGGGAGTCGGCGCAGCCGCAGGCCGGACGCTCCGCGGGCAGACCCGAGATGACACCGACGAGCAGGTCACGCAGCCGGTCGATGTTGGCCGCGAACGCCGCGAACACCTCGGCCTGGCTCACCGACTCGTCGCTGCTCACGCCCGCGTCGCGGTCGGTGACGAGGGCGATGGCGGCGTAGCAGAGGGCGAGCTCACGAGCCAGCACGGCCTCCGGATGACCGGTCATGTTGACCAGCGACCAGCCCTGGGCGGCGTACCACTGGGACTCGGCGCGGGTCGAGAAGCGCGGTCCCTCGATCACGACCATCGCTCCCCCGTCGACGATCGTGTCGTCGGCCGCGCACAGCGAGCCGCGCAGGCTCGGGCAGTACGGGTCGGCGAACCCGACGTGACAGGCGCCTTCGTCGTAGTAGGTCTGGACCCGGCTCGTGGTCCGGTCGACGAGCTGGTCGGGCACGACCACCGCACCAGGACCGAGCTCGGTCTGCAGGCTCCCGACCGCGCACGGCGCCAGGATCCGGCGTACACCGAGCGAGCGGAGCGCCCAGAGGTTCGCCCGGTAGTTGACCCGGTGGGCGGGGAACTCGTGGTGACGCCCGTGGCGCGGCAGGAACGCCACCGGGCGTCCCTCGACGTCCCCGATCGCGATCTCCGCGGACGGCTCGCCGTACGGCGTCGCGACCGTCACCTCGCGCGGGTCGGAGAGGAACTCGTAGAACCCCGAGCCGCCGATCACGGCCACCTCGGCGGTGAGGCTGTCGACGGGCAACGCGTCGCTGTCCGGGTCAGGCATGCGCGCCAGTCTGGCATCCCGACCGCGCATCCGCCAGAGGCGGGCGAGGTGACTACTTGAGCAGCAGCGTGGCGATCCGGCGCCCGGCCACGTACTTGCCCACGAGACCCATCGTCAGCAGGTAGACCACGGCGACGATGCACTCCGATCCCGGCGTCCCGAGCGTCAGGTCGCGGCACAGCACGACGCACTGGTAGAGCGGCGTCCACTGCACGATCGTCTGGATCACGGGCGGGTAGGTGGACAGCGGGAAGAACGTGCCGGAGAACAGGAACATCGGGGTGATGGCCAGCTCGATGTACTCGAAGTCCTGCCACGTGCGCATGAAGGTGGTCAGGGCCATCCCGGCGCCGGCGAAGCCGAAGCCGATCAGCACGGTCGCCGGCCACGCCAGCAGCATCCACCAGGACTGGACCAGACCCATGCAGAGCATGACCACGATGAAGGCGGCCGAGTAGATCGCTCCGCGCAGCAGCGCCCAGGTGATCTCGCCGCGGGCCACGTCCGTCGGCTTGATCGGGGTCGCGAGCATCGCGTCGTAGAGCTTGGCGTACTTGAGCCGGAAGAAGATGTTGAACGTCGAGTCGTACATCGCGCCGGTCATCGCGGACGTGGCGAGCATGGCCGGTGCGACGAACTCGACGTAGCCGACCGTGGATCCGTCGTCCAGGGTGAAGTCGCCGACCAGGCCACCGACGCCGACCCCGATCGACAGCAGGTAGAGGACCGGCTCGATCATGCCGGCCGCGAACACCACCCAGCTGCGCTTGTAGACGAGGAAGTTGCGCTCGACGATCCGCCACGATGCCGCGCCGAAGAGGGACACGCTGAGGCGCGGGCCGAGCGTACGACGCTCGAGCTGCGGCGGCTGCCCGGTGGTCTGGTCGGTGCGGGTGCTCACCACGACAGCCTCCGGGCGAACCCGGTGACCGCGAGGCACCACCCGACCAGGAACCAGACGAGCAGGTAGGCGATGTGCCCGAGCGCAGGCAGCCAGGTCGCCGTGCCGGTGGTCAGCCCGCGCGCCAGGTCGACGCCGTGCCAGATCGGGGTCAGGTAGGCCAGCCACATGATCGCGGTCGGCAGCTGGCTGATCGGGAAGAACGCCCCGCTGAACAGGACCATCGGCAAGATGCCGAGCCGGTAGACCAGCGCGAAGCCGCTCTCGCTCGTCATCCGCGCCGTGGTGGCCACCATGGGCGTCGTGTAGGACAGGCCCATCAGCACCACGACGAGCAGGGCGCCGATGCCGCCGAGCACGCTGCTGACGGCGCCGTACGCCGCCAGCACGCCCATGAACACCAACGAGGTCAGGCCGATCCGGAAGGCGGTGAACGTGACCTGCCCCGCGACGATGTCGACCACCCGGAGCGGCGAGGCGGCCATCGAGAAGAAGGTGCGGTGCCACTTGAAGCCACCCATGACCGGGAAGGTCGACTCCGAGATCGCCACCTGCATCGCAGTCGTCGCGAGCAACCCCGGTGCGACGTACGCCAGGTAGCTCACGCCGTCGAGCGCGCTCGGGCCGGAGTTCGCGTCGACGAAGCTGCCCAGTCCGACGCCCATGCCGGTGAGGAAGAGGAACGGCGAGAAGAAGCTGTTGATGACCGAGCCGCGCCAGGTGCGGCGGTAGACGGTCTGCCAGTAGGTGCTCAGCCGCGACGCCTTGGTCGGGACCAGGTCGATGACAGTCATCGTCAGTCGACCAGGGTCCGGCCGGTGAGGCGCAGGAAGACGTCCTCGAGCGAGGCGCGACGGACCAGCGACGACGACGGGGTCAGGCCGCGTTCGTGCACGGCGTTGGACGCGGCCTCACCGTCGTCGGTGTAGACCAGCAGCCGGTCGGGCAGCACCTCGACACGTTCGCCGAGGTCGGCCACTTGGTCGACGACGGCGTCGTGGTCGCTCACACCGAACCGCAGCTCGAGGACCTCGCGGGTCGAGTGCTCGCGGATCAGGTCGAGCGGCGATCCCTCCGCGACGATCACGCCCTTGTCCATGACCACGAGCCGATCGCAAAGCTGCTCGGCCTCGTCCATGTAATGGGTGGTCAGCACGAGCGTGACGCCCTGCTGCTTGAGGCGGAACAGCCGGTCCCACAGCTGGTGGCGCGCCTGCGGGTCGAGACCCGTCGTCGGCTCGTCGAGCAGCAGCAGGTCGGGCTGGTTGATCAGCGACCGGGCGATCGTCAGCCGTCGCTTCATGCCGCCCGAGAGGTCCTCGACCTTCGCCTTGGCCTTCTCGGTCAGCTGGACGAAGTCGAGCAGCTCGGCGCCGCGACGGTTGGCCTCGGCTCGGGACAGCCCGAAGTAGCGGCCGTAGACGAGCATGTTCTCGGCCACGTTGAGCTCGTTGTCGAGGGTGTCCTCCTGCGGGCAGACGCCGATCCGGTCGCGGATCCGTGACCCGTCGACGGCCGGATCCATGCCCAGGATCTCGAGCGTCCCCTCCGTGACCGGGGAGACGGCACCGATCATCCGCATCGTCGACGACTTGCCGGCACCGTTGGGTCCGAGGAAGCCGAAGGCCTCGCCCTTGCGCACCTCGACGTCGATGCCCTTGACGGCCTCGAAGTCGCCGTACGACTTGCGCAGCCCGCGAGCAGCGACCATGACCGGCGCCTCGTTCGGGACGATCGGCGCGGAAGGGCTCGACCCGGGTCGGGCATCGGACGTCACGCCCGAGACCCTATTGATTTTCGCCGACACTCCCAACGCCTTTCTGGCTCGCGTCGCGCCTGCGGCAGGTGAAAGGATTGCCGCTGCACCGGACAACCTGATCGAGGTGCGGCGCGTCCTTGGGTCGAGATGACCATCATCACGACCCCGTCGCCCCCGCTGACGCCTGCCTCGGCGTCGGCTGCGTCGAGCGTGCCGCTCGTGTCGACGACCATGCTGGAGCCGGTGCGCTTCGACAGGTCGGAAACGGGGATCGACGGCGTGCGACAGGACGAACGCGACGCGTTCGACGCCTTCGTGCGCGCCCGGCTGCCTGAACTGCTGCGCTTCGGCCGCGCGCTCACCGGCTCCGCCGAGGCCGGCGCCGACCTGGTGCAGGACGCCCTGGAGCGGACGCTGCTCGCCTGGTCGCGGCTGGAGTCACGTGATGAGCCCGAGGGCTACGTCCGCCGGATCATGGTCAACCGCAACATCAGCATCTGGCGCAAGTTCGGCCGCGAGCACCCGACCGACCCGCAGGACATGTTCGACGCCCGGCAGGCCTCGCACGACCGGCCCTTCGACACCGACCTGTGGCGCGCCATCCAACAGCTGCCCGCCAAGCAGCGCGCGGTGATCGCGCTGCGCTACTACGAAGACATGTCCGAGGCCGAGATCGCCCGCACCCTCGGCGTCTCGGTCGGCACGATCAAGTCGCAGGCGTCCAAGGCGATGGCCAAGCTGCGGGCAACCGTCCCACGCGACACCGACTCCCCGTCGGAGGAGGTGTGATGACCCCCGACGACAACCAGCCCGACGACCTCGAGCGCCGGCTGCGTGACGCGTTCGGTCAGCGCGCACCCGGCCAGGATCCCGACAGCTTCCTGTCCGACGTGCACCGCGGCGCCCGGCGTCGGCGGCGCCGCCGGGTCGCGGGCGGCGTGTTGGCGACGGCAGCGGTCGTGGCCGTCGCGGCGTACGGCGTCGGTGCGACCGGAGCCTTCGACCAGGACGCGAACAACGTCGCCGACCAGGACCGCACACCCACGACAGGGGCGACCGGCGGCGAGTCCCCGTCGTCCGCGGACACCGCCAGCACCGAGCCGTCCCCCGCGGACGGCAACACCCGGGTGCTGTCCCTCTCGGCCACGGACTCCGACCACCAGTACGTCCTGGTGGCCGGGAAGTTCGGCTGTCAGGGCGACTGCCTGAAGGCCTACACGACCGACGACGCGGGCGCTTCCTTCGAGCCGACGAGCCCGATCGGGCTCACTCCCGTCTGATCCGGACCCGACGACCGACACGGCGTACGGGATCAGGTTCGCCGACACGGACAACGGCTGGGTCTTCGGCGGGGGCCTGCGGGTCGACCCACGACGGTGGCGCCAGCTGGACCACGCCGACGCTGCCCGCCGACGGCATCGTGACCTCGCTCGAGGCCTGGGGGACGTTCGTGTTCGCGGTCGTCCAGAACGGGAGACCAGCGACGTCACGGTCGAACGGTCCGACGTCGGGTCCGACGACTGGAGCCCGGTCGACATCGGTACGCCGATCCAGTACGCGACCCAGCTCGCCCGCTCCGAGGACGTCACCGCGCTCTTGGCCAGCCCGACGCAGGTGAGCGCGGACAACCAGGTCTTCGTGTCCAACGACGACGGCGACAGCTGGGCGGGTGATCGCGACCCCTGCACCGGCAAGACCTACCCGTCCAGCATCTCGACGAGCGAAGGTGCGCTCTGGACCGTGTGCTCGCCGGACACAGGTCGAACCGGCGCGACGCCGTACGTCAGCACCGACTCCGGCGTGACCTGGACGCCGACCGAGGGCAGCTTCAGTCCCGGGACGCAGATCCAGGCACGGGACGGTGGCGCGGCGTTCGTGCTCGACGCGTCCAAGTCCGGCGCCACCCTGGTGACCGTCGACGGCGCGCCCGAGCGGAAGCTGGTCGGAGAGGGCTACTTCTTCGCGGTGGGCTTCACCACGCCGTCGACGGGCTACCTGCAGTCGGACGAGCTACCGCATGATCCGCACCCAGGACTCCGGCGCGACGTGGCAGGACTACCCGACCCCACCGTGACGCGCCGATCCTGGCGACCGGCCGCTACCGCAACGGCAGGCGGTAGACGTGCTCACCGTCGAGCAGCCCGCCCGTCGGCTCGAAGCCGTAGTGCTCGTAGAAGGTCGTCGGTGAGCCGTCACCCGGGACGGCGCTGGTGAAGAACGCCTCGGCCCGCGGCCGGGTCCGGACGTAGGCGACCACCAGGTCGAGAGCGGCCGTTCCGTAGCCGCGCTGCTGGTGGCGCTCGTCGATGATGAGCCGCCACAGGTAGTACGGCCACTCGTACTCCGGATGGCCGTCCGGGATGCCGTCGGTGATCATGACGAACCCGACCGGCTCGTCGCCGGCGTAGATCGCGCGGTACCACGGACAGGCGTCCGGCGTCTCCGCCGCTTCGTCCAGGGAGTCCGCGACGTTCTCGACGAACTGCTCCTGACCCGGCGCGACGGCAAGCGCCATGACGGCGGCCCGGTTGTCGTCGGTGATCTCGCGGAGGGACACCGTGAGGTCGCCTCGCGTCGACGGGGTCAGCGACGGCCATGGGGCGATGATGCTCCGACCGGGGCACCGACGCCATCAGGTCAGCCCGCGACCCAGGACGGCCCGGGGATCGGTCAACAGGTCCCGGAACGCCAGCTCGGCCGCTCCCACCAGGCTCGGGCTCGCGAGCAGTCCCGGTCGCAGGTCGACGTGCGCGGCCTGGTCGAGGAACGACTGGGCCGACAGCTGGGACCGGAGCAGGTCACCGTGCGAGGCGAGCAGGTCGGCGTACAGCCCGGCGAGCACGATCCGGTCCGGGTTGAGCACGTTGACCAGTGTCGCGAGGCCGGTCGCCAGGCGCCGCGTCGACCACGCGCGGGCTCGCCTCGGCCAACGCCCGGGCGTCCGTCTCCACCTCCAGGCATCCCTGGTTGCCGCAGTGGCAGAGCCGGCCCCGGGTCCGCACCGAGACGTGCCCGACCTCCAGCGCGTAGCCGGCGCTGCCGGTGTGCAGGACGCCGCGACGCACCAGACCGCCACCGACTCCGCGCTGGGCGCTCATCAGGTACAGCAGGTCGGTCGCGGCACGACCGGCCCCGTGCCGGTGCTCGGCCAGGGCCGCGAGGTTGGCGTCGTTGCCGACGTGCACGTCGACCTCCAGGTCGCGCGCGGCCAGCCGTTCCCGCAGCATCGGCCCGACCGGCACCGACGCCGGCCAGCCCAGGTTGAGCGCGGAGAACGCCGTCCCGTCCGCACCGACGGCCGACGGGACCGCGACGCCGACGCCGACGCAGCCCTGATCCAGTCCGCCGATGCGGGCGGCCACGGCGTCGGCTGCGAGGTCCAGCACCCGTCCGGGGTCGCGACCGCGCAGCGGGATCTCGTCGGCCGAGCCGACGGTGCCACCCAGCCCGACCTCGGCGACGAGCAGCGACTCGGCCTGGACCTGGACTCCCAGCGCTGCGGGCGCCTCGGGATGAACCGCGATGGCGTGCGACGGACGTCCGGTCGCGCCGGGCCGCTCGTCGCCGGTCGTCGGACCGCTCCGCACGAGACAGAGCTCCTCGAGCTCGCGCAGCACCGTGCCCGTCGCTGTCCGGGTCAGACCGAGGAGTCGGGTGAGTTCCGTACGCCGCTCGACCTCGTGCGTGTGCACCAGGGTCAGGGCACGCCCCAGCGACGTCGGGGGTGGAGCTGTCGCCACGTCGCTCATGAGACTATTCTGCCTTTGTGAAGCGTCTGGACAAAGCCCCCGCTCCGCGGCAGCGGCTCGTCCGGGACCACGTCACGCTGTCGCTCTACGCAGCGCAGGGCGTGCTGGGCTTCTGGCTCAACGGGCTGGGCGCCGATCCTCGGACCGATTCGCCGGGAGCTCGAGGTCGGCCGGGCGGAGGTCGCGTTCTACCCGAGCCTGTTCGCAGCCGCCCTGATCGTGGTCGGCGTCGCCGGTGGTGGCGTGGTGGAGCGGCTCGGACACCGGGTCGGGATGCTGCTCTCGCTCGGGGGCATGGCTCTCGGCGCCGTGCTGCTGACCGCGCCGGAACGGACCGTCACGCTGTTCGGTGCGGTGCTCCTCGGCACGGGGAGCGCCGTCTCGATCCAGGTCGTCCCGGCCGCCCTCACCCGCCGCCACCCGGGCACGTCGGCCGCCGCGATCGGTGAGGCGAACGCCGTCAGCAGTGCCGCCTCGCTCCTCGCGCCGGCCGCCGTGGCGGCAGCGATCGCCATCGGCATCGGCTGGCGCACCGGCTACCTGCTCCCCGCCCTGCCGGTCGCGATCGGCCTGATCGCCCTCTACGTCCTCCACCCGCAGCTGCGCGGCTGGCTCGTCGTCCGACCGGGTGGCCGGCACCGACCCGGACGAGCCGGAGCTTCCCCGCGGGCCCGGTTATCGAGCCCGGTCCGTTGCTCCCGCGTTGGGTCGACCTGGTCCTGGCGGTGAGTGTGGAGTTCTGCCTGGTGTTCTGGGCGGCCGACGCCTTCGAGGACTGGCACGACGCCGGCTCGGCCACGGCGCCCGCTCTGGCCGCCTTGTTCCTGCTCGGCATGGCCGTGGTCCGCTTCGGTGCGGCCCGGCTCACGGGCGGGCGGCACCCGTCCAGCGTGGTGCTCGCCGCCTGCGCCGTCGCGCTGGTCGGCTTCGCTCTGTTCTGGGCCACTCCCTGGCTCGCGACGTCGGCCCTGGGACTGCTCGTCGCCGGCGCGGGGGTCGCCCTCCTCTACCCGGTGACGGTCGCGCGACTGGTCGCGGCGTGGCCGGACCGGCAGGACCTGGCGGCCGCGCGCGGGGCGTTGGCGTCGGGCATGGCCATCGGGATCGCTCCCCTCGTGCTCGCCCGGCTGGCCGACGAGGCCGGGCTCCGGACGGCGTACCTCGTGGTGCCGGCCCTGCTCCTGCTGCTCGTCGCCAAGGCAGCCCGCACGCTCAGTCGGGCGCAGGGAGCATCGCGCGCGGATCGGGTCGAAGCGCAATAGCGTGGGGAACCCCCACCTCCGACTGGAGTGATCCCTTGTGACGCCGCACCCTCGTCATCGTGCCCGCCTCCTGCTCACCGTCGTCGCCGTCGAGGCCGCGGTCGCTGCGCTGGTCCTGGTTCCCTCAGGATCAGGCGTCGCCGCCGCCGACAGGGCGCCCGGAGCACCGGGACGGGCCGCCAACTGGAACGAGGGCGACAAGGACGGCTTCGGTACGGCGTACGGCACGGCGAGCAAGGTCTGGTACACGCTCAACGACGGCATGCTGACCGACGTCTACTACCCGCGGATCGACACCCCGAGCCTGCGGGACAGCCAGTTCGTGGTCACCGACGGCAAGACGTTCACCGACCGGGAGGACCGCGACTCCAAGCACGAGGTGTCGCTGCTCAGCCCGGACAGCCTGACGTACCGCGTCGTCAACACCGCGAAGTCGGGCGACTGGCGGATCACGAAGACGTTCGTCACCGACCCGTCGCGGTCGAGCGTGGTCGAGAACGTGAAGTTCGAGTCCCTGACCGGCAAGCCGCTCGCAGCTGTACCTCCTGCACGACGTCGCGCTGTCGATGACCGGCAACGACGACCGCGGGGTCACCGGTCCCGACGGCAACTCGCTGCTGTCGTCGGACGGCACGAACGCGAGCGCCGTGGTCGTCAGTCGTGGCCTCGGCAAGACCTCCAACGGCTACCTCGGCACGTCCGACGGCTGGCGCGACCTGAAGTCCGACCACGAGCTGGACTCGTCGTACGCCGCCACCAAGCCGGGCAACGTCGTGCAGACCGGGCGGGTGCGCGCCGACGGTCTGGCCGACGGACACCAGCAGTTCACCGTCGCGATCGGCTTCGCCGCGAGCGGCACCGAGGGAGGCGTCCCGGCCCAGGCGAAGGCCGCGCTGCACACCGCACGCGCCTCGCTGGACACCGGCTTCACGGCGGCCCGCGCGGACTACGACGCCGGCTGGGCGCGCTACCTGAGCAGCCTCGACGGACCACCGACGAGCGCCGCGGCCTGGACGACCGAGTGGAACGTCTCGGCCATGGTGCTGGCGGGCAGCGAGGACAAGACCTACCGCGGCGGCTTCGTCGCGTCACCCGGCCGTCCCTGGGCGTGGGCGAACGAGCTGCAGGACCTCGCGGTCTACCACGCCGTCTGGTCCCGCGACCTCTACCAGATCGCGACCGGTCTGCTCGCCGTCGGCGACGACGCCGCGGCGAACCGCTCCCTGACCTACCTGTGGACCGTGCAGCAACGCGACGACGGGTCCTTCCCGCAGAACTCTCGCCTCGACGGCGCGCCGGTGTTCGGCGGCCTGCAGATGGACGAGGTCGCGTTCCCGATCGTGCTGGCGTACCAGCTCGACCGGACCGGACCGGACGACTGGGCGCACGTCAAGAAGTCCGCCGACTTCCTGGTGAAGAACGGTCCCGCCACCGAGCAGGAGCGCTGGGAGAACATCGGCGGCTACTCACCGGCCACCATCGCCGCCGAGATCGCCGGGCTCGTCTGCGCTGCCGAGATCGCGGAGGCGAACGGCGCGACCGCGCAGCGCGGACAAGTACCGCACCGTGGCCGACCGGTGGCAGAACCGGGTCCAGCGGCTGGACTGCGACCGACACCGGCTCGTACTCGCCGACGCCGTACTACCTGCGGGTCAGCGCTGACGGCGACCCGGACGTCGGCACGAAGATCCAGATCTCCGACGGCGGGCCGTTGATCGACCAGCGCAAGGTCGTCGACCCCAGCTTCCTCGAGCTGGTCCGCCTCGGCGTCAAGCCCGCGGACGACCCGGCGATCCTCAACTCGATCGACGTGGTGGACGACAAGCTGTCCTACACCACGCCCAACGGCACGTTCTGGCACCGCGCCTCCTTCGACGGGTACGGCGAACGACCCGACGGCACCCAGTGGGAGCCGGTCGACCCTGGATCCGGCGACACGGTCGGACGCGGCTGGCCGCTGCTGGGTGGCGAGCGCGGCGAGTACGACCTCGTCGACGGGAACACCGCTGCGGCCCAGACGCTGCTCGACACGATGGGCCGGGCCACCGACGACCGCAGCCACCTGATGGCGGAGCAGGTCTGGGACCTCGACCCGCCCGCCCCGGCCAACCGCTTCACGCCGGGCGAGCCGACGTTCTCCGCGACGCCGCTGGCCTGGACGCACGCGCAGTTCCTGCGGCTGGCCGCGTCGATCGACGCCGGCGCACCGATCGAGACGCCGCAGGTGGTGGCCTGCCGCTACGCGAGCGAGGCCTGCATCCCGAAGCGCTGACGCCCGGAATTGCGGGAAAGGTTGCCCTCAGGACCACCCGAGCGGCATACCTTTCCCGCATTTCGCGGCGGGGTCAGGAGCTGGCGGCGGGTCAGGGGTTGGCGGCGCGCCAGTCGTCCTCGAGGATCGCCATGAAGACCTCGTCGTGCCAGCGTCCGCCGTGAAAGGCGTTCTCCTTGCGCCGCCCTTCCTCGCGGAACCCGACGCTCGCGTAGGAGCGCAGGGCCCGGTCGTTGTAGGCGTACACGGCGAGCTCGACGCGGTGCAGCGCCATCTCGGCGAAGCCGTAGCCGACCATCAGCCGGACGGCTTCGGTGCCGAGCCCGTCGCCCCAGTGCTCCCGGCCGATCACGACGCCGAGCGTCCCGCAGCGGTTCTTGGTGACGCCGAACAGGCTGATCTGCCCGATCAGCTCGCCCTCGTCACCAGCCCCGTCTCCGGCCACGCCGCCGTCGCCGCCGTCGTGGGTCACGATCGCGAAGCCGGTGTCGGCACCGATGTTCGCACCCCACGCGCGCATCATGTCCGACACCGTCGGCGCGGGTGTCGGCCGCAGGTAGTTGCTCTGGAAGACCGAGGTCTGCGGGTCGGCCCACCAGCGCGTCAGCTGCTCGAAGTCGGACTCGCGGGCCTCGCGCAGTCGCACCCGCTTGCCGCAGAGCAGCTCGCGGCCGTAGCCGAGCGCATCGTCGAGGTCCCAGGCGTCCGATCCGTCCATGCGCCGATGGTGTCACGACTTGTCGCACCACGGGAGCATCCGCCCGCCTCCGTCTGTGTGCCGCGCAGCGGCCTCGGCACCGTCGGGCTCACTGTCGGTGGGCTCGGGCAGGATGGGTCGCAGTGAGTACGCCGTCAGGGTCCCTCGCGGACATGAGCGGGTTCTCGCCGGTGGCGAGGACCTGGTTCGGCGACGCCTTCGCGGCCCCGACCCCGGCGCAGAACGGCGCCTGGCGCGCGATCGCAGCCGGTCGCAACGCCCTCGTGGTCGCCCCGACCGGGTCCGGCAAGACCCTCGCGGCGTTCCTCTGGGCGCTCGACCGGCTCTCGACGACTCCACGTCCGGAGGACAAGAAGAAGCGCTGCCGGGTGCTCTACGTCAGCCCGCTCAAGGCGCTGGCGGTCGACGTCGAACGCAACCTGCGGGCTCCGTTGGCGGGCATGAAGCAGACCGCCGCCCGCCTCGGCACCGACATCCCCGACGTCACCGTCGGCATCCGGTCCGGCGACACGTCCCCCGCCGATCGTCGCCGGCTCGCCACGGCCCCGCCCGACGTGATGATCACGACGCCCGAGTCGCTGTTCCTCATGCTCACCTCGCAGGCCCGCGAGGCGCTGACCAACGTCGACACCGTCATCATCGACGAGGTGCACGCCGTGGCCGGCACCAAGCGCGGGGCGCACCTCGCCCTGTCCCTGGAGCGCCTCGACGAGATCCTGACCCGCCCCGCACAGCGGATCGGGCTGTCCGCGACCGTGCGGCCGATCGAGGAGGTCGCCCGCTTCCTCGGCGGCGCCCACCCGGTCGAGGTCGTGACGCCCGTCTCCACGAAGCAGTGGGATCTCGAGGTGGTCGTCCCGATCGAGGACATGACCGAGCTCGGCCAGCTCACCGACGACCTCGAAGGGCCCACCGCAGGCAACGCGCCCCGCACCTCGATCTGGCCGCACGTCGAGGAGCGGATCGTCGACCTGGTCCAGCAGCAGCGATCCACGATCGTGTTCGCCAACTCGCGCCGGCTCGCCGAGCGGCTGACCGCCCGGCTCAACGAGATCGCACTCGAACGCCTCGGTGAGGACGTGCCCGAGGCAGGCCAGCCGGCCGCGATCATGGCCCAGAGCGGTGCCTCGCACGGCGTACCCGAGATCATCGCCCGCGCCCACCACGGGTCCGTCAGCAAGGAGCAACGGGCCCTGATCGAGGAGGACCTCAAAGCCGGGCGGCTGCCGTGCGTGGTGGCCACCTCCAGCCTCGAGCTCGGCATCGACATGGGCGCGGTCGACCTCGTCGTCCAGGTCGAGTCGCCGCCGTCGGTCGCCAGCGGCCTGCAGCGCGTCGGCCGCGCCGGTCACCAGGTCGGCGAGGTGTCGCGCGGCGTGCTGTTCCCCAAGCACCGCGCCGACCTCGTGCAGACCGCGGTCACGGTCGAGCGGATGCGGTCCGGTCAGATCGAGGCGCTCAAGATCCCGGCCAACCCGCTCGACGTGCTGGCCCAGCAGATCGTCGCCTGCGTCGCGGTCGACACCTGGGACACCGACGAGCTGTTCTCCGTCGTACGCCGTGCTGCGTCCTTCGCGACGCTGCCCCGGTCCGCGTTCGACGCGACCCTCGACCTGTTGTCGGGCCGCTACCCGTCCGACGAGTTCGCCGAGCTGCGGCCGCGCCTGGTCTGGGACCGGGTGGCCAACACGATCACCGGTCGACCGGGCGCCCTTCGGCTCGCGGTGACCTCGGGCGGCACGATCCCCGATCGCGGCCTGTTCGGGGTCTTCCTGGTCGGCGAGAAGGCGTCCCGGGTCGGCGAGCTCGACGAGGAGATGGTCTACGAGTCCCGGGTCGGCGACGTGTTCGCGCTCGGTGCGTCGAGCTGGCGGATCGAGGACATCACCCACGACCGGGTGCTGGTCTCCCCCGCGCCCGGCCAACCCGGACGGCTCCCCTTCTGGAAGGGCGACGCGCTCGGCCGCCCCGCCGAGCTGGGGGCCGCCGTCGGCGCGTTCGTCCGTGAGGTGGCGGCGATGCCCGCTGAGCGCGGAGTCGAGCGCGCGACCGGCGCGGGTCTCGACGCGTTCGCCGCCTCCAACCTGGTCGCGTTCATCGCCGAGCAGCGCGAGGACACCGGCTACGTCCCCCACGACCGTCAGCTGCTCGTCGAGCGGTGTCGCGACGAGCTCGGCGACTGGCGGCTGGTCATCCACTCCCCCTACGGCGCCGCCGTCCACGGTCCGTGGGCGCTCGCCATCGGGGCACGGCTGCGGGAGCGTTTCGGCATCGACGCGCAGGCGATGGCCGGCGACGACGGCATCGTGGTGCGGATCCCCGAGACCGATGCGGAGCCGCCGGGTGCCGCACTCGCCTTGTTCGAGCCCGACGAGATCGACGACCTGGTGACGACCGAGGTCGGCGGCTCGGCGCTGTTCGCCTCGCGCTTCCGTGAGTGTGCGGCGCGGGCGCTGCTCCTGCCGCGCCGCGATCCCGGCCGGCGCTCACCGCTGTGGCAGCAGCGCCAGCGCTCGGCCGCCCTGCTCGAGGTGGCCAGCAAGTACGGCTCCTTCCCGATCGTGCTCGAAGCGGTGCGTGAGTGCCTCCAGGACGTCTACGACGTGCCCGCCCTGGTGCAGCTGATGCGCGACATCGAGTCCCGACGCATCCGGGTGGTCGAGGTCGAGACGCAGACGCCGAGCGCCTTCGCGCGGTCGCTGCTGTTCGGCTACGTCGCCGCGTTCGTCTACGAAGGCGACTCCCCGCTCGCCGAGCGCAAGGCCGCGGCGCTCGCCCTCGACCCGGCGCTGCTGGGCGAGCTCCTCGGCCGCACCGAGCTGCGCGACCTGCTCGATCCGGACGTGGTGGACCAGGTCGCCGACGAGGTCCAGTGGCTCGCCGACGACCGCAAGCTGCGCAGCCTCGAGGGCGTTGCCGATGCGCTGCGCGTGCTCGGTCCGCTCACCCGCGACGAGCTCCGCGACCGATGCACCGAGCCGGGCTCCGTCGACGACTGGGTCGACGCCCTGATGTCCGCCCGGCGTGCGGTCACGGTCCGGATCGGCGGCCAGGAGATGGTCGCCGCGGTCGAGGACGTGGCCCGGCTGCGCGACGCCCTCGGCGTACCGGTGCCTCCCGGCGTGCCCGAAGCCTTCACCGACCCGGTCAGCGACCCGCTCGGCGACCTCGTCGGCCGGTTCGCCCGCACGCACGGACCCTTCACCACCCCGGACGTCGCCAGCCGCTTCGCGCTCGGCCTGGCGGTCGCGCACGACGCGTTGAAGCGACTGGCCGGGTCCGGCCGGGTGGCCGAGGGCGAGTTCCGGCCCGGCGGCCACGGTGGCGAGTGGTGTGACGCCGAGGTGCTGCGCCGGATCCGTCGCCGTTCGCTCGCCGCGGCCCGCCGCGAGGTCGAGCCCGTCGAGCCGGCCGCGCTCGGGCGGTTCCTGCCGGTCTGGCAGGGCGTCGGGAGCCGGCTGCGCGGGGCCGAAGGCGTCCTGTCGGTCGTCGAACAGCTCGCCGGCTGCGCCGTGCCCGCCTCGGCGCTCGAGCCGTTCGTGCTCGGCAGCCGCGTGATGGGCTACCAGCCGGCCATGCTCGACGAGCTCACGGCGGCCGGTGAGGTGATCTGGGCCGGCGCCGGGTCGCTGCCCGGCACCGACGGCTGGGTCAGCCTGCACACCGCCGACACGGCGCACCTCACCTTGCCGGACTTCGGCGAGCTCGACCTGAGCCCCGAGCACGAGCGCGTGCTCGAGGTGCTGTCGGCCGGAGGCGGCTACTTCTTCCGTCAGCTCTCCGACGCGGCCGGGTCCACCGACGACCAGGCGATGACCACGGTCCTGTGGGACCTGCTCTGGGCGGGCCACCTGACCAACGACACGATCGCCCCGCTCCGTGCCTTCACCGCCGGACGCGGCACACACCGACCGCGGCGTACGACGCCACGCGGGCGGATCGGCGGACGCGGCGGTGTCGCTCGCTCGGCGGCCGGCCGGCCCGCCATGCCGACCCGCACCGGACCCCCGACCGTGGCGGGCCGCTGGTCGCGCACACCAGACCGCGAACCCGATCCGACCCGCCGCGCCCACGCTGCGGCCGAGGCGCTGCTCGAACGCCACGGCGTCGTCACCCGAGGCGCCGTGGTCAGCGAACGGACGCCCGGCGGGTTCGCCGCGGTCTACAAGGTGCTGGCGGCTTTCGAGGAGTCCGGCCGGTGCCGCCGCGGCTACTTCGTGGCGAGCCTGGGCGCGGCGCAGTTCGGCGTGACCGGTGCCGTCGACCGGCTGCGCTCGATGTCGCGCGACACCGGATCGGTGACCGAGGCCGAGACCTCGGCCGTCGTGCTCGCCGCCACCGACCCCGCCAACCCCTACGGCGCCGCGCTGCCATGGCCCGACCGGGCCGACGACGCGGCTTCGACCGGCCACCGCCCCGGCCGCAAGGCCGGCGCGATCGTCGTGCTGGTCGACGGGTCACTCACGCTGTACGTCGAGCGCGGGGGCAAGACCTTGCTGACCTTCAGCGCCGACCCCGTGCGGATCCAACCGGCGGTCGACGCCCTCGCGCTGGCGGTGCGCGACGGCGCCCTCGGCAAGCTCACCGTCGAACGCGCCGACGGCGAGCACATCCTCGGCTCGCCGCTGTCGGCGGCCCTGGAGGCAGCCGGCTTCCACGCCACTCCGCGTGGGCTCCGGCTGCGCAGCTGAGCCGATGACGGGCTCGGCCAGGCCCGGCCCGGTTCGCCGGCTCAGCCGGTGATTCCGAGCGAACGCCGGACGAACTCCAGCTGCAGCAGGGTCAGGTTCTCGTCGACGACCTCGTCGTCGGCCATGTGCGTCATGCCGGTCAGCGGCAGCACCTGGTGCGGGCGACCGGCCGCGAGCAGGGCGCCCGACAGCTGCAAGGTGTGGGCGACGACCACGTTGTCGTCGGCGAGGCCGTGCACGAGCAGCAGGGGCCGCCGCAGTCCCGCCGCCATCGGGATCAAGCTGGTCGCCTCGTAGACGTCCGGGTTCTCGTCGGGGTGGCCGAGGTAGCGCTCGGTGTAGCAGGTGTCGTAGAGCCGCATGTCCGTGCACGGCGCACCGGCGACGGCGGCGTGGAAGACGTCCGGATGCCGCAGCACGCCGAGCGCCGAGATGTAGCCGCCGAACGACCAGCCCCGGATCGCGACGCGGTCGAGGTCGACGTCGTCGGGGTGGTCCCGCGCGACGGCGTGCAGCACCTCGACCTGGTCGTCGATGGTTCCGACGAAGTCGTTGCGGGCGAGCTTGTCCCAGGCCGGACCACGACCCGCCATACCGCGTCCGTCGGCGACGATCACCACGAAGCCCTGGTCCGCGAACCACTGTTCCCCGACGTAGGCCCGCGAGGATCGCACGACGGTCTGCACGTGCGGACCGCCGTACGGATCCATCAGCACGGGCAGGCGCCGCGAGCCCGGGACGTGCCCGGTCGGGAAGATGACCGCGGTCGGGTAGTCGCGCGAGCCGACGGCCTTGATGAGGGGTTGCGGCGACAGCGGTGGAGTCTCGGCCACCGATCGGAGCTCACCGACCGGCCTGCCGTCGCGGTGCACGGTCGTCGCCACGGTCGGCTCCCCGAGCCGCTGCTGGACGACCACCGTGGTGCCGCCTCCGGCAGCGCCCGCGGCGAAGCCGTCGTCGTCGCTGAGCGAGGTGACCGATCCGTCGAACCCCAGCCGCGCGAGCGTGGCGTGGCCCACCGGAGACGAGGTCGAGACGACCGCGACCGCGCCCGTCTCGCCGACGTCCAGGACCTGGCGCACCTGCAGGTCCGCAGGGGTGAAGACGGCGCCGTCGACCGCGAGGTGCCGGGTGGTGCCCTGGTCGAGGCCATGGACCACGCGACCGTCGTCGAGCCGCCGCGGCACTCCCGGCAGCAGGTCGACCCAGGCGTCGTCGGTGATCGCTCGCACCAACGTCGTCGCGCCGCTGTCGAGGTCGATCTCGCGCAGCTCCAGCCGCTTCTGGTCTCGGGTCAGCAGCGACAGCATCGGCGCCGACCCGCTCCACTCGACATCCGCCAGGTACTCGAGGACGTTGCCGTCGATGACCGCGTCGGAGCGCCAGCCGACGTCCGTACGCTCCCCGGTCAGGCGGACCAGGGCGAGCGAGACGAGCGCGTTGGCCGTCCCCGCCTGGGGGTAGCGGACCGCCGCCGGCTCGGCGTCGGGACTGGCCGGGTCGGCGATGTGCCAGGTGGTGACCGGAGACTCGTCGTACCGCTCGACCAGCAAGGACTCCCCGTCCGGCGCCCACCAGAAGCCACGGCCACGGTCCAGCTCCTCGGCCGCCGCGAACTCCGCCAGACCCCACCGCACCTCGGTCGGCTCACCGTCATCCGGACCGATGAGCAGACGGTCGTCGCCGTCCTCGTCCACGACGTGCACACCGTCCTCACCGGCGTACGCCACGAGGCGACCGGTCGGGTCGAGCTGCGGGTCGATCACCGTCGACGTCACCGGAAGCTCGCGTGGCTTGCCGTCGGCGAGGTCGACGACGTAGAGCCGCGAGGAGAGCGCGAACGCCGCCCGCGTGACCTCCCGGTCGGTGCTGAACGCCACGATCCCCGTGCTCCGCACCCGCATCCGTTCCCGGCGGGCGCGCTCCTCGGGGGTGAGCTCCTCGTCACCGCTCTCGAGCAGCTCGGCATGATCCGCCACCAGGCGTTCCTCGCCCGCGGCCACGTCGAAGACCCACAGCGAGTGGGCCATCGACGTCCCGGACGACGACCGAAGGAACACCACCCGTTGTCCGTCGGGGCTGACCACGAAGCCACGTGGCAGTCCCGCGTTGAAGTGTCGGGTACGCGCGGCAAGGCGAAGGTAGGAGTCGTCGGGCATGCCGCCAGTCTTCGCATCGCAGCCGGGTGTGGCAAGAGCGCGGCACCGGTGACGGCGACCGCGCGGTGGTTCGCCGACGCGAGAGGGGGTGGACCGGATGCCCGAGGGTGACACCGTCTGGCGCTCTGCGCGACGCCTCGACCAGGCGTTGACCGGCGCGACGCTGACGGCCACGGACTTCCGGGTCCCGGAGCTCGCCACGCTCGACCTCACCGGGCAGCAGGTCGAGGAGACGGTCAGCCGCGGGAAGCACCTGCTGACCCGCCTGCCCGAGGTGACGATCCACTCGCACCTGAAGATGGAGGGCTCCTGGCACCTCTACAAGCTCGGGTCGCCGTGGCGCTCGCCGGCGTTCCAGGCCCGGGTGGTGCTGGCGACCGATCGCTGGCAGGCCGTCGGCTTCCGGCTCGGCGCGCTCGACGTCGTCGCCCGCGACCAGGAGCACACGCTGGTCGGTCACCTCGGGCCGGACCTGCTCGGCCCGGACTGGGACGCCGACGAGGCGCTGGCGCGGTTGCTGCGTTCCCCGGAGGTGCCGGTCGGCGAGGCGCTGCTCGACCAGCGCAACCTCGCCGGGATCGGCAACCTCTACAAGTGCGAGTCGCTGTTCCTGCTCGGCATCCACCCCGAGCTGCCGATCGGCGAGGTGCACGTGCTGCCCGAGGTCGTCGACAAGGCCCAGCGTCTGCTGGTGATGAACCGCGAACGGGCCGAGCAGACCACCACCGGCAACGCCCGGCGCGGGCAACGGCACTGGGTCTACGGCAGGGCCGGGCAGCCGTGCCGGCGCTGCGGGACACCGATCGAGTCCGAGACGTTCGCGACCTCGCGTGACCAGGCCCGGGCGGCCGGCGAGGTGTCGTCGGTGGACAACCCGAGCCAGGCACGCGTCACCTACTGGTGCCCCACCTGCCAGCCAGCCCCGTCATGACGGCCACGCCGGCAATTGCGGGAAAGGTCAGGTCGACACGCCGATCGCGTAGCCACGTTTCCCGCAAACGAGGGCGGTCAGGCGGCGACGTTGGTGACGTCGCTGGCGACCCGGATCTCGGCCGCGGACGACGCCGGGGTCGGGAGCGAGGTGAGGCCGGCGACGGCTTCTTCCTCGCGGGCGATCTCGCCGCTGACCTTCTGCATGATCACCGACAGCGGCACCTCGAGCGCCTGGCAGATGGCGGCGAGGCACTCGGACGAGGCTTCTTTCTGGCCACGCTCGATCTCGGAGATGTAGCCGAGGCTGACCCGGGCGTCGGCCGACACGTCGCGGAGCGTGCGTCCCTGCTCGAGCCGCAGCTCGCGCAGCACGTCACCGAGCAGTCGTCGGACCAGGATCATGGTCAGGCTCCTCTCGGTGGTGGTGCTCGTCGGTGCGGCAGCAGTCGCTGATGCTTCAGCCGGTCGGTCCAGGTTACCTGCCGCAAGGGCGACATGGGGCCGACCCTCCGCACAACGCCTCGTCGAGGCGGGTTCTTCCCGGCGCGGCCGAGCCCTGCCCGTCAACGACCGTCGTGGGCGCGCAGCGTCTCGTGCAGCAGGCCGATCACGGCGTCGACGCTGCCCGTCCGGATCTGCTGGCGGGTCCCGGCGAGGTCGAGCCGACGCGACACGACGACGGCGTCCGGCCCGGCCACAGCGACGTGGACCTCCCCTGCCGGGTGCCCGTCGTCCGGATCGGGCCCGGCGACTCCGGTCGTCGCCACGCTCCAGTCGCAGCGCAGGGTGGTACGCGCAGCGACCGCCATCGCCACAGCGCACTCCCGGGAGTAGACCCCGTGGCGGGCGATCACGTCCGGGTCGGCGCCGAGCACGTCGGTCTTGACGTCCACGGCGTACGCCGCGATGCCACCGCGCAGCACGTTCGAGGCGCCAGGGACGGTGGCGAAGGTGGCGGCGACCAGTCCGGCCGTGAGCGACTCCGCGGTCCCGAGCGTCTGGCCGCGGGCTTCGAGCGAGGCCAGACACGCGGCGGCTCCCTCGTGCCGTCCGGTCGCCTCGTCGTACGTCATCGGGTCCGGCGGAACCTCAGGCAGCGCGCTCGGCGGCCTGGCCCTCGCGCCGCAGCTTGATCGCCTCGCGGACGTAGTCGAAGCCGGTGACCACCGTGACCACGACCGCCGCGGCCATCACGACGACCGATGCCCACCAGAGCAGGTCGCCGAACGGCCCCCAGAAGCTGCCCTCGAGGGCGCGCAGCGGGAGGATCAGCCCGCAGAGCGCCACGGCCTGCAAGGTCGTCTTGATCTTGCCGCCGCGGCTGGCCGGCATCACGCCGTACTTGATGATCCAGAACCGCATCAAGGTGATGCCCCACTCGCGGGCGAGCACGACGATCGTCACCCACCACCACAGCTCGCCGATGATCGACAGCCCGATGAAGGCCATGCCGGTGAGCGCCTTGTCGGCGATCGGGTCCATCAGCTTGCCGAAGTCGGTGACCAGGTTGCGCGCGCGGGCGATCTCGCCGTCGATCCGGTCGGTCAGGATCGCCAGGGTGAACACGACGAACGCCCAGACCCGGTAGGTCGTGTCCTGTCCGTCGTCGACGAGCAGCAGCCACCCGAACAACGGGACCAGCACGATGCGGAGCGTGGTGAGGGCGTTCGGCAGGTTCCAGTTGTTGACGGGGACGGGCGCAGTGGCCTCCCGTGACGCGTCGCCTGAGCCGGCATCGGGACCGGGGCTGGGCGAGCGTTCGTCGGACATGGAGGCCAACCTATTGCGTCCGGGCGTCGGCGACGAGGTCGACACCCGAGGTCGCGGTCACGACGGCGGTGACGATGTCCCCCACGGCGTACGACGTGGGCAGGTTGGTCACGGTGGTGGTGCCGTCGACCTCGGGCCCCTGGCAGTCGGGTCGGCCCTCGCCGATCGCGCCGTCGACGGTCTCGAGCAGCACCTCGACCGTCTCGCCGATCCGGTCCTCGGCACGCTGCATGGTGAGCTCGTCGACGAGCCGGCTGACCTGGTCCACGCGGGCACGGACCTCGTCCTCGTCGTGGTGGCCGTCGAGACCGACCGCCTCCGTGCCGTCCTCGTCGGAGTAGCCGAAGACTCCGACCACGTCGAGGCGCGCGGCCGACAGGAACGCGCACAGCGTCTCCAGGTCGTCCTCGGTCTCGCCCGGGAAGCCGACGATCACGTTGCTCCGGGCGCCGGCCAGCGGCGCGTGGGAGCGGATCAGGTCGAGCAGTCCGAGGAACCGGTCGGCGTCGCCGAAGCGCCGCATCCGCCGCAGCACCGGCGCGGACGCGTGCTGGAAGGACAGGTCGTAGTACGACGCCACGCCCGGTGTCGTGGCGATCGCCTCGACCAGGGACGGCCGGGTCTCGGCGGGCTGGAGGTAGGAGACGCGGACCCGGTCGATCCCGTCGACGGCGGTCAGCTCGGGCAGCAGCGTCTCCAGCAGCCGCAGGTCACCGAGGTCCTTCCCGTACGACGTGGAGTTCTCGCTGACCAGGAACACCTCGCGGACGCCCTCGCCCGCCAGCCAGCGCGCCTCGTCGAGCACGTCGCTCGGCCGCCGCGACACGAACGAGCCGCGGAAGCTCGGGATCGCGCAGAACGAGCAGCGCCGGTCGCAGCCCGACGCCAGCTTGAGCGGTGCCATCGGACCCGGAGCCCAGGCGACGGCGTACGGCGCGCGGCCCGCTGGCCGGCGCGAGTCCGGCCGGAAGGTCCGGGGCTGACTGGGCGTGGCCGGGAAGGGAGGGCGCCGATCCGTTCGTGCCCTCCGCCCGCTCCACGGGAGAGATCGGCAGCAGCAGCCGCCGGTCCTGGGGGACGTGCGCCGGATGCGCCTCACCGGCCAGGATGCCGCGCAGCCGGTCGGCGATGTCGGGGTAGTCGTCGAAGCCGAGGACCGCGTCGGCCTCGGGCAGGGACTCGGCCAGCTCCTTGCCGTAGCGCTCGGCCATGCAGCCGACGGCCACGACCGCCTTCGTGGTGCCCGAGCCCTTCAGCTCCGACGCCTCGAGCAGCGCGTCCACCGAGTCCTTCTTGGCGGCCTCGACGAAGCCGCAGGTGTTGACGACGACGGTCTCGGCGTCCGCTGCGTCGTCGACGAGCCGGAACCCGCCGGTCTCCAGCCGCGCGGCCAGCTCCTCGGAGTCGACGTCGTTGCGCGCACAGCCGAGGGTCAGCAGGGCGACGGTCGTCGGGGCAGTGGGATCGGTCTTCATGAGGTGCCCTCAGTATGCCGCCGAGCCGTTCCGATCCCCCAATTTGACCTGACGTGGATTCCCCGCGGGTGGCTTGTTGAGGATGTCCGCGCGGCTTCGCCGCTGCGCACATCCCATCGCAATCGCGTGAAGGTTCGGTCAGTCGGCAGCTGAGGCGGCGACGGCCTGGCGCGACCGCGCGCCGGGCTCACCCATCAGCGCGGGCTTGTGGCCCGGGGCGCCGAGTCGGATCACGCCGCCGTCGACGGCCATCACGTGCAGCGGCGCGAGCCCTCGGCTGAGGTGCGCCTGCCCGTCGGCGAGCACGCCCTGGAAGACCACGTCACCGCGGCGGTTCTTGACGACGACGCGCGAGTCCCCGCCGACGGCGGTCAGCCGGACGCTGGCCTGGGTCGGCTCCGCTGCGGGGGGTGGCTGCTTGGCGTTGCCCGGACCGGGCGAGCCCAGCCCAGCGGCGTTCTGGGTCGGCGGAGCCTGCGTGCCCGGCAGCTCGGTGCTGTCGGCGAAGTACTTCGCGACGCCCCAGATCAGCACCAGCACGAGCACGGCCGCGATGAGACCGCCCCAGTTCGCGCCGGAGGCACCGCCGCGCATCATCCCGGTCGACCCGGTCGACAGCTCGGCGTCGAACACGGCCCGCGGGTTGATCGGCGAGGCGGCGAAGGTGTCGTCGTACGTCGTGAGCAGCTCGTCCGGGTCGAGCCCGAGCACGCGCGCCAGCATCCGCAGGTGGCCGCGCGCGTAGAAGTCGCCGCCGCACGGGGCGAAGTCGTCGACCTCGATCGACTCGATCACGTAGGGCCGGATGCGGGTGCGGTCGGCCAGCTCGTCCACGGTCAGCCCGAGCCGCACCCGTGCGTCGCGGACGATCCCGCCGATGACCAGGTCGGCGGCGTCGCCCTCGGTCTCGTCCGGTGTACGCCGATCGGCGTCGCGGGTGATCTCCGTCGACGCGGCCAGCGGAGCCGCCCGGCGGACCTTGCTCATCGCCCGCGCGGAGAGGTCGGTGGTGGCGTCGATGATGAGCCCGACGTTGCTGATCGGCTCGTCGTGGACCGGCGCCGGCGGGATGACGTCCTCGCGACGACGCAGGTGCTGGATCTCCGGCAACGGCTCGGTGACCTCGTCGGGGTACGGCGACGACAGAGCCAGCGTGCCGTGGGTGGCGTGCTCGTTGCTCAGCGGGAGGGTGACCTCCTCGCGACGCGCCGGGTGCGACCGCAGCGCTGCCACGACCTTGGCCAGCGGCAGCGCCGGAGAGCCCTCACGCGCGGCGATGAGCGGGATGCGGGGCTTGCGCGACGGCCGGCTCGGCTCCTCGGCCGCCGGAGGCGCGGATCCCGGCTCGGGCGTCCAGGTCGGCTCCGACGTCGCAGCAGGCTCGTCGACGACCGGCGCGCTCACCTCGGTCGAGGGCGGCGTGGCGGTCTCGGGCGTCGTCAGCGCGACGGTGGGCTCGGGCTCCTCGATCTCGGCGTCGAGCCGGACGATCGGAGCGCGACCGGCGGCCAGCCGGTCCAGGGCAGCCGGGACGTCAGCCGAGCTCACGATCGTGGTCAATCCGTAGGGCACGACCAGCGAGGCGTCGTAGAACCAACGGTTCAGGGCGGCACCGAGGCGCGGCCGCCAGCGTGCGTTGGCGAGCTCGTCGGCGCCTTCGGCCGCCATCACGGCGACATGGCCGTCGCGGATCCGGCCGCGGTCGTCGACCTCGACGCGTTCGACGTGCGACCAGGGGACGCCGGTCCAGTCCCCGCCCAGGCGCACGCGCAGGCCGGTCTCGTCGGCGACGAGCAGCGGCGTCCGGGCATCACCCCACGCCAGGCCGTGCAGGATCGCCACCAGGCCGAGCACGACCCCGACGACGAGCGCGACGCCGTCGCCGTCCTGGCCGAACTGCCACAGGTAGCCGGCGGACAGTGCCAGCGAGCGACACCGCCACGAGGCCCATCAGTCCTCCGCGGCGGCGTACGACGAGATCGGTCATCCCGGCCTCGCCCTGCTTGGTCGGTGGCGGGCTCGGCTGCGTTCCGGTCGGTGCGTTGCTCATGCTTCCCCCTGCAGACTGGCGATCACGTCGTCGAGGTCGTCCGGCTTGATGAGCACGTCGCGCGCCTTCGAGCCCTCCGAGGGCCCGACGATCCCGCGGCTCTCGAGGATGTCCATCAGCCGACCGGCCTTGGCGAAGCCGACCCGCAGCTTGCGCTGCAGCATCGACGTCGACCCGAACTGCGTCGAGACGACCAGCTCGACGGCCTGACACACCAGGTCGAGGTCGTCGCCGATGTCGTCGTCGAGCTCACGTTTGCTCTGCTGCGGAACCGTGACGTCCTCGCGGTAGGTCGGCGTCAGCTGCTCCTTGCAGTGGTTCACGACCTGCTTGATCTCGCTCTCGGTCACCCACGCGCCCTGGATGCGCTGCGGCTTGCTCGCGCCCATCGGCAGGAACAGCCCGTCGCCCTTGCCGACCAGCTTCTCCGCTCCCGGCTGGTCGAGGATGACCCGGCTGTCGGCCAGCGACGAGGTGGCGAACGCCAACCGGCTCGGCACGTTGGCCTTGATGAGACCGGTCACGACGTCGACCGACGGGCGCTGCGTCGCGAGCACCAGGTGGATGCCGGCAGCCCGGGCGAGCTGGGTGATGCGTACGACCGCGTCCTCGACGTCGCGCGGCGCCACCATCATCAGGTCGGCGAGCTCGTCGACCACGATCAGCAGATAGGGGTACGGCGCCAGCACGCGCTCGCTCCCCGGCGGCACCTTGACGGTGCCTGCTCGCACGGCCTTGTTGAAGTCGTCGACGTGGCGGAAGCCGAAGTTGGCCAGGTCGTCGTACCGCTGGTCCATCTCGCGGACCACCCACTGCAGCGCCTCGGCGGCCTTCTTCGGGCTGGTGATGATCGGCGTGATCAGGTGCGGGATGCCTTCGTACCCCGTCAGCTCGACCCGCTTCGGGTCGACCATGATCATCCGGACCTCGTCGGGCGTGGCCCGCATCAGCAGCGAGCAGATCATCGAGTTGATGAAGCTCGACTTGCCGGAGCCGGTGGCTCCCGCGACCAGCAGGTGCGGCATCTTCGCCAGGTTGGCGACGACGAATCCGCCCTCGACGTCCTTGCCGAGGCCGCTGACCATCGGGTGGTTGTCGTTGCGGGCCGACGGGGCCCGCAGCACGTCGCCGAGCGACACGATCTCCGCGTCGGGGTTGGGGATCTCGACACCGATCGCGGACTTGCCGGGGATCGGCGACAGGATGCGCACGTCGGCACTGGCGACGGAGTAGGCGATGTTCTTGGACAGCGCCGTGACCTTCTCGACCTTCACCGCGGGGCCGAGCTCGACCTCGTAGCGCGTGACGGTCGGACCGCGGGTGTAGCCCGTGACCTGGGCGTCGATGCCGAACTGCTCGAGCACCTCGGTCAGGCGCTGCACGATCGCGTCCGAAGCCTGCGACCGCGCCTTGTGTGCGCTGCCGGCCTTGAGCACGTCGTTCTTGGGCAGCGTGTAGGTGATGTCGCCGGAGAGGCTGAGCTGCTCGACCCGCTGCGGGAGCGGGGTGTGCGGTGGCGGCTCGAGCTCGCCGTCCTCGTCAGCAGCCTGCTTGCCCCGCTTGCCGAGCTCGCGACCCTCCATGGCGGCCGGGTCCGCTGCGGTCTCGTCGGTCGCGACCTCGGGGTCGGTCATCACGCCGACGCGACGGCGCGGGCGGCTGCGCTGGAGCGGCATCGGCGCCTCGGGCTCGGCGCGCCACCTCTGCGTCGGGGTCAGCCGGCGTGCGGCCGAGCATCTTGTCGCGCAGCGGCCACGAGCCGCTGCGGGATCTGGTAGACGGGCGTCGCGGTGACGACGAGCAGACCGAAGAACGTCAGCAGCACGAGCAGCGGGACGGCGATCACGCTGCTGCGGAACAGGTCGGCGACGAGGGCGGAGCCGATGTAGCCGATCGCTCCGCCCGCTTCGCTCATCGCCTCCTGGCCGCCGCTGGGACGGGGCAGGCCGTGGTCGATGTGGATCAGACCGAGCACGCCGAGCGCGATCGCGGCCCACCCGATCACGGGGCGGCCGGCCGGGCCGTTCAGCTCAGGTGAGCGCATGGTCCGCCAGGCGGCGAGCAGCACGAGCAGGGGGATGGCGTACGCCGCGATCCCGAACGTGCCCTCGACCACGGCCCGGATGGCGTGGCCGACGGAGCCGGGCAGCCGCCACCACTCGGCCGCGCTGATCACGATCGCGAGCCCGACCAGGCCGAGGCCGAGGCCGTCGCGACGGTGCTCGGGGTCGAGGTCGCGGGCCGTGCTCCCGATGCGTCGTACGACGGCTCCGATGACGTGGGCGATCCCGAGCCAGATGGCGCGCAGGCCTCGGCCGATGCCGGTCAGGAGCAGGGTGAAGACACCAGGCCCGCTGCGCCGCGACGAGGATCGAGAGCGCGAGCGACTGCTCGTGCTCCTTTTCTTCGACGGCTTGCGCCGGGTCTGGCTACCGGACGAGCCGGATCGAGAGCGCGTGCTGCTCCGCGACCGCGGCGGGGAAGACGTGCGGGTCGCCATGCGTCGAATCTACGCGATCGCCACATCAGTCTCACGCGTAACACGCCGCACACCCGACGCGGGGATCGGCACCGGTCTGCGGTGGATGTGACGGCGGGTGGTGAGTTGACCCGGTAGCCGACACAATGGGGCCCATGGCCACGATCGTCGCTGTCAGCGGCTGCGCACCCGCCGTAGGCGTGTCGACGCTCGCGCGCGGACTGCGCGACGTGTTCGCCCGTGACCAGCGCGTCGACCTGGTCGAGGAGGACGAGGTCCTCACCCGTCCGGTCTTCGCACCGATGGCGCGCGAGCTCGCGGTGACCGGCGCCTGTGGCACCGCCACCCTCGCCGGCTGCGTCACCGACTTCATCCGCGAGAGCGCGGCCTCCGACTACGACGTCGTGGTCTGCGACTCGTTGTTCCCGTTCGTCCGGTCGCTGAGCGACTGGGACAACGGCGAGATCGCCATCGACGGGTTCCTCGCCGAGTGCACCGAGGCGATCGGGCTCACGCCGTTCACCGTGGTCTACCTCGACGCCGACGTCCGCTCCGCGCTGCGCTATGCCGCCGAGCGCGAGCCGGCCGGATGGCTCGAGTGGTACGTCACCAACCTGGTCCGCAACGAGACCGCCGGCGCCGCCACCCAGCTCGACCTCGCGGTCGGCGTGCTCGAGCGCGAGCGGGAGATCGCCTTGAGACTGATGGCCAAGCACGGCTGGGACGTCCGGCGCATCCCCGAGACCGACCTGCTCAACATCGTCGAGGTGCTCGACCGCGCGCAGCGTCATCTCGAGCTGGCCGGCGTCGCGCGCCGACCCGAGCTGACCCGATCGTCGCGTCCTGCGCTCAGAAGTAGTCGAGCAGGTATGCCGGACGACCGACGAAGGCGCTGTCCAGGCGAGCCAGCTGCTCGGCGCCGCCGCCGAGGATCAGCCCGGATCCCTGCAGGCTGGCCGTCGAGCGTGCCGGCATAGAGCGCAGCGAGGCCGTTCGCTCCGAGCCTGACCGCGTCAGGAGTCGTCGGCGACGCCGGCATCGACGACGAGGGCTCCACTGCCGTCGGCCACCTGGAGCCGACCGGCCACCGCGTTCGCCGGGGAGCAGGTCGTCCTCCAGCACCAGCGGCACCTCGACGTGCAGCCCGACCGGATAGCCCCGCCCCTTCAGCGCGGCCTCGACGTCGAGCAGCCGCAGCATCCACCTGGTCTGCTTCAGGCGTTCGACGACACATTCGCCGAGCAGCTGGTGAATCGGGTCGTCGGGCCCGACGTAGGCGTCGATGCGCTCGACCACGGATGAGCTCGAGCCCACCACCGCCCACAGGGCGCGAGCCGTGGCTGCCGATCCAGCGACGAGCTGGTAGACCACGATGTCCTTGCCCTCCCAGCCGTACACGGCGAACCCGTCGTCGGCGATGCACCCGATGACATTGGGGTCATCGAGCTCGTCGGCGAGCTCCTTGGTGTCGTAGTCGCGTGGTCCGTTGACGCGTCCTGCGGCGTACTGCTCGCGCATGATCGCGAGCATGCGAGCGGCATCACCTGGCCCTGCTTCGCGGATCTCGACGCCGCTCCCCCGGAGCTCGCGCAGCAGCCGTGCCGTGATGGTGATCCGGGTCTGGGCACCGGCGACCTCCCAACCGGTTCGGCGGTAGACCGGCACGGTGGCGGGATAGAGCACCGAGACGGGGAAGCCGAGCTCGCGTCCCCGCACCGCCGTCGCCGCCATCAGCCCGGTGCCGACGCCTCGGTCGCGGTGCTCCGGCGAGATGACCACGCCCGCGATGCCGGCCATCGGCAGCGCCCGGCCGCCCCAGTACTGCGTGAACGGCCAGATCATCGCTCGTCCGACCAGCACGTCGCCGTCGTACGCCGCGACCACGCGGTGCTCGTCGATCGCCTTCGAGACGTCGATGTCCCACTGGGGTCGCAAGCCGTCCGGCAGCGTGCCGAACGCTCGCGTCCGGAGGTCGAAGGACCGGTTCAGGTCGGCCTTGTCCAGGTCGCGGAAGTCCAGAGTCACGTCGACAACCTAGGCGTGGCTGTCACGGCTGGGATCCTCGCTCAGCGTCGTGCCGCATCACGGTCGTCCGGTCCACCGGCAGCTCGACCACCAGGCACGGTCCCCCGTCGTAGATGCCGCCGTCGACCGCCAGGACCTGCTCGTCGGCGTACAGGAGCGGGCCGTCGACCTTCTCCGACTCGATGTCGAGCAGGTCGCCCACGATGCTGTGGCCGTGCACGAGCAGTGAGCCGCCGAGCCGGTCGAGCATCCCCTCGGCCTGGAACGCGCCGTCCTCGCCGTTGTAGACGTACCGGGTCGTGAGCCGCCAGAAGACGTCCCACCACTCGTGGGCGTCGTCGGTCGAGAGGCTGGCAGCGACGCCGGCGTTGATCTCGTCGACGGACTCGCCCCACTCGACGTACTCCAGGGTGTCGGAGTGCATCAACAGGTAGTCGCCGACCAGTGCCATCGCCGGGAGCGACCGCAGCCAGGTGACGTGCTGCGGCGTGAGCCGGTCCTGGTCGCTGCCCACTCCCCCGTTGCGCATCCAGCTGACCGCGAAGTTGCGCGAGCGTCCGCCGATCTCCACGTCCTCGGTCCCGAACAGGTGCATGCCGAGCGCGAGCACCTCGTGGTTGCCCAGCAGCACGACCACCTCGCCCTGCGCCTCCTCGGCCTGCGCCTGCAGGCTCATCAGCAGGTCGATCACGCCGATGCCGTCGGGCCCGCGGTCGAGCAGGTCGCCGAGCACGTACAGCCGCGCGGTCCCGCCACACCAGTCGCCGTGGTCGTTGACCAACCCGGCGGACGACAACCCGGCCTCGAGCTGCGCGAGGTGACCGTGCGGGTCACTCGTGACGAACAGCCGGGCCGCCGGCGCCTTTGCCTCGTTCATGCGTAGCCGAGCACCTCGGGACGGCGCCGACCCCAGGCCAGCGCGGAGGCGATGCCGTCCTCGAGGGTCAGCTCGCTCGACCAGCCGAGCAGGTTGCGCGCCTTGTCGACGTTCGCGTAGGCGCCGACTGCGTCGCCGGGTCGCGGTCCGGCTTCACGCGTCGGGACCGAGCCGCCGTACACCGTCTCGAAGGACCGCAACAGCTCGCGCACCGTGACCCCCTCGCCGGTTCCGATGTTGAGGATCGTGGACGGTGCGCCGACCTCGGCGAGCACGTCGTCGAAGCGCTCGACGGCGGCGACATGCGCGCGCGCCAGGTCCCAGACGTGGATGTAGTCGCGGATGCCGGTGCCGTCGCGCGTCGGGTGCTCGGTGCCGGTGATCGTGAACGCCTCCTTGGCGCCGGAGGCGGAGAGCACCAGCTGCCCGATCACGTGCGAGGGCTCGCGGTCGTACAGCCCGGTGGTCAGGTCGGGGTCGGACCCGATCGGGTTGAAGTAGCGCAACGTGATGCTGCGCAGGTCGGTGCCTCGAGCCATGTCCTCGAGCACCATCTCGATCGTCCGCTTGGTGCGTGCGTACGGCGAGGTGGGCTCGACCGGCGACGCCTCGTCGACCTCGAAGCCGTCGACGGGTGCATACAGCGACGCGGTGGAGGAGAAGACCACCCGCGGCCTGCCCAGGGCGAGGAGCTGGTCGAAGAGCTCCAACGACTTCGTGACGTTGTCGCGGTAGTACTCGTAGGGCTGGGCGACCGACTCGGGGACGACGATCCGTGCGGCCATGTGGATGGTGCACGCCAGGTCGGGATGCTCGTCGACGATCCGGGAGAGCAGAGCACGATCGGCGATGTCGCCCTCGTAGAAGATCCGGTCGCCGACGAAGTCACGGCGGCCCTTGAACAACGAGTCGAGCACGACCGGCGTGTGGCCGGCATCCTCCAGCGCACGGCACGTGATGCTCCCGACGTAGCCCGCGCCCCCGGTCACCAGGATCTTCATGGCGAAACCCTAGCGATTGGTCCTCCGCGCACGGTCGCGGACCGGCGGACACCGCTCGACGCGGGCCCTCACTTTCCGCAAATCCGGACTTCGAGTGGTGACACGGCACTAAACTCCCGAACGCACACCTTCGGGGATCGGGACGGGAGAAACCGTGGGTCGAGCTCTGCATGCCCTGGGACTCTTCTGTGCTCGCCGCTCGCTCGTCATGATCGGCGCCTGGGTCGTCCTCGTGGTCCTCGTCTTCGGCTCCGTCGCCAAGTTCGGGGCCGAGACCAGCAACGACCTGACGCTGCCGGGAACCGGCAGCCAGTCGGTCAAGGACCTCCTCGAGGACCGCTTCCCTCCGCAGCAGAACGGCACCAACCCGATCGTCTTCGACATCAAGAAGGGCAAGCTCACCGACAAGGCGAACAAGTCGGCGATCAACGCGTCCATCAAGGCGATGAAGAAGGCGCCGCACGTCTACAGCGTGACCAACCCGCTGAGCAGCTCCGGTCAGACCGCGGGCCTGTTGTCGAAGGACAAGCAGACGGCGTTCGCCCCCGTGCTGCTCGACGTCGGATCCGGTGACCTCGACATGGAGACGGCTCAGGCGGTCTTCGACACCACCCAACCTGCGCAGGACGCCGGCATCAAAGTCGCGGCCGCGTCGTCCATCGGCAGCGAGCTCTCCGAGCAACCGACGGAGAGCAGCGAGCTCGTCGGCATCCTCGCCGCGATGTTCATCCTGACGCTGGTCCTCGGCAGCCTGGTCGCGATGGGTATGCCGATCATCTCGGCCGTCGCCGGTCTCGGGGTCGCGCTCGCGACGGTCGGGCTGATGGGGCACCTGGTCGCGATGCCGGACACGGGCGCGACCCTGGCCACGATGATCGGCCTGGGAGTCGGCATCGACTACGCCCTGTTCCTGGTCACGCGACATCAGGAACAGCTCGAGGCCGGTATGCCGGTCGAGGACTCGATCGCCCGCGCCGTGGCCACCTCGGGAAGTGCCATCGTGTTCGCGGGTGGCACCGTCGTCGTCGCCCTGGTGTCGCTGCGGGTCGCCGGCATCCCCCTGCTGAGCACGCTCGGCCTCGCCTCCGCCATCGCCGTGGTGACGGCGGTGCTGGCGGCGATCACGTTCCTGCCCGCCGTGCTCGGCCTGCTCGGCACCAAGGTCAACGCGGTCAGGATCCCTGCGTTCCTGCGCAAGAAGAAGCCGGGCGGAGGAGTCTGGGGATCGTGGGCCGGGTTCGTCGCCGGCCGCCCGGTCCTGGTGGCGGTCGCCTCGTTGCTCTTCCTCGCACCGCTCATCGTGCCGGCCCCCAGTCTCCAGTTCGGCCAGGAGGACATCGGCGCTGCGCCGAAGTCGACGACGGAGCGGCAGGCGTACGACTGGATCGCCGCCGGATTCGGCGTCGGTTACAACGGTCCGCTCCAGGTCGCGTCGAAGCTCGACCCGGTCGCGACGCCGAGCAGCGAGTACACCAAGAAGTACAACAAGGCGACGTCCCTGCAGAAGCAGCTGGAGCAGGCGCAGAAGCAGCTGCCCAAGCAGCAGAAGCAGCTCGAGGCGCAGCAGAAGCAGCTCGAGGCCGAGCAGAAGCAGCTGGAAGCCCAGCAGGCGGACCTCGAGGCGCAGCGCAACGAGCTGGAGACGGAACAGGCCGACCTCGAGGCCCAGCAACAGCAGCTCCTGGCCCAGCAACAGCAGCTGGAGAACCGCGCGGCGGTGCTGACCACCCAGGGTGACCAGCTGCAGGCCCAGAAGGCCCAGCTCGAGCGCGAGCAGGCTCAGCTCGAGCGACGAGCAGGCCCTGCTGGAGACCCACCGCGACGCCCTCAGGGAGCAGCGCGAGGCCTTGGCCGCCAAGGCCCGTCCCTTGCTCCGCCAGCTGGGCCGGATCCGCGCGCACGAGGTGATCCTCCAGCGCCGCATCGACAACGCTAGCCGGACGGTTCGCCTCTGCCAACAGCGACTCCAGCAGCGGCTCGACGCCCTCGAGCAGACCGAGCAGCAGGTCGAGAACGAGCTCGCACCGTTGCGCGCCCAGGCCCGGCGGCTCGTCGAGAGGGGAGTCCGCCTCGCCGAGAGCGCGGAGCAGCTCAACGCCGAGGCGCAGCAGCTGCAGAACCAGGCGGCCGCGCTGCAGCGTCGAGCCGACAACCTCAACGCCCGGAAGGCTGCGCTCACCCGCCAGGGCAACGAGCTCCAGCAGGAAGGCGCCGACCTGAAGGCGCAGGGCAACGACCTCAAGCGGCAAGGTGCCGCCCTGCAGAAGCAGGCCACGGCCCTGCAGAACCAGGGCGACCAGCTGCAGCAGGAAGGCAACCAGCTGCAGAAGCAGGCCAACCACCTCAAGGCCGAGCAGAACCAGGCCGAGCAGCAGCAGAAGCAGGCGGAGAAGCTGCAGAAGCAGCTGACCGCGATGGTCACGACGGCCGGGGGCGACCCCCGTGGAACCGACCCGCGCGTCGTCCGGCTGCAGGACGCGTTGTCAGGCACCAAGGGCGTCGTCGACCTGACACCACCGCAGATCAACAAGCACGGTGACGTCGTGATGCTCTCGGCCGTGCCGTCGACCGGACCTGCCACGGACGAGACGACAGCACTGCTCAGCGAGGTCCGCGACACCGTGATCCCCGGCGTCGAGGCCAAGGGCGGCATCACGTCGTACGTCGGTGGCTACACGGCGTCGTACGCCGACCTGGCGGAGCTCATCTCGGAGCGGCTGCTGCTCGTGATCGGCACCGTGATCCTGCTCGGCTTCCTGCTGCTCATGATCGCGTTCCGGTCCTTGCTCATCCCGCTGCAGGCCGCGATCACGAACGTGCTGTCGGCGGCGGCCGCGTTCGGCATCCTCACGGCGACGTTCCAGTGGGGCTGGGGCATCTCGCTCGTCGGCCTCGACACCAACAGCAGCTCGGTGCCGATCGCGAGCTACGTGCCGCTGATGATGTTCGCCGTGCTCTTCGGGCTCTCGATGGACTACGAGGTCTTCCTCGTCAGCCACATCCAGCAGCATCACCTCGGCGGCGAGCCGGCGCGGCAGGCCGCGGCGTCGGGTCTGCGCACGAGCGGCCGGATCACCACCGCGGCCTGCCTCATCATGACGTCGGTGTTCGCCAGCTTCATCCTCAACGGTGATCCGACGATCAAACAGTTCGGTGTCGGTCTGGCCACCGCCGTGCTGCTCGCCGGCATCCTCGTGATCACGCTGGCACCGGCGACGATCTCGCTGATGGGCGAGTCCGCCTGGTGGCTGCCACGGTGGCTCGACCGGATCCTTCCGCACATCGACATCGAGGGAGAGAGCGCCGTCAAGGCGGAGGAGGCACCGGAGCACGAGGCCACCATCGCTCCGCACCCGGTGAGTCACGACGAACCCCCGGCGTCGGGCGGAGGACCCCCGGAGCACCGCGGCGGCGGCTGAGCCGTCGCGAGCCTGCGGCCTACCAGCCGGAGCCGAAGCAGACGAACGGCGCCGGGACCGGTCCGCCGATCTCGACCATGGCCTCCGCGAGCGCCTCGGCCGGAGGCCTTCCCTCGGCCAGGTGGTGGTGCGTCGCCGCGAGCGTGTAGCACGCCACGTCGTCGTCGACGAGCGCCGGCGATGCGATCACGGTGTCGGCACCGGCGTGCAGCCACGCCACCGTCATCCCGATCGTCTCCTCACCCCACCGCACCGACGAGCGGCCGAGCTCGCACGAGGACAGGATCACCGTCGACGGGATCGCGTCGAGCTGGTCGATGTCGTAGCCGAACCACGGGCCGTCGGCCAGCTCCAGGCCCGAGAACAGCGGGTTGTCGGCGGAGTGCCGCCCGTGCGCCGAGACGTGGAAGACGTCGACGGCCGACGCCAGCTCTCCCACGTGCTGGGCATCGGCGTCGTCCCCGGCGAGCACGGTCGCGCGCGACCATCCCTTGACCGCGGCCTCGATCTCCTCGACCGCACGATCCACCCGAGGCCCGGCGACGAGACCGGCACTGGCGTACTCCGGAGGGCGTGACCGACCGGACAGCCACGTCGTCGCCGACCGGGGGACGGTGAGCGGTTGGCCGAACAGGCCGGGCAGCAAGGTCCACGGCACACCGGCCAGGACGCCGGCGGGAACGACCACGACCTGCCGCCCGTCAAGGCCAGGCACCAGGGGTGCGACCAGCCGGTCGTCGAGGTCGCGCAACCGTTCGCGCAAGGTGCTGTGCACGCTCGCCCGAAGCGGCGTCGGCAGGTGCGCCGCGGACATGTCCAGGTCGGCCTGCATCCCCGCGAGCAGCTGCCGGATCGACGCCATTCCTCCGAGGTCGTGAGTCTGCGCCGAGTCCCGGGTCAGGGTCAGGGCGACCAGGTGTTCCTCGACGCCGAGGTAGGCCACGAGCGCTCCGTCGTCCCCGAGCGCTTCCGCGACTTCGGGCATCGAAGCGGGTTCGCTGACCTCTCCGGAGCCGGCGCCGTACCACTGCCGCTGCCGGATCCGCCGGCGCAGGTCGGCCACCCGACGTTCGAGGCCGGCGGTCGGGGAACCGGCTCGCTCGGCGGACGCGAGCTCGCTCTGGACGGAGCGAAGCTCGGACAGCTCAGCCATCGCCTCCTCGTCGTTCGGCGGGCGCAGTGGCGTGACCCGGCTCGCCAGTGCACGCGCTCGCTCCGACCACTCGAAGACGACCTCCGGCCGCCCGTCCTGGACGGCGAGCTCCATGCCCTGGAGTGCGAGGCGACGCCCGTGGCCCACCAACGAGCTCTGCAGGTCGAGGCTGCCGAACGACGACTGCCAGTCGTGCAGCTCAGCCAACCCGTGCCGCACGTGACCGAGGGCGTCGGACCGCCGGTGCCGGGCCCGCGACATCTCCGCCCGGACCTCGCGGTGCACCAGTCGGGAGGTGACCGGTGTCGACTTGCCGAGGCGGACGGCGGCCAGGGCGTCAACGGCCTGCTGGAGGTCACCCTGGTCGACGAGCTCGCGCGCCTTGTGCATCGCCACCAGCTCGGCGTCTCGGCGCAGTCCGTGCTCGACGAGCTCGGCGACGAGTGTCGTCCGCCTCGACGTCGTGCTCGCCCGCGCGGTAGGCGATGGCCGCCGCTCTGAGTCCCCACACGTCGCTGCCCCGTCGGACGAAGCGGTTGCGCGCCCTGCGTGCGGTCGCCCGTGCCTCCTTGACGTCGATGAGGAGGAGCAGCTGCGACAGGCTGAGCTCGGCTTCGGCCTGGCGCTGCCGCATGCCGTGCGCGCCGAGGGCGCGAGCCACCGAGCGCAACGTCTCGGCGGCGTCGCTCGTCAGACCGGCCGCCCACAGCACCTCGGCGCGGTCCTGGTCGCAGGCAGCGGCGTACACCGGTGACAGGGGTGCCAGCACGGCGCGGGCGCGGTCCATCTGGACCAGCGCCGCGACGATGTCGCCGTTCAGCAGGTGGGTCAGGCCGAGGTTGTGCTCCACCTTCGCCGCCTCGACGTCCTCGCCATGCTCGCGGAAGATGCTCGACGCCTGCTCGTAGTCGAGCGCGGCGCTCCGGGCCACGCCGCGCTGCAGGTGGACGTTGCCGCGGTTGTTGTGGATCCGCGCCGCATCCAGGCTGTCCGTGCCGAGCAGGGACAGCGCCTTCGCGAAGGCCTCGAGCGCCGCGTCGCCCTCGCCCGCCCGCATCCGCAGCAGTCCCTGCTGTGCGGTGATCCTGCCCGTGAGCCCGGACGACAGGTCGGTCTCGGCCAGGGCCTCCTCGCAGAGCGCCAGCCCGTCGGCGACGCTCCCGCGCTCGGCCTCGACGTGCGCCAGGCTCAGCAGGACACCGGCGCGCACGTCGGGCGCATCGGCACGGTCGAGCGCCCGGCGGAACAGCTGCCGGGCCCGGGCATGCCGACCAGCGTTGCTCTCCTCGAGCCCTCGAGCGTGCAGGTCGGATGCGCTGAGCACCGACCCATCATCGCTTGAGCGTCGTCACCTTTTCCACGGCATCCCATCCACGGGTCACCGCGTCGCCCTTGTCGCCGTTCTTCCCCTCCTGCGGGATCGGGCCGAGCTGACGGGCGATGCGACCAGCGACAACCGGTGCCGCGAACGACGTACCGCTCCACACGGCGAAGCCTCCACGTCGCTCGTCGCCGCGCGTGAAGTTGTCCAGGTCGAGCGACTCGCGCTCGAACCCGAAGGCGGTCGTGCGCGCCATCGGCTCGAGCCCGCCCTGCAGGGGCGGCATCGTGCTGACCACGCTGACGCCCGGTGCGTAGGTGCGGACGGACGGGCCGGTGTTGCTGAACAGCGCCACGGTGTTCTGGTTCGGGTTGAGCGCGCCCACGGACACGACCGGCACCCTGTTGCCGTCGATCCCGACCGGGCCGGGCTCGTCGTCCTCGTGCACCTGGTACCAGGGCGAGAAGGCGGCCGGGTACTGCGGGATCGCCGTGCTGTCGTTGCCGGCCGAGCAGACCACGGTGGTGCCGCACTTGCCGAGCACGTTGATCAGATGACGCAGGTGCTGGCTGACGCGGCGGTCCTTCGCGGTCTCCTGGTAGTAGCCCATCGAGAGGTTGAGCACGTCGACGGGCAGGCCGCCCTCGTCACCCTCGTAGTAGCGCCGGACGAGCTCGACGACCTTGGTGAGCGCGTTGATCCAGTCCGTCTCGACGAGCGGGCCACGCGACTTGACCACGCGCCAGGCGTAGATGTCGGCATCCGGGCAGGTCTGGTGGACCAGGCCGGAGATGAACGTCCCGTGGCCGGACAGCGGGTCGATGCTGCCGTCGAGGGGACCGACCAGGTCGCCGTAGACCTCCGGGCTCGGCACGTCGGCGTCGGTGTAGCCGATGGGCTTGGCGTCGAGCATGACGTCGGTCTTGACGACGTCGTCGAGCCACGGGTGTGCTCCGCAGCCCGTGTCGAGGATTCCGACGACGGGTCGACGGAAACCCTGGGCGGGTGCGCTGCGGACCGGTCGACGTCCGACCACGGTGATCGGCTGCCGTCCGCCGAGGCCGGGTTGGCCGTAGGCGTCGATCGGGTGCGAGGACTCGAACGGGTGGGAGGACTCGAACGAGTGAGACGACTCGAACGAGTGGGACGACTCGAAGGAGTGCGAGGACTCGAACGAGTGCGACGACTCGAAGGACTGGGCGTCTCCGAAGGGGTCGGACTCGTCGTCGTCGTGGATCCGGACGACATGGTCGAGGCCGAGCATGCCTTCGACGTCACGGTGGGCGGCCTGGAACTTCTGGAGCAGCACCCAGGCATCGGGTGCAGGGGCGACAGAACCCTCGGGAACGGACAGCCGCAGCCGGGTCACGCCCATCTCCGGCTCGTTCTCTCGTCCGCGGGCACGCGACCAGGTCTCACTGTCGTCGACCTCGACGAGCCAACCCTCGTCGTCCGCGACCGCCTGCAGGTCCCTGAGCAGCGCGTCGCGGTCGGCGTCGGCGCGGGCCGACAGCACCAGGCTGGCGCCGACGTATGCCGTGGGGCTGGTCTCGATGCCGCCCAGCACCGTCGCGGTCCGCGGGTCTGCCAGCCGTCCACCGACGCGCGAGAGGTCGGCCGGATCCATCGGGGCCGGGTCGCGGAACATCGCGTGGGTGACGTTCGGGCGTCGGGCGTCGGGCGAGTCGGGGGGCGTCATCGTCGTACTCCTCGGCTAGAGCTGGGGGTTCGTGCGCTGCGTCGTGGCGGTGTCAGAGCTCGACTGTAGGCGTGGCGAACATGCCCTCGGCGGTCTTGTCGTCAACGGCGTCCGCGCGGAGGAAGAACCGGGTGAGACCGGTCGGCATCCGGGCGATCTCGAACCGCCCGCGTGCGTCGACGTCGGCCACCTGGGTGGTGTCCTGCTGGGTGACGGTGACCCGCATCTCCTGAGCGGGCGTCACCCAGCCGTCGATCCGGCAGTGCGACGTGCCCACCTCCGAGACGCGGAGCAGCAACGAGAAGGAGCCGCCGGAGAAGGCGATGGTGAGCGCCTCTCCCTCGCCGCGGGTGCCTGCCAGCTCGCGGGTGCGCTCCATCAGGTGGAGCAGCTCGTACTCCGTGTCGAGGTCCTCCGTCTCGATCGCGACGAGGACCTTCTCGACCAGGTCGTCGGGCATCGGGTCGCGGACGTCCCACATCCGCGCGAGGTCGCGCAGGGAAATACCGTTCTCACTCATCGTCTGCTCCCGACTTCTCTCCGAGTAGCGTCTTCAGCTTGCCGAGACAGCGACCCCGGGTGGGGCCGATGCTTCCGACAGGCATGTCCAGATCCCGTGCGATCCCCTGGTAGTCCGGCCGGTCGTCGAACGCGACGATGCGCAGCAGCCGGCGGCAGCGGGCATCGAGCTTGTTCACGCAGGCCCACAACCGATCCTTCTCGTCGATCTGCACCACGTCGGTCTCAGCCGCCTGCTGATGCGGGATCCGGGCCTCGATCACCTCGTCGACCACCGGGGTGGCCCGGCCGTCGGAGCGCGAGACCCGCCATGCCTCCCGGCGCGCGGTCGTCGTCAACCAGGAGGCGACCGCCTGTGCATCGGCGATGGACTCATGACGGCGTACGAGCGTGAGCCAGGTGGTCTGGACGACGTCCTCGGTCTGGTCCTTGTCCAGGCCGTACGACCGAACGACGTGCCACAGCACCGGCGAGAGACAACGGACCAGGTCGTCGAGCGCTCCGGCGGCGATGTCGCCGCCATCACGCCAACGACGGAAGCTGTCGGCGGCCTGTTCCCAGACAGAGGTGGTCTCACCGGATGCGTCGGGTGCGCGCTGGACGGCCACCTGTGGACCTCTCGTCTCGCTCCAGGCCAGGGCATTCACACCGACCAGGAGTGAGGACCGGCAGGTTTGATACGCCCTGGCGTCGTTGTTCGCATCGTAGTGACTCGAACACGAGATGTGACCACCTTCTGACGATTGGTCGTGGCCCTGTGACTGACGGCGACCGAGGGGTACCGTCTCGACATGAGCGAAGAAAACCTGCACGAGAAGTGGGTTCCGGACGTCGCCGAGCGCGAGGCACCCGAGACCCCTGACCAAGAGTGGGTGCCCGAGCACGCCGACTCCGAGGGCGCGCCCGACCAGGAATGGTTGCCCGAGCACGCGACGTTCGCGGGCATGGAGCGGCTGAGCAAGCACGAGTACCGCTGCGAGTTCTGCAGCGGCAAGGTGCCGGCCACCCATGCCGCCGTCGAGGAACACCAGGCCACCCACGCCTGAACCCCACCTGTCAGAACCTCATCGGGCTATGACCCGATGAGGTTCTGACAACTCGGTGGTATCAGGGGCGGCGACGTCGGCTCTTAGGGAGCAGGTACGACGTCGACGCCCGGTTGAGGGGGCCAGGCGTCCGCGCACCCGGCAGGGTGGGGCGGGTTCGGGGGTCCCCGTCCCACCCTTTGTCGCGCCCCGGAATTGCGGGAAGAATGGCCCTGGTCACCACCTGACCACGCCAGTCTTCCCGCAATTCCCCGGCCAACACCGCACCCCGAGGAGCCTCCGCGTGACCTCGCCCCTCTCGCACACCCCGCCCATCGAGCCCGCCCCGCGCCGCGTCGTCGTGTCCGGAGGCGGCACCGGTCTCGGCCGCGCCATCGCCGCCCGCTTCGCTCGTGACGGTGACGCCGTCGTGATCCTGGGCCGTCGACCCGACGTCCTGGCCGATGCCGCGAAGGCGATCAACGCCGAGCTCGACACCGACCACGTCACGCCGCTGACAGCCGATCTCGAGGACCCGACCCAGGTCGAGGCGGTCGCCGCCACGATCGCCGCGGACGGACCCGTCGACGTGCTCGTCAACAACGCAGGCGGGATCGCCACCGCCGACGGCGACACCCTCGCCGCAACCGCCGAGCACTGGCTCACCGACTTCCGCAACAACGTGCTCACCACCGTGCTGCTGACCCAGGCGCTGCTCCCCCACCTCAGCAGGCCGGGCGGTCGGATCGTCGCGATGAGCTCCGTCGCCGGCGTCCGCGGACCCGGGTTCGTACGGCGCCGCCAAGTCGGCCCTGCACGCCTGGGTGTTCGGCCTCGCCACCGAGCTCGGCCCCGACGGCATCACCGTCAACGCCGTCGCGCCCGGTTTCATCCCCGACACCGAGTTCTGGGAGGGCCGGCTGCGTCCCGAGATCGTCGAGCCGCGCGTCGAGGGCACGCTCGTCAAGCGACCCGGTACGCCGGACGAGGTCGCCGAGGCCGTCGCCTACCTGGCCTCGCCGCAGTCCGGCTTCACGACCGGCCAGATCCTGCAGGTGAACGGCGGCACCGTCCTCGGTCGGGGCTAGCGCCGCGGCGCGCAGGCCGACGCGTCAGGTCGGGCTGCCCGCTCGAGCCGGCTCGGCTGCGGGCTGGTCGTCGGCCGGGCGTGGCGACAGCACACTCACCACCGCCGCTGCCATCACCGCGAACGCGAAGGTGAAGCCGAGGAAGACGCGTCCGGCGGCACGGGCCGCGTCGACGTCCCCCGGGATGTCGCCACCCAGAGCCCAGGCCATCGCGATGCCGGTGGTCGTGCCGAGCGACGCGACGACGACCACGGCCATCGCCCCGAGCCGCCACCCGACCGCGGTCGCGACGGTGTGCTGCAGCCCTGCCCCGAACACGGCGCCCATGGCCAGACACAGCGGAAGCCCCGAGGCAGCCATCCAGCCGGGACTGTCCGGCATCACCCACGCCCCCGCGCAGGCCGCAGCAACGACGAGAAGGCTCAGCCAGACGTGGCGCGGACGCCGTGCACCGACGGCGGTGCCGATGACGGTCACGCCGCTCATCAGCAGCGCCAGCCACCACGAGACCTGGCTCGCGCCGTCGTCGGCGACCATCACCAGCAGCTGGACCGTGGTCGGGAAGGTCACGAGCACGAACACCAGCAGGACGTAGCCGATCCGGGTCCAGCCCGGCGGGAGCAGCATGCTGATGCCGGCCAGGGTCACCACGACGGCACCGCTGGCGAACAGGACGAGCGGCCGCAGCCAGCCCGGTGGCAGTCCGGGGTCGAAGCCGAGCGCCATCGTGGCCAGAGCCGCGGCAAAGCCGGTCCCGATGAGCGCGCCCCAGGCGGTCTCCCACGCCGGGCCGGACCGGACCGTGGCGCGTGGCGGCTCGACCAGCATGGACACGGCGCTCCACATCACGATCAGCGCCGACACGGGAGCGAGCACCCAGACGCTGGGGTGGTAGGTCAGACGTGGTGCAGCCCCGACAGCCAGCGGGTCGACATGGCCCGCGACCCAGGCCAGCAGCGGCCACGCGGCGACGACCGGCAGCGCCCAGGCCACCATCACCTGGCGGCGCAGCCGGTCGGGGAGCTCGAACGTCATACTCGCGGCCCCACCGAGCAGACAGCCGACCGCGGCGCCGAGCAGGAGGAGCGCCAGCTTCAGCTGGGCGGGCTCGGCCACCTCGCGGGCCAGCGCGAGCCCGAAGACGGAGGCGGCCGCACCCAGCGACAGCGCCGGCCCCGGACCGATCCGAGTGACCAGGAGCAGCGCCGCCGCGCCGGTCCCGACCGTCACGGCACCGGCAACGCCGGCCCAGCCGACGAAGCGTGGCTCGATGACCGACAGGGTGCCGATCGTCGTCGCGACGTCGGGCATGCTCACCACGCACACCACGCCGAGCACGGACGACACGAAGGCGACGGGGACCGCCAGGGTCAGGCGCACCCGGTCGGCCAGGCCATCCGGAGCGGCGCTGGTCTCGGGAACGTGGGACATGTCCGTCAGGCTTCGAGGACGACGGGGATGATCATCGGGCGCCGCCGGTGGGTCTGGTTGACCCACCGTCCGGTCGTACGCCGGATCACCTGCTGCAGCTGGTAGGCGTCGTCGTTGCCGTCGTTGACCGCCTGGGCCAGCGCGTCCTCGATCATCGGCCGCACCTCGTCGAAGACGGCGTCGTCCTCGACGAAGCCACGGGCGTGGATCTCCGGACCCGCGATGAGCTTCCCGGAGCCCGAGTCCATCACCACCATCACCGAGATGAAGCCCTCCTCACCGAGGATGCGCCGGTCCTTGAGGTCGCTCTCGGTGATGTCGCCGACCGACGACCCGTCGACGAAGACGTAGCCGCACTCGACCTTGCCGCTCACCCGGGCGACCCCGTCGACCAGGTCGACGACGACGCCGTCCTCGGCGACGACCACGCGGTCTGCCGGCACGCCGGTTTCGACAGCCAACGCGGCGTTGGCGACCAGGTGCCGGATCTCGCCGTGCACCGGCATCACGTTGCGCGGGCGAAGGATGTTGTAGCAGTAGAGCAGCTCGCCGGCGCTGGCGTGACCCGAGACGTGCACGAGCGCGTTGCTCTTGTGCACGACGTTCGCGCCGAGCTTGGTGAGGCCGTTGATCACCTTGAAGACGGAGTTCTCGTTGCCGGGGATCAGGCTCGATGCCAGCACGACGGTGTCACCGGGCTCGATGTGGATGCGGTCGTGGTTGCGGTGCGCGATGCGGGCCAGGGCCGACAGCGGTTCGCCCTGCGAGCCGGTCGAGATGATCACGACCTCCTCCGGGGCGTACTCGCCGAGCTCCCGCATGTCGACGAGCGTGTTGCCGCGGCACGTTGAGATAGCCGAGGTCGCGCGCGACCTGCATGTTGCGGACCATCGACCGGCCGACGTAGGCGACCTTGCGGCCCTGCGCGACGGCGGCGTCCATCACCTGCTGGACCCGGTGCACGTGCGAGGCGAAGCAGGCCACGATGATCCGCTGCTTGCTGCGGCGGAACACGTCGCTCAGCACGGGCGCGATCGCGCGCTCGGTGGTGGTGAAGCCCGGCACCTCGGCGTTGGTCGAGTCGACCAGGAACAGGTCGACGCCCTCCTCGCCGAGCCGCGCGAACGACCGCAGGTCGGTGATCCGGCCGTCGAGCGGCAGCTGGTCCATCTTGAAGTCACCGGTGTGCAGCAGCACCCCGGCCTCGGTGCGCACGACGACCGCCAACGCGTCGGGGATCGAGTGGTTGACCGCGATGAACTCCAGGTCGAAGGACCCGAACGACTGCCGGTCGCCCTCGGCCACCTCGTACTTCGGAGCACGGGTCTGTCGGTGCTCGCGCAGCTTCGCCTCGAGCAGCGCCAGGGTGAGCTTCGACCCGATCAGCGGGATGTCCGGACGCTCGCGCAGCAGGTAGGGCACGGCACCGATGTGGTCCTCGTGTCCGTGGGTGAGGACGACGGCCTCGATGTCGTCGAGCCGGTCCCGGATCGGGTCGAAGTCCGGGAGGATCAGGTCGACCCCGGGCTGGGTCTCGTCGGGGAACAGCACGCCGCAGTCGATGATCAGCAGCCTGCCGCGGTGCTCGAGCACCGCCATGTTGCGGCCGACCTCGCCCAGCCCTCCGAGCGGGGTGACCCGCAGGCCGTGCGGCGGGAGCTCAGGCGGCTGCCCGAGCTCAGGGTGCGGGTGGCTCATCCAAGAACCCTTCCCAGTCGTGGAATGTGTCGTGCAGTACGTGGTCAGTCGTCGAGGAGCTCGGCGCTCTCGAGGTCGGTGCGGAGCTCCGCCACCTGCTCGGCGGTGGCCGGCACCAGCGGCAGCCGGACCATCCGGTTGGTCAGCACGCCCTGGAGCTCGAGGGCCGCCTTGACCATGATCACGCCCTGCGTCCGCGTCATGATCGCGCGCACGGCGGGGAGGATCGAGCGGTCGATCTTGCGGGCGGTGTCGAGGTCGCCGGCGTCGATGGCAGCGATCATGTCGGCGTACCGGCGTCCGGCGAGGTGACCGACGACGGACACGACACCGACGGCGCCGAGGGCGAGCCAGGGGAAGTTGACGGCGTCGTCGCCGCTGTAGATCGCCAGGTCGGTCGAGCGCAGCAGCCAGGCGCCGGCGTACAGGTCGCCGGTGGCGTCCTTGACCGCGACGATCCGTGGGTGCTCGGACAGCCGGGCCAGCGTGTCGGCCGAGATCTTCGTGGCCGTGCGGCCGGGGATGTCGTAGAGCATCACCGGGAGGTCGCTGGAGTCGCCGATCGCCCGGAAGTGCGCGAGCAGACCCTCCTGCGGGGGCTTGTTGTAGTACGGCGTCACCGCGAGCAGGCCGTCGACACCGCAGGCCTGCGCGGCCTTGGCCGAGGCGATCGCGTGCGCCGTGTCGTAGGAACCGACCCCGGCCACGATGTGTGCGCGGCCGCCCACCGCGTCGACGACCGCGCGCAGCACCAGCTCCTGCTCGTCGGCGCCGACCGTCGGGGACTCGCCCGTCGTCCCGAAGATCACCAGTCCGTCATGTCCGCGATCGACCAGGCGGGTGGCGAGCCCGGCCGCGGCCTCCGGGTCGATCGCCCCGTCGGCGTCGAACGGAGTCACCATCGCGGTGAGCACACGCCCGAACGGCGCGGTCATGGCGGGACTCATGGAAGGAGGTTACCTCCCGCGGCGCGGACAGCCGGGTGCGGCGGGCCGGAGAGCGCACGGGAGACGACACGAGGGACGAGAAGGCCGACACGCCGCGAATCGTGACAGTGTGTCACGCAATGAAAGAGCCCCGTTACTGTCCGCTCGGGGGTCCGGGCAGTAACGGGGCATCTGACGGGTCTATCGTCGCCCGACGGCCCGGCGTTACAGATTTTCCGAACTTTTTTTCGCGGCCCGCTCGTACGCCGCCAGGGTCCAGCCCTCGTTGTCCTCGCGGGACACCTCGCGCCAGTCGTCCCAGTCGACCTCCGGGAAGAACGTGTCGCCCTCGGGTTCGGCGTCGACCCAGGTCATCACGAGCGCGTCGGTGACCGGGAGAGCTGCGGCGTACACCTGGGCGCCCCCCGCCACGAACACCTCGTCGTCGATGCCGGCCGCCCAGGCCAGCGCGGCCTCGACGCTGCCGGCCACGAGCAGGCCGTCGGGCAGTCCGCCCTCGGGCTGCCAGTCCTCCTGGCGGGTCACGACGATCGTGGTGCGTCCCGGCAGCGGGCGGCCGATCGACTCGTAGGTGGCACGCCCCATCACCAGGACGTGGCCCATCGTGGTCGCCTTGAACCGGGCCTGCTCCCCCGGCAGCGTCCACGGGATGTCACCGGCGGCACCGATCACCCCGTTGCGCGCCACCGCCGCGATGATCGTGACCGTCACTCCTGCCCTCCTCTCCGTTGAGCCGCGCCTTCCCGGCGTCGAGCCGCGGGTTTCGGGCGGGTGGTCAGACCGCGATCGGGGCCTTGATGCCCGGGTGCGGGTCGTAGCCGGCGATCTTGACGTGCTCGAGGTCGAAGTCGGCGAGGTCGCGGACGGACGGGTCGAGCCAGAGCTCGGGCAGGTCACGCGGGTCACGCGCCAGCTGGGTGCGGGCCTGGTCGAGGTGGTTGAGGTAGAGGTGCGCGTCGCCGAGCGTGTGCACGAAGTCGCCGACCTCGAGGTCGGTGACCTGCGCGACCATGTGCGTGAGCAGCGCGTACGACGCGATGTTGAACGGCACGCCCAGGAAGATGTCGGCCGAGCGCTGGTAGAGCTGGCACGACAGCCGGCCCTCGGCGACGTAGAACTGGAACATCGTGTGGCACGGCGCCAGCGCCATCTGCGGGATGTCGGCGACGTTCCACGCGCTGACGATGTGGCGGCGCGAGTCGGGGTCGGAACGGATCTGCTCCACGACCGCGGCGATCTGGTCGACGTGCTCGCCGCTGGGCGTCGGCCACGAGCGCCACTGGTAGCCGTAGACGGGTCCGAGGTCGCCCTGGTCGTCGGCCCACTCGTCCCAGATCGTGATGCCGCGCTCCTGGAGCCACCGGACGTTGGTGTCGCCGCGCAGGAACCACAGCAGCTCGCCGATCACCGACTTGGTGTGGATCTTCTTCGTCGTGACGAGCGGGAAGCCCTCGCGCAGGTCGAAACGCATCTGGTGGCCGAAGACGCTGAGCGTGCCGGTGCCCGTGCGGTCGGACTTCTCGGCCCCGTCGTCGAGGACGCGTTGGATCAGGTCGAGGTACTGCCGCACGCGGTCAACTTAACACCGGGCAACCCCCGCCCGAGCGCGCATCGCCGTCGCCTAGGCGTCGTAGTCGACCCGGACGGTCGGGCTGGTCGGGTGGCTCTGGCAGGTCAGCACGTAGCCGTCGTCGATCTCGTCGGGCTCGAGGGCGTAGTTGGTCTCCATCTCGACCGTGCCGTCGACGAGCTTGGCGCGGCAGGTGCCGCAGACCCCGCCCTGGCAGGCGAACGGCACGTCCGCCCGGACCCGGAGCGCCCCTTCGAGCACGGTCTCGTCGGCGTTCTCGAGGGTGAAGGTCGACGTCCTGGCGTCGAGGTTGAACGTCACCTCGGCAAGGTCGCCCGCGGCGTCGGCGGCGTCGGCCGGGGGCGCTTCGTCGGACGTCGTACGACGCTCGGCCGGCGTCGTGTCGACGTGGAACAGCTCGGTGTGCACGTGGGCCGGGTCGACGTCCTGCGGCGTCGAGCGCCTCGCGCAGCCCGACCACCATGTCGTACGGCCCGCAGAGGAACCAGTCGTCGACGGACTCGACCGGCACCAGCGTCTCGGTGATCTTGGTCAGCCGGGCCGCGTCGAGCCGACCCGACAGCAGCTCGGCGTCCTGCGACTCGCGACTGAGCACGTGCAGCAGGTGGAACCGGCCGCGGATAGCGGTCCTTGAGGTCCTCGAGCTCCTCGAGGAACATCACGGTCCGGCTGGTGCGGTTGGCGTAGATCAGCGTGACCCTGCTGTCGGGCTCGCGCTCCAGCGCGGTCGCGACGATCGAGAGGATCGGGGTGATGCCGGACCCCGCCGCGATCGCGCAGTAGTGCTTGGCGTTCGCCGGGTCGAGCTCGGTGTAGAACCGCCCCGTCGGCGTCATCACCTCGAGCTCGTCACCGATCTGCAGGCGTCCGACCGCGAAGCCGGAGAAGTGGCCGCCGGGCAGCACCTTGACGCCGATCCGCAGCTGGCCGTGGCCGGCGGGCGCGCAGATCGAGTAGCTGCGCCGGACGTCGTCGCCTGCCATCGAGGTCCGGACCGTGAGGTGCTGGCCCTGGACGAAGTCGTAGTCCTCCGCCAGCTCCGCCGGCACGTCGAAGGCGATGCAGACGGCGTCGTCGGTGAGCGGCGTGATCGCGCCGACCTGGAGTCGGTGGAACACGGCTTTACGCGGGGCGGTCATGCGCGGATCGCCTTACTCGAGCCCGAGGCGGGCGTCAGTGGGACTTGAAGTGGTCGAACGGTTCCTTGCAGGAGTTGCACACCCACAAGGACTTGCACGCGGTCGACCCGAAACGGCTGAGCTCTCGAGTGTCCCCTGACCCGCACTGCGGGCACCGCAGGGACAAGGCAACCATCACCGGGCCGCCGCCGTCCGCCCGGGGTCCACGATCCGGGCGCGGCTGCGGCGGCACGATGCCGTAGGCGAGCAGCTTCTGCTTGCCCGCGTCGCTCATCCAGTCGGTGGTCCAGGCCGGCGCGAGGACCAGGCTGACGTCGACGTCGTCGAACCCGTGCGTCGCCAGCGCGCTGCGCACGTCGGCGGTGATCGCGTCCATCGCCGGGCAGCCGGAGTACGTCGGCGTGATCGAGACGCTCACGTGTCCGTCCGGGTCGACGTCGACGTCGCGCAGGATGCCGAGGTCCTCGATCGTCAGGACCGGCACCTCGGGGTCGAGCACCTCGGCGACGATGGCCCGGACCTGCTCGGCCGACAGGTCGCGTGTCGCGGTCGTCACCAGGTGGCTCCGGGGTGGGAGCGCGCCAGGTGCTGCATCTCGGCGAGCAGGTAGCCCATCGCCTCGGTGTGGATGCCGCGCCGACCACCGGTGTGCCGCACGTGCGTCTCGGGACGGTCGAGCGTGGCCTCGGCGAGGACGGGATCGAGGTACGCCGTGACGCGGTCCTCGAGCGTCGACGGGTCGACGGCGACACCGGACTCGGTCAGCCGGCGTACGAGGTCGTCGGACTCGAACAGCTCGGCGAACGTACGGCCAGAGCTCGTCGAGCCCGCGCTGCATGCGCAGGTGCGACTCGTCGGTGCCGTCGCCGAGTCGCAACGTCCACTGGGTCGCGTGGTCGCGGTGGTAGTCGACCTCCTTGACGGCCTTCGCCGCGATCGCCGCGAGAGTCTCGTCGGTCGACGACTGGAGGTCGGTGTAGAGCTCGAACTGGTAGGCCGCCACGACGAGCATCCGGGCGGTGGTGTCGGCGAAGTCGCCGCGCGGCAGCTCGAAGATCTGGGCGTTGAGGAAGTCGCGCTCGTCGCGGAGGTACGCCAGCGCGTCCTCGTCGCGGCCCTCCCCCTCGACCTGGCCGGCGTAGGTCAGCAGAGACCGCGCCTGGCCGAGCTGGTCGAGCGCGATGTTGCCGAGCGCGACGTCCTCCTCGAGCTGCGGGGCGGCGGCGATCCAGCCACCGAGCCGCTGCGCGTAGACGAGGGCGTCGTCGCCCAGCCGCAACGCGTACGCCGACCTGTCAGCAGCTGATGGGGTCATAGCCCGCTGAGGTGCTGACAAGTCGGTCGACGTCTCGGGAGTCACAGGTGCTCCACGCCCTTCGGGGACGGAGTAGAAGGTGGGGTGGCGGTAGATCTTGTCGCCGGCCGGCTCGAAGAACGCGTCCTTCTCGTCGGGGCTGCTCGCGGTGATCTGGTCGGCGGGCAGCACCCAGATCGACACGCCCTCCTGGCGGCGCGTGTAGAGGTCGCGCGCGTTGCGGACCGCCATCTGCGCGTCGGGGGCGTGCAGGCTGCCGACGTGGACGTGCGACAGGCCGCGCTTGGCCCGCACGAACACCTCCCAGAGCGGCCAGTCCTTGCGCGCTGCAGCTGCCGGCTTCTGTTCAGCCGGTACGCCGCTCGTCGGGACGGCCCCGTGGCCGCCCTCCGCACTCAGGTCGCTCATGCCGCCGTCTCCGCGCGGGCTGCCTGCTTCTCGGCGTACGCCGCGGCCGCCTCGCGCACCCAGGCACCGTCCTCGTGCGCGCCACGGCGGTGCGCCATGCGCTGCTTGTTGCACGGCCCGTTGCCCTTGATCACCTCGAAGAGCTCGGTGAAGTCGATCTCGCCGAAGTCGTAGTGGCCGCGCTCGGCGTTCCACCGCAGGTCGGGGTCGGGGATCGTCAGGCCGAGCGCCTCGGACTGCGGCACGGTCATGTCGACGAAACGCTGGCGGAGGTCGTCGTTGCTGTGCCGCTTGATCCCCCAGGCCATCGACTGGGCGGAGTTGGGCGACGCGTCGTCGGGCGGGCCGAACATCATCAGGCTCGGCCACCACCACCGGTCGACGGCGTCCTGCGCCATCGCGTGCTGCTCGGGGGTGCCGTGCGAGAGCGTGTGCAGGATCTCGAAGCCCTGTCGCTGGTGGAACGACTCCTCCTTGCAGACGCGGATCATCGCGCGGGCGTACGGACCGTAGGAGCACCGGCACAGCGGCACCTGGTTGACGATCGCGGCGCCGTCGACCAGCCAGCCGATCGCACCCATGTCGGCCCAGGTGAGGGTCGGGTAGTTGAAGATCGAGGAGTACTTCTGCCGGCCGTTGTGGAGCATGTCGAGCAGGTCGGCACGGTCGGCGCCGAGCGTCTCGGCCGCGGCGTAGAGGTAGAGGCCGTGCCCGGCCTCGTCCTGGACCTTGGCCATCAGGATCGCCTTGCGACGCAGGCTCGGGGCGCGGCTGATCCAGTTGCCCTCGGGCTGCATGCCGATGATCTCGGAGTGCGCGTGCTGCGCGATCTGGCGGATCAGCGTCTTGCGGTAGGCATCGGGCATCGCGTCGCGCGGCTCGATCCGGCCGTCGCCGTCGATGATCGCCTGGAACTCCTGCTCGAGGTCGCTCGCCTCGATGCGGGTCGGCTGCTCGTCGGCGGACTCGCCGGGGACCTGGACGTCATTGCCGTACATACGGCCATCCTACCGCATCCTTGTGACGTCCCTACCGCAGAAGTGCAGGGCAAGTGTCACATCGAGTGCCCGTCGACCGGCGAGGTGCAGCCGAACCGCCAGGCCGTGCGCGACCCGACCCAACCACCCGAGAGCCGTGCGAGTCGACTGGCCCGGGTCGGCGTGACGCACCGGAGCCGTCGCGGCGCCGGCTCCGGCTTCCCGCTGCGGGGCGGCGACGACCGAAGTCCCGTTGCAGCTCCTGCATGCCGTCGAGCTGCTGGTGGGCGAAGGCGTCGATCAACGACCTCATGGCTGTCACATCCCTTACGTACGACACTGGCAAACACGTTATGCCAGTGTCGCCGATTGTGCAACCAGTAAAACGGCTATGCTGGTGTCGTGCGCAACGAGTCCGCCGTCACGACCGCTCCCCCAGCAGCCCCGCCGCACGTCGAGCGGCTGCTCGCGTTCACCAACTCGGTGGACAACGAAGAACAGACCGACGACCTGACGACGACGGCTGAGCTGAGCTCCTGGCTGCACGACCACGGCCTGACCGACCATCGAACGCGGGCCACCTCCGCCGACCTGCAGCTGGCACGGGACCTGCGCGACGCGCTCCGAGACTCCTTGCGTGCGCACCACGACGGCCGCCACGACGCGGCCGCGCTCGACCGGCTGGCGGCAGGGCTCCCGCTGCGACTCGAGCACACCGCCGACGGCCCGGGCCTCCGTCCGGTCGAGGCCGGCACCCGGGGTGGCCTGGCCTGGATCCTCGTCGCGGTCACCCAGGCGGCGGCCGACGACAGCTGGCGACGGCTCAAGATCTGCGCGTTCGACGAGTGCCAGTGGGCCTTCTACGACCACTCGAAGAACCGCTCCCGCACCTGGTGCGAGTGGGGCTGCGGCAACAAGGTCAAGACGCGCAACTACCGCGCCCGCCAGCGCGGCTCCTGACCTGGCTTCGATCCGTCGATTGCGGGAAGACGGCCGGTTCGGGGGGCCCGAGATCGACGTTCTTCCCGCAATCGCGGGGGACTTCTGCTCATAATCTCGCCATGACGCAGCCCAGCGCCCTCCTCGACCGGCCTGCCACCGTCGCTCTCGCGCGGCCGCGCGGTCGGGTCGCCACGTCGTGGGTCGTGCGGATGATCCCGTGGACGTTGGCCACCTCGTCGCTGGTGCTGCTGCTCGTCAACCGCCCGGCGTGGGACGTCGGCCTCGGCTTCTACGCCGTCGACACCACCGTGGCCGTGCTCTACGGCGGGGTGGCAGGCGTGCTGCTCGAGCGTCGTACGCACCCGGTCATCTGGGTGCTCGCGGTGATGGCCATCGGGTGCGCGTTGTCGAGCTTCGCCTTCCAGTACACGTTGCTGCTGCAGGAGCACCACGGCCTGCCGTTCGCCGGGTTCTTCGCGTACGCCGGCAGCTGGGCCTGGATGCCGGGCACGTTCGCCTCGATCCTCGTGCTGCCCTGGCTGTTGACCTCCAACCGGCTCAACCCGCTCGAGCTGCACCGGTGCCGGCACCGGCATCGTGATCAGCCTCGGCATCACCGTGGCGAGCATGACCACGACCTACCCCGGGCCGGTGCAGAACCCGCTCGGCGTGCCGTCGTGGCAGAGCTTCCAGGACTTCGCGTTCGAGTGGATCTTCCTGGTCACGGTGGTGCTCGGTCTGGTGGCCGCGGCGTACGTCGAGTGGCGTCATCGGTACGGACCGGTCGAGGAGCGACGCGGGCTCGGCTGGGTCGCGATCGGTCAGACCCTGATGGCGCTGTCGTTCATCCCGCTCGCCCCGCAGATCATGAAGCACCTGCTGTGGCTCCCGGGGATCGACGAGAACTACTTCGACTCGTGGCTCGGCGTGACGTTCACGCCGGTCATGCACCTGGCCGCGCAAGCCTTCCTGCCGGTCGCCCTGCTCGTCGTGATCCTGCGCCAGCAGCTGTGGGGCATCGACGTCACCGTCAACCGGGCCACGGTCTGGACGCTGCTGACGCTCGGGACCGTGACGACGTACGTCGTCGTGGTGGCCGTGACCACGCGCGTGCTGCCCCTCGGACCCTCCGGTTCGGGCGTGGTCGCGGCGGCGGTGATCGCCCTGGCGTTCCAGCCGTTCCGGGGCTGGGTGCAGGTGCGGGTCGACCGGCTGGTCTACGGCGCCTCGGCCGACTCGCGCCAGCTGCTGTCCGGTGTGAGCGACCGGCTCGGCGCGGCCGGCGACCAGGAGCAGGCGCTGCAGGGACTGGCCGAGTCGCTGGCCGGTTCGATGCGGCTGGCCTACGTCGGCATCCGCTCCGACGACCCGGACTCCCCCGGCGTGGTGGCCGCCACCGGCACCGAGCGCCCGGCCGACCTCGAGGAGCCGCTCGTCGTCGGAGGGCGACCCGTGGGTGCCCTGCTCCTGGCCACCGAGCCCGGCGAGACGCTCGACAACCGGGCGCGCGAGACGCTGCGCCAGCTCGCGGCCGTGATCGCGGTCGCCCTCCAGGTCAGCCAGGTCAACGCGGCGCTGGCGCGATCACGCGACCGGCTGATCGAGGTGCGTCACGAGGAACGACGCGCGCTGCGGCGCGAGCTGCACGACGGGCTCGGTCCGGCACTGGCCGGCATGGGGCTGGCTCTCGCCGCCGCCCGCGCCCAGCTCGACTCCAACCGCGCCGGTGCCGAGGAGCTGGTCGGGGAGGTCGAGCAGGAGCTGGCCCGGCGTACCGAGGACGTCCGGAGCCTGGCCCGCAACGTGCTCCCACCCGCCCTCGACGAGCGTGGTCTGGTGGCCGCGCTCGACGAGCTGGCCGAGCGGTTCAGCGACGACCGCCTGCGGGTCACGGTCGCCACCGACGGCGCCGAGGTGCTCGACGTCGCCCACCAGGTCGGGCTCTACCACGTGGCGGCGGAGGCACTCCTCAACGCGCGCAAGTACGCCGCCGCGAGCGAGGCAGTTGTCGTGCTCGACGTCGACGACGTACGCCGGTGGTCGCTCACGGTCTCCGACAACGGCACGGGCATCGACACGGACTCCCAGCACGGCGTCGGGATGAGCTCGATGCGCGAGCGGGCGGCTGAGCTCGGCGCCGGCTTCGACGTCGGCAGCGGCACCGGGTGGCGGGACGGTGATCACCGTGACGACGCGACAGCCCGCAGTGGTCTCGGCTGGCCCGGCTCGACCCGGCTGGCAGTGACGGCGAGGTCCGGCGGTGACCCGCGAGCTCTCGGTCGTCGTCGTCGACGACCACCCGGTCTTCCGGCTCGGCATGTCCGCTCTGCTGGCGGCGCTCGAGTCGATCACGGTCGTCGGTGAGGCGTCCGACGAGGCCGATGCGGTCGCGACGGTCGCCGAGAAGAAGCCCGACGTCGTCGTGATGGACCTCGACCTCGGCGGACCCGGACACGGCGGTACCGGGATCGAGGCGACCCGGCAGATCGTCCGCGACCAGCCCGACGTCGGCGTACTCGTGGTGACGATGATGGGCGACGACGACTCGGTGTTCGCGGCGCTGCGGGCAGGAGCCCGGGGCTACCTGCTCAAGGGCGCGGCGCCGGCCGACGTCGAGCGAGCCGTCTGGGCGGTCGCGAACGGCGAGGTGCTGCTCGGTCCGGAGGTGGCGATGCGGGCGATGCGCTACCTCTCCGGCGCCCGCACGGCCGGTCCGGTGGCGTTCCCCGAGCTGACCGACCGCGAGCGCGAGGTGCTCGACCAGGTGGCGCGGGGGCACAACAACGACGCGATCGCGCGACGCCTGTCGCTGTCGCCCAAGACGGTCCGCAACAACCTGTCCGCCATCCTCACCAAGCTCCAGGTGGCCGACCGCGCCCAGCTCATCGTCCGCGCCCGCGAAGCCGGCCTCGGCGACTGACCAACCTCCGGTGGTTGAGCCCGAACCTCCCCGACTCGCCAGGTTTTGCGCGCCGAGTCGCCAGGTATTGCGCCCGGACAACTTCCCGGGAAGTCGGGACGCTCGTCCCTGGGAACCGGGACACCGGGCGCAGCAGTCTTTCGGTGTCGCGTCGAACGGCGCGAACCGGCCCACCGGCCGGCGAACCGAAAGGAGCGTGGGATGTCCACGCTGACGAACACCTCGACCGACTCCCACGCCCCGACCACCCCGGCGACCAAGCGCAGCCGTTGGCCGCTCTTCGGCGCCGCCGCCGGTCTCCTCGGCATCGTGGGAACGCTCATCACCGACGTCCGACCTGACGGCAAGAGCGCCGACGCGATGATCTCCCCGGCCGACATGGACAACCTGTCCCGCGGGACCTACCACGTCGGCATCATCGCCGGGTACCTCTGTGTCGCCGCCCTCCTCGTGATGGCAGCCGCCTGGCGCCGCCACGTCGAGCAGCGGTTCACCGACAGCACCGCGGCGCGCGTCGTCGCCAACGGCCTGATCGCCTCCGCCGGCGCGCTCTCGCTCGGCTACGGCTGGAAGGGCGCGATGGCGGTCTACCTGCCGGGCGGGATGGACCACGGTGCGTACCCGACCGACGGCCTCTACGTGCTCTACATGCTCAACGACTTCGGCGCGTACATCGGCTGGCTGGGCACCATGGTCGCCGCCGGCGCCATCGCCTACATGGCCTTCCGCGAGAAGACCGTGTCGCGCTGGATCGGCGTCGTGAGCTGCCTGCTGCTGCTGCCCGTGATCGTCTTCGTCGTGGCCACCGGTCTGCCCGGGTTCCCCGGCGTCGTGGGCGGGCTGTGGCTGCTGGTCATGAGCCTGGGACTGACCTTCGGCAAGAGTGCCGTGGCGCGCTGACAAACGACCTGGACGGCGTACCAAGTCAGTCTCAACCACCGGCGGTCCGGTCACCTTCAAGGGGGTGATCGGGCCGCTGGCGTTTGCCCAGGTCAGAGCGCCTGTTTCAAGACCCGGCCGTACGCCGTCTGAGGTAGTCCGCAGCACCCCCGCCACCTAAGGCAGCCGACCCCCTCGGAGATAGGTCATCGTCCCCATGTCCGGACCCCCGCCTTACGACCACAGTGAACGACATGTTGACCACGCACACCGGATACACCGCCCGATCCAACACCAGCCGAGGAGACACCTTGTACCCGCTGCACACCGGTTCGGTCCTGCTGGACATCGCCAACGCGCAGCGCACCGAGCTGCTCGCCACCACCCGTGACCGTCGTCGCGCCAACCTGGCGCACCGGTTCACCACGAAGCACGCGGCCCCGGCGTCGAAGCGACCGTGGTGGTGGGGTCTGGCTCGCAGCCACCGCGCCGCATGACCGGCGAACCGGCAGCACCGCCGAGACACCGACAACACGAGATCACCGCGTCACCCCAGTCCGGGGAGGATCACCAGGGCAGCTGCCCTCCCGATCCTCCCCGGACTCTTTTGTGTCTCGATTCGGGTCACCGCGGCGCGCCCCCGGCGACATGACCGGGCTGTCTCACGGGACAATGAGGGCGTGATGGACATCGGCGATCGTCCGCCGGTGGCGTGGCGCAGTCTGGCCATCGTCGCCGGCGTCTTCGCGGTCGTGCTCGTCGCGTTCAGCGGCCGATACGGCTATCACCGCGACGAGCTCTACTTCCTCGTCATCGGCGGCCACCCCGCCTGGGGCTACGCCGACCAGCCGCCACTCATCCCTCTCCTCGCGCACGCGATGGACTCCATCTCCGGCGGCTCGCTCGTCGCGCTGCGGCTGCCGCCGGCCCTCGCCGGCGCGGCCGTCACGGTCGTCACCGGACTGATCTGCCGCGAGCTGGGCGGGCGCGGCACGAGCCAGCTGCTCGCCTCGCTCTGCATGGCCGTGGCGTCCGTCAACGTCGCCGCCGGTCACCTCGCCGGCACCACCGCGTTCGACCTGCTCGGCTGGACCGTCGTGACCTGGCTGCTCGTGCGAGCCATCCGCGACGGCGGCCCGCAGTGGCTCTGGGTCGGACTCGCAGCGGGCGTCACGCTCGAGGTGAAGTCGCTGCTGGTGTTCCTGCTGTTCGGGGTGACGGTCGGGCTGCTCGCCGTCGGACCGCGCTCCGTGTTCCGGTCCCGGTGGCCGTATCTCGCCGGGCTCGTCGCGATCGCGTTGTGGCTGCCGAACCTGATCTGGCAGTCCCAGCACGACTGGCCGCAGCTCGAGCTGTCCCAGGCGATCGCCGACGGCAGCTCCGGCACGTCCGACTCCCCCGTCGAGTTCGTGCTGCTCCAGCTCGGCCTGGTCAGCCCGTTCCTCGTCCCGGTCTGGGCGGTCGGGCTCTGGCGGCTGTGGCGCGACCCCGACATGGCGACCTGGCGTTGCTTCGGCGTGGCCTATCCGCTGCTGCTGGTCGTGTTCCTGCTCAGCGGCGGCAAGGCCTACTACCTGGCCGGCCTCTACCCGATCCTGCTCGCGGCCGGCACTCCGATGGTGTTCAGCTGGGTCGCTCGGCACGGGCGGCGGCCGCTGCTGCGCGGAGCCCTGCTCGTCAGCGGGATCGCGGCGGTCTACCTCTTCCTCCCGCTCACGCCTCCCCAGCAGCTCAACGGCTCGCCCGTCCAGGCGGTCAACTACGACGCCGGCGAGCAGATCGGGTGGCCGGAGCTCGCTGACACCGTCCAGACGGCGTACGACGATCTGAGTCCTGACGAGCGCGCCCACACGGTGGTGCTGACCGCCAACTACGGCGAGGCCGGCGCGATCGCCAAGTACGCGCCCGACGTGCCGGTCTACTCCGGCCACAACAGCATGGCCGACCTCGGACCGCCGCCGGCCGACACCGACAACCTGATCACGGTCGGGTTCAGCCAGTCCGAGCTCGACTGGTGCAGCCAGGTGGAAGCCGTCGCCGAGATCGACAACGACGCCGGTGTCGACAACGACGAGCAGGGCGCCCCGGTGATGCTCTGCCGTGACGTCACCGAGCCCTGGCCGACGCTCTGGCCGGACCTGCGCGTCCTCGGCTGACGTGCCCTCGGCTCGGCGATCCGTCGGAGCCGAGTGATCGAGTCGTGACCCGTCGGGTCTTGTCCGCGAACGGGCATGCCGGGTATAGAAGGACATCCAGTCTCCATTCCTCGGGGGAATGTCGAGAGGTACGTCGCATGACCGTACGTTCCCGAAGCGCCTCCGTGGCCCTGGCCACCTTGCTCGGCGCTGCCGCCGTCCTGACGAGCACCTCGTCAGCCAACGCAAGCCCCGCTCCCGAGGAAGGCCGTAGCTGTGCCTACGGCGACATCGTGTCCGCGCCGAAGGGTGCGATCCCGCGCGACGACTCGATGGTGCAGACCCGCGACCCGCTCGCGAAGTGGGTCAAGGCCCATCCGCGCGCAGCGAAGGCGGCCGCCGCCGGCGCGACCGTCACGGTGCCCGTCGCCGTCCACGTGATCCGCAAGGACCTCTCCGTGGCCGGCGGCAACATCCCCGAAGCGTGGATCAACGACCAGATCGACGTGCTCAACACGGCGTACAGCGGTGGCCAGCACGCGGGCGCTGCCGGACACCGGGTTCCGCTTCGAGCTCGAGTCGGTCGACCGTACGACGAAGGCGTCGTGGTTCGCGATGAACTACACCAGCGGCGACACGCACCGCTTCGTCCGCGGCAGCAGCAAAGAGATCAAGATGAAGCAGGAGCTCTCCACCCGTGACCCGGGGACGCTGGACCTCTACACCGCCAACCTCGGCAAGTTGCTGCTCGGCTACGCCTACCTGCCGACCGAGTTCGCCGAGGGCCTGCCGCAGTTCTTCGACGGTGTGGTCGTGGACTACCGCTCGCTGCCGGGTGGTCCCTACGGTGACTACGCCGAGGGCGACACGGCGACGCACGAGGTCGGGCACTGGCTCAACCTCGAGCACACGTTCCAGAACGGCTGCGAGGCGCCGGGCGACTTCGTCGCGGACACGCCGTACGAGGCGTCGCCGGCGTTCAACTGTCCAGTCGGCCGCGACACCTGTGCGGACGACCCGGGCCTCGACCCGATCCACAACTTCATGGACTACACGGTCGACCCGTGCATGTACGAGTTCACCGACGGTCAGACGGTTCGGATGCAGCAGGCCTGGGCGGCGTACCGCAGCTGACCTCAGCCCGTCCGGCCCTCGCGGCCCGTGGCCTAAAGATCCGACGCTCACGTCGCTCTGGCAACGTGAGCGTCGGATCTTTCGCGCTCAGTCCCGGCCCTGCCAGGTCGAGATGCAGACCTCGTTGCCCTCAGGGTCGGCCAGCACCCAGTACGCCGGTGCGGAGACGTCGTTGACCAGACGTCCCCCGCTGCCAGCGCCGCCTCGAGCCGGGCGCGCGCCTCGTCGTGCGGCACCGAGACGTCGACGTGCAGCCGGTTGCGCTGCGGGCGAGGCGCGTCCATCTGCTGGAACCACACCGCAGGCCCTTGGCCGAGCGGATCGACGAGCGCGTCGGTGGGTCCGTCGTCCGTCTCTCCGACGTAGCCGAGCACTTCCTTCCAGAACGGCCGGACCGCCGGGATGTCCATGGCGTCCACGGCGATCTCGATGCCCTGCACGGAGCGGACGTCCTCGTCGGAGACGTCGGGGTCGGTGATCGAACCGTCGTCGTGGACCGCCTCGGTGATGGCGAGGGCCGTCTCGACCTCCGCGTCGCGGAACTTCATCCGGGTCGGCGGCACGATCTGCAGGACCACCCGTGAGCGGCGTACGTCGATCAGCACCCTGACCCCGCGCGCGTTCGCCGCATCGAGCGCACGGGTCACGACTTGCTTGGCCTCGGCGGGCGACGCCACCGGCACCGCGGTCATGATCGTGCCCAGCACGAGCCGCCATCCGCTCCGCCTGACCGCATCGGAGATCTGCGTCCTGGTGAACGTGTCCCCGCTGTGGTCAGCCATGCCGCGAGCCTATGCGTCGCGGCGGACCTCGGTACGCCGTTCGATCGCGTGGACCACGCCGGCCATGTCGATGCCGCCGAGGCCGAGGTCCTCCGTCTCGGTGTAGAGGTCGAGGCAGACGTCGGTGAGCGGCGTGGCGATGCCGGCGGCGCGAGCCGCGTCGACGATGAAGCGGTTGTTCTGCAGCACGTCGGAGATGGCGGCCTGGACGTCGAAGTCGCGCGCGACCAGCTTGGGAGTCTTGACCCGGGAGATGTCGCTGGCCATCTGACCGCCGTCGAGCACCTCGCGCACGAGCTCGAGGTCGAGCCCCTGCCGCTCGGCGAAGTGCATGGTCTCGGCCAGCCCGGTCACCTCGGTGATGAGGAAGATGTTGACGGCGATCTTGGTCAGCAGCGCCTTGGGTGCGTCACCGCAGACGACGGTCTGCCGGCACATCGGCGCGAGCAGCGGACGGACCTGCGCGACGGCGTCCTCGTCGCCGGCGAGCATGGCCACGAGCGCACCGTTCGTGGCCGGGACGCGGGAGCCGGAGACGGGAGCCTCGACGTACCGGCCGCCGGCCGCGCGGACGTCCGCGGCCAGTCCGGCGGAGTACTCCGGTGGCGTCGTCCCCATCGGTACGACGATGTGGCCGCGGACCAGGTCGGCGAACCGCCCGTCGCCGCGGCCGAGCGTCGCGTCGATGGCTGCTCCGTTCGCGAGCATCACGATGACGATCTCGGCTCGCTCGAAGACCGCCTCGACCGACGGCGCGACCTCGGCACCGGCAGCCTGCAACGACGCGGTCTTGGCCGGCGTGCGATTCCAGACGACCAGCGGCGTACCGGCGTGAGCGAGGTTGAGCGCCATCGGCTCCCCCATCACGCCCAGCCCGATGAACCCGACCGTGTCAGCGTCGTCAGTCATGCCGACACGATCGGGGCTCGGTGGCAGTCACGCACAGATGCGATCAGGCCATCAGGGACTTGATTCCTGCCAAACTCGTCCCGCCTGACCAGTCCGCGGCGATCCTGCGCTGCAGTTCGGCGGGCAGGGCACCGCGACGAGGTGGACGGCGTCGATGCCGACGTTGAAGAAGTTGAGGTTGTCGACCTCGGCGATCCGCAGCCGATGGTCTGACCGGCGTACGGCGTCAGGTCTCGCGACACCTCTCCGGGCCGCATCCGGCTCGGGTCGCCGACGCGCGGTCCGCATGCGCGTTGGCCAGGATGTCGTCGGCCTCCATCGAACGGATCGGCGCGAGCCGGATCGACCAGGTCGATGCGCAGCTGCTGGTGTCGTTGGGCCGACGGTGAGCTCGGCGCGGCGGTGTGGAACTCGCCGGCGTGGATTGCGGTACCAGACCGTGAGCGAAGCAGGAAGCCCTGGCGTTGGTCTCCGACTGGGCGTCCGAGTGCCGGGCTGCCTGGGAGGGCCGGCCTGGACCGGATGACCGGCTACCTCGCCGAGCTGCCGACCGACGTCGGAAGGATCTGACGATGCCTGACCTGCCCGAGACAGACATGCGCGACGAGGTGCTGCTCCAGCGCACCCTTGCCGCGACGCCTGAGACGGTGTGGCAGCCTGGACCGAGCCCGAGCACTTCGCTGCGTGGTACGGGCCGGGCGGTGCCACGGTGACCGTGGATGTCATGGACGTGCAGGTCGGCGGAGAGCGTCGCGTCTCGATGCGCGTCGACACCCCGGCCGGCGAGCAGGTCATGCACTTCGCGGGCGCCCATACCGTGGTCGAGCCGCGCGACACCTGGCCTACACGGAGGCGGTCGTCGCGAGCCCCGACGCGCCACTCGCCGAGGACGCCACGGAGGTGCAGGTCAGGCTCGAGCCCGTCTCCGGCGGAACGCAGCTCACCCTGCGGCACATCGGCATCCCTGCCGGCTCTCCCGGCGAGATGGGCTGGACGATGGCGCTCGACAAGCTCGAACGCCGCCTCTCCGACAGCTGACCCGCTCCGGCCGAGCCACAACGTCCTGCAACGGAGAGGTCATAGCCCTCCCGCTGCAGGACGTTGCGGTCTGTCGCCGGGCGGGTCAGGTGATGGGGAGCTCGGCGGAGGCGCGGGCGTGGATGGTGGTGGTGCGCTCGACGCCGGGGACGGGGACCGGGAGCCGGTACGGCATCACCAGGGCGACCGAGACGACGTGCCCGTCGACGTCGACCGACGCGTCCAAGCCCGGGTAGGCGTCGTACGCACCGACCTCGCGGAGGTAGCGGTCGACCGCGGCCTCGGCGGCTGGTTCGTCGATCGCGACGAAGTCGTCCGCGTCGGTGTAGATGCCGCCGGCCGCGGCCGCCTGGGTCGCCGCCAACGCTGCGCCGTCCGCCAGAGACGTCGCCGACTGCCGCCGCAGATAGCTCGCCGACACGTCGGTCACGGCGACGATCGCCATCAGCAGGCAGATCGAGAAGATCACCAGCATCGCCGTGATCTGACCGGCCTCTGTACGACGACGGTCCAGCCGGCAGCTCATCGGGCTTCCCGGTAGTCGCCGAACGGCTCACGGTGGGCGGCGTCGACCGAGATCGACGCCGCGGACTCCCCGAAGATCGCCGGCACGAGCGGCAGCCCGACCTGCAGCTCCACCCGCACCTCGACCGACGACCCCGGTTGCAGACAGGACGACGGCGACGGCTGGCATTCGATCACCAGCTCCGACGGCTCGAGGGCGACTCCTTGGTCGTCCATCGCCACGGACGCTGCCTCGAAGGCGCGCTGGCGAGCCGTCTCGACATCAGGCGCCAGGATGTACGCCCTTCCCGCCGCGCGCGCCGCCTCGGTCGCGCCGTACGCCGACCGCTGCACCGTGACGACCGAGATGATCACGTAGACCAGCGGGATCAACAGCAACAACCCGAGCCAGGTCAGCTCGACCAGCGCCGAACCCGCCTCGCCACGCACGCGCCGACGCCGCATCACGGCACGACCTCCTTGACCGCGTGCCCGGTGACCTCGACGGTGATCGTCGGTCCCCAGAACCCGAGCATCGGCACCTGCGCCGACACGTCGACCTCGACGCCCGGCTGACCCGACACCGTGCTGTCCGACGCCGTCACCTCGTCGCGGAAGTCCGTCCCGAACGTCTCGTCGATGACCGCGCTCGTTCGCCGTTGCCCGTCGAGCGTCGTCCGGTCGTACGCCGCGCCGTACCGCGCTCCCTCCGACGCGGCCGAGGTGAGCGTGGTCTTCACGTGCCAGACCAAGGCGAGCTGGAGGATCCCGAAGAACAGCGGCACCAGCACGACCGAGACCAGCGCGAAGTCGGCGATCGCCGAGCCGTCCTGCGACCGCCGCCAGGCCGAGGCGCTGCGCCTCGTCGCAGCAGTTCTCACATGTAGTCGTTGAGCGTGCTGCTCAGGAACGACGTCACCCGGTCCTGGAAGATGACCATGATCGCCGAGGCGATGATCACGGTCATCACGGTGATCATCACCCAACCGGGGATGTCGCCGCGCTCGTCCCGACGCCGTCGGACGGCGTACCAGCTCCTCAGCAGTGCGGTGATCCTCATCTGTCCTCCTTTGCCTCGTCTCACGACTCCAGCGCCGTTCACGGCGCCAACACGTTCAGTCCCACGACGCCCGGGAAGAACGCGAAGAGCAGGGTCACCGGCATGATCAGGAAGACCACCGGGACCATCATCGCGATCTCCTTGCGTGCGCCGGTCTCGATCAGCGCCCGCTTCGCCGCCTCGCGGACGTCGGCCGCCTGCGCCGCGAGAACGTCGACCAACGGCGTGCCGCGCTCGATGGCGACCGCGAGTCCTTCGGTGAACCGGGCGACCACGGCCAAGCCCGAGCGTTGCGCCATGGCGTCGAGCGCCTCGGTGATCGGTACGCCGGTGCGCGACTGCGCCAGCACGACCGCGAGCTCGTCCGGAAGCGCGCCGCGGCAGCTGCGGACCACGCGGTCGATCGCGGACGCCGGTCCTTCGCCGGCAGCGACCGACAGCGCCATCAGGTCGGCGACGACGGGGAACTCGGCCAGCATCTGGTCCTCGCGGCGGCGTACCTGATGGGTCAGCGCGGAGTCTCGAGCGAGCACCGCCACGACGCCACACGCGACGCTGATGAGCAGCCAGGGCAGCGCTCGGCCGGGTTGGCGCGCAGGTCCGAGGACGCCGATCGCCAGCGCGATCCCGAAGCCGGACAAGCCCCACACCACCTGCGAGAAGCGGAATCCCTCGACCGTCGTCGTCGTGCCCGCTCGGTCGAGGCGACGTTGGATCGACGCGCGTCCACCGAGGATGCGTTCGAGTCGGTCGGCCCACCGCTCGAGCGTCGGCCGGACGAGCGCGACCAGTGCAGACGACGGATGGCTCGACGGCGGTCGCGGCGACCAGGAGACCGGCATGCGTCGGCACGTCACGGATGTAGGGGACGACGCGGCTCTCCAGGCTCGGCCGCCGCGACCCGAGCAGCCGCGCGGCGATCGTCACCAGGCCCACACCGAGCACGGCGCCGAGGAGTCCGCCGACGATGACCGGGCTCATTGCAGCACCCGGCGTTGCTCGGGCAGGCGACCGAGACGGATCATCAGCCGGTACGCCGCGAAGCAACCGACCGCGCCGATCGAGAGCACCACGACGCCGGCGGGCGAGCGGTAGCGACCGATCACCTCCGGCTGCATCGACAGCGCGAGGAGCACGACCCACGGCGAGGCGGCCGCGAGCCGGGCTCCGTTGACGACCCAGGCCTGACGCGACTCGAGCTCGGACCTGGTGCGGGCGTCGTCGCGCAGGAACCGGGACAGCGAGCGCAGCATCCGGCCGAGGTCTCCCCCGCCGACCTCGCGGGCGATCCGCAGCGCCTCGACGACGCGGTCGCCGACGGGGTCGGACAGCCGCTCCTTCAGCCGGTCGAGACAGTCGCTGAAACGCCCGGTCGCCTGGTAGTCGCGCCCGAACGCGTCGAACGCCGCCCGCAGCGGCTCCGGGCCACGCGCACCGAGCTGGGTGAGTGCCTCGGGCAGCGAAAGACCAGCCCGGACCGCCGAGGCGAGGTGGTCGACGGCCTCGGGCCAGACGTCCGCCAGCTCGCGACGTCGACGTCGTACCCGAGCCCGGACGAGCGCCATCGGTGCGTACGCCGCCATGAGTCCGAACACCAGCGCGACCGGTGGCGTGCGGGAGACGCCGAGCACGATCGCGCACACGACGACTCCGCACGCTGCACACAGGGAGACGAGGCCGGCGGGCGTGACGTTCTCGATGCCGGCCGCGCGAAGGAGCTCGGCGAGGCGGCTCGGCCGGGACGACCGCGGCCAGACCGGTGGCGGCGTCGTGAACGCGCGCAGGATGAGCAGCAGCCCGAGTCCGAGCATCAGCCCGAGGACGGCGCCCATGTCAGCGCACCTCGCCGTTCACCGCCGGTTCGTGCGCCAGCATGGTGTGGAGGTCGATGCCGGCGATCTCGAAGCGTTCCAGCCGGGGCGGCATGCCCTGCGCGCGGGTGAGGCGACCGCCCTGGGTGATGAAGATCGGCTCGGTCTCGATCACGTCGGCCTCGACGCGTCCTGGCACTGCGACGATCTCGCGGACGCGGCGTTTGCCGCCGGCCTCGACGGCGACGTGCACGACGAGGTCGACGCTGGCCGCGACGGTCGGCACCACGAACCGGGCCGAGATGTTCTCGCCGGCGAGCAGCGGCAACGTGCACAGCTTGACCAGGGCCTCCCGGGCCGAGTTGGCGTGGATGGTCGCCATGCCGGGGAGGCCGGAGTTGAGCGCGAGCAGCAGGTCGAGGCACTCCTCGGCGCGGACCTCGCCGACGATGATGCGCGACGGCCGCATCCGCAGGGACTCCTTGACGAGGTGGCGCAGCTTGACCTCGCCGGTGCCCTCGAGCCCGACCTGTCGGGTCTGCATGGCGACCCAGTCCGGATGATCGAGGCGCAGCTCGTAGACCTCCTCCGCGCTGACGATCCGCTCGCCGCCGGGCACGGCGGTGCCCAGCGTGTTGAGGAGCGTCGTCTTGCCCGCCTGGGTGCCGCCGGCGACGACGATGTTGAGTCCGGCGACGACTGCGGCCTCGAGGAAGTCGGCGGCCTGCGGAGTCAGCGTGCCGAGGTCGACGAGGTGGTGCAGCCGACTCGCCTTGATCACGAACTTGCGGATGTTGACCGCGCTGAAGCCGCGGCTGATGCCATCGAGGACGACGTGCAAGCGGTGACCCGACGGAAGCATCGCGTCGACGAACGGCGTGCTCACGTCGACGCGTCGACCCGACGTCTTGAGCATCCGCTCGACCAGGTCGCGCACCTCCGCCGCGGTCAGGATCGTCGTGGTCAGCTCATGCCGACCGTCGCGGGCCACGAACACCCGCTGCGGCTCGTTGATCCAGACCTCCTCCACGGTCGGGTCGTCGAGGTACGGCTGGAGAGGTCCGAAGCCCGCGACCCGCGCGACCAGCTCGTCGACGGCGCGATCGGGATCCTCGATCGGCCGGACGATGCCCGACAGGCTGCGCTGGTCGTGGTCGCGTACGGCGGTCTGGGCGAACCGGCGTACGGCGGCGACGTCGGTCAGCGGGTCGACACCGTGGCGGCGTACCTCCTCGCGCACATCGGCATCGAGGGCGTCGAGCGCAGGCATGCCGTTGACGCGCGCGGCGGCGGGCTGGGTGCGAGCCATGGCGAACCTCGGTGCGAGAAGGCTGGTGTTTCGGACTCTGCTCCCGTCAGACGCCCGATTTCAAGACCCTTCGCACGATCTGTGGACAACCTGTCGTCCCAGCGGCCACGTCCGCGGTCTGACGTCCCATCTGCCCCACGCTCGACCACAACGTCCTGCAACGGAGGGCCTATAACCTCCCGGTTGCAGGACGTTGCGGGCGCCGACGGCGCAGGTAGACAGCCGCCAGCACCAGGCGGACGCTGGCGGCACTACGCACGCCCGCGAGCCCGCTCGACTCACCCATTCCGGGCGACCCGCTGTGTCCGGCCACCCGACAGGCTGCTGCGATGACCGACCACGTCGACGACCCAGTCAGCGCAGGAGCAGTACCTGAAGCTGTCGGCGGGCTCGGTCCACATCACGCTGCCGAGGTCGATCCACGTCAAGAGCGCCGACCGGACCGTGCTCGTTCCGTGGTCTGACAACTGCTCCGGACTCCTCGACCGTTCGGACGCGCCCACGTATGCGTGCGTGCGCCTGCCTGGTGAGGTCGTGTACGAAGTCGAGGTCGGTCCGGGACCCGGCGACCTTCCGAGCGACGGGCCCAACCAGCGATGGAACAACGCCGACCGGTGGGTCCAGCACACCCAAGGAGATGACGCCGGACGAGCGGGCGGCCCGCCAGGCAATCCCATGGAGCCCTGGGGCTTCATCGGCGGCCACCCCGCCTTCCTGAACCTCGCTCGCGGTGAGGTGCGGTATCCGTGTGACGGCTGCAGCAGCCTCACCTGGCGGACGCGCGAGTGGTTGACGATCTACTACCCGAGAGGCTGGCGGCCACATCACCCTCGTGGGGCCTCCGGGCAGCGAATTGGAGAACCTCGTCAACTTCATCTCCATCAAGTAGTCCCGCGGAGACGTCAGGAGTCGAGGACGTCGCTGAGTTTGGCAGTGAGCACGCTGCCGCGGGGCATCACCATGCCGAGCTCGGCCAAGTCGGCCAGTCGGCCAGGTCGGCCAGGTCGGCCAGGTCGTGCAGGCGAGGCAGCCGATCCAGGGCATTCGCCTGAGGCCACCCGCCGCACTCGCCGCGTAGCGTCATCGTGAAGTTCAACCTCGGGCAAGGTGACATCTCATGTGTCCTATCCATCTGAACGCAGAAAGTGACTCGGAACGCGATCCGTGACTTGGCGATCGCTCTGGGTCTGCGACGTTTCTGGTCGTCATCTGGGCTCGGTGCTCACCTAGCTGCTCGTCCTCATGTTCACCTTCCGCACCGGACTGGCTGGACCACGATCTTTGTGTGGTTCACCGTCGTCCTGAGTGCACCACCATCGCGTGGTGGCACGCGTGACAGGTACGGATACTTGATCGCTTCGCTGGTGGCCGGATGGGCGATGGTGGGCGCGTTGGTCTTGGTCGAGGCTGACGGCGAGGCCAGCTCGGGGGAGTACGGATCCGGATCCGGCGCCATGACCATCACGTACGGCACCTAGGGATCCGTCTCGTCACGGCGACTTCCGGGTCCGCTGCGGCGATGCGCACGGTCGGGCCCTGGCTGTTTGCTCGCGAGGAGCATCCTCGATTGAGGAGGTACGGCGCATGGCGAGAGACTGGCGCTGCCTGATCGGACGGCATGACTGGCAAACGGTTGAGACGGCCGACCGGGACAAGCACGCCGAGAGCAGCAGGTGCAGGAAGAGCGATTGGCGCCGCGTCGGGCCCCGCACATCGGGCACGTGGCGCGGCACGGCAACATGCCCCCGGCGGCGACTCTGGCGGCTAGAGATCACGCGAGACCTGGCGACTCGGCGCACCAAACCTGGCGACTCGGCGCACCAAACCTGGCGATTCGGCGCACCAAACCTGGCGACTCGGCGCACCAAACCTGGCGACTGGCGTGGCTTCGCCCTGGCGACCGGCAAGCTCGTCTTCAGCGGTGACTTCGCCGAGGTATGGGGACAAGCGGAGTCCAACATCCGCGACGTCCGCCAGTCCCTGTAACGGACGCGGTTACGGACCGCCGAGCGGGTTGATCTCGGCCTTCTGGCCGCCGAAGGCGAAGAACAGCAGGTCGGTCATCTCGAACTTGTCGTCCCGGCCGAGGCTCGGACGGAACGACGAGTCGCGCACGATCGAGAACTGGCTGCCCTCCATCGCCCGGTGGAACGTCTCGGCGACGATCCGCGCACCGACCCCGTGCAGCCGACCGTCCGAGACCTCCGCCTCGCGCAGGATGTAGAACCAGAGCGGCGTACGACGCACGACCAGGTCCTTCTCGGCCGTGGTCAGGTTGTCGAGTCGCGCGCCCCCGTCGCCGTTGACGATCTGCGCACGCGTCAGGCCCTTGACGTTGACGCCGAGGTTCTTCAGCTTGGCCACCATCTGCTGGCCGCTCGCGAGCTTCACCATCGACGCCCGGGTGAGGTTGCGGAAGGCCAGGTTGCGGCGGATGTCGTCGATCGGCATCGTCTTCGGTCCGCCGAACACGCTCGGTGGGCAGGTTGGCCAGCGGGTCGGTGAGCAGTCGTGTCGATCCGGCGGGCCCGGTTGACGTGGCTCTTGGGCTTCAGGTTCGGACGGCCGCCGTCGGCGAAGTCGTACATCCGCCGCCAGTCGGCGATCCAGCTCGAGATCAGCCGGATCTCGCCGCCGAGGTTCCCGCCCAGCGCCGAGAAGTCGAACATGTAGAACAGCGCGCCACCCCGGCCCGAGAAGATCCGGTTCCAGTTGTACGCCGGCCTGATCATGCTGTGCCCGAGCCGGAACGCCGCGACCGAGAACTCCACCGGCATCGTCGGGACGTCGGTCGGCGCCGCGTCGGGCTCGACCAGCTTGCGGCCGTTGGTGAAGACGTCGTCGACCACTGCGTCGTCGCAGATCCGCGGCAGGTAGTCGTGCCGGATCATCCACTGGTAGTGCAGCGTCACGAGCTTGCGGGCGCGGATGAACTTGCGGTTCGCCGGCACCGACGGTGCGCCCGAGACCCGCTGGATCACCCGGTTGTGGAAGCGGATCATCGCGGTGTGCGTCTGCGCGACGATCAGGTTCTCGTCGTTGCGCGGGTCGGGGATCAGCGCCGTCCGCTTGGTCGCCTTGTTGGGACCCTTGCCGATCCGCGGCAGGTCGTGGCCCGTGCTTGGCGCCGTCGGGCGCCACGGCGATCGTCGTCCCGGCCTTGAGGCGCAGTGCGTCGGCCTCGTAGAACTTCGCGGACTCCGGGTCGCCCGGCCCGTTGCCGTACAACGAGTCGAGGTCGAGCCGTGGCGAGCGGCCCTGGAGCATGTCGACCGGGCTGACGTCCTCGCCGAGCATCACGCTCGTCTTGTCCATGGTGAGGTCGTGGTCGATGAACTGGCCGAGGTAGGTGTAGCCGGCCGGGATGTCGCCGTCACCGCCCGCCTCGACGACCATCGCGCGGGCCAGCTTCTTGACGACCGTCGCGCCGAGGGGCGTGCCCTTCGGCCCGGCCCGGGAGAACCGGAACGGTGGGGCCTCCCCCGCCGGCAGCGCCTTCGCCGCAGTGGGCCGCGGCGTCTCGGACTCGGTGACGGGATCGGCCTCGTCGCCGGTGCGTCCGCCGAGCTGGGTCGAGATCAGACCCTCGCCCTCGATGAAGATGCTCTCGGAACCGTGCGTGAACGCGCCGGTCATCGTGACCGACCTGCTCGCCGGGTCATGGGTCCCCCTTCCCGCGCTCACGTGGTGCGCACACCGCGGACTCGTGAGTGCGACTCGAATACGGTTGTCGCCCTCGACTTAACACCTCACGGAGAGTCACGTCCATACGTGAACGATCCGACGCCCACGTCGCCGGAGCGACGCAGACGTCGGATCTTCACAGCGTGGCCAGCCGTCAGGCGGCGATCATGTCTGCGTCGTCGGGACGTCGTCCTTCTTGGCGTTGACCACGAAGACAGCCACCAGGAAGCCGGCGAACAACAACATCGCTCCCCAGAAGAAGGCCACGTGGTAGCCGTGCAGCAACGCCAGCAGCGTCGTCGCCGCCCCTTGCGTCGGGTCGGTGATCGGGTGGTCGGTGAAGTACGCCGTCACCGCGCCGGCGAACAGCGTGTTGAGCAGCGCCGTGCCCAGCGAGCCGCCGATCCACTGGGCCGTGTTGAGCACCGCGCTGGCGACACCGGCGTCGTGATGACCGACACCGACCAGGGCGGTGCTCGCGGCCGGGATGAACACGTTCGCCATCCCGATGCTCATCAGCACCTCGGCCGGGAAGACGTGCGTCCAGTACGACGAGTCCTGGGTGACCCGCGTCAGCAGCAGCATGCCGACCACGGCCATGCCGAGACCCAGGATCATCAGTGGACGTGGCCCGACCTTCGGCAGCACCTGAGCAACCACGCCAGCCGTCAAGATGATGCCGACGCTGAACGGCAGGAACGCGAAGCCGGCCTTCAGTGGGCTGTAGCCCAGGTTGATCTGGAAGTAGTAGGTCAGGAACAGGAACATCGCGAACAGCCCGGCACCGACCAGGAAGAAGATCAAATAGGACCCGCCGCGGTTGCGGTCGAGCACCACGCGCATGGGCAGCAACGGATTCTTCGCGCGGAGCTCCCAGACCACGAAGGCGACCAACAGCACGACGCCGATGACCAGGAAGGTCATCGTCGAGGAGGCGGTCCAGCCCAGCACGGTGTAGTCCGTCGGGTCGTCCGGATTCTTCAGCCTGGCGGCCTCGGTGAAGCCGTAGACCAGTGACGCGAAGCCAAGCGTGGCCAACACCGCGCCGGGGATGTCGTAGCGAGTGTCGCCGGAGGCCTTGCTCTCGTGCACGATCGGGATCGCCAGGGCGGCGGTCAGCAATGCGAGGGGCACGTTGACGCCCAGGCACCATCGCCAGGAGGCGTACTCGGTCAGGATGCCGCCGACGATCAGACCGATGGCGGCGCCACCGCCCGAGAGCGCACCGAAGACACCGAACGCCTTGGCCCGCTCCTTCGGCTCGGTGAAGGTCGTGGTCACGATGGCCAATGACGACGGGGCCAGGAGAGCGGCGAAGGCGCCCTGCAGGGCTCGCGCCGCGAACAGGAGCTCCTGGTTGCCGGCGAGCCCACCGAGCGCGGATGCGCCGGCGAAGCCGAGCAGGCCGATGATGAAGGTCCGCTTGCGGCCGGTGTAGTCGGCGATCCGGCCGCCCAGCAGGAGCAGACCACCGAACGCCAGGGTGTAGGCCGTGACGATCCACTGCCGGTCGGCGTCGCTGATGCCGAGGTCTTCCTGGGCCGACGGCAGCGCGATGTTCACGATCGAGGCATCGAGGACGATCATCAGCTGCGCGATCGCGAGCACCGTGAGAATCCACCACCGCATCGGATCGGGGTGGTTGGCTCCCGCTTCGGAACGTTCGTGGTTCTGCTCAGCCGGCACGGTCGAGTCGGACACAGTGACTCCTTTGCTCGGTCGGGTCTGGTGCTCAAGCCTTCGGTCTGCCACGACGGGACACGTCGCTGGCGACGTCAGCATCCTGGCGGAGCCCACCGACATTCCTGCCGGGTCGTCCCATCCCTCGCAGGTCTGCTGACCACAGGACAGTCAATCACCGGTGCGTCCGGACGTCGCCGTAATTAACGTGTCGTGAACACCACATAACGCCTGAGCGGTGTTGACATACCGGCGTACAACGGAACAACAGGTCAGAGAGACCCGACCCGGTGTGGGGTGCGTCAGTCGGCAGCAGACCAGACGATGTGCGTGACCTCGCCGTCGGGCCCGACGACCGACCAGCGCACGTCCTGGGTGCCGAAGTCAGGACCGTCAGCATCGCCGAACTGAATCAGGACGCTCAGCGCGCCGCTGACGAGCAACGCAACGACGAAGCCCAGGACCCCGCCGAATCGGTCGCGAGTCGTGCCGTCCGGCAATGGCACGCGTGTCTGGCGGGCCGCCGGTTGGGGCATCGCGGTCGCGGCGCGATTCCGGGCGCTTCGCGCAGGAGGTAGACGATCGTGCCCAGGCCACTCGCCGGTGATCATGACCCAGAACCAACCCCAGCGAGTGCCTCGTCGAGGCTGTTGCCACGCGATCATCAGCACGATCAATCCCACGACGCAGACGCCCACGATGCCGGACGTCCACTGCCGGAGCCGCGTCGTCCCGTCGCTGAACGACTCGACGACCTCGGGCGCGTCACCGGGACGGTCGACCGCACTCGCCGGAGCGCCGGGTCACGGGTCGCCGGACGGTCCGTCGACCCTGGCGGAGGACCCGCGCGTCGCAGTGGCTCCTCTCGACGCGAGCTCGTACCGCAGCAGACGTCGCGTGCGCGGCGAGGCCGTCCGACACCATCGATGACCATCGAGCCACTGGAACAACCTGTTCGAGTTCCAGGGCTTCACCTGCCACGGCATGTACTGGGGCGAGGACGACGAGGACGACAACGGCGTGTTCAGCCTGATCGTCCAGCGGTTGTACGCCGGAACGCCTCTGCTCGCCTGACCTGCTCCGAGCGGGCGAGCACTTCAGAGCGAGCGGCGCCACCACGTCGTACGCCGGAACTCGTGGAAGCCGCAGGACTCGGCCACCGCCAGCATCGCGACGTTCGTCGACGACGTGGAGAGCCACGCCGAGGTCGCGCCCGCGGCGACCACGCGGCCCAGCACCAGGCCGATCGCGAGCCGGGCCAGGCCACGACCTCGATAGGCCGGCACGACCCCGACCACGCCGACCTCCGCCTCGCTGCCGCGCAGATAGGTGACGGCGAACGCCGCCAGCTCACCGTCGACGTGGACGGCGAGGTCGTACGCCGGGTCGTAGCCCTCCGTCAGCGACCACGCCTCGCGCCGCGCGCGGGTCAGGTAGGTCGTGCTGAATGCGGCGCGATGGGCGGAGACGTAGCCGTCGAGGTCGTCGGCGTTGCTCGTCACGGTCACGTCGTCGGGCGGCTCATCCACGACGTACGCCGTCAGGTCGTCGTTGCGCAGGTGGACCACGTCGTCGCCGGTCGGCACGAAGCCTCGCGCCAGCAGCACGTCATGCCGCCACGGGTCGTCGGACTCGAGCGGCGTGTCAGCGCTCGTGGCGTCGGACTCGGCCAGCACCGCGAGCACCGTCTCCACGACCGCCTCGGTGATCGACGCACGCGCGCGCGGGTGCACGTCGAACAGCACGTTGCCGAACGCCTGCTGCGCCATCGCGAAGGCGACCAGCGCCCCACGCTCGTCGCGCCAGCACCGTGCCGCAGCCCGCGACTCGGGCTCGGCCAGCAGCCAGTCGACGTCGATGGCCGCCGGGAACGCGTGCGGGGCCGAGTGGGCGCGGCAGGCGGTGACGAGCGCGACCAGGTCGGAGATGTCGGACTCGCCGAGGACGTGCGCGTCGGGAACGGTGGGCACGTCATCGACGCTAGTCAGCCGCAGGGCAGCCGTCGATGGCATTTGGCCATGCGAAGGGCCTGACCTGCCCTCGTCGGCGAGACGCGCGTCACCTCGGCCACCCAACCGTTCACGAACTCCTCAGCGTTATCCGGTAGGAATGGACTTCGCACCGCGCCGCAGACGATGGGATGGTCATGCACAGCTCTGGCACGCGAGTCGGCTGTCGCCGACCCGCCCGACACCGTCGCGACGCGACGGTGGCCGGCCGGAGCGACCCTCTGCTACATCGGCGCCGTCCTCGTCGGATCGGTGCTCATCGTCGCCGCGGCCATCCGTCAGCCGTTCAGCTACGACGAGCTGCAACAGATCGCGCCCTATGGCAGCTCCGACCTCGGCACGATCACCGGCGCCACCCGGCAACCGCCGATCGATCCCCTGCTCGGGGCGCTCTTCCACCACCTGTTCGGGGAGGGACAGCTCCAGGACCGCCTGGTGCCGGTGCTGTCGGGGATCGCGTCGCTGATCGTGATGAGCCTGCTGCTGCGCCGCTTCGGCCTGCGCTACGCCGGCGCGTTCGCGGTGCTCGTGCTGGCCACCGCTCCCCTGATGATCCGCTACAGCGCCTACACGCGGCCGTACGCACTGCCCATGCTGCTCATGATCGTGGCGGCGTACGCCATCACCGCGTGGTTGCAGGACGGCCGGCAACGCTGGCTGTGGCTCGCCGCGATCAGCAGCGTGCTCCTCCCGCTCATCCGGGTGCCGGAGCCGACCGTCTTTCTCGTCATCACCGCAGCGACCATGTGGTGGTACCACCGACGCGGCCACCTGACCGTCCGGCAGTATCTTCCGGTCACCGTCATCACCGGCGCGGCCGTGCTGACCGTCGGCCTGACCCAGTACTTCTCGCTGGCCGAGAGCGCCAACCAGTACTTCTCGACCGACGCGTCAGACGTCATCAACCGGTTCCCCGACGGGGTGCACGAGGTCTTCACCTGGTTCTTCCCGCTCATGGCGGACTCGTTCCCCTGGTGGCCGCTCACGCTGCTCGTCCTGGTCGCCGTCGTGGCCCTGCCGCGCGCTCGCCGCACGCTCGGCGAGCTGGCCGATGTTCTGGCCGCTGCTCGCCGCGCCGATCGCGTTCGCGGTGGCGTACCACTTCTTCAACGCGCTGTCGTTCGACGCGCTGCCCTTACCGCGCCCGGGCGGCGTCCTTCTTCCTGCTCCCGTTCATCCTCGTGGTGGCTGCTCTGGCCACCGTCGTCGAGCGGACCGACACCGACCGTCGCATCCGGCTGGGGCGTCGGCGTCCTGCTGGCGGCTGCCTTCGTCAGCCAGCTGCCTGACACCGCCACCGTCGTGCGCAAGGACGCGGCGCCGGACTTCGGTGTGATCTCGGGTGTGATCACCTCGCAGGTGCCGGACGACGCGATCGTCCTCTACGACAGGCCGACGCCCGTCGGGACCTCGCGGCAGCCCTTCCTCGGCAACTGGCGCTACATGGGCGACACGCCGTACGTCAAGACGATGGCCTACCTGCCCAGCCAGCTCGACGAGATGCCGAAGGACGGCCCGGTCTATCTGCTGTTCAACGGCCAGTGCGCGTACCCCGGCCGCTGCGTGCCCGGGAAGACCAACGCCGTCGACGTACCGATCGAGGGTTGGAAGATCGTCTACGAGCACGAGCGGTTCACCCTGTACGCGCCCGAGCACGGGCAGAGCGGTGTGCCCGGCGTGATCGAGGCGATGCACGCGACCCGTGAGGCGCTCGGACTCGAGCTCGGCTACCTCCAGACCTACGTCGAGGCGACGGCGCTCGCCTCCGAGGGCAAGGTCGAGGAGGCGCGGCAGCTGATCAAGCAGATGTTCGAGCAGGCCGAGGCGACCGACCCGGACTGGCCCGGACCTGATGCACCACGAGGACCGCTCCTACGACCTCGACCCCTACGACCTCGACCCCGAGGGCGACCCGAACAACTGACCCTTGTCAGCGTTGCTTGGTTGCTCTAGAGTAACGGTTGCTCATGAGTAACCAATCAGCCGCCGAGGCCTTCGATGCCGCGTTCGACGCCCTGGGACACCCCATGCGACGCCGGATGCTCGAGCTGTTGCGCGACGGCGCTCGCCCGGTCAACCAGATCGCGTCCGAGCTCCCCATCGGACGCCCTGCCGTGAGCAAGCACCTCAAGGTCCTCGAGGGCGCAGGCCTCGTCGAACACCGCTCGCGTGGGACCCGCAACCTGTACGCCGTCGCACCGGCCGGCCTCGCACCGCTCCAACGCTGGCTCACCGAGACCTGGGACGACACGCTCGGCGCCTTCGCGGCCTACGTCGAGCAACACGAGAACCCCGATGCCAGCGAGGAGAAGCCATGACGCTCTCGACCGATTCCACTCCCCAGTCCGACCACCAAGGCCGGCCAGCCCGACCAGCGGCCGGTCCCGCCGCTCCGGCGCGAGGTGATGGTCAGCGCGAGCCCGGAGACGGCGTTCGCGCTCTTCACCGCGCACATCGACCGGTGGTGGCCGCTCGCCCACCACTCCGTCTTCGGCGGCGACGCGATGGTCGCCTTCGAGGGCGACGCGATCGTCGAGCGGCTCGGCGACCAGTCGTCGGTCTGGGCCGAGGTGACGGCGTGGGATCCGCCGAGCTCGCTGTCCCTGTCCTGGCATCCCGGTCGCGACGGGAGCCGGTCGACGGACATCACGATCACGTTCGAGGGGCTCGACGACGGGACGCTCGTCCGGCTCGTGCACTCCGGGTGGGAGCGCACGGAGGCGCCTGCCGCGGCCGCCGCCGAGTACGCCCAGGGTTGGTCCGGCGTGCTGGCGGGCTACGCCGCGAGCCTCACCGCGACGCCCACGGACGCCGACGTCGACACCGGACGCTGGTTCGCCCTCGTGCACACGCCGGGTCCGGCGCTGCCTGACGGCGAGTCCATCTTCGCCCACCCGTCGTTCGCGGAGCACTTCGCGTTCCTGGAGCGGCTGCGCGAGCGCGGGCTGCTGGTGGCGGCCGGCCCGATCAGCGAGGAGCGCGGCGAGGGCATGGCCATCGTCCGCGCCCTGCCGGAGCACGACGACGTCGACGTCGACCAGCTGGTCCGGACCGACGACGCGTCGGTGGCGGGCGGGTTCCTCGAGGTCGAGGTGCGGCCCTGGTCGGTCCGGCTGGTCGGCTGAACGCCTCGGCCGAGAGCCCGCCTCAGTCGGCGTACGACTCCGGGACCATCCGGGTCGCGACACTGATCCGGTTCCAGGCGTTGATCGTCGTGATCACCATGACGAGCTGACCCATCCCCTCGTCGCCGAACGCCTTGTGCGCCTGGTCCCAGGTGTCGGTCGGCACGCGGTCACCACCCTCGCTGAGCCGCGTCATCGTCTCGGTGAGCGCGAGCGCGGCCCGCTCGTCGGCGGTGAAGAACGGTCCTTCCTGCCAGGCGGCGACGCCCGCGATCCGCGACTCGGACTCGCCCGCGGCGCGCAGGTCGGCCGAGTGGGAGTCGACGCAGTAGGCGCAGCCGTTGATCTGGCTCGCGCGCAGCTTGACCAGGTCGAGCAGTGTGGTGGGCAGAGGTCCCTGCAGCGAGCGGCTGTCCAGCGCGATCATCGCCTTGTACGCCGCGGGGGCGGTGGCGGACAGGTCCATGCGTGCGGTCATCGTCGTCTCCTCGAGCGGGTGAGATGTGGTCGTGTTCCGTGGTGTTCCGTTGTGGCTCAGAGGTCAACGCTACGGGCACGATTGGACCTGTCACAGAGCCAATCCGATCGAATCTGAGCGCGCCAATCCACCCGTCGGCAACGGGTCAGCCACGCGGCGGGATCGGGGCGATGAGGAGCGGCTGAAGCACGTGCGCGCAGGTGCCGTGCTCGTCCACGATCGTCGATCGCGCGACACCGGTGCCCTGCGCCTCGATCGACGTCTGCGCGTCGAGCATGAACCACTCGCCGACCGGCGGGCGGCGTATGACGACGGTGAGCGACGGCGGGATGGACAGCCACTGGTCCATCGGCAGTGCGGCGCTGATCCCGTTGGTCGAGTCCGCGACCACGAGCATCCGCTGAAGGTCCGACGTCGGCTCGTCACGGACCAGCGGCACCCGTACGCGTGCCCAGACCTGGGCACCGCCGACCTCGTGGAAGCTTCCGGCCACGAAACGCCACTCGATCGAAGGCCCGTAGCCCCAGCTCGGGTCGAGGCCGTCGAAGAACCGCTGCGGCTGCGGACCCGGGAGCGGCGGCGCGAGGGCCTGCGTCGACGTGGCCGGTGCGCGCTCGGCCTCGGCCGAGAACAGCCACGCTCGCGCAGCGACGACCGGCCGGTCGCCGTGGTCCGGGAAGGACATCAGCGCCTGCACCTGCCGCACCTGACGACCCGGACGGAGCACGTCGACGGTGATCGCGCACCGTCCCTGCGGGATCGGGCCGAGGAAGTCGACCTCGACCTTGCCGACCGTCAGCGGCTGGTCGGCCACGGACTCCTCGATCGAGCGCGTGAGCAGCGCCGCGGGAGGACCACCGTGCTGGAGGTCGAGCTGCCAGGGACTCTGGGTGGCTGCCGTCGAGGTGTACGACGAGGGACCGAGCCGTTCGTAGTACGACCCTGCCGGCAACGGGAGGAGGTCGTGGCTGGCGGGGTCCGGGTGCCGGTCCATGCCGACGAGCCTAGGTGGCGGCGCGGAGGACTGGTTGGATCGAGCCATGGAGGACGCGCGCACCGACCACACCGCCACCCGGCAGCCTTACGGGACACTCGGGTCCGGAGAGAGCGTCGACCGGATCACCCTGAGCAGCCCGCGTCTTCGGGTCGAGGCCGTCACCTACGGCGCCCGGATCGTCTCGGTGTCCGCCCCGGACTCGGCGGGCGAGCTCGGCGAGGTGGCGCTGGGACTGGCCGACCTGGCGGCGTACGAGAAGGACCACAGCTACCTCGGCGCCTGCGTCGGGCGCTACGCGAACCGGATCGCCGGCGGGCGGTTCGTCCTGGACGACCGCACGTTCGAGGTCTCGACGAACGAGCCCGCCGACAGCGCCCGTCACCACGCTGCACGGCGGGCGACGCGGCTTCGATGCCGCACTGTGGGAGGCGGAGGTCGGGTCGGACGCCGAGGTGCGGATGCGGCGGGTCAGCCCCGACGGAGAGATGGGCTTTCCCGGCGACCTCGACGTCACGGTGACCTACCGCGTCGAGGATGCCGACCTCGTGGTGGAGTACGTCGCCACGACGACCGCCCCGACGGTGGTCAACCTGACGAACCACACGTACTTCAACCTGGCCGGAGGCGGCTCCGTCGAGAACCACGTGGTCCGGATCGAGGCCGACGCGATCCTGCCGATCGACGAGCGGTCGATCCCCACCGGTGAGCGGCTGTCGGTCGACGACACCCCGTTCGACCTGCGCCGCGGCGCGCCGATCGGCGTCGGCCTCCGGGCAGGGCACGAGCAGCTGGTGCGCGCGCACGGCTTCGACCACACCTACGTCCTCGACGGATCGGCCACGACGCGGCTGGCGGTGCGCGTCGACGAACCGACGACGGGACGCTCGCTCGAGCTGTGGACCGACCGCCCGGGAGTCCAGTTCTACACAGCCAACTACCTCGACGGCAGCGTGGTCGGCCGGGACGGGACGGCGTACCGGCAGACCGATGCGTTCTGCCTGGAGCCGCAGCACTTCCCCGACTCCCCCAACCAACCGAGCTTTCCCTCGACCGTGCTGCGTCCAGGCGAGACCTACCGGGCGCGCGACGTCTACCGCTTCGGCTGAACCGGCACCAGCGCCTTCGTGACGCGACGTCGGTCCCCCGTCGCCAGCAGGTCGAGCAGACCACCGCGCAGCAGGGCAAGCGCGCGGGTGCGCTCGGCGAGGCCGGCCGCGGTACGACGTCTGCGCACCGGCTGGTGGGCCGCCAACACGTCCAGCCAGTCCCGCACCGAGTCGGCAGCCCAGTCGGACCATGGCCCCTCGGGATCGCTCAGCGACCGCGCGTACGCCTCGACCCACAGACAGAGCACAGGTCGATGGCGCGGGTCGGACAACCAGCCCCACACGACGGCGCAGACCGCTTCCAAACCGGGGTCTTCGTCGCCTCGATCGAGACCCGTCCGCTCCAAGGCCTCGATGAGCGCGAGCTCGTCGACGCGCGCGCGTCCGAGGACCGCCCGGACGAGCCCGTCCTTGCTCCCGAAGCAGAAGAGCAAGACCCGTGGGCTCGAGCCGATCTGGTGCGCGAGTGGACGTAGCGAGAGGTCGCTGAGGCCGTTCTCCAGCACGTAGGCGTAGGTCTTCTCCAGGAGCTCGGACTTGCGCGCGGACGGAGTTGCCTGCTCGGACGTCACCTGGCTAGTCTGACATCACTGAAACAGTCGTGTCAGTTATACGCGGGGCGACGTGTCGGAGGTGCCCGTGGCGGAGTCAGCGACGATCCGACCGCTGGGTCGACCCGGCGACCTCGGCTGGGTCGTGATGGCCCACGGCGAGCAGTACGCGGAGGAGTTCGACTGGGACGCATCCTTCGAGGCCCTGGTGGCCAGGATCGTGGCGGACTACGCAGCCGAGGCGGACCCGGCGCGGGAGGCTGCGTGGGTGGCGGAGCTCGACGGCCGCCGGGTGGGTTGCGTGTTCTGCGTGCGCGGCGACGACGACACGGCGCAGCTGCGCATCCTGCTCGTCGACCCGGCCGCTCGTGGTCACGGACTCGGTGCGCGGCTGGTCGACGAGTGCGTCGCCTTCGCCCGCGAGGCCGGTTACCGGCGGATGACGTTGTGGACGAACGACGTCCTGACATCGGCGCGCCGGATCTACTCGGCCGCCGGCTTCGCTCTCACCGACGAAGCGCGCGCACCACAGCTTCGGGCACGACCTGGTCGGTCAGACCTGGACGCTCGACCTGACCGGTGCCTGACACACTGCCCGCATGGCCACGATCGACGACGTACGCCGGATCGCGTTGTCGCTCCCAGGCGCCGAGGAGCGGGCGTCGTACGGCGGTGCCGCGTCGTTCCGCACCAAGCCGCGAGGCTTCGCCTACCACCGCGAGGACGTGGACGCCGTCGTCCTCTACGTGCCGTCGGAGGAGGACAAGCACGCGCTGATCGGGTCCGACCCGAAGGTGTTCTTCACCGAGCCGCACTACGACGGGCACGCCCTGGTCCTCGTCCGGCTCGCGGAGGTCGGCGTCGACGAGCTGAGCGAGCTCGTGGTCGAGTCGTGGCGGCTGCGAGCTCCTCGACGTGACGTGAAGGGCTACGACGACGAGCACTGACTTGTTAGACCTCTATTGATTAGATGTCTAACGACTATTAGTGTCGGACGCATGCCTCGACCCACCCGGACACCGTTGGGCCTGGCGCTGGCCACCACCGCCAAGGCGGTCAGCCGCGCCTTCGACGAAGCGCTGGTCAGCGCCGGCGGGACCCTGCCCAGCTGGCTGGTCGCGATCGCCCTCAAGCGCGAGCCCACCGCCACCCAGCAGCAGATCGCCGACTTCGCCGGCATCCGCGGCGCGACCTTGAGCCATCACCTCGACGGCATGGAACGCAACGGGCTCATCACCCGCCGGCGGCACGAGACAGACCGCCGGACCCACGTCGTCCAGCTCACCGAAGCCGGGGAGGCGGCCTTCCACCGGATGCGTGCGGCGGCCGGCGCCTTCGACCAGCGGCTGCGCGCCGGCTTCTCCGACGCCGAGGTCGCCGAGCTCGAGTCGATGCTCGAGCGGCTGCGCACCAACGTCTCGACCTGAGGAACCTGATGACCACGCTCGCACCCAGCACCTCCATCGTCCCGACCACGCCGACTCAGGCCATCCGCTCCCCTCGGCCGCTGACCTGGCAGACCGCCCTGTTCCTCGGAGGCTGGGTGCTGCTCGCGACGATGGTGTTCCACGTCGTCGCGCTGGTCGTCACCGGCGGCGACGTCACCGGCCCGGTGTCGCTGCGCAAGCCGGCCGACTTCGCCGAGACAGGCTGGCTGGCCTGCTGGGCGGTGGCCCTCGTGCTGCCGCACGTCGCGATGGGACGGGTCCGCGAGGCGATCGTCGCGGGGTCGGTGCTGCTGTTCGGCTTCGCCGAGACGACGGTGATGGCCATCCAGGCCTGGCGAGGGGTGCCGAGCCACTACAACTTCACGACGACGTTCGACGCGATCCTGATGCGCGGGGGCGCCGCGGGCACCGCCGGTGTCTTCCTGGTCGGGATGGTCGTGCTGCTCGTCTCGTCGCTGCGCACCCGCGCGTCCGACGAGACTCCCGGGAGCCTGCTGCTCGGCGTCCGGCTCGGCGTCGTCGTGATGCTGATCGGCTGCGTGATCGGCTTCGTCATGATCTCGAACATGAGCGGCATCTGGAACGGCCAGTTCGGTTCCGCCTTCGGGGAGCCGCAGACGGGCTACCTCGGTCCCACGCCGGCCCAGGTCGGCCACGAGTACGTGCTGCTCCGCCCTGACACCGATGGCGGCGACCTCGTCCTCCTGCATGCCATCGGCATCCACGGCCTCGTCCTCGTGACGATCCCGGCTGCCCTGCTGGCGATGACGGCGGTCCCCGAGGTGTGGCGCCGCCGGCTCGTCTGGACCACGGCGGCTGCCGTGCTCGGGTCGATGGCCGTCATCGCGTCGCAGAGCTTCCGGTCCCAACCGCTCGGCGAGATGGGGTGGCTCCGGATGTCGCTGCTGGCGGTGGCGGCCGTCGCGGCGCTCGCGTCGTACGCCGTGATCGTGGTCGCCTGGATGCGCTCGCGGCGTACTCAGGCACCATAGAGCGCATGCCGCACCATGACCTGATCATCATCGGGACCGGATCGGGCAACTCGATCGCGGACAAGTCTCTGCGCCACCTCGACATCGGCATCGTCGAGGAGTCGACGTTCGGGGGCACGTGCAGCAACGTCGGCTGCATCCCGACCAAGATGCTCGTGTACGCCGCCGAGCTCGCCCAGCGCACGGAGGACAGCGCCCGGTTCGGTATCGACGCCCACGTCGACAAGGTGCGCTGGCCGGACATCCGCGACCGGATCTTCGGGCGGCTCGACCCGATGTCGGAGTCCGGTCGCGACTATCGCGCGCACGGCCCCAACACCACGCTGTACTCCGAGCACGTGGAGTTCGTCGGACCGCGCCGGCTCCGACTGGCGTCCGGCACCGAGCTCACCGCCGACCAGATCGTGATCGCCGCAGGTGGTCGACCGATCATCCCGGAGATCGACGGTCTCGACGACATCCCGAGCGATCGCAAGCACACCTCCGACACCGTGATGCGCGTCGACGATCTGCCCACGTCGATGGTGATCGTCGGTGGCGGTGTGATCGCCGCAGAGATGGCCCACATCTTCTCGGCCTTCGGCACCCGCGTCTCGATCGTGGCGTACACCGAGCACCTGCTCCGGCACGAGGACGACGACGTGTCCGCCGCCTTCACGGCCCTCGCCTCGAGCCGTTGGGACGTCCGGACGGAGCGGACGGCGACGGCGATCGAGCGAACTCCCGACGGCGTGCGGCTGCACGTCGAGAACGCCGACGGCGACCCGGACGGCCACATCGACGCCGAGATGGTCCTCATCGCCGTCGGACGCGTCTCGAACTCCGACCGGCTCGGCCTCGACGCTGCCGGCATCGAGGTCCACGACGACGGGCGGATCGTGGTCGACGACTACCAGCGCACCACGGCCGACGGCGTCTTCGCGCTCGGTGACGTGTCGAGCGAGTGGGAGCTCAAGCACGTCGCCAACCACGAGGCGCGGATCGTCCAGTACAACCTCACGCACCCGGACGCGATGGAGAAGGCCGACCACCGGTTCGTCCCGCACGCGGTGTTCAGCGACCCGCAGGTTGCCTCCGTCGGCAAGACCGAGCGCGAGCTGGTCGAGGCCGGCACGGCGTACGTCGCCAAGACCCAGCGGTACGGCGACGTCGCCTACGGCTGGGCGATGGAGGACACCACCGGCTTCGTGAAGGTGCTGGCCGACCCGTCGTCCGGACAGATCCTCGGCGCTCACCTGCTCGGCGCGGACGCCTCCAGCCTGATCCAGCCGATCGTCCAGGCGATGAGCTTCGGCCTCTCGGCGCGTGACATGGGTCGGAGGCAGTACTGGATCCATCCGGCGCTCGCCGAAGTGGTCGAAAACGCCGTTCTCGGCCTTCCGCTCGACTGAATCCGTCGTCTCAACCCGGCTCAACGGGCGCAATGGCTCAACTCAGGTCGAAGTCGGGCGCATGACCCGTCTCCACCTGGGTACCTGACGGGGCGGACCTCACCTCGGGGGCGAACGGTCCTAGCGGACTGCGTCGTACCGACAGATGGAGAGCACCATGGCGTCAGGAGTCGAAACCGGTCGGATCACCACCGACATCCCGGCCCGGATGGACCGTCTTCCGTGGGCCAAGTGGCACTGGATGATCGTCATCGGTCTGGGAACCGTGTGGATCCTCGACGGACTCGAGGTCACGATCGTCGGCTCGTTGTCGGACGCCCTCAAGTCACCGAGCACGGGCCTGGGCCTCAGCAGCTCCGACATCGGCAAGGCTGGAGCCATCTACGTTGCAGGTGCGTGCATCGGTGCCCTGTTCTTCGGACAGCTGACCGACCGGTTCGGTCGGAAGAAGCTGTTCCTGATCACCCTGGGTGTCTATCTCGTCGGCACGGTGCTCACCGCGTTCTCCATGAACCCGACCTGGTACTTCGCCTGTCGCGCCATCACGGGTGCCGGCATCGGCGGGGAGTACGCCGCGATCAACTCCGCGATCGACGAGCTGATTCCCGCCAAGTACCGGGGTCGCATCGACATCGCCATCAACGGCTCCTTCTGGGTGGGGGCCATGGCGGGGGCGCTCATCACCATCCCGCTGCTCGACCCCACGATCGTGAGCAACCAGGAACTGGCCTGGCGGCTTGCCTTCGGGCTCGGGGCCGTCCTCGCCGTCGGCATCCTGTTCGTGCGCAAGAACGTCCCCGAGAGCCCGCGTTGGCTGTTCATCCACGGCCGCGAGGACGATGCCGAGAAGATCGTCCACGGCATCGAGGACACCGTCGAGCACGAGACCGGCAAGGACCTGCCGAGCGTGTCGGAGACCCTGACGATCCGCCAACGAAAGACCATCAGCCTGGTCACCATCGCCAAGACGGTCTTCACGCTCTACCCCAAGCGGACCGTGCTCTGCCTGGCGCTCTTCATCGGGCAGGCGTTTCTCTACAACGCCTTCTTCTTCACCTACGGCGACAGCCTGTCGACGTTCCTCGGCGTGAAACAGACCGGTTGGTACATCGCAGCCTTCGCGGCCAGCAACTTCCTCGGCGCGTTGCTGCTCGGCTCGCTGTTCGACACGGTCGGCCGCGTCAAGATGATCGCCGGCACCTACATCGTGTCCGGCGTCCTGCTGGCCGTGGCCGGCGCCATGCTCGGAGACCTCAGCGCGGTCCAGCTGACGATCTTCGGCATGGTCATCTTCTTCTTCGCGTCTGCCGGAGCCAGTGCGGCCTACCTCACGGCCAGCGAGGTGTTTCCCATGGAGACACGAGCGCTGTGCATCGCCTTCTTCTATGCGATCGGCACCGCGGCCGGCGGCATCAGCGGTCCCCTGTACTTCGGCAGCCTGATCGACGACGCCACCGCGTCGGGTGACATCACGGGCATTGCTCCCGGCTACTACCTGGGAGCCGCCCTGATGGTCGTCGGCGGCATCATCGCCATCTTCCTCGGTGTCCATGCCGAGCAGGAGACGCTGGAGAACATCGCCAAGCCGCTCACGGCCGAGGACACCCCGGCCGAGGGTGAAGGTGAGGGCGAGGACAGCAAGCAGCCCGCCAACGTCTGAGACGAGGCGCATCCAGCGCCAGCACCTCGGGATAAATGGTTCGCAACCGCGTGCATGCCCACCCTAGGCTCGCGAACGTGACGATGACGTACGACGACGTGGGGTCCGGCTCTCCTGTTCTGCTGCTGCACTCCGGCGTGTGTGACCGGCGGATGTGGCGCGGGCAGGTCGACGTCCTCGAGCGCTCTCACCGGGTCATCGCGCCCGACCTCGCGGGCTTCGGCGACACACCACTGACCCCGGGGCCGGTGTCGTACGCCGACGAGCTGGCTTCGCTGCTCGACCACCTCGGGCTGGACCAGGTCGCCGTGGTCGGCTCGTCGTTCGGGGGCCGGGTCGCCCTCGAGCTGACCGACCAGCACCCTGACCGGGTGGGCACCCTGGTCCTGCTCTGCGGTGCCTACGGGGGCGTGGATCCCACGCCCACCGCGGACGCCTTCGAGGAGGAGGAAGAGCGGCTCCTGGAAGCCGGTGACCTCGACGGCGCCGTCGCGCTCAACGTCGCGACCTGGGTCGGGCCGGACGCCGACGACGAGGCGCGCGAGCTGGTGCGCGTGATGCAGCGGCAGGCGTTCGACATCCAGATCCCCGCCGACGAGTGGGACGACCCGCCCTCCCTCGTCAAGGTCGACCCCGACCTGTCCGCCATCAAGGTGCCGACCTACGTCGTGCTCGGCGGCCAGGACATGGACCATTTCCAGAACATCGCGCGGCATCTGGCTGCGGAGATCCCTGACGCCCACCTGGTCGAGCTCGGCTGGGCCGGCCACCTGCCCGCGCTCGAGCGTCCCGCCGAGACGGCGGCCCTCCTCACGGGCTTCCTCGCCGACCCTGACTGACGTCGGAGGCGGTCGCCGACCTCAGAGCCGGTCGAGCAGCTCGCGCGCCCGGACCGTGTTGGGCGGGCGGCGCTCGCGCGCGGCTCGCACGGCCTCGCGTCGGACCAGCTCGTTCGCGGGGGTGTCGATGGCGTGCTGCCGGCCGAGCCAGACGATCTCGCCGTTGAGGTAGTCGGTCTCGATCGCGCCGGTCCCACGCTCCAGGCTCTGCCAGGACGAACCGCCCGAGCGAGGACGCCCCGGCACGTCACCGATCTGCAGGATGTCGCCGCGCCGCTCGCGGTCGTCCGCCTCGCTGATCGGGTCGATCCCCGCCGCGGTCAGAACGGCCTCGCCCTCGGCGCGGATGACCGCGACCAGCTCGTTTCGGTCGTCGTCGGCAGCGCAGAGCGCCTGGACGGCGTTGCCGAGGTTCATCATCAGCTTGCGGTACTTCCAGCGCATGATGTCGGGACGCGGCACCGAGACGATCCCGGCCTTCTCGAAGGCCGCCGCCACCTCGCTCGCCGTCACGTCCACCCCGTCGGGATAGCGGCCGATGTCGAGGATCGCCGGGGTCGGGTGGCAGTGCGCCTCGACGAGCCCGGGTTCGATGTGCGCGGTGGGTGCCATCACGCAGACGCCGTACACGCAGCCGAACCAGCGCAGGATCGTGCCTTCGTTGGCCACGCCGTTCTGCAGCGACACGACCGCGATCGACGGCGGCGCGACGGCGGCGAGCGCGCGCACCGCGTCGAGGGTGGCGTCGCTCTTGACCGCGAGCAGGACCACGTCGTCGTGCCGCCAGTCGATCTCGTCCGGCCCACCGACCGCCCGGATCTGCTCGACCGACTCGCCTGCCGGGGACGCCAGCCTGAGCCCGTCGCGCTGGATCGCCTCCAGGTGGCGCCCTCGTGCGATCAGCTCGACCTCGTGACCGGCGCGATGCATCAGGGCTCCGACGACACCGCCGACGGCTCCTGCTCCGTAGACCACGTAGCGCATCCCGCCACGCTACCCAGGCCGGCGTACTGTCGCCGACGCCCGCGGGTCACGCCCGCTGTCGGGGCTGGAAGAATCGCCGGGTGAGCGAGCACCCACCCGGCGATCCCAGCCAGCGTCCGCACGCCGACGTCAGCGTCCGCGTGGCGTGGGCCGAGGACGCCTCGGCGGTCGCGCGCCTGCAGGTTCGCAGCTGGCAGGAGGGGTACGCCGGCCTGATCCCGGCCGAGACGCTCGCCGAGCTGCCGGTCGACGTCGTTCGAGGCGCGCTGGCACCAGGCGATCTCACGACCGCGCGAGGCGCGGGAGCGCGTGTTGGTGGCACTCGAGCGGGCCTCCGTGCGCGGGTTCGCGGCGACGGCTCCAGCCAGTGACGGCGATGCCAACCCTGCGGAGGACGCCGAGATCACCGAGCTCGTCGTCGACCCGGATCACCGGCACGCCGGGCACGGCTCACGGCTGCTGCACGCGGCGATCGACACGATGCGCTCGGACAAGTTCCGGCGCGCCACGATCTGGGTGACGGCGGCCGATGACCGGATGCGCGGGTTCCTGACCGCTCAGGGGTGGGCGGCCGACGGCGCGCACCGTGAGCTCGACCTGCACGGTGACGGCACGGTGCTGGTGAAGTCCGTCCGCCTGCACACCGACATCACGTCATGACCCGCGTGGCTTGTTGAGCCGGTCCCGGCGACTCCGTCGCCAGGACCGTGACCATCAGGCCGAGACGGCTTCGCCGATCTGGTCGAGCATCGACTGCTCGCGCTCACTGACCCGCTGGGCGTGGAACCCCATGAAGCCGCCCTCCTTGGCGGCATCCGCAGCCGCCTGCGCGGCGGTGACCATCCAGCGCCCGAAGGCCTCGGTCTCCTCGGGTGTCGCCTTGGCGGCGACCGCCTCGTGCACCGCGCGCAGCTCGTCGAGGATCTGCTGACCCGGAGCGGGACCCTCCTTGGAGGGCTTCCAGCCCTTCAGCGGGTTGTGATGCTGCTGAGTCATGGACTGGATCTCCAGCGCGACCTCGGCGAGCAGCTGTTCGCGGCTCGGCGGGTTGGTGGCTGACTTGAGCGTCGCCATCGTCTCCTTGGCGGCCTCGATCGGACCGCCGGGGTCTGCCAGCGAGATCGCCATGCCGGCGATGAACGGCGCCCGTACGATCCGGGTCCACTCATCTTCGGTGAAGTCGTCCTTCGTCGTCACGACGTGTCCTCTTCCTTCAGCCCTGTGCGTGGTCGGCGAGCAGGCTCTCGAGCCGCTCGGAGTCCTCCCGAGCCAACCACGTCTCCTCGAGTGGCGCACCACCTGACCGCGCCACGGCTGCGCGCAGGGGCTCGGCCCAGGTGTGCTCGATCAGCGCCACGGCCGCGGTGGTGCCGATCGGGACGGCGTCGGCCAGCGACCACTGCGCGTGCTCGTCCGCGCCCGCCGTCGAGGCAGCGCCGTCCGCCGATCCGTCCGGTGCACCGAGCAGCGCCGCGGCCAGCCGTCCGCTGTCCTCGGGAAGGTCGCCAGGCGGCGGAGTCACGGTCTCGAGATGACCGTCCGCCTCGCGCGTGACGACGAGGACGTCGAGCAGGTTGACGATGCCGGCGGCGCGCAGCCGCGTGAGCTCGGCCAGCACCTCCCCCGAGAAGTGCGGTTGCTCGAAGCCGACGACCAGGACCTGGACCGGGCCGGTCACGTCGCCGTCCGCGATCGCAGGTCGTCGTACTCCTCCGGCGTGATCACGCCCTCGTCGCGCAGTCGCTCGAGCGTGCGGAGGGTGTCCTCCGGGCTCCTGGCCGGCTTGGCGGCCTCCGGGACCACGGTCCGACCCAGCGAGCCGCTCGGCGGCGGCGCCGGAGCGTGAGGCGACGAGGGATGCGACGCCGCGTAGGCCTGGGCCGGGGTGAACCTGCCGCCGTAGTAGGGCACGTCCCCGGTCAGCCCCGCACGCCTCAGCTGTCTCGGCACCAACAGCATGTGGCCTCCTCCGCTCGGTGATGTCCACATGCTCCATCACCGGCGAGCGCCGGCCCCTCACCCGTTCTGGGCGACTCCCGGTGGCGATGGTCGCACCGGCGCGCGCATCTGCCAGGCGTCGGTGATCAGCTCCTCGAGCCGATCGACGCCGACCGTCTCGAGCCGGAGCATGACGAGGGGCCAGCCGTCGTAGCCGGGCGTGCTGAAGAAGAGCTCGGGCTCGCCGAGGAGCAGCGCCTGCTTCTCGGCCTCGTCACCCACGAAGAGCACGGCGATGTCGACCCGGATCACGCGCGGCTTGCCGGGACGCCGCTCGGGATAGGACCAGACGAAGCCCTTGTTGCCGACCCGGAAGTCGAAGCCGTCGCTGTCGATCTCCTCCACGTCGGGCAGGGAGGACGCGATCCGGCGTACGTCGTCGGCGTCAGCCACGGCAGACCGCTGCAGGGGTCGGCGAACGCATGACCACGATCGTAGGACGCGACGGCGACAACCGGATCGTGGACGGTTGCGCCTCCGAGGCGTGTCAGGACTCAACACGAGGTACGGTCCTGTTGTGCGCACCTCCCTGAACGTCGAGCAGCGCCGCCTCGTGGCGGACTCGATCGGGGTCGGCATCGCGAGCGGTGCGTACGGGGTCTCCTTCGGCGCGATCGCGGTGACGTCCGGGTTCAGCGTGCTGCAGACCTGCGTGATGAGCCTGCTGATCTTCACCGGAGCCTCCCAGTTCGCGCTGGTGGGGGTGATCGCGTCCGGGGGCGCACCCGTCTCGGCGTCGGCGACCGCGCTGATGCTGGGCACGCGCAACGCGCTCTACGGGCTCAAGCTCGCGTCCATGCTCGGTCTGAGCGGCGTGCGGAGGGTCGGTGCCGCTCAGCTGGTGATCGACGAGTCGACCGCGATGACGCTCAAGGCCAAGGACCCGAAGGACGCCCGGCTGGGGTTCTTCGCCGCCGGCTGGGCCGTCTTCGTGCTCTGGAACCTCGCGACCCTGATCGGCGCGCTCGCGGGCAACGAGATCGGCGACACCCGCAAGTACGGGCTCGACGCCGCGGTGCCGGCGGCATTCCTCGCCCTGCTCTGGCCCCGCCTCACCACGGTGCGGACCCGCCTCACCGCCCTGGGCGCGGCCGCGCTCGCGCTCTCGCTGGTGCCGTTCACCCGGCCCGGTATCCCGATCATCGCGGCAGCCGGCGTCGCCGTGCTGGCCGCGCTGACCTCACCGGAGGACGCGGAGCCGGCCGAGGGTGATCCTGACCGCGACGGCGATCTCGCGGAACGGGGCGTGTCCTGATGTGGGCCGCGATCCTGATCACCGGCTTCGGTTGCTACGCGCTGAAGCTCGCCGGCCTGTCCGTGCCGGACCGGATCCTCGACCGTCCGCTCGTACGCCGGATCGCCGACCTGATCCCGGTGGCCCTGCTGGGGGCCTTGGTCGCCGTTCAGACGTTCTCGACCGGCGAGGCGCTGACCGTCGACGCCCGGGTCTTCGGAGTCGGCGCCGGCTTCGTCGCGCTGCTGCTCAAGGCGCCGTTCCTCGTCGTCGTCGCGGTGGCGGCGGTGACGACGGCGCTGATCCGGCTCGCCGTCTGACCGCCCCACCAGGCAGACCCTCGCGCCGGGAGGTTGCCTGGTTAGCCAGAGGCGGATGGTTAACCAGGCCCCGTCGAGCTGGCATCGCGTCCGCGACGCTGCGTCGATGCCTCAGTCGGGCAGGCCCAGGACCCGTTCGAGTCCGACCACCAGCCCACGCATGTCCACCACGGCCTGCACGGCCGTGACCAGGGCCGGCATCGCCGCGATCCGGTCGGGCATGTCGTGCCGGATCGTGAGGGTCTCCCCCAGGTTGCCGAGGATGACCTCCTGGTGCGCCACCAGGCCGCGGGCTCGCACGCTGTGCACGGGGACGCCCTCGACGGTGCCGCCGCGTGCGCCGACGGGGTTGTCGACCGTCGCGTCGGGCATGGGCTCCAGCCCGGCCTCGGCCCGTGCGGCGGCGATCAGCTGAGCCGTACGGATCGAGGTGCCCGACGGAGCGTCCTTCTTGGTCGGGTGGTGCAGCTCCACGATCTCGGCCGACTCGAAGAAGCGTGCCGCCTCCGCGGCGAACCTCATCATCAGCACGGCGCCGATGGAGAAGTTGGGCACGACCAGGACGGCCACCGAGGGATCGGGCCCGAGCTGCCGCTCCACGTCCGCCAGGCGCTCGTCGGTGAAGCCCGACGTGCCGACCACCAGGTGGATGCCGTGATCGATGCACCAGGAGACGTGGTCCATGACCACGCCCGGATGGGTGTAGTCAACGGCCACCTCGACACCGGCGTCGGTCAGGTCGGACAGCGCGTCGCCCTCGTCGACCCGAGCCACGAGGTCGAGGCCGTCGGCCTGCTCGATCGTCGTACAGGCCAGGCTGCCCATCTTGCCGGCCGCGCCGATCACGCCCACCTTGGTCACGGGCGCGACTCTATCGTCGCCGGCGGCGCCTGCCTCAATGCGCCACGTTGACCTTGAGGATCGTGATCAGCGTGGCGATCGCGAGGACGCCCAACGCGACGAGAGCGCTCACCAGGACCGAGTAGCCCCGCCGACGGCCGATCGCGTAGCCGGCGAGTGCGGGGAGGACGCCGAGCAGGAACTGGGTGACGTGGACGGCGGTCTCGCCGTCGAAGAACGCGAAGGGCAGGGCACCCATCAGGGCGACCGTGACGCCACCGGCCACCTGGGCCCCGGCCTCCTCGGTTTCGCTCTCGTGCGTGCGCCCCTTCGGGGACAGTGCCGAGGCCGCGACATGGAACGCGAACCAGTGCGCGAGGACGAGCCCGGCGCCGGTCCCGATGATGAGGAGCACGAGGTCGCGATCGCTGGGCAGGTCGTCGGGCGGGATCACAGCGAGGGTGACGTACAGCACGATGCCGAGGTAGAGGGCGTTGGCGATGAACTCGCGCTCGACCTCGTGCCGTCGTCGCGGCGTCAGGCCGAGCCATTCCTTCGGCTCGTCCGACGTCGGCCGGACCTCGTGCGACACAACCTCTCCCTCCGGCCGCGCGTCGTCTGCGCGGCGAGTGTACGCAGCGGCATCGGGCAGCGACGTCACCCGAGAAGGGTGGGTCACGTCCGATCTGGGGTGTTCGTCAGGTACGACGGCGGGGCGCCAACCGTTCGAGCTGGACGACGTGCTCCGGCGTGAGGTCGTCCAAGGTGGAGACGCCGAGGAGCTTCATCGTCCGGGTCATCTCCGCGGTGAGGATCTCGAACGCCCGGTCGACTCCGCGGCGGCCTCCGGCCATCAGGCCGTAGAGGTAGGCGCGGCCCACCCAGGTGAAGCGGGCACCGTGCGCGACCGCTGCGACGACGTCGGCGCCGGACATGATGCCGGTGTCGAGGTAGACCTCCGGGCCACCGCTCAGCGCCGACACGACGTCCGGCAGGAGATGGAACGGGATCGGGGCACGGTCGAGCTGGCGGCCGCCGTGGTTGGACAACGTGACGCCGTCCGCGCCGCAGTCGGCGACCCGGCGCGCGTCGTCGACGGACTGCACGCCCTTGACGACGAGCTTCCCGGTCCACTGCTCGCGCAGCCACCTCAGGTCGTCGTACGTCACCGTGGGGTCGAACATGGCGTCGAGCAGGTCGGCGACGGTGCCGCCCCACGAGTCCAGCGAGGCGAAGGTCAGCGGCTCGGTGGTGAACAGGTTGTACCACCAGACGGGTCGCGGGATCGCGTTGACCACGGTCCGGGGGGTGAGGGTCGGCGGGATCGTCATACCGTTGCGGACGTCGCGCATCCGAGCGCCGGCAACCGGCACGTCGACGGTGACGACGAGGGTCTCGAAGCCTGCTGCGGCGGCCCGTTCGACCAGGCCCATCGACCGGTCGCGGTCCTTCCACATGTAGAGCTGGAACCAGTTGCGGCCGTCGGGGTTGGCCGCCGCCACGTCCTCGATCGAGGTCGTGCCCATCGTCGAGAGCGTGTACGGGATGCCGGCGTCACCTGCGGCCGTGGCGCCCGCGATCTCGCCCTCGGTGTGCATGAGCCGGGTGAACCCGGTCGGCGCGATGCCGAAGGGCAGCTCGCTGCGGCGCCCGAGCACGTCGCGGCCGAGGTCGACCTTCGAGACGTCGCGGAGGATCGCCGGGTGCAGCTCGACGTCGCGGAACGCCTGACGGGCGCGCGACAGGGACAGCTCGTGCTCGGCGGCGCCGTCGGTGTAGTCGAAGGCCGCGCGCGGGGTCGTGCGCTGGGCGACCCGGCGCAGGTCCTCGATGGTGTGGGCGTTCGCGAGTCGCCGCTGCACCGGGTTGAGGACCGGCTTCTTGAACCGGATCAGCGGGGCGAGATCGGCCGGCTTCGGGAGACGACGCTTCATCCGTTCCATCCCACCACGTCCGGCGTACAACCGAAACCGCAGCGGCCGCCGCGACCTAGGCAACGCTCCACGCCCTACCGGGATTTGCCTCGGTACCGAGCAGCCCGCCTCGGTACCGAGGCAAACACCACCGGGGAGAGGGTCAGGGGAGCTTGGACAGGGCCTTGGCGGGGCCGACGACGGCGAGCGTCTCGGCGCCGGTCAGCACGGCAGCGGCGGCGGCGCGCACGTCGTCGAGCGTCACGGCGTCGATCAGGGCGAGCGTCTCGTCGGTGCCGAGCAGCCCGCCGGGGACGAGCTCGGACTTGCCGATCCGCGTCATCCGCGCGCTGGAGTCCTCCAGCCCCATCACGAGGGTGCCGCGCATCTGGCCCTTGCCGCGCGTGAGCTCCTCAGCGGTGAGCCCGTCGTCGACGACGCGCGCCAGCACGTCGCGGCAGATGTCGAGCACCTCGGGGAGCTTGTTGGGCATGCAACCGCCGGCGACGGCGAAGTAGCCGGCGTCGACGTGCTGGGAGGTGAACGAGTAGATCGTGTAGGCGAGGCCGCGCGTCTCGCGGACCTCCTGGAACAGCCGCGACGAGGTGCCACCGCCGAGCACGGCGTTGACGACACCCAGCGCGAAGCGCCGCGGGTCGTTGCGGGCGAAGGACGGCATGCCGAGCACGAACGTCGACTGCTCCATCGGACGCTCGATCAGCGACCGGCCGGCGTACGCCTTGATCGGCGTGCCCGGCGTCCGTGGTCCGGCCGGCGTGCGGGCCGGGTCACCGAGCGCACCTGCCTGCTCGAAGGCCTTCCGCACGAGCCTGACCACGCGGTTGTGGTCGACCGCACCAGCGGCGGCGAAGACCAGGTTGTCAGCGGTGTAGCGGCGGGCGTAGTAGCCGGTGATCTGACGCCGCGTGAGCGCGTTGATCGAGTCGACCGTGCCCGTGATGGACCGGCCGAGCGGCGTCTCGCCGCCGTACAGCGTCTCGACGAACGCGTCGTGCACCACGTCGTCGGGGTCGTCGTCGTGCATGGCGATCTCTTCGAGGATCACGTTGCGCTCGGCGACCACCTCGTGCTCGGGGATCAGCGACGACGCGACCATGTCGCAGATGACGTCGATCGCCAGCGGTACGTCGGCGTCGAGCACCCGCGCGTGGTAGCAGGTGTACTCCTTGCCGGTGAAGGCGTTGAGCTCTCCCCCGACGGCATCGAGCTCGGCCGAGATGTCGAGCGCCGTACGCCGCTTGGTGCCCTTGAACAGCAGGTGCTCGAGGAAGTGCGTCGCACCGGACAGCGAACGCGACTCGTCCCGCGAGCCGACCTTCGTCCAGAGCCCGAGCGTCGCCGAGCGCGCACCGGGCATCGTCTCGGTGATGACCCGGAGCCCGCCCGGCAGAACGGTACGGCGGACCGTGGATGCCGTGGCACCCGACGGTCCGCCGTCAGCGTTCTCCTTCAGGAGCGTCCGCGTCGACCCGAGTGGCTGGTCGGAGGCGGAGAGGTATCGCATGGTCGTCGTGCGATCAGGCGTCGGACTTCTCCGACTCGCTGTCCTCGACGACGGGGACGAGCGACAGCTTGCCGCGGTCGTCGATCTCGCCGATCTCGACCTGGAGCTTCTGTCCGACGGAGACGACGTCCTCGACGTTCTCGACCCGCTTGCCACCCGCGAGGGCGCGCAGCTTGGAGATGTGAAGGAGCCCGTCCTTGCCCGGGAGCAGGGAGACGAACGCGCCGAAGGCGGTGGTCTTCACGACCGTGCCCAGGTAACGCTCGCCGACCTCAGGCATCTGCGGGTTGGCGATCGCGTTGATCGTCGCCCGCGCGGCCTCGGCGGCCTCGCCGTTGTCCGCGCCGACGTAGATCGTGCCGTCGTCCTCGATGCTGATCTGCGCGCCGGTGTCGTCCTGGATCTGGTTGATGACCTTGCCCTTGGGGCCGATCACCTCACCGATCTTGTCGACCGGGACCTTCATCGTGAGGATCCGCGGAGCGGTCGGCGCCATCTCGTCGGGCGCGTCGATCGCCTCGGCCATCACGTCGAGGATCGTCATCCGGGCGTCACGTGCCTGGCTGAGCGCGGCACCGAGGACCTCGGCGGGGATGCCGTCGAGCTTGGTGTCGAGCTGCAGCGCGGTCACGAACTCCCGCGTGCCGGCGACCTTGAAGTCCATGTCGCCGAATGCGTCCTCGGCGCCGAGGATGTCGGTCAGCGTGACGTACTTCGTCTCGCCCTCGACCTCACCGGAGATGAGGCCCATCGCGATGCCCGCGACCGGCGCCCGCAGCGGGACACCCGCGTTGAGCAGACCCATCGTGGACGCGCAGACCGAGCCCATCGAGGTGGAGCCGTTGGAGCCGAGCGCCTCGGAGACCTGGCGGATGGCGTACGGGAACTCCTCGCGCGTCGGCAGCACCGGCATGAGCGCACGGCCGGCGAGCGCACCGTGGCCGATCTCGCGGCGCTTGGGCGAGCCCACCCGACCGGTCTCACCGGTGGAGTACGGCGGGAAGTTGTAGTTGTGCATGTAGCGCCGCGTCGTCTCCGGGGAGAGCGTGTCGAGCTTCTGCTCCAGCGACAGCATGTTGAGCGTGGTGATGCCCAGGATCTGGGTCTCGCCGCGCTCGAACAGCGCCGAGCCGTGCACGCGGGGCACCACGCCGACCTCGGCCGACAGGGTGCGGATGTCGGTCAGACCACGGCCGTCGATGCGGACCTGGTCGCGGAGCACGCGCTCGCGCACGAGCTTCTTGGTCAGCGACCGGAACGCGGCACCGAGCTCCTTCTCGCGGCCCTCGAACTGCTCGCCGAGCTGCTCGAGAACGCCGGCCTTGAGCTCGTCGAGGCGACCTTCGCGCTCGAGCTTGTCGCCCACGGTCAGCGCCTGGGCCAGGTCACCGGAGACCTGGGACTCGACGGCGGAGAAGACGTCGTCCTCGTAGTCGAGGAAGCGCGGGAACTCCGTCACGGGCTTGGCGGCGATGTCAGCGAGCTGCTGCTGCACGTCGACGAGCTGCTTGATGACGGCCTTGGAGGCCTCGAGGCCCTGGGCCACGATCTCCTCGGTCGGAGCCTGCGTGCCGCTCTGGACCTTCTCCCAGGTCGCCTCGGTGGACTCGGCCTCGACCATCATGATCGCGACGTCGCCGCTCTCGGTGACGCGGCCGGCCACGACCATGTCGAAGACGGCGTCCTCGAGCTGGCTGTGAGTCGGGAAGGCCACCCAGTCACCGTCGATCAGCGCGACGCGGGTCGCTCCGATCGGGCCGCTGAAGGGCAGGCCGGACAGCTGCGTGGACAGCGAGGCCGCGTTGATGGCCAGGACGTCGTACGCCGTGTCGGGGTGCAGCGCCATCACGGTGATGACGACCTGCACCTCGTTGCGGAGGCCGGACACGAACGACGGGCGCAGCGGCCGGTCGATCAGGCGGCAGGTGAGGATGGCGTCCTCGGAGGGACGGCCCTCGCGGCGGAAGAACGAGCCGGGGATACGTCCGGCGGCGTACATCCGCTCCTCGACGTCGACCGTCAGCGGGAAGAAGTCGAAGTGGTCCTTGGGGTGCTTGCCGGCGGTGGTGGCCGACAGCAGCATGGTCTCTTCGTCGATGTAGGCGACGGCGGAGCCGGCGGCCTGGCGGGCGAGCTGTCCGGTCTCGAACCGGATGGTGCGCTTGCCGTGAGCACCGTTGTCGATCACGGTCTCTACGGTGTGGGGGTCGGATCCCGTCATGGGAGTCCTTTCTCGAACGTGTGACGCACACGCCGAACGCCGCTGGCACGCGGCCAGACGAGGCGGATGGCTGTGGCGTGGACGCCGCTGCGCGGTCGCTGTCGTCGAGGCCGGTCTTCGATCGAGGCTTGCGGGGACCGCCTGCTCGTGGTGAGCGGGGTGCCCGAGAGCCACTACCGAGGACCGGCGTCCTCGCGTTCGCGAACGTCAGCGCGTGACGTCACTAGTGGTGATGTCTCCCCGTGTGGGAGGCATCCGTCAGGTGTTGCAGGTGTTGCTGCGTGAACTCTATTCAGTTGGCACGGTCCGGCTGCGCGGGTGGGCGACAGACGCGCCGTGATGCGACGAAGCGGCCGTCCCCATGATGCGCGGGAGGCCGCTCCGGCGTTGGCTATCGGCGCAGGCCGAGGCGCTCGATGATCGAGCGGTAGCGCTGGATCTCGGTCTTCTGCAGGTAGTTGAGAAGACGGCGGCGCTGGCCTACGAGGAGGAGCAGGCCACGACGGCTGTGGTGGTCGTGCTTGTGCTCCTTGAGGTGCTCCGTGAGGTCGGAGATCCGGCGGCTCAACAGGGCCACCTGCACCTCCGGCGAGCCGGTGTCACCGTCACCGGTGGCGTACTCGTCGATGATCTGCTTCTTGGTCGCAGCGTCCAGTGACACGCGATCTCCCTTCGGGGGCTTGCTGCGCGGCGCGCCGGGGCCTGTTCACCCGGGCACATCGGTTTCCGCGGCCGTTTCACGGCGTACCCAGGGTATCGGCGCACCCCCGCCCCCTCCAAATCCCCCTCGGCCCGCTCCCTCCCGCGAATTGCGGGAAGTTGGCTGGTGGGGACGGCGTGTCGACAGCCAGCTTCCCGCAATCGCGAGCGTTGACGACCGGTGGGAAGCCGCGCATCCTCAGACCATGGCGCTCCCCATGATGCGGCACATCTTCTCGGCGTTCGGCGAACTGCGCTTCCACCCGCTCCAGACCCGGCTACGAGCCCGGCTCGGCGACGAGCTGGTCGTCGACTCCACGGCCGGGATGATCATCTGGGAGCCCAAGCGTGTGGTGCCGGTGTACGCCGCCCCGGTCGACGACCTGATCTGCGACGCTGGAACCGGCTGCTGCACCCGACGACGCGCCGGCGACCACGTCGGCCATCGGTGACGGGCCGCCGGTGCTCACCCCGGCCGTTCCCTTCACCCACCACTCCACCCCCGGTACGCCGTTCGACGTCCGGACCGCCGGAGGCGCCACCGCGCCCGGAGCTGCCTTCCGGCCCGACGAACCCGAGCTGGCTCACCTGGTCTTCCTCGACTTCGTGCCGTTCCGGTGGTGGGAGGAGGAGACCGAGTCGGTCGGCCACCCGCGCGACCCCTTCCACCGCATCGACGTCCGGCGGTCGAGCCGGCGGGTCGAGGTGGCCCTCGAGGGCCGCACCCTGGCGAGCTCCGACCGGGCGATGATCCTCACCGAGACGTCGTTGCCGCCGCGCTTCTACTTCCCGCGCGAGGACATCAGCCAGGACCTGCTCGAGCCGAGCGACCACAAGACCACGTGTGCCTACAAGGGTCACGCCGACCACCTGACCGCGACCTACGCCGACGACGGTGACTCCATCGCCTGGGTCTACGAGGAGCCGCTGCACGACGCGGGCGACGTCGCAGGCATGGTCGCGTTCTACAACGAGCGCGTCGACGTCGCGGTCGACGGCGTCCCGTACGAGCGTCCGCGCACACCGTGGGGCCGGGCCCGCCACCAGTGACGACTGCCCTCCGGCCTTTGCGGGAAAGGTGTGGCTTCGGCGACCTCCAGACCAGCACTCTTCCCGCAATCCGCGGCGGTCAGGTCGGTCACCGTGTCGGCGCCACCAACGTGTCGATCAGCTCGTCGGCGTAGCGCGGGATCGAACCGACGTTGCGCGTGAGCAGCTCCGGCGTCCCCCGGCCCAGGTGCAGGTGCCCGATGAACGCGCTGTAGGCGAACACCGCCCGGCGTCGGGCCGCGGCCGGCGTCAGCCCGCACCCGCGGAGCAGTCGCGTGATGTAGTCGAGCCGCGTCTCGGTGACGCGGAACAGCACCTCGGCGATCGCCGGCTCGTCGCTGTGCGAGAGCAGCGAGACGTCGACGCCGGTCAGTGTCTGGGCTTCGAAGACGCGCCCGAAGAGGCGCCGCAGCCGCTCCTGCGGCGACCCGCCACCGGCCTCGCATGTCGAGGATGACCTCGGTGGTGCTGCGCTGCTCCCAGAGCTCGAGCGCTGCGGCCACCAGCTCCTCCCGCGCCGAGAAGTGCCAGTAGAAGCTGCCCTTGGTGGCGCCCAGGCGGGCAGCAAGGCGTTCGACGGAGACCGCCGAGACCCCGCCTTCCGCGATCGCGGTCAGGGCGGCGCGTGCCCAGTCCTCACGGCTCAGTCTCGACATCTTCCATACGCTAGCGTATGTTCGTTCCATACGGTTGCGTATGGAGACGGCATGGGAGGGAAAATGGGCAGACTGCCGCAGTTCTGGAACACGACGCCGCCGGAGGAGGTCGCGCCCTATGCCGTGGACGCCGTCGCCCCGCTCGACGCCAAGCGCTACGTGCGCGCCGTGACCGTCGAGGCCGACGATGCCACCGTGTTCCGGTGGCTCTGCCAGCTCCGCGTCGCGCCGTACAGCTATGACTGGATCGACAACCGAGGGCGGCGCAGCCCACGCACCCTCGTCCCGGGTCTCGAGGACCTCGCGGTCGGGCAAGGCTTCTGCGTGATCTTCCGGCTCGTCTCGTTCGAGCCCGGGAGGCAGGTGACCGCCGTGATGGAGCCGGGTCCCACCCGGCTGTTCGGCGATGTCGCCGTGACCTACCAGGTCGATCGGCTCGACGACCGCCGTAGCCGTCTCGTCTGCTGCATGGTCGTGTCCGGTGGATCCTCACTTGCACGTTTGCGCCGGACGTTGCTGGGATGGGGCGACCTGGTGATGATGCGCAAGCAGCTGCTCACGCTGAAGGCGTGTGCCGAGTCGATGGAGGCTGTGTCACGATGAGCGACCACGCACCCCGGCGGCAGGTCGTGCCCTGGCTCGCGAGCGCCGTTCACCTCGTCCTCGCACCGGGCCTGGTCGCCGGACTGGTGCCCTGGCTCGTCACCCGCTGGCACGTCGCCGACCACCCGGGATGGCTCGACCCGCTGCGCTGGGCCGGTCTGTTGCTGGCCCTCGGAGCGGCGGCGCTCGTGACGGCGGAGTTCGTCCGCTTCGCCCGCGCCGGCGGGAGCCCGGCGCCACCGGTGCCCACGGCGACCCTCGTCACGGCGGGGACCTACCGGTGGGTGCGCAACCCGATGTACGTCGCGGTCGTCGCCGCCATCCTGGGCCAGGCCGCGTGGTTCGTCAGCGGTTGGCTGGTCGTGTACGCCGCCGTGGCTTTCCTGGTGATGGCGTCGTTCGTCATCGCCTACGAGGAGCCGACCTTGCGGGATCAGTTCGGCGACGACTACGTGGCGTACTGCCGAGACGTCCCGCGGTGGATCCCGCGCAAGCCCGCTCAGCGCAACCGGGTGAGCGCCCGGTAGACGGTCTGGACGCCGATCGCGCGCTCGAGCTCCTTCGACACCGACGTGAAGAACTGGTCGCGGTAGGTCTGGTCGGTCACGGCGTACACCGTGAAGTAGAGCCCGGAGAAGGCCGCGAGGAACACCGCGACCTGGAAGAGCTGGTTGCTGATCGGCAGCCAGTCGAGCGACGGCAGGGCCTCGGGCGGCTCGCCCACCCACGACTCGATGACGGTGTCACTGATCGCCACCTTGCCGAACACGATGAAGAACATGAACACCGAGAACGACAGCAGCAGCACCTGCAGCGCCTGGGAGAACAGCAGCACCAGGACGAGGTTCGCCTGTTGCAGACGCGTCAGCTCCGGCAGGGCGGCCTCTCCGGTCACCTCGCGCGCGGCAGCGGCGACCGGAGTCTTCTCGCAGAGCTGGACGAGCCGGTCCCCCTCTGCCTCGTCGCTGACCCGCCGCACCTCCTCCGGCAGCCGCACGAGCAGGAAGACGACCGCGATCGCCGCGAACAGCAGCACGGTCAACCAGAGCAGCCCGCGGTCGAGCGCGCTGCACACCTGCCAGACCTCGGTGTTGATGAACAGGAACGTGATGAACAGCAGCAGCAGCGGCAGCGCGCGGGTGATCAGCGGGAACAGCCAGCCGAGGCTGCCGAACGTGCGGTTGGAGGCCCACCAGATGATCGGCTTGAGGTGGAGCGAGACGAGTCCGTAGAGGGTCATCACGATCCCGACGGTGATCGCGCCGACCAGGATCCCGTTGGAGACGTCGCCCGAGCCGAGTCCGGTTCCCAGTCCCGCGACCGCTCCGAGCAGCAGGGCGACGGTGGCGACCGGGATCATCCGCGACTTGCTCAGCGCCGACCGCACGCGCTCGGCGTTGGACGGCACGAAGTACGGCAGACCCTGACGTTCGAACCACTGCTCCGCCTCACGGATGGTCGTGGCGCGGTCGGTGGCCTCGGGCATGGCGGTCAGGCTAGCGCCTGCTCGGCCCGTCGCTTCGGTGATCGAGCCTGTCGAGATCAGCTGACGGTGGCGTGCGCCCACTCGGCGGGCGCCTCGACCATCGGCACGTCGAGGATCGAGCGGGCGTCGTCGATGCAGAGCTCGAGCAGCTCGCACAGCAGGTCGTCGGAACCGCGCGCCGCGGACAGGCTGGCGACGGCGACCCGGACGATGTGCGAGCGGGCACGGCCGAAGTCGTTGCCGCCGCTCCACGGGCGCGCCACGAAGTGCTGCGCCCACGTGGTCGCCTGCGGGCAGAACGCCAACGCGGACTCGATCAGCGGGATCAGCTCAGCGGTGCGCGGGTCGTGCATCGCGTCGAGCTCGGCCTCACAGCGCAGCAACCCGACGGCCAGCGCCTTCTGCTGGTCGAAGGGCGCCTCGGTGATCGCCATCGCGGCAGCCCGGACAGTGATCGTCACGTCGACGAGTGGGTCGTCCCCGTTGACGCCGACGACCTCGCTGATCAACCGGACGATCCGCTGCCGTCCGGCATCGGTCAGGTTGTCGTTGACGCCGCGCGCCACGGTCGCCAGCAGCGGATGGGTGCAGGCGGGATGGTCGGAGAAGCGCTCACCCGCCAGCCAGGAGGCGAACTCCATGAAGCACGCGCCGCGGCGAGGGTTGCGGTGCTTCCCACGCGAGAGCACGGGGACGCCATCCGGAAGCGTCGAACGTGGCACGGTCATCACCCCGATCGAGAGCAGGTGGTTCCAGTCTGCGCTCGAAGCGCTGCAGACACCACCCTTCGTCCGGGATTCGTCCGTCCTCGCGCCGGGAAACGGCTGTCAGCCGCGCGGCACGTCGGGCGGCGTGGTGAGCAGCGCGCGGGCACGATCCACGTCGTCGGCCATCTGCACGAGCAGGTCGTCGACCGCGTCGAAGCGCACCATCCCCCGCAGTCGCTCCGTGAACGCCACCTCGACGATCACGCCGTAGAGCTCCAGGTCGTCACGGTCGAGCACGTAGGACTCCACCCGCCGGTCGGTGCCGTCGAAGGTCGGGTTGGTGCCGACCGAGATCGCCGCCGGCAGGTAGGAGCCGTCCGGCTCGTCCAGCCGGCGCAGCCAGCCGGCGTACACGCCGTCCGCCGGGACCGCGGTCCGGGAGGTCGCGACCGGGACGTTCGCCGTCGGGTAGCCGAGCTCGCGCCCGCGTTGGTCGCCCTTGACGACATACCCCCGGATCGCGAAGGGACGTCCGAGCGCCTCGGCCGCAGCCGCGACGTCGCCCTCGGCGAGACAGCGACGGATGTACGACGACGACCACACCTGGTCGCGCCCGTCCCCGTCCAGCGGAAGTCCCTCGACCCGGACGTCACGTTCGCCGCACATCCGCCGGAGCAGGTCGACGTCACCGAGCGCGCGGTTGCCGAAATGGAAGTTCTCACCGACCACGACTGCCGCCGCGTGCAGCCCGTCGAGCAGGTACGACGTCACGAAGTCCTCGGCCGTGACGGCTGCCAGCTCCTTCGTGAAGCTCAGCACGAGCGTCGCGTCGGCACCGGCGTCGGCGAGGAGTGCCAGCCGACGCTCCAGCGACATCAGGGGTTGAGGCGCCTGGTCCGGCACGATCACGCTCAGCGGGTGCGGGTCGAACGTCACCGCGACCACCGGAAGGCCACCGAGCTCGGCGGCGACCTCGTGGGCACGCGCGATCACGTGACGGTGGCCCAGGTGGACCCCGTCGAAGTTGCCGATCGTGACCACGGTCCGGTCACCGCTGAGCATGCCCGACTCGACCTCGGACACGTCATGCCACACCTGCACGTGCTGCGTTCCTCCATCGTCTCGGCGGACCGGGGCCTTTGCCCGGCGCATCGGTCCAGGAAAACTCTCCCATGTGCGTCGGCGCGCCGGAGAGACGGGCGTCCTAGGCGGGCGCGAACACAGCGACCGCCTTGGCGACCGGGCCGTGCTGCTCGTAGAGCGCCAGGAACGTGCCGTCCGGAGCCAGCACGGCGACCGGGTCGACTGCGGCCTCGGCCGTGTCCGGGCGGAGCCGGACGTGCACGGCGCGACCGTTCCGCACCGCCGCGACCTGGTCTTCCTCCACGACGTGCCAGTCGAAGAACATCCGGGCTGCCTCGTCCAGCGTCAGGTAGGGCAGGTCGTCCGAGGCGAGCTCGGCCAGCTCGTCCAGCCGGTGTGCCCGCTGCTCGCCGACGGAACCGACCCGCGTCCGGCGCAGCATCGTCAGGTGACCGCCGACCTCCAGCGCGTCGCCCAGGTCGCGCGCGAGCGCCCGGATGTAGGTCCCGGTGGAGCAGTCCACGTGCACGTCGACGTCGACGAAGGCACCGACCGCACGCACGTCCGTGATGTCGAGGCGCTCCACGTGCACCGGTCGTGCCGGGATCGTGACGTCCTCGCCGGACCGGACGCGCTTGTAGGCCCGTTGGCCGTCGATCTTGATCGCCGAGACCTTCGACGGCACCTGCAGGATGTCGCCGCGTAGCGGCTCCGCTGCGCGGTCGACCTCGTCGCGGGTCAGCGCGCCGGCGTCGGTCGTCGAGAGGACCTCGCCCTCGGCGTCGTCGGTCGTGGTGGCCTGTCCCAGCCGGATGGTGGCGTCGTAGCTCTTGTCGGCGAGCGCCAGGTGGCCGAGCAGGCGGGTGGCGCGTCCGATGCCGAGCAGCAGGACGCCGGTGGCCATCGGGTCGAGGGTGCCGGCGTGGCCGACCTTGCGAGTTCCGGCGAGCCGGCGGACGCGCGCGACCACGTCGTGCGAGGTCCACTCCGCGGGCTTGTCCACGACGAGCAGGCCCTCGGGTGCCGGATGGCTCAAGCCGAGTCGCTCCGGTCGTCGCCGTCCTCGTCGTCGGCGTCGTCAGCCGGGCGACGGTAGGGATCGGCCTCCCCGGCGTACGACGCCGAAGCGGCCGCCGCAGCGACCTCGGCGTCGCTCTGCCGGGCCTTGGCGAGCAGGTCGTCGATGTGCGCGGCGGACTCGGGCAGCGCGTCGAGGATGAACTCGAGCGTCGGGGTGTGTCGCATGCCGAGCTGCTTGCCGACCTCGGAGCGGATCAGTCCCTTCGCGCTCTCCAACGCGGCCCCCGACGCCACTCGCTGCTGGTCGTCGCCGAGCACCGTGTAGAAGATCGAGGCGTGCTGGGTGTCTCCCGTGACGCGGACGTCGGTCACGGTCACGAACCCCAACCGCGCGTCCTTGATGCGTCGTTCGAGCATCTCCGCGACGATCACGCGAATACGGTCGGCGACCTTGCGTACGCGGCCGGAGCTCATCGGGTCTCCCTGGTTGGTCAGGTCCCGCGCCGCGGGACGGTGGAGCCGAGCACGTACGAGCAGGAGGAGTGTCGTGGCCGGTCACCGGGGTGACCGGCCACGACTGCGCGGTCAGCCGCGCGGGATCTCCTTGAGCTCGAACGTCTCGATGACATCGCCGATCTTGATGTCGTTGTAGCCGGCGAGCGTGATACCGCACTCGAAGCCGTCGCGAACCTCGGTCGCGTCGTCCTTCTCGCGACGCAGCGACGAGATGTCGAGGTTGTCGGCGACGACGGTGCCGTCGCGCAGCAACCGCGCCTTCGCGTTGCGGCGGATGAGCCCGGAGGTCACCATGCAACCGGCGATGTTGCCGACCTTGGACGAGCGGAAGATCTCGCGGATCTCCGCCGTCCCGAGCTGCTGCTCCTCGAACTCAGGCTTGAGCATGCCCTTCAGAGCAGCCTCGATCTCGTCGATCGCCTGGTAGATCACGGAGTAGTAGCGGATGTCGACGCCCTCGCGGTCGGCGACCTCGGTGGCCTTGCCCTGCGGCCGGACGTTGAAGCCGATGATCACGGCGTTCGACGCAGCGGCGAGCATGACGTTGGTCTCGGTGATGGCACCGACACCGCGGTCGATGACCCGCAGCCGGACCTCGTCGCCACCGACGTCGATCTTGGCGAGCGCGTCCTCGAGCGCCTCGACCGAACCGGAGACGTCACCCTTGAGGATGAGCAGGAGCTCTTCGCTCTCGCCCTTCTCCATGCTGGACATGAAGTCCTCGAGCGTGCGGCGTCCGGTGCTCTTGGCGAGCATCGCGGCCCGCTCACGAGCGTCGCGCTTCTCGGCGATCTGACGTGCCACCCGGTCGTCGGAGACGACGATGAAGTTGTCACCGGCACCGGGGACGGCGGTCAGGCCGAGCAGCATGACCGGACGGCTCGGGTCGGCCTCTTGGACGTTCTCGCCGTGCTCGTCGAGCATGGCGCGGACCCGGCCGTATGCCGGACCGGCCACGACCGAGTCGCCGACGCGGAGCGTTCCGCGCTGCACGAGCACGGTCGACACCGGGCCGCGGCCACGGTCGAGGTGCGCCTCGATGACGAGACCCTGGGCATCCTGGTCGGGGTTGGCCCGCAGGTCCAGCGCCGCGTCGGCGGTCAGCACGAGGGACTCGAGCAGGCCGTCGATGTTGAGGTGGGACTTGGCCGACACGTCGACGAACATGACGTCGCCGCCGTACTCCTCCGGCACCAGCCCGTACTCGGTCAGCTGACCGCGCACCTTGGACGGGTCGGACTCGGGCTTGTCGATCTTGTTGACCGCCACCACGATCGGCACGTCGGCCGCCTTGGCGTGGTTGAGCGCCTCGATCGTCTGCGGCATGACGCCGTCGTCGGCCGCCACCACGAGCACCGCGATGTCGGTGGCCTGGGCGCCACGCATACGCATGGCGGTGAAGGCCTCGTGACCGGGCGTGTCGATGAAGGTCAGCTTGCGCTCTGCGCCGTCGACCTCGGTCGCGACCTGGTAGGCACCGATGTGCTGGGTGATGCCACCGGCCTCGTCCGACACGACGTTGGCGTCGCGGATGGCGTCGAGGAGCTTGGTCTTTCCGTGGTCGACGTGACCCATGACGGTGACGACCGGCGGACGTGACACGAGCTCTTCCTCGCTGCCCTCGTCCTCGCCGAACTCGATGTTGAACGAGTCCAGCAGCTCCTTGTCCTCGTCCTCGGGCGAGACGACCTCGATGTTGTAGTTGAGCTCCTCACCGAGGATCTGCAGCGTCTCGTCGTTGACGGACTGGGTCGCGGTCACCATCTCACCGAGGTGGAACAGGACCTGCACCAGCGACGCTGCGTCGACGCCGACCTTGTCGGCGAAGTCGGTCAGCGACGCACCACGCGAGAGGCGGACGGTCTCGCCGTCACCCTTGCGGACGCGCACACCACCGGTCGTCGGGGCCTGCATCTGCTCGTATTCCTGGCGACGTGCGCGCTTCGACTTGCGGCCACGACGCGACGGGCCGCCGGGGCGTCCGAAGGCACCCTGGGTCTGGCCGCGCTGGTTGCGGCCGCCGGGACGGCCACCGCCGCCGATCGGCATACCGCCGCCGCCACCACCGGGACCGCCGCCGAAGCCGCCGCGCTGGCCACCACGGGCCGGAGCACCGGTGCCACCACCGCCACGCGGAGCGCCACGGCCACCGGGACCACCGGCGGGACCACCACGAGCCACCGCGGGCCGGCGCACCGGGGCCGGTGACCGCGGACTGCCGCGGCATCATCGCCGGGTTGGGGCGCGGAGCGCCGGGGACGCCACCGGGACGAGGCGCGCCGGACGCGCCGTCCGGACGGTCGCCACGCGCAGCCGGGCGGCCCTGGCCGGGTCCGGTGCGTCGCTGCATGCCCTGGGTGGAAGAGAACGGGTTGTTGCCCGGACGTGGTGTGCCGGGCTTGGGTGCCGGACGCGGTGTCGGCGTGGCAGCCGACTCGGCCGGCGCGTCACCGTCGGTAGGAGCCTCCGGGGTCGCGGAAGCGGCCGGCGCCTCGGGCGCGGGCCGGGACGGTGCGGACTCGACCGAGGGAGCCGACGGACGCGGTGCGGCCGGGGTCTCGGCAGGTTCGAACGTCTCCGGCGCCGCTGGGACGTCGTCGGTGATGGCCGGTCCGCCGGACGCCTCGACAGGCGTGTCGGTCACGACTTCGGCCGGGGCCTCCGCGGCGGGCGCCCCGTTGTCGGCGGCTGCCTTCTTGGCAGGAGCCTGCTTGGCCGCCTTCTTCGCGGCCTTCTCCTCGGCGGCCTTCTTCCAGGCGTCACCGTGGAGCTCTTCGAGACGGCGGGCGACAGGCGCCTCCACCGTCGAGGAAGCCGACTTGACGAACTCCCCCATGTCTTTCAGTGCCGCAAGGACGTCCTTGCTCGGCACGCCGAACTCTTTGGCGAGTTCGTGGACTCTGGCTTTAGCCACAATTCTCCTTCTCGGGTGGTCCCGCCCCGAGAAGGGCGCGGACCGTCAGTTGACTGACATGCTCATCGGTGAGTTCTCATCGAGATGTCATGAGCTACTGCTCCGCTTTCGTTGGTCTGTGGTCGTCGCCCCGTGTGGACGGCGGCCCTGGTTGTGCGGGTGTTTCTGATGGTGCGGGTGGTGCGGTCGAGCCGGTCGGCCTCCGTGCTGCGATCTCGGTCTGGACGGCGGTGATGTCGACCGCTCCCTCGAGCCGCAAGGCCCTCGGCAGCGCTCGACGCCGTACGGCGAGTTCGAGGCAGGTCTGGGAGGGATGCAGGTGAGCGCCCCGCCCGGACATCCGTCCGGTGAGGTCGGGGACGACGGACCACGAGGAGCCGTCGACCACCGCGACCAGGCGGACGAGGTCGGACTTCGTCGCGCGTTCCCGACAGCCCACACACGTGCGGACCGGGATCACCCGACTCATCGCCCGCCACTGTACCCGTCTGACGGCGTCAGCCGCGAACCCGAACCTCGCGAGCCCGACGAATCAGACGCCCGACGTGGAGTTCAACGCTCGACGGCTGCGCCGGATTCCCTGTCCAGGGCGTCGGCGGTGACCTGCTCGGCCCGCGCGAGCAGCGGCTCGGCGCGCAGCCGTTCCGCGGTGGCCCGGACCGCGTCGACGAGGGCCGTCGCCTGGACGGTGTCACCGCGGCGGAACAGGTACGAAGCCTGGTCGAGGAGGCCGTGCGCGGTGTTGTGCGGGCTGGCCACCCGGCGCAGCGCGGCGATGGCGGCCTCGAAGTCGGCGCCCGCGTCCTCCCCGTCGTCCGCCAGTCGTCGCGCCATGAGCAGGTCTCGCTCGGCGCGGACCACAGGTGCCAGGTGGCCGACCGGGTGCGCGTCGATGGCGGCGAGGAACTCGTCCTCGGCGGCTCGGTCCTTGAGCTGGTACGCCGCCCGGACGGCCAACGGCCACGTCCAGCGGACGAACTCGACGCGAATGCCGAGAACCGGCACCAGGTCGAGCACTTCGCGGGCATGGACGACGACCGTCTGAAGGTCTCCGCGAGCGGCTGCGATGTGTGCCTCAGTCGTCCATGCTGCCGCCCGGTTCTGTGGATCCTCGCTCTCGCGCATCGCGTCGAGACCAACGGGCTCGGTGACCTCACCGCGCAGCGCGGCGACCATCGCCGACAAGCAGCCGGTGAGATTTCCTTCCAGCAAGTCCAGCTCCGCGGTGTCTTTCAACACCCGCTGGGCCTCGTCCCAGTCCCCGGTGTCGAGGAGGGCGGAGGCCAGGTTGATCGAGGCGACCTCGACATACGCGCGGGCGCCGAACCGGCGGGCGTCGGCGATCGCCTCCCGAGCGGCCTCAGCGGCTGCCTTGGGGTCGCTGGCCGCGAGCACGTCGGAGATGTTCAGGAAGGCGCGTGACCGGTTCTCGAAGTCGCCGGCGGACTCGGACAGCCGAGCGGCGTGGTAGTACGCCGCGACGGCCTGTTCGTAGCGGTCGGCGGTGCGGTGTGCCAGACCCCGCACGCTGAACAGCTCCGCCAGGTCACTCCGGCTCACCTCGAGCGCCTGTCCGAGCTCGAGCGCCTCGGCCGACAGCCGATCGGCGTCCGGACCGCCCGCGAGGGCCTCCAGTGCGGCGAGCGACCCGAGAGCCCGAACTGTGTCGGCGTCCGGTTCGGGAGTCAGCACCTCGAGAGCCGGGGTCAGCCGGACGCCTGCCTCGGTGAACCGGCCGGCGAGCAGCAGCGCAACGCCTGCAGAGGCTTTGGCGCGGGCCTCGTCCCGAACTCGACCCAGTCCCTGGTACAAGGCTGCTGCCTGGTCGGCGTACGCCACCGACGTGGTGTAGTCCGCCCCAGTCTGAGCCGCCCGCGATGCGCGCTCGTAGAGGTCGGCGGCGCCTTCCAGGGCGGCCTCGTCGTCAGGGACGGAGGTCAGGTCGGCGGCCTTGGCGTACGCCGTCGCGGCTGCCCCTGCGGAGCCGGAGCGCCGGGCCCGGTCACCGCCGCGGGTCAGCATCGCGATCGCCTGCGCGCGGATGTCCGCGACATCGGTCGCCTCCGGAACCGCATCCATGGCGTCCAGGTAGTGGTGAGCCACGGCGTCGGACATCTCGTCACCGTCGCCCGGGAACACCCGGCGAAGGTGCTCGGCCACCGCGAGGTGCAGCGCCTTGCGGTCACGCCGCGACAGCGTCTCGTACGCGACCTGCCGCAAGAGGTCCTGCGAGAACCGGTACTCGCCGACCTGGGGCGAGAGGGGGTCGGCCGAGATGCTCAAGACCTCACGACGCAACAGCTCCTCCAACCCGTCCAGCACCTGCTGCTCGGGTTGGGTCGACACGGCGACGACAGCGGTCGCGGGGAAGTTGCCGCCGATGACAGCCGCCGTCGCCACCAAGGCGCGGAGCTCGGTGTCGAGCGCGTCGAGGCGGGCCGACAACAAGCCATGCAGACTGTCGGGCACGGACAGCTCACCGATGTCACCGACCAGCCGGTAGACACCCTCGTGCGGCACGACGATGTCGCGGTCGACGAGCGAGCGGACGGTCTCCACCGCGAACAACGGGATCCCCTGGGCCCGACCCGTGATCGTCGCCCGGGCGTCGGCGGGCATCCCGGGAACGAGAGCGTCCACCACCTCCCCCATGGCGGTGGCGTCCAGAGGGTCGATCCGCAGGGTCGAGCGGTTGCGGCCGGTGCCGAATCCCGGTCGGATGTCGAGAAGCTCGGGGCGGGTGAAGACGAGGACGTAGATGGGCACCTCGCGGGCCCAGTCGACCAGGTGGTCGAGGAAGTCGAGGAGGCCGCCATCGGCGTGCTGACCGTTCTCGATGAGGAGCACCACCGGTTGGACCGCCGCCAGGCGTTCGAAGAAGACCCGCCAGCCGGCGAACAGCTCCTCGCGCGGGAGCACCGCGTCCGTGTCGCCGCCGAACGGGACGCCGAGCAGCCGGGCCAGGCGTGGGCCGACGTACTCGCGTTCGGCCGGGTCGGGGACGTAGGCGTTCAGACCCTCGACCAGCTTGCTGGCCGCGAGCTCGCGGGAGTCGTCCTCGGCGATGCCGAGCCGCTGACGGACGATCTCCGCCAGCGCCCAGAAGACCACGCCGTCGCCGTACGACAGGCAGCGACCGCGGTGCCAGTAGACCGCGTCGACGAGGCCGTCGGTGTACTTCTCGAACTCCCAGCCGAGCCGGGACTTGCCGACGCCGGCCGGGCCGACCAGGAGCACCAGGCGCGGAGCACGCCGTTCGATCGACGCGTGGAGCAGCTCTTTGACCGTGCGCAGCTCGGCGTCACGACCCGCCATCGGAGCCTCGAGACCGTCGACGCGCTGTGACCCACCCACGCCCGACAGGACCCGGGTCGCCGACCAGAGGGCCATCGGGGACGCCTTGCCCTTGAGCGTGTGCTCACCGGCGGGCGCGAAGCCGATTCCTGCAGCCGCCAGGCGATGTGTCGCGTCGTCGACCCAGACCGTGCCGGCAGCCGCAGCGGACTGGACCCGAGAGGCGGTGTTGACCGCGTCGCCGGCCACCATCCCTTCGCTTCGGGCGCCGATCGTGACGGCGACCTCGCCGGTGACGACTCCGGCGCGGGCGGCCAGGCCCTCGGCGCTCGCTCGGTGCCCGAGGTCCTCGACGGCCGCGACGATGTCCATGGCGGCGCGGACGCAGCGCTCGGCGTCACCCTCGCCCGCGACGGGTGTCCCCCAGACCGCCATGACGGCGTCCCCGATGAACTTCTCCACGACGCCGCCGTACCGACCGATGATCGTGCGGGCGATGTCGAAGTACTGCGACAGCAGCTCGCGGACCTCCTCGGGGTCACGCGACTCCGACAGTGGTGTGAAGCCGACGAGGTCGCAGAAGAGCACCGAGCAGATCCGGCGCTCGGCGACCGGTGCGCTGGAGGGCGGTGGCATCAGCGCCGCAGCGGCGGTCTGAACGGTCGCCGACGCCGATGTGTCCACGGGCGAGCCGCACTCGCCGCAGAACCGCGAGTCGGGCTCGAGCTCCGCCTGGCACGCGCCGCACGTCAGCAGCAGCCCAGCGCCGCAGGCGCGACAGAACCGCTTCCCGGGCGCGTTGTCGGTGTGGCAGGCGGCGCAGGTCGGCACGACAGCCAGACTGGCACAGGCGAGCGCCACGCGGGGCCGTTCAACCGCAAACCTGGGCAGCGGGGTCAGACCGCCGTCGGTCGGTGTCAGTCCGCGGGGTCGGGCTCCGGGGCGGTGTCGGAGCGGATGTCGATCCGCCAGCCGGTCATCCGGGCGGCCAGCCGGGCGTTCTGGCCCTCCTTGCCGATGGCGAGCGAGAGCTGGAAGTCCGGCACGACCACGCGGGCGGAGCGGGCGTCCTCGTCGACGATCTCGACTCTGGACACCGTCGCCGGGGAGAGCGCGTGCGCGATCATCTGCGCCGGGTCCTCCGACCAGTCGACGATGTCGATCTTCTCGCCGTGCAGCTCGGTCATCACGTTGCGGACCCGCTGGCCCATCGGGCCGATGCAGGCTCCCTTCGGGTTGACCGAGTCGTTGTGCGAGCGGACGGCGATCTTGGTCCGGTGCCCGGCCTCGCGGGCGATGCCGGAGATCTCGACGGTGCCGTCGGCGATCTCGGGGACCTCGAGCGCGAACAGCTTCTTCACCAGGTTGGGGTGCGAACGCGACACCATCACCTGCGGACCCTTCGGTCCCTTGCGAACGGAGACGACGAGACAGCGGATGCGCTGGCCGTGGTCGTAGCGCTCCCCCGGCACGCGCTCGGCGGACGGCAGCACCGCCTCGATCTTGCCGAGGTCGACGAAGACCATGTCGGGGTCGCGACCCTGCTGGACGATGCCGGAGATGACGTCGCCCTCCTTGCCGGAGAACTCGCCGAACCGGACGTCGTCCTCGGCGTCACGCAGCCGCTGCAGGATCACCTGCTTGGCGGTCGTGGCGGCGATCCGCCCGAAGCCCTCGGGGGTGTCCTCGAACTCGCGGGTGATCTCGCCACTCTCGTCCCGCTCGGCGGCGTACACCGTCACGTGTCCGGACTTGCGGTCGAGCTCGGCGCGCGCGTCCTCGTGCGCTCCGGGCGTGCGGTGGTAGGCCACGAGCAGCGCCTGCTCGATGGCGTCGATGAGGACGTCGAGCGAGATCTCCTTCTCGGAGACGAGCGAGCGCAGCACGGTCATGTCGATGTCCATGACTCACCCTTTCTCGGCGGACGACGCCGCGCTGCCGCGGCGGCCGGCATTCTTCTGACGGTTGAACTCGATCTCCACGCGCGCCTTGGCGACGTCGGCGTACGAGATCTCGCGCACGGTGTCGTCGACGTCGAGCGTCGCGCGCTCCTCGTCGGCCGAGACGACGCGGCCGGTCCAGGTGTCACCGGAGGTCGTGGTGACCTTGACGAGGCGGTCGACGTTGCGTCGCCAGTGGCGCGGGAGGGTCAGCGGTCGGCCGATGCCGGGTGAGGTCACCTCGAGCGTGTACGGCGACTCGCCGAGCACGTCGGTCTGGTCCAGCACGTCGCTGACCACGCGGGTCGCGTCGGCGATGTCGTCGAGCGTGACGCCGCCGTCCTGGTCGACCAGGACCCGGACGAGGCTGCGCCGGCCGGCCTGGGAGATCTCGACGCCTTCGAGGTCGAGCCCAGACGTCGCCAGCGGCTTCTCCAAAACTGCGAGGAGCTCCTGCTGGGGCTGGTGGCCGGTCACGGCAGTCCTCCTCGATGTTGTGTTGTCGTCGCGCTCGTCCAGCCTAGGGCATCCGTCGGAAGACGTCGGGTACGGTCGGCGCGTGACTCTCACCCGGCCGATGTCGCGCCGCGACGTCGTGCGCGGCGGAGCTCTGCTGGCTGCTCTCGGCGCCGCGCCGGTGCTCGGTTCGTGCGCCAGGGAGGACGCCTCGGCACCCGGTTCCGGCGGCCGCGACAGCGCGGGTGGTGCGGCTGCTGCCGCGTCCGAGGAGACCGACGTCGACCTGCTCACCGCCGCGATCCAGGACGAGTCCCGGCTGCTCGCGCTGGCCGCCGCGACGCTGCGGCGGCACCGACCCCTTGCACGTCAGGTGCAGCCGGTCGTGACCCAGCAGCGGGCTCACGTGAAGGTGCTCTCCGACAGCCTCACCGAGCGTCCGACGATCCAGCGCGGCCGGCCACCGAAGGTCCCGACCGCGGCGCCGGCGGCGCTGGCCCAGCTCCGCAACCAGGTGGCTGCGGCCGAGCAGGACCGGGCGGCCGACTGCCTTGCCGCGACGTCAGGTCTGCTGGCGCGCCTGCTCGCCTCCACCTCGGCCTCCCACGCCACCACCGTCGAGACGCTTCGAGGAAGCCGATGAGTGTCGCGGCGTTGCAGGACTGTCTCGCGGCCGAGCACGCAGCCGTCTACGGCTACGGCGTGCTGGGCGGAGTGCTGTCCGAGGTGTCGGCGCTGGGCTCGGCCGACCAGGAACGCGCGGCCTCGGGCTACGTCGAGCACCGCACGCGACGCGACGACCTGACCTCGGCCATCACGGCCGCGGGAGCCGACCCGGTCGCGGCCGATCCGGCGTACGAGACCCCAGGTCGGGTCACCACCCTCGACGACTGCCGGTCACTGGCGCGGGACCTCGAGGACAGCTGTGCCCAGGTGTACGCCGACGCCGTGGCCAGGTCGGTGGACGACGACCGGGAAACGGCGGCGCGAGCCCTGACCGCATGCGCCTTGCGTGCGGTGTCATGGGGCGCGCGCCCGGAGCCGTTTCCCGGTGTCGCCGAGTTCTAGCCGGTCGTCAGGCGGCTGCCGTCATGCCCGGTAGGCGGCGAACATGCTCTGCATGCGCGACGTCTGCCCGGCGGTGAACTGGTTGTAGCAAGTGTCGTAGCTGTAGTCCATGTAGTTGTGGATCGGGTCCAGACCCGGCAGCGAGCAGGAGTCGCGGCCCGCGGGACAGCCGCTGGTCGGGCTGCTCTGGGCCGGGGTGTCCGAGACGCCGTCGTTCGTGGTGGTGCACCCGCCCTGGAACGTGTGGTAGAGCCCGAACCAGTGGCCGGCCTCGTGCGTGGCGGTCTCACCCTGGTTGTAGTTGGCGATCGAGCCACCCGGGAGCGACGCGTAGTGGACGCGGATGCCGTCGATGCTCGGGTTGGCGGCGTAGTCCCACGGGAACGTCGCGATGCCGAGGGTGCTCTTCCACTCGACCAGCCAGATGTTCAGCGCGTTCGGGCCACCCTGTCGAGTCTGCGCGCGGTAGGTCGTGCTCTGTCGGTCAGCGTGCCACTGCGAGTTCCGGAAGCGGTCGACGCCGGCGAGGGTGAAGGTGAAGCCGGTGTTGGACGCCTGCGATGACTCCTGGCCGGCATACGTCTTGTTGAGGACCGCGACCTGGTTGTTGATCTGGGTCTGCGTGACGTCACCCTTGCCCTTGCTGTCGAGCATGACGTGGAAGTAGACCGGCACCGATGCTCCCGCCAGAGCGGCGCTCGGCTTGGCCGAGAGGCCCTTGGCCTGCAGGATCCTTGCGGTCCGGGCATCGATCGCCCGCTGCTGCTTCAGCGTGACACCGCGGGTGTCGGCGTGGTCTCCGTGGATCGAGCGGGCGGATGCCGCGCCGACGCTGTTCGGGTTGAAGCAGGTGGTCTTCGTGTCCCGGGTGGTGTGCTGCGCCTGGGCGGGGCCGGTCGGGAGCGTGAGCGCCAGGGTCATTGCGCCGATCACGGCTCCGAGGACGGTGCGAGGTCTCATCGGAAGGTCCTTTGAACGAGAGATGTCCGACCGGATTTCGGTCGACCCGCCCGATCTTGGCGCAACTTGTGCGATTGCGAAACCCCTGGCGACTGCTCCGATCGGAGCGGTCGCCAGGGGTTCCAGGTCGTCGGACGAGCCTCTGGTCAGGCGCGGAAGGCCGCGAAGGCGTCGTGCATCCGGGTGTTCTGGCCGGGCGTGAACTGGGTGTAGCAGCTGTCGAAGCTGTAGTCCATGTAGTTGTGGATCGGGTCGATGTCCGGCAGGGCGCACGAGTCGCGACCCTCGGGGCAGCCGCTCGTCGGGCTGCTCTGCGCCGGGGTGTCGGCGACCAGGTCGTTCGTCGTCGTACAACCGCCCTGGAACGTGTGGTAGAGCCCGAACCAGTGACCGGCCTCGTGGGTCGCGGTCTCGCCGAGGTTGAAGTGCGTGATCGGACCGCCGGGCAACGAGCCGACGTTGACGCGGATGCCGTCGATGCGCGGGTGGTCGGCGTAGTCCCACGGGAACGTCGCGATGCCGAGCAGGTCGAAGTCGACGAGCCACATGTTCAGTGCGTCCGCACCACCCTGGCGGGTCTGACGGCGGTACTCCTTGCTGTGTCGGTCGACGTGCCACAGGTCGTTCCTGAAGCGGTCGACGGACTGGAGCGTGAACGTGAAGCCCGTGTCGGCGGCGGCGGGCGACTCGTCGCCGCCGTACGTCGCGTTGAGCACCGCGATCTGCTGCTGGATCTGGGTCTTCGTGGCGTTGCCGGTCCCGTCCGCGGCGCGCATGACGTGGACGTAGACCGGGATGTCGATGTCGCCGGCCAGGGCCTGCTTCGGGCTGCGCGACAAGATGGCGTCCATCCGGCGCTCGATCGCCCGCTGCTGCTCGCGGGTCACCGGGCGGGTGTCCCGTCCGTGGGAGCCGTCGGCGGTCCGGGCGCCGGCGCCGACCGAGGCCGGCTCGAAGCACGCGCTGCCCGTGTCGTCGACCGGCGCGGCGTGTGCGGGAGTGCTGAAGATCGTGACGGCGAGTGCTGAGGCGGCGAGGGCCGCGGCGGCTGTTGAACGTCGGGTCATGTCCCGTTTTCCTTCTGTCCTGGGCGGTTCGCCCGTCGGTCGGCCGGCTGGCCGCTACGACGACTCAGGAAGCGTGAGGAACGGCTGTGATACCTGACGTGTCGGTCACGTGCGCGACCGCGCCGTGGTTGCCGACGTCCCCTGACGCGGGGAGGAACAGCATCGAGTCCCCGAACTCGTGCCACAGGTAGCCGGGCCGCTCGACCGCGTCGTAGGCCCGCTGCACGAGCGGGCGTCCGGCAACTGCCTCGAGCAGTGACAGATGGCTCGCCTCAGGCTCGTGGAGCCCGGAGATCAGACCGGTCACGACCCGGGCGGGACGGTGCGGGCCGAGCACCAGGTCGGTCCAGCCGAGGCCCGCGCGCACGGTCCCGTTCGGGTCGGCGACCGACTCCAGGGCGCGCGTCACGGTCGTCCCGACGGCCACGACCCGGCGTCCTCGACGGCGGGTGAGATTGACCAGGTCGGCGGTCGGGGCCGGGACGTCGTACCACTCCGGGGCCGGTGGCTCGTGCTTCTCCGGGCTCGAGACACCGGTGTGCAGGACGAGCGGCGCGACGACCACGCCGCGCGCCATCAGCCGGATCAGCAGGCGCGCCGAGAACGGGCGGCCGGCGCTGGCCATCTCGGCACTGCCGGGCTGGTCGGCGTACACGTTCTGCAGGTCGCGGAGGGGCCAGGACCCGGACAGGTAGCCGTAGCGGATCGGACGGCCGTGGTCGGCCAGGTAGTCGAGTCGCGAGACGACCCGGCCGGGCGAGACCACCCACAACCGCGAGCCGTCCACGCCCGGCTCAGGGAACGACTCGCGCACGGTGACGCAGAGGCCGCCGGTGAGCTCGATCCGCTCCCCCGGCGCGATGTCAGCGAGCGGCCCGGTGTTGTCCGCGCGCCGGAACTCGAGGGTCCAGGTGCCGTCGTCGCGCTCACCGGCCACGTGCACGACCGGTCGTTCGCCGGTACGCCGGATCCCGTCCACGGCTGCCGGCAACGTCGCGGACGTGTTCACCACGAGCAGGTCGCCCGGCGCCAGGATGTCGGCCAGGTCGCGGAACCGGCGATGCCGGATGCCGTCGGGCGCCGCGACCAGCAGCCGCACGCCGTCGCGGGCGACGCCGCGATGCTCGGGAGGTGACGTCGCCTCGCTCCCGGGCGGCACGGTGAAGCGGATCGGAGTGAGGAGGGCGGTCTTCACGCCACCTCCTCCGCCTCGGCCGCCTCGGCCGCTCGGGTCGGCGCCGGACGGTCGGCCAGGAGGTCGCCGGCGCGGTAGCGACCGCTCGGCAGGTCCTCCTCGACCAGAGCGAGCACCGCCGGGAACGACGGTGTCCGGCAGCGGGCGGTCGGAGATGTCCTCGCCGGGGAAGGCCTCCTGGTGCATCTGCGTCCGCATGTCACCGGGATCGAGGGCGTAGACCCGCAGGTCGGGACGCTCGGCGGCCAGGATGGCGGTTGCCTGGTCGAGACCGGCCTTGGACGAGCCGTAGCCACCCCAGTGGTCGTAGGGCTCGACGGCGGCGTCGGAGGAGATGTTGACGATGCGCCCACCCGAGCGCGTCAGGTCGGCGAGCAGCGCCTGGGTCAGCGCGATCGGGGCCACCAGGTTGACGGCGTACACCTGCTCGAGCGCGTCGATCGGATGCTCGGCCAGCGTCGGCAGCGGGCTGGGGCCGAGGAGGCTGGCGTTGTTGACGAGCAGCTGCAGCTCGCCACGCTGCGCCACCGCGGCGGCGATGGCCTCGCGGTGTCGAGGGTCCGCGACGCTGCCAGGGAGCGCTGCGACCGACTCGGCGCCTGCGTCGACCAGCTCGCGGGCTGCCGTGGCGAGCGCGGTCTCGGATCGGGCGTCCACGACGAGACCCCAGTGTCGGGCGGCCAGGGCGAGAGCGATCTCCCGGCCGAGGCCGCGTGATGCGCCGGTGATGACGGCAGTGGGCATGAGGTGTACCTCCTGTGCGATGTCTCGCCAGGATGCAACTTCAAGTTAACTTGAGTTCAAGTGCTCAGCCGCGGTGCTCTCGAACCAGCGATGGATCTCAGCGCCAGGATCGGATCACGTCGGGCAGTTCTGCGAGGCTGTGGATCACGGCGTCCGGCTCGCCTTCGGTGTGGCCGATCTGGCCCGACGGGATGTCGGAGTGCGGCACGAGCACGGCCTTCATGCCGACGTTCTTGGCGCCGTAGATGTCGTCGAAGAGCCGGTCCCCGACGAACACGCAGTGCTCCGGCGCTGACGCGCCGACCGCCTCCATCGCGGCGAGGAACGCCTCCGGCGCCGGCTTGGTCCAGGCGATGTCGGAGGTGTAGACCGCGCCGTCGATCAGCTCGTCGATCCCGTCGCGCACGAAGATGTCCTCGTGCCACGCGCGCGGCCACACGGTGTTGGAGAGCACGCCGACCTTGATGCCCTCACCCCGCAACCAGCCGAACAGCTCGGGCACGTCGGCGTCCGTCACCGTCGCCGGCTCCCAGAACGCGCGGTAGCCGTCGAGGTGCTCGTCGTCGTACGGCACACCGGCGATCCGGCAGATCTCCTCGATCGTCGAGCTGCTGTGCTCGTCGCGCGACCGGGCCCAGACCTGCTCGGCCGCCGACACCAGCGCCGCGGTGGCCTCCTCGTGCCGGTCCGGCGCCGCGACCGCCGCGAGCGACGCCCACTCCTCCCCCGGCGTGATCGTGCGCCACGGGGTGAGGGTGCCACCCCAGTCGAAGAGGACGGCGTCAAGCGCCACGGACGACCCCGGCGAGGTGGTCCGCCGCCTCCTCGAGGGCGACGTTCTCGCGCTCGCCGGTCGTGCGGTCCTTCACCTCGACCACACCGTCGACCAGGCCCTTGCCGACGACGACGATCGTCGGGACGCCGATCAGCTCGGCGTCCTTGAACTTCACGCCGGGCGAGACCTTCTGCCGGTCGTCGTACAGCACGGTCAGACCCTTGGCCTCGAGCTCGAGGCAGAGCCGGTCGGCGGTGGCGAAGACCTCGGCGTCCTTGCCCGTCGCGACCAGGTGGACGTCGGCGGGCGAGACCTCGCGCGGCCAGATGATGCCGAGCTCGTCATGGGAGTTCTCGACGAGCGCGGCGACGGCGCGGGAGACCCCGATGCCGTAGGAGCCCATCGTGACCGTGACGAGCTTGCCGTTCTCGTCGAGCACCTGGAGGTCGAGAGCCTCGGCGAAGCGTCGTCCGAGCTGGAAGATGTGGCCCATCTCGATGCCGCGGGCGGTCTCGAGCGGGTGCGCGCACACCGGGCAGGGGTCGCCCTCGCGGACGTCGGCCGCCTCGATGACACCGTCGCCCTCGAAGTCGCGGCCGGCGACCAGGTCGATGACGTGGTGACCGTCCTCGTTGGCGCCGGTGACCCAGCGCGTGCCGCTCACGATGCGGGGGTCGAGCAGGTAGCGGATGCCGCTGGTGCCGTGCTCGCCGAGCGCGCCCGGTCCGATGTAGCCCTTGACCAGGGTCGGGTGCTTCGCGAAGTCGGCCTCGTCGAAGGCGGCCACCTCGGCCGGCTCGACCTGCGCGCCGAGCCGCTTGAGGTCGACGTCGCGGTCGCCCGGGATCCCGATCGCGAGCGGCTCGCGCTTGCCGTCGGGGTGGACGAGCGTCACGACGACGTTCTTCAGCGTGTCTGCGGCGGTCCAGGGGCGGTCGTCGCGCGGGAAGTGCTCGTTGAGGTGGTCGACGAGGGTCTCGATCGTGGGCGTGTCGGGCGTGTGCTCGGAGTGGGCACCCGGCACGTCGTCGTACGCGATCGGATCGGGCACGCTGACCCGGACCGCCTCGACGTTGGCGGCGTAGTCGCAGTTGGTGCAGCGGACGTAGGTGTCCTCGCCGTTCTCCGCCTTGGCCAGGAACTCCTCGCTCGCCGAGCCGCCCATCGCCCCGGACATCGCGGCGACGATGGCGTAGTCGAAGCCGAGCCGGTCGAAGATCCGGATGTAGGCCTCGCGGTGGATCTCGTAGGACTTGAGGAAGTCCTCGTCGGAGACGTCGAAGGAGTAGGAGTCCTTCATCACGAACTCGCGGCCGCGCAGGATGCCCGCGCGGGGACGCGCCTCGTCGCGGTACTTGGTCTGGATCTGGTAGAGCGAGAGCGGGAAGTCCTTGTACGACGAGTAGAGGTCCTTCACCAGCAGGGTGAACATCTCCTCGTGGGTCGGCCCGAGCAGGTAGTCGGCGCCCTTGCGGTCGTGCAGCCGGAAGATGCTGTCGCCGTAGTCGATCCAGCGGTGGGAGATCTCGTAGGGCTCGCGCGGCAGCAGCGCCGGGAAGTGCACCTCCTGCGCGCCGATCGCGTTCATCTCCTCGCGGACGATGCGACTCGATCCGGCGCAGCACGGTCCAGCCGAGCGGCAGCCACGAGTAGATGCCGGGGGCGGCGCGCCGGATGTAGCCGGCGCGGACCAGCAGCCGGTGGCTCGGGACCTCAGCGTCCGCCGGGTCCTCGCGCAGGGTACGAAGGAACAACGACGACATCCGCATGGCCACGGGTCTCAGCCTCTTCTCGGTAGGGCGGTGAAACCCCGAGGATATCCGCCCACCTCATCCCCTCTCGAACGAGTTGTCAGACCCCCGGTGATTGAGCTTGTCGTAATCGAGGTGTGGTTCGAATCGCAAGCTCAAACACCGATTGGGTTCAATCAGTCGCTGAGCGGGCCATAGCCCGCTCAGCGACTGACAACTCAGTTTCAGGAGCCTTCGGTGACGCCGCGGCGGAAGGCGCCGAGGGAGCCGATGACCTCGGTGACCCGTCGGTCCGTGGCGGACAGGGCCGGACGCAGCGACGCGTATGCCGGGTCGTCGAGGTCCTGCGGAACGTTGAGCCACCGCATCGGGTGCACTCCGTCGAAGGGGGTGATCATCGTCGGGATGTACTGGAGCTTGCTCACTCCGAAGGAGCCGTCCGGCTGCTCGGTGAAGGTGACCCGCGCCGTGTTCCCGTCGTACACGCCCTCGACCGCGGTGTCCTGCTGCGCGACTGCGTTGCCGAGGCCGTAGACGACCCACCGTCCGTTCACGACGTCATACGGCTGCACGACGTGCGCGTGGTGTCCGTAGATGAAGTTGATGTCCGGGTCCTTGGTCAGCTCGTGAGCCACCGCGAGCTGGTCGGTCGTCGGTGCGTGCATGTACTCCAGCCCCCAGTGCAGCGCCACCATCACGATGTCGGCGCCCTGTTGCTTGGCTCGGTGCGCCATCGCCTCGATCCGGTCGGTGTCGATCAGGGGCACCGACCACGGCTGGTCCTCGGGCAGCGGCAGCCCGTTCGTGCCGTACGTCGCGGAGATCAGCCCGACCGTGACGCCGTGCACGTCCATGAGCAGCGGCTGACGCGACGCGCGCTGCGTCTCCGCGGTCCCGGCGTGCGCGATGCCGACCCGCTCGAACTCGTCGATGGTCCGCTTCAGCCCCTCGAAGCCCTGGTCGATGCTGTGGTTGGACGCCGTGGTGCAGACGTCGTACCCCAGCCACTTCAGCGCCGGCAGGATCGCCGGCGGCGCGGAGAACAGCGGGTAGCCGGCAGTACGGCCCTCCGTGCGGCGCGAGCGGGGTCTCCATGTGGCAGATCGCCAGGTCGGCGTGGGACACGACCGGGCGCATGTCGGCCAGCATCGGTCGGAAGTCCATCCCGTCCGGTCCTCGCCCGGTGCGCCGGGAGTTGATCTCGGCGGACGACCAGAGGCCCTCGTGCAGCAGCATGTCGCCGTTCATCACGACGGTGATCGACTTCGGCTCGTCGGGGGTCTTCGTCGCGGGCGCCGATGTCGTGGTCGACTCGCTCGGGTCGGTCAGGTCCGACGGGTCCAGAGAGGTCGGCGGCGGGGCCGACGAGGGTTCGGCGGCCGTGGTCGTCGGCGCGCCCGGGGAACCCGAGGCGTCGTCCGACGTCGACCCGGCCGAGCAACCCGCGGAACCGGCCAGGACCGCCGCCACCGTCGCGATGACCATGCCCGCCCGCACGCGTGCCCCCCGTGTGTTCATCCCACCCGCCCGTCTCGACCGTCGATCGGCTCAGCATGCCACCCAAACCCCCTCCATCCCGCGTAGGCTCACTGTCGCCTGCACGGACGGGCGGGTCGGCGCAGGGTCGGGGCACAAGACGAGAGACCAGACGGCGAGCGGAGGTGATCGCGATGGCGGTGCGCACCCAACCCAGGGTCCGGGTCCTTGGCCCGAGCGACCTCGACGCCGTACGCCGGCTGCTCCTCAAGGACCCGATCACGAACGTCTTCGTCGATCACCGCATCCGCGTCACCCGGATGGAGCCGCGCTGGCTCGGCGGGGAGATCTGGGGCTACCAGGAGGGCGACGAGCTCGTCTCGATCTGCCACGCCGCGGCCAACCTCGCTCCCGTTCAGGGGACGCCGGAGTCGCTCGACGCCTTCGCCGCCCGCGCCCTCGCCCAGGGCCGGCAGTGCGGCTCGATCCTCGGCCCCGAGCAGGACGTCCGCCACCTGTGGCGGATCCTCGGCCCCGAGTGGGGTCCCGCGCGCTCGATCCGGCCGCGTCAGCCGTTCATGGTGCTGGACCACGCGCCGGCGGTGGCGCCGTCCCCGCTCGTACGCCGGGTGCGTCCCGACGAGCTCGACATCCTCTACCCGGCGTGCGTGGCGATGTACACCGAGGAGCTCGGCGTCTCGCCCGAGGCCAACAACGGCGCCAAGCTCTACCGGGCACGGGTCGCCCAGCTGATCGCCAAGGGGCACGCCTTCGCGCACATCGAGGGCGACTCCGTGGTCTTCAAGGCGGAGCTCGGGGCGGTCACGCCGCACGCGGCGCACCTCCAGAGCGTCTGGGTCGAACCGCGGCTGCGTGGTCAGGGACTGGCGGCGGGCGGAGTCGCTGCCGTCTGCGCGCAGACGCTCGAGGACGTGGCCCCGGTGGTCTCGCTGTACGTCAACGAGCACAACGAGCCGGCGCGGCGCAGCTACGAGCGGGCCGGCTTCGTCACCACCGGCATGTTCGCCACCATCCTCTTCTAGTTCGCTGGTCGAGCTTGTCGAAACCACCAGCGGAGTGGGTCTCGACAAGCTCAACCAGCGGAAGTCAGTGGGGGCTGACGCGGACGATCTTGTCGGCGCCGCCGCCGTTGGCCGTGGTGATCAGCAGGTCGTTGCCCTTGCTCATCACGACCGAGCGGAGCCGGCCGTAGCGGCCGTTCAGCGCCGGCGGCACCTTGGTCCAGACCAGGTGCCCGGACTTGTCGAACCGCATGAAGACCAGCTTCGACGCCTTCAGCGCGCAGACCGCGAGCGTGCCCTGGTAGCGACCCCACTTCTTGCCCCGCACCCAGACCGCGCCGGACGTCGCCAGCGTCGGGAAGCCGGAGCGCCAGCGGGCGCCGATCTGCTTGCCCGGGAGCCGGTAGTTCGTCATCGGCGTGTTCTCGTTGTAGCCCGGGACCGGGTTCCAGCCGTAGTTGCCGGCGCGCAGCACGACGTTGACCTCGTCGTCACGGTCGGTGCCGTGCTCGACCGACCACATCACGCCACCCGGACGCCTGGCCAGGCCCTGCACGTTGCGGTGGCCGTAGTTGTAGACGAAGCGCTTCTTGCGGTTGGGCGAGTGGATCCAGGGGTTGCCGGGCCAGGGACGACCTGACGTCGTCATCCGCAGGATCTTCCCGTTGAGGCTGCGCAGGTTCTGCGGGTTGGTCCCCACGGCTGCATCGCCCGTGCCGACGTACAGCGCGCCGCCCGGACCGAACCGGAGCCGGCAGCCACCGTGACGCCCGCTCGTGACCTGGATGCCGGAGAGCAGGGTGTCGATGACGTGGGCACCGTGTGCGGGAGGAGTTCATCCGCCACGCCAGCACCCGGATGTCGCGGTGCCCGCTGGAGTTCCGCCACCCGTTGCACGTGTAGAAGCGACCGTTCTTGGTCACGCGCGGGTCGCGCAGGATCGACATCAGTCCGGTCTCGCCGCCCGACCAGATCCCGGGTGGGCCGTTGCTGATCACGCGGCGGCCGCCCTGGGCCGTGTGGAGGGTGATCCGCTGCCGGTCGCGCTCGGTGACCAGGTAGGCGCCGGTCGGCAGCACCGCGATGTCCCACGGGACGTCGAGGCGTCCCATCACGACGCGGGTGCGCAGGGTCGGCAGCGCCTTGGGCGCCCGCTTCGTCGCCGGCGTACCGGCAGAGAGACCAGACGAGGCCGACACCGAGACGCCGCGCAACGCCGCCGCGGCGGTGGCGCCGGAGGAGCCGCTGGCGCTGGCGGGCAAGCCCTCGACGGCGGACGCCGCGAGCAGGACAGCCAGCGCTGGTACGACGACACGGGCAGGGACGCGAGAGTTCCCGAAGAAAGTCACGGGCCCCAGTATTGACCGGATGCGGACCGGAAGCGACCGTCCGTCACGTCTCCGAGATGGTGTGTCCCGGGCGAATTCGGTCCGTACGCAGCGGTGATGCCCAGGCGATCGCCACCGACAGAAATCCGAGAGCCGCCGCTGCCACGAGAGCGGCCCGGATGCCGACCAGCTGTCCGAGCAGGCCGCCCAGCGCGGACCCGAGCGTCCACCCGAGGCCCCAGGACAACATCCGGCCGGCGAGATTGACCCGGCCCAGCAGCGGCTCCGGCGTGACCTGCTGGCGGTACGAGATCGTGTTGACGACGACCATCGTGTAGGCGATGGCCCACCCGACCATCCCGAGTGCAGCGAGCTGCCAGTCCGGCGCGAGGGCCGTCAGCACCCCGAGCACGGCCGACACGGGCAGCGCGCCCAGGGCGATGTCGGCCGGACTGTACGTGCGCAGCAGGCGCGTCAGCAGCACCGTGGCCAACAACGACCCGACGCTCCAGCCGCAGTAGATCAGCCCGAACCGGATGCCGTCGGTGCCCACGTCGAGCACCCGGTCGCACCACACCACCAGCAAGGCGATGAACCCGCCTCCGGAGATGCACTGCACGGTCCCGACGATCGTCATCGTGCGGACGCCGGGATGGCGGACCAGGAACCGCAGGCCCTCCCCGATGTCACCGAGCAGCACCTGCCGGCTCAGCGGCGACGGCACCCGGGTTCGGTCGTACATCGCCCGCACGACGCCGCGGATCAGCAGACCGGAAGCCACGAAGCTCAGGGCATCGATGACCAGGAGGGTTGCGGGGCTGACCACCGCCATGGCGAGCCCGACCGCGCCGGGGACGACGATCTCGACGGCGGTGGCCGATCCGAAGACCGCGGTGTTGGCGACCGCGATCCGGTCGCGACCCACCAGCACCGGCAGCGCTCCGAAGTTCGCGCCGTCGAACAACGTGGCCAGCGACGGTACGACGAAGGCCACCACCATCACGTGCGGCACGGTCAGGACACCCAGCAGGTGCGCCAGCGGGATCGAGGCCATCACGAGTGCCGCCGAGATGTCGGCGAAGACCATCACGCGCTGACGGTCCCAACGGTCGGCGAGAGCCCCGAAGAGCAGGCCGAAGACGACGTACGGCACCGCCTCCAGGGCCGACACCAGCGCCGTCAGGAACGGCGAGCCGCTGAGCCGGTAGACCAGCACCGGGAGCGCCACGAACGTGACCGCGGTCCCGGTCGACGACAGCAGGCGCGCGGCGAAGTACCGCCGGAAGTCGGCGTCGTCACGCAGGCGGGACGGGGCCTCCGGCTGGGCGGAGCGGACCTCCGTCACGCCGGTGGCGTCGCTGCCGTCGGTGTCCTTCAGGATGACGGCGCCTCGTGCACCTGGACCTCCTGGCCGTCGGGGTCCGTCACCGACAGCATGGATCCGAAGTCCTCCACGATCACGTGCGCGTCGCCGTGTCCGGCCTCGACCAGTCGAGCTGCCACGGCGTCGAGAGGCTCGTGCGTCGCGAACGTGAGGTGCACCGAGCCGCCGACCCGCGACGATCGGGAGGTCAGCCGCGGTGTCGGTGTAGACGTAGTGCAGCCCGACGTAGCCGTGCACGCCGTCGCCTGCGTCGAACATGACGTAGGACTCGTTGGACTCCCCGATCCGGGTCAGGCCGAGCGCGACCAGCCAGTCGGCGTACGGGCCCTGCGGGTCGGTGAAGCGAACCGGCACGACGGACAGCCCGGCCTCGGGGCGCGACTCCGGGTGGGCGCGGTAGCCGTAGAGGTCCTCCGTGCGACCGTCGATCCAGATCTGGTCGCCGAGCGGGTCGGTGCAGCTCAGCACCCGGCCGTAGGCCTCGTCATGGATCGTGACATCGGGGACGTCGGCATCGCGCAACCGCTCCGCGAGCTTGTCGAGGTCGTTGGCCTCGAAGCTCAGGTAGGTCTGACCGGGCTTCGCCCTCATCACGGACGACGCGGCGTCGTGCAGCGCGACCATCCCGCTGTCGGCGCTCAGGTCGACCCATCCTCCGCGTTGCGCCTCGATCCGCGGGCGCAGCCCGACGACCTCGAGGAACGCCTGCATCCGCGGGACGTCCGCGCTGAACCGGACCGGTCGAACGACGATGTTGCCCATGACAGTCACCCCTTGGCCTCTCCATGGCGGGTCAGGAACTCGTTGAGGGCGCGCTCGACGAGGGCAGACAGGCTGGTGCCCTCGTCGATGGCCTTGTGCTTGGTACGCCGGATCAGGTCAGGCGGCAGGTACACGTTGAACTGCGCCTTGTCCGGACCACGCTCGGTCGCTCCCATGCCTAGGATGCTAGCAATCTAGCCCGGCGCGTCGCAAGACCCGCCGGCAAGGCGGGTGGTCAGCGGGTCAGGAGACGGTGACGGTCGGGGAGCCGGTCTCGTCGACGGGCTCGCCCATCTCCTCGGCGATCCGCATCGCTTCCTCGATCAGCGTCTCGACGATCTGCGACTCGGGCACGGTCTTGATCACCTCGCCCTTGACGAAGATCTGGCCCTTGCCGTTGCCGGAGGCCACGCCGAGGTCTGCCTCGCGCGCCTCGCCCGGGCCGTTCACCACGCAGCCCATCACCGCGACCCGCAGCGGGACCTCCATGCCCTCGAGCCCGGCGGTCACCTCGTCGGCCAGCTTGTAGACGTCGACCTGGGCCCGACCGCACGACGGGCACGACACGATCTCGAGCCGCCGGGGTCGCAGGTTGAGCGACTCCAGGATCTGGATGCCGACCTTGACCTCTTCGACCGGAGGCGCGGACAGCGACACCCGGATCGTGTCGCCGATCCCCTTCGCCAGCAGCGCCCCGAACGCGACCGACGACTTGATCGTGCCCTGGAACGCCGGGCCGGCCTCGGTCACGCCGAGGTGCAGCGGCCAGTCCCCGCGCTCGGAGAGCAGCTCGTACGCCTTGACCATCACGACCGGGTCGTTGTGCTTGACCGAGATCTTGAAGTCGTGGAAGTCGTGCTCCTCGAACAGCGACGCCTCCCAGACCGCGGACTCGACGAGCGCCTCGGGCGTCGCCTTGCCGTACTTCTCCAGCAGGCGAGGGTCGAGCGAGCCCGCGTTGACGCCGATCCGGATCGACGTACCGCGGTCCTTGGCAGCGGCCGCGATCTGCTTGACCTGGTCGTCGAACTTGCGGATGTTCCCCGGGTTGACCCGCACGGCAGCGCAGCCGGCGTCGATCGCCGCGAAGACGTACTTCGGCTGGAAGTGGATGTCGGCGATGACCGGGATCTGCGAGTGCTGCGCGATCTCGGGCAGCGCGTCCGCGTCGTCCTGGCTCGGGCACGCGATCCGGACGATGTCGCAGCCCGAGGCGGTCAGCTCGGCGATCTGCTGGAGCGTGGTGTTGACGTCGGAGGTGAGCGTCGTCGTCATCGACTGCACCGAGACCGGCGCGTCGCCGCCGACCAGCACCTTGCCCACCTTGATCTGGCGGGTCTTGCGACGCGGCGCCAGCACCGGCGGCGGTGCGGCCGGCATTCCGAGGTCGATGGCGGTCATCGGGGTTCCTTGTCCTTGCAGGTATGACGGTCAGCGGTGGCCGGGTCTACCCGCTGATCCGGATCGGGTTGACGATGTCGGCCCAGACGAGCAGCGTGCCCATCACGATGAGCACCGTCGCCGCGGCGTACGCGATCGGGAGCAGCTGCGCGACGTCGACGTAGCCGGGGTCGGGCCTCCCGAGGATCTTCGCGATCCCCCGGCGAATGGCCTCGTAGAGGGCACCGGCGATGTGGCCGCCGTCGAGCGGCAGCAGCGGGATGAAGTTGAAGAGGGCGACGAACAGGTTGACCACGCCGAGCAGGGTCAGCAGGGTGGCCCAGCGGTCGGCGACCGCGATCCGGTCCTCGGACGCCACCTCGCCGGCGACCCGGCTGGCGCCGACGACGCTCATCGGGCCGTTCGGGTCACGGTCCCCGACCCCGAAGGCCGCCTTGGCCACGCCGACCATCCGCTCCGGCATGTGCAGCAGGGCCTCGCCGGTGCGCTGGGAGTAGTCGCCCAGCGTGGTGGCGACGTAGCCCGGACCCTTGCGGTCCTGGACCTCGGTCGGGAGCACGCCGAGGAAGCCGACCTCGACGTACTTGTCGGGGTTGGCGAGGTCGAGCCGCTCCGAGACCATCGTGTGCGTCGACAAGGTGAGCTCCTCGCCGTTCCGCTCGACCACGACGTCGATGGCGCCCGAGCCGTTGGCACGCACGATGTCGGTGAACGCGTCCCAGTCGGAGACCGGCTGGCCGTTGACCGAGAGGATCTGGTCACCCTTGTGGAAGCCGGCTTCGCGGGCGGGCGCCAACGGGTCGGCGTTCGCCCCGGTGCGGCAGGCCCGGTCCGGCTGGCTCGCCGGGATCACGCAGTCCGACACCTGGTCGACCGTGAGGGTGGGCTCCTTGACCCCGAAGCCCATGAAGACGGTGCTGAGGAGGATGACGGCGAGGAAGATGTTCATCATCGGCCCGCCGGCCATGATGATGACCTTCTTCCACCACGCCTTGCGGTAGAAGAGGCGGTCCTGGTCCTCCTCGGTGACGTGCTCGTACTCGACCGCGCGAGCGTCGGCGATCAGCTTGCCGAAGAAGCCGCCGCGTGAACCCGAGGATCCGACCGTCGGGGCCGCGCTTGGCCGGGGGCAGCATGCCGACCATCCGGATGAAGCCGCCCATCGGGATCGCCTTGACGCCGTACTCGGTGTCGCCGCGCTTGGTCGACCAGACCGTCTTGCCGAAGCCGACGAAGTACTGCGTCACCTTCACGCCGAACTTCTTCGCCGGATACATGTGCCCGACCTCGTGCAGCGCGATGGAGGCGATGACGCCGAGGGCGAAGAGCACCACGCCCAACGTGTAGACCAGAGCGGTCATCGTCGGCTGTCTCCTCCTGCGGTCGGCGCTGTCGTGCCGGCCCGGTCCGCGATCAGCGCGCTCGCTCGCTCGCGAGCCCAGGCGTCGGCGGCCAGGACGGCGTGCAGACCCTCGTCGACGGTGCCGTCGACGCCGAGCCTGCCCTCGTACGAGGGTACGTCGTCGCCGGCCAGCACCGCAGCGACTGTGTCGACGATGCCCAGGTAGGACAGCCGGCGTGTGAGGAACGCCTCAACGCACACCTCGTTGGCCGCGTTGTAGACGGCCGGAGCCAGCCCGCCGCGGCTCCCGGCCTCGACGGCGAGCCCGAGACCGGGAAACGCCTCGTGGTCCACCGGCTCGAACTCCCAGCTCTGGGCCTTCGTCCAGTCGACGGCGGCGGCCGAGTCCGGCACCCGGTCGGGCCAGCCGAGCGCGAGCGCGATCGGCAGCCGCATGTCCGGCGGCGACGCCTGCGCGATGGTCGAGCCGTCGTAGAACTCGATCATCGAGTGGACGATCGACTGCGGGTGTACGACGACCTCGATCCGGTCGAAGTCGAGCCCGAACAAGCAGGTGCGCCTCGATCACCTCGAGGCCCTTGTTGACGAGGGTCGAGGAGTTGATCGTGACGAGCGGCCCCATCGCCCAGGTCGGGTGTGCCAGCGCCTCGTCGGGGGTCACCGTCGGCCAGGTCTCGCACGCGTCCGCCCACGGAACGGGCCGCCGCTGGCCGTGATGACGAGCTTGCGCACCTCGTCGGCTCGCCCGCCGCGCAGGCACTGGGCCAGCGCCGAGTGCTCGGAGTCGACCGGCACGATCTGCCCGGGCTTGGCGAGCGAGGTGACCAGGTCGCCGCCGATGATCAGCGACTCCTTGTTGGCCAGCGCCAGGGTCACCCCTGCCTGGAGCGCGACCAGCGTGGCCTTGAGCCCGGCGGCGCCGTCGATCGCGTTGAGCACGATGTCGCACGGGAGCCCGGCGCACTGCTCGGGTGCGTCGGGTCCGCCGATGATCCGTGGCAGCTTGAAGTCGCCGTGGTGATAGCCGCGCTTCTGCGCCTCGGCATACAGCGCGAGCTGCAGGTCCTCGATCGCCGTACTGCGTGAGACCGCCACGACGGGGACGGCGAGCTCCACCGCCTGCTGGGCCAGCAGGGCCGGGTCACTGCCGCCGGCGGCGATCGCGACGACGCGGAAGCGGTCCGGGTTGGCCCGAACGATGTCGAGCGTCTGCGTGCCGATCGACCCCGTCGACCCGAGCAGCACGACGTCACGTCTGCCGGGCTGCTCGGACGGGCTGCTGGTCACCCGATCAGTGTTTCACGCGACCGCGCTTCGCCCATGCGCTCAGGCGGCTGCGACGAGCCGGTCCATGGCGGCGAGGAGGCAGCCAGGCGCCTCGTGCCAGACGAAGTGGCCGGCTCCAGGCTCGACGTGCGACCAGGCTCCAGGAATGCGCTCGGCGCTCTCAGTGCCGGCGCTGTTGGGCATCGGGCTCAGCTCGCCGAGGAGTACGCCGAACGGAACCGTGATGGACGGGAGCGACGACTCGAGCTCGGGGAGACGGGCCGTCAGATCTGCCCACAGTCCCTGGCTCGCGGGCTGGGAGAACTCCATGTGCGGCATCGGTGGAGCGGCCCTTGGATCGGCGAAGTACGACGGCCAGAAGAGCGAGAACGCCTCGAGCTCCTCTTCCGGCGTGGCCTCCCCGGCCGTGTCCTTGTCGTCCAGCACGCGAGCGCGTTCGCGTGCGGCTTCAGGCACCCGGGCGAGCATCTCGGCTCCGAATGCCTCCGACCGGCCGTCGCCGACCGCCCTGAGCGGATCGACGGACAACACGCCGGCGATCCGCTCGGGGATGGCGACCGCGGCGTGAAACACCAGATGGCCTCCCCACGAGTGGCCCATCACGTAGGCGGCGTCCCAGCCCAGGCCGTCCAGCACGGCGGCAATGTCGGCCACGGCCTCGGAGATCGTGAACTCGCCCGTGACGGTGGAGGGGGCAAGGCCGCGTTGCTGGAAGGTCGCCACCTGGTAGGTCGAGGCAAGCTCCACCACGGCATCATCGAGATAGTCGTAGTTCATGCCTGGACCGCCATGCACGGCCAGCACGCGCGGACCTTCGCCGCAGACCCATCCCGACAGCTCACCGCGTTCGGCGGCGACGGAGAAACGGGTTCGCTCCACGGTCGCAGCGTAGGACAGATCCCGGAACCGTAGGGTCGCCTCTACACAGGAAGGATGGCAATGACACGCGAGGCATTCGTCCAACGCATCAACGACTCCACCCTGGGTGCATTCGACATCGCGTCGACCTACCTCGGGGTCAAGCTCGGCCTCTACCGCGCCCTCGCGGACAGCGGGCCGGCCACGGCCGCCGAGCTCGCCTCCCGCACCAGCACCAACGAGCGGCTGGTGCGCGAATGGCTCGAGCAGCAGGGCGCCACGGAGCTGCTCATCGCGACGTAGACGACGACGAGTGGCGGTTCGCGCTGCCACCCGAGCATGCGGATGTCCTGCTCGATCCCGACGCGCTGGACGGCGTGGCCGGCACGATGCTGTCGCTGGTTGCCGACCTGGTCCAGCTGCCGCGACTGGTCGAGTCGTTCCGCACAGGCGAGGGCATCCCCTACGCCGACTACGGTCGCGGACGAGGCCGCGGGTCAGGCGATGGGGACGCGACCGGTCTACCGAGCCGAGATCAAGAGCTGGTTCGCCGCCGTCCCCGGACTGGCCGAGCGGCTGGCCGCCGGGAGTGCGCGGGTGCTGGACATCGGCTGCGGCACCGGCTGGTCCAGCGTCAGCATCGCGCAGGCGTATCCCGGCGTGACGGTGGACGGCGTCGACCTGGACCCCGCCTCGATCGAGGCCGCTCAGCGGTTGGCCGACGGTCGAGGGTGTCACGGACCAGGTGCGGTTCGAGGTCCGGGACGCGGCCACGTTGTCGGGCGCCGGCTACGACGTGTCCTTGATGTTCGAGATGCTGCACGACCTGGCCCGCCCGGTGGAGGCGCTCCGCATCGCACGCGAGGCGCTGGGTCCGGACGGTGTGGTGATGGTCGCTGACGAGCCGGTCGCTGACGCCTACTCAGGCCCGGCGGATGACGAGGAGCGTCGTTACTACGGCTGGAGCCTGCTGCACTGCCTGCCCGCGAGCATGACGGAGCCCGGTTCGGCAGCCACCGGCACGCTCATGCGCCCCGACGTGCTCAGGAGGTACGCGAGCGACGCGGGCTTCTCCGATGTCGAGGTGCTGCCGGTCGCCAGCGCCGCGTTCCGCATCTACCTCTTGCGGCCCTGACGATCAGCGGCGAGCCTCGCACCCCGGCTGTCGCGTCTGCCGCGGACGTCGTACCTCAGTCGAGGGAGAACGGCGGATAGCGGTCCGTCAGCAGGAGGAACGCGTAGGCCTGGACCCGCAGCCACCAGCGACCCACGCCGACCACGAAGCCGAAGAGCCCCGGCGGAAAGCGCCCGGTGAAGAGGATCGCGAACCACCCGATGATGACCGCGAACATGGCGGCGGCGGTCAAGATGATGAGGATCAGGTAGTGCGGGATGGCGAGGAACCACTTCACGAGCGGCAGCCAACGGTTCAGGTCGTGCTCGGCGTCGGGGTAGTCGAGGTCGAGCTGGACGTCCTGCTTCTCGACCGTTGAGGGGTACTTGTCCGTGAGCAGCACGAAGAAGGCGCCGATGCGTGCGCTGAACCGCGTGAGCTCCAGCGCGAAGTCGAACCACCAGCGCGGGTAACGCTGACGGAACAGGATCATCAGCAGCGTCGCGAGGAACAACCCGCTCACGATCCCGCCGCTCGTGGTGGTGACCGTGTCACCGCCCTTGTGGTAGGCGGTCTGGGTCACGCCCATCGTGAGAACCTCGTAGACGATCGCGATCGGGATGACGAGGAAGACCCTGAAGAAGGTCGTCAACCGGTTGCGCTGGTCCGAGTACTCGACCTCCAGCCGCGCCGGGTAGGCGGGCGGCGCCGACGGCATGCTCATGACCCCTCCAAGCGTGGACATCGAGCCGCACGGCCGCGGGCTCTCGCTCCCATGCTGTCGATGCCCGCCGCAAGGCACAAGAAGAAGACGCGTTCCGTCCTGCTTTGCGCTCATGTCACACGCGGCCGCCCTGTCTCGTCCCAGGTCAAAAGGGACCAGCTCCACGACAGGAAGGTGATCGAGATGCGGGTCTTCGTAGCAGGTGGAACGGGAGTAATCGGACGGCGACTGGTGCCCCAGCTCGTCGCGCAAGGGCACCAGGTGACGGCGACGACGACCGATCCGGGCAAAATGGCCGGGTTGGAACAGCTCGGCGCTCAGGCGGTCGTGATGGACGGACTTGACGCAGCATCGGTCGGTGAGGCGGTGGCCGAGGCTGCCCCGGACGCGATCGTGCACCAGATGACCGCGATCTCGGTGGCGCACTCCGGCAAGATCGATCTCAAGCACATGGATCGCTGGTTCGCCACCACCAACCGGCTGCGCACCGAGGGGACCGATCACCTGCTGGCGGCCGCCGAGGCGACCGGGGTCTCCTACGTCGTCGCGCAGAGCTATGCCAGCTGGAACGGCATCCGCGAGGGCGGGTGGGTGAAGACCGAGGAGGATCCGCTGGACCTGCACGAGGGGACCGCGGCGTACCCGGGCATGAAGGCCATCCGCCACGTCGAGGACGCCGTCCTGAGGGTGGACGGAGCAGTGCTCCGGTACGGCGGGCTCTACGGTCCCGGCGCCACCGACGACCAGGTCGACCTCGTGCGCAAGCGGCAGTTCCCCCTCGTCGGCGGCGGCAGCGGCTACTCCTCGTGGGTGCACGTCGACGACGCGGCGAGCGCGACCGTGCTCGCCCTGGAGCAGAAGGCGAGAGGTGTCTTCAACATCGTCGACGACGAGCCGGCACCGGCCAGCGAGTGGCTGCCCTACCTGGCCGCGTCTGCCGGTGCGAAGCCGCCGATGCGCGTGCCCACCTGGTTGGCCCGGATCGCTGGCCGGAAAGGTGGCAGTCACGGTGATGACCGAAGGACGCGGCTTCTCCAACGAGAAGGCCAAGCGAGAGCTCGGCTGGGAGCTGCGCTACCCGTCGTGGCGGCAGGGCTTCAAGGAAGAGCTGTCGTGACGCAGGCTCAGGAGTTCGAGGAGCTGCGGCCGCTGCTGTTCTCGATCGCCTACCGGATCCTCGGGAGCGTGACCGAGGCGGAGGACGCCGTCCAGGAGACCTGGTTGAGGTGGGAGTCGTCCACGACGGTGCCCACCTCGACCAAGGCCTTCCTCTCGGCGGTCGTCACGCGGATCTCGATCGACGTCCTGCGGTCAGCGCGGTTCCGGCGGGAGGAGTACGTCGGGCCCTGGTTCCCCGAGCCCCTGCTCTCCGACCCGTACGAGGACCCCGAACGGTCGGCGGAGCTGGCTGACTCGCTGTCGATGGCAGCGCTGCTGCTGCTCGAGCGGCTCAGCCCGCTCGAGCGGGCGGTGTTCGTGCTCCGGGAGGTGTTCGGCTTCGGCTTCCCGGAGATCGCGTCGGCCGTCGGGCGGTCGGAGGCGGCCTGTCGCCAGCTCGCGGTGCGGGCGCGTCGGCACATGGACGCCGGTCAGCCCCGCTTCGAGGCTGACCGCCGGGAGCGGGAGGAACTGGCCGAGCGGTTCTTCGACGCCTTCCACGAGGGCGACGTCGACGGTCTGCAGGAGCTGCTGGCCGCAGACGTCCACCTGATCGGCGACGGTGGCGGAAAGGCGCCGCAGTGGACCAACGGCATCTTCGGCGCGGACAAGGTTGCTCGCGTGCTCGCCGCACTGGGCCCGGAGCTCACCGCCATCGGTGTCACGGTGACGCCGCAGGACGTGAACGGCCAACCGGGCGCGATCGTCCGCGATCGCGACGACCAGGTCGTCAACACCTTGTCGCTCGACGTGCTCGACGGCCGGGTCCAGACGATCCGCTCGGTGCTCAACCCTGACAAGCTCGGGCACCTGGGGCCGGTCGCCGACGCCTGGGCGGTCATCCGTGAGGCCAACCAGGTCCGGCGCCATCCCTAGCCTTGTCCCATGAGCGATCACGGATGGAGAGAGTCCTGCCGCGCGTTCGAGGACGCAGCCGCCTGGTTTGTGAGCACCACGCGCCTCGTGGGTGATCGGTGGGACCGGCCCGGGCTCGGCGAGTGGGACGTCCGCGCGTTGGTCGGGCACACGAGCCGGTCGTTCCTGACGGTCGAGGCCTACCTCGCCGTGCCGACCGACGGCATCGAGATCGAGTCTCCCGCCGACTACGTCCGCGCGGTTCGCCCGATCGCGTCCGGGCCGGAGGTGGCGGATCGAGGTCGGGCGGCCGGCGAGGCGCTCGGTGGCGATCCGGTGGCAGCGGTGGTGGAGATCGCCGATCGCGTCCTCGGCCTCGTCGACACCTGTGACGGCACCGAGCCGGTCATGACGGCCGCCGGCGGGATGCGTCTCGCCGACTACCTTCCGACCCGGACGTTCGAGCTCGCGGTGCACACCGCTGACCTCGCCGTCGCACTCGACGTGCCGGCCGACATACCCGCGACGGCCGCGTCACAGGCGCTGCAGCTGGTGGCTGACATCGCGGTCGGCGACGGCACGGCCGCTCCGCTTCTGCTCTCCGCAACCGGACGCTCGGTGCCGGGAGGCTTCACGGTGTTCTGAGCCACTCCGCACGGCGCCGATGAGTTGCGGCCCTGAGCGTGGTCACTCCTTCATGCCCACAGGACAGATCGACCCGAGATACGGCGACGCGTCGGCCACCGCACCGAGCTGGGAGGCCATCGAGCAGCTGCTCGTCGAGGCCCAGCTCTACTGGATCATCACCGTTCGCACCGACGGACGGCCGCACGCCGTGCCCCTCGTCGGAGTCTGGTACGACGGCGCGTTCGCCTTCTGCACCGGCTCCGAGGAGCAGAAGCAGCGCAACCTCGATGCCAACCCGCAGGTGGCGGTCTCGACCGGCGGCATGGGGGCGAACGGCTGGTCGAGCGGCAGGGACGTCGTCGTCGAGGGCGCGGCGGAGCGGGTGACCGACGCCGAGACCCTCCAGGCGCTCGCGGACGCGTGGTTCGCCAAGTACGGCGAGGACTGGCACTTCGAGGTCCGCGGCCAGGAGTTCGTGGAGCTCAGCAACTCCGGCGGCAGCACCGAGGGAGGCGCGCGCGTCTACCGAGTCGCGCCCTCCAAGGTGCTGGCCTTCGGGGACGCGCACGGCCAGACGGCGTACCGCTTCTGAGAGACGTCAGAGGTCGAGGCCGGTGAGGACCATCACGCGCTCGTAGGTGTAGTCCTCCATCGCGTAGCGCACACCTTCGCGGCCGACGCCCGACTCCTTCGCGCCGCCGTACGGCATCGGGTCGGCGCGGTAGCTGGGCACGTCGCCGACGATGACGCCTCCGACCTCGAGCTCGCGGTGAGCGCGGAACGCCGTCTGCACGTCATGGGTGAAGACACCCGCCTGCAGCCCGAACGGCGAGTCGTTGACCTTGGCGAAGGCCGAGTCGTCGTCCGCCACCGGCTCGATCATCACGACCGGTCCGAAGACCTCCTCGCAGGACACCTTCGCATCGGCCGCCACGCCTTCGAGCACGGTCGGCTCGATCGTCGATCCGTCCCGACCGCCACCGGTGAGCACCGTCGCTCCCTGCGTCGACCGCCTCCTGCACCCAGGTCTCGATCCGCTCGGCGGCGTCGAGGTTGATCACCGGGCCGACCTGGGTGGAGTCGTCGTACGGGTCGCCCGTCGCGAGCCCCTCCACCTTGCCGATCAGTCGCTGCTTGAAGTCGTCGTAGACGCCCTCGGCGACGTAGACCCGCTGCACGCCGATGCAGGACTGCCCGGCCTGGTAGTTGGAGAAGGTGGCGATGCGGGTCGCGGCCCAGTCGAGGTCGTCCTGAGAGTCCCAGTCACGACAGATCACCGCGGCCGCGTTGCCGCCGAGCTCGAGCGTGACGTGCTTGTGCGGAACGGCCTTCTGGATCGACCAGCCGACCGGACCGGACCCGGTGAAGGAGATGACCGGGAGCCGCTCGTCCGCGACGAGTGACGAGGCCTGGTCGTTCTGCACGTTGACGACGTTGAGCATGCCCGCCGGCAGGTCGGTCTCGGCCACGAGCTCGGCGAGCAGGAGCGCGGAGAGCGGCGTCTTCGGTGCCGGCTTCAGCACGAGCGGTGCGCCGACGGCGATGGCGGGCGCGACCTTGTGCGCCACCAGGTTGAGCGGGAAGTTGAACGGCGAGATCGCGAGCACCGGTCCCTTCGGGACGCGACGGACGTAGGCCAGCCGGCCCGTCGCGGCCTTGTCGCCGTCGAGCCGCATCGCCTCACCGGACCAGCGGCGCGCTTCCTCGGCGGCCAGGCGGAACACCGACACAGCGCGCCCGACCTCGGCGCGCGACCAGACGAGCGGCTTGCCGTTCTCGCCCGTGATCAGCTCGGCGAACTCCTCCGCGCGCGCGGCGATCTGACCGGACACGTGCGCCAGCGCGTCCGCGCGCACATGGATCGGCAGCGCGGCCGCCTCGTCCTTCAGGGCATGGGCCGCGGCGACGGCGTCCTCGACCTGCTCGGTCGTGGCCCAGGTGGTGGTCCCGACGGCCCGGCCGTCGTACGGGCTGGTGATCTCGAGGGCCTCCGGCCCGTCGACCTGCTTGCCGGCGATCCACATCGGAAATGCACGCGTCATGCCCTCGACGGTAGGGCATCGCGCAAGCGGGAGAAACCACGCGCTCGCGCCCTGATCAGGTGATGGTCCGATCGTGGCCGCGGGGTTGCCGTCGCCACTACCCTGAGCGGCATGAGCGATGTCCCTCCCGGCGGTCCGTCCCTTCCTCAGGAGCGCCGCCTCGTCACCGAGATCCCCGGCCCGAAGTCCCGTGAGCTGCACGCCCGCAAGGAGGCGGCGGTGTCCGGCGGCATCGGCGTCGGGTTGCCCGTCTACGTCACGGCGGCGGGCGGCGGTGTCGTGGTCGACGTCGACGGCAACTCGCTGATCGACATGGCCTCCGGCATCGCCGTGACCGGCGTCGGCAACGCGGCTCCCGCGGTCGTCGAGGCGGTCTCGTCACAGGTCGCCCAGTTCACGCACACCTGCTTCATGGTCGCGCCGTACGCCGGATATGTAGAGGTGTGCGAGCAGCTCAACACGCTGACGCCCGGCGACCACGCGAAGAAGTCGGTGCTGCTCAACAGCGGCGCGGAGGCGGTCGAGAACGCCGTCAAGATCGCGCGCACGCACACCGGACGCAACGCGGTCGTGGCGTTCGACCACGCCTACCACGGGCGCACCAACCTGACGATGGCGATGACGTCCAAGAACGTGCCCTACAAGGACGGCTTCGGTCCGTTCGCGGGCGAGGTCTACCGCGCGCCGATGTCCTACCCGTTCCGCGAGGACAGCGACCTCACCGGCGAGCAGGCGGCCGACCGCGCGCTGACGATCATCGAGAAGCAGGTCGGCGCGCACAACCTCGCGTGCCTGGTGATCGAGCCGATCCTCGGCGAGGGCGGGTTCGTGGTGCCGGCCGACGGGTTCCTGCCCCGGCTCGCGCAGTGGTGCCGCGACAACGGCGTGGTGTTCGTCGCCGACGAGATCCAGACCGGCTTCTGCCGCACCGGCGAATGGTTCGCGTGCGACCACGAGGGTGTGGTGCCCGACCTGATCACCACCGCGAAGGGCATCGCCGGCGGTATGCCGTTGGCGGGCGTCACCGGGCGCGCCGAGATCATGGATGCGGTGAAGCCCGGCGGCCTCGGCGGCACGTACGGCGGCAACCCGGTGGCCTGCGCCTCGGCCCTCGCCACCATCGCCACGATGCGCGACGACGACCTGGCCGGTCGGGCGCGTCACATCGGCGAGCTGATGCTCGGACGACTGCGTGAGCTGGCCGAGCGCTACCCCGTCATCGGCGACGTCCGCGGTCGCGGCGCGATGCTCGCGATCGAGCTGGTCGCAGCCCGGCACGACCACGCCGCTGCCCGACGTCGCGGCCGCGGTCAACAAGGCCTGCCACGCGGAGGGGGTGCTCACGCTGACGTGCGGCACCTACGGCAACGTGTTCCGGTTCCTGCCGCCGCTCGTGATCGACGACGCCCTGGTCGAGGAAGCGCTGACCGTGCTCGAGAAGGCCCTCGCCGACGCCACCTGACGTCACCGCGTTGGCGTTGAGCCCCGGACCTGACCCGGTGATCGAGCTACTTCACCTCGCTGCGGAGCAGGCGCCAGACGCCGGCCACGAGCGGGATGACGATCCACCACAGCGACGTGAGGGCGAGCTGCGCCCAGTCGTCGCCGGCCATCGTGTGGTCGAACAGCGGACCCTGAGCGGTGCCGAGGTCGATCCACGGTGCCGCGTCCTGGATCTTCGGCACGATGTTGGCCACCACGCTGAAGGCGGTCGGCAGCACGAACGCGGTGACGATCGCCGCGGCGCTGTTCATCAGGATCATGCCGAAGGCGACACCCTGGAGCAGACCCATCAGCTGCAGGAGCAGGACGTCCCGGACCCTTCGATCCCGAAGGTCCAGGAGCCGTCGCCGTCGAACACCGCCATGCCGATCACGTTCGCGATCGCGGCGAGATCCGAGGACCAGCACGACGAACGCGACGCCGGTGATGACGATCGCCGTCAGCTTCGCGTAGACGATGCGTCGCCTGCTGGGCTCGAGGGTGAACGTCACGAGACCGGTGCGCTGCGACCACTCGCTGGTGACGGCGAGGATGCCGAGCACGGGCAGCAGGAAGCCCTGCGGCGTGGCCGCGATCCCGACGAAGTTGTCGTAGGTCAGGTCAGGCGCCTTCCCGAAGATCAGGAAGATCACCATCGCGGCCAGCGTGAGCAGACCGATCGTGATCAGCAGCCACTTGCCGGCCCGGGTGTCCATCAGCTTGCGCAGCTCGACCTTGACGAGTCGGGACATCGGCACGCCGGGGATCTGCTTCGGCACCGAACGCGGTGCAGTGGCGGTCAGGGTGCTCATGCGGGCACCTCCTCGTGGGTGGTCTCGGACTCGGGCAGCACGTCACGTGCGTCGTCCGCCGTCAGCTGAAGGAACATCTCCTCGAGGCCGGATCCGCCGGCCGGGCGGAGCTCGAGCAGCACGACCTGGCCGGCCAGCGCGGCGCGACCCACGGCCACAGCCTCGGCGTCCACCAGCAGGGCGCCCTCAGACGTCTCGGTGAACGACAGGCCTGCGTCAGCCAACGCCTTGTCGAGCGCGCCGACCTCCAAGGGCCGGACGATCGTGCCGCTCTGCGCGAGCATCTCGTCCTTCGAACCCTGGGCGACGATCTTGCCGCGTCCGATCACGACGAGCTCGTCGGCGATGCCGCTCGATCTCGTGCAGCAGGTGTGAGGACAGGAGCACCGTGCCGCCGCGCTGGGCGAAGCCACGGAGCAGACCCCGCATCCAGTGGATTCCGGCCGGGTCGAGGCCGTTGGCCGGCTCGTCGAGGATCAGCACCTCCGGCTCGCCGAGCAGAGCATGGGCGATGCCCAGCCGCTGGCGCATGCCGAGGGAGTACGCCCCGACCCGGCGCTCGGCCTCGGTGTCGTTCAGGCCGACGAGCTCGAGCATCTCGTCGACGCGTGAGCGCGGCAGGCCCATGACCTCCGCGCCGAGGGTGAGCACCTCGCGACCGGTGCGGCCGGCGTGCTGTGCGGACGCGTCCAGCAGGACGCCGACCTGACGTCCTGGATTGTTGAGCGCGCGGTAGGGAACTCCGAGGACGGTGGTCGTGCCCGCCGAAGGAGGCGTGAGACCGACCATCATCCGCATGGTCGTGGACTTCCCGGCGCCGTTCGGCCCGAGGAATCCCGTCACCTTGCCCGGCTCGGCGACGAACGAGATGTCGTCCACCGCCGCGAAGCCCCCGTAGCGCTTGGTGAGGTTGTCGACTGTGATCATGCGACCAGTCTTCGGGACCGGACGAGCCGCCACATCCATCCCAGGTACTGATCTGCCATCGACCAAAGTCGATGCCACCGAGGGCTTTGGTCGGTGGTGTCAGCTGGGCACGCGGACCTACGCTCGACAGGTGACCGCCGTGATCCCGATGCGCGCTGCGCCGGCCCCGGACCTCCCGTCCGAGTGCCCGCCGATGCCGCTGACGCGGTGGCAGCAGACCTGGCGCAACATGGTCGCGATCGGCTTCGGCGCGATCGTGTGGATCCCGTTGGCCGGGCCGCCAGTGGCATCGCTGGCACTGGCTTCCCGTGCTCGACCTGTCCCTCGGCGTCCTGTCGTTCGTGCTCATGCAGTTCCGGCGGCGCTGGCCTTGGCGGATCGCCTTGGTCACCACGCTCGGCCTCAGCCGCCTCGGCGACCTCGTTGGGGTCGTCGGTCATCACCTACGTCTCGATGTCGACCCGGCGCCGCTGGACCGAGATCATCTCGATCGGTCTCGTCTCGGTGGCCTGCGGTCAGGTGTACTTCGTCATCCAGCCGAAGCAGCCGGACACGTGGTACTTCAACCTGCGTCTTCGGCGCTGCCATCACCGGCGTCGTCGCCGCGATCGGCATGTACATCGGTGCCCGGCGCGAGCTGCTCGCCAACCTGCAGGACCGCGCCGAGCGCGCCGAGCGCGAGCAGGAGCTGCAAGGTGGCCACCGCGCGGGCCAACGAGCGCACCCGGATCGCGCGCGAGATGCACGACGTGCTCGCCCACCGGATGTCGCTGGTGGCGATGCACGCCGGCGCGCTCGCCTACCGCGACGACCTGACGCCGGAGGAGACCCGACGACGCCGCGGAGATCATCCAGTCGAACTCGCACCGCGCGCTGTCCGACCTCCGCGAGATCCTCGGCGTGCTGCGCGACCACGAGCGTGGCATCGATGCCACCGACCACCGTCCGCAGCCCACCCTCGGCGACCTCGACGACCTGTTGGAGGACGAGCGAGCCGCGGGTGCCCATCGTGACCCTGCACGGACGCGTTGGACGACCGGTCGCAGGTGCCCGTCTCGCTCTCCCGCAGCGCGTACCGGATCGTGCAGGAGAGCCTGACCAACGCCCGCAAGCATGCGCCTCACGCCTCGGTCGTGCGTCGCGCTCTCGGGGGCGCCCGGGAAGGGGCTGAGCGTCGAGGTGCGCAACCCGATGCGGATCGGAGGCGCGCCGGGCGGACACCACCGGTGCCGGGTTCGGCCTGATCGGCCTGGCCGAGCGTGCCGCCGCCAGCCACGGACGGTTCGAGCACGGGCTGACACCCGACGGGTCGTTCGTGGTCCGCGCCTGGCTACCGTGGGAGCCGTGACCGAGCAGGGGGACCCGGCGGCGGACGGCGTACCGCCGCGCTCAGGACCGATCCGGGTGGTGCTGGTCGACGACGACCCACTGGTGCGCGCCGGGCTGGCGATGATCCTTCGAGGGGCGCCGCACGTCGAGATCGTCGGCGAAGCCGGTGACGGCGTGGAAGGTCTGGTCGTGATCGACGAGACCCGGCCCGACGTCGTCCTGATGGACATCCGGATGCCGCGGATGGACGGACTCGACGCGACCCAGCGGCTGTCGCAGCGCGACGACGGCCCCGCGGTGATCGTGCTGACCACGTTCGACGCCGACGAGTACGTCGTTCGGGCTCTGGCGCACGGAGCGACGGGCTTCCTGCTCAAGGACACTCCCCCGGCGACCATCGTGGAGGCGATCGACAAGGTCGCGGCAGGCGAGCCGATGCTCTCTCCCAGCGTCACGACGCAGCTGATCCGTCAGGTGGTCGGCGCACCCGGCTCGACGTCGTCCGACGACCGCCTCGACGTCGCGCAGCAGCGGCTCTCCACCCTGACCGAGCGCGAGCGCGACGTCGCGGTGGCGATCGGCCACGGCAGGTCGAACGCCGAGATCGCCGGCGAGCTGTTCATGAGCGTGGCGACGGTGAAGGCGCACGTGACACGCATCCTGAGCAAGCTGGACGCCACGAACCGCGTGCAGATCGCCATCACCGTCCACGACGCCGACCTGCTGTAGCCGGATCAGGGCTGGTACGGCGGCGCCTCGCCCCAGCCCCAGTGCGGGACCGGCGCCTCCGGCATCGGGTCCGCTCCCGGCTGCGAGTTGGCGAGCGCGATCCGGGTCCCCCACTCGACGTACGCGACGAAGGCCGAGCGGAACTCCGGGTCGTCCGGCAGCCCCGCCTCGTCGGCGCTGGCGGCGATCAGCGCGGCCCAACGCGACCGCTGCTCCTCGGTGAGCTCCAAGCCCAGGTGGTGGCGCAGCATCGCGGGATAGCCGCCGAGCTCGTCGGTGTAGGTGGTCGGCCCGCCGAACACCTCACCGAGCCAGAGCGCGACGTGAGCACGATGGTCGGGACTCATGTGTGCGAAGACGGGCGCGAGCACCGGGTCGTCGAGGACTCGGTCGTAGAACACCTCGGTCAGCCGCCGCAGGGCGTCAGCGCCCCCGGCCCACGCGAACAAGGTCGGCGTCGGCTCGGCGGGTGTCGTTGATGTCATGTCCCCTCCCTCGCTCCAGTGATTACAAGATTACGTGCGGGGTGGAAAGTGGGTGCATGTCGGGTGGGATACGTTCGTCGAGACCCCGACCGGCGTACGACGAAGGAGCATGCATGGGCGCCCTCTGGCATCCGTTCTCGGACATGGGAGCCGTCGAGCGGGACGGTGAGTTCGTGGTGGCCCGCGGCGACGGGGCGTACGTCTTCGACCCGGAGGGCACGCGCTACCTCGACGCCACTGCCGGGCTGTGGTTCACCAACGTCGGCCACGGGCGTCGTGAGCTGGCGGAGGCGGCCGCTGAGCAGATGAGCAAGGTCGCGGCGTACAGCACGTTCGGCGACTACGTGACCGAGCCGACCGTGGCGCTGGCCGAGCGCCTGGCGGGGATCGCGCCGGTGCCGGGCAGCAAGGTCTTCTTCACCTCCGGTGGCTCCGACTCGGTCGACACCGCCGCCAAGCTGGCTCGTCGCTACTGGAACGAGGTCGGGCAGCCGTCGCGTCGCTTCATCCTGGGTCGGCAGAAGGCCTACCACGGGATGCACTACGCCGGCACCGTCGCTGGCCGGCATCCCCGGCAACCGCGAGGGCTACGGCGAGCTGGTGCCCGACGCCGCGACCGTCGAGTGGGACAACGCCGCCGACCTGCGCGCGACGATCGAGCGTCTCGGCCCGGAGAACGTCGCCGCCTTCTTCTGCGAGCCGGTGATCGGCGCCGGCGGCGTCTATCCCCCGCCGGACGGCTATCTCGCCGACGTCCGCAAGGTCTGCACGGAGTACGACGTGCTGTTCGTGGCCGACGAGGTCGTGACCGGCTACGGCCGGATCGGCGGCGCGTGGTTCGCGAGCGGGCGGTTCGGCCTCGAGCCCGACATGATCACGACCGCCAAGGGACTCACGTCGGGCTACCTGCCGATGGGGGCGGTGCTGATCTCCCCCAAGGTCTCCGAGCCGTTCTTCCAGCGGGATGCCGGTGTCTGGTGGCGGCACGGCTACACGTACTCCGGCCACGCGGCTGCCGCCGCCGTCGCGCTGGCCAACCTCGACATCCTCGAGCGCGAGAACCTGCTCGACGAGGCCGCCCGACTGGAGAGCAGCCTGGCCTCGGCGCTGGCTCCGCTCGCCGGGCACGACAGCGTCGTCGAGGTCCGCTGCGGCACGGGAGCCCTGGCGGCGATCCAGCTCGGTGACCCGGCGGCCGCGATGGCGCTGGCCAAGAAGCTGCGCTCGCACGGGGTTGCCACCCGGGCGGTCGGCGCCGGGGGCATCCAGGTCTCGCCGGCGTTCGTGATGACCGACGAGCAGGTCGGTGAGCTCGCGACCGCGATCACGACAGCGCTCGAGGGGTGAGCCGTGCTGTTGATGAAGCCGTCGTGCGAGTGCTGTGACGTCGACCTGCCGCCGACCTCGACCGCGGCGGTGATCTGCAGCTACGAGTGCACCTTCTGCGCCGACTGCGCGCAGCACTGCCTCGAGGGCCGGTGCCCCAACTGCGGGGGCGACCTGACGCCGCGACCGACCCGCGCCGAGGCCGAGCTGGCGGCGCACCCCGCATCGACCGAGCGCGTGTACCAACCGGGCCTCCACCGCACCTGACGGCCCCGCCGCGGTTTGCGGGAAAGGTCCGGTCGACACGCCGATCGCAGCCTGACGTTTCCCGCAATTGCCGGCGATGAGTTCTCGGAGATCGCGTGGTCTACTGGCCCCATGAGCCTCACCACCTGTCACGTCTCTGTCTCCCTCGACGGCTTCCTCGCCGGGCCCGACCAGAGCCTCGACAATCCGATCGGCGTGGGCGGCATGCGCCTGCACGGCTGGCACCTGAACGCCGACGAGAGCGGTTACGCGGCCGACGTGGCCGCCCGTGACGACCTGCTGCGTCAGCGCGGTGCCGTCGTGATGGGCCGCAACATGTTCGGCCCGATCCGCGGCGAGTGGAGCGAGGACTGGCGTGGTTGGTGGGGCGACGAGCCGCCGTACCACGCACCGGTCTTCGTCCTCACCCACCACCCACGTGAGTCGATCGAGATGCAGGGCGGGACGACGTTCCACTTCGTGACCGAGGGCTTCGACGCGGCGTACGCGCGGGCCAGGGAGGCCGCGGGTGACGGTGAGATCGGCATCGCCGGTGGCGCGTCGACGATTCGTCAGGCGCTGGCAGCCGGCGTCCTCGACGAGCTGACCCTCGACGTCTCGCCGGTCCTGCTCGGTGCGGGTGAACGGCTCTTCGACGGCGTCACCGACCCCGGGCTGACCCCGATCGAGGTGACGTCGTCACCGTTTGCCACCCACCTCCACTACCGCGTCGGCACCGAGCCCCTCGGTGATTGAGCTTGATGCCCACCGAGCGTGAAGGCCCGAAAAAGGGGTAGACGCCCGAGGGCACGCGTTGCCAGGGTCGGCGCATGAGACAAGAGGACCTCTGGGACGTCACCGCGGCGGAGCGCTACGACACACCGGGCACCGGCATGTTCGCGCCCGACGTGCTCGGCCCCACGGTGGACCGGCTCGCGGAGCTGGCCGGCGGCGGTCGAGCGCTGGAGCTCGCGATCGGAACCGGGCGGGTCGGCGTGCCGCTGGCCGAGCGCGGGGTCTCGGTGACGGGCATCGAGCTGTCCCAGCCCATGGTCGACCAGCTGCGCACCAAGGTCGACGAGGACGCCCTCCCGGTGCTGGTCGGAGACATGGCGAGCACACGCGCCCCCGGCGAGTTCACGCTCGTCTATCTCGTCTTCAACACGATCTCCAACCTGTTGACCCAGGCCGAGCAGGTCGCCTGCTTCCGCAACGCCGCGCGCCACCTGAGCCCGGGCGGGTGCTTCGTGATCGAGCTGTGGGTGCCCGAGCTGCGCACCCTCCCGCCGGGTCGCGACGCCACCGTCTGGCACGTCGACGACAGCTACATCGCTCTCGACACGTACGACGTCCTGCACCAGCGATGCACGTCGCACCACTTCACGTTCGGTGCCGGTCGGGAAGCTGAGCTCGGCCGCAGTCCGCACCGCTACATCTGGCCGGCGGAGCTCGACCTGATGGGCCAGCTGGCGGGATTGACGCTGGAGAGCCGGCACGCCGACTGGTCCGGCTCGGAGTTCACCGCCGACTCCAGGTCGCACGTGTCGGTCTACCGGTTGCCCGCCTGAGCCGAGGGCTGGGCAGACTCGACTCATGGAGGACAGACCGACCGCGCACCTGATGTGTGGTCTCGTCGCGGCCGGCAAGTCGACGTACGCGCGGAGGCTGGCAGCCGAGCGACGCGCGTTCTACGCGAGTCTCGACGCCTGGATGCTGCAGCTGCACGGCATCCGCTTCCACGAGCCGGAGTACGGACCGCTGGCCGACCGGTGCCGGCTGCAGATCTGGTCGGTCGCCGAGCAGGTCCTCCGGCTGGGCCATGACGTCGTCCTGGACTGGAACTCGATGCATCCGGAGCGGCGTCGCGTCTGGAAGGACCGGATCGAGGCGGCCGGCTTCCCCGTCCACCTGCACTACATCGACGTCTCGGTCGACACCGCGATCACCCGAGCCGCCGAGCGCGCTGCCGGCGGAGACCCCACGTCGTACGTGCTCAGCGAGGACGACGTCCGCCAGCACGCGACGATCTTCGTGCCGCCGACGCCGGACGAGGGAATCGCGACCACAATCGTCCGATCGACGACCCCGGAGTAGTCCGTTCGGCCCATCTTGGCCGCAATGCGCCGAACCACCAGTAGTCACACAACTACCTTGCGTCACATGCCTTTGTCGCCCCGCGGGCGCGTCGGCTTGACACGTCGTCTCGCAGCCGTCCTCGCACTGGTCGTCGGATTCGTCGGGTTCTCGCCGATGTTGTCCCAGACCTCCGACGCCACCGTCGGGGTCGACGACTACCCGGCCCGGCTCAAGGAGGCGGCCCAGGACGCCCTGGTCGACCCCTGGAACTTCTACAACCGCGAGTGCACGTCGTTCGTCGCGTGGCGGCTCAACAACGACGCCGGCGTCGGGTTCCACAACTACTACCTGGGCGTGCACTGGGGCAACGCCTCGAACTGGCGGTACGCCGCCAACCAGGTCGGCATCCCGGTCGACTCCACACCGACCGTCGGCTCCGTCGCCTGGTGGGCGGCCGGCTCCCCTGGCTCGAGCCGCGGGCACGTCGCCTGGGTCCGCGCCCGCACCACCACGTCGATCACGATCGAGGAGTACAACTACCTGTCCGCGGGTCGCTACGACCAGCGCACCATCTCGACCTCGTCGAGCTCGTGGCCGACGGGCTTCATCCACATCGGCCGCACGTCTCTGACCAACACGAGCTCGCCCTCGATCGCCGGCGGCGCACCCCAGGTCGCGTCGAGGCTGATGGCGCGGCCCGGTGGCTGGAGCCTGTCCGGTGCGAACTTCACCTACCAGTGGCTCGCCGACGGTGCTGCGGTCAGCGGTGCCACCAACCGCAGCTTCGCCCCGCGCCCGGCTCAGCTCGGCAAGCGTCTCCAGGTCCGGGTCACGGCGCGCTACGGCTCGCTCAAGCCGGTCACCGCCACGTCCCCCAGCAGCAGTCCCGTGGGCAAGGGTCTGTTCAGCTCGACCCGACGTCCGACGGTCTCCGGGACCGCCCAGGTCGGAGAACCGCTGACGGCCACACGCGGCACCTGGGCGCCGGCCGGCGCCGACTTCTCCTACCGGTGGCTCGCCAACGGTGATCCGGTGGAGGGTGCGACCCACCGCCGGTTCGCCCCGCGCGCCGAGCAGCTCGGTCAGCAGATCCAGGTCCGCGTCACGGCCTCGGGTGACGCGATGAGGTCCGGCGTCGCCGTGTCCAACCGCACCGACGCCGTGATCCCAGGCGTTCTCGTCGTCACCGACGAGCCGACGATCAACGGCACTCCCCAGGTCGACAACCAGCTCTCCGCCACGCGCGGCACCTGGTCGGTGAAGGCGAACTGGAGCTACCAGTGGACCGCCGACGGCTCCCCGGTCTCCGGGGCGGTCGACCCGACGTTCTCCCCCTCCGCCGAACAGCTGGGCAAGCGGCTCCAGGTGCGGGTCAAGGCGAGCCGCCCCGGCTACCGGACGGCGTACACCCAGTCGAGCGTGACCGGCTCCGTCGCGCCGGCGACGTTCGCCAGGACCGGGCCGCCGACGATCGCCGGCACCCCGCAGGTCGACAAGCCGCTCACCGCGGCGACCGGAGTCTGGACGCCCAACGGCACACCGTCGTACCAGTGGTTCGTCGACGGCAGCGCCGTGTCGGGCGCGACCAGCACGACCTACACGCCTCGGATCGAGGACCTGCGCAAGCAGGTCACCGTCAAGGTCACGATGCGGCGCGCCGGCTACACGACCACCTCTTCGGTGTCCGAGGCCTCGGCGGCGGTCCTGCCGGGCACGTTCCAGAGCACGAGCGACCCCAGGATCACCGGGACACCGCGGGTCGGCCAGACCCTGACCGCCCACCCCGGCGGCTGGTCACCGACACCGACGCTCAGCTACCACTGGTACGCCGACGGGGTGGCGATCCCCGGCGCGACCGAGACGACGTTCACCGCGACAGCCGCTGAGCTCGACAAGCACATCACCGTCCAGGTGACGGCTCGCCGAACCGGCTACCTGACCGCTCTCACCGAGTCGGCCGCCACCTCGAAGGTCCAGCCGGGCAGCATCACCTCGGTCGACCGCCCGGAGATCTCGGGCAAGCCGTACGTCGGCAGCGTGCTGACCGCGACGGACGGCGCATGGAGCGTGCACCCGACCAGCGTGGGCTACCAGTGGTACGCCGACGGGGTGGCCATCTCCGGCGCCACGGCGTCGACCTACACGCCCACCTCCGCCGTGCTCGACCAGGCGCTCACCGTCCGGGTGACCGTGTCGGCCGACGGCTACGACCCGGCCGGCAAGACCTCGGCGGCGACGGGTCCGGTCGTGAAGGGCCAGGCGTCGTTCCGCACGGCGCCGACCGTGACGGGGAACGCCGTGGTCGACCACGTCCTCCGGGCTGACCCGGGCACGTTCTCGCCGTCGACCGCTACGCCGTCGTACCGGTGGCTGCGCGGTGGAGAGCCGATCTCCGGAGCGACCGGAGCGAAGTACCGGCTCGTGCCGGCCGACGTGGGTCGCCGGATCACCGTCCGAGTCACCCTGACGGCTCCGCACTGGGCCAGCGCTTCGGCACGCACCACGGGCACGCCGGTGGTGCGGAGCACACCGGAGCTGTCCGTGCGCCGTGGAGGCTCGGGCGACAAGGTGGTGCTCGTGCTCGACGTCCGCGCTCCCGGCATCAGCGACCCGCGCGGCTCCGCCATCGTCACGGACCGCGGCGTACGGGTCGGCCGGATCACCGTCACCGACGGACACGGCCGCCTGGTCCTGCGGAACGTCTCGTCGGGTCTGCACCGCTACCGGTTCGCCTACACCGGCATGCTCCAGACGCCGCGCAACGCCGCCCTCGACGTCACGATTCGGTGATCAAGCCCCTTGGGTGGGCTAGCGGTCTTCCATGCCCCACGGGGAGCCGTAGGCCGTCAGCAGGTCGAGGAACGGCTGCGCGTCGAACGCCTCGGGACCGAGCACGCCGGCGCCGGACCAGGTGCCGTTGGAGATCAGCTCGAGGGCGACCACCGGGTTGACCGCGGTCTGCCAGACCACGCACTGGTGGCCGTACTCGCGCATCGTCCACTCGTTGTCGACCACGTGGTAGAGGTACGTCGAGCGAGGCTGTCCGTCCTTGCCGGTGCCGGTGACGAACAGGCCCGCACAGGTCTTGCCCTTCATGCGCGGCCCGACGGTGGCCGGGTCCGGCAGCACCGCCGCGACCACGTCGCGCGGACTGACCTCGACCCCCTTCACCCGCAGCTTGTCGGTCCGGTCGAGGCCGAGGGTGTGCAGCACCTTGAGGATGTTGATGAACTCGTCGCCGAGCCCGTACTTGAACGTCGCTCGCTTGCAGTCGACCCAACGCGGCATGAGGAGGACCTCCTCGTGCTCGACGTTGACGCACTCGACCGGGCCGATCCCCTCCGGGAAGTCGAAGACCTCCGGCTCGGAGAACGGCGGCGTGGTGTGCCAGTCGCCGTCCTGCCAGATGACCGGCGGGTTGAGGCACTCCTCGATCGTGGTCCACATCGAGAACGACGGGGCGAAGATCTCGTTGCCGTCGTCGTCGGTCACCACGAGGTTGGCGCCGTCGCGGGTCCCGAGCTCGTCGATCTCGCTGAAGAGGTGGTCGGCGGCGTAGCGCGCGAACACGTCGGAGAGCCCCGGCTCGACCCCGATGCCGACCAGCGCGAGCCGACCGGCCTTCTCCCACTCGTCAGCGACGGCGAACTGCTCGTCGCCGAGCTTCACCCCAGTCTTCTCGTACGGCGCCTCGGGGTGCGGCTTCGACAACGACATCGCCATGTCGAGGTAGTCGGCCCCGGCCGCGAAGGCACCGTCGAAGATCGACATGTTGAACACCGGGTCGACCGCGTTCATCACGTGCGTGATCTCGTGCTCGCGGACGAGCGCCTCGACCGACGCCGCGTCCGAGGCATCCACCTGCGCCGCCGAGAACCTGTCGTCCGCGGCAGCCGCCTTCTCAGCCCGAGCCGGGTCGTAGTCCGCAATCACGATGCCGTCATAGAACTCACGCCGCGCCGCAATCGCAGCAAACGCCGCCCCGACGCCACCCGCACCAACCAACAAGATCTTCACGAGTTATCTGTCTCCGTTACAGGGGAAGCCCAGCGAAACTCACCGCTGGGCAGTCGGCAATCCGAACAATGCCCAACCATCTGCACCGGGACGTGTGCGGTGCTCAGGTGGATGCATCGACAAGGCCGAGGAAGGAAGCGCTAGCGGGCTAGCGCGAGCGATCGAGAACGCAGCGAGGCGCCGCATCGAGCGCCTCACACGCTGATGTCACTCATGACGTGCTTGATGCGGGTGTAGTCCTCGAGGCCGTACATCGACAGGTCCTTGCCGTAGCCCGAGTGCTTGAACCCACCGTGCGGCATCTCGGCCACGATCGGGATGTGGGTGTTGATCCAGACGCAGCCGAAGTCGAGGCTGCGGGCCATCCGCATCGCGCGCCCGTGGTCCTTGGTGAACACGGAGGAGGCGAGGCCGTACTGCACGCCGTTGGCCCAGCGAAGCGCCTCGTCCTCGTCGGAGAACTGCTGGACGGTGATGACCGGGCCGAAGATCTCGTCCTGGATGGCCTCGTCGTCCTGCTTGAGACCGGAGACGACGGTCGGGGCGTAGAAGTAGCCCTTGTCGCCGACCCGGTGACCGCCGGTCTGGAGCTTGGCGTGGTCGGGCAGCCGGTCGATGAAGCCCGTGACGCGCTCGAGCTGGTTGGAGTTGTTGACCGGGCCGTAGAGCACGTCCTCGTCGTCCGGCATACCGGTCTTGGTGTTCTTGGCCTGCTCGGTGATCGCGGCGACGAAGTCCTCGTGCACCCCCGGACCGGCGAGCACGCGAGTCGCGGCGGTGCAGTCCTGGCCGGCGTTGAAGTAGCCGGCTCCGGCGATCGCCTCGGCCGCCGCCTCGATGTCGGCGTCGTCGAACACGATGACCGGTGCCTTGCCGCCGAGCTCGAGGTGCGTCTTCTTCAGGTCGCCGGCAGCGCTCTTGGCCACCTCCATGCCCGCACGCACCGAACCGGTGATCGAGACCATCTGGGGCGTCTTGTGCTCGATCAGGGCCCGGCCGGTGTCGCGGTCCCCCGTCACGACGTTGAAGACACCGGGCGGGAAGAACTCCTGCGCGATCTCACCGAGAAGCAGCGTCGAGGCTGGTGTGGTGTCGGACGGCTTGATCACGAGGCAGTTGCCGGCGGCGAGCGCCGGCGCGACCTTCCAGATCGCCATCATGAGCGGGTAGTTCCAGGGTGTCACCTGGGCGACGACGCCGATGGGCTCGCGCCGGATGTACGACGTGTGACCGGCCAGGTACTCGCCGGCCGAGCGGCCTTCGAGCACTCGCGCGGCTCCGGCGAAGAAGCGCACCTGGTCGATCGCCGGCGGCAGCTCCTCGGACTTCGTGAAGCCGAGCGGCTTGCCGGTGTTCTCGCTCTCGACGTCGACGAAGTCGTCGGCGCGCTTCTCCATGGCGTCGGCCAGCTTCAGCAGGGCCAGCTGACGGTCGGCCGGGGTGGAGTCGCGCCAGGTCTCGAAGGCCGTGGACGCGGCGTTCATGGCACGGTCGACGTCCTCGGAGCTGGAGATCTGCGCTGTCGCGAACTCTTCCTCGGTCGACGGATTGATGATGCCGGACGTGCGTCCGTCGGCGCTGTCGACGTACTCACCGTTGATCATGTTCTGCAGTGTCCGGGTGGTCATGAGGCCCCTTGCACAGGTCGAGAGAGGAGGAAGATTTCACCGGTAAATCTAGGGTGTGACCGCGCATTTGACCAGTGTTTCGCGGGCCGACTCAACGCATTTCGTACCTAGAGTCGCCCACCGGTCTGGTCGCCGGACAGCTTCTGGGAGAAGTAGATCGGGATCACCGACAGCAGGATCAGGGCGGCGGCGACCACGTTGACGATCGGCGCCTGCGACCGTCCGAGGATGTTGGTGTTGATCCACAGCGGGAGCGTCGTGATGTCCGGCGGCGACGTGAACGTCGTCACCACGATCTCGTCGAACGACAGCGCGAAGGCCAGCAGCGCACCCGCCAGAAGCGCCGAGCCGAGGTTCGGCAGGGTCACCAGGCGGAACGTCGTGAACCGCGTGGCGCCGAGGTCCATCGAGGCCTCCTCGATGTTGCCGCTCAGCCGCCGCAGCCGGGCCGCCACGTTGTTGAACACCACCACGATGCAGAACGTCGCGTGCGCGATCACCAACGACCAGATGGACAGCTCGACCCCGAGGATCGTCGTGAACGCGTTGCTGAGCGCGATCGCGGTCACGATGCCCGGGCAGCGCGATGGGAAGCAGGATCAGCAGGCTCACGGTCTGCTTGCCGAAGAAGCGATTGCGCTGCAGGGCGAACGCGGCGAGCGACCCGAGCACGAGAGCGATCGCCGTCGCGAGCAACCCGACCTTGATGCTCTGCTGGAGCGCGTCGACCATCCCGCTGTTGTCCTTCGCCCTCTTCCACCACTCGAGGGTGAATTCCTGCGGCGGCCACGAGAACGTCACGTCGGCGTTGAACGAGTTGATGACGACGACGACCAACGGCACGTAGACGAACACCAGCACGACGGCGACGATGACGCGCAGGCCCCAGGTGCTTGCCGGGGACAGCCGGAACCCGGGCGCGCTCACACGTTCTCCAGTGCGCCGGTACGCCGGATGAGCGCCAGGTAGACGATCATGATGACGACCGACACCGTGGCGAGTGCCGCGGCGAAGGGGACGTCGGTCGTCTGCCGTGCGAAGACGAGGTTGCCCAGCAGCTGGGTCTTGCCGCCGACGTACGAGACAGCGATGTAGTCACCGAGCGACAGCGAGAAGGTGAAGATCGATCCCGCGGCCAGCGACGGGATGATCATCGGGAACGCCACGCTGCGCAGGGTCCGACCGGGCTTGGCCCCGAGGTCACTGGATGCTTCGAGCAGAGAGTCCGGGAGCTTGAGGAAGCCGGCGTAGATCGGCAGCACCATGAACGGCAGCCACAGGTAGGACAGCGTGATGATGACGGCGTTGATGCCGAAGCCGGGCGTCCAGCCGATGGCGGAGTCCAGCACTCCCCCGGGCGTGATCATCGTCCTCCACGCGAACGCCTTCACGAGGTAGCTCGCCCAGAGCGGCATCAGCAGGGCGACCACCAACAGCTTGGCCACGCTGGGCCGCGCGATCTTGGCCATGTAGAACGCGATCGGCAGCGCCAGCACGGCGTCGATCACGGTCACCGACACGGCGACCAGGATCGTCCGGACCACGACCGTGCGGTAGACATCGACCTCGAAGAGCTTCTTGAAGTTGTCGAGGGTCCAGTCCCGGGTGACATTGCCGCCGAAGTCGACGGTCCAGAACGCCGTGATGAACAGCGCCAGCAGGGCGACGAGGTAGATCAGGCCGAGCCACAGCATCGGCGCAGCCACCAGCCCGGTGACACGGATGCCGTTGTGCCGGTGGAGGAAGGCCGAGACCCGCCGCAGCCCGGTGGACCGCGGCGGCCCCAGCTCCTCGTCCGTCGACGCTGTCGTCAAGCTGTGCCCTGACTAGCCCTTGACCTCGGTCCAGGCATCGGTCCAGTCCTTGTAGTCCGTGCACTCGACGTCGGTACGTCCGTCGAGGCACTGCGAGATCGGCGTGGTCCAGAACTAGATCTTGTCCGTGTAGGCCGCGTCGGTCGCGTGGTACTGGTCGCAGAATCCCTTGGCCGCGATGTCGCACGCCTTCGGGTTGGCCGGAGCCTCACCGAAGTACTGGGCGACCTCTGCCTGGGTCTCCGGGGTCGCCATCCAGTTGAGCCACTCGTACGAGCAGTTCACGTGGTCGGTGTCCGCCGCGATCATCCAGGTGTCGGACCAACCGGTGGAGCCGCTGTCGGGGAACACCGTCTCCGTCTTCGGCCCGGAGATGCTCGCGGTGTACTCCCAGGTGGTTCCGAGGACCGACGAGCCGGTCTTGAACGCCTGCGACTCCTTCGTGTAGTCGGTCCAGTACTCCCCGATGGACTTGTTCTGCTCCTTGAGCACGTCGACCGCCGCGTCGAGCTGGTCCTGGTCGAGCGCGTACGGGTTCGTGATCCCGAGGTCGGGCTGGGTGTTCATCAGGTAGAGCGCCGCGTCTGCGATGTAGATCGGGTTGTCGTACGCCGTCACCTTGCCGGCGTAGTCACTCGCCCCGTCGAAGACGGCGCCCCAGTCCGTCGGCGCCGGCTTCACGACGTCCTTGTTGTACGCGAGCAGGTTGGCACCCCATCCGTGCGGGATCCCCCACATCTGCCCGTCGACGCTGTTGTAGTCGGTCTCCTTCAGGAACGGCGACATGTCCGCGTAGTCGGGCACCAGGTCGGTGTTGACCGGCTGGACGTCGCCGGCCGCGATGAGGCGGAGCGTCGCGTCGCCGGACGCCGAGACGACGTCATAGCCACCGGCGTGCATCAGGCTGACCGCCTCGTCGGACGTGCCGAACTCCTTGACGTTGGCCTTGCAGCCGGTCTTCTCCTCGAACGGCGTCACCCAGTCGTACTCCGGATAGTTCTTGCCCGACTCGGCGTACCCGGGCCAGGCCAGGATGTTGACCTCACCCTCGCCCTCACCCACCGACGTCGCCATCGCGATGTCCGGCGCCTCGAACCCGGTGGCACCGGGCTGTTCGCTCGAGCTGTCGTCGTCGCTCGACGTGCCACACCCGGCGACGAGCAGAACGGCCGACGCCATGATGGCGACACCTCCTGCGCGACGGCGGGACCGGCTGCTCCTGCGCGTGGTCGTGACTGTCATGACTCCTCCAACTCCTCGCCTACGAACGGTCGTCGATCGCGATGCAATGCTGTGTGCGCCAGCTCAGCCGCACGGGTGCGTCGCGGTAGTCGAGCACGTCCATCGACGACGTCTGCAGGTTCTGCTGCAGCGCGACGAGTCGGGCTCCGGCCTCCAGGTCGACGATGAAGCGCGTGGAAGCGCCCGCGTAGACCACGTCAGCCACGGTTCCCTCGACGGTGATCACGTCAGGATCGTCTGACGTCTCTCGTCGAGTGGGATCGATGTGGATCTTCTCCGGTCGGACGCTGAAGGTGCCTTCGCGTCCGAGCAGCTTCTTGGCGGCCTCGCCGGTGATCACGTTGCTCGTGCCGACGAAACCGGCGACGAACTGGGACGCCGGCTGCTCGTAGATCTCCGCTGCGCTGCCGATCTGCTCGATCTTGCCGTTGTTGAACACGGCGATCCGGTCGCTCATCGTGAGCGCCTCGTCCTGGTCGTGGGTCACGAAGATGAACGTGATGCCGACGTCGCGCTGCAGTCCCTTGAGCTCGACCTGCATCTCCTCGCGGAGCTTGAGGTCGAGCGCGCCGAGCGGCTCGTCGAGGAGCAGCACCTTCGGCTTGATCACCAGGGCCCGGGCGAGCGCGACCCGCTGCCGCTGCCCGCCGGAGAGCTGGCTGGCCTTGCGGTCGCCGTGCTCGGTGAGGCGAACCTGCGCCAGCGCCTCGTCGGCCATCTGGCGGCGCTTCGCCTTCGCGACCCCGCGTACGCGGAGGCCGTAGCCGACGTTGTCGCGGACGTTCATGTGCGGGAAGAGCGCGTAGTCCTGGAAGACGGTGTTGACGTCACGTTCGAACGGCGCCTTCTTCGTGACGTCGGCACCGTCGAGGTGCACGGTGCCCGCGTCCGGGATCTCGAAGCCGGCGATCATCCGCAGCACCGTGGTCTTGCCCGAGCCGGACGGGCCCAGCATGGAGAAGAACTCTCCGTCGTCGATGGTCAGGTCGATGTCGTCGACCGCAGTGACGGAGCCGAACCTCCGCGTGAGGCCGCGCAGCGCGACGGCAGCCCCCGAGCTCGCGCTCGTTCCCGTGTCGGCTTCTTGACCCCCGTCGGTCGCTGTCGCCACACCGGCACCCTACATATCGAGCTCACGTTCGCGCATGCAATCGCAGGCAGGTGACGTTATGTCCGTGTCGCCGTGCTGACGCCGGGGCCTATCGTGGATGGAGCCGCCGCAACTGACTGGAGCCAACGTGTCGCCAACGTCCGCCACCGACCCGCTCGACCTCTTCGGCATCGACGCGTTGCTCGATGACGAGGAGCGTGCGATGCGCGACACCGTGCGCCGATTCTGCGAGGACCAGATCCGCCCGCACGTCGCGCAGTGGTACGAGGAGGCCACGCTCCCGGCCAAGGAGCTGGCCAAGGAGCTCGGCTCGCTCGGCCTGATGGGCATGCACCTGGAGGGCTACGGCTGCGCCGGCACCAGCGCGACGGCATACGGGCTGGCCTGCATGGAGCTCGAGGCGGCCGACAGCGGTGTGCGGAGCCTGGTGTCCGTGCAGGGATCGCTCGCCATGTTCGCGATCTGGCGCTACGGGAGCGACGAGCAGAAGGAGCACTGGCTGCCGCAGATGTCGGCCGGTACGGCGATCGGGTGCTTCGGGCTCACCGAACCCGACTTCGGCTCGGACCCCGGTGGCATGCGCACGCGGGCCAAGCGAGACGGCGACGACTGGGTGCTCAACGGCACCAAGATGTGGATCACCAACGGCGCGATCGCCGACGTCGCGGTGGTCTGGGCGCGGGCCGACGACGACGAGTCGGAGAAGGGCGCCATCCGGGGCTTCGTCGTCCCGACCAACACGAAGGGCTTCTCGGCCCCGGAGATCAAGCAGAAGATGTCGCTGCGGGCGTCCGTGACGAGCGAGCTGGTGCTCGAGGACGTGCGGCTGCCGGCGTCGGCGATGCTTCCCGAGGCGAAGGGGCTGGGCGGACCGCTGTCCTGCCTGTCCGAGGCCAGGTTCGGCATCGTGTTCGGGGCCCTGGGGGCGGCGCGCGACTGCCTGGAGACGACGATCGCCTACACGCAGAGCCGCCAGGTCTTCGACAAGCCGTTGGCGGCGTACCAGCTCACCCAGGAGAAGCTCGCGAACATGACGCTCGAGCTGGGCAAGGGCATGCTGCTCGCCTTGCACCTCGGTCGGATGAAGGACTCGTCCGGTGTCCGCAACGAGCAGATCAGCCTCGGCAAGCTCAACAACGTGCGCGAGTCGATCGCCATCGCCCGCGAGTGCCGGACGATCCTCGCGGCCAACGGCATCACGCTCGAGTACCCCGTGATGCGGCACGCCAACAACCTCGAGTCGGTGCTCACCTACGAGGGCACCTCCGAGGTCCACCAGCTCGTGATCGGCCAGGCCCTCACCGGCCACTCCGCCTTCCGCTAGCGCACCCTCGCTGATTGAGCTTGTCGAAATCGATCGAGCTCGTCGACGACTGCGAGCCTCGCGACCACGGCCGACTCGACCGGCACCGAACCAGCGAGGGGTTAGTAGCCGCGGATGCGGTCGATGCGGATGAGGAGGGGGACGCCCCACTCGACGGTGAACTGCTCGGCACTGCCGCTCACCCGGACCATGCCGTCGGCGTACTTCTCGCGATAGACCGGGTGCTCGTGCGGCGGAGCCTGACGATCGTCGCGCACCGCCGACCCGACGAAGACGGCGACGTCGTCGCCGGTCTCGTCGCTGTTGAAGTGCAGGCTGACCCTGGGCCGCGTCTGCACGTGGAGCAGCCGCTTGGCGTCGGGCCGGTTGTAGACGATCAGCGAGTCCGGGTCCTCCCAGACGAACCAGACCGGGTTCGGCTGCGGCGTCCCGTCCGCCTGGGTGGTCGTGAGCCAGATGACCTGCTCGTCGCGCAGCCGGTCGCGGACTCTGCGCCCGAAGTCGGACTCAGCGTCCGGCAGCGGCCCGTCGGTCACGACGCATACACCTCTCGGCCATCCACGTAGGTCGCGACGACGGTACCCTCGGCGATCGCCTCCGGGGTCGCGCGGACGTCGCGGTCGATGACGGCCAGGTCGGCCGCCTTCCCGACCTCGATCGTGCCGGTGGTCTCCTCGAGGTGGTTCAGCCACGCCGAGCCTGCCGTGTACGCCGTCAGCGCGGTCGTCACGTCGAGCGCCTGCTCAGGCAGGAAGGCTCGCCGCTCGCGGTCCGCGCCACCCTCCTGCTCGGACAGCGTGCGGTTGACGGCGACGTGGATCGCCTCGAGCGGGTCGGGCGTCGAGACGGGCCAGTCGCTCCCCATCGCCAAGTGAGCCCCGGCGCGGTGCAGGTCGCCGAACGGGTACTGCCAGGTCGCTCGCTCGTCGCCGAGGAACGGGATCGTCAGGTCGGTCATCTGCGGCTCGTACGCCGCCCAGAGGGCCTGCATGTTCGCGCTCACGCCCAGCGTCGCGAAGCGTCGTACGTCCTCGGGGTGGATGACCTGGATGTGCGCGATGTGGTGCCGGTTGCCGGCGGTGTGCTCGGGACCGTTCGCCTTGGCCGCAGCCTCGAACGCGTCCAGCGCGGACCGCACGGCACCGTCGCCGATCGCGTGCACGTGCACCTGGAACCCGAGCCGGTCCAGCTCGGAGACATGACCCCGGAGTGCTTCGGGGTCGACCATCGCGATGCCGGTGTGGCCGGTATGACCGCCGTGCCCGTCGCAGTACGACGTCAGCATCTGTGCCGTGAAGTTCTCCGCCACGCCGTCCTGCATGATCTTCACGCTGGTCGCGCGGAACCGGCCCGACGCGTGCCGCTCGCGCGCCGCCACGAGGTCAGCGATCTGCTCGCCTCCCTTGTCCCGCTGCCACCACAGCGCCCCGACGACCTTCGCGGTCAGCCGGCCGTCGGCGGCCAGAGCCTCATAGGCGTCCGACGCGTCGTTGATGTTCGCGTAGGCACCGACGATCGCGTCCTGCCACGCGGTGATGCCCAGTGCGTGGAGGTAGCGCTGGCCCTCGAGCAGCCCGTCGACCAGGTCCTCGGGGCTGTCGACCGGTGCGTGGTGCTCGACCAGGTCCATCGCGCCCTCGTGCAGCGTGCCCGTCGGACGGCCCTCCTGGTCGCGCTCGATCCGGCCGTCCGGCGGGTCGGGCGTGGAGGCATCGATGCCGGCCAGCTCGAGCGCCTTGCTGTTGACCCAGGCGCCGTGGTGGTCGCGGTTCGGCAGGAAGACGGGCCGGTCCGGTACGACGCTGTCGAGGTCAGCCGCGGTCGGCGTGCCGCCGGGGAACGCCGCCATCGCCCAGCCCCCGCCGGTGATCCACTCCCGCTCGGGATGCGCGTCGGCATACCGCCGAACCGCGGCGAGGTAGGCGTCGCGACGCACGGGCTCCCCGGTCAGGTCGCAGCGCATCCGCTCGAGCCCGCCCCCGACCGGGTGCACGTGCGCGTCCTGGAAGCCGGGTACGAGCAGGCCGCCGGCGAGGTCGACGACCTCGGCGTCAGCACCCGCGAGGTCGCGGACGTCGTCGCCGCCGACGCCGACGATCAGGCCGTCGCGGACGACGACGGTCGAGGCGTCAGGAGCGCCCGACACGGCGGTGAAGACGGCACCATTCGTGAACACCAGGTCTGGCATGGGCGTCAGTCTGCACCCCCGCGCCGCGACTTGTCAGGGAGAGGCCCTCCTTCTTCGCCGACGTCATCGCGTGAAGTCGGGGGCAGGTGGGAACTTCCGTGCCACCCCGAGGGCGATGGCCGCGATCGGTACGCCGAGCAGGGCGACGATCACCGGGACGGACAGCACGCCGGAAAGCAGGACGAACGAGCCGTACACGGCGACCGCGAACACCTCCGTCGCGAATCCGTGGACCGAGGTGACCGTGGCCCGGGCGGGTCCGGTGATCACCTGCTGCAACCGCGCCTCGGCCACGAGCATCGCGTTGTTGAGCAGTCCGTAGCCGACCCCGATCGCGATGAACCCGAGCCACTGGAGCTCGACCGGACCGACCAGGGCGCCCACGGAGATGAGCAGCGCCCCGACGAACACCACCGAGCCCATCACGCGCGGACTCATCCGCGACGTCCGTCCGGCCAGAGCCGTGCCGATGACCTGACCGACCACGGTGATACCGATCAGGACCGGGATCGTCGACGCCGTGACGCCGTGGGCTCGCGCGATCAACGGGAAGTACTCGTCGTACGCCGTGAGACCGATCAGCACGGCGGCGATCACCACGACGCGTCGTACCTGCACGGACGTGGACGCCTCGTGCAGGCCGGCGCGGAGCATGGCGAGGTAGCGGGCGGCGAGGCGTTCGCTCTCCTCGACCACCTCGTGGACGTGGGACTCGTCAGCGCGATGCGCGGCCGCGTTCGGCCGACGGGCACGCATCGACACCGGCAGCGTCGCCGCGAGCACCGCCTGCACACCGGTGATCGCGACCGACGTCCAGCCGACGAGCGCGAAGCCACCCCAGACCAGCAAGGGTGCCGCGCTCACGGTCGCGAGCAGGTTGGCGACCATCGCGGTGGCGTGCGCCCAGCCGATCAGGCGCGGGTACTCGCTCTCGACGCCTCGTTCGCTCAGCTCGTCGTAGATCAGGGACTCGAACGTGCCGGACATGATCGCGCTCGACAGCCCCCACAGCATGAAGCCGAGCGCGAAGCCGACATAGGTCGGGAACAGCATCCACGAACTGAACCCGACGCCGTAGATGAGCGCCGAGAGGACGAGCAGGTGACGCCGGTCGATGGTGTCGGCCCAGGCTCCCGACGGGATCTCACAGACGAACGACGTGGCCGACCAGATGATGAACAGCGTCGAGATCTGTCCGGTCGAGACACCGTGGTTTCCGAACAGCAAGGCATACACGCTGTACAGCGGGACCAGGTCCCGCGAGGCGTGGTAGACGAGGACGCGGAGCGTGAAGCCCCGCGGCAGGACCTAAGTCGGGCTCGACCAGAACGTCATGGATCGACTTTAACCGAGTCCCGCCGAGCTCGCTCGATCGAGCTCGATCGAGCCCGAATCGAGGCTGTCTCGACAAGCTCGACCACCGGGGCGGCCGGCTACCTCCCTCGAGGAGGGGGCCGGCGGGGTCGTGGGTGAGTCCGCCGCGCTTGCGCACGGCCATCCCGGACAGCGCCTCGAGCACGACCCGGTTGGCGAGGAACGACGTGATCTCCGCGTGGTCGTACGGCGGCGACACCTCGACGACGTCCATCCCGACCACCGGGAGCTCGATGCAGATCCGGCGTACGGCGTCCAGCAGCTCACGCGACGAGAGCCCGCCCGGCTCGGGAGTGCCGGTGCCCGGCGCATGGCCGGGGTCGCAGACGTCGACGTCGACCGACAGGAACACGCCGTCGCAGTCGTCCATCGCGATGCCGAACGCCTCGGTCAGACAGGTGTCGAGGCCGCGCGCGCCGATCTCGGTCATCTCGTAGGACCGCATGTTCTGCTCGGCCATCCAGCTGAGCACCTCCGGACCGGGCCAGTAGCCGCGCAGCCCGACCTGGAGGAACCGGTCGCCGCGGAGGGCACCCGACTCGATCAGCCGGCGCATCGGCTGGCCGTGGCCGTAGAGCGAGCCGAACTCGATGTCGCCGGTGTCGGCGTGCGCGTCGAAGTGGATCATCGACACCCGGCCGAAGCCGCGATGCCGGGCGACGCCGGTCGCGTCGGGCAACGCGATCGAGTGGTCGCCGCCGAGCACCAAGGGGATCGCGCCGGACGCGGCGATCGTGTGCACGGCCTCCTCGACGGCACCGAGCGCCTTCTCGATCTCGCCCGGCGCCATCTCGACGTCGCCGGCGTCGACGACCGTCACGTCCTGGAGCGCGTCGACCCGCAACGCCATGTGCGGACGTGAGCCGTCGTGCCCGAGGTAGTCGTGCTGCCGGATCGCCATCGGCCCGAAGCGGGTGCCGGGCCGGTGCGACGTACCGCCGTCGAACGGGGCGCCCAGGATGACGACGTCGGCGTCGGCGTAGGTCGACGGGTCGTCCAGGTCAGCCATCGGTACGCCGAGGAACGTGAAGTCCGGACCGAACTGCTGGCCGTAGCGCGTCATGGGCCCATCCTGCCCGAGTTGTCAGCACGTCAGGGGGCTATGACCCGATGAGGTGCTGACAACCGGGGTGGATTCAGTCGATCCGCCCGGGAGTCGCTCGACGGTGCCATCGAGTCGTTCGCCACGGCGACATCGTCTCTCATGCCAGCAAAGACCCGCTGGCCGGACCGAACGGTTGCCCGACCAGGCACAAGGAGCTCGAGCACAACGGATTTCGTTGTTTGACGGTCGTTCGACCACGCATGAGGGAGGCGTTTTGAGCAACGGCCACGGATTCGCTTGATCTCGGCGGGACAGATGGGGCAGACTGGCGCCATGACGACCGACCAGAGCCTCACCAGCACCGACAGCTCCGCCATGGACTACGCCGCGCTCCAACAGTCCGCGCGCGACCACCTGTGGATGCACTTCACCCGGATGTCGTCATACGACCACGCCGACGTGCCCGTCATCGTCCGCGGCGAGGGCCCCTACATCTACGACGCCCAGGGCAAGCGCTACCTCGACGCGCTGGCCGGCCTGTTCGTCAGCCAGCTCGGTCACGGCCGCACCGACCTCGCCGAGGCGGCGCGCAAGCAGACCGAGAAGCTCGCCTTCATGCCGCTGTGGTCCTACGCCCACCCGAACGCCATCGAGCTCTCGCAGCGGATCGCGTCGTACGCTCCGGGCGACCTCAACCGGGTCTTCTTCACCAGCGGTGGCGGCGAGGCCGTCGAGACCGCGTGGAAGCTGGCCAAGCAGTACTTCAAGCTGACCGGCAAGCCCACCAAGCACAAGGTGATCAGCCGCGCGATCGCCTACCACGGCACGACTCAGGGCGCCCTGTCCATCACCGGCCTGCCGGGCCTGAAGTCGATGTTCGAGCCGCTCGTACCCTCGACGTTCCGCGTCCCCAACACCAACATCTACCGCGCTCCCCTGCACCGCGACGACCCCGAGGCGTTCGGCCGCTGGGCCGCCGACCAGATCGCCGTCGCGATCGAGAACGAAGGCCCCGAGACCGTCGCGGCCGTCTTCCTCGAGCCGGTGCAGAACTCCGGTGGCTGCTTCCCGCCGCCGCCCGGCTACTTCCAGCGGGTCCGTGAGATCTGCGACGAGTACGACGTCCTGCTGGTCTCCGACGAGGTCATCTGCGCGTTCGGTCGGCTCGGCCACATGTTCGGCGCGGAGCGCTACGGCTACCAGCCCGACATGATCACGTGCGCCAAGGGCATCACGTCCGGCTACGCCCCGCTCGGCGCGATGATCGCGACCGACCGGCTGTTCGAGCCGTTCTCGAAGGGCACCACGTCGTTCACGCACGGCTACACGTTCGGCGGTCACCCGGTCGCGACCGCCGTCGCCCTGGAGAACCTCGACATCTTCGAGCGCGAGCACATCAACGAGCACGTGCTGGCCAACCAGGACGCCTTCCGCAACACGCTCGAGAAGCTGCTCGACCTCCCGATCGTCGGCGACGTCCGCGGCGACGGCTACTTCTACGGGATCGAGCTCGTCCGCGACAAGGAGACCCGGGAGACGTTCAACGACGAGGAGTCGGAGAAGCTGCTGCGCGGGTTCCTGTCCAAGGCGCTGTACGACGCCGGCCTCTACTGCCGCGCTGACGACCGGGGCGACCCTGTCGTCCAGCTGTCTCCCCCGCTGATCTGCGACCAGGAGCACTTCGACGAGATGGAGCAGATCCTGCGCTCCGTGCTCACCGAGGCCACGACCAAGATCTGACCTGGCCGTCGTTCCTTGTCGGCGGCGACCACTAGGTTCGTCGGCATGGACTGGACACTGGAGGTCGTGATCGTTCCGGTGAGTGACCTCGCGAGGTCGATCGCCTTCTACCGCGACCAGGTCGGCTTCGCGCTCGACCACGACACCGAGAACGAACACATGCACGTCGCCCAGCTGACCCCGCCCGGCTCGGGGTGCTCGATCGTGATCGGCAACCTGCCCTCGCAGACCGCGATGGCGCCAGGGTCGCTCCACGGGCTGCAGCTCTGCGTCGCCGATGCCGAGGTGGCCCGCACCGAGCTCATGGGTCGCGGCATCGAGTGCAGCGACATCACGGTCTTCGACGAACGTGACGGCGGCACCTTCTTCGGCTTCGCCGATCCCGACGGCAACAGCTGGGTCGGTGCAGCAGCTGAAGCCGAGGTGAGAAGCCGCTGATCCCGGTCGAGCACCGGGACGCGGTTCGGCCACCATGGCGATCTCGCCGGCGCAGCCGCGCCTCGGCGTTCCTCCAGGATCGCTTCGCCCGCATCCCACCCCGCTTCGACATCGACGCGACCGTGCTCGGCGGGCTCACCCACGTCGGCAACGAGACGATCGTGGTCGCGCTCGCCGCCGGCGTCGCCGGGATGCTGGCACTCGAGACCCGCGCCGGGTCAGGCGTCGGCGTCGCCGTCTCGGTGACCACGATCCCTGCCGCGGCGTACCTCGGTGTGGCGGTCGGTCTCGGGGAGGTGGCACACGCTCCCGGAGCCCTGGCCGTGCTCGGCGTGAACGTCCTGATGCTCGTCATCGCCAGCTCGTGCACGCTCCTCCTGCAGCGGTTCGTGGCATCGCGGCAGCTCGCCCGGCGCCAGCAGCGGACGACCTGAGGACGACGCAGGATCAGGCGGCGGTCGGTCTGTTCAGCCGCTCGGTACGTCGCCGGTTGGCCTCGGCCCCGAGCACGATGAGCAGTGCGATCAGGAACATCACGGTGCCGACCACGTTGATCTGCATCGGGATCTGCCGTTGCGCGGAGCTCCACACGAAGATCGGGAACGTCGTGGTGGTGCCGGCGTTGAGGTTCGTGATGATGAAGTCGTCGAAGGACAGCGAGAACGAGAGCAGCGCAGCGCCCAGGATGCCGGGGAAGACGAGCGGGAGCGTCACGAGCCGGAACGTCTGCCACTCGGTGGCATAGAGATCCATCGCCGCCTGTTCGAGTCGGGAGTCCATGCCGGACAACCGCGCCTTGACGGTGACCACGACGAAGGACAGGCAGAACATGATGTGGGCGACCAGGATCGTCCAGAACCCGAGCTGGCCGGCGAAACCCGCGCGCGACGAACAGGGCCAGCAGCGACGAGCCCATCACGATCTCGGGCGATGCCATCGGCAGGAAGATGAACAGGTTGGTCGTGCTGCGCCCGTAGAACTGGTGCCGGACCAGCGCAAAAGCCATCAGCGTCCCGAGGATCGTCGCGATGATCGTGGCCAGCAGGCCGATCTCGATGCTCGTCTTCAGGGACCCACACATGCCTTCGGCGCCGCACGGGTGCGCCCAGTTGTCCCAGGTGAACGAACCGAACTGGTAGACGTTGCGCGACGGCGGGACGTTGAAGCTCATCGCGACGACCACGAAGATCGGGATGAACATGTAGATCAGCACGAGAATGCCGATGATCATGATGATCCGCTGACCGAACCAGTTCCGGACCCTCGCGAAGCCGGTCACAGCAGATCCTCCGTCCCGACCCTGCGGATGTAGATGAACACCATCGCGGTGATCAGGATCATCAGTGTCATCGACAGGGCAGCGGCAGCCGGGTAGTCGCCGGCGTCCGTGAAGAGGTCCTGGATGACGTTGCCGATCATCCTGGTCTGGGTGTTCCCGAGCAGCTGGGCGTTGATGTAGTCGCCCGCCGCCGGGATGAACGTCAGCAGCGTGCCCGCGACGACGCCGGCGAGCGACAGCGGCCAGGTCACCTTGAAGAACCCCCGGATCGGCGAGGCGTAGAGGTCGCTGGCTGCCTCGAGCAGCCGCGGGTCGATCTTCTCGAGCGCGGCGTACAGGGGCAGCACCATGAACGGCAGGAAGTTGTAGGTCAGGCCGGTGACGACGGCGAGCGGCGTGGCCAGCAGCCGTCCGTCCGCGCGCGAGCAGGTGCAGGTCGCGCAGCCGGTCGGCCACCCAACCCTGGTCGGCCAGGATCAGCTGCCAGGCCAGGGTCCGGATCAGGAAGCTGGTGAAGAACGGCGCGATGACGAGCACCAGCATGAGGTTCTTCCAGCGCCCGGCCTTGAAGGCGATCGCGTACGCCAGCGGGTATCCGAGCAAGAGGCACAGGATCGTCGCGATGCCGGCGTACACGAACGACCGCACCAGCTCGTCGCAGTAGTCCGTGATCGCGTCGGCGTAGTTGGCGAAGTGCCAGGCCATCTCGTAGCCGGTGTCGACGCCGCCGGCCGGGTCGTACAGGCTCGTCGCCACCAGGGAGTACAGCGGGATGACGAAGAACAGCGCCAGCCAGAGGGCTCCGGGCAGGAGCAGCAGGTAGCCGGTCGGGATCCGACGCCTGGGTTTCCTGCCGACGTCCATCCGGCTGGTGTCGGGGCCGCGCTCGGCCACCCCGGTTGCCATCAGCCGTCCACCAGCTCGACGCCGGCCAAGGCATCTTGCGCTGCGTCGAGCAGGAACGTGTGGGCGACGTTCCAGTGCAGGTCGACGGCAGCACCGGGAGCGAACAGGTCGCGCGCCCCGCTGTTCTGCTCGAAGACCGTGAGCTCCTGGCCCCAGGGCATCTTGACGAGGTACGACGTGCTCATCCCGATGAAGCTGACGTCGGAGACGGTGCCACCGGAGAACGTGTTGACCGAGCTGTCGTGCTCGTCGCCGACCTCCGACATGAACACCTTCTCGGGACGGACGCCCACCCACACGTCACCGGTGTCGCACGCGGCGCGGCTCTTCAGCCCGGCGACCTTCGTGCCGTTCGCGTCCACGATGAGGTGGTCACCGCTCTGGTCGACGACCCGGCCCTTCACGAGGTTGGACTGGCCGAGGAAGTTCGCCACGAACGTCGACTGCGGGTTCTCGTAGAGCTCCTCCGGCGCACCCATCTGCTCGATGAGGCCCGCGTTCATGACCGCGATGGTGTCGGCCATCGTCATGGCCTCTTCCTGGTCGTGCGTCACGTGCACGAACGTGATCCCCATCTCGACCTGGATCCGCTTCAGCTCGATCTGCATCTGGCGACGCAGCTTGAGGTCGAGCGCGCCGAGCGGCTCGTCGAGCAGCAGCACGTCCGGCTGGTTGATCAGGGCGCGACCGAGCGCCACCCGCTGCTGCTGGCCACCGGACAGCTGCGTCGGCCGCTTGTGCTCCTGGCCCTCGAGCTCGACGAGCTTGACCATGTCCGCGACCTGCGACTTCGTGTCGCGGATGCCGCGGCGGCGCAGCCCGAACGCGATGTTGTCGGCGATCGTCAGGTGCGGGAAGAGCGCGTAGTTCTGGAAGACCGTGTTGATCGGACCGCTTGTACGGCTTGAGCCCTGCCACGTCGTTGTCACCGAGCAGGATCCGGCCCGCTCGTCGGCTGCTCGAGGCCGGCGACCATCCGCAGGGTGGTCGTCTTGCCGCAGCCGGACGGACCGAGCAGGGCGAAGAACGCTCCCTGCGGCACCGTCAGAGACAGGTCGTCGACCGCGGTGAACGTGGCGAAGCTTCTTGGTGACGTTCTCCAGGCGCAGCTCCCGTTTGGCCCCGCGGGACTCCGAGGCGGGTTCGTCGGGCGCCAGCTCGGTTGCGGTCATCGCTCAGCCTCCGGTCGCGTTGGAGAAGTCGCGTTCGTACAGCTTGGACTGAGTCTCGGTCAGCGGCATGAACGCGAAGGTGTTCTTGAGGAAGTCGTCGGTCGGGAAGATCAGGGGGTTGTCGACGAGTGAGGGGTCGAGCTTCTCCATCTCTTCCTTGGCGCCCTCGACAGGGCAGATGTAGTTGACCCAGGCCGCGAGCTTGGCCGCCACTGCCGGGTCGTAGTAGTAGTTCATCCAGAGCTCGGCGTTGGTCTTGTGGGTGGCGAGGTTCGGCACCATCATGTTGTCGCTCCAGAGGGAGAGGCCCTCCTCAGGAACGACGAACTTGATCTTCGGGTTGTCGAACTGCAGCTGGATCACGTCACCGGACCATGCCTCGCAGGCCGCGATGTTCCCGGCGGCGAGGTCGCGGGTGTACTCGTTGCCGGTGAACGCCCGGATCTGCCCGCGTCCTCGTGCGGCGGTGAGCAGCTCGATCGCCTTGTCCCACTGCGCGTCGGTGAAGTTCGCCGGGTCGGCGCCGACGTCCTTGAGCATGAAGCCCATCGTGTCGCGCATCTCGGTGAGCAGCGTGACGCGGCCCTTGAGGTCCTCGCGGTTGAGGAGCTCGTCGAAGTTCCGCACCTCGGGGACCAGGTCGGCGTTGTAGGCGATCCCGGTGAACCCGCTCTGCCACGGGACGGAGTACTGGCGTCCCGGGTCGAACGCGACGTCCTGGAGGTTGGGCAGCAGGTACTTGTCGACGTTGGGGAGGTTCTTGTGGTCGAGCTTCTGGATCCACCCGAGCTCGATCATCCGGGAGGCCATCCAGTCGGTGAGCATGAACATGTCGCGCTTGACTGTCTCGCACGAGCCGAGCTGGTTGACGACCTTGGCGAAGAACTCCTGGTTGTCGGTCACGTCGTCGGTGTAGGTGACGTCGATCCCGGTCTCGTCCTCGAAGACGTTCAGCGTTGCGTCGGCGGTTCTTCTTGAACGGGTCGATGTAGGCCTGCCAGTTGGAGATGATCAGCTCCTTCTGGGAGCTGGACAGGTCCGTGCTCGGGCACGACTCCGGCGTCTGCTTCTTGCTGGGGGTGCTGAAGAGCGGAAGAACGGCGGCGCTGGCGCCGAGGAACGCGACGCCTCCCACTCCCTTCAGCAGAGTTCGGCGCGACACACCAGCTGACATCCCACCTCCAGGGGCGTCGTTCCATCGCACACGTTGTCGGCGCGTGCCGGCGTACGTAGGGCAGCCATGTTCGCAGACTCACGTGAGCGCAGACAAGGGATTCCGTAGAGAATTAAGGGTGTCGCAACGGAATCTGCCGTGTAACGCTTGCGCTACCCAGGGTATCCCCAGCAAGATGTCGCCGTGGCTCCGCGCAACAACGGCAGCGCGCCCGTGCTCGACGACGTCTCCAAGGGCATCATCGAGCAGCTGCAGAAGGACGGGCGGATGCCGTATGCCGCGATCGGCAAGGCGGTCGGGCTGAGCGAGGCCGCCGTTCGCCAGCGGGTCCAGCGCCTGCTCGACAGCGGAGTGATGCAGATCGTCGCCGTCACCGACCCGCTGCAGCTCGGCTTCGCCCGCCAGGCGATGATCGGGATCCATGCCGAGGGCGATCTCGAGCCGATCGCGACCGAGCTCTCCACGATGGCCGAGGTCGACTACGTGATCGTCACCGCCGGCTCGTTCGACCTGATGGTCGAGGTGGTGTGCGAGAGCGACGACCATCTCCTCGAGCTGCTCTCCAAGCGCATCCGCGCCATCGACGGCGTCCGCAGCACCGAGTCGTTCGTCTACCTCAAGCTGCACAAGCAGACCTACTCCTGGGGAGTCCGGTAAGCCCGTGACCTACGCGGACCTGTCGTACTGGCATGCCAGCTGCGGCGACGACTTCGTGCCCCGACCTCACCTGGCGACCGACATCGACGTCGACGTCGCGGTCGTCGGCGCCGGATTCACCGGCCTGTGGACCGCCTACTACCTGGCGGTCGCCGACCCCGGACTTCGTGTCGCGGTGATCGAGCAGGAGGTCGCCGGCTTCGGCGCCTCCGGTCGCAACGGCGGCTGGGCCTCTGCGCTGTTCCCCGCCTCCCGATCCAAGATCGCCCGGCTCCGAGGGTCGTCTCGCGACGCCGCAAACCGCCAGACCGATGCGATGCGGGCGAGCATCGGTGAGATCGAGAAGGCCATCGCCGTCGAGGGCATCGACTGCGACTTCCATCGTGGCGGCACCGTCTCGTTCGCCCGCACTCCGAGCCAGCTGGTCCGAGCCCGGGAGGAGGTCGAGGACGCCCGCGCATGGGGTGACACCGAGGACGACGTACGGCTCCTCTCCGCCGACGAGACCCGATCGGTGGCACAGGTGCCGGACGCCGTCGGTGCGACGTACACGCCGCACTGCGCGCGGATCCACCCGTCCAAGCTCGCGCGCGGACTGGCTCGGGCGGTCGAGCGTCGTGGTGTCACGATCTACGAGCAGTCCCCCGTCGTCGAGATCGCACCGAGCCTGGTCCGGACCGCACAGGCATCGGTGCGCGCCGAGCACGTCGTCCGCGCCACCGAGGGCTACACCGCCGACATTCCCGGGCTGAAGCGAGCCGTCGCGCCGATCTACTCCCTCGTCGTGGCCACCGAGCCGATCCCCGACGCCGTCTGGGACGAGGTGGGACTCGCGGATGCGCCGACGTTCACCGACCAGCGGCATCTCATCATCTACGGCCAACGCACCGCGGACGGACGGATCGTGTTCGGCGGGCGGGGCGCGCCGTACCACTTCGCCTCGTCCATCTCCCCGGAGCACGATCGTCAGGAGCGCGTGTTCGCCAGTCTGCGGACGACGCTGACCGACCTGTTCCCGGCCCTGCGCGACGTCGCGTTCTCCCACGCGTGGGGTGGGCCGCTGGGCGTTCCGCGCGACTGGATGGCCTCGGTCGGTCTCGACCGTCACACCGGGATCGGCTGGGCCGGCGGCTACGTCGGCGACGGCGTCACCACCACCAACCTGGCCGGCCGCACGCTCGCCGACCTGATCCGTGGCGTCCCGTCCGACCTGGTCAGCCTGCCGTGGGTCGACCATCGGTCACGACGCTGGGAGCCCGAGCCGCTGCGCTGGCTCGGCGTCAACGCTGGCTTGCGCGCGATGTCGGTCGCCGACCGCGAAGAGCTGATGACGAAGAAGCCGTCGCGCATCGCCCGCGCCATGGCTCCCTTCATCGGCGGTCACTAGCGCCTAGGGCAGCGGCGGCCGCGCCGGGTCGGGACGCGGCTCGCGGCATCCGCGGCCGCGGCAGTCCTTCATCTCCGCGAGGTAGCGCTGCATGGTTCTTCGCGCCGACGCGTACGTGGGGTCCTCCGCCACGTTGACCAGCTGATGCGGGTCACGCCGCAGGTCGTACAGCTCTCGAGTCCCGCTCTCGTAGCGAACGAACACGAAGCTGCGCGTGCGCACGCCGTCGTACCACGCCGGACTGCCGCTGAGGGGGTGACCGGCCTCCAGCCGGATGGCGCGGTGTGCAGCCCAGCCCGGATGCGCCGCCAGTCCACGAAGCGAGCGGCCGTCCTGGATCCGACCTGGCTTGACGGCCGCGATGTCGCAGATGGTCGTCGTGATGTCGGCGATCATGACCAGCTGCTGTCGTAGGGCACCGGTGTCGAAGCCAGGACCGGCGATCAGCAGCGGGATGCGGATGGACTCCTCGTAAGGCGCGACCTTCCCGAGGAGGCGGTGCTCACCCATCAGGTAGCCGTTGTCCGAGACCACGACGACCACGGTGCGATTCAGCTCGCCCGTGTCGCGGAGCGTCCGCACCGTCCGTGCGACAGCGTCGTCTGCCGAGCGGAGCGACTCCAGTCGCTGCTGGTGCAGCTCGCGCATGTTCGCCCGGGACAGCGCTCCACGACTCCGGATGTACCGCGGCTTGTCGCTGACGTCGCGCTCGTTGAACGCCGGGTTCGCGGGCAACGGGTCGTCGGCGTAGCTGTCGCGATAGGTCGCGTCGACCGACGGAGTCGGGAGGAGCGCGTCGCCGCGCCGTGGGTCATCGCTCTCGTGGGGCAGACCGACGTGCGGCGCGAGGGTGTTGACCATGAGGAAGAACGGTCGGTTGTCATTGGTGTCGGTGCGGCGGATCAGGGCGGACGCCCGCCTTCCGACGTACCGGGCGTTGTACTCGCCGCGGTGCCGCACCAGATGACCGTTCAGGTTCGACGTCCAGCGCCGATAGTTGTAGACGCCGGCTACCGGGACGTCCCAGACGTTCCAGCCAGGCGGGACGTAGCCTCGTGCCCCGGCGGCCTCGTAGCCATTGAGGTACTTGCCGATCATCATCGTGCGGTACCCGGATCGTTGCAGCCACACGGGAAGGCTGTTGCGGTCGCGGAACTTCGTGAACCCGCCCCGCGGAGGAACGTTGGCCCGGACGCCATGGTTGTGGGCGTACTGACCGGTCAGGATCGAAGCCCTGGCAGGGCAGCACAGCGGGTACGGCGAGAGCGCGTGCGTGAAGGTCGTGCCGCGCCGCTGGATGAGCCGTTGCGTCCGCGGCATCGCACGGAGCTCGTCGACTCGCTGGTCATCAGTCACCACCAGCACGATGTTCGGACGCGGTGTATGCGCTGGGCCCGCGTCGAGGATCGGGGCGACCCAGCGGCCCAAACCGTTTTCGGGCCCGTGCGCGTCGGCAGACGGGAGCTCGACGAGCCCGGGCACCAGCATCCCCACCAGCGCCAGCGAGCCGGACATCAGCCTCCATCCACGCATGTCTCCCCTGTTCCCATGCCTCTCCCGTGGATTGCGGGTTGTTGGCTGAATCTCACCGTCCGGAGCAGCCATCCTCCCGCAATCGAAGGGGATCGGCCGGTCGGTGTGCATACTGACGCGATGGACCACCGACCATCCGCCGTGTCGCGGCGCGCTGTGGTCCTTGGCCTGGCGGCGAGCTCCCTGACCGCAGCGGTCCGGCCGTCCCTGGCTTCGTCGACCGGGCCCTGTGACACCGTCGTCGTGGTCGGTGCGGGCATGGCGGGGACCCGATGTACTTCCTGCCCTGAGCGACACCACTCCCGCGACCCCGCGGCGCCACGACCCGGTGGCGTCGCGGGGTCGTGGCGTGCGGGCATCGTCGGCACACCGGCATAGTCCCAACGGGTCATGTCCACACCCCGGTCCCAGGAGCACGGTTGAGGAACACAACCACCCTCCGGAGGACCCATGTCCGCGAAACAGAACATCGACAGCCCGCACGAACGGCGACCGTTCAAGGCCCATGGCCACATGGACGTCGTCACCCTCGGGGACTTCACTCTCGGACGTGGCGTCTTCGAGCCAGGCTGGCGCTGGTCGGACGACGTCAAACCCATCGCCGGCACAGACTCCTGCCAGACCCATCACGTCGGTCTGTGTCTGTCGGGTCAGATGAACATCCGGTTCGAGGACGGCAGCGAGATCATGGTCGGCCCCGGGGACGTCGTCGACCTCGATCCCGGCCATGACGCCTGGACCGTCGGGGACGAGCCGTGCGTCATGCTCGACACCGGTGTCGCGGCGTACGCGAAACCCGCCTGACGCCCAGGTGACGCCCGTGCTCAGTGGTTGAGCTGGGCCATCGACATCAGCTCGACGATCTCACCGCGATCGCCCGAGCCGAGCACCTGCTGAGCCATCGACCGGGCCTCGGATCGATCGGTACGCCGGACGGCCGCCTTGACCTCCGGCACCCGTGGCGACGTACAGCTCAGCTCGTCGACGCCGAGCCCGAGCAGCAGTGCCGTCCACTGCGGGCGGCTGGCCAGGTCGCCGCACACGGCCACCTCCAGCCCGTCGGGCCGGGTGCGACAGACCTGGTCGATCAGCCGGATGACGCCCGGGTTCAGGGGGTCGGCGAGGTCGGCGACGGCGTCGTTGCCACGGTCGGTCGCGGTGGCGTACTGGGTGAGGTCGTTGGTCCCGATGCTCACGAAGTCGAGTCCGTCGGTGATCAGGTCGACCGCCATGCGCCGCGGCAGGCACCTCGATCATGATCCCGACCTCGAGCCCGTCCGGACGCCCGCCGTCCCCGGCCGCGTGGTCGAGCGCGGCGAGCGCGTGACGCACCTCGGCAGCGTTCGTGACCATCGGGAACATCACCCGCACGGCTGTCTCCCGTGCCGCGCGGCAGACGGCGACGAGCTGGTCGTGGAGGAGCCCGGTGTCGGGTGCCTCCGGCGGTCCCAGCGCGAAGGCCCGGATCCCGCGCACGCCGAGGAAGGGGTTGGCCTCAGGCGCCATCGGCAGGAAGGGCAGCGGCTTGTCGCCGCCGATGTCCCAGGTCCGGATCGTCAGCGGCTTGCCGTCCATCGCCTCGGCGAGTGCCAGGAAGGCCCGGGTCTGCTCCTCCGCCGACGGAGGCGTGGTCCGCTCCCCGAACAGCACCTCGGTCCGCACCAGTCCTGACCCGTCGGCACCGTTGGCAGCTGCGGACTCGGCGTCGGCCACCGACGCGACGTTCGCGAGCACGGGCACCCGCACCCCGTCGGACGTGGCCGCTGGTTCGCGTGCCGCCTCGACGAGCTCGACACGTTCGCGGCTGCGTTCGGCGACGCGCTCGGGCCAGCGAAGAACGTCTTCCTCCGAGGGGTGTGCCCAGAACTCACCCCGCGAGAAGGCGACGACCTGCCCGTTGCCCACGTCGTCCGCGTCCTTGCCGACGCCGGTGACCAGCGGAATTCCTCGGGACGACGCGATGATGACGCCGTGACCGGTGTCGCCGCGCGCGACCACGGCGACTCCGGCGACACGCTCGACGTCGATCGAGGCTGCTGTCGCCGCATCCAGCTCGTCGACGAGCAGGACGACGGGATGGCCGGGGCCTGCCGCGTCCTCGCCGTCGTCGGGCTCGGTCTCCCCGACCAGCGCGCGCAGCACAGAGCCCTGCACACTGCGGACGTCGGCGGCGCGTTCGCGCTGGTACGGGTCGGCGAGCGCCTCGAAGCCGGCAGCCACCGCGTCGAGGCGGGCCGACCAGGCCTCCACCGCCGAGCGGCCCGTCGCGAGGTCCTGGTCGACGAGCTCGGTGACGTCCGGGTCGTCGAGCAGGGCGGTCTGAGCGGCGAAGATCGCCCCCGCGTCCTCGCCCGATGTCTCCGTCGTACGACGCTCGAGCTCCTCGAGGCGTCCCCGCACCGCGGCCACCGCCTCGCGCGACCGCGTGGTCTCGGTCTCGGCGTCGCCGGGCTCGTAACCCGCGGTGTCCACGGCGGATCGACGGACCAGCGCCGGGCCCATGGCGAGGTCCAGGCCGCTTCCCGACTGCGCTGGCGAGCTCGCGATGACCGTCGGCGCCGGCGGGTCGTCGAACGCACGAGACGCCAGCTCCTCGAACGCGCGCACGGCCTCGTCGGCCTCCGACCCGGTGGCCGAGATCCGCACGCGGTGCCCCTGACGAGCATCCAGGGTGGCAACGGCACTGAGACTGCCCGCGTTGACCGGTCCGCGCCCGGTGTCGAGGTTGGTCAGCGTCACCCGGGCGTCGAAGCTGCGCAGCAGCCCGACGACCTTGGCTGCAGGCCGGGCATGCAGACCGTGGTCGTTGCTGACGGTGACCTCGGCCGTCACCGACTCCTCGTCCGCCGACTCCGCCGGCGCGCTCAGGTCGCCTGACCCCGCCGACGAGTCGTCACCGAGGTGCGCTTGCTTGGCGAGCAGGCCCTGTTCCGCCTCTGCTGCAACCGCGTCCAGGTCGGCGCCGGTGGCAGCCAGCACGACCGCGGCCACGAGGCCCTCGACCAGGGGGGCGCTCGACAGCCGTACGCGACCCGCGACGTCGGGGTCGACGAACTCGAGGGCCATCTCGGCGCTCAGCACGGCGCTCCCGAGATCGAGCAGCACGAGGACGCCGTCGGGCGAGTCGACCTCCTCGATGCCGGCCGACACCGCAGTCGCATCGGTGCCGAAGGTCGTCTCGTCCAGGCCGGCTGCGACGACGACGTTCGGTCCGGTGTCGGCATCGACCATCTCTCGCGCCAGACCGACCGCAGCATCGGCGAGCGCGCGCGAGTGTGAGACGACGACGATGCCGATCACGCGAGCGTCGAGGCCGCGGCCTCCAGCAACAGCGTGGTGCTCGTCGCGCCCGGGTCCTGATGGTCCCTGCTGCGCTCGCCCAGGTAGCTGGCGCGACCCTTGCGTGCGATCAACGGAATGGTCGCGTCGCGTCCCTTCGCCGCGGCGTCGGCCGCCGCCCGCAAGCGCGTCGGCGATCGGAGCGCCTCCCCCGACCGCCTGCGTCGTATGCATCGACGGCGGGTAGCCAAGCGTCGACCATGGTCTTGTCCTCGAGCTCGGCCTTGCCGCGCCCGATGATCCCTTCGACCCCGGCGCGCAGCGCCGCCCCGAACGCCGGCGCGTCGATGTCCGACACGTCGGTCAGGGCGGTGCCGCACCGCAGGAAGAAGGTGCCGTAGAGCGGGCCGCTCGCGCCGCCGACCGTGCTGACCAGGGTCATGCCGACCTTCTTCAGCAACGCGTCCGGCCGTCTCGAACGAGCCGTCGTCGATCGCCACGACCGCCGCCTTCATGCCTCGATCCATGTTGCTGCCGTGGTCGGCGTCGCCGATGGCGGCGTCGAGGTCGGTCAGCAGCGCGGCGTTCTCGTGCACGGAGTCGGCGAAGGCATGGACCCATCCGCTCAGGTCGGCGACGCTCAGGCCCGCCACGTGTCAGGCACCCCAGCGAAGACCGGGCGTGTTGACCGGCGCGTCCCACAGGCCGACGAGGTCGTCGTCGACCTTGAGCAGCGTCACGGAGCATCCCGCCATCTCGAGCGACGTGATGTAGTTGCCGACCAACGAGCGCGCGACCGTGATGCCTGCCTTGCTGAGCAGCTGGGCGACCTCGTTGTACATGACGTAGAGCTCGATCAGCGGCGTGCCGCCCATGCCGTTGACGAACGCGATCACCGAGTCTCCCTGGCCGTACGGCAGGTCGCCGATGATCGGGTCGACGAGCAGCGCCGCGACGTCCTTGGCCGGCGCGAGCGGTAGCCGCGTGCGGCCGGGCTCGCCGTGGATGCCGATGCCGACCTCCATCTCGTTGTCGGCCAGGTCGAAGGTCGGCTTGCCTGCCGCGGGTACGGTGCACGACGTCAGCGCCATGCCCATGCTGCGACCCTGGTCGTTGACCTTCTTCGCCAGATCTGCGACGTCTGCGAGCGATCGCCCCTCCTCGGCGGCCGCTCCGACGATCTTCTCCAGCAGCACGGTGACGCCGACGCCACGGCGTCCGGCGGTGTAGAGGCTGTCCTGGACGGCGACGTCGTCATCGGTGACGACTGCCTTGACCTCGGTGCCGGCGTCGGCCGCGGCCATCTCGGCGGCCATCTCGAAGTTCATGACGTCGCCGGTGTAGTTCTTGACGATGTGGAGCACGCCTGCTCCGCCGTCGACCTGCTTGGTCGCCTCCATCATCTGGTCCGGCACGGGAGAGGTGAACACCTCACCGGCACACGCGGCGTCGAGCATCCCGGCGCCGACGAACCCTCCGTGCATCGGCTCGTGCCCTGATCCTCCACCGGAGATCAGGCCCACCTTGCCCTGCCGAGGAGCATCCTTGCGATAGACGATCTTCTGTTCGTGGTCCACACGAACTCGATCGCCGTGAGCGGCTTCGATGCCGAGCAATGCGTCCTTGACGACGTCGGCAGGATCATTGATGAGCTTCTTCATGTGCTCATCTGAGCAGAACCCTGACCACCCCGACAAGACCCGTCTCGCCGCAGGGTGCTGCCTCGTCAGGACCGACGTAGCGCCGGCGTCAACCGGTCGAGGACCGATGCGTCCTCGATTGTCGAGGGGACGACCGGTTCCTCACCATCGGCGATCTGGCGCATGGTCTTGCGCAGGATCTTGCCGGACCGCGTCTTCGGCAACGCCGGTACGACGCTGACGTCCTTGAACGCTGCGACCGGTCCGATCTCGTCGCGCACGGCGCCGATCAGCTGCTCGGCGAGCTCGTCCTCGTCGACCTCATGTCCCGCCTTGAGCACGACGAACCCTCGCGGGAGCTGGCCCTTCATCGCGTCGGCCGCACCGATCACCGCGCACTCCGCGACGTCGGGGTGAGCCGCCAGCACCGCTTCCATCGAGCCCGTCGACAGCCGGTGGCCGGCGACGTTGATGACGTCGTCGGTGCGCCCCATCACGTAGACGTAGCCGTCCTCGTCGACGTAGCCACCGTCGCCCGAGAGGTAGTGACCGTCGAACGTGCTCAGGTACGACGAGACGTAGCGGTCGTCGTCCTGCCAGAGCGTCGGCAGCGTCCCGGGTGGCAACGGGAGTCGCACACAGATGGCGCCTTCCGTCCCGGCCTCGACCGGGTCGCCCTTCTCGTCGAGGACGACGACGTCGAAGCCCGGCACCGGAACGCTCGGGGAGCCGGGCTTGACGGGCATCGGCTCCAGGCCGCGCAGGTTGGCGACGATCGGCCAGCCCGTCTCGGTCTGCCACCAGTGGTCGATCACGGGGACGCCGAGGTGCTCGGCCGCCCAGTGGTAGGTCTCGGGATCGAGCCGTTCGCCGGCGAGGTAGAGGTGACGCAGCGACGAGAGGTCGTACTGCTGGATCAGCGTGCCCTCCGGGTCTTCCTTCTTGATCGCGCGGATGGCGGTCGGGGCAGTGAACAACCCTTCGGCCGCGTGGTCGGCGATCACCCGCCAGAAGGCACCGGCGTCGGGGGTGCCGACGGGCTTCCCTTCGTAGAGGATCGTGGTCGCGCCGGCGATGAGCGGGCCGTAGACGATGTAGGAGTGCCCGACCACCCAGCCGACGTCGGAGGCGGTCCACCAGACCTGGCCGGGTCGCACGTCGTAGATGAAGGGCATGGACCAGGCGAGCGCGACGGCATGGCCGCCGTTGTCGCGAACGATGCCTTTCGGCTTCCCGGTCGTGCCCGACGTGTAGAGGATGTAGAGCGGGTCGGTCGCGCGGACCTCGGCGCAGGGAGCGGGGTCGTTGCGGCCCGCCGTGAGCAGCACGTCGAAGTCGACGTCACGGTCCTCGACCATCGACGCGCGTGCCTGCTCGCGCTGCTTGACGACGACGGCGTGCGGGGCATGGGTGGCGAGCTCGAGGGCGCGGTCGAGCAGGGGCTTGTACTCGACGACGCGGGTCGGCTCGATCCCGCACGACGCGGACACGATCACCTTCGGCGCGGCGTCGTCGATCCGGACGCGCGAGCTCGTTGGCCGCGAAGCCGCCGAAGACGACGGAGTGCACCGCACCGATGCGTGCACAGGCCAACATCGCCACGACTGCCTCGGGAATCATCGGCAGGTAGATCACCACCCGGTCGCCGGCCTCGACCCCCAGGCCGCGGAGCCCACCGGCGAAAGCCGCCACGTCCTCGAGCAGCTCGGCATACGTCCATCGGCGTACGGTCCCCGTCACCGCGCTGTCGTAGACGAGTGCGAGCTGGTCGGCGCGACCCTTGACGACGTGACGGTCGAGCGCGTTGTAGCAGGTGTTCAGGGTGCCGTCAGTGAACCAGCGGTAGAACGGCGGGTTGGACCGGTCGAGCACGAGTGTCGGTTTGGAGAACCAGTCGACGAGGCCGGCCGCCTCGCGCCAGAACGTGTCGGGGTCGGAGATGCTGGCGTCGAACGTCTCGCGGTAGCTGCTCATCGGATGTCTCCCGCCGGGGCTGTCGTCTGCCCTCATCCTGCCAGCCAGGTCACACGAGCGGTCCCGCGCTGCGCAGAGCCAGGGCCAGCCCGACGCCCAGCACGATCACGGCCGTCACGACCGGTCCGGCCGCCAGGACGGGACCGAGCCGGGTGCCTGCCGCGCGCATCCGGAGCCGGCCCAACCGGCCCGGGAGCTTCGCCACCAGGTAACCGACCGTCGTCAGGGTGGCCGCCATGCCGATCCCGTAGGCGAGGACCAGCCCGATCCCGAACACGGTACGTCCGAGCGCCACGGCACCGAGCAGCACGATCAGGGCGGACGGGCTCGGCACGAGACCACCGGCCAGCCCCATACCGACCAGGGTCAGCCGACGGAACCCGCGTTCCTCCCTCACCGTCGGTTCGGACGACTCCGCGTCCAGCACGATGGTGCTGACCGGCTCGGACTCGTGAGCGTGCTCGGTGTCGTGCGCCGATTCGTGCCCATGTCCGTGACCGTGCCCATGCCCGTGACCGTGCCCGTGACCGTGCCCGTGACCGTGCCCGTGGCCGTGACCGTGGCCCCAGAGCTCGTCCACCTGCGCGGAGCGTCGTCGCAGCGCGGACCGGACGAGCGCGACGCCGATGCTCGCGACCAGCAGTCCGCTGATGACACCCAGGATCGCGAGCACGGTCTCCCCTGCCCACGAGGTGCCCACGCTGAACAACAGCCCGAGCAGCAGCACCCCGGACGTGTGAGCAAGCGTGACGGTCGCGCCGATCAGCACCGCGTCGCGCGGACTCCCGCGGGTGCCGACCATGTACGCCGCCATCAACGTCTTGCCGTGCCCCGGCAGCGCCGCGTGTGAAGCACCGAGCAGCAAGCTCAGCAGCACGGCCGCGACCCCGACGCCCCACGTGAGATGACCACCGACCAAGGTGTCGAGCCTGGTCGTCAGCCCGTTGATCGCCCTGGTCACCGGACCTGCGCCCTCGACCTCGGGCAGGGCTCCCCCGCCACTGTCCTCGCCGGGCTGCACGTGCAGGTCCACCGATCGCTGGTCGAGGGGCGAGGAGAGCAGGTCGTTCGGGTAGGAGCGGAGCTCGTCGCTGATGCTCGTCGTCGCGACATCGCGTTCGCCGAGATCGAGGCCGTCCCCGACGGCCGTGATCTCGCGCCAGCCGATCCGCTGCCCGTAGAAGTCGTCCTCGAAGGCGACGTCGGTCGGCGACGACAGGTCGAGGTCGGCCCTCAGCTCGCACTCCAGCCTGCTGACCTCCAGGCCGGCCTGACCCGGCCGATAGACGAACGACGAGGCGGCGACCCTCCACCCGACATCGCGCCCCCCTGCGCGAAGCTGCAGGTCGTCGCCGAGGCGAGCGCACTCGGTCGCCGCATAGGTGGCACGCTCAGCTGCGTCCGCCTCGCCGTCACCGTTGGCGTCGACGTCGTCCTTCGCACTGAGCGTCGGGATCTCGGCGGTGTCGACGACGGCATGGTCCACGACACCGGTCGGGCTGAGCACGAGGCCGTTGTAGTGGTTGATCGTGAAGTTGCCGAGCGGGTGGGCACTGGCGGCCGGCGCGGGCCACAGGAGGAACACGCCCGCGGTCAGCAGCAGGGCGATCAGCCGTCCGGAGTGGACTGCCAGCCTCCTCATGGCGCCAGCACCTGTCGTGCCTGCTCGGCGAGGATCGGGTTGAAGGCCGGGTTGATCGCCAGTGCCCGCTCGAGCCAACGTTCCCCTGCGGCCCGGTGTCCGAGTGATCGCTCGATCATCCCGCGGTGGAAGGCGAACAGCGCGCTCCGCGTGCCGAGCCGTTGCGCGTGGACGACGTGCTCGAGAGCGGCGGCGTCACGACCGTTGACGTGCAAGGCCCAGGCGTAGGCGTCCTCGACGAAGATGCTGCGCCGGTCCTGCCACGCGGCACGTGCCTCCTCGAGAGCCCGCGCGGGCCGTCCGTGCGAGGCGTCGTACAGCGCGAGCTCGAGGTCGAGGTTCACGCCGGCCGAGCGGAAGAGCCGCTCCTGCGCCGTGATCAGCGTGTGCTGCTCGGCGGCCTGAGCGGTACGCCCCAGGGAGGTGAGCAGATCGGCGTACTCGATGACGTACGTCGGTTGTGGCAGGCGGTCGACGACCTGCTGGTAGCGCTGGACGGCACGTTGCTCGTCGCCGAGTCCGGCGTCCGCCTTCGCGAGCCCGTAGAGGTTCGCGACGTAGTCGTGGTCGGCGGCCCAGCCCTTGCGGTAGAGCGCGTGGGCGCGGGCGAGCTCGCCGTTGTTCCAGGCCAGCTCGCCGAGCTCGAAGAGGGCGAAGGCGCGGTCATCGGAGGAGTAGGCCGTCGCCAGGGCACGCTGCATGGCGAAGCGCGCCCCCGCGAGGTTGCCGTGGAGCTCGTAGTTGTACGAGACGCGGGTGAAGGCCGGTACGCCCGGCTTGACGTCGACGAACCGTTGGAGTGCCTTCGTCGCGTCCTGGTAGCGGCCCAGCTCGACGAGCGAGTCCACCAGGATCGCCATCGTGGCGGAGCTGTAGGCGTTGACGGCCAACGACTTGTTCGCCAGGTGGAGTGCGCGAGCGAAGTCGTGACGTGCCGCTGCGAGCGCGGCCTGACCGGTCAGCGCGGCGGGGTTGTCGGCCGGCTTGACGTCGAGCGAGCGGCGCAGCACTCCGGCGGCCTTCGCGTAGTAGCTGGGATCGCCGGTGATGCGGGCCTGCTGAACGTATGCCGTGCCGAGGGAAGCCCACGCGTCGTAGTCGCCGGGAAGTCGCTTCAACCGGCTCTGGAGCGAGGCGATCGAGCTGGTCATGTCTCCGGTCGGTGCGAGCTCGGACGACGAGACCGGGCCGCGCCCTTCCGGCGTGCCCGGACCGGACCCGCCGCCGCGCGTGAACGCGACACCGGACACGACCACGAGCGCCACGCTCAGGCACACTGCGGCCAGGCCGAACCGCACACGGCCGACTGCACGCGACACCGTCATTGGGATCTCCTCGGTCTACGGGAAACGGACCTGGGTGGTGCCGGGCCGAGCGGTCCGGCACCACCCCCACAGCCGGCGATCCGTTGGGAGGGAAGGATCGCCGGCTGCGAAACGGACTCAGTCGCCGGCGGCCGACTGACGGCGACGACCCTGCACGAGCAGCGTCACACCGAAGCCGCCGAGACCCAGCCCGACGAGAGCGACGATCAGCGGCGTGGAGTCACCACTGGTCTCCTGGCTGTTGAGCTGCGCCGAGTACGTCGGCGGTGCGGTCCGTCGGTCGGGAGCGGCCTTGTACGCCGACGGCCCGGTCTTGGCAGCCGTCGGAGCCGACGTGTCGGAGCCCGAGTTCGCCACTGCCACGTACGGGAAGTGCGCACGGAACGCCTTGTCGTTGGCGTCCACACCGTCGCCCAGGCTGTCAGCAGCCGGGTGGTGGTTCGGCCGGACAGCGCCCTCGAGGGCACGCAGCTCGATGTCGATCACGTCGTCCGTGAGTCGCCGCCCGTTCGGGAAGCCGGCGTTGTCGCCACCCAGGACGCCCAGACGGTCAGGACTGTCCGTCGGAGCGATCGACGTGTTGAGCCGGAGCATCTCCGCGGGACGCACGGTGCCGGTGGGCTTGTTGAGCCCGGCCAGACCTGTCAGGAAGATCTTGAACAGGTCGTTGCGTGGTTCCGTGGGAGCCGGGATGCCGTAGATCGCCTCGATCAGCTTCGGGACCTCGGGGTGGAGGACCTTGTCGACTGCCGGCTGGACGTCGGCGTCGTTCTTCGGCTGGAGAGCGTTGAACGCATCCTTCAGGCCGACCGGGATGACGACCTCGTTGACGAGCGGGTTGCCGAGGCGTGAGACCTGCACCCACGGACCCTTGAAGGACTGGCTGCCGGTGGGGCTGGTGACCTTCATGCTGCGTCGCTCGGTCGTGCTCCAGACCCCGATGGTCGGGTCGTCACTGCCCTTGCGGAGCAGGTCGCTCTTCGGCACCTGCAGGGCGATCGTGTTGACGTTGTAACCGCTCAACGTGTCGTTCCCGGCCTCGGAGAAGTCTCCGCCGTAGAGCAGGTCGAAGACGCGCAGGTCGAGGAAGAACGAGTCGTCGGCCTGGCCGGCGAACGTCTTGCGATGTCCCTCGCCGTACGACCGGATCGCTGCGTTCGACAGCGACGTGTAGTCAGGCATGGACGCGGCGCCGACGTTGGACGGTGCCACCGGAGCCCCGCGAACGAGGGTCTTGGTGTGCCCGCCCACGGTCTTGGTGAGCGTGTACCGCTGCCGGAAGTTGAGGTCAGGGTCCTTGAGCCCCGTGACCTGTCCGGTGTTGTAGAGGAACGTGTCCTTCGTCTGGTAGCTGGACTGGAACATCCAGCGGTAGATCACGTCCGGCTTGGCGTCGCCGTTGTTGTCGATGTTGAAGACGTAGCGAGCACCGTCGACGGTCGCGAACGGATAGAAGTTCGGCCCGCCGGCCGGGTCCTCGAACGGGATCCAGTTGCCGACGAGGGTCACGGTCCCGGCCTTGTCCGGGGACACGAAGGCGTACACGTCGGTGTTGTCGACTTGTGGGTCGGCGAGCAGGAGCGGAGCCTCGCGGTGGCTGGACGCGTTGCTCGACTCGGCGCCGAACAAGACTGCTGAACCGCCGAGGGCGAGGACGGAGGAAGCGAGAGCGGCGATGGCCGCCTTCGAACGAGATGGGAACAGCAACGAAGTCATGCTTCGTACCTTCCTGGGCAAGTATGAGATGGCATGCCATCTCCCGATGTCACCCGCCGAAGCCGGACCTACGGCCCCAAACTTCGGACGAAGACCCTGCCCGCCTCCCAGGGGCGCAGGTCATGTGTGCTCGGTACTTGCCACTGCAGGATCTAACGACCCTGCCGAAAGCGCAAGGGATCGAGTTCTTACGAATTTATTCAGTTGCCCGGCGCGGCCGTCGGTCTGTCACTCTCGCTGCGACATCAGTGCGCGACGGGCTCACCCGTCCCCGAGCAGAAGGAGGCGCAGCAATGTCTACCCCTGTCCTGGGGCAATTCTTCGTCCCTTTGTCTCCGAGGTCCTTGCACCGCTGATCGCTGGTGGGACCTCGACACCGCTCGAGGAGCAACCACCACCATGCACGTCAACACGCATGACACGACGTACGAGAACGCGTACGACGACGATGACAACAGCTACGACTTCACCCGGCTCGGCTTTCAAGTCCAGGCGAAGCTCGACGACGACCAGCGCTGGTCCACCTGGTCGTCGGTGGAGAAGGGCGCCCACGGACCCGAACCCCGGCCCGACTGGGTGATCACCGAGGACGGGGCCGTCGACACCGACCTCGGCATCCTCAAGACCGGCAAGGAGGGCGACGTCTTCCTGCTCGAACGCGCCGTGCCGGACGACCCGAACCGCCGTTCCGTGCTGGCCGCCAAGCGCTATCGCGACAACGACCATCGCCAGTTCCACCGGGACTCGGGGTACGTCGAAGGTCGTCGGATCCGCAAGAGCCGGGAGGCCCGCGCCGCCGCCAAGGGCACGGCTTTCGGCCGCGCCGTGCAGGCGGTCGAGTGGGCCAACCACGAGTTCGCCGCGCTCTCCACGCTGTGGTCGGCCGGCGTACCAGTCCCCTACCCGGTGCAGATCGACGGCACCGAGATCCTGATGGAGTTCATCGACGTCGACGGGGCGGCAGCGCCGCGGCTGGCTCAGGTCCGGCCGGATCGCGCCACCGTCGAGTCGTACTTCGAGCAGGTCCGGGACGCCATGGCGGTGCTCGCCCGACGGCACATCGCGCACGGCGACCTCTCGCCGTACAACATCCTGGCTCAGGGCGATCGGATCGTGATCATCGATCTCCCGCAGGTGATCGACATCGTGAGCAACCACAACGGCGTCGAGTTCCTGCTCCGGGACTGCCGCAACGTGTGCAGCTGGTTCACCTCGCGTGGTCTCGAGGTCGACGCCGACGAGCTGCTCGCAGAGCTCCTCGCCCAGGCCTGGTGATCTCCGAGCCCTCGGTCCTCGTAGCTCAGGGACCTTGGTGGTACCTGAAGGGTGCCGACGTCAGCAGCAGGCGGAGCAGCACGTCGGCCGGTGCTCCGAACTGCGTCGGTCCGGACCCGTCGAGGTAGGTGAGGGTGAGCCGGCGGCTGGTGTCGCCCGGTCCGCTCGGTCTCGACCGCCCAGCGGTAGCGGCTGGTCCCGACAGTCCTCGAGGCGCAGCATCAGGAGGTGGCCGTCGACGCGATAGCTTCCGTAAGAGCGTCAGGACCGGCGCCGCCTCGGCATTTCCGTTGTGACCGATCCGGACCGTGACCATGCCGTGCTGCAGCTCGAGCGTCAGCGGGAGGCCTTCGAACCTGCGGCTCGGTAGACCTGCCGCGCCCTGAGCCTCGTCCCGGTGTCGTCGAGATGCTCGCAGCCACACCTCGTTCGCGTCGCTGCCAGGCTCTCCCAGCCCTGGCGCCTCGACCGGGCGCGCGGCGCTGCGGCGTGGTCGTCCGGGCCGGCGGTGCCGTGCTCGTGCTGTCGGACCGGGATCGGCGTCGGCGGATGTGACGGGCTCGCCGTCGCTGTTCGTACGGCTCCACCAGATCGGCGCCGCGATCACGACGGCCAGCGCGGCGGCCGCGGCGACGACCGCCGACGGTCCGGCTGCGCCGTTGGCGTACGTGCGCGCGTTCGGCGATCTGGTCGAGCAGCACCAGGTCGGGTGCGGCGGGCGTCATCGACCGGGACCTGCATGCCACGGAGTCGCTCGTCAATCGACATTCGTCTCCACCTCCTCCCCGACGATCTCGGCGAGCCGGTGCCGCGCCCGGTGCAGGTGCACCGAGACGGTCGACTCGCTGCATCCGACGATGTCGGCCACCTCGGCGATCGGCATGTCCTCGAGGTAGTACAAGGCCACGACGGCCCGTTGGCGTGGGGGCAAGGTACGGACGCCGCCCAGATCTCCTCGGCCGGTCGGAGACCTCCGAGGCGTCCGCGGTCGTCGTGGTCGCGCCGCCGACCCGCTCGACCGTGCGACGCCGGCGCTCCCGCACCGCATGTTTCGTGGCGCAGCCGGATCGCGACCCGGCGTACCCAGGCACCCGGCCGGTCGTACTTCGAGACCCGGCTCCAGCCCTCGAGCAGGCGGACGAACGCGTCCTGGGTGATCTCCTCGGCGCGCGCGTGGTCGTGCAGCACCACGTCGACCGATCTCACGATCGACCGGTACTCACGGGCGAAGAGCCAGGTGAACTCTTCGGGAGTGTTCACGCCTTCTCCCACGCGGCTGCGCTGGTCACGGACCCGGTGCGACCTCCTCATTGTCGAGCCTGCGTCAACGGCGACGAGCTCCCCCTCGTCTGCCTCACACAGTCCTGAGCGGGCCGGGACCTTTACCGAGAAGGCGTCGGGGACAGCGACTCCAGCACCTGCGCCACGCCGTCCTCGTCGTTGGAGGCGACGACGTGGTCGGCCGCTGCCTGCACGTCGGGATGCGCGTTGGCGACGGCGTACGACGTGCCGGCCCAGCGCAACATCGCGAGGTCGTTGGGCATGTCGCCGAAGGCCCAGACGTCGCGTGGGTCGATGTCGCGTTCGCGGCAGAGCTCGTCGAGGACGGCTGCCTTGGTCACACCGGCCGCGCTGATCTCGGCGAGTCCCGTGGCACCGGAGTAGGCGACGACGGCTCGGTCACCGGTCACGTCGGTCACCAGGTCGATGAACTCCGCGGCCTCGAGGTCGGACGAGCGTGCCAACAGCTTGCCCGGCGGAGCGGGCAGCTCCAGCACGTCGTCGATGACGGCCACATCGACCTCGCGATGGACGTCATCGAAATGCGACTCTCGAGTCAGGCCCGCCTCGCGCCTCCGCAGCGAAGGCGATGTCGGGGACGGCCGCCCGCAGGTCGGCAACGAGCGCGCTCAGCACGCCGTCGACGATCGGACGCTCGTCGAGGATCAGCCGTCCGTGCACGTCGTACACGAACGCACCGTTCGAGCAGACCGCGACACCCTCCAGACCCACGAGCGGGAGCAGGCCGTGCATCCACCGCGGCGGTCGCGCGGTGGCCACGATCCACTGAATTCCGGCAGCCTGCACGGCCTCGACGGCAGCCACGGTGCGGGCGGAGAAGCTGGCATCCGTACGCAGCAGTGTCCCGTCGAGGTCGGACACCACCAGCCGCGGGCGGGAAGGAATCGCAGCCGTCACGCCTGCGTCGCCGCGAGCTGTCCGCAGGCGCCATCGATCTCTCGGCCCCGCGTGTCGCGCACGGTGGTGGGGACGCCCTTGGCCTCGAGCCGGCGGACGAACTCGCGCTCGTCCTCGCGCCGCGAGGCCGTCCACTTCGAACCCGGCGTCGGGTTCAGCGGGATGAGGTTGACGTGCACCCAGCCCCAGTCGCCGTACGACCTGAGCACATCGCCCAGCAGGTCTGCCCGCCACGCCTGGTCGTTGATGTCCTTGATCAAGGCGTACTCGATCGAGACCCGGCGCCTGGTCACGCGCGCGTACTCCCAGGCCGCCGCGACGGCCTCGTGAACGCTCCAGCGGGTGTTGATCGGCACCAGCTCGTTGCGCAGCTCGTCGTCCGGTGCGTGCAGCGACAGCGCGAGCGTCACCGGGATGCCCTCGTCCGTCAGCTGCTGGATCCGCGGGACCAGGCCGACCGTCGAGACCGTGACGCCACGGGCCGACATGCCGAGGCCGTCGGGCGTCGGGTCGGTCAGCCGTCGTACGGACCCGATCACGGCCTTGTAGTTGGCCATCGGTTCGCCCATGCCCATGAAGACGACGTTCGAGACCCGGCCGGGACCGCCGGGGACCTCACCGCGGGCGAGCGAGCGCGCCCCGGCGATCACCTGCTCGACGATCTCGGCTGCGCTCATGTTGCGTTGCAGGCCACCCTGCCCCGTCGCGCAGAACGGGCAGGCCATCCCGCACCCTGCCTGGGACGACACGCACATCGTCACGCGTCCTGGGTAGCGCATGAGCACGGACTCGACGAGAGCTCCGTCGTGGAGCCGCCACAGTGTCTTGCGGGTGGTGCCCTGGTCGGCCTCCAGCGTGTGGACCGGGGTCATCAGGTCGGGCAGCAGCGCGTCCGCGAGGGGCGTCCGGAGGTCGGCGGGGAGGTCCGTCATGTCGGCCGGGTCGTCGACGAGCCGCGAGAAGTAGTGGTGCGAGACCTGCTTGGCGCGGTAGCCCGGGAGTCCAGCGTCGGTGACGGCCTGCTGGCGCTCCGCAGGGCTGAGGTCAGCGAGGTGACGGGGCGGTTTCTTCGCCTTGCGCGGCTCGTCGAAAACGAGTGGAAGGGGCTTCACCGGGGCATCGGACATGGCTGCGCCAGTCTCTCACGGCAGCGAGCGCCAGCTTCCCCAAGGACGGGCGACCCGGCCCGCCGCCGGCCGAGGCGTCGACCAGGCGTCGTCCTGCTCGAGCTCCAGGTCGAGCACGCAGTGATCAGGCATGTGCAACGCCCGCCACGCGGCGATGTCCGGGGGCGTGTGCGTGAGGGCAGCGACCAGGACGGTCCAGGCGGTGCCGTGGCCCACGAGGACGACGTCGACCGCCCCCTCGGACGCTGCGTGCCGAGCCACGGCTCCACGAAGGGCGCCGAACACTCGGACACGCACCGAGTCACTCGTCTCCCACCCGTCGCGGACCACCTCTGCGGGACGCTCCAGCGAGGTGGCGACCGCTGCTGCGAAGGTCTCCGCGTCGAGCCAGTCGGCCGGGCGATCCGCCTCGCGCAGCTCTTCCAGCGCCCGCACCGGGGTGCTGGTCAGCCGGGCCGCGGTCTGGACGGCCTTGGGCTCCGTCGAGCTGAACCAGACGGCCTCGTTCGCCGGCAGCACACCGGCAGCGAGCAACCGGTCGATCTCGGCGAACCCGGACGGGTCCAGCGGCCAGGTGGAGGCCGGCGACGTCGGGTCCACCGCAGGCCGTCCGTGCCGGACCAGGTGCAGTCGCATGGCCGCCACCCTAGGTGGGGCGTTGCGCCGAGCCCACCGGCGGAGCAGCGGCGAACCGGCGGCACCGTCCCCGCGCCCGTCGGCACTAGATTGCAACGCGTGGACGCTGCCGAAGGCCGGGACGTGGACATCACCAGCCCGGCCAACCCCCGCGTGAAGTGGCTGCAGTCGCTGCGCCGTCGCCGCGTGCGCGACGAGGAGCGGGTCACGGTCGTCGAGGGGTACGCCGAGCTCGCGCTCGCGCTCGAGGCCGGAGTGCGACCCCGGCTGCTGGTGACCTGCCCCGAGATCGTCGACGAGGCGGAGCGCCCCCTGGCGGACCGGGCGCGCGCGGCCGGCGCGGAGGTGGTGACCCTCAGCAGGTCGGCGTTCGCCAAGGCGTCGTACCGGGAGTCGCCGGACGGCTGGCTGGCCGTCGTACCGGATCCCACGCGGACCCTGACCGACCTCGACGAGGTGCTCGGGCGCCGCTCCGACGGGAAGCCGCCTGTCGTGCTGGTCTGCGAGGCGGTCGAGAAGCCGGGCAACCTCGGCGCCATGCTGCGCACGGCCGAGGCGACCGGTGTCGACGCCGTGATCGCCGCCTCGCCGGTCGCCGACTGGGGCAACCCCAACGTCGTCCGGGCGAGCAAGGGCACCGTGTTCGCGGTCCCGATCGCCGCCGCCGCGGCCGACGAGGTCATCGGCTGGCTGCGCGGGCACGGCCTGCACATCGTCGTCGCCACCCCGGACGCCCAGCCGTGAGGTGCCCGACGTCGATCTCACCGGACCGACCGCGGTCGTCGTCGGGGCGGAGCACGACGGGGTGACCGCAGGGTGGTTCGACCCGGCCGTCGTGGGGCCGGACGTGACCGCAGCGCGGCTGCCGATGGTCGGCCGGGTCAACAGCCTGAACGTCGCGACGTCAGCCGCCCTGGTGCTCTACGAGATCACCCGGCAGCGCCGCTGAGTCGGACCCGACCGGCGCGGGTCAGCGGACCAGCCGCGCCACCCGGCCCTCGGTCCCGGAGCCCCAGCAGGACCCGTCGCGGGCACACTGGATGCCGTCGTAGCGGTCGTCGTCGAACGTGGTCCACGAGTTGCCGCCATCCGTGCTCACGTCACTGCCCGTCGGGCCGACCGCGACCAGGGTGCTCGCGCTTCCCGGGAGGAAGGCCACGCCGGAGCGGTAGCCGCCGACCGGGTGGGCGGAGTTCGTCCAGGTCCGGCCCCCGTCGTGCGAGCGTGCGGCCGCGTCCGAGCCGTTCGTCTCGTCCGCGAAGTCGCCGCCGACGGCGATGCCGCGCGAGGCGTTCCGGAAGTCCAGCGAGTAGATGCCGGCCGACGGCCCGCCGCGGAGGTCGGTCGCCCGCACCGACCAGGTCCGCCCGCCGTTCGTCGAGTGGTAGACGCGCGGATGCTTGATGCCGCCGGACGCGAACCAGTAGTTGCCTCCCGGACCGCTCACCAGGCACGTGCCACTGGCAGCGAAGGCGAACTCACCGGTGCGTGCGGTCGGCATCCAGTCCGGGTGGTACGGCGCCCAGGTCCGGCCGCGGTCGGTCGTGCGCGCGAGCTGGAACCGGCCGTCGACCGGGTCGCTCAGCGCGAGGCCGCTGCCGTCGCGGCTGAAGGCCATGCAGTCGAAGAACGCGGCGGGCTCGGTGTTGCGGAACGTCTCGCGCCAGTGCCGGCCGCCGTCGACGGTGCGGTAGATCCGTGAGGCCTCACCTTCGCCGATCGCGAGCGTCACGGCTCGCCCGTCGCCGAACGTCTCGATGTCACGCAGGGCCATCCCCTCGGTCTGACGCGGTGACACGTCCTTCCAGGTGTGACCGCCGTCGGCGGTGCGCAGCACGGAACCGTCCTCACCACTGACCCAGGCGGTCGTCGCCGAACGAGCCGACAGTCCCCGGAACTCCTCGTCGGTGCCGGTCGACCGGATCTGCCAGGACGGCGACGCCTTGGCCCGGTCGCCGGCACCACTCCCCGACGCGCCGGCCGGAGCGGCCAGCGCGGGCGTGGCGGCCAGACAGACCGCAGCGAGGACACCGAGGACAGATCGAGAGCGTGAGTTCATGGGGCCGACCCTAGGCACGCGGCACTCCGTCGGCAACGGGAGCGAAGCGATCCTGCATGATGCGTGCATGGCAGAAGCGCACCCCGTGCTGATCGGCGGTCCCGTCGGACGTGGTCCGACGACGTCGGTGGCCCTCGTGCTGCACGGTGGCCGTGAGATCGGGACGATGCCCACGACCAGGACCCAGACGTCGTACCTGCGGATGCTCGACTTCGTGTGGGGGCTCCGCCGGCGTTCGACGGGGTGTGCGATCTACCGACTGCGCTACCGGGTCCGCGGCTGGAACCCGGACCAGGTCATGCCCGACCCGGTCCAGGACGCGCACTGGGCGCTGGACCAGCTCGCCGAACGGCATACCGGCGTTCCGATGGCTCTGCTCGGACACTCGATGGGTGGACGCACGGCCTTCGCGGTCTCCGGTCGTGAGGAGGTGACGGGCGTGTGCGGCCTGGCGCCCTGGCTGCCCGAGGGTGAACCGCTGCCGCCGACGGTCCGACCAGAGCAGCGATTCGTGATCGCGCACGGCACCTCGGACCGGATGACGTCCTCGCCGTTGAGCCGGGAGTACGCCGCGCGGATGCGAGCCGCCGGACACCGGGTGGCCAGGTTCGAGCTCCCCGGTGCGCGCCACGCCCTGCTCGACCGTCCGGGGCTGTGGCGCTCCTTCGCCGTGCGGACGACCCTCGGCCTGGTCGACGACGCGCCGATGCCACCGGGGGTCGCGGCGGCTCTCGGCACCACCAGCACGGACGACTTCGACCTCGCCCTGGACGGGTACGACGGTCTCGCCTGAGACACCAGAACCGGCGGGATCGACTCCTTCGCGTGCGGGAAGGAGTACGGAGCGTCACATCAGGGCGTGTCGGTCATCCCTGACTAGTCCAGTTGCACTATGGACCCTTTGTCTGCTCTGGCGTTCACTGAGTACGGAGGCCAGAAACTCCGGCTTCGTCCGCAACCTCGGGGGTCGGCGACAAGCGGTCGTCGGCGCAAGCTCACGGGCAACCGTGGAAACCGAGGGGAACATGAAACGACTGATCATCTCGATCCTTGCCACGCTCGCTGCCATCTTCGGCACCGTCGCCGTGGCCACCAACTTCAGCGCGAGCGGCGCCAACGCCGTCGAGGAGACCCACCAGCTGGCATGGAACGGCAAGCGGGGTGCCGACAACCTGCCGTGCACCGGCTCGTTGCTGTGGATCTTCACCGGCAAGGGTGCGACCTCCGCAACCTTGTACCTCAACGGCAGCGCCTACCCGGGCGACCAGAGGGGCAACGGCGCCTACCAGTTCACGACGCCCGGCACGGGCGTCACCACGGCCAGCGATGCTGTCGTGTCCTACACCGGACCCGTGCAGAGCAACGCGGTCGTGACGATCTCGCACTGCACCGGCGGGTCGACCACCAGCCCACCGCCGTCAACCGAACCGCCGATGACGGAGCCGCCGTCGACGAGCTGACCGCGGCGCACTGACGCGAACACGAACGGGCCTGACCGATACCGGTCGGGCCCGTTCGTCTGTGTCGACCCGGGCTCCGGCGATGCCTCGGATCACCGTCTGTACTCGCCGCATTACTATGTGTTGTAGTTGCATAATCACGCGCCGTCACGACACGTCTCAGCATCCGTGTTCGAGTTGCTACGCAGGAGATTCGTGTGCATGATCAAGGACGTTTGGGGGAACGTCAGTATTCATAAATATGGGCATGTCAGGCCACGGCGACACCAAGAACCGCGTCAGCCGGCCGTGACTTCCCTCGCACCCGATCCTCCAGGAGCACTCACACATGTCGGCACTTGCACGGTTGTCCACGGCTGCCGGAGGCGTCATCGTCCTGCTCGCGGGCTCGGCCATGATCGCCTCCGCCCACACGGCGTCCGCGCCATCCCAGGCCCCGAAGGCTGAGGCCATGACGACCAACCAGACCACCTGGGAGGGCAACGGCAGTGACAACCTGCCGTGCACAGGCGGCACTCTCCACTGGATCTTCACCGGCGGAGACAACGGCACCTTCGCCGACCTCTACATCAACGGGGTGTTCGCCGACGCCGGCGAGCAGAAGGGTGCATCGGGCCTTGGCGCCTGGCACTTCTACACCCCCAGCACCGGAGTGACGAACGGTCCGCCGCGGACGAACGTCTACGTCACCTACGACGGGGCCGCCCGGGGCAACCTGGTCATCTCGCACTGCGAGGAAGGCACGACGACCTCGACCACGTCGACGGTGCCGACGACCTCCACCACGTCCACGACCGAGACCACCTCGACGTCGACCGTCCCGACCACCTCGGAGACCACGACGACGGAGACCACGTCACGTCGACCGTCCCGACCACCTCGGAGACGACGACCTCGACGGTCCCGACCACGTCGACAACCACGGTGCCGACGATCACCACCGACACGGCTCCGACCACCTCGACGACCACGGAGACGACGGAGACCACGTCCACGTCGACCGTCCCGACCACCTCGGAGACGACGACCTCGACGATCCCGACCACGTCGACAACCACGGTGCCGACGATCACCACCGACACGGCTCCGACCACCTCGACCACGTCGACGTCGACGATCCCGACGACCTCCACGACGACCGTGCCGACGATCACCACCGACACGGCCCCGACCACCTCGACCACGTCGAGCTCGACGATCCCGACCACGGCGACCACGACCTCACCCGGCCAGACGCTCCCGAGTGAGTCCACGCGGCCCAGCGGTGTCGTGCCGACCGCCGTCGAGGCCGGCCTCGAGGGCCCGTCCGACGGTGGCAGCAGCGGCGGTCCGAGCCCGCTCGCCGTCGTCGGACTCCTGACCGGGCTGGCCCTGTTGATCACCGGCGGCTGGTCCGTCCTGCGCGAGCTGCGCCGGGTCCACTGAGCCCGGTAGGCGCGGGCCGGACCGGCCCGCGCCTCACCCGCGCTCGACGGTCCAGCGGGAGTGATCACGCTGTGTCAACAGCGCATTACTATGCGTTGTAGTCTCATAGATACGCAGCGTGAAGTTCTCCCAATACCTGGATGACTTGGGTATCTGAGCCTGCTTCGCGATACTCTTGTCGCGTAGGTGGGGGAATACCTATGCGGCCGTGAAGCACCTCGCGAATGGGGGCTCGCGACCATTTCTCGGTAATTGGGGAGGATGTTCATGAAGCGTTTGGCAGCCACGATGGCCGTGGCCATCGGACTACTCATCTTCGGTTTCGCGTCGACGTCGGCCATGGCGGCCACGTCCTCCGGGTCCGCACACTCGAAGTCGGTCCCGCATGCGGCCGCCGGCGAGACGACGGTCCCGACGATCACCACGGACACGGTGCCGACGACCACCACGGACACGGCTCCGACGACGTCCACCACCACGATTCCCACGATCACCACCAGCACGGTTCCGAGCACGTCCACGATCCCCTCGACGTCCACGACGTCGACCTCGACGATTCCGAGCACGTCGACGACCACGCAGCCGTCGACCCTGCCGAGCGAGTCGACTCGCCCGAGCCAGACGGTTCCGACCGAGATCGACGCGGGCATCGAAGGTCCGACCAGTGGCTCGACCGGCTCGTCGTCACACCTGATGTCCGCACTCGGCATCATCGGCGGACTCGCCCTCGCGGGCGCCGGAGGCTTCGCTCTGGTCCGCCGTCGTGGACAGCATGAGGCGTGACAAGCTCGCTCCTCTTGCGGTTCTAGCAGGTCTCGCGCTCGCCGGTCTGTCTGCCATCGCCTGGCACGACGGACCGGCGGACTCGTCCGCCGACTCGACGCCCACCGCCTCCAGCGGTCCGACGTCCCCGACGCAGACCGAGTCGACTCCGCGCATCGACGACAAGCCCTCCAAGCCGCGTCACGCGCCGGACAAGACCACGAAGGCGCCCGAGGGGCCGGAGCTGAAGACCGGTGAGCCCGAACGGCTCGACCTGCCCAGCATCGGGGTCTCCGCGGCGGTGTCCCCGATCGGCACCGACGGTTCGCGCACGCTCGTGCCGCCGTCGGACTACACCACGGTCGGCTGGTGGGCGCTGGGTGCCGAGCCCGGCGACGGTGCGGGGACGACGATCGTGGCCGGCCACACCGTGCACACCGGCGGCGGTGCCCTGGACAACCTCGCGAACGTCGAGATCGGCGACAGCGTCCGGCTCGAGCGGGCGAACCAGGACCTCCGCTACCGCGTCACGTCGGTGACCACCTACCGCAAGGGGACGCTCGCCGCCAACGCCGCGGAGGTGTTCGACCAGACCGGGCCCGAGCGGCTGGCGATCGTCACCTGCGCCGACTGGAACGGCGAGATCTACCTCAGCAACACGGTCGTGATCGCGAGCAACCCGCGACCCGTGCCCTCGGTCGGCTGACCGAGCGTCGTACGCCGCCCGCGGGCGCGGAGCGGCCTCAGACGGCCGGCAGCAGGAAGTGCAGCACCAGCCAGACGACGGACACCGTCGCCAGCAAGGAGTCCAAGCGGTCCATGATGCCGCCGTGCCCCGGCAGGATGTTGCTCATGTCCTTGATCCCGAGGTCGCGCTTGATCAGGGACTCGGTGAGGTCACCCAGCGTCGCCGCCACGACGGCCACCGCGCCCAGCACGATGCCGACCCACCATTCACCGTCGAGCCATCCGACGACGCAGGCCACGCCGACGGCCATGCACGACACCGCCGAGCCGGCGAAGCCCTCCCAGGACTTCTTCGGGCTGATGTTCGGCGCCATCGGATGCTTGCCGAAGAGAACGCCGACGACGTACCCGCCGATGTCAGACGCGATGGTCACGAAGATGAACGTCAGCACGCGTTTCACACCGTCGTCGGCAGCCAGCAGCAGGGCGACGAAGGACGCCAGGAACGGCAGGTAGACCAGGCAGAAGATGCTCGCCGAGACGTCGCGGACGAAGCCGTCCTGACCGCGTGGCATCCGCCAGAGGATGCAGGTGAGGACGGTGCCCGCCATCACGACGATGAGCACGTCGGGGCCGCCGTAGTACGCCCCGACGATCATGCCGACCGCACCGACGCCCATCGGAAGGGCCGGCAGCCAGGTGCCGTTGGTCGCGAGCGCGCGGCCGAGCTCCCACAGGGCGACGAGCATCGCCCCGGCGACCACGATCACGAACAGGTCCTTGACGAACGCCAGCGAGACGACGATGAGCGCGATGAGACCGATCGCGACGGCGATCGAGGCCGGAAGGTTGCGCCCTGCCCGGCTCACCTTCTCCGGCGGCACGGGCGGCACCGGTGACGTGGCGTCGGACGTGGAAGGGGACATCGACAAGATGACGCGGCGCTCGCGGTGAACCGGACAGGTCCGGATCAGACCTCGAGCAGCTCGGCTTCCTTGTGCTTGAGCAGGTCGTCGATCTCGTCGACGTGCTTCTTCGTCATCCCGTCCAGGCGCTTCTCGGCCCCGGTGACCTCGTCCTCGCTGACCTCGCCGTCCTTCTGGCCGCGCTCGAGGGTCTGCTTGGCGTGCCGGCGGATGTTGCGCACCGAGACTCGGCCGTCCTCGGCCTTGGACTTGGCCAGCTTGATGTACTCCTTGCGCCGCTCCTCGGTGAGCTCCGGCATCACCACGCGCAGGTTCTCGCCGTTGTTGGTCGGGTTGACTCCGAGGTCGGAGTCGCGGATCGCCCTCTCGATGCCGGCCAGCGCCTGCTTGTCGTAGGCGTTGATCAGGACGACGCGGGGCTCGGGGTTGCTGAACGACGCGAGCTGCTGGATCGGCGTCGGCGAGCCGTAGTAGTCGGCCGTGAGCTTGTGGAACATGGCCGGGTGGGCACGCCCGGTGCGAATCGACGCGAAGTCATCCTTGGCCACCTCGACCGCCTTCGACATCTTCTGGTCGGCCTCGCGCAAGGTCTGGTCAATCACGCGTGTGCTCCTTCGTCGTCACGGTGTCGTCTCCGGCCACGCGCATGCTAGTCGGATCCGACGTACGTGCCGATCTTCTCACCTCGGACGGCGCGTGCAATGGCGCCCTCGTCCTGCATTCCGAAGACGATCATCGGCAGCTTGTTCTCCATGCAGAGGGCGAAAGCCGTCGCGTCGGCGACCCGCAGTCCGCGCTGCAGCGCCTCGGAGTAGGTCAGCTCGTCGAACTTGGTCGCCGTCGGGTCGTTGCGCGGGTCGGCGGAGTAGACCCCGTCGACACCGTTCTTGCCCATCAGCACGACGTCGCACTTGGTCTCGAGGGCGCGCTGAGCGGCGACGGTGTCGGTGGAGAAGAACGGCATGCCGGCGCCGGCGCCGAAGATGACGACCCGGCCCTTCTCGAGGTGCCGGATCGCCCGACGCGGGATGTACGGCTCGGCGACCTGTCCCATGGTGATCGCCGTCTGCACACGGGTCTCGATGCCCTGCTTCTCGAGGAAGTCCTGCAGCGCCAGGCAGTTCATCACGATGCCGAGCATGCCCATGTAGTCAGCGCGGGCACGCTCCATGCCGCGCTGCTGCAGCTCGGCGCCCCGGAAGAAGTTGCCTCCGCCGAGCACGATCGCGATCTGGACCCCGGCGCGGTGAGCGCTCGGCGATCTCCCGCGCGATCGCGTGGACGACGTCGGGGTCGAGCCCGACCCGGCCGCCGCCGAAGACCTCGCCCGACAGCTTGAGCAGGACCCGGCGGTAGCGCGCAGGCCCCGGCTCCGGGGACCCAGCGACGGAGGAGGCCGGCTCGGTCACTGTCGTCGGCAGCTCCACGATCCGGCCTCCCCTGTCGTCGGTGTTGTGTCTCGGCTTGGGTCGAACTCTAGACGTTGGCCGTCGTCAGCCCTGTCCGACCTCGAAACGAGCGAAGCGGGTGACGGTCACGCCCGCGTCGTCGAGAACGGCCTTGACGGACTTCTTGCTGTCCTGCACCGAAGGCTGCTCGAGCAGCACGACGTCCTTGAAGAAGCCGTTGAGGCGACCCTCGACGATCTTCGGCAGCGCCTGCTCCGGCTTGCCCTCCTCGCGGGCGGTCGCCTCGGCGATGCTCCGCTCCTTCTCGACCAGGTCGGCGGGAACTTCGTCCCGGGTGACGAACTGGGGCCGCATGGCTGCGATCTGCATCGCTGCGCCGCGCGCGGCCTCCTCGTTGTCGCCCTCGAAGGCGACCAGCACGCCGACGGCCGGCGGAAGGTCGCTCGAGCGACGGTGCATGTACGTCGTCGCGTTGCCGTCGAAGTAGGCGACCCGACCGAGCTCGATCTTCTCGCCGATGACAGCAGCGACGGCCTCGATGGCCTCCGCCACGGTCTTGCCGCTCTGCAGCTGCACGGACTTGAGCTCCTCGGCGTCGGCCGCCTTGGCCTGCTCGGCCGCGGCGACGATCTCGTCGGCGAGCGCGATGAAGCCCTCGGACTTGGCGACGAAGTCGGTCTCGGAGTTCAGCTCGACGAGGGAGCCGCCTGCGTTGGCGACGAGACCGGCCGACGCGGTGCGCTCGGCGCCACGCTTGGCGGCCTTGGCCGCACCCTTGACGCGCAGCACCTCGATGGCCTTGTCGAAGTCGCCGTCGGCTTCTTCGAGGGCCTTCTTGGAGTCCATCATCCCGGCGCCCGTGGCGTCGCGGAGCTTCTTCACATCTGCGGCAGTGATAGCCATGCTCATCCATTTCCTCGCGCCGGGCCCGAAGCCTCGGCTGGTGGTACGAAACAGTGGTCGAACGTGGTTCGACCGGGTCGAACGGCCGCGCGCCGCGGCGACATCCGAGGCTGCGGATGTCGCCGACGACGCGTCAGGTGTCTCAGGCCTGCGGCGAGTCCGACTCGGGAGCGGACTCGGTGGTCGCGTCACTGGTCGGCTCCGCGGCGGGGGCCTCGGTGGTCGGCTCCGCGGCGGCGGCCTCGGTGGTCGGCTCCGCGGCGGCGACCTCGGTGGCGGCTCGGCAGCGGCGGCCTCGGTCGGCCGGCAGCCTCGGCGGCCGCGGCGGTGCCTCGGTGGCAGCGCCCGTCGCCTCGGCGGCCGGGGCGGACGACGCGGTGTCGCCACCCGTGGCCTCCACGGCCGAGGCCTCGGCCTCGCCCTGGAGCAGGTCGCGCTCCCACTCGGCCAGCGGCTCCTCGGCACCGAGCTCCTCGCCGGTGGCCTCGTTGCCGCTCTTCACGCCCGCGCGGGCCATCAGGCCGTCTGCGACGGCGTCGGCGATGACACGGGTCAGCAGCGTGACGGACCGGATGGCGTCGTCGTTGCCCGGGATCGGGTAGTCGACGACGTCGGGGTCGCAGTTGCTGTCGAGGATCGCGATGATCGGGATCCCGAGCTTGCGGGCCTCGTCGACGGCCAGGTGCTCCTTGTTGGTGTCGACGATCCAGACCGCAGCCGGAACGCGGGCCATGTCGCGGATACCGCCCAGCGTGCGCTCGAGCTTGTCCTTCTCGCGCTTCATCTGGAGGAGCTCCTTCTTCGTGCGGCTGGAACCCGCCACGTCGTCGAAGTTGATCTCCTCGAGCTCCTTGAGTCGCTGGAGCCGCTGGTGCACGGTCTGGAAGTTGGTGAGCATGCCGCCGAGCCAACGCTGGTTGACGTAGGGCATGCCGACGCGCTTCGCCTGCTCGGAGATGGCCTCCTGAGCCTGCTTCTTGGTGCCGACGAAGAGCACGTTGCCACCGGAGGCGACGGCGCTCTTGATGAAGGCGTAGCTGCGGTCGATGTAGGCCAGCGACTGCTGCAGGTCGATGATGTAGATGCCGTTGCGCTCGGTCATGATGAATCGCTTCATCTTCGGGTTCCAACGACGGGTCTGGTGCCCGAAGTGGACGCCGCTCTCGAGCAGCTGGCGCATGGTCACGACGGCCATGTGCAGGTTCCTCCTTCGGCGCTCGCTCAGGAGCGCCGGTTGCGCGCCCGTGTCACCACGGCCGCTGTTGCGGTTTTTCGTCTCGGGCCGGCGGACCGGTCGAGACCCTGACACCCACGCGAGCGCCACTCCCGAGGGAGACCACGGCGCGCGCCTGCAGCTCGGCTGAGTCAGTGGGCGTGCGAAGTCGACCCGTACGGACGGGTCGCTGCCGTCAGTGTAGTGGATTTCCGTGGGGAGATCGAACCCGCCGTCAGGCGCTCAGGAGGGACGTTTCCCCAGGTCGACGCCTGGTCGGAGACCGTCCACAGACAGCAGGTCCGCGCCGGTCACGACCGTCGGCGCGCGGCACGCTCGGCCGATGAACCTCACCCGCTCGCTCCGGCTCTTGGCGACGACGCTCGCGACGGGTCTCTGCGGGCTCTCGTCGTCGGTGGCTCCGTCGGCCACGGCCTCGTCCCCTGCGGCGTCATGGCAATGGCCGCTCGCGCCGCCGCCGCCTCTGATCCGGCCGTTCGACCCACCCGAAGCGCCGTGGCTGCCCGGGCACCGCGGCATCGACCTCGGCGCAACGCCGGGTCAGCCGGTGCTCGCCGTCGCGGCAGGGACGGTGACGTACGCCGGCGAGGTGGCCGGCGTCGGTGTCGTCACCGTTGACCACGGTGACCTGCGGTCGACCTACCAGCCGGTGGTGGCGCAGGTGCAGGCAGGACAACACGTCGAGGCCGGCACGGTCCTGGGCGCGGTGGTCACCGTGGGCTCGCACTGCCTGCCGGCGAGCTGTCTGCACCTGGGTGCTCGCCGCGGCGACGACTACCTCGATCCGCTCCGGCTGCTCGCGCCGCTGCCCGTCCGGCTGAAGCCGATCACGCCGTCGCCGCGCGCGCCGACCTGGTCCGTCCCGTTCAGGCCCGTCGAGCCCGCCCGTCCCAGCCTGCTCGCCCTAGGCGCGCGGATGAGCCTGGCGGTAGGCCGACCGGAGCCGCTCGGAGGTCACGTGGGTGTAGATCTGCGTCGTCGCCAGCGAGGCGTGACCGAGCAGCTCCTGCACGGCGCGCAGGTCCGCTCCGCCCTCGAGCAGGTGGGTCGCGGCGGTGTGACGCAGCCCGTGCGGGCCCAGGTCCGGGGCGCCGGGCACGTCCGCCAACCGGCGGTGCACCAGACGACGCACGGTCCGAGGGTCGATGCGTTGCCCGCGAGCCCCGACGAACAGCGCGGATCCACTGCCGGGCCGGGCCAGCTCCGTGCGCGCGCCGGCGCGCCAGGCCCGCAGCGCGTTGGCCGCGGGCACGCCGTACGGCACCGTCCGCTCCTTGCGTCCCTTCCCGAAGACACGGACGACCCGGCGGTCCTCGTCGAGGTCGTCCACGTCGAGACCGACCAGCTCGGCCACCCGGATTCCGGTGGCGTACAGCAGCTCCAGGATCGCGGCGTCGCGCACTCCGGTCGGCCCGTCCTCGACCGCACGCGCACTGGCCTGCTCCATCAGCAACGAGGCCTGCGCCGGTGTGAGGGCGTCGGGCAGCGTGCGGTGCGGTTTCGGGGTGCCCAGCAGCGCTCCCACGTCGGTCGGGATCCGCCCGGTCGCATGTGCCCAGGCGGTGAACACCCGGGCTGCCGTGGCGCGTCGCGCCATCGTGGTCCGCGACCGGCCGAGCGTCTGCTGCTTGGCCAGCCAGCTCCGCAGCGACCTGAGATCGACGTCCGTGAGCGAGCGCAGCCCGAGCCGCTCGAGATGAGTCAGCAGGTCGCGGATGTCGCCGCAGTAGGCACGGACCGTGTGCTCGGACAGCCCACGCTCGGAAGCCAGGTGTCGCTCGTAGGCAGCGAGCAACGCGGCGTACTCCTCGCCGAGCTCGTCGTGCTGCGCCACCTCGCGGGTCATCCGTTCAAGTCTCGCAGTCCGGGCAGCCCGATCACGGGATCTGACGGCGTGGGCAGGCGTCAGATGTAGACCGAGTCGACGAAGGCCGTGCTAGGGCGTCGTTGCCGATGCCCGCCAGCGGCCGGGGCTCGGCTCGACCACCCAGCCGTCGGCACGGAGCCGTTCGAGACACGGCGTGACGTCGGCCGTCGTCAGCCCCGCGGTCCGGGCGATCGACGCGGTCGGCGCCGGCCGTACGCGTGGCACGGCGTCGAGCACCTGGCGCGTTCGCGGACCCAACCGGTCGCGGGGACGCACGGGCGCCTCACGTCGAGGAGCAAGACCGGTCCCGATCGGCGACAGGTGCTCGACCACCTCGTCGGCCGCCGTGACGAGGAGCGCGGACTCCGACCGAAGCAGCTCGTGCACACCGGCCGAGGCCGTCGACGTGACCGGACCAGGAACGCCCATCACCACGCGGCCGAGGTCGCGGGCCCACCGGGCGGTGTTGAGCGACCCGCTGCGCAGCGCGGCCTCGACCACGACGGTGCCGCGGGTCAGCCCCGCGATCAGGCGGTTGCGGACGAGGAAGCGGCTCTTGCTCGGGGCGCACCCGGGTGCGGCCTCGCTGACCAGGGCGCCACGCTCGAGGATGCGTCGCAACATCGGCGCGTGCCCGGCCGGGTAGAGCCGGTCCACTCCCCCGGCGAGCACGCAGACAGTCTCGCGATCGGCCGCCAGTGCGCCGCGGTGTGCCGTCGCGTCGATGCCGTAGGCACCGCCGGAGACCACGGTCCAGCCGGCGACGGAGCAGCCGACGGCCAGCTCGCCGGCGACGTGCTCGCCGTACGCCGTCGCCGCCCGGGCCCCGACCACCGCGACGCTGTCCGCGGTGAGCGCCGCGAGGTTGCCCGCACCCCGCACCCAGAGCCCGAACGGCTCGACCACCAGGTCGGCCAACCGGTCCGGCCACTCCGGGTCGCCGGGGCAGACGAAGCGCGCGTCGAGTCGCTCTCGGTCGGCCTCGGGTCGCTGCAGGTCGGTGAACCGGAGCCGGGCGGACCAGCCCGCGACCTTGCCCGCCTTGTCGAGACCGGCGGGTTCGTCGGCGAGACGTGCGACCAGCGCCTCGGCACCGTGGGCAGCCACCAAGGTGGCCGCGTCGGGATCGCCGGGCTCGACGACCCGCGACAACACCATGCGGGCCTGCCGTTCGGCGTCGCCGACCGGAGCCGGCTCCCGGCCACCCACGTCAGGCCACCGGAGCCGAGCGCAGCAGCTCGGTGTGCACGACGTCGGTGCGCAGGTGCAGCGCCTCGAGGACGTGCTCGGTGAGCGGGCGGTCCGATCCCTCGAGGTCGGCGACCGTCCAGGCGAGTCGCAGCACGCGCTGCGCCCCGCGCTGGCTGAGCCGGCCCTTGCTGACCGCAGTCTCCAAGGCGCCGGCCGCGTCGACGGCGAGCGGACAACGCTGGCGGAACTCGGCCGGCGGGACGACCGCATTGGTCAGCCACGGCAGGTCGACGAAGCGGCGCGCCTGTCGGGACCGCGCGTCGAGGACGCGGTCTCTGACCGCCTGCGTGCTTCCGTCAGGCCCGACCGGCTGCAGCATCTCGGCCGTGGACACCGGCAGGACGGCGTGGCGGATGTCGATGCGGTCGCGCACCGGACCGCTGATCCGCTGACCGTAACGACGCCGCACGACCGGGTCGCAGCTGCACGCCGGACCGCGCGCTCGGCCGCTGACGTCACCCCCACAGGGGCACGGGTTGGCTGCCAGGATCAGCTGGAACCGAGCCGGGAACGTCGCCGCGCCCTCCGACCGGCGGATCGAGATGACCCCGCTCTCCAACGGCTGGCGCAGCGCGTCGTGCACCGTCGGCCGGAACTCAGGCGCCTCGTCGAGGAACAGGACGCCGCGATGCGCCAGGCTGATCGCGCCCGGCCGGATCACCTTGCCACCGCCGCCGATCACGGACGGAACCGTGTCGTTGTGGTGCGGAGCGAGGAACGGGGGTCGCTCGACCAGCGGCGCCTCGCGGGGCAGCAGACCGGCCAGGCTGTGGATCGTGCTCACCTCGATCGCCTCGTCGAGGGTCAGGCCGGGCAGCAACGCGCCGAACCGCTCGGCCAGCATGGTCTTGCCTGCGCCGGGCGGACCCTCCAAGGACAGATGGTGACCTCCGGCGGCCGCCACCTCGACGCACCACCGCGCATGCTTCTGCCCTCGTACGTCGAGGAGGTCACGGTCGTCGATGACGTCCCACCCGGGCGCAGGCGGCTCGAACTCCGACAGGCGAAGGACCGCGTCATCGGGCGGGTCCTCCCCTGACAGCAGCGCGACACACTCGCCCAGGGAGCGCACCGCCAGGACCTGGGCGTGCGGCACCAGCCGAGCCTCGTTCGCGTTCGCCTCGGGCACGATGACCCGGGCAAGCCCGGCCGTCGATGCTGTCATCACGGCCGGAAGCACCCCGGGTACGGAGCGGAGTCGGCCGTCGAGACCGAGCTCTCCGAGCACGACCGTGTCGCGGACGGCGACCGGATCGAGGCGCTTGTCGGCGACGAGCAACGCGAGCGCGATGGCCAGGTCGTAGTGGGACCCGACCTTGGGCAGGTGCGGTGGGTAGAGCGCGACGGTGACGCGGCGGTCGGGCCAGCGGAAGTTGCTGTTGATCAGCGCCGCGCGGCACCGGTCGCGGGCGGTGCTGACGCTCGGGTCGGGCATCCCCGACAACGACCAGCCCGGCTGCCCGTCGCTGACGTCGGCCTCGACGGCGACCACGCGACCGGTGACGCCGTCGAGCGCCACGGAGTAGGTCATGCCCGTGGTCACCTCACACCACCGCGATCCGATGGTCGACCTCGGCCGCGCCGCGCGCGCCGGCCATCACCGCGACCACGTCCACCCGCACTCGGCGGCCTCCGGCCAGGTCGCGGTGCTCGCGGACCCATCGCCAGCCGAGCCGCCGCAGTCGGTGCGCCTTCTCGTCGGTGACTGCCTCGAACGGCGTACCGAACCGACCGCTCGTGCGGGTCTTCACCTCGCACACGACCAGATCGGCACCGTCGATCGCGACGATGTCGAGCTCGCCCTCGGGGCACCGCCAGTTGCGGTCGACCACGGCGTAGCCGAGATCGACCAGGAACCGGGCGGCCGTTCGTTCGCCGAAGTCGCCGAGGGCCTTGCGTTGCGCGTGGGTCGCCGTCATCGAACACCTCCGCGACCCACGATGACGACCGTCGCGGCGCCGGCGCCACGACTCAGGTCAGCCCTGTGGACAGCCGCCCGACGATGGCGCGGCTGTGGACGGAGGCGTCAGGGCTTGGGAGGCTCGAGCTCCTGCGGCGCCTGCTCCTCGATGTTCACGTCCTTGAACGTGACGACCTTGACGTTCTTGGCGAAGCGGGCCGGTCGGTACATGTCCCAGACCCACGCGTCGGACATCGTCACCTCGAAGTAGGCGTCGCCCGCCTCGGCCCGGACCTTGAGGTCGACGGCGTTGCACAGGTAGAAGCGCCGATCGGTCTCCACGACGTACTTGAAGATGCCGACCACGTCGCGGTACTCGCGGTAGAGATGGAGCTCCATCTCGGTCTCGTACTTCTCGAGGTCCTCCGCGCTCATGGACGTCCCTCCACCCTCTCGGCTCGGTCTGCACGTGCTGGTCCGACGTCCCCGACGCCCTCGGTCCCGTCGACGACGTCGTCGATGCGGGTGTCCCCCGCCTCGGCCCGACGGACGTTGACGAAACGCCGGCGGTGCTGCGGGCAGGGCCCGTGGCTCACCAGCGCCTGTTGGTGCTCGCGGGTGACATACCCCTTGTGGATGTCGAACGCGTACTCCGGGTAGTCCTCGTGCAGACCCATCATGATCCGGTCGCGCGTCACCTTCGCCAGGACCGACGCCGCTGCGATGCAGGCTGCCACGCGGTCACCCTTCCACACGGCGAGCCCGGGCACACCGAGTCCGTCCACGGGGAACCCGTCGGTGAGCACGTACGTCGGCCGGGTCTCGAGCCGGGCCAGCGCGCGGCGGAGCGCCTCGACGTTGGCGACGTGCATGCCGAGCTCGTCGCACTCGGTCGACTCGATCACGACCACCGACCAGGACGTGGCACGGCGGACGACCTGCTCGTAGCAGCGTTCGCGGGCGAGTGGGGTCAGCAGCTTGGAGTCCGCCAGGCCGGGGACGATTCCGCGGCCACCCTCGGGCAGGATCGCCGCCGCCGCGACCAGCGGTCCGGCGCAGGCACCCCGGCCGGCCTCGTCGACACCCGCGATCGGCGCGAAGCCGACCCGCCGCAGCGCGCGCTCGTAGCCGTACAGCCCGGCGTCCTTGCGGACCGTGCTCCCGCGTGGCAGAGGGGTCATGGCGACGTCACCATGGTCAGTCGCTCTGCCCGGACGTCGTCTTCACCACACCTTGGTCGGGCGGCGTCTGGCCGTCGGGCACGTCGTCGTACGCGTCGGGGATGTGCAGGATCTTGCGGTGGTCGAACGGCCAGATCACCGCGAACGCCCGCCCGGTGACGAGGTCGGTCGGGATGAAGGCGTCCTGGCCGTCGAGGTGACGGGACGAGTCGCCCGAGACGTAGCGGTTGTCGCCGAGCACGAAGATGTGGTCCTTGGGCACGACGACGTCGAACTTGACGTTGTCCGCGGGCTGCTTGCCGACCTTGAGGAACTCGGACTCGTCGACCCGCTGGCCGTTGATGACGAGCTGGCCACCCTCACAGCAGACGACGTGGTCGCCGGGCAGACCGATGACGCGCTTGACCAGGTGCTCGTGGCCGGACGCCGGCAGCACGCCGACGAACTCGAAGAACTTGCGCACGTCTCCGGGCGGCGCCGCCTGCTCGTCGGCCGGGATCCAGCCGCCCGGGTCCTCGAAGACCACGACCTCGCCGCGCTGGATGTCACCGATCCGCGAGACGAGGATCCGGTCGTTGAGCTGGATCGTCGGCAGCATCGAGCCCGAGGGCACGAAGAACGCCTGCACCACGAAGGCGCGGAGCAACGCGGAGGCCACCAGCGCGATGACCACGATGATGACGAGCTCCTTGGCGAACCGCCCGGTCTGCCGCGCGACGCTGTCGCCACTGCCCTCGCCGTTGTCGGACTTCTTCACGTCCGCGGGGGGCTCGTCGGAGCCGCCGTCCCCGTCGGTCTCGGCTGTCAGCGTGCGGGTACGACGCTCGGCCGCGTCCGCCGGTTCGGCGGAGGCGGAGTCTGCCGCGGAGGTGGACGCGTCGACCGGCTGCTCCGTGGCGTCGCTCTCACCGGCACGGTCGCCGGAGCCGGTGGTCTCCTCGGGCATCAGTCAGGTGTCCTCTTCGTCGAGAGCCGCAGCCGGCGGTAGAGCGGGCCGATCCCCACCAACGCTAGCCCGACCGGCGCCGTGGTCGAGACCAGACCCGCCGCCTGGTCCAGCGCGGGGTTGTCGAAGGTGCCCGGAGTGTGGATCAGGCCCCAGTGCTTGATCGGCCACACGACGACGAACACCTTGCCGACGACGTCGTCGGTGGGGATGAAGCCACCGCCGGGGTCGCCGGTGTGGACGCGGGAGTCGGCGGAGTGCTCACGGTTGTCGCCGAGGACCCAGAGCCGGTCCTGGGGAACCTTCACGTCGAACGCGCCGCGGCAGGCCTGGTCGCTCAAGGTGACGTAGTCCGACTCGTCGAGCGCGACGCCGTTGACCTCGACGGTGCCGTCGACGCACGCGACCTCGTCGCCTGCCACACCGATGACGCGCTTCACCAGATGACCACCGGTGGGATAGAGCCCGATCGTGGAGAGCCCCTTGGTGACGGCGTTGCCGGACGACTCCACGTCCTCCTCGCCGAGCCAGTTGGCCGGGTCGTCGAAGACGACGATGTCACCGCGTTCGATGTCACCGAACCAGTACGACCACTTCTCCACCAGGATCCGGTCGTTGATGCGCAGGGTGTCGCGCATCGAGCCGGACGGGATGTAGAACGCCTGGACGAGGAAGGTCTTGATCAGCAGCGCCAGGATGACGGCGGTCGCGACGAGAAGGACGGTCTCCTGCCACACCGGCATCGGTTTGGAGACGGGCGTGGCCTTGCGCTGGCCGGGGCGGTGGATCCGTGGACGGTGCCGGGTCGGCGTACGGGGAGGCACCGGCTGAGGATCGGTGCTGCCCCCCTGGTCATTCACCGCGTGAGCCTATCCCAGCGTCCTGAGGACGCTGTGAGAAACCGGACGACATCCGGTGCGGAGACGGGCGCGCTGGCCGGTCAGCGACCGGCCGGGGCCTCGCGCTTCTCCTTGATCTTGGCAGCCTTGCCGCGCAGGTTGCGGAGGTAGTAGAGCTTGGCGCGACGGACGTCACCGCGGGTCACGACCTCGATCTTCTCGATGATCGGGGTGTGCAGCGGGAAGGTGCGCTCGACGCCGACGCCGAAGCTGACCTTGCGGACGGTGAAGGTGCGACCGACGCCGGAGCCCTGGACCCGGATGCAGATGCCCTGGAAGACCTGGACGCGGGAGCGGTTGCCCTCCACGACCTTGACGTGCACCTTGAGGGTGTCGCCGGCGCGGAACTCGGGGACGTCGTCGCGCAGGACGCTGCTGGCCAGGGTGTCGATGGTGTTCGTCATGTCGATCGCCTTCCCGTCAGTGCCACAGGTCACTCACGCGGTCATAGGTGTTGCTGGTCTGAAGGGCGTCTCGCGCGTCGTCCAGCCGTTCCCCTGTGGCAGAGAGGCTCGGTCCGCACCGTCGAAAGGGACGGGAGGCGGGCACCGGACGCGTGACGCCGACCTCCAAGTTTGCCACAGGAGGGACGGCGGAGAGAAATCGAGTCGCGCGCAGTCGCGGGTCAGCGGCGCCGCTTGTCGAGGCGTACGACGGCCGGGTCAGGATTGCCGTCGCTGCCGATGAACGGCTGGCCACTGAGCCGGTAGCCCGCCTTCTTGTACATCCGCAGGTTGTCGGCGCTCCTGGCCCCGGTGAACAGGCTGAACATCGTCACGTCCTCCGGCGCGGTCGCCTCGATGTGCTCGAGCAGCAGCCGCCCGAGGCCACGTCCGCGGAGGTCTTCGGCCACCATCAACCGGCCGATCTCCCAGACGGTGGGGTCGGCGTGGCCGCGGGCGCCACGGACCGAGGCGACGAGACGCTCGCCGCTCGTGAGCATCCAGGTCGTCCAGAGCCCGAGGTCCCGCCGGACGTCGTCCAGCGTCTCGGTCAGTGGCGGGATCCAGAGCAGCTCGTTGTCCTGCGCCTCCCTGACCCAGCAGGCGCGCTGCAGGGTGAGCAGCTGCGCCGCGTCGGCGGGGACGGCGAGCCGCAGGTCGAGTCCGTCGAGCCGGGGGTCGGCCAGCGCGGCGGGCGTGAGCAGGTCCGGCCGGCGCGCGACCGTACGCCGTCGGGCCTGGTCGAGCCGCCACTGCCTCGACCCGCGCGTGGTCACCCGAGCGCAGCACCTCGGGGACCTCGAGCCCGCGCCAGCTCGCCGGCTTCGTGTAGACGGGGTACTCGAGCAGGCCGGCACCCGGACCGGCGCCGGTGCTGTGCGACTCCTCCTGGAGCGACTCGGGGTTGCCCATGAAACCCGGCACGAGGCGGACGACGGCTTCGATCATCGCCATCGCCGCGACCTCACCGCCGTTGAGCACGACGTCGCCGAGGCTCAGCTCACGCACCTCGAGTCGCTCCGCGTAGTGGTCGACCACGCGCTGGTCGATGCCTTCGTAGCGGCCGCAGGCGAAGACGAGCCACTCGGCCCGGGCCAGCTGCTCGGCGACGGCCTGGTCGAACGGCGTACCGGACGGGGTCGGGACGACGAGGACCGGAGGACCGGCGGGCGCCGACGACGACTCGATGACCGCGTCGAGGGCGTCTCCCCAGGGCTCCGGCTTCATCACCATGCCCGCGCCGCCGCCGTACGGAGTGTCGTCGACGGTGCGGTGACGGTCGTGGGTCCAGGCGCGGAGATCGTGGATGTGCAGGTCGACCAGTCCGCGCTCGCGCGCCTTGCCGAGCAGCGAGAGCTCGAGCGGCGCGAGGTAGTCGGGGAAGATCGAGACGACGTCGACGCGCATCAGGAGTCCTCGTCGGCGAACAGTCCCGCTGAGTCGGTCACGACCACGTGCCCGGAGGCCAGGTCGATGCTCGGCACGAACTCGCCGACGAAGGGCACCATCGCCTCGGTGCTGCCCGTTCGGCGTACGACGAGCATGTCCTGCGACGGCAGGTGGAGCACCTCGCTCACCTCGCCCACGACACCACCGTTCTCGTCGTGGACCTCGAGTCCGACGAGCTGGTGGTCGTAGAACTCCTCGGGGTCGTCCGGGCGTTCGTCGGCGTCCACCTCGACGCGGAGCTCGGTGCCGCGCAGGCCTTCCGCGACGGTCCGGTCGGGCACCTCCGCGAACCGGACGAGCAGCCGACTGCTGTGCCAGCGCAGGCTGGCCACGGTGAGCGGACCGCGTCGCGTGGCGAAGACGGTGCCGGGAGCGAAGCGGCGGTCCGGCTCGTCGGTGCGGACGTCGATGAACAGGTCACCGCGGATCCCGTGCGCGCGGCCTACCTTGCCGACCAGCAGCTCGATGGTCTCGCTCACGTCGCTCATCCTCCCCTCAAACCACGAATTGCGGGAAGTTGGCTGCCCCAGACGAGCTGGAACAGCCAACTTCCCGCAATCGCGAGGTCGTACGTCGGTCAGCGCTGACGGTCGGTGTCGACGAAGTCGATCCGGACGTGGTCCTGGCCGGAGAGGGCCTGGAGCACGGTCCGGAGCGCGGTCGCCGTCCGACCGGAGCGGCCGATCACCCGGCCGAGGTCGTCGGGGTTGACCCGGACCTCGAGGGTGTCGCCGCGGCCCGCGAAGCGCGGGTTGCGGCGGTTGCGGTTCTGGCGCATCCGCACCTTCACGTCGTCGGGGTTGTCGACGATGCCGCGGACCAGGTGGTCGAGCGCGTCGGTGAGCACCCTCAGGCCTTCTCGTCCGTCGCAGCCTCGGTGCCGGCCTCGTCGGCCGGAGCGTCCTCGGCCGGAGCCTCCTCGGCGGGCGCGCCCTCGGGTGCGTCACCGGCCTCTGCCTCGGCAGCGGCGGCCTCGCTCTCGATCGGCGCGGCCTGCTCGACCGGGGCGGCGGCGTCGGACGACGCGACCTCGGCCACGGCCTCCTCGACCTGCGCGGTCTCGGCCGGAGCCTCGTCGGCAGGCGCTTCGGCAGGCGTTTCGGCGGGCGCGGCCTTCTTGGCGGTCGACTTGCGCGGCGTGGTCGCCTCGACCTTCGGCTCGCTCTGCGCGTCCTTGAGGGCGTCGTTGAAGACCTCGGCCTTGTCGCGCTTCGGCTCGGCGACCTTCATCGGCGCGGGCGCGGCCTCGCCCTTGAACTTCTGCCAGTCACCGGTGACCTTGAGGATCGCGGTCACGGGCTCGCTCGGCTGGGCCCCCACGCCGAGCCAGTACTGGGCGCGCTCGGAGTCGACCTCGATGAAGCTCGGGTCTTCCTTCGGGTGGTACTTGCCGATCTCCTCGATCACGCGTCCGTCGCGCTTGGTGCGCGAGTCGGCCACGACGATGCGGTAGTACGGCTGGCGGATCTTGCCCATCCGCTTCAGGCGAATCTTGACGGCCACGAGTGTGGTGTCTCCTTGGATGCTTGGTGTGGGTGCGAACGTCGTACCCGAGTGGGGACCAGGGCCTCGTTCGCGGAGGATTCGAGCGGTGTCGGCTGAGAGGGTCCGCCACGGCTCGAAGTCGGCCCACATTCTGCCACGGCAACCCCCTCGATCACCAACTGAGCCGTTCCGCGGGGCCGCGAACTGTCCCAGACCCGTTTAGCCCGGTTCGGACCGGGCACGGGACAGGACGAGGAGACCAGCCGGCCGCACCGGGCCGGCAGCACCCGGCGACACAGCCGCAGACGCAGACTCACCGCGGCGTACGCCGGACGATGAGAGGACGGTCAGATGGCTGACCAGAACAAGGCTGTGGCCTACAAGGGCACGGGCAAGGTCGAGGTGCAGGAGATCGACTACCCGACTTTCGAGCTCCAGGACGGGCCGGGCGTCAACCCCGACAACGTCGGACGCCAGCTCCCCCACGCGGCGATCATCAAGACCGTGGCGACCAACATCTGCGGCAGCGACCAGCACATGGTCCGCGGGCGGACCACCGCCCCCGAAGGTCTGATCCTGGGCCACGAGATCACCGGCGAGGTGGTCGAGGTCGGGCCGGGCGTGGAGTACATCAAGGAGGGCGACCTCTGCTCGGTGCCGTTCAACATCGCGTGCGGACGCTGCCGTAACTGCAAGGAAGGCAAGACCGGCATCTGTCTCAACGTCAACCCGGACCGGCCGGGCTCGGCGTACGGCTACGTCGACATGGGCGGCTGGGTCGGTGGGCAGGCGCAGTACGTCGCCGTTCCCTACGCCGACTGGAACCTGCTGAAGTTCCCCGACAAGGACCAGGCGATGGAGAAGATCCTCGACCTGACGATGCTGTCGGACATCTTCCCGACCGGGTTCCACGGCTGCGTGACGGCCGGCGTGAAGGTCGGGTCGACCGTGTACATCGCCGGCGCGGGACCGGTCGGACTGGCCGCCGCGGCCTCGGCGCAGCTGCTCGGCGCGGCAGCCGTGATCGTCGGAGACCTGAACAGCGACCGGCTCAAGCAGGCCGAGTCGTTCGGCTGCGAGACCGTCGACATCTCCCAGGGCGACCCGAAGGACCAGATCGAGCAGATCCTCGGCGTACCCGAGGTGGACTGCGGCGTCGACGCCGTCGGCTTCGAGGCTCGCGGTCACGGCGCGGACTCCAAGAACGAGCAGCCGGCCACCGTGCTGAACTCGATGATGGACGTCACCCGAGCCGGTGGCGGCGTCGGCATCCCCGGTCTGTACGTGACCGGCGACCCGGGTGCCGCGGACGAGGCGGCGCAGCAGGGTTCGCTGTCGATCTCGATCGGCCTCGGCTGGTCGAAGTCGCACAGCTTCATGACCGGTCAGTGCCCGGTGATGAAGTACCACCGCGGCCTGATGATGGCGATCCTGCACGACCGGGTGCAGATCGCCGAGGCGGTCAACGCGACGCCGATCACGATCGACGACGCACCGCGCGGGTACGCCGAGTTCGACGAGGGCGCGTCGCGCAAGTACGTCCTCGACCCGAACGGCTACCTCGGCGCCCACGCCGCCTGAGGCAACGCCGCATCGGCTGATCGAGCTTGTCGAGATCCTCGGTGATCTCGACAAGCTCGATCAGCGAGGGAGCTCGATCAGCGGGTCGAGCACGACCTGGCCGCGCAGCACGATCCGGCGCGGGTGCTTGAGCACGGCGAGGTCCGCCAGCGGGTCCGCGTCGTACACGACGAAGTCGGCCGGGTCGCCCTCGTCGAGGTTTCCACCCGGGCGCCCCAGCCACGGGCGCGCCCGCCACGACGCGGCGCCGAGTGCGTCGGCAGGAGACAGGCCGAGCTCGGCGAGCGCGAGCACCTCGTCGCCGATCAGCCCGTGCGGCAGCACGCCGCCCGCATCCGTGCCGGCATAGATCGCGACTCCCGCCTCGTACGCCGATCGCAGGGTCTCGCGCCGCCGCTCGTAGAGGTCGCGCATCCGCGCGGCGTAGGCGGGGAACCTCGCCTCGCCCGCGGCGGCGTAGTCCGGGAAGTGCTCGAGCTGCTTGACCGTCGGCACGAGGGCGATGTGCTGCTCGACCATCTGGTCGATCAGGTCCGGTGTGAGACCGGTGCCGTGCTCGATGCAGTCGATCCCGGCAGCGAACAGGTCAGGCAGCGCCTCGTGCCCGAACACGTGGGCCGTGACGCGGGCGCCGTACGCGTGCGCCGTGTCGATCGCTGCCCGCAAGGCGTCCAGCGGCCACAGCGGCGCGAGGTCGGCGACGTCGCGGTCGATCCAGTCGCCGACCAGCTTGACCCAGCCGTCGCCCCGCTGCGCTTCCTGGGCGACGTACGCCGGGAGCTCGTCCGGCTCGATCTCGTGCGCGTAGTTGCGGATGTAGCGCTTCGGCCGCGCCAGGTGGCGACCCGCGCGGATGACGCGTGGCAGGTCGTCGCGGTCGTCGATCCATCGGGTGTCGGCCGCCGAACCGGCGTCGCGGACCAGCAGGGTGCCCGCGTCCCGATCGGTCACCGCCTGCTGCTCGGAGACGTCGTCCGGCACGGCGCCGTGCTCGTCGAGCCCGATGTGGCAGTGCGCGTCGACCAGACCGGGGACGATCCACACGTCGCCGAGGTCGTCGGTGATCGAGGTCGCGTCGCCCGCGCCGGGAGCTCCGGCGTCGTACGTGAGCTGACCGTCGACGACGAACAGGTCGCGCCGTTCGCCGCTCGGGAGGATGACGCCACTCGCCTTGATCATGCCCGCGACGCTACCGCCCTCGCTCATCTCCGCGACTCGCCAGGTATTGCGCCCCCAGTCGCCAGGTGACTTGTCGAAACCACTCGATCTCGACAGCTCGATCAGCGAGGTATGGCGCTAGAGGTTCGCCTCGAGCAGCTCGCCGCCACCGGCCGCCAGTGCCTCGGCCACGATGCGGGTGTTCGCGCGCAGCTCCTCCTCGGGGATCGCCGGCAGCAGGTCGTCCCAGACGGCCAGCATCGGGCCGCGCAGCTGCATCATCCCGAGCGGTCGGGCGAGGAACCACAGGTGGAAGTGCTCACTCCCGTCTCCCCATCGGCTGAAGTGCGTCCGTGCGACCCCCGGGATCTCGCCGATCGCCACGGCCACCCGCTGGATCAGAGTTCCCATCGCGGCCGCAACCTCCGGACCCATCGTGTGGAGGGTGGCGTGCTCGTTGGGTGCCATGTGGAGAACCATCGGCAACCCGCTCGGCTCGTGCGGTCCACGCACGTGCCAGTGCTCGTCGCGCCAGATCACGCCGCGGTCCGGGTTGTCGCACCGGAAGCAGCTGCCACCGCCGGGCTCGCCGTTGCGCGGCGGCTCAGGTACTTCAGGCACCTGGATCGGCACGACCTGGCCGTCCGCGCCGATCGGGAAGAAGTCGCCGCCCAGCACCTCGTCGGCCGGCATCCGTTCGCCGATGGGCAGGCGGGCGTGGAACGGGGACAGGTCGCGCACGTCGGTCATCCCGTCACCTTGTCATGCACGCGCGGCGCAAAACCTGGCGACTCGGGGCGCAAAACCTGGCGACTCGCGGGTTGGGGCGGGTCAGAGGAGGTCTTTGAGCTCCTTGGGGAGCTCGAAGCCTTCGGGCAGGTCCTTCGCGCCGCTCTTGCCGAAGCCGAAGGCGGCCGCACCGTCCTGCTCGGCCGAGTCCGAGCCCTGGGTGGCCGTGGCCTTCTGCTGCGCTGCTCGCTTGGCGGGGTTGCCCGAGCCGCGCTTCTTGCGTCCCTGCTGCGCCTGCTGCTTGCCCTTCGAGCGCTTGCCGCCCATCCCCGGGAGACCTGGCATGCCCGGCATCCCGCCACCGCCGGCCATCGACATCATCATCTTGCGCGCCTCGAAGAAGCGGTCGACGAGCGTGTTGATCTCGCTGACGGTCCGTCCGGAGCCCTTCGCGATGCGCGCCCGCCGCGAACCGTCGATCATCTTCGGGTTGGCCCGCTCGCCGGGCGTCATCGACAAGATCATCGCCTGGACCCGGTCGATCTCACGCTCGTCGAAGTTCTCCAGCTGGTCCTTGAACTGGTTCATCCCGGGCATCATGCCCATGATCTTGGACAGCGATCCCATCCGTCGGACGGCCTGCATCTGCTGCAGGAAGTCGTCGAGGGTGAAGTCTCCGCCCTTGCCCTGGAGCTTCTCGGCGGCCTTGGTCGCCTGCTCGACGTCGAACGCCTTCTCGGCCTGCTCGATCAGGGTGAGCACGTCGCCCATGCCGAGGATGCGCGAGGCCATCCGGTCGGGGTGGAAGACGTCGAAGTCGGTGAGCTTCTCGCCGTTGGACGCGAACATCACCTGGCGGCCGGTCACCTGCGCGACGGACAACGCGGCACCACCGCGTGCGTCGCCGTCGAGCTTGGAGAGCACGACACCGCTGAAGCCGACGCCGTCGAGGAACGCCTGCGCCGTGGTCACGGCGTCCTGACCGATCATCGCGTCGACGACGAACAGGGTCTCGTCCGGCTGGACCGCGTCGCGGATGTCGGCGGCCTGCTTCATCAGCTCGGCATCGATACCGAGGCGGCCGGCAGTGTCGACCACGACGACGTCGTACAGCGCGCGCTTGGCCTCGGTGATCGCGTCGCGGGCGACCTTGACCGGGTCGCCGACGCCGTTGCCCGGCTCGGGCGCGAAGACCTGCACACCGGCCTGCTCGCCGACGACCTTCAGCTGCGTGACGGCGTTAGGACGTTGGAGGTCGGCCGCGACGAGCATCGGGCTGTGACCCTGGTCCTTGAGCCAGTGGCCGAGCTTTCCGGCGAGCGTGGTCTTTCCGGCACCTTGGAGGCCGGCCAGCATGATCACCGTCGGCGGCGTCTTGGCGAACCGCAGGCGACGGGTCTCGCCGCCGAGGATCTCGACCAGCTCGTCGTTGACGATCTTGATGACCTGCTGCGCCGGGTTGAGCGCCCCGCTGACCTCCGAGCCCTTGGCGCGCTCACGCACCCGCTCGATGAACTGCCGCACGACCGGCAGCGCGACATCGGCCTCGAGCAGGGCGACACGGATCTCGCGACAGGTCGCGTCGATGTCGGCGTCGGAGAGCCGGCCCTTGCCGCGCAGGTTCTTGAGCGTGGCGCCGAGCCGGTCTTGCAGAGTGTTGAACACGTTCGGGAAGGTCCTCGGGGTGGAAGGCCGACGTCCAGGATCGACTGATTTCGTCCGGTCGCCGACGGCGTACGTCGATGGACCAGCCTACCTGCCGACCCCCTGGCCTCCTCCCGAACCGGGTCAGCCGACCCAGAGGCGCCCGAGCGTCACGCCACATCACGCTGCACGATCCGCCGGCACAGTGACGGGCGGCGCTCGTGCTCGCTGAGCCGAGCGCCTCGACCTTGTCCCGATCGTGCGGTCGGGAGGCCGCGGCCCCGAGCGGTACCTGACGTACCAGAAGAGCATCAGGAACGTGGCCACGACGTAGAAGCCGTGGAGGAACCAGATCGGCCCGACCGGCAGGCTGAGCACGTAGACGCACTGGACCAGGTTCCCCACGTTCGCCGTGGCGATGTTGCCCAGGCTGTACGACGACAGGTCCTTGGTCCGGAACGCCTTGATCAACATCGGCAGCGTGCTGACGACGAAGATGACTGTCGAGATCGCCCCCGCGATCGTCGGCAGGTCCCCCTTCATGATGCTTCCCCCTGACTGCTCTCTACGCGGTGACGTCGGCCGGCGCCGCTGCCGTCGGACGACGTGTGGTGCGTCGGACGAGCTGCTTGACGACGCCCTCCGCGTCGCGCCCGACGCCACCGACGAGCATGGAGGCGAAGGCGTACTGGAAGGGCAGCCCGACGAAGAACAGGCCGTCCTGGCCGACGACGGCACCACGGTGCTGCTCGGGCCAGCCGTCGTCACCCTCGATCGGGAGCGAGATCCACGACGTGTCCTTGCGGAAGCCGGTGCACCACACGACGTTCGCCACGTCGAGCACCTCGCCGTCGGCGAGCTCCGGCCGGCCACCGACGACACCGACGGTCTTCGTCTCGTGGTAGCTGCACGCCGGCGGCGTCGAGGTGCGCGTGCTTGACGCGCAGCAGCGGGCCACCGGCACCGCGGACGTGGCTCGCGCATCTTGCGGCCATCGTTCGTGCGTTCGGTGAGCACGTGGTTGGCGAGGAACCACAGGATCGGGAGCATCACGTGCGCACGGCTGCCCCTCGATGTCGATCGGGATCTCTCCGCGGACCGGTCCGGACAGCTCGACATCGTGCGTCGCGGCCAGCTCCAGCGCGATGTCGGCACCGGAGTGAGCGCAGCCGACGACCAGCACGGGCCCGGGCTGGAGCTGCGACGGGTTGTGGTACTCGCTGGAGTGCAGCTGCACGATCGAGGAGTCGAGCTGGTCGGCGAAGTCGGGAACGACCGGCGTCTGCCAACCGCCGCTCGCGATCACGACGTTGGACGCCGGAGCAGGGTGTCACCGGCCGAAACCACGTAGTCGTCGCCCGCCTTGGCCAGTCCGTCGACCTGGACGCCGGTCCGGACGGGCAGCTCGAACCTGGCGACGTACGCCTCGAGATAGTCCGCCATGTCGTTCTTGCCGGGCCAGGTCCAGCGCGGCATCGGCATCGGCATACCCGGCAGGCCGTCGTACTGCGCCGGCAGTAGAGCTTCAGCGAGTCGAAGCGGTTGCGCCAGACGTCACCGACCCGGTCGTGCGACTCGAGGATCACGAAGTCCATGCCGCTTCCGGGCGAGGTGATATCCAGTCGCGAGGCCGGCCTGTCCCGCGCCGATGACGATCGTGTCGATGTGTTCAGTGCTTGGCATCAGAATCTCCTTCGTGGACTGATTGGGCGCGCATGAGCTGTTCGAGTGCAGTGGCTGCGGCGTCGGGTTGTTCGAGGTAGGGCACGTGGCCGCAGCCATCGATCACGTGCAACGGCCAGCCCAGGTTCGACGCCGCCTCGCCAGCGACCGAGAGAGGTGCCATCCGGTCGTACCTCCCCCACAACAGCGAGGTAGGCGCGTCGACCTGGTCCAGCAGGGAGTTCGGGATCCTCCGTGCGCCGACCGACACGGTCTGCCGCATGGCCTTCTTGACGTGCGGCAACGATCCACGCGACAACAGATACGACGTGAACGCGTCGAACCACTCCGGATCCTGGCTCCGGGTGCGCTCCCAGTCGAGAAACGGCCACCGCAGGAAGTGCTCGAGACTGCGGGCCGATGGTGCGAGGGTGAGTCTGACGGCCGCGGCCCGCAAGCCGAGCGGCATGCGGTAACTGCCGATCGCCGGCGCCCCGGAGATGACGAGGTGGCGCAGTCGCGTGGACTGCCGGCTTGCAAAACCGGCCGCCAGACTGCCCAGCATCGAGTGCGCCACCACGGTCGGCGGCGTCGAGCAGGTCGCGCGGATCAGAGCGGCCAGCCAACCTGCTGCCACGTCGACGTCGAGCTTGGGAACCGGCGGCGACTCCCCGAAGCCGGGCACGTCCGGGACGATGACCCGGTGGTTGGTCGCGAGCGCCGAGATGATACGCAGCCAGATGACCCCACCGACAGGCACGGCCCCGTGAATCAGGACCAGCGGAGGTCCGTCACCGGATTCGAGCAGGTACGTCGGGGCGCCGTCCACGTCGAGGTGTCGCGATTCGACGTGCAGGTCCTTGAGAAGACGTTCGCGCATCCTGCATCACCTGCTTCCTGGTTCTCCGTCAACCTGAACGTAGGCGTGCCGGTCGCTCCCGCCGCGTCGGGCGAACCGTGCATCTTCGCCGCGCCGCGATGGGTCGAATGACCCATCGGGTGGTGTCGCGGCTCTGTCAGCCCGCGATCGACCAGTCCCTGCTCGATAGGCGTACGCCGTGGCCGCGGCCCGCGACGGGACCGCGATCTTGCCGAAGATGTTGCTCAGGTGGCGGGCGACGGTCTTCTCGCTGATGACCAGCGAGGCGGCGATCTCCCGGTTGGTCGCCCCCGAGGCGACCAGCCGCAGCACCTCGACCTCGCGACCCGTCAAGCCGTCGGGATAGGCCGTCGCGGCGTCGTCCGGTCCCACGCCTGACCCCGATCCCGTGAGCCGGTCGGTGCGCGCGACGTCCGGAAGGGCGCCGAGCGACGCGAAGGCGGCGCGAGCGCTCTGCAGCTCGAGGTCTGCCGCGTCGTGGTCACCGAGCTCGCGGCAGGCCTGGCCGAGCAGCACACGCACCCGGGCGACCTCGTAGGGGACCTCGAGGTCGCGCCAGGTCGCGGCCGCGGTCTGCAGCGCCTCACCTGCCGCCCGCGCCTCACCCTCGCGGAGCAGCACGGCACCGTCCGCCTGCGCGCACATCGCTGCCACGAGTGGCGTGTCGAACTCGGCTCCGGAGCTCCGCAGCTCCTCGACCGCGGCGCGCGCCTTCTGCACGTCACCGACCTCGAGGGCGACCTCGACGTACGCCGCCAGCTCGGACAGCCGGGTCAGGTTGGGCGAGCTGGTGTCGAGCACTCGGCGCAACGACGCGAGTCCCGACTGCGCACGCCCTTGGGCGACCCTGAGGAGCGCCAGGCCCGGCTGGGGTGTCTTGCCCCAGTCGTTCGCCTGTCGATAGGCCTGCTCCGCCTCGGGAAGCCGACCGGCGACGCGGTGCAGCTCGCCGAGCTGGTAGTAGGCGTCCCCGACGGCGTACTGACCGGGCGGGTCGAGCAACCGGCTCAGCGCCTGCTGGATCTCGTCGAGCGCGGCCGGCCAGGCGCCGTGCAGCTGGAGCAGCTCGGACCGATGGATCAGGCACTGACCGCGGAACGGGACGATGCCTTCCTGCGCGTCGCACCAGGCCGTCAGCGCCTCGGTCCACTCCTGCGCGCGACCGACGTCGAACATCTCGTAGCAGGTGCTGATCACCGCGCAGTAGACGAGTCCGCAGATCAGCGGTGACACCTCGAGCGAGGTGACGCCGACCATCGCCTCGTCGAGGAGGCGCATCCCTTCGACCGGCCGTCCGAGTCCGACCAGGGCCTGTCCGTGGCCGAGCGCGGACAGCGCCTGGATGTCGACGTCCCGCGTGCGGTCCCCCACGGCACCGGCCTGCCCGAAACGTTCGGCGGCCTCCTCGAACTGCCCGCTGTGCAGGGCCCGGACCGCGTCCGGCAGCAGCACGAACCCGGCCGCCGGCGACTCCTCTCCGATCTCGGGGATGAGGCGCAGGGCGCGTGCCAGCCAGCCACCGGCCTGGGCTTCGTCGCCCTGGTTCCCGAGCACGAAACCGATCCAGAACGCACTGCGGACGGCACGGTCCGGTTCTCCGGCGTCGAGGGCGAGGCGGTGCGCGCGGGCCCAGGCATCGACGCTGTCACGGCTGTGTCCACTCATGAACGACGCGACGGCGAGCCGACCGAGGTCGTCCTCGCCCAGCGACTGCTGGGTGTCACTCGCCCGGAGCGCCTCACGCGCCCGGTCCCACGCTCGCTGCGCGTACCAGGAACGTCCTTGCTCGAGAAGGCCGGCGCCGTCGTCGTCCACCTCGTCAGCGTGCCCCCGTCGGTGCCCGCTGGCAACGTTCTTTCGGTGTCGCCGGGCGCGTGGCGGTCAGACGAGGTGCAGATGAAGGTGCCGGCGGGTGCGCTCGACCACGGTGTCGACCAGCTGCTTGCGCCACGGCGACCAGGCCTGCGGTCCGGTCGCGAGTGCGTCGGCTTCGGTGAGCACGGCCAGCAGCTCGAGCGTCGACACGTCCTCGACCGCGGAGGCGACGGCTGAAGCGGTCCGCGGGTCGTCGAGATCGCTGCCGGTCGCCACGTCGACCAGCAGCAGGTGATGCCGCACCAGCCGGGTCACGACCGCCACGTCCTGCCGGCGGAAGCCCATCCTCCCGGCGATGTCGGCCGCGATCAGCGCACCGACCTCGCTGTGGTCGGCTCGCGTGTCATAGTCGCCCTTGCCGATGTCGTGGACGAGCGCAGCGGCGACCAACAGGTCGGGCCGGTCGAGGTCGCTCGAGAAGGCGGCCGTCTCGACGCAGGTCTGGACCAGGTGCCGGTCGACGGTGAACCGGTGCACCGAGGACTGGGGCGCCAGGTGGCGGACCCGCTTCCACTCGGGGATGAGCCCGTCCACGACGCCGTACAGGTCGAGTGACTCCCACACGTCGACGAGCGACGAGCCCGATCCGAGCAGCCGCCCGAACAGCCCGCGCGCCTCCGCCGGCCAGGGCACCGGCATCGGTGCGAGCTCGCGACCGAGGCGAGCGGCCGCGGCGTCGGTCAGCACCAGGTCGCGCGTCGCGGCGGCCTCGGCGGCCCGCAACCCGAGCAGCGGGTCGCGCATCGGATCCGCCTTCTCGGTCAGCACGACCTCGCCGCGGTAGGCACCGACGCCCGGCGCGACGACGTCGAGGACCGGCCGACGCGGACCGACCCGGACCGGCTGCAGCCACGCGACGTTGCGCATCGCCACCGCGGTGAGGTGCCCGATGCCGCGGCCGGTGACCTGCAACGCCTGGCGGAGCGCGTCGGCGCCGCGCAGCCCGAGCCGGGACGCCACCTCGTCGGCGTAGTCCGCGACCAACCGGTCGGTATGACGCCCGGTCGTCTCCTGCAGCGCGTCGCGGACCTCCAACAGGTCGTGGCCGAGCCGGTCGAGCTCGGAGGACGGGACGTCGACGAGCCAGCTGGCGAGCATGGCCCGCAGGACACTCAGGTCACGGAGGCCGCCACGCGCCTCCTTCAGGTCGGGAGTGGTGGCGTGGGCCAGGTCGCCGACCCGGTCCCATCGCTCGCGGGTCAGCTCGACGAGCTCGGGGAGTCGTCGTTTCGCCGACCGTCGCCAGTCCGCGAGCATCGTGCTCCGGATGCCGAGCGTCATCGTCGTGTCGCCCGCGATCGGTCGCAGGTCGAGCGCTCCGAGTGCCACCCGGATGTCATCGGCGACGGTCGTGCGCAGCTCGCTCTCCGTCCGGACCGCGTGGTCGATCCGGATGTTGGCGTCCCACAGCGGATACCAGAGCCGCTCGGCGAGCGCGGTCAGGAGCTGGTCGTCGTACCCGTCCTGGGCGAGGAGCACGACGTCGAGGTCGCTGCACGGAGACAGCTCCGACCGGCCGTATCCCCCGACCGCGACGAGGGCTGCGCCCGCTGGGAGGAGGTCCAGGTCCTGATGAGCCTGGTCCCACAGCGTGCGCAGCCGCTCGTCTGCCGCCGCCGCGCGGGAGCGTCGTTGCTCCACGCGCGGCGGTGCGTCGGTGGTTGCCGGTCGGATCACGTGTCGGTCACTCGATCAGCACGGCCTCAGACGGCGTCGGAGTCCCGGTCGCCGGTGCGGACCCGGACGACGGTCTCGACCGGTGTCACCCAGACCTTCCCGTCGCCGATCCGACCGGTCTGCGCGCTCTTGACGATGACGCCGACGATGTCCTCGGTCTCGTCGTCCTCGACCACGACCTCGAGCCGCACCTTGGGGATGAGCGCGATGTCGTACTCCGCCCCGCGGTAGACCTCGGTGTGGCCCTTCTGCCGTCCGTAGCCGCTGGCCTCGGTGACGGTCATCCCCGTCACCCCGAACGTCTCGAGCGCGCCCCGGACATCTTCGAGCTTGTGCGGCTTGATCACCGCTGTCACGAGCTTCATGCGTCCACACTCTCCTTGGTCGTCTCGTCAGCGGGCTCCACGGCCGGAACGCTCGAGGTGCGAACCCCGGCGAACGCCTGGTGGAAGTCGTACGCCGTCTCCGCGTGCGACACCTGGTCGATACCGGTGACCTCGTCGTCCTCGTCGATCCGGAACCCGATGGCGGCGTCGATGATCTTGCCGATGATGAAGGCAGCGACGAACGAGAAGGTTGCCACCGACAGCACCGCCACGGTCTGCTTGCCCAACAGCTCGAAGCCGGCGGACCCTCCGCCGTAGAGGATTCCTGTCGCGCCGGCGACACTGCTCGGCGCTGCGAGGAAGCCGATCAGGATCGAGCCGACAGCTCCTCCGACGAGGTGCACGCCGACGACGTCGAGCGAGTCGTCGAAGCCGAGCTTGTACTTGAACCCGACGGCGTACGCACAGACCGCACCGGCGATGAGGCCGAGGAAGATCGAACCCATCGGCGTGACGCTGGCACACGAAGGCGTGATCGCGACCAAGCCCGTCACGGCGCCCGATGCAGCACCGAGCGTGGTGGCGTGGCCGTCGCGCAGCTTCTCCACGAGCAGCCAGCCGAGCATCGCGGTAGCCGTGGCGGTCTGGGTGTTCATGAACGCCATCGCGGCACCCTCGTTGGCGCCGAGGGCCGAACCGGCGTTGAAGCCGAACCAGCCGAACCACAGCAGGCCTGCGCCGAGCATCACGAGCGGCAGGCTGTGCGGACGCATCGGGTCGCGCTTCCACCCGATCCGCCTGCCGAGCACGATCGCCAGAGCGAGACCGGCTGCGCCGGCGTTGACGTGGACCGCCGTACCACCGGCGAAGTCGAGCACGCCCCAGCTGGCGAGCCAGCCCGCGCCGTTGCCCTCGGCGTCACCGAAGGCGAAGACCCAGTGCGCGACCGGGAAGTAGACGAGCGTGACCCACACCGCGACGAACATGCCCCACGCAGCGAACTTCGCGCGGTCGGCGATGGCGCCGGAGATCAGCGCCGGCGTGATGACCGCGAACATCAGCTGGAAGGCGGCGAAGACGAGGATCGGGATCGGGTACTCGCCGCCGTTGACGGCGAGCTTGTCGAGCATGTCGGAGAGGCCGAGCTCGCTGAAGTCGCCGATGAAGCCGTTGGCGTTCTCCGTGCCGAAGGTCAGCGAGAAGCCGAACAGCACCCACAAGGGGGTGACGATGCCGATCGTCAACACGCTCATCATCAGCATGTTGAGGACCGACTTGGAGCGGACCATGCCGCCGTAGAAGAACGCGAGGGCGGGGGTCATGAGCAGCACGAGCGCCGCGCTCATGAGGACCCACGCAGTGTCGCCTGTGTTGATGTCCATCCGGATGGTTCCTGTCGGTCAGGGAGCGAGGGACGCCTGCGCCCTGCCTGGGGGAATCAGGCGGTGTCGCAGCGGTCCTCACTGTTTCGGCCGCAGGTTTCAGGTGGTCTCGTGTCGTGTTGCGCCGAGGTGACACTTCGAGCACCCGTGTTACGACGATGTGAACTCCGCGGCGGGTCTTGCCGGTCGAGCTCGTCGAGCCGACGAGCCGACTGATGCCAGACTGCCGCCGTGACCGCACCCGACAACGAGCTTCCCGGGCAGCCACCTCACGTGGCTGCGTCGGCGTTGCTCGTCACCAACGAGTCCGGCCTCACCTTGCTCGTCGCCAACCCGTACCGTGAGGGCCTCGTCCTTCCCGGTGGCGTCGTCGAGTCGGGTGAGTCACCGGCCGCCGCCGCGGAGCGCGAGACGCTCGAGGAGGTCGGCCTGGCGCTTCCGGCCGGTCGGCTGCTCGCCGTGCAGCACAAACCTCTGGGTCCGCGGCACGAGTCCGGCCTCGTGTTCGTGTTCGAGACACAGCGGGTGGCCGACGACGTGGAGCTGACGCTCCAAGCAGACGAGATCAGCGACGTGTTCTGGCTGAGCGAGACTGAGGCGGTCGAACGGCATACCGCGCCTGGCCGGGACCGGCTCGCGGCCGCCTTCACGGCGCGCGCCTCGGGCCGGACTGCGTACCTGGACTCCGCGCGATCTCTCGCCTGACCCCGCGAATTGCGGGAAAGGTGCCGGTGTCGGCCTGCGAGATTGCAGAACTTTCCCGCAGTCGCCGGGCGGGCGGGGCCGGGAGCGCGAGGTTTACTGGGGAGCATGAGCGTGGAGTCGACGAGCGGGCTGCTGTCCGGAGTCAGGGACCGGCTGGGGCGGCAGCTGTTCGCGCGGGTGGCCGGGCCCGAGGGACCGTCGCGGCGCGAGCGGATCGCCACCGCCGAGGGACCGCGCTGGTTCGCCGAGGACCGCCCGATCCGTGAGGTGCACGGCGACGCCTCGATGTTCGTCGGCGGGCTGCGCGCCCTGCTGCTCCAGTCTCTGCACCCGCTCGCCATGGCCGGCGTCGCGGGCCACTCCGGCTACCGCGGCGACCCGTGGGGCCGGCTGCAGCGGACCAGCCACTTCCTGGCCGTGACGTCCTTCGGGGCGGCGGACGACGCCGAGGCGATGGTGGCGCGGATCCGCGGGATCCACGACCGCGTGCGTGGCCGTGCTCCGGACGGGCGACCGTACGCCGCCTCAGACCCGCACCTGCTCGCGTGGGTCCACGTCGCCGAGGTCGACAGCTTCCTGGCCGCCCACACGGCGTACGGCAGCAGGACGCTCGACCAGGACGGACGCGACGGGTACGTCGAGGACACGGCGCGGGTCGCCGAGGCGCTCGGCGTGATCGACCCCCCGCGCACCGAGGCAGAGCTGCGCGATCGACTGGCGTCGTACCGCCCCGAGCTCGAGGGCACCGCGGAGGCGCGCGAGGCGGCGCGCTTCATGCTGCTCAACCCGCCGGTCCCGCTCGTCCTGCGTCCGGGGTACGCCGTGCTCGCCGCCGCCGCGGTCGGACTGATGCCGGTGTGGTCGCGGTGGCCGTTGCGGCTCCCCTACCTGCCCGTCACCGAGCGCACGGCGGTGCGCGGCGCCGGGCTGGCCCTCACCAGCACGATCCGCTGGGCGATGACGCCACGCTGAGCAGGTGCGCGTGGCCCGAAAGGACGGCGTTCCTGACTCGTCCGGGTGATCCTGAGTGGCGCATTTCCCACCACTTCGGGGGGTTACGCGGCCGACCGAACCGGGACGACCATCGCGAAGGACGCCCTCCCGGCGTCCTTGTCGAAGGGACACCCAGATGCAACGAAACAAGCGCAACCTCGCCCTGGCCGCAGGAGCGGCCCTGATCGCCACCTCTGCGCTGTCCGGCGCCGCGTTCGTCAGCACGGCCGACGCCGGCAGCGTCCAGCGGACCCTCAAGTTCGTCGCCACGTCGGACCGGGACCACCGGGCCGGCCAGTTCGGGTTCGAAGGCACCGAGATCGAGCGCAACCACGGCCGCTTCGTCGGCTACGACGTGATCAGCGGCAAGTTCAACCCGCAGACGGAACAGGTCCGGATCTACATCGCCGTCTCGCGCCAGGGCGGACTGATGTTCGGTCGCGTGCACAGCCTGCGCGGCGACGACAGCCGGTACGCCGGCGTGGTGACCGGCGGCTCAGGCCGCTTCGTCGGGGCCCGCGGCACCATCACGGCGCAGAACGCCCCGCACAACGACGAGCGCACGTTCGTCACGATCCACTACACCCTGCCCTCCTGACCGATCTCCCGTGAATTGCGGGAAGTTGGCTGGTCCCGGCGACGCAGAAGCAGCCAACTTCCCGCAATTCGCGAGCGCGGGTCAGGCGTCGAGGAGCGCGTCGACGAACGCCTCGGCCTCGAACGGCGCCATGTCGTCGGCACCCTCGCCCAGACCGATCAGCTTCACCGGGACACCCAGCTCACGCTGCACCTGGATCACGATCCCGCCCTTGGCCGTCCCGTCGAGCTTGGTCAGCACGATGCCGGTGACGTCGACGACCTCGGCGAAGATGCGTGCCTGCGTCAGACCGTTCTGACCGGTCGTCGCGTCGATCACGAGCAGCACCTCGTCGATGAGCGCCTGCTTCTCGACCACGCGCTTGATCTTGCCGAGCTCGTCCATCAGACCGGTCTTGGTGTGCAGGCGACCCGCGGTGTCGATCAGGACGGTGTCGACCTCCTGCTCGACCCCGGCCTTCGCGGCTTCGAACGCCACACTCGCCGGGTCGGACCCCTCGGGCCCGCGCACGGTGGGTACGCCGACCCGCTCGCCCCACGTCGTGAGCTGGTCCGCCGCGGCCGCGCGGAACGTGTCGGCCGCGCCCAGCAGCACGTCCTTGTCCTGGGCGACCAGGACGCGCGCGATCTTGCCGACCGTGGTCGTCTTGCCGACGCCGTTGACGCCGACCACCATCACGACGGCGGGCTTCCCGTTGACGCGGTCGGCGTGAAGGGTCCGGTCGTACGACGGGTCGACGAGCGTGACGAGCTCCTCGCGCAGCAGCGCATGTGCCTTTTCTCCGGTCGCCGACTCGACGCGCATCCGGGTGCGGAGCCGCTCGACCAGCTCCTGCGTCGGGGCCACGCCGACGTCCGCCGCGAGCAGGGTGTCCTCGATCTCCTCCCACGTCGCGTCGTCGAGCCGGTCGCGGGACAGCAGCGAGAGCAGCCCCTTGCCCAGCGTCGACTGCGACCGTGCCAGGCGAGCTCGCAGCCGCTGGAGGCGGCCCGCGACCGGGTCGGGCGTCTCGACCTCGAGGACGGCCGTGTCGCCGCCGGACGCTGCGTCGTCGGGGAGGACGACCTCGTCGATGGTTCGGGTCGGGGTGTCCCGGGGCGGTGCGGCGTCGTCACCGACGCCAGGTTCGCGGGTGCTCGGAGCGGAGGGTGCCGTGGTGGTCGGCTGCGGCGGTGCCTCGGTCGTCCCGCCGCGCTTGGTCCGGGTGAGGACCAGGCCGACGATCACGAGCAGCGCCACCGCGATGATGGCCAGGGCAATCCAGACGAACGTCACAGTGACTCATCCTCCCATCCCGTCGCCCGTCCTCGTCGAGTCGGGTCTTCCCGGCGTCGAGCCGCGCTTTCCCGGCGTCGACCTGCGGCTCACGGGCCACAACCTGCGGCTCAACGGGCCACAACCTGCGGCTCAACGGGCCACAACCTGCGGCTCAACGGTCAGGGGTCGCGGCGCTCGTCGAGCTTGGCGGCGAGGGAGTCGTCGAGGGCGGTGAGCTTCTCGGTCACCTTCTGGTTGGACCGGGACATGGCGTCCGACAGCCACTCCGCGTGCGGGATGTCCTCACCGCGGTGCGGGTAGGCGACGTACAGCGTGATGAGCCCGGCGAGCACCAGGATCGCGAGCAGTCCGAGCCAGATGAACAGCATGGTGCGTGTCTCCTTGTGGTCGCGTGCGCCGACTGGGCCAACAGGGCAGGACCCACCATCCCCCGCCTTCCATCCTGCCAGCGTGAAGGCGTGGGTCCCAATCGCGCCGTGCCCACGTGAGCCACATCACGACGCCGCCCGTGGCTGAAGGACACGCCGACCCGCGGCCGCGACGTTCAGCCACAGGCGACGATCAGGCCGACTCGGCCTCGCGCAGCCGCTGGCTGATCACGGCCGAGACCCCGTCGCCCCGCATCGAGACGCCGTACAGCGCGTCGGCGACCTCCATGGTGCGCTTCTGGTGGGTGATCACGACCAGCTGCGAGTCGTCGCGCAGCTCCTCGTAGATCTCCAGCAGCCGGCCGAGGTTGGTGTCGTCGAGCGCCGCCTCGACCTCGTCGAGGATGTAGAACGGCGACGGCCGGGCCTTGAACAGCGCGACCAGGAACGCCACCGCCACCAGCGACCGCTCGCCGCCGGACAGCAGCGACAGCCGCTTGATCTTCTTGCCGGGTGGCCGCGCCTCGACCTCGATGCCGGTGTCGAGCATGTCGTCGGGGTCGGTGAGGATCAGCCGTCCCTCGCCTCCGGGGAACAGCCGCGCGAAGACCTGCGCGAACTCCCGCTCGACGTCGACGTAGGCCTCGGTGAAGACCTGCTCGACGCGCTCGTCGACCTCGCGGACGATGTCGAGCAGGTCGCGTCGGGTCTTGCGCAGGTCGTCGAGCTGCTCGGTGAGGAACTTGTGCCGCTCCTCCAGGGCCGAGAACTCCTCCAGCGCCAGCGGGTTGATCCTGCCGAGCTGGGCGAGCGCGCGCTCGGCGATGCGCAGCCGCTTCTGCTGCTCCTCGCGGACGTACGGCGTCGGGTCCGGCTCGACCTCGCGGACCTCGTCGGGCAGCGCGGGCGGAGGCGGCACGAGCTGGTCGGGACCGTAGTCGCTGACGAGCGACTCGAGATCGAGGCCGAGCTCGTCGAGCGACCGCTGCTCGAGCTGCTCCATCCGCATCCGGTGCTCGGCGCGCAGCATCTCGTCGCGGTGCACGGTGTCGGTCAGCGCGCATCAGCTCCGCCTCGAGCTCGCGCACCTTGCCGCGCATCTCGGCGAGGTCGTGCTCGCGGCCGGACCGGGCCTGCTCGACCGTCGTACGACGCTCGACCGCGGCGGCCAGCGAACGGTCCAACCGGGCCAGCACCAGGTGCGCGCCCTTGCCGACCGCGTCGGCGGCGTGCGGCCTCACGGATCCGGCGCTCGCGGCGTTCCTTGGCACGAGCCTGGGCCTGCCGCTCCTGCTCCGCCGACTTGCGCAGGCTGTCGGCGCGGCCGTGCAGGGCGCGGGCCCGCTCCTCGGCCGTGCGCAACGCGAGCCGGGCCTCCATCTCGACCTTGGCGCGCCAGCCGCGCGACCTCGGCGAGACGTGACTGCTCGGCCGTGTCGGGCTCCTCGTCCGGTGCGTCGGCGGCGGTCGACGAGCCGTTGCTCCAGCTCGGCCAGGCCGGCCACGTCGTTGTCGCGGGCGTCCTCGGCCGCGGTGATCGCGGCGACGACCCGCTCCGCCTCGGCACGCGAGGACCGGGCGAGCGAACCCAGCTGACCGAGCTCCTCGGCGACCGCGGCCATCGCGGCGTCGGACTCGTGCAGCTTGGCGAGCGCCACGTCGACCCGGCGCTGCACCTCCTGCCGCTCGTTCTCGAGCGTGGTGACCTCGAACCGCAGCCGCTCGGTGGCACCGGTCGCCGCCGACAGCGCCTCGGTCGCCTCGTCGACGGCCGCCTGCACCTCGATCAGGCTCGGCTGCGAGCTCGACCCACCAGCCGCGAAGTGAGCGCCGACGAGGTCGCCCTCGCGCGTCACCGCGACGACGTCGGGCAGGTCGGCGACCAGGCGCCGGGCGGCGTCGAGGTCATCGACGACAGCGGTCTTGAAGAGGAGCCGTCGCAGGGCAGGTCCGAGCGCGCCGGGTGCCTCGACGACATCGAGCGCGTACGTCGTGCCGGCGGGCAGCCCCGGCCAGTCGCCGCGGTCCGCTCCGTCGGCGTCGCCGCCGCCGAGCACGAGCCCGGCGCGGCCGAGGTCGGCGTCCTTGAGGTGGTTGATCGCGCCGAGGGCCGCGCCGACGTCGGACACGGCCACGGCGTCCGCCGCCGAGCCCAGCGATGCGGCCACCGCCGTCTCGTAGCCGGCGCGCACCGACAGCAGCGCGGCGACCGACCCGAGCAGACCTGACACGTCCTCGCTGGCAGCCAGCAGCGCTCCGGCACCGTCCTTGCGGGACAGGCCGAGCTCGAGGGCGTCCTTGCGGGCGACGAGGGCAGCGCGCTCACGCTCGGCCGCCTGCGCCTCCTCACGCAGCTTGGTCAGCCGGGCGTCGATGTCCTCGAGCAGGGCGGCAGCGCCCTCGTGCTCGGCATCGAGGCCGCGCTCGCCCGCGTCGAGGCCGGCGATCCGGGTCTCGAGCGAGGTGAACTCGCGCTGCGCCCGCTCCGCTCGCGCCTCGGCTTCCTCGCGCGCTCCGCTCAGCCGTCCGATCTCGTCCTCGGCAGCCGCGGCGCGGCTCTTCAGGGTGTTGACCTGACCGGTCAGCCGGGCGAGTCCTTCGCGACGGTCGGCGGCGGCACGGACGAGCCCGGCGACGCGGCGCTCCTCCTCGGCATGCGCGGTCTCGGCCTCGCCGCGACCGACGACCGCCTGCTCCAGCGCCTGCTGGTGGCCGGCGATCTCGGCCTGGATCTCGGTCTCCTGCGCCGTCACCCGCTCGGCCTCGGCCTCGAGGGCTTCGGGGTCACGGCCCGGCCCGCTCCTCGGCCGGCTCGTCGCGCGAGGTTGCGCACCCGCTCGGCCGCCAGTCGCGCGGTGCCGCGCAGCCGCTCGCGCGTCGCCGACAGCCGGAACCAGGTGTCCTGGGCCTGTGCCAGGAGCGGTGCGTCGGACCGCAGTGCCTGCTCGAGCTCGGACTCGGTCGCGCGGCCGGCGGTCAGCGCGTTCTCGACGCCGGTACGCCGCTCGCGCAGCGCCTCCTCGTCGGCCAGCTCCTGCTCGAGCGAGCCCTTGACCTGGACGACGTCGTCGGCGAGCAGCCGGGCCCGCGCGTCGCGCACGTCCATCTGCACGAACGACGCGCGGCGGGCCACCTCGGCCTGCCGACCCAGCGGCTTGAGCTGGCGGCGGATCTCGCTGAGCAGGTCGGACAGCCGGGTGAGGTTGCCCTCGGTGGCGTCCAGCTTGCGGATCGCCTTCTCCTTGCGCTTGCGGTGCTTGAGGACACCCGCGGCCTCTTCGACGAAGCCACGGCGCTCCTCCGGCGACGCGTGCAGGATCTGGTCGAGCTGGCCCTGCCCCACGATGACGTGCATCTCGCGCCCGATGCCGGAGTCGCTCGAGCAGCTCCTGGACGTCGAGGAGGCGGCAGGTCTGGCCGTTGATGGCGTACTCGGACCCACCGTTGCGGAACATGGTCCGCGAGATCGTCACCTCGGTGTACTCGATCGGCAGCGCGCCGTCGGTGTTGTCGATGGTGAGCAGCACCTCGGCGCGGCCCAGCGGCGGGCGGCCGGACGTGCCGGCGAAGATGACGTCCTCCATCTTGCCGCCGCGCAGGGACTTGGCGCCCTGCTCCCCCATCACCCAGGCCAGGGCGTCCACGACGTTGGACTTGCCCGACCCGTTGGGGCCGACGATGCAGGTGATGCCTGGTTCCAGACGCAGGGTCGTGGACGAGGCAAAGGACTTGAAGCCGCGCAGCGTCAGGCTCTTGAGGTACAACGCGCTGCTCCTTCGCGGACGCCGCTCCCGTGTGCGGGGACGCGGACGCCGTGGTTCTGGTCGTGGGGAAGACCAGGAAGGAGCCTACCTGTGGGGTGAGCCGAGTCCTGGCACCACCACGGCGTGCCGCCGCCGAGCCCGCGGAAAAGCTAGAGGTCGACCTTCATGCTGCGTGGAGGTCACCTGGAAGCCCAGCCGGTCGTACAGCCGGCGCGCCGTGTCGTTGTGCCCGAACACGTTGAGACCCATCGATGCGACGCCCCGCTCCCGGCACTCCTGCATCGCCGCCTCCATGATCGCCTGGCCGTAGCCCTTGCGGCGCTGGTCGGCGTTCACATCGAGGCCGTAGACGAACGAATGCGGCGGCTTGCGGTCCGGCATGAGCGCCACCCAGATCGTCCCGACCACGGTGCCCTCGTCGTCCCGGGCGCTCCAGAGCAGGTGGTTCTCGGTGGCGAGGCCGTCCCCGAGCAGCTCGGCGAAGTCCTTCTCGGCCCGCTCCTGCGCCTGTTCGGGCTCGAGGATGTGGGAGTCGACGAACTCCTGGGCGTACATCGCCACGGCGTCGCGAAGCCAGACGTCGTACTCCGCCTCGGTCATCGGCTGCAGTGTCACGCTCATGGGGCGAGACTACGCAGCCGACGGAGCACCCGGCGACGACCGTCGCCGGGAGTGCCGAACCGGAAGGTCAGGCGTGTGCAGCGGCCCGCTGGTGCATGCTGTCCGGAACCGTCAGCAGCTCACCGTCGTGAACACGAGCGGCGAGCGCGTCGTTCTCGGCCTGCAGGCGGAGAACGATGGCTTCGAGATCAGCAACGCGGCGGCGGAGCCGTTGATTGTCGTCGAGAAGGCGGTTGTCGCCACCGACGTACCCAAGGAGAGCCTTGGCCATGGATGTCTTCCTCCAGAGCAACCAGTAACAGCAGCACGAACGGCCTCGGAACCAGGTGATGTCGGGGCGCCGTTTCGAAAGGGTCCTTGCCGGCGGGTCGACGGTTCAGCGGTGACGTCGCTGCTGCTTCCAGGGTGACACCGCGTTGGCCGCCGGTCAACCTGCGGGGAGGTTGATTTTCCTGGCGCGCTCACGACCCACGCTCCTTGACACAATGGAGCCGATGGAAACTCCCCCGGTCGCAGCGCGCACGGTCCAGTCCTGGCCGTGCCAGTCGGTCTGCGTGTGGGCTCCGACCGGAGAGATCTGGCGCGCCCCGGAGGTCGACATCTCCGACGCCACCGACGAACCGGACCTCCAGGTCTTCGCCTGCGCAGCGTGCGGCTCGGAGTGGGTCCGCACGGAGGCCTGGACCCCGGTCGACGCGCACGGCGTCGTCCCGCAAGCCGTGCTGGCCGAGCGCCGGACCGGGACGGCTCGCTGAGTCAGAACCGGGCTCGGCGGGGCCGCGGCTGGCAACGCGGACAGGTGTACGACGAGCGGTTCATGAACGCGTCGCGGCGGATGGGCGTCCCGCAGCGCGGGCACGGCTTCCCCTCCTGGCCGTACGCGTTGAGCGACCGGTCGAAGTAGCCCGACTCGCCGTTGACGTTCACGTAGAGCGCGTCGAAGGACGTCCCACCCTCGCCCAGGGCCCGCGCCATCACGCCGGTGGCCTCCGCGAGCACCCGGGTGATCTCCGGGCGGGTCAACGTCTCGGTCGGTCGGGCGTAGTGCAGCCGGGCCGCCCACAGCGCCTCGTCGGCATAGATGTTGCCGACCCCGGAGATCAGGGACTGGTCGAGCAGCGCCCGTTTGATGCCGGTACGCCGTTTGCGCACCGCGGCCACGAACGCGTCGGCGTCGAACGCCGGGTCCATCGGGTCCCGGGCGATGTGGGCGATCTCGGCGGGCAGCTCGGCGCCGTCCCGCGAGATCGAGAGCCCGCCGAACATCCGCTGGTCGACGAACCGCAGGTCGTTGCCCTCGCTGAGCTCCATCACGACCCGCAGGTGCCGTTCGGGCTCGGCGCTGCGGGGCTGGACGAGCAGCTGGCCGCTCATCCCGAGGTGACCGAGCAGCGCGTCGCCCGAGTCGAGCGCGAGCCAGAGGTACTTGCCGCGCCGCCGGGCCGCCGTCACGTGCTGGTCGGCGAGCTGCTGCTCGAAGTCGGCGACACCGGCCAGGTGCCGGCGGACGGGGCGGGGATGGAGGACGCGGACGCGTTCGATCGTGTGGCCGACGACGTGGGCGGCGATGCCGCGGCGGACGACCTCGACCTCGGGCAGCTCGGGCACGGGTGAGTCCCGGTCTTAGCTGGGCTCGACCTGCTGGGGAAGGCGTCGCGACGACGGGGCAGCTTCGGTGCCGTCGGAGTCCGCTGTCCGTGTCCACGGAGTCGACGGACTCGTCGGCTTCTCCGGCCTCGGTGGCCTCGAGCGGGTCGGGCGTACGGGCTGCTGCGTCGGGATGCGCGGCGCGGATGCTGCGCCAGGCGGTCTCGGCCGCCTGCTGCTCGGCTTCCTTCTTCGACCGGCCGGTGCCGTGACCGTAGGTGCCCTCGCCGACCCGGACCCGTGCCTCGAAGGTCTTCTCGTGGTCGGGCCCGCTGTCGTCGATGAGGTACTCGGGCACACCGAGGCCGAGGTCGGCGGACAGCTCCTGCAGGCTCGTCTTCCAGTCCAGCCCGGCTCCGAGCACGGCCGCCGCCGCCATGAGCGGGTCGAAGAGCCGGTGGATGACGCCGGCGGCGACCTCGAACCCCTTGTCGAGGTAGATCGCCCCGAGCAGCGCCTCGACGCCGTCGGACAGGATCGACGACTTGTCGCGACCGCCGGTGGAGATCTCGCCGCGGCCGAGCATGATGTGGTCGCCGAGCCCGAGCGTGCGGGCGACGTCGGCGAGGGCGCGGGCGTTGACGACGGCGGCCCGAAGCTTGGCCAGCCGACCCTCGGACAGGTCGGGGTGGGTCAGGTAGAGGGACTCGGTGATGACGACGCCGAGCACGGAGTCACCGAGGAACTCCAGCCGCTCGTTGGTCGGGAGTCCGCCGTTCTCGTACGCGAACGAGCGGTGCGTGAGGGCGCGCTCCAGCAGCCCGGCGTCCAGGTCGTCGACGCCGAGGGCGGCGCAGAGCTCGTCACGCGACGGACGGGCCGCCTCGACGGTTCCGTCCACGGTGCGGCGGTGGGCCGACGTCAGAGGACCTGACGACGGTCAGCGCGCGCGCCGTACTGTCCACACTCGGGGCACGCGCGGTGCGGCAGGTGCTTGGAGCCACAGGCCGGGTTGGCGCACGTCACGAGCGACGGGGCAGCAGCCTTCCACTGCGAACGGCGGTGGCGCGTGTTGCTGCGCGACATCTTCCGCTTCGGGACAGCCACGATTACTCCTCGTCCTCGCCGGCCCGAGGTGCGGAGCCGGCTTCGTCTGTCGGTGTTGCTGTGGTCAGGGCGGAGAGACCGGCCCACCGTGGGTCGATGTTCTCCTCGTGCGCATGCCCGGGATGGTCCAGCAGCCGTACCCCGCACTCGGGGCACAGTCCTTCACAGTCCGGTTGGCACACGGGTTGGAACGGCAGCGCAAGCACCACCGAGTCCCGGAGCACGGGTTCGAGGTCGAACTGCTCGCCATCCATCCGGCTCGCCTCGTCCTCCTCGGCGTCACTCTCCGGATAGACGTACAGCTCCTGCAGCGTGACCTCGAGGTCGTCCTCGATCGGCTCCAGGCACCGTGCGCACTCCCCGGTGAGCGTGACCCACGCCCGTCCGGACGCGAGCACCCCCTCCATGACCGCTTCGAGCCGGAGGTCCAGCTCGACCGGCGATCCTTCAGGGACACCGAGCAACTCGATACCGAGATCTGCCGGCGCCGGCAGCGTCAGCTCCAAGGTCTGCATCGATCCAGGGCGTCGGCCGAGTTCGTGGGTGTTGATCACGAAGGGCGAACGCGAGTCGAGACGCATCGCTGTGGAGCTTTCTTTGACGGGCACAACAGACCGCCGCCCTCCAGGGAGGGCAGCCTGTCCAGGGTAACGGTTGGGGCGTACCCGCCTCAAATCGACGCTGTACGCCGCTTCGAGGCGGCCGACCGGCGAGGGCCGGCGGGATCAGTGGCGCGGCAGCGGCGGGATCGTGCCGGTGTCCTCGAGCGAGGCCAGGGTGTCGAGGCTGGCCTGGTCGAGCTGGTGCCGTCCCTGGAGCCGGTCTCGACCGCGGGTGACGGCCTCGAGCGTCTTGTTGAGCGTGATCTCGAAGTTCGCGAGCCGGGTGTCGACGTACTCGTCGGTCTCGTGGCGCAGCGCCTCGCACTCGCGCTTGGTGGTCTCGCGCAGCTCGTCGGCCTGGCGGACGGCGATCCGGTAGACCTCCGTGTCCGAGACGAGCCGGTCGTGCTCGAAGCCGGCTTCCTCGACGATCCGTGCCGCCCGCTCCTGCGCCTCGGTCATCATCTCGTCGCGATGGGCGAAGACCTGCTCGGACTGCTCGAACGCTGCGGGGATCGCCTGTTCGAGCCGCTCGATCTGGGACATCACCTCGCCCCGGTTGATCACCGCAGACGAAGACATCGGCATCGACCGAGCACCCTCGATCGTCTTTCTGAGCTCTTCGAGCAAGTCCTTCATCTCCACGGAGCTGGCCTTTCTTCCTTCGTCCCGTGCCGTCCACGCGGGTGCCTCATACCCACCTGCACCCCCGGGTGCGCCCGCGTCGTGCCGCGAGCAGTGGCGCAGAACTTCCTCACGTCGGCAGGGATCCGAGCCGCTCCGTCAGCCGGGTGAGTACCTCCGACGGTACGAGCCCAGACACGTCACCGCCAAATCGGGCAACCTCCTTGACCAGGCTCGATGCCAGGAACGACCACTCCGGACTGGTCGGGACAAACACCGTCTCGACGCCGGACAGGCTGGCATTCATCTGGGCCATCTGCAGCTCGGTGTCGAAGTCACTGACGGCCCGCAGACCCTTCACGATGGCATCGATGTCGTGGTCGCGGCAGAAGTCCACGAGCAGTCCCTCGAACGCCTCCACCTTCACGTTGTCGAGTCCTGTGACGACGTCCCCCAGCATGGTGAGGCGCTCGTCGACGCTGAACAGACCCTGCTTGTTCGGGTTCACCAGGACGCCGACGGTCACCTCGTCGAAGAGCCGGGCGGCCCGCCGAATGATGTCGAGGTGTCCGTTGGTGACCGGGTCGAACGAACCCGGACATACGGCTCGGCGCATTCACGGACTCCCAGCTGGTGTCGGGGTGGCGTCGGTCGTCTCGACGCGACCGAAGAAGAGCATTGTCTCGCCGTAGCGCTTCTCGCGCACCCCTTCGAGCCCGATCGGCCAGACCCAGCCGCCCCCGCGGCGCGAGCGTTCGACCACGACCACGGCATCGGGGGCGAGCCTGCCGGAGCCGGCCAGCCGGCCCAGCAGGTCGGACACCTGGGCGGTGTCCATCGGGTAGGGCGGATCGGCGTAGACGACGTCGAAGGCCGGCCCCGCGGACTCGTGCGTGACCCAGCGCTCGGCCCTGGCCACGACGACCTCGACCTGTCCGAAGGCGAGGTCCTCGGCGTTCTGCCGGATCACGCCGGCCGTCGCCCGGTCGGCCTCGACGAGCGTGACCGACGTGGCTCCCCGGGAGCGTGCCTCGAGCCCGACGGCGCCCGATCCGGCGAACAGGTCGAGGACGTGCAGCCCCGAGATGGTGCCGAGCTCTGACTCCAGGGCGCTGAACAAGGCCTCGCGCACGCGGTCAGCGGTCGGGCGCGTGCCGTTGCCGGGCGGCGTGCGGAGTCGACGGCCCCGGGCGGACCCGCCGATGATCCGCGTCACGACTTCTCCAGGAAGCCGGCCCGCTCGGTCTCGACCAGCGCCGCGACCCTCGCCCGACAGGGCGGTATGCCGCTCGAGGGCCGGGTCTGACTCGACCACGTCCTCCGCGGCCGACCGCGCGGACACGATGACGTCCTCGTCGCGCAGCACCGACAGCAGGCGCAGGCTCGACCGCTTGCCGGACTGGGTGGCCCCGAGCACGTCGCCCTCGCGGCGGTGCTCGAGGTCGAGGCGCGAGAGCTCGAACCCGTCTGCCGTGGCGGCCACGCCGTCGAGCCGCTGACGTGCCGGGGAGTCCGTCGGCGCGTCGGTGACGAGCAGGCACAGCCCGGGCACGGTGCCGCGACCGACCCGACCTCGCAGCTGGTGCAGCTGGGACACGCCGAACCGATCGGCATCCATCACGACCATGAGCGAGGCGTTGGGGACGTCGACACCGACCTCGATCACCGTGGTCGCGACCAGGACGTCGATGTCACCAGCGGCGAAGCGGCGCATCAGGTCGTCCTTCTCCTCGGCCGGCAGCCGGCCGTGCAGCATGAAGACGCGGAGGTCGGCGAGCGGTCCCTCGACCAGCATCGCCGCCACGTCGGCGACTGCGACCGGCGCGCGACGGGAGGCCGACTCCTCGTCGGCGACCTCCTCCATCGCCGACTCGGGGTCACCGCCGATGCGCGGGCACACGACGTAGACCTGATGCCCCTTCTCGACCTCCTCCTGGACCCGCTGCCAGGCCCGGGTCAGCCACTCCGGATGCTCGTCGACCGGCACCACGGTGGTCTGGATGTCGGCGCGACCCTGCGGGAGCTCACGCAGCGTCGACACGTCGAGGTCGCCGAAGACGGTCATCGCGACGGTGCGCGGGATGGGCGTCGCGGTCATCACCAGCACGTGAGGAGGTGTGACACCGGCCTTGTCGGTGAGCGCTGCCCGCTGCTCCACCCCGAACCGATGCTGCTCGTCGACGACGACGAGACCGAGATCGGCGAACTGCACGGTCTCCTCGAGGAGCGCGTGCGTGCCCACGACGATGCCCGCCTGACCCGAGATCGCGTCGAGCAGTGCGCCACGCTTGCGGGACGCCGACAGCGACCCGGTGACCAGGGCCACCCGCGTCGCCTGGTCGTCACCACCCAACATGCCGCCCTCGGCCATCGATCCGAGCATCGCGACGATCGAGCGGTGATGCTGCTGGGCCAGCACCTCGGTGGGGGCGAGCAGGGCGGCCTGTCCCCCGGAGTCGACGACCTGGAGCATGGCGCGCAGTGCGACGACCGTCTTGCCCGACCCGACTTCGCCCTGGAGCAGGCGATGCATCGGCGAGGACTGGCGGAGGTCGTCGCTGATCTGTTCGCCGATCTCGCGCTGCCCGTCGGTCAGCTCGAAGGGGAGCGCCTGGTCGAACCGGTCGAGCAGCCGACCCTGCTCCCCCGGGCGCGGCACCGCTTCCAGCGAGCGCATGAAGACCCGGCGCTGCGCGAGCACCGTCTGGAGGACGAACGCCTCGTCGTACTGGAGCCGCCGGCGGGCGGCGTGCCAGTCCTCCCGGCTGTCTGGTGCGTGGCAGAGCCCGGATGGCCGCGTCGTACGACAGGAGTCCCTCGCGCGTGCGGACGTCGTCGGGGATCGGGTCGGGGATCGGGCCGAGCGCGGTGAGGGCGAGCTCGATCGAGTCCATGATCATCTTCGACGTGAGCTTGGCGCTGGCGGGATAGATCGGGAGCCATCGGCGGATCGACCCGTCGCGGACCGCGTCCTCGAACTCGTCGAGGTCGTAGCCCCGGCCGAGGATCTCGCAGGTCGGGTGGGTGAGCTGGCGCTTGCGGTTGAAGACCGAGACCTTGCCGCTGAACAGCGCCACGGTCCCGGGCTGCAGCTGGTCCTGCCGCCAGTGCTGACGGAAGAACGTGCAGATCAGGTCGCGCTCGCCGTCGGTGATGGTGACCTCGGTGCGGGTCGCCATCCGGCCGCCACCCTTGGGACGGAACTGCTTGTTCTGCACGCTCTTGGTCTTGGCCAGCACGGTGACGTGCTCGTCGAGGAGCAGGTGACTGAAGTCGGTCAGCTTGCCGCGGTCCTCGAGCCGGCGCGGGTAGTGCTCGAGCAGCTCGCCGACGGTGCCGATGTCGAACACGTCGGCCAACAGCTTCGAGGCCTTGTCCCCGACGACGCCGCGGACGGGACTGGACAGCTCGACGGGACTCATCACTCCACCCCGATGAGCAGCGGGTAGCGCTCCTGACCGCCGGCATAGACGAGGACCTCGATGTTGGGTCGCAAGGCCTGGGCGTGCGCGGTCACCTGACGGACGAGGTGGTCGACGTCAGTGTCGGGGTCGGGCCCGGTCGTGCTCGGGTTGCCGGTCACGAGGGTGACCATCTCACCGCCCTGCGACAGCAGCCGCGTCACGACCTCGACGGCGACGTCACCGAGGTCGTCGCCGACCACGGCGAAGTCTCCTTCCACGACGCCGAGGCTGTCGCCCTCACTGCACGGTCCGGCCATCGTCATCGCGTCCTTGGCGGCGATCGTGACCGCGCCGTGGCGTGCGTGTCCGGCGGCCGAGGTCATCTGGACGACGTCGTCGTCGAAGGCCCGCGAGGCGTCGTGGACCGCCAGCGCGGCCAGCCCCTGCACCTGGGCACGGGTGGGGATCACGGCGGCGCGGATCCCCTCGTCGCGCGCGGCCTGTGCCGCGGCCTCGGCGACCGCGATGCTGTCCGCGTCGTTCGGCAGCAGGATGACCTCGGGCGCACCGGTCTCGTGGATCGCGGCGAGCAGCTCCCCTGTCGAGCAACGTCGTCCGGGGCCACCCGGCACGGCTCCGGCGCCGGCCTCCCCGAACAGCTCCAGCAGTCCCGGTCCCGCGCCGACCGCGACGACTCCGCGCTGGAGCGGCTCGCCGTCCGCGGTGAGGCCGCGCCGGCGTGCGGCCTCGGCCTGGCTCAGCTGCTCGGCGAAGTGGGTCACCCGGACGCGGTACGGACGGCCGGCCTCGATCCCCGCCTCGATGGCGGCACCGACGTCGTCGACGTGGACGTGGACGTTCCAGAGGCCGTCTCCGCCCACCACGACGAGGGAGTCGCCGAGGGGAGCGAGCCGGGCGCGCAGCTCAGGGATCGCGGAGTCCTCGGCGTCGAGCAGGAACATCACCTCGTACGCCGGCCCGTCCTCCGACAGGTCGAGCTCGGCGGGCTGGATCGGCACCGGCAGCGGCCTGCGCCGGGTGCTCGCGGCCGGGCGCTTGCCGGTCAGGGCCTCCTCGGCGGCGTCGAGGATCACGCAGAGACCGCGACCGCCTGCGTCGACCACGCCGGCGGCGGCGAGCACGGGCAGCTGGTCGGGCGTGCGCTCCAGTGCCTCGCGCGCCGCGGTCGCGGCCGCCCGGACGACATATCCCATCTGTGCCGCCAGGTCCTCCGGGGCGCTCGGCACCGACGCCTGCGCCGCGTCGGCGGCGGCCCGCGCGATCGTCAACATCGTGCCCTCGACGGGGACCGCCACGGCGTCGTACGCCGCATCGGCCGCCAGCGTCAACGTGTCGGCGAGCAGCTGACCGGGCTTGGTCGGGTCACCCCGCAGCAGCTGGTCGGCCCCCGCTCGCATCAGCTGCGAGAGGATCACTCCGGAGTTGCCGCGCGCTCCCAGCAGGGCGCCGCGTGCGAACACGGTGAGCGCGCCGACCAGCGTCGTGGACTCGGCGTCGACGAGCGCCTGCCGGGCCGCCTCGAACGTGAGGTAGAGGTTGGTGCCGGTGTCCCCGTCGGGCACCGGATAGACGTTGAGCGCGTCGATCTCCTCGCGAGCCGCACCCAGCGACGAGAGCGTGACGTCGCACCAGCGCTCGAGCAGCGCCAGCGCGATCGCGGCAGCGGGCTCGGGGGTCGGGTGGGTCACGGCAGGGTCTTCCGGTGAGGCGAGGAGTCGGGGTCGTCGTCCGCTGCCCAACCCTATCCGGCGGACCGCCGGTGGGCCGCCTCGCGCGGATTGGCGTCGGCCGCGGGCGATCCGTTATTCTTGACCGGTTGCCCACGGTGAGCAGACCGCTGCGCGCCCGCGATGACCGCGGCGCACCACCGGCAACAATTCGCGTGACACGACCCAAGAACCGATCAGGAGTACACCGTGGCTGCCGTTTGTGACATCTGCGCCAAGGGCCCCGAGTTTGGCCACTCGGTGTCCCGACTCGGCAAGAACGCCCAGGTGCGGCGCGTCAAGGCCCGGGTGAAGCGACGCTTCAACCCCAACATCCAGCGGGTTCGCGCAGTCGTCAACGGGACGCCGAAGCGTCTGCACGTCTGCACCTCCTGCCTGAAGGCCGGCCGCGTCACCCGCTAGCCGACCTTTCGACGAGACGAGCCCCCGCGACCTCTGGTCCGGGGGCTTTTCCGTGTCACCGAAAGTGCTGGTGACCGCCGGCGTCCTCGTACTCCGCGCCGTCCACGGTGACCGTGCCCGGCTCCCCGGACTCGAGGACGCTCCCGATCCGCCGCCAGGGCTGCGGGAGCTCGGTGCCGGACGGGAACGTCGCGACGAGGCTGTAGTCGTCGCCCCCCGTCAGGCAGAACCGCATCGGGTCGACGCCCAGGGCGGCGCCGACGGCCTGGAGGGGCTCTGCGATCTCGAAGCCGGCGCTCGTGACGTCGATGGCGACACCGCTGTCGGCGGCGACGTGACCGAGGTCCTGCAGCAGGCCGTCGCTGACGTCGATCATCGCGGTCGCACCGAGCTCGGCAGCCTGCGGCCCGGCGTCGTACGGCGGCTGGGGGCGCCGGTGCGCCTCCACCACCACACGCGGTGAACGGAACCCGCGTCCGAGCACAGCGAAGCCGGCGTCGGCCCAGCCCTGACGGCCGGCCAGGGCGACCACGTCTCCGGGCCGGGCGCCCGAACGGCGTACGACGGCGTGCTCGCACACCCCGAGGACCGCGATCGAGATCGTGATCGCGTCGGCTCGGGTGAGGTCGCCGCCGACGACGCTCGCGCCGACCAGGGCGGCTTCCTCGGCGATGCCGTCAGCGAAGTCCATCGCCCAGGCCGCGTCGAGGTCCGGTGGAGCACCGAGACCGACGAGGAGCGACGTGGGTCGCCCGCCCATGGCGTTGATGTCGGAGAGATTCTCCGCCGCCGCCTTGTGGCCGATGTCGAGGGCACTGGACCAGTCGAGCCGGAAATGCCGTCCCTGGACGAGCATGTCGAGTGACGCGACGACCTGACCGCCGCCGACCTGAACGACGGCCGCGTCATCGCCCGGTCCCACCACCACGCGGTCGTCGTCACCGGGCGCGAATCGCTCGGCCAACGCGCTGACGAGACCGAACTCCCCCACCTCTGCCAACGTGCCCCGCAGCTGTCCCATGAGAGGTGCTCCGCCTTTCGTGTGACCGGTGAGTGTGACAACCTAACCAAGCAGTAGCGTGATGCTCACTCAGGACCCGACTCAGCAGGAGGCACCCGTGGTGGTTCAGGCGTACATCCTCATCCAGACCGAAGTCGGCAAGGCTGCTGAGGTGGCTCAGAACATCGCCGAGGTCAAGGGTGTCACCCTGGCCGAGGACGTCACCGGACCGTACGACGTGATCGTCCGCGCGGAGGCCCGCAACGTCGACGAGCTCGGCAAGCTCGTGGTCGCCCGGGTCCAGTCGATCGACGGGATCACCCGCACGCTGACCTGCCCGGTCGTGCACATCTGACCAGTGCTGCCGGGGCCGACCGCCCCGGACCGAAGACTCCGATGAGCCCCCGCTTCGCCCACGTGCGAGGTGGGGGCTCTCGCTGGTGGCTCCTCGTTGCTCCGTGGGTTCTCGCGTCGGTGGCGTTGACGTCCGGCTGCTCCGGGCCGGGCGCCGTCGAGGTGACCGCGCCGCCCTCGCCGACCGACCGCGTGCAGGCGATGTGCGGTGACCTGATCGATGCGCTTCCCGAGACCGTGGCCGACGACCTCGACGCACGCGACGTGGAGCCGTCCGACGCGTTGGCCGCCGCGTGGGGCGACCCGGCCGTGGTGCTGCGCTGCGGTGTGCCGAAGCCGGACGCACTGACCCGGACCTCCGCGTGCTTCGAGGTCGACGGCGTCGGGTGGCTCGCGACCCAGGACGGTCGTGAGGTGTCCGGCGACGCGCCGGTGGAGGGCACGCTGACGTTCACCACCATCGGCCGGGCGGCGTACGTCGAGGTCGAGGTGCCCGCGATGGACGACCACCAGCCCGTCGACCCGCTGCCCGCCCTGGCCATGCCGATCCAGCAGACGATCCCCGTCGTCCACCCCTGCCAATGACCCCGTCGGTGTTTGCCTCGGTTAACCAGCCGCCGCATGGCTCGTACCAGGCAAACCTCCCTGGCGAGGGCGGGTGTATACTGCCTTGGGCGGTGAGCGCTTAGCGCAGGCCGGTCGAACGCCGGAGGGCGAGGGCGAGCAACCGCTCCACCAGCTCCGGGTAGTCGACACCGGACTCGGCCCACATCCGCGGATACATCGACGCGGGAGTGAAGCCGGGCATCGTGTTGATCTCGTTGATCGCGATCGACCCGTCGGACTGCACGAAGAAGTCGACCCGCGCCAGACCCTCGCAGTCGAGTGCTTCGAAGGCGGCCACCGACAGCTGCTGGATCTGCTCGATGACGTCGTCGCGCAGGTTCGCGGGGACGTCGAGCGTGACGCCCTCCTCGCCGAGGTACTTGGCCTCGAAGTCGTAGAACTCGTGCGCGCCGTAGCCGGTGATCTCGGCGACCTGGCTGGCATCGGCACCGCCCTCGAGTCGCTCGAGCACGCCGCACTCCACCTCGCGGGCACCCTCGGCCGACGGCTCGACGAGCACCTTCGGGTCGAACTCGCGCGCGTGCTCCACCGCGGCATCGAGCTCGTCCTCGCTCCGCACCTTCGAGATGCCGAGGCTCGAGCCTCCTCGGGCCGGCTTCACGAACACCGGGTAGCCGAGCGCCTTCACCGCCTCGCGCGCGGCGGGGGCGTCGTGCTCCCACTGGCGCGGCTTGATCACGACGTACGGGATGACGGGAAGCCCCGCACCGGCGAGCACGACCTTCATGTAGTGCTTGTCCATGCCGACCGCGGAGGCGAGGACGCCGGAGCCGACGTAGCGGATGCCGGCCACCTCGAAGAGGCCCTGGATCGTGCCGTCCTCACCCCACGGCCCGTGCAGCAGCGGGAACACGACGTCGACCTCACCGAGCTCGTGCGGCGTCTTGCCGGGCTCGGCGACGGTGATCTCACGGCGCGTCGGGTCCTGGCTGACGACGACAGCAGCTGACGTGGCGTCGACCTCCGGCACGTGTCCGGCCGTCAGGGCCAGTCGCTCCGCGTCTCCGGACTCGAGCACCCACTTGCCGTCGGTGCTGATCCCGATCGGGACGACGTCGTACCGGTCGGTGTCGATCACCGACAGCACGCTGGCCGCTGTCGAGCAGGACACGGCGTGCTCGCTCGAGCGACCACCGAACACGACTGCGACGCGGGGCTTTCGGGTGCTCATCACGTCGACTCTAGTGGTGCGTGGACGGGTGGCCGACGGGCCACGCCCGGCGCCGACCACAATGGCAGGGTGACCTCACCAGACAACCCTGCACCGGCCGGCCCCACGTCGGACCAGGCCTGGCGGCGTACGACGTTGGCCGTCAAGCTCGGACGCCCGCCCGGCGAGCCCGATCAGCCGCTCAACGCGCCGATCACGATGGCGTCGACCTACGTGGCCGGCGGCGAACGTGAGTACGGCAGGTACGCCAACCCGACCTGGGAAGCCCTCGAGCAGGCGGTCGGTGGCCTCGAGGGCGGGCAGGCACTGTGCTTCGCCTCCGGCATGGCCGCGGTCTCCACCGTGCTCGATCTCGTCGCGCCCGGCGAGACCATCGTGGCAGCGCGGCACTGCTACCAGGGAACGCTCGTGCAGCTCGCCTCGCTGGAGCAGCGCGGCCTGGTGAAGGTCGTGCTCGTCGACATCGAGGACACCGAGGCCGTGCTCGCGGCGTTGGGCGACGACGTCGCTCTGCTGTGGATCGAGAGTCCCACCAACCCCGCCCTCGAGGTGGCGGACATCGGCGCGCTCTGCGCGGGCGCACACGATGCGGGCGTCCGCGTCGTCGTCGACAACACGTTCGCGACTCCGCTCAACCAGCGTCCGCTCGAGCTCGGTGCCGACCTGGTCGTGCACTCCGGCACCAAGTACCTGTCCGGTCACGCCGACGCGATGATGGGACTGCTCGTCACCGCCGACCCCGAGATCCACCGGGCGCTCGACGAGCGGCGGCGCACGATCGGCGCCCTGCCGGGCACGTTGGAGTCCTGGCTCACGCTGCGAGGCCTTCGCACGTTGCACCTGCGGGTCGAACGGGCGCAGGACAACGCCGTCGAGCTCGTACGCCGGCTGGAGTCCCACCCTGCCGTCGAGCGGGTCCGCTACCCCGGGCTCGGCGGCATCGTCGCGATCGAGGTACGTGGCGGGGCGATGGCCGCCGACCTCGTCACGCACGGCACGTCCCTGTGGGTCCACGCGACGAGCCTGGGCGGCGTCGAGTCGACCATGGAGCGGCGGCGCCGATGGAAGAGCGAGCCCGACACCATCCCTGACAACCTGATCAGGCTCAGCGTCGGGGTCGAGGACGTCGAAGACCTCTGGGACGACCTGAAGCAGGCCCTGGACGGCGTACCGACCGATCTCGGATAGTGCGCCGAACGTCGGTCAGCTGCGTTCCGGCTTGGTGGCCCGCGAGACCAGCGCCTGCAGCATCTCGTGCGGGGTCGTCTCGCCGCGGACGAGCGCGGCGACGGCCTCGACGATCGGCATCTCGACTCCGTTGAGACGTGCCAGGTCCTTGATCGACTCGCACGACTTCACGCCCTCGGCGACCTGACGGGTCGATGCCGCGATCTCCTCGACGCTCATGCCCTGGCCGAGCTTCTCGCCGAAGGAACGGTTGCGCGACAGCGGCGACGAGCACGTGGCCACGAGGTCGCCGAGACCGGCAAGGCCGGAGAACGTGTAGGGGTCCGCGCCGAGCACCTCGCCGAGCCGGGCGATCTCTGCGAGGCCGCGCGTGATGACGGTGGCCGTCGAGTTGTCGCCGAAGCCGAGCCCGTGGGCCATGCCGACAGCGAGCGCGATGACGTTCTTGGTCGCGCCACCGAGCTCGCAGCCGACGACGTCGGTGTTGCTGTAGAGCCGAAGGGCCGGGGTGTGGCAACGCGCCTGGAGGTGCTCGGCGACCTTCTCGTCCGCGCAGGCGACGACGGAAGCTGCCGGTTGTCGCGACGCGACCTCGTGCGACAGGTTCGGGCCGGTGAGCACGGCGATGCGTTCGGGACCGAGGCCCGCCACGTCGGCGACCACCTCGCTCATCCGCTTGAGCGTGCCGAGCTCGACACCTTTGACGAGACTCATCACGACCGCGTCGTCGCCGATGTGCTTGGCCCAGTGCTCGAGGTTGGCGCGCAACGACTGCGACGGGACTGCCAGCACGACGATCCCGGCACCCGCCAACGCCTCCTCGGGATCGTGGGTCGCCGAGATCGAGTCGGCGAGCGCGACACCCGGCAGGTAGTCGCGGTTCTCGTGCTCGGAGTTGATCGCGTCGCTGAGCTCCTCGCGTCGCGCCCAGAGCACGACGTCGTTGCCCGCATCGGCGAGCACGAGAGAGAAGGCGGTCCCCCACGACCCCGCACCGAAGACCGCGATCTTGCTCACTTGTGGCCGTCCTTCGGCTTGTTGGGGTTGCCGATCTCGGCGACGCCGGCGATCTTCGGGTCGAAGCGCACCGGGGGTGCCTGCTCTCCGCGGATGTCCTCGAGCAGGCCGGTGACGTCGGCCATGATCCGCTCCGTCGCCTGACGGAGCACGGCCGGTGTGAGCTTCTTGCCCTGGAGGTCGTCGAGGTCGACGGGCTCGCCGGCTCGGATGCGCATCAGCTTGCGCGGGAAGATCTTCGGCTTGCGGGCGTACGGCGCGAGCAGCTCGTTGGGTCCCCACTGGGCGCACGGGATGACGGGGCACTGGGTCTCGAGCCCGATCCGGGCTGCTCCGGTCTTGCCGACCATCGGCCACAGGTCGGGGTCGCGGCTGATCGTCCCCTCGGCGTACACGATGACGCACTCGCCCTGCTTCACCGCGGCGACGGCGGCGCTGAAGGCCTTCGACGCGTCCGCGGACTTGCGGTAGACGGGGATCTGCCCCGCGCTCCGCAGGATGTGGCCGACGACAGGGACCGCGAACACCTCTGCCTTCCCGAGGAAGCGCGGCAACCGTCCGTTGTCGTAGACGAAGTGCGCGAAGGGAACCGGGTCCACCTCGGAGACGTGGTTGCTGACGAGGATGCAGCCGCCGGTCTGCGGGATGTGTTCCGTGCCTCGCCAGTCGCGCTTGGTCAGCAGCATCAACGGGCGCCGCAGCACGAACGCGCAGAACGCGAACGCCCATCCCTTCTTCTGCTGAGGAACTCTCCTCGCCACCCTGGCTCCCATCACGCCGATCAGTCTCCCCCGATCGAGCCCGGGTCGTCGGCAGGGACACAGTTTCGTGCACCCGAGGCATCGCTGTCGAGGCGGGTGGCAAGATCGAGCGTGTGACCTCCCCTGCACCTGACACGTGGTCGGTGATCGTCCCGGTCAAGCGGACCGACCGCGGCAAGAGCCGGCTCGCGACTGCGCACGCGGACGACCGGCGCGAGCTGGCGCTGGCCTTCGCGCTCGACACCGTTCAGGCGGCGTTGGCGTCGTCGGCCGTACGCCGAGTGGTGGTCGTGACGAACGATCCGGGCGCCGCGGCTTTCGAGGCGCTCGGAGCCGAGGTGATCGAGGACCGACCGGACGCCGGACTCAATCCCGCGTTCGTCCACGGTGCCCATCACGTGACGGCCATCGATCCGGCCAGTGGGCTGGTCGGCCTCGCCGGCGACCTGCCGGCGTTGACGACCGAGGTGCTTGACCTCGCGTTGTCGGCTGCGCCGCCCGGGCGCTGGTTCGTGGCCGATGCGGCCGGCACGGGGACCACGACACTGGGCGCTTCCGGTGAACGCTTGGCGCCGTCGTTCGGTCCGCACTCGCGCGCGCGGCACCGAGCCGGCGGAGCCGCCGAGCTCGAGCTGTCGGGGCTGGCCCGACTGCGACGCGACGTCGACACCGAGGTCGATCTGTGGGACGCCGTGCGACTCGGCGTCGGCGCGCACACGCGAGATGTTCTGACACAGCAGCAGCTGCGACAGCTGGCATGACCGGACCGAGGACAGGAGCATCGGTGGAGACGACGCAGGGAACGGTCTGGACCTTTGACGACGAGACGCGAGCAGGCGAGGTCGTCCTCGACGACGGTTCGCGCGTGCCGTTCGACGCCGACGTGTTCGCGGCCAGTGGGCTGCGGCTGCTGCGCTCCGGCCAGCGCGTTCGCCTTCAGGTCGAGGGTGGCGCGGTGACGTCGCTGACCATCCTGACTCTCGACCAACCGCACTGACATGGCGAAGGGCCGGACCCAGATGGGTCCGGCCCTTCGTCGAAGGTGTTCTTCGAGGTCAGCGCTTCTTGGCTGCCTTCTTGCGCGGTGGTCTTCTTGGCCGCTCGCGTTGCTGCGCCCTTCTTGGCCGCCTTCTTGGCGGTGGTCTTCTTGGCCGCTCGCGTTGCTGCGCCCTTCTTGGCCGCCTTCTTCGCGGTGGTCTTCTTGGCCGCTCGCGTTGCTGCGCCCTTCTTGGCCGCCTTCTTCGCGGTGGTCTTCTTGGCCGCTCGCGTTGCTGCGCCCTTCTTGGCCGCCTTCTTCGCGGTGGTCTTCTTGGCCGCCCGCTTCGCTGCGGCCTTCTTGGCTGGGGCCTTCTTGGCCGTGGTCTTCTTGGCTGCGGACTTCTTCGCCGCAGTCTTCTTGGCCGGCGACTTCTTCGCGGCCTTCTTCGTCGTGGTCGTCTTCTTGGCCGTAGCCTTCTTCGCCGCCGACGCGGTCGTGGTCTTCTTGGCGGTGGACTTCGCAGCAGCGACGGCCACGGCCGGCAGCTTCTTGGCGCCGGAGACGACGGCCTTCAGCTCGGCGCCCGCACGGAACTTGGGAACTGCGGTCTTCTTGGCCTGGGTGCGCTCGCCCGTTCGGGGGTTGCGCACCATGCGAGCCGGACGGACAGCCCTCTCGAAGGCACCGAAGCCGGTGATCGCGACCTTCTCCCCCTTGGCCACTTCACGTGTGATCGTGTCGAGCACGGACTCGAGGGCGTGTGAAGCCGCCTTCTTGTTCCCGTCGAAGTGGGTGGACAGGGCCTCGATGAGTTGACTCTTGTTCAAGGGACTTCCCTTTCATGAACTCGGACCAGTCGAGCCCATGCTCGACGTTGGTCAAACGCTATTCACAATAGAACCGCATTCTCGTGCGACACACCTAGCAAAACTTCCCTGTTTTACAAGGTGTCTCGGCGTCGCAGAGTGCGTTCGAACGACGCGAGAGCGTCGCTCCGTCAGATCGTGACGGGCTTGAAGGAGGGCCTTTTCCCTTCGTACAAAGAGATCTGAGCATCGTGAGTCAACGTGATGCCGATGTCGTCGAGGCCCTCGAGCAGGCGTCGGCGCGTGTAGTCGTCGATGTCGAAAGTCACGTCGACATCACCCGCGTGCACGGTCTTGGTGTGCAGATCGACGATGACCGACGTCGTCGGGTCGGACTCGACGAGCGACCAGAGATCGTCGACAGCGCTCTGTTCGACGAGTGCGACGAGCAGTCCGGCCTTGCCGGCGTTGCCTCGGAAGATGTCACCGAAGCGAGAACCGATCACGACCTTGAAGCCGTAGTCCTGCAAGGCCCACACCGCATGCTCGCGGGACGATCCGGTGCCGAAGTCCGGACCCGTGACGAGGATGCTCGCACCGTCGTACGCCGGATCGTTCAGCACGAACGTCGGGTCCTTGCGCCAGGCCGCGAAGAGTCCGTCCTCGAAGCCAGTACGCGTCACGCGCTTCAAGTACTCGGCCGGGATGATCTGGTCGGTGTCGACGTTGCCGGCGCGCAGCGGAACAGCGGTGCCGGTGTGGGTCGTGAACGCGTCCATCGTCTATCGCCCCTCACCGTTCGCAAGGTCGGCCGGACTCGCGAGCCGCCCGACGACGGCCGTTGCCGCTGCGACCAGCGGCGAGACCAGGTGCGTGCGTCCGCCCTTGCCCTGCCGTCCTTCGAAGTTGCGGTTCGACGTCGAGGCGCTGCGCTCCCCCGGCGTGAGCTGGTCGGGGTTCATGCCGAGGCACATCGAGCACCCGGCGCCGCGCCACTCGGCACCGGCTTCCTTGAAGACGACGTCGAGTCCTTCGTCCTCGGCTTGCAGCCGGACCCGCGACGAACCCGGCACGACGAGCATGCGCACGCTGTCGGCGACGTGCCGGCCCTCGATGACGTGAGCGGCGGCGCGCAGGTCCTCGATCCGCCCGTTGGTGCACGACCCGACGAAGACGGTGTCGACGGCGATGTCGCGCATCGGCGTACCAGCGGTCAACGCCATGTAGTCGAGCGCCCGCTCGGCAGCGACGCGGTCGGACTCGGACGCAAAGTCGGTCGGGGCAGGAACGGCGCCGGCGAGCGGCACTCCTTGGCCCGGGTTGGTCCCCCAGGTGACGAACGGCGACAACGCGCTCGCGTCGACCTCGACCTCCTTGTCGAAGACGGCGCCGTCGTCGGTCGGGAGCGACAACCAGTAGGCCACGGCTTCGTCCCACGCATCGCCGGTCGGTGCGTGCGGTCGTCCTCGCAGGTAGTCGAGCGTGGTCTGGTCGGGCGCGATCATGCCGGCCTTCGCACCCCACTCGATGCTCATGTTGCAGATCGTCATCCGGGCTTCCATCGAGAGCGCCTCGATCGCGTCACCTCGGTACTCGACGATGTAGCCCTGTCCGCCGCCCGTGCCTTCCTGCGCGATCAGCGCGAGCACCAGGTCCTTGGCGGTGACTCCCTCGGGCAGCTCACCGCGCACGTTGACCGCCATCGTGCGCGGGCGTGCCTGGGGAAGCGTCTGGGTGGCGAGGACGTGCTCGACCTCGCTCGTGCCGATGCCGAACGCGAGCGCGCCGAAGGCTCCGTGCGTCGAGGTGTGCGAGTCGCCGCAGACCACCGTCGTGCCCGGCTGCGTCAGTCCGAGCTGCGGGCCGACCACGTGCACGATGCCTTGCTCCACGTCGCCGAGCGAGTGCAGCAGGATCCCGAACTCCTCGCAGTTCGTCCGCAGCGCGTCGACCTGTGCCCGCGACACCGGGTCGGCGATCGGCTTGTCGACGTCGATGGTCGGGATGTTGTGGTCCTCGGTCGCGAGGGTCAGGTCCGGACGTCGTACGGCGCGACCGGCCTGACGCAGTCCGTCGAACGCCTGCGGGCTGGTGACCTCGTGCACGAGGTGGAGGTCGATGAAGAGCAAGTCGGGCTCGCCCTCGGCCTGGCGGACCACGTGGTCCTCCCAGACCTTGGCGGCCAGCGTGCGGGGTGTCGACGATTTCTCCGACATTCTCGCTCCTGAGTTGCGTTTCATCATCTGAGACGGCAATATCGAGGCATGGACAGGTCTGACAACTCTAGCGGAGTCGGCGTTCTCGACAAAGCCGCTCTCGTGCTCTCTGCTCTCGAGTCAGGTCCGGCGACGCTGGCCGGGCTGGTCACCGCCACCGGACTCGCTCGTCCGACCGCCCACCGACTGGCCGTCGCACTGGAGCACCACCGCCTGGTCGCCCGCGATCTGCAAGGCCGATTCATGCTCGGCCCGCGGCTGGGAGAGCTGTCCTCCGCTGCCGGCGAGGACCGACTCCTCGCTGCCGCCGGACCCGTGCTCGCGCGGCTGCGCGACATCACCGGAGAGTCGGCGCAGCTGTTCCGTCGCCAGGGCGACTACCGGATCTGCGTGGCAGCCGCCGAGCGGCCGTCCGGGCTGCGCGACTCGATCCCGGTCGGCAGCCAGCTGTCGCATGCTGGCGGGCTCGGCGGCGCAGATCCTGCTCGCGTGGGAGGACCCCGACCGGCTTGCACCGCGGCCTGCACGGCGCGAAGTTCAACGCCGCCACGCTGTCGAGCATCCGGCGGCGTGGCTGGGCGCAGAGCGTCGGCGAACGCGAGGCCGGCGTCGCCTCCGTCTCCGCCGGCGTGCGGTCGCCGTCCGGCAAGGTGATCGCGGCCGTCTCGGTGTCCGGCCCGTTGGAGCGGATGACCCGGCAGCCGGGGCGGATGCATGCCCCGGCCGTGCTCGCCGCCGCGGAACGCCTCAGCGAGTCGCTCCGTCGCGCCGGCGAATAGTCCCTCGATCGGCTGTCGAGCTGTCGAAAGCTGACCAGCGAGCTCGTCCGGTCAGGCGAAGAGGGTGTCCTTGGCGGACTCGAGGCCGAGCAGGTAGCGCTTGCGCTCCAGTCCCCCGGCATACCCGGTCAGTGACCCGTCGGACCCGATGACCCGGTGGCACGGGACCACGATCGCCAGCGGGTTCGCGCCGTTGGCCAGACCGACGGCGCGGGAGGCGCCAGGCTGCATCCCGAGCCGACTGGCGATCTCGCCGTACGACGCTGTCTTCCCGAACGGGATCTCGCGCAGCTGCTCCCAGACGCGCTGCTGGAAGTCGGTGCCGGCTCCCCTCAGCGGCAGGTCGAAGTCCTCGCGGTCGCCCGCGAAGTACTCCTCCAGCTGACGCCGGGTCTCGACGAGCACGGGGTCGGACTCCCCGTTGTCGCCCGTCTGCGGAGGCATCTCGTCGTGGAAGTGCAGCAGGGTCAGTGCGGTCCCGTCGCTGCGCAGCTCCAGGGGTCCGACCGGTGACGTCATCACCATGGTGGCGGTCATCTCAGTTCTCCTCGTTCATCGGGGGTTCGGTGGTCGGCGGCTCGGCACGCAGTTCCTGGCGGGTCGGGGCACCGTTGTTGGCGAGTGGGGGCGCGATTCTTGGCAAGTCGGCGGACCAGATGTGGAGGAGGGCGTAGGAGCGCCACGGCCGCCAGCGGTCGCTGTGGCTCGCCGCCTCGCGCGGGTCGAGGCCGAGCCGCTCGAGACCGTGCCGGACTCCGAGGTCGGTCGGCAGGAAGACGTCGGGGTCGCCGAGCGCCCGCAGGGCGATGTAGTCGGCGGTCCAGGGTCCGATGCCGGGCAGTCCCAGCAGCGCATCGCGCACGTCGGCGCGGTCGGCACTCCGGTCGAGAACGACGCGCCCCTCCGCCACGGCTGCGGCAAGTCCGACCAGGGCTCGACCCCGCGCACGCGGCATCGGGAGAAGGTCAGGGTCGGCCGAGGCCATCGCGTCAGCGGTCGGGAACACGTGGGTCAGCACGCCGCCGTCGGCGATGCGCTCGCCGTACGACGCGACCAGACGTCCCGCGATCGTGCGCGCCCCGGCCACCGAGATCTGCTGCCCGATGACGGCACGCACCGCAACCTCGAAACCGTCGACATGACCGGGCACCCGAAGTCCTGGACGCTCCAGCACGCGCGGCCGCAGCACCGGGTCGGCTGGACAGGTGCTCGTCGATCGCAATCGGGTCGGCGTCGAGGTCGAGCAGCCGCCGGCACCGCTCGACGGCCGACGCGAGGTCGCGCAGGTCGGACAGACCGAGCTCGCACACGACGTGGTCGTCGTCCGGCGTCAGGGTCACCGTCCCGTGCCCGTGGGGAAGTCGCATCGTGCGGCTGTAGGTCAAGCGGCCGTCGGCGGTCTCGCCCATCGACTCGATCCCGTCGACCGCGCGATCGGCGAGGAAGGTCAGCAGCGCAGTCGCGTCGAACGGCTCACGCACCGCGAGCGAGACCGTCACCAGACCCGGCCCCGCGGCCGGCGCGGGCGCACCTCCGCGTCGCGACCGGCGCGCGTGCCGCAGCTGGGTCGGCGTGGCGTCGTACGACCTCGGCGATGGTCGCGTTGAACTGCCGCACGCTGGCGAAGCCCGCCGCGAAGGCCACGTCGGCGAAGCCCATCTCGGTCGTCTCGATCAGGATGCGCGCGGTGTGGGCCCGTTGCGCGCGTGCCAGCGCGAGCGGTCCTGCGCCGAGCTGCTCGCTGAGCAGCCGGTTGAGGTGGCGCGACGTGTAGCCGGACCGCGACGCGAGTCCTTCGACCCCGTCGCGCTCGACGACGCCGTCGGCGATCATCCGCATCGCGCGACCGGCGACGTCGGCCTTGACGTCCCACTCGGGCGACCCCGGCGTCAGGTCGGGCCGGCAACGCCGGCAGGCCCGGAACCCCGCACCCTGCGCTGCGGCCGCGGTGACGAAGAACGTGACGTTCTTGCGCTGCGGCGTGGTCGCGGGGCAGGACGGCCGGCAGTAGATGCCGGTCGTGCGGACGCCGGTGTAGAAGACCCCGTCGAAGCGCCGGTCGCGTCCCTGCACCGCGCGGTAGCACCGGTCGGCGTCGCGCACGATCTGGCCGCTGTCGGTGGTCGTCGGGCTGTTCACGTGCTCCATCAAACACCACGCCACCGACAAGACCTCGCGGCTTTCGGACATGGCCGTGGAGGTGGGGTCTGGCCCATGGATTGACGCAGAGCAACCACCTGCCGACGACGCGTCATCGGACACGGCGGGGCGAGTCGGTGTGACCACGGCAAATGCTCCGCACGTGCCATTGCAGGCCTCATACCGCACACAGAACATCGGGGAAAGTAGGGGCAGATGCACCGGCCCGCCCGATTCGTCTGATCCCCGGGGGCACACAAGGGGAGGCACGAGTCATGCGCGCGATCGTCGTGGGCGGACAGGGATTCTTGGGCAGCACCATCGTCAGCGACCTGCTGAGACGGGGCGACGACGTGACGGTCTTCGACCTGAAGGCCGACATCGGAGGAATGCGACGCGACGTTCGGGACTGGACGCCGTCCGTGTCGTGCGGGGCGACATCCTGGATCCGGTCGCGCTGCGGCGTGCGTTCGACGGCGCCGACGAGGTCTACCACCTTGCCGGGATGCTCGGGACGTCCGAGCTGGACGACGACGTGCAGGCTGCCATCGTCGGCAACGTCTGCGGCGCCGTCAGCGTCTTCGAGGCGGCACTCGACCGCGACGTGCCCGCCGTGTTCTACCCGTCCAAGCCGAACGTGTGGCGCAACACCTACACGATCACGAAGTACGCCGCGGAGCAGTTCGCCGAGCTGTACGCCGAGAGCGGCGCGATCCGCATCCCGTCACTGCGCTACTTCAACGCCTACGGCCCACGTCAGTCGCTCGGCCCGATCCGCAAGCTCGTGCCGACGCTGGCCGTGCAGGCGATGTGCGGACTGCCGCTGACCGTGTACGGCGACGGACTGCAGACCGTCGACATGATCTTCGCCGAGGACCTCGCACGGTTGACGGTGGACTTCCTCCGCAGCGACTACGACGGCGCGGCAGTCGACCTCGGCCGCGGCGTCCCCATCTCGGTGCTGGACATCGCCAAGGCCGTGCAAGCAGCGTTCGGGCACCGGTCCAAGATCGTGCACCTGCCGATGCGTCGCGGCGAGACGCCCGACACGCACCTGGTCGCGGACACGCGAGGCCTCGAGGACACCCTCGGGACGCTCACGTTCACCAGCTTCGAGGAGTCGCTGGACTCGACACTGCGCTGGTACTCCGCTCGGCCGACCGCGCAGCTGAACGCGGCGGCGGACGCCCTCGGCGCGGCGTAGGGACCGAACTCGATGCTCGGCCATGGTGGAGCGGCCAAGCGGGTGATCGACCTCCTGGTCGCCACACCGCTGCTGCTCCTGATGCTCCCGGTCCTCCTGGGCTGCGCGCTGCTCGTCTGGGTGTTCAGCCCGGGGCCGATGCTCTACCGGCAGCAACGCTCCGGTCGCGACGGCCGCGTCTTCTCTCTCTACAAGCTGCGCACGATGCGGCCCGACTCGGATCGTCGGATCGAGGCGCTGGTCCGCGAAGACCCGGTGGCTCGCGACGAGTGGGCGCGGTACCGACGACTGACGTGCGACCCGCGGCTGGTGCCGCACGTCGGTGCGCCCTTGCGCCGCGCCAGCCTGGACGAGGTGCCTCAGCTGTGGAACGTGATCCGCGGCGACATGTCGCTGGTCGGGCCGAGGCCACTCGAGCTGCCGAGCGTGGAGGAGCTCCCGGCGACCGCCATCGCCGCGCGCGCACGCGTCCGACCCGGGTTGACCGGGCTGTGGCAGGTCTCCGGGCGCAGCGAGATGACCTTGCTCGAGATGATGGCGATCGACGAGACGTACGTCGAGCGCTGGTCGCTCGGCCTCGACCTGACGATCCTGGCTCGCACGCCTGCAGCCGTGGTGCGAGCCCGCGGCGCCTACTGATCGCTCGCGACGGGCTCTCGACGTCCGCGGGTCTGACACGCGGACGTCAGGTCCGGCGTCGCGCTGCCGCCGACCCGAGGGCGTGCTCGTAGGCGAGATCCAGCCGGTCGATGACGGCGTCCGTCGCGAACAGGCGTAGGGCCCGCTCGCGTGCGGCCGAGCGCTCCGCCGCCCGAGAGGGTCCACTCGTCTCGATCCGCGTCCGGCACGCCTCGAGGAACGCGTCGACGTCGCCCTGGGGGACCACGGAGCCGGCGGCATGCTCAGGTCCGGACATGAGCGCCTCCCGGGATCCGTTCACCTCGAACGTCACGACCGGGACGCCGCACGCCAGCGCCTCGGCGACCGCGACCCCCAAGGCCTCGTAGCGTGACGGCTGGGCCAGCAGCTCCGAGGCCTGCAGCCATGGCAGCACGTCGGCCTGGTGCCCCACGCTGTGGATCGTGCGGCCCCACTGAAGCGGCGCGAGCTCCCGAAGCGCGTCCACCGCGACCCGGCGCAGGTACGGACCCTCCGCTCCCCCGACCAGCACGAGGTCGGTGTCCGCGATCGGCGCCTGCTCCCACGCACGGAGCAGCCGGTCCTGCCCCTTCTGCCAGCACAGGCTGGCCAGGCAGGTGATGATCCGGCGGTCACCGAGCCCAAGTCCCCGACGTCGCTCGGCGCGGAGCGCATCGTCGACGGGGCGGAAGTGCTCGGTGTCGATCGGGATGCCGGCGACGCGCGTCGGTGTCTCGATGCCGTGCCGTTCTCCCTCGACTCGTTCGTCGTCACAGTTGACGGCGACGACGTCGCACCGCGTCGAGGCTCGTCGCTCCCAGCCCGCCAGCACGCGCGCCTGGATCCGAGAACGTGCCGCGTCGTAGTTCCAGCTGTGCGGCTGGTAGACGACGGCGTGCTCGGCGTACACGCGGGAAATCGGCGAGCGCCCGACCGCACCGGCGACGAACGAGTGCAGATGGACCACGTCCGGGCGCACCCGCCGGCAGACCTCGTCGAGCGTCCTGGCAGCCGCCCACCAGGACCACGGCCGTCTGCGTCGGAGCTGCCAGTCCGTCCGGGGCGCTGCGATCGACAGGTCAGCCGGCGCCAGGACGTGTACGTCGTCCCCACGCCGCAGCTGCTCGGCCACGAACCCTCGGAGCAGGGTGGCGACGCCGCCGATGGCGACTTCGGAGACGTGCAGGATGCGCACCTGGTCGCGCCGTCAGTCGCCGGCGGTCGCCCAGTGGAACTGCCGCGCGACCATGAACGCCTCGGCGTACTCGGCGCCGATCTCGGCGCCGCGCAGCCGCATCCGGCGTTCGAGGTCCTCGACTCGCCGGCCCGGAGCGGCCTCCGTGGAGTAGCGGCTCATCGCGTCGAGCTTGCGCCGGGCCTGGGACTCGTCGACGGGCACGAACATCTGCGGCGCGAAGCCCTGCCCGAAGGGCTGGTCGGTCGAGGTCGGCGCCTCGAAGAGGTAGACGTTGCGCCGCCGACGAAACGGCCGCGTCGCGACCTCCACCGAGCGCGAGACGGTGCGGTGCACCTGGTGCACGTCGCCCTGCCAGTGGGTGAAGACCGTGTCGGCCCACTCCACGTGCGGGAGCACGACCTCGTGCAGCGATCGGACGTCGTAGTCGGCCGAGCTCTCTTCCAGCAGCGGGTCGGCGTACACCGGCTCGACGCCGACGACGGCGCAGGCTGCGGCGAAGTCCTCGAGGATCCGGTCCCAGTGCTCCACGCCGCGGGGATCGCTCCGCCGCAAGGACAGCAGGACGCGCACCTCGTGTCCTTCGTCGACCAGGCGCGCCATGGTGGCGCCGCAGCCGAGCACCTCGTCGTCGGGGTGCGCGATGACCGTGATCACGCGCACGAGGCACCGCCGGGTCCGTGACCACACGTACCGGTCACCATGCGTACGCCTCCGGAGCCGGACCTCCGGGACCGGGAAAGATCGTGTCGAGCCGCGCCAGCATGACCGCGTCGAGCTGATGGGACAGCGCCCGCACCGCTCCGTCGAGCTGCTCCTGCGTGCGCGGGCCGATGATCGGCGCGGTCACACCCTCACGGTGCAGCAACCAGGCGAGGGCAGCCTCCGCCGGTGCCAGACCGGCGTCCTCGCACAGTCCGTGCCAGGCCGCGAGCTGGTCACGGTGGCTCTCGGCGTACGCCGTCGGCCGTGGCTCATGGGAACGCGACCGCGTCGGTCGGTCGTCGCGGCGCCGCTGAGAACTCCACCGTTCAAGCGGGCTCCAGGGCACCACGCGCGACGCCGTACGCCTGACAGGCCGGGATCACCTCGAGCTCGATCGACCGCTGGCACAGGTTGTAGACGGACTGCTCGCTCACCAGTCCGAAGAAGTGGCGCGCCCGGGCGGTCTCCATCGCCTGGGCGACGTCCCAGCCCGCGAAGTTCGAGCTACCGACGTAGAGCACCTTGCCGGCTGCCACCAGCTGCTCCATCGCCTGCCAGATCTCGTCCCACGGCACCGACCGGTCGACGTGGTGCATCTGGTAGACGTCGATGTGGTCGGTCTGCAACCGCCGCAGTGAGCCCTCGCAGTGCCGCACGATGTTGCGAGCGGACAGTCCTTCGTCGTTCGGGCTCTGCCCCATCGACTGGTAGACCTTGGTCGCGAGCACGGTGCGCCTCGCGCCGGGACGGGGCCGCGGCGAACCAGCTGCCGAGGATCTCCTCGGTCCGGCCCTTGTACTCCTGCCAGCCGTAGGTGTTCGCGGTGTCGATGTAGGTGATGCCGGCGTCGGCCGCGACGTCGAGGAGCTTGTGCGACTCCCCCTCGTCGAGGACCCGGCCGAAGTTCATCGTGCCCAGGCACAGCCGTGACACGGTGAGCCCGCTGCGTCCGAGCTTCGTGTAGTCCACGGCGACAGCCTGACATTTCTCAGGAGCAAGCGCAGGACTCTGCGCAGCTCAGTCCGATCCGCTCGGCTGCCAGGCCGATTCCCACCGGAGCCCGGTGCGGCGGTCCTGCTCGGCGAGGACGTCGCGCACTGCTTCGCGGCTTCGGCGCTCGAGACCCTCGAGCTGATCGCGTTGGTCGTCGGTGCAGGTGTCCAATGCCTCCGCCATCGTGGGCAGCGTCGCCTGGCGGGTGACCGCGGCCCGGATCCGCCGGACGCGGTCCCGGCCGAGGTGGCGTCGCGCCCAGGGGTACAGCCGGGTCGCGCGGATGCGCCGGTACGCCGTCCGGTACATCGGATGCTTGAACGCGACCACGTCGTTGCGGTGCCGGATGGCGCTCTCGGGGATCTCCATCACCGGAAGCCCCAGCTGGTCGAAGACGACCGGGGCGACGACAGGCTCGGTGCCCTTCAGCAACGGGAACGGTATGACGAGCACGCGCTCCGAAGGGAACAGGTCGGTGATGCGCGCGAGCCAGTGCGCGTAGTCGCTCGTGCCCTCGTAGATGGGGTTGGTGGCCAGCCCTGCGCCGAACGTCGCCGCGTCCTCCGCGTGGAAGTAGTGCCGGAGGTAGAGGTAGTGGGACACCGCGCGCTCGACCGGATCGCGCACGACGTACACGATGAAGGCGTCCGCCGACGACTCCTGCAGCCGACCCAGAGCCAGTGGGAACTGCGGGACGGTGAGTGAGGTGCTGGCGTCCAGGCGCAGCAGTCCTTCCTCGGCAGGTTGGTAGAGGTCGTCGTACCAGTCGCGGCCGCGCTCGAACTCCCGGCTGAAGTAGTTCGGCTCCTTGATCGCACCCGGGTCGATCAGCGGGTGGCTCGCCAGCTGGGCCGCGAGGTAGGTCGTCCCGCAGCGAGCGGCGCCCACGAGCGCGACGTGCGGACCGGGACCACGGGGCTGCGCCACGTTGTCGAGACGTAGCCAGCGACCTCGCCCGGATTGTTCGAAACCGACGATCACCGCTGGTCCGTCCCGCATAGCATCACGGAGTGCCGACGCGCCGTGATGACGGACCGGCCCGGACTGGGAGGTCGGTCGGGCTCGCGTTCGGCTGGGTCGCTGTCTCGTACGGCATCACGATGGCGGCCTACTTCGTGGTCAACGCGTGCGCGGCACGGCTGCTGCACGACGACTTCGGCTACTTCGTCGTGTGCGTCACCGTCTCGACCGTGCTCGGCCAGCTCGGACTCCTCGGCGTGCACCGTGGCGGCCTCCGTGAGGCGGCTCGGATGCGACGCGACGACGTCGACGGCCTTCGCGACCTGCGCCGGGACGTCCGGGTGGCCTCATGGGTGCTGCTGCCGACGCTGAGCGTGCTGACCGCCGGCGCCAGCTTCGCGGTGGCCCCGGGCTCGGCCCCGGTGACCGCGCCGTCCTCGCCGTCTCGATGGGCTTGCTGGTCTGGCTCGGTGGCCACCAGAAGCTCTGGGCCAGCTACCTGCGGGGGTTCGGCCACGTCCGGCTCGCGAGCCTGATGGAGGGCATGCTCGGTGGAGCCCTGGTCGGGAGCTGTCAGGCAGTCCTGCTGGCCGGCCTGTTGCTCGCGTCCCCCGACGCCGGCTTGAGCGCGGCGGTGGCGGCCCTGGCGCTCGGCTTCGGCCTCCCGGTCGCCCTGGCACGTGGGTGGGTCACCGGCGTATGGCGAGGTGTGGCCGCGCCCCGTGTGACAGCGGCTGCCGTTCGGACGGTCGTGGCCCGGCACTGGCGGTTCGCCAGCAACCTGCTGAGCGGGTACCTCAACGGCGTCGCCGAGGTCTGGCTCGCCGCACTGCTGCTCAGCCGCGCGGACGCGTCGATGTTCGGCGCCGCCCAACGCCTCGCGTCGTTGCTCGTCGTCCCGCTCGGGGCGATCACGCTCGTGCTCTCGCCCGTGATCTCACGCCTGGCCGAGCGGGACGACGCCGTCCTCGAGCGACTGCTGCGGACCGCCGCGACGCTGGGCACCGTCTTCACCGCGATCGGCTGGATCCCGATGCTTCTGGTGCCCGCGCCGCTGCTCGACCGGGTCTACGGGCCAGGCTTCGCGGACGGGTGGCCGGTGCTCGTCCTGCTCACCCTCGGAAGCCTCGGCGCCGTGGTCGCCGGTCTCAGCGGGGTCGCCCTGACCATGTCGCGCCACGAAGGGGTCGTGGCGAGCGTGACCTGGAGCGCCCTGGCAGTCCGTGTCGTCGCCGGAGCTCTGCTTGCCGTCACCGTCGGTGCGGTCGGGCTCGGTGCCTCAGCAGCCGTCGTCACCGTGGCGACGTACGTCGTGCTGTGGCAGGTCACCCGACGGCGGATGGGCCTGCGCACCGAGCCGACCCTGCAACCCGACTGGCGACTGATGCAGCAGACCTCCGGCTGACGGTCAGAGCTGAACGGCGCGGACCACGTCGTCGACGCGGACCGTCTGCACACCCTTCGAGCTCTCGATCTTGACATCGACGAACGGGACGTCGATGCGCTTGTGGGTCTTGGTGTTCCAGCACGGCAACGAACGACGCAGGAAGACGGTCGCGGTGCCGTCGCGCTTGGCCGTCACCGTCGTCCGCAGGTCATTCGCCGCCGAGGTGATCCGCAGCGGGATCTCCTTCGGGCTGTAGCCGAGACCGTCGTCGCGCAACGTGTCGAGGATCTGTCGCATCGACGCGACGACCGGCTTGGGGCGGAACGGCCCGGCGAGGCGTCTCCGTCGTAAACATGCCGAAGTTGCTCTCCCGCACGTTCTTGGCACCGGAGTCCGGGTCGTCGAGCAGCTCGTACCAGGTGACCTTGCAGTCGCGGTCGACGGCCTCGAGCAGCGCCGAGGGGGCGTACCGCGCGCTGATGTCCTCCGGCACCGGGTTCGCGCCGTCTGGCGGCGATGCCGTTCGAGTAGCCGGTCTCGGTGATCCAGACCCGCTTGCCGCCCCAATACTTCTTGACCCAGGCAAACTTCTCGTCGAACAAGAAGTCCGGGTACTGGCCGTTCGGGTAGCGGTGCAGGCCGGCGAAGTCCATGTAGTTGGCGAGTCCGGCGCGGCCGAGCGCGGCGTAGTCGGCCTCGGTCGCCACGACCGCGTGCAGCGAAGGGCCGACGACCTTGACGTGGCTGAGCTTGGGGTTGCTCTTGACGGTGTTCCAGATGATCCGCTGCTTCTGGATGGTGCGCTGGACCCAGTCGCTCGGCGCCTTGCTGCCGTCGCGCTCGTGGTTGGGCTCGTTCACGCCCTCGATGTACAGGCAGACGTCGGCGGCGTTGTCGGCGATGTGGTTGATGCGCTTGATCAGGCCGGCGTCGGTGAGCGCTCCAGTCCTCGGGGCAGACCGTCATGCCCCACTGGATCCGTGGGCTGGCGCGCGCTGGCGGTGGTGGTCTTGGTGGCGGTAGATGCTGTCGGCGTACAGGCCGCGGAAGTAGGACGCGCCGGTCTTGGCGAGAGCGTCCATCCAGTCCGTCGTGTTCTTGTACACCGTGGTTCCGAAGTTCGGGTGGGAGCACACGCCGAAGGCGCGGTAGGCACGTCGCGACGAGATGGGTTTCACCATCGGGAGCGCGGTCCCGACGCGGCCGGCACCAGCGGCACCGTTCGATCCCGTCCCTGCGGACGAGATGCTCGGAATGGCGATCGCGGTTGCTCCGGCAGCGCCGGCGACAAGGAAGCCGCGACGGCTGAGACTGCGGGGTGGACGGCGGTGTGAGGGTCGTGGGGCACGAGGGGTGGCGTCAGACATGAGGCGCGACCTTACCCCTTGTTTGCAAGGGGTTCTGACACCCGGCAAACCGCGCAATCCTGATGACATGCCGAGTTCGATGGGGGCTGACCTCGGCGTGTAAGGGGACGACTCGTACGTTCCGGTACCACCCGATCGGGGGTCGATGTGGCGCATGTCACACGACAAACCCGCGCAAACACCGCCTCTTGTCAGTGCCGAGATTCCGCTGATCGGACGCATCATGACGGTGTGCGATACACATCTTACACACGGTGACGGATTGGCCGAACCAGGCCATGCCAGGCCACCCGGACGGGCCATGCCGGCAAGCTGTCGCATCACCCGGATGGGTCGATCGCGTCTTTTGTCGCGACCTCGGACCGGCGATGCGGACGAGCGATGAACAAGGGCCTCCGGCCTGTCAGACGGACAGGCCGGAGGCCCTCGATCGATGGTAGCCCCGACGGGATTCGAACCCGCGCTACCGCCTTGAGAGGGCGGCGTGCTAGGCCACTACACAACGGGGCCATCGAGTGGACAAGAGTCCTCGAGTTTCCTCCAGGTCTCTCATCGCTGGGGTACTAGGACTCGAACCTAGACTAACTGGACCAGAACCAGTCGGGCTGCCAATTACCCCATACCCCATGGTTGAAGCACGGCGTCCGAGCAGCGAGCCGGAGCTCCGTTCGAATGCCGAGGGGAGACGATACCGGAGCGGGTCCGTCTGCTCCAAAACGCATCCTGGATGCGCCCGCGACCGGAAAGTTGCCACGCGTCAGCTGGTTCCGATGGGTTGCCCGGAGTACGACGTGGAGATCTCTCCGCGGCGTACGCGCGACCGGCAGATCCTCAGCATCCACGGCACGAGGATGGCCAGCAGGACGACGTCGACCGTCACCGGGAGCCAGGTGATCCCACCCTCGGGGTCGAGCGTCTCGGAGACGTCGTCGAGCAGGGCGGCCGGGATCAGGCCGGCGATGTTCTTGACCGTATGGACGGCGATGCTCGCCTCGAGGCCGCCGGTCTTGACCACCAGGAAGGCGAACACGACCCCGAGCACGAACCGGTCGGCGAACAGCGGCGGGTCGAACTGTCCGTGGGCGGTGGCGAACAACGCCGCCGAGACCACACAGCAGACCCAGGTGGGCAGCCGGGTCGAGCCCAGCGCCTGCAGCACCAGGCCGCGGAAGAGGTACTCCTCGCCGGCCGCCTGCAAGGGCGTCGTCACGATCACGACGACGATGAACCAGATGACGGCGCTGTCGATGGGAGCCTCGCGCTGCGCGGCGGCACCGGCCGTTCCGAGGAGCAGGAGCAGCGACCAGACCGCGAAGGCCATCCCCACGCACAGCAGCAGCCAGCGACCGCGAAGGCCCGGGCGCAGGGAGGACAGCCAGCGCGGCGATCGTCGGTAGACGAGGCGGTAGCTCAGGGCCGACAGCGGGATGAGCAGCGCCAGTCCGAGGTTGAGCACCAACATCTCGCCTGCGGTGAGCTCGTCGGTGAGGTCGAACGAGAGCGACCGGCCGAGCAGCTTCGCGCCCAGCACGGCGACGAGCACGACGATCAGCGGCCCCAGGAGCAACCCGAGGGTGCCGAGCGCCAGCGCACCGACGGCGCGCCACCACGGACGCGGGCGGGTCACCAGCCGGTGATAGGGCTGTCCCGTCGGCGGCTCGACGACGTAACCGGGTGGCGGACCGAGACCGGGCACGGGAGGCCCGGTCGGCGGCCCCGGATCCATCGGCTGCGGCGCCGGTCCACCCTCGTCGGTCATCCGCTCAGTTCGGCTCGGTCACCGCGGCCAGCCGGGCGAGCGAGCGCTCCCGTCCGAGCAGCTCCATCGACTCGAACAGGGGAGGCGAGACGCGGCGCCCGGTGATCGCCACCCGGACCGGCCCGAACGCGTTGCGCGGCTTCAGCCCGAGGCCTTCGATCAGGGACGCGCGCAGGGCCGCCTCGATCGAGGGCGTGTCCCAGGTGTCGCAACCCGCTCACCGCGTCGTACGCCGTCTGGACGACCTGGCGGCCGGACTCGTCGAGCAGCTTGGCCTCGTCGGCGGGGTCGATGCGGAACGCCTCGTCGGGGACGAAGAGGAAGCCGATCATGCCGACCGACTCGGCCAGCGTCGTCATCCGCTCGTGGATCAGCGGCGCGGCCGCCGACAAGGTCTCGCGGTCGTTCGGGCGTGACCTCTTCGCCGAGCAGCTGGGCAGCCTGCAGGTACGGGATCACGCGGTCGGCGAGCTCGTCGACCGAGAGCATCCGCAGGTGCGCGGCGTTGATCGCCTCGCACTTCTTCAGGTCGAAACGGGCGGCGTTCGGGTTGACCCGGCGGATGTCGAAGACGTCGATCATCTCCGCCATCGTGAACACGTCGCGGTCGTCGGCGATGCCCCAGCCGAGGAGTGCGAGGTAGTTCAGCACGCCCTCCGGGAGGAAGCCGCGCTCGATGTACTCGACCAGGCCGGAGCCGGCGTCGCGCTTCGACATCCGCTTGTTGCCCTCGCCCATGACCGTGGGAAGGTGACCGAACCGGGGCGGCCCCGAGCCGACACCGATCTCCTGCATGGCGTCGTACAACGCGACCTGCCGTGGCGTCGACGACAGCAGGTCGTCGCCGCGCAGCACGTGCGTGATCCCCATCATCGCGTCGTCCACCGGGTTCACCAGGGTGTAGAGCGGGTGGCCGTTGGCCCGGACGAGGACGTAGTCGGGCACGTGCTCGGGGAGGAAGGTCACCTCTCCGCGGACCAGGTCGGTGAACGTGATCGGCCTGTCGGGCATGCGGAACCGGAGCACCGGCTTGCGACCCTCACGGCGGAACTCGGCGACCTGCTCGTCGGTCAGCTCCCGGCAGTGGCCGTCGTACCCGGCCGTGCGGCCCTCCTTGCGGGCGATCTCGCGGCGTTCCTCGAGCTCGTCCTGGGAGCAGTAGCAGTGGTAGGCGTGCCGGGCGGCTCGGAGCTTCTCGGCGACCTCGGCATGGCTCTCGGCCCGCTGGGTCTGCAGGTACGGCCCGTGGTCGCCACCGACCTCGGGGCCCTCGTCCCAGTCGATGCCGAGCCAACGCAGCGACTCGAGCACCGACGCGAGACCGTCCTCGGTGTTGCGGGCCTCGTCGGTGTCCTCGATCCGCAGCACCAGGGTGCCGCCGAAGTGACGCGCGAAGACCCAGTTGAACAACGCCGTACGGATGTTGCCCACGTGCAGGTACCCGGTCGGCGACGGGGCGAACCGCAGCCGCACCTGGTCGGGTGCGACGTCGCCCAGCACCTCGACGGGGGCGTCGGCTCCGTCACGACTGTCAGTCACGGGAAACCACCTTGTTCGTCAGCGTGCCGATGCCTTCCACGGTGACAGAGACGTCGTCACCGACCTGCATCGGACCGACCCCGGCCGGCGTACCGGTGAGCACGACGTCGCCGGGGAGCAGGGTCATGAAGGACGTGATGTAGGAGACGACCGTCGGGACGTCGAAGATCATCAGCGCGGTCGTGCCGTCCTGCTTGAGCTCGCCGTTGAGCTCGGTGCGCACCGACAGCCCCGAGGGGTCGAGGTCGGTCTCGATCCACGGTCCGAGCGGGCAGAACGAGTCGAATCCCTTCGCGCGAGCCCACTGGTCGTCGGTCTCCTGGAGGTCGCGTGCGGTGACGTCGTTGCCGACCGTGTAGCCGTAGATCACGTCGGAGACCCGCTCCGGCGGGACGTCGCGACAGATCCGCCCGATCACGATGCCGAGCTCGCCCTCGAAGTGCACGTTCGAGCTCTGTCGCGGGTAGACGATCGGGTCGCCCGGGCCGACCACGGACGTGTTGGGCTTGAGGAAGACGAGCGGCTCCTCGGGCACGTCGTGGCCGAGCTCCTCGGCGTGTGCGACGTAGTTGCGGCCGATGCACACCACCTTGCTGCGCGGGATGACGGGGGCCAGCAGCCGGACGTCGACGAGCGGCACCTGCTCCCCGGTCAGCTCGACACCGGCGTACAGCGGGTCGCCGACGACCGAGGCGACGATCTCGTCCCCATCGGCTCCTCCCACGACGCCGTACTGGGGCTCGTCACCGGTCGTGAAGCGCGCGATTCTCACAAGGTGTGAGCCTACGGTGTCCGCGCGCGTCGTCCTCGGCCGGTGTGATTGGCTCACACCATGCCCGAGTCCGCCACGGCGACGCTCACGCGCCTCACCGAACCGGTGTGGCGAGCGCGTGCGTCGATGCACGCAGCGCGGGTCGACGCGTGGGTGGGGCCGCACCTCGAACGCCGCCGCCACGGGATCGCGCATCCGGTCGAGGACTTCCTCTTCACCTACTACTCCTACCGACCCGCGGCGCTGCGGCGCTGGCACCCGGGGCTCGGGGTCGAGCTGACCGGTGACGTGCGGCGACTTCGAGGGTCGTCGCGGGTATGACGTCTCGAGTGGCGTTGCGCGTGTCGACCCAGCGGTCGTGATCGAGCGCCGCGAACAGATCACGTGGATCCGCGACCTGCTGACGGCGACCGCGTCCCGGCCGGCCGATGCTCGGCTGCTTCGGGCTGCACGAGTGGGCGATGGTCTACCGGCAGTCGCCCGACGAGGTGCGCCATGCGGCATACCCCTTGCGACTCGGGTCGGCGGGGACGGACGAGGTGGTCGAGTCGCACCGGATCACCTGCACCCACTTCGACGCCTTCCGGTTCTTCACCGCCCCGGCCCGGCCGCTCAACGTGCTGCAGCCGACGCGCGAGTCGCAGCAGCGCGCTCGACCAGCCCGGGTGTCTGCACGCCGCGATGGACACCTACAAGTGGGCGTACAAGCTCGCTCCGCTGACGAGCTCGGAGCTGGTGGCGGACTGCTTCGCGCTGGCGCGCGACGTCCGGCAGGTCGACATGCAGGCCGCGCCGTACGACCTTCGCGAGCTGGGCGTCGAACCGATCAGGATCGAGACTGCCGAGGGCAAGCAGGCCTACGTCGCCCACCAGCGCGACTTCGCCGCCCGGTCGGCCGTCCTGCGCGAACGCCTGCTCGCCACCTGCGACCTGGCCCTCGAAGATCAGTCCGACGTGTCGAGGTAGAGGCAGAAGGGATGGCCGGCGGGGTCGAGCATGACCCGCACGGTCTCCTGCGGCTGGAACTCCGCCTCCTCGGCGCCGACGCCCAGCGCGAACGCGACCGCCTCCTCCAGGTCGTCGACCTCGATGTCGAGGTGCATCTGCATCTGCGGCTCGCCCTCGACGGTCGGCCAGACCGGGCGCCGGTAGTGCTGCTCGGTCTCGAAGGCCAGGTTGTACCCGGCGTCCTCCGACGGAGCGACGGCGGCGCCGCCGTTCCCCTCGCTGAAGATCTGCCACCCGAGCAGGTCGGCGTAGAAGTGCGCGAGCGCGACTCCGTCGGACGAGTCGAGCACGACTCCGAACCAGGTCTTCTTCGTGCGCAGCGGCATGGCTGAATTGTGCTCCGTCACACGCCGGCGCGGCGCAGACCGTAGGTCACGGAGTCGACGAGAGCCCTCCAGGACGCCTCGACGATGTTGTGGCCCACGCCGACGGTGACCCACGAGCCGCGGTCGTCGGCGGTCTCGATGAGCACCCGGATCACGGCGTCGGTGCCGTGGCCCTGGTCGAGGATGCGCACCCGGTAGTCGATCAGCTCGAGCTTGCTCAGCTCGGGGAACGCCTGGCCGATCGCGCGGCGCAGCGCCTCGTCCAGCGCGTTGACCGGCCCGTTGCCCTCGCCGGTGACGACGACCCGCTCACCGCCGGCGCGCAGCTTCACGGTCGCCTCGGACAACGCCTCGCCCGTCGCCGACGACTCCGAGATCACCCGCCACGACTCGACGTCGAAGTACGCCGGCCGGGAGCCCTCGACCTCCTCGACCAGCAGCAGCTCGAACGACGCGTCGGCGGCCTCGAACGTGTGACCTTGCGCCTCCAGGATCTTCACCCGGTCGGTGATGCGGGTGACGAGGTCGGGGTCGTTGGCGAGGTCGAAGCCGAGCTCGCGGCCCTTCAGCTCGATCGATGCCCGCCCGGCCATGTCGGAGACGAGCAGCCGCATGTCGTTGCCGACGCCCTGCGGATCGGTGTGCTGGTAGAGGTCGGGGTCGACCTTGATCGCGCTCGCGTGCAGGCCGGCCTTGTGCGTGAACGCGGAGACCCCGACGTAGGGCTGGCGGGACGCGGGCGGCACGTTGGTCACCTCGGCGACGGCGTGCGCGATGCGCGTCGCCTCACGCAGCTTGCCGTCGGGCAGCACACCGTGGCCGAGCTTGAGCTCGAGGTTGGCCACGACCGCGACCAGGTCGGCGTTGCCGGTGCGCTCGCCGTATCCGTTCAGCGTGCCCTGCACGTGAGTCGCGCCGGCACCGACCGCCGACAGGGTGTTGGCCACGGCGCACCCGGTGTCGTTGTGGCAGTGGATGCCGACCCGTACGCCGTGCGCGCCGACGGCGTCGTAGACGTCGCCGACCACGTCGGCCACCTCCGGCGGCAGCATCCCGCCGTTGGTGTCGCACAGGGCCACCACCTCGACCCCGGCCTCGGCGGCGGCGCGGAGGACCTCGACGGCGTACTCCCGGTTGTCGCGATAGCCGTCGAAGAAGTGCTCGGCGTCGAGGAAGACCCGCTGCCCGCCCTCCCGCAGGAACGTCACGGTGTCGCGCACCATCGCGAGGTTCTCCTCGAGCGTCGTACGCAGTGCGAGGTCGACGTGCCGGTCGTGGCTCTTGGCGACCAGCGTGACGACCTCGGCGCGTGAGTCGCGCAGTGCCCGCACCAGCGGGTCGTCAGCAGCTGCCACGCCGGCACGACGGGTCGCGCCGAACGCCGCGAGCGTGGAGCTCCCGAAGGTCAGCTCGTCGGCAGCCCGGCGGAAGAACTCGGTGTCCTTGGGGTTCGCGCCCGGCCAGCCACCCTCGATGTAGCCCACGCCGAGGTCGTCGAGGTGACGCGCGATGTGCAGCTTGTCCTCGACGGAGAGGTTGAGGCCCTCCTGCTGAGCGCCGTCGCGCAGCGTCGTGTCGTAGACGTGGAAGCCATCGGGGGCGGGCATGAGGGTCCTTGCCTGTGCTGGGGTCGCGGGAAACAAAAAGACCTCCCGTCGGACGAGAGGTCAGCGCGGCGGAGATGTCCGTCGCGCTAGGGGCCGATAATCGTGTGGTGAGGGGCCATGCCCCGAGTCTGGCACGGCGTCGCCCGTTCGCGGGACCGAACGTCTCATCCCGCGGACGCCATACCTGGCTTCTCGGCACGCAAAACCTGGCGACTCGCCGACTCGCCAGGTTTGGTGCCTCGAGTCGCCAGGTTTGGCGGTCAGTCGGTCAGTCCCGCGTCAGACCAGGCGGTGCATCCAGCCGTGCTTGTCCTCCGCACGGCCGTACTGCACGTCGAGCAGCCGCTCGCGGATCTCGAGCGCCACCTGCGGCTCGCTCGACGACGAGACCTCGCCGCCACGCCACTTCAGCGTGCCGACCGGGGTGATCACGGCAGCCGTGCCGCACGCGAACACCTCGGTGATCGATCCGTTGGACACACCCTCGCGCCACTCGTCGATCGACACCAGACGCTCGTCGGTCTTGTGACCCAGCTCGTCGGCGATCTCCATGATCGAGGATCGGGTGACGCCCTCGAGGATGGAGCCGGTCAGCTCGGGTGTGACGATCGTGCCGTCGTCGTAGACGAAGAACAGGTTCATGCCGCCGAGCTCCTCGACGGTCTTGTGCTCCACCGCGTCGAGGAAGGCGACCTGGTCGCAGCCGTTGTCGATGGCCTCCTGCTGCGCGATCAGGCTGGCGGCGTAGTTGCCCCCGCACTTGGCCGCGCCGGTGCCGCCTGGCGCAGCCCGCGTGTACTCCTCGCTCAGCCAGATGGTCACCGGCTTCACGCCCCCGGGGAAGTACGCGCCGGCCGGTGAGCAGATCACCGAGAACGTCACGTGCTTGGACGGACGTACGCCGAGGAACACCTCCGAGGCGAACATGAACGGCCGGATGTACAGCGACTTCTCGCCACCTGCCGGCACCCAGTCGGCGTCGACCGAGACCAGCGCCTCGATGGCGCCGATGAAGTCGTCCGTCGGCAGCTGCGGGAGCGCGAGGCGCTGGGCCGAGCGCTGCATCCGGGCGGCGTTGGCCTCGGGCCGGAACGTCCACACGGACCCGTCGGCGTGCCGGTAGGCCTTGGTGCCCTCGAAGATCTCCTGCGCATAGTGCAGCACCGAGCTCGCCGGGTCGACGCTGAACGGGCCGTAGGGCTTGATCGTGGCGTCGTGCCAGCCGGCGTCGGGGGTCCATTCCGCGACGAACATGTGGTCGGTGAAGTGCTGCCCGAAGCCCGGGTTCGCCAAGATCTCGTCGCGTCGCGCGGCCTCGACTGGCGCGCTCGTGCGGGTGATCGCAATGTGAGACGACGTCATGGTGACAAGGTACTTCACAGCGTCTCAGGCAGAGGCGGGAGCAGATGCTGTCGCCCGACCTCGGAGGTACGCCGGCTGCGCCCGGCGTTCGCCGTCACGTCGTCGGCCACGGCCTGCTCGATCCGGGCGGCCGCCTTGGTGTGGCCGAGGTGGTCGAGCAGCAGGGCGGTGCTCAGGATCGCGGCGGTGGGGTCGGCGATCTGTCGCCCGGCGATGTCCGGCGCAGACCCGTGGACCGGCTCGAACATGCTCGGCGCCGTTCCCTCGGGATTGATGTTGCCGCTCGCCGCCAGCCCGATGCCTCCGGTGACCGCCCCGGCCAGGTCGGTGAGGATGTCACCGAAGAGGTTGTCGGTCACGATCACGTCGAACCGGGCCGGGTCGGTGGTGAGCAGGATCGTCGCGGCGTCGACGTGCAGGTAGTCGACCTCGACGTCCGGGAACTCCTCGGCCACGCGCGCCCACGATGCGACTCCACAGCCCGCCGGCGTGCACGAGCACGTTGGTCTTGTGCACCCAGGTGAGGCGGTGCGCGGGTCGGCGCTGGGCACGCGAGAAGGCGTCGCGCACGACCCGCTCGACGCCGTACGCCGTGTTGATGCTCACCTCGGTGGCGACCTCGGCCGGCGTACCGGTGCGCATCCGGCCGCCGTTGCCGACGTACGGGCCCTCGGTGCCTTCGCGCACGACGACGAAGTCGACGTCGCCCGGGTCGGCCAGCGGGGTCGGGACGCCCGGGTAGACGCGCGACGGCCGCAGGTTGACGTAGTGGTCGAGCTCGAAGCGGAGCCGCAGCAGCAGCCCGCGCTCGAGCAGTCCCGCGGGGAGGCTGGTGTCGCCGGGCTTGCCTCCGACAGCCCCGAGCAGGATCGCGTCGTGCCTGCGCAGGTCGTCCAGGACGTCGTCCGGAAGCACCTCGCCGGTGGCCTTCCAGTGCTCGGCCCCGAGCGTGACGTCGGTGCGGTCGATGGTCAGTCCCTCGACGGCGGCCACGACGTCGAGCGCCTTGACGGCCTCGGCCGTGACCTCCGGGCCGATGCCGTCGCCGCCGATGACGGCCAGCGTGATCGTGCTGTTCATCGGCTCACTGTCTCAGACGCGGCGTCTCGACGAGTGAGCCGTGTCGCCATCCGGGTGGCTTGTCGAGCCGGTGCCGGCGACTCCGTCGCTCGGCACCGCCCATCTAGTTGTCGTCAGGGCGTTCGCCGCCGTTGTCGCGCAGGTCGATCGACTCCTGCACGGGAGCGGTGAGGGTGGTGCTGCGACCTGACCAGTTGGCGGGGTGCGCCGGGTGGTCCTCGTCGTGCTGGGCCGGACCCCATTCGGGGTACATGTCGTACATCGGGATGGCTCTTTCTGTCTGTGTGTCGTCGGTCGGGTTCGCATGCGGGATGCGCAGGCCACGCAGAAGGGCTGTCGACCGGGCGTCGAGACGGTGGGCTGGAGCGCGGGTAGGCGCTACGACAACTCAGTGGTTCGAGAGAGGAGGCCGGAATGCGATCGGCATCGTGCGGTTCCTCGGCAACGCGGTCGGCCAACGCCCAGACTCCGCGGCGAGGAGTTGGCCTAGGAGGCCTCGCCGCGGCGGGTAAGGATGACTACGTAAAACCGCATGATGTGACCAGGTTAAAGGCGGATCTCGTTGTCCGGCACCGATTTGACTGATCGTCTTGTCATCTGAGACCTGTCACCGCCGCAGAGCCGCTGTGGAAGACTCGGCCCCGTGACCGCCCCCGTCGACGTCCCGCCCATCGTGTCCGCGGCCCTCGACCTGTCGCGCCGCAAGGGTTTCGTCACCTCCAGCCGGTCCGAGACCGGGCGGCTGCTGGCGGCGCTGGCCGCAGGTCGGTCCGGGCGCCTGGGCGAGTGCGGGACCGGGTGCGGCGTCGGTTCGGCCTGGCTGTCGACCGGGGCGCGCGAGGGCAGCGACATCGTGACGGCCGAGCTCGACCCCAGCCTCGCCGAAGCCGTGAGCGACCTGTTCGCCGACGACACCCGGGTCCAGGTCATCACCGGTGACTGGGGCGCGCTGCGCGACTACGCCCCGTTCTCGCTGCTCTTCCTCGACGTCCGCGACGCGAAGGAGAGTGGGATCGACGCCGTGGCCGAGCTGCTCGGACCGGGTGGCCTGGTCGTGCTCGACGACTTCACGCCGTGCCAGACCTGGCCGCCGATGTACGAGGGCCGGGTCGACACGATGCGCCAGCAGTGGTTCCTCGACGAGCGGTTCACCACGGTCGAGGTCATGGTCGCCCTCGACTCCGCAGTCCTGATCGCCGCCCGCACCTAGCCGTCAGGCTGGGTCAGGCTGGGTCAGGGCTGGGTCAGCTCGACGGTCCGGACGAGCACCGCCTGCATGACCTCGGCGATCTCGTCGAGCACCGGGGACGGGATCGCACTGTCCACGGTGAGGGCCACCAGCGCGTGGCCGCCCCGGTGGTCGCGGGCCACCTGCATGCCGGCGATGTTGATGTCGGCGTCACCGAGCAGACCGCCGATCGCCCCGACCATCCCGGGCCGGTCCTCGTAGGTGAAGAACGCGAGGTGCTCGGTGGGCTCGAGGTCGACGTCGTAGCCGTTGAGCTCGACGAGCCGCTCCCGCTGGTGTATGCCGATCAGGGTGCCGGAGACCGAGACCTGGCTGCCGTCGGCCAGGGTGCCGCGCAACGTCACGAGGTTGCGGTGGTCGGGGCTCTCGGCGTCCGTCACCAGTCGCACGGCGAGTCCGCGCTCGGCGGCGAGAAGCGGAGCGTTCACGTAGGAGACCGATTCCTCGACGACGTCGGTGAAGACGCCCTTGAGGGCCGCGAGCTCGAGCACCTTGACGTCGTACTGGGTGATCTCGCCCCGCACCTCGACGTCGAGCTGCTGCGCGACCTCGCCGGCCACGGCGGTGAAGATCCGGCCGAGCTTCTCGGTCAGCGGGATGCCCGGGCGGACGTCCTCGGCGATGACCCCGCCCTGGACGTTGACCGCGTCCGGCACCAGCTCGCCGCTCAGGGCCAGTCGGACGGACTTGGCGACCGCGATGCCGGCCTTCTCCTGCGCCTCGTCGGTCGACGCGCCCAGGTGCGGGGTGGCCACGACGTTCTCGAACTCGAACAGCGGCGAGTCGGTGCACGGCTCGGACGCGAAGACGTCGATGCCGGCGCCGGCGAGACGGCCTTCCTTCAGCGCGACGTAGAGCGCGTGCTCGTCGACGATGCCGCCGCGCGCGGCGTTCACGATCACGGCGGACGGCTTGCAGCGGGCCAGCTGCTCCTCGCCGATCAGCCCGACGGTCTCGGGCGTCTTCGGCAGGTGCACGGAGATGAAGTCGCTCTCCGCCACCAGGTCGTCGAGCGTCACGAGCCGGACGCCGAGCTGGGCGGCGCGACCGGCCTGGACGTAGGGGTCGTACGCCACCACCCGCATGCCGAACGCGGACAACCGCTGCGCCACGAGGACGCCGATCCGGCCGAGTCCGACGATCCCGAGCGTCTTCTCGTAGAGCTCGGTGCCGGTGTACTTGCTGCGCTTCCACTCGCCTCCGCGCAGGGCCTGGCTCGCGGGGGCGATGTGTCGCGCCGCGGCGAGCAGCAGGCCGACCGCGAGCTCGGCGGCGCTGACGATGTTGGAGGTCGGTGCGTTGACGACCATGACACCCGACTGGGTGGCTTGCCTGACGTCGACGTTGTCGAGACCGACGCCGGCGCGGGCGACGACCTTGAGCCGCTTGGCGGCAGCCAGGGCGTCGGCGTCGACCTTCGTGGCGCTCCGCACGAGGATCGCGTCGACGTCGGCGATGGCCTCGACCAGCTCGGCGGGGTCGGCGCCGTTGCAGTAGCGCACCTCGAAGTCCGGACCGAGCGCCTCGACGGTGGCCGGGGACAGCTCCTCGGCGATCAGGACGACGGGGCGTGCGGGGGCGACGGGAGTGTCGGTCACGAAGAGTCCTTCTGCGGAGGTGGCGTGGGGTGCCGTCGACGACCACGTGCGGTGGAGACCACCGGTGCGGCCGGAGCACCACGCCGTGCCCGAGCGAGCCTCAGTCTAGACGACCGACGTCGGCCGTCGGTGCGGACACCAGAACCCGGACGCAGCGCGGAGGGCGGTCAGCGCCGCGCGTCTCGCGTCAGTTCGACGTCTGCTTGGGTGCGCTGGCGGACGGGTCGCCGGAGCCGATGTCGAGCGCGTCGGCCAACGTCGGGGCCAGCTGGGTGCTGTACGCCGTGGAGATGTGCTCGCGGTCGCGGTAGGCCACGTCGGAGCCGATCACGACCGGGCACACGTCGTAGGCGCAGAACCAGGGCGTGGGGTCGACGAAGTCGATCCCGGCCCGCTTCGTGGCCTCGTGCGACGCGTGGTTCATCGTCACCTGACGGCCGGTACGCCGCGACGAGCAGGAGTCGAGACCGGCGTCGTCCCCGGTGAGGCAACGCGCCGGGTCACGGCGCTCCCCCGGCACGTCCCGATCACCACGACCGGTCGGTCGACGACCGGATCATGTCGACGGTCTTCACGGTGCCGCTGACCATCTCGTCGCGGATCAGTCCGTCGTCCTGCGTGCGCGTCCCGTCGTCGGTGGCGATGTCGAACGGCGCATCGCTCGCCATGATCGTGAGCTGCGGGTGCAGCTGGTCGATCTGGTCGATCGCCCAGTCCCGGAACTCCATGCAGCCTTCGGCCGGCTCACCGCTGTCGGTGTTGTACTGGTAGACCTGCGCGCCGGTGCAGCCTTGCTTGACGAAGTAGTACGTCTTCCAGCCGTACTTCTCACCGATCCTGTCCAGGGCCGGGATCCAGGCCCGGCCGTGCGAGTCGCCGAGCAGGACGAGCGTCTTGTCGCCGTCGGTGTCGCCGCGCGGGCACAGCTTCTCCTTCGGCCAGACCAGGTAGTCGCAGTCACCGAGGTCGACGCCGTCGTCGTTCAGCTCGAGCGGGTCGGGGCTCAGGTCCTCCGGGATGGCGACCTCGTTCTTGGCCGCCAACGCCGACGCCTGCACGAGCGCGACCGCCTGGTCGGACGAGAACGAAGGGAGGCGGTTCCCCTGCTTGTGTCCGTAGTTGTTCACGGACAGCGCGGCACCGGTGCGTCCACTGTCGGCGTGGTGGACGTAGTACGTCGCTCCGAGGGCCACCACCAGGGACATGGCCGTCGCCAGCGGGTAGAGCAGGAGCCCACGGTGCCGCGCGCGTGGCGTCAAGGCGTTCCTGGTCTTGTCGTGCTGGACATCCTTGCGGAAGGCGTTCTCCACGTAGTGGTACGAGAGCCCGGAGATCGCGAACGCGACAACCAGCAGGAAGATCCCGACCCAGCCCTGCGGGTGACGCCAGAGCCGGGCCGCGAAGACCAGCACCGGCCAGTGCCAGAGGTAGAACGAGTACGACCAGTCGCCGATCAGACGCATGGGAGCGACCGACAGCGCAGTCTGGGGCCAGAAGGCCAGTGCGCTCGAGCCACCGAGCAACAGCATCGCGGTCCCGACCACAGGCACACCCACGACCCAGCCGGGGAAGTCCTCGACGTCGATCCAGATCGCACCCCACGTGATCGCCGCGACGCCCAGCCAGGACAGCACGGACAGCGCGATCGCCGGCGACTTGCGCACGGCTGGGACCGCCACCGCGGCCAGCCGCCGATCGCCAGCTCCCAGATGCGGGCCCAGGTCGAGAAGTAGGCGCCGACGGGGTTGCTGCCGGTGACGACGACCGAGTACGTCGCCGACGCGATGATCGCGGTCAGCAGGACGCCGACGATGCCGGAGGTGGCGGCACGCGACCGCCGCGCTGCTCGCCCCGCCGCCGCGCGAGCCAGAAGATGAGCAGGAGCAGCGTCGGCCAGACCAGGTAGTACTGCTCCTCGATCGACAGCGACCAGAAGTGCTGAAGCGGTGAGGCGGGTGTCCCCTGGGCGAAGTAGTCGGTGCCGTCGTGGCCGAACTTCACGTTCGCTGCGAACAACGTGGCCCAGACCGCGTCCTCGGCCGTGGCGGCGGCCTCCACCCGGCTGAGCAGGGCGGCAGCGGCGACGGTGACGACGACCAGGGTCAGCGTCGCCGCAGGCAGGATGCGCTTGGCGCGACGGGCGTAGAAGCCGAGCAGCGAGATGCCGCCGGTCTTCTCCCCCTCACGCAGCAACAGCCCGGTGATGAGGAAGCCGGAGATGACGAAGAAGACGTCGACGCCGATGTAACCGGACGCGAACGGACCCACGTTGGCGTGGTTGAGCGCGACCAGGAGGACGGCTACCGCTCGGAGCCCCTGGACATCAGGGCGGAACCCGGTGCTGGCAGAAGTCACGTGGAGACACGATAGGCGATGTCGGCGGGAACTCCCTGATCCGGAATCGGCCCGTCGGGCTCAGCGCGCGGCGGTCCCCTCGGTGTAGTCGTCGTCGTGTGACTTGACCCACGCCATCAGCTTGCGCAGCTCTCGCCCGGTCTGCTCGATCGGGTGCGATTCGCTCTGGGCGCGGAACTCCTTGAACTTGGGTGCCCCGGCGTCCTGGTCCGCGATGAAGCCGGCCGCCCAGGACCCGTCCTGGATGTTCGCGAGCACGGTCCGCATCCGCTCCTTGACGGAGTCGTCGATCACGAACGGCCCGGACGTGTAGTCGCCGTACTCGGCGGTGTCCGACACCGACCAGCGCTGCTTGGCGATGCCGCCCTCGTACATCAGGTCGACGATCAGCTTGAGCTCGTGCAGGCACTCGAAGTAGGCCACTTCCGGCTGGTAGCCGGCCTCGGTCAGCGTCTCGAACCCCGCCTGGACGAGCGCCGACGCACCTCCGCAGAGCACGGCCTGCTCGCCGAACAGGTCGGTCTCGGTCTCCTCGGTGAACGTCGTCTTGATCGCTCCGGCGCGGGTGCCGCCGATGCCCTTCGCGTACGACAGCGTGAGGTCCCACGCCTTGCCGGACGCGTCCTGCTCGACCGCGACGAGCACGGGCACTCCGCGGCCCTCCTCGAACTCGCGGCGGACCAGGTGGCCCGGACCCTTCGGCGCGACCATGCACACGTCGACGCCGGCCGGCGGCTCGATGTAGCCGAAGCGGATGTTGAAGCCGTGCCCGAAGAACAACGCGTCACCGTCGACCAGGTTCGGCTCGATCGCCTCGGTGTAGAGCGAGCGCTGGACCGGGTCCGGCGCGAGCACCACGATCAGGTCCGACTCCTCACACGCCTCGAAGGGCGTCACGACGCGGAGCCCTGCTGCCTCCGCCTTGGCGCGGCTCTGCGAGCCCTCGGGGAGGCCGACCCGGACGTCGACGCCGGAGTCGCGCAGCGACAGCGCGTGCGCATGTCCCTGGCTGCCGTAGCCGAGCACGGCGACGTTGCGGCCCTGGACGACACTCAGGTCGGCGTCGTCGTCGTAGAACAGTTCTGCCATGGTCCGTGGTTCTCCTTGCGGGTCGGGGTCGGCCGGTGAGCGGTGTCGAGATCGGGCTGGGGTCAGGCTGCGCGGGCAGTCTCAGGCGGGGTTGCGGGTCGAGATCGGCGGAGCCGGCTTCAGGGCGCGGTCGGTGATCGAGCGGGAGCCGCGGTTGATCGCCACCATGCCAGACTGCACGAGCTCGCGGATCCCGAAGGGTTCGAGCACCCGCAGCATGGCCTCGAGCTTGCCGCGGTCGCCCGTCACCTCGATGGTGACGGCGTCGATGGCGACGTCGACCACCTTCGCGCGGAACAGCTGCACGGTCTCGAGCACCTGGCTGCGCGTGGTGGCGTCCGCGCGGACCTTCACCAGCAGCAGCTCGCGCTCGACCGCGCCGTTGTCCTCGAGCTCGACCACCTTGAGCACCTCGACGAGCTTGTTGAGCTGCTTGGTGACCTGCTCGAGCCGCTGGTCCTCGAGGTTGACGACGATCGTCATCCGCGACACGTCGTCGTGCTCGGTCGGACCCACCGCGAGCGACTCGATGTTGAAGCCGCGCCGGGAGAACAGCGCTGCCACCCGGGCCAGCACACCGGGCTTGTTCTCGACCAGCACCGACAGCGTCTGCCGGGTCATCGGCCCCTCCTCCTGAGTCGTCTCACAGGGCGTCCTCCTCGAACTCCGGCGCGAGGTCGCGCGCGATCTGGATCGCGTCGTTGCTCGTGCCGGCCGGCACCATCGGCCAGACCATCGCGTCGGGGTTGACGACGAAGTCGACGACCACCGGTGCGTCGGTGATCTCCATCGCCTTCTGGATCGTGCCGTCGACGTCGTCCGCGCTGTCGCAGCGCAGCCCGACGCAGCCGAGCGCCTCGGCCAGCTTGACGAAGTCGGGGATCCGCGCCGAGTGCAGGTCGGTGTTGGAGTAGCGGCCCTCGTAGAACAGCGTCTGCCACTGCCGGACCATGCCGAGGCTCGAGTTGTTGATGACCGCGACCTTGATGGGGATGCCGTTGAGGGCGCAGGTGGCGAGCTCCTGGTTGGTCATCTGGAAGCAGCCGTCGCCGTCGATCGCCCACACGGTGCGGTCGGGGTCACCGACCTTCGCGCCCATCGCGGCCGGGACGGCGAAGCCCATCGTGCCGAGGCCGCCCGAGTTGATCCACTGTCGCGGGCGCTCGTACGGCACGTAGTGGGCGGCCCACATCTGGTGCTGGCCCACTCCCGCGACGTAGGTCGCCTCAGGGCCGGCGATGGCGCCGAGCCGCTCGATGACGTGCTGCGGAGACAGCGACCCCTCGGGCTCGTCGTAGCCGAGCGGGTACTTCTCACGCCACGCCTGGCAGGTCGCCAGCCACGGGGCCGGCGTCGCCGCGACGTCCGGCGTCGTACTCCGCCTGGACGGCGACGATCAGGTCGGCGATCACCTCGCGGCAGTCGCCGACGATGGGGACGTCGGCGTGCCGGTTCTTGGAGATCTCGGCCGGGTCGATGTCGGCGTGCACGACCGTCGCGTCCGGAGCGAACGTGTCGAGACGGCCGGTCACCCGGTCGTCGAAGCGGGCTCCGAGCGAGATCAGCAGGTCACTGCGCTGGAGCGCTCCGACGGCGGCGACCGTGCCGTGCATGCCGGGCATGCCGAGGTGCAGCGCATGGCTGTCCGGGAAGGCGCCCCGCGCCATCAAGCGTCGTGACCACCGGGATCTGGGTCAGCTCGGCCAGGATGCGCAGCTCCTCGTGCGCCTCCGCCCGGATGACACCGCCGCCGACGTACAGCACCGGGCGCTCGGACGCGGCGATGAGCCGCGCGGCCTCGCGTACCTGCTTGCCGTGCGGCTTGGTGACGGGCCGGTAGCCGGCGAGCGTCACGGTCTCGGGGTAGACGAACTCGGTCATCGCCTGGAGCGCGTCCTTGGAGATGTCGACGAGCACCGGACCGGGACGCCCGGTGGCGGCGATGTGGAACGCCTCGGCGATCGCGCGCGGGATCTGGGCCGGGTCGGTGACGAGGTAGTTGTGCTTGGTGATCGGCATCGTGATGCCGCGGATGTCGGCCTCCTGGAAGGCGTCGGTGCCGATCGAGGCGCTGGCGACCTGCCCGGTGATCGCGACCATGGGCACCGAGTCCATGTGCGCGTCGGCGAGCGGCGTGACGAGGTTGGTCGCGCCCGGCCCGCTCGTCGCCATGCAGACCCCCACCCGGCCGGTGGCGACCGCGTAGCCCTGGGCGGCGTGGCCGGCGCCCTGCTCGTGCCGGACCAGGATGTGGCGGATCTTGGTCGAGTCGAGCAGCGGGTCGTACGCCGGCAGGATCGCGCCGCCGGGGATGCCGAAGACCGTGTCGACCCCGGCCTCCTCGAGCGCGAGGATCAGGCTCTGGGCACCGGTGACCTGCCGTGCCTCGGGGTCAGTCATCGCGGGTCATGCCTGTTCATCTCCGGTCCGGTCGGGGTCGTCGGCCACAAAAAAACCCCTCGGCCCGGTGGGCATTCGAGGGGGACGTGCGGTGCTGAGGTGGTCTAGCGGACCTCGGCATGCACGTCGACGAGTACGACGAGAATCGTCTGCATGGCTCAACGGTCCCTGAGACGTCGAAGCCCGTCAAGCGAGACCTCTACTCGTCTCGGATCATGGGACGGTCGTTCGCCATCCGTCATCGCGTGGGCAGGCGCGAAGATTTGGCGGCTTTTGCCCGGCGCCGAAGGCCCTTGCGTCCCGATTCACGCCACCCAGGTCGTCACGGTACGAATTGGTTCGAACACGTTTCCGTATTTGAGCGGTCAAGAGGTGCCTCTTAGATTAGAAAGGACATCACCGCACGTCTTGTGCGGCATCAGTTGTTGCCACGATGGGGGGCATTTTCATGGGGAAGCGTCTGGGTGCGGTCGGGGCCGCCTTCATTCTCGCGTTGGCGCTCGCACCACAAAGCGCCGACGCTTCGATCGACACATCGGTCGTGAGCGACGATCCGGCGAACTACACGCCGCGCGTCACCGACGACATCGTGGGCCACTCGGCCGTCTACGCGCTGGCTCAGTCCGGCGACACGGTCTTTGCCGGCGGGAAGTTCCAGACCGTCACCGACGCCACCAGCACGACGTCCTACACGAGGACCTACGTCATGGCGTTCAGCGCCACGACGGGTGCCATGGACGACTTCGCACCGGTGCTCGACAACGAGGTGTGGGCCGGTCCTGCACGAGCGGTGACTCGGTCTACATCGGTGGGAAGTTCACCACCGTCGAACGGGATCGCCCGACCGCGGCTCGTGAAGATGGACGCCACCACGGGTGTGGTCGACCAGACGTTCAACGCCAAGATCAAGTCGGGTCGGGTCTCCGAGCTCGACATGGTCAACGGAAGGCTCATCGTCGGCGGGTCCTTCGCGAAGAAGCTGATGGCCCTGAACCCGGACACCGGGGCGGACACCGGCTACATCAACCTGCCGATCACCGGAACCGTCGGAACCGGCGCCGGCGCCACAGAGGTGCTCCGCTTCTCCGTCGACCCCTCCGGCACGCACCTGGTGGCGGTGGGCAACTTCACCAGCGTCGCGGGCGGCGGCGCGCTCACGGGTGTTCATGCTCGACCTGGGCGCGGACTCCGCGTCGCTCGCCTCCTGGTACTACCAGCCGTTCCAGAACAACTGCCGAGCGGGTGGGGCACTGCTCGAATACGTCCACGACGTCGACTTCTCTCCCGACGGCTCGTACTTCGTGGTCGCTGCGACCGGATACATCCCCAACAGTGGCGGACTGTTCCGCGACGTCTGCGACGCGGCTGCTCGGTTCGAGACCAACATCGCCAGCCCGACCCGTCCGACCTGGATCAACTACACCGGCGGCGACACGCTGCACGCCGTCGTCGTCACCGGCGGGGCCGTCTACATCCAAGGTCACCAGCGCTGGGTCGACAACCCGTACGGCAACGACTTCGCCGGCCCCGGGCGCCAAGAGCCGAGAGGGGATCGCCGCGCTGAACAACACCACCGGTGCAGCCCTCGACTGGAACCCGGGCAAGACCAGAGGTGTCGGCGGTCGGGAGTTCCTGGCGACGTCCAGAGGGCTTGTGGGTAGGCAGCGACGGGAAGCTGTTCAACGGTGAGAACCGCGACAACATCGCGTTCTGCCCCGCCCTGTAGCACGGAACGTGTGCGACGACATCGACGACGCCGTGTGGTCGGAGGATCGTCCGACCACCGTCGCCATTCTTAACAGCTCAATACTTTCGAACAAGTGACCGAGGCTCGTCATGAGAAATCCAACCCGCATCACCACTGTCATCGCCGCGCTCCTGCTCGGGGCCGGCCTCATCCCAGCAACGCGCCGAGGCGTCGGTCGACGACCATCTCGTGAACCCGAACCCGGCGAACTACACGCCCAACGTGCTCGACGACGGGGTCGAACACTCGGCGGTGTACGCCCTCGCTCAGGCGAACGGGAACGTCTTCGCCGGCGGCAAGTTCCTGAGAGAGTTACGAAGCGCCGGCAGGACGACGACCTACACCCGCCACAACGTGATGTCCTTCAGCGCCACGACCGGCGCCATGACCGACTTCGCTCCCGAACGTCGACAAGGACGTCTGGTCGATCGTGACCAGCGGCGACTCCGTCTACATCGGGGGCACCTTCTCGAACCGTCAACGGAGTCGGCGCGTCGGGCCGATGGCGAAGCTTGAAAGACGACGACCGGGGATGGCGGTCGACACGGACGTTCAACGCCAAGCTCTGGGCAGCGGACGCGTCACCGAGATGGATTTGGTCAACGGAAGGCTCATCGTCGGAGGCACCTTCAGCAAGAAGCTGGCGGCCCTGAACCCGACAGACTGGCGCTGACACCGGCTACATCGACATTCCGATCACGGGCAACGTCGGCGACGGCGGCACTCAGGTCTACAAGTTCTCCGTGAGCCCGGACGGCAGCAAGCTCGTCGGGATCGGGAACTTCACCTCGGTCGGCGGACAGTCGCGAACCCGGGCCATGATGCTCAACCTGGGCACCACCTCGGCCTCGGTGGCTCGTGGTACTACCAGCCGTTCAGCAACCGGTGCCGCGGATCCAGACTCAACTATGTTCAGGACGTCGACTTCTCCCCCGACGGTTCCTTCTTCGTCGTGGTGTCCACGGGTTGGGTGCCGCTGTCGGGCGGGCTCAACCGAGACGTGTGTGACGTGGCTGCTCGGTTCGAGACCGAACATCGCCAACCCGACCCGTCCGACCTGGATGAACTACACCGGCGGTGACACGTTGCACGCAGTGGCCGTCACCGGTGCGGCCGTCTACGCCCAGGGGCACCAGCGCTGGTTCAACAACCCGTTCGGCGTCGACAGCGCCGGTCCGGGCGCCATCGAGCGCCCCGGCATCGCCGCACTGAGGCCGAGCGACGGGGACGCCGTGCGCACCGGAGAAGACTGGAACCCGACCAAGACCCGAGGTGTGGGAGGTCGCGAGTTCCTCGTCACGAACGCCGGTCTGTGGGTGGGAAGTGACGGCGCCCAGTTCAACCGCGAGCGCCGCGACAACATCGCGTTCTGTCCGGCTCTGTGAACTTTGGACACATTTCGGAGAAGCGTGACTGACGTCTTCGCGGCGCTGAACAACAAGGCCGCCTTCCGCGGGTAGGTCTCGATCGACACGTGTGGGGCTGCGTCTTCGGACGGAGCCCCACACGTGTTTGCTTGCTGAGACAGGCAGCTGCGTCTGGGCCCTGCACGTCCTCAGGCGCGAGGAGCGCCTCACTCAGCGTCACGGATGGTCACGGAAGTCGCCTTGTTGTCACGGGATTCGTGACTTAAATTCCTGATACGTCCATGTGGTGATAGGAACCGGAGGCCCGGACATGAGGACCCTGATTCGCCTCGTCTCGGTAGTCGCGGCCCTGACCATCAGCGCGGGGGTTCTCACGCCGGGGGCCACGGCCAGCATCAACAGCCGAGTCGTCGATCCCAACCCGGCGAACTACACGCCGCAGGTGCTCGACGACGGAGTAGGGCACTCGGCGATTTACGCGCTCGCGCAACGAGGCAGATTCATGTATGCGGGAGGCCGGTTCGAGCAGGTCACGAACGCATCTGGGTCGCACCGGTTCGACCGTATGAACCTGATGGCGTTCGACGCTGGGACCGGTGCGATGCGTACGTCGTTCGCGCCGCGAGTCAGCGGTGACGTGTGGGCCATCGTGGCGACCAAGCGGTACGTCTACATCGGTGGCGCCTTCTCCACCGTGAACGGTGTCGACCGTCACGCCATCGCCAAGCTCGACCGCCTCACAGGCCGGGTGATCGCGCGATTCCACCCCCATCTCGGGGGCGGGCGGGTCACCGAGATGGCCATGGTTCGCCACAAGCTCATCGTGGCCGGATCATTCACGCGCAAGATCATCGCCCTGAACCGCCGCACCGGCGCGGACACCGGCTACATCAAGCTGGCAGTGACCGGAAACGTCGGTGACGGTGCCACGCAGATCTTCCGGTTCTCGATCAATCAGGCCAAGAATCGACTGGTAGGGATCGGGAACTTCACTTCGGTCGGAGGGAAGTCGCGCACTCGTGCGGTCATGCTCAATCTCGGCAAGCAGTCGACCGGTGTGAACGACTGGTACTACCAGCCGTTCGAGCACCGCTGTCGCGGTTCGCGTCTCAACTACGTCCAGGACGTCGACTTCTCGCCCGGTGGCTCCTACTTCGTCGTCGTCTCCACCGGATGGGTTCCGCTGTCGGGCGGGCTCAACCGCGATGTTTGCGATGTGGCTGCCCGGTTCGAGACCGCGATCAAGCATCCCGCCCGCCCGACCTGGATGAACTACACCGGCGGAGACACGCTGCACGCCGTGGCGGTCACGGGTGCCGCGGTGTATGCCCAGGGCCACCAGCGTTGGTTCAACAACCCACAAGGCGTCGACAGCGCCGGCCCCGGCGCCATCAGCCGCCCAGGTATCGCCGCCCTCAGGCCGGGCGATGGAGCTGTGCTGAACTGGAACCCGACCAAGACGCGAGCAGTCGGCGGCCGCGAGCTCCTCGCGACGAAGCGAGGGGCTCTGGGTGGGTAGTGACGGCGCTGAGTTCAACCACGAGAGAAGGGACAACCTCGCCTTCTGTCCCGCGCGATAGCGACGACGATCGTTCGAGGCAGACAGGAAATGCCACACCGACCGTGTCCGGTCACTGGTAGCTGACGAAGGAGATCCGCGGCCGGATGGCCAGAGCCTCGCGCGGGCGGAACATCCGGGTGTCCTCGTCGTAGAAGAGCTTGAAGCCCATCCGGAACTGCCGTGGCTCGGCGACCCGATGGTAGGTCGCGAGCTTCTGGCTCCGCGTCCCGAAGCCGTCGACGTGCTGCACCATCGCCAGCCCACGCCGGCCCCGGACGTTCTGGATGTTGACGACCATCTCGCGCCGGAACTGGTGGACCATGAAGATCTTCTGCGGCAGGTGGTTGTTGCGGACGACGTCGGCCACCACCCGCGAGGTGTGGTTGATCTCGGCCGCCCCGACGTGGCCGATCTGCTGCGCGGGCACCTGGCCCGGCCCCATCCGCCACTCGGGGTCGAGCGCGAGCCCGACGAAAGGTTCGCGCAGCGCCCACCGGAAGTGGCGAGCCTGAGTGAGGAAGCTCTGTCGACCCGGCTGCAGGTCGAGCACGAGCAACGCCTTGTTGCGGCGGGCTGCGTGGATGAACTGCTGCACGTACTCGCGCGGGATGTAGTGGCTGTAGTTGCCGTCCCGGCCCGGGTGGGCGTCGGCGACCGAAGCGATCAGCTCGTAGACGATCTGCACGGGCTTGCCACTCGCGCGGTACGGCCGCGCGGCGTCACGGAGGCGCTGCGTCATCCGCGGGATCGTGCCCTCCCCCAGCACGCCGAGCGCAGCGGTGTGAGCGGTGCCGTAGTAGGCGACGAGCTGGTAGCGCGGGAAGATCGTCGTCCCGCCGAGTGGAAGCTCTGGCCGGCCCAGCGCTGCGTGCGCAGCGATCGGTCCCGGCTGGGTCGTGACCGCGGCCGGCACAGCTGACGTGCGGCCTGACGCGGCCTGGCTCGGCCCGCCGGTCGCCGTCAGCGCCGCGACCACGAGGGTGCTCGCGACCACGCGCCGTCGCGCCCTTGCCCCGCCGCACCATGGGCCGGACTGTACGACGTGTGAGGCGCGCGTCAGGCGGTTTCGGCGTACGACGCGCGCCCTCGGCCATCGAGCACGAGTGGCGTGACCCGCTGAGCACGCAAGACTGTCGCCATGGCCAACCGACCTGCCACCGTCGCGCCACTCGTCGTCGAGACCGATCGCGAGAAGATCAACCGCACCTACGGTCTCGTGCTGGCCCTGCACCTGGTCCTCACCCTCGCCGTCGTCGGCTTCATGGTCTGGGCCGTCGACACGGTCGGTGGAGGGTCTGCGGCGCCGTTCGCCATCGTGCTGGTGGGTGAGCTCTTCCAGCTCTGCTACTGGTGCTACCTGTGGGGCATCCGGGTGTCGGCGGCCCACCCGCTGGTGCTGGCGGGGGACGGCGTGACCCTGCAGACACGTCACGGCGAGGTGAGCCTGCCGTGGCCGGCCATCCAGCAGGTCACCCGGCACCGCCGGCTCGGCGCCCGCTTCCTGGTCCTGCACCTCGACGACAGCGTCACGGCGACCACGCCCGGGGTTGCCGGCCCCGGCAACGAGTCGTTCTGGCGGACGGCGCGACGCCAGGGGCTCCGGATCGGCGGGACCGGCATCCGGCCCGACCTCGACACCGTGGCCGCGGCGTTCCCGGCCCAGTCAGCGGGTCGGCTGCACGTCGAGTGACTCGTCGGAGCTCTCGACCGACGCCGGTTCAGGGTCGTAGTCGAACGCCGGCAGCCCGTCGATCGACGTGGCGTTCTTCAGCCGCCGGTACTCCCGCCGGCCCTCGTCGCCCTTGCGGTCCATGTGCTGGGGCAGCAGGTCGCGCTCACCGGCGTACTCCATGAGCGGGACGCCGTAGCCGCAGGAGTCGGAGACCCGGTTGACGTCGACCACGATGACGGCGCGGGCGCCGCGCGTCTCGGTGAAGTGCTCGAGCAGCCCGGCGAACTCGTCGTCGTACAGCGTCACGAAGCGACCGGTGCCGTGCAGCCTGACCGTGTTCGGCGGCCCCTCGAACGCGCAGAACATGACCGTGATCCGGCCGTTCTCGCGCAGATGCGCGATCGTCTCGGCCCCGCTCGCGGTGATGTCGAGGTAGGCGACGGTGTGGTCGTCGAGCACGGCGAAGGTCCCGCCGATGCCCTTCGGCGAGACGTTGACCCGTCCGCGCGGATCGTTCGGCGCCGTGGCGACGAAGCAGACGTGCTGCCGCTCGATGAACTCACGCAGCCGGCCGTCGATGCGTTCGTGGACCTTGCCCATCAGACCCCGTTCCCCTCAGCCACAGACCGCACCCACCGCGGCCGACTGCACGAGCTTGCGGTACTTCGCCAGCACGCCGGTCTTGTACGCCGGCTCGAGCGGCGTCCAGCCCTCCCGCCGCTGTTCCAGCTCCGCGTCGTCGACCTCGACCTCGAGCAGCCGGTTGGCCACGTCGAGGCGGATCCGGTCGCCGTCGCGGACGAACGCGATCGGTCCGCCGTCCACCGCCTCGGGCGCGACGTGGCCGACGCAGAGGCCGGTCGTGCCGCCGGAGAAGCGGCCGTCGGTGAGCAGCAGGACGTCCTTGCCGAGCCCGGCGCCCTTGATCGCGCCGGTGATCGCCAACATCTCGCGCATGCCGGGGCCGCCCTTCGGCCCTTCGTAGCGGATCACCACCGCGTCGCCGGCCGTGATCACCCCGTCAGCGAGGGCGTCGAGGGCCGCGCGCTCTCCGTCGAACACGCGCGCGGTGCCCTCGAAGACGTCGTCGTCGAACCCGGCGGTCTTCACCACCGCGCCCTCGGGGGCCAGCGTGCCGCGCAGGATGGTGAGGCCGCCGGTCGCGTGGATCGGCTTGCCGAGCTCGCGGATGATCGAGCCGTCGACGTCCGGCGGATCGAGGTCGGCGAGGTTCTCCGCCATGGTCTTGCCGGTGACCGTGAGGCAGTCGCCGTCCATCAGGCCGGCCTCGAGCAGCGCCTTCATCACGACGGGGATGCCGCCGACCCGGTCGACGTCGTTCATCACGAAGCGCCCGAACGGCTTCAGGTCACCGAGGTGCGGCACCTTGTCGCCGATCCGGTTGAAGTCGTCGAGCGTCAGGTCGACGTCAGCCTCCTTGGCGATCGCGAGCAGGTGGAGCACGGCGTTGGTGGAGCCGCCGAGCGCCATCACCACGGCGATGGCGTTGTCGAACGCCGGCTTCGTCATCACCTGCCGCGCGGTGATGCCTTGGCGCAGCATCGCGACGACGGCCTCCCCGGACTTGTGCGCGAAGCCGTCCCGTCTCCGGTCGACGGCAGGTGGCGCGGCCGATCCCGGCAGTGACATGCCCAGCGCCTCGGCCACGGACGCCATCGTGTTGGCGGTGTACATGCCGCCGCAGGCGCCCTCTCCCGGGCAGATCGCGCGCTCGATCTTGTCGACCTCCGCGCGGTCGATGAGTCCGGCCAGGCACGCGCCGACGGCCTCGAAGGCGTCGATGATCGTGACGTCCTTGTCGCCGACTCGGCCCGGCATGATCGATCCGGCGTACAGGAAGACGGAGGCCAGGTCGAGCCGTGCCGCCGCCATCAGCATGCCGGGCAGGCTCTTGTCGCAGCCGGCCAGCAGCACCGAGCCGTCGAGGCGCTCGGCCATCATCACGGTCTCGACCGAGTCGGCGATCACCTCGCGCGAGACCAGCGAGAAGTGCATCCCCTCGTGACCCATGGAGATCCCGTCGGAGACCGAGATCGTCCCGAACTCGAGCGGGTAGCCCCCGGCCGCGTGGACGCCGGCCTTGACCGCCTGGGCGAGCCGGTCGAGCGACAGGTTGCACGGCGTGATCTCGTTCCAGGAGGACGCGACGCCGATCTGGGGCTTGGCGAAGTCGTCGTCGCCGAGACCGACGGCTCGCAGCATCCCGCGCGCGGCGGTCGCCTCCAGACCATCGGTGACGACACGGCTGCGGGGCTTGATGTCGACCATGTGCGCAGCCTACGACCGCACTCCGCCCGCCCCCCGAGACGTCCCACCCCCCGACTCGCCAGCAAAGGCGACCCCCGACCCGATGGTTGAGTTGTCGAAACCCAGCGCGCCACCAAACCTGGCGAGTCGGCACCAAACCTGGCAGTCAGCACCGGACGGTCACGCCGAGTCGCCAACTATTGCGCCCCGAGTCGCCAGGAATCGCGCCTGCACCCGGTGGTTGAGCTGTGTCGAAACCTGGCGAGTCGGGCGCACCAAACCTGGCGAGTCGGGGCACCAAACCTGGCGAGTCGGCGGGTCAGAGGGAGGCGGCGCGGACGCACATGACGTCGGGGAGGTGCGCGGCGACCTGCTGCCAGGTCTCGGCCGCGTCGTTGCTGGCGTAGACCGAGCCGTCACGCGCGCCGAAGTAGACGCCGGTCGGGCTCCCGTCGTCGGCCGTCATCGCGTCGCGCATCACCGCGGCGTAGAAGGCGTCCTCGGGCAGCCCCTTGGCGTGGTCGCTCCAGGACTGGCCGCCGTCGGTGGACTTCCAGACCCGGGCCTTGGCCTCCGGCGGGATGCGCTCGCCGTCTGCCACGAGCGGGAACACGTAGATGGTGTCGTCGTCGTTGGGGTCGACGACCATCGCGAACCCGAAGTCGCTCGGCAGCCCGTCGGCGATCGACTGCCAGGACGCGCCGTCGTCGTCGGTGCGGTAGACACCGTGGTGGTTCTGCGCGTACATCCGGCCGTGGGACTCCAGCGGGCGAGCCACCTTGTGCACGCACTGACCGAACTCCGGCCACGGGTCGGGCATGAAGTAGGCCTTGATGCCGACGTTGGCGGGCGACCAGGACGAGCCGCCGTCGCGCGTCTGGTAGACGCCGCCCGTCGACATCGCCACCGTCATGCTGTCGGCGTCGTCGTGGTGCGGCAGCACGGTGTGGATCGCGGCGCCGCCGTAGCCGGCACCCCAGTCCTTGCGGTGCGGGTGGTCGAGCAGCCCGCGCACGACCTCGAAGGTCTCACCGCGGTCGGTGCTGCGGAACAGGCCCTGCGGCTCGGTGCCGGCGTAGACGACGTCGGGCTCGTCCGGCGGGAGCGCGAGCTGCCAGACCCGCTCGAGCGCGGCTCCGCTGTCCTCGGGGAAGCGGATCGCGCCGTTCGGCGTCTCGTCCCAGGTGGCGCCGAGGTCGTCGGAGCGGAAGACCTGCGGCCCGAAGTGCGAGCTCATGGTGCCGACCAGCAGCCGGGTCTGGTCGCGCCGGGTGTCGATCGCGCACGAGTAGACGTCGTTCATCAAGAAGTGCGGGCCGTCGATCTCCCAGCTCTCGCGCGCCTCGTCGGAACGGGCCAGCCACAAGCCCTTCCGCGTGCCGATCATCATCAACGTCGCAGCCATCGTCAGCCTCCCAGGTCACACGCCCGGCCCGGCCGAGATCATCGACGGGGCAGTCGCGTCGCGGATCATGTCCTCAGCGAGGACCCTAGTGCGAGGCTCCGACAGAGTGCGAGCCTCGTCACCTTTCCGAGACCTGGTTGAGCAGCGGCTCGTCCGCCGCCGTGCGCCGCAGCTGCTCGGCGACCAGCCGGTAGGCACGCGGCCAGAGTGCGTCGGACGCGCCGCCGACGTGCGGGCGTGATCACCACGCCGGGGGCGTGCCACAGCGGGTGGTCGGCCGGGAGCGGTTCGGGGTCGGTGACGTCGAGCGCTGCCCGCAGCCTCCCGGTCGAGACCTCCGCCAGCAGGTCGTCGGTGACCACGACCGGCCCGCGGGCGACGTTGACGAGGAGAGCGCCGTCCTTCATGGCGCGCAGGAAGCGGGCGTCCACCATGCCGCGCGTCTCGTCGGTGATCGGCACGATGAGCACGACGACGTCAGCGGCCGGCAGCAGGTCGGGCAGCTCGTTCATCGCCCGTATGCCGTCACGAGCACTCCGGCCCACCAAGGTCACGTCGCACTCGAACCCGTCGAGGCGGCGACGGATGGCCTGGCCGATGTTGCCCGCGCCGATGACCAGCACCTTGCGGTCGGCCACAGCACCGGCCATCTGCTGGTCCCACTCCCCCCGGTCCTGTGCGCGCACCAGGTCGGCCAGGCGACGCTGGGCGCCGATCATGAGCCCGACGACGAGCTCCGACGTCGCCGCGTCGTGCACGCCGGCCGCGTTGCAGACCGTCACGCCGTCCGGGAGATACGGCATCAGGTGGTCGACGCCGGCGGTCAGCGTCTGCACGATCCTGAGCTTCGGCATCGACCGCATCACCTCGACCACACGCGGGTCGAAGCGGTACGACGGGACGTAGAACTCGCAGGAGTCGGCCGAGTCCGGCCAGTGCTCGGTCGCGTCGGCGTACTCGATGTCGAACGACGACGCCACCTGTGCCGGGAGGTCGAGCTCGTCGGCGGAGAACGGGAGGAAGACCTTCACGTCACGACCCTAGCCAGCGCCGCCGGCCGGCAGGGTTGTGTTAAAGTAGAGTGACTTAGTAGAGTTTTGCGTTGTCACACGAAGTTCACACGGGCGACACGGCCGCGAAGCACGGTCGCCCTAGCGTGAGAAGTGTCAGCAGGACCGACACCGCTACCACCGCATTGCATCCGTTTGAGGGAGGGGATCATGTGGAAGCCCTGGTCGTGGAGGCCGACGAGTCAGACCGTCGCTCTGCGCAATGCACGTCACGCCAGCGCCGTCCTCGCGCAGCGACGGCTCGAGCGTGAAGAGATCGAGGCGTACTTCGCCTCGCTGCCTCCGATCAGGAAGGCCCGGAGCGCCTGAACCAAGTCTCCACCTGACCACGACCCTGCCCTGACCCATCGACCAGCCGAAGCCACGCCGACGACCGACGAGCCCTGACCTGCGGACATGCGCTGGACCGCACGTCGGCGCCACCGGTGAGAATGTCCGGCGTGGCTTTGCGCTTCTATCCCGTGACCAGCGCCGACGGCACCCGGCTGGCTGCGTGGACGAACGACGCCGACGGCCCGACCGTGCTGCTCTGCAACGGCCTCGGCACCAACCCGTACGCCTGGCCGGCCCTGCTCGCCGACGACTGCGGGGTCCGGGTCATCTCGTGGAACCATCGCGGCGTCGGCGGCTCCCAGCGGCCGGAGGACGAGAGCCGGGTCGGGGTCGAGGCCTTCGTCGAGGATGCGGTGGCGGTGCTCGACGACGCCGGCGTCGCGGCCTGTCCCGTCGTCGGCTGGTCCATCGGCGTCAACACCCAGTTCGAGCTCGCCACCTCGGCGCCGGAGCGGGTGACAGGGCTGTTCAGCGTGGCCGGGGTACCGGGCGGCACGTTCGCCTCGATGCTCGCGCCGCTGATGGTGCCGCGGTTCGCTCGCAAGGCGCTCACGGTCAACGTCGCCCGGGGTCTGCGCTCGGTCGGCAAGGTCGTCTCCCCCGTGTCGACGCGATTCCCGATCAGCGACACGACCGCGCGGATGCTGCGCTACAGCGGCTTCATGACCCGCCGGGCGGACAACGTCGTCGTCAAGGAGGCGCTGCGCGAGTTCATGACGACCGACGTCGACTGGTACATGCATCTGGCGATCGCCTCGTCCAAGCATCCGCAGGTCTCCCTGACGAGCATCACGGTGCCGACGGCGTTCGTCGCCGGGCGGTACGACGTGCTGGCGTCGGCGGCCGACATCGCCACGGCCGCGCGACGGATCCCCCAGGCGACGTACGCCGAGCTGCCCGGCTCACACTTCGTCCAGATGGAGCATCCCGAGCTCGTGCACGCCGAGCTGCTCCATCTCCTCTCCCGTCTCTGACCGCGGCTCCACGGTCGGTTTGGCCCCGTCTGCCACGATGAACGACATGACGACGGCACGGGGGACGCGTGGACGGCGGCACCGGCGGGCGCTGTCCCTGACCGGCACTGCGGGGCTTCTCGCCGGACTGGCCCTCACGGCCGGGTGCACCGACGATCCCGACCAGCAGAACGACGCCGACCGGCCGGACGACCCCGGCACGGTGACCGCGACGCTCGGCACCGAGTCCCCGAGCACCGCGGAGACCAACACCATCGAGACGCCGGGGCCGCGCAAGGTCCGCGTCACCGACACGCTCGCGACCGGGCTGGACACGCCATGGGGCATCGCGTTCCTGCCGGACGGGGACGCCCTGGTCACCCAGCGCGACGCCGGCACGATCTCGCGGCTCACGCCCGACGGCAAGGTCACGAAGGTCGGCGACATCCCGCAGACCGTGCCCAGCAGCGAGGGCGGACTGCTGGGCATCGCCGTCTCGCCGAAGTTCGAGCAGGACCAGCAGGTGTTCGTCTACGTCAGCACGTCCGACGACAACCAGGTGCTCCGGATGTCGTACGACGGCCGACGGATCAGCGATGTCGAACCGATCATCACCGGCATCCCGGTCGGCTCGATCCACGACGGCGGGCGACTCGCGTTCGGGCCCGACGGCTACCTCTACGTCTCCACCGGCGAGACCGGCAACGAGGACCTGGCCCAGGACAAGGGCAGCCTCGGGGGCAAGATCCTGCGGGTCCGCCCGGACGGCACACCCGCGCCCGGCAACCCGTTCCCCGACTCACGGATCTGGTCGCTCGGGCACCGCAACGTCCAGGGCCTCGCGTTCGACGACGACGACCGGCTGTGGGCGTCGGAGTTCGGCAACGACACCTGGGACGAGGTCAACCTGATCGAGCCCGGCAAGAACTACGGCTGGCCGGTCGGCGAAGGCGACGCGAACCTGAAGGGCTACGTCGACCCCTACGTCCAGTGGCACCCGGAGGACGCCTCCCCGTCGAGCGTGGCGTTCGCCGACGGCGCGCTGTGGGTCGCGAGCCTGCGCGGCAACCGGCTGTGGGAGGTGCCGGTCACCGACAAGGGCACGCTCGCCCAGCCGATCCCGCACTTCGTCGGCGACTACGGCCGGCTGCGCGCCGTCACGGCCGCACCCGACGGCTCGCTCTGGCTCGGCACCAGCAACCAGGACGGCCGCGGCTTCCCCGCCGATGACGACGACCGGATCTTCCGCGTCTCGATCACTGATAGGTGACGAGTGGCTTGTTGAGCCGAACCGCGCGGCTGCGCCGCCGCGGTTCGTCCATCAGGTGAGCTTCTCGAGGATCAGCTCGCGCACGCGTCCGGCGTCGGCCTGACCCTTCATCTCCTTCATCACGGCGCCGATGAGTGCGCCTGCGGCGGCCACCTTGCCGTCGCGGATCTTGGCGGCGACGTCCGGGTCGGCCTCGATCGCCCGGTCGACGGCGGCCGACAGGGCGCCCTCGTCGGAGACGACCTCGAGCCCGCGGGCCGTGACGACCTCGTCGGGCTCACCCTCACCGGCGAGTACGCCGTCGAGGACCTGACGGGCGAGCTTGTCGTTGACCCGGCCGGAGTCGACCAGCGCCTGCACGCCCGGCCACCTGCGCGGGCGTGATCGGCAGCTGCTCGAGCGCGACACCCTGGTCGTTGGCCCGGCGGGCCAGCTCGGACAGCCACCACTTCTTGGCGGCTGCGGGCGCGGCACCGGCCTCGACCGTCTCCTCGATCAGGCCGAGTGCTCCGGCCCCGACGACGTCGCGCATCTCCAGGTCGGAGAAGCCCCACTCGGCCTGGCGCCGGGCTCGCCGCTCGGCGGGCGGTTCGGGCAGCGCGGCGCGGAGCTCCTCGACCCACTCGCGCGGCGGGGCGATCGGGACCAGGTCGGGCTCGGGGAAGTAGCGGTAGTCCTCGGCCTGCTCCTTGCTGCGGCCCGACGTCGTGACGCCGGTGTCCTCGTGCCAGTGCCGAGTCTCCTGCACCACCCGCTCCCCCGCGTCGAGCCGGCCCGCTTGGCGCGACACCTCGTAGCGGACGGCGCGCTCGACCGAGCGCAGGGAGTTGACGTTCTTGGTCTCGCTGCGGGTGCCGAGCTCCGCCTCGGGCGACGTACGCAGCGAGAGGTTGACGTCGCAGCGCAGCGAACCCTGGTCCATCCGCACGTCGGAGACGCCGAGCCCGTCGACCAGGTCGCGCAGGTGGGCGACGTAGGCGCGGGCCACGGCCGGCGCGTTGGCCCCGGTGCCCTCGATCGGCTTCGTCACGATCTCGATGAGCGGGATGCCGGCGCGGTTGTAGTCCACGAGGGAGTGGTCGGCGCCGTGGATGCGGCCGGTCGCGCCGCCGACGTGCAGCGACTTGCCCGTGTCCTCCTCCATGTGGGCGCGCTCGATCTCGATCCGCACGGTCTCGCCGTCGACGTCGACGTCGGTCCAGCCGTTGAAGGCGATCGGCTCGTCGTACTGCGAGGTCTGGAAGTTCTTCGGCATGTCCGGGTAGAAGTAGTTCTTCCGGGCGAACCGGCACCACTCCGCGATCTCGCAGTTGAGGGCGAGCCCGATCTTGATCGCCGACTCGACCGCCGTGCGGTTGACGGCCGGCAACGCGCCGGGCAGCCCCAGGCACACCGGGCAGGTCTGGGTGTTGGGCTCGGCGCCGAACACGGTCGGGCAGCCGCAGAACATCTTCGACGCGGTGTTGAGCTCGACGTGCACCTCGAGGCCCATCACCGGGTCGTAGCGGGCGACGGCGTCGTCGTAGGGCACCAGGTCGGTGCCGGTCGTCGCGGTCGTCGTCATGCGGACACCTCCAGCGTCGGTGCGCGATCGAGCAATCGGGCCGCCCCACTTCTCGTGCAGCAGCGACTCCAGGACGCCGCCGACGCGGTAGAGACGGTCGTCCTCGGCCGCCGGGGCCAGGATCTGCAGGCCGGTGGGCAGGCCGTCCTCGTCCGCGAGCCCGCTCGGCAGCGACATCCCGGGTACGCCGGCCAGGTTGGCCGGGATCGTCGCGATGTCGTTGAGGTACATGGCGATCGGGTCGTCGAGCTTCTCGCCGATCTTGAACGCCGTGGTCGGCGCCGTCGGCGAGACGAGCACGTCGGCCTGCTCGAACGCCGCCGCGAAGTCGCGTGAGATCAGCGTCCGGACCTTCTGCGCCTGCCCGTAGTACGCGTCGTAGTAGCCGCTGGACAGCGCATAGGTGCCGAGGATGATCCGTCGCTTCACCTCGTCGCCGAAGCCGGCCTCGCGGGTCGCCTCCATGACCTGCTCGGCGCTCGGTGTGTCCACGCCCTCGGGGAAGACCCGCAGGCCGTAACGCATCGCGTCGAACTTCGCGAGGTTGCTGCTCGCCTCGGCCGGGAGGATCAGGTAGTACGCCGCGAACGCGTAGACGAAGTGCGGGCACGACACCTCGACGACGTCGGCGCCGGCCTTGGTCAGCAGCTCGACGCCCTCCTCGAAGCGCTGACGCACGCCGGCCTGGTAGCCGTCGCCGCCGAGCTCCTTGACGACCCCGATGCGCATGCCGGCGATGTCTCCGTGGCGCGCAGCCTCCGCCATCGACGGCCAGTCCTTGTCGATGCTCGTGGAGTCCATCGGGTCGTGGCCGCCGATCACGTCGTGCAGCAGCCCGGCATCGAGCACCGAGCGGGTCACCGGGCCCGCCTGGTCGAGACTCGAGGCCAGCGCGACGAGGCCGTAGCGCGAGACTCCGCCGTACGTCGGCTTGACCCCGACGGTGCCGGTGACCGCACCCGGCTGACGGATCGAGCCCCCGGTGTCGGTGCCGATCGCGAGCGGCGCCTCGAACGCGCTGACCGCGGCGGAGGAACCGCCGCCCGATCCGCCCGGGATCCGCTCGAGGTCCCACGGGTTGTGGGTCGGGCCGTAGCCCGAGTGCTCGGTCGAGCTGCCCATCGCGAACTCGTCCATGTTGGTCTTGCCGAGGATGGGCATGCCGGCCTCGCGCAGCCGCGAGACGAGCGTGGCGTCGTACGGCGGGACCCAGCCTTCGAGGATGCGCGACCCGGCCGTCGTCGGCAGTCCCTTGGTGGTGGCGATGTCCTTGACGGCGATCGGGACGCCGAGCAGGGCGGGCACGTCACCGCCGGCTGAACGGCGCTCGTCGGCGGCCCTGGCCTGCGCGAGCGCGCCGTCGGTGTCGACGTGGAGGAACGCGTGGACCGCACCGTCGACGTCCCCGATGCGGTCCAGGTGCGCCTGGGTCACCTCGACGGACGTGGTGTCTCCGCTGCGCAGCGCGTCGGCGATCTCGGCCGCCGTGAGCCGGGTGAGGTCGCTCATGCCTCCTCCCCCAGGATCCGCGGGACGCTGAACCGCTGCTGCTCCACCGCGGGAGCGCCGCCGAGCGCCTCCTCGGGTGACAGGCACGGGGCGTTCTCGTCCGGCCGGTAGACGTTCTCCAGCGGGAGCGCGTGCGAGGACGGAGGGATGTCGTCGGCGGCGACCTTGCTGATCTCGGCGACCGACTCGAGGATCACCGCGAGCTGCGGGGCGAGGTGGTCGAGCTCGGCGTCGGACAGGTCGATCCGGGCCAGATGGGCCAGGTAGGCGACCTCGTCACGGCTCAGCGAGGGGGTTTCGGACATGCGGGCAATCCTATGGCTCGCCGTCCACCGACTTTGCCCGGGCGTACGACGTCGGCGACCCGCAGACCGGCATGACGGCGCGGTCGTCAGTCGAGGGTGGGGCTGGGTGTCAGCGGTCCGGTGCGGGTGGGTGCGCCCTGAGTCGGCCGGGTCGGCGCCTGCTGCTCGTCGCCCGAGACGGCGGTGAGCTGGTTGAAGATCACCCAGGACAGGGTGAAGATCAGCGCGAGCAGCGCCACCACGGCCGCGGCCGACAGCACGAACGCGTTGTGCCCGGAGCGCTCGGTCGGGACGCCGAGCGCTTGTACGCCGTCGGGGAGCCGACCGTCGAGGCGGCGCTCCTCGTCGTACGGGTCGGGCTTCGGCGTCGTCGTCACGCCTCCCCCACCTGGGCGACGTCACGGGCGGCGTCGGGTCCTTGACCGAGCAGCACCGCGAAGCCTTCCTCGTCGAGGACGGGCACCTTGAGCGAGACGGCCTTGTCGTGCTTGGAGCCGGGGGCCTCGCCGACGACCACGAAGGCGGTGTTCTTGGACACCGACGACGACGCCTTGCCCCCGCGGGCGACGATGTCCTCCTTGGCCTGGTCGCGCGACCAGCCGTCGAGCGACCCGGTCACGACGATCGACATGCCCTCGAGGGTACGCGGGATCGACGCGTCGCGTTCGTCCTCCATCGTGACGCCTGCCGCGGCCCACTTGTCGACGATGCCGACGTGCCAGTCGACCCCGAACCATTCGACGATCGAGTCGGCGATGGTCGGCCCGACCCCGTCGACCGCCGCCAGCTCGTCTGCCTGCCCGGCCTCGGCGAGCTCGCGGATGCGCGCCATCGACCCGAACGACTCGGCCAGCGCGCGCGCCGCCGTCGGGCCGACATGCCGGATCGAGAGTCCGACGAGCACCCGCCACAGCGGCTGGGCCTTGGCCCGGTCGAGGTTGTCGGCCAGCCGTTGGCCGTTGGCCGACAGCACGGGGTCGTCGCCCTCGCCCTTCTTGGGGGCGCGGGTGAGCAGCGGCACGGTGCGCAGCTTGTCGGCGTCGAGCGAGAACAGGTCGCCCTCGTCGTGGATGGCGCCCGCGTCGAGCAGCGCCACCGCGGCTTCGTAGCCGAGCACCTCGATGTCGAACGCTCCGCGCCCCGCAACGTGGAAGACCCGCTCACGCAGCTGCGCCGGGCAGGACTGGGTGTTGGGACACCGGATGTCGGCGTCGCCCTCCTTCGCCGGAGCGAGCGTGGTGCCGCAGTCGGGGCACTCCGTCGGCATCTCCCAGTCGACCGCGTCGTCGGGACGCAGGTCGATGACCGGTGCGACGATCTCGGGGATCACGTCGCCGGCCTTGCGCAGCACGACGGTGTCGCCGACCCGGACGTTCTTGCGCTTGACCTCCGAGGCGTTGTGCAGGGTGGCGAACTCCACCGTCGACCCGGCCACCCGCACCGGCTCCATCCGGCCGAACGGGGTCACCCTGCCGGTGCGTCCGACGTTGACCCGGATCTCGAGCAGCTTGGTGGTGACCTCCTCGGGCGGGTACTTGAACGCGATCGCCCACCGGGGCGCGCGCGACGTCGACCCGAGCCGTCGCTGCAGCGAGACCTGGTCGACCTTGATCACGACGCCGTCGATCTCGTGCTCGACGTCGTGGCGGTGCTCGCCGTAGTAGTCGATGAACTCCTGGACCTCCTTCATCGACGACACGACCTTGGCCCGGTCGCTCGTCGGGAGTCCCCAGGACTTCAGCGCGTCGTAGGACTCCGACTGTCGCTGCGGGTCGAAGCCCTGACGCGCGCCGAGCCCGTGGCAGACCATCCGCAGCGGGCGCTGCGCGGTCATCTTGGGGTCCTTCTGCCGCAGCGACCCGGCCGCGGAGTTGCGCGGGTTGGAGTACGGCGGCTTGCCGGCCTCGACCAGGGACGCGTTCAGCGCCTCGAACGCCTCGACCGGGAAGAACACCTCGCCACGGACCTCGACCAGGTCGGGCACCGGGTACTTCTTCGACGCCTTCAGCTGGCGCGGGATGCCCTCGATCGTGCGGACGTTGGGGGTCACGTCCTCACCGACCCGGCCGTCGCCACGCGTGGCGCCCCGGACGAGCCGGCCGCGCTCGTAGGTCAGGTTGATCGCCACCCCGTCGACCTTGAGCTCGAGCAGGAAGTCGGCCTTCGTCGCACCGTCGCGGTCGAGACGCGCAGCCCACGACGCGAGGTCTTCGGGCGAGAACGCGTTGTCGAGGCTCATCATCCGCTCGGCGTGCTCGACCGCGGTGAACAGCGTCGAGACGTCGCCTCCGACCTTCTGGGTCGGCGAGTCGGGCGTGCGCAGCTCCGGGTAGGACTCCTCCAGCTCGTTGAGCTCGCGGATCAGGCCGTCGTACTCACCGTCGCTGATCGTCGGCGCGTCCATCGTGTGGTAGCGCAGCCGGTGGCCCTCGACCACCTCGGCCAGCTCGGCGTGCCGCTCCTTCGCTTCGGCGGGCGCGGCCTCGACGGCGGGGGTGTCGGCAGCGTCGACGGCTGGGGTCTCAGCGGGCGCGGAGGCGTCGCTCGGGCGCGACTTCGCGGGCGGCGTCATGGCTCCATCTTGCCCTGCTCCACCGACAGGTTGCGGGCCACCTGAGCGGCGAGCTCGAGCGCCGTACGCGCCCACCGGGGCGAGGCGCCGGCGAGGCCGCACGTCGGCGTCACGGTGGTCGGCGGCAGCGCCCCGGCGTCGGTGTGCCCGAGGTCGGACCACCAGCGCAGCACGCTGCGGGTCAGGTCCGCGCCGGTCGGCCAACGCGTCGGCTCGGTGGTCGGTACGACGCCCGGCCAGGCCTGCCGACCCCCGTCGACCCAGGCGCCGAGCGCGTCGAGGTCCGCCTTGTCGAGCAGGTCGAGGTCGAAGGACAACGCGTCCAGGCTGACGGCGTTCAGCACCGTCCACGGCAGGTCGGGCGCGCAGCAGTGCAGCACGACCTCGGCGTCGTACGACGTCGCGGCCGCGACGATCCAGTCCAGCGCGGCCGACGCCTCCGGGTTGTCGACCCTGCGGTGCCGGCCGAACCCGGACGCGGTCGGGACGGCGCCGGCCAGCACGGCGGGCAGGGCGGGCTCGTCGACCTGGAGCGACGAGCGTGCCGGGGTCGAGGCGGCGGCGTACGTCGGCCAGGTGGCGGCCCACGCCCTCGGCGAGCGCCTGAGCCAGGTCGCGCCGTGCGCCGTGGTCGGCGACGACCTTGTCGCCGCGTGGTCGCTCGACGGTGGCCGCGAGGGTCCACGGCCCGGCTACCTGCACCTTGAAGGCGTCGAGCCGGGCCGGGCGGAGCTCCTCGGCCACGTCGAGGTCATGGGCGAGCAGCGACTGCGCCCGACGGTGGTCGATGCCGGAGGCGTCGGTGAGCCGCCAGCCGGCCGGCTGCAGGTCGACTCCGAGGTCGGTGACCATCGCCAGCGCGCGGCCCGTCATCGCAGCGTGCACTCCGCGGGCCGGGAGCTCCGGCAGGAACGGCAGGTCGCCGATCTCGCCCAGCACGACCTGCATCGACTCGGCGAGGTCCTCGCCGGGCATCGACCCGACTCCGGTGGCGCGGTTGGTCACGCCGTCGACCCTAGGCGCTGGCTGGTGCGGGTCAGTCGCTGCAGGGGGTGGTGCCGGGGAGGGCGATGCGGACGACGGCCATGAACTCCGTGCCGTCGGCGTCCCGCCAGCTGTGCTCTGGGTTCGACTCAGCGGCTTCCAGGACCGGTACGACGTCGGGGCCGGTGACGGCCGCGCACGCGATCTGGCCGTCGTCGTCGGGCTCCTCGGTGAACAGCTCGGCGACCGGGTCGTCCCGGCCACGACCGGGACGGGAGCGGCTCGTCCGTCGGCGACGGGTGGTCGAGGCGCAGCACCTCGAGCTGTTGGGCCGGGTAGGAGGAGGAGCCCTCGTCGGGCACGATCGCGTTGGCCTCGTCGACGAGGCTGTCGAGGTCGGCGCGGAGCTCCTTCTGGTCGTCGGCTGAGCTCGTCGGTGCCGCCGAGGCCGAGCGCGTAGGCGTCCAGCTCGACCGGCGTACCGTCCGGACCGAGGCCGCGCACGACCGTGCTGCCGGCGTCCATGACACCGGGCATGCCGAGGTCGGGGTCGGGGTCGTCGAAGGCGTGGGAGTCGGCGATCGCCTGCTCGAGGCGTTGCAGGTCGGCGGGAGGCAACGTCCCCTGCTCGAAGGTGGCCACGGCCATCGGGTCGGAGTTCGGGTCCGGCGCTCGGACGATGAAGCGCCCGTCGCCGTACACCGTGACGACGGGACGGGTCGCCAACGCGATCTCCAGCGAGGTGAAGCCGGGCCCGTAGGTCACCTGCCAGACGATGTCGCCGGAGTCCGCGTCGGGCGGAGTCGGATGGTCGACGAGCTGGCTGAGCGCACCGCAGGCGGTCAGCAGGGGCACGACCAGCAGTGCGGCGGCTGCGGTGGCTGCGCGTGGTGACCCGTCGTCTGGTGCGGAGCATGTGCTCTCTGACGTGGCGGCTCGAAGACCGGTTCCGTGGGGCGGCGGACCGTCGACCAAGGCAGACACCCTCCGCGCCAGGGATTTGCCTCGGTTAACCGAGCCAGTGCACTGGTAACCGAGGCAAACACCAACGCAGACGGTCAGGCGGGGGTGCGGCGGCCGGTTCGGGCGATGGTGGCGCTGCCGACGACGCGGGTGCCGGCGTAGATCACCGCGGCCTGGCCGGGAGCGACGCCGGTGGCCGGCTCGGTCAGGGCGATCTCGACGGTCGGACCGTCTCGCTCCGACGTCTCTTCCGGTCCGAGCGGCTCGTCGACGACGCGCGCCACGGCCGCGAACTCCTCACCGTGCGCACGCAGCTGGACCGTGCAGGCCAGCTCGCCGGTCGGGACCGAGCCGCACCAGCGCGGCTTGATGCCGAGGATGTGGTCGATGGTGAGGCCGTCGCGGTCGCCGACAGTCACCCGGCCGGACACCGGCTCGATGTCGAGCACGTAGCGCGGCTTGCCGTCGGCCGCCGGTACGCCGAGCCGCAGACCCTTGCGCTGGCCGATCGTGAAGCCGAACGACCCCTCGTGGCTTCCGAGCACCTGCCCGGCCGTGTCGACGATCTCGCCCGGTGCCGCGCCGAGCTTCTCCTGCAGCCACCCCGAGGTGTCGCCGTCGGCGATGAAGCAGATGTCGTGGCTGTCGGGCTTGCGCGCCACGGACAGCCCACGCCTCTCGGCCTCCAGCCGGACGTCATCCTTGGTCGAGCCGCCCAGCGGGAACACCGCGTGCGCCAGCTGGTCCTGGGTCAGCACGCCGAGCACGTAGGACTGGTCCTTGCCGTGGTCGGTCGCCCGGTGCATCTCGATCAGCCCGTCGTCCCCGGTGCGGAGCTGCGCGTAGTGCCCGGTCGCCACCGCGTCGAAGCCGAGCGCGAGCGCCCGGTCGAGGACCGCTGCGAACTTGATCTTCTCGTTGCACCGCAGGCACGGGTTGGGTGTGCGGCCGGCGGAGTACTCCGCCATGAAGTCCTCGACCACGTCCTCGTGGAAGCGGTCGCTCAGGTCCCAGACGTAGAAGGGGATCCCGATCACGTCGGCAGCGCGCCGCGCGTCGTTGGAGTCCTCGATCGTGCAGCAGCCACGGGCGCCCGAGCGGTAGGACTTCGGGTTGCGCGAGAGGGCGAGGTGGATGCCGGTGACGTCGTGGCCCGCCTCGACCGCACGAGCAGCCGCGACGGCGGAGTCGACGCCGCCGGACATGGCGGCCAGTACCTTCATCGGCGTACTCCCGACGCCCTGGACGAGCTCGAGACGCCGGCGGCCCGCGCCCGCTCGACGGCCGGACCGATCGCCTCGATCAGCCGGTCGACGTCGCCCGGGGTCGACGTGTGCCCGAGCGAGAACCGGAGCGATCCGCGCGCGACGTCGTCGCTGCGTCCCATCGCGAGCAGCACGTGGGAGGCCTGGGGTACGCCGGCCGAGCACGCCGACCCGGTGGAGCACTCGATGCCGTTCGCGTCGAGCAGCATCAGCAGCGAGTCGCCCTCGCACCCGGGGAAGGACAGGTGGGCGTTGCCCGGGAGCCGCTGACCGTCGCCGGTCGCGCCGTTGACGATGACGTCGGGCACGACCTCACGGAGTCGGCGTACGAGGTCGTCCCGCAGGCCGGCGAGCACGGCGGCGCGCTCGGCCTGGCCCTTGACCGCCAGCTCGGTCGCCCGGGCGAAGCCGACGATGGCCGGGGCGTCGATCGTGCCCGAGCGCACGTCGCGCTCCTGCCCTCCGCCGTGCAGCAGGCTGACCAGCTCGGCCTCGCGCCGGAGCAGCAGCGCCCCGACGCCGAACGGTCCGCCGATCTTGTGTCCGGTCACGGTCATCGCGTCGACGCCGGACGCGGCGAAGTCGATCGGCACCTGACCGAGCGCCTGGACGGCATCGGTGTGGACCGGGATGCCGTGCGGCGAGGCAAGCGCGACCACGTCGTCGATCGGCTGGATCGTGCCGACCTCGTTGTTGGCCCACATCACGGTGATCAGCGAGACGGACTCGGGGTCGCGCGCGATCGACGCCTCGAGCGCGGCCAGGTCGAGCCGGCCGTCGGAGTCGACCGGCAGCAGCTCGACCTCGGCGCCGCTCGTCGGTGGCGAGCCAGTGCAACGGGTCGAGCACGGCGTGGTGCTCGACCGCCGTCGACAGCACGCGCACGCGCCGGTCGTCCACGCGGCGACGGGCCCAGGCGAACCCCTTGATCGCGAGGTTGTCGGACTCGGTGCCGCCGGAGGTGAACACGACCTCGGAGGGGCGGGCGCCGAGTGCGGCGGCGATCGTCTCCCGCGACTCCTCGACGACCCGCCGGGCGTCCCGGCCGGAGCCGTGCAGGGACGACGCGTTGCCGAGGCGCCCCATCTGGGCCGCCATCACGTCGACGACCTCGGGGTAGATCGGGGTGGTCGCCGCGTGGTCGAGGTAGGCCACCGGACGGTCGGGAGAGTTCATACCGCCCTCCAGGATACGTGGGACGGTCGCGAGCGACGAAGTCGCCGGAACCGGCTCGACACGTCACCCGAGCCACGCGAGAAGCGGCAACTGAGCCCGCGCGGGCTCAGACCTGGTCGCGCCAGGGATGGCCCGGGTGCACGCGGTCGAGGAAGGCGGCGAGCCAACCTCGCTGGTCCGCGGTCATCAGCGGCAGGGCTGCCTCGAGGTCGCGCCGGTCCTTGGGACGGTTGCCCTTGGCCTTGTAGCCCAGCGCGATCTCGGGGTTGAGGAAGCGCACGCCGTCGCGGACGAACGTGATGGCGTCGAGCGGGGCGTCCCACGTCGGCTCACGTCGGTTGACCCATCGACCGTCGCGGTCGGGGTTCAGCACGCAGTCGGCTCGCCACGGTCCCAGCGCGTGCTCGCGGAGCCAGACCTGGTCGGCGTTGTCGGGCATCTCCGCGTCGTCGCCCACCAGAGGCTTGAGCGCGCCGTCACCGGCTGACCAGACGTCGTACCGTCCGGCGAGGTGGCGCACCAGAGCGCCGACGTCGCGTCGCCACAGCGAGACGTCGATGTCCTCGTGATGGCGAGCCACGCCGGTGAAGGCCTCGATCGCCCAGCCGCCGGCCACCCACCACTCGAGACCGGTCGGGTCGAAGAACGCCTTGGCCTGCTGGGGGTCGAACGGGCTCCACACGCCGTAGAGCCGCTGGAACGCCAGCTCGCCGGGCTCCTCTTCGGATCGGTACGCCGCCCGCGTGGCGTTGAGCCGGTCGACGTCGAGGCGCGGGTCGGGATCGGTCACGACGGCGAGGCTAGTCCTCTCCGACCCGCACCAGGAACTGTCGGACGACCGAGTCCGGAGCGGCGGAGGCGTCGACGGTGACGGAGCGCTCGTCGGCACCTGGTGGCTCGATCAACGCGAGCTGCGAGTCGAGAAGCTGCGGCCGGCATGAAGTGGTCTCTGCGCTGCTGGAGCCGCTGGGCGAGGGCGTCGCGGTCCACGTGCAGGTAGAGGAACCACGCCTGCGGCGCCGACGCCGGTCAGCACGTCGCGGTAGCGGCGCAGCAGGGCGGAGCAGGCGACGACCCCACCGGTGACCTCGTGCTCGACCAGCCACCGCGCGACCGCCGCGAGCCACGGCCGCCGGTCGTCGTCGTCGAGCGGCGTACCGGCCGACATCTTGGCGATGTTGGCCTGCGAGTGGAGGCGGTCCGCGTCCGCGAACGGCACGTCGAGGGCCGTCGCCAGCGCACGCCCCACCGTGGTCTTGCCGGACCCGGAGACTCCCATCACGACCACGAGCGGTCTACGGTCCGGCGACGTCATGGCGCCATCCTCCCGGAGTGGATGCCTGGAAATCGGTTTGGCGCGGGCCTCGGCGACCGTGCACACTGGTCCCATCATGTTCATCTGACATCGACCTCGACTCGTGCGCGGCTTCGCCCGACGAGTCTCCCTCCGTACTTCCGGAGCTCGCGATGTCTTCCGTTCCTCTCTTCCGTCCGTCCGCGCTCGCGCCGTTGCGTGCCACCGACGTCAGCAAGGCGTACGGCGACCGGGTCGTGCTCGACGGTGTCGATCTTCTCGCTCATCCCGGGCAGCCGGTGGGCCTGGTCGGCGAGAACGGCGTCGGGAAGTCGACGCTGCTGCGCCTCGTCACCGGCCAGGAGGCGGCCGACACCGGCTCGGTGTCGCTGCCGGAGGACGTCGGGTTCCTCAGCCAGGACCCGGACTTCCCGGTCGATGCCACCGTCGGTGACGTGCTCGACCTCGCGCTGGCGCCGCTCCACGACGGCGTACGACGCCTGGAGTCGATGGCCGCCCGGCTGCACGACTCCGACGACAGCAGCGCCGCGGACGACTACGCCGCCGCACTCGAGTGGGCTCAGCACCACGACGCCTGGGACGCCGACCGGCGAGCCGAGCTGGCCTGCGCACGTCTCGGGCTCGGCGGCGTCCGGCGCGACCGGCGCGTCGACCAGCTCTCCGGCGGCCAGCGCAGCCGGTTGGCGCTCGCGGCGCTGATCGTGCGTCAGCCCGACTGCGTGATCCTCGACGAGCCGACCAACCACCTCGACGAGCAGGCGATCGACTACCTGGAGTCGTTCTTGACCGGGCTGGAGGGAGTCGTCGTCGTGGCCAGTCACGACCGGGTCTTCCTCGATCGGGTCTGCGCGGTGATCGTCGACCTGGACGCCAGCCACTTCGGTGTCGACGGGGACGGGAGCAACCGGTACGCGGGCGGCTTCTCGGACTATCTCGAGCACAAGCAGCTGGCGCGGCGGCGGTGGGAGCAGGCGTTCCTCGACCAGCAGGACGAGCTCAACGCGCTGCGTCGTGCGACGAGGACCACGGCTCGCTCGGTGTCGCCGCACAACCGGCCGCCCCGCGACAACGACAAGTTCATCCACCACTTCAAGGGCGAGAACGTGGCGGGGACGATCAGCCGCCGCGTCCGCAACGTCGAGCAGCGGATCGAGGCGATCGAGAAGGAGCTGGTGCCCAAGCCGCCGCGGCCGCTGAGCTTCGGTCGCGCCCTGACGGGCGAGGCCCGTCACCAGGGTCTGGCCGTGTCGGTCCGCCGTCTCGAGGTCGACCGGTCGGCTCAGGCTGGACCACCTCGACCTCGCGGTGGGCGAGCACCTGCTCGTGACCGGCGACAACGGGTCCGGCAAGTCGACCCTGCTCAACGTCCTCGCCGGGACCGTCGAGCCGTCCTCGGGTCAGGCGATCGTCGGGGCGCGCCGGGTCGGACGGCTGGCGCAGGACGTGGTGTTCCGCGATCCCGGTCTGACGCCGCACCAGGTGTACGACGCGGCCACCAGCGCGACGGTGTCGCTGGGCGAGCTGGGGCTGCTGCACCCACGCGACCTGGGCCGGCCGGTGGGTGCGCTCAGCGTCGGCCAGCAACGCCGCCTCGCACTGGCGATCCTCGTCGCCGGCGAGCCGGACCTGCTGCTCCTGGACGAGCCGACCAACCACATCTCGCTGGTGCTCGCGACCGAGCTCGAGGAGGCGCTCGGCCGAACGCCTGGCACGGTCCTCATCGCGAGCCACGACCGGTGGCTCCGCGACCGCTGGACGGGACGGACCTTGCACCTCGATGCCGTCGTGCACACCGGGTGACAGACTGCGCCGTATGACGCGTGACGACGTGATGCACTGGGTCGAGGCGTACGAACGGGCCTGGCGCAGTGAGGACCGGGACGCGATCGAGCTGCTCTTCACGCCGTCGGCGCGCTACCTCCGCTCGCCGTACGCCGAACCGCTGGACGGCCACGCTGCCATCCAGGACTTCTGGGTCGACGAGGACGAGGACGGCACGGTCTTCCGGATGCAGGCGGAGCCGGTCGCGACCGAAGGGACCGACGCGGTCGTGCGGGTCAAGATCGAGTACGGCGACCCGGTCCACCAGGAGTACCTCGACCTCTGGGTGCTGCGGTTCGCCGACGACGGCCGGGTCAGGCACTTCGAGGAGTGGGCCTACTGGCCCGACAAGGCGTACACCGTCTAACCCGGGATGCAGGTCGAGCTTGTCGAGCCGGACCGCCGGCGGCTTCGACCAGCTCGAGCGGCCGATCCGATCAGCCCTTGCGGGCCTTGACGGCCTCGGTGGCCTTGGGCAGGACGCTGTGCAGGTCGCCGACGACGCCGAAGTCGACGAGCTCGAAGATCGGCGCCTCCTCGTCCTTGTTGATGGCGACGATCGTCTTCGACGTCTGCATGCCGGCCCGGTGCTGGATCGCGCCGGAGATGCCCGTGGCGACGTACAGCTGCGGCGAGACCGTCTTGCCGGTCTGGCCGACCTGGTAGGAGTGCGGGTACCAGCCCGAGTCGACCGCGGCCCGCGACGCACCCACGGCGGCACCGAGCGAGTCGGCGAACTCCTCGACCGGCTCGAAGTTGCCGCCGGTGCCCCGTCCGCCCGACACCACGATGGCGGCCTCGGTCAGCTCGGGACGTCCGGTCGCCTCACGCGGCTTGCGCTCGGTCACCTTCGCGGTCTTGGCCGCGTCGCTGACCGTGGCGTCGAACGGACTCCTCGGCCGCCGCGCCGTCGACCTGCTCCGGGGTGACGGCGTTCGGCTTCACCGTGATGACCGGCGTGCCCTTGGTGACGCTCGCCGTCACCGTGAAGTTGCCGGCGAACACCGACTGCGTGGTCGTCGGGCCGTCGTCCCCACTCGCGATGTCGACCGCGTCGGTGATCACACCGGACTCGGTCTTGATCGCCAGCCGGCCCGCGATCTCCTTGCCCTCGGAGCTCGACGGGATCAGCACGGCGGCCGGCTGCTTGGCCTCGACCAGCTGGGCCAGAGCCTCGGCCTTCGGCACGACGAGGTAGTCGGTCAGGTCGCTGCCGTCGAGGACGTAGACCTTCTCCGCGCCGTACTGCTTGAGCGCGTCGCGTGCGGTGTCGATGCCGCTGCCGATGAAGACGGCGGACGGCTCGCCGATCCGGCGCGCCAGCGTGAGCAGCTCGGCCGTCGTCTTGCGGACGGTGCCGTCGACGTGGTCGACGAGGACGAGGACTTCAGACATGGGTGATCGCTCTCTCTCGCGGCTACGCGGTCAGATGAACTTCTGGCCGGCCAGGAACTCGACCAGCTGGTCGGCGCCGGTGCCGTCCTCGTCGTTGACGATGGTGCCGGCCGAGCGCGGCGGTCGGGCCTCGAAGCCCGCGACCTTGGTCCAGGCGGCGTCGATGCCGACCTCGCCGGCGTCGATGCCGAGGTCGGCCAGCGTGACCTCCGCGACCGGCTTCTTCTTCGCGGCCATGATGCCCTTGAACGACGGGTAGCGCGGCTCGTTGGACTGGTCGGTGACGCTCAGCAGCAGCGGCAACGAGCCCTCGACGATCTCGGTCGCGGCATCGCCGTCCCGACGGACTCGTACTGGTCGAGCCTTCGACCGTGACCTCGGACGCGAACGTCACCTGCGGCAGCCCGAGACGCTCGGCCAGCATCGCCGGCACGACGCTCATCGAGCCGTCCGTCGACGCCATGCCGCAGAGCACCAGGTCGGCGCTCTGCTGCTCGATCGCCTTGGCCAGCACGAGCGAGGTCGCGATCGCGTCGGAACCGTGGATCGCGTCGTCCTTGATGTGCACCCCTTCGTCGGCGCCCATCTGCAAGGACTTGAGGATGGCGGCGCGGGCCTCGTCAGGCCCCATCGTCACGACCACGACCTGGCTGTCGTCGGCGTCGCCGGCCTCGCGGATCTTCAGCGCCTCCTCGACGGCGTACTCGTCGAGCTCGGACAGCACCCCGTCCACCCCGACGCGGTCGACGGTGTTGTCGGAGCTGAACGTCCGGTCTGCCGTGGCATCCGGGACGTACTTGACGCAGACGACGATCTTCATGGCCGGGCAGGCCCTCCTCGATTCGGTGGTCCAGTCGCTGACTCGGTGCGAGCGTGCGGCCGACGCTACTAGCAAGTAGCTAGCAGGGGTACGCCGTCCGGCGTGGGATCTCTCACAGCGCCCGTGATCGGCTCGGCAACACCCTCGCGCGGACCATCATCGCGCGCGGGTGTGAGCGGTGCAGCGACGGGTACTGCCGCGGGTGCTGTGGCGTGCCCCACGTTCGCCTCCCGTTTGCGCCCCTGGCTGCCCGACGAAATGGTGGAGCCCATGTCCGAATCCCAGACCCATCCCGACCCGTCCCGTACGACGCCGGGGCAGCCCACGGGCGCCACCAGAGCCCGACGCAGCCGCGACCGGCGCGACCGGTACGACGACGGCGACCGGCGAGCACACCCGACCGATCCCCGTCGCCGACCGCAGCCCGTCGCGACCTGACGCGCGCCCGGAGCAGCGGACCGGCGTGCTGCCGGCCTCGACGACGGCCCCCAAGTCGCGCGAGGAGAACCAGACGTGGCGCCAGGAGCGAGCCGAGGAGGAGCGGAGGGAACGGTTCGGCGGCTACAACGCCGGAGCGGACTTCTTCGGATGGCTCGTCGCGATCGCGTTGTCCGTGCTGCTGGTCAGCATCGTCGGCGCCGTGGTGACCGCCGTGAGCGCCAACCTCCAGGTCGACCAGACCGAGGCCGAGCGTCGCGCCGGCACGATCGGCCTGGCGACGGCCATCGCCCTGCTCGTGATCTTGATGGTCGGCTACTACGCAGGCGGCTACGTCGCCGGACGGATGTCGCGCTACGACGGTGGACGTCAAGGCGCCGGAGTCTGGCTGATCGGTCTCTTCGTCACGATCGTGGCCGTCGGCCTCGGCGCGGTCTTCGGGTCGCAGTACAACATCGTCGACCGGGTCGACCTCCCGTCGGTCCCGATCCCGCGCGACACCCTGACCGGCGGCGGCATCATCAGCGCGGTCGCGATCCTGGTCGGCACGTTGCTGGCCGCGATCGCCGGCGGCAAGGTCGGCCAGCGCTACCACCGCAAGGTCGACGCCACCGGCCTCTGACCTCCGTCGGTGTTTGCCTGGTTCGCCATGCACCTGCATGGTGAGCCAGGCAAACCTGCATGGCGCGGTGGGTGTTTGCCTGGTGAGGCCGGGGCCTACGGGCGGATGATCCGGTCGAGCACCCGGCCGACGACGAGGTAGGCGACTGCGGCGAGACCCCAGTTGACCAGGTGCTCCTTGGTCGCGTCGTGCGGGCCCGGACCCGGGCCCTTGGTGTCGGTGTGGAACTCGAAGATCCGCCAGAACGGCCCGTCGAGCTTCTGCGCCGTGTCGATCACGGCCTTGACGAGGTCGTTCTGCATGTTGGCGTCGAGGGCGAAGAGCAGCGCACCCGAGGCCAGGATGATCGCGGCCAGCACACAGAGCAGCCAGACGAGCGACGCGATCCGGCTCCGGACGACGTCGGAGCCCTTCTTGACCGCCTGGCCGCTCTTGGCGAGCTTGCTCTGCTGGGGAGTGTTGTCGTCGGTACGCCGACCGGGGGTGAGCTTCGACGTCGTACCGGCGACGCTTTCTCGGGCGACGTCTCGCGCGACGTCGAGGTCGTGGCGATGCGTTGCTCAGCGTCGACGCGAGTCACGCCCTCGACCTCGTCCGAGGTGCTGGTCCTCGATCCCTTCGCCACGGTGACTCCCTCTTTCAGTCGCGGCTGTCTGTCGCCACGTCTAACGAGGGAGTCTGCGTCGCGTTATGACCGTCCTGACCTGGGAGACGACGTACCGGGGCAAATCCCCCAGCGCCCCCGTCGTCGCGTCAGCGACCTTCGAACGCGGCCTTGCCGGGGCCCTTCTCGACGAACGAGTTCATCCCGATCGTCCGGTCCTGCGTGGCGAAGAGCGACGCGAACTGCTGGCGCTCGATCTCCAGCCCGGTGTCGAGGTCGGTCTCGATGCCGCGGTCGATCGCGTCCTTGGCGGCGCGCAGGGCGTACGCCGGCCCGGTGGCGAACTTCGCCGCCCACGCCACGGAGGTCTCGTAGACCTCGGCGGCCGGAACGACCCGGTCCACCATGCCGATCGCGAGCGCCTCCTCGGCCCCGACGAAGCGGCCGGTGAAGATGATGTCCTTCGCCTTCGCCGGGCCGACGAGCCGGGTCAGCCGCTGGGTGCCGCCGGCGCCCGGGATGACCCCGAGCAGGATCTCGGGCTGGCCGAGCTGCGCGTCGTCGGCCGCGATCCGGATGTCGGCGCACAGCGCGAGCTCGCACCCGCCGCCGAGCGCATAACCGGTGACGGCTGCCACGACGGGCTTGGGGATCTTCGCGACGGCGGTGAACGCGGACTGCAGCCCACCGGAGCGCTTGACCATGTCCGTGTAGGACATCGTCGCCATCTCCTTGACGTCGGCTCCGGCAGCGAAGACCTTCTCACCGCCGTACAGCACGACCGCACGGATGTCGTCGCGGTCGGCGGCCTCGTGCGCGGCGGCCCGGATCTCCTCCTGCATCTGGACGTCGAGGGCGTTCATCTTCGGACGGTCCAGGCGGATGGTCGCGACTCCGTCGGCAACCTCGAGGCGGACGAACTCGGCGTGGTCGGTGTGGTCAGCCATGACCCGGGAGCGTATCCCGTCGGGTTTTCGGCAGGATGGACCCATGGCAGACACAGCAACCGCCGGCGGCGACACCGACCGTCCGACGGTCTGGCCCGGCGACCACCGTGAGCTCGGGGCGCGGGCCGACGGCGGCGGCACCAACTTCGCGGTCTGGGCGCCGGACGCGAGCGGCGTCGACGTCTGCCTGTTCGACGAGGACGGCGTCGAGGTCCGGCTCCCGCTGCCCGAGCACACCCTGGGCGTCTGGCACGGGTACGTGCCCGGCGTCGGGGCGGGTCAGCGCTACGGGTTCCGCGCCGCCGGCCCGTGGGACCTGGCGCGCGGCCACGTCTTCAACCCCGACAAGCTGCTGCTCGACCCGTACGCCTACGCCATCGACGGCGAGCTCACGTCCGACCCTTGCCTCGCCGCGATCGACGAGCGCCGCAGTCCGCTCGCGGGCGACACGGCCGGCCTGACGCCGCGCAGTGTCGTGGTCGCCACCGACCCGTTCGACTGGGCGGGCGATCGGCGGCCGGACGTCCCCTGGCAGCAGACCGTGATCTACGAGGCGCACGTCAAAGGTCTCACCTACGCAGCACCCTGACATCCCGGCCGAGCTGCGAGGGTCGTACGCCGGCCTCGGACATCCCGCGACGATCCACTACCTCCAGGACCTGGGCGTGACGTCGGTCGAGCTGCTGCCGATCCACCACTTCGTCTCCGAGCTCGCCCTGCTCGACCGCGGCCTGGTCAACTACTGGGGCTACAACTCGGTCGGGTTCTTCGCGCCCCATGCGGCGTACTCCGCGAGTGGGACCCGTGGTCAGCAGGTCGTCGAGTTCAAGCAGATGGTCAAGGACCTGCATGCAGCCGGACTCGAGGTCATCCTCGACGTGGTCTACAACCACACCGGCGAGGGTGGTCCCAACGGCCCGGCGCTGTGCTTCCGGGGCTTCGACGACGGCTCGTACTACCGCACCGACGGGTGGGGCCGCTACGCCGACGTCACCGGCTGCGGCAACACGGTGAACGCGTCCGACCCGCAGGTGCTGCGGCTGATCATGGACTCGCTGCGCTACTGGGTGACCGAGATGCACGTCGACGGCTTCCGCTTCGACCTGGCGCCGGCCCTCGCGCGCAACGGGCCGCACGTCGACCTGCACGCACCCTTCCTGACCGCGGTGGCGCAGGACCCGGTGCTCCGCGGCGTGAAGCTGATCGCCGAGCCCTGGGACGCGACCGGCGAGGGCTACCTGGTCGGTCGGTTCCCGCCGGAGTGGTGCGAGTGGAACGACCAGTACCGCGACTCCGTCCGGGACTTCTGGCGTGGCCACGGCAACGGCGTACGCGATCTCGCCTCTCGCCTGTCCGGGTCGAGCGACCTGTACGCCGACGACGGGCGGCTGCCGTTCGCGTCGGTCAACTTCGTCACCGCGCACGACGGCTTCACCCTGCGCGACCTGGTCTCCTACAACGCCAAGCACAACGAGGCGAACGGCGAGGGCAACCGCGACGGCACCGACAACCACCGGTCGTGGAACTGCGGCGTCGAGGGCGAGACCGACGACGAGGCCGTGGTCGCCCTGCGGCGGCGACAGGCTGCCAACCTGCTCGCCACGCTGCTGCTGTCGACCGGCGTGCCGATGCTGACGTCCGGCGACGAACGCGGGCGCACCCAGGGCGGCAACAACAACGCCTTCTGCCAGGACAACGAGACGTCCTGGTTCCCGTGGGAGGACCTCGACAAGGACTGGCAGCACCTCGACCGGCTCACCCGCCTGCTGCTGCGGTTGCGCGCGGAGCACCCGGTGCTGCGGCAGCGTCACTTCTTCGCCGGTACGCCGACGGGGAACAACGGACGCAAGGACATCACCTGGGTCCAGGCCGACGGCACCGAGATGACCGAGGACGGGCTGGCTCGACCCGACCCGGTCGACGCTCGGGGTCTTCCTGGCCGGCGACGCGATCCGCGGGGCCGACGCGGTGGGCGAACGGCGCCAGGACACGTCATACCTGCTCTGGCTGCATGCGGGAGGCGAGCCGGTCGACGTCGTCCTGCCGCCGCGGCTCGCGGAGCGCTACACGCTCGTGATGCGCACCGACGGTGACCTCGACGCGATCGACCAGACCTTCGACGAGGCGGCGACCGAACCCGCCGGCACGACGCTCACCCTGCTCGACCGCACCTTCGCCCTCTACGAAGCCCACTGACCCGACTCGCCAAGTATTGCGCCCCGACCCGCCAGGTTTGCGAGGCGGGAGGCTTGTCGAGCCGGCGCGCGGCTTCGCCGCGCGTCCGACCTCAGGATGAATCGGCTCTGCATGCACGTCATCGAGTCGGGAGGTCGGCTCGAGCTCGACTCCGTGCCGCCGCACGGCGGTGACGCACTGGCGGCAGTGGAGTTCGTCCGTCCAAGTGCCGTGCCATCGGGCACCACGCCCCGCCTCGTTGCCGCACGGCACGCAGGTTCGGCCACTCGAGCCGCAGGTTGGGTTCATGCCGCCACAACTACGACTCAACGGGCCAAGGTACGGCTCAACGGGCCACAACCTGCGGGTCAACGAGGGTCAGTCGAGGTCGGCGGCGTTGACGTCGACGGGCCAGGCGATCAGGCCGACCTCGGCCGGGTTCGCCAGCAGCGGGTGGGACGGGAGGATGCGGACCGTGTAGCCGAAGGGCCCGGTCTGGTCGAGCGGGACCTCGCCCTCGAACCGGTGCCGCCCCGCCTCGTACGCCTCCGCGTGCGCCAGGTGCGCGACCTGCGGGTCGCGCAGCTGGTCGTCTCCGGCCACCCGGCCGTGCACGACCTGCACGTCGGCCTCGCTCGCGTCCAGGTCACCCAGCGACGCGTAGACCCGCACGGTCAGCACCGATCCCCGGGCCGGCGCGTCGCTGACACCGCTCGACTCCACGTGCTCGATCCGGACCCGCGGCCAGGTCTCGCGCACCTTGGCCTTCCAGTCGGCGAGCTCGGCCGCCGTTCCCTGGTCCGCCTCGACCTGCCGGGCACCGACAGCGGTCGGCGCGTACAGGTCGACCACGTAGTCGTGCACCATCCGCGACGCCAGCACCTTCGGGCCGAGCGACTTCAGCGTGTGGCGGACCATCTCGATCCAGCGGGCCGGCAGCTTCTCGCCGTCGACGTCGTAGAAGCGCGGCGCGACCTCGTTCTCGAGCAGGTCGTACAACGCCTCCGCCTCGATGTCGTCGCGGCGGTCGGCGTCGTCGATCGCCGTCGGCCGACGGGATCGCCCAGCCGTTGTCGCCGTCGTACCACTCGTCCCACCAGCCGTCGAGGATCGACAGGTTGAGGCCGCCGTTGAGCGCCGCCTTCATGCCGGACGTGCCGCAGGCCTCGTACGGGCGCAGCGGGTTGTTCAGCCAGACGTCACACCCCGGGTAGAGCGCCTGCGCCATCCCGATGTCGTAGTTCGGCAGGAACGCGATCCGGTGCCGCACCGCCGGGTCGTCGGTGAAGCGCACCATCTCCTGGATCAGCTTCTTGCCGGTCTCGTCGGCCGGGTGCGCCTTGCCCGCGATCACGAGCTGGATCGGCCGCTCCGGGTCGGTCAGCAGGCGCTTGAGCCGCTCGGGGTCGCGCAGCATGAGCGTCAGCCGCTTGTACGTCGGAACGCGGCGGGCGAAGCCGATCGTCAGCACGTCGGGGTCCATGATCGAGTCGGTCCAGCCGAGCTCGGCCTGAGCAGCACCGCGGTTGATCCACGACGCACGCACCCGGCGCCGCACGTCGTCGACGAGACGCGCGCGCAGCTGCCGCTTGGTCTCCCAGATCGCCTGCGACGGGATCTTGTCGACGGCGCTCCAGTCCTGCGAGTTCTCGACCGAGGTGAGGATGCCCTCCTTCTCGGCGAGCTCGAAGACCTCGCGCGCCACCCAGGTCGGAGCGTGTACGCCGTTGGTGATCGACGTGATCGGCACGTCGTCCTCGTCGAAGCCCGGCCACAGTCCGTTGAACATCTCGCGCGACACGTGGCCGTGCAGCTGGCTCACGCCGTTGGCGCGGCCGGAGAGCCGGAAGCCCATCACGGCCATGTTGAAGACGGTGGGGTCGCCGCCCTCGTAGTCCTCGGCGCCGAGCGCGAGGATGTCCTCGACCGACATACCGGGAGAGGCGTTCTCGCCGCCGAACTGCATCTCGATCAGCTCGCGCGGGAAGCGGTCGATGCCGGCGGGCACCGGCGTGTGCGTGGTGAACACCGTGCCGGCGCGCGCCTTCTCCACCGCCGCGGCGAAGTCGAGCCCGTCGGTCTCGATGAACTCGCGGATCCGCTCCACGCCGAGGAAGCCGGCGTGGCCCTCGTTGGTGTGGAAGACCTCGGGCGCCGGGTGCCCCGTGATCTCGCAGAACGAGCGGATCGCCCGGATGCCGCCGACGCCGAGCAGCAGCTCCTGCAGCAGCCGGTGGTCGGACCCGCCGCCGTAGAGCTGGTCGGTGACGTCACGCAGGTTCGCCGGGTTGTCCTCGATGTCGGAGTCCATCAGCAGCAGCGGCACGCGTCCGACCTGCGCCACCCAGACGTGGGCGACGCAGCTGGAGACCGCCGGGTACGCCGACGCTCGATCTTGGCCGGCGAGCCGTCGACCTCGCGGAGCAGCGTCAGCGGCCGCTCGTCCGGGTCGACGATCGGGTAGCGCTCCTGCTGCCAGCCCTCCCGCGAGAGCAGCTGGCGGAAGTACCCGTGGCGATACAGCAGTCCCGACGCCGAGGATCGGTACGCCGAGATCGCTGGCGGTCTTGAGGTGGTCGCCGGCGAGGATGCCGAGTCCGCCGGAGTACTGCGGCAGCACGGTGGTGATGCCGAACTCCGGCGAGAAGTACCCGATCGCCGCCGGGGCGTCGGTCAGCGTCTGGTACCAGCGGTCGCCCGTCATGTACTGGTCGAGGTCGGCCTTCGCCAGCTCCAGCCGCTTGATGAACTTCTTGTCCTCCGCGAGTGCCTGCAGCCGGGTGGCCGGGACCGAGCCGAGGAAGCGCACCGGGTCGTGGTGGCTGGCTGCCCAGGCGTCGGCGTCGACGGCCTCGAACAGGTCCTGGGTCTCGGGGTGCCAGCACCACCGGAGGTTGAGCACCAGCTCCTCGAGGGGACGCAGCGACTCGGGCATCACGGGGCGGACGGTGAACCGTCGGATTGCACGCACCGGAAAACGGTAGGGCACACGCCGCCCGGGAGCGAATCTGCAGCCGCCACGCCCACGTGGCGGATGCCACGCTCGACCTTTTCCGGCACCGATTTGTCCGCGGCTTCCACGCTCAGCCGCGGCACGCGTGGGCTGGCTCACATCGACCAGACATGCGAAATGGTCCCGAGCACTGCTCAGGCTCATGTACTCTAACTCGCGTAGTTCACTTAACTTTACTTCGCTAGGAGATACACGTGACCGGTCACCTCACCAAGAAGCGCCTTCGGCGCCTTGGGGCGATCGTTGCGGCGGGAGTCATCGCCACGACGCTTGCGGCGTGCAGTTCTGACGACAGCAGCGACGACACGCAGCAGCACGAGCGGCGCCGCCACCGACGACTACCAGGTCAAGCTCGGCTACTTCCCGAACCTGACGCACGCCAGCGCCATCGTCGGCATCGAGAAGGGCTACTTCGAGGACGCGCTGGAGGAGAACGGCGCCATCCGTCAAGACCTTCGACTTCAACAGTGGCAGCGACACGATCGACGCGCTGCTCAGCGGCGACCTCGACGCCACCTACATCGGCCCCAGCCCGACCATCACCGCGTACGCGCAGTCGCAGGGCAACGTCGGCGTTCTCAGCGGCGCGACCTCCGGCGGCGCCTCGCTCGTCGTCAGCGGACGACATCAACGAGCCCCGAGGACCTCAAGGGCAAGACGCTCGCGACTCCCGGTCTCGCCAACACGCAGGACGTCGCGCTCAAGTACTGGCTCAAGGAGCGAGGGCTACAACGTCGACCCCGACGGCAACGGCGACGTCACCGTGCTCAACCAGGACAACAGCCTGACGGTCCAGACCTTCAAGACCGGCGACATCGACGGCGCGTGGGTCCCCGAGCCGTACGCCTCGCAGCTGGTCGACGAGGGCGGCAAGGTCCTCGTCGACGAGGCGGACCTCTGGCCGGACGGCGAGTTCGTGACCACGCAGCTCATCGTCAACACCGACTTCCTCGACGAGCACCCGGACCTGGTCGACGACTGCTCGCCGGCCAGATCAAGGCGAACACTACATCGCCGACAACTCCGACGACGCGAAGCAGGTCGTCGGCGACTACATCGCGAACCTCACCGGCAGACGCCGATCCCTGCCGATGTCCTCGACTCGGCGTGGAGCAAGCTCACCTTCACCAACGACCCCATCGCGGACTCGCTGCATCGAGAGCGACGACCACGCGGTCGACGTCGGCCTCATCGAACCGGTCGACGACCTGGCCGACATCTACGACCTCGACCCGCTCAACAAGTTGCTCGCCGACGCCGGCGAGCAGGAAGTGTCAGGACCATCGACGTGACGATCACATCGCACGCGGGTCGCGCGCCCCCGGAGCCATCGGCTCCGGGGCGCCGGCCATCCGCATCAAGGGAGTCAGCAAGACGTTCGGCCGCGGATCCGAGTTCACCGTGGCCCTCAAAGAGGTTGACCTCGACGTTGCAGAGCGGGAGTTTCTCTGCATCGTCGGAGCCAGCGGCTGCGGCAAGAGCACGCTTCTCAACCTCATCGCCGAGCTCGACAAGCCGAGCACCGGCACGCATCGAGACCGGCGGCCGCAAGGTCGCGTTCATGTTCCAGGAGGCCACGCTGTTCCCGTGGCTCACCGCCGGCCAGAACGTCGACCTGGCGCTCAAGCTGCGCGGCATGCCGAGGTCGGAGCGTAAGGACAAGGTCGAGGAGCTCCTCGCCCTCGTCCATCTCGGTGGCCGTCAGCACAAGCGTCCGCACGAGCTGTCCGGCGGTATGCGGCAGCGCACGCAACTCGCCCGCGTCCTCGCCCAGGAGGCGGAGATCGTGCTGATGGACGAGCCGTTCGCCGCGCTCGACGCGATGACCCGCGACTCGATGCACGACGAGATCGAGCGCATCCAGGACGAGCTCGGCCTGACCATCGTCTTCGTGACGCACAACGTCCGCGAGGCTGTCCGTCTGGGCGACCGGACGGTGCTGTTCTTCAGCTCGCCCGGACGGGTCAAGACGGAGTATCTCGATCGACTTCGAGCGTCCTCGCCGCTTCGACATGCCCGGCCTGGCCGAGCTGTCCGGCCAGCTCACCGACGAGCTGAAGGCGGAGGTGGCCCAGCATGTCCGTTGACACCACTCCCGAAGCCGCAGCTCGACGAGGCAGAGCTGGTCGAGCTCGCTCTCGGCAACGACGTCAAGCGGAAGTCGAGCTCCACGTCATTCGCTCTGAAGGCATGGACCTTCACCTGGCCGAAGCTGCTCGCGATCGGCCATCGTGATCGGCATCTGGCAGATCGCCTATCGTGGATCGAGTGGAAGCCGTCGTTCGTCCTGCCGTCGCCGTTCACAGTTCTGGACGAGATCTCTGGGATCAGATGTTCACCGACCCGACTCTGGGAACAGATCGGCCTGACGATGCAGCGGGGCCTCGTCGGGCTTCGCACTCGCGCTGGCCATCGGCACCACGATCGGGATCGCCGTCGTCCAGTGGCGCACGTTGCGGCTGGCCATCGGATCGATGATCGCCGGGCTGCAGACCATGCCGTCCATCGCGTGGTTCCCGCTTGGCCATCCTGTTCTTCGGCCTGACGGAGACCGCGATCATGTTCGTCGTCGTCCTCGGTGCCGCGCCCTCGATCGCTGCGGCGTCATCACCGGGATCGACGAGGTTCCGCCGCCGTTGCTGCGTGCGGGCAAGATGATCGGCGCTACGGGAGTCAACCGGTACCGCTACATCGCGCTGCCGGCCGCCATGCCGTCGTACCTCGCCGGGCTCAAGCAGGGCTGGGCGTTCTCCTGGCGAAGCCTGCTCGCCGGTGAGCTGCTGGTCCCGATCGGCGGCGCCGGTTCGCTCGGTTCGGCGCTTGAACTTCGCTCGCACCGACCGGAAACGCGGTCAACCGTGCTACACCTTCATGATCGTGATCTTCATCATCGGTATGGTGGTCGACGCGATCTTCGGCTTCTTCACCAAGCGGATTCGCGAGAAGCGAGGTCTGACCGGCCACATCTGATCCCCCTCACGGGCAGGGCCAGCCTGCCCTGGTCTGCGAACGGGCGAGCACCCACGCCCCGCACAGTCGACCCCCTGTTCCTGCGGTTCTGACTCCCCCGCAGGAACGGGGGGTCTGTCATGCCTGATGTCCGAGCGGCAGTCCGCTGTCGACGAGCTCGGAGATCTCGCGATGAGGTGACCGCGATGTGCGTGCAGGTGCAGCGTTTCGCTAGGTTCGAATCAATGGTTGAGCGCATCCCGATCACCGACGTCCGCCCACTGGTCGAGCACGGCCGCTACCCGGTCAAAGCCACCACCGGCGAGACGTTGACGGTCACCGCCAACGTGTTCCGCGAGGGGCACGACCTGCTCGGCGCCGCGCGTCGTCCTGACCGACCCTCGCGGCAAGGACCGTCCCCTGGTCCCGATGGCCAAGACCGACGAGCCGGACTCCTACACCGCCGACGTCACCCCTGACACCGAAGGCGCCTGGTCCTACCGGATCGAGTCCTGGTCCGACCCGTACGCCACCTGGCGGCACGCCGCCGAGATCAAGATCGCCGCCGAGATCGACGTCGAGCTGATGCTCATCGAAGGCGCCATCGTCCTGGAGCGCGCCGCCAAGAGCGTCCCCGCCAAGCTGAAGCCGCTGCGCACGACACTGACCTCCGCCGCCAAGGCAGGCCGTGACACCAAGCGACCGGTGCCGGTCCGACTGGCGGCGCTGACCTCCCCCGAGGTGGTCGACGTCCTGCAGCGCCACCCACTCCGCGACCTCGTCTCCAGCCAGGGCCCCTACCCGCTGTACGTCGACCGGGTCCGCGCGCTCTACGGCTCCTGGTACGAGTTCTTCCCGCGCTCGCGAGGGTGCGACGTACGACGAGAAGGCCCAGCGGATGCGGTCGGGCACCTTCACCACGGCCGCCAAGCGACTCGACGCCGTGGCCGACATGGGCTTCGACGTCATCTACCTGCCGCCGATCCACCCGATCGGCGAGGTCAACCGCAAGGGCCCCAACAACACGATGACGCCCGGACCCGACGACCCCGGCTCCACCTGGGCGATCGGGTCCAAGGACGGCGGCCACGACGCGATCCACCGCGACCTCGGCACGATCGAGGACTTCGACGCGTTCGTGACCCGCGCCAAGCAGGTCGGCCTCGAGGTCGCCCTCGACCTGGCCCTGCAGTGCGCGCCCGACCACCCCTGGGCCACCGAGCACCCGGAGTGGTTCACCACCCGCGCCGACGGGACGATCGCGTACGCCGAGAACCCGCCCAAGAAGTACCAGGACATCTATCCGCTCAACTTCGACAACGACTACGACGGCCTGAGCCACGAGGTGCTGCGCATCGTCCGCTACTGGATGGACCACGGCGTGCGCATCTTCCGCGTGGACAACCCGCACACCAAGCCGGTGATGTTCTGGGAGTGGCTGCTCGCGGAGGTCCGCCGCACCGACCCCGACGTGATCTTCCTGTCCGAGGCGTTCACCCGCCCGGCGATGATGCGCGCCCTCGCGATGGTCGGGTTCCACCAGTCCTACACGTACTTCACCTGGCGCAACGAGAAGTGGGAGCTCGAGGCCTACCTGCACGAGCTCTCGCACGAGAAGAGCGACGCCATGCGGCCGAACCTCTTCGTCAACACGCCCGACATCCTGACCGAGTACCTCCAGTACGGCGGTCCGGCCGCGTTCCGCATCCGCGCCGCCATCGCGGCCACCGGGGCGCCGACGTGGGGCGTCTACGCCGGCTTCGAGCTCTACGAGCACGTCGCCGTCAAGCCGGGATCCGAGGAGTACCTCGACTCCGAGAAGTACCAGCTGCGTCCGCGCGACTGGGAGGCCGCGGAGCGCGAAGGCCGGACCCTGGCGCCGTACATCACCAAGCTCAACGAGATCCGCCGCGCACACCCGGCCCTGCAGCAGCTCCGCAACCTGACCGTCCACAGCAGCGAGGACGACGCGGTCCTCTGCTACTCCAAGCGCAGCGTCGGGGCCGGCAGCCGGCCAGGCTCCGACGACACGGTCATCGTCGTGGTGAACGTCGACCCGCACGGCACGCGCGAGACCGTCGTCCACCTCGACATGCCGTCCCTCGGCTACGACTGGCACGACACCTTCGTGGTCGAAGACCTCATCTCCGGCGAGCAGTGGCGATGGGGCGAGACCAACTACGTGCGCCTCGACCCGTCCTACGAGCCCGCCCACGTCCTCGCCATCAGGAAGGCCTGACCTGTGTCGTACGACGATCCGACCTGGTTCAAGCGTGCCGTCTTCTACGAAGTGCTGCTGAGGTCGTTCAAGGACTCCGACGCCGACGGTGTGGGCGACTTCCGCGGCTTGCGCGAGAAGCTCGACTACCTGCAGTGGCTGGGCATCGACTGCCTCTGGATCCCGCCGTTCTTCACCTCGCCGCTGCGTGACGGCGGGTACGACGTCGCCGACTACGAGAACGTGCAGCCCGAGGTCGGCACCGTCGACGACTTCCGCGAGCTCGTCGAGGACGCCCACGCCCGTGGCATCCGGGTCATCATCGACTTCGTGATGAACCACACGAGCGACCAGCACGAGTGGTTCCAGGAGTCGCGCAGCAACCCCGACGGGCCGTACGGCGACTTCTACGTCTGGTCCGACTCGGACGACCTCTACGAGGAGGCCCGGGTCATCTTCGTCGACACCGAGCCGAGCAACTGGACCTGGGACCCGGTCCGGCAGCAGTACTTCTGGCACCGGTTCTACAGCCACCAGCCCGACCTCAACTTCGACAACCCCAAGGTCCACGACGCGATGGTCGACTCGTTGCGCTTCTGGCTCGACCTGGGCATCGACGGCTTCCGGCTCGACGCCGTGCCGTACCTCTACGAGCGGCCCGGCACCAACGGCGAGAACCTCCCCGAGACCCACGACTTCCTGCGCAAGATCCGCAAGACGATCGACGACGAGTACCCCGGTCGCGTCCTGCTCGCCGAGGCCAACCAGTGGCCCTCCGACGTCGTGGACTACTTCGGTGACTTCGACCAGGGCGGCGACGAGTGCCACATGTGCTTCCACTTCCCGGTGATGCCGCGCATCTTCATGGGCGTCCGGCGGGAGTCGCGCTACCCGATCTCGGAGATCCTCGAGCAGACGCCGGCCATCCCGGACAACTGCCAGTGGGGCATCTTCCTGCGCAACCACGACGAGCTGACGCTCGAGATGGTCACCGACGAGGACCGCGACTACATGTGGTCGGAGTACGCCAAGGACCCGCGGATGAAGGCCAACATCGGCATCCGCCGACGGCTGGCTCCGTTGCTCGACAACGACATCAACCAGATGGAGCTGTTCACCGCTCTGCTGCTCTCGCTGCCCGGCTCACCCGTGCTCTACTACGGCGACGAGATCGGCATGGGCGACAACATCTGGCTCGGTGACCGCGACGGCGTCCGTACGCCGATGCAGTGGACACCCGACCGCAACGCCGGCTTCTCGACCGCCAACCCCGGACAGGCTGCACCTGCCGCCCGTGCAGGACCCGGTCTTCGGATACCAGCGGGTCAACGTCGAGACCGAGCTCGAGAACACCTCGTCGCTGCTGCACTGGACGCGGCGGATGATCGCCGCGCGCAAGAAGCACCCGGCCTTCGGCATGGGCACGTTCAGCGACCTGGGCGGCAGCAACCCGAGCGTGTTCTCCTTCAGCCGCGACTTCGGCGACGACACCGTGCTCTGCGTCAACAACCTGTCCCGCTTCCCGCAGCCCGTCGAGCTCGACCTGCGTCGGTGGGAGGGCAGTGAGCCGATCGAGATGCTCGGCCACGTTACGTTCCCGCGCATCGGGGAACTGCCCTACCTCCTGACCCTGTCCGGACACGGGTTCTACTGGTTCTTGATCTCTCGCTCGGAGGAGGCGCCCGGCTCGTGACACCGGCCCAGATCGAAACGTCCCCCACGTACCCCGCTGCTCTGGCGGCGTACATGGTCGGTCGGCGGTGGTTCGCCGGCAAGGGGCGCGAGTTCACGGTCGCGCACGTCGACGCGCTCCCCTGGCTCGCCGAGCGACCGCGGCTGCGCATCGAGGTCGTCACCGTGCAGTACGAGGACGGGACCCGCGACTCCTACCAGCTCCCGGTGGCCTATCTCGACGACCTCGAGCCCGACCACGACCACGCCCTGATCGGTCATGTCACCGACCCCACGGGCGACACCGCGACCGTCGTCGCCTACGACGCCGTCTACCTGAAGGACTGCGCCGAGGTGCTGCTCGCGGCGTTCCACGCGGGCCTGAGCGAGGGCGACAGCCAGCAGGGTGCCACGTCGTTCCACGTCGTCGAGGGTGCCGAGATCCCGCCGGTCGAGACACCCGGCCTGGTGATGACGGCCGAGCAGTCCAACACCTCGATCGCGTACGGCGAGGAGGCGATCCTCAAGCTCTACCGCCGGATCAGTGCAGGCTTCAACCCGGACATCGAGATCCACGAGGCGCTGTCGCGCAAGGGTGACGACCACGTCGCACCGCTCCTGGGCTGGATCGACGGATCCTGGGCCGATGCCGAGGGTGAGCGACACCGCGGCCACCTCGGCATGCTCCAGGAGTTCCTGCGCACGGCGAGCGACGGCTGGGACCTGGCTCGCGCCTCGGTCCGCGACCTGCTGGTCGAGGAGGACCTGCGCGCCGACGAGGTCGGTGGCGACTTCGCCGCCGAGGCCGAACGGCTGGGCGCTGCGACCGCGTCGGTGCACGCCGACCTGGCCGAGCTGTTCCCGACCAGCACGTCCACGCCGGCCCAGCTGGCCGAGCTGGCCGCCGCGATGAAGGCACGGCTCGAGGCCGCCCTCAACGTCGTGCCCGAGCTCAAGGACTACGCCGAGGCGCTCGAGACGACGTACGACGCCTTGGCCGCCTCGACCGACGACGTGCCCGTGCAGCGCGTGCACGGCGACTTCCACCTCGGCCAGACCCTGCGCACCGTCAAGGGCTGGAAGATCATCGACTTCGAGGGCGAGCCGGCCAAGAGGCTCGAGGAACGCCTCGCTCTGGACTCCCCGCTGCGCGACGTGGCCGGCATGATGCGCTCGTTCGACTACGCCGCCGGGGCGACACGACAGGACTTCGGCCCCAGCGAGCAGCTGCGCTTCCGCGCCGAGGAGTGGACACAGCGCAACCAGGAGGCGTTCCTGGACGGATACTCGGAGCAGATCGGCTCCGACGTGCGCGAGCACGCGGTGCTGCTCCGCGCCTATGAAGCCGACAAGGCCGTCTACGAGGCGGTCTACGAGGCCCGCAACCGTCCGAGCTGGCTTTCCATCCCGCTGGCCGCCATCGAGCGGTTCGCCGCAGAGGAGTGAGTGCATGAGCCCCCAGGCAACACCCACACCCGCGCCCGTCTCCACCGCCGACCTCGACCAGATCGTCGCCGGCACCCACCGCAGCCCGCACGACGTGCTCGGTCCGCACGTCCACGACGACGGCAAGACCCGCAGCGTCACGGTGCGCGCACTGCGTCCGCTGGCGAAGTCGATCGACGTGCGCGTCGGCGACACGGTCGTCCCGATGCAGCACGAGCACGAAGGCATCTGGGTCGCGGCACTGCCTCAGGCGGACGTCGACAACTACCGCCTCGAGGTCGAGTACGACGGCTACCCGGCGCAGACCGTCGACGACCCCTACCGCTTCCTGCCCACCCTCGGACAGATCGACCAGCACCTGATCAACGAGGGACGGCACGAGCAGCTGTGGAACGTGCTCGGCGCGCACGTGCACCACTACGAGTCGTCCACCGGACCGGTCGACGGCACGGCCTTCGCAGTCTGGGCGCCGAACGCCCAGGGCGTCCGCGTCGCCGCCGACTTCAACTACTGGGACGGCCGCGCGCAGCCGATGCGGATGCTCGGCTCGTCCGGCGTCTGGGAGCTGTTCGTCCCCGATGTCGGCCACGAGACGATGTACAAGTTCGAGATCCTCGGCGCCGACGGCGTCTGGCGGCAGAAGGCCGACCCGCTGGCCGGCTACACGCAGGTGCCGCCCGAGCGCGCCTCGGTCGTCTTCGAGTCGTCGTACACCTGGGGCGACGAGGAGTGGCTGAAGGAGCGGGCCGCCCAGCAGGGCGTCGACCGGCCGATGAGCGTCTACGAGGTCCACCTCGGGTCGTGGCGGCGTGATCTCGGCTACCGCGAGCTCGCGGACCAGCTGGTGTCGTACGTCGCCGACCTCGGGTTCACCCACGTCGAGCTGATGCCCGTGATGGAGCACCCGTTCGGCGGGTCGTGGGGCTACCACGTCACGTCGTTCTTCGCGCCGACCTCCCGCTTCGGCAACCCCGACGACTTCCGCTACTTCGTCGACCGGATGCACCAGGCCGGTGTCGGCGTCATCCTCGACTGGGTCCCGGGCCACTTCGCGACCGACGACTTCGCGCTGGTGAACTTCGACGGCACTCCGCTCTACGAGGACCCCAACCCGCAGCGTGGCTGGCACCCCGAGTGGGGCTCCTACATCTTCAACTTCGGACGTCAGGAGGTGCGCAACTTCCTGGTCGCCAGCGCGTTGTACTGGCTGGAGGAGTTCCACGCCGACGGTCTGCGCGTCGACGGCGTCGCCTCGATGCTCTACCTCGACTACTCGCGCGAGGAAGGTCAGTGGACGCCGAACGTCCACGGCGGACGCGAGAACCTGGAGGCCGTCTCGTTGCTGCAGGAGGCCAACGCGACGGCGTACAAGCGCGTCCCCGGGATCGTCACGATCGCCGAGGAGTCCACCGCCTGGCCGGGAGTCACCCGGCCGACCCATCTCGGCGGCCTCGGCTTCGGCTTCAAGTGGAACATGGGCTGGATGCACGACTCGCTCGGCTACATCGAGAACGACCCGATCTACCGGCAGTACCACCATCACCAGCTGACGTTCTCGATGATGTACGCCTACGCCGAGAACTACATGCTGCCCATCTCGCACGACGAGGTGGTGCACGGCAAGGGGTCGATGCTGCGCAAGATGCCGGGCGACCGCTGGCGGCAGCTCGCCAACCTCCGCGCCTACCTGGCGTTCATGTGGGCGCACCCCGGCAAGCAGCTGATCTTCATGGGCGCCGAGATCGCGCAGGAGGCCGAGTGGGCCGAGAGCCGCGAGCTCGACTGGTGGCTGCTCGACCACGTCGAGCACCGCGGGGTGCACGACCTGGTCGGTGACCTCAACCGCGCCTACCGCGGGACCCCCGCGATGTGGGACCAGGACCAGGACCCGGCCGGCTTCAGCTGGATCGACGCCAACGACAACACCAACAACGTGTTCAGCTTCCTGCGCACCGGCAAGGACGGGTCGCACGTCGCCTGCATCGCCAACTTCGCCGCCGTCCCCCACCACGACTACCGCGTCGGCCTGCCCGAGATCGGCCCGTGGGCCGAGATCCTCAACACCGACGCCGAGATCTACTACGGCTCGGGCGTCGGCAACCTCGGCGGGGTCGAGGCGGAAGCGTCCTCGTGGCACGGTCGCCCCGCCTCCGCAACCGTGCAGCTCCCGCCTCTCGGAACCGTGTGGCTCCGTTGGACCCCACCGAGCTCCCCCGCTGAGCCCACCGCCGAGGCGTCAGACGCGAAGCGCTCTCCCACGCGCTGAGCGTCTGACGACCCCGTGCCCGAGATCAGGCGGGCGGGATGTTCTGGTTGATGTGGAACAGGTTCTCCGGGTCGTACGCCGCCTTGACCTCGGCCAGCCGGGCGAAGTTGTCCCGGTACGACGCCTGCACGCGCTCGTCACCCTCGTCCATCATGAAGTTGACGTAGGCGCCGCCGGCTGACGTCGGGTGCAGCTCGTCGAAGTAGGCCTTGGTCCACGACGTGATCGACTCGCGGTTGGCCGGGTCCGGGTCTACCCCGACGATGACGCCCGCCCAGCCGCCGTTGCGGTAGGCGAAGGCCGTTGCGTCGCTCGGGACGCGGGCGGCCGCACCGTCGATCGGGTACATGTGCATGGACGAGAGTCCGGTCGGCAGCTGCTCGCCGTACTTCACGTGCACGTCGATCGCCTCGTCGGTGATCTCCTCGAAGAAGTCGGCGCGCCAGTACCACTGCAGCCCGGGCGGGTACAGCGGATCGAAGGCACTCTGCAGGCCGGTGTAAGGCATCGGGCCGAGACCGACGAGGATCGGGGAGCCGAACTCGCGGATGGGTGCCAGCACCTCGTCGGCACGGTCGCCGGGACCGGTGTAGCACCAGACGATCGCGGCGGCCTTCTGACCCCACAGCTCCTCAGGGAACGGCGGGCCGCCGGGCACCGTGATGAAGGCGAACCAGCCGCTGAGCTCCTCGGGGAGATTCGGCTGCATCTCGCGGTACCACCTGAGCACGTCGCCGCTGTCGGCGATGTCGTAGAGCACCGGGCCCGCGACCACCGTGCCGGAGTCGCCGATCTCGTTCATCCGGAACGTGAAGGACACCACGACACCGAAGTTCCCACCGCCCCCGCGGAGGGCCCAGAACAGGTCGGGCTCGGATGTCTCGCTGGCCGTCACCAGCCGGCCGTCCGCGAGCACGACGTCGGCCGACACGAGGTTGTCGATCGCAAGTCCGAAACGCCGGGTGATGTTGCCGATGCCGCCGCCCAGAGTCAGGCCGCCGACACCAGTCGTGCCGATGATCCCGCACGGCACCGCCATGCCGAACGGCACCGTCGCGTTGTCGACGTCCGACCACTTGCAGCCACCGTCGACCCGGATCGAGGTGCTCGTCCGGCTTGACCGTCGTCGAGCGCATCGCACCGAGGTCGATCACGAGCGCATCGTCGGCAACCCCGAGCCCGCCGGCGTTGTGGCCGCCGCCTCGGACTGGCCAGGTCGACGCCGTGCTCGCGGGCGAAGCCCACGCACGCGACCACGTCAGCCGCGTTGGCACAGCAGGCGATCGCCGCCGGCCTCTTGTCGATCATCGCGTTGTAGACGGCGCGGGCGCTGTCGTAGTTCTCGTCGCCGGGCCGGATGAGCTCGCCGTGCAAGGTCTCGGCGAGGTCGGCGTACGGCGCGGCGCCGCGTTGCCCGGGTACCGGCGGTCGTCCGTGCGTCGGACGTGGTCGTCATGGTGGTCTCCTCCACAGTGGTCGTTGTCCCGACGACGCTAGGAAGAGGGCGTTCCGTCAGCGTTCGTCGTCGCGACGGCGTCGCCGAACGCCGGGTCCGGGAGCCCTCGCGCGAGCAGGTCGGCGCGGCACCGGTCGGCCAACACGGGTGTGGACTGGTCCTTCGCCATGGCGTACGCCCGGCGCAGCAGCTCGTCGGCCACGCCTCGAGGCTTGGTGACCGCCCGGAGCCGGATGACCTCCGGCAGCCACCACCGGTCGCCGTGCTGCATCCCCGCCGACCAGGCCGAGTCGAGCGTCGCGTCCGCCGCCGCTGCCTTGCGCGTGTCGCGTTGCGCCGATGCCAGGAGGGAGAGCCAGTACGGCATCCGGGCCCGAGCGCCGCTGGCGGTCAGGTTGGCGATCCCGACCTTGATCCGGGAGCTTCCCCGCTCGCCGCCGAGACGCCAGCCGCCGAGGACGAGCGCCCACTCGCGGTAGTAGGCGTAGGTATGACGCTGACACAGCGCGGTGAGCTCCTCCAGGTGCTCGTCGAGCAGCTCCAGGTCGTCACGCAGCTGCGCGGTGACGGCGCCGTATGCATGGGCGATCGCCAGGGAGTAGGGATGGTTCGCCGACCTGGCGTCGTCCACAGCGCGCTTGGCCTCGTCGGCAGCGACCGCTTCGTCACCGAGCAGCCACCACGCATGAGCCACCCAGGCCCTGGCGTGCACCTCGGGTCGGGAGCCCACGGTGAGCGAGACGGTCCCCGGCGACAGCTCACAGGCCAGCCCGAGCTCGGCCACGGCGGTCTCGGGCCGGCCGAGCGTCACAGCGGTCCCGCCGAGGCTGAAGTGCGCCTGGTTGGCCAGCCTGGGCACCTGGTCGGCCAGCTCGATCGCGCGGGTGGCGATCTTGTGCGACGCGTCGATGTTCCCCTGCACGAATGTCGCCGCCCAGAGTCCGACCAGGCTGGCCAGCTCCAGGTCCGTGCGGTCGAGCGACGCGGCCAGCTCGACGCTCCGCTCGAACGTCTGCCGCACCTCCCGGTCGGCGTACCCCCGCAGGGCGTTGAGGGGTGCCGACATCGCCTGACGCACCTCGAGCTCGCGCTGATCGCGCTCGCGGCTCGGAGGCGCGGACGTGACGATGTCGAGGCAGTGGCGGAACAAGCGGAGCGCCTCGGCGTTCGCGAAGATCCGGCTGGCCGCCATGCCGGCCTGGAGGTAGAACGGGACCGCCTCCGCGGGGCGACCCGCCCGCTCGAGCTGGTCGGCGAGCCGCGCCGCCACGGGCTCGAGGTCCGCCGCGTGCAGCACCTGGAGCGCAGCGGCGAGCCGACGGTGCTCCAGCCACCGCTGAGCCGGGTCGACCGACGCGTACGCCTGGGCGCGCAGCAGGTCGTGGGTGAAGTCGTAGCCCCGGTCGACCTGCCGGAGCACGTGGCGGCGCCACAGCTCGTCGACAGCGCGTACGACGGTCACCTCGTCCTCGTCGCTCGCCTCGACCAGCAGGTCGAGCGGGAAGTCCCGACCGACGGCTGCCGCGAGGGCGGCGCAGCGTTGCGCCTGGGGGCTGAGCTCGGACAGCCTGCGCCGCAGCACCGCCCCGAGACCCGCCTTGTCCACCGACCCCGGTGTCGAGGGCTCGCTCCCCCGCAGCGCACCCCGTGCCGCCTCGACGACGTACAGCGGGTAGCCGCCCGACGCTGCCTGCAGCAGCGCAGCGGCCGACGGCTCGACGTCTCGGCGGAACAACCGTTGCGCCAGCTCGGTGGTCGCGGCCAAGGACAAGGGCTCGAGCCGGTGCTCCGTCATCGTGCCCGCCGACATGAGCTCCCTCAGCCTCGCCTGCAAGCCGGACTGACGGTGCAGCTCGTCCGGGCGCGCGGCCGCCAGCACGAGCACCGGCTCCCGTCCCCCGTCGGAGGCGGCATCCGTGGAGCCGGCCGTCCCGAGCAGGAAGGCGATGAAACCGAGCGTCTCCTCGTCGCACCAGTGCAGGTCGTCGAGCGTCAGCAGCAGCGGCCGGTCGACACTGCTCAGGGCATGACACAGCCCGTCATAGAAGCGGTGCCGCTGCCAGGAGTCCACGAACGCCCGGCCGCTCGACAGGTCGTCCTCCTCCGTTGTGGACCCGCGGTGGTCCGACCCCAGGCGAGGCACCAGCCGTTGCACCTCGGTCTGCCAGACCGGCTCCAACGACCGGAGCCCGGGCGCGAGGTCACCTGAGCGCAGCCAGTCGGCGACCGGCGCCAGCGCGAGGTTGGACGCACTGAAGCATCGACCTTCGGCGACGGCGCCACCCTCGTCGGACACGATCCGGGCCAGCTCGGAGACCAGCCGGCTCTTGCCGACGCCGGGGTCCCCCGTCAGCAGCAGCATGCCGGGCCGTCCTTCGCACGCCTCGAGCCAGCGGTTCACGACGACCGCCACGTCCGCTTCTCGGCCGACGAGCCCGCGGTCGCTTGCCGAGAGCTCGGCGCTCGCGGTGCCCCAGGCTGTTCCGTCGACGGCCGGCCCGTCGGTGAGCTCGATGATCGAGGTCAGCAGTGCGGAGGTCGCCACCGTGGGAGCGACGCCGAGCTGCTCCTCGAGGATCGCGGCGCACCGGTGGTACGTCGTCAGGGCACCGGCTCGGTCCCGGGCCGCCACCTGCAGGGCCATCAGCTGGCGGTAGCCGGTCTCCTCGAGCGGTTCGAGCTGGATGCGCCGACGAGCCAGCTCCGTGGCGGCGACGGCGTCTCTCGAGCCCAGATACGACACGAGGTCGTCGCAGAGCTCGATGCATCGCCGGAGCAGCAGGTCCCGTGCCTCGAGCGCCCAGTCGTCGTACGAGCCGGGGAGGAACGCCCCGGTGTAGCTGTCCACCACGTCCTGGCCCCGCTCGGCCAGGTCGGCGTCGAGGGCATCGTCCGGACCGACGGCGGCCAGCGCCGACCGCACCTCGGCAGACCGCGTGACGAAGCTGCGGACGTCGACCCGGCACCGGTCGGTGTCGCGCCACCCGATGCTGGTGTCGGTGACGTCGAGGGCCTCCTCGGGAACGATGTGGCGCAGCTGGTGCAGCTCACGCCTGAGGTTCGTCCGGGCCTGCGTGTCGGCGGTGTCCGGCCAGAACAGGCCGGCCAGGTGGGCACGTGGCTGTGCCGCCGGCGCGGACGCGACGAGATAGCCCAACAGGGCGACCACGCGTGTCGAGGCGACCCGCACCGGCGCCCCGTCGCGCCGCACGCTCACGCCACCCAACAGCGTGACGGCGACGGTGCCCTCGGCCTCGGTCACTGGGTCTCCTGTCATCGTGGCGCTCGAAGGTCCGCGATGTGGCCCCGGCGTGCGATCTCCGGGGCGGACCTCCCACTGATGGTGCTCGCCGGGCGGGCGACAGTCCAGGCAGGGGCCGGCGTGAGGCTCAGTGACCCTGAGCACTCACCAGGCCGCCGTACTGCCCGATCACCAGGGGCTGGCCTTCGGCAGGCACGACCATCAGCACCTGGTGCTCGTAGCGAAGCTTGGCGATGTCCGTGATCGGGTCGGGCAGGTACGCCCCCGCCTCGGAGCCGCCGAACTTCAGCGCTTTGCCCTGCTTCACCCGGAATGCGTCGAGGCGGTGCAGATCGACGACCATCAGCGCCCCGCCGTCGGCCAGCCGGAGCACGTAGTCGACCGGCTCGGCCTTCCACTGCTGGTCGAACGTCACGCCTTTCCGCGGCTGCGCCTTGCGGATCTGCCGCATCTGGGCGATGAACGAGTCCTCGACGAACTCGTCGGCGTGCGGCGACCCGTCGTCGGTGAGCACGTCGGCGTAGGCGTCGGCGATGTCCTGCGGGGAGGTGTCGAGATCGACCGCGGCACCGTCGCTCCACCGTGGGGGGTCGCCGTCGACGTAGCGGGCGACCGTTCCGTCGTCCGCCTCGGCCACCCGCGGCACCTTGGTGCTGTCGGCGAGGCGCGGAGCCGCAGCCACCCGCCACGGCGACGTGCTCGTGGCGCGCCGGAAGACGTACGCCGCCTGCTGCTCCTCCTGCGGGAGCGTCACCAGCGCGACGAACCACAACGGGTACTCGTCGAAGCGCGACGCCCACACGGTCGGGGTGTCCCCGACGACCAGGGGACGCCCGTCGATGCCCAGCACGCCCCGGATGGCGAACGCGCTCTGGTCGATGTCGAGCATCGTGCCCTGCTCGATGTCGGCGAGCGCACCTGCGTCGAGGTCCTGCTCAGCCGCGTTGCGCCGTGACACATAGCTGCCCAGCACCGCGTCGGCCTCCGTGAGCGTCGCACCGGGCTTGCTCACGTCCTCCACCGACCGATGGTGTGGGACACCGCAGCCTGCCAGCAGCAGCGTCACGGTCGCGGCTGCGGTGACTCGCGCCGCACGACGTCCGCGACGTCGACGACCAGGTGTGCCGGAGGTCGTTGCCGTGGTCGTCCGTCGCCCGCCGGCGGCCCGACGCCGGCCCCGTCGTGGTCCGCGGCGCAGGAGGAGGAGTCCGGCGACGCCCACGCCCAGCCCGATGACCAGGAGCGCCAGGCCGGAGACGAAGGCGCCGTCCCGGACCAGCGCCATCGTCAGGTCGGTCTGGAAGTCGGGCTTGCCGTCGGCGTCCATCACCACCAGGTCGACCGCAGCGTCCGGCAGCGGGAACCGCACGGTCGCCTCGTCGTCTCCTGTTCCCTTCACCAGCCAGAAGTCCGCGTCGGTGGGCACCACGTCGACGTCGTTGCTTCCCTCCACCTCGCTGGTGTCGGCGTGCCACGGCACGTCGATGTCGTCGATCCGGGTGTACGACGTGTCGGCGAGGTAGTCGCGCACGTCGACGTCGTCGGCGAGTCCGACGAACACGGTGCGGCCCTCGGACACCGCGGTGACCTCGACCGTCGCGCCGGTCCAGTCGAGCGCAGCCGGGGCCGTGACGATCGCCGCGCCCGCGGAGCTGAAGGCGTGCGGTCCGCTGGCCAACCGGTTGTCGGGACCGAAGAGGAAGGTCAACGCGACACCGAACAGCGCCAAGGCCACCCCGGCGACGACGCAGAGCCAGCCCAGGGGTCTGCGTGCCGCCTGGGTCACCACATGCGAAATCTAGGGCATCTAGAACAGTGCGGACGCCAATTGCTGGCGGGCGCGTCCGACTCGTGGGTCGGCGTCGCCGACGACCGAGAACAGCTCGATCAGGTGCTGCCGCGTCTGGTCGCGCTCGTCGCCGGAGGTCCGGCGTACGAGGTCGATGAGTCGGCCGAACGCGTCCTCGACGTGTCCGCCGAGGAGCTCGAGATCGGCTGCGAGGGTCTGCGCCGCCACGTCGTCGGGACGTTGGGCGGCCGCCTCCCGCGCCGCGTTCATGTCGATGCCTTGCGTTCGCTTGAGCAGCTTGGCCTGGCCGAGGCCGAGCGTCGCGTCGGGGTCTCCCGGACTGGTGCGCAGCGCCTCCTCGAAGGCGGTGACCGCCGCGTCGAGGTCACCGGCCATCAGGGCCGCCTCCGCCTCGGGGAACCGGCTCGGCGGCTCTTCCTCCTCATCGCCCTCCGGCGCGGGCGTGTCGGCCGGCGTACCGAGGTCGGCTGGGTCCACCCGGCCGGTGACGCCGTTGGTGACGGCGGCCTGGAGGATCTGGTTGACGAGTCCGCGCAGCTGGTCGTCGGGGAGAGGGTCCTGGATCAGCGGTGCCAGCTGCCCGCGCAGGGCGGCGACGACCAGCGGGACCTCGGGGATGCCGAGGGCCTGGGCCAGCTCAGGGTGGGCAGCGACGTCGACCGTGGCGAGGAGGAACCGACCCTCGAACTCGTCGGCCAGCCGCGACAGCGAGGCGTTGATCTCGACCGACGCCGGCGACTCCGGCGACCAGAAGCTGACCAGGACGACGACCGACATCGAGCGCTCGACGACGTCTGCCCGCAGCGACTGTTCGTCGCCGACCTCGATGACGTAGCGGCCCGATCCTGCGGACGAGGCACCGCCTGGACCGGCGCCTGGTGCTCCGGGCTGGGTCGTGGACGGGGTACGCAGGGAGGACAGGTCGACGGCACCCGGGCGCGAGAACTGCGGAACGCTCATGCCGCCATCCTATGAGCGCCGCCGCGGTCGGGCTGAGGTGGTCAGAACCGCGCAGGCTCTCGGTACTCGCCCCACTCGGCGCGCAACGCGTCGCAGATCTCGCCGAGGCTGGCTTCCACCCGGACGGCGTCCATCATCGCCGGGATCATGTTGGCGTCGGTGCGCGAGACCTCGACCATCGCGACGAGCGCGGCGTCGACCGCTGCCTGGTCGCGCGTCGTACGCCGCTGGGTGAGCTCGCGGACCTGCTCGGTCTCGACCTCGTGGGAGACCCGAAGGATCTCGAGCTCGTGCGAGATGGTCGACGTGTGGACGTTGACGCCGACGACCTTCTTGTCGTCCTTCTCCAGCGCCACCTGGTACTGGAACGCTGCCTCGGCGATCTCCGACATGAACCAGCCGTCCTCGATGCCGCGGAGGATGCCGGCGGTCATCGGCCACACCGCGGCCTTCGTGTCGCCCGCACTGGTGCGGACCCGCGCGGCCAGTGCCTCGGTGTCGGACGAGCGGAGGTCGGAGCCGCCGAGTGCGAGGATCTGGTCGAAGATCGCGTTCGCCTCGGCCTCGATCTTGTCGGTGAGGGCCTCGACGTACCAGGAGCCCCCGAGCGGGTCGGCAACGTTGACGACGCCGGTCTCGTCCATGAGCACCTGCTGCGTGCGCAGGGCGATCTCGGCGGCCTGCTCGGTCGGGAGCGCGAGCGTCTCGTCGAGCGCGTTGGTGTGGAGCGAGTTGGTGCCTCCGAGGACCGCGGCGAGCGCCTCGACGGCCGTGCGCACGACGTTGTTGACCGGCTGCTGCGCGGTCAGCGAGACACCGGCGGTCTGGGTGTGGAAGCGCAGCCACTGGGCCTTCTCGGTCTGTGCGCCGTAGACGTCACGCATCCAGCGCGCCCAGATGCGGCGGGCCGCCCGGAACTTCGCGATCTCCTCGAAGAAGTCGACGTGCGCGTCGAAGAAGAAGGACAGGCCGGGCGCGAACTTCTCGATGTCGAGGCCGCGCGAGAGACCCAGCTCGACGTACCCGAAGCCGTCGGCGAGGGTGAACGCGAGCTCCTGCGCGGCCGTGGATCCGGCCTCGCGGATGTGGTAGCCGGAGACCGAGAGCGGCTTGTAGTCCGGGATGTCGGCGGCGCAGTACTCCATCAGGTCGCCGATCAGGCGCAGGTGCGGCTCGGGTCCGAACAGCCACTCCTTCTGCGCGATGTACTCCTTGAAGATGTCGGTCTGGAGGGTGCCGTTGAGACGGCCGATGTCTGCGCCCTGGCGCTCGGCCGCGACGAGGTACATGCAGAAGACCGGGACAGCCGGGCCGGAGATCGTCATCGACGTCGTCACGTCGCCCAGCGGGATGCCGTCGAACAGCGTCTCCATGTCGGCCGCCGTGTCGACCGCGACGCCGCAGTGGCCGACCTCGCCGAGCGCCTTCGGGTCGTCGCTGTCGCGGCCCATCAGCGTCGGCATGTCGAACGCCACCGACAGCCCGCCGCCACCGTGACCGAGGATCATCTTGTAACGCTCGTTGGTCTGCTGGGCGTTGCCGAAGCCGGCGAACTGGCGGATCGTCCAGGTGCGGCCCCGGTAGCCCGTGGGGTACAGCCCGCGCGTGAACGGGAACTCGCCCGGCCAGCCGATCCGGTCGAAGTCCTCGACGGTGTCGCCCGCTGCGGGGCCGTAGACCGGCTCCACCGGCACCTGGGACAGCGTCGTGAAGTCGGCCTCCCGCACGCGTGAGGCGTCGTAGCGCTGCTGCCAGCGCGCGCGGCCGGCCTCGATGTCGGCGTGCTCGGTCATCCGGGTCCTCCAGAAATTAGTTGGACGTCCTACTAAATGGTAGGGCGCGAGGTGCCCTCCCACCAACCGGCCAGGTCAGACCGGCGAGGCGGCGGGGATCTCGTGCCGTCCGGGCGAACCACGGACGCGGCGTGCCGCCCAGAAATCACCCGAAAGGACTATCCGTCGACACCCCCACGACCGACGTGCGCGGGCTGCTTCGCGTGCCATCCTGAACGCCACGATCGTCCGCACCACCGCACTCACCAGCTCACGGGGGACCCCATGCGCCGCCTGACCACCCTGCTCGTCGCGAGCGCCCTGCTGCTTCTCGGACTCGGCGCGGTCCACCGGCGTCGGCTTCCGACCCGATCTACGGGCGGCTGCTCGACGGTGTGGCGTCGAGCCACCCGGCCGCCTCCGGTATGACGGTCCAGCTCCGGACGGTCACATCGACCGGGCCGGGCAGCGTCGTCGCCACCGACGTCACCAACAGCGGTGGCTACTTCCAGCTCGACCCGGGAACCTCGCCGGACGACGAGTACTACGTGCAGGTGCTGCCGGGCAACTGGCAGGGCGGCTGGGTCGGCCCGAACGAGGCAGGCGGCCAGGAGTACGTCCAGCCGGCCCCGCGCTTTGCCCGCACCTACGGCCCGGGCGACCACATCGGCAGCATCTGGGCCAACCCGGCGTACATCCGGGGCGTCGTCGTCAACGCCGCCACCGGCAACCCGGTGGCGGGCGTGCACGTCACGGCGCGCAGCTACAACGACACCTGGACCTTCGAGGGAAGCGACGACACCGACAGCAACGGGGTGTTCCGCGTGCCCGGCATCTCGTGCGAGGACGACTGCTACCTGCGGGTCAACGGGTCCGCGCGGGGCTTCGAGACCGGCTACCGGGCCTGCAACGCGACGGTGGTCGAGACCTGGGGCGAGGCGTGCGCCTCCCCCATCGGACGGATCGGCAAGGTTCGGCTCGACCGGCTGTGACCGGTCGGTCGGCTGGACCTCACCCGTCCTCGGCGAAGTCCCCGGCGGCGATCCGGACCGGCGTGAGCAGACCCGAGAGCTGATCGAGCTCGGCGGGCTCGAGGGCTCCGACGCCGAAGTCGGCTGACACCAGGTCGGACGTGGCCTGCTCGACGAGGGCGCGGCCGTCGTCGGTGATCGCGGCCAGGATGGCTCGGCCGTCGGTCGGGTGCTTGTGCCGGCGTACGAGCCCTTGCGCCTCCAGCCGGTCGACGATCGAGGTCACGGAGGTCGGGTGCACCTGCAGCCGCTCCCCCATCTTGCCGAGCGGCAGCTCGCCGCGGCGCGAGAAGGTGAGCAGCACCAGCGCCTCGTAGCGGGCGAAGGTCAGCCCGTGCGGACGCAGGATCTCGTCGAGCTCGGCGAGCACGAGCTGCTGCACCCGCATCAGGCTGGTCACCGCGCGCATCTCCGGCACGGCCGTCCAGCGCAGCCCCCATTGACGCGCGGCCTCCTCGATCGGGTCGAACGGCAACGGGACTCGGCGCGCCATGGCCCGACTGTAGCGGTGCCCGCAGCCGACCCCGACCAAGGCGGCTTCCCCGATCCCACGGAGGATTTGCCTCGGTACCGAGCCAGCCGCCTCGGTACCGAGGCAAACCCCAGCGCGGCGGGTCGGCTAGCGGACGGACTCGCGCAGGGTCGAGGCGCGGGCCCGGCGTACGGCCATCGTCGCCACCACGGTCGCGACCGTCACCAGCACGCCCACGACACCGATGACGAGCACGCTGAGCAGGGGGATGTCGATCGTGGGCACGACCCGGGGTGTGCGGATGTCACCCACGAAGCCGAGAGTCACGGTCCGGACCACGATGTACTGCGAGGTCGACCCGGCCAGGATCCCGGCCAGCCCGGCCGCGCCGAGCACGGCGCAGAGCTCGACGAAGACGGCGCGCATGATCTGCCGACGCCGGACACCGACGACCCGTAGCGACGCCGCGTCACGCCGACGGTCCGGCATCTGCACGGCCAGGTTGACCGCGAGCCCCGCCAGCGCGAGGGTCACCGCCGCGAGGGCCGCGACCAGGTAGAGGTTGAGCGAGAGGGCGTACGCGTCCTGGTCGAGGAGGTGGCGCACCTGGGACAGCTCCGTCCGGCCCGTGACTCCGGCGTCGTTGAGCTGGCCCAGCAGCTCCTGGGGCGTGTCACCGCGCACCAGGACGTACACGTCCGTCGCGTCGAGCGGGATGGCCTGGTCGCGGGTGAGCATCGTGAAGTCGATGAGCAGACCACGCGGTCCCAGGAAGGGCATCGACTCGGTCTCCCCGACCACGCGCACCGGCAGGCCCTCGAGGGCGTCGGTCTTGACGACGATCCGGTCGCCCTGCGCGCGCTCGACCCTGGTGTCCTGCGTCCTGCCGAGCAGCACCGGACGGTACGCCGGGACGTCGCTCGGGCTGATCCCGCCGAGCGCGGAATCGCCTCCGGAGTCGAGGTCCATCGTCAGGCCGGTTCCGGCGTCGTCGATGGTCGTGCTGTCGGGGGTGAGGCCCAGCGGGGAGATCATCGGTCGCCAGTTCGAGGCGGTCACGAAGTCGTCGTCCGCCGTGCCGTCGACGCTGAGCTCCGTGATCGACACCGTGCCCTTGAGCTGTGTCGCCGTCGTGGCCGGTCCGCCGACGAGCAGCGTCCGGACCTGGCAGGAGTCGCGGCAGAAGGGCGCTTTGGTCGACAGCGTGCCCTCACCGGACTTGAACGACCCGAAGAACATCGTCCGGCTGTCGCCGTTCGCCGCCTCGACCTCGATCGACACACCGAGTCCGTCCGGCAGCGTCGACACCTGGTTGTCCAGCGACATCGCGAACCTCGTGCCGGTCAGCGTCAGCCCGGGTCCGTGCGGGCCGATGAGGTCGGCGACACCGGCGGCGCTGATGCCCGGAGTCCACGTCTTCGGCCAGACGCCGACGCGGGCCAGCCGCGGTGAGTCGACGACCAGCTTCTCGCCGTAGTCGGCCTGGTTGACGACGCCGACCGCCATCATCCACTTGCCCTCGGGGTCGAGGCGGTGGGTCAGCGCGACCGTCTCGGAGAGCGTGTTGTCGGTGCGGTACGACGCGTCGGCTCCGACCTGGGTCGCGGCTGCGCTCTGCCTCCAGGTGGCGGCGGCCGTGAACACTCCGGCGGCGAAGACCGAGATCGCCAACGCGGCGGTCAACGGCAGGATCACCAGGCTGCCCTCACGTCGACGGCTGACGGCACGGGTGGCCACGAAGGTCGTGATCCCCCGGCGGCGAGCCGATCGACGAGCCCACCAGCCGGCCAGCCACACGGTGGCGGCGGTGATCAGCAGTCCGGCCGCGGCGGCGAGCAGCAGCGGCAGCACGAGGTCCGACGTCCCGGGGTCGCTCCGCCCCGAGGCGGTCAGGCTCGATGCGACGACTGCGACCGCAGCGATCACGACCACCATCTTGGCGACGAGAGCCCAGCGACCGGACCGCTCCGGTCGGCGTACACCGGCGAGCTGCGACGACAGCGGCTCGGACAGGGCACCGCGGACGGTGAAGACCGTCGCGACCACCGCGGTGAGCCAGACGACAGCGGCGGCGACGATGCTCGCCGTCCCGATGGTCACGGCGATGCCGTCGACCAGCCAGATGCCGCAGAGCCACACGGCGAGCCCGTAGCCGAGCAGGACCCCGAGTGGTGCGGCGACGAGCAGGAGCGCGAACGGTTCCGCGAGGCCGAAGATCCACATCTGGCGACTGCTCATGCCGCGCAGGGAGCCGAGCGCCAGCTCGTTGCGCCGTTGGTCGGCGGCGGCGCCCAGCAGCCGGACGAGCAGGGCGAGCGCGACCAGGACCAGCGAGACCACCGCCGGGGTCACCGTCTTGCTCGCGGTGTCCCGGTTGTGGTCGATCTCCGCGATGACGTACTGCAGCCCGTTGTCCTCGCTGACGCGGTACTGACCGCCGTCCTCGGAGCGCAGGTCCTTGGGCAGGTCCACCACGTCCTGGCGCGCCGCCCGGACGTCGTCCGGGCTCACGGACGGGGTGATCGTCAGGAACCGGTCGATGTCGACCGTCCAGGTGTTCGGTTGCAGCGCGTCGAAGGTCGACGGATCGACCACGAGCGGCGCCGGGTTGAACGTGATCAGGCCCGAGGGATCGGCCTGTGGCGGACCGGTGAAGAAGCGGCTCTCGTCGAACCAGAAGTCGGCGACGTCGTCGGGCACGTTGTAGACGCCGACCAGCGTCAGCTTCTCGCCGGGGTACGCCGAGAAGCCCACCGTGTCGCCGACCTTCAGGTGGATCGACTCGGCATCGGCCGCGAGCATCATCGCCTCGCCCGGCTTCGTCGGACACACGCCGTCGGCGATGATCAGGTGGTCGCACCCGCCGGCCTTGGCCCGCAGCGACGCCGAGCCCGACCATCCGAGCCCGAACACCGACCGCACCGACTCGCTCTTCGAGTGCAGGGTCAGCGTGGTCGGCTCGAACCGATCACTCAGCTGGGCGTCGCCGACCGTGGACGCTCGTTCGAGGGCCGCACGGGGGTCCTCGCCCAGCTCCGAGTCCGGCGTCATCTGGACCGAGACGCCCGTCGAGACCGGCCGGGCCTCGGTGAGCCGCGCGACGAGGAAGGACTGCGACGCGGAGCTCTGGTACGCCGGTCCGAGCACCGCGGACGCGATGGCGACCGCGGCCAGCAACAGCGACCCCAGGGTCAGGCTGGCCCGGGCTCGCAGTCCGCGGACCACGGCTGCGAGCAGGGTGGCCACGCCGATCCGGCCGCTCATCGGGCGTCGTCCCTGAGCATGCTCGGCCGTGACGTCCTGGCCACCCGACGGTTGGCCAGCAGCGTGATGACGCCGACCGCGAGAGCTGCCGCCACCGCCACGGGCAGCACGGTCGACCACTGCGGATCGCCGTCGAGGGTCGGGGAGTACGCCGTCTCGGGCACGAGCGAGAGGCTCCCGACCGTGAGCCGGGCGGCCACCCACCCGGTCACGGCCACCGCCACGAAGGCACAGACCGCGAGCCACAGCGCCTCACGCCGGTGCGCGGACCGGATGTGCCGGGCCCGTACGCCGGTGACGCGCAGGCTGGCCGCCTCACGCTGCCGCTCGTCGCGCTGTCCGGCGACCGAGGCCGCCAGCCCGACGAGTGCGATCAGGGCAGCGAACAGGCTCATCAGCGAGTAGAGCCGGACCCCCTGGACGTCCGGCTGCCGCTGCGCCCGGTCGAGGCTCGTGGCGAACTCGCGCTCGTCGCCGACCGCCCCCGTGGCGTCGAGGTCGTCGAGCACGGATGCCGGTGTGTCAGCACGCGCCACGACGTACGCCTTCGCGGTGGCGATCGTCGTACCGGCGCCGAGCGCGCGCGGCAGGTCGAGGAGAGCTCCGGTCCGCCCCACCAGGGGCAGCGCATCCACGGTGCCGACGACGTCGGCCGCATGCTTCGACCCGTCCACGGCGTACACGACGTGGCGCCCTCCGAGGTCCCGAGGTCCAGGCCGGGGGTGGTCACCGTGGCCAGGTCCTGGGTCGCCCCCGCCGGCTCGAAGTCGATCGGGTCACCGCGGCGGTTCAGCTGGGCCGACAAGGTGCTGCCGTCCTGCTCGGACGTCCCGGCCGTCTCCGGCGACGTGGGGGTCCACGTCTCCTGCTCGAGCAACGACTCGTCGGCGAACGTCAGCGACGTCACCTCGACCGAGGGCGCGGGGCCGCGCACCGGCGGGCCCAGGCTGTAGTACGTGCGGTACAGCGTTCCCTCGACCGTCAGTCCCGAGACCGTGCAGCCGTCCTCGCACCCGCCGAGCTGCTTGGTGACGGTGGTGGTCCCTTCGGGGCCGTCAGGACGCTGTGGCTTGAGCCGGACGAGCTGGATCGAACCGTCGGGCCGGGTGTACTTCACGTTGACCGCGGCGTGGTAGGTCTCCCGCAGCGACGCGTTGGTGAAGGTTGCCGACACCTCGTCGCCGGTGAGCGACGGGATCGGCGTGCCCTTGGCCTGGAGGTCGTCGACGTGCTCGGCGACCCCCGCTGCGCCGGTGCCCTTCATGAAGTCCCCGACGACGGCGTCCCAACGCTCCGTGTCCGCGAACATCCGGCGGTAGGGCTCCGAGCCGTCGGGGGCGGCCACGATCGCCATCAGCCACTGTCCGTCGGGATCGGCCGCGCGGGCCGCGGAGTACGCCGCCAACGCGCCGTCGTCGACGGCGAACTGTCGCGGGCCGCCGAGGCTGAGTCGGGTGGTCTCGTCCTGCCAGGCGTCGACGGCCGTCGTGGCGCTGAGGGTGACAGCAGTGACCACCGCCGCGGCGATCACCAGCCGGGTACCGAAGACGGTGTCGGACCGGCGTGCCAGCCGGCGTACGGCGAGGTAGCGGCCGATCCCGCGCGGGTCGCCGGTGCGGCGGGTGGCGACGGACGCGGCCCCCTGGAGGCCCCACGCGGCGAGCTGACCGGCGGCCAGACCGAGCAGGATCGGGCTGAGGAGCGCCGGGTTGACGAGGCCGGCCCAGCCGTCACGGGAGCCGGCGTCCTGGCTGGCCTGGAAGGCCGCGATCCCGGCGGCGACGATGACGAGCGTCTGTCCGAACAGGACCAGGGTCGCTGCCGGACGCGGGCGGTGGCCGGCGTCGATCTGCTCGACCAGCGGCTCGCGGACCGTGCGCCAGCTCCCGGCGACCACCGCACCCAGGCTCGCAGCCGCAGCCAACGCCACGCTCGCCCAGCCGAGTCCGCCGATGTGCGCCGGGTCCTGCGACGTGTCCAGCCAACGGTCGGCCGCGAGCTCGGTGACCATCCGCCCGAGGAGCACGCCCGCGATCGTCGCGAGCACGAGGATCGTGACCGGCTCGGTGAGGAAGTAGGCGAACAGGCGGGCGCCCTGGCGTCCTCGGATCTGCGCCAGTGCGATCTCCGAGCGGCGCGATCGGGCTGATGCGGCAGCCTGGACGCTGAGCGCGACCACGCCGAGCAGCAGGATGATCCCGACCGAGCCGGCGGGAGTGTCGGTGAGCTCGCTGAACTGTGCCGCGACCAGACACCCGGCCACCACCACGGTGCCGAGGAGGAACAGCGTGACCGCCTGGCCCTTGCGCCAGGCGATCCCGCGCGTCAGCTGGCTCATGACCAGGAGGAGCCAGCGACGTGGCGGCCCACCTTCGCGACGTGGTCGACGATCCGACCCTCGTCGATGATCATGTGCCGATGGGAGGCGGCGACGACCGCGGCGTCGTGGGTGGCCACGACGACGACCGCACCCCGCGCCGCCTCGGCCCGCAGCTCCGCCATCACGTGCTCGCGGTTGCCCTCGTCGAGCTCGCTCGTGGGTTCGTCGGCCAGGAGCACCTCGGCCCCGACGACGAATGCTCGCGCACACGCGACGCGCTGCATCTGGCCGCCGGAGAGCTCCTCGACCTGCCGGTCGCCCAGGTCACCGATGTGGAAGCGGTCCAGCGCGTCGGTCGCGCGGGCCTCGACCTCGGCGACGGGCACGCCCCGCGCCCGCAGCGCCACCGCGACGTTCTCGCGCGCGGAGAGGATGGGGACCAGACCGTAGACCTGGAGCACGAACGCGACCTCGGGACGCGGGTCACCGTCGCCCTGCCAGGTGGGACGACCGTCGTACTCCGCCACCCCGTGCGACGGCGCGAGCAGGCCGCCGGCGACCGACAGCAGGGACGTCTTGCCCGAGCCGGACGGACCCGACACCGCCGTGACCTCGCCAGGATGGAACTCGATCGAGATCGGGTAGAGGATCTGCTTGCCGCGGATGACCAGCTCGACCTGGTCGACGACGAGCTGCCCGGTCATGTGAGCTCCCGCCGGTGCGTGACGCCGTCGGGCCGGCTCAGCAGCAAGGTGTCCACGTCCTCGGGCTCGATCCGGACCAACGTGCCCTGCGGCCACTGGTCGCTGAGGTGGGCCGGGAGGTGGAGCACTCCCTCGGCCCCGATCACGACGTACTCGGCGCCGTCACGCCCCTCGGCACCGACCCGGCCGCCCTTCATGGTGATCGTGCGCGCGAACGTCTCCGCCACCTCGGGCTGGTGGGTCACCACGACGATGGTCGTCCCGAGCTCGTCACCGAGGCCGTGGATGAGCTCGAGCATGTGGTCGCGGTCCTCGTGGCTGAGCTGGCTGGTCGGTTCGTCGGCGAGGAGCAGCTGGGGCGACGACGTGATCGCGCAGGCCAGGGCGAGCCGCTGCTGCTGGCCGCCGGAGAGCGTCCGGACGACCTGGTCCGCCTGGTCGGCGAGACCCACCCGGTCGAGCAGGTCGGTGTCGTCGAGGACGACGCGGTCCGAGTGGCCCACGGAGACGCGGGCGAAGGCGAGGTTCTGCCGGGAGGTCGCGTACGGAAGCAGGTTGCGGCTGGCGCCCTGGAGCATGGTGCTGACGCGCTGGGCGCGGACCTTGGTCAGCTCGCGCTCGCCCATCCGGGAGATCTCCTGCTCGCCGAGGAAGATCTTGCCCGCCGAGGGCCGCTGGATCCCACCGAAGAGGGTGAGCAGGGTGGACTTGCCCGAACCGGACGGTCCGAGGAAGGCGACGCGTTCGCCGGCGCGGATGTCCAGGTCGACGCCCTGCAGCGCCACGACGTCATGGCCCTCGAAGGTGCGGTAGAGGTGGACGACACCGCGACAGCGCAGACTGATGCCCCCACCCGCGGCAGCAAGGGACGCGTCGTCCCCGGCTGGTCGGGCGTGAGGATCGTCGGCCGCCGCGGCCTGGTTGGCCTCCCTGACGTGGCCGCGCCTCACCACTCCCCCTTCTCTTGTCCCGAAACTGCCAGAAGTGAGCCAATCGCGTTGATCCCGTCAGGGCAACGAACGGGGCCGTCTCGTTAGCGGCTTGTGATCTGGGAAAGGTTCCCCTAATCGGTCCGATTTTTCACCCAGAGGCCGCTCACAGAGCCGCGAGCAGGCGGTCCGCGGCGGCGTAGGGGTCGAGGCGGCCGGCGACCACCTCCGCACCCAGCGTCTCCAGGTCGGCATGACCGCCCAGGTCGCCGAAGCGCTCGCGGAGCGAGGTCACCGCGATGGCCTCGATCTCCCGGCGGGCTCGACGCTCGCGGCGAGCGGTGAGCTCCCCCGTCTCGTCGAGGTGGGCCCGGTGCTTCTCGATCGCCTCGACGAGGTCGTCGACCCCCTGGCCGCTCTGGGCGACCGTCTTCACGATCGGTGGCCGCCACGCGCCGTCCGCGGCGCCGAGGTTGAGCACGGAGCGCAGGTCGCGGACCACCTGGTCGGCGCCGTCCCGGTCGGCCTTGTTGACGACGTACACGTCGCCCACCTCGAGGATCCCGGCCTTCGCCGCCTGGATGCCGTCGCCCATGCCCGGCGCGAGCAGCACGAGCGTCGTGTCGGCGAGCCCGGCCACGTCGACCTCCGACTGACCCACGCCGACGGTCTCGATCAGGATCACGTCGCAGCGCGCGGCGTCGAGCACCCGCAGGGCCTGCGGAGTCGCCCACGCCAGTCCGCCGAGGTGCCCGCGCGTGGCCATCGAGCGGATGTAGACGTCGGAGTCGGTGGCGTGGTCCTGCATCCGGACCCGGTCGCCGAGCAGCGCGCCTCCGGAGAACGGCGAGGAGGGGTCGACGGCGAGCACACCGACCCGCTTGCCGGCGTGCCGCAGCGCCGTGACCAGGGCCGCCGTCGAGGTCGACTTGCCGACGCCGGGCGAGCCGGTGATGCCGATGATCTGGGCGTGGCCCGTGTGCGGGGCCAGCCGCTCGGCCACCTCGCGCAGGGCCGGCGAGGCGTCCTCGACCATCGAGATCAGCCGTGCGACGGCGCGGGCCTCCCCGGCCTGCGCCCGCTCGACGAGCTCGGCGACGCTGCGCTGTCCCCGCGCCGTACGCCGTCCGACCGTGGTGCTGTCGGCGCGGCTCTGCTCGGCTACGGCGCGGTCCTGCGTCACGCGGGGACGCGAATGATCAGTGCGTCACCCTGACCGCCGCCACCGCACAGCGCCGCGGCTCCGGTGCCTCCGCCACGTCGCTTCAGCTCGAGCGCCAGGTGCAGCACGATCCGGGCGCCGGACATCCCGATCGGGTGGCCCAGGGCGATCGCACCGCCGTTGACGTTGACCTTGTCCTCGCTGATCCCGAGCTCACGCGCACTCGCGATCCCGACGGCGGCGAACGCCTCGTTGATCTCGACCAGGTCGAGCGACGCCACGTCGATGCCGTCCTTCTCGCAGGCCTGCCTGATCGCGTTCGCCGGCTGGCTCTGCAGGGTCGAGTCGGGCCCGGCCACCTGACCGGAGGCGCCGATCTCGGCGAGCCAGGTGAGTCCGAGCTCCTCGGCCTTGGCCTTGCTCATCACGACGACCGCGCACGCACCGTCGGAGATCTGGGAAGCGGAGCCGGCGGTGATGGTGCCGTTCTTGTCGAAGGCGGGGCGCAGCTTCCCCAGCGACTCGACCGTGGTGTCGCCACGCACGCCCTCGTCCTCACTGACCACGATGGGGTCACCACGACGCTGCGGGATCTCGACCGGGACGACCTCGTCGGTGAAGACGCCGTTCTTCCACGCCTCGGCGGCACGCTGGTGCGACCGGGCGGAGAACGTGTCCTGCTGCTCACGGGACAGGGTCTCGACGTCGGTGTTGCGGACCTCGGTGAGGCTGCCCATCGCCTGGTCGGTGAAGACGTCCCACAGTCCGTCGTACGCCATGTGGTCCCGGACCGTCACGTCGCCGTACTTGTAGCCCTCGCGCGACTTGGTCATCAGGTGGGGCGCGTTGGTCATCGACTCCATGCCACCGGCCACGACGATCTCGCACTCCCCGGCGCGGATGAGCTGGTCGGCGAGCGCGATCGCGTTGACGCCGGACAGGCACACCTTGTTGATGGTCAGTGCCGGGACCGTCATGGGGATGCCGGCGTTGACAGCCGCCTGGCGCGCCGGGATCTGGCCCGCGCCGGCCTGGAGGACCTGGCCCATGATGACGTAGTCGATCTGGTCGGCCGCGACCCCCGACTTCTCCAGGGCGCCCTTGATGGCGACGCCACCCAGGTCGGTCGCCGCCTGGTCCTTGAGCCCGCCGAGCAGTCGCCCGATCGGCGTACGAGCACCCGCGACGATGACAGATCCGGACATCGGTCCTCCTCCACTGAAACCTCGTCCTAGACACTACCGAGCGGTCTCGGGGAGTGGAACGCCGCCGACGCCCGCGCGGGTGTCGAACAGGTCACACCTGCTGGAAGGGTTGCCCGGAAGCCGGGACCATGGAGGCATGAGCGTCCAGTTCCCCGCCGGCCTGGTCACCGCGATCGACCACGTCGGCATCGCGGTGCCCGACCTCGACGAGGCGATCGCCTTCTACGTCGACAGCTTCGGCTTCTCGGTCGTGCACCACGAGACGAACCAGGGCCAGGAGGTCCGCGAGGCGATGCTCGCCATCGGCGACTCCGACACCAAGCTGCAGCTGCTCGCTCCGCTGACGCCCGACTCGACGATCGCGAAGTTCCTCGACCGCTCGGGGCCGGGCCTGCAGCAGCTCGCCTATCGGGTTCGGGACATCGACGAGGCGATGGAGGCGGTGCTGGCGCAGGGCCTGCGCCTGGTGTACGACGAGGCACGCCGCGGGACCGCGGACAGCCGGATCAACTTCATCCACCCCAAGGACACGGGCGGCGTCCTGATCGAGCTGGTCGAACCCGCCTGACCTCTCACAACGTCCTGCAACGGAGTGGCTATGACCTCGGGGTTGCAGGACGTTGTCGAGTAAGTCACAGAATGGACCGGCGACGAACGGGAGTCGCTAGGGTCCAGGGATCGGACTGCTTGCCCAGAGTCCGAAACGTCCCACGACGAAGGGTCTTCGCCATGGCCGACTCCCCCGAGATCGAGAACATTCGCGCGGCCGTGCTGGCCGGGGACACCGCGGACGAGGACTTCGCCGCGCTGCCGGTCCCGGCGTCGTACCACGGGATGACCGTGCGCAGGGACGAGGTCGACATGTTCACCGGCCTCGAGTCGCGCGACAAGGACCCGCGCAAGAGCCTGCACCTCGACGAGGTGGCCACGCCCGAGCTCGCTCCCGGCGAGGCGCTGGTGGCCGTGATGGCCTCGGCGATCAACTACAACACCGTCTGGACCTCGATCTTCGAGCCGGTGTCGACGTTCACGTTCCTCGAGCGCTACGCGAGGCTCTCGCCGCTGTCAGCGCGCCACGACCTGCCCTACCACGTGGTCGGCTCCGACCTCGCCGGCGTCGTCCTCCGCACCGGGCCGGGGGTGCACGCCTGGAAGCCCGGCGACGAGGTCGTCGCGCACTGCCTGTCCGTCGAGCTGGAGTCCCCCGACGGCCACAACGACACCATGCTCGACCCCGAGCAGCGGATCTGGGGATTCGAGACGAACTTCGGCGGGCTCGCCGAGCTCGCGCTGGTCAAGTCCAACCAGCTGATGCCCAAGCCCGACCATCTCTCGTGGGAGGAGGCGGCGGCGCCGGGGCTGGTCAACTCCACGGCGTACCGCCAGCTCGTCTCGCGCAACGGCGCCGCGATGAAGCAGGGCGACACCGTGCTGATCTGGGGCGCCTCCGGCGGCCTGGGTTCGTACGCCACCCAGTTCGCCCTCAACGGCGGCGCCACCCCGGTCTGCGTCGTCTCCAGCGAGGACAAGGCCGACCTGTGCCGGTCGATGGGCGCTGAGCTCATCATCGACCGCCGGGCTGAGGACTACCGCTTCTGGAAGGACGAGGCGACCCAGGACCCGCGGGAGTGGCGGCGGCTCGGGGCCCGGATCCGGGAGCTGACCGGGGGCGACGACCCCGACATCGTGTTCGAGCACCCGGGGCGCGAGACGTTCGGCGCCTCGGTGTTCGTCGCCCGCAAGGGCGGGACGATCGTGACCTGCGCATCCACCTCGGGATTCCTCCACGAGTACGACAACCGCTACCTCTGGATGAACCTGAAAAGGATCATCGGATCGCACTTCGCGAACTACCGCGAGGCGTGGGAAGCGAACCGGTTGATCAGCAAAGGTCTGGTCCATCCCACCCTGAGCAAAACCTATCCACTGGGCGAGACAGGGCAGGCGGCGTACGACGTTCACAGGAATCAGCACCAGGGCAAGGTGGGGGTACTCTGCTTAGCACCGGCGGAGGGGCTCGGTGTGCGTGACGGCGAGAAGCGCGACCGGCACATCGACGCCATCAACCGGTTCCGAGGCGCGTAAAGGAGAGGGTCCGCGGCGGATCCTCGCGACTGGAACGAGGACCCTGACTCACCATGACCGACAAGAACGAGCGTGAACAGCGCGGGCTGTCCATCTTCGACCATGGTGACGAGGAAAGACCCTCGTCGGCGCACGACCAGACGCAAGTGATGTCGTCGGTGCCACCGGCCGCTCAGGGGCAGTCGCAGCCGCCTGGCGCCGGACGTCCGCCGCTGCCGCCGGGCTTCCCGTCCGTACGCCGTGGTGGCTACGACAAGGCCGCCGTCGACCAGTACGTCGCCCAGTTCCACGCCGGGCAGTCCGAGGCCTCCCAGGCCGCGCGCCAGGCCGAGGAGAACAACCAGCGGCTCACCAAGCGGGTCGCCGAGCTCGAGCAGCAGCTGGCCGAGCAGGCCAACCCGACCTACTCCGGTCTGGGCGCGCACGCCGCGGCGATGCTGCGACTGGCCGAGGAGCAGGCCGAGCAGGTCCGGCTCGAGGCGCAGAAGTCAGCCGAGCAGTCGCGCGTCCACATCGTGCGCGAGGCGGAGGCCCTGCGCGCTGACGCGCAGAAGGAAGCCGACGACATCCGCACCGTCCAGCTCCAGGAGATCGACGAGCGCCGGTCGGCCACGCTCGCCGAGGCCGAGCAGGAGCGCACGCTCGCCAAGGCCGAGGCCGAGGACATCCTGGCGTCCGCGAAGCGTGAGTCCGACCAGCTCCGGCTGGCCGCGCAGCAAGAGGCCAACGCGCTGCGCACCGCCGCCAAGCGCGAGGCGGAGCAGGCTCGCGCGTCGGCGGACCGCGAGGCGATGGAGGCCCGTCGCACGCTCGCCGTCGAGAAGGAGCGGCTGACCAAGGAGGCCGCCGAGCGGCACTCGACCGCCACGACCGAGACCACCCGGATGGTCGACGAGGCCGAGGCACGTTCCAAGGCCGCCGAGGAGCGCGCCCGCGAGGCGATCGCGACCGCGACCAAGCACCGCGAACAGTCCAACACCGAGAGCGAGAAGACCCTCAGCCGGGCCCGCCGCGAGGCCGAGCAGATCGTCGTCGCCGCCCGCCGCCAGGCCGAGCAGATCGTCGCCCACGCCAGCGCCGACGCGGAGCGGCAGAACACCGCCGCCTCCGGCGAGGTCAACCAGCTCCGCAAGCAGCGCGACGGCATCGTCGCCCAGCTCGCCCAGCTGCGGGACCTGGTCGCGAGCTTCACCTCCGGCGACGAGGGCGGCGTGCTGCCCTTCGCGATGCCTGCGGCCGCCGAGGTCGGAGCCCGTGGATGAGCCGGCTGCGAAGCAGGACACCAAGACCGAGTCCAAGTCCGGGTCCAAGCCGTCACCGAAGCCGTCACCGAAGTCGTCGCCGAAGTCCGAGTCCAAGCCGGCGCCCGCGCAGCGCCACGCCGGAGCCGAAGGTCGAGGCAGCGTCGAAGGCCGAGCCGGAGCCGGAGCCCGTGGAGGAGCCGGCCGCCGACGAGGCCACGGCCGATGACGACACCAGCAAGACGAAGGTCGGCTCGGGCACGTCCGCGGCCCGAGGCAAGAGCCGGTCCGGTGTCGCGGCGAGGATCGCGTCCGAGGGTGCGAAGGGCACCGCCGAAGAAGGCCAAGCAGCCGCAGACCGCGGCCGAGCTGGCCGCACAGAGCGAGGACGAGGAGTCCACCGAAGGCTGACCCGGCCCGGACCACGTAGGTTCGGGAGCATGGCTCCTTCGGTTGCGACCACGACCCGCCCTGACCGCGACACCCTGCTCGCGTTCCTGCGCGAACGCAGCAAGGCGGTGCTCATGACGACGCGCTCCGACGGGCGGCCGCAGTCGTCGCCGGTGTCGTGCGGGGTCGATGCGGAAGGTCGGCTCGTCATCTCGACGTACCCCGAACGGGTGAAGGCCCGCAACGTGCGACGCGACGCCAGGGTGTCGGTCTGCATGCTCTCCGACGACTGGAACGGTCCCTACGTCCACGTCGACGGAACGGCCGAGGTGCTCGACCTGCCCGAGTCCCTCGAGCCGCTCGTCGAGTACTTCCGCTCGCTGTCCGGGGAGCACCCGGACTGGGACGAGTACCGCGAGGCGATGCAGCGGCAGGGCAAGTCGCTGATCCGCGTCACGATCGACCGCTGGGGACCGATCGCGACCGGTGGATTCCCGCCTGACAAGGTTCCCGGCTGACTCGCGGCTTCCTCGCGAGCCGGGACCGACCTCGACGCGCAGCGCTGTGGGAGGGTGTGACGCATGCCCGATCGCGACGACGACGCCGCCGACCGCGCGGAGGACACCCAGGACGACGCCCGGCAGGCGCGCGAGGACACCCCGGCCCCCAAGAAGGGCGCGAAGCCGTCCCGCACGAAGGCACTCACCTCGCCGGAGGACTCACTGGCGCGTGCAGACGAGCTGCTGATCCATCCGGACGACGAGCGAGAGCCGGGTGCGGACAACCCCTTCGGAATCCCCGGCCCGCCGGTCTCGCGGCACTCGCCGTTCTACGTGGGCTTCTACGGCGCCCTCGGCGCGCTGCTGGCCATCCTCCTCGGCCTGGTCTTCCGCCGGATGGAGTCCGTGCTGGTCATCGTGCTGGTCTCGATGTTCCTGGCCATCGGGCTCAACCCGCTCGTCGAGATCCTCATGCACCGCGGGCTTCGCAGGAAGTGGTCCGTGTTCGTGGTCAGCCTGGGCGTGCTCAGCGCGCTGACCCTGTTCGTGGTCGCTCTGGTGCCGGTGCTGCGCGACCAGATCACCGCTCTCATCGACAACGGCCCTGGCTACCTCGACCAGCTGCAGCACAACAACACCGTCGAGAGCCTCGACCGCAAGTACGACGTGATCGACAAGGCGAAGGAGAAGCTGCAGGATCCGAAGCTCGCCGAACAGGTCTTCGGCAGTGTGTTCACCGTCGGCCTGGCCGTGCTCAACGCCTTGCTGAACGCCTTCTTGATCTTCGTGCTGACGCTGTACTTCCTGTCGGCACTTCCGAACATCAAGCGTTCGGTGTACTCGCTCTTCCCGGCCTCGCGTCGCGACCGCGTCAGCTCGCTCGGCGACGAGATCCTGCGTCGCGTGGGTGGCTACGTGGCCGGTGCGTTCGTGGTCTCGACGTGCGCCGGAGTCTCGTCGTTCATCTTTCTCGAGATCGTCGGGCTCGGTGAGTACGCCGTCGCGTTGGCGCTCGTGGTGGCGATCCTCGACTTCATCCCGCTGATCGGAGCGACCATCGGCGCGACCATCGTGTGTGCGATCGGGCTGGCGACATCGGTCGGTGTCGGGGTCGCCTGCATCATCTTCTACATCGTCTACCAGCAGTTCGAGAACTACGTGATCTACCCGCGCGTGATGCGTTCATCGGTCAACGTCCCCGGCGTGGTGACCGTGATCGCCGTGCTGATCGGCGGCACGCTGCTCGGCGTCGTCGGCGCTCTGCTCGCGATCCCGACGGCCGCCGCCGTCCTCCTGCTGGTGCGCGAGATCGTCGTTCCCCGCCAGGAGCAGATGTAGCGACGGTCAGCGGTCGAGGATCTGCGGAGCCTCGTCGTCCATCGGGCCGTCCCACGTCTGCGGGAGCGGCGCGGCAGCAGGGTTGAGCCGTTCGACGACCAGGTCGAGCACCTGGTCGGCCTGACCGACCCACAGGTGCTTCCCGTCCGGTACGCCGATCACCTCGGCCTGCGGGATCGCGGCGAACCGCTCCTCGGCCTCGGCGGGCCGGAGGTAGTCGTCGAACTCGGGGACGATCGCGACCACCGGCTTGCCGGACTCGGCCCACGCGGCGAGGTGCTCCGGCTGCGCCGAACGCAGCGGCGGCGAGAGCAGGACGAGCCCCTCGACGCCGGGGTCGTTGGCGTACATCAGGGCCAGGTCGGTGCCGAACGACCAGCCGACGACCCAGATGTTCGGCAGCTCGGCGAACTCGACGTACTCGATCGCCGCCGCGACGTCGTACTGCTCCCCCACGCCGTTGTCGAACGTCCCCTGGCTGGTCCCCTGCACACTGGTCGTCCCGCGCGTGTTGAAGCGCAGCACCGCGATCTGGGCGAGCGCCGGGAAGCGGTTCGCGGCCTTGCGGAAGATCTGGCTGTCCATCATCCCGCCGTGCGTCGGCAACGGGTGCAGGCAGACCATCGTCGCGACCGGGTCGCCTTCCGCGGGCAGCGCGAGCTCGCCGACGAGCTCGAGCTCGTCCGCCGTGTGCAGCGTCAGCGCCTCACGCCGCGCGGGGAGCACCGAGTTCGACCGGATCCGCTGCGGTTCGCCCATGCCGTCGTACGCCGTCTGCGCCGGACCAGTCGCTCAGCGGTCGGAGTAGTCGCGGAAGCCCCGGCCGGTCTTGCGACCGAGGTAGCCCGCGGTGACCAGGTGCTCGAGCAGCGGCGCCGGCGCGAAGCCCGGCTCGCGGAACTCGAGGAACAGGGTGCGTTCGATCGCCAGCGACACGTCGTTGCCGACCACGTCGAGCAGCTCGAACGGTCCCATCGGGAGTGCGCAGCCCTCCTTCATCGCGGTGTCGATGTCGTCGGCCGTGGCGTAGTGCGCCTCGAGCATGCGCACCGCGTCGTTGAGGTAGGGGAAGAGCAGGGCGTTGACGATGAAGCCGGCCCGGTCGCCGCACGAGACCGGCTGCTTGTCGACCGCGAGGCACAGGGCGCGGACCGTCTCGGCCACGTCGTCGTCGGTCGCGACCGTGGACACGACCTCGACGAGCCGCATCAGCTGGGCGGGGTTGAAGAAGTGCATGCCGATGACGTCGCGCGGCCGCCTGGTGACCGAGGCGAGCTCGATGACGGGCAGGCTCGACGTCGTGGTGGCGATGATCGCGCCGTCTCGACAGATCTCGTCGAGGTTCTCGAACAGCGCCTTCTTGACGGCCAGGTCCTCGGCGATCGCCTCGACCACGATGTCGACCTGGGCCAGGTCGTCGAGGCTGGTGGAGCCGGTGACGTGACCGAGGGCGGCGTCGCGGTCGGCCTCCTCGAGCTTGCCGCGCTGGGTCGCCTTCTCGAGGCTGCGGGTCACAGCGGCGCGCACGCCCTCGACCTTCTCGGCGCTGCGGGTGACGTAGGTGACGTCGAAGCCCGCCTTGGCGAAGACCTCGACGATGCCCGTCGCCATCGTGCCCGACCCGACGACACCGACCCGGCGTACCTCACGCTTGAGCTGCGGCTGCGCGTCGGCGTCCGGCGTCTGCTTGTCGTCGACGACGATCGGGCTGTCGTCGGCCTCGTAGGTGTAGAACCCGCGCCCGGTCTTGCGGCCGAGGAGCCCGGCCGTCGTCATCTGCTTGAGGATCGGGCTGGGCGCGTGGAGCCGGTTGCGGCCCTGCTTGTACATCGTGTCGAGGATCTCGTACGCCGTGTCGAGTCCGATCAGGTCGAGCAGCGCGAGCGGACCCATCGGGTAGCCGCAGCCGAGACGCATCGCCGCGTCGATGTCCTCGCGGGTGGCGTAGTTGGCTTCGTACATCGAGACGGCGTGGTTGAGGTAGCCGAAGAGCAGCGCGTTGGCGATGAAGCCGGCCTTGTCGCCGACCGAGACCGGGTTCTTGTCCAGCTTGCGGGCCAGGTCCTGCACCTCGTCGACGACGTCGGGCTCGGTGACGACGGTGCTGATCACCTCGCAGAACTTCTGGACCGGCGCCGGGTTGAAGAAGTGCATGCCGATGACCCGGCCGGGGTTGGAGGTCGCCGCCGAGATCTCGGTGACGGACAGGCTCGACGTGTTGGTGGCGAGCACGGCGTCCGGGCGGACGATCTCGTCGAGCTGCTGGAAGATCGCGCGCTTGAGGTCGAGGTGCTCCACGACGGCCTCGACCACGAGGTCGCAGTCCTTGAGGTCGGCGAGCGTGGTGCTCAGGGTGAGCCGGTCGAAGATCGCCTGCTGCTCGTCCTCGCTGAGCTTGCCCCGCTTCTTGGCGCGGTCGGTGGAGTGCTGGACGTGGGCGCGACCGCGGTCCAGCTGCTCGTCGGTCTGCTCGACGCCGACGACGGTGAACCCGTTCCGGGCGAAGACCTCGGCGATGCCGGCGCCCATCGTGCCCAGGCCGACGACACCGATCGTGGAGAACTCTCGGGACATGGCCTCGATCCTCCCATCCCGCAGGCACCTCCCGAGCATGAGGTTCCTCACGCCAGGTCGGTAGGGTCGCGGTCGTGAGGCTCGTGATCGCTCGTTGCCAGGTCGACTACGCAGGCCGGCTCACCGCCCATCTGCCGATGGCCACCCGGCTGCTGATCGTGAAGGCCGACGGGTCGGTGCTCGTGCACTCCGACGGCGGCTCCTACAAGCCGCTCAACTGGATGTCACCGCCGTGCACGCTCATCGAGGGCAAGACCGACGACGGGGTGCTCGAGTGGACGGTCGAGGCGAAGTCGGGCGACACCTTGCGGATCCTGCTCGAGGAGGTGCTGAGCGACACGGGCTACGACCTGGGCATCGACCCCGGCCTGCAGAAGGACGGCGTCGAGAAGCACCTGCAGGAGCTGCTCGCCGACCACCCCGAGTCGCTCGGTGACGGCCTGAGCCTCGTACGCCGGGAGTACCCCACGGCGATCGGCCCCGTCGACCTGCTCTGCCGCGACGCCGACGGCGCGACCATCGCGGTCGAGATCAAGCGGCGCGGCGAGATCGACGGCGTCGAGCAGCTGACCCGCTACCTCGACCTGCTCAACCGCGACCCGCTGCTGGCCCCGGTGCGGGGGATCTTCGCCGCCCAGGAGATCAAGCCGCAGGCGCGGGTCCTCGCCACCGACCGCGGCATCGGCTGCGTCACCGTCGACTACGACGCGCTGCGCGGCATGGACGACCCGTCGGCTCGGCTGTTCTGACAGGGGCGCACGGCTCAGAAGTCACCGCCGCCGAAGTCCCCTCCCCCGAAGTCGCCCCCACCGAAGTCCATCCCGCCGAAGCCGCCGTCGCCGCCCATGTCGCCGTCGAAGCCGCCGCCGTCGCCGCCCATGTCACCACCAGCGTCTCCGCCGTCACCTCCGCCGTCACCTCCGCCGTCGCCGCCGTCGCCGCCGTCACCTCCGCCATCGCTGCCGTCGAACCCTCCGAGCGAGGCGCCCAGCATGGTGCCCATGAACAGGCCGCCCATGATCCCGAAGGCGCCGAAGTAGCCGGCTCCGAACGGCGCGAACGCCGGCCCGGCCTGCCAGTACGGCATCCGACGCGACCCGACCATGACCTGGCGTGACGCCGGTTCGGCCCCGGCCTCGACCCGCTCGGCATCCAGCGCGCAGGCGGGCACGTCGCGTGGAGCCCCTCCGTCGGGCATCCAGGACACGTCGCGCACAGATGGTCCGTGCTGCGGGTTGAAGAAGCACGGTGGTCGTCGGGCCGGCAGCGGCTCACCCGCGGCGCGGGCCCGCACGCAGGCGACGGCGTACCGACCGTCGCCGAGGATCTCGGTGACGTGCTGGATCTCCTCCGGGCTCCGCACAGCTGTGGCCGAGGACTTGGCGTCCTCGTAGGCGTCGAGCGCGCGCTGGTAGTCCTGGCGGGTGCCCTCGTCGAGCTCTCGCCCACCGAGCTCGGTGTCGAGACGTTGCAGCTCCTCGCCGAACTGCGTCACGTCCTCGTCCGCCGCACGGCGTACGGCCTCGAGCTCCTCCGCCGACGGTCGACGGGTTGCAGTGCCGCCCGCCGTAGCCGCCGTAGCCCTGGGCGTTGTTGTTCTGCTGCTGGCGGTTCCGGCTCCACGCGATCACGCCGACCACGGCAAGACCGATCAAGACCCATTCCATGGCGGCTCCCCTCGAGCGGCGTCCTCACCAGCCTATGCCGATGACAAACCCTGGCGAGTCGGCACACCAAACCTGGCGAGTCGGCACACCAAACCTGGCGAGTCGGGGCGCAAAACCTGGCTACTCGGCGGTCAGAGGTCGAGGAGGGAGAGGACCTCGTCGGCGCAGCCCCACGAGATCGTCACGCCCGAACCGCCGTGGCCGTAGCAGTGGATCACCTTGTGACCGGTCGGACAGCTTCTCCGGCTCGAGTCGCACGGTCGGTCGGGCCGGCCGCAGCCCGACCCGATGGCCCAGCACCTCGGCGTCCGCGAGCTCCGGCACCAGCGCGACCGCGCGCGCAAGGATCTGCTCGGCCAGCTCGGGGTCCGGACGGCGGTCCCACGCGCCGCGGTCCTCCGAGCCTCCGACGACGATGTCGCGTGATCGCGGCACGACGTACGTCGGTCCGTCCTCGGCGAGCAGCCACCGGGTCAGGCCGACCTGCGCGAGCCGCAGCACCTGTCCTCGCACCGGCTCGACCTCGTCGTCACCACCGAGCAGCCGGGCGCCGAGCCCTGAGCAGTTCACCACCAGGTCGGCGTGGTCCGGCAGTCCCGACAACGCCATCCGAGAGATCGTGCCGCCGCCCGCTTCGAAGCGGCGCTGCAGCCAGTCCAGGTAGCGCGGCATCTCGATGATCGGGCGTCGTGAACGTCCACCCGTCGCGGTACGGCGGCGGAGTGAAGTCCAGCCGCTTCCAGTCCGGCACGGCCGGCACCCACCACGGCGTCTCGCTCCGCGCACCGACGAGCTCGACGCCCTCGCGCATCACGACACCGGTGTCCTCGGGGTCCTCCTGCTCGGCGAGCGAGCGGAACTCCCGTAGTGACGCCTCCGACCAACCGAGGACGCGGTCGAAGGGCTGGGCCAGGTACGGGTACCAGATCGCCGCGGCCACGGCCGAGGTCGTCTCCTGCGGCAGCTCACGTGCCAGCACGTGCGCGTCGTAGCCCGCCTCGACCAGGCGTACGCCGACGGTCAACCCGGTGACCCCGGCGCCGATCACGAGCACGCGCATGGCAGCAGTGTGTCAATCGCGGCGATGCACCGCAGCCGTTATGCGTCGGCGCCCGCCACGGACGGCGCCGTCGCGTCGTCGCCCACGTCGCCCAGCTCGCGGTCGACGTACTCCTCGATCGCCTCCACGTCGTGCTGAGCCCGGGTCACGACCGTCAGCAGGTCGGACATGGTCGCGATCTCCTCGACCTGCTCCTTGATGAACCACTGCATGAACTGGTCGGAGGCGTAGTCGTGCTCGTCGCGGGCGAGCGCGGTGAGCTCGTTGATCTGGGTCGCGACCCGCTTCTCCTGGTCGAGGGCGAGCCGGACGGGGGCGACGATGTCGTCGAAGGTGTTGCTGGGCGCCTCGACCCCGGGAATCGCCACGTCGGCGTCGGCGTCGATGAGGTACTGGACCATCATCATCGCGTGGTCGCGCTCCTCGAGCGCCTGACGGTAGAAGAACGCAGCCATCCGCGGCATGGTCAGCGCGTCGTAGTAGATCGCGCACGCGACGTACTGGTGGTGAGCGGCGAACTCGTTCCCGATCTGGACGTTCAGCTGCTCGGCGAACTTCTGCGACGCCATCGACTCTCCCTGGCTCGAACGGACGATTCCTTGCTGCGATCTGAGGTAAGGCAAACCTAACAGTTCGTGCTACAGTCGCGCCCGTGCCATCCGCCTCCACCACCAGCGCACCCCGCGTGCCCAAGGTGAAGTGCTGCACGAGCAAGCCCAAGTGTGCCCGGTGCCCGCTGCGGATGATGACCGAGGGCACCCTCCCCGACGGGTACGCCGTCAAGAAGCGCCGGCTCGTCGACCCGCAGGGCAAGGCCGTGAAGAAGAGCAAGAAGCACCCCTCGGCCAAGCGGCTCCGGGCGGCCGTCAAGCTCAGCGCCAAGCTGCGCAAGCGCATCCGGCTCCCCGACGCCGCCTAGGTCACAACGCCGCGCTGTTCCAGCTCCGCAGCACCCAGCCGTCGGCGTCCACGGCGACCTCGGCCGTCCCGCCGTTGCCGATCGGCCGACCCAAGGCGTAGTCGGCCGGAACGTTGGCGCACAGGCGCGGCAAGGCCACCGAGATCGCGCCGCCGTGGCTGATCACGAGCACGGTCTCGCCCCGGTGCTCGTCCGCAGCCGACTCGAGCTCGGAACGCATCCGCGTCAGCACCTGCTCGCCCGTCTCCGCACCCGGGCACCCGCCGGACAGGTCACCGCCGACCCAGGTCGCGAAGACGGCGTCCAGCTCGGTCAAGGGCTGCCCGGCCAGGGAGCCGACCGCGAACTCGCGCAGCCCGCGCCTCACGGTCACCGGCAGGCCCCCGAGGACGCCGGCTGCGATCTCGGCGGTCTGCACGGCGCGGGTCATGTCGCTGCACCAGACCGAGGCGATCCGCCGGTCTCGCAGGGACTCGCCCAGCGCACGAGCCTGTTGCCGCCCGTCCGGCGTCAGCCACCCGCCGTCGTCGCTGGCCACGTCCGCGACGTCGTACGCCGCTTGTCCGTGTCGGGCCACGATCAGCGTGGCCGCGCAGAACAGGTCGCTCAACCCACGACCTCGAAGCGCGGACCCGAGACCTGGAGCCGACGAAGCAGCGCGTCGCCCATCGCCTGCACCGTCGTGACCTGTCCGGCGGTCTCGGGGAGGTCGTCGAAGGCCAGGCACAACGCCGACTGGGCCAGCATCGTCGCGGTCTCGTCGTAGCCGGGATCGCCACCGCTGACCTCGGTCTCGACCCGTTGTCCGCCGCCCTCTCCGACGAACCGGACCTTGAACCAGGACTTCGCGCGCTGCTCGGCCGACGGGCCCTCTCCCGTCCGCCTCAGCCGTAGCAGCAGGTCGCGCCCGGGTGGCAGCTGCGAGACCGCCAGCATCCCGCCGAGCACCACCGGCGTGACGACCGCGGTCGGGAGCTTGCGGATGAGGGCGAAGTGGCCGTAGCGGAAGTCCGGACCGTAGCGATCCACGGCTCGCGCCGAGCGGCGTACGACGACCGGGTCGATCGTCGGCAACGGCAGCGCGTAGCCCCGGCCGTCGGGGGCGCGGGTCGGTCGCTGCGGGAGTGACCCGACCCGCCGCCCCGAAGGTCGCGTCTCGAGGTCGCGACGCTGCGCCGAGACCTTGGACGAGTGCCGGACGCGGGAGAAGGCCCGCACCGCCGAGTGGTAGGTGCCGCCCGAGATGCCGGCGCCGGCGCGGACGTAGCCCGTCACCGTGATCGGGACGTCCTCGGGGAGCTGGAGCACGGTGAAGTACGCGCCGAGATCGTGCGGGATCGAGTCGAAGCCGCAGGCGTGGACCAGGCGCGCACCGGTCTCGACTGCCCGCGCGTGGTGCGCGAGCCACATCCGGTCGACGAACTCCGGTTCGCCCGTGAGGTCCGCGTAGTCGGTGCCCGCCTCGGCGCAGGCGGCGACCAGCGGCTCGCCGTACTCGAGGAAGGGACCCACCGTCGTGGCGACGACGGCCGTCTGCTCGGCGAGCTCGCGGAGCGACGTCGCATCGGTGACATCCGCGGCGATCGTCTCGACCGCGGCGCCGGCCTTCCCGAGCCCGGCCAGCCCTTCCCGGACGCGGTCGAGCTTGGCCGGGTCACGGCCGGCGATCGCCCAGCGCAGGTCGTCGGGGCCGTCAGCCGCGAGACGCTCGGCGGTCAGACCTCCCGTGAAGCCGGTCGCCCCGAGGAGGACCACGTCGTACGGCCGTCCGGAGCGCGAGGGTGCGTCAGCCATGCCCTCCATCGTCGCAGGCGATGAGTTCCGGCGGTCTCCGGAGTCGGTATGCCGACCACCTGGCGCGACGAGAGGATGCCCGCATGGACGACGAGACCCAGATCCGGACGCTGATCGAGCGCTGGGCCGAGGCGGTGCACACCGGCGACCTGCCGACCGTGCTGGCCGACCACGCGGAGGACATCGTGATGTTCGACGTCCCACCGCCCGACCAGGGCGTGCGGGGAATCGACGCCTACCGGCAGACCTGGCCGCCCTTCTTCGCCTGGCAGCAGCAGGCGAGCTTCGACATCGAGACGCTGGAGGTGAGCGCCGGCTCCGACGTCGCGTTTGCCTTTGCGCTGCTCCGGTGCGGCACGCCCGAGGACCTGGCGCAGACCCCCGAGAGCAGGCTCCGGCTCACCATCGGGCTGCGCAAGACCGACGACCGCTGGGTGGTCACCCACGAGCACCACTCCTTCGTGCACCGCGACTGACCGCCGACTCGCCAGAAATTGCGCGTCCAGTCGCCAAGAATCGTGGTCCGCTGGTTGAGCGGCGCAGCGTGCAGACCGGTCAGACCGCAATACCTGGCGACTCGGGGCGCAATACATGGCGATTCGCGGGTCAGGGAAGGGCGTGGGCGTCGCGGATGACGTCGACGAAGCGGGCCATGATCTCGGTCAGGCCGAAGTCCTTGGGGGTGAAGACGGCGGCGACGCCCAGCGCCTGGAGGGCCCGCGCGTCGTTGGCCGGGATGATGCCGCCGACCACCACGGGTACGTCGTCCAGCCCCTGCGCCCGGATGCCGTCGACGATCGCCGGGACGAGCTCCATGTGCGATCCGGAGAGGATCGAGATGCCGACCAGGTCGACGTCCTCCTCGACCGCGGCCGCGATGATCTCCTCGGGCGTGAGCCGGATGCCCTGGTAGACGACCTCGAAACCGGCGTCGCGCGCTCGTACGGCGATCTGCTCGGCCCCGTTGCTGTGCCCGTCGAGCCCGGGCTTGGCGACCAGGATCCGCAGCCTGCCGCCGATCTCCTCGCCGGTACGACGTACGGCGTCGCGGACTGCCGCGAGCTCCTCACCGGCCTCGGCCGTCCCCACGGCGCCGGACACCCCGGTCGGAGCCCGGAACTCACCGAACACGTCGCGCAACGCCCCAGCCCACTCCCCCGTCGTCACGCCGACGCGAACCGCCGCGAGGGTGGCCTCCATCAGGTTGGTGTCGGTCTTGGCGGCGGCACGCAGCGTCTCCAGCGCCTGCTGCGCGGCGTCCTCGTCGCGTTCGGACCGCCAGGCCTCGGTCGAGGCCGTCGCTGCCGCCTCGGCCTGCGGGTCGGCCGCCTGGATCGCCGCGTCGAGGTCAGCGGTCAGCGGCGAGGGCTCCGTCTCGGTGAACGCGTTCACCCCGATCACTCGCTCGGCGCCGGACTCGATCCGTGCTCGACGCCGCGCGTGCGAGGCGACCAGCTCCTGCTTCATGTAGCCGGACTCGATCGCCGCGACCGCGCCGCCCATCGCCTGGATCCGGTCGATCTCGGCCTGGGCGTCCTCGATCAGGGTGGCGACCTTCGCCTCGACGACGTGCGACCCGTCGAACAGGTCGTCGTACTCGAGCAGGTCGGACTCGAAGGCCAGCACCTGCTGGAGGCGCAGCGACCACTGCTGGTCCCACGGGCGCGGCAGCCCCAGCGCTTCGTTCCAGGCGGGGAGCTGGACGGCACGGGCGCGTGCGTTCTTCGACAAGGTGACGCCGAGCATCTCGAGCACGATGCGCTGCACGTTGTTCTCCGGCTGCGCCTCGGTGAGGCCGAGCGAGTTGACCTGGACGCCGTACCGGAAGCGCCGCTGCTTCGGGTCCTGGACGCCGTAGCGCTCGAGCGTCAGCGTGTCCCACATCCGGGTGAACGCGCGCATCTTGCACATCTCCTCGACGAACCGGACGCCGGCGTTGACGAAGAAGGACATCCGCGCCGACCACGTCACCGAACCGCTCGGGCTCGACCTGACCTGAGTCGCGCACGGCGTCGAGGACGGCGATCGCGGTGCAGATCGAGAACGCCAGCTCCTGCGTCGGCGTCGCGCCGGCCTCCTGCAGGTGGTAGCTGCAGATGTTGATCGGGTTCCACTTCGGCATCGCCGTCGACGGTGTACGCGATCAGGTCGGTGGTGAGCCGCAGCGAGTGCTCGGGCGGGAAGACGTAGGTCCCCCGCGACAGGTACTCCTTGATGATGTCGTTCTGCGTCGTGCCGGTGAGCTCGGCCGGATCGGCACCCTGCTCCTCCGCGACGACCTGGTAGAGCGCCAGCAGCCACATCGCGGTCGCGTTGATCGTCATCGAGGTGTTCATCTCGGCGAGCGGGATGTCCTCGAACAGACGGCGCATCTCGCCGAGGTGCGGGATCGGCACGCCGACCTTGCCGACCTCGCCGCGGGCCAGGGCGGAGTCGGGGTCGTAGCCGGTCTGGGTCGGCAGGTCGAAGGCCACGGAGAGGCCGGTCTGCCCCTTGGCGAGGTTGCCGCGGTAGAGCGCGTTGGAGTCCTTGGCGGAGCTGTGGCCGGCGTACGTGCGCATCACCCAGGGGCGGTCGCGCTGCGGCTCCGTCGGCTCCGGCATGACCTGAGGGTATGCCGATGCGACCCGCCGGTAACCGGGTCTGAGACCTGAGTCACGCCGCGACTAGGTCACACGCGCGGCGTGTCGATGGCCGGCGGTCCTGTGTCAGGCTGGTGTCAGGCGGTGAGGCCGAGGTGACCGCGGTCGACGTGCAGGACGCGGTTGAGACGAGTCACGGCGAGGACCCGGCGGATCTCGTTGGAGCAGTTGCGCAGCACGAGCCGCTGTCCGGCGCGCTCGGCGCGGAGGTGGGCGGCGGTGAGCATGCCGAGACCGGCAGCGTCGATGATCTCCAGGGCACCCAGGTCGACGACCACGTCGACCGAACGGCCGGATGCCGACTCGAGAACGGCGTTCAGGGTCGTGCGCACGTGTCCCACGTTGCGCACGTCCAGATGAGAGCCGATCTTGACCAGACTTGCGATGGTCGAGCTGACGACCATGTCCCCTCCCCGTGATGCCCCTCAGGTGTCCTCGTGCGAGGACCCTCACCTCGTATGACGTCCTGAGTACCCCAAAGGTTGCCCGGCCGACGGAAACTGTCCAGCGAATTTATGCGTCAGTTCGGTAACGACGGCGTGAATTGGCGGCTGTCGGGGTCTCATTCGTCCTGCCATCTGACCAGGAGTCGGGGCATCACCAGCGTGATACGGCTGCCGGCGAGAATTTTCTCGGCCGTCTCGAAGACTGGTATCCCGCCACGTCGGGCGACGCGGGTGGCTTGTTGAGCGGCTGGCCGCGGCTTCGCCGCTGTCCAGCCGACCATCAGCGCGGAGCCATCCGGAGGGCGCCGTCCATCCGAATCACTTCACCGTTCAGGTAGTCGTGCTCCGCGATCATCACCGCCAGGGCGGCGTACTCCTCGGGGCGACCGAGTCGCTTCGGGAACGGCACGCCCTCCGCGAGCGTCGCCCGGAACTCGTCGTTGACCCCGGCCAGCATCGGGGTGTCGATGATGCCCGGCGCGATCGTGCTGACCCGGATGCCGAAGCTGGCCAGGTCACGGGCGGCCGAGAGCGTCAGCCCGACGACGCCACCCTTCGACGCGGCGTACGCCACCTGGCCGACCTGACCGTCGTACGCCGCGATCGAGGCGGTGTTGACGATGACGCCGCGTTGACCGGTCTCGTCCGGCTCGGTCTTGACCATCGCCTCGGCGCCGAGGCGGAGCACGTTGAACGTCCCGACCAGGTTGACGTCGATGATCTTGCGGAAGAGGTCGAGGTCGTGCGGGCCGTTCTTGGAGAGGATCCGGCCGGCGGTGCCGACCCCGGCGCAGTTGACGACCATCCGGAGCGGCCCGGCACCGGCCGCCTGAGCGATCGCGGCCCGCACCTGGTCCTCGTCGGTGACGTCCGCCTCGAGCAGGGTGACACCCGCGACCGGCTCGGCCTTCTCGATGGACCCGGCGAGGTCGAGGCCGAACACCTGCGCGCCCTTGTCCGCCAGCGCCGCGGCGGTGGCTCCTCCGAGGCCCGGAGGCTCCTCCGGTGACGACGGCGGCGATATCGCTGATCTGCATGCTGCGCAGACCCTAACGTGCGCGGCTCGCCCCGTTCGCCACCCGGTCGCCACAGCACGTCGCCCTGCTCGCGGTTGGCGTAGCGGGCCAGGATGAACAGCAGGTCGCTGAGGCGGTTGAGGTAGGTGATCGCCAGCACGTTCATGCTGTCGGCGTACTCCGCGTGAGCCCGCCAGCCGGAACGCTCGGCACGGCGTACGACGGTCCGCGCCACGTGCAGCAGCGCGGCGCCCTGGTCGCCGCCGGGGAGGATGAACGACCGCAGCTTGGGCAGGTCCTCGTTGTAGTGGTCGCACCAGCCCTCGAGCCGGTCGATGTAGTCCTGCTCGACCCGCAGGGGCGGGAACTCCGGGTCGGGCACGACCGGCGTGCAGAGGTCGGCGCCCACGTCGAACAGGTCGTTCTGCACGTGGACGAGGACCGCGGCGACGTCCTCGTCGAGGCCGCCGAGGGCGACGGCGTACCCGATCTGCGAGTTCGCCTCGTCCACGTCGGCGTACGCGGCCAGCCTCGCGTCGGTCTTGGACGTCTCGCTCATGTCGCCGAGCCGGGTCGTGCCGGCATCGCCCGTCCGCGTGTAGATCTTGGTGAGGTTGACCATGCCGCCAGCCTAGATGGACGCCCACCCGCGTCGATCGAGCCCGTCGAGATCCGCGTCCAGGTTTCGACAAGCTCAACCACCGAGGGCGGCGGCGTTATGGGGTGAGGTGGTCGAGGAGGAGGGTGGGGTCGGACTCGAGGCACACCAGGTCGCGGTTGGCCGTCGAGAGGAAGCCCTCGGTGACCATGTGGTCGAGCATCGCGGCGAGCGGGTCGTAGAAGCCGTTCACGTCGAGCAGCCCGATCGGCTTGGCGTGCAGGCCGAGCAAGGCCCAGGTCCAGACCTCGAACAGCTCCTCCATCGTCCCGGCTCCGCCGGGGAGCGCGACGAACCCGTCGGACAGGTCGGCCATGGTCGCCTTGCGCTGGTGCATGTCAGGCACGATCCGCAGGTCGGTCAGCCCGGCGTGGGCGACCTCGCGGTCGACCAGCGCCTGCGGGATCACGCCGACCACCTCTCCCCCAGCGGCCAGGGCGGCGTCGGCCACGATCCCCATCGTCCCCACGCTCGCCCCGCCGTAGACCAGGCCGATCCCGCGCTCGGCCAACAACCGCCCGAGCCCGGCGGCCGCCTCGCCGTAGGCGTCACCGCGGCCCGGTGACGACCCGCAGAAGACACAGATCCGCATCAGAGGCGGCCCTCAGACGAACCGGGTCGCGTCGTCGAGGTAGTAGTCGAACGCCAGCCGCTCGCAGTCGTGGTCGTCGAGGAACCGGACCAGCTCCTGGTGGACCGGGTGAGCGACGTACGCCGCCAGGGTGTCCGCGTCGGGGAACACCGTCACGAGCAGGTACTGGTAGCCGCGCGCCCGGTCGCCGGTGAGGTCGCCGCCGAAGCGCAGCTCGGTCATGGTGCCGATCTCACCGGGCCAGCTCGCCACCATCTCGCGCAAGGTCGCGTCCTCGTCGGCGGACAGGGCGGTCGGGAACTTCATCAGCACGATGTGCTGGAGAGGCGGTGCCTCGGTCACGGGATCGGTCACGTGCAGAACCCTAGTGAACCTCAGGTGGTGCCCATCATCCGGTCATAGCCCGGTGGAGCCGCCTCGGTCCAGGCCAGGAACCCCATCAGGGCGTTCTGGCTCATCGCCAGCTCGACCGACCGGCCGTTCTCGAGCCGGACCTTGACCACCACGTGACCGGCATACAGCGAGAAGGCCTCGGCGCCGTGGGGCACCCGCCGCTCCGCCACCGTCATCGGTCGGTCGAAGGTGTACTTCGGTCGGGTGGAGAAGGAGAAGATCCGGAACCACTCGAGCTGATCACCGGTGTAGCGGCCGAGCCCGAGTGACCACCCGCGAGCCGACGCCGCGGCGCTCTCGCGAACCGGGGAGCGGGTGCGGACACTGCACTCGAAGGTGCCGCCGTCGCGGCTGATGAGACGGCGCCGGACGAAGAGGAACAGGAAGATCAGCACGACGACGAGGGCGATCAACCCCAGGCTGTCGAGGATCGCCTCCCACCAAGCCATCGTCACCTCTCCGCTGCGCCCGCTGCTGGACCCGAGCCATGATCCTACAAACGCCAGGCGCCAGCACCTCGCTGGCTCCTGGCGTTTGCGTAACTCCGCGCCGGTGCGAAGGGGCTGTTAGCGGTTCTTCTCCCCCACGAAGACGCGTGCCTCGGCATGCAGCAGGTCCGGGTCCATCGGCGACTCGGCGGACGAGCGCGCCTCCTCGAGGTCGCGTCGAGCGCCCTCGAGGTCGACCTCGTTGGCCAGCTGCGCGTGCTCGGCGAGCACCGAGATCCGGTTGTTGGCCACCGAGAGGAAGCCACCGTCGATCACGGCGTACACCCGCTCGTCACCCGCGTCGATCTGCACCGAGCTCGGCAGGAGCACGGACAGCACCGGCGCGTGGTTGCGCAGGACGCCGATCTCGCCGTCGGTCGTGCGGGCGGTGAGCATGGTCGCCTCCCCCGACCAGACGACCCGGTCGGCCGAGACGAGCTCGACCTGCAGCTGGTCAGCCATCAGAGGTCCTTCTGGATGTCAGCCCACTTGCGCTCGACGTCGTCGAGGCCACCGCACATGAAGAACGCCTGCTCAGCGACGTGGTCGTAGTCGCCGTCGGAGATCTTCGTGAACGCCTCGATGGTGTCCTCCAGCGAGACGGTCGACCCGTCGATACCGGTGAACTGCTTGGCGACGTAGGTGTTCTGCGAGAGGAACCGCTGGATGCGGCGGGCCCGCTGCACGACGATCTTGTCCTCCTCGGACAGCTCGTCGACACCGAGGATGGCGATGATGTCCTGGAGCTCCTTGTTGCGCTGCAGGATCTGCTTGACCCGCACCGCGGTGTCGTAGTGCTCCTGGCTGATGAAGCGCGGGTCCAGGATCCGCGACGTCGACGTCAGCGGGTCCACCGCCGGGTAGATACCGAGCGAGGCGATGTCACGCGAGAGCTCGGTCGTCGCGTCGAGGTGCGCGAACGTGGTGGCCGGAGCCGGGTCGGTGTAGTCGTCGGCGGGCACGTAGATCGCCTGCATCGAGGTGATCGAGTGACCACGCGTCGACGTGATCCGCTCCTGGAGCACGCCCATCTCGTCGGCCAGGTTGGGCTGGTAGCCCACCGCGGACGGCATCCGGCCGAGCAGGGTCGACACCTCGGAGCCGGCCTGCGTGAACCGGAAGATGTTGTCGATGAACAGCAGCACGTCCTGGTTCTGCACGTCGCGGAAGTACTCCGCCATCGTGAGAGCCGACAGGGCGACCCGCAGACGCGTGCCCGGCGGCTCGTCCATCTGACCGAACACCAGGGCGGTCTGCCCGATGACCTCGGACTCGGTCATCTCCGCGATCAGGTCGTTGCCCTCACGGGTGCGCTCGCCGACACCGGCGAACACCGACACACCACCGTGGTCGCGCGCCACGCGGGCGATCATCTCCTGGATGAGCACGGTCTTGCCGACACCGGCACCACCGAACAGGCCGATCTTGCCGCCCTGGACGTACGGCGTCAGGAGGTCGATGACCTTGATGCCGGTGTGGAACATCTCGGTCTTGGACTCGAGCGTGTCGAAGGCCGGAGCCTTGCGGTGGATCGGCCAGCGCTCGTTGATCTCGAGCGTCTCGCCGTCCTTGAGGTTGAGGCAGTCGCCGATCACGTTGAACACGTGGCCGAGCGTCACGTCGCCCACCGGGACGCTGATCGGCTCGCCGAGGTCGGTCACGGGCGCGCCACGCACCAGACCGTCGGTGGACTTCATCGAGATCGCCCGGACCATGCCGTCACCGATGTGTTGCGCGACCTCGAGGACGATGGTGTTCGTCTCACCACCGAGCTCGATGTCGACGCTCAGGGCGTTGTACATGTCGGGCATGTTGTCGCTGGTGAACTCGACGTCGACGACCGGGCCCGTGATGCGGGCGATGCGTCCGACGGCACCGGCCTTGTCGGTCGACGTGTCGTCACTAAGGGTGGCAGTCATCTCTCTCACTCACTCCCGGCGTTCGCGTCGGCCAGCGCGTTGACGCCACCGACGATTTCGCTGATCTCTTGGGTAATTCCGGCCTGGCGGGCCTGGTTGGCAATGCGGGTGTAGCTCTTGATGAGCTCCTCGGCGTTGTCCGTCGCGGACTTCATCGCCCGCTGGCGCGCGGCCAGCTCCGATGCGGACGCCTGCAGCAGGCAGAAGAAGATCCGGCTCTGCACGTACTTCGGCAGCAGCGCGTCGAGCACCTCGGCGTCGCCGGGCTCGAACTCGTACAGCGGCAGCACTTCGGCGGTGTCGGGCTTCTCCTCGCCCTCGACGACCTCGAGCGGCAGCAGTCGGACGTCCTGCGGCTCCTGCGACAGCATCGACTTGAACCGGGTGTAGACCACGTGGACCTCGTCGACCGAGCGCTCCTCGCCCTCGTCGGCGGTGAAGGCGCCGATCACCGCCTCGCCGATCGCCTGGGCGTCGTCGTAGGTCGGGGTGTCGGAGAAGCCGGTCCAGCTGTCGACCACGGGGCGGTTGCGGAAGGAGTAGTAGAGGACACCCTTGCGCCCGCTGACGTAGAGGTCGACCTCCTTGCCCTCTCCCCGCAGCTTCTCGGCCAGCCGCTCCGCCTCGCGGATGACGGCCGACGAGTAGGCGCCGGCCAGACCGCGGTCGCTGGTCACGACGAGGATGCGCCGCACGCTTGGGGTCCTCCGGCTCCGACGTCAGCGGGTGGTCGACGTTGGAGTACGTCGCCACCGCCGACACGGCGCGGGTGAGCTCACGGGCGTAGGGCGCGGCCTGCTGCGCCCGCTGCTGCGCCTTGATGATCCGGGACGCAGCGATGAGCTCCATGGCACGCGTGATCTTCTTGGTGGCGTTCACGGACTTGATCCGTGCGCGCAGCTCACGCAGCGATGCAGCCATGCTCAGCCTCGCTTCTGCTTGACGATCTGCTCCTGCTCGATGTCCTCGTCCTCGAGCGCCTCGAACTCCTCGTGGCCCGCCTTGATCGACTTGCCCTCGTGGGTCTCGAAGCGGTCGAGGAAGCTGTCGTAGGCCGACTCCAGCGCAGCCACCGTGTCGTCGGTGAAGTCCTCCGACTCGCGGATCCCGTTGAGGATCCCGGCGTCCTCGTGACGCAGGAAGTCGAGGAACTCGCGCTCGAACCGGCGCACGTCCTCGACCGGCACGTCGTCGAGCTTGCCGCGGGTGCCGGCCCAGATCGAGACGACCTGGTCCTCGAGCGGGAACGGGGCGTACTGCGGCTGCTTGAGCAGCTCCATCAGACGACCACCACGGTCGAGCTGCTGGCGCGACGCGGCGTCGAGGTCGGAGGCGAACATCGCGAACGCCTCCATCGCGCGGAACTGTGCCAGGTCGATCTTGAGCGAGCCGGTGGCCTTCTTCATCGCCTTGACCTGTGCGTTACCACCCACGCGGGACACCGACACACCGACGTCGATGGCCGGGCGCTGGTTGGCGTTGAACAGGTCCGACTGCAGGAAGATCTGGCCGTCGGTGATCGAGATGACGTTGGTCGGGATGTATGCCGACACGTCGTTGGCCTTGGTCTCGATGATCGGCAGACCCGTCATCGAGCCCGCGCCCATGTCGTCGGACAGCTTCGCGCAGCGCTCGAGCAGCCGGCTGTGCAGGTAGAACACGTCGCCGGGGTAGGCCTCGCGACCCGGCGGGCGGCGCAGCAGCAGCGACACGGCGCGGTAGGCCTCGGCCTGCTTGGTCAGGTCGTCGAAGATGATCAGCACGTGCTTGCCGTCGTACATCCAGTGCTGCCCGATGGCGGAGCCGGTGTAGGGCGCGAGGTACTTGAAGCCCGCGGAGTCGGACGCCGGGGCCGCCACGATCGTGGTGTACTCCAGCGCACCGGCCTCCTCGAGGGCGCCGCGCACCGCGGCGATGGTCGAGCCCTTCTGGCCGATGGCGACGTAGATGCAACGGACCTGCTGGACCGGGTCGCCGGAGTCCCACGCGCGCTTCTGGTTGATGATCGTGTCGATCGCGATCGCCGTCTTGCCCGTCTGGCGGTCGCCGATGATCAGCTGGCGCTGTCCTCGGCCGATCGGGGTCAGCGAGTCGATCGCCTTGAGCCCGGTGTACATGGGCTCGTTGACGCTCTGCCGCTGGACCACCGAGGGCGCCTGCAGCTCCAGGGCGCGGCGCGCGTCGGTCTCGACGTCGCCCAGTCCGTCGAGCGCGTTGCCGAGCGGGTCGACGACGCGACCGAGGTAGCCGTCGCCGACGGGCACGGAGAGCACCTCGCCGGTCCGGCGGACCTGCTGGCCCTCTTCGATGCCGGCGAAGTCACCGAGGATGACGACGCCGATCTCGCGGGTGTCGAGGTTCAGGGCGATGCCCAGGGTGCCGTCCTCGAACTCCAGCAGCTCGTTCGCCATGACCGAGGGCAGGCCCTCGACGCGGGCGATGCCGTCCATCGCCTCGGCGACGGTTCCGACCTCTTCGCGGCTGGCTTCTTCCGGCTTGTAGTCCGACACGAAGCGCTGGAGCGCCTCCTGGATTTCCTCCGGCCGGATGCTGAGCTCCGTCATGTCCTTCTGCCTCTGCTCTCCTGGACTCGTGTCTCTGTCTGGGTCCAACTCAGGGTGATGCACGTCTGTCGGGTGCGTTTCGCGTCCGTCGACCGGTCAGCCGTCGTACGCCGGGCCGCCCCTACCCGATGAGCTGCCGTTGTGCCTCGGCGAGCCTGGTCTCGACACTGGAGTCGATCAGGTCGTCCCCGACCATGACCCGCACGCCACCGATCACGGTGGGGTCCACCACGACATCGAGGTGGACCTCGCGGTGGTAGATGTCCGAGAGCGCCTTGGTCATCCGGGCGCGCTGCTCGGTGTTGAGGTCGGTCGCGACCCAGGCGGTCGCGAGCAGTCGCTCGTGTCGAGCCGCGAGCACGCTCTGGAAGTGCGCGATGCCTCGCGTCGGCGAACCGTGCCGCCCGGCGACGACCTGCGTGAGCAGGTCCTTGGTCACCTTGCCGACCTTGCGTCCGAGCACGTCGTCGAGGAGCGACCTCTTGCCCTCGACGCTCACGCCGGGGTCGGAGAGCGCCTCGCGCAGCTCGGGGTTGGCGTCGAGGATGCGTCCGAACCGGAACAGCTCGTCCTCGACGTCGTCGAGCTTGCCCGACTCCTCGGCCGAGGCGGCCGTGGCGATGATCGCCACCTCCTCCAGGGCGTCGGACAGGTGACCCGGTCGGGACCAGCGCTTGCCGACGGCGGCGCTGAGCACGTCCTGCGCCGCGCGGCCGATCTGGCCGCCGAACACCGCGTCGCCCAGCTGCTGCTTGTTCTCCACCGGAACGGCGGGCTCGCTCAACGCTCGGCGCAGCGTGGGCTGCGCGTCGAGCACCGCGATGACGCCGAAGAGCTCGCTGCCGAGCCGTTCCGACGACGCCTCGTCCATCGTGGTCTCGACGTCGTCGATCAGCTCAGCCACCGACCGTGCCGATCCGGATGCCATCAGCGGGCTCCCGGCTGGCTGGCCGGCTCACTGCTCTCGAGGTTGCTGAGGAAGCGCTCGACCGTGCGGTCACGACGCTCGTCGTCCTCGAGCGACTCACCGACGATCCGACCGGCCAGCGTGGTCGCCATCGTGCCGACCTCGGTGCGCAGCTGCGCCACGACCTGTCGGCGCTCGGCCTCGACCTGCTGGTGCGCCAGCTGAAGGATGCGCTCGGACTCGGCCTGCGCCTTCTCCCGCATCTCGGCGATGATCAGCGCGCCCTCCTCGCGAGCCTGCTCGCGGATCTTGGCCGCCTCGTGGCGGGCCTCGACCAGCTGCTCCCGGTACTCGTTCTCGGCTGCCTCGGCCTTCGCCTTCGCCTCGTCGAGCTCGGCGAAGTCGTCCCGGATCGCATCCTGGCGCGCCTGCATGGCCCGGTTGATCGGCGGGATGACCCACTTGCCGAGGATGTACACGATGATCCCGAACGCGATGAGCTCAACGAAGAACGTCCCGTTGGGGACGAGGAAGTTGCTCTCGGCGAGGTTTACGCGCTCCGTGTTTCCAGTCATCGATAGGAGTCCTGTCTCTTCAGCGCTGTCGAGGTCGAAGCGGCTCAGGCCAGCACGAAGACGAACAGCGCCATGAAGGCGAGGTTGATGAAGAACATCGCCTCGACCAGACCGACCGTCAGGAAGAAGATCGTCTGGAGACGACCCTGAGCCTCGGGCTGACGAGCCACGCCCTGGATGTACGACGACCCGGCCAGACCGTCACCGATGCCGGCACCGATGGCGCCGCCGGCCAGGGCCAGGCCACCGCCGATGAAGGCTCCGGCCGTCTGGATGGCCGTGTTGAGTTCTGCGTCTGTCGCCACTGTCTCTCCTTGTCGTCGCGTCCGCTCGGACGCTCTTCTTGGCTGTGCGGTGCTGCTGGTGCTGCTGGTGCTGCTGACTGGTGGTACTGGCTTGCGGTGCGCCCACGGCAGGTCAGGCGGCCGCGGGCTCCTTCTGGTCCTTCTCGACGTGCTCGTCCTCGTCGTGGCCGCCGTGTCCACCGGCCATCCCGAAGTACAGGATGGTCAGCAGCGCGAAGATGAAGGCCTGGAGGCCACCGAGGAAGAGCGTGTCGAAGAGCTTCCAGATGATGTTGAAGATCACGGTCAGCACCGGGCCGAGCGGGATGTTGCTCGGCGTCCAGGCGACCATGCCCGCGATCAGGGCGATCATGATGCCGCCGGCGAAGATGTTGCCGAAGAGCCGCAGTGCGAGCGTGATCGGCTTCAGCAGGTCCTGCAGCAGCTCGAGCGGGAACATCCACGGGTAGGGCTCGAAGTAGTGCTTGAAGTAGCCCTTCCAGCCCTGCTCGCGGATCCCGAACGTGAAGACTCCGACGATCACCAGGAAGGCCATCGCATAGGTGAGGTTGGTGTCCGCGGTGGGCGAGGGGAGCAGGTGCACGTCGTGGTTGAGCTCGGTCGGGAACACTTCGATCCAGTTCGCGGTCAGGATGAAGAAGAAGAGAGCCACGGCGAGCGGGACCACGAACGGGTTGACCTTGCCCAGGTTGGACTCGACCTGGTTGGTGACCTCGGTGATGACGAACTCCCAGGCCAGCTGGATCTTGGTCGGGACGTGATCCTCGTTGGTCGCGGTCAGCTTGCGCTTGGCCCAGAAAGCAACCACCACCACGATCGCGCCGGCGACCAGGGTCGACGCGATCGTGTCGATGTTGAAGGTCATCCCGAACAGTTCGCGGGTGGGGTGCTCACCCGGGGTGATCTCGATGGCCTGCGTGTCGTTCACTGCTGCTTCAGCTCCTTCAGCAACGGGATGCTGGTCATGACGAGGGTGATCAGGCGGAACAGGGCCAGGCCGATCAACGTGACGATACCGGTGGACCAGAAGACCACGGCCACCGCGGCTGCGCCACCGCCGACTGCCAGCAGACGGACCAGCGCCTGCCGACCCATCTCGTTGCGCGTCGGCTCACGCCCGGACGCCAAGGTCTTCAGGAGCGAGTACTCCGAGGCGATGTGGTTGACCACCCCGATGCCGATGCCGACGCTGAAGAAGATCGCCACGGGCCACTTGTCCAGAGGGCCGCAGATCCAGAACGACGCCACCACGAGGAACAGGGCCACGAAGAGGACACGCTTCTGGTCGCGCAGCACCCGGCCGAGCGAGGGACGATGGCCGTTCAGCGCGGCCGCGACCGTCGTCTCCGACGTGTCGGCTGTGCGCGTCATCTCAACTCACCTGACTGTCGGGTGTGGCTCCGAGCCGTCGTACGCATCGCGGGTTCATCGCAGTGCGGACCGGACACGTACCCAGAAACCGATGCAGCCCGCGATGATGCCGATCGCGATGCCGACGAGGACGAAGGCCGGTGCGGTCCCAGCGAGCTCGTCCACGACGAGACCGATGACGAGCCCGGCGATGACGGCGGCAGCCAGCAGGCCACCGAGGCCGATGAGGTCGCGGCCGCGAAGAGTTTTCTCTGGCTGATTCGGTTCGTCACCGGTCATCACCTGATCGGCTCCCGTCACTGTGCAACGCGCGCGAACCGCCTTCGGTCGCGCGCGAGCCAACGACGCTATCACAGGCTCCGAGCGGGCCCACTGCTGCCAATCGGCGGTGGATCACGTCGCTCGTCATGGGGCGAATTCCTCGGGTCGGGGGTGGTTTCCCTGGCTCGATGTGCTGCCGTTCCCGGTGACGGTGGAGACGGTCCGAAGAGCGGTTCCGGTGGTGTCGGGAGGGCGCTTGTGAAAAGTAGCACAAGGTCCTGAGAGTTTCCTAATCGATGAGGCTAACGAGCCGCTCGACCACTCTGCAATTCGGCCCAAGCTGCTGGTGGCTATGCGTCCTCGGACTTGATGATCCCGTCGTGTCCGGGCACCCCGAACGTCAGCAGGATCGCGACGATCGCCATGGAGGTCAGCCCCAGCGCCGACAACCAGCCCGAGAACAGGCTCATCAGCACCACCCCGAACGCGACGAGGCCGGCCCACAGGTACATCACGATGACCGCGCGGCGCTGCGAGTGCCCGATCTCGAGCAGCCGGTGGTGCAGGTGCTTCTTGTCCGGCGCCATGGGCGACCGACCGGCTCGGGTGCGGCGTACGACGGCCAGCCCCATGTCGACGAACGGCACGATGAGCACGGCGATCGGGAGGATCAGCGGGAGCAGCGCAGGCAGCAGGCTGGCGTCTGCGCCGTGCAGCCCGTTCTCGAGCGTGGTCGTCGAGAACCGGCCGGTGAGGCTGATCGCCGAGCAGGCCAGCATGAAGCCGATCAGCAGCGCCCCGGAGTCACCCATGAACATCCGTGCAGGGAAGAAGTTGTGCGGCAGGAAGCCGAAGCATGCTCCGGCGAGCGCCGCGGTGAGCAGGGCCGCCGTGGTGGCCCGCTCGGCCTCGTTGACGATCACCAGCAGCACGGAGAAGGTGAAGAAGGCGACGGCGCCGATGCCCACGACGCCGGCGGCGAGTCCGTCGAGCCCGTCGATGAAGTTCACGGCGTTGACGGTCGCCACGATCAAGATGACCGTGATCAGAGCCGCCTGCGAGCCGCCGAGGGTGAACATCGAGAGCGACTTGTCACCCGGCAGGGGCAGCCGGTAGAGCTGGATCCCCTGCACGGCGACGATGCTCGCGGCAAGCACCTCCCCTGCCAGCTTGGTGATCGCGTCGAGCTCGAAGATGTCGTCGATCACGCCGACCAGGCACATGACGAATCCGCCCAGCACGATCGCCCGGGTGTCGTGGAAGATCACGTCGCGCGACGGCGAGTTGCTCAGGAACGGCAGCTGGGTCGACGACGAGATAGGCCGCGCCGAGCCCGGCCATCATGGCCACGCCGCCGAAGTACGGGATCGGGATCTCGTGCACGTCCCGGTCACGGACGCGGGCGTAGGCGCCGAACTTCATCGCCATCTCGCGGGCGATGACAGCGAGCAGGTACGTCACCGCCATGGCCACGACGAAGATGAGGACGTACTCGCGCATCAGTCCTCGCCGTCGCGGCCGTCGACGTCGGCGCTGCCTTCGGTGGTGTCGTCGGCGCGGTCCTCGGTGTCGTCCTCGTCGTCCAGTGCCTCTTCCGGAGCGACGAGGCCGGGGACCACAGCGCGCAGCGCCTCGACGCCGACGACGCCGATCCGGACCACGCGCAGCACGTCGTCCGGTGCAGTCGACGATCGTCGAGGCGATGTTGCCCGGGGTCGCGCCCGCATCGAGATAGACGTCGACCGAGTCGCGCGAGCATGTCCCGGGCCTCTGCGATCGTGGTCGCGGCGGGATGACCGGTCAGGTTCGCGCTGCTCACCGCGAGCGGGCCGTTGTCAGAGAGCAGGTCGATGGCGTCCGGGTGGTCGGGCATGCGCAGGGCGACGGTGGACCGGCTGTCGCCGAGGTCCCATCGCAGACTCGGCTGCTGGCGGCAGATCAAGGTGAGCCCACCCGGCCAGAACTCCGCGGCGAGCGCCCGGATCTCCTCGGTCAGCTTGGTGGCCAGCGCACGCAACGTGTCGGCGCTGCCGATCAGCACCGGCGTCGGCATCGCCCGACCGCGGCCCTTCGCGCGCAGCAGCCGGCGTACGCCGGTGGGGTCGAACGCGTCGGTCGCCAGCCCGTAGACGGTGTCGGTCGGCATCACGATCAGACCGCTCCGCCCGAGCGCCATCTTGGCCTCGGCGAAGCCCTCCATCCGCTGCGCCGGGTTGTTCAGGTCGTAGACGTCGTGCCACGGCTTCTCGACGGCCGACTCCTCGAGCCGACTCCTCGACGGCCGACTCCTCGATGGCCGACTCCTCGTCGGGCGTCGCACGGTGCGTCGGCTCGGCCGGGGTCGACTCCGGCGTCGACTCGTCCGGCGTCGGCGCGGGTCCGATGTGGCTCACGGGCCTATGGTGCCAGTCGCGGCTCCCGGTCCGTGCCACCCGCCGGGCGGTGACGAACCGGGAGCGCCCGGCCAGGTCGCGGTGGTCACGGACCTCGCACCACAGGCCCGTCTCGACGAACACCTGGGGTGCCGTCTCCCCCTGCACGTCGGCGTGCTCGCACAGCACGAGGCCGCCGTCGACCGCGAGCTCCGCGGCGGCGCGGGCGACCAGGCGGATCGCGTCGAGGCCGTCGTCGCCGGACCACAGCGCGACGTCGGGGTCATGGGTGCGGGCCTCCTCGTCGACGCTCTCCCAGGCGTCGAGCGGGATGTACGGCGGGTTGGCCGTGACCACATGGACGCGTCCCGCCAGGTCGGAGAGCAGGTGCGCCGCGTCGGCGAGATCGCCCACCCGCACCTCGACGGCCGTACCCTGAGCGTTCCGCTCGGCGTACTCCGCGGCGTCCGGCGACAGCTCCAGCGCGACGACGCGCGACGGCACCGCCTCGGTGGCCAGCGCGATCGCGACGGCGCCGGACCCGCTGCACAGGTCCGCCGCCACCGGCGACGTGCCGGCGTCGACCAGCCGACGCAGCTCGTCGACGGCGACTCCGGTCATCACCTCGGTCTCGGGACGCGGGATGAACACACCAGGCCCGACCGCGAGGTCGAGGTAGCGGAATCCGGCACGGCCGGTGATGTGCTGGAGGGGCTCGCGGGACTCCCGACGGCGGACGACCGCGTCGAACGCGTCCTGCTGCGCAGGCGTCAGCACGCGGACCGACGACAGCGCGCTCGCGGCTGACCCCGAGGACCTGGGCCGCCAGCACCTCCGCGTCATGGCGGGGCGAGGGCACCCCGGCCGCGAGCAGCCGGGCGGTCGCCTCCACCAGCAGGGCCGGCAGGTCGGTGGTCATCCGTTCGCGCCGGACTCCACGACCCCCGACTCCACGGCAGCGAGCCGGTCGACCAGGTCGGCGTCGACACAGGCGTCGATGACGTCCTGCAGGTCACCGTCGAGCACCTGGTCGAGGTTGTGCGACTTGTAGCCCACCCGGTGGTCGGTGATCCGGTTCTCCGGATAGTTGTAGGTGCGAATCCGCTCGGAGCGGTCGACGGTGCGAACCTGCGAGCGCCGGGCGTCGGCGTTCTCGGCGTCGCGCTGGTCCTGCGCGAGCTGCAGCAGCCGCGACCGGAGCACGCGCATCGCCTGTTCGCGGTTCTGCAGCTGGCTCTTCTCGTTCTGGCAGGACACCACGATGCCGGTCGGCAGGTGGGTGATCCGGACCGCCGAGTCGGTCGTGTTGACGCTCTGCCCACCAGGGCCCGACGAACGGAAGACGTCGATCCGCAGGTCGTTCTCGTCGATCGTCACGTCGATCTGCTCGGCCTCGGGCATCACCAGCACGCCGGCGGCGGACGTGTGGATCCGGCCTTGCGACTCGGTGACGGGGACACGTTGCACGCGGTGCACCCCACCCTCGAACTTCAGCAAGGCGTACGGCGCTTCGCCGGGCTCGCTGGTGCCCTTCGCCTTGACCGCGACCGTGGCCGACTTGACGCCGCCGAGGTCACTGGCGGTCTCGTCGAGCAGCTCGGTCTTCCAGCCGCGGCGCTCGGCGTAGCGGGTGTACATGCGCATCAGGTCGCCGGCGAACAGGGCCGACTCCTCGCCGCCCTCGCCCGCCTTGATCTCCAGGATCGCGTCCTTGCTGTCCGCCTCGTCGCGCGGCACGAGCAGCCGCCGCAGCCGCTCCTCGAGCTCGAGCCGGTGCGCGTCGAGCCGCTCGGCCTCGGCCACGAAGGTCTCGTCCTCGGTGGCGAGCTCCCTGGCGGCCGTGACGTCGCCCAGGGCGGACCGCCACTCGGCATACGTCTTGACGACGGCGGTCAGCGCCGCGTAGCGCTGGTTGAGCCGTCGGCTGAGGTCGGGGTCGGAGAAGACGTCCGGCTCGGCCAGCCGTCGCTCGATCGCCTGGTGCTCCTCGACCAGCGCGTCGACTGCTTCGAACATCACTCCTCCTCCCTGCGTGTGAACAGAGAAGAACGCCGGTTCCCGCGCGAGCGGGAACCGGCGTTCTCGGAAGCTACTTGGTGGCTGCGGCCTTCTTGGCGTAGCGGGCCTCGAACCGGGCCACGCGGCCACCGGTGTCAAGGATCTTCTGCTTGCCGGTGTAGAAGGGGTGGCAGTTGGAGCACACGTCGGCGTGGATGACGCCGCTGGTCGCCGTGCTCCGCGTGGTGAAGGAGTTGCCGCAGGTACAGGTGACCTGAGTCTCGACGTACTCCGGGTGAATGTCCTTCTTCATGGTGTCCTCACTCTCAAGGTCGCCGGGTCGCCTGGCCTTCGGGATGTGCCCTGGGCCGTCATGGCGTGAACCGGAACCGGTGAACAAGTGTGCCATCTCGCCTGCTCATGAGGCGAATCGAGCACCGCAGGTGTAACCGGTGGGTGGCGGCGGATATTCCACCGCCACCGGCTATTCGTCGTCCTCGGCCGGACGACCCCGCAGGCCGGCAGGGGTCGGCGTGGTCTTGTTGACCTGCATCAGGAACTCGACGTTGGTCTTGGTCTGCTTGAGCTTCTCCAGGAGCAGCTCGAGCGCCTGCTGTCCCTCGAGCGCGGAGAGCACGCGACGCAGCTTCCACACGATCTGGAGCTCTTCCTTGCTCATCAGCAGCTCCTCGCGGCGGGTGCCGGAGGCGTCGACGTCGATGGCCGGGAAGATCCGCTTGTCGGCGTACTCGCGCCGCAGCCGGAGCTCCATGTTTCCGGTGCCCTTGAACTCCTCGAAGATGACCTCGTCCATCTTGGAGCCGGTCTCGATGAGGGCCGTGGCGAGGATCGTGAGCGAGCCGCCGTCCTCGATGTTGCGGGCGGCGCCGAAGAAGCGCTTCGGCGGGTACAGCGCGGAGCTGTCCACACCGCCGGAGAGGATCCGGCCGCTCGCCGGGGCTGCCAGGTTGTAGGCGCGGCCCAGGCGGGTGATGGAGTCGAGCAGGACGACCACGTCGTGGCCGAGCTCGACCAGACGCTTGGCCCGCTCGATCGCCAGCTCGGCGACCGTGGTGTGGTCCTCGGCCGGGCGGTCGAAGGTCGAGGCGATGACCTCGCCCTTCACCGCGCGCTGCATGTCGGTGACCTCCTCCGGCCGCTCGTCGACGAGGACGACCATCAGGTGGCACTCAGGGTTGTTCGTGGTGATCGCGTTGGCCATCGCCTGCATGACGAGCGTCTTGCCGGCCTTGGCGGGCGACACGATCAGGCCGCGCTGACCCTTGCCGATCGGCGCGACGATGTCGATCAGACGCGTCGTCAGCTGCCCGCCGTCGGTCTCCAGGCGCAGCCGGTCAGCGGCGTACAGCGGGGTCAGCTTGCTGAACTCGATGCGGCTCTTCGCCGACTCGGGCTCGGCGCCGTTGACGGAGTCGATGCGCACCATCGGGTTGAACTTCTCCCGGCGCTCCCCATCGGCGGTCTGCTTCACCTGGCCGGTGATGGCGTCGCCCTTGCGGAGCCCGAACTTGCGGACCATCGACAAGGAGACGTACACGTCGTTCGGGCCGGGCAGGTAGCCGCTGGTCCGGACGAAGGCGTAGTTGTCGAGCAGGTCGAGGATGCCGGCGACGGGGATCAGGACGTCGTCGTCGTTGATCTGCGGCTCGGCGTCGTCGCGGTGGGTGCTGGTGCGCTCGCGGAAGTTGCCGCGGTCGCGGTTGCGGTTGCGGCGCCGCGAGTTCCGGCTGCGGCTACCGCCGTCGCGGTCGTTGCGGTTGTCGTTGGCGCGGTTGTCACTGTTGCGGTTGTCGTTACGGTCCGGTTGTCGTTGCGGTCCCGGTTGTCGGTTCCGGTCGCCGCGCTTGTCGTCGCGCTTGTCGTCGCGCTTGTCGTCGCGCTTGTCGCCCGTCGAGTCACGGTTGTCCCGGTCATCGCGGGTTTCGTTGGTGGACTTGCGCTTGTCGTCGCGCTTGTCGTCGCGGCTGTCGCGACCGCCCGAGGAGTCGTCACGCTGGTCGGAGTCGCGCTCCTCGCGCGCCTCGCGCTGCGTGGACTTCGACTCGGACCGGGAGCTGCGGGACTTGTCCCGAGCCCCGTTGCTGTCGGCGTCGCGGCTCGCGGTGGCGTTCCCGCCTCCGGACTGCGCGGCGCTGATGGCCTCGATGAGAGCGCTTTTGCGCATCGCACCGGTGCCCTTGATGCCCAGGCTTCCTGCGAGCTGCTTGAGCTCGGGCAGGAGCATCCCGGACAGGCCCCCCGACTTCTTGCGCGTCGGCTTGGTCGCTGAAGCGGCCGAGCCCGCGGCGTCAGGGGTGGCTTCGGATGTTTCGGTCACGTGAGGTCCTTCCCACGTCTGGCGCCTGTCAGATGGACGGCGCCGGTTTTGGAAGTGAATCTTGCTCAGATGATCGGGTTCGATGCGTTCAGCCGTAGGAGCGTCTGCGGGACGCGGGGGAATCTCTACGAGAGAGGTTGCTGAGCGATCTCGGCGATCCGCTTGAGAAGGCACCGGTCGCGGTGCGATGCGGTGCGCGTCTGACAGTAGCACCACGGGTGTCTGACTGTCTCAACACCTACGTCAACACGACCCGAGTCGTCCGAATTCCCCGGACAACTCCGGCGGCTTTCTGAATTCGCTGCCACCGGGTGCAGCAGTTCGCGACACTCGAAGCGTCGTACTAGCTGTGAACGGCGTCAGGGATCTCGGCCCCCAATCCAGGACGGGCGAACGATGAGAGACCCCCGATTCGAGAAGTTCGTCGCCGTGCAGGCAGGCCCCCTGCTGCGGCTGGCTTACCTGCTGACGCACGATCACCGCGACGCCGAGGACCTCGTCCAAGAGGTCCTGCTCGCCGCGCTACGCAAGTGGGACACGGTTGAAGCTGCCGACCGGCCGGATGCCTACATCCGCCGCATGCTCGTGAACAACCACATCACCAGCCAACGCCGACGGATGAGCCGCGAGGTGCCGTTCGACCCCGACCTCGTCTCCATCGGTGACCCGCAAAGCCTGGCGCGTCACGACGAGATCGACGCGCGCTCGTGGGCAGCCGGCGTGATGGCACGCCTCCCGGACCAGCAGCGCACCGTCCTGGTGTTGCGCTACTACGAGCGCCTCGACGACGCCGAGATCGCAGAACTCCTGGGCGTCGCTCGTGGCACCGTCCGCAGTCTCGCTTCCCGCGCCTTCGCCTCGCTGCGTCAGCATCCATCCCTCGCGCACTACGCGGACCCGCCCGAACCGGCGGTGTCCGCCCTCAGTCAGGAAGATCGCCGCATCTCCAGCGCACCCGCGCCCCTCCGAATCGGAAGTCAGTCGTCATGAACACCCTGGACGAGCTCATCACTCAGGTCTTGCGCGAGGAAGCGCAGGACGCACCACGCAGCGCTGCGTTCGTCAAGCGCGTGCTGGACGGCGGGCTGCGGTCGACACCTCCGCCCCGCCGCCCGCCGAGCTGGCTCGTGCCGGTGGCCGTTGCCGCTACGACCGCCCTCATCGTCTCCGTCGCGGTGGCGTCGTCCTTGGCTGGGCGCTCGGGGAGCAACGGGAGTCCCACGGGGCCCGGTCCTTCCGGGACGACGCCTGGCGAGACCACCCCCGCCGTCGAGATCCCGGCTGATCACGCCGGGCGCCTTCCCGGATGGCTCGCCCTGTCCTCGGGCCCGGTTCACATCGAGATGAACGCAGTTCCCCCCGAGCACGCGCCATGGCGGGTGTGGCAGGTCGGTTGCCCCGACTCCGTGCTCTCGACCTTCGAGTCGGGGGACGTCGCCTGCGCCGGGGCCGGCCACACGCCCCGGTACGAGGTCATGGTCTCGTCCGGACCCGCTCCGGCCGATGTCATGGGTGACAACGCGCGGTGGGACGCTCCGCTGCGGCCCGTCGAGGCCCCCGAATCCTCCAACTTGGGAGGCACGCCCGTGGTCGTGTCAACGACGTCTGGCGACGTGCGCTACGGCTGCCCGGGAAACTGCGGCAGGTGGGAGACGCGAGACCTCACCGTCATCGGGTTTCCCGACCAAGGCGCTCACGTGATGATCCTGGGTCCCCTGGGCAGACCTGCAACCGTCGACTCGTTCGGGCATCTCGCCGGCGGCGATGACTGGCTCGACTACATCTACGTCGACCCCTAGGCACGAGCCCGCGCCGGCGCCGCCGTGCCCGAGGTTGATCAGTGGGGTTGGACCACGGTGGCGCCGGCGTTGTCGACCGGCAAGGACAGCACGACCCACCCGTCCGGGACGAGCGCTGACCACGCCCCGCTGGCGGCTGCCTCCTCGCCGTCTCCCTCGACGCACGAGCACCAGCACGGACGGTCCGGCTCCGGACACGGCGGCGGCGACCCCGTCGGCCCTGAGCCGGTCGACGAGCGCGAGCGACTCCGGCATGGCCGGACCGCGATAGCGCTGGTGCAGCCGATCCTCGGTCGCGGCGAGCAACAGGGACGGGTCCTTCGTGAGGGCAGCCACGAGCAGCGCACTGCGACCGGCGTTGGTGGCGGCGTCACGGTGGGGAACCTCGGCCGGCAGGACCGCGCGCGCGACCTCGGTCGAGACTGCCTGACTCGGCACCAGGACATGCGCGCGCGACCCGCGCGTCCACGTCGAGTCGTGTCGCGTGTGCGCCGGCCTCGTCGGTCCACGCGATCGTGAGACCACCCAGCAGGCAGGCCGCGACGTTGTCGGGATGACCTTCGATCGCGTCGGCCAGCGACAGCGCTGCCTGCGCCGTCAGGGCATGGTCGGGGTAGAGCCCGGCGGCGAGCTGGATCCCGGCGACGATCGCGGCGGCGGACGATCCGAGCCCACGGCCGTGCGGGATGCGGTTGACCGTGGAGAGCGTCAGGCCGGGCTGGGGCACGTCCATCGCGTCGAGTGCCGCCCGCAACGAGCGGACCACGAGATGGCCTTCGTCGGTCGGAACCTCGTCCGCGCCGGCACCCGAGACCTCGACCAGCAGGCCGGTCGCCGTCGTGGTCGCCTCCAGGTCGTCGTACAGACCCAGGCACAGTCCGAGGGCGTCGAAGCCCGGCCCGAGGTTTGCGCTCGTCGCCGGGGCGCGGACTGCCGCTCGCCGTGTCGGGCCAGCCATCAGGCCGACCCCAGGCCGGCAGCTGCGGCAGCCTGGTCCGGGTCCTTGTCGACCACGAGGTCGTCGGGCAGGCCCCGGTGCTCCAGCGCGGTGTCGATGTCCTTCAGACCGTGGCCGGTGACGGTGACGACGATCCGGCAGCCGGCCTCCACGTGGCCCGCGGCGTGTCGCTGCAGCAGCCCGGCGACGCCGGCCGCCGATGCCGGCTCGACGAACACGCCGTCGCGGGCGGCGAGCGCTCCTTGCGCGTCGAGGATCTGGAGGTCGGTCACCGCCTCGATCACCCCGCCGGACTCGTCGCGCGCCGCCTCGGCCAACAGCCAGGACGCCGGGTTGCCGACCCGGATCGCCGTCGCGACGGTCTCCGGCGTGCGCACCACCTGACCGGTGACGAGTGGGGCCGCGCCCTTCGGCCTGGAAGCCCCACATCCGCGGACGGCGGCTGGCGTGGCCGTGAGCGGCGTACTCGAGATAGCCCTTCCAGTACGCCGCGATGTTCCCGGCGTTGCCGACCGGCAACAGGTGCAGGTCGGGAGCATCGCCGAGGAAGTCGACCACCTCGAAGGCCGCCGTCTTCTGACCCTCGAGCCGGATCGGGTTGACGGAGTTGACGAGCGAGACCGGATAGTCCTTCGCGAGCGCTCGCGCCAGCTCGAGGCAGTCGTCGAAGCCTCCTCGGACCTGGATGATCTTGGCGCCGTGCATGACCGCCTGCGCCATCTTGCCGCGCGCGATCTTGCCCTGCGGCAGCAGCACGATCGGCGTCATCCCGGCCCGGGAGGCGTACGCCGCCATCGAGGCCGAGGTGTTGCCGGTCGACGCGCAGACCACGGCGGTCGCGCCCTGCTCGGCCGCGTGCGAGACGGCGAGCGTCATACCGCGGTCCTTGAACGACCCGGTCGGGTTGGCGGCCTCGACCTTCAGCCACACCGCGCAGCCGGTCAGCTCCGAGAGCCAGCCGGACTCGACGAGTGGGGTGCCGCCCTCGCGCAGCGTCACGACGGGTGTCTCGTCACTGACAGGCAGCCAGCCGCGGTACTCCTCGATCACGCCGCGCCACTGGTGCACCCGCGGTGGAGCCCCCGGGCCGGCAGGGGCGTCGGTGGTCATTCCGGTCCGCCCTCGACCCGCATCACCGAGCTCACGTCGCGGACGATGTCCATCGACCGGAGCCCGTGCACCGTCGCCGACAGCGCGGCGTCGGGGGCGGTGTGGGTGACGACGACGAGCTGGGCGTCGTCGCCGCGACCCTCCTGCCGGACGGTCTGGATCGACACGTCGTGCTGCGCGAACAGCTCGGCGACGGCGGCCAGCACGCCCGGCTTGTCGTCGACGTCGATCGACACGTGGTAGCGGGTGATGGTCTCCCCCATCGGCGCGATCTCGCACTGGGCGTACGTCGACTCGCCGGCGCCGGTCACCTCGGCCAGCCGGTTGCGCGCCACCGTGACGACGTCGCCGAGCACCGCGCTCGCGGTCGGCGCGCCCCCGGCACCCGGGCCGTAGAACATGAGCTGTCCGGCCGCGTCGCTCTCGACGTAGACCGCGTTGTAGGCGCCGCGGACGCTGGCCAGCGGGTGCGTCCGGGGAATCATCGCGGGGTGCACGCGAACCGACACCGTGTCGGGGGCGTCCGGGTCCTCGCTCTCGGTGCGGTCGCAGATCGCGAGCAGCTTGACGACCGAGTCCATCTCCTGGGCGGACGCGACGTCCGTCGCCGAGACGTCGGTGATGCCTTCGCGGTGCACGTCAGCGGCGGTGACCCGGGTGTGGAAGGCGAGGCCCGCCAGGATCGCAGCCTTGGCCGCCGCGTCGAACCCCTCCACGTCGGCGGTCGGGTCGGCCTCGGCGTAGCCGAGCGACTGCGCCTGCTCGAGCGCGTCGTCGAAGCTCGCACCCGAGGTGTCCATCTGGTCGAGGATGTAGTTGGTCGTGCCGTTGACGATGCCGAGCACACGACGCACCCGGTCGCCTGCGAGCGACTCGCGCAGCGGCCGGATGATCGGGATGGCGCCGGCTACCGCAGCCTCGAAGTAGACGTCGCGGCCCACCTTGGTCGCGGTCTCGAAGATCGTGGCGCCGTCCTCGGCCAGCAACGCCTTGTTGGCCGTCACCACCGACGCGCCTGACTCCAGCGCGGCGGTGATGAGCGACCGGGCGGGCTCGATCCCGCCGATCACCTCGATGACGACGTCGACGTCGCCGCGGGTGACCAGTCCGTGGGCATCGGTGGTGAAGAGCTCGCGGGGCACGTCCACGTCGCGTGCCCGGTCGATCCGGCGTACGGCGATGCCGACCAGCTCGAGGGGCGCTCCCACCCGGGCGACCAGGTCGCCGGCTTGCTCGGTCAGCAGTCGCGCGACCTCGCTGCCGACGACGCCGCAGCCGAGCAGGGCGACGCGAACGGGCTGGTTCATGGCCGCCTTCCTGGGTTCGGACCTCTGCCGGGTCCGTCTCGACGAGTGTCCCAGTTTCGCCGCAGCGCGCGGATCTGCGCAGGAGAATCCGCGATGCAAGATGTCATCCGTCGAAGACCTCCAGACGCAGGAGATCCTCCTCCGTCTCCCGTCGTACGACGAGCCGGGCGTGGCCCTGGCGCACCGCGACGACGGCGGCCCGCGGGACGTGGTTGTAGGTGTTGGCGAGCGACCGGCAGTAGGCACCGGTCGCCGGCACGGCGATCAGGTCGCCCGGCGCGACGTCGCTCGGCAGGAACTCGTCCTTGACCACGATGTCGCCGCTCTCGCAGTGCTTGCCGACCACGCGGGCGAGCACGGCCGGGGCCTCGGACCGGCGGGAGGCGAGCGTGCAGGAGAAGTCGGCGTCGTACAGCGCGGCTCGGATGTTGTCGCTCATGCCGCCGTCGACGGCGACGTACAGCCGGCTCGCTCCAGCGTCGAGCGCGACCGTCTTGACCGTTCCGACCTCGTAGAGGGTGAACGTCGACGGGCCCGAGATGGCTCGGCCGGGCTCGATCGAGAGGCGCGGGACGTCGATACCGAGCGCCCGGCACTCGTGCGCGACGATCGAGGTGATCCCGTCGGCCAGCTCCGCCGGGGTCGCCGGGTCGTCCTGCGTCGTGTAGGCGATCCCGAAGCCGCCGCCGAGATCGAGCTCGGTCAGCGCCATCCCCGCGTCGAGGCCCTGCTGGTGCAGTGCGAGCACGCGTCGCGCCGCGACCTCGAAGCCTGAGGTGTCGAAGATCTGCGACCCGATGTGGGAGTGCAGGCCGACCAGCTCGAGGGAGTCCTGGGCGACGATCGCCTTCATCGCCGCGAACGCGTCGCCCTCGGCGATCGAGAACCCGAACTTCTGGTCCTCGTGTGCGGTCGCGATGTACTCGTGCGTGTGCGCCTCGACTCCCGCGGTGACCCGCAGCAACACCCGCTGGCGAACGCCCTGAGACCGGGCCAGGTCGGCCAGCCGGTCGATCTCGGCCGGTGAGTCGACGATGATCCGGCCGACGCCGACCTCGACGGCACGCGCCAGCTCGCTGTGGCTCTTGTTGTTGCCGTGGAACCCGATCCGGCTCGGCGCGAAGCCGGCACGCAGCGCCACGGCCAGCTCGCCGCCGGAGCAGACGTCGAGGTTGAGCCCCTCCTCGGCGATCCAGCGCACGCTGGCCACGGACATGAACGCCTTGCCGGCGTAGTAGACGTCGGCGCCGGCGAACGCCTCCTTGAACGCCCGGGCACGGGCACGGAAGTCGTCCTCGTCGATGACGTAGGTCGGCGTACCGAACTCACGGGCGAGGTCGTGGGCCGACACTCCGGCCACCTCCAGCACGCCCGAGCCGGGTTTGGCGACGTTCGCGGGCCACAACGGCTCGACCAGCACGTTCGGGTCTGCGGGCGCGATCAGCCAGGACGGCCCCCGATGGCCGGCCTCGGCGTGAAGGGCGCCCGCCTCGTGGGCGCGCATCACATCCGCTCGGGCGCGGTGACCCCGAGCAGGTCGAGACCACGGGCGAAGACCACACGGGTCGCGTCGACGAGGAGGAGCCGGGCCCGGTGCACGTCGGTGGGCTCCTCGTCACCGCGCGGCAGGACGCGGCAGACGTCGTAGAACTTGTGGAACGTCGCGGCCGTCGCCTCCAGGTAGCGGGCCAGCCGGTGGGGCTCGCGCAGCTCCGCCACCGATGCGACCACGGCCGGGAACTCAGCGAGGGCACGCAGCAGGTCGCCCTCGCGCTCGTGCGACAGCAGCGCCGGGTCGAACGTCGCTTCCCGCGGGAGCCAATCCGTGGTCGGCGCCGTTGCGGAGGATCGAGCAGAGGCGGGCGTGGGCGTACTGCACGTAGTAGACCGGGTTGTCGCTGGACTGCTTGGTCCAGACGTCGAGGTCGAGGTCGATCGTCGAGTCGCTGGAGTAGCGCACCAGGGCGTAGCGAGCGGCGTCGGCACCCAGGGTCTCGATCAGGTCGTCGATGAAGACCACCGTTCCGGCGCGCTTCGCCATCCGCACCGGCTGCCCGTCACGGACCAGGTTGACCATCTGGCCGATCAGCACCTCGAGGTTCTCGTGCGGGGTGTCGCCGAAGGCCTGGCACATCGCCATCAGCCGACCGACGTACCCGTGGTGGTCGGCGCCGAGCATGATCACGCACAGGTCGAAGCCGCGCTCGCGCTTGTCGAGGTAGTAGGCGCAGTCACCCGAGATGTACGCCGGGTCGCCGTCGGACTTGACCAGCACCCGGTCCTTGTCGTCGCCGAACTGCTCGGTGCGCAGCCACAGCGCTCCGTCGGACTGGTAGGTGTTGCCCATCTCGGTGAGCCGGGTGATCGCCCGCTCGACCGCGCCGCTGTCGTGCAGGGACTGTTCGTGGAAGTACACGTCGAAGTCGACACCGAAGCCGTGCAGGGTCTGCTTGATGCGGGTGAACATCAGGTCGACGCCGTCGCGCCGGAAGATCTCCTGGGCGTCGACGTCGGAGAGCGAGAGCACGTCAGGGTTGGCCTCGACCACCCGGTCCGCGATCTCGGCGACGTACTCGCCGACATACCCGTCCTCGGGTGCGTCGTGTCCTCGCGCGACAGCGAGAAGCGACCTCGCGAACCGGTCGATCTGGGCACCGTGGTCGTTGAAGTAGTACTCCCGCGCCACGTCGGCGCCGAGCGTCGCGAACACCCGGGCCAGGCTGTCGCCGACCGGGGCCCAACGGGCGCCGCCGATGTGGACCGGACCGGTCGGGTTGGCCGAGACGAACTCCAGGTTGATCTTCTGGCCGGCGTACTGCGCCGACGAGCCGTACGCCGTCCCGGCGTCGACGATGCTGCGCGCGACGGCGCCCTGAGCACCGGCCTCGACCGTGATGTTGATGAACCCCGGCCCGGCGATGTCCACGGCGGCGATCGCGTCCGAGGCCTTGAGCTCGGTCGCGAGCAGCTCGGCGAACTCGCGCGGCGGGATACCGCTCTTCTTGGCCAGCTGCAACGCGACGTTGGTGGCGTAGTCCCCGTGGTCCTTGTTCTTCGGACGTTCGACGCGCACCTCGCTCGGTGCACCGTCAGGCAGCGTGATCGCGCCGCGGTTCACGAGGGCCGCGAGGGCGTCGGCGATGATCTGAGAGAGCTGCTCCGGGGTCACCGATCCATCGTATCGACCGGTTTCAGCGTCCCCGTCCGCCGTCCGCGACCAGGGAGCGCACGGTCGCCACCAGCTCCTCGGGCTCGAACGGCTTGGTCAGGTAGGCATCGACGCCCACCTCCTGGCCACGTGCGAGGTCGGAGCCCTGCGCACGGGCCGACACCATCACGATGGGGATGTGTCGGGTGTCGGGGTCGGCGCGCAGCATCTCGACCGTGCTGAACCCGTCACGCCGCGGCATCGCCACGTCGAGGGTGATCAGATCCGGCGCGACGTCCTTGACGACGTCGAGGCACTCCTGCCCGTCACGTGCCTGCACCACCGTGAACCCGTCGAGCTCGAGGTTGAGCACGATGAGGGACCGGATCGTGTCGGAGTCGTCGACGACCAGCACCGTCGGAGGGGTTACGGGCACGGGCTGACCGTAGTAGGCGCCCGGTCCCGCTGGCCCGTGAATCGGCGATTGTCGATGGCCGTCGGGGCCGCTGTTGCCCCGATGCTAGGGTGATCTGCGCTTCTTGAGCCCCCGTAGCTCAGGGGATAGAGCACCGCCCTCCGGAGGCGGGTGCGTAGGTTCGAATCCTACCGGGGGCGCACATTTCCCAGGGGCGGTGCAGCACCGCGCCATCTCCATTCGAGGCGGGTGCGTAGGTTCGAATCCTACCGGGGGCGCACATTTCCTCTCGCGCCTCGTGGCGCCTCAGTGGCCCGAATTTCCCGCACGCGACGGTCTCGGCCACGATCTCTACTGCGCCGTAACTTCTGCAGATCGCCCTCGTTGATGTGTGCAGAGAGTGAGGGCTCGCTCACTCTCTGCAAATGACCTTGAGGGGGGTCTCATGCGCACACCATCGCGCGGTCGCCGGATTCTGGCGGCGTTCACCACCATCACCACAGGCAGCCTGCTCGCCCTGTCCGCGGTCGGCCCGCACGCCGACGCGGCGGGGCCATCGGCCAAGACCACCGCCACCTCGTTCGCCCTGCGGGCCAACGGTTTCGGAACCCTGCTGACCGGGGGGCAGGTGCCGGCCGGCTCGGACCGGACCGCTCATGCCGCCATCGGCTGCACGAACCGGGCGGGCCAGCAGGCCGGCAACCACGAGGCCGAGGCGAACCTGCCCGGGCTGGGCACGCTGTCCGGCGTCACGACCCGGCTCTGGACGGACAAGGACGGGGACGTGGTCGGCTCCTACGCGCGCCACTCCATCGCCACGGTCCGGCTGGCTGACTCACCGGTCGGCTCGCTGCGGATCGACGGCGTGACGTCGTACTCCGCCGCGTTCCACGACGACCGTGGTTTCCACGCCCGTACGACGGTCGACATCGCGCGGCGTCACGCTCACGACACCCGACGGCGAGAGCCAGGAGCTGGCCGTGCCCGCGCCAGGTCAGCCGCTCGTCGTGCCCGGCCTCGCCGAGATCAACCTCGGTCGGTCACAGACCCGCGATGACGCCGGAGCGCGCTGTCGCCAAGGCACAGGCGTTGCGGATCCATGTCATCCCGACCGACACCACCGTGCGGATCGCCAACGTCTCAACGGGGATCGCGGCCGGAATCAAGTCCGGTCGCTTCGCGGGCAGCTCGTCAGGCACTGACCTCAAGGCGCTCGATGACCATGTGTCGAGCGGGCGCACACCGGTCGTGACCATGCCCTGCCAGGGCACCGACGGGGACGTCCGGACCGCGAGCATCGCCCACTCCGACCTCGGACACAACGTGATCGCCCGCGGACTGAACGCGCGGCAGTGGTCGAAGCAGACGATGCAGCAGGCCGAGGGCGTCGAGCAGGGGAGCATCGCGCGCGTCAGCATCGGCGGTGGCCAGCTGGTCATCACCGGCATCGTTGCCAGGGCGCACGTGGTGCGTGACGGCGGCAAGGTGCTGCGCAGCGCCGACGGTTCGCAGATCGGCAAGGTGCTGGTGAACGGCGAGGTCCACCGCTTCCCCAGCACCGACACCCTGGTGGTGCCCGGCATCGCCAAGCTGGAGCGAAACATCGTCGACCGCTCGGCGACCGGGCTCCGCGTGACCGCGCTCCGTGTGACGGTCCTCGACGGGACGGGTGCCGTGCTCAACCTCGGCCGCGCGTCCATGGCGATCCGGTCCGCCGGTCGGTGACCTGATGAAGGGCGAGAGCTGGTGCGGCGGCGGAGGCGAGCTCGGGGGCGCCTCCGTCGCCGTGCCCTCCTCGCGTGTCACGGGATACTGGGCCGACCTGCGGATCAACCCGCCGGGTCGGCACGCTCCCGGACGGCACAAGAGGAGGTACGTCGATGGCGGGATACTCCGCGACGCCCTTGCTGGGCAAGATCGGGGTCAAGCCGGGCTGCCGGATCTACCTCGACAACGTGCCCGAAGGTCTGGACCTCGACTGGCCACGTGACGTCACGGTGCTGCGACGACTCACCGGGGCGCCGGTCGACATCGCGTGGACCTTCTGCCCGAGCCGGTCGCGACTCGTCGGTCGGCTCGACCGGCTGATCGCCCACGTCGTCACCGACGGCATGCTCTGGGTGTCCTGGCCGAAGAAGAGCTCCGGCCTGGCGAGTGACCTCGACGAGAACATCGTCCGGGACCTCGGTCTGGCCGCCGGAGTCGTCGACGTCAAGGTGGCGGCTGTCGACGAGACCTGGTCCGGCCTGAAGTTCGTCCGGCGGCTCGAGGATCGCTGAAGCCGGCTCGGTCAGCCGTCGTGGCCGGCCGATGTCCGGGGCACGCGGATCCCGTAGTGGGCGATCCGCCGGTACAGCGTCGCCCGACTCATGCCGAGCTCGCCCGCCGCGTCCCGCATGGTGGCTCCCTCGCTGGTGAGCACCCGGACGATCTCGTCCCGTTCGAACAGCTCGATCCTCGACAGCCGCCGGGTAGGCCGGCAGAGCAGGTCGGGCGGGAGGTCGTGCACGTCGACGACGTCACTGTGCAGGGCAGCCTGACGGACGACGTCGGCCAGCTCGGCGACGTTGCCCGGCCAGGTGTGGTTCTCGAGGGCGTGCTGGGCAGCGCCGGAGAGGTCGATCTCGCGATGGCGCACCCGGCGGGCCAGGTGTCGCGCCAGCGCCGGCACATCCTCCGTCCGCTCCCGCAGAGGCGGGACGTGCACGACCGCCTCGACCAGACCGGCCAGGGGGGCCGGGATGTCCTCGAAGCGCTCCGCGGTCACACACAGGGCGGGCCGATCGGCCGCGGGCAGCCCTTCGACAGCGACGACCTGGTCGCGCAGCCGCTCCGCCGCCCACAGCGGCAGTGTGTCGACATGGCGCACCACGACCGACGTGTGAGCCTTGCCCAGCTCCGGCGTCCACAGGGACAACCAGTCCTCGACGTCGGGCGCCGACGGCGTGCTGGCAGCCACGATCCGCGAGTACGGGTGATGGCGCCGTAGCGCCTGGGCCAGCACGGTCGTCCGCCCCGACCCCTGCTCCCCCACGGCCGCGACGACGCGGCCGGCGGCCGAGCGCCGCGTCTACCCGGTGCGCCGCTGCGTTCCACGCGTGCCCCAGGTCCGCGAGGGAGCCACTTCCGGGCTCGAGGCGCAGCGTCTCGACGCGGAAGACCTCGCCCCGTGGCGCGGCCGCGCGGCACCTGACCGCGGCTTCGGGCCAGCATCAGGGCCGAGGTGTTGCTGGCCGCCGACTGCGCCAGCGCGAGCAGCAGGTCCGACGACGAGTTCGACCAGGTGGTCAGGTTGACGCTCCCCTGGAGCCGCCCGGTCAGCGGGTCCAGGACAGGGACCGCCGCGCAGGTGTACGTGCACAGGCTCAGCGAGTAGTGCTCCTCGGCGCGCACGACCGTCGGGACCCGGTCGGCGAGCGCCAGCCCGAGACCGTTGGTGCCCGCCTCGCGCTCGGAGTAGGAGAAGCCTGGAGCGAGGTGGACGGCGTCCAGGGAACGCAGAAGAGAGTGGTCGCCGCTCCGACGGTTCAGCACCAGGCCGTCGGCGTCGGTGAGCATCGAGACTGATCGGCTCGGCGAGCAGGGTGCGGTGCAGGTCCTCGAGGACCTCGTCCCCGCACTGGAAGAACAACGACTCGTCGTCGAAGTCCCCGGTGAAGACCGGATCCACGGACTCCAGCGAGACGCCGTACTCCTCGCTGCGCTGCCACGACGCCAGCAGCCGGGCCGGGACCCGGCTCGGGTCGGGGACCGCCCGCCCGCGACCTGCGGACGTAGCAGTGCGCGCTGCGGCAGATGTTCGGGCACACCACTCCTCACGCCGTCGCCTCCCAGACCGAGATCGAGGCCGTGACCGTTCCGGCTTCGACGCTACTCCGGTCAGGCGACCCCGGCACAGCACGATCTGGCCGGTCCGGACGGGTCTCAGATTGAGACGTCGCGAACCGGTTCGTACTCGCGAGACCGACTTACGGTGAGCAGTGCCGTGGCAGTCGTCACGCGCGGGGACACGTCGAGCGCGGAGGAGTGGGCGTATGTACACCAAGGACGGGGAGTCGTACTTCGTCGTCGACAGCCACATGCACTTCTGGGACGCCAGCCCGGACAACTGGGTGAAGGGTCAGGAGCAGTTCGCCAAGGGCTGGATCGAGTGCTTCCACGCCTACATGGGCCTCGCACCGCAGGAGACGCACTGGGACCTCGAGCACTTCCAGAAGTACTCCGAGGACGACCTGATGAAGGACGTGTTCGAGGACGGGTACGTCGACGTCGGCGATCTTCCAGTCGACGTACCTCAAGGACTGGTACATCGACGGCTTCAACACGGCCGAGAAGAACGGGTCGCTGTTCGAGAAGCATCCCGACAAGCTCCGGCTCAACGTGCGCTTCGACCCGCGTGACGGTCAGGCCGGGCTCGACCAGCTCGCCGCCGACGTCGAGCGCTGGCACCCCAAGGGCGCGAAGCTCTACACGGCCGAGTGGAAGGGCGACTCGCGTGGCTGGAAGCTGAATGACCCGGAGGCGTACACGCTACCTGGCGAAGGCCCAGGAGCTCGGGATCAAGAACATCCACGTGCACAAGGGCCCCACGATCTGGCCGCTGGACAAGGACGCCTTCGACGTCGCCGACGTCGACCACGCCGCCACCGACTTCCCGGAGCTGAACTTCATCGTCGAGCACGTGGGACTCCCGCGGATCGAGGACTTCTGCTTCATGGCGACGCAGGAGCCGAACGTGTACGCCGGCCTCGCCGTCGTGATCGGCGGCTTGATGCACGCGCGGCCCCGCTTCTTCGCCAAGGTGATGGGCGAGCTGTTGTTCTGGGTCGGCGAGGACAAGATCACGTTCGGCAGCGACTACGCCATCTGGGAGCCGCGTTGGCAGATCGAGGGCTTCGTGGACTGGGACTACCCGGAGAGCGACGACTACGACGACTACCCGCGGCTCGGCGTCGAGGGCAAGAAGAAGATCCTCGGCCTCAACGCCGCCCGGCTGTACGACATCGAGGTCCCCTCGGAGCTGCCAGATCGCCGGATCCCTCCGAGCCGGCCAAGCAGGAGGATGCCGAGCTGGTGTCGAGCTCTTCGACGACGTCATGAGCGTCGTGTCGCGGATCGCCTCGACGAGGCGGTGCTCGCACGCCCTGGCCACGGTCCGCGACCCGGAGCTCGACGAGCCGGTGACCGTCGCTGGGCTTCGTGGCCTCGTGCAACATCGCCGAGGGACGGGACGACCGAGGTCCACCTGCGGCTGCCGACGTACTTCTGTGCGCCGAACTTCGCGTTCCTCATGGTCGCCGACGCGTACGACGCGGTGTCCTCCGTCCCTGGCGTCACGCGTGCCGTGATCCTGCTCGACGACCACTTCGCCGGCGAACGAGATCAACGCAGGGCGTGGCGGCCCGCGCGGGGTTCGTCAGCACCTTCGGCGGACCAGGCCGACGGGTGAGCTGGACGATCTGCGTGCCGACTTCGTACGACGGCGGTGATGGCCGGCACCGACCGGGTGTGCCGGCCGCTGGTCCGCGCCGGAGCCGACCGCGGATCTGACCGGCTGTCGCCTCCGCGACGTCCCTCCCTCACCGGAGCTCGATGCGCTGCGCGCCCGACGCGACGAGCTCGGGCTGCCGGCCGACGACGATGCCCCCCTCCTCGTCGACGCCGAGCACCGGTGAGCCGGTCGCGGCCGAGGATGTGCCCCTCCACCTGCGGCCGCGCCCGATTGTCGCGGAGTCAACATCGAGGCCAACAGCGGCATCTGCCGCGGCATGCTGCGGCACCGTTACCCGTGACCGGCAGCGAGGAGGAGACGCCATGAAGGCAGTTCGGATCCACGGGTACCACGAGAAGGTGGTCGTCGACGACGTGCCGGAGCCGGAGGTCAAGGGCCCCTTCGACGTCATCGTCAAGGTGGGCGGCGCCGGAGTGTGTCGTACCGACCTGCACATCCTGCTGGGCCAGTGGGACGAGGCGATGAAGCCGTCGCTCCCCTACACCTGGGCCACGAGAACGCCGGCTGGGTGCACGCGGTCGGGGACGGCGGTGACCAACGTCGCCGTCGGCGACACCGTGATCCTCCACCCGACGCCGACGTGCGGGCTCTGCCGTGCCTGCCGGGCCGGCGACGACATGCACTGCGCGTCGTCGACGTTCCCGGGGCTCGACGGCAGTGACGGCGGCATGGCCGACTTCCTGCGTACGTCGGCCCGCGCCTGCGTCAAGCTCGACGCCGCCACCAAGCCGGAGGACGTGGCGGCCCTGGCCGACGCCGGCATCACGGCGTACCACGCGGTCCGCAAGGTGGTGCCGCTCCTCTATCCCGGCACCACGGCCGTCGTGATCGGCGCGGGCGGGCTCGGCCACATCGGCGTCCAGTGCCTCGCCGCACTCACGGCGACCCGGATCATCGTGGTCGACCGCAACCCGGACGCGCTCGCCCTCGCCGAGAAGCTCGGGGCCGACCACACGGTCGTCGCCGACGGCAAGCAGGTCGAGGCCGTCCAGGACCTCACGGACGGCGCGGGCGCCGACATCGTGCTCGACTTCGTCGCCGAGGAGGGCGCGGAGAACGAGGGGTTCGCGATGACCCGGGCCGGCGGGTCCTACTCGGTGATCGGGTACGGCGGCGAGCTGCAAGTGCCGACGCTCGACATCATCTCCACCGAGCGCAACGTCATCGGCAACATCGTGGGCACCTACAACGAGCTGGCGGAGCTCATGGTGCTCGCCCAGAGCGGCAAGGTCACCCTGCACACGCAGACCTACCCGCTGGCCGAGGCGAGCAGGCGCTGGCCGACCTCGATGCGGGCCGGGTGCGCGGTCGGGCGATCCTGGTTCCCTGACCCGGCAGGTCGGTAGACTAGCAGCCGCGGTCGACGGTCGCGTCGTGACGCACGTCGGCCGCCAGGGCGCGGGCCGCCGAGACGCTCGGGAACACCACGCTGGCCGACCCGGCGTACCCGACCCCGCCGTTCAGCACGCAGGTGCGGACGAGCTTCGGGTTGACCTCGGTCACCGTGCGTGCCAGCCGGTAGAGCTCGACCGGGTTGAGGTTGGTGTCCGTCCACTTCGCGAACCGCTCGAGCGAGCGCTCGAAGAAGCCCTTGCGCGCCATCTTGTTCTTGATCGTGGCGAGGCCGCCCTTGAGCACCTGCCCCTGGTCGTAGGACCGGTCGAAGTCACCGCGCGGCAGTCCGTGCCGGATCCGGGAGAACGCGAGCGCCTCGACACCGCTCAGCTCGGTCATTCCGGGCCGGAAGGTGTGGCCCTGGTCGGTCACGCCCCACGTCACCTTGACCCGGATGCCGTGGATGCCGCCGACCATGTGGACCATGCCGGGGAAGCTGGTCGTGAAGACGTAGTCGGGCTGGATCCCGACCAGGTTGCCGACGGTCTGGGCGGTGAGCGACGGCCCGCCGAACGTCATGGCGGAGTTGATCTTGTTGCGCCCGTGGCCGGGGATGTCGACGTACGAGTCACGGGGGATGCCGATCGTCACGGCGTGGTGGTTCTTGGTGTTGATCCCGACCAGCTGGATCGCGTCGGACCGGCTGCCGAGGTAGGACTCGCCCGGTCGCGCGTCGGACCCGAGGGCGAGGATCCAGACCGTGTGGTCGGCCGCGTCCATGCCGTGGACCTGGTCGAGCTTGATCAGCGAGAACCGGGCCGGCAGCTGTCCGGAGTCGGGCACGAGCACCGTCAGCATCGCGAGCAGCACGGCGAAGGTGGCCCACCGGCGCGACCGGCGGAGCACGCGTGCGAACGCACCCGGCTCGGGGCGTCGCGGGTGGAGGGTCAGCGGGAAGCTCATCGTCGAAGCACCGTCCGATGCAGGTCGTAGCCGAAGATCCGCCAGTGGTTCGCCTTCCGGGTCAGGTAGACCTGGCCGGCGACGGCGTACCGCACCTGCTTGCCGGACTCGAGGTCGGCCGTCATACCGAGGTAGACCTTCGCGGTGGCGCCACCAGCGAGGCCGCCCACCGAGAACACGAACAGCCGAGCGTCCCGGCGGTCCGCGATCACCTGGTCCGCCTTCTTGCGGATGAAGTCGCTGGTCGTCACGTCCTTGTCGCGCGCCGCCAGCGCAGCGGCCCGGGCGGTCCAGCCGGGGAAGTCCTGCTTCGTGTAGCCGGCGTGCGGGAAGTCGCCGGCGAGGTAGGCCGCGTCGGACCAGGCCTTGATCGGCTTGGCGATCTGGCGGCGGATGGCGGTCTGCTGCTTCTTCTTCACACCCCGCCCGATCTGCACGATGTGAGCGGTGACCTGGGCGTTGGCCTTGTCGAGGCGCTGGGCCTCGGCGGTCGAGGCGTCGTCAGTCGGTGCCGAGCTGGACGTGGGCGTCTCGGATATCGTCCCCGCTGTTGCACGAGGTCAGTCCGAACGCCGCCACCATGCCCAGCGAGAGGGCAGCGACGAGCGGCCACCGAGAGGTGCGGCTCAGACCTGTCCGAGTCCGGGAACGAGGTGCGGAGCCTCGTTGCAGGGGGTGCAAACGCAAACGCATCGGGGTCGAGCATGCACAATGCAGCCGCGCATCTCAACACGGCGCGCACAGGAAAAGCCACCAAGATGCTCTACATTGAGGCTGATGGGCGGGTGGATGCTGCTGCGCTGTGGGCACCGCCACAGGGCAGGTTGGCCGCCAACCTGCGCACTCGAGCGACCGAGGGATAGCCTGGAAGCGATCCTTCGGGACCACGAACTGAATCAGCACTGAACACCCACCCGTGATGCAGCGGAAGAGGCGAAACGTCAAGCCGTGTCCACATCCCCGCAACCCGGCGCCGCGTCCGGCGCACCCGTCACCTCTGACACGGACTTCGGTCCCAACGAATGGCTCGTCGACGAGATGTACGACCGCTTCGTGAAGGACCCTTCATCGGTCGACGAAGCGTGGCAGCAGCTCTTCAAGGACCGGCAGGCGGCCGGCTCGAACGGGCAGCCGAGTCAGCCCTCCGCGAAGGCAGCCACGTCGCCGCCGGCCAAGTCTGCGGAGAAGGCACCCGCCAAAGCACCGGACAAGGCACCGGCGAAGGCGCCTGACAAAGCACCCGCCCCCGCATCGACCTCCGCGAAGCCTCAGGCAGCCGCGCCGAGCAAGCCGGGTCCGGCGCCCGAGCCGGCGGCGAAGGCCCCGAGCCCCTCCCCCGCAGCGACCACCGGGTCTGCTGCCGCCTCGGCCGCGGCGCCGAAGGGCACCGCCTCCGACACGGCTGCGTCCCGCCGCTCAGCCGGCGACCGCAGCGGCCGTCGCCAAGCCCGTGCCCAAGGAACCCACCAAGGACGACACGGCCGACGCCCTCCAGAAGCCCGAGCACGTCATCCTGCGCGGCGCGGCCGCCCGCACGGTGAGCAACATGGACAGCAGCCTGGCCGTTCCCACGGCCACGAGCGTCCGCAGCGTCCCCGTCAAGCTGCTGATCGACAACCGCGTCGTGATCAACAACCACCTCGCCCGCGCCCGCGGCGGCAAGGTGTCGTTCACCCACATCATCGGTTTCGCGCTGGTCAGGGCGCTGCGCCAGATGCCGGAGATGAACTACGGCTTCGAGGTCGTCGACGGCAAGCCCAACCTGATCAAGCCGCGCCACATCAACCTCGGCCTCGCGATCGACGTCCAGAAGGAGGACGGCACCCGCCAGCTGCTGGTGCCGTCGATCAAGGGCGCCGACGACAAGTCGTTCGCGCAGTTCTGGTCGGCGTACGAGGACGTCGTACGTCGTACGCGCGACAACAAGCTCTCGATCGAGGACTTCCAGGGCACCACGATCACGCTCACCAACCCGGGCACGATCGGCACCAACCACTCGGTTCCGCGGCTGATGAGCGGCCAGGGCTGCATCCTCGGCGTCGGGGCGATGAGCTACCCGCCGGAGTACCAGGGTGCGTCCGAGGAGACGCTCAACCGCAACGCGATCAGCAAGATCATGACGCTGACCTCGACGTACGACCACCGCGTGATCCAGGGTGCCCAGTCGGGTGACTTCCTGCGCCGGCTGCACGGGCTGCTGCTCGGCGAGGACGGCTTCTACGACGAGATCTTCCGCGCCCTGCGCATCCCGTACGAGCCGATCCGCTGGGCCGCCGACATCTCGGCCAGCCACGAGGACGAGGTCAGCAAGCAGGCCCGGATCCTCGAGATGATCCACGCCTACCGGGTGCGCGGCCACATCATGGCCGACACCGACCCGCTGGAGTACCAGCAGCGCAGCCACCCCGACCTCGAGGTCGGCACGCACGGCCTGACGTTGTGGGACCTCGACCGCGAGTTCGCCACCGGCAACTTCGGCGGCCAGCGGTTCATGAAGCTGCGCCACATCCTCGGGATCCTGCGCGACTCCTACTGCCGCACCACCGGCATCGAGTACATGCACATCCAGGACCCGGAGCAGCGGCGTTGGATCCAGGAGCGCGTCGAGCGTCCCCACAAGAAGCCGCCCCGCGAGGAGCAGCTGCGGATCCTGCACAAGCTCAACCAGGCCGAGGCGTTCGAGACGTTCCTGCAGACGAAGTTCGTCGGGCAGAAGCGGTTCAGCCTCGAGGGCGGCGAGACCACGATCCCGCTGATCGACGAGATCTGCGAGGCCGCCGCCGACCACTCTCTCGACGAGGTCACGATCGGCATGGCCCACCGCGGTCGGCTCAACGTGCTCGCCAACATCGTCGGCAAGCGCTACTCCCAGATCTTCCGCGAGTTCGAGGGCAACATCGACCCGCGCACGGTCCAGGGCTCCGGCGACGTGAAGTACCACCTCGGCGCCGAGGGCGAGTTCGTCTCCGGCAACGGCAGCACGATCAAGGTCTCGGTCGCGGCGAACCCGTCACACCTCGAGGCCGTCGACCCGGTGCTCGAGGGCATCGCGCGCGCCAAGCAGGACCTGCTCAACCAGGGCGCGGCGTACCCCGTGCTGCCCCTGCTCGTGCACGGTGACGCAGCCTTCGCCGGCCAGGGTGTCGTGGCAGAGACGCTCAACCTGTCGCAGCTTCGCGGCTACCGCACCGGCGGCACGATCCACGTCGTCGTCAACAACCAGGTCGGCTTCACGACCTCGCCGTCCTCGTCGCGTTCGTCGCTGTACTGCACCGACGTGGCGCGGATGGTGCAGGCGCCGATCTTCCACGTCAACGGCGACGACCCCGAGGCGTGCATCCGGGTGGCGCAGCTGGCGTTCGAGTACCGCCAGGCGTTCAACAAGGACGTCGTCATCGACCTGGTCTGCTACCGCCGCCGCGGTCACAACGAGGGCGACGACCCGTCGTACACCCAGCCGCTCATGTACGACCTGATCGAGCAGAAGCGCTCGGTCCGCAAGCTCTACACCGAGGCCCTGATCGGTCGTGGCGACATCACGGTCGAGGAGGCCGAGTCGGCGCTGAAGGACTACCAGCAGCAGCTCGAGCGGGTGTTCGCCGAGGTGCGCGACGCCAAGAACGAGCCCGACCCGGACGAGCTGCCGGAGTACGTCACCGTCCCGGACTACCCGATCAAGGGCGCCGTGCCCGCGGGCAGTGCCGACACGGCGGTCACTCCCGAGGTGCTGAAGCGGATCGCGGAGGCGCACGTGACGCCGCCCGAGGGCTTCACGGTGCACCCGAAGGTGCTGCCGCAGCTGCAGCGGCGGGCCGCCTCGATCACCGAGGGCCCGATCGACTGGGGCACCGGCGAGATCCTGGCGTTCGGCTCGCTGCTCATGCAGGGCCGTCCCGTCCGGCTGTCCGGGCAGGACTCGCGGCGCGGCACCTTCGTCAGCCGCTTCGCGACGATCATCGACCGCAAGAACGCCGCCGAGTGGACTCCGCTGTCGAACCTCTCGTCCGACCAGGCGCAGTTCTACATCTACGACTCGCTGCTGTCGGAGTACGCCGCGATGGGCTTCGAGTACGGCTACTCCGTGGCCCGTCCCGAGGCGCTGACGCTCTGGGAGGCGCAGTTCGGCGACTTCGTCAACGGCGCGCAGACCGTGATCGACGAGTTCATCTCGTCGGGTGAGGCCAAGTGGCAGCAGCAGTCCGGTGTCGTGCTCCTGCTCCCGCACGGCTACGAGGGCCAGGGCCCTGACCACTCGTCGGCGCGGATCGAGCGGTTCCTCACGCTGGCGGCCGGTGACGCGTTCACGGTGGCGCAGCCGTCGACTCCGGCGAGCTACTTCCACCTGTTGCGTCAGCACTCGCTCGGCAGCGACCACCGCCCGATGATCGTCTTCACCCCGAAGTCGATGATGCGACGCAAGGACGCGGCCTCTCAGCCCGAGGACTTCACCACCGGCACCTTCCGCCCGGTGATCGAGGACGAGGCCGTCGAGGACGCGTCGGCGGTGCGCCACGCGCTGCTGTGCTCGGGTCGGATCAGCTGGGACCTGTTCGCGGAGCGGAAGCGTCGCGAGGCCGAGGGCATCACCACGGCGATCCTGCGCGTCGAGCAGCTCTACCCGCGGCCGGCGGCCGAGGTGAAGGCGGAGCTCGCCAAGTTCCCGAACCTCGAAGAGGTCCGCTGGGTGCAGGACGAGCCCGCCAACATGGGCCCGTGGCCGCACATGAAGCTGAACCTCGAGTCGGAGCTCGACCTCGACGGCGTCGCCTTCACCCGGGTCTCGCGACCCGAGTCGGCCGCGCCGTCGGTCGGCCAGTCGTCGGTGCACCAGCAGGAGCTGCAGGACCTGCTCGACCGGCGCCTTCGCCTGATCGATGTACTTCACCGATCGCGGGATCGAGGAGCTGACCAGCCGCCGAGGTGACGACGAGGTCACCTTCGCGTGGCTGGCCGACCGGCTGCAGGAGTTCGTCGACCTCAACCCCGAGTTCGAGATCCCCGTCGAACGGCTCGCCACCTGGCTCGCCCGCCTCGACGACGAAGACGACGACTGACCCACCCCTCGGTGTTTGCCTCGGTACCGAGGCAGATTGCTCGGTACCGAGGCAAATCCCGGTTGGTTTCGGTGGCTTGCCTCGGTCAGGCCTCGAGCTCGCAAACCTGGCGATTCGGGACGCAAACCTGGCGACTCGGGGCGCGAAACCTGGCGACTCGGGGCGCAAAACTTGGCGAGTCGGCGGGGGTCAGAGGGTGAAGACGACTTTGCCGAAGAGGGTGCCGTCGACCATGGCGGCGAAGCCGTCCTTGGCCTGGTCGAGGGGCAACGTCCGGTCGATCAGCGGCCGGGTCCCCGTCACGTCGAGCATCTCGGCCAGCGCCCGCAGCTCGTCGCGGGTCCCCATCGTCGAGCCCTGCACGCGCAGCTGCAGGAAGAAGACTCGGTTCAGCTCGGTCCGGTCGGGGTTCGGGCCGGAGGTCGCACCGGAGATGACGACGGTGCCGCCCGGGCGCAGCGCCTTGAGCGAGTGACCCCACGTCGCCGCGCCGACCGTCTCCATCACGGCGTCCACCCGCTGCGGCAGTCGCGCACCCGGCTCGAACACGTCGGCCGCGCCGAGCTCCAACGCCTTCTTCCGCTTGGTCTCGTCACGACTCGTCGCGAACGTCCGCAGCCCCGCCGCAGCCGCCAGCGAGATCAGCGCCGTCGCCACGCCTCCGCCGGCGCCTTGCACGAGCACGCTGTCACCCGGCTTGAGGCCACCTTGGGTGAAGAGCATCCGGTACGCCGTCAACCACGCCGTCGGCAGGCACGCCGCCTCCTCGAAGCTCAGCGACGCCGGCTTGGGCACCACGTTGCGACGCGGCACCGCCACGCGCTCGGCCAACGTGCCGGGGTGGACCTCGGAGAGCAGCGACCGCTTCGGGTCGAGGGTCTCGTCGCCCAGCCACGACGGGTCGCTGATCACGGCGTGCACGAGCACCTCGTTGCCGTCCTCGTCGAGACCGGCCGCGTCACAGCCGAGGATCATCGGAAGCCTGTCCTCGGGCAGCCCGACACCGCGCAGCGACCAGACGTCGTGGTGGTTCAGCGACGTCGCCTTGACCGTGACCGTCGTCCACCCGTCGGGCACGTCCGGGTCGGGGCGGTCACCCAGCACGAGGCCGTCGAGCGGGCTGTCGGGGTGGGTCGACTCGGCATACACGGAGAACATGCGCCCACCCTATGGCGACGTCAGCCCCGCGGCGCGACGGCCGCCACCGCCGCAGCCACCGCCGGCGCCACCCGTGGGTCGAACGGTGACGGGATGACCGCTGTCGGATCGAGCCGGTCTCCCATCAGGTCGGCCAGGGCCGTCGCGGCAGCGAGCTTCATGTCCTCGGTGATCCGCCGCGCCCGGGCGTCGAAGGTCCCTCGGAAGATGCCAGGGAACGCCAGCACGTTGTTGATCTGGTTCGGGTAGTCCGACCGGCCCGTGGCCACCACCGCGGCGTACCGGTGCGCGATGTCGGGGTGGACCTCCGGGTTGGGGTTGGCGAGCGCGAAGATCACCGCGTCGTCGGCCATCTGCGCCACGGCGGTCTCCGGCACCGAGCCGCCGCTGACCCCGATGAAGACGTCGGCGCCGACCAACGCGTGGGACAGCTCCCCAGTCCGTCCCGACGCGTTGGTCTCCGCGGCGAGGTCGAGCTTGACGGCGTTCAGGTCGTCACGCTGCGGGCTGATGATGCCGCCGCGGTCGACCACCGCGAGGTTGCGGGCGCCGGCCGCGAGCAGCATCTTGGTCACCGCGACCCCGGCCGCACCGGCGCCGGACACCACGATCCGGACCTCCGCCAGCTCCTTGCCGACGATCCGGAGCGCGTTGCGCAGCGCCGCGAGCACCACCACCGCTGTGCCGTGCTGGTCGTCGTGGAAGACGGGGATGTCGAGCCGCTCCTTGAGACGACGCTCGATCTCGAAGCATCGCGGCGCCGAGATGTCCTCGAGGTTGATCCCGCCGAAGCTCGGCGCGAGTCTCGCGATCGTCTCGACGAGCTCGTCGGTGTCCGTGCAGTCCAGGCAGATCGGGACCGCGTCGACCCCAGCGAACTCCTTGAACAGCACCGCCTTGCCCTCCATCACGGGCATCGCCGCCGCCGGTCCGATGTCGCCGAGCCCGAGCACAGCGGTCCCGTCGGTCACCACGGCGACCGTGTTGGACACCCAGGTGAAGTCCTGCGCCGCCGCCGGGTCCTGGGCGATCTCGAGGCAGACGCGGGCGACGCCGGGCGTGTACGCCATCGACAGGTCGTCGGCGTCGCGCAGCGGGACGCTGGACGCGACGTGCAGCTTGCCGCCGCGGTGCAGGTCGAAGACGGGGTCGCCGACATGGCGGGACGACGCGGCGGAGTCGTGCGGAGTGGGACGGGGCTCGGGCAAGGGGGCTGCCGACATGCGGGGTCACCTGGTTCCGGGAGACGATGCGTGACTGGGATCGCGTCGCCGTACGCCGGTCGGAGTGCGATGGCTCCGTGTCGCTGACGTGGCTGACGCCTGGGGATCGCCCGGACTGGTCAGTCTGCCACGTCTCGACGCGGCTGTGCAGGGCCGTGCGTCAGCGCGATGGCACACCCGACCCGCCGCTCAACGCGAAGAGGCAGACCTTCGCAGCAGCCGGTTCAGCCACCGCCAGGGCCACACCCGCCCGACCACCCGGGCCAGCACGTCCTCGTCGGGAACGGCGCCGACGAGCCAGGAGTCGACCCCCTCGGCCGGGTTGTCGCGCTCGACCCACCAGCCCTCCGGCGTATGCCGGCTGGCGCGCTTGACCGCGACGGGACGGTCCGGCAGTCGCACGACCACGAGATCGCCCGGTCGTGGCGTCGCGCGGTAGCGCACGAGCAACCGGTCGCCGGCGTACAGCGTCGGCTCCATCGAGCGTCCGCGGACCACCGCCAGCCCGATCCGCGGGCCGTGACGAACCGCGTCCGGACCGGGGTTCTCACGGGCATCGGGCACTGCTGGGATCCTCGTTTGAGCGGAGTAGGGTCGGGAACTGGGTAGTCAACGGTAGACATCAACCCACGGCCTGCAACAGAAAGGACCAGTTCATGCTGGCTCGCTTCATCGCACCGACCATCGAGGTCTCGGCCCACTGCGATCTTCCCTGCGGCGTGTACGACCCGGCGCAGGCCAGGATCGAAGCCGAGTCGATCAAGGCGATCATCGGCAAGGTCGCCGACAACGACGACCCTGACTTCCGCACCCGCGCGATCATCATCAAGGAGCAGCGCTCGGAGCTCGTCAAGCACCACCTGTGGGTGCTCTGGACGGACTACTTCAAGCCCCCGCACTTCGAGAAGTTCCCTCAGCTGCACCAGCTGGTCAACGAGGCGACCAAGCTCGCCGGCGCCAGCGGCACCAAGGACAGCATGGACGCGGCCAAGGCCGACGAGCTGCTGGCCAAGATCGACGAGATCGCCGACATCTTCGCGGAGACCAAGAAGGGCTGACCCCTCCCGACGTACGCCGGCCCGGACCGCCTCTGGTGGTCCGGGCCGCTTCGCGTGCGGCACGAGGCGAGGCGTCAGATGGTGTCGTCGCTGAGGCGGTGACCGTAGAGCGCGACCGTCGTGGCCGGCGCGAACATCACCACGAGCACGATCACCGCCGGGATCGCCAGCAGCACGCTCACCCAGGTGGTCTCGCCGCCGCGGAAGCTCCAGGCCACCCCGAGCTCGATCAGCTGAGCCAGCACGATGGGCCCGCGGGTCCAGCTGCTGAGGCGGAGCAGGCCGCGGGCGCAGAAGGCGAGGCCGGCGGCGTACAGCAGGAAGAACACGGCCGGTCGTCACGCCGACGCTCGGGTGGTCCGGGTCGATGTTGACGATCTCGGCGACGGCGAGCACGATCAGGCCGACCGCCTCGAGCGCGACCAGACCCGCAGCAAGCCGGATGGCGGAGTTCGGGTGGTCCGGCACGTCCGGGTGCTCGGACCCGTCCGGAGCGTCCGGCGAGGGCGCGGCGGGGGCGTCGCTCATGCAGGTCACCCTAACGGCGCTGGTCAGGCGCTTCGCACGCCCGGGGACGTCTCACGCAGCCCGACGTGACGGTGCCCACGATCGGGGCTCGTGGCTCACGATCGCGAGGCAAAACCTCTAGACTTGATCCCAGAGATCGGACGCATGTCCACCTCGTCCGAGTTGTGAGGAAACTGACAACGGTCGAGGGGTTGTGTCGGCCCCTATCTCTTGCGACGATCGATGTCGCAATCGTCGCGGCGTACGTACGAGCGCGTGGCGCCCTCCCACCCCCCTGGTCGATTCGACCAGGCGAATGAGAGGGCTCGTGAAAACCTTCACGAGCAGCCACGAGCAGAGACCAGCACCGCGACGACGAGTGACGAACGCACCCGCGTGGCAGCGGCCCACCCCGCCGCCACCACCAGACGAAGAAGAGGAGCCTCGCCGTGGATTGGCGTCACCGCTCCGCGTGCCTCGAAGAGGACCCGGAGCTGTTCTTCCCGATCGGCAACACCGGGCCTGCCATCCTCCAGATCGAGGAGGCCAAGGCCGTGTGCCGTCGCTGTGAGGTGCGCGAGCAGTGTCTCGCGTGGGCGCTCGAGGCCGGCCAGGACCACGGAGTCTGGGGCGGGATGTCCGAGGACGAGCGCCGAGCGCTCAAGCGGCGCAACGCCCGCGCCAAGATCCGCGCGTAAGGGACCGTCTCCGGCGGCGAAGCCGCGGAGACCGGCTCGACAAGCCACCTGCTCCGTCCGACTAGAGCGTCGCCGGGATGTCCAGGTCGACGCGCGTCCCGCCTGCCGGGTTGGACCCGAGGCTGAGCACGCCCCCGAGCTCTGACTCGACCAGCGTCCGCACGATCGACAGCCCCAGGTTGCCCGACGACACCGGGTCGAAGTCCGCCGGCAGACCCTGACCGTCGTCGTCGACCGCCACCTGGAGCCGCCCCGCCGCCCGGAGCGCCCGGATCGAGATCGAGCCGGAGCCGTCCGGGAACCCGTGCTCGACGGCGTTCTGCAGCACCTCGGTGAGCACCATCGCCAGCGGTGTGGCCGTCTCGGCCGGCAGCTCACCGAAGCTGCCCTCGCGACTGGTCCGGACATCGGACCCTTCGACCGCCACGTCCGTCACCATGGCGGCCAGCCGGTCGGCGACCTCGTCGAAGGCCACGTGCTCGTCGAACGCCTGGCTCAGGGTCTCGTGCACGATGGCGATCGACCCCACCCGGCGTACGGCCTCGTCGAGCGCCGACCGCGCCGCCGGGACGTCCATCCGCCGCGACTGGAGCCGGAGCAGGGCGGCCACCGTCTGCAGGTTGTTCTTCACCCGGTGGTGGATCTCGCGGATCGTGGCGTCCTTGGTGATCAGCTCGCGCTCACGGCTGCGCAGCTCGGTCACGTCGCGCAGCAGGATGAGCGCGCCCTCGTGCTCTCCGGCCGGCGTCAGTGGGATGACACGCGCCACGATCGTGGCGTCGCCGTTGCCGTACTCCGCCTCGCGCGGCTGTCGCCCCGAGACGGTGACCGCCAGGGCCTCGTCGACCGGGCGCGGGGACGGTCCGACCAGCTCCTCCGTCACCTCCGCGAACGCCTCACCGACCAGGTCGCCGGCCATGCCGAGCCGCCGGTACGCCGACTGGGCGTTCGGGCTCGCGTAGGTCACGACCCCGGCCGCGTCGGTCCGGACGAAGCCGTCGCCCACCCGCGGCGACGCGGTCCACTCGCGCCGCTCCCCCGGGATCGGGAACGCCCCACGGCTGATCATCCGGGTCAGGTCGCTCGCCGTCTGGAGGTAGGACAGCTCGAGCCGGCTGGGCGTCCGTACGCCGAGGAGATTGGTGTTGCGGGCGATCACCGCGAGCATCTCGCCGTCGCGCACCACCGGAATGGTCTCGACCCGCACCGGCACGTCGTCGCGCCACTCGGGGTCGCCCTCGCGCGCGATCCGGCGCTCGTCGTACGCCGCGTCCAGGAGCGGCCGCCGCCCACGCGGGACGAAGGCCCCGACCAGGTCGTCGACGAAGGCCGTCGGGCCGGTCGTCGGCCGCATCTGGGCCCCGCCCCAGAACCCGTGGCCCTCCCGGTCGGGCAGCCAAAGCACCAGGTCAGCGAAGGAGAGGTCGGCGATGATCTGCCAGTCGGCGATCAAGAGGTGCAGCCACGCGACGTCGTCGTCCTCGAGGTCCGTGTAGGCCTTGACGACGTCGTTCAGCGAGGGCACGAGGCCACCGTAGGCCACGGAACTTGTGACGATCCCGACACGTCCAGGAAACCCCACCAGGGTTGACATCTCGCGGTTTCTGAGGGGTCCGACCGGTGTGACAGGATGACCGGCATGCCACGGGGTTTTTGGCAGCAGGTGCTCGCTTCCGACATGGCGGTCCCCGAAGACAGGCCACTGAACGAGCTCACTGCTGAACTGGTCACCATGCTGGGTTCGACCAACCCGGTCGAGCGTGACGAGACCGCCTACCCCGTTCTGGCCACCTGGCTCTCCGAGGGCGTCTACGACGACCTGCTCGTCAGCTTCGGTGACTCCATCGCCCAGGGTCTGGTCGTCGGGCTCGGCAAGTCGCTCGACGACTCCGTCTTCCGCCGCAGCTTCTCCGCGCTGATCCTGACCGAGTGCGTCCGCCGCGACAACGTCGCCCGGATCCTGCCGGTCGACGTCGTGCTCAACTGGGCCGAGCGGGCGATCGGCTGGTACACCCGCGAGCAGGACCTGCGGGGCTGGGTCCCCGGCAAGGGCTGGGCCCACACCGTCGCGCACGGCGCCGACCTGCTCGGCGTGCTGGCCTCGTCGCGTCACCTGCAGTCCCTCCACCTCGGCGTCCTGCTCGAGGTGATCGCCGAGCGGCTGGTCGCGCCGACGCCGACCGTGCTCGTCGACGGCGAGGACGACCGGCTCGCGATGGCTGCCCTCACCGTGGTCCACCGCAACCTCGTCGACACCGAGACCCTCGACGAGTGGGTCGCGACGGTCAGCCAGGCGATGGTGCGTCCGCGCGGTCACCTCACCGAGCACACCTGGCCGACACCCGCGGCCAAGAACACGTCCGCCTTCCTGCGCGCCCTGCACGTGCACCTGGCCATCGGGATCGCGCCGGCGCACGACCCGGCGCCGTTCGCCGAACCTCCTGAGGCGCGGTCCGACCTGCTGCTCGCGCTGCTGCGCGCGATCCCCACCTTCACGCCCTGGATGTACTCCGGGCGGCGCAAGGACGGTCTGACGGGACCGGGGTGTCGATCCGGCGTACTCGTCAGTAGGTTGGCTTCATGACCGACGTTGCTGACCCGTCCGGCTCCGCCGCCCGCGAGGGCCACGGCGGAGACCACGCCGTCGCCGTCGCGGCCGCGCATGGCGTGGAGACGATGTTCACGCTGTCCGGTGCCCACGTCTTCCCGATGTACGACGCCGCGGTCAAGGGCGAGCCGGGCATGCGGCTCGTCGACGTGCGGCACGAGCCGTCGGCGGTGTTCGCCGCCGAGGCGACCGGCAAGCTGACTCGGACACCGGGGCTCGCCGTGCTCACCGCAGGCCCCGGCGTGACCAACGGCGTGAGCGCGGTGGCGCAGGCGTCGTTCTCGGGTTCGCCGCTGGTCGTGGTCGGCGGCCGGGCGCCGACGCAGCGGTGGGGGTCAGGCAGCCTTCAGGAGCTCGACCAGCCGCCGATCCTGGCGCCGGTCACGAAGCAGGCGCGCACGATCATGGAGGTCGGCGCGATCGCCGACGGCATGCACGAGGCGTTCACGATCGCGTCGTCGCCGCACCGAGGCCCGACGTTCGTCGACGTGCCCATGGACCAGCTGTTCTCGGAGTGCGAGTCGACGACACCGCTCGTGAGCCCGCGGGAGCGGGTCGCGCCCGACCCCGACGCGATCTCGTCGATCGGCGCACTGCTCGCCCGGGCCGGCCGCCCCGTGCTGGTGCTCGGCACGGATGTCTGGTCGGACGGGGCCGAGGAGGCGGCACTGCGTCTGGTCGAGGAGACCGGCCTGCCCGTGATCACCAACGGCATGGGTCGCGGCGTCGTCCCCGGCGGCCACCCGTCGCTCGTCACGAAGGCGCGATCGCTGGCGTTCGGACAGTGCGACCTGGCGGTCGTCGTCGGCACGCCGCTGGACTTCCGGCTCGGCTACGGGTCCTTCGGCGGCAAGGAGGGCACCGATCCGGCGCAGGTCGTGCACTGCGCGGACAGCGAGGGCCAGATCTCGGGCCACGCGACGCTTGGCCGCGTCGGCGTACGGCGACCTCTCCCTGCTGCTCGACGGGATCCGCGAGGCGGTCCACGGTGCGGCGACGAAGCCGGACTGGTCGGCCTGGACCCAACGGCTGTCGGACCGGGTGCGCGACGCCGTGACCGCCGACGCCGAGCTGCTCGGGTCCGACGCCGACCCGATCCACCCGGCCCGCATCTACGGCGAGCTCGTGCCGCGGCTCGCAGACGACGCGGTGGTCATCGGGGACGGCGGCGACTTCGTGTCGTTCGCCGGCAAGTACGTCGAGCCGAAACGTCCCGGTGGCTGGCTCGACCCCGGTCCCTACGGATGTCTGGGCGCCGGCCTCGGTGCGGCGATGGCGGCGCGGATCGCTCGCCCGTCGGCCCAGGTCGTGCTGCTGCTGGGTGACGGCGCGGCAGGCATGTCGCTCATCGACGTCGACACGTTGGTGCGGCACGACCTCCCGGTCGTGATGGTGGTCGGCAACAACTCGTGCTGGGGCCTGGAGAAGCACCCGATGCGGTTCCTGTACGGCTATGACGTGGCGGCAGACCTGGCGCCCAAGACGGCGTACGACCAGGTCGTCCAGGCGCTCGGCGGCGGCGGTGAGACGGTGAGCAAGCCGGATGAGATCGGCGCGGCGCTCGACCGGGCCTTCGACTCCGGCGTGCCCTACCTGGTCAACGTGCTCACCGACCCGGAGTCGGCGTATCCCCGGACCACGACCGGTGTCTGACGGCGTGGAGGTCCGCACCGCGCGGGAGGACGAGTACGCCGCGGTCGGCGAGCTGACCCTCGACGGCTACGTGCACGACGGCTTCCTGACCCGCGAGACCGACTACGCCGAGCACCTGCTCGATGCGGCGCACCGGGCGGTCGACGCCGAGCTGGTCGTGGCGGTCGACGCGAACGGGTTGCTGGGCACGGTGACGTTCTGCCCGCCGGGCTCGCCGTTGCGCGAGCTGAGCCGGGACGGCGAGGCGGAGTTCCGGATGCTGGCGGTCGCGCCGTCCGCGCGCGGCCGCGGGGTCGGCCGGGCTCTCGTCGAGCACTGCTTCACCCGGGCTCGCGAGCTCGGGTTGGAGGACATGGTGATCTGCTCGATGTCGAGGATGACGGCTGCGCACCGGTTGTACGACGCGATGGGGTTCGTCCGCGAGCCGGCGCTGGACTGGGAGCCCGTTCCCGACGTCCTCCTCCTCGCCTTCCGCCGCCCCGTCTGACCCCGACTCGCCAGGTTTCGTGCGCCCAGTCGCCAGGTTTCGTGCGCCCAGTCGCCAGTTTGGTGTGCCCAGTCGCCAGGTGGCGTCCCAGTCGCCAGGTTTGGTGTGCCCAGTCGCCAGGTCTGCCTCGGTACCGACAAGCTCGATCAGCGGGCAGCGTGGTCAGGAGAGGCGGGCGAGGAAGCGGTCGACGTCGACGACCACGCGGGTGACCTCGCCGTGGCCGACGACCACCCCGTCGGCGTGCGAGGCCTGCACCTGGAACCGCAGCAGCCGACCGTCGACGTGCACGAGCTCGACCGCGACCGTCACCGCGGCGCCCACCGCGCTGGCCCGGGCGTGCTCGATGGCGACTCGGGTCCCGACCGAGGTCTGACCTTCGCCGAGGCCCGCTTCGACGGCAGCGCACGTGGCGCTCTCCATCCACGCCAGCAGTCGCGGTGTCGCGAGCACGTCGAGCGAACCCGAACCGACGGCCCGTGCCGTGTCCGTCGGCTCGACCACGTGCTCGTGCTCTGCGGTCAGGCCGGTGCGCAGGGGCTCTGCCATCGCCGATTCCTCTCCAACGGGGGTTGTCTGAGACAATAGGAGCGACCCGAGACGGATCGAGGAGGACCCCGATGGGCAAGACCGGCCGTAAGCGCCGCGCGCGCCGCAAGAAGAACGCCAACCACGGCAAGCGCCCCAACGCCTGAGCCACGCGCTCGGGCCACCGACGTCAAAGAGCCCCGCTCCCTTCACGGAGCGGGGCTCTTCGCGTCCGAGCCGATGGGGAAAGGCCTGGCGCCTAGACCCGAACGAACCCCTGCTGGCTGCCGATTCTCGGGCGATCACTGGTCAATTCGATGCGTCGGCCCGGGCCTGGTGCCACCGGGCGGCGGCCTCGGTCCGGCTGGAGCACCGAGCTTGGCCAGGATGTGGGAGACGTGCACCGAGGCGGTCTTCGGTGAGATGAACAAGGTCTCGGCGATCTCGTCGTTGCTCCGACCTTGGGCCACCAGCTCGAGCACCTCACGCTCGCGTCCGGTCAGCACGGCCAGTCCATCACCCTGTGCCTGCTCGGCCGCGGGACCGATTCCCAAGCCGGGCCCGCCGGGACAACGCGTACACCTCCTGCAGCAGCGGCCGCGCGCCGAGCTCCTCAGAGATCTCCGCGACTGCGCGCCGCGGTTGCACGTGCGCGTCGTCTCGGCGTGCCTGCCTCCGCGACCAGCCGCTCGGCCAGCCGGAGCAGCGCCCATCCCTCGTCGTGGGGCGCCCCGGCAGCCCGACCAGGCTGTCGACCACGTGCTGCCAGTCCTGCCGACTGTGTCCTCGTCTCGCTGACGGGCGACATCTCTGCCTCGAACTGCAGGCGGACCGCCCTGCCGAGGAGTCTCCCCCGGGAGGCGCTGAGGCGGCGGCCTCGATCGCCAGCGCGACGAGATCTTCTCGAGGCATCGAAGCATCCGTCGGTCCGCGGTTGCCGTCGCGGCGGCCGGGTGCGGCAGCACGGAAATCCGGGCGTCCACCTCGGCCACGCCACGAGAACGGCCCGCCAGCAGAATGAAGGGGCGACAGATCCGGTAGAGCGCGGACTCGAAGAGGGGCCGCAACATCTGATGGGTCAGCGCGACGTCGCCCGTGTAGGCCGCCAACGTGGCCGAAGCCAGCCGGGCGCTGCCCTGGGCGATGAGCAAGTTGGAGGTTCGGCGTGTCGGGACCGTCGACGAAGTGGCTCCAAGCGGAACGGACGCAGGCGTCGGCCTCCGCGAAGTCACCGCGGTACGTCGCGAGGAGGGCAGCGTCCAGATCGAGGTCGACCGACCGCCACCCCGAGGAGTACAGAGCTCCGCGCCCGGCGAGAGATGAGGTTCGGCCTCGTCCCAGCGGCCCGAGGTCGAGCAGGGCCCAGCACAGGCTGTCCACCGCGTTGGCGTAGTGGCGAGGCGTAAGCGACGGATGCGGGACCAGCGTCAACGCCCGACTGGCGGACTCGACCGCACCGGCCAGATCTCCGGCGGCATGGCGAAAGTCCGCCTGCTCGGAGAGCGCGCCGACGAGCCGCTCGGGCAACTCTGATTCCACGACCGAGAGGACTGCGTCGATCTCGCCCAAGGCCTCGCGGATGCGACCCTCGCGACCAAAGCACGTGGGCACGACGGCGCGCCACCTCCAGTGCGACGTCGGGGTCGCGCGAACGCCGTCCCGATTCGAGTGCGCGGCTGGTCGAGCTCGAGTGCCAGTCCGCGCGTCGGCCTCCGTTCTCAGGCGCCATGACAGTTCTACGCAGCCCACGGCGAGCCACGGGCCGTCTTCGGCGCGGCCAGCAAGTTCCGCTGCCCAAGTGGCGATGTCCGACAGATCGTCGAGCGACTGGTTGAGCTGGTCGAGGCGGACTGGCGCACCGCCATGAGAGCGATCCATCGCGTCCGGTCCTCGCGCACGTCCGGACGGCCAAGCTCGGCAGTGACCAAGCGCAACGCTCCGTCAAAGTTCCCTGCCCGGGCGCAGATCTTGAGCGCCATGACCGCCACCGTCTCGCGGTCACGACCGGCTCGCTCGGCCGCACCCGGCACGCGGCCCCACAGCGACATGAGACGCAGGAGCAACGGTGACTGCTCCGCCGGCGCCCGTCGAGCCTCTTCCATCTCGGCCGCCGCGAGGGTCGCGTCGAACGCCCTCGCCAGGTCGCCGCTCTCGGTCCAGTGGTGCGCCGCCGCGATCTTCGACTGCGAGCGTCGCCCGCATGCGTCGAGGATTCGAAGCAGCTCGGCCCAGCGCCGGTGCAGGTCGCGGCGACGGCCCGGACGCAGCGACTCGGTGACCGCCTCCTTGAGGAGCGCGTGGTGGAACATGTACCGGTCGTTGCCCGCCTCGTCCCACAAGTGCGTCGTGAGGGCGGCATCGGCGGCTGCGTCGAGCTCGACGGCCGACAGACCGAGCACGCGGCAGAGGTCGTCGTGACTCACCGGCCTGTCCTCCACCGAGGCAGCCTCGACTGCGCGGCGGGCTTCGTCCGGCAGCGTCGCGACCCGGCCGAGCATCAGGTCCCGCGCCGACGAAGGTAGCGGGCCGGACTCCGTCAGGCCGCCCGCGATCAGCTCCTCGGTCAGGAAGGGAACCCCCTGACCCAGGTGAGCGACGCGACCAAGGAGGGCCGGTGACGCAGTCCGACCGAGCAGGTCTGTCACCTGCTCGCCGGTGTGCGCCGCGTCGAGCGGGTCGAGGACGATGGTCTGGGCGTTCAGGCTGCGCCGCAGGCCAGCTGCAGACCCTCGCCAGATCGTCGGCAGCTCCGTCGTGCGAACGGTGCAGGTGATCATCAGCTGCGCGTCCTGCAGTGCCCGAGCGACGTACACGAGCAGGTCGCACGTCGACGCGTCGAGCCACTGGATGTCGTCGACCGCGATCCAGACCAGGTGAGAACCACCGAGGTGCTCGACGAGGCCCAGAAAACCTTCGAACATCTCGACCCGGTCGAGCCGGCCGACGAAGCCGCTGCCGTGCTCGTCCCATGCCTCGAGCAGTCGCCGCCCGCCAACCGGCAGACCGAGTCTGAGTTCTTCCGGCCGCGCCGCCGCCACGTTGCGCACGAGCTCGACGACACCACCGAAGGCCAGCTGGTCGCCGGTCAGTGCGACCCCGTGACAGGCCACGACCACGTCGTGCTCGTGTTGGCTTCGCGCGATGGCCTCCGCGACGAGCCGGGTCTTGCCGATGCCTGCTTCGCCCTCGACGAGCACGATCTGCGGCGTACCCGACCGGGCGGCGGCTGCAGCGTCGTCGAACAGGGCGAGCTCGTCTTCCCGCCCGACGAACGCCGTACGCCGGCTCCAACCCATGCCACATTGTCCCGCCCCGTCAACGCAAAGATCCGACGCTGACGTGGCAGAGCAACGTCAGCGTCGGATCTTTGGACGTGTGCGGAGCGGTCAGTCCAGGTCGGGACCGCGGTTGATCTCGATCTGGACCTGGCGGATCGAGAACATCACCCGCTGGCGCAGCTCGACGGGGGCACGCTCGTGGCACGAGCGAGCGACCAGCGCCTTGACCAAGCGCTCGAGGTCGACCTCGCGCAGGCACGGGCCGCACTCGTCGAGGTGGGTCTGGATCTGCTCGCGAGCTGGCGTTGTCGAGCTCGTGGTCGATGAAGACGTAGACCCGGTCGAGGATCTCGTTGCAGTCGACGTCGTGGTGCTTGCCACAGCTCATGAGGTCACCTCGGCTTCACGCTCCGGCGCGAGCCCGCGCTCGCGCGCGTAGTCGGACAGCAGGTTGCGCAGCTGGTTGCGACCGCGGTGCAGGCGCGACATCACGGTGCCGACGGGCGTGCCCATGATCTCGGCGATCTCCTTGTAGGCGAAGCCCTCCACGTCGGCCAGGTAGACCGCGAGGCGGAAGTCCTCGGGAATCTGCTGGAGCGCGTCCTTGACGGCGCTGTCGGGAAGGTGCTCCAACGCCTCGGCCTCAGCAGACTTCAGTCCGGAGGACATGTGCGTCTCGGCACGCGCCAGCTGCCAGTCCTCGATCTCCTCGTGGGAGTCCTGGACGGGCTGCCGCTGCTTCTTGCGGTAGGTGTTGATGAAGGAGTTCGTCAGGATCCGGTAGAGCCACGCCTTGAGGTTGGTGCCTTCCTTGAACTGGTGGAAGGCCGCGAAGGCCTTGGCGTAGGTCTCCTGGACCAGGTCTTCGGCGTCCTGGGGATTGCGGGTCATCCGCATCGCGGCGGAGTAGAGCTGGTCGATGTACTGCATCGCGTCACGCTCGAACCGCGCGGTGCGCTCCTCGACCGTCTCGGTCGAGGCAGGCGTCTCGGGGGTAGGTGTCATCACGGGCAAGGGTACTGGCCACTCCAGACGTTCGATGGCGTCGATCAGGGGGCGATCGACCGCGGGCGACGGGTCGGCGAAGCGCTGAGGGGCGATGTCCAGGACAACGGTCATCCCGGTTCGGCCTCCTTGCCTCGGCGTCAACAACTGCGGGTCGTGCGGTCCACTGGGTGTAACCGCCGGGCCGCGGGGATCATTCCGCAGCGCAGGCCGAGGCGCTCAGGCCACGCGCGCCGTCACCCACTCGACGACTGCCTCGACGATGAGCGCGTAGGTCTCCTCCTGGGAGAGCAGCGCCTTCTTGGGCACCCGGAAGCTGTGGTCGGCGTCGGGGATCGCGGTCAGCTCGACGTCCTCGGGGAAGGCATCGGGCGACCCGAACGTGTCGCGCTCGCCCTGGACCACGAACGTGGGTACGCCGGCGGCGACCAGCTCGGGGAGGCGGGTGCGTTCGGGACGCCCCGGCGGGTGCAGGGGAAATGCCAGCGCGAGGCAGCCGACGGCCCCGAGCGCCTTGGCCGAGCGGCACGCCACCCGCGCCCCGGCACTGCGCCCGCCGAGGATCACCGGCGTGCGGACCCGGATCGCGTCCATGCACCGCCGGGTGGCCTCGTCGAGGGCCTCGGGACGTGCCGCGACCTTCTTGCCTGCGACGTGCCAGGGCTGCTCGATCCGGAACACCGAGATCCCCTGCCGCGGCAGCGTCGCCGCCAGGGCGACCAGGTCGGGCGAGTCCTCGCCGCGACCGGCCCCGTGCCCGAGGACGAGGGTCGCGACCGGTCGTCGCGCTCGGTCGAGGTGGATCCGGGCGTCGCCCTGGTCGGTGGAGATCGTCCGGACCGTCGTCGCCATGGTCGTCGTCGGCGGTCTCAGGCGGAGACGCCGGACTCCTCCAGCGGGATCGGCTGCATGAGGTGCTCGCCGTTGTTGCGGACGTTGTTGACGTCCTTGGCCACCGGGTAGGCCTCGAGGCGACCGGGAGCGGCGGGGACCAGCAGCGTCGCGAGGTCGCCGGGGTCGTCGACCGACGCGTCCAGCCAGGCGGCGTACCGCTCCGGCTCGACGAGCATCGGCATCCGGTCGTGGATGTGCCCGACGGAGTCCTCGGCTGTCGTGGTGATCACCGTGGCCGACCAGACGAACGCACCTGGCTCCTCCTCGTCGGCGACCTCCTTGTTGCGCCAGATCTCGTAGAGGCCGGCCATCGCCATCACGCCGCCGTCCTTGGGGCGGATGAAGAACGGCTGCTTGAGCGGCTTGCCGGACTTGCCGAGCTGCTCGGTCGGGTACCACTCGTAGTAGCCGTCGGCCGGGAGCAGGCAGCGTCGCTTCTTCAGCGCCCGCTTGAACGCCGGCTTCTCGGCGAGGGTCTCGATCCGGGCATTGATCATCCGGTTGCCGATGGCGATGTCCTTGGCCCACGACGGGACCAGGCCCCAGCGCACGGTGGTCAGCCGGCGCTCGGCAGCGGTGTCCTTCGGGGCGTCGCGCGGGACCCGGTCCATGACGGCGTAGACGTCCTTGGTGGGCGCGACGTTGTAGTCAGGCTGCAGCGACTCCTTGACCATGTTGGCGTCGACCTCGAACTCCTCGACGAGGTCTTCGGGTTTGCGGCTGGACGCATATCGGCCACACATACGACCAGCCTGTCACATCCGACCGACAGCTCGCCTCGCTCCGGACAGCCGCTGTGAAGGCTGTCCGCAGCCACCCGGCTGTCGGATCTCGGTGCGCGTTCGGCTAGCGAGCCAGCTCGTCGAGGACGACGTCCGCCGACTCGGCCGTCGCGGGCAGACCCTCGATCCAGACCTTGGTGGCGACGCCTCCCTCGTCGTGCCAGCTGGTGAGCAGGCCACGCAGGGCGGTCACGCTGCTTCCGAGGCGGTCGTCGCGGCGTACGACGGCGGCGGCGCGCGACACACTGAGCCGGCCGATGGTCTCGTCGCCGGCGTACACCCGCCTCATGCCCTCGGCGACGTCGACGAGCCGGAGGATCCGGTCGAAGTGGGACGCCGGGACCCAGGACGGGTCGAGCTCCACGACGACGAGCGCGTGCGAGGCGGTGGTCTCGCCGCGTCGGGTCTGCTCGCGGTAGTTCTCGAGGACCTTCGAGCGCAGGTGGGCCAGCGACGCCAGCCCGGTCAGCGGGTCCTCGCAGGACACGGCGTGCAGGAAGCGCAGGGAGGCGTCGGCCCAGGCGGTCGACACGGCCCGGACCACCTCGAAGCCGGGCTCGCCGGCGCCCGACACGCACTGGTAGGTGAGGGCCACGTCGGTGAGGACGTCGTCCAGCGAGGCGCCGTCGCCCGCGGTGAGGCGACCGATCTCGTGGGCGGCGGCGATGACGGCGCCGTTGTAGCGCAGCGCGTCCGCCAGCGGCTCGAAGCCGGCGGGAATCGTCACAGCCGATCGGCCGGGGCCTTTCTTCTGCAGTAGGTCGAAGAGCACCATTCCTGCGTTCCTTTCGTACGGGACCACCGCTGATCCACAGATGAAGACGCAGGTTCTCCGATTCCATGACGCGAAACCGGCCACGGGATTATTCTCGGAACACCAGCGTGTCAGGAAAGGGTGACTCTGCGTCACAAGCGTGCCCATGAACAGCCCGAAAGCGGTCGACCTGAACGCCCCGAGCGACGCGGAGCTCATAGCTGCGGTCCGGGGCGGAGACCAGGCTGCCTACGGGGAGCTGTTCGAGCGTCACCGCGACGCCGCGACGCGGCTGGCCCGCCAGATCGCCGGGTCCAGTGACGCCGACGACCTGGTGTCCGAGGCCTTCATCAAGGTGCTCAACGTGCTGTCCGCCGGAGGCGGCCCCGACCTGGCGTTCCGGGCCTACCTCCTGACCGCCGTACGCCGCCTGCACGTCGACAAGATCCGCCGCACCTCGAAGGTGACGCCCACCGACGAGCTCGAGTCGTTCGACCCGGGCGTGCCGTTCGCCGACCCTGCCGTGCAGGAGTTCGAGAACGTCGCCGCCTCGAAGGCCTTCGCGTCACTGCCCGAGCGCTGGCAGCTCGTCTTGTGGCACGTCGAGGTCGAAGGGCAGAAGCCTGCCGAGGTCGCCCTCCTGCTGGGCATGTCCGCCAACAGCGTCTCCGCCCTCGCCTACCGGGCGCGTGAGGGCCTGCGGCAGGCCTACCTGCAGATGCACATGGCCGACACGGCCGCCGAGGAGTGCCGCTGGGTGACCGAGCGGCTCGGCGCCCGGGTCCGCAACGGCTTGTCCCGCCGCGACACCGTCAAGGTCGACGAGCACCTCGACGAGTGCGCGCGTTGTGCCGCGGTCTATCTCGAGCTGTCCGAGGTCAACTCCAACCTGGCCGGCATCCTGGCGCCGATCCTGCTGGGCGCCGCGGCCTCCGGCTACCTGGCCTCGGCCGGCTCGGGATCGCTGGCCGCCGCACCGTGGCTGTTCCGGGCGCGACACTTCGTCAAGGGACACGGCGCAGTGACCGCCGGCTCCACCGCTGCGAGCGCAGTGGCGGTCACGGTCGCCATCGCGGCCATCACCACAGGTTCCCCGACCAAGGACACGGCTGCCGACTCCGGCAGCTTCAACGACCGGGTCGCCGTGTCGCCGAACGCCGATCCGTCCAGTCCCTCGCAGAGCGACCGCACCAGCGGCGGCCCGACGACTGCCGGCCCGACGTCCGACCAGCAGCAACACGGACGACCCGCGTGACCCGGGAAACAGGCACGCGAAGGGACCGGGCGAGCTTCTGCTGACCGACCCGGACGCCTCCGGTGACCCCGACTCGGTCCTGACCACGAGCCTGGAGACCACGGGCGCAACCGAGCCGACGTCGTCCACGACCACGGACGGTCCCGGCTCCACCAGCTCACCCCCTGGGCAGACCGAGCCGACGCAGCACACTGAGCCCACGCAGACCCACACGACCACCACGACGACCACGACCACCACGACCACCACGACCACCACGACGACTCCGCCCCCACCGGGCTGGGACCTGGGCCTCAGGATGGCCAGCAACCCGCTGCCGGGCACCCGCTATCACGCGACCTTCGACGTCGACGCCCCGGCGGCCGCCAAGGACGTCACGGTGACGGTCTCGGTGAACGATCACAACAACATCGTCTTCTGGGGCTGGGGCTGGCACTGCACGCCTCCGCCGTCGCGCGGGGTGAATTCCTACACCTGCACGACCGACAGCGAGAGCTGCACTCCCTGTTCCTGGTCGTGAAGTTCCACCCGCATGCGCAGGACCGCCGCCTGTCGGCCACGGTCAGCGCGCCCGGCAACGACGACCCGAACCCGGGCAACAACACCGCCGCGCTCGATCTCTGACCCGTCCCGGCATATCGATGTGACGGCACCGTGGTCGGCGACCTACCATGGTCGTCCCGGCGACGACGGAGACGAGTAGCCGCGGACGATCGAACGCCCAGAGAGCCGCCGGTAGCTGAGAAGGCGGACGTCGATCCCGCGGACGAAGACACTCCCGAGCCGGTGCACGACGAAGAGGTCGACTGAAGTTGTCAGTGTCGACGAAGGTGCGGTGGCACAGCGAGCTTGCCCGTCGCCCGCACCTCCAGGGCCCCGTTCCGTCCTGGAGGTGATTGTCTTGAGTACCCCATCCATCGAGCCGTCGACCGCGCCGTCCGCGCCTCGGCCGCCCCGCACGCTGGCTGCCGACCTTCCGTCGTACGCCGACCAGCCGGGCACCCCGATCCGGCTCAGCGGCTGGATCCACCGGCGCCGTCGGTTGTCCGGCCTGTCCTTCGTCGTGGTGCGCGACCGCAGCGGCACCGCGCAGGTCGTGGTCAAGGACGAGGCCACCCTCGCCGAGGTCGAGTCCCTCACCGAGGAGACCACGGTCGACGTGGTCGGCGTGACCAGCCCGAACCCACAGGCACCCGGCGGCGTCGAGGTCGTCGACCCGGTCTTCACCGCGCTCACCGACCCGGCGACCACGCCGCCGATCGAGCTCTGGCGGCCGAAGATCACTGCCGGCCTCCCCACCATGCTCGACCACGCGCAGGTGACTCTGCGCCATCCGCTGCGTCAGGCGGCGTGGCAGCTGGCCGCGGCGTCCCTGCACGGTTTCCGGTCGACGCTCGACGCGACCGGCTTCACCGAGGTCCAGTCACCCAAGCTGGTCGAGTCCGCGACCGAGTCCGGCGCGAACGTGTTCGAGGTCGACTACTTCGGCCGGCCGGCGTACCTCGCGCAGTCCCCGCAGTTCTACAAGCAGGTGCTGGTCGGCGTCTTCGAGCGGGTCTACGAGATCGGTCCCGTCTTCCGGGCCGAGCCGCACGACACCGTCCGCCACCTGGCGGAGTACGTCTCGCTCGACGTCGAGCTCGGCTTCATCGATGACCATCGCGACGTCATCGCCGTGCTTCGCGACGTGGTGGCGGGGATGGTCGCGGGCATCCACGAGCGCGCTCCGCGCGCGGTCGAGCTGCTCGGTATCGACGTCCCCGACGTGCCGGACGAGATCCCGCTGCTGCACTTCCGCGAGGCGCTCGAGATCGCCGGTGCACCCGCCGACGAGCCCGACCTCGCGCCGGCGCACGAGCGCACGCTGGGCGTGTGGGCGAAGGAGAAGCACGGCAGCGACTTCGTCGTCGTCGAGGGCTACCCGACGGCGCATCGGGCCTTCTACAGCCATCCCGACCCGGCCGACCCGCAGTGGTCCCGGTCGTTCGACCTGATCTTCCGCGGCATCGAGCTGGTCAGCGGGGCGCAACGGCTCCACCGGTACGACGACTACGTGGCGACGCTGAAGGCGCGCGGTCTCCCGCAGGAGCCGTACGAGGGGTACATCGACGCCTTCCGCTACGGCGTACCCCCTCATGGCGGCTTCGCGATCGGGCTCGAGCGGTGGACCGGACGGCTTCTCGAGGCCGACAACATCCGCGAGGTGACCCTGTTCCCCCGTGATCTGCACCGGCTCGCACCATGAGGTAAGAAAGGAGCATGACTCTCGTCCGCCGGTTCGCGCGCCCCATGCTGTCGTCGATGTTCATCTCCGGAGGGATCAACGCCCTCAAGAGCGCGGAAGGGCACGCGCAGGCCGCCGAACCGGTCATCGACAAGCTGCATCCGGCGATCGACAAGGCCACCGAGCCACTGCCGTTCGACCTGGACAGCAAGCAGCTCGTCCAGCTCAACGGTGTGGTCCAGGTGGTCGGCGGGCTGATGCTCGCGACCGGGAAGTTCCCGCGGCTGTCGTCGCTCGTGCTGGCGGCGTCGCTCGTGCCGACGACGCTCGCGGGACACCGGTTCTGGGAGGAGTCCGACCCGAAGGTCAAGGCGCAGCAGCAGGTCCACTTCTTCAAGAACGTCTCGATGCTCGGCGGCCTGATCCTCGCCAGCGTCGACACGGAGGGCAAGCCGAGCGTGGCCTGGCGCGCCAAGCGAGCAGCCCGTCACGCCGGTCATCGCGTCGCCGACGCCAACCCGCTCTCGTCCTGATCGCTCGCCTTCGTTGGTCGCGCTCGTCGAAACCACCGGAGGTGTCTCGGTAGGCTCGGACGTGTGTTGAGCCAGGCGTACGACGCGTGACCGCTTCCGTCGTCACGCCCTGGCCCGCGCCGTATGCCGAGGCCCCGGTCACCGGGCGGGTCACGGTTCCCGGCTCGAAGTCGATCACGAACCGCGCCCTGCTCCTCGCCGCGATCGCCGATCAGCCGTCGTCGATCGGCCGCCCCCTGCTCGCGCGCGACACCCGGCTGATGATCACGGCCCTTCGCTCGCTGGGAGTCGGCGTCGACCTCGACGAGGACGAGACCACCGCCACCGTGACGCCCGCGCCCCTTGCGGGGCCGGCCACGAGTCGACTGCGGTCTCGCGGGGACGGTGATGCGCTTCGTGCCGCCGGTCGCCGCTCTCGCGACCGGGCCGGTGTCGTTCGACGGAGACCCGCGGGCCCGCGAACGCCCGATGGGCGAGATCCTCGGCGCGCTGCGCTCGCTCGGCGTACGGATGGAGCCGGGGGCTGCGTCGCTGCCGTTCACGCTCGAGGGTGTCGGCGCGGTGACCGGTGGGGTCGTCACGATCGACGCGTCGGCGTCGAGCCAGTTCGTGTCGGCGCTGCTCCTGGCCGGGGCACGCTACGACGAGGGCGTCGACGTCCGGCACGACGGCAAGCCCGTTCCGTCGCTCCCCCACATCGCGATGACGACGGCGATGCTGCGCGAACGCCGCGTCGTGGTCGACGAGAGCGAGCCGAACCGCTGGCGGGTCGCGCCGGGGCCGATCGCCGGTGTCCGGGTCGACGTCGAGCCTGACCTGAGCAACGCTGCGCCCTTCCTCGCCGCGGCCGTGGTCACGGGTGGTGCGGTGACCGTGGCCGGTTGGCCGCGGGCCACGAACCAGGCAGGCGACGCACTGCGCTCGATCCTGCCGCTCTTCGGGGCCGAGGTGGTGCTCGACGAGGACGGTCTGACCGTCACCGGTCCGGAGGTGCTGCACGGCATCGACGCCGACCTGCACGACGTCGGCGAGCTGACGCCGGTGCTGGCGGCGGTGTGCGCGCTGGCGACGACGCCGTCGTACCTGCGTGGCATTGCCCATCTGCGCGGCCACGAGACCGACCGGCTCGCCGCGCTGGCCGACGAGATCAACGCACTCGGCGGCGACGTGGCGCAGACGGCGGACGGCCTCGAGATCCGGCCGCGACCGCTGCACGGCGGCGTGTTCGGCTCCTACCTCGACCACCGGATGGCGCAGGCCGGAGTGGTGCTCGGGCTACGGGTGCGTGACCTCGCCGTCGACGACATCGCGACGACGGCCAAGACGCACGAGGACTTCGCCGCGCAGTGGCAGGCGCTGGTGTCGTGACGCCGCGGTACGACGAGCCGGACCCGGCGTCGTTCGACCGGCCGCGCCGGAGGACCAGGCCGCGCACCAAGGAACGGCCGACGTACGACGACGCGGTGGACGGGTTCGTGGTCACCGTCGACCGCGGCCGCTACACCGTCCGGGTCGAGCCCGAGGGTGAGGACGAGCGCACGATCACGGCGATGAAGTCCCGGCCGCTCGGGCGCAAGGGCGTCGTGGTCGGCGACCGGGTGCGTGTGGTCGGTGACGTGTCCGGGGTCGAGGACACGTTGGCGCGGATCGTCGAGGTGGCCGAGCGCCAGACGGTGCTCCGGCGAACCGCGGACGACGACGACAAGGTCGAACGCATCCTGGTGGCGAACGCCGAACAGCTGGTGATCGTGACGGCTGTCGCCAACCCCGAGCCCCGGCCACGGTTGATCGACCGAGCGCTGGTCGCGGCGTACGACGCCGGCCTCGACCCGCTGCTGGTCCTCACCAAGGTCGACCTGGCCGACCCGGCCGATCTCCTCGCCACCTATCGGCCACTGGGCGTGGCGTCCGTGGTGGCCGAGCGTGGGGGCGACCTCGACCCGGTGCGGGATTGGCTGCGAGACCGGGTGAGCGTGTTCATCGGACACTCAGGGGTCGGCAAGTCGACGCTGGTGAACGCTCTCGTCCCGGGCGCCACGCGCGCGGTCGGGCACGTCAACGAGGTGACGGGTCGGGGACGTCATACGTCGACGTCGGCGCTGGCGCTGGAGCTGCCGTTCGGCGGCTGGGTCGTGGACACACCGGGGATCCGCTCGTTCGGGCTCGCCCACGTGGATCCGGGCGACCTGATCCACGCGTTCGACGACCTGTCGGCGCTGACCGTGGACTGTCCGCGCGGCTGCACGCACGGCGAGTCCGAGCCGGAGTGCGCGCTGGACGACGCCGTGGCCGAGGGACGCGTGGAGGCCGAACGGGTCGAGTCGTTCCGCCGCCTGCTCGCCAGCCGCGAACGCACCGACGGCGACTGACAGCTTCCCTCCCGCCCCGCCGCCGCGAATTGCGGGAAAGGTCATCCGTCGTACGGCGTGTCGGCCGTACCCTTCCCGCAATTGCCAGCGCGCACGCCTAGCGTCCTCGGTCATGGCGATCGAGCAGCGGGAGCACGACCGCACCGACGTCGTCGAGCTGCTCGACGCGATGGCCGAGTGGGAAGCGCCGGGTGGTCACGTCTACGGGCTGCACGTCGGCGACATCGGCTGGCACCTGCGGATGGACGACGACCAGCTCGCCGGCACGATCCACAGCTGGTGGCGGGACGGCGAGCTCGTGGCGACCGCGCTGATCGAGGGCGCACTCGCCCGGCCGCGCATCGCGCCCGCCTCCGTCCACGACCCCGACGTGTGCGGTGCGGTCGCCGAGGTGGTCGACGCGATCCCGCACGACGAGGTCTTCTCGGAAGCCCAGGCCGGGTCGATGTTGCGCACCCTGCTGGTCGCGCGCGGCTGGAACCTCTCCAGTCTCTGGACCGCGTTGCACCTCGACCTCCGCGACGTGGCGCCGTTCGCACCCGACCGGGTGACGCCCACCGGCTCGGACGTCGCTGCACGGGTGGACGTCCAGTTCCACGGCTTCGACCACTCGACGTTCACGCCGGACGCCTGGCACCGGATGGCGGCAGGTCCGCGGTTCGACCCGACCCTCGACCTGGTGGCCTGGGACCCCGACGGCATACCGGTGGCCGGGGCGACGGCGTGGTCGGCGGGCCCCGGACGCTGCGGCATCCTCGAACCCGTCGCGACGCACCGCGAGCACCGTCGCGCCGGACACGGACGCCGCGTCGTCCACGCGGCCTTCGACGCCCTCGCGGCGGTCGGTGCATCCGGTGTCGCCGTGTGTACGCCGGGCACGAACGCCGGCGCGATCGGGCTCTACACCGCCGCCGGCATGCGCCCGATCGAGACGCTGCAGGACCTCACCCGCACGCGTTGAGACGTGGCGATCAGTCGCTGCTGAAGTCGACGTTCCCGTCGGGGTTGTAGACGATCTTCGAGCCGAGCTCTCCGACCCGGTAGGTCTGGAACGCGATCGCGACCGGCACCCACCACGAGCACCACCGACAGCGTGGTCGCCACCGCCTGGCTGGGGTCGGCTGAGCGGGTCAGCACGTACGCCGCGATGGCCACGAGCGCGTAGATGATCACGATGATGAACAGCACCTTGGCGCGCGACTGGTGCTGTGCGATCAGGTTCTTGTACGGGAAGTCGGACGCGAGCAGGTGGTCCTTGATCTTGAAGCCGCTCTGACGGGCGACGAAGACGGCGCCGACCGCCGCCAGGGACGTCAGCAGCAGCGGGAGCCGCGACCAAGCCCGGGTCCTGGGGATCGCGAACAGCACGCCCATGAGGGCGGCCAAGAGGGACCAGGACAACCGCCCCGTGCACCGCAAGCGGATGAACCGGGAGACCGTGGATCTCGGTGAACATTCGTACCGTCCTGAGCTCGGGGCCGTTGGACATGACTGATCCGCGGGCGTTCCGCAATCGTCTTCCAGTCTCACCGCTCGCGCAAGCGCTTCCCATCGGACCTTCGGGCATAAGCCCCGGTCGTGCGCGGGCTGCGCGCCTGCAACGGGCCCACCCCGTCCGAGCGGTACGTTGAGCGCTATGCCTTCGGACCACACCGACGATCTGCGACTCGCGCACGTCCTCGCCGACGACGCGGACTCGCTGACGATGGACCGGTTCAAGGCTCAGGACCTGCACGTCGTCAACAAGCCCGACCTGACCCCCGTCACCGACGCCGACAAGTCCGTCGAGCAGTCCATGCGCCGCACGCTCAGCCGAGCCCGTCCTCGCGACGCGTTCTACGGCGAGGAGGAGGGCGCGTCCGGCTGGGGACCTCGCCGCTGGGTGGTCGACCCGATCGACGGCACCAAGAACTTCGTCCGCGGAGTTCCCGTCTGGGCGACGCTCATCGCGCTGATGATCGAGGACGACGTGGTCGCGAGTGTCGTCTCGGCACCGGCCATCGGGCGTCGGTGGTGGGCGAGCAAGGGTGGCGGCGCGTTCACCGGCAAGTCGCTGTTCTCAGCCAGCCAGTGCTACGTCAGCGACGTCGGCACGCTCGAGAACGCCTCGCTGTCGTACTCGTCGCTGCACGGCTGGGAGGCACACGGTCGGCTCGACGACTTCATCGCGTTGACCCGCCGTTGCTGGCGCAGCCGAGCGTACGGCGACTTCTGGTCCCACATGCTCGTCGCCGAAGGCGCTGTCGACGTCGCCGTCGAGCCGGAGCTCGAGCTCTACGACATGGCCGCTCTGGCGGTGATCGTCGAGGAAGCCGGGGGCAGGTTCAGCAGCCTCGACGGCCAGCCGGGTCCGAACGGCGGCAGTGCCGTGGCGACCAACGGTCGGCTGCACGAGCAGACGCTGGCGTTCGTCGGCATGAGCCCGGAGGACCAGCGCGAGCTGCAGCAGCCGGGCAGCGTGCACGACCTCGGTGCCCGTCGGCTCCGGCTCAGCACCCCTGATCAGGAGACCGACGTCGACTCCCGGTCGGACGGCTCTGACGCCGAGCCGGACGCGGACTCCGACCGCGAGGACTGATCGGCTCCGGTCATCCGACGCCAGCGGTCCAGCAGCCACGGTGCGCTGAGCAGCGCGGCCAGGTCGAACCATCCGTAGCCTCCGGCCGCTCCTGACGGCGGGTTGCCGATCGGCACCAGTCCGGTCGGGTCGTCGTACTGCCAGACCCAGGTGCCCAGCGCGGTGCCGGTGACCTCCAGGTAGGTCACGACGAACGCCGCTCCGACGTACAGTCCGGGCGACGGGCCCCACCGGAAGAACCCGGCCAGGCACAAGAACCAGAACGCCCCGAGCACGTCGGTGCGCTCGGCGAGCAGCAGTCCGTACGCCGCATAGGCACCGACCCCGGTCAGCGCCGCCACCGTGAACGCCCGGGTGTGCTCACGGACCAGGCTGGTCCGGCCGATCGCGAGCGCGGCCAGGTAGACCAGTCCGTGACCGGGCGGCACGTAGGCCGGCACGTTGTCGAAGCGATAGAGATAGACCTCGAGCAGCGGCGAGCAGGTGTACTCGATGGCCGTCGCGAAGACCACGACGACGGCGGTCTGCATCCGCACGAGCGGCGACTCTCCGACCAGGATGGCTGCCAGGACGAGCCAGGTGCCGAGCCCGAGCAGACGCTGAACGGTGAGCGACCCGTCGGCGTCGACGAGCAGGACGGCGGTGATCCAGACCAGGACGGTGACGGCGACCAGGACCGAGCGACGGTCGCTGGGGCCGGGGTCGCGCAGCACGACCGCCTCGCCCTGCTCGATCGCGTGCGTCACCGCGACATTCTCGCAGGTCAGTGCCCGGCTCACTGGCCGAGAGGGGTGCCGGTCGGGCGTCCTCGCCGCTACTCTCGGAGGACGAGCAGGCTACTCACCACGAGATCTTCTCGGAGGACGCGATGCGCATCAACGACGTACTTGGGGCCAAGTCGGGCGGAAGCGCGGTCGTGACCGTGAGCCCCGACACCACCGTCCGCGACCTGATAGCGCTGCTCGCCGAGCACAACATCGGCGCCGTCATCGTCAGCACCGACGACGACCCCGTCGCCGGCATCGTGTCCGAGCGCGACGTGGTCCGCGGATTGACCGGTGGCACCGAGCTGCTCGACCGCGACGTCGCCTCGATCATGACCGCCGAGGTCCAGACCGCGGCTCCGACCGACAGCGTGCACGACCTGATGAAGCTGATGACGGAGCACCGGATCCGGCACGTCCCGGTCTTCGCCGACGGTGAGCTGCACGGCATCGTCTCGATCGGTGACGTGGTGAAGTCGCGGATCGGAGAGCTCGAGTTCGAGCGCGACCAGCTCACGTCGTACGTCTCCAACACCCAGTAACCCGTCGGAGTTCGGCTGATCGAGCCCGTCGAGATCACCAGGCCACGCGGCTTCGACAAGCTCAACCACCGGACCTAGGGTGGAGGGATGACTGAGAAGCCCGAGATCGACTTCCCCGACTCCCCGCCCCCGACCGACCTGGTGATCACCGACATCACCGAGGGCGACGGTGCCGAGGCCACCGCCGGTTCGACCGTGGTCGCGCACTACGTGGGGGTCGCACACTCCAGCGGCGAGGAGTTCGACGCGTCGTACAACCGGGGCGACCCGCTGTCGTTCCGGCTCGGCGTCGGCCAGGTCATCTCCGGCTGGGACCAGGGCATCCAGGGCATGAAGGTCGGCGGCCGGCGGCAGCTGGTGATCCCCGCCCACCTGGCGTACGGCGACCGGGGCGCGCCGCCCGTGATCGCTCCGGGCGAGACCCTGATCTTCGTGGTGGACCTGGTCGACGTCCGCTGAAACGCCTCTTCGCGGCCATCCCGCTCCCGCCGGAGGTCGAGACCCATCTCGACGAGGCGGTCGACGCCGCGCGAACGGCACACCCCGAGCTGCGCTGGGTCAAGCCGTCGCGCTGGCACCTGACGTGTGAGTTCCTCGGCGAGTGCGGTCCGCACGAGGTCGACCGCCAGCTCGGCCGGTGGGAGCGACGGGCGTCGCGCAGCCACCCGTTGACGTTGCGCCTCGCAGGGGCGGGCTCGTTCCCGGCGAAGGCGTGGATGGCACGCGTGCTCTGGATCGGGCTCGACGGCGACGTCGAGGGCTGGAGCGCCCTGGCGGCGTACGGCCAGGACCCGCACCTCACCCTCGCCCGCACGCGCGAGCGCACGGACGTGACCGGTCTGGTCGCCGAGCTGAGCTCGTACGCCGGGCCGGAGTGGACGGCCGACGAGGTCGTCGTGTTCGAGTCGTTCCTGCCGGGCAAGGCGGGCGGCGGCGGCAGTCGAGCGGCGCACGGCGGCCGGTCCCGCAAAGGCTCGGCGCCCGGCCGAGGCCCGCGCTACGTCCCGCTCGCCTCCTTCCCCCTCGGCCGCCCCTGACTCCCTGCCGGCGGGGGTTTGCCTCGGTTAACCGAGCCGCCTGCATCGGTAACCAGGCAAATCCCGCGTGGCGCGGGTGGGTCTGCCTTGGTCGACCCACGGCGTCGCCCGAGGTCAGGGCGCGCGGCGAGTCAGCCGGGGACGACGCGGTACGTCGTCCCGGCGTGCTCGACGAGGTCGCCCTCGACCAGCTGACGGCCGCGGCGGACCTCCATCTCGCCGTTGACCGCGACCTCGCCGGCCGACAACAGCCACTTCACGTCGCTGCCCTGGTCGACCGCGTTCGCGAGCTTCAGGAACTGGCCCAGCCGGATGCCGCCGTCGCGCACGGGTACGTCGATCGGCTCGCTCATCGGGTGTCCAGCCACATGCTCACCGTAAACGCCACGACCACGGCGGCCGCACCGCCGACGGTGACGACCGCGGCGGACGCGCCCAACGCCAGCGCCAGCCCGGCCAGCAGCAAGGCCACGACGACCGCGACTGCGATCTTGGGGTCGTCCCCCACGACCAGGTCGACGAACACGTCCCAGACCGTCCGCAACGCCTTCACGCCGACACCGCCTCGGTCGACTCGGGAGCCCGTTCGGAGCCCTCCCGACGCAGCCAGGCCACGAGGATGCGCGACCAGACGAACCACAGCGCGAGCAGCACCAGCAGCGCCCAGTCCGACGCCGGCCACTCCAGGCTGTCACCGGCATCGGTGAACACACCCAGACCCTCGAGCGACCAGAACGTCCCGAACGTCGCGAGCATCAGTCCGACGCCGTACTTCAGCGTGTTCTCCGGCACCGCGGCGAGCGGGCGGTGCAGCACGAGGCCGAGCCCGAGCACGACCAGGGCCGCGGCCCCACCGCCGACCGAGGCCAGGGGCACGTTGTCGGCGTTGAGCCCGAAGGTGATGACGATGAAGACGACTTCGACGCCCTCGAGGAAGACGCCCTTCGCCGAGACGATCAGGCCGAACGCGTCCACGCCGAGCAGCGTCCGGTCTTCCGCCGCGCGACCGGCCGCCGCCTGCTCGGCGTACTCCTCCCCCTCGTCGTGCAACGCCTTGCGACCCGACGACCGCAGGATCGCCTTGCGCAGCCACTGCAGACCGAAGATGAGCAACAACGTCCCGATCACGAGCTGCAGCGCGGCCGTCGGCAGCCAGGTCGCCAGCGCGTAGCCCGCCGCGGCGGTGAAGGCGACCAGCGCGACGAGCGCGAGAGCGGTGCCGGTCAGCGCGGCACGCCAGCCGCGGGTCAGCCCCATCGCCAGCACGATCGTCAGCGCCTCGACGCACTCGACGAACGACGCGACGAACGTCGACGCCAGCAAGGCGAGCTCAGCCGCAGTCACGTGGCTCAGCCTAGGCCGACGGACCGGAGCTCATCGGCAGCCGTACGACGAACCGAGCTCCCGACCAGGCGCCGCCGCGCCCTCCGCCCGGGCCGAGCCGTCGCTCCCCGACAGGACCACGTCGCCACCGTGCCGCCGGGCGATCTCGCGCACGATCGACAGTCCCAGGCCGGTCCCGCCCGTGGCCCGCTCCCGGCTCTCGTCCAGCCGGACGAACCGCTCGAAGATCCGGTCCGCCTCCTCCGGCGGCACACCCGCGCCGTCGTCGGCCACCTCGATCACGGCCTGACCGTCCTCGGCGTACAGCCGAAGACCGATGGTCGAGCGCGCGTGCCGGGTCGCGTTGTCGACGAGGTTGCGCACGAGTCGGCTCAGCTGGTGCGGATCACCCTCGACGCGCACCGGCCCGACGTCCGACGACGAGCTCCCACTGCTCGAGCCGACGCAGCCGGATGGCCTCGGCGCCGACGATGTCGTCGAGATCGACCTCCGTGTACGCCGGCCCGGGGTCGTTGTCGTCGAACCGCGCGAGCAGCAGCAGGTCGGCGACCAGTCGTTCGAGCCGTTCGAGCTCGGCAAGCGTGTCCTCCCCGGTCTGCTGCCAGTCGGTCGACCCGGGATGAGCCAGCCCGATCTCCTGCGAGGTGCGGATCGCTGCCAGCGGGCTGCGCAGCTCGTGCGAGGCGTCGGCGACGAACCGTCGTTGCCGGGTCGACGCCGTCTGAAGCCTTTCGAGCATGGCGTTCATCGTCTCGGCCAGGCGCGAGAGCTCGTCGCCGGCCGGGGAGACCGGGACGCGCGCGGCCCGGTCCTGCGCACTGATCTCCGCGACGCGCTCGCGCATCTCGTCGACCGGAGCGAGCGCACGTCCGGTGAGCCAGTAGGAGATCAGGCCGACCAACAGCACGACGAGGGGCAGTCCGACGACCAGCAGCCGGACGATCACGTCCGTCGACTCGTCGACGCTCTCCAGGTCCTGCGCGACGATCACCACGGCGTCACCGTCCGGCGTCGACACCCCACGCGAGACCACCACGTATTCGTCGTCGTGCTCCTCCGGGAGGCCGTCGACCGTTTCCGAGTCGGTCTCCCCCGGGTCCGGGCGCGAGTCGACGATCGGTCCGGACTCCTCGATGGGGTCGCTGGACGCGCTGACCCGACCCTGGGCGTCCAGGACCTGCACGACGCCCTCCTCACTGTGCACGACGGACGTGAGCTCGTCGGAACCGAGGCCGAGCGTGGACACCTGGCGGGCCAGGTCGGTCGCCTGCTTGTCCGCGAGGTCGGTCAGGGCGTCCTCGAGCTGAGCTCGTTGCAGCAGCACGAAGCCGATGCCCGCCACCGCGAGCACCAGCGCGACCACGACCGTCGCCGCCAGCGTCGTCCGGATCCGGACACCAGCGAGCCGGTGGAGGTCAGCCACCGTCGGCCTCGAGCCGGTAGCCCATGCCCCGCTGGGTCTGGATCGCGTGCCGCCCGAACGGCTGGTCGATCTTGCGTCGCAGGTAGCCGACGTAGACCTCGACCACGTTGTCGTCACCCTCGTAGTACGCATCCCAGACGTTCTCCAGGATGTCGGCCTTGCTCATCACCTCGCCCGGATGCCGGATGAGGTAGTGCAGCAGGCCGTACTCCCGGGGCGTCAGCTCGATCGCCACGTCGCCCCGATGGACGCTGCGCGCCGCCGGGTCGAGGCTGAGGTCGCCGGCGGTGAGCACGACGGGCCGGGCCGGCGCACCACGCCGGACGAGGGCCCGCAGCCGCGCGACGAGCACGGCGAAGGCGAACGGCTTGGTCAGGTAGTCGTCGGCGCCGAGGTCGAACGCGTCGACCTGGTCGAGGTCGCCGTCCTTCGCCGTCAGCATGATCACGGGCGTCCAGTTCTCGTCGGCCCGGAGCTGCTTGCACACGTCGTAGCCGTTGAGCTTCGGCAGCATGATGTCGAGGACGATCACGTCGTACGGGTGGTTCTGAGCAGCCCACAGCCCGTCGGCGCCGTTGGTCTCGACGTCGACGACGAACCCCTCGGCCACCAGGCCACGCCGGATGGCGTCACCGAGCCGCTCCTCGTCCTCGACGACCAGCACGCGCACGGGTCCATTGTCGGGGAGGTCGGCTGTGTCAGGGCTGAGAAGCCGCAACGTCCTGCATCGGGAGGGCTATGACCTCTCGGCTGCAGGACGTTGCGCCGTGGACGGCGCGGCGCTGCGTGGCGTGAACTGGTCGGCCATCACGACGATCAACGGGATGAAGAGCAGCGGTACGACGAACATCGCCCGGTGACCGATCGTCTCGGCGACGAGGGCGATCGCGAAGGCAGCGACGAGGTAGCCCAGGTAGTTCGACACGTTGACCCGGGCGACAGCGACCTGGCTCCCGCGCAGGTCGATGTGCGCCGCGGCGACGAAGGACAGCGGCGGCACCAGCCCGAGACCACCGCCGAGCAGCCCGAAGCCGAGCATGACCACGGGCACGGACGGCGCCAGCACGATCAGCACCAGCGCCACCGTCGCGACCACGCCGCTCACCCGGATCGTGGTCGCCGGACCGAACCGGCCAACGATCCGGTCACCCACGAGCCGGACCACGAGAAGTACCGCCTGATAGGCCCCGAAGGCGATCGGGGCGACCTCGGCGGACACGTCCAGCCCGTCCTCGAGATAGATCCCGCTCCACACCGACGTGGCCGAGTCCGCGAGCCACATGGCGAACGTCGGGAGGCCGATGAGCAGGACCGGCAACCAGGGCACGTGCACAGGGGCGTCGGTCCGGGTCTCGACCGGCTCGTCGACCGGCTCGACACCGAGGCTGCGGTCGACCAGCGATCGGTCGTGCCGACGTCGACCAGGAGCGACCGGGTCGTGGCCGCGTTGAGCACGAGGCCGGCCAGCGCGACCAGTCCGAGCGACCAGGGCAGCGACCAGTCGAGCGCGATCGTGAGCGACGCGTACGCCGCACCGACCACGGCCGCGGCGCTCCAGGTCGCGTGGAAGCCGGTCATGATGCTGCGGCCGTAGCGGTCCTGGACGGCGACGCCCTGCATGTTCGAGGCGGCGTCGACCGCGCCGACGAACACCCCGTAGAACCCCGTCGTGATCACGAGCGCCAGCTCGGTCTCGGCGTACGACGCGAGCAGCACCCCGACCGAGACACCGACGAGCACGACGCGCAGCACGACCGCGCTGCCCCAGCGCTGGGCGGCGCTGCCTGCGACCAGGCTGCCGACGGCGGACATCACCGCGACGACCGCGAGGATCACCAGCACGTCGGTGTCGTCCAGACCGAGCCGGTCCTTGAAGGTCGGGAGGCGGGTCACGATCGAGGCGAAGGTCAGCCCCTGGATCGCGAAGGCCGCCATCACGGCGACGCGCGCGCGGCGGAGCTCCGCCGACACCTCGGTCACGACGCGGCCGTCCCCGGGTAGCCGCCCAGGGTGCGGAGCAGGTAGGGGTTGGCGAACACACCCGTCGGGTCGAGCTGGTCGCGGAGCGCCACGAAGTCGTCGAAGCGCGGGTAGCGACTGCGGAGCTCGTCCGCGTCGAGCCGGTGCATCTTCCCCCAGTGAGGGCGTCCGTCGGCTGCGCCGAGCACGTCCTCGCAGACACCGAACCAGCGCTCGTGCGGCATCCGGTGGTACTGGTGGAACGCGACGTACGCGACGTCGCGTTCGTACGCCGGCGACAGCCAGATGTCGTCGCGCTGCCCGAACCGCACCTCGAAGGGGAACGACACCGGCTCGTCGTGCCGTGACACCCAGGAGTCGAGCTCGCGGAGGACGTCGACGACGCGGTCGCGCGGCACGGCGTACTCGCCCTCCCGGAACCGGACGTTGCGCGCGGACGCGAAGACGTTCGGAGCGAGGTCGGTGAAGTCGCGTGCGCTACATCGCCCTGGTGACGAAGCGGGTGATGCTCGGGACCGTCCGGGGAAACCGGGTCCCGACGCGGAGCATCGCCTCGAAGCCGACGTTGGTCAGGATCCGGTCGTCCAGCGTGCGGGTGAACGAGCTCATCGGCGCGAGCGTCGTGTCTCGCGGCAACCGCTGGAAGCGACGGGTGAGCGCGGTTCGCGAGTGGGGGAACCAGAAGAACTCGAAGTGGTCGTTGGCCTCGACCAGCTCGTCGAGCTGGTCGAGCGTCGTCGTCGAGCGGTCTGGGTTCATCGACCGCGTGCAGGGCGTAGAGCGGCACGCACTGCAACGTGAGCGTGGTGACCACGCCGAGTGCGCCGACGCTGACCCGGGCTGCTGCGAAGAGCTCCGGCCGCTCGGTCTCGGAGCAGCGTCACGAACGAGCCGTCGGCAAGGACCAGCTCGAGCCCGCGCACCTGGGTCGAGATGCTGCCGAAGTTCCGGCCGCTGCCGTGCGTCCCGGTCGAGACCGCGCCGGCGATCGTCTGCCGGTCGATGTCGCCCATGATCTCCAGCGCGAGCCCGTGCTCGGCGAGCTGCGGGTTCAGCTCGTGCAGCGGCGTGCCGGCCGCGACCTCGACCAGACCGGTCGCCTCGTCGACCGAGACGATCCCGCGCATGGCGTCCGGCCGGAGCATCACGCCGGACGTGACGGCGGCGCCGGTGAACGAGTGTCCTGACCCCACCGCGCGCACCGTCTGTCCGTCGCGCCGCGCACGACCGATCTCGGTCGCGACGTCCGCGGCGTCGGTCGGGGTCGCGAACCGCGCGGGGGTGGCCCGCTGGTTCCCCGCCCAGTTCCGCCAGGCCGTCTCCGTCATCGTCCTCCACCCTGGTCCACGCCGTGTCGGGTCCCAGGATGAGGCCCGAGGCTCGATCAGGTCAAGCGTCCGGGTCACTTGACCTGATACGCCGGAGCGTCCATTCTCGGTGCCATGGACCTGAGCCCGTCGCGACCCCCGCACACGTCGGCCAGCACTCGCCCGACCACCGACTTCCGGCAGCTGGCCGCCGCGACCCAGGACCTCGAGCCGCCGTACGCCGTGATCGACCTCGCGGCCCTGCGCTACAACGTCGCCGACCTCGTCCGCCGCGCGAACGGCACACCCATCCGGCTGGCCAGCAAGTCGGTGCGTTCCCGGGCGGTGATCCGCGACGTGCTCGCCGTGCCCGGGTTCGCCGGGGTGCTCGCCTACACGCTCCCCGAGGCGCTGTGGCTCGCCGACGACGTCGACGACGTCGTGGTCGGCTACCCGAGCGTGGACCGGACGGCGCTGCGCGCCCTGGCCGGTGACGAGCGGCTGCGGTCCCGCGTCACCGTGATGATCGACAGCGAGGACCATCTCGACCTCACCGCCGCCGCCCTCCGTGGGGTGACCGGGTCCGGAGCGATCCGGGTGAGCCTCGACGTCGACGCCTCCCTGCGACTCGCCGGCGGTCGCGTGCATCTCGGCGCCCGCCGCTCTCCCCTGCACTCGGTCGAGGACGTCGACCCGGTTGGCCCGCGCCGTCGTGGCGCGTCCGGGCTTCGAGCTGGTCGGCTTGATGGCGTACGAGGCGCAGATCGCGGGAGTCGGCGACGACCCGCCCTCACGTCTGCGTGGTCTCGGCGTACGACGGATGCAGCGCACCTCGGCCGCCGAGATCCGCGAACGTCGTGCGGCCGTGGTCGCCGCAGTCCGGGAGCTGGCACCGATCGAGTTCGTGAACGGTGGCGGCACGGGAAGCGCCGAGCTCACCGCGTCGGAGCCTGCGGTCACCGAGGTCGCCGCCGGATCTGGTCTGTACGCACCCACCTTGTTCGACCACTACACGCGCTTCACCCCGGCACCGGCGGCCTACTTCGCACTGCCCGTCGTTCGCCGCCCGTCACCCCGGCACGCGACCGTCCTCGGTGGCGGCTGGATCGCGTCGGGGCAGGCCGGCAGCGACCGGCTCCCGACCCCGGTCTGGCCGCCCGGGCTGAAGCTCGTCCCCGCCGAGGGCGCGGGTGAGGTGCAGACTCCGCTCACGGGCGAGGGTGTCGACACCCTCGCGGTCGGGGACCGGGTCTGGTTCCGCCACACGAAGGCCGGGGAGCTGTGCGAGCACGTCGACGACCTGCACGTCGTCGAAGGAGGCAGCGTGGTGGAGTCCGCCACGACGTACCGAGGCGACGGGAAGGTCTTCCTGTGAGTTCCGCGACGAGACTGCCCGCGGCCCAACGGCGAGAGCAGCTGGTCGACGCCGCGATCCGCGTGATGACCCGAGAGGGCGTCGCCCAGGCCACCACCCGCGCAATCGTCGCCGAAGCAGACGTGTCGCTCAGCGTGTTCCACTACTGCTTCGCGGCCAAGCAGGACTTGATCGAGGCCGTGATCGACTCGATCATGGAGCACGCCTCCGCGCGGGCCATGGCGACGATCGCGCCCGGAGCGACAGCCGAGCAAGCCATCCACGGTGCGTTCCAGGCTTACTGGGACCACGTGATCGCCGAGCCCGAGGAACACCTGCTCACCTACGAGCTGACCCAGTACGCACTGCGCACACCAGGCTTCGACGCGATCGCGCGCCGCCAGTACGGCCGATACGTCGGCGCGATCCTGACCTTCCTCGACCAGCTCACCACCTCGCTCGAGGTCGAGCTCCGCACGCCGCCCGAGGTGCTGGCTCGGTACGTCGCCTCGCTCCTCGACGGGCTCACGTTGAACTACCTGCTGCTCGGGGACACCGACGGAGCGCAGGCCGTGCTCGACACCGCCGCCGACCACGTGATCACCCACATCACCGGCCGGCTCTGGGTGCCCTCGACCACGCGTCAGTCGTAGGCGCCCCGGACCTGCTGGTCCCAGTCGATGACCGAGCCGGTCACCACGCCGCTGCGGTCGGACAGCAGGAACACCACGGCGTCGGCGATCTCGTCCGGGTCTCCGAGGCGCCCCATCGGCTGGGTCGCCGCCGCCTGTTCAGCCCAGTCGTCGTCGGCGTCGTGGAATCGTCGCTGGATGGCGTCCTCCGCGGGCGTCCGGGTCCAGCCGATGTTGAGGCCGTTGATCCGGATCCGGTCCCAGCGATGGGCGTGAGCCGCGTTGCGGGTGAGACCGGCGAGGCCGGCCTTCGCAGCGACGTAGGGCGCGAGGTAGGGCTGACCCCCGTGCGACGACATGCTGATCACGTTGACGATCGAGCCCGGCTCCTGACGTCGGCGCAGGTCGGTCACCACGGCCTGCATCAGGAAGAACGGCGCCTTGAGGTTGACCGCGATGTGCCGGTCGAACAGCTCGGGCGTGGTGTCGACCAGGGAGCCACGGTCGGTGAATCCGGCCACGTTGACCAGGCAGTCGACCCGTCCGAAGCGGTCCACCGTCCGGCGTACGGCCAGCGTCGCCTGGGCCACGTCACCGACGTCCGCCGGTGTGAAGAAGACCTCGCGTCCGGTCTCCTCGGTGAGCTCCGCGGCGAACGCCTCGCCCACCTCCCTGCGCCGCCCGGTCACAGCCACCGTCGCCCCGGCCCGAGCCGCGGCGCGGGCGACGGCGGCACCCAGCCCCTGGGTGCCGCCGCTGACGAGGACGACCTTGCCGGCCAGTGCCGCGGGGCTCGGCCATCAGATGTCGTCGGTGCGCCGACGTTCGTCGTACGCCGAGAACGCCTCGCCGAGCGCCTCGGCCGACCAGTTCTCGGCGACCGCCTGACGCACCACCTCGGCCTGGCTCGGCGGAGTCAGCCGTCCCCCGACGGGCTGGTCACGGTCGAGGTTGGTCGGGAACGGGTAGCCCTCGGCCGACGCCGCGATGGCGTTGTCGACCAGCGTCGGGTCGACGCCCGCTGCCGTTCGGGCGACCAGGGCCGGGTAGATCGCCCGGGAGGTCTTCACGCGGTCGACGACCTCCATCGCGCGTCCGAACGCCGAGGAGACCTGGAGCAGGTTGGCGACGCGTTGGATGTCGCTCGAGACGTTGGTGCCGGCACCGTGGAACAGCGCCGGGTTGAAGAACGCCGCGTCGCCCTTGGCCAGGGGCAGCTGCACGTAGTGGTCGAGGAAGTAGTCGCGGAACGCGTCCTGTCGCCACGCGAGGTAGCCGGCGTCGTACTGGTGCGAGTAGGGCAGGTACATCGTCGGGCCGCTCTCGACGGGCATGTCCGAGTGCGCGACGGCACCCTGCAACGTCAGGACAGGTGACAGCAGATGCACGTGGGTCGGGTACTCCTCGACGACGTCGTTCGAGAGGAAGCCGAGGTGGTAGTCCCGGTGCGGGTCCTGGCGCTGACCGCCCGGCCGGACCACGTTGACCTGCGAGGTGACCTGGTAGCCGGGGCCGAGCCAGGCACGCGAGATCAGCGCGATCATGTCGTTCGCGTAGTAGTCGACGAAGGTGTCGGGGTCGCGTACGGCGAGCTTCTCCAGCGCGTTCCAGACGCGGTCGTTGGCGCCGGGCTTGGCGAAGTGGTCCCCTGCGGTCGCCCCGCTGGCGTGCTGGTCGGCGATCATCGCGTCGAACGCGGCCGTCGCCCGGTCGACCACGGTCGGGTCGGCGTACGCACCGGCGAGCACGACGATGCCCGGGCCGGTCGTGAGGGCCCGCACCAGCTCGGCCTCGACGGCTTCCCGCCCGGCGTCGGTGAGGACCGCCGTGCGCAGCGACGCGGAGTCGTAGACGAGCACCTCACGGTCGACCCGGTCGGCATGCGGATAGTCGGCGAGATCGGTGTGCTGGTCGACCAGCGCGACGAAGTCCTCGAGCCGGCAGTCGGCGGCGCGCAGCCGGGCACGGGCTCCGGTGGCGAGCGAGGCGGCGGGAGACGGAGCAGGCGTCGTGGTCATCGGTTCCTCCTAGACGGTTGCGTGTCACACTAGTGACCGACTGAGGGGTCCGGGACGTCCAGAACCCATCAGAAACACCTCACGGCGGCTGGCCTCCGGCGCCGGGAAGGAGGCACCGTGGCCCATCCGTTCCGGATCCGCGAGATCGCCCAGCAGGCCGGCCTCAGCGAGGCCACGGTCGACCGTGTCCTGCACGAGCGACCCGGTGTCCGTGCCAGCACCGTCGCCGAGGTGCACCAGGCGATCGCCGACCTGGAGCGCCAGCGGACCCAGGTGCGGATCGGGCGGCGCACGTTCCTCATCGACCTGGTCATGGACGCCCCCGAGCGCTTCTCGTCGGCCGTCCGGAAGGCGCTCGAGTCCGAGCTGCCGACCCTGCGCCCGGCCGTGATCCGCTCCCGCTTCCACCTGCGCGAGGACGGCGGCGTCGAGGACACCGTCAGGACGCTCGACGACATCGCCCGCCGCGGCTCGCACGGCGTGCTGCTCAAGGCGCAGGACCACCCCGCGGTCGTCGCCGCCATCGGACGGGTGGCCGACGCACGCATCCCGGTCGTCACGCTCGTCACCGACGTCCCGCTGAGCCGTCGCCTCGCCTACGTCGGCATCGACAACCGGGCGGCGGGCGCGACCGCGGCCTACCTGCTGACCCAGTGGAACGCCGACCTCGGCTCGGTGCTGGTGACGTTGAGCAGCAGCTCGTTCCGCGGAGAGGAGGAGCGCGAGATCGGGTTTCGCGCGGCGATGCGCGAGCTCTCGCCGACCACGCCGATCCGCGAGCTGGCGGAGACGCACGGGCTCGACGCCGTGATGCTCGACGCGGTGACGGCGGCCCTCGACGCCGACCCGTCGATCGACGCGGTCTACTCGATCGGCGGGGGCAACCGGGCGACCGTCGACGCCTTCACACGCGCCGACCGAGCCTGCTCCGTCTTCGTGGCGCACGACCTGGACGCCGACAACACCCGGCTGCTGCGCGGACGGCAGGTGTCGGCAGTGCTGCACCACGACCTGTCGGCCGACATGCGTCGCGCCTGCCGGCTGGTCATGCAGGGCCACGGCGCACTCCCGGGTACGCCGCAGACGGTGCCGTCTCAGATCCAGGTGATCACGCCGTACAACGAGCCCGTCGTGGCCTGGGAGCCGGACGTCGCCGGCTGACCGCGCACAGGTCGACGAGGGCTACGAGCTGGGATAGAGGTTCTGCAGCCGGACCTGGCCGCGCGCGACCATCCGGCCCTGGTCGTCGGTGGTCTCGACCAGCCAGACCTGCTGCGAGCGGCCGCGGTGCAGCGGCGTCCCGGTCGAGGTGAGCTCGCCGTCTCTGACGCCGCGGAAGAAGTCGGTGTTGTTGTTGACCCCGACGACCTGGCCGCGGCCGCCGAGCCAGATTCCGGCCCCGATGCTGGCCAGGGTCTCCACGACGCTGCAGTGCACACCGCCGTGGACGAGCCCGAAAGGCTGGTGGAAGCGCGGTCCGGCCGTCCAGGTGCAGCTGACCCGGTCGCCGCTGATCTCGGAGAACTCGAGACCGAGATGGCTGATGAACTCCCCCACCTCCTCGGCGCCGATCAGCTGGGAGAGGTCTGCGTCCGCGGTCGCGCTGTCGTCCATGCCCTCAGTCTTTCAGCCGCTCGAGCGGGCGGCGTCGGCTGCCCGGTCAGTGATAGGCGTGGACGACCGCGTGGCCCTTGCCACGGGCGATCATGGCGCGGTTGACCGGCACGGTGGCCACGAAGGCGATGGCGAGAGCGACGGCCAGCGAGGCCCAGAAGAGACCGTCGAGCAGACCGGCGGCCATCGCCCCCGGCACCAGCAGGATGATCACGTTGTCGACGATCTCCATGACGGTGATCGACAGCGTGTCCGCCGCGAAGGCGACGGTCAGGGCCTCGCGCAGGGTCAGTCCGGCACGCAGCACCGGCAGCATCGTCAGGGCGTAGCCGAACACGAAGGCCAGGACGATGGCGAGGGCGATGCTCGGCGCGTTCGACCAGCCCCACCAGGTCGCGAGCACCAGACCGAGCACCTCGCCGATCGCGCACCCGGTCAGACAGTGCAGGGTGGCCGAGATCGCCGTGCGCCACGAACCGTCGGCGTGCGCGTGGTGTCCGGTGTGCTCGGCCGTCTCGTCCTGATCCAGGTGCTCGTGATCGGTCACGAGATCATGCTGTCGGTTCATCCCTGCTTCTCCCATACCCCTAGCCCGTATGCCTGACCACATCAGGACTATACCCCCCAGGGGTAAAGTGTCAAGCGACCTCCAGCGGCGTACGACGCCAGGGTCGGCGGCACGGAGCGCGCGGTCCGCGCCGAACGGCAGCGCACCAACGCCGTCAGACACGTCTACGTGCCGGGCGACCTCACGCCGGCGTCACGCAAGCAGCTTCGCCTTCTGAGCGGCGAACTCCTCCTCGGTGAGGATTCCCTTGGCGCGTAGGTCTCCCAGCTTCTCGAGCTGCGCCATCATGTCGTCGCCGCTGTCGGCGGGCGGCGGGTGCGGCCTGCTGCGGCGGCGGCGCGTACGCCTGCTCCTGGTAGGCCTGCGGCTGCTCCTGCGCGGCCCAGCGTCCTGCTTGGCGACGCGACACCCGGTTGGAAACTGCCGTCGCTGTTCCTGCGACCACGGCGGTGCGCGCCATTCCTCCGATCAGCCCCATGGCTGCTCCCTCCTCTTGGTATGACGTCGGCGGTCAGCCGGCGTTGTCGGACTCGAGTGCCTCCAGCGCCGCGACGACCTCGTCAGCCGGGATCCGGCCGCTGGCCACCACGTCCGCGCCCTGACGGCGCAGCGCCGAGACGAAGGGACCTGCCCACGTGTTCTCGTAGAGCAGCACAGCCACGGCGTCACCGGACTCGGCCAGTGACGTGGTCTGCGCCAGGTCGTCGTCATCGATCAGTCCTGACTCGACCCCGGAGAACACGGCAAGATCGAGCTCACCGTCCCCGTCGAGGTCGGTGAGCGCCACCGCGGCGAACTCACCGTTGTCGCGAACGACGGCGGCGCGGAGGTCGAGGATGCGGATGATCCCGCGATCAGCAAGCGAGATCAGCTCGCCCAACGCCTCGCCTGTCAGCTTCGCGCCGGGGAAGTGCACTGCCAAGTAGTCGATGGGTCCCACATCGGGGACGGCCTCTGTCATCTGGTCCTCCTCAACGCCCGACCGGGGCAGCCTTGTTCTTGCCCGGTTCCGGGGATGACTTGAACGTGCCACCGGCGCGGGCCGCGGGCATCACCTGAATCGGGTGGTGATTCACCGGCGTCACATGCGGTGTCGTTGGAATGGCGAGCACCCGCGCCGAGGTGGAGTTGATCCACCCCCGCAACAGGACGACCAGCAGCACGTCCATCGACTCGTGGAGGACCCGATGTCGGTCACGGATCTGACACCCGAGCCGGCGCCCGTTGCGGCAGATCCCGTCGCGGCCTCGACGGACCAGGTGGCTCGCGATCTCGGCGTCCAGCCCGAGAGCGGGCTCACCGCCCAGGAGGCTCAGTCGCGGCTGGCGTCACATGGTCCGAACCGGCTGGCCGCAGGCAAGAAGGAACCGGGTTGGCGCGCCTTCCTGCGCCAGTACGAAGACTTCATGCAGATCGTCCTGCTCGCCGCGGCGCTGCTCAACCAGATCGTGACCGGGGACACCGGCACCACGGTGGTGCTGGCTGGGCTCACGGTCTTCAACGCCGTGATCGGTCTGCGCCAGGAGGCCAAGGCAGAGGAGAGCGTCAAGGCTCTGTCACAGATGATGAAGACGATCGCTCGCGTACGCCGTGACGGTCAGGCGATCGAGATCGACGCCGAGGAGCTGGTGCCCGGCGACGTCGTGCTCGTCGAGGCCGGCAACCGGATCCCGGCCGACGGGCGGGTGACCCTCGCCGCCACCCTGGAGATCGAGGAGGCGGCGCTCACCGGCGAGAGCCTGCCGGTCGGCAAGTCGACCGACCCCGTTCTCGGCGAGGACGTCCCCCTCGGCGACCGGACCTGCATGGTCTACATGAACACCTCGGTCACGCGCGGGTCGGGGCGAGCTGATCGTCACCGCCACCGGCATGGACACCGAGATCGGCCACATCGCGGACATGCTCTCCAAGACCGAGGCGAGCAAGACGCCACTCCAGAAGCAGCTCGACGCCCTCTCGAAGATCATCGCCGCGATCGCCGCCGTCGCGCTGGTTCTGGTGATCTTGCTCGGCCTCGCGCGCGGCGAGTCGTTCGACACGCTCTTCATCACCGGTGTGGCGCTGGCGGTGGCGGCGATCCCGACCGGCCTTCCCGCCGTGGTGACCGCGCTGCTGTCGATGGGCACGCAGGGAGATCGCCCGTCGCAACGCGATCATCAAGCGACTGCCCGCGGTGGAGACCCTGGGTTCCACGTCCGCCATCTGCTCGGACAAGACGGGCACCCTGACGCTGAACAAGATGACCGCACGCGAGCTGGTCATCCCCGGACAGAACCGCTTCACGGTGTCCGGTGAGGGATACAGCACCGTCGGGGACATCAGCCATGTCGGCGGTCAGCATCACGACCTCGACCCGTACCTGCTGCCGATGGTGCTGTGCGCGGACGCCGTGCTCGACGGCGAGAGCCTGATCGGCGACCCCACCGAGGGGGCGCTGATCGTGCTCGGCGCGAAGGGCGGGCTCGACATCGAGGAGACCCGGGCGGCCATCCCGCGGGTCGCCGAGGTCCCCTTCGACTCCGACTACAAGTTCATGGCGACGTTCCACGAGATGACGTCGGACGACGGTCGCGCGGTCGTGCGCTGCTACGTCAAGGGTGCGCCCGACGTCCTCATCGCTCGCGCCACCACGATCCGCAACCCCGACGGGAGCCTGCTGCCGATCACCGACGACAACCGGCATCTGGCCATCGACGTGAACGACCGGATCGCCAACGCCGGCGAGCGCGTCATGGTCGTGGCGCAACGCGACCTCGAGCCGAGCGTGCTCACCGCGGGTGGAAACCTGATCGACCAGGTCCAGGAGCTCACCCTGCTCGCCATGGTGGGCATCGTGGACCCGCCCCGAGCCGAGGCCAGGACAGCGATCGCGGAGTGCCACGACGCCGGGATCCGGGTCCGGATGATCACCGGTGACCACGCCACCACCGCGGCCGCGATCGCCGGAGAGCTCGGGATCGAGGGTCGCGCGATCACCGGCGCCGAGTTCGCCGCGATGAGCGACGACGTCCTACGGTCCCAGCTCGACGAGATCGGCGTCGTCGCGCGGGTGGCGCCCGAGGACAAGGTCCGGCTGGTGCGGCTGCTCAAGGAGAAGGGCAACGTCGTCGCGATGACGGGCGACGGCGTGAACGACGCCCCCGCCCTGAAGTCGGCCGACATCGGCGTGGCGATGGGCATCACCGGCACCGAGGTCTCGAAGGAGGCCGCGGTGATGATCCTGACCGACGACAACTTCGCCACCATCGTCGGCGCCGTCTCCTACGGCCGCACGCTGTACGACAACCTGCTGAAGTACCTGCGGTTCCAGATGTCGACCCTGGTCGCCTACATCGCGATCTTCATCGGGGCGGGGATCATCGGCATCGCGGACGGCACTCCCCTGGGCCCGCTGCAGATCCTCTGGCTCAACATGGTCGTCGACATCCCGTTGGCCGTCGCCCTCGGATTCGACCAGCCCGCGCGCGGTCTGATGAGCCGACCGCCGCGCCCGGTGGCGGCGCCGGTGCTCTCCCGCAACAACTGGATCAGACTCTGCGTCCAGGGCGCGGTGATGACCATCGGCTCCCTGGCGGCGTACCAGATCGGCGACGAGGACGGCGCGATCGTCGCCTCGACGATGCTGCTGACGACCCTCTCGCTGTTCCACCTCGCGGCGGCGCTGCTGTGCCGGGACCAGACGAACACGATCTTCGACCGGGCGGCGATCCCGGGCGCCATGCAGCTGCGTCGCTACGGGCTCGCACTGCTCGCGATCGTCCTCGTCACCATGCTCGACTTCCTCGGGCGCATCTTCGACACGACGTCGCTCACCTTCAACCAGTGGTGCATCTGCGCCGGCATCGCTGCGTCGATCGTGGTCGTCGAGGAGCTCATCAAGCTCGTCCTCCGGCGCCGCGGGCAGACCAGCTCCGCGGCGCTCCCGCCCCAGCTGTTGCCGGCTACCCCCGCCTGACCAAGGGAAGGTCCCGATGTCCTTCAATCTCCGCCACCGCAGCTTCCTCAAGGAGCTCGACTTCACGCCTCAGGAGCTCAAGTTCCTGCTCCGCCTCTCCGCCGACCTGAAGATGGCCAAGTACGGCGGCTACGAACGTCCTCGTCTCGACGGCAAGAACATCGCCTTGATCTTCGAGAAGACCTCGACCCGCACACGGACGGCGTTCGAGGTGGCCGCGAAGGACCAGGGCGCCCACGTGACCTACCTGGAACCCAGCGGCTCGCAGATCGGGCACAAGGAGTCGATGAAGGACACCGCCCGGGTGCTGGGGCGGACCTTCGACGGCATCGAGTACCGCGGCTTCAGCCAGGAGACCGTCGAGACTTTGGGGACGTACGCCGGCGTGCCGGTCTGGAACGGGCTGACCGACGAGTTCCACCCGACGCAGATCCTCGCCGACGTGCTCACGATGACCGAGCACAGCGACAAGCATCTCGGCGAGATCGCCTACTGCTACCTCGGCGACGCGCGCAACAACATGGGCAACTCCCTGATGGTCGGTGGCTGCAAGTACGGGATGGACGTCCGGCTGTGCGCTCCGCGCGACCTGTGGCCGAAGGATGACCTGGTCGAGACCTGTCGCGAGATCGCCGCGGCCACCGGGGCGCGCCTCACCCTGACCGAGGACGTCGACGAGGGTGTCTCCGGCGTCGACTTCCTCTACACCGACGTCTGGGTCTCGATGGGTGAGGACAAGAGCGTCTGGGCCGACCGGATCAAGCTCCTGACGCCGTACCAGGTGAACAAGGACGCCGTGGCGCGGACGGGCAACCCGACCGTGAAGTTCATGCACTGTCTCCCGGCGTTCCACAACCGCGAGACGAAGATGGGCGAGGACATCTTCCAGGAGTTCGGCATGGACGGCCTCGAGGTCACCGACGACGTCTTCGAGTCGGAGCACTCGATCGTGTTCGACCAGGCCGAGAACCGGTTGCACACCATCAAGGCCGTCATGGTCGCGACGCTCGGCGACTGATCGGAGCCTGATGATGCGCGTGGTCGTGGCCCTCGGCGGGAACGCCCTGCTGAAGCGCGGCGAGCCCTTGACCGCGGAGAACCAACGGAGCAACGTGCGGGCCGCGTCGCCGGCCCTGGCCTCCGTCGCGCAGCAGCACCAGCTGGTTCTGTCCCACGGCAACGGCCCGCAGGTCGGGCTGCTCGCGCTGCAGGCGGCGTCGTACCACGACGTCGATCCGTATCCGCTGGACATCCTCGGCGCACAGTCCGAGGGCATGATCGGCTACGTCCTCGAGCAGGAGCTCGGCAACGTGCTGCCTCCCGACGTGCCGCTGGCCACCATCCTGACGATGGTGCAGGTCGACCCCGACGACCCGGCCTTCGACGACCCCACGAAGTTCGTCGGCCCGATCTACTCGAAGGACGAGGCCGACAAGCTCGCGCAGGCCAAGAACTGGGTGTTCAAGCAGGACGGGAAGCAGCTGGAGGCGGGTCGTCCCGTCGCCGGCGCCCCAGCACATCTTCGAGATCAGGCCGATCAAGTGGCTCGTCGAGCGCGGCGTGGTGCTGATCTGTGCCGGCGGCGGAGGCGTGCCGACGATGTTCCGCCCCGGCGCCGCCCACACCCTCGAGGGCGTGGAAGCGGTCATCGACAAGGACCACGCCAGCGCCCTGCTGGCGGAGCAGATCGACGCGGACCTGCTCGTCATGGCGACGGACGTGGACGCCGTCTACCTCGACTGGGGATCGCCTCAGCAGCGGGCGCTGGGGCGGACGACCGTCGACGAGCTCCGCTCATCCGGGTTCCCGGCCGGCTCGATGGGTCCCAAGGTCGAGGCGGCCTGCCGCTTCGTGGAAGCCACCGGAGGGCGCGCCGCCATCGGCGCGCTCACGCAGATCCAGGAAATCGTCGACGGGGAGGCAGGCACCCACGTGGTCGCCTGAAGCCAGGTCGGGAACGGAGATGACATGACGACGTTCGGAGTCCACTCCGAGGTGGGCCGACTGCGCAAGGTGATGGTGCACCGGCCGGAGCTGAGCTTGCAGCGCCTGACCCCCTCGAACCACGACGACCTGCTCTTCGACGACGTCTTGTGGGTCGAACGTGCCCAGCGCGAGCACGACCAGTTCGTCGCCGCGATGCGTGAGCGCGGCGTGGAGGTCTTCATCCTCCGCGACCTGCTGGCCGAGACGCTCGCGGCCAGCGACGACTGCGCGTCAGCGACTCATCGAGCTCGCCGCCTCGGAGTTCACCGTCGGGATCTCGATGGTCGACGAGGTGCGCGCCCTGCTGGGCGAGATGAAGCCCGAGCAGCTCGCCCGACACCTCATCGGCGGGCTCACCGTGGCCGAGTCGGGACTCGACCTCGGCCGGCTGAAGTCCACGTCGGTCATCGCGGCGGCGGTCGACGACACGAGCATGTTCGTCCTCCCGCCTCTCCCCAACACCTTGTTCACGCGCGACTCGTCGTGCTGGATCTACGGTGGCGTGACGATCAACCCGATGTACTGGCCCGCTCGCCGGCTCGAGGCCTACAACGTGGCCGCGATCTACCGGGCCCATCCGATGTTCGCCGACGCCGACTTCGAGTTCTGGTATCCCCAGCTGGGCGACGACGAGCGCTTCAACGCCGCCGACTTCGGCCGCGCCTCGCTCGAGGGTGGCGACGTGCAGCCCATCGGGAACGGCACCGTGCTGATCGGCATGAGCGAGCGCTCGCAGGCCCGAATGATCGAGCAGGTCGCTCGATCACTGTTCGCCAAGGGCGGAGCCGATCGGGTGATCGCGGTGGTGATGACCAAGGACCGCGCGCACATGCACCTCGACACGGTCTTCACGATGCTCGACCGGGACGCCGTGACCGTCTATCCCCAGGTGATGGACAAGGTGCGCGCGATCAGCCTGCGGCCGGGGACCGGCGGCGAACATTCCACGTGACGGAGGAGAAGGGCTTCCTCCCGGCGGTCGCCGACGCGCTCGGCGTACCGAAGCTCCGAGTCGTGGAGACCGGCGGCGACGCCTACCAGCAGGAGCGCGAGCAGTGGGATGACGGCAACAACGTGGTGGCCCTCGAACCCGGCGTCGTCGTCGCCTACGAGCGCAACACCTACACGATCGCGAAGATGCGCGATGCCGGCATCGAGGTGATCACGATCGAAGGGTTCGAGCTGGGCAAGGGCCGAGGCGGCGGTCACTGCATGACCTGCCCCCTGGTCCGGGACCCGCTGTGAAGGGCGGCCCATGATGAGCGCGACGCCAGTCCGGTGGGTCATCATCGTCGTCGCGGCGCTCCTGCTGGTGGGCCTGCTGGGATGGGCGCGCGGCGAGGACCATCACCGCGGCGACGACGTCGGCTCGCTGGGCTCCTTCGAGACCGTCATCGCTCCCTGAGACCGTCATGGCGACTCACCTGGCCGACGGGCCGCGACCTCCGAGCCTCCTCGACGCGCTGCTCCCGATCGTCGTCCTGATCGGACTCCTGGCGATGACCATCGCCTTGTTCGGCGTGAGCGCCACGGACGGTCCTCTGCAGGTGGCCTTGCTGCTCAGCGCGGCGTTCGCGAGCCTGATCGCCTTCAAGAACGGCTACAAGGTGGCGGCCGTCGCTGACGCGGCCGTCGGCGGGGTCACGGCAGCCCTGGGGGCGGTGTTCATCCTGCTCGCCGTCGGTGCCCTCATCGGGACATGGAACATGGCCGGCACGATCCCGACCGTCGTCGACTACGGCATCCGGATCGTCAGCCCGAACTGGTTCTATTTCACGACGGCCGTCATTTGCGCGCTCGTCGGCATGGTGACCGGCAGCTCGTGGACGACGGCGGGGACGTTGGGCGTCGCCTTCGTCGGCATGAGCAACGTCCTCGGGCTCGACGACGCCATCGCAGCCGGTGCCGTGATCTGCGGGGCGTACTTCGGAGACAAGATGACGCCGCTGTCAGAGACCACGATCCTGGTGCCGAGGCTGGTCGGCGGCGGCCTCACCGTGGGCGAGCACATCCGGAACATGATCTGGACGGCCGGGCCCGCCCTGGGCGTCAGCCTGCTGCTCTTCATCGTGCTGGGCCGCGCTGCCGACCCGGACGCGGAGGTCAGCACCGACCAGGCACGTGCAGCCTTGGCGTCGGCGTTCGACATCTCCCTGCTGTGCCTGTTGCCCCTCGTGTTCCTCATCGTGCTGGCCGTGCTGCGGATGCCGCCCTTCCTGTCGATCCTCGGCTCTGCCCTGTTCGCGGCCGTGCTGGCACCGTTCCTCCAGTGGGACGCGGTCGTGGCGTTCGTCGACGATCCGAGCCTGGGCAAGGTCGCGACAGGCGTGAAGGCGGGCTATGCCGCGATGGCCACGGGGTTTGTGAGCGACTCCGGCGTCGAACAGGTGGACGACTTGTTCTCGCGCGGGGGCATGGCCAGCATGCTCACCACCATCTGGCTGGTCCTCGGTGCGCTGTCGTTCGCTGCCGTGATGGAGCACGCCGGCTTCCTGCAACGACTGCTCGAACCGATCGTGTCGCGCACCCGCCGGCGCGGTTCGCTCATCGCCGCGGTCAACACCAGCGGTGTCGGGCTCAACGTGATCGCCGGTGACCAGTACGTCGCTGACGTGCTACCCGCCCGGATGTTCCGCAGGGAGTTCTCCCGCCGCGGGCTGGCACCTCAAGTCCTCTCCCGAGCCGTCGAGGACTCCGGCACGGTCACGTCCGTGCTGGTGCCTTGGAACACCTGCGGCGCCTACATCTCGGGCGTGCTCGGCGTCTCGACGGCGGCGTACTTCCCGTTTTGCTTCTTCAACCTGCTCAGCCCACTGCTCGACGTCGCGTACGGGTTCGTCGGATTCAAGGTGCCTCAGTCCGAGGAGCCCTGGGCCGACGACGAAGAACCCGTCACCTTGTCGACCGAACCCGGAGGACAGACCCATGGCTGACACGACCACGACCGAGGATGCCAAGCCACGTCGAGGGTTCAGGCTCCCGTCGGCGTACACGATCTTGTTCGCGCTGATCGTGCTGACCGCGCTGGCGACCTGGTTCGTGCCCGCCGGCCTGTACGACGTCGGCAAGGACGGAAGCCCGGTCCCGGGCACCTACCACGAGGTCGACTCGCACCCGTCACGCATCCTGGTCGACTCGCTCACCGCGCCGATCAACGGCTTGTACGGCATCGAGAACAACAAGGGCAACATCAACTACTACAACTCCGGGACGCTCTTCGGGGCGATCGACGTCGCCCTCTTCATCATCGTGATCGGCGGGTTCCTCGGCGTCACCATGCGGACCGGCTCCATCCAGGCCGGAATCAACCGCCTCGTGGCGCGGCTGCGAGGGCGGGAGCGCTGGATGATCCCGATCCTGATGACGGTGTTCGCGCTCGGTGGGACGACGTACGGCATGGCCGAGGAGAGCCTCGCCTTCTACTCGCTCGTCATCGCGGTGATGATCGCCGCCGGCTACGACGCCCTGACCGGAGCTGCGGTGGTGCTCCTCGGCTGCGGCATCGGCACGTTCGGCTCGACCATCAACCCGTTCGCCACCGGGATCGCCTCGGGCTTCGCCGGGGTGTCCATCAGTGACGGCCTGCTGCTGCGACTTGCCATGCTCGTGCTCGGCCTGGCGATCGGGATCTTCTTCGTCCTCAGGTACGCCGACCGGGTCAAGGCCGACCCGTCCCGCTCAGTGATCGCCGACATGCGCGAGAGGAACGCCGAGCAGTTCAGCGTGGCGACCGAGAGCGAAGCCGTCATGACCGGGCGGCAGAAGGTGATCCTGGGGGTCTTCGGCCTGGCCTTCCTCATCATGATGTACGGCGTCATCCCGTGGGAGGACCTCAGCATCGGACTCCCCACGCTGTGGTGGTGGTTCCCCGAGATGACCGCGTCGTTCATCCTCTTCAGCGTCGTGATCGGCTTGATCGGGAAGCTGTCGGAGGAGGACCTGACGAGCTCGTTCGTCGACGGCGCCCGCGACCTGCTCGGGGTGGCGCTGATCATCGGCATCGCGCGCGGGCATCACGGTGATCATGAACAACGGCCAGATCACCGACACGGTCCTGAACTGGGCGGAGCAGGCGCTCGGCGACGTCGGCAAGGCCGGGTTCGCGATCGTCATGTTCTTGCTGTTCCTGCCGCTGTCGTTCCTGATCCCGTCCTCGTCCGGGCTGGCCACCGTGGCGATGCCGATCATGGCTCCGCTCGCCCTGTTCTCCGACGTGCCGGCAGACCTGGTCGTCACGGCGTACCAGAGCGCCTCGGGGATCATGAACCTCTTCATCCCCACCTCCGCGGTCGTGATGGGAGGTCTGGCCATTGCGCGCGTCCCGTACGGCACCTACCTGAGATGGGTCTGGCCGCTGCTGGCCATGTTGGCAGCGCTCAGCGTGGTCGCGCTGGGTGTGGGGGCGTTGCTCGCCTGAGGTGACCGCCCTGCGCGAGGCGGTCCCGCCCGGCTGCTCACCCGTGAAGGGTGGTGCGGGGTGAGCGTCCCCCGCGTAATTCTGGCTGTGGTTGCCCGACAACCTGAATGCACGTGCTCGCGTCGACCCGAGGAGACGCCCATGACGCCCAGACCCGACGAGAACGCGGACGCTGCCCTGTTCGGCAATCGCTTCGCGACTCAGGAGGTACCGACCCGCACGTTCCCGACCGAGGGGATGAGCGCCCAGGACGCGATGCGGCTCGTGGGCGAGGACCTCGCGCTCGAGGGGGATCCTGCTCGCAACCTGGCGACGTTCGTGACCACGTGGATGGAGCCCGAGGCTCAGCGGATCATCGCCGAGAACCTGCATCGCAACTTCATCGACCACGCGGAGTACCCGCGCACGGCCGAGATCGAGCAGCGGTGCATCCGGATGCTGGCCGACCTCTTCCACGCGCCGGGTGAGACGACCGGCGCCCGGACGCAGGGATCGTCCGAGGCGATCATGCTCGGCGCGCTCTCACTCAAGTGGAACTGGCGCAAGAGGCGCGAGGCCGCCGGCGAGTCGACGACGAGCCCGAACCTGGTGTTCGGCGCCGACGTCCACGTGGTGTGGGAGAAGTTCTGCCGGTACTTCGACGTCGAGCCTCGGATCGTGCCACTGGAGAAGGGCAAGTACACCATCGGTCCGGACGACGTCGCGCCGCACGTCGACGAGAACACGATCGGCGTCGCTGCCGTGCTGGGAACGACGTTCACCGGGCACAAGGACGACATCGTCGGCATCAACAACCTGCTGCTGCAGATCAAGAACGACCGTGGTCTCGACGTCCCCCTGCACGTCGACGGTGCGAGCGGCGGCTTCGTGTGGCCCTTCCTGTACCCCGACTCCGAGTGGGACTTCCGTCTCGAGCAGGTGCGCTCCATCAACGTCTCCGGGCACAAGTTCGGCCTCGTCTATCCCGGCATCGGATGGCTGATCTTCCGCGAGAAGTCCGACCTGGCCCCCGACCTCGTCTTCGAGGAGAACTACCTCGGCAAGACCGACGCCACCTTCACCCTGAACTTCTCCACCGGGTCCGCCATGGTCCTGGCGCAGTACTACAACTTCGTCCGCTACGGCCGCGGCGGCTACGCCTACATCATGAAACACATGCAGACCAACGCGGACGTGCTCGCCGAGAAGCTGCAGGCCATGGGCCGGTTCGAGCTGATCGGTGCCGACGACGAACGGCTCCCACTCGTCGCCTTCCGTCTCGCCAACGAGGAGGCGTACGACGAGTTCGACATCGCCTGGCAGCTCTCGGCAGAACGCGGCTGGATGGTCCCCGCCTACACGCTTCCTCCCAACGCTGAAGACGTCACGATCATGCGTGCGCTCGTCAAGGAGACGATGAGCCGTGAGCACGTCGACACGCTCGCCCGTGACATCGAGGAGGCCTGCACCACGCTCGAGCGCAAGGGCGGTGCTCACGAGTCAGAGCGGCAGAAGATCATGACGGGTCCAGGTCATTGACCGTCCCCAGAGAGCTCTCCCCGGACGAGTGCGTCGCGCTGCTGAGCGCCGGCAGCGTCGGCAGGGTTGCCCTCTGCACGGCTGACGGACCTCACATCGTCCCCGTGAACTACGTGCTCGACGGGGAGTCGATCGTCTTCCGCACGTCGGCGTACAGCGTGCTGGGCCAGCACGACTGGTCCTCGGCCGTGGTCGCCTTCGAGGTCGACGAGCTCGACGCCGCGACCCGGAGCGGCCGATCGGTGGTGGTCCGCGGCCCGGCCGAGCGCATCGAGGACCCCGACGAGGTGGACTCCATCGCCTGGACCACCGACCCGTCTCCGTGGGCCGGCGGGCTGCGGCGGCAGTACGTCCGGGTGCGGTTCTCCGAGATGACGGGTCGAGCCGTCGGGGAGGACACCAGCGGCCCGGAGCACTGACGGGTCCGCTGCGTCGGTCAGCCGACCTGGTTCGACGAAACGCTGGACGAACCTATCGTTTATCGATATCTTCCTATCGTGATTCGATCGAGGGAGGTTCGATGGGACAGCTGACCGTGCTCGCGCTGCGCATCGTGATCGTGATGGTCCTGGCCGGGTCGCTGTTCGTCCAGGCGGTGATGGTGCCTCTGCTGGCCGTCGACATGGACGACGTGGACAACGCGGTGCGCGTGCCGGTCCTGGTCATCGTGGTGCTGGGGATCGCGACCATCCAGGTGTCCGCGGTCTGCGTGTGGCGCCTGCTGACGATGGTGCGGCGCGGGACGGTGTTCTCACACGCCGCCTTCCGGTACGTCGACGTCGTGATCGGCGCCGTGACCGCAGCGTCGTTGTTGGCGTTCGCGCTCGGCGTCGTGCTCGCACCCGGTGAGGACGTGGCCCCCGGCGTGGTGCTCCTGCTCGGCGGGGTCGGGGTGACCGTCGCCGGAGTCGCCCTGATCGTCCTGGTGCTGCGGATGCTGCTCAGCCAGGCCGTCGCCCTCGACCGCGAGACGCACCAGCTCCAGGACGAGCTCGACGGGGTGATCTGATGCCGATCGTCGTCGACATCGACGTCATGCTGGCCCGGCGCAAGATGTCCGTCGGCGCGCTGGTCGACCGCGTCGGCATCACGCCGGCCAACCTGGCCGTGCTGAAGAACGGTCGTGCCAAGGCAGTGCGCTTCACGACGCTCGAGGCCCTGTGCGAAGCACTCGACTGCCAGCCCGGTGACCTGCTGCGCTGGGAGCCCGACACGAGATGAGCCTCAGGCGCGTGCGCCCGACGTCGAGCCGACGACGGGTTCGGTCGGCTCGTCCGGTTCGTCTCCCGGGTCCTCCGGCGGAGCGGCGGTGTCCGGCACGCTCGAGCCCCGTCCCGCTCCGACGAGGACCTGGATGACGGCCAACAGCACCAGGACGAAGAACGCCGACCAGTACAGCCGTGACTGCGAGACGTTGTTGCCCCAGAGCAGCACGACGACGGAGAGCACTCCGACGACTATCCGCAGCCAGACCGCGTTCTGCCTCACCCAACCGCCGGCAACGCCGACGGGCCCGTCGGCAAGCACGGCTCCGACGTTCTCCAGACCGCCGGCGACGAAGCGGCGAGTCGCAATGCCCGTCTTCGTTGCTCCTGCGAACCAACCGACGATCACCAAGATCAGTCCCAGCCTCAGCAGTACCTGCTGGCCTCTCTCGAGGTAGGACAGGAGCTGGTCGTAGAAGACCGAGCTCGCCTGCCCGAACACCGTTCCCGAGAGCTCGTTGATGAAAAGCTGACGCCCGGACGAGAGCGCAAACGCCACCAGCAGCGCATTCAGCGCCAGCGCCACACCGATCGCAACCGTCATCCTCGGTCTGCGTATGGCCAGGAGCAGTGCGGCCAGATAGATCAGGGCGACAACCGGCAGCATCCACCTCGCCACCGGGTTGGTGAAAGCGTAGATCGTGCGCGCCTGGTCCAGCTCCGGAGCCGTGAGCAGCACGATCTGCCGGTCCTGGTCTGGGACCGGGACCCGGTCGAGGACCGTGAGCCCGCGATCGACCAATCGCTGCTTCACCTGGTCGATGACATCACCCACATCGAGGACGACCTCGTCGCCCTGGACCGAGACGGCACCCGATCCCTCGCCCTTGAGGAGCCGCTGCAACGCCTCCTGCGCTCGGACGTTCGCTGCGCGCCAGGCGTCGGCAAAGGCGTCGGAGGCGACGAACTCCTGGACCTGGGACTCGATCAACCCGTTGACAGCGCCCGCCAACGGCCCCACCAACGCCTCGAGCTTCGGTCGGTCGGTGATGACCCCTGCGAAGACCTGGTTGATCAACGCCTCTACGTCGACCTGCGACTGGATCGCCTCGGTGACCTTGGTCGCGACCGCCGCCTGCACCTCTGGCGAATCCACCAACGGCCCGACTGTGTCGATGTAGCGCTCTGCGTCGTTGATGGTGCGCTGGCCCCAGAACGCGACCGCAGCCGGGACCGTCAACAAGGCCGCGATCACCAGACAGGCAACCGCGGAGAATGACCGTGCGCGAGAGGGCCGATCGACTACTGCCGGTGCAGCTACAGGTTCGCTCATGGACGTCTCCTCGGTGGGTCGGAGTGACGTCGAGTCTTGGGCACGCTCCCCCGCGGCGGATCACCCGCTGTGGGCGATACGCCGTGCGCTGGAGGAGCCGTGTGGTCACCGTGACCGGACGTGTGTACGGCTGGAGGCGAACTGGCTGTTCGGCGTCGCGTCATCGGCCATCGATACGAAGCCGTCGTCAACCGGTCGTCGTACCTTCGGTCCCCTTTGTCCGAGCAGCACGACTCCACCTCCAGGAACGTCGCACACTGGGCCATCGGAGAAACCATGCCTAGAGGGGGGCACCATGTACCAGCAAGAAGACCTGATCGACGCCGAGGCGGCGACACCGGCCACCGAGGACCAGACCACGCTCGACGGCACCGAGGCGGCCGTCCGGCTGCTGGAGATCGCCACGCGCAGCGCGGACGAGCTCATCGGCGAGGCGAAGGCTGAGGCGGCCTCGCTGGTGGCGACTGCGCAGGCGGACGCGGACCAGCTCGCCGCGGCGAGCAAGGCCAAGGCTGACCGGTTGACGGCCTCTGCTCGTGCGGAGGCAGACCAGCTGCTGGCCGCCGCTCGCACGGAGGCCGAGCGCGTGCACGTCGAGAGCGAGCAGAAGCGGACCGAGCAGGCTGCCGAGATCAGCCGCCTCGAGGAGCTGGAGCAGAGCCACAAGGAGCACCTGCGCAGCCACCTCTCCGAGCTGATGGCGCAGATCGAGCCGACGCCCGCCGACTGATCGCTGCACCCAGCGGGCTTCGGCGTGGCTGGGAGACTCAGCGGGTTGCCGGATCAGCGTCCGTGAGGACGGCTGCCGCGCGGTGGCGTCGCGCCGGCGCGGACCAGGTGCTCGCGCGCCTCGAGGTCGGTGAGCTCGAGGTCGACCACGGCGCGGGAGAGCAAGAACTGGTCGTCGAGGATCGAGGCGAGCACCGTGCGCGCCTCGAGCGTCCTCGCCGGCGTACTCGGCCACCATCTCGGTCGCCTCGCGCAGGAATGCCCGCCACTGCTCGGCGTCGCCCTCGAGGACCAGCGTCTCGATGCGATACCGCAGGTCGCGCTCGACGTCGTCCGGCGAACCGCCCCCGGTGGCCGCGAGGCGGGCCAGCAGTGGCGGCACCAGCGCCTCGACCTCCGGAGGCAGGAAGAGCCAGGCGTCAGGATGAAGCAACGCTGCGCTCCCCCGTGGCCGTCGCCTCGAGCTCGGCGATCCGTGGCAGCAGCTCGCGCAGCCGCTGCTGGAAGCGGATCACCGAGAACTCCTGCTCGTCGTTGAGGATGCCCGAGTGGTACGACGGCGCCTGGACGCCGCGCTGCACACGGGTGGTGATGTCGACGTCCTGGCCCATGATGTCGACGTTGAGCTCACGCATCAGCTCTCGCGCCTTCTTGGCCTGGTCGTCCTCGTCGGGATGCACCAGCGTCATCGTGGTGGCTCGGGTCGTGAGCAGGCCTGTCGGCTCGAGCTGCCAGGTGTCGACGTGATGGGGGTAGATCTCCATGAACGTCGTCGGCCAGATGCAGACGTGGCCCATCCACCCCTCGAACTCCTCCGGCATGCCGGGCATCCGGCGGATCAGGCTCTGGTACTCGCGTTCGCGGGGGTCGCGAGACGGGCGGGTGCGATAGGGCACGCGCGACCACTCGCACCACGCGTTGTTGTCGCCGATCGTCTTGCTGACGTCGACGAGGCGGACGAGCGTGGGATGCGCGACCGGGACGTGGTAGTCCTCGAAGTAGTTGTCGGCCAGGACCTTCCAGTTCTCGTCGAAGTCCTCGGTCCACCGCGCCCCGAGGTCGTCGCGATGCACCGTGAGTCCGGCCGTGTTGAGCCACTCGAGATACGGCGCGACCGGGCCGAGCATCTCCTCCAGCGACATCTGGTCGGGGTCGATGCAGCAGAACACCAGGCCTCCGGCCACACTCACCCGGAACTGCGGCAGGGCCACCTGATCGCGGTCGAGGCAGGCGAATCCCTGCCCGGACGGTGCCGCCGCCAGCTGACCGTCGAGCTCGTAGGTCCACGCGTGATACGGACAGCGCATGACCGAGCGGGTCTGACCGGTGCCCTCGAGGATCGTCGACGCCCGATGCCGGCAGACGTTCGACATCGCGCGCAGCTCGCCGTCGTGGCCGCGGATGACGAGGACCGGCTCGCGGCCGACGTTCGCGGTGACGTACTGGCCCGGCTCGGTCAGCTCGGAGATGTGGCCGACGAGGATCCACGCGCGCTCGAAGACCTCGGTGAGCTCCTGCTGGTACAGCACGGGATCGGTGTAGGCGATGCCAGGCAGGCTGCGCGTGGCGGTCGGCGGCTTCTGGCTGGCTCTCGACTCCGGCGTGTGGGTCGGGGAAGCGATCTCGGTTGCCACGTCGCTCGGATCCATCGAAGGGCTCCTGACTGATTGTTCGGTCAACCCTACCGAATGACGTCGACTCCGTCAGTACGACGGAGGACGACCCGGCTGGCGAAGACGCCGGGTCAGCGGGACGTGATGTGGAACGTCTCCGTGTTGCCGTCCACCGCGATCACCTGGCCGTTGACCATCGAGGCCTGTGGTGAGGCCAGGAATGCACACATGTCGGCGATCTCCGAGGGCTTGACGAAGCGTGGAATCGACTGGCTCTCGACGTACTCCTGCTGCACGGCGTCAGCCGAGACCCCCCGCTTGGCGGCTTCGGCTTCGATGACCCGGCCCATGCGGGGACCTTCGACGGCACCGGGGGCCACGACGTTGGCGCGAATGCCGAGAGGGCCGAGCTCGATGGCAAGCGACTTGGTGAAACCGATGACCGCCCACTTGGCGGCGGCGTACGGCGTGCGCATGCCGTAGCCGTAGAGCCCGGCCGTGGACGAGATGCTCACGATCGCGCCGGATTGCTGCTTCTTCATGTGCGGGACGACGAGTCGGGCCATGAGGAAGTGGCTGTCTAGGGTCACCGCAAGGCAGTCGCGCCAGGCACCGGGGTCGATGTCCTCGACAAGAGCCGTCGGGCCGGCGACGCCCGCGTTGTTGACGAGAACGTCGACACCTCCCCACAGGTCGACTACTTCCGCCACCCAGCGCGCCGTGTCAGCGGCGTCGGCGACATCGCCGACCACGGCGTGCAGAGCCGGGTCGGTCTGGGTCGCGATGCGAACGGCGGCCTCATCACGGTCGCAGATGCTCACCTTGGCGCCGTCGGCCCGGAAACGCTCGGCGATCGAGGCTCCGATTCCGGAGGCACCCGCGCTCACGAGCACGCGCAGCGGCTGGTCCATGGACACTCCCGGAATGACTGTCGGAGGCGCGTCAACTTACCGACCGGTGAGGTCTGCTGTCAGCAGGTGTCACAGAGAAGCGGCCCTCACCAGGTGGTGAGGGCCGCTTCTTGTGGGTCGCGATGCGAACGGCGGCCTCATCACGGTGGGATTGCTCACCTTGGCGCCGTAGGCCCGGAAACGCTCGGCGATCGAGGCTCCGATTCCGGAGGCACCTGCGCTCACGAGCACGCGCAGCGGTTGGTCCATGGACGCTCCCGGAATGACTGTCAGAGGCACGTCAACCTACTAACCGGTGGGGTCTGCCGTCAGCAGATGTCAGCAGGCGACCCGATCGCAACCCTGACCGCAGACCTCCGGCCAGTGAGAGGAAGAGCCTTTCATCTTCTCGACGTCGAGGCTGTCGGTGCCGCCGTCGGCGATGCAGTGCTGAGGTCCGACCTTGGCGTTGCGGTGGCGCTGGATCGCCTCGGCGAAAACCAGGGACCAAAGTCCCTTGTGGCGGCCCTGGGCCGGGCGTAGAACTGTCCTCACGAACCCCCGCAAGGGGGATCGGGACGACTCGGAAGAGAAGGTCCACACGGAGGGGCGACCCTTCGCGGCGGCAGGGTGACGAGGCCGCCGGGACCAGAGAACAAGAGTCGCCGATCGGGAGCGTCACCGGTACCGATCACAGAAGGGCCCTTGCGACTCATACTCTCAAGGGCCCTTCGCCTATTTGGGGACAGGTGGGCTGCGGCCACCCGATCCGTGGAGAGCGCAGGTCAGTCAGCGATATCTCTGGATGGCCGGAATACCTGGGCAAGACCTGAGTGACTTGCGCTCGTGATCGGCGACCGACGTCTGCGCGACGGCCAGCGAGCATCGACGGTCAAGCACATCTCCGCCGATCGGACCTCGATTGTCGGATACCTGGGTGAGGCGCGCGCCAGGAGGCACACACTGCGGTTGTCCAGCGCCCTGCCGGAAGCGATGGCCTGCAGGCAGCATGGGACCGACAGACCTGAGCGCACACCCGCCCCAGTTTCTGCTGCGACCCTCCATCATCGCTTCCGTATCGCCTACCGAGCAGTGGACGGGGCGCCGAGCGCCTTTATGGCTGGATAGTTCGGCCTCGTTCGGACGGTTCGGGTCAATGCGGCCGACTTCAGCGGGGAGCGACGATCGCTGCTCCGACGGGCGCGGACGCCTCGAGGTCAGCCGTGTAGGCGCCGCGCCGGGCGGCGCCGTTCAGCCGCGCCCGCTTCAGCAGAGCCTCCTGGGCGGCGGGGCGGTTCGCGTCCTTTCCGGCCCAAGCCTTCAGGACCGGAGCCTGGAGCGCCCTTCCGAACGAGAAGCTGAGCTCCCACGGCTGCGGCGCCAGCCGGTTGACGGCGTCCAGCCGCGCGGTCGCCTGCACATCGCTCTGACCGCCGGAGAGGAACAAGATCCCGGGCACAGCCGCGGGCACTGCCCGGCGCAGAACCTCGAGCGTGGCGAGTGCGATCTGATCGTCGCTGACCTGGGAGTCCGACTCGGTGCCCGGCAGCACCATGTTCGGTTTGAGGAGGGTCGCCTCGAGCACGACCCGTTGTCGCTCAGTTGCTCGTACACCTCACGAAGGACCCGCTCGGTGACCGCTGCGCAGGTGCCGAGGTCGTGGGGTCCTTCCATCAGCACCTCGGGTTCGACGATCGGCGTCAGCCCGGCCTCCTGCGACAGCGCCGCGTAGCGGGCCAGTTCGTGGGCGTTGGCCTCGACACAGGTGGTCGACGGCAGGCCGTCAGCGATGTGGATGACGGACCTCCACTTGGCGAACCGGAGTCCGAGCGCCGCATACTCCTCGAGGCGCTCGCGCAACCCGTCCAGTCCCGGGGTGGCGACCTCGCCGGGAAAGCCGGCGAGCGGCCGGGTGCCCCGATCGACCTTGATCCCGGGCACGATCCCCCGACGTTGCAGCAGCTCCGGGAACGGTGTGCCCTCACGGTCCTGCTGCCGGGCCGTCTCGTCGAAGAGGATGCGCCGCCGATGTGCTCCCCCAGTCCGTCGGTGGTGAACAAGATCTCCCGGTCGTCTCTCCGGCGAGGCTCGGTCAACTTCCAGGCCCACGTCGGCCAGACGCTTCGCCATCGTTGGGTTGCTTTCGTCCGCAGCGAGAACGCCCTTGCCACGGGCCACCAGCGCGCGGGCGGTCTCCCGCATGGCTCCTAGGTTCATGGCGAGCTCCTACTCTGTCCCGCAGCCGGGAATCGTCGCCGAGTCGATGGAGTAGTCCTCGTCGTCACTCATGAGGAGTTCGTCGGGAGCGAGGATGTCTCCCGGGCTGTGGTGTGCGGAGAGGTCGTCCACGAGGACGTACACGTTCTCGACGTCGGACCACTGCTCCACGACCGTCGCCGCCTCCTCCTCGCTCTCGCAGAGCTCCCGCGCCAGGAGCTGGTCGTTTCGGTAGATGCACACCTCGATGGTCGGTGCGCCTGTGTCGTAGAACGTTCCTGCGGGCATAGCGGGCGCTTCCTCGGACTGGGTCTGAGGACAGCCTCGACCCACTGCGGGCGTGGCGTGAGAGCCCAAAGTCCCGAGGCATGGGGGCGAGGGTCCCAGGCGGAAGGCGGACTCGAGTCGCAGCCGTCGACCTGAGGCGAGGTTGGCCATGCCTGACCGGGTCAGCCAGGGCGAACTGCCACGCGGACTCAGGCCAATAGGCCTTGTCAACGGGCAGACCCTTACCTTGCGTTTCCGCAGATCAGGGCCTGTCGTTTCGTAGTCCTTGGCTCACTGAACCTCAACACCGCTCCACCCCGTGTGGCCCCTTCCGTTCGGCATTCGATCAGGCCAGAAACGAGGCATCGAGTCAAGAGGTCGGATCGAGACGAGATCGTGCGGACGTCGAAGTCCGGCGGCAGTTCCTGCGCGAACATCCCGGCCACGTGCTGGACAGCTGGCCGCTGCCGGCCGATTGATTTCCTACAAGAGCGACAGCCCACGAAACTCTAACCTGAGGGCATCCCAAAGCAGAGGAGCGCCCATGGGCAAAGTAGTCATGTACAGCTCGGTGTCGGTAGACGGCTTCATCGCGGACGAGAACGACCAGCCCGGACCCCTGTTCGACTGGTTGCTCAGCGGTGACGTGCCGTTGGACGAGAGCGGCGAGTTGAAGGTGTCGCAAACGTCCTACGACTACACCCGGCCGTACTGGGACCAGATCGGGGCGACAATCGTCGGCCGCCACGTCTTCGACATGACGGACGGCTGGGACGGGAAGCCTCCGGGCGGGATCGACCACGTGGTCGTCGTGACGCACCGGCCGAAGCCCGAGGGCTGGGACCCCGAGGCGCCGTTTCACTTCGTCGACGGCGTCGAGGCAGCCGTGGCCAAGGCGCAGGAGCTTGCGGGTGACCGCATGGTCGAGGTCGCCGCCGGCGACGTCGGTGGCCAGGTGCTTGCCGCGGGCCTGATCGACGAGGTGCGCATGGACGTCGTACCCGTCGTGTTCGGGTCCGGCAAGCGCTACTTCGGGTCGGTCCACGCGCAGCACCTGTTGGAGGATCCTGACGTGGTGATTCAGGGCAACCGGGTGCTTCACCTGCGCTATCGGGTGCGCCGTTGACCGATCTGAGCGGGTACGCGAAGAAGTCCAGTGGGACCGGTGACACAAGA